>NZ_CP129235.1:0-2400000 GCF_030413635.1 Planococcus shenhongbingii | reverse complement strand
ACTCGTTCTTAGATGAATCTGGAGCCCGTTTTAAAATTGAAGTCTCCATTTTAAAAGATAAAGTCCAATTGTCGATCGACACAAGCGGAGCCGGCCTGCATAAGCGCGGATACCGCTTAGACCAAGGGGAAGCGCCATTGAAAGAAACGTTGGCGGCAGCTTTAGTGAAGCTTTCAAGATGGACACCGGACCGGCCGTTTGTAGATCCTTTCTGTGGATCCGGGACGATAGTCATTGAAGCAGCGATGATCGGCCAAAATATTGCACCAGGCTATAACCGCGATTTTGACAGTGAAGAATGGCCATGGATGAAACAGCAAATCTGGGATGATGTCCGTGCAGAAGCGGAGGAATTGGCGAATTACGACCAACCGCTGAATATCCTCGGCACCGATATCGATCATCGCATGATCAAAGTAGCGGAGGAAAATGCCCGGGAAGCCGGATTCGCCGATATCATTCAATTCCAGCAGCGCCAAGTGAAAGACTTTGTGACGCATGAAGAAAATGGCGTTGTTGTCGGGAACCCGCCGTACGGAGAGCGGATTGGTGAAGTAGAAGTGATTGAACAGATGATCAGTGATATGGGCCAGATCTTTTCCAAACACCCGACTTGGTCGATTTACATCTTGTCATCGATGGAAAAATTCGAGACGCATTACGGTCAGCCAGCAACTAAAAAACGAAAATTATTCAATGGTTTTATTCGCACAGATTTGTTCCAATTCTGGGGAGAACGGCCAAAAAATAAATGACTCGAGAACGGAAGGGCCGGAGCTCTTCCGTTTCTCTGTGAGGAGAACTTATGAGACAGCCTATACCATTTCCATTAAGTAAAGATAAAACATTTTTTGAATCGCTCAACGATTGGATCGGTGACGTGTTTTACGACGAATTGCCGGAAAAAGGCTTTGATTTGCGTGATGAACAAATCTTTATGGCATTCCAGATTGAACAGGCGTTAAAAGAAAAATCGGTGCTTTTCGCTGAAGCTGGAGTCGGCACTGGGAAAACCTTGGCTTATTTGCTGCCTGCGATTGCTTACGCCCGCTATACCGGCAAACCGGCATTGATTTCCTGTGCGGATGAAACGCTGATTGAACAGCTTGTGAAAAAAGGCGGGGATATCGACCGGTTGAACGATTTGTTCGATTTAAAACTGGATGTCCGCCTGGCAAAATCACGCGATCAATATTTATGTCTGCAGCGCTTTGAAGGTGCACAAAAACGCAGCGACGCTGATTTTTTGTACGATATTGAAGACAGCCTTCCTGAATTCGTCAACAAAACTTTTTCGATGCAGAATACCTATCCTTACGGGGAACGCTCGAGTTATCCCGATGTGACGGATGAAGAATGGCAGCAAGTCAATTACCATCCTATCCAAAATTGCCAGGCTTGCGAACTCCGCAATAAATGCGGCCAGACCATCCACCGCAACCATTACCGCCAAGCGACCGACCTGGTTATCTGCTCGCACGATTTCCTGATGGAGCATATCTGGACAAAAGAAACACGCACGCGTGAAGGACAGACGCCGCTATTGCCGGATTATTCTCTGGTGGTTCTTGATGAAGGGCATTTGCTGGAATTCGCCGCTCAACGGGCGTTGACTTACGAAGTGCAGGAAATGACGCTTTTAAATGTCACTGAACGCGTCATGGTTGATGGAGTAAGAGAAAAAACCTTGAGATTGATTGAACAAACGATTGATTTGCACAATGACTTTTTCCGCGAACTGCGCAAAAATACCATCGCAAGCCATGAAGACCGCAAAGGAATACGAAAGACCGCCGAATTATTGGGGCTAGGCCGTGAGCTGGTCGACACAATCAACGAGCTGCTGGAGGAATTTGTGTTCGAAGGAGAACTTTATACCATTCCGGAATACGATTTAAAGCTGGCGGAAGAATATTTCGAACTTTATACGTTTTCGATGAAATTGTTTATTGAAGAAGGCGATGCCATCAACTGGCTTGAAGTGAAAGATGAAATCGAGACATTGGTCATTATGCCGCGTCTCGTCACGGATATCCTGGATGAAAAATTCTTTGATGGCAAAGTGCCGATCATTTTTTCTTCCGCAACATTGTCCATTCAAAAAGATTTTACGTATATTGCGGACAGCTTAGGAATAGACGATTTCCAATCATTTTCAGTGCCGTCTCCATTTGATTATGAAGACGTCATGAAAGTATTCAAACATCCTTTGAAGCAGACCGATAAGTTCGGCCGTGTCTATGATTTATTTTCAACAGGGGACCAGACGCTTGTCTTGTTCAAATCAAAAATGGACATGGACAATTTTAAGCGTTCATTGCCGCTTGACCATCAATACCGCATTGAATTCGAAGGGGATCGGGAACTATCGACAGTTGTGAAAGAATTCCAGGAAGGCAAATTCCAAGTGCTGTGTTCGTATCACCTGTGGGAAGGCCTTGATTTACCTGGTGAAGCGTTGACAAAAGTCATCATTGTCGATTTGCCATTTCCGCCGCAGGATCCTGTTTTCGAAGCGAAACGCAAATTCAGCACTAATCCGCTTGAGGAAATTGATTTGCCGTTTATGCAGCTGCGCATTCAGCAAGGCATCGGCCGATTGATCCGCACTTCGAACGATTATGGAGAAATCCATTTATTGTTGAATGAGGAAGAATTGGTTGTCGAGCATTTGTGGAATCAGATTTTGCCGGTTCCTGCAGAAAATTTTTAATCCTTCTAAAGTCTTGTGTTACAATGGGCTTAAAGTCTGTTTTGGAGGGATTTAGATGACGCTCGAACAACAATTTGTGGAACATGCGGGAAAAATGCGTGCTTATCAGGAAGCCCTTGCGTTATTGTATTGGGATCTTCGTACTGGCGCACCGAAAAAAGGCGTCGATCTGCGTTCAGAGACAATCGGAACTTTATCGTCTGAATTATTTGCGCTGTCGACTTCAGACGCTTTCGGCGAACTGCTTTCTGCATTGGAAGCGGAAAAAGATGGGTTAGTTCCCGTGATGCGCCGTTCCGTGGAAGAATCACGAAAAGAGTATGACTTAAGCAAAAAGATTCCGCCTGAAGAGTACAGGGAATTTGTTGTTTTGCAGTCCAAAGCGGAATCTGTATGGGAAGATGCAAAAGCTGCCGGAGATTTTTCCATGTTTGAGCCTTACTTGGAGAAGTTGGTTGCGACCACGAAAAAAATGATCGGTTATTGGGGCGAGAAAAACGGCAGCGCTTATAACACATTGCTTGATCAATACGAACCAGGCATGACGACGGAAATCCTGGACAAAGTTTTTGGTGAACTGCGTGAACGCATTATTGCGCTTGTCCAAAAAATTGCCGATTCCGAACACAAGCCCCAAACCGGTTTTCTTTTCGGCCATTTTCCGAAAGAAGCACAGCGGGATTTCAGCTATGAAATCCTTGGCCAATTAGGCTATGATTTCGAAGCCGGCCGACTTGATGAAACGGTTCATCCGTTCATGACCAATATCAACCGGAAAGATATCCGGGTGACGACGAAATACGATGAAAAAGATTTCCGCACCGCCGTATTTGGTACGATCCATGAATGCGGGCATGCTTTATACGAACAGAACCTCGGTGAAGAATTGTCTGGGCTGCCGGTGGAAACCGGTGCTTCAATGGGCATTCATGAATCCCAATCGCTGTTTTTCGAGAACTTTGTCGGACGCAACGATAAGTTCTGGAACAAAAATTTTGAGCTTTTAAAACAATACGCACCGGAGCAGTTCAAGGGCATTGAAGTTGCCGATTACTGGCGCGCCATTAATGAATCGAAGCCATCGCTGATTCGCATCGAAGCGGATGAACTGACGTATGCACTTCATATTATGATCCGCTATGAGCTGGAAAAAGGGCTGTTTAATGGAGACTTGGAAGTTAAAGATCTGCCGCGGCTGTGGAACGATAAATACGAAGAGTATTTGGGGATCCGCCCGTCGAATGATGCGGAAGGCGTTTTGCAGGACGTTCACTGGGCAGGCGCAAGTTTCGGTTATTTCCCTTCGTATGCACTCGGCTATATTTATGCGGCGCAATTCAAAAACGCCATGCTAAAGGATTTACCGGATTATGATGAGTTGCTGGAGCAAGGCGATGTTACACCGATCCGTGAATGGCTGACTGAAAATATCCACAAGCACGGAGCTGTTAAGAAACCGCTCGAAATTTTGCAGGATGCAACCGGAGAAGGCTTGAATGCGGAGCATCTGGCCAGCTACCTGGAGCAGAAGTATACGAAAATTTATCAGCTGAATTAAACACCGAACGGCTTTAAAAGCGGCATGCTTTTAAAGCCGTTTTTTTATTGTCTATTTATAAGAAATTGGATGCGTGGCAAGGTTATGCCAAATTTCAATAGTGTTATGCCCAAGTGTGATTGCTTTATGCCCAACTTCACTCAATATATGCCCAACTCAGCATCGTTTATGTCCAACCGGCTCAAAGCGAGGCAAATGGATAACCATTATTCAATTTCACGCCAATTTATTAACAATTTTGATTATAATAAAGAGAGGAGGGGATTTTCCATGTTGAAGTCATTTAGTTTAGAAGGCAAAACGGCTATCGTGACCGGTGCTGGTAAAGGGATCGGCAAGGCGATTGCATTAGCGGTGGCGGAAGCGGGAGCAAATTTGATGCTGGTCGCACGCACAGAATCGGATCTCGTGGCGGTGCAAAAAGAAATCGGCAACGGCCGGACGGCTTATATCGTTGCAGATATAACAGTACGGGAACAAATTCAAAACGCCGTGGAAAAGACAATTGAACAATTCGGCGCCATTGATGTCCTCGTCAATAATGCAGGCATGAACATCCGCTCATCCTTGGCAGATGCAAGCGACGATGAATGGCATAAGATCATGGATACCAATGCCCATAGCGTTTTTATGTTCTCGCAGGAAGCCGTTAAGAAAATGAAAGGGGGCGGTTCCATCATCAACATCAGTTCTGTAGGCGGGGAGCGTGCGCTGAAAACGGGCGTTGTTTATGCAGCTTCAAAAGCGGCCATCATTCAAATGACCAAAGTGATGGCTATGGAATGGGGGCCTCAAAATATCCGGGTCAATGCGATTGGGCCTTGGTATTTTAAAACGCCGTTAACGGAGAAGTTATTAAGCGATCAGGATTATTTGGATTCGATTCTTGCAGTGACGCCGATGAAACGGGTTGGGGAATTGCCTGAAGTAGCAACTCCTGTGGTATTCCTGGCTTCAGAGGCAGCGAGCTACATAACCGGCCAAACCTTGTTTGTGGACGGTGGCATGACCATTCACGGTTTTTCATAAGGTCCGGACATCAATCTCATGATTGTGATTAAATCCTTTTCTTAAACGAAAAGGATTTTTTTCGTTCACGTGCAAAAAATGATATGATAGTAGCAGTATTTGATGAAGGAGTTTTGCAACATGACAGTGCTAGAGCATAAAGAAGGTTTAATTGAGACGGCAAGACTATATCATATATTCGAGGAAAATGAAGACACAGAGCGCGCGGCAAAAGCCGAATTATTTGCCAAAAAGATCTTGAAAAATAATTTCATCATCGGATTCGCCGGTCATTTCTCATCGGGGAAATCATCGATGATCAATGCGCTGACCGGAGAGACGCTGTTGCCGTCTAGCCCGATTCCAACCAGTGCCAATATCGTCAATGTGCACAAAGCCGACGCCGATTTCGCCATCGTCAATCTGAAAAACGAAAAACCGGTATACTTTCCTGAGAACTATGATTTTGAAGCAGTGAAAGCCTTCTGCAAAAGCGGGGAAGTCACTCAGATTGACATCGGACATGAAGATTCCGTCTTGCCTGAAGGCATTACCGTAATGGATACACCAGGTGTCGATTCCACCGATGATGCCCACCGGATGTCAACCGAATCGGCGCTTCATGTCGCAGACATGGTGTTTTATGTCATGGACTACAACCATGTGCAGTCCGAGTTGAACTTCAATTTCACGAAAGAACTGCAGAAATATACGGATTTATACTTGATTGTCAATCAAATCGACAAACACCAAAGCAGTGAACTGACTTTTACAGAATTCACCCAATCGGTTCATGACTCATTTGCAGCATGGGGCGTTGTGCCGAAAGGAATCTTTTTCACTTCCTTAAAGGACTTTGCCTATCCTGGAAATGATTTTGAACAAGTAAAAGCTCTGGTATCGTCTGTTATGGAAGGCTGGCAAGGCCATGTTGGAATTGCTGCTGAATCTGCTTTGCAGCAATTAAAAGATGAGCATGTTCAGTTTTTAGAAGATGAAAAAAATGAACGGCTCCAGGCTTTTTCCTCGGTCCTTACAGAAGAAGAATGGCAGATGCGGGAAGACTTGAAAAAGGAAAGCGATTCGGTTTCCCGCCGGTTATCCGTCATGGATTATGAAGACTGGAAATTGAATTTCGAGAAAAGCCGCAAACAGCTTTTGGAAAACTCGAACATCATGCCGTATGAATTGCGTAATGCCTTGACCAATTATTTGGAATCGGTGCAGCCGAACTTCAAAGTCGGGCTGCTGTTCAGCGCCAAGAAAACACAAGAAGAACGTGAATTGCGGAAATTGGAAGTCCAAGACAGATTGTCATCAGTAGTGGCATCACAAATCACTTCTCACCTCAAGAAATTGATGAAAACCTCATTAAAAGATGCAGGGCATTTAACAGATTCAGAATCGCTTGCGATTGATGACTTGGTCTTTGACGTGCCGTTTTCATTGGTCGAAGAGCAGGTTCCGCGAGGTGCTTCCATCACAGGTGACGCTGTGCTGAACTTTGCGAACAGCATTTCAACTGCGGTGCAGAGATGGTTTGTCCGGGAAACAGAAGCCTGGAAAAATGCGCAAGAAGAACAATTCAACGGGCTATCAGATGATTTGAGCACGGAAATCGATATGAAAGCCGAACAATTAAACCAAAAAGTGCTGGCCATCAAAACTTTAGAAGAAATGGACGAACGCATCGATAAAGTGAAAAGGGCATTTTCAGCCATGCTTCCTAAACAAAAACAGGCAGCAGAAGAAAAAGTCCAGCAATGGCAAGAAAGCTTCCAAGTGAAAATCGAGGAAATGGTTAAATTTGACCCTTCCATGCTGGAAACAGAAACTATACTGCCAAACGAAGAAGCAGCTCAGCCTGAAAGCCATTCTCTTTCAGTGTTGGATGAAGGGGCAGTCGTTGAACGGGCAAGCCGGACTGCCGAAACCATCGGCTCGATCAAAGGATTTGCAGAAACGGCGGAGTACTTGAAACGGAAAGCAGGAAGACTCCAAAATCAGGAATTTACCATTGCGTTATTCGGAGCTTTCAGCGCTGGCAAATCGTCTTTCTCAAATGCTTTAATGGGAGAAACGGTGCTTCCGGTATCGCCGAATCCGACGACGGCAACCATCAACCGCATCCGCCCGATTTCAAAAGACCATCCTCATGAAACAGCGGATGTCCGGCTGAAAACAGTGTCGCAAATGACGGAAGATGTGCAGAATTCTTTCCAGGCTCTCGGCATTGCAGTCAGTTCCTTGGAAGAGGCGTTCGATAAATCAGCTAACTTGCCGGTAAATGAAGCGACGGAGCAGCAAGTCCATAAATCCTTTATCACAGCATTCCGCAAAGGCTATCCTAACTTTAAAGGAGAACTTGGCAAAACCATTCGAACAGACCGGGAAGAGTTCGGGTTGTACGTAGCCAAAGAAGAGCGAAGCTGTTTTGTCGATGAAATCGATTTTTATTATGACTGTGATTTGACGCGCAGCGGCGTGACGCTTGTCGATACTCCGGGAGCAGATTCCATCAACGCGCGCCATACGAATGTCGCTTTTGAATACATCCGAAATGCCGATGCCATTCTATTTATCACTTATTATAACCATGCGTTTGCCCGTGCAGACCGTGAATTCCTGATTCAACTGGGGCGGGTTAAAGATGCGTTTGAAATGGACAAAATGTTCTTTATCGTCAACGCGATAGACTTAGCGAATAATGAACAGGAAAAAAATGAAGTCATTCAATACGTCCAGGATGAATTGCTTCGTTTTGGCATTCGTTTTCCGCGGCTTTACGGGGTTTCAAGTTTAATGGCTTTGCGTGACCGTGAAGTGTCGGGCATGCCGGAATTCGAAACGGCGTTCCAGCATTTTCTGAAAGACGAGTTAAAAGGAATGGCTGTCCAGTCATTGGCAGAAGAAGAGCAAAAAGCAATTGACCGGTTCCAAGGGTTGATTGCCCAAACCGAAAAAAACCTTTTGCGCAAAGATGAGCGGCTTGAAGAGCTGAAACGGCTCGAACAGCAACTGCGCATCTTGTTCAGTGCTTCACCGGCACGCATTTTATCGCAAGAAGCGCTGCAGGAATTGAACGAACTTTTGTATTACGTGAATCAGCGGGTTTTCTACCGTTTCAATGATTTTTTCAAAGAAGCGTTCAACCCTTCCGTGTTCTCAGGCAAATCAGCTCAGCAAGCTTTGGATACGGCATTGCAGGAAATGACGGAAATGACCGCATTTGATTTCCAGCAAGAGCTGCGTGTCACCAATTTCCGGTTGGCCCAGTTAATCGAAAAGAAAATTGCAGCCCGCTTCAAAGATGACACGGCCAAGTTAAAAGACATGAACCCGGATTTTTCATTTACGCCATACGAAGTGGAAGAAGCAGCGGCTGTCGAAGTGGACCGGCCATTTGCCCATAAAGATTATTCATCTGTAAAAACGTATTATAAAAACAATCGAAGCTTTTTCGAGAAAAATGAAAAAGAAAAACTGCGTGACGCTTTGCAGGCTTTAATGGAGCCTGATGCGGTAAAATATTTAGAGAGAGAAAAAGTGAAGCTCGGGGAATGGGCAGACGCTTGGATCGACCAGGAAGCGGAAGGCTTGCGCCAGCATACTTTAAGGCAGGCGATCAATCAAATTGAGTCAGAGCGTACACTGCTGCAGCAGCAAGAAATACTGGATAAGTGGAAAGAGTTGTTTTCTAATTTGTTAGCGGAAAGGGTGTAAGCAATGACAGTTTTCATTAAAACGACGGACACCGGGAATTACAGATGGATTGACGCGAGATTTGAGCTCCACAATCCGGAAAGTGGACGGCAATTATATGCCGAAGAACATGTAAAAGGCGCGGTTTTTTGGGATTTGAATGACGACCTGTCGGATATGGCTTCTAACGCCGGCCGCCATCCCATGCCTTCCAAAGAACAGTTGGCCGAATTGATCCGCACTAGCGGTTTGACCCATGAAGATACAATTGTCATTTATGACCAAGGCGGCACAGCTTATGCTGCCCGCGCCTGGTGGCTGCTGAAGTACGCGGGATTTGAAGAGGTCTACATCAGCAAAATTGGATTTGAAGCATTGAAAAAACAAGGCATTGAAGTTTCAACTGAACCGACAAGCTATGCTCCAAGCAAGATTGATTTGACCTTCAACGATGCAATCTATGCCGATCAAGAGTATGTGAAAAAGGTCATCAACGGAGAAGAACTTGGGGTATTAGTAGATGCCCGCTCTGCAAAACGCTATGCGGGAATTGAAGAGCCTATTGATCCGGTGGCGGGAAGAATTCCAGGTGCCCGGAATTTTGATTTGGAGCAGCTGGTCAAAAATAAGCAATTTATCGATGATGCTGATTTTTCATCGGTGTTGCAAAACAATGAGCCTGCTGTTATTTATTGCGGCAGCGGTGTTTCAGCCGCCGGCCTTTATGCTGCGCTCGCAAAAAAGGGACATGAGTCGCTTCGCTTGTACACCGGCAGTTTTTCCGATTGGATCCGCAATGAAGACAATGTCGTCGAGATTGACCGGGACGATCAGCCTGACCCGTCAGATGACGATTCCAAAGACATCTTGGCGCGCTTGATCGAAGAAGGTTTTTCAGGGGAAATGCTGATGAAGAAATTCGAATATGAGAAATCCTTGATCGGTAAAAAACAATGACAGACAGCAAAACACCACCTGCTCGGATGATGAGCAGGCGGTGTTTTTTTGTAGGTAAACTTATTCGGTTATTTCGACAGGTTCTTTGTCAGACTCGATCGTTTCTTTGCGGCTCAACAAGACCGTTATGATCTGGTGGTTTTCCATTTCTTTTACGGTGATCGTGTGATTCGGCAATTCAACTTTTTCGCCTTCATGGATATCAATATTTTTCAGCTGTACCCAGCCGCCGATTGTATCAATGTCTTCACTGTCTTCAAAAGTAATGCCAAAACGTTCTTCAAGGTCAGACAATAAGACTCGTCCGTTTACTAGGTAATTATTTATATCTACAGCTTTGATCTCATCGGGTTCGTCTTCATCAAATTCATCACGGATTTCCCCAACAATTTCTTCCAGAATGTCTTCCATTGTAATAACGCCAGAAGTTCCGCCGTATTCATCAATGACAATTGCCATATGGACACGCTCTTTTTGCATCGTTCTTAAAACGTCTTGAATTGGAGCAGCTTCCATGACGAAAGGTATATCATGGACAACAACGCTTTCTTTCATGTCTTCGGTAATTGTATAGTTTGTCAGCATTTCTTTTACATTGACAAAGCCCAAAATATTGTCTTTATCCCCATTTTCTGTAACGGGATAACGGGTATATTCATGTTCGCGCACAATTTCCATCAAATCATCGTGGGTCATTTCAAGTGAAATGGATTCCATCTGCGTTCGGGGAATCATGATATCTTTTGCACAGCGTTCATCGAATGAAAAGATGTTCTGCATATACGCTAGTTCGGTTTGATTGATTTCACCGCTTTGATAACTTTGAGTCATAATGATTTTCAGTTCTTCCTCTGAATGGGCCTGTTCATGGTCTGCCGGTTCAATGCCGAAGGCACGCAACAGCAGGCGGGCAGAACCGTTCATCAACCAGATAAACGGATTCATGATTTTGCCGAAAAGAATCAGTGGGCCTGAAAAGAACAAAGCCATTTTTTCGGCATACTGAATGGCAAGCGTTTTTGGTGCCAATTCACCCAGTACAACATGGAAATAAGTGACGGCTACAAAAGCGATGGTAAACGAAAGGATGGAGGCAGTTGGATCTCCAATTCCAAAATTCTCGAAAACCGGATGCAACAGGCGCTCTACAGTTGGTTCACCGAGCCACCCCAGTCCTAGAGCTGTTACGGTGATGCCAAGCTGGCATGCCGATAAATAGTAATCGAGATGATCTGCAATCTTTTTCGTCTTCATCGCGCTTTTACTGCCTTCTGAAATCAACTGATCGATGCGGGATGTCCGCACACGGATAATGGAAAATTCAGATCCGACAAACAAAGCGGTTAAAGCAATTAACAAAACTACCAAAAACAAATTCAATATGAGTATACTGTCCAATTGGTCCCCCCGGTTTGGAGGGTTCACCTCTGCTTTCAAAAAATGTATCTTAATTATATCATAAATTCCCATTATTCCGCGTCAGAAAGTTTCGGCATGAAATTTAATGGCTTGGAAATGGTTAGTAGTTGTATAAGCCGGAACTTGGATTTATCATTATATTTAGAAAAGGAGTGACAGCATGAAGACGTTATGGCATGGAGGAGTAATTTACACGATGGCTGTGGAAGGCGAAACGGCGGAAGCAGTTTTGGTATCCAGCGGAAAAATAGAAAAAATAGGTACATACGAAGAACTAAAAGGCTCAGCAGACCAAGAAATAAATCTGGAAGGAAAAGTAATTTATCCTGGATTTGTCGATAGCCATATGCACATGATTGGGCATGGCGAAAAACTGCTGCGGGTAGACTTGTCCAAAATCGATTCTTCAGAAGAAATGAAAAATCAATTGATCCGTTCAACTGCCAATCTCGCAGAAGGTGATTGGTTTATCGGAGAAGGCTGGAACGAAAACAATTTTCCGGACCGCAAAATCTTCCACCGGACGGAACTGGATGAAATAAGCCGCTCGCCGATGATGCTGAAACGCGTCTGCCGCCATGCTGTATTGGCCAATTCAAGAGCTTTGGACCTTGCTGGCATTACGAAAGACACGCCGGATCCGGAAGGCGGTGTCATTGTCCGCGATAATGACGGCGAACCGACTGGGTATTTATTGGATGCTGCGCAGGATTTGGTGTCCGGCCAAATTCCGGAAGTCAGCATCAATTATTTAACGAATGCACTGAAAACTTCAGTTGAAGATTTATTGTCGCTCGGCCTGACGGGTGCTCATACGGAAGATATGGGTTATTACGGCGATTATTCAAGGCCCTTGCAGGCTTTCAAGAACGTCATTGGTGGAGACATCAAATTCCGCGCCCATTTGCTGCGTGCCCATAGTGTCTTTGAAAAAATGATTGAAAGTGCTGAATACGATGAACCGTTTATCGACCCAGGCGCCATTAAGATTTTTGCTGATGGCTCCATCGGCGGAAAAACGGCATTGCTCAGCAAACCTTATAACGACGACCCGTCAACAAGCGGTGTCGCTATCCATTCCGATGAGGAATTAAAGCAGCTGGTTGCAATGGCACGCCGGCACGGTGAAGCCGTTGCTATCCATGTCATCGGCGATTTGGGGATGGAAAAGGCGCTGGATGCCATCGAAGCGCATCCTGTGCCAAAAGGCAAACGTGACCGGCTGATCCACGCCATGGTCGTTCGTGAAGACCTTGTTGAACGGATGCAAAAAATAGACGTGGCTTTGGATGTGCAGCCGAGTTTTACCACTTCCGATTTCCCTTGGGTCATTGAACGGCTCGGTGAAGAACGGATCAAGTGGGCTTACGCATGGAAGAGCTTGCTCGCTAAAGGGCTGATTTGTGCCGGTGGATCAGATGCGCCGATTGAGGAAGTAAATCCGCTTTTGGGCATTTATGCGGCCGTGACCCGGAGAAAGCCATATGAAACGCATGAAGGCTATATGCCGCAGGAAAAATTGAGCCGTTTTGAAGCGATCCAACTTTATACGAGTGGAAGCGCTGCGGCCATTTGCAAAGAGCATGAGCGAGGCCGGATTGTTGAAGGCTTTGATGCCGACTTTTCAATTTATGACCGCGATTTATTCGAAGGGCTGCCGGAGCAGGTTTTAGAAGCTCAAGTAGAAATGACGGTAGTTGCCGGGGAAGTCATGTATCAGAGAAATTGAAGTTGAATAAAGCAGATGGCAGACATAATTGCTGCAGTCTCGATTGAAAAGGGGGTTGCCGGAATGCCGGTTATACCAAATGACATTTTAGACAAACTTGCAGATGCCGACCAGGCAGGCATTAATATGAAAAGCCCGAAAGCAGTAGTGAATCATCTGCTCGCTCAAGGCGAAAAAGAATCGATCCTATTTTTCTATAAACGGAACAGCCTGGAATTTGATTTTGATAAATTCAATGGGGCGGTTGAAGAAATGCAGAAACGCAAAAAGTGAAATTTCAAAAGACCCGGAGCCTGACAATGGCTTCGGGTCTTTGTTTGCATAGTTAAGCTTATTTGCCGCCAAGCAAATCGAATAATCCGCCTGCAACACTGCCTTCGCCTTGGGACCGTCCGGCAGGGTTTTGAGGAGCTGCAGCAAAGACGCGGCTTGCGAGCCGGCTGAAAGGCAATGATTGAATCCACACGCTGCCAGGGCCGCGAAGTGTCGCGAAGAACAGGCCTTCGCCGCCGAACAAAGCGGTTTTAACGCCGGAGACCATTTCGATATTATAATCAACGTCTGCAGTCATCGCAACGAGACAGCCGGTATCGACGCGCAATACTTCACCTTTTTGCAGGTTTTTGCGGTAAAGTGTTCCACCGGCATGGATGAACGCCAAACCGTCGCCTTCCAGCTTTTGCATGATGAATCCTTCGCCTCCAAAAAAGCCGGTGCCAAGTTTACGCTGGAATTCAATGCCAATGGATACGCCTTTAGCGGCTGCCAAGAAAGCGTCTTTTTGGCAAATGACTTTTCCGCCGAGCGTGCTCAAGTCCATCGGAATGATTTTGCCGGGGTACGGCGATGCGAAAGATACATGGCGCTTGCCTGTTCCTTGGTTGGTAAACGTCGTCATAAACAAACTTTCCCCCGTAATAACCCGTTTACCGGCTCCAATCAATTTGCCCATGATGCCGGACCCGCCTCCTTTGGAGCCGTCTCCAAAAATGGTTTCCATCACAATGCCGTCTTCCATCATCATCAAAGCACCAGCTTCAGCAATGACCGTTTCGTTCGGATCCAGTTCCACTTCAACAAACTGCATGTCATCCCCGTGTAATTTAAAATCAATTTCGTGGTTATTCATTTTGCTCCTCCTTGGCGTTTTAAATTTGCTATATAATGAATACGAGATGAGTATTGAGAAAGTTTCAACAATAAGCAGAAAAACATAATTAGGCAAAGGAGTTGAAGCAATGGATAAGAATGCGTTGGCAACAGCGAAGCAGCTGGTTGCCCAGTTATTTCCGGATTGTGAAGCTGCATTATTGGCAGGCAGTATCGTAAGGGGAGAAGCGACCGAGACGTCCGATTTAGATTTAGTGGTATTTTATAATAATATTATGTCGTCTTATAGAAAGTCGGTAATGGAAAATGGCTGGCCTGTTGAAATTTTTGTTCATAGTTTAACTTCTTATCAGGCATATTTTGATAGCGACTGTCAAAGGGGACGCCCTTCTTTGCCGAATATGGTGGCAGAAGGAATCGTTTTAAAAGATAATAGGATGATAGAGTCTATAAAACACGAAGCCCGGTTGCTGCTGCAAAAAGGTCCGGCGGAATGGAGTGCAAAAGAAGCGGAGCAAAAACGTTATTTTCTAACAGATGTGCTGGAAGACTTCTTAGGCTGCAGCAATCGTGCAGAAGAACTGTTTATTGCCAATGCTTTAGCGGAACAGCTGAGTGAGTTTGTGCTGAGAATCAATCGGCAGTGGACCGGAACGTCAAAATGGCTGGTGCGGGCCTTGAAAAGATACGACGCTGAATTCGCTGGCCGTTTTATTGAAGCCTTTGACAGCTATTACCGGACCGCTGAAAAAGAAGAGGTCATCCAATTGACAGACGCTGTTCTGAATAAGCATGGCGGCAGGGTGTTTGATGGATTTGCAATTGGAAAAGAAAGCAGGGATCAATGATGGAAGCAGAATATATGATCAAACATTTAGGGATGGAGCCGCATCCGGAAGGCGGCTTCTACAAAAGGGCTTTTGAGTCGGAGCAACTAATTTCTCCAGAGACGCATCCGGCTGAAAGGCTGCTTTATACAAGCATTTATTTTCTGCTGCGCTCGCATGACGTTTCCCATCTGCATCGCTTGAAGTCTGACGAGCTCTGGTATTTCCATGCCGGCAGTGCGCTGTCAGTCCATATCCTTGATAAGGACGGCGGATACCGTGTGGAAAAGCTGGGATTGGATATCAAAAATGGTGAAAAACCGCAGGTACTGGTGCCAAGCGGCAGCATATTTGGCTCTTCAGTAGAAAAAGAAGAGGCTTTTTCTTTGGTCGGCTGCATGGTGGCACCGGGCTTTGATTTTGCTGATTTTGAACTGTTCACTCAAAATGAGCTGCTCGCTCAATATCCCCAGCATGAACAAATCATTAAAAAAATGGCGTATGACAAACTTCCCGAATGATTAAGTCGGTATCGGATCGTCAGCAAGAATGCTAAACTAGAAAAAATGCACAAAAAAGGATGAGGGAATTTTATGGGGACTATTTTATCTTTGCTGATTGTGGCCGCTGCTGTATTTGCGGCGTATTCTTTAAAGAAGTTTTACGACAAGCCGTATGTCGTTAACTTTTCGTTGGCGGCTATGCTGCTGCTGATTGTAGTGCGGACGTTTTTGCTCCAGCCAATCAACACTCTTGGCTATGTGGCTATCGTATTGTGTGCAATCGCGTTTGTTTTCCAGGCAGTGCTGGGGGTCAAGAACTTAAATGCACAACAGCAGGCGTGAAGTGGAATAAATGCTTTTGTATAGAGACTTTGCATCATTTATATTTTCATCTTATAAAAAAGACGGCACCGCTTCAGGTTTGGCGGCGTCTTTTTTGCCTCTATAAAATTTAAACTCCTTAGGAATGGAGGAAACAGGATGAAACTTCCAAATGGGGTAACTGGATTCTATAATTCTGAAGCCGACAAACCTCCTCAAACAGACGGGAAACAGTTTAAGCAATTGTGTTTCAGCGTAGCAACTAATAATGCCGGTAGAATATTGGAATTCAACTCGCCCCGATATCCGGCAAATTTTTATTCTGCACATGTGGAGATGCGTGGCAATCAGTTTTATGTTTTATTGAATGAACATTATCCTTTTATTGCCTTTGCTTCAATTGTTGATGATGGGAACCTTGAATTCAAAGATGAACCTGTGCTTTCCCAAGAATTTAAACCCTTCTATGATGTATTAACTGTCAATGAATTAAATGAACTTATAAAACACAAACCACAAAAAAATGAATTAAATCCTGCTGAATGGGAACAAATCTTTTATTGGAAACCGGAGACTGTAGGACAGATCCTCTTTAATTATTGGGATTAACCAAAAAAGGAACCCGCTAAGAACCGTGTTCCTTTTTACATTTAATAATCAATATTCAAATGCCGCATTGCTTTTTAGCCCATCATAAAAATTATTCTGCTGGCCAGATCAAAGGTGGAAAGCATTGCCTCCTATAAACGATCAAGTGCTTCTTCAATTTCATCATCACCGGAAATGACTTCAAAAGTTTTATTGTAGACATGCTCATTGTCCAAGCAATGCAACAGAACCTTGGCGACGTCTTCTCTTGGAATTGGACCAGAGTCCAGGTTTTCCGTTGCCCATATCCGGCCAGTCCCGGGATCGTTCGTCAGCCGGCCCGGCCGGACAATCGTATAAATGAGACCGCTTGCCCGCAGGATATTATCGGCATGGTGCTTTGCCACATAATACGGTGCGATATCTTTGCCCCACATTTCACGGCGGTCGGCATGGATGGCGCTCACCATGAGGAATCGTTCGGTGCCGGTTTGTTCTGCCGCTTTGATGGTTTTGGCTGCACCGTCCAAGTCGACCAGCAAAGTTTTATCAGCTCCGGTTGCGCCTCCGCTGCCTGCTGTGAAGACGACGGCATCGCAGCCTTCCATAGCAGCAGCAATTTCTTCAACACTGCCTTCAAGGCTCGTTAGAACTGTTTCCACTCCAAGACTGTTGAAATAGCTGATTTGTTCTTCATGGCGGATCATTGCTTTTGGGGTATGTTCTTTCGAATCGGCTAGCAGCTGGACAAAATGGCGGCCGACTTGTCCATTGGCACCCACCACTAAAACTTTCATATGCACATCTCCTTCACATTTTGATCCTACAGATAAATACCCTGACAGCGCCACTTTAAGCGGCAGACGAAATGAAAAATAAATCGAATTTTAATTTTCAGAAGTTTTTTCTTTATATATAAAAGCACTCTAGTATAATGTAACTAATCTTTAATTTTATTTTATACATATGTAAGGAGGATTTAAATGCATTCCCGAAATCAAAAAAAGATGGCTGAATACCCTGGACAAGCTGATTCTTCAGGACTTTCCCTTGGAGTAGGTCACTTAGACCACATGAAATCAGACCGTAAACCAAATGCGCTTTGGGACTTTATAACTCAAACGTTTTTGTTTTTGCTGGGTGGAGTTATTCTTTGCGGAATAATTCTGGCACTCGTATCATTTACATAACGCCAAATATTAAAGGAGAATGACGATGATCAGATATCCAGACCGCAAGAATGAAACGATTGGAGTAACCGCACCTTCTTCCGGGGTTGCACCAGATATGCATGAGGTACTGAAAAAATCAATTGAGCGCTTAGAAGAGCGAGGCTTTAAACTGCAGGTAGGGGACACGCCGTGGACGCAGCAGGAAGCTAAATCCGCGCCGGCGGAAGTCCGTGCAGAAGAATTGATGAAAATGCTTAGCGACCCATCGGTTGATTTGGTCATGCCTCCTTGGGGCGGGGAATTGCTCGTGGAAGTTCTGGAATTCCTCGATTTCTCAAAAATTGAATTGAAATGGATTTTAGGTTACTCGGATATCAGCATGCTATTGCTTGCTGTTACGTTGAACACAGGATATGCGACAGCACACGGCGTTAATTTTGTTGATCTTCGCGGCCCTGAATCAGATGATACGACAGCCAAATGGCTCGATGTTCTTCAAACAAAACAAGGCGAATCCATCGCACAAGTATCATCCGAAAAGTATCAAAAAGAATGGGATCATGATCATCCGACTCCAGTCATTTTTAATTTGACAGAAGACACGGAATGGAAGACCGTTTCAGGGGAAGCGGAACAATTCAAAGGGCGTCTTCTAGGCGGCTGCATCGATGTGATCCGCCATTTAATCGGAACACCTTATGGAGATGTAGACGGTTTCCGTGAACGCCATATTCCAGGAGAACCGGTTTTATGGTATTTAGAAAACTGTGAAATGAACGTAGCAGATTTAAAACGGTCATTGACTCAAATGAAATATGCGGGATGGTTTAACCATATTTCCGGCATTGTTTTTGGCAGAAGTCCGGCGAACCAGGAAATCAGCGGATATACAGTAGAGAAAATGTACGAGGATTTGTCAGATGAACTAGGTGTTCCTATTGCCTACGACATTGACCTCGGCCATATTCCGCCTCAAATCACTTTTGTAAACGGAGCCTATGCAACGATTGATGTTGAAAACGGCAAAGGGAAAGTCGAAATGGAATTCAAGTAAAGAGGAAGATGCGCCAATGGATATTCGTGAACTAAATCCGAAAGATGCTGCCATATACAGGGAACTTCGTATTGAAGCTTTAAGACAATCCCCGGATGCCTTCAGCTCAACTCTTGAAGATGCCTTGCTAAAACCGCTCCAGGCAACAGCAGACAATTTGGCAGCTGAATCGGCTGTGACGTTTGGAGCGTTTTTAAACGGGCAACTGGTTGGCAATGTGACGCTTTTGAGGGAGACTGGAAAAAAGCTGAAACACCGGGCTAATGTACTGGCTGTCTATGTGACCCCGAAAGCAAGAGGGAAAGGCATTGCCAGCCAGCTGATGGATGAGCTGGTCGAATATGCAAAAGAATGCGGTGGCATTGAGCAATTGTATCTAACGGTCGTCAGCAGCAATCATAGCGCGATTCAATTATATGAACGATATGGCTTTGAAAAATACGGGACTGAATACCGTTCGATGAAAACGGATAATGGCTATGTCGACGAAGATTTGATGGTTAAATTTCTTTAGAAAAAGACGCCGATTTCAGCGTCTGAGCTTGTAGACAAAAATATATTTATCACGCTAACGGAATAAACATCCCTCTTTTATTGGCGCGATGCCGGATCCTGCGCGCCAGTCGGACGCTTTCCGCGGGCTTGCGCCGAACTAACTCGGCCTGACGTCCGAGCGGATTTCGGCACTTCGCTGTCCCGCAGGAAGCGAATTGTGCAAAAGTAATTTTGCACAATTCGTTTGCGACGAAGCTAGCGCAGCGATGCAGGAGCACAGTGTTTGCCCTCGCCGCCTTGCGCTCCGGATCCTGGAACAGGCTGGAATCCCAAGCATCCTCCAGGAGCAATTGCTGGCGTGTTGACATTGTTGCCTTGATTCCAAAGTGAAGCCCAACCGGACCGGCCACGAAGACTCCTGTGGGACCAGCTCGAGCTGAAGACCCCGCAGGAAGCGAATTGTGCTTGCACGATTCGTTTGCGACGAAGCTAGCGCAGCGATGCAGGAGCACCGGGTTTTCTAAGTGACGAGGAGGCTGAAGCCGTGCCCACGGAAAGCGAAGTGGCCGGACCGGTTGGTTTTATACAACCATAGTCATCAACCTTTGACTTTGTTTACAGTCTGAGACGCCGATTTCGGCGTCTTTCTATTCCTTGCTCAAACGATACAATTGATCGTCGTTTTCGTTAGGGGTCCCGCGGCCGTCGGTGTTGTTAGTGACGAAGTAAAGATCTTCACCGTCTGAGAAAACATCGCGGACACGGCCAAATCCTTCATAAGAATCGGCTACGTCGCCTGTCTCTAAATCGATCACTTTCACGGCAGTGCCGCGGAGTGCTGCTACATAAAGCATTCCATCATGTATGGCGATGCCGCTTGGTGCCCAGGTTTCGTCCGAGCCCGTTGTATAATACGGAGATTCCATGCCTTCTTTTGAGGCGTTGCCTTCAATTGTCGGCCAACCATAATTATTGCCTTCTTCAATAATATTTATTTCATCATTCGCAGACTGGCCGTGCTCGGACGCGTACATCGTATCTTCCGCCCAGGCGATTCCTTGCGGGTTGCGATGGCCATGAGAGTAGATTTCAAATTCATCAAATTCATTCAACCGAAGAATTTTCCCGTTTACTGAAGCCAGATCCTGTGCCAATTCAGGCTCGGATGCATCTCCGACAGTCGCGAACAAGACACCGTCTTTATCCAGTTCGAGCCGTCCGCCGTGATGGACGTTGCCTGTAGGAATGCCTTCCAATAAGACGTCCGTTTCCTGCCAGGCGCCGCCATCCTGCTGGAACCGGGCGATTTTATTAAAAGAACGGCCATTGCGTTCGTAGACATAATAGCCATAAGCTTGTTTGGATTCCTCAAAATCATGCGCCAGTACAAATCCAAGAAATCCTGCTTCAGCTGCTGAAGATAAAGGATCTGAAAACTCCACCTGCTGGTGCGTCACTTTCCCGTCGGCGGCAACATGGGCGACTGTTCCGGGACGTTCTGAGATATAAAATTCATCATTGATTTTATTGATGGACCAGGGAATATCAAGGCCGCTGGCTATCGCTTCAGTCGCGACTGTCGCTTCTTTGGGATTAGCGGGTGCATCGTTACAGCCTGCAAGCACAACGAGGGATAGTAAAGGAAATAAAAACTTCTTCACGAATAAAACCTCCTTTTTTTCATCATAATAGAATTTGCCAGTAAAAGGTATCAAAACAGCAGGGAGTGAAAAATATGTCATTAATGAAGGACGTAAAAGAAGAGGCAGAGATCCGCAAAAAGCGAAATAGAATCCGGATTGCTACTTGGATCATCGTCGCCATTGTTCTGGTCTTGGTTTGGTATTTTACGAAATGAAGCTAGCAGCCATATTACAGAGATAGAGCTTGCCAGTCAGCAGCGTTCATTTTTGAAGCGAAAGGAGCCCCATATGCAAATAGAATTCAACTTAACAGAAGAAGATTATCTAAGCTTCAACCTTCAACATGTAAAGCATTCCAAAACGGCAACTCGTTCGCTTCGATTGCAGCAAATCCTGGTTCCGGTAATTTATATTTTCCTGGCGTATATTTTTTCGGTGATCGTCAATACGCCTTTTTTGTTTTTCCTAATTCCTTTTTTACTTATTAGTATGGTGTGGATCATCTTTTATCCGAAATTCTTTTACAGCAGCGTCATGCGGAACGTTAAAAAAATGCTGAGAGAAGGAAAAGCGGGAGGCATTATTGGGAAGTACACAATGACTTTATCAGACGAAGGAATAATCCAGACCTCCTCCACGGAAGAAAAGAAAGCATCCTGGCCAGCCATTCTAAGTTTGCAAGAAGATGAAGAGCGTTTCTACTTGTATAATAGCGCGATGAGCGCTTATATCATACCGAAAAGAGCTTTGAAAAACAGCAATGAAACACGGGAGTGGATTCAGGGAAGATTGAACAATCGCTAAAGAATTGGCAATTTAGCAATGGAGTTTAGTCCAATACAGCTGCAAATAAAAAAGCCGTCATGCCGACGGCTTTTAGTTTCTATTTTATTTTCGATTTTCAATTATACAAGTCTTTCAAGTTCTTCAAATCGCTCTTTGCAATAAGTATCTTTTGTGGACCTGCAACTCCTGCCGTGATTTCGTATTGGTCGAACACCAATACCAAGTTATTCGGAATCAAGTAGAACTTTTGATTTTCTTTAATTTCCGTAAACGGTTTGGTCAGCTGATCTTTCACTTCGCTGGTCTCTATTTCCACTTTCGCCAATTCACTGAGGTCAGCTACGTAGTTGTCCCCTTCGAACAAGTCGGCTAATTCAATAGCCGCGCCTGTCCGCAAATCGTAATTTAAAGGTTCCAAATAAGTTATGCCATGCGCCATGCCTGCTTCGTACAAATAAGCTTCAATCAATACGCTGGCCGTTTGTTCATCCAAAAATTTAACTGCAAAATCCATATGGCCGTCAGCATGCAAAGTACCATCTGCACTTTCCTCCAGGTAGGCTGTTTCGGAGTTCCTGACTGCCGCTTCCAGCTCTTTCCCGAGCTCTACCGCATGTTGGTTGAACTCATCCAGTCCATCAGCTTCTGGAATCGTAATGTCCAATGTGAGACCTGCATCTTCTTTTGTGAGACCTGCATCTTCTTTTGCCAATTCAATTTCATCAATTTCCACCGGTTTCGTTTCCGCTTTTTCCTCCGTACATCCTGCCAAAACCAATGCAGCTAAGACACCAATTCCGACAAAACACCTTTTCATGCCGCTCTCTCCTTTTTTTACCAATCATACAATATTTTTGTTTGGAAAGGGAGATTCTTTTAGGCTCTCAGTACGCTGTTGGAATGACAGTCATTCCCTAATTCTCTGCCGCCGTTTTAATAATAGCCAGTTCAATGATGCACGGCGGAATGACAATAAAAAAAGACTGTGAATTCAGCAACGAATCCATAGCCTTTTACTATACTTTTTAAATATTTGTAGTCGATGCGGAAACGGTTATCAAGCTGATGGTTTTCTTCTATATTGCATAATTTCAACTATGGCGATGACAAGCGTAATGCCAAGTAAAACATTGATCATCAGCGGATTTAAGTATTGATCCCGGAAAATGAACGCGACCGTCAGTATGTAAAAGATGCCTTGTGTAATTTTCGCAATTGGCGGAACGGCATCTTTGGGATAACGCAAACGCGCCAGCTGAAAGCCCAGGAATGCCAAAAGCAATGCTACATAATATGGCCAATACAAGCGTTCAACCAGATTGTTGATCATTGCATAAACAATCAGCGGAACAAAGTAAAACAAAACCGATTTCAAAAAGAATCACCTTTTCAACTATTTTTTCGTATTGCCTTGCTGTTTTGCTGATATTGCCAAATACAGGTTATAAACCGAGAATAAGACAGCCAGCGTAATGATGATGATTGAAATGACCGGATAAATTGAAGCACCGTTTTCCATGATTTCGAGCACCCGCGTATAGATAATCCAAGGCCCAACCAACAGAATGAAAATATCGAGCACTGTTCCAAGTTTTGATTTCATGATTTACCTCCAAGATTCAACTGTCTCTAGTTTACCAGACTTTTAAAGCGCAGTCTGCAGCGACTTTGAAATACAGAAGAGAGGCGAGCAGATAAAAAAACTGCAGGCGCTTGTAGTTGAACAAGCAAGTCTGCAGTCTGGATTTATTTATGGGCACGCAGTTTGGTGCGGGCAAGATCGTCCGCTGCCCGGTTCTGGGAATCCGGAATCCATTTGATGAAACAGTAATCGAATTCAGCAGACAGGCGGAGAGCTTCTTCCAGCAGCGGTTTGAACTTTGGGTTTTTGATGAATCCTCTGTCAAAAGCTTCAACCGCCACTTGGGAATCTGATTTGATGGAGACCATTTGGGTAGACAAATCCCGCGCCAGCTCCAGTCCTTTGACCAGTGCCGTAAACTCTGCGGTATGGTTATCCATTTCCCCGACATATTCGCTCCATTTGATGGAGTGGCCTTCGCCTCTGATAAATACGCCGACAGCGCTGACTTTCGGTGATCCAGCAGTCGCAGCGTCTACAAAAACTTCAAGCATATCCCCACCTACTTTTCGTCAATTGGTTTTAAAGCTTTGGCGATATAGCCAAACGGTGTATCAAGGACTGAAACAATGAATTTCAGCACATAAGTCGAGATGAATATCTGCCACCAAATATCAAACGGATAAACACCGTAAAAAGCGATACTGGTAAAGATAAAGGTATCAAGCAGCTGGCTGATCAATGTCGAGCCATTGTTGCGGATCCAGAACTGGCTATCTTTTGGAAAGACTTTGCGAATGGCGGCGAATATATATACGGCCAAATGCTGGCTGGTGAGATAAGCCAGCATACTGGCGACTGCGAGTTGCGGAATCAATCCGAAAATCGTATGCAGCGAATCATTGGCAAAGTCGCTTTCAGCCGGAACGAACTTCATGCCGAATTGCATCACTACAATCATGATCAAAAGAGATGAGAATCCGAGCCAAACCGCTTTTTTCGCCTCTTTTTGACCGTATTTCTCATTTAAAATATCAGTAGCGAGAAAAGTCGAAGCATATAAACTATTTCCAAGCGTAGCCGTCAATCCGATAATTTCAATGGTCTTCGTGACTTGGATATTCGCTAAAATTGTAGAAAGGGCTACCCATGCAAACAATCCGGCTTTCCCGAAAAATTTGTACATGATGAGCAGCAATATAAAATTGACCAAGGCAAAGCCAAGGCCCAAATACTCGTTAAACAAGTAGTTTCCTCCTTAGTTTTGATAAAGCGGGAGTTTACGAACCGCTGATCAGATGAAATTGTCCTTTGATAGTATAACTAGTGTTGGATTAAAAGACAAATAAGTAGTAAAATAAGCGAATGGCAATTTAAAGGGGTGACAGTTTGAACAAACTTTCAATTATCAATGAAATTGATGAAATGATGGAAACATATTGTGAAGGATGTTTTGTTAGGAAACAAATTCGCAAAGAGCAGGGGAAAACGGCTGCTCATCGTTTTTGCATTAGCAATTGCTCAATTGGGTCGCAGCTTCAATTCCTTGGAAACGAGTTAAACAAAGTAGGAACCAATCATAAATGAAACGCATAGAAAAGCCTGCATCGAGTATTTTCGATGCAGGCTTGAGTTTGTAGACAAAAAAACATGTGAATAAATATAAAAAAACAAGGTTCTCTCTTCGGTTCCTGCGCTTCAACCGGACGCTTTCCGCGGGCTCGCGCCGAAGCTAGCGCAGCGATGCAGGTGCAATGCAGGAGCACAGTGTTTGCCCTCGCCGGTTTCCGCTGCGGAACCTGGCGTGAAGTGAAAAGCGGCATCCTGGCTGGAAGGGATTCCTTGAAGTCACGCGACACCCCCAACCGGTCCGGCCACGAGACTCCTGTGGGACCAGCTCGAGCTGAAGACCCCACAGGAACGCCAGTGACGAGGAGGCTGAAGCCGAGCCCACGGAAAGCGAAGTGGCCGGACCGGTTGGGATTTATACCGTCTTATTCATTTCAAGCACACTTTGTCTACAGTCTGAAGCCTGCATCGAGTAACGATGCAGGCTTTTCTATTTCGCTTGCTGTTGGCGCCGGGCTTCTGCCAGCTGCAAAACCTGCGCGGCCGGCTGCGGTTCGATTCCGTAAAATGCTTCGTTATCAAAAGCGTGGACTTCCTCGTAGGCTTCCATCATCTTTTCCAAAACCCACTCTTCGGATGTATCTGCAGGTGTCCAATAAAAAATATCCATGACGCTTTTTTCACCGGTGACCGGATGCTTCCGTACATACTCGATTGATGGAGCTTTTCTGAAATTCTGCTTTTGGTAAAAACGTACCCGTTTGGCGGATTCGGGATCTTCAGGCGTAATCGGATCAACTTCCAGGACGATGGGCTTGTTTTTATTTTTCACTTTTTCGATTATTTTGCTGCCCAGCCCGCTTCCTCGTGAAGTACTGTTAACCAGTATATAATCAATAAATAAAAAATCCGGTTTTTCAAAATAAACCAGCGTGTGGTTTTGGCTTTCATCCAATTTATAGGCGTCCGATTTTTTCTCGAATAATGTTTTCATATGTTGTTCCGATTTCATCTCTTTGGCAGGGAAATATTCTCTCAATCTCAGAAACCATGGCTCCACGGCATTCTTCTCCTTTCTTTTATACTAAAATTCCCAAAGTAAAGGGAATTAAACCAATATTTTTTCAGGTTTGAATATTCTTTCATTAGGTAATATAGTAGAATAGCTAAGGCAAGTGCAAAAGGGAAAGGGAGAGATTCAATGTCTGCGACGAATAATGATGGGAAACTAACAGCAATTTTAGGATGGAGCCTGCCGGCGATTGAAGCGATTGACAAGCTTGACCGGCCATATGTAGTAGTAGGTCCACCTGATTTTGAAGGATTTGCAAAAGAAAACGACATCAATTTTGTGGGCTGGGATTTTGACCGCCTCAATGAAGGGTCAGAAGAGCTTTACCAGATCTTGGATGACATGGATACCAAACTGGCAGTACCAATTTATGAAGAAACTGTAGAATGGGCAGGAGCACTGAATGCCCGTTTTTTTGATGACCCCCGAGTTTTCAACCGCTCGCTTTTGCTCCGGGACAAAGGTTTGATGAAACGGAAAGCCCAAATGTCGGGCATCAAAGTAGGGGTATTTGAAGAAGCTTATTCCAAAGATGACATCCATCGCTTTTTAAAGCGCGTGAATGATGCGCTGATCAAAATTGAAGGCGATTTAAACGATCCGATCCATATTAAGCCGCTCAATAAAGCTGGAACCGTTGGCCATATGGTCATCCGCGATGCGGCAGATATTGAAAAAATAGAAGAAGAATTTCCTTATTTAATGGAAAGCCATTTGGACGGGCAGGAATTTTCATGCGAAGCTTTTATTCACGATGGGCAAGTAAAGTTCCTCAATATTACAGAGTATGTTAAGCTGGGCCATTCCAATTTCGTACCAGCTTCCCCGGCACTGGAAGCTTATCGTCCACAAATTTTGAATGAAATCCAAAAACTGGTAGATTCATTTGAAATCAGTTACGGTGTAATTCATCCGGAATATTTCATTTCACATGATGGCACATTGAACTTCGGGGAAGTGGCAGCCCGGGTACCGGGAGGGCATATTTTCGACTTGATCGAAAGAGCATATGGCTTTAACGCTTTCCAGGCTCAAATACTGTGCAGCGATCCAGATACTACCGCTGAAGAACTGGAAGCGTTTTTCCCTGAAGAAGTCACTTCCGCTAAAGGCTATGCAGGAAGTTTGATGGTCTATCCGCGTGTCCGGCTGATTGAAAAACTTAATGTTCCGGATAATTTGAAGGCCGATTCTTATTTTGAAAAACACGATTTATTTATTCCTGTGACCTCTAAAGTAGCGGAACGCGTCGGCTTTGGGAACCATTACGGTACCTTATTCTTCTTTGGGGAAGACAGTGACCGGATGAAAGAGCTATTGAAGAATTACGAGAAATTCGATTTTTATCTTTAATTATTTGGGGGAATCATAATGGCAACAGAATTGACGTCTGTAAAAGATAAATTTGAACAGGCTCTTCGCTCATTGGAAGAAGCCAAGCCGTTTGCAAAAAGCATGTATCAGACAGAAGTTTTTCAATTAGCAACAGAATTGGCGGCAACAGACGAAGGTTTGGAAATGCTGTATGACTATGCTGCTGATTTTGATAAGTCCGGTGTGTTCCACGGAGGGCCTTGGACAGAAGCGGAAAATTTGGAACCTCCTTTTGTCGGCGGCTCGCTGAAAATCCGAGGCATCAATTCTGTTGTGGAAATGCTGAGCGAACTGCGCATGCTGGCCATTTCTGAAGGGAAATACCAGCACACGGAAGTATCGGCAGAAGAAGCAGCCACGTTCCTGAACGAAGTGCTTGCTTTAAACCTTGATTTGCTTTTCCCGGCAGAAACGGAAGCAGCACGAGTGGAAGCCGGGGAACACACGGAACGTGCAGAACGCTTATTCCGCTTTCTGGGCGGGCGTTTATCGTATAAAGCAGTAGCCAACAAGCTGGTTGAAGAAATCGGCCGGCTGACTGTCCAGCGTCCGATCATGGTGGACCGCATCATTCACATGATTGAAACAGCAACTCAAATGATCGATGAGAATATCGAAGAAAGCACGAAAGAAAACTTAATGGCGTTTAAAAAAGCCATTACTACGCCAACGCCATTAACCGAGAAATTTCCGAACTTGCGGGAATACCGCAAGCATCTGATGGAAGTGGACGAAGAAACATTGCGCTCAGAAAGCCGCGCTTTCGCAGAATCGATGAATACGACCGGCCTTGTGGCTCCGGCGAATGCCATTTTTATCCGCTACTTGAACCGCAAGTATTCAGATTTGATTCCGGAAGCCCTAAGTCTATCTGAAATAGGCACCGCCAGCTTCAACGCCAATGCCGAGCTGATTCGGGACATGATCCAAATTGCTGTCCATCCGGAAACCAGCAAAGTGATCTACGGTTTGTCGAGAATGCTGGACCGTGGAGTACTGACTCAGGATCCGTTGCTGCCGGCTCTGCGCAGGCTGTTCGAAATCGATGTCCATCCGGACGTTAAAAAAGTTCTTTTGCGAAGAGAGCATCGCAAAGGCGGCATCACCGCCAATGGTGTTTTGGTTGGAGGCGTAATCAGCGTTTTAGGCCAGCCGCTTGGCATCGGCCAAGGGCTGAACCCGACTTGTCAATCCGCGCGGGCCATCAGCCTCTGGGCTCAGCATGGCATTGGCCAATTGCTCGAGTACATCGCCCGGGCAGTCCGGGAAAATGATATTGATATTACGTTTGAAGGGGAAGTTATTCACTCTAATACGATTGAAGGCGGAGTGGCGGCGGAAATTCATCAAGAGCTGGATCCTGTTTCCGTCGTACTAGTGCCGCATCTCGATAAAATCTACAATGAAATGATGAAGAAGACGTTATTGCGCGGTGAAGACGGCCATAAATGGGTCAATCCAGAGTTCTACGGCGAATGGATCCCGAGAGGCTTTATCAATATTATCGACCCGCTGACAGGCTATGTAACGGATTATCAGGCGTTTGTCCGCCTGTTCTATGCCACACATCATCCAGAGTATAACGAAGGCTATGAATTGATCTACCCGAACCCTGTGGGGATTTACATCACCAATGTCCATGGCCGGCTACTTGGGCTGCATGCTGTATCAATTCAGCGGATTGACCAGGATGAGCAAGGCGAAGTCCGTGTTTATTTCTACAATCCCAACAACGACAGCGGCCAGAACTGGGGGCAAGGCATTGAAACCAGTGTCCAGGGCCACGGAGAGCTTGAAGGCGAATCATCGCTGCCGTTCCATCAATTCACTGCCCGTATGTATGCGTTCCATTACAACCCTTATGAACAAGGTGATACTTATATGGTCGAGGATGCAGATGTGGAAGAAATCGAGCGTTTGTCACGTGAAAGCTGGGGCAAAACTTACACATGGATTTGATTGAATGAGCTGAAACAAAAAAGGAGACCCGGAGATGATTTTCTCCGGGTCTCTTTATATTATCTGGAAAATAGGTTGTTAACTTTCGATTTCAATTACATTTGCAGCTTGCGGTCCACGATTTCCATCAATAATTTCGAAAGAGACGGTTTTTCCTTCTTGCAAGGTCCTGAACCCGTCACCTTGGATTCCTGTAAAGTGGACGAAAACTTCATCACCATCGTTATACTCAATAAACCCATAGCCTTTTTCCGTGTTAAACCATTTTACCTTACCTTGGTGCATGCACGTTCCCCCTATATATTGAGTATTGTCGTGGAACCATTAAAAAGCCTTTTAATGGTTGGCTTATACTATACCCGAAGGACATCAAATCGTCAATATCACAGGACAAATCGGACATTCAGACAAGGTTACAGGTTATAATAGAGCAAAAGGAGCCGAAAATCTTATGCATGAAACCATACAGCAATGCGAAACAGCAGTAAAAAAGATTTATGAAACATTTGATGCAAGCCATGACTGGCAGCATATCGAACGGGTACGGCAAAATGCCAAAGCTATTTTAAAGAAAGAAAAAGCGGACGCGTCGATTGTCGAACTGGCAGTGTTGCTGCATGATGTGTCTGATCCCAAATACAAAAAAGCGGATGAAGATTTAGAAACGGATATTCTGGAAAGCTTGAAGTTAAGTAAAGAGCAGAACAGCCAGATCAAAGAAATCATCCAGTCCGTATCCTTCAAAGGAGGCCATGGTGCTGTGCCCGCTACCATCGAAGCCCGCATTGTACAAGATGCGGACAGGCTCGATGCGATCGGCGCCATCGGCATCGCGCGCACGTTTGCATACGGCGGCGCTAAAGGCCGGAAGTTGTATAACTGGGAAGAAGAGCCGCGAAGCGAGATGACTGAAGACGAGTACCGTTCAAAACCGACAAGCAGCGCAACTCATTTTTACGAGAAATTATTGCTGTTGAAAGACCAGATGAATACCGAGACAGGGAAGCAAATTGCTGAAGAACGCCACCAATTTATGCTATCCTTTTTAAAGCAACTTATAAAAGAAACGGATGGGAATAAATGAGCCACTTAAACGTAACAAACTTAACAAAAACTGTAGGAGCTAAAACCCTTTTTAAAGACGTGGAATTTTCTTTGTATCCAGGTGAACGTGCAGGGTTGATCGGCGTAAATGGCACAGGGAAATCTACATTGATGTCAATTTTAGCTGAAGAAATAGAAGCGGATTCGGTCAATATGGATCATCCGAAAAAATATGCCATCACTTATTTGAAACAAGAGCCGGAGTTTGATGAGTCACTGACAGTGCTGGAAACGGTGTTTTCCGGCGACTCGCCGATTCTGGCATTAAACCGTTCCTATGAAAGAGCATTGAAAAATATGATGGTCGATTCCAGCTCTACGGAACTTCAGGATGAATTGATGAAAATCCAAGAAGGCATGGAACAGGAAAACGCTTGGGATATCAATGCGCTTGCAAAAACAGCTTTAACAAAGCTGGGCATAGACATGTTTGATCAATTGATCAGTGAGCTTTCAGGAGGCCAGCGGAAACGGGTAGCGTTGGCGAAAGCATTGATCGAGCCTGCTGATTTGATATTGCTTGATGAGCCGACCAACCATTTAGACGCGGCTTCAACCGAATGGCTACAGGAAACTCTGCTCCGCATGAACAGTGCCATGCTTTTCGTGACGCATGACCGGTATTTCCTGGACGCGGTTTCCACTCATATTTTCGAGCTGGCAGACCAGACGATGTATACGCATAAAGGAAATTACGGGGATTATTTGGAAAACAAAGCCATCCGTGACGAAATGGCAGCTTCATCCCAGCAAAAACTGGAAAACCGTTTCCGGTCAGAATTGAAATGGATTCGCCGCGGTGCGAAAGCCCGCTCGACGAAACAGAAAGCCCGCATCCAGCGCTTTGAAGAAATCAAAGAAAATGTACAGACTGAAAATGACAATACTTCATTGGAATTGTCCATGCAAAGCCAGCGCCTCGGCAAAAAAATCATTGAAGGCGAGAACTTGGGAATGGCGTTTGGCGACAACGTTATTTTCCGCAACTTCAATTTCCTGCTGCAAGGCGGTGACCGCATCGGAATTGTCGGGCCGAATGGCGCAGGAAAATCGACGCTGATGAAATTGATCGCCGGTGACTATGAGCCGACTGAAGGCAAATTGGATTACGGCAGCACCGTTAAAATCGCTCATTTCACGCAGCATTTGCCTGAAATGAATGAATCTCAGCGGATGATCGAATACATCCAGGAAATTTCAAGCGATTATGAAGCGGCAAAAGGAGTTCGATTGTCCGCTACGCAAATGCTGGAACGGTTCTTGTTCCCATCGAACGGCCATGGCACTCAAATCGGCAAATTGTCCGGCGGGGAGCGGAAGCGCCTGTACTTGCTGAAATTATTGATGGAACAGCCAAATATCTTATTATTGGATGAGCCGACGAACGATTTGGATATCCAGACCCTGTCCGTATTAGAGGATTTTTTGGAAAACTTCCCGGGCGTAGTCATCACGATTTCCCACGACCGTTTTTTCCTGGACCGGATTGCCCGCAAGCTATGGACGACCGGCACTGGAGAGATTTTAGAATACCAGGGCCTGTATACCGATTTCATCAAAGAAAAACCAGTTGCTGCTGAAGAGCCGAAAGCTGCCCCAGTGCAGGAAGCTCCGACACCCGCAAAAGTGGAAAAACCAAAAAAGAAAATGACCTTTAAAGAACAGCAGGAATACAAAACGATTCTTGATGATATCTCAGAAGTCGAATCCCAAATCGAAGAACGTGAAGCTGAAATGGCCAAAGCGGGTTCGGATTTTGAAATATTAAATAAGCTGACAGCAGACATAGATGCTTTAACTGCGCGATACGATGCGTTGATCGAGCGATGGACGCATCTTCAGGAAATGGCGGAATCATAAATAGAAAGACTTTAACAATGAAGTTTTTTTCTGCCACGGCACGTTAAGTCATTATATTGGCCTGTAACAGCTAGTCAGTATACGCCGCCAAAGAGAGGCAGCGTATACTAACCTCAGGAGGGATTACGCGTGAAAATTGTAACGATTGAACCAACACCAAGCCCGAATACGATGAAAGTCATTATTGACCAGGAATTGCCGTTCGGCAAAAGCCATAATTACCATAAAGACAATCTGGAAGGCGCCCCAAAAGAAATCCAAGCGATTCTTTCGATTGCCGGAGTCAAGGGCGTGTATCATGTAGCCGATTTTTTAGCAGTTGAAAGACTGGCCAAATTCGACTGGGAAACGATTTTGGCGGAAGTGCGCCGGGTTTTCGGCGACGACAGCGGCCATTCCAATGAAGAAATCGAAATAGATGAACATTTTGGGGAAATCTATGTACATGTTCAACAATTTAAAGGCATTCCTTTGCAAGTGAAAGTTTTTGACAGCCATTCTGAAAAACGCTTTGCGATGCCGGAAAACTTTGTTGCAGCGATGCAGGCAGTGCTGGACCCGACAGAAGAAAACTACTTGCTGCAACGAAAATGGGCGGATTACGGCGTCCGCTACGGCGAAAAAGAAGAAATCGGCCTAGGCATGGTAGAAGAGCTTGCAGCTGCCTACCCTCAAGAACGTTTGGATGCAATGGTCGAACAAAACCATTCCGAAGAGGCGGAGCCGATAGAACGGGGCCGGAAAGTGACATTGGAAGAATTCGATGTGCCGGATTGGGAAACCCGTTTCCAATTGCTCGAACAGATGAATGAAGGGGAACTCAGCGATTTGGCGCTCTTGGCAAAAGCTTTGGACGATGAAAAAATGTCCATCCGTAGGCAGGCAGCTATTTATCTAGGCGATATCCGTGATAAAGCGGTTGTCCCGCTACTGGAAAAAGCGATGAGAGATAAAAGCTGGGCTGTCCGTAGAACTGCTGGAGATACAATCAGCGATCTCGGCTTTGAAGAGTTCGAGCCAATCATGATGGAAACCTTAAAAGATAAAAATAAACTGGTCCGTTGGCGTGCGGCGATGTTCTTATACGAAACAGGAACAGAAGCATCATTGCCAGCATTGAAAGAAGCGGAAAACGATCCGGAGTTTGAAGTGAAACTCCAGATTAAAATGGCAATTGCCCGCATCGAACAAGGGGAAGACGCAAAAGGTTCGGTGTGGAAGCAAATGACCGAAGCACGACAAGCTATGAAAGAAGAATAGAGCGGAAGCCGGTACATTTCGATGTGCCGGCTTTTTTCATTTCGCTCCAGGGCGGACGCTTTTCGCGGGAGGCGGCCAAAGCCTCCTCGCTCGCTGGCGAAGACCGTGTGCTCCTGCATCGCTGCGCTAGCTTCGTCGCAAATGAACGGGGCAAACTGCTTTTGCCCCATTCATTCCCTGCGGGGTCTCAGGACTCGCCCTATTCCCGCAGAAGTCGCCGCCTTCCGCTGCATTCTGCTCTTTTTTGTCACCTTTTGTCACCTTTTGTGATTCTCTAAAAACGGTGATTGTTTGAGAAACTCTTCTCTTATTTGTTCCCGCTCTCCAGATATGAAGCCAACCAGCGGAGGAAACCGTACTGCTCCTGCAGCGCTGCGCGCTTCGTCGCAAAGACTTGGCCTCGCAGGCGTCGGCCAATGTCTTGCCTGCGGGAAAGCGAGACAGCCGAGACCCTGCAGGAGCGCAGCGACGAAGCGGCTTGGCGCTCGCCCGCGGCAAGCGCAGCTGGTTAGCGGAATATCGGTTAAAGGATGATACCTAATACAAATCTCAACTTTCTCAACAAGTTGGAAAAGCCGGCACATTTTGATGTGTCGGCTTTTTGTTTTGCCTAAAAGGTTTTCCGAAGCCCCGAAAGAGGTAAACTGCATGAAACTATATTTATTCAACAGTTAATTGCGAATAGGGGTGTATTTATGGGCAAAGATCTTGAAATGGAAAATGAAATTTATTCAATTGAATTGCTGTGCCAAGGCAAGTATGAATCCTGGGATTTTGAAAGTGAGACCAAGCGGAACTGGTTTTTCGAAAAAGTGAAAAAAGAGTTTGCAGGACATGAAATCCATGAAAAGGAAGAAGATGTCGACGACTCAAAAATTGCACAGCTATCTGCAACCAATTTGCAGATAAAAAGTGATGGCGTTTCACAAGTAGTTCCTTACGTTTGGTATGAGGCCAATCTTTTTGAGGAAATGCTGGAATTTATTAACCGGAAGTATGAACAGAAACATTCGCATTAATGAAGTTCTTCAGGGAAGAATGCAAAAGGTGATTTGAGGCAAAAAAAACCTCCTGAAGGTTCAGGAGGTTTGGGTTTGTGTGTTTGGGTTGATGGCTTGATGGATGGCAGCAGCTGCCGCTTCAAAACAGTCGAAATACTCGACCTTCGCTGTGTCAATAAAAGTCACTTCCAGAGTGCGCGTGTTTTTTACGCATTTTACGGTGAGACAAGCTTTCTCTCCTCTGTGAAACGACTGAACAATATTGACAGTGTGGTAAAAACGCATAGTTTTTAAAAGCTCTTTAATGCTCTCAAATGACATTTGCATTCTCCTTTCCGTAAATGGAAAGCGACTAAGAAAAGTCAAAAAGAATCCATGTAATTCATTAACTCCACTATAACACCATTTCTTATGCATTTGTGGATTTTACAGGAAAGAAATGTAAATGAAATATATGAAAACTGACAGTTGTTAACATTAATGATTTGGAAGACACATCAGAAAGGTGTGAGTTGAGTTATGGAAATTGCAGTGCATATTGTACCTCCAGGTGGCGGGGAAATGCAATTCACCATTCCCATATCGGAGGAATCATTTTATCGTCCTATCCCTGGGGACTACTTGAACTTCCGGGAAGACGACGGCTTAAGTGCATTTTATGTGCTTGAAATCCATCATTTTTATGAAAAATTAGATGCCAGATATATGGCGGAAAATATTGTAATTGAAGCGGAGCCGGTAATTTTGCCGGAAGGCATTGGTTCAGAAGCTCACAAAAATCTATGCGAATCGATGAATGTATCCAGGAGATATCCGGACAATAGAAGTTGAATGGCTTTAGAACAGATGATTAATTTCTGTAGAAGGCGAGGGGGCCGAAATGGAGAGGCAGCAAAACGATCCAATCCCAGGAACCATCATTTCCGCTGATTTAACGGTAAAAACAACAGATCAAGTACGTGATTTTTACAAACAAGTTATAGGTTGGGAACATAGCGGTTTGAGCATGGGGAGTTATGAAGACTATGTCATGACCGCAGATGACGGAACTCCTGTTGCCGGCATTTGCCATCCTGAAAGCCAAAATGCAGGGCTTCCGGCTGTCTGGCTGGTTTATTTTGGCGTTAAAGATTTAAAAACAAGCATCGAAGCGTGCAGAACAATGGGAGGCAAAATCCATTTTGAATCGAAAGAACTTGGCCGGGCTGGAAGCTATGCGGTAATTGAATATCCTGAAGGAGCTTATTGCGCTATTACTCAAATATGAATAAACAGAAGAGAATAGCCTTTGGATGCATCAAAGGCCGGCAAGCAAAGTGAAGAAACTCAAAAAGCAAAAAAAATAGCCATAGGCTTAAATCCCAGGCTTGAATTGATCATCGATTAAGGATGGATGTTCCAAGTAATAATCAATATTGGTATTCAATGGCAGCAGCATATCAATGCGGTTAATCTTTAGATGATCTCCGTTCCACATCAAGTGTTTTTCCAAAATCCGCTGTTTGATGCGCTTATTTTTTGCCCAACGCCGTGCAGTTAAATTGTATTTTTTGCTTAAAAGATAGATCTCTACATCTTGAACTGAATCCATCGTTCACAGCTCCTTTTTTCTATAGTCAATGGTTCACAAATTACGTTTTCCTGTAGAAATGAAACATAGCGCCGGCCATTATTTTGTCTATAATAATATGATAATTGGCGAAAAACAACCATGAACGGTATAGGCAGAACAGACTGTCATAAAAAGGACAAACACCTGTTCAAGAATTGGTCAAATATGAAAGTTCAGCCAGGTCTGGAGCTGTTTACGCATAAGAGTGAATGACACTATTTGAATGGGCTAAATAACTTGTTCATTTGAGAAAAGAAGGAAATTTTATTTTGAACAACATCTTTCGAAACCAATAATTTTCAGGAGGATACCATTATTAAATGTCGAATAATTCTGACATAGGAAGGAGGAAAAATGGTGACTAAGCATTATCCCAGCAAACGACTCGTAGTCAGAAACGATCAAGGGCTTTTTGCTGCAGAATTTTGGCATGAAAGAGATACAGGGTATGTAGTTGTTGCAGAATTGATTAGTGGAGAAAACCATAAAGGTTTTTATACATTCGATGAAATTAATGAAGAAATTATTGATGAAGCAGTGAACCAGTTCATCAAAGAATTTAAATGAGATAGAAGGACGTCCAAACGGGCGTTCTTTTTTTACGTAAATTCAGAGGGAGAACTTTTTCGGAAGCCATCAATGATTCGCTTCTGCAGGCGGCGATAATGCATATGTGAATTAAGAAAATGCAAGAGGGTAAATTATCTGCGACAAGACCAAGTTTCTCTTTGTTGAGGCAGTTAAGATAGAGTTTTATATACAGCCAATTAATACTCTGCATCGTTGAACCCCGCCTCCTTCTTTTTCTATGTATGTCATAATGCTTTTGGCTTTAATCAATATAATTGTACGTTGATAAAGGAAGGGTTCAATAGATAATCATCGATGCTTTCTTCCAAAGATTGAACGAGATCTGGCCGGTTAATTGTAAGATGATAATCGTTAACGGAAGTATGGAGGTCTAATATTCGCTGTTTTATACCGGCTTCTTTAATCCAGCGCCTGGCAGTTACATTATCTTTTTTGGTTAGAAGAATTCTTTCTACATCAAAAACTGTGTCCATTTCTATTTCTCCTTAAGTAACTGTAGTCAGGCAGTAAGTCCTGATACTATTATACTGATAATGAAAAAACGTTTACAATAAGACATACCCCTTAACATTTGTTCAATTTGTGAACGGTCGTTCAATTTTTTTTAATTGAAGAAAAATTTTCGAACTTAATTTGAACCAAGTTATAACAATGATTTAAACAAAAAAATGTTAGCAGAAGTGGAGAATTCCCCTTCTGCTACTTTTTTTTGTTCTCATATTCTTTAATTAGATATTAGGTTCACTAGCTAGCCGGGAACCGGCCCGCTTTGGCTTTTCCTTGGCGTGTGGATGCATAACTGTTTTGTGCTCTTGCATTTTAGTAGTGAACTACATGTGAAAACATAAAGAAACGAAATTTCTCTAAATCCAAATCATAAGAGATGAAGAAATCGCTTATCAGGAAAAGATGAAAAAGATATTATTTGAAATCCTGGGCGATCCAGTCGCTCAGGGGAGACCAAGAGCCGGTAAGACATTTACCGGCAAAACGGTTCTTTATGACCCAGCTAAGTCCAGAAACTTTAAAGAGTATGTCCGGATGGTGGCAGCACAACATGCGCCGAAAAAGCTTATAGAAGGGCCGATTCACTTGAATATGGACTTCTATCGTTCGCCTCCGAAGAAATACCAGACCAAACCGAAAATGGCTCTTATCGAAAGCGGCCAGCTCCTTCCTACGAGCAAGCCTGATCTCGACAACCTGGCAAAGGGCGTCAAAGATGGTCTTTCCAAAATTATCTGGCAGGACGATAGCCAAGTGGTCAGCATGAATGTTCGAAAGTTCTATAGCATGACGCCGAAAGTGGTTGTGCATATTTCGTATTTCGAGGAGGGGTGATTTTGATAGATATTCTCGAAAACAAGAACCGTGAACAAGCCGCCGCGGCATTAAAGGAGTTATACGAGCAGGGCTATAGATATGTGACGAGGGAGGAAGATTCAGAATTTCTTGTGTGTTTTACTTTAAAACCGAAAAAATACCGTGAAATTGGCTGGGGATATGCAGATCCTGAAGACCCAAGAGTGAAAATGGCTTATCCGTTTAAAAATATGGATATAACCGAGATTAATTGGAGCGACAGGTCAGCGACATGGATTTCAGATTTTCTTGAAAAGGAGGAAGGAAATGATCTTAGCATTCAAGATTATCTTGTTAATTATTATGATCATCAGTTTCATGGGAACAATTGCAGACTCGGATGAAAAACTGAGAAATTCCATGACGGCCATCTGTATTGCATCGATTTTAGCAGCGACTATATCATTTATCGGAATGTAGAACGAAACTGATAAGGAGGAATATAAATGGCTATAACCTTGAAAGATTTTCAAGAAATGCAAGTCGACCGCATTTATCGAATTAACAATCTTTATTTATTGTTCGACGGGAACAAGCTTATATCAAAATAACCACAAGAAATGTTTTGGCATCCCTTCAATGAACTTGACGACTTTTTTATCAAAATCAGAGATAAAGAGCTTGTGAAGACAGACAAGATTATGTCTTAGTACGAACGTTAGGCGAAGGAGGATCGCCATGAATTACTACCTGTTTGAAGCAAAGGATTTCGAATTGAACCTGGTGTTTGTGGAAGAGGAATTGCAAACATTCCAGGAGCTTTGGGAAGACAACGTCAGTTTAAAGCATATTGCGAAACAGATGCGGCGTCATCCGTCAGAGATTGCACTGCTAGTATTTGATCATGCAGAGCGAGGATTAATCAAGAAACGCAACGAGGACTATTCGGGCTTTGAGGGAGGCAGAATAATGGCACAAGAAGAAACTAATTTGCGATTACAGGATGTAAAAATTTCGGAGACAGGAATTTTAAAATTGGATATAATGGAATTACCTAAAAGATGCGTTCTGGTTATTTCAGAAGGCAAGGTGAAAATAGCGGCTTTACATCCACATGCTGAAATTCCCTTGTAGCAACGGCATGTCCCCACTGATTAATTACTTCAGACAGTTTGACATGGGTTATCTCAATTCTATTTGGAACAGCTCCAGTGCGGCTTAAGCATTCATTGGTCTCATTGTTACGACCTGTTAAGTTATGTCGGTTTGTTACCAAATACGGAGTATTTGAAGGGCTTTCCATTAGAAAACCTGTTCCGGAAGAAATTTTTTGGTCATTATAGAACATTTCGATATATAGAGAAAACAAACTTGGCGTAGATATCAAAATACATTCTCCTCTCATTTAGAAAAATCATACAATTCGGAGGCGATAGTTTGCAAGGGAAAACCGATGAACTACTGGATTGTTTAAGAGAAGCATTTGAAAAGGAACTAATAAAAATTGAAATTCAAGAACGCTTTCACCATGACATTTCCAACAAGAAATTAATTATTACTATCGAAAGTAAAGTAGTTTATGATTCGTGTATATAAATGGTGAAATGAAACTAAGGTGTTTACAGTGAAGTAAGAGTAATGAAAAAAATTAAAAGGAATTCTCCCTCTTTTGTAGAATATTGGTAAAGGGGGAGAGGTGATTAAATGAATGAAAAAAGCTTGAAAGGCTTCTTTGTAAGTTTTATTGTTTTATTTATAATTGACAACTTAATCTTGCGGAATCTAAGTTCGGTTCATTGGAGTATAGGGTTAGTTTTTTTAATTTTGTTCTGCTTATTAGGCGGTTACGTTTTTTACGTTACATCTAAGCAAGTAAATCCTATAATGGGCGGAGCTTCAACTTTATTATATTTAATTCTAGTTGATATGGTTTTTGGAAAAGAATATAGGGGTAACTTTGTGGATGATTACGGATACTATATCGTCGGTTTCTTCTTAGGGATCGTCGGTTTATTTTTAGCCACAAAAGTACATTTTGCTAACAACCCTGAAGAAGAAATTAATGGAAGTGCTAGCCAGTAGGAACAAAAAGTGCGATACCACATATAAGATGGAAAAGGATTGTAGAAGAAATGGAAAAACGCAACCTGGCACACTTGATAACTAACCCGTGGTTTACCCAAAAGGGATATCCCTTACTAACAATCGACAACAAAGGAGACACATCGCATGAATATTATCGAATGGATCGTGGATTTTTTCGAATTCTTTAAAATTCCCATCGGGTTGCTAATACTAATCCTGTTAGGATATAGAGAATTAAAAAAAGACCCCAACAAATACGCAAACAACAGCACCCTTAAAGAATTTATGGACGATTACTCAAACGACTCCGGCTATTCCAGCAATAACCATCACCATCAGCGCAATAACGAACCGGATTTTAGCTACATGAGCCACGATGAACCAGAAGAACCGGAACGCGATCTCCTGCGAGACGGCTGGAACGGCGAAGAACTTGACCCAACAAATCCCGACCACTACGCCGTATACGACATGTACGACGACCGCAACAACTGACCCATCACATTCCAATCAACGAAAGGAGATTTTCACATGACTGAGAATCAAAACAACAACGCAATCATCAACCCGCTCGTCAAATTGTTTGACACCTTTAACGTAAAATCCGACGCACTTGTCACGCAATAGGAACAAACTACAGATTAAAATAAAAAACAACTACCCTAATCTGGTAGTTGTTTTTTATTTCACGAAGTTGTACAAGCAGAAACGAATTTTTGTCCAAATTCAGTTCTACTAGAGACATACTTTGAATATTCAACTTTTCTTTCACTCAAATCGATACCAGACACAACTTGCTGGATAGTAGGAGAATAAATTAAATTTTCATATCTGTAGTCGTCTACCACTTCAGTTTGATTGTTAATTTCGATAAGCCCTAATCTAGAAAGATTTTCAATGTAAGATGATGACATTTCAGGATGTTTACAACCTAATAAGTAAGGTATGTTTGAAAAGTTTCTTTTAAGTTCTATGAAACTCTCTCCCTTTTCCAAATCAACCGATTTAACACTAAGTAATGCGTGATAACCACTAGTTCGCATAGCAGACATAATAATTGCCTCATCTGGTGAAAGTTGTTTAATAATCTCTACGAAAGATGGGTGTGCTTTTTCAGCTTCTTCACTATTCATTGCGGTAGCCAGTAACGAAGAAAACATTTCTCTGATCTCCTCATGATGAGCAGAAAATCTTAAAGCTTCAATGGCTGGACCGGCTACTGAAGCATCTGGAGTAATAATATTTTCTTCTGGCACACTTTTTAATTTTTTTGCTATGCTAGAATCAAGATATTAAGAAATTCTTTCGTAACCCCAAACAAGACCTGACAATGGTGCTAATGCCATGTTTACTGTTTTAGCTAGGACCACAAATCCTTTACTCAGTTCTTGTGCAGCTGGTTGTAACGCATCTTCATAAACCGGTACTGCTTCAACAATACCTTTTATAGCATCTGCTGTATCTTTAATATTACTCATTTTTTCACCTCTCCTTAAAGGAGTTTACTAGAATTTCCAATAAAAAACGATAGCAAATATTTAGGAGGAAATAAATTGAAACTCTTAAAACAACTATGGCGCTATGTTATGGTGAGTTTTTATATTAGGAGAGCTGAAAAATTCAATGGTCAATCAATTGTCAGCAGTTTCTACTATGGCAAAGCCAAGTCTTATGGAAATAAAAATTAGTTTTGAAAATTAAAGGAATTCTTTTCCTTTTGTCGAATACTGGTTAATGAAAGGTAGGGGAGTAATATGGCGCATGAAAAATATATTGTTCAAGTATTAAAAACGATAGATGAAGGCAAGGTTCCTTCTAAAGAAAATTACGATTTGACTCAAGAACAATGGGGAGAGGTAGCGGAGACTATTATAGAAACCAATTTAGCTGAAGGGGTTTCAGTTTCCCGTGGCGGACAGGGCAATAGAGTTCATATAGTATGGTATGAAAATGCCACACTTACAAACACTGGTCGAGTATTTTTAGAACAATATAATAAATAAAAAGAGTGTCCCACAAGGGCGCTCTTTTTATTTAATAAACTCTATTCTATTATTTAACATTTTGTTACTATAAAAAGGTAATAAAATATGTAGAATCTGGAGAGTGTCCATGGCGATTGAAAATATTAGTATTACCGCAGCTGTACCGGTTATAATTATTTTTCTTAAATTGGTTCTAGATACAGTTGGTATGTTTACAGTAGAAAAAATATTAATGACAAATTTCAAAAGAATTACTATCTATTCAGCACAAATTCTTGTTTTAAGTATCCTTTCCCAAATAATATTAATTCCTTTCCAAAGCAAGATTGAAGTTAATGAGTCTGTAGCCCAACCGTTAATTATTAGTTTGATAGCTATGGCCATAACAATAACGATAGCTTTTTTAAGTGTCTGGGCACTGGGAAAACTCTTTGGTATAAAAATAGGCTTCTATATTGAAAATAAAGAAGCCAATGAGAAGTGGATTATTAAAAGAATGGTAGCGAACAATAAGTTATTAGTTTCCAAGGACATAAATAGCTTTAAATTTATTGATTTAGATTCTATGAATGATAGAGAGATTCATAGGTTTTATGAAAAAAAGAAGGTAATTTGGGGGCAAAACTTCTTATCTCATAATGCTAAAGCTTTCCAATTTTTATTAGCAGTTGTGTTGCTAGTTACTTCACTTGCCGCCTTATTCATCGTGGAACCTGGTGGACTCACTGAAACTGTTGTAATGATAGGATTGCTAATCGAGTATCTTAGTATGATGTATATTTTTTCTGCTATTAATAATGCAAAAATAATGAAGGAAGTAGATGGCGAAAACCCATTAACTAGTAATGTAAATCAAATTGCTAGTTATGATGTTTAATAGTCTAAATTAGAAGGACGCCTATAAAGGCGCTCTTTTTCATTTGCCAAAAAGAGAGAAAAGGGAGATGGGGATGCCAGGTAAAGGGGATGAGCTAGGCATGTTTAAAACGGTGGAGCAACACGATCTTTTAATTAAAGGGGACATCTTGCCTCGTTTAGAAAAAGTCGAACTGATTCAGTCTGAAACCAAAAGCGAGATCCAGGATGTAAAGTCTGAGGTTCTGGGAGTTGAAACTGAAGTGACGACAATTCGAAGCGCAATGTCTGGCATAGAGTTGACCGTGTTAAAGGACGGCGCACAAACAAGGGCTTTGTTACACCGGTTCGTTGATCACTACTTTGATTCCGACGGTAAAGCTTTTGTCAGTCGGGAAACGGCGACGAAAATAAAGTTCGGTACGAAAGAAAAAGTATGGCTTGCCGTCATCGCTGTATTTGCCAGTGGAGGCGTGACGATAATTGGCAATGTGGTTGTGGCTTATATTAATCGATAAAATGAGAAAAGATGGATTTGAATTGATTACTCAAAAAATTATTCTTTGTCCTAACAATCATAAAAACTTATCTTTCTCATTAGATGCTCCTATCGAAGAATATTTTGAATGCTTTTGTGGAGAAGAAGGGTTTGAACCAGACAATTTTTTATTAACCTTTAAGTTTACAGATAATTTTAGAAACGAAATACTAAAAAAAAAACATCTGATATTGGCATAGCTAAACAAAAAATACCAACAAGTATGGCAAGTCAAAGAACTATGAATGATTTGCTAGCTAAGGGGTTATTTCAAGACATTGGAAAAGGAGTTTTTGTTTACGTGGATAATCGACAAGATATTAAAGATAGTTTTAATAATTCAACATATGGAAACTTGAATGTAAAGGGCGACAATGTTAAACAACAAAACATTAACATTAGAAACAAAGATCAAGAAAAAGCATTTTTAGAACTATTTGATTACATTAATTCTTTAGAGGACGAATCAAAGAAAGTACAAGCCCATTATAATGCAGAAGAATTAAAACTAGCGATAGAAGAAGGAAATGATACTAAAGCTAAAAAGTTATTTGGTTTTCTCCAAAGTTCTTTAGGGAATATTTCTGCCCTAATTACTATAGGTCAATTTGCTGGACTTCCACCTTTAATATGAAAAAAACAAGAATATAAAAGTAGCCCTTTACCTTTTTAGGTAGAGGGCTACTTTTATTGAACAAAATTGCTATTTATATCGTTCGTTAGGCTTCCATTCATCAGCAGCATCAAATCAATCGCCGACATAGTTGGCGCATCTTCCGCAAATTTCTTTGCGCTATTGAAGTTCGGAAAAGCGAATGCTTGCAGCTCATCATCGATGTAGCATTCATCTTCTTTTATCGTGATCAAGTAAAACCGGACTATCGATTGTTTGGCCCCTTCGAAATAATCTTCACCAACAATCATTACGCCCATATCCATATTCACGGGGCTGATCAAGGTCTCCAATATTTCCATTCCTTTTAGTTCCTCAGGTAAATCCCACTTAGCTTTCATCAACTTCTCCCTCTTTTTTGTGTAACTGTTTTTTCTATCGTAACGAATTGCTAGAAAGACCACAATGAGCCGTTTTTGATTTTTTAACGGGAATAATTCACGTTTATAGGTATCAAACGTGATGTTTAGATAGGTGAAATGAAAATATAATATATAGAAGGAAGTTTAAAAAAGAAGAAAGTGATATCGAAAAAATAACGAAAACAAACATAAAAGTAACATAAAATACGAAAAACTATGAAAGTACGGGGTGTGTGGGTTAGAATAAAAAGGAGAAAACGCTATATACCAAGCGGAAAAGAGATTATACGAAAGTAGGGGAAACAATGAACGCATATGATGAATACATGAAAGGCATCGTTGTACCGATGCGCCAGGAATTGACTGCCAATGGATTTAAAGAGCTTTTGACTGCTGAAGAAGTCAACGAGCATATGGCAGAAGCTAAAGGAACGAGTTTAGTGGTCATCAACTCTGTCTGTGGCTGTGCGGCCGGTTTGGCTCGTCCTGCAGTAATTGAAGCAATCCAGGCTACTGATGCGAAGCCGGATCATCTGGTGACGGTTTTTGCCGGGCAGGATAAAGAAGCAACTGCTCAAATGCGCAATTATTTTGATGAGATTCCACCTTCTTCACCGTCGATTGCGGTGCTGAAAGACGGGGAACTGGCATACTTTATTCCACGTGAACAAATTGAAGACCACGATGTAGACCATATCCGTGACCATTTGACGCAAGTGCTGGAACAGGTAAAAGCTCAGTGAAGACAATCGTCACAACAGCATACCGGCCGAATGAACGGACGGACCGGCTGGCAGTGAAAACGGCAAAAGACCTTTCCATACCGTTTGTGCTGCGGAAAAAGCGTTCGATTGAAAAAATCCATGCGGAAGAATGCGTGGATGTGCTGGTTGCGGCAAAAGAACGTCTCGAGTTTTACCCATTGGGTAAAACCGAGCCGTTCTTTTTTCATCCGAATTCATCGGCTTTCCGGACCAAGCGGCCTATCGAAGAGGACCCGCTTATCGATGTATCTGGCCTTGAAGAAGGAGACGTTTTTCTCGACTGTACGCTCGGTATGGCGTCAGATGCGATTGTGGCATCATACCGAGTAGGCAGCCGGGGGAGAGTCATCGGCTGTGAAAGCCATCCGGCTATGGCATATGTGATCAAGCAAGGATTGCAAAGCTATGAGGCAATGCCGCATTTAACGGATGCTATGAAGCAAATCGAAGTCATGTCCAATAACGCCGTCGATTTTCTGAAGACTTTGGAGGATAATTCGATTGACGTGGTTTATATGGATCCGATGTTCACAGAAGAAATTTCAGAAGCCTCCAATTTCAAATCGATCCGGGCATCAGCTGACAACGGGCAGCTGACCGCTGAATGGGTAGCTGAAGCGGTCCGGGCGGCGCGCAAGAGCGTTGTGCTGAAAGCCCACTTCCGGTCTAGCGATTTTGAAACGTTCGGTTTTAACAGAAGAGTGCGGCCCAATACTAAATTCCATTACGGTGCCATTGACTGCCGAATAAAATAGACCAAGAAAGGGTGCGGAATAATCAATTCCGCACCCTTTTTTATTCAATATTTTAGCATAATAAAAAACTGCAGCAATGAGCCGCAGTTTTTCATTTCCTGTATATAGGATGTTTGAATTTAGTCTGTGAAGTTCAATGAAGTCAAATATCCTAGCAAAAATAATAGTCCAATACCGATTAGCAATGATGCATCCATGAATAAATCCTCCTTTTTCGAAAAAACAGAGCTATATGATTAATATTATTGTACAATGAATTTCAAGAAGATGAAACCTTTACAGGCGAAATTCGTATAATTTAGAAAGCGCGTTACTAAATTGTTCAAAATTGAAGGTGATATGGATGAAGAAGTGGTGGCAAAAGTCACTGATGATTGCAGTTGCTGTTTTGACTTTGGGAGTAATATCCCCCAACCATCTGATTTGGGAAACTTTATTAGATGAAAAATCACATAACGACTCGCAGGCATCAACTGGCAATGACAAACAATATAGCTATGACTGGATTGACCCGAGCGAACTGTATTACAGCGCCCAACCGTCAATATTGGAGACTGTACATCAATCTGCTGAAGAACAGGCTTATCTGAAATTCGGTTCTAAAATCGGTCCGGTGATCAGCGATGAGTTCAAGACGGCCATTTTGCCGAATATCCAGCAGGCGATTGATATGCATTTAGCAGGATTGGATGGCGAAAAATTACGCAAACTGGCGATTTCAGAAAAACCATCCGGCGACCATGCAGAAAAGATTTTCCATATTTATGATACGGAAACTTTAAAAGATGCAATCCGTTTCCATGTCCGAACCGAGAAAAAACCGCTCGAAGGCTATTTCTTCAATTTCCATTACCATGTAGCGGACGATAATTTTCAGCAGCATATAGCACTCGGAGACATCTATTGGTCCAAGAACACGCCGCCGAAATGGTTATCTTAAAACGATTGTTATTGAAATAGGAGATTTTAAATTGAATAAGCGATTTTAAAGGCCTTCCACATTTATTGAAATGTTGGAAGGCCTTTTCACTTCAATAGGAGCACAGAATTTAAAATTTTAACTAACTGTGTGTTTTTGTTATGATAAACATAATAATGGAGGCGAATAAAATGAAACAATATTTGGATTTATGCCAGCATATTTTACATAATGGCGCGAAAAAGGAAGACCGGACAGGAACTGGCACATTAAGTGTGTTCGGCCATCAAATGCGCTTCGACTTAAACGAAGGCTTTCCATTGATGACAACTAAAAAAACGGCGTTCCGCCTGATTGTATCGGAATTGCTTTGGTTCATCAAAGGCGATACGAATGTCAAAACTTTACTCGCTGAAAATAATCATATTTGGGATGAATGGGCATTTGCCCAATGGGTGGAAAGCAGCGATTATACTGGCCCGGACATGACCGATTTCGGCAGACGTTCACAGAAAGATGCGGCTTTCGCGGAACTTTACAACGAACAGATGGCGATTTTTCAGGAAAAGATTTTGAACGAAGAAGGTTTCGCAGAAAAATACGGCGACCTGGGTCCGGTTTACGGCAAACAATGGCGTTCGTGGGCAAAAACGGACGGCGGAACAATCGACCAATTGAAAAATGTGATTGAATCGATTAAAAAGAACCCGGATTCAAGGCGCCATCTGGTAACGGCTTGGAACCCGGAGTTTATCGACGACATGGCGCTTCCGCCTTGCCACATCATGTTCCAGTTTTACGTAGCTGACGGAAAATTATCGTGTCAACTGTACCAGCGGAGTGCCGATGTCTTTTTAGGCGTGCCGTTCAATATTGCATCTTACGCTTTGCTGACGCATTTAATCGCGCGGGAATGCGGTTTGGGTGTGGGCGATTTTGTCCATACTACGGGAGATACCCATTTGTATTCGAATCATTTAGAACAAGTGAATGAACAATTAACGCGGGAACCGAAAAAATTGCCGACATTGAAGATCAATGAGGAAGTAACATCCATTTTCGATCTGGAATTGTCGGATATTACAATTGAAGGTTATGATCCGCATCCGCGCATTAAAGCGCCTGTTGCAGTTTAAGGGGGAATAGAGATGATTTCATTGATGGTAGCACACGATCCAAACCGGGTTATAGGAAAAGACAACCAATTGCCATGGCATATTCCTGAGGACTTGGCTTATTTTAAAAAACACACAGTTGGAAAAGGCATTGTTATGGGCCGCAACACATTTGAATCGATTGGCCGGCCGTTGCCCAAACGCCGCAATATTGTGGTAACCCGCAATTCGGACTATCAAGCTGAAGGAGTCGATGTCGTTCATACCCTGGAGGATGCGGTTCGTCTTGCTGAAGAAATGCACGAAGAAGTGATGGTGATCGGCGGGGAACAGATTTTCCGTTCCATTTTGCCGGTTGCTGACCGCTTGTACATCACATTGATCAAACAGGATTTTGATGGAGATACATTTTTCCCGGAATACGGACCAGAATGGACAATTGTAACGGAATCGGAAGAACAGCTTTCCGGTGAAACGCCATTTGTTTACCAGGTTCTTGAACGGCATAATTCGGCAGGCGGCCATGTATAATTCGGTCCGGACTTTTTCATTCTTATTCGGTTATTTGCCGATGGCAGCTGTGAATCTTAAAAAATTCCAGGCCCAAAAAGAAATCTTGAGCAAGCAGGAGTACGATGCTTTGATCCACACCGAACCGCAAAAATGGGCAAAAGGCATCCTAAAGCGGACGAAAAGCCGAATTGAAACAAGCGGTTTGGAGAATTTGCCGGAAGGGCCGGCACTGCTGGTGGCAAACCATGAAGGCAATTTTGATATTCCGGTCCTGCTGTCGGAAATCCCCAAACCATTTGGGTTTATTTCAAAAAAAGAAGTGAAGAAATTTCCGGTGATTCCGGTTTATATGGAAGATATGAATTGCGTATTTCTGGACCGGACTGACCGTCGAAGTGCCTATAAATCGATAACCGATACGGCCCAAAAGCTGAAAGATGGCCATTCCATTCTGATATTTCCGGAAGGCACCCGCAGCAAAGGCGAAGGCATAAGCGATTTTAAGACTGGATTTGTCCGGATCGCTAAAGACGCTGGTGTGCCGATCGTTCCGATTGCGATACATGGAACGTCCGATATCATGGAGAAAAACAACAACAAAATCCGGCCGGGACATGTCACCATCCGGGTGCTTGAACCGGTTTTGGCTGAGACCGTTGAAAAAACAGAAGCCAAGCAACTGATTGAACTGGTCAGAAAAACGGTGGAAACGGAAGTCCAGTCGATGGCGCAAGAAAAAGCAGATCTCAAGTAGGTCTGTTTTTTTACCAACATGGGACAACGTTTCAGGCGGTTCAATAATAGGAATATAAGGAAGAAGGAGAGTGATTTCATGTCGAAAATTCACATCGTAACCGACTCGACGGCAGACTTGAAACCGGAAGTCATCGAGAAATATAATCTTCATGTGGTTCCGTTAAGCATCCAAATCGGCGGACAAACTTATCTGGACCGTGTCGATCTGGAGCCAAAAGCTTTTCTGGATTTGATGAAAAACACACCTGAGCTGCCGAAAAGTTCACAGCCGGCTCCCGGTGTATTCAAAGAATTATACGACCGTTTAGGGCAGAATGGCGATCAGGTGCTGTCCATTCATATGACTGGCGGCATGAGCGGCACCGTTGAATCGGCCCGGACAGCTGCGGAATTGACGGATACGGATGTAACCGTCATCGATTCCCGCTATATATCGCATGCGCTGGCTTTTCAAGTGTTTGAAGCCGCTGATATGGCGAAGCAAGGGAAACCGATGGAAGAAATCGTGGCAAGGGTCCATCAAATCCGCGAAAACAGCAAACTTTATGTAGTGGTAGATACATTGGATAATCTGGTAAAAGGCGGCCGCATCGGCAAAGGGCGGGCTATGCTCGGCTCATTTTTGAAGATCAAGCCGATCGCTTCGCTGGATGGCGGCGAATATACGCCCGTAGCAAAAGTCCGAAGCTATAAACAAGTGGTCCAGTATTTGATGGACGATTTCAAAGAACGGACCGCTGGAAAGCTGGTAAAAGGCATTGGCATCGCCCATGCAGATGGATTGAGCATCGCAGATCCATTGAAAAAGCAGCTTCAAGAAGCCGGCTATACCGATATCCGAATGGACTTCACAACGCCGGTCATTTCCACCCATACGGGAATTGGCGCCATCGGCTTTATGTTCTATACGGATTAAACGAAACGGCTAACCAGATAAAGCTGGACTGCAGAAATTAGCTATCTCAATTTCAAGAATAAAAAGGGGAGATAAATATGAAACGCATCCTGTACATTTTGGTGTTGGCAATATTGTTTTTAGCGGGATGCGGTTCATCATTCATCTTTGGCAATGAAGAAGCGGAACCCCGTGTGCCGGTTGCGTTTACTGATTATCGCGTGCCTCCTAACTTTGTGCCTCAAGCCCTCATTATTACAGCGCTTGGGGATTCCTTATCGCAAGGTTTGGGCGATACCGAAAACAAAGGCGGCTATGTCGGCAGGCTGGCCAGTGAAATCAGTGATTGGCCCGGAGTAAGGGGGGCCATTGTGGAAAATACAGCAAAAGCTGGCCGCAGAAGTGATCAACTGCTTGCTATGTTCCAAAAAGGACAATTGACTGGACCATTGTCAGAAGCGGACTATGTCATCATGACTATCGGCGGCAATGATATCATGCGGATTGTGAAGCGGGATTTGTTTTCGTTGAATATAGAAGCTTTCGCTGATGAACTCGTATTTTATGAAAACCGCTATGAAACTATTTTTGCTTCCATCAGGTCAATTAACCCGACCGTTCCCATCATTACGATTGGGATCTATAACCCATTTTCACTGATTACGGATGAAGTTGAAGAATTCGATGAAATTGTCATGGAATACAACAAATCAATGAGGGGAATTACAGAAGCAGACCCGCTGTCTTGTTATGTGCCGGTGAGTGATTTGTTTATCGGCAATGACAATCTGGTTTATCATACCGATTTTTTTCATCCAAACAGCAAAGGGTATGACTTAATGACAGAACGGATTCTTGAGCGCATGGAAGAATGCGGTTTGAGTTTTCAGGAATAGGAAGTGATTGTTTTGAAAATATGGCGCTTGGCATTTTTTGTGCTGCTGGGACTAAACCTTGTCGCCGTTTTGGCATTTTTCATCTTTATTACCACTCCAGCGAAAGGCCATTCCTTGGCAAGTGCAAACACGGTACAAGAATTGGACGGCAATTCAGTTGTACTGAATGTAACTAAATCGGATTTTGAAGGCATAGCGAACACCTATATCCAGCAAGCGATGGCCGACTCGCCGATTCCATTGACTTTGGCGGTAAATGGCGATGTCAGCTTGTCCACAGAGTTTGAGGTGTTTTCAGTCGCTTTGCCAATCCTGCTGAGGTTTGATCCATTTGTCCAGGAAGACGGCAATTTATTGCTGATCCAAAAATCAGTGGAAGTTGGTATGCTGGATATTCCACCTGAATCTGCGTTAAAATTGTTAGAGGATTCGGTAGATCTTCCTAAATTTATGGAAGTTAATCCAACAGAAGAACAAGTATTGTTAAAACTGACTGATATTCCGTTGGACGATGGCATATCGGTTCAGGCGACTTCATTTAATTTAAAAGAAGATGATATTCGGTTGCGCGTTACCATTCAGCAATAAGAACGGAGTGATGGAATGAAGACAGAAAAAGCGACATTTGCGGGCGGCTGTTTTTGGTGTATGATCAAACCGTTCGATTCCAATGATGGAATTGAATCGGTAGTCAGCGGCTATACTGGCGGACACGTGCCAAATCCGACTTATGAACAAGTATGTTCTGAAACGACTGGCCATTACGAAGCGGTTCAGATCACGTTTCAGCCCGATGTTTTTCCATATGAAAAATTGCTGGAGGTTTTTTGGACACAAATCGATCCAACCGATGCAGGCGGCCAGTTTTTCGACCGCGGGCAGTCCTATCAGACCGCTATTTTCTATCATTCGGAAGAGCAGCGGTTAGCAGCTGAAAAATCAAAGCAGGAACTGGAGAGCTCAGGCAAGTTTTCAAAACCGGTTGCAACGAAAATAATTGAAGCCAAGCCATTTTATTTGGCAGAAGATTACCATCAGGACTATTATAAGAAAAACCCGGCTCACTACAACCGTTATTCAATCGGTTCTGGCAGAGCAGGATTTATCGAAAGAAATTGGGGTGGACAATCATGAAGGAAGAGTTAAAAGCGAAATTGACACCGATGCAATATCACGTTACACAGGAAAACGGCACAGAACCGCCGTTTCAAGGAGAATATGACCAGTTCTTTGAAGAAGGCATTTACGTAGACATTGTGTCCGGAAAACCATTATTCAGTTCAAAAGATAAATACGATGCACATTGCGGCTGGCCGGCTTTTGCCAAGCCGTTGGAAGGCAGCGAGATTAAAGAGAATTTTGACACGAGCCATGGCATGAGAAGAACAGAAGTGCGCAGCGCGACTGCGGATTCCCATTTAGGGCATCTGTTCCCGGATGGTCCGTCTTCTCTTGGCGGCATGCGTTATTGCATCAACTCCGCGGCGCTGCGTTTTGTTCCTAAAGACCAGCTGGATGCGGAAGGTTACTCCGAATACAAGCAGTTGTTTGAATAACTGAAGACCCGGACAGCTGTCCGGGTTTTTTATGTCCGGACTGCAGCAACTGCGTTTTTCTTATGGCACAACAGAGGGGAGGAAGAAAATGAGACGATCATTTTATCAATTTGCGTTAAAATATCGCGGGAAGCTTCATGCGGATGATTTCTCGCGTTTTGCCGACGCTATGTTTTTGGATCACAGCTTCCCGAAAAACTCGGAAGATTTCGAAAAACTGTCCAGATACATTGAAGAAAAAGCCCATCCCATCATGAAAGCTTCAACTTTTGATGCGATGTGGGAGGAATATACAAAGCTTTAAGGCAATGCGTTGCACTCCTTAAGAAAAAACAGTATGATAAGTACGACTAAATTAAAGTGAGGTTTTATGATGAGCGTTCATATTAATGCAAAAAAAGGCGATATCGCCGATACGATTTTACTTCCTGGAGATCCGCTCCGTGCGAAATACATTGCGGAAAACTTCCTAGAGGATGCTGTACTTTATAACGAAGTCCGCAACATGTTCGGCTATACAGGTACATACAAAGGGAAACGGATTTCTGTTCAAGGGACAGGAATGGGAGCACCTTCGATTTCTATCTATGTTACTGAATTAATGAATGAGTACGATGTACAAAAATTGATCCGCGTCGGTACTTGCGGTTCTATTCACAAAGATGTCAAAGTTCGTGACGTTATCATTGCACAAAGTGCTTCATCAGATTCGAAAATGAATGAACTTATTTTCGGCGGCATTGATTATGCACCAACGGCCAATTTTGATTTGTTGTTGAAAGCTTATAATGCAGGTTTGGAAAAAGGCTTGAAACTGCGCGTGGGCAATGTCTTTACAGAAGATGTTTTCTATAATGACTATGCAGAGCACGAAAAATGGGCTCAGTACGGAATTCTTGGGCTTGAAATGGAATCAGCAGCACTTTATACATTGGCTGCCAAATATGGCCGCCAGGCATTGTCTATCCTGACAGTGAGCGACCACTTGCTGACTGGAGAAGTGACAACTTCTGAAGAACGCCAGACAACGTTTAACGATATGATTGTTGTAGCATTAGAAGCAGCTATCCAAGAGTAAAAGTAAACTCAGCCAAGCGTTTCTAATGCTCTTGGCTGCCAGTTGAACCTATGGTTTTTAACGGACAGCTGATTTCTGTTTATCAGCAGAGCTTTTGGTTCCGTTAATGCTTGGTAAAACGAAAAGACTGTCTTGACAGTCTTTTTCTTTTAATTTTTTCTAAAGCCTGATAAAATCGATACAGCTTTAAGCTCGACTATGAAAGTGGTGAAAGAAATGGATGAAAAGCGTCCAGGCGAAAATCACGAACAAATTCCGCCTGTTGAAGAAGCGCCTGCCCATTTTATCCGGATGAAAACATTCTATTTTATCATGCTTGTCTTCACCTTGATATTATGTACAGCAGGATTGACTATATTTGCTTTAACTTTCGGAGATGAAAAGGCTGTGGAAGTTAATTCCCCGGAACGCCGTGAATTCGAAAAGTTATATGCAGCCTACGATCAAGTACAGCAGGAATATTACGAAGAAGTAGACACCAATGTGCTGATCAACGGTGCCATCAACGGTATGGTTGAATCTTTGGGAGATCCATATTCTGATTATATGAATGAAGAAGAAGCAGCCCAGTTTACGCAAGGCATTTCATCCAGTTTCCAAGGAATCGGTGCAGAAATACAAGAGCGTAACGGCTTTATCAATATTGTGTCTCCGATAAAAAACTCTCCGGCTGAAAAAGCAGGATTAAAACCAGGCGACAAAATTCTCAAAGTCGATGGAGAAAGCATTCAAGGATTCAGTGCTACTGAAGCCGTTATGCTGATCCGCGGCGAAAAAGGAACCGAAGTGACGTTGACGATTCAGCGCGGCGAAATGGCTGAACCGCTGGAAGTCAAAATTACGCGCGATGAAATTCCGATTGAAACGGTGTATGCCGAAATGATTGGCGACGGAGTGGCGCATATCCAAATAACCAGCTTTTCTGAAAACACTTCAGATGAATTGCTGAAAGCGATCAGCGATATGGAAGCAAAAGGCATGAAAGCAATGGTGATGGATGTCCGTCAAAACCCGGGCGGCTTGCTGACAACGGCATTGGATATTTCCAACTTGTTCATTGAGGAAGGAAAAGAAATGTTCGAAGTCCAAGCCAAAGGTGAAGAACCGGAAATCTACATGTCTTCTCCGAGCACAAAAGTGAAAGTGCCTGTGACGTTATTGATTGATGGCGGCAGTGCTTCTGCATCCGAGATTTTAGCGGGAGCAATGAGTGAATCAGCCGATATCAAACTGGTTGGCGAAAAAACTTTTGGAAAAGGCACAGTACAGACAGCGAATGATCTGGCTGACGGTTCCAATTTAAAATTCACTACTGCTAAATGGCTGACGCCTGATGGCAATTGGATTCATGAAAAAGGAATTGTACCGGATGTTGAAGTGGCGTACCCGGAATACGCTTCATTGCCAGTATTGGATTCCTCACTTGAATTGAAAGACGGCACGATTTCTGAGCAAGTCAAAGTTGCAGAACAAATGCTGGTGGCGCTTGGCTATAAAGTAGGCAAAGTGGACGGCGTTTATGAAGAGGATATGACCGAAGCGGTTGAACAATTCCAGGAAGAACAGGAACTTGAAGCAACCGGCATCGTGACTGGAGATACGACATTCGCTATTATGAAAGCTTTGAGCGAAAAAATCGACAAAGAAGATCCTCAGCTTTTGGCAGCGAAAAAACTTGTAATGGAAGAAGCTGGAATCAAAGCTGAAACTTCTGAAGAATCATCTGAAGAAGAACCGAAAGAATAACAAAAATGGCCCGCAATTTGCGGGCCTTTTCTTACGGCATATAAATGGAGGGATATTTGATGATTGACGTTTATTTATTTAGCGGGTTTTTAGGGAGCGGAAAAACCACATTATTAAAGCATGTGATTCAGCAAGCAAAAGATGCGGGACTCAAACCGGCAGTATTTATGAACGAACTGGGTGAAATGAATTTCGATTCGGATGCAGTAGAAGACGGTGTGCCGCTGAAAGAGCTTTTGGATGGCTGCATCTGCTGCACCGGGTCTGAAAAATCAGAAGCGCAATTGCAAACATTAATGGCAGAAGAAGACTTTGATGTGCTGTTGATTGAAACAACGGGTGCTGCCCATCCTGTCGAAGCATTAGACGCTATCTTTTCTCCGCTTTTTGCCGAGCGTTTAACGTTTAAGGGAATTATTACGGTCGCTGATAGCAAGCGCTGGCTCGACCGCGATAAACTGTCTCCTCAAATCCGCTCGTTGTATCTGGAGCAAATCCGGCATGCCGACTTGATATTAGCCAATAAAATGGATTTATTGACCGAAGCGGAACAGGCGAAAGTGACATTTGAAGTGCAGGGATTAAATCCGGCTGCGCAAATCATTCAAACGGTGCAGTCAAAAGTTCCTTTTTCGGCGCTGCAGAAAATTTCCGCCGCTCAAACAGGAGCCGTAGAAAAAGCGCCTGTATCAAAATTAAATCTGAATACAAAAGTTTTCGATTTTCAACAACCGGTAAAACGTGAAGTTTTCGAGGAGTGGCTGCGTTCACTGCCGGATTCAGTTTTCCGGATTAAAGGCTATGTGCCGCTTGAAGGAGACAAATACCCGCATGCCTTTCAATATGCATACGGCATGGCGCAATGGCTGCCGGAATACTTGAAGATGCGGACACAGATTGTCGTCATCGGAGAGAACCTCGAAGGAATTGAGCTGCCATGATTGAAGCTTACCAAAAATTATGGCCAAACCGGACTGATGTGGGTACAATCAGCAGTCTGGAACAGCTGGAGCAGAAAATCCTGATTGAACTCAACGATGAACTGACGCACCCGAGAGTCCGGAAAACAAAGCAGGAAAAATTGGACATCGCTTTAACGCGCATCGAACAATCCCTTTTGACGGAAGAAGAAAAAACAGCTTTATCGATGTTATATAAAAAGATTGCGGCTCCGTGAGCCGCAATCTTTTTATTTGTTGAGAAAGTTAAAATTTGTATTAGTAGTCATGCCTTAACCGATATTCTGCCAACCAGCTGTGAGGCCAATGTCTTTGCGACGAAGTGTGTAACGCTGCAACGCCCATTCATGTCTCGAAGCTAGTGCAGCGATGCAGAGACAGGAGCGGTGCGGTTTTCTCTCGCTGTTTGCCCCCCTATCTAGTGAGCAAAACAAAGAATAGAAGGCTTTCTCAAACATTCATTGTTTTAGAGAACAATCTAAGATAATTAAAGAAAGCTGAATGCAGCGAAAGGCGGCGAAGGGCAAAGATGTGCTCCTGCAGCGCCAGGCGCTTCGTCGCAAAGGCACCACCCAACTATGGTTGGCTGATGCCTTTCCTGCGGGAATAGTGTGAGTCCTGAGACCCCGCAGGGAATGAATGGGGCAAAAGCAGTTTGCCCCATTCATTTGCGACGAAGCTAGCGCAGCGATGCAGGAGCACACGGTCTTCGCCAGCGAGCGAGGAGGCTTAGGGCCACACCCCACGGAAAGCGTCCGCCCTGGAGCGAAATGAAAAAAGAACATACGAGTTTCTCAACAATCTAAAAGATTGCAGCTCAATGAGCTGCAATCTTTTTTTGTATAACATTAAGCCGGAACGATAACGTAATGGCTCCAGCTGTCAATCCGGCGATTAAGCCGATCCAATAACCGAATGCTTCGAAGCCAGTAAAAGTTGAAAGAAGGTAGCCGACCGGCAAACCGATCACCCAATACGAAATCAGCGCCATGACAAAAGTGATGTTGACATCCTTGTAGCCGCGCAGTGCTCCTTGCACTGGAGCTTGTACGGCATCTGATAATTGGAACAGTGCGGCGAAAATCAGGAATTGTACAGCTAACTGGATAACTGCAGGGTCTGATGTATACAACCCCGCAATTTGATGGCGCATTGAAAACAGGATAAATGCAGAAACAAAGCTGAATCCGACAGCGGCTGCAACGCTGATCCAACTGTATTGCCTGGCATCATTGAATCGTTTTGCCCCGACTTCAAAACCGACCAGGATTGTCGCTCCCATAGATATGCTGAGCGGCAGCATATACAGCAGTGAAGTGAAATTGATGGCAATTTGGTGCGCAGCAATCGTAATTGTGCCATACGTGCTCATCATCAGCGTGACAGCTGAAAAAATACTGGTTTCTGCAAAGATGGCAATGCCGATCGGGACGCCAATCAGGCTGATTTCGCTGAGCCGGATAAACGACAGCTTAGCCCATCCCCGGAAAATATTGAATGACTTAAACGGTTTTCGCGTATGGATGATCCAGACGGCGATCAACATCACGAGCCAATAGGTAATGGCAGAGCCATAACCGGCACCGACGCCTCCGAGTTCCGGAAAACCGAAGTTGCCATAGATCAGCAGGTAATTGAAGAATACATTGATTGGAGCAGACAGCAATGAGATGAACATGGAAATGCGCGTCGAGCCGAGCGCGTCAATATAGCAGCGCAGCGCATTATAAACAAATAAAGGGACGAGCCCGAAACTCATGGCGAAAATATAATTTTTCGCTACTGACGCAACAGCCGGCTCTAAATTAATCAGGCTGAGAAGAGGCTCAATACTAAAAAAGAAAAAGATGAAAACGATTAATGCTAAAATGACCGCCAGATAAATTCCCTGCTGGACCGCATCTTTTACCTCTTCTTTTTTCTTGGCGCCCATTAATTGTGCTACAATTGGAGTGATGGACATGAGGATTCCTGCTAGTCCGATATAAACTGGCACCCAAAAAGAGGAACCGATCGAAACGCCCGCCAGATCTTCAGTGCTGTACCGGGCAGTCATATAAATATCAAAAAATGTGACTAAGTACATCGCCACTTGCGTAACCAGGATTGGAAAAACAATTTTAATCAGCATCCGAAATTTTTCCGCTTTTGTCTTCGTTTCAAACATGTTCCGTCCTCCAATAATCCATTAGCAATTTAAACAAATAAAAATAAGTATAGCATAGAAGACGCGGGGCGGCAGAACGCTTCCGAAAAGATGAATGTGCAATTTTAAGACAATAGAGAGTAGGCCAAGAAATGAATAAAAGAACGATCTTATTAACCGGAGGAGGGACAGCGGGCCACGTATCGCTGAACCAGGCTTTGATTCCGGAATTGTTGAAAATGAATTTTAATGTAGAATACATCGGCTCAAAAGACGGCATTGAAAGTGAATTAATCAAAGATGGACATCCGGAAGTTGCATACCATCCAATAGCAAGCGGGAAATTGCGCCGTTATTTTTCAATGAAAAATTTCACGGATCCGTTCCGTGTCGGAACAGGCTTTTTCCAAGCGCTTAACGTCATCCGAAAAACCAAACCGGCGGCCATTTTTTCAAAAGGCGGTTTTGTTTCGGTGCCGGTCGCGATGGCAGGAAGAGCCATGTCAGTCCCTGTCATCATTCATGAATCAGATGTCACGCCTGGCTTGGCAAACAAAATCGCTATGCCGTTCGCCGATCATATCTTTACGGTATTCACAGAAACCTTAAAGCATTTGCCGAAAGAAAAATCGACGTGCACCGGCTCGGTAATCCGCAGCGAATTAATGGAAGGCTCTGCAGAAATTGGGAAAGAGCTTTGCAAATTTGACAATGACTTTCCGGTTTTATTGGTCATGGGCGGCAGCCAAGGCTCTGCAGTGATCAACGAAGCGATCCGCACAAATTTAACGGCGCTTCTGGTGGAATACAATGTCATCCATTTATGCGGAAAAGGCAATGTGGACGACAGCCTGAAAAACGTTCCGAATTATTGCCAATTTGAATACGTAACCAGCGAATTGCCGCATCTGCTGCATATGACGGACTTTGTGGTTTCACGTGCCGGTTCGAATTCGATTTTCGAATTTTTAGCACTTAAAAAACCGATGCTGCTGATTCCTTTATCCAAACAGCAAAGCCGCGGCGATCAGATTTTGAATGCCCAATTATTCAAGCAGCAAGGGTTTGCCCATGTGGTGGAAGAAGAAGATCTTAGCCCAGAACGCTTTTTTGAAGAAATGAAAAAGCTGCATCTGCATGAAGAGCTGCTTGTTGAAAACATGACGCTGGCAGAACCGCCGAAAACGGCTTATGAAATGGCTAAGTTGGTTACATCTTATACAAAGAAAAAATAAACTTCATACGCAAGAGGTGGGCACAATGGAATTTTCACTTTATAAAGTTCATGGTTCGATGAATACTTTTTATATGCTTGATGGTGCTGAACGCAATGATTACGAAGAACTGACGCTTAAGCTGGCATCACTCGACCCCCAAACAGACGGCTTGCTGGTTGTTCTGCCATCCGAAACGGCTAATGCCAAAATGCGGGTCATCAACCGCGATGGCTCTGAAGCTTCCATGTGCGGCAACGGGCTGCGCTGTGTCGCCCGCTATGTTTGCGAGCGGGATGGTTTGGAAGAAGGGGTAATTGAAACGATGAAAGCCTCACTCCATGTAAAAAAAGAACAGACTGAGCAGGACGGGATTGCGATGTACGCGGTTGAAATTTCGCCGGTTTCATTCCAGCTGGCAGATCTGCCAATGGCATATAACGGAGAATCTGAATGGCTGTTGAAGCCGCTGCCTTTTGTTTCCGAAGAGATTTCATATACAGCAGTGGCAGTGCCGAATCCTCATTTAATCGGCATTGTGCCGGCTGAATACCAGACCGATCCGGCGCATCAGCAAAAATGGGCGGAATATTTCAATGGGCCAAATGAGTATTTCTCAGACGGCGTCAATGTCAGCTATGTCACAAAAGTGGAAGACGGCATTTTTGTTAAAACTTTTGAACGCGGTGTCGGCTTCACGAATGCATGCGGCACGGCGATGACGGCTTCTGCTCTTGTCAGCTGCCTCGCGGGCCTTGCTCCATACGGGGACGTGAATGTCTATAATCCGGGCGGAATGGTCAAATGTTCCGTCGCAAAAGAAGGGGACAGTTTCAGCTTGCGATTGACCGGCAATGCGACGTATTTGTCGACTCACCGTTTTGAATGGCAGGAAGACGATGCGAAAAGCGGGTTCTTGTCGTCTGAACCCTTGCAGGAGCAGGCGCTTTACGAGAAATTCATAGAACGAACTTCATCGGTAACAGAACAATTTGTGAAATAGAAAAGAGAGATGTGCATGGTGGCCCCTTTTACAGTAGAGCAATTAAACCTGTTATATGGACATTCAGAGGATCTTGTCTTTTTTCTAAGGAAAACAGGTGATACTTTTATCTATGAATATATCAACGACAGGTGCGAAAAAAATTTCCGGAGAAATCTGGTCGGCCTGACGATAGATGAAATTTTACCGCCAGACCTTGCGGCGGAAATCAAAAAGCAGTACGAAACAGCCATAACCAAGAAAACAAGCCACACTTACCGCGACTATAATTTATTCAGTTTAGAAAAAACAGCCATTGAAAATCACTTGACTCCGATTTATGCGAATGGAGAAATCTATGTATTGACGGTTTCCAAAAACGTGTCGCGCCAGAAAAAAGCAGAAGAAGATTATCTGTTCTATCAATCACTGATTCAAAATACGATTGACCCTATGCTGATGATTACGTCGGATTACACGATTCTTGATATAAATCCTGCTTATGAAACGGCATTTGGATTCAGCAAGGAAGACTGGATGGGCAAATCATTTGATGATTTGCCCATTGCCATCAAGAAAATGTTTAAAGAAATGAAACAGCGTCTCGATGCGTATGAAATTGGCCAGCCTATCCACTCAGCTGTTTTCACTTACCAAAAAAGCGATGGAACAAATCATGAGTTTTCCGGCATCTATACTCCAATTATAGAAAATGGCAAGATCCGGGCATTTCAAATTGTTATGAGGGAATTGACCAAAGTAGCGAAGCTGAAAGAAGAATTGGAAAAAACCGTAAATATTCTGGAAAGCTATAAAGTCGCGTTAAATTATGCAGCATCCGTTGCGATTTGGGAGCCAGATGGAATTATTCAATTTGCCAATGAGAATTTCAAGCAAATTACCGGTTATGAAATTCACGAGTTGATCGGGATGGATATCAATGAGATCGGCACATCAGTTTCATCGGTAGAGCAATATGAAAAAATACAGCAGAAAATCTTGAGCGGTTCAATCTGGCGCGGTGAATTGAAAAGCCTGAAAAAGACAAGGGAAGGTTTTTGGGTAGATGCCACTCTAATACCGTTGATTGATGTTGACGGCCAAATTTTCCAGGTTCTCGGCATATTGTTTGATATTACGGACCGGAAAGAACTTGAAGAGCAGCTCCGTTTTATGGCTTATCATGACAGCTTAACCAAATTGCCGAATAGAATTTCGATAGTACAAGAATTTGCCCGTATGAAAAAGAACGTTGACGCTGCTGAAGAATGGATAGCGGTGCTATTTATCGACGGCGATGATTTCAAGTTGATCAATGACCAGTATGGCCACGATACAGGCGATGAATTTCTTTATCAGTTTGGCCAAGCCATTCAGAAAAGTATCCGTAAAAAAGATAGGGTGGCACGAATAGGCGGCGATGAATTTTTGATTGCTTTAACCGGAATAGATCCGGAACAGGCAGAATTTCAAATCTGCCAAATTGTCGAACGCATAAAAAATAATTTGCAAAAGGGATGGGAAATACAAGATTGCCATTTCGCCCCGACTGCTTCGATGGGGATTGCGCTTTATCCAAGACAAGCGACGGATTTCGACCAGCTGGTCATTTATGCTGATAATGCTTTGTACGAGGCAAAAAGAAATGGCAAAAACCAGGTGATGTTTTATACGGAAAACCCGCTTTAGGACTGGAATTCCGACTAATTGACATATGAAATCATCGTGAAAGCGCTTCAAATTTTAATATGTGAATATTTTCACGGAAAATCATTGTTTTTTTTTCTGGAAGTAGTAAGATTGAAATGGAAATTCGTTCTCCGCCTTGCTGGAAGCGCATTCTCCTTTATGTATAAGGGGATGCATGCTAAGATAAGGGAGATACACATATAACAAAAGTGACTGCCATAAGGCAAATATCTGGAGGTTTTTTAATGTCTAGCAAATATTCAGATGCAAAATCCCCATGGAATTCCATCACCGGTCCAAACCTTGGATATATTATGGAAATGTATGACCTTTATCAAGAATCTCCGGAACTGCTTGATCCGGAATTCGCGGACCTTTTCAGACAATACGGTCCACCAATCGACGTGACTCCACGTGCTGCAGCTCCTGCTGAAACGGCCGCTGCAGGCATTGAGACGAACAAATTCGGAAAAGTATTGGCTGCAATTCAGCTGGCAGAAGCCATTCGTTCCCATGGCCATTTGGCTTCAGATATCTATCCGCTGAACGATCAGCCAAAAGACACGACACGTTTAGAGCCTTCGACTTACGGTTTGAATGAACAGGATTTGAAAGAAGTTCCTGTTTCGCTCTTGCTTAATGATGCACCACAAGGCATTACGAACGGTTTAGAAGCGATTTCTTATTTGAAATCCCTGTATACCGATAAAGTTGCTTTTGAATTTTCTCATATTGTACAGCCTCAGGAACGCAGCTGGATTCAATCTAAAATTGAAGCCGGAGAGTTTAAACCCTCACTTGATGCGGATAAGAAAAAAGAGATCTTAAATCTTTTGACTCATGTTGAAGGATTCGAGAAATTCCTGCATCGCACTTTTGTTGGCCAAAAACGGTTTTCCATCGAGGGTGTCGATACATTAGTTGTTCTGATCGATGAACTGGTGCGCTTGTCAGAAGCGAAAGGCACTGAAAAGATTATGATCGGGATGGCTCATCGCGGTCGTTTAAATGTGCTTACACATATTTTAAATAAACCCTATGAAATGATGTTTGCCGGTTTTGCGCATGTTCCGGATGAGCCTTTCCTGCCGGAAGACAATTCTCTGCAAATTACTAAAGGCTGGTTCGGCGATGTAAAATACCATATGGGTGCTGCTTACACTTCACCTAATGGGACAAACATCAAGCTGGCTTACAACCCATCGCATCTTGAAATCGTCAGCCCTGTAGTTGCTGGGCAGACCCGTGCGGCACAAGAAGAAACCAGCAGCACAGGGATTGCACCAATTGATTCGAAAAAAGCATATGCCATTCTCATTCACGGTGATGCGGCTTTCCCAGGGCAAGGCGTCGTTACTGAAACTTTGAACTACAGCCGCATTAAAGGTTTCCAGACAGGCGGATCGATTCATATCATCGCCAACAACCTGATCGGTTTTACAACGGAACAATACGATTCCAGATCGACTCATTATTCTTCTGATCCGGCCAAAGGATTTGAAGTTCCGGTTGTCCATGTCAATGGAGACGATCCGGAAGCGGTAGTCGCAGTTGCGCGTTTCGCTTTCGAATACCGCGAAAAATTTGGCAAAGACATCTTGATCGACTTGATCGGCTACCGCCGCTATGGCCATAATGAAATGGATGAACCACTGGTTACGAATCCGTTGATGTACCACGGCATTCACCAGCATCCGACAGTGCGTGAACTTTACGGGCAGCAGCTTTCTTCTGAGCAAGTCCTTTCCGCAGAAGAAGTCAAAGCGCTGGATGCAGATACGCAAAAAGAAATGCAGGCTGCTTATGATAAAGTGAAAGAAAACAAATCAGATGATTCTCAAGGGAGCATTATTCCAGAAGCGGTATCAAACGGTTATCCGGAAGTGCCGACTGGTGTCGACAAAGATGCTTTAGCAAAAATGAACGAAGAATTGCTGACATGGCCGAGTGATTTCTCTGCGTTCAGCAAATTGGCGAGAATCCTGAAACGCCGTGAAGATCCGTTCAACGGCAAAGGGAAAATCGACTGGGCGCATGCAGAAACCCTTGCATTCGGTGCGATTTTACAGGATGGCAACCCGATCCGTTTAACTGGGCAAGATGCTCAGCGCGGAACGTTTGCACATCGCCACCTGGTGTTGCACGATGATAAAACAGGGCAAGAATTGGTTCCGTTGCATCATATCTCAGGAGCTAAAGCTTCGTTTGTGGTTTATAACAGCCCACTTACGGAATCAGCAGTTCTTGGATTTGAATATGGTTACAACGTTGAAAACAACAAAGCGCTCGTTATCTGGGAAGCTCAATACGGCGACTTCGCCAATATGGCTCAAATGATGTTTGACCAATTTATATCAGCTGGCCGTTCAAAATGGGGCCAAAAATCCGGATTGGTCATGCTCTTGCCTCATGGTTTTGAAGGGCAGGGTCCTGAACATTCCAGCGCCCGCTTAGAAAGACATTTGCAGATGGCTGCTGAAAATAACTGGACTGTTGCAAACCTTTCAAGTGCGGCAAACTATTTCCATATTCTTCGCCGACAAGCGAAAATGCTGGAAGAAGAGTCAATCCGCCCACTGATTATCGTGACGCCGAAATCGTTGCTGCGCCATCCATTGGTCGGCGCAGAGGTTGAAGACTTGACAGAAGGCCATTTCCAAACTGTTTTGGAACAGCCGGGTCTGGGTACGAAAGCGAAAAAAGTGGAGCGCATTTTATTCGCAAGCGGCAAAATGGCCATCGACTTGGCAGAGCGGGTGAAAGACGGCAAAAACTTTGACGGAATTCATATCGTCCGAGTAGAGCAATTGTATCCTTTCCCATCTGAAAAAATTCAGGCGATTGTGGAACGCTATCCGAATGCCAAAGAACTTGCATGGGTTCAAGAAGAGCCGAAAAATATGGGTTCTTGGACATTTGCAGAGCCTTACTTACGGGATATCGCAAATGGCAAAGATGTCGCTTATTATGGACGCATCAAACGGTCAAGCCCAGCAGAAGGCGACGGAGAGTCGCATAAAGTTGAACAAGCACGCATTTTAGACGAAGCATTAGCACAAGCTTAAGGATCAATTAAACTGATGCCCAAGAGACAGTTTTAAGTCTCTGGGGCAGAAGTTCCCGGTCCATAAAAGCGAGATAATCTAAGGAGGAATTTTTTGTGGCAGAAATCAAAGTACCAGAATTAGCAGAATCGATTACAGAAGGAACGATCGCACAATGGCTGAAACAGCCAGGCGAGACAGTTGAAAAAGGGGAATTCATCGTTGAACTGGAAACTGACAAAGTAAACGTTGAAGTTATTTCTGAAGAAGCGGGCGTTGTTCAAGAGCATTTGGCTCAAGAAGGCGACACTGTGGAAGTTGGGCAAGTGATTGCAATCGTAGGCGCTGCTTCAGGCGGAAGCGCTGCACCGGCACCGGAAGCATCTGCACCAGCACCTAAAGCAGAAGAACCGGCAGCAGCTGGAGCTGGCACAACAATGGAAGCGGTGGAAAAAGCACCGGCTGTTGAAGAACAGTCTTCAACCGACCGTACAATCGCAAGCCCGGCAGCCCGTAAACTGGCTCGTGAAAAAGGCATCGACCTTGCTGCAATTTCTCCGGTTGACCCGATGGGCCGCGTACGTGTACAAGACGTAGAAGCTCATGGCACACAACCGGCTGCTGCTAGTGCGCCTGCTCAGAAAGCAGAAGCTCCAAAAGCTGCTGCACCTTCTTCAGACGAAGAATCTGGCCGCGTGATCCGTGAGAAAATGTCACGCCGCCGCCAGACAATTGCGAAGCGTTTATTGGAAGTGCGCCAGTCTACAGCAATGTTAACTACTTTCAACGAAATCGATATGACAAATGTTATGGCATTAAGAAGCCGCAAAAAAGACAAGTTCCAACAGGATCATGATGGAACACGCTTAGGCTTCATGTCATTCTTCACGAAAGCAGTCACAGCTGCACTTAAAAAATATCCATATGTGAACGCTGAACTTGACGGCACAGATGTTTTATTAAAGCAGTTCTTTGATGTGGGCATCGCTGTTTCAACTGAAGAAGGCCTTGTGGTGCCGATCGTACGCGATACAGATAAGAAAAACTTCGCTGAAATCGAAGCAAGCATCGCTGATCTTGCTAAGAAAGCACGCGACAAAAAACTTTCGATCGCTGACATGACTGGTGGTTCATTTACCATCACTAACGGAGGTGTATTCGGTTCATTGATGTCTACTCCAATCTTGAACGGTACACAAGTAGGGATTCTTGGAATGCACACAATCCAAAAACGCCCTGTCGCAATCGGCGATTCAATCGAAATCCGTCCAATGATGTACGTGGCTCTTTCTTATGACCACCGCGTAATTGATGGAAGCGATTCTGTAGGTTTCTTGAAAATGATCAAAGACTTGATTGAAAATCCAGAAGACCTATTGCTAGAATCTTAAGTAGAAAAGCGCAGGCGGCCAAGTAAGCCTCGACAAGCGCTGGAGGACTTGAGGTTTAAGGCGTCTCTTTGCCTTAAACAGCAAGACCGAAGCGACCTCGAGAGGCTGGCCGCCGGAGCTGGACAATGAAAAGCGGAAAGAGCCGTTCAGCTTCGACAGGCAAGAGATGAACCAAAAGCAGTTTGGGACATCTCTTTGCGACGAAGCACGAAGTGCTGCAACGCACTTTCATGTCTCGAAGCTAGCGCAGCGATGCAGAGACAGGAGCAATATGGGTTCTAGACAGACCGGAGAAGCGGCGCTCTTTGCCGCACAGCTGGGTTGGCATATGACCCGAGAAGCTGGCTCTTGAAGCTGGACAAGCTAACACTCAAAAACAGAGGCGGCTTACACAGCTTAGCCATAATTTTACACTTTTATATTTCACTACGGATGGTCCTGCGTTGCAGGGCCATCTTTTTTTTGTCATGATAGAAGTAGTAGAAATAAAGGCAGGCGGAATCGATGGACTTAACATTCTTAATGGAATTGGTGCAAAAATATGGTTATGTCAGCATGTTCATTTTCAATTGGCTACTGCTGTTTGGCATGCCGCTGCCTAACGAAGTGGCGGCTTCTTTTTCCGGCGTCCTAACAGAAATCAGTTATTTCAATCCGATTTATGCATTTATCTCTGCTTATTTGGGGTTAATCACCAGCAACACATTTGCGTATTTCCTCGGTCGTGTTCTGGGAAAACGTCTGCTTGATCGGCTAAATCGTACCCGTATAAAAGGCACAATCGACAGATTTACGCAATTCATGGACAAGCACGGGAAAATGGCGATTTCCTTCAGCTTTTTCTTGCCAGGCGTCCGTTGGGCGATGCCGTATGTCGTAGGAGCTAATCGCTATCCCTTCATGCAGTATATGCTATACGCCTACACTGCCGGTTTTGTCTGGATGTTCATTTACTTTAACCTTGGCCGGACATTCCCATATGCCTACGAATCCATCCTGCAAAACCTCCAAATCTTTCTGATTGCTCTGACCGTGCTGATTGTCGGCGGTATTGTGCTGCGGTACTATTTTCTATCAAAAGCCTCCAAAAAATAAGGAAAATTGAAATCTCCGCGATTTTTCCTTATACTAAATGAATAGACATATAGAAAAGGGTGAGGACTGTGATTCACAACGAATGGCTCGAAAAAGAAACAATCCGGACAGCAACATGCAAACACACAAATGCGGAAAAGTTCCTTGTATCGAATGTGCTGACTGAAGGAAAGACATACGAAGTGAAAAATGAAACAGAAGAATTCATTTTCGTCATAGACAACACAGGCAAAGTCGGAGGGTTCTATAAAACCTATTTTGAATAAGAAAAGCGGAAATGCGTTTCACTTAACGAAAGAGCAACTTTATATTTTAAAATAACAAAACAGGCCGATGACCGTTCATCGGCTTTTTATTTGGAAAGAGGGAAGTAGAATGGCAATGATCGAACAAGATATCCGAAACAGAAAAACACGCAAACACGATGATTATGAAAAATTGATCGGCAAAGGCGGCTATATCGCACCCGATGAAAACTTATGGCAAGATATTCTTTTTGCAGTCGTGCTGCGAAAGCCCGTATTGCTGAAAGGTCCGACTGGAGCAGGGAAAACCAAGCTGGCTGAAAGCATTTCGTCGACCTTTTCCCAGCCGATGCAAAGCATCAACTGCTCGGTGGACTTGGATGCTGAAGCATTGCTTGGCTTTAAGACACTGGTCCAGCGCGGTGGCGAGAGCCGCATTGAATTTGTGGAAGGGCCGGTCGTAACCGCTATGAAGCAAGGGCATTTCCTGTATATCGATGAAATCAATATGGCAAAACCTGAAACTTTGCCGATTTTGCATAGTGCGCTGGACCACCGGCGGATGATGACTAACCCGTTTACGGGGGAAGTCATTGAAGCGCATCCGGACTTCGGCGTCATTGCCGCAATCAATGAAGGCTATATCGGTACAGCTCCGATGAACGAAGCATTGAAAAACCGTTTTATCGCCTATCCTATCCCGTACTTAACAGGAGAACAGCTTCAAGAGTTATGGAACCGGGAATTCCCGGATGCTGATGCTGGCTTAAAATCCTTTATGCTGGACCTTGCAGCGGACTTGATGAAACAAGTGGAAAATGGCTTGTTGTCTGAAGAAGCGGCGTCTATCCGAAGTTTGCTTGATGCTACCGCATTAGCACAGCATATGGATCCATTGCGTGCGGTGAAATACGCCATTGCTGAAAAACTGGAAGACGAAAGTGAACGGGATTTATTCATGGACTTGGCCAATACTTGGAAGAAGTAGGTGAAGGAAATGGCTTCAGTGAATCGTTTTATTCAATTTAATAATGAAACCATCAATACGAAAATGCTGCATCAAATGGAAATGCTGGCCGGAGCTTTGGCAGATGCGCCTTATTTGAAAGTGACGACCAGGCAATTAATTGAATTTCGCCCATCGGAATCGTCTGTTTCAGTCAGCGTTTTTTGGCGGCATCGACCAAAGCAGATTGAACGGAACGGATATCTGTCGGACATTTATCTCCTTGGAGCAGGATACTGGCGGTATTTCAGTATACGGGCGTGGGCCAAGTTCAAAAAGGCATCAACTGAACTGCCGAATTTAAAAGAGCAGCTGTTGCTATGCGCTGAAGAATTTAGGCTGATTGAAAAAATCAGCAAAGAGCGTCCGGGAACGGCAGAGGCATTTGCTGTCCGTGAAAGCATTTACCGCGATTACCACAGAGACCGCTATAAACAGAACAAGCAAAAAGGTTTTTTGGCGGATGCGTTCCTCAATGCAGCTTATCTGCAATTGAGAGGCGAAGAAGTTCCAGGCAGCGATGGATTGAGACCGTTGTTCTTTCTATGGTCAGGAATCTTTGATGCAAAGTCCACTCGCGACTGCGCCATAGTTGTAGAAAACATGCTTCCACGCTTGGAGTATATGCTCGAAGAAGACATGGTCCATAGTTATTACACTTTCGGTGAAGCGGTCGAAAGTATACCGCCTTTCCGCTACCATGAAGGCATAGAATCCGAGCAGCGCGACCAGGAAGAAGAAATTGAAACGATTGAAGAATGGTTTCAGTCGTGGCACCGGGAAACAGAAATATCCGAAGCACCGGCGATGGAGTTTGAACTGGAGCGCGGCGACTCCAGTTATGCAGAAGGCGGAAGAGAAGAGGAAGGCACTGGAGAAATTCAGCAGACTGCAAAAGGCGATTCGCGTGGAGACCATCAGGAAGACAACGATGCTGCAGACCGCCAAACGGAAAAAGCTGCAAAACAAGCCAGCGGCAAATTCGGTTCAGCCAATGATCAAGTCGTCTATACCGAAAAAAGAATTCAAGTGCAGCAGGACCAGCGGGACAACATTGAAGACTGGCGCCGTAAACAAGCCCCGTATGTACGGGCATTGCTTCGTGAGCTGAAAAAGCGCATGACCCAGCGCCGCCAGGATGTCCGCCATAACCTCAATGCCGGGCGTTTGTCTCGGAACCTTTTGCCGTTAGTGATTGAAGAACGGCCGAAACCGTTTTACCGCAGAACCGCACCTTCCAAAGAACTGGATGCGGTCTTCTGCCTGTTGATTGACGGCTCTGCTTCCATGATTGATAAACTCGATGAGACCAAGCAAGCGGTGCTGCTTTTCCATGACGTGCTGCGCGGGTTGAATGTGCCACACGATATCGTAATGTTCTATGAGGATGCTTATGAAGCGAGTGACGCGGCACAGCCGAATTATTTCGAATGGATGCACAAGCTTGAAGACGGCAACCGGGACCATGCACAGGAAATTGTATCGATGGAAGCCCATGAAGACAACCGGGACGGATTTGCGATTCGTTGGATGACCGACCGGGTCAACAAAAGAACGGAAAAACACCGCTTTATGCTGGTGTTTTCCGATGGAGAGCCTTCTGCCTATAACTACGCAGAGAACGGCGTCATTGATACCGCAAACGCGGTTTCCGAGGCGAAAAAGCAAGGCATCGAAGTGCTGCACTTGTTTTTGAGCAGCGAACCCACAACAGAAGAACAAGCCGCCTTTTACCGCATGATGTATGGCAATAAATCCGTCAGTGCCGATTCACTGGAACATTTTGTTGAGCAGACGCTGCGGCTCTTGAAGCGGACATTGCATTTAGTGATCCAGTCCGGCTAAGACAGGATTGTTTTCGAAATACGACGAGTAGCTAGAAAAATATGACCAGCAACTGCTGAAATACGTTCGGTTACGAAGAAAATACGGCCAATAACCGAAAAAAACACGATTTTGAAACAGCAACAGTCCATTTCATGGACTGTTGCTGCCCAACCGGCTGGCTTTCGCAGCGCGAAAACCAGCCAAGGAGCCCTCCGCGCATGCGCGGAGGGCTTTTCCAATCAAGCTTTTGGCTAGAAGGGAAGCTGGATGTTCCCGGAAAACGAATTTACTGGCCTGCTTTGCCACAATACTGTCCGGTCAAACAGAAATACTGTCCGGGAGCGGCGAAATACTGTCCGCCCCGACAAAAATACTGTCCAAACACCCAAACGCCTCCAATTCCAGCAAAATAACCATAAAAACCCCCGGGAGCTCGAAAGCTTCCGGGGGTTAAATAAATTATGCGCGGCCTTCACGGTCGTCTTGGATCGATAGCAAGCGCTGTTTCAAATCTTCTTCCATGCGGCCGATTTCAAGTTCAGCGGCTTTGCGGTTTTTGCGTCCTTCTGCTTGAATTTGCAGAGTTTCTTCAATCGTGCTCAATAAGTTTTCCTGAGTTTGTTTCAGCGTCTCGATTTCCACGATGCCGCGTTCATTTTCTTTAGCGGTTTCAATGGAATTCACTTTCAGCATCTCAGAGTTCTTGAGCAATAGTTCGTTTGTTGTAGCGGTTACTTGTTTCTGAGCTTCAACCGCCTTCATCTGGCGGTTTAACGTCAAAGCAATCGCGATCTGGTTTTTCCATAAAGGAATCGAAGTCATGATCGACGATTGGATTTTTTCGGCCAGCGTCTGGTTGGTCTGCTGGATCATCCGAATTTGCGGTGCGCTTTGAATGGTGATTTGGCGCGATAACTGCAAATCGTATAAGCGTTTTTCGAGACGGTCCAAAAACTGCGCCATATCATTGACTTCCTGATAGGCCATTTGGTCGTTCGATTGTTCAGCCCGGCGGCGAAGCGCTGGAATGGTGTCATTTAAAATTTCGTCCCGTTTCAGCTCAGCTGCGGCAATATAGACATTCAGTGCCTGAAAATAGGTTTTGTTCTGGTCGTATAATTGTTCAAGCATCTGGACGTCTTCTAAAAGGCCGCGTTTTGAATGGTCCAGCTGAATGCTGATGCGGTCCACTTGCGTGCTCAGCTTTTGATATTTCGTCATCATTTCCTGAACGGAATATTTCGCTTTTGCGAATAATTTGCGCAGTCCGGAGCGTTTGCTTTGCGACAATTCTTCCGGATTAAGCTCCTGCAATTTTTTCATCAGATCATTTAAGACATCCCCGACCGGGCCGATATCCTTGGATTGTACATGGTCCAGCATTTTATGCGAAAACTGGCTCAGCTGGTTTTGCGCGTTCGCTCCATATGTTAAAATAGCTTCATAATTACCTGCTGGAATCTGTTTAGCGAGTTCCCGCGCTTTTTCCTGTTCATCTTTCGTAAGCCGTTCCATTAAAGCTACCGGCTGTCCGTCGGATTTGGCGAGATTAACTTCCTGCTTTACCGGCTCCATGCCAAAAGGATTGCCGAGCAGATCGTCAAGTTCACTTTGATTCGATCGATTTTCTGTCATGTTCCACGTCTCCTTCGTTATCAATTGGGGGCTGTTCCAGCAATTTTTGGTTATTATGCTGATCAACAGTCAAGCGGGCATAATCGAGTTCCATCCGCAGCTGTTCCACATCGGTTGACAGTACTTTTTTCAAATCGCGTTCCATCACATCATTCATCAAATGAAGTGTTTCGCGCGTGTCTTGAAGGGCAACTTTCAATTCGCGGTCTTTTACCGGTTGTCCAACAAGCAAAGCGTATTTCTGGGTCAATTCCACTGCGGATTCAAGATGCGAATAAAAGAAAGGTTCCGCCAAATAAAACTTTCGAGGATTTTGCTGAACATGGCCAACAATTTTATTGGCGACTTTCGCCATATTCATTAATTGTTTGAAAGCGGCAATCGATCGAACTTGATATGAGTTCTTTTGCAATTGCTTTATCTTAAATTTGGCTTCTTTAACTTGGTTCCGTACATTTCTGTATTCACTCCGAGTCATGCCAAGTTTTTTAGAGTCTGATGAATGCTGTACACGTTTGATGGTCGCATTACTGGCGATATAAGTTCCGGCGGCCACTGCTCCTGAAGCAATCAGCCCGATTTCGGCGCCCATATACAGTACAGGAAACATGACTGTCATAAGAGGCAGGCTGACGGTCTGCCGTTGGATGAATTTTTCAAAAGGCTTCATGAAACTGTCCTCCTTCACTGATGCTCTTTACATATATACGATGCAAGATGCAAAAAGTTTCAGTTGATTCCTTGTCTCCTTCCTATTTTACAGGGAATAAGGGGTCAATACAAACATTGGAACTGTCAGAAAAAAGGCAGCCATTTTGCTAGACATATTTACAAAGGTTTGGGAAAATGCATAGTAGGAAGAAATGGAGCTGGCCAGCATGCATGAAATTTTTTATTTAAGAGGCTTTGAAGAACCGTGGTGGCAATTCGATGGCTGGGAAAAAGACATTGTGTCGTGCAAAGAGTTTGATAACTACGAGGACGCTACTACTTATTTCAATCAAATGAAACAAACTTTGGCACAGGATTTTTCCTTCCAAAAATCGAAAGGAGAAGCAGCAATCGCTTTCTGGAATAGAGAAGAATGGGCATTTTGTGAAGACTGTGAAGAAGATATGCAAATTTATCATGGACTGTTGTGGATTTATAACAAAAAGCCTATAAAAAGTTTTTAGATTTATTTGACTTATCAGTAATAATTGCTATAATAGACTTATAGAACTAAAGATTACACCAGAAACAGCTATTCACCTATTCAAAAAAGTGATCAGCAAGTGATGGTACTTTTTTGAATATGTGAATTTTTTTATGGAAAAATTCCATATTGAAAATTTTTTTAATCCCAGGAGGTTTTTACACATGCAACAAGGTACAGTAAAATGGTTTAACTCAGAAAAAGGTTTTGGATTTATTGAAGTAGAAGGCGGAGATGACGTATTCGTTCACTTCTCAGCGATTCAAGGCGATGGCTTTAAAACGCTTGACGAAGGACAAAAAGTAGAGTTTGAAGTAGAGGAAGGCAACCGCGGACCTCAAGCTACAAATGTAACTAAAATTTAATCTCCAGACCCGCTCACCAGTGAGCGGGTCTTTTTTTGTGCCGCGACAACAAAATTTGCAACGATGACAAAAAACACCGCAAAAAAGTATCGTTGAGCAGTCTAAATGATAGAAGTCGCCTTTGAATTTGCTGAAAATTCTTTTATTAGAATGTAAATTAACATATTTTAAGGAAAATAAAAACAGATAAAGTAGCCTGTATCTTCAGAATAATGGAACAGTTATCCTTTAATAAACCGTCTGACAGAGACGGCACATTAAAGGAGTGAAAACTATTGAAATCAAAGAAATTACTGACTTTAAGCTTGGCCGCTGCATTGGCCTTATCCGCTGCTTCCGCTTCTGTTTATGCTGCACCAAATAATGCCGTTTCAGAAAAAGTGCACGTAAATCAGCAAAGCAAATCAACCGATTTTATTGTAGGGAAACTGACAATGCCTTCGAAAAACTCTGCCGAGGAAATTGTCTATAATTACTTGTCCGAGAAAGAAGAACTTTATAAAATCGGCAAAGATGTAAAAGCGAATTTTAAAGTCGTCAGTGAAAAGAAAGACGATCTGGGCTTTAACAACCTGAAGCTCCAGCAAATGTACAAAGGTGTACCGGTATTCGGTTCAGTTATTACAACGCATGTTGATGAAAATGGAGTACTGGTATCCGTCTCTGGGCAATTGGCTCCGGAATTATCCAAACAAGTGAAATTGAATAAAGGAGCTCAGCTTAAAAAAACGGAAGCAGCAGCTATCGCCCTTGCCGATTTAAAAACAAACTTGGGACAAGCACCGGAAATAGATCATCAGGAATCTCCAGAACTGGTTGTTTATCTGGACAAAGGAACGGCGAAATACGTTTATAGCATTCAACTTGAATTTTTAGCGCCTTCACCCGGCAATTACCAGTATTTGATCGATGCACAAAGTGGAGAAGTGCTGGAAGCTTATAACCAGATCCATGAAGCGAAACCATCGGCCGGTGTAACCGCTCCTTCCGGAACCAATTCCATTGCAACTGGCAAAGGGGTGCTGGGAGATGCCAAAACCTTAAACACATTAGTTAACAGCAATGGCTCTTATTTGGTTGACCGGACACGCGGCAACGGAATTTTCACTTATGATGCCGCAAACCGCACGAGAACACCCGGCACCCTGTGGCTGGATGCAGACAATGCTTACAATGCAGCTTATGACGGCGCTGCAGTAGACGCCCATGTCTATGCTGGACAGACATTCGACTATTATAAGAACACCCATAACCGCAACAGCTATGACGGCAACGGGGCGCAATTAATTTCCACGGTCCATTATGGCCGCAGCTATAACAATGCATTCTGGAACGGTTCGCAAATGGTCTATGGCGACGGGGACGGCTCGACATTTATCCCGCTTTCCGGAGGGCTTGACGTGATCGCCCATGAATTGACGCATGCGGTGACGGATACGACAGCTGACCTCATCTATCAAAACGAATCCGGTGCAATCAATGAATCGATTTCGGATATTTTCGGAACCTTGGTCGAATATCATTTCAATAATAATCCAGACTGGCTGATTGGCGAAGACATCTATACGCCGGCTGTTAAAGGAGATGCTCTGCGGTCGATGGCAGATCCGACGTTGAATGGCGATCCGGACCATTATTCCAAACGCTACGTTGGAACGAGTGACAACGGCGGTGTCCACATCAATTCCGGCATCAGCAATAAAGCCGCGTTCTTGCTAGCGAATGGCGGCACCCATTACGGCGTGCAAGTAACAGGCATCGGCAATGCCAAAACAGAAAAAATCTTCTATCGCACCTTGACTCAATATTTGACGCCGAGTTCCAATTACAGCCATTACCGCGTCTCCACCATTCAAGCAGCAACGGATTTATATGGAGCCAGCAGCGCTGAAGTAGCAAGCGTTAAAGCGGCATTCAATGCTGTGGGTGTTAACTGAATACCATTAAGTAAGAGAACCGCTTCTTGTAAGCGGTTCTTTTTATGGTGGAGAAGTTAGATTTCTCTTTTCGTTCTGAGCTAAAAGACCGCTTCTTTTACACATCCTTCAAAACAGGTATAAACACCTGTACCAAGACCAATAAAACACATACTGAAACCTATTTATTCTGAATATTCAGGTGGTTAAGATGGACATATGAACCAATCTCTGGCAGTCCTAAAAGGAGCGGATGAAAATGAGGAAAAGGAATATATGCAGCATTGGATTATCTGCCGCTTTGCTCTTTGCAGCTTCAAGTTCTGTTTATGCAGCGCCGGATAATGCCACAAATGAACAAGTTTATGTGAACCCTGAAAGCGATGCGCCAAACTTCATTGCCGGCAGTCTGACCCCTTCTTCGCAAAAAGAAGCAGTGGAAATTGTTTATTCTTATTTGGAAGTAAAAGAAAACCTATATGGCCTTGCAGAAAATGAGTCTCAACAATTCAAAAAAATCAGCGAGTTGAAAGACGAACTTGGCATGACGAATGTAAAGCTTCAGCAAATGTTCAATGGCATCCCTGTTTATGGATCGGTGCTTTCCGCACATGTCAATGCAAGCGGGGTGCTGACATCGGTGTCTGGTGAAGTGGTGCCTGACTTAACGGAAGCAGATGCGCTTAAAGGCGGTGCGGTTCTGACGGCTGCCAAAGCTTCGGCAATTGCGCTCGGCAGCCTGGAGAAACTGCTTGCCGAGCCTCCCCAAATCCTTGGAGAGAAAAAACCGGAACTTGTGATTTTTATGGACGGCAAAGCAGCAAAACTTGCTTACCATTTGCAGTTTGAGTTTTTGTCGCCGGAACCCGGTAATTACCATTATTTTATTGATGCACAAACAGGCCAAGTGATTGAATATTACAATCAACTGCACAAAGCGGTTGCGCTAAGCATTCCGGAAGGCACCGATTCAGTGTCAGGCGGGACTGGAGTGCTCGGTGATAAAAAGAAAGTGAATACCGTGCTGAATTCAACAGGTTCCTATTTGGTCGACCGCACGCGCGGAAAGGGAATTTTCACTTATAACGCTGCCAATTTGACAGAAGTTCCTGGCACGTTGTGGCTGGATCGGGATGATGACTATCATGCAGCATTTGACGGTGCGGCAGTAGATGCCCATGTTTATGCCGGCATGACTTTTGATTATTTCAAGAAGGCGCATAAGCGCAATAGTTTTGATGGCAAAGGAGCGGCGCTCGTTTCAACTGTCCATTATGGCAAGAATTACAACAATGCCTTTTGGAGCGGCACTCAGATGGTTTATGGAGACGGAGATGGCAAAAAATTCATTTCTTTATCCGGGTCGCTCGATGTCATTGCCCATGAACTGACGCATGCAGTTTCCCAGTCGACAGCGGGCTTGATTTACTGGAATGATTCGGGTGCCATTAACGAATCGATGTCCGATATTTTCGGAGTGCTGGTCGAGGATGAATACCAAAAAAATCCGGATTGGCAAATAGGAGAAGACATCGTTACGCCAGACATCGCTGGAGATGCGCTTCGGTCATTGGCAGATCCGACAGCCAATGGATTGCCTGATCATTATACGAAGCGTTATTTGGGTACAGAAGATTTCGGGGGAGTCCACATCAATTCTTCCATCACCAATAAAGCGGCGTATTTATTGGCAAATGGCGGGACGCATTACAATATCAAAGTTCAAGGAATCGGCAATGATAAAACCGGTAAAATCTTTTACCGCACATTGACCCAATATTTGACGCCAACCACCAAATTCAGACAGCTGCAGGCTTCTGCTGTCCAAGCAGCAACTGATCTATACGGGGCAGACAGCAAAGAAGTGAAAAGCGTCAAAGATGCATTTGCAGCAGTGGGGTTGAAATAAGGCACTCTATTACAATAGAAGGAATTGGCTGAACCGTTCTTTAAAGGGCGGTTCTTTTATTGAATAAAGGAGGAATTGTTTAGACACTGCCTATAAGAGGGTATAATTCACCATCTGGGAAAAGAATTATACAGGAGGTTTTTAGATGAGCAATTTCGGCGGAGAAGGAGATTTGACAGGCATTGTGGTTTCGTTCGATAAAGAAAAAGGGTTCGGCTATATCCGAGGGGATAACGGTGAAATGTTCTATACCCATACAGAACATTCCAATATCGACGAATTCCCTATGCTCAACGAAGGCCAGCAAGTGAAATTCATACCGGTACAAGGAACTCCGGAAAAAGAACGGATTGCCACAAATGTGACTTTGATTTTTTAAAAGAAGCAAGGGTTTCATGAACAAGCCGTGAAGGTATAGAGTAAGTAAAATGAACTGGGGGAATTGCTATGACCAATGAATATTTGAAAAAACCACTTCCAAGTATAGAAGAACAACAGGATTTCTATAAGAAATTGCGCAGCAAAATACAAAAATGGCTTGATAATAAACCGGGCGCCGTCGGCAAAGTCGGACAATACGTATTGTTCGCTCCTGACTTGTTCCATTTACTGGCGAAACTTATGCTCGACAGCCGTATTGACGCCAAAAGCAAAGGTGCGGTAGGGGCTGGTATTCTCTACTTTATCGCACCGATGGATTTCCTTCCGGAGATTTTGATCGGGCCGGGTGGATTCCTGGATGACGTTGTTGTAGCGGTATTTGTCATCAATACGTTATTGAATAAATTTCCGATTGAAGTCATCGAAGAGCATTGGGCGGGAGACGTCGAACTATTATCTGTCGTCCGTGGAATTTCAAATTCCGGGAATAAATTCGTTTCCAAATTGCCAGCAGGCCGTTTAGTGAAACGTTTCATGAAAGTTTAATCAAAACGTAAAAAAGCCGGGCGATTGTGCCCGTTTTTTTTGGCAATAAAAAATCCCGCAAGCCGGAAACGGCTTGCGGGATTTTTCAGTATGGATCAGTTTGTGATTCCTTGTGCTTCTTTCCATTCGAGGAACTCATCGTAAGTCAATTGCTTATCAAGAATTGTTCCATCATCCAGGATTTCAATGACGCGATTGGCAACCGTTTGGATAAACTGATGGTCATGTGAAGTGAAGACCATGGCGCCTTTGAACGCGATCATGCCGTTGTTCAACGCTTGGATGGATTCCAAGTCCAAGTGGTTGGTCGGTTCATCTAACAGCAAGACGTTGGCGTGGGACAGCATCATTTTCGACAGCATGCAGCGCACTTTTTCGCCACCGGAAAGAACAGAAGGTTTCTTTTTCACTTCTTCACCGGAGAACAGCATTCTGCCGAGGAAGCCGCGAAGGAAAGTTTCACTTTCGTCTTCCGGAGAATATTGGCGAAGCCAATCTACTAGGGATTGTTCGCTGCCTTCGAAGTAAGCCGAGTTGTCGATCGGCAAGTAAGCACGTGAAGTTGTGACACCCCAGCGGATCATCCCTTCAGCAGGCTCGTCTTCTTCAGCCAAAATGCGGAGAAGCGCCGATTTAGCAAGCGGATCGCCGATCAAGACGATTTTGTCGTCTTTGTTCATATTGAAGCTGATGTTGTTCAATAATTGATTGCCATCAACAGTTTGGCTAAGGTCTCTTACTGTCAGCACATCATTGCCGATTTCACGGCCGATGGTAAAGTTGACGAATGGATATTTGCGGGATGAAGGACGGATATCGTCCAATTCGATTTTATCGAGCATTTTCTTCCGTGAAGTGGCTTGCTTCGATTTGGAAGCATTGGCAGAGAAACGCGCGATAAACGCTTGAAGCTCTTTGATCTTTTCTTCTTTTTTCGCGTTTTGGTCACCGGCCAAACGAGTCGCTAACTGGCTTGATTCGTACCAGAAGTCGTAGTTGCCGACATATAGCTGGATTTTTCCGAAATCAAGGTCGGCAATATGCGTACATACTTTATTTAAAAAGTGGCGGTCATGCGATACGACGATGACGGTGTTGTCAAAGTTGATCAAAAATTCTTCCAGCCACTGGATCGCTTTCAAGTCCAAGTGGTTAGTCGGCTCATCCAGAAGAAGAACATCCGGTTTGCCAAATAGGGCTTGTGCCAGCAATACCTTCACTTTGTCTGAACCGGATAATTCAGCCATTTTTTTATCGAGCTGGTCTTCGGAAATGCCAAGGCCTTGAAGTAAGATTGCAGCTTCAGATTCGGCTTCCCATCCGTTGAGTTCAGCGAATTCGCCTTCCAGTTCAGCGGCGCGCATGCCGTCTTCATCAGAAAAGTCTTCCTTCATATAGATGGCATTTTTCTCTGCCATGATTTCGTACAGCTTTTTATGGCCCATGATCACTGTTTCAAGAACAGGGAATTCTTCGTATTCGAAGTGATCCTGTTTCAGGACGGCCAAACGTTCGCCGGATCCCATTGATACGTTGCCGCTTTGTGCTTCCAAGTCACCAGACAAAATTTTAATGAACGTTGATTTTCCTGCACCATTGGCACCAATCAATCCGTAGCAATTCCCCGGGTTAAACTGGATATTCACATCTTCAAAAAGTTTGCGGTCGCCAAAGCGAAGGCTTACATCATTTACTGCTATCATTTATACGTACCTCCCAAATTTCACAATAAGAATAGTATACCACGAAAGCCGCTAAAATCGATAGCATTCAGCAACAGACTGGGATAAACTTATAAAGGGGAAACTTCATTCGGGCTTTTGCGGCCAGTAGATTTCCCGCATGCAAAAGCCGAGCTTTGCTCGTTAAAGCGAAACCATGGGCTTATTTATATTTTCTTTCTTTATAGGCTTCTAATAGGCCAAGGTCTTTATTGAGCAAATATTCCATGCGCACATAATCTCTGCGTGTCGGGATATGTTCTTTTGTTAAGCCTTTCATCGAAAAGATGAAATAATAGCCGCCGATTTGGCGGAACAATACGACGACATGAGGAAAGTCATCAAAAATGGCTTTGATATTATATCGTTTTGCATAGCTCCAGTTTACGAGTTTCATACTTGTGCCCGCCTTTCACATCCATTTTAATAGCTCAAGCCAGGGAACACAAGTTTGTCTGCATCAATTGTACAGGAGGAATAACACAGTGACTGCCCATTCAAAAAAAACGACTCTCGGACTGATGGTCCTGGCCATCTTTTTCGTTTCATTAAATTTGCGGCCCGCCATATCTTCAATCGGTCCATTGCTTGAAACCATCCGCACCGACTTGTCTTTATCCAATAGCCAAATCAGCCTGCTGACTTCCGTTCCAGTTTTTTGCATGGGGCTGTTCGCGCCGTTTGCCGTCAGCTTCAACAAAAAATTCGGCATGAAGCGCTCGATTTCAATTTTACTCGTTGTCATCGGCACATTGACATTGGTGCGCGGCATTGTGCCGTCTTATCCGGTGCTGCTCGCAAGCGCATTTTTCATTGGCCTGGCCATCGCCATCATCAGCCCGTTATTGTCTGCGATGATCAAACGCAATTTTCCAACCCGGACCGCTTCATTAATCGGCGTCTACTCATTTGGCATGGGGCTTGGCGCCACCTTGGCAAGCGGCCTGACCGGTGTGTTTTATACCATTTTAAACTGGCCTCTGGCTCTGGCAAGCTGGGGCTTGCTGGCTATCGTGGCCCTGGTTCTCTGGCAGCGCATTGAAGAGCCGGCAGATGAAGCGGTTGATGTTGGAGGGGCGCCTTCCGTCTCGCCGTGGAAGAACAAGCGCGCTTGGTATATGCTGCTGTTTTTCGCTTTCCAGTCGGCGCTGTTTTTCTCGCTCATCACTTGGTTTGCACCGATTGCCAGCGATAAAGGCATGACCGTGTTGACAGCCGGTGCTGCCTTGACGGTAATGTCTTTGGTGCAGCTGATCAGCAATTTATCCATTCCGATGCTGTTGCAGAAATTCCCGAGCCGCCTGTTTTGGACCATGGTGTTATTGCTTTCCGGTGCTGTGGGCATCGTTATGCTGATGGCAGGAGGGACAGCGTTCGTCTGGCCGGCCGCAGTTTTCCTCGGCATTACGCTTGGCGGATTGTTTCCGATAGCGTTATTGATGCCGCTCGATGAAAATACCCGGGCTGATGACGTCAACAGCTGGACTGCGATGATCCAGTCAGGCGGCTATATCATTTCAAGCGCCATGCCGTTTGCCATTGGCATCCTTTATGACCGCTACGGAACACATGACATTACATTAATCCTGTTTTTGGTGTATCTGGCCATACTCGCAGTATTTACTTTACTGTTGAATAAAAAAAGCTAAGGGGAACAAAATGATACGAATACAAGCAATCAACCAACAAGATAAGATGATAATCAATCCGCCGCTAGAGGCGCTGAAAGACATGAAATGGTATTGGGTGGATTTTATTGATCCGACGGATGAAGAAATCGGCCTGTTAAGCAGCCATTTCCATTTCCACCCGCTGGCGATTGAAGACTGCATCCACTCGCTGCAGCGGCCCAAACTGGAGTACTACGAAGACGTGAATTTCCTGGTATTCCATTCTCTTAACCAGGAGACGCTGGAAGCGGAAGAAATTGACGTTTTTATTGCCGATAATTTCATCGTTTCTTTTCATTTCGAGGATTTGAAAGAAGTCAATATCACTTGGGATTTTTTCAGCCATCCGAGCAAGCACCACCAATTCAAACCGGTGGAAGTGACGTATAAATTGATGGATAAAGTGGTGGATTCCTTTTTCCCACTTGTTGAAGACCTGGAAGACCAGCTCGCTGCTATTGAAGACACTGACCGCGTGAAAAAAGCCGATAAAAACGTGATGGAAAAGACATTCCTGGTGCGCCGGGATTTATTCAAATTGCGCCAGATCGTCATTCCCACAAGAGATTTGGTATACCGCATCCTGGAGTCGAAACGCTTTATCCTGCAGGAACATAAACGGGCTTATTTCCAGGATATCCATGACCACTTGATCAAACTGAGCCATATGATCGACTCGAACCGAGAACTGACATCCGATATCCGCGATAATTATATTTCACTGAACTCTTACCGCATGAACAATATCATGAAGACGCTCACGGTAATCACGACCATTTTCATGCCGCTGACGTTCATCGCCGGCATTTACGGCATGAATTTCAACTATATGCCGGAACTGCAATGGCAAGGGGGATATTATGCTATCCTGACCGTCATGCTGCTGCTTGGAGGAGGTATGTTTGCCTGGTTCTATTCGAAAGGCTGGTTCGACAGTGAATGATTTTCAGGAAAGGCTTGGGGAATAATGAAAAAATACACAATAATTTTATTTGATATTGATGATACATTGCTGGATTTTAAGAAAGCGGAGCATTCGGCTTTACATAATACTTTTATGGAACACGATATGCCGACAGGGTTTGCCGATACTCATGCCAGCTACCGGAAAATAAGCGAAGTGCTTTGGCATGAATTGGAACAAGGGAGAATGGCCATTCGGGAACTTGGCATTGAGCGCTTCAAGCGCTTATTTCTCGAGCATGAACTGGACATCAGCGCTGATACGTTCTCAAAGCTCTATTTGGAAAATTTGGGGAAGGAAACACATATCATGCCGGGAGCGGAGGAATTATTGGAGAGCCTCGATGACTGTCGTTTGGCGATTATCACAAACGGCTTTGGAGAAGTCCAGAAATCGCGCATTCAAAATTCACCTTTCAATGGCCGTTTCGAGCACTTGATCATCTCTGAAGAAACCGGCTTCCAAAAACCGCATAAAGGAATCTTCGATTATGCATTCGAGAAACTCGGCCTCAGCAGCAAAGAAGGCGTACTGATAGTCGGTGACTCGCTGACATCGGATATTCAAGGCGGTGCGGATTATGGCATCGATACGTGCTGGTACAACCCGTTCGGCAAGAAAAACACAACCGGCATCCGGCCTACTTATGAAATACGGGAATTGCTGGAACTCGGGGAGATCATTAATGGCAATAAAACCGAAAAAAATAGTAAATGATGTGATCAAAGGACGGCCGCGAAAGCGGGCTGTCCTTTTTCAGTTTATGCCTAAGCTATAAAAAACGACGTGAAATCCTATAGAGGTTTCACGCCATTCTGTAGATGCTTTTTCAGTTCGTAACTTCACTTTTTTCCCAAACTGCTTCAAGGAATTCGTCGCGGCCAGAAATGGCACGGTCTTTTTTATAATGCTCCGCATTTTTCTTATAGAAGTCCTGATGGTAATCTTCCGCTGCATAAAAAGGGGCAGCATCTAAGATTTCGGTGATTACCGGCTTTTGGAAGCGGCCGCTCGCGTCGAGTTGACGTTTTGACTTCTCGGCTAGTTCCCGCTGTTTTTCGTTATGTACGAAAATGGCCGGACGGTACTGGGTGCCGCGGTCCTGGAACTGGCCATCATTGTCCGTCGGGTCGATTTGCTGCCAGAAGATGTCGAGCAGCTGATCATAGGTGAAAATATCCGGGTGGAACGTGATTTGCACCACTTCCAAATGGCCGGTGGTGCCGGTTTTAACTTGTTCATATGTGGGATTTTCAATATGGCCTCCGCTATAGCCCGAAACTACGCTTTCAATGCCGTCAAACTGATCAAATGGTTTTACCATGCACCAGAAGCAGCCGCCTGCAAATGTCGCTTTTTCTGTCATAAGTGGTGACTCCTCTCGCTTGTATTAAAAAAATCTTACCATTCCCACTGTTTTACGACAATGAAAATGATTATAATGATTGAGCAGAAACTTCTTCATGCCAACCGACGTCTCATATAAGGCACCAACTAGAAAGGAACGTGTAAATTATGGAAGAAGAATTACAGCCCACCAGAAAACGGCGCAAAAAGAAACGCTTACGTTTTCGAGGCGTTTTGCTCCTGTTGTTCATCGCAGTGGCGGCAGCAGGAATTTATGCTTTTTTGCAATTTCAAAGCGGATATAAGATAGCTGAAAATACAGAACAACAACCAGTGGAATTCAACGGCGACCCAGAGAATGGGGAATTCCAGAATATTTTGATTGTCGGAGTCGATTCACGGGGAGAAGAAAAATCCCGGTCGGATACGATGATGCTGTTATCACACGATAAAAAAACGAATGAAGTAAAATTGACTTCATTCATGCGTGACATTTACGCCGATATACCAGGCTATCAATCGTATAAATTGAACACCGCTTATTATTTGGGCGGTGCGGATCTCCTGGCAGATACGCTGCGTGGCATGTTCGGGGTGGAAATCCATCATTTCGCCCAAATCGATTTCTCGAATTTCGAACAATTGGTTGATATCGCGGCGCCAAACGGTGTGGAAGTGGATGTCGAAAAAGACATGTCTAAAAATATCGGCGTTACTTTAGAGCAAGGCGTCCAGCATTTAAATGGCAAGGAACTTCTTGGGTACGCACGTTTCCGTGCTGACGAAGAAGGCGATTTCGGCCGGGTCCGCCGCCAGCAGCAAGCTCTTGCGGCATTGAAAGATGAACTGATCAGCGTTTCGGCGATTCCGAAATATCCGAAACTTGCTGGAGCGGTCCAAGGCTATATCCAGACCGACGTTTCCACTTCTGACCAAGTAAAGCTGGCTGCCCAGTTGGCGATGAGCGGCGGCGGTGAATTGGAACGCCTGACAATTCCCGTGAAAAACAGTTATAGCTTCCAAAGCTACTCTCACGCAGGCTCGGTCATCGAAATGGATTTGGAACAAAACAAACAAGCCCTTTCCGAATTTTTATCACAACCACTCAATTAAAATATCAGATAATATGCTAAAATTAATGCATACCGATATTAATAGAAAGTAGGAGTGGCATGGAGACGGAAAAACAATCTTTCTTCTCAACAAATTTTATCCGTTTTCTCGGAGGAACCAACTTATTATTCACTTTGATCGCGCTGGTGCTGATCGGCTTGGTTATTTTCATATTCCGGGAAGTGTCGTTCATATTCGAACCGCTGCTCGTGTTCTTGAAAACCATTTTACTGCCGGTTATTTTGGCACTTGTGCTGTATTATTTGCTGCGCCCGGTCCTTCGGATGCTGGAAGGCTTCCGGATACCGAGAATTTGGGGAATTGTCATCATCTTTGTGGCGTTAACCGGGTTGCTTACTTTGCTCATCGTGCTGGTGCTGCCATTTTTGCGGGAGCAGACGCAAACGCTGATTCTGGAGTTTCCGGATTACTTTATGCAGCTGCTGACAGATGTCGATGCATTTTTAAGAACATCGTATATCGGCGAATACTATATTAATTCGAGTTTGAATATTGAAGAGCTGCTTACTACGCTGCCTAGTACATTCAACGAAACTTTCCAGGCAACTGCCACGAGCATGCTGTCTCGGCTGACGGAATTCATCAGCACGGTTACAGGCGTTGTTTTATCCATTATCATCGTGCCTTTCATCTTGTTTTATTTGTTGAAAGACGGTGAAAAATTTCCTGCCTTTATCCTGAAACTTTTGCCGCCACGGTTCCGTGAAGACACAAAATCTGTGTTCCATGAAGCGGACCGCCAAATCGGTGCCTATATCCAAGGAAAGATCATCGTCGGGATTTTTATCGGTGTGATGGTGTATATCGGGTTCTTAATCATCAAACTTGATTATGCATTGCTGTTCGGCTTCCTGGCTGGAGTTACCAGCATCGTGCCTTATATTGGACCGGCAATCGCTTTTGCACCGGCAGCCATTGTCGGGATTGTGATTTCGCCATTTATGCTGTTGAAGGTCGGTATTGTCTGGACGATCGTACAGATCTTTGAAAGCAACTTGATTTCGCCGCAAGTTATGGGGAAAACGATGATTATTCATCCAATCACGATTATTTTCGTGTTGCTTACAGCAGGATCTCTGTTCGGCATTGCGGGCGTCATTCTTGGCATTCCAGCCTACGCCATCATTAAAGTACTAGTTGCTCATTTTTACAAATTATTCAAGCGCCGCTATAATAAACATGAAGTCAATCTGGAAAATCAATACGATTACACCGAATTGCTGTAACCGTTTAAAGCAGTTTTTCTTGTGGTAAAGAAGGATTAGCAAATACTGGAGGGTGCCGTTTTATGAATTTCAAACAATTCCTTAGTTCAATTGGTATTGGTTCTTTAAAAATCAATACAGTCGTTGAGAGGCCGCATTTAGAAGAAGGTGAAACCTTGAACGGGACGGTTTACTTTACTGGCGGAAACAGCGACCAAGAGATAGAATACATTGAGCTGAACGTCGTAAAGCAAATTGAAAATTATCGTGAAGACAGCGATTTTGATGTGATTGAAAACATCGTCGCTAAACAGTCGTTGGAATTTATCGGTTCTGTCAAGTCAAAGGACGCTGCCATGCACCAATTTGATATTGTGCCGGATGAACGCTGGCTTCTGCAGAATTCAAAAGGAAAACTGATCCTTCGGACGATTGTCCATATTGTGAATGGTGTAGATGTCCAAGATGAAGATGAAATTTCCTATGGACAAGAAGAAAACTTCTAGCATGAGATAAAAAAACAAAAGGCATTCAAATTGAAAACCAATTTGAATGCCTTTTAAGCTTTTAGGAGCGTGATTGATATGACTTTAGTGAACAATAAAAGTCTGGCCAGAAAAATAGAAGCCATCAAAAGCCGCGGAACAAAGGAGTACATAATAAAACATAAAGAAATGAATCCAGCTGCTAATATGGATTACTTGACCTTGCAAGGAAAAGGAGAGGTTTTCTGCACCGGCAATGTCTGTTTCGGCATCGGCTTCGGCCTAAACGGAGTACTTGTGGAAAATGATTTGAATGTTATTGAAGACTTTATCCGGAAGAGAAAAGAAGTGGCGCATGCCGAGTTTGAACTCACGCCTTTTTGTGATCCGCTGTTATTGGCTCAGCTCCAGGAACGGAACTATACATTCGATCATTTTTTGGCCGTCTGGGTAGTGGAACTGGAAAATTGGCAGCCTAAAGAAAACCGTTTGAAAGATGAAGCAGTTACGGTTGCAGAAGTGTCAGGGGAAGAAACTTATGAGTGGGCTTGGACAGTGGCTTTAGGCATTTCAAGAGACAATACCGTGACGGAAGAAATGATGGAGTCGACACGCACCTTCTTGGAAGTCTCCAATACAGCTGGATTCTTGTTAAAAGCAAATGGAGAAAGCATAGCAGGAGCAACGATTGCAATAGACGGAAAGCTTGGAGAGCTGTTTTTAACGAGCACCGTCAAGGCTTTTAGGGGAAGGGGCTTTCAGAACCTGCTGATTGAAGAACGGCTGCGCTATGCCAAAGAAAAAGGCTGCAGCCATGTCACGGTCACCACTCAGCCAGATACCGTGTCCGCCCGGAATATGGAACGGAATGGTTTTAAACTCATGTACAATAAAGCGGTCGTCAAAAGCCCGCGCATCCATTAAACCGGCATCCGCTAACAAAGCGGATGCTTTTTCTTTTGGTTTTCAAAAATGAATCGGTATTGTGGATTTGCATAATACATGTAAAAAACTACATAAGGTAAATTTATAAAAATTCAAAACAAGCAACCAAGAAAAAAGAGCGAATCAGCAAAAAAGAAAAAGAAAATAGAGTAAAGCTTTGCTAAAATAAATTTATTTAAGGGATGTTTAAGGATAAAGAAACCAGCCATTGATGCCAAATTCCAATAAAAAAAGGAGAGCTGTCAACGAGCGAGCTCTCCAGTCTTAGCAGTTTGCTTTAATCAAGCCGTTGTTATTTTCCGTGCAATAGGACGCCGCCCGTGCAGCTGCCAATAAGCAAAAGCAAAAACAGACAGCTCATCCATGCATCAAGCCGGCTCAGCTTCACCGGCTTATAATATGCCGTCCGTGATTCTCCAGTGAACCCGCGGGCCTCCATGGCGAACGCCGACCGTTCCGCTTTCCTTACGGCGCCGGCAAGCATTGGTATGAGAAGCCGGCGCATGCCGAACACCCGCTGCACTAAACGTTTTTCCATATCCAAACCACGAAGCCGGTGTGCTTGCTGGATTTGCGTGAATTCGTCTTTCATCACCGGTAAAAACTGATAGCCGACCATGATGCCGTAAGCCAGTTTCGGCGAAAGCTTCAGCTGTTGCATCAAGCTCATGATAAATTTTACCGGATCGGTGGTGAAGGCAAACATCAGCGATAAAGTGGAAAACGCTAAAACCCGAAATGCCAGTGATAAAGCGGTGTCCAGTTGTTCAGCTGTCACATCAAAGCTTGCAACCGACCAAATCACTTCGCCGCTGGTATCAGCACCGAACACAATCGTCGTCCAAAGATATCCGAATGCTCCAAGCAAAAACGGCAGCATGAACAGCGCCCAAATTTTCCAATTGATGCGGCTCAACAAAACTTGCAAAACCAATACAGCCAGCCAGAATAAAAAAGGGGTCCAGGGATCGAAGAAAAACGCAATCGTCAGCATCGAGACAGCCACAATCAAGAATTTCACGGAAGGATTCATGTCATGCAAAAGATTCCGCATAGCGCTGGACTCCTTTCGGCGGCAAAAGATGATGTTCAGCCAGCAATGTTTCGTCGTTCCAAACGGCTGCTGCTTTAAACTTGCCTGTTAAATGTCCGTCCTTTATCAGTAGCACCGAATCGGCAACGCTTGCGGCAAACTCCATATCATGCGTAATGATGAAGATGGTCACCCCTTCGCGGGCCCGTTCAGTGATCAGCTCGAATAATTCCAATAATGCTGCCGTGTCCTGACCTGAAGTCGGTTCATCCATCAACAGGACTGGCCGCTTGTCAGCAAGCATGGCGCCAATTGCGATGCGCCTTTTTTGCCCGTGGCTCACCGAGAAAGGGTGTGCGTCTCTTATTTCCTTTAAGCGCAAACGCTCCATCAATTCTTCCAACTCGTTTGCTGAAGAAACACCGGAAAACGCCAGTTCCGCTGCCACGGTTTTCTCGAGAAACAGGTATTCCGGTGACTGCGGCACATAGCCGGCGCCGTCAGACTTCACCGTTCCGCCAGATAAAGCGTAAATTCCGCATAAAGCTTTCATCAATGTCGATTTTCCGCTGCCATTCGGACCGGCGATGACGACGACTTCGCCGCGTTTTGCAATAAATGACATCGGCAATAACAGTTCTTCATCTTTCATCCTCACTGAAATTTCATTTGCGGTTAAAGCCGTTTCCGGGCCGGCTGCTGAAATCCATTCGGGAAACAAAACCGGCTGCTGTATAGCAAATGCGCTATCGGCAACCATATTCCCTTCAGAATCCATAACAAGTTCCCGATTGAAAAACGATCTCCATAAATCCAGACGGTGTTCCACGGCTACAATTGTCACATTGAAGCTTTTCTGGAGCTCATCCAGCCATTCGATAAACTGTTCCGCCGTATAGGGATCGAGATGGGAAATCGGCTCATCGAGCAGCAGCACTTCCGGTTCCATAATCAATGCACAAGCGGTCGCAACGCGCTGTTTCATGCCGCCAGACAGCGACTGGATCACCGACTGGCGCAAATGGGAAAGGCCGGTCAATTGCAGCACTTCCGCAATGCGCGGATCCATCTCCGCAAAAGGGACATGCAGATTCTCCAGCGTAAACGCCAATTCTTCTTCGACCGTCGGCATGCAGAACTGCGAATCCGGATCCTGGAAAACGGTGGCTACCCGGTGGTTGATTTCACCGGGAGCATAGTGTTCGGCATTTTTGCCGAATAAGTGGATGGCACTGCTGGTGATGCCGTCGCAATTGAGTGGGTATAACCGGTTCAGCAAATACAAGAGCGTGCTTTTCCCGCAGCCGCTCGGACCGGAAATCACGACGCGTTCACCGCGGCTAATGCTAAAGGAAATATCATTTAAGGTATTGCTTGCATCATCCGGAAAACGAAAACTCACATCTTGTAAGGAAAATACGCGGTCATACACCTGCATCACCTTTATCCGCACGGGCAATGGCGTAGCCGCGCAGTGAACCGGTCGCAAGGAGGCCATCCGTTAAATACTTGCCTCCGATGCCTGCAATAATCATGCCGCTCAACACGCGAAGCGTGAACATCAATGCCACAAAAGACGGATCGAGCGCTGCGTAGCCCGAGATGAAATAGCCGTAAACAAAACTGAATATGGCAGAACCGGCGCCGGCAAGCATCAATACAGCTAAGTTGAAATGTTTGTAGCCGGTCACCGCAAAAGCTGCTTCTGCGCCTAATCCCTGGATAATGCCGGATAACAGAAGGCGAGGGCCGACTGCATTGCCGAGCAGCACTTCAATCGCCGCAGCCATCGATTCCGACAGCACTGCCGCACCGGGTTTGCGGATGATATACATGCAAATGATCGAGACGATAAACCAGATGCCGAACATCCACTCATAGGCCAGCGGGCCGATGACGCCGGCCCAAATATTGGAGATATGGACAAACAGCAAATAAACGATGCCAAAAACAATGGCAAACAGCGACATCAGCACAACTTCTTTCAGCTTCCACGATTTAAGCATTGGAAGCACCTCTATGGGAAGGGCTATTGATGCTCATCGATACAGTCATCACCAAGTGGCGGTGCTCGTCCGAGCGGGCATTTGTAAAGGCTTCATCGTAAAAAGCGAAAACCTCATGGATATCACCATGGATGCCGCTCGCGTAATGCATGGATTCGTTAAAGACGCCTTGCTCTTTCGCACGGTCCACTTCCCGGTAAATGACAGCCATATAATCGGGGTTGTTCATCGGGTAAAGGGCAAACTGAGAAGAGACATATTGCTTGGTGTCATCTGTATTGAGCAGGACATCGTCTTTGTCCAAGTAGACGTCGCCAGCAGAATCGCCCGGGCAGCCGATGGAGAACGTGCCGGACAACGCGACATGTTCTCCGGTTTTCGCGGCATGCAGCGTGAGCGCTTTCGCCACATTGAAGACATGGTTTTGTTTGCCGCGGATTACGGTCGAAACATCATCGGTGTGCATCCAGACGTTCGACGTATCTGTGCCGTTCAAAGCCCCTTTAATCACCTGGATAAAATCCCCTGTCATCGGATGCAAAGAAAAGCGAAATCCGACAATCGGGCTCGTGCCGCATTGCAATGGTTCCATATTAAAATCTCCTCCTAAAAATTTGCACAAAAAAAGGCTGCACCCGTGAAGATGCAGCCACTATTCCATGCAAATAAATTCAGAAAGATCTAATTGCGGATAGTCACCGCACTTCCTCACGCCAGTATTATCTGGATCGAGTCATAAGGGATCGAAGCTTACGCTTGCATCTCAGCCGAAAATCGGGCACCCCCAGTGCAGAAAACGGTATGCAGTTTGTTGTGCTCGGGATTTGTCCCGATGGGCCTAGTGTAGCGGAAGGGGTGGGGAATGTAAAGGGGATTCAGGTTTTGGTTTTTCAGAAAGACATTTTTTGAGTTATACTGAAAATTTAGAAACCCTAAAATATTGTAACTATATAGTCACAAAGCTAAAGAAAATGTAATATTTTTTTAATATTCATGAAACTTTTACATCATTTTGCCGTATTATTAGTAAAGATAAATAATAAATTTTAAGGGGGAATTAGTATGCAGGAAGAAGCTTATGAAAAAAGAAATTTAACTGATTTAACCCTATGGACGAGGAAGAAAAGATAAAAAATTTCAAAAGCTGAAGAGGTGGCATTTACTTGTCCATATTGCTATGGGGGATTTCAAAGATAGAGGCTGGGAATGTAAACTCCGTGGAAACCAACGCTTAATGGCTTAGGGGAAAGCTAGTTGAAAAACACTAAAAAAATGGGAGTTTGTCATGAATACAATAGACTGGTTTGAAAAATTGACTCATACATTAGAGACTTATCAACAAAACAACAACATTGATCCGCACCGGCTGCAATTTCACTTAATGCCTGCGGTCGGTTTGTTAAACGACCCAAATGGACTCATCCGGTATAAAGGCGCTTATCATGTGTTCTTTCAATGGCATCCGTTCGGGACGGTACATGGACCTAAATGTTGGGGCCATTGTACATCCCAAGATCTCGTCTATTGGCAAGAACACCTGCCATCCCTCGTTCCGAGTGAATGGTATGAAAGAGACGGCTGTTTTTCTGGAAGTGCTGTTGAAGTGGATGGAAATATGGTGTTATTTTACAGTGGAAATGTTGAACACGAAAACGGCATGCTTGAAACGTATCAATGTATGGCTGTTTCACATAACGGTTTTGATTTCGAGAAAAAGGGTCCTGTTATTCTACTGCCAGAAGGATACACGTCTCATTTCAGAGACCCGAAAGTATGGAAACGAGATGGTGTATGGTACATGGTTGTAGGTGCACAAACATTTTATCAAGAAGGTGCCGTTGTGCTGTTTGCTTCATCAGATTTGAAGGAATGGGAGCTCAAAGGAATATTAGCCGGGAATCGGCTTAATGGATTAATGAATTTCGGTTATATGTGGGAGTGTCCGGATTTCTTTGAACTTGATGGAAAAGATATCTTGATCGTTTCGCCTCAAGGGCTGGAAGCAAAAGAAACCTTTTACCACAATGAGTTTCAGTCAGGATATTTTGTCGGGAAATGGAAAGTCGGAACAACTGAGTTTCCACATAGTGAATTTATTGAACTTGATCGGGGGTTTGATTTCTATGCCCCACAAACATTTCAAGATAATCATGGAAGAAGAATCATGCTTGGCTGGATGGGAATAACAGATGAACAGGAACCCCATCAACCAACAATTGAAAAAGGTTGGGTGCATGCATTGACGATTCCTCGGGAAATAGAGCTGAGAAACAACCGGATTATTCAAAAGCCGGTGCAAGAACTCCAAAAGTTGCGAGAAGCTAAAGGATTCCATTGCCAAACAAGCATCGAAAATGAAACAAAAACCTTGCCAGAACTGGCGGGGATTGTAAGTGAGATCAATATTCATTTTCACCAAAATCTTGCCGACACCGTAAAGATCGAGATCCGTAAAAACCTGTCAATCATCTATGTGCAGCATATGAAGCGCTTGACGTTAGAGAGAAAGCGGTTCATAGATGGCAAAGTTGAAAGCCGGAGCTGCTTCTTGGACAAACTTGAGGACCTTCATTTCTTCCTGGACACAAGCTCTATAGAACTATTTGTCAATGGAGGAGAGGAAGTGTTTACGGCCCGATTCTTTGCCGAAGCAGAGGATGTAGATGTTTTCTTTACAACAGATGGGCATGTGGATGTAACTCTTGAAAAGTGGAATTTGCGAAATCCGAAAGAGCTATAAATCATTCCATGACAAGGCGCAAAGATTAAGGCTGTTGCATTATCGATATTCTTCAAGACAGGTGCGAAGCTATTGGCCAAAGTTACATCGGCCGATGGCTTTGCTCCATATCTTTATTAACCGTTTAGGCAAATTACACAAAAGGGGGAATTTCATATGTTTGACGTTGTCGCACTTGGGGAACTCTTGATAGATTTTACACCAGCCGGAAAATCTGCAAATGGAAATACTTTGTTTGAAACGAACCCTGGTGGAGCTCCTGCTAATGTTCTTGCGACGCTAGCCAAATTCAATGCAAGGACCGCCTTTATAGGGAAGGTGGGGACTGACCAATTCGGCTCTTTTTTAGGGGATACACTACAAAAAGGAAAAATCGATACGCAAGGCTTAGTTTATTCAAAAGATGTAAATACAACATTGGCGTTTGTTCATTTGAAGGAAAACGGGGATCGCTCTTTCCAATTTTACCGTTCGCCTGGAGCAGACATCATGCTGGATGAACAAGAAGTCGATATTGCATTGGTTCAAAATGCGAAGGTCTTTCATTTTGGTTCTCTTTCGATGACACATGAACCGGCAAAAACGGCAACATTAAAAGCAGTAAAAGCGGCACAAGAAAAAGATGTTTTAATTTCTTATGATCCTAATCTGCGCCAGGCGCTTTGGGGAAGTTTAAGCCATGCAAAAGAAACGATCATTGAAGGCCTGCAGTATGCGGATATTTTAAAAATATCTGAAGAAGAATTGGAATTTATTACGGACATTCGTAATCTTGAAGAAGGGTCACAATTTTTGTTTGAGAAATTCGGTCTGAAAGTTGTCTTAATCACTTTAGGTTCGAAAGGCTGTTTTTATCGATTTGGCAAAGATACAGGGCATATAAATGGATTCCAAGTAAATGCTATTGACACCACGGGAGCAGGAGACCTGTTTTTGGGAGCTTTTTTGTATCAATTTATCAAGAAAGAGGTCTCTTGGGATTTAGTCCAAGCACATGACGTTGAAAAAATGATTTTATTTGCTAACGCAACTGCGGCTTTGGGAACCACTAAAAAAGGTGCGATTCCTGCAATTCCTCACCTAAACGATGTGAATGAATTGATTGATGGAAGAACATGAACATCCGAAAATAGCCGCTATGCGAGCTGGAATTTAATATCGCCTTGAAAAACCGCAATGTTCCAGATTGCGGTTTTTGTATTTTATCTGGAAAGTAAGCAGACTACGGAAACAGTCACTGATATGATAAAACCGGTTTTCTGCAGTGTAAGTTCAAGGCAACAAAAAAACGCCCCGAAAGACGTTTTCCTGATCAGCGATTGCGCAGCTTAGACAATAACCGAAGAATTTCAAGATACAGCCAAACCAATGTCACCAGCAAACCGAAAGCGCCGTACCATTCAAAATATTTTGGGACACGTCTTTCGGATGCATTTTCAATAAAGTCAAAATCCAGCACCAGATTGAGAGCGGCGATAATTACAATGACAACAGAAATTGCAATGCCTATAGGCGATGATTCATGCAGGTAAGGAATTTGAAACCCGAAAAAACTGCCGATAAACGAAATCAGGTAAACGATGAAGATAGCGCCGGTAGCTGCGACGACACCCATCCTGAAATTCTGCGTGACTTTGATAAAGCCCGACTTATAAGCAAGCAGCAAACTCAGCAGCACACCAATCGTCAGAAGTACTGCCTGGAAAACGATGCCTCCGTATTGGACTTCGTACTGCGCAGATACCGCACCAAGAAACAACCCTTCCAACAACGCATAGAGCGGCGCTGTGAAAGGCGACACTTTCGGTACAAAAATCGTGATTAAAGCTACAATCAGTCCGCCGATGGCTCCCACCAGGATTAACGGCATTGCGCTGTTTGGATTGCTGAGGAACTGATTCCAGGAATAGACGGACGTAGCCAGCAATAAAAGCATTAGAATTAATGTCTTATTCACAGTGCCTTGGATGGTCATTTGCTTGCCTGCTACAGCCCCATCGAATTTTTTGAACGACTCATCATTTAAACTCGGGTTTCCACTTCTCAATTGTCTCACCTCTTTTAATAGTTGAAGCAGCTCCAATTATCTCCCTACATTCCAAATGGACGAAATCAGTTAAATATAAGTTCAATTCTTTGAAAATGCTTCAACTTGTACTACGTTTCGGGCGAGCGGAAAGTTTCAATGAAATGGGATGAAGCGCATATTTTTTTGCTTATGCGGCGAAACGGAAATGGTTTGAAGAAAAAGAAGGGGAACAGAAAGTATTCCAGCAGGGAAAGATAGTAAACGAGATCGAAAGGAAAGTATTTTCGCCCGAAAGGAAAGTAAATCCGTTTACTGGAACTAACTTTCTCTCCAGAGCCTAATAAATTACATTAAAAAAGGCTTTTCAGCAGAAATAATGTCGGCACGTCTGGGCAGTGGACAGCGGACTGGAAAAACTGCTGTGATTAAAGAGCGGAGGGTATAAGGCTTTAAAACGATATGCTTTTTATAGGTTCATATACCTCTATAAATGATCATCTTAATAATTCTTTTACAATAAAATTATCTTTTGCCCTATTGTGTATCTTTTCAAGCATTGGTATCATGAAAAACGATGCAAGTTTAATATAAATGTAAAATATATCTTATTTTATTTTTCGTCAAAACAAATATATATCAAAAATAAATGAAATACATCAAATTTTAAGTTGTTCAGTATTTATTCGGGAGGAACACCATGCGCTTTCAGGGAAACAGTTTAGAAGAACTAGAAGAATTAGAGCAAGAACTGCTGGGCCTTGGCGAAACCAAGCTCGGCGGTTTAAGTTATTCCAAGATAGAAGTGTACGATGCCATGCACAGTCAATTAGAAGAACTGGTGCAAGACGATGAAGATTATCGCGCTTATTATAGCTACATCAAGAAAAAGTTAGTATCCTACTTATTGCGCTATGGCATGCACACGTACACGGATCATCTAACCATCTATGAGGATACGGAAAAGGTTCTGAAAAAAGTTCTTTCTTACGATTCCCAAAATCCGATTGCGGCTTACCGCCTCGGCTTTTTGGCTTACCGTTCAGGTATCCATAGCGAAGCGGTGATGTACTTCCAGCAGGCATTGAACAGCCAGACTTTTTATACCGACGAGCACTTTTTGCTGAACGCTGAACAAATCAGCCGCGCCGTCCTGTATTTGACGAACAGTGCTCTGCATACCGCTATCCAAGGTGAAGTGCCTTCATGCGACATAATTTCCACCGGCTATACATCGTTGCCAACGCAGCTTTGCTACAACGACGGCATGCTGAAGTGCCACGCTTACCGGATTGTGACGCCTTTCGGTGCTGTGCTTTGCTCGGAAGAAGAAAGCGGCGAGCAGCAGATGAAAGATGTCATTTCCCTGAAATTCAATAAATTTGGCGCTCTCTTGACCTACAATGGCATTTCGGAACAGCTGTCACCTGTCCAAGCCAATGTACTGCGCTATCTATTGGTGAAAACCCGCCGCGGTGAAGCGGCAACTCCGTGGTCGCTGAAAGACTACTTCCTGTTTACGCATGTCATCACAGGCGTTCCGGAAAAAACATTTTCATCAGTGGTTGCAGAAGTGAAGCGAATCATGGCTGAAATGGAAATTCCAGCGTCGATAAAAGTGGCGGAAGATGAAAAATCCGGGTATTATTTTGACGGTTCGTCGCCATTCGTGGTTATCGACCGAGTGGATGAGGAACTGTCCCTCTAGCAGCCAGATTGAAGCCGATAGTTGATTTTTACTAAAAAAGGTTTGACAGTAGTCACAATCTTTAATACTATTAGAAACATGTTAAACACAATTGCATATGGAACATTATCAAGAGAGACCGAGGGACAGGCCCTATGACGTCCAGCAACCTACAGAGCGATCTGAGAAGGTGCTAATTCCTGCAGAATGATTTCATTCTGAGAGATAAGCCTAATCCATTCGGTGCCTCTTTCTTTATGAAAGAGGCATTTTTTATTGGCAAAAAAGGAGGGACACCATGATCAGCATCACGAATCTTTCAAAAGGCTATCAAACGAAAAAAGGGACGGTTACTGGAGTCGATAACGTCACGCTGACAATCAACGAAGGCGAGGTGTTTGGGATTGTCGGCTACTCAGGGGCTGGGAAAAGCTCCTTGCTTCGCTGCATGAACTTGCTGGAGCGCCCGACAAGCGGCGAAATTAAAGTGGATGGCTTGGATTTGGCCAAACTGAAAGGTGAAAAGCTGCGGCAAGCCAGGCTAAAAATCGGTATGATCTTTCAGCATTTCTACTTGATCAGCCAAAAGACCGTGGCTGAAAATATCGCTTTTGCATTGAAAGCGGCCAATTTGCCAAAAGGCCAAATAGCGAAACGCGTCGACGAACTGCTCAACATGGTCGGCTTGACCGATAAGAAAGACGTCTATCCGGCACAGCTGAGCGGCGGCCAAAAGCAGCGTGTCGGCATTGCCCGGGCATTAGCAAATAACCCGTCCGTTCTGTTATGCGATGAAGCCACATCCGCCCTCGACCCAAATACAACCTTATCGATTTTGCGGCTGCTGAAAAAAATCAACCGGGAGCTGAACATCACCATCGTGTTAATCACCCATGAAATGAATGTCGTGAAAGAAATCTGCGACCGCATGGCAGTGATGCAAGACGGCCGTGTCATCGAAGAAGGAGAAGTCTACGATTTGTTCTCAGCTCCGAAAGCGGAACTGACCAAGGAATTTATCTCATCGGTCGTATCGTTCGATGTGCCACAGCCAATCCTTGCAGCTTGTACAGGACGTGTCATCAAAGTGCAGTTCAAGGGAGCGGTCGCCGGAGAAGGCGTCATCACCGATACGGTTCAGAACTTTGACGTCAAAGGGAATTTCCTCCATGGCTCAATCGAATATATACAGGAAAAGCCTCTTGGCTTGTTCCTGATGGAAATACAGGGCAGGCCCGATAATATTCACCGGGCCATCACTTATATGGAAGGCCGGGGAGCAAATGTGGAGGTGATTGCAAATGGGATTTGATTTTCAGCATATGATGGAATTATGGCCGGACATCTCAAAAGCGTTCGGCGAAACTTTATATATGATCGGCGTGTCTCTCGCTATTGCGATCGTCATCGGCTTGCCGCTCGGCATCGTATTGTTTGTCACTGATAAAGGCTTGTTTTTGCAAAACCGTTTCATCAAGTCCGTGTTAGGCTTTGCCGTCAATATGATCCGGTCGATTCCGTTCATCATCTTGCTTGTCGCTTTGATTCCACTTACAAAATTGTTGGTCGATTCCACAATCGGCCCAGCAGCAGCGAGCGTATCGCTGTCGGTTGCCGCGATTCCGTTTTTCGCCCGCATCGTCGAGACGTCACTGCGTGAAATCGATAAAGGCGTCATCGAAGCAGCGGTTGCTGTCGGCGCCACGCCGTGGATGATTATTAAAGATGTGCTGCTGCCGGAAGCAAAAGCCGGCATCATCCAAGGGATTACCATCACCATCATCTCACTCGTCGCTTACTCTGCGATGGCAGGAGTGGTCGGAGGCGGCGGCATCGGCGACTTGGCGATCCGCTTCGGCTATTACCGCTACGACAACACCATCATGATCGTCACCGTCGTCATCTTGATTGTTCTTGTCCAAATCCTTCAGCAACTGGGAGACTGGACTTCTAAAGCAGTAGACAAACGATAAATAAGGGAGAGAACCTCACATGAAAAAATTCTTATTGCCAGCTATCCTGCTCGTACTACTGACATTGCTCGCTGCTTGCGGCGGCGAAGAATCCAGCGCCGACAGCAAGTCCATCAAACTTGGCGGCACAGCCGGCCCATACAGCGATATGCTAACCCAAGCATTCAAACCGGCTCTTGAAGAAAAAGGCTATACAGTAGAAATCGTTGAGTTCAGCGATTACATCCAGCCGAATAACGCTTTGGACAACGGTGATCTGGACGCTAACTTATTCCAGCATTCGGTTTACCTGGAAAACTTCTCGAAAGAAAACGGCATGGATTTGACCGGATTGATTACAGTGCCGACTGCTCCGATGGGTATTTATTCCAATAAATATGATTCGATCGAAGAAATTAAAGATGGTTCAACCATCGCCATTCCGAACGATCCGGTCAATGCAGCTCGGACATTCTTAGTGCTGCAGGACCACGGCTTGATCACATTGAACCCCGATGGAGAAGAATTGACAGTTTCAGAAAAAGACCTCGAAACAAATACGAAAAATCTGGTGTTCCAGCCGATCGAAGCCGGTGGATTGCCGCGTGCAGTTGAAAGCTCAGACTTGGCAGCTGTTCCAGGGAACTTCGCCTTAGCGGCTGATATGGACTTGCTAGAGGCATTGGTTCTTGAAAACATGCCGGACCAATACCGCAACTTGGTAGCAGTTAAAACCGAAAACAAAGACAAACAGCTTTCAAAAGATCTGGTGGAAATTGTAGAATCACCGGAATTTGAAGCATTGATCGATTCTGATTTTGAAGGATTCGGCAAGCCGGAATGGATGGCAAACCGCTAAGAAAGGGAGATTATTGTGGAAGATATCGTTGTAAAAGGAGCTCCGGCTGAATATGTCTGTAATGTCGGAGTGCTAAATGGCCTTGAAGATAAACTGCTTGACAGAAATATCAGAAAAGTGCTGATTTTGACTGGCACCAAATCCTGGAAAGCGCTGAAACCTTATTTTCCAGAACTCGAAAAAGTTGAAGTGGCTTTTGAAATCTACCAGGGAGAATGCTCTCTCCCGGAAATCGCCCGTGTTGCCGAGATTGCAAAATCTCTGGGAGCCGATGCCATTATCGGAGCCGGCGGCGGCAAAGTGCTTGATATTGCAAAAGCTGTTGCCAATGACAACGGCATTAAGTCGGTGCTGATTCCAACATTGGCATCAAACTGTGCGCCGTGGACACCGCTTAGTGTCATTTATACGGATGAAGGGACGATGACCCATTACACCATTTTTCAGGGAAGCGTCGATTTGCTATTGGTCGAACCAAGAGTGCTGATCGCCGCGCCGGTTCCGATGCTGATCGCCGGAATTGGTGACACCGTTGCCAAATGGTACGAAGCAGACGTCCAGATCAGCCGTTTTGAGGACCCGCCGATTGCCTTGAAAATCGCCCACTACACCGCCAGATTATGTGCCGACGAAATGTTCGAGAATGCGGAAGCGGCCATTGCTGACGCCAAACAAGGCGAATTATCGGACGCCTTCATTAAAGTGGCCGAAACCATCATCATGCTTGGGGGCATGGTCGGCGGTTTCGGTGAGAAATACGGCCGCGTCGCAGGTGCCCATGCGATCCACAACGCGATGACCATCGCGCCAGAATCCCATCAGGCGCTGCACGGCGACAAAGTGGCTTACGGAGTATTGGTGCAGCTGCTGCTCGAAAGGAAAGTAGAAGAAGCGGAGCGCTTGAAAGTGTTCTATAAAAAAGTTGGCCTGCCTGCTTCACTGAAAGAAGTTGGGATTCAGGGCCGATGGATTGAAGAAATCGCGGTACAGTCCACGCGAGAAAGTGAAACGATTCATGTGCTTAGGGAAGATCCGATTCGTGCAGATGAAGTTGCTGCAGTAATGACGAGAATCGAAGAAACCGTTAATGCACAAAGCAAGAATGAGGGTTAAACATAAAGTCTAGCTTAGAGAGTTTAACTTGTTGAAAACATAAACCGTACAACTCAAAAATCATTGTTAATACCGTTCGTAAATGTCAATGAAAATTAGTAAACGTTCGTAAAGTGTTTTGGCACTTTTACGAACGTTTTTTTGTTGTTTTTCAGCCTTTTTTAAAGCGTACGGAAACCTGTACTTTTACGAACGCTTTTTTATTACAAGTTATTGCAAAGGCATCTATTATTAGAAATCTGGAATGGTAAAATAAGTATATGAACTAGCGAAGAAAAAGGAAGTAGACGAAAATAGGACTGAATTTGAGAAGCATAGACCTTGGAGAGGAGGAGTGAGTATGGAGAATAAAAAGACTGGTAGTTCTTACATCTACATGATAATTGCTTCCATCGGCATGCTCCTACTGGCATTTGGACTTATAGAATATATATCGCGCGTCGGAAGTACGAGTACGCCCAATTTCTTATTAACTTTTGCTGGATTTATGATACTAGTCCATTACATTTATCATTTAGAAAAAAAGATTGGTATTAGCAATAAAATAATTTGGATCAAATCGGGTCTGCTTGCCCTATCGTTTCTTATTTTCACATACGCCTTTTACTAGTAACGGAATGTAATTTATGGGCAGTTAAGTTCCATTCAGATTGGATGAAAAGTATGCAAGGAATTTTTGATGAACTACTGGAGGGGGCCGTGAGATGGTTTGGGTCAAATTTGCGGGATTTATTTTAGTTGGAACTCTTATAGTTTCACTCGTTAATGCCGTGTTAAGAAAAATATTTAAGATCGAGAAAGAAAAGGCCTCTTCCCATTCAATTATACAAATAAATTGCACCGAAAAATTGATATAGCTATCAACGCAATCGCTGCTGTTGTATACATCATCAGCTTTTACCTGATCGTTTCCAAAGGATCCTCGGTAAACATTTTTTTAGTTTCGGTGATTTTGTTTACGTTAATGGACCACTTGGTACAGGCCATTTTCGAATGGAGATACTCACAAAAACCAAAACAAGCCCTCTTAACCATCAGTGAAATGTCTTTAATAGTAATAGCCTTGATTATAATAATTCAATTTGATTTATTTAGCCTCCTGATATCTTAAAAAGCAAATAGTTACCGGTAGTTAAATAAGCACAAAAATTATTAGACTACCGGTAGTCTTTTTATCGAATTAGAAATTTAAACTAAGAAGGTGTTCCAGCGATGTTGTCATTCGGAAAAATAAGTAATTTCATTTTCTTCTTAGGGCTTATAGTTTGCTGTATTGGTTTAGTGTATGTATTAGGATACTCGAATCATAATAGCTTTCGATATTCAGCATCTTTAGGGTTTTTAGTGCTGGGCCTAGGCATTTTATCTGGGATATTTTCTAAATCAAAGAGATGACCTTAGTTGAAAGTGCAGTTATCAGAAAACGAATGTAACTTAATGATAGTTAAGTTACATTCGTCTGTATCGCCTTAAAAATTTTTCCGACAAGACATACGAAGTCCTTGGAGGGGAATTTGGAACAAATAAAAGTCCTGCATCTTGTAGAAATTTAGAAAGGAAGTTTGAAGGTGAAGATTTTTTCTTACACGACCATTAGATTCAGTATTTGGTCCCTCATTATCTTGTATTTACACGTAACTAATTCATTTACAGTTATTTCTTTCTTTGTTGCTTCATTTTCCTTAATGTTAGCAAATTCTTTTTTTGAAAAAACGGGGAAAGAAAGACATTTTGAAAATAAAATATTGGAGTGGATGTGGCTGCCAATCGCTGCTGGAAGTATCATTTTTGTCCTTTACTATTATATGTTCTAAGAACCCTGATTTTCGAAGAAATGAATGTAGCTTAATAGCAATTGAGTTACATTAAGAACCAACAAGAAAGAAGACAAATACTGCCAGGTGGGTGCCATGTTAAAACTATTGATTTTTCCAATTTCATTAGCCATTTTATTCTTTTCAAATGCTTTAACTGCTTCCAATTTGGTATTACTCATAGCAGGATGTTTAATTTTCTTCTACGCGACTGAATTTTTATTAAAAGATCATCGCGATGTTTTCAAAGTTAAAAACAAAGGATTCGCTTTGGTTATTTTCATAACATTCATTGGTTCAATCTTATTTGCTGCTTACTATGTCAGCTTTAGATAAAGATTTTGAATGTAACTTATTACTAAGTATATTACATCCATTTCTTTGTTCTCCCTGTATTTCTAGAAAAAGAAATCTTTTAATTTTCTTGAAAAAATAAGTTGCATTCAAAGTACTGATGCTACAGAATTCGAAAGAGAAACTCTGGCATGAATTCGGTTTACATATCAAACATTATCAGAAGCTGTTCAAAAAGAGAAGGTAAAAAAGAGGTCGATTAAAGCTTATTTCCTCTCTTTTTGTGTGTACAATTATACTTTCATGAGCTCTTTAATAGTAGTGAAATTTATTCTGTTCTAAAATTGTCTACGTCAAATAGAAAAGTAGATTTACAGTAGAATGATGGAATACACCTATCGCGTGTACTAATTAGATTACTTTTTTCCCAACCTATAGAGCATGTTCATGCAGGGGACACAAAAAAACTTTCTGTCCGTTAAACAGAAAGTTAGGGTATAGCTATAGTTATTCGATTACGACCCTCGGTTTTCGAATTGTATAGAGCGCCATCTGCCATTTTCAATAAGCTTGAAAGTGTCATGCCTGGTGTACTTTCAGCCACTCCGATACTGACTGTAATCTGACCGTATGACCAATCGGTAACCTCGACAGCTCTGCGGATTTTCTCAGCAATCACTTCAACTACATACTGACCAATTCCAGGCAACACCACTACAAATTCCTCGCCGCCAATGCGAATCGCAAATCCGGGATCGTCAATTAAACTTTCAAGCACATGAGCCAGCTCTTGTAGAATGACATCGCCTGCATAATGGCCGAAGGTATCATTGATTTTTTTAAAAAAGTCTATGTCAATCAACATGATTGACAGTGTTCCATTTTTCATCAGCGGTGGAAGAAACTCTTCAAGATAACGGCGGTTTTTCAGGTTAGTGAGAACATCGGTGACCGCCAACTTCTTCAGACGGCTGTTTAACACACTTAATTCAGCTTGTTTGGACTCCACTTCATTGAGCAATAGTATAAGCTTTTGGTTCGCTTCTTCTGTCGCTTGGCTGATCCTTTCCGCATCTCTTTTGGCATTCAATAATTCATTTTCGTATTCACTGCGGATCGGCATCTGCATAAATGCACATTCGAAAAAACCTTTGCTTTTTTTGGCGTTCATCAACACTGGAACAGACCCCGAAGGATTCTTTAACTTTAATACCATTTCACTGACGGCTCCATGAGTGATAATCGTCGGAATGAAATATGTCTGAAAATAAATTCGGGAAGAAACGGTCAATAACTCATGTATATGGAGGGGGACATTTTCAATCCCCACTAGGTTCATCATCATCTTATTGATTTCCGTAATGCTCAAATATTGGTCCATTACCAAATATCCGACCGGTGCCAAATCCAGTTGTCTATCCATTTTTACCATCCCCCGACGGGCTTAAATACTCTTTTATGAAAGCGACGGTTTCTTCAGCATCACTTATATGAGGGTTATGTCCCGTAGCCTTCATCACAACAAACCGGCTTTTTGGGATTTGTGCATGAATATAATGGCCGATTTCACTCGGAACAATGGCATCATATCGAGTTTGCATGATCAAGGTCGGCACCAACAGCTTCTTGAGTTCTGCCCGTACATCCGATCTAAAAGTCACTTCCGCAAATTCTCGTGCGATTTTTGGATCATTCGAACAAAGCAGCTCTTCAAAGCTATCTACCAGTTCGGGCTGATCTTCGTTTAACATGATTAGTGGAGCCAAATATTTTGCCCATTGTTTATAATTCACTCCCATTAACTCAAGTAATTCATCAATGTCCGTTTTATCTAAACCACCTTGATAACCAGGCTCGTTCATGTAATAGGGTGACGGCGCGACCATAACAAGGTTGCTGAATAATTCCGGGCGTTCAATCGCTGCAAGCATCCCGATCATACTACTGACTGAATGTCCGACAAAGAAAAAAGGGCCCTCGCCGATTGAATCGCATACATCGAGAAGATCCTGCTTATACCCGTGGAGCGTACTATACCGCTCTTGTGAGTATGCTCCCTTATCGCTTCGGCCAGAACCCACATAATCGAATGTGATTACCCGGTACTCCTGTTTAAGCTCTTTTATTACCTCTTTCCATACCGTTTGGTCACAACCGAATCCATGGCCAAAAATGATTTGTTTTTCTCCGTTCCCTGTCATTAGGACATTGTTTCTTTTTATTATATCAACCATTCATTTCACCCCATATTTCTTTCCCTTTTCATTAGATCGATCATTTTACATGGATTCTTAATGTCTTATTTATACTTTTATTACCATATGCTTATCTTGCCACATTTCAGGAAGTAAATTTTATCCGATTGTTATATTTTAAGTTCATGATTCTTTGTGCCGTGTTGAACGGCGCGACTCACTTCTTTTGTTAGTTGCGCTTCAAAATAGCGTCGATTAAACAGCGAAGTCAAGGGATCCTTTTCTGCAAATTCTTTTAGCTGGAGTTCCAGGAGCTTTTGTTTAGTAATATCCACGTGGCGAATGACCACTCCTGCAATGCCCTCCTCATTTGTTTGAAGAGGGGTAGCTTGCATCAAAAACCATCTTCTGACCGAAGGGGAGTGGCAAGGATATTCAAAGTTGAAACAGTCGGCGTCTCCGGCTAGGATAGTCTGCAGCCCTTGAAATACCGCCGGTTCTTTTTCGCACTGTTGAAGGTAATTGGCGCCGATGCCGCAGCTGGATAACGTTCCGCCATTGTTTAGTGCAAACCGATTCCATTCTTTATTGGCAAAACAGATCATTCCATTTTCATCGATCAAACAGATTTGATCTCTTAATCAATAATTTTGATTGCTTTCATCTTGAAGAGGGATTTTCGACAGTTTGCAGGGCAGTAAAGTCAGAACGAGTCGGCAAGTACTTCGCTTCAAAGTCTTTGACGGTTAAAGGCTTGTCATACAGGTAACCTTGAAAGATACTGCAGTCATTTGCTTGAAGAAATTCCGCTTCCTCGATCCGTTCCACCCCTTCAGCCACTAAATCGCATTCGATGCTTTTGGCCAAGTGAATCAGCGATTTCAGGACCGCTTCCGATTTCCGATCCTGCCCAATTTTTTCAACGAAAGACTTGTCGATTTTAATTTTATTAATGGGAAAGTGAGTCAAGTAGGAAATCATGGAAAATCCTGTACCGAAATCGTCGATGGCGATGGAAATGCCTTTGGATTTGCAGAGAAGCAAATTTTTGAGTGTTTGGGGTGAATAGGTCAGTTCGGCCTGTTCGGTAATTTCAATTTCCATAAGCTTCGGATGGATTTCATGTTGTTCCATCAATTTAAAAAAGTCATCGAAAAATACGGGATTGCCGAGCAGGGAAGGCGTCATATTGATGGCGGTGCGCAGGTTCCAGCCAAATTTTACTTCCCATTCCTTAATTTGCGTAAACACTTCAGCAAGCAGATGAGAAGTCAGCGGAACGATGTGGCTTGACTCCTCAGCTGCTTGAATAAATTCCAGCGGTGAAATTTCGCCGAATTCCGGATGGGCCCAACGGGAAAGGACTTCCGCGCCAATGAGTTCACCCGAATTCCCATCAATTTGCGGCTGCAAAGTGTAATAAAAGCCATTTGCCTTTAAATCCCCGGTCAACCCTTCTTCAATAGCTAATTTCCGATTATAGGAAGCCCTCATCATGGGATGGAAAAAAGAGTGAAAAGAGCCGGGAACATGTTTAGCTTCATACATCGCAATTTCGGCACAAGAAAACAATTCATCCAATGTTTGGGCATCAAAGGGAAAGCAGGCAATTCCAATACTCACACTGACATGGATTTTTTGTGAATTTTCCAAGACAACAGGCTGTTGGAAAATTGCTTCCATCTGTTTAGCGACATCCACTACATCTTCTTTTTGGCTGACTTCCCGTAAAACAATAAACTCATTGCCGTCCAGCCGGCCCACCTGACACGTTTCGCTTGAAAACCTTTTGAGTTCTTCCGCGAATTTCTTCATGATGGTATCGCCCGCCTTGTAGTGATGAACAGCGTTAACAAAATATAAATTATCGATGTTCAAATGAAAGACAAAAAACTGTTTCTGCTGTTCAATCAGCGAACGGGCTGTTTGAAAAAGCAACCGGCGGTTGGGCAATCCGGTCAAATAATCATAGTAAGCAGATTCCGCCAATTTTCCTTCTATTTTCTTCCGTTCACTGACATCCTGTAAATAAATGGCCAAACCGCCCTTCTTCAACGGATATATTTTAATTTGAAGCCAGGTATCAAGCGGTTGGTAGTAGTCGATAAATTCCAGCACATCCTGCTCTCTCAAAGCTCGCTCATACTGGTAACGGAATGACGATTCGAGTGCTTCCGGAAATAGTTCCAGCACTCCACGGCCAACCACCTTTTCCCGTTCGCACTGAAGCAGCTTCTCTGCCATCTCATTAAGAAATGTGAACTTCCGCTGTTCGTTCAACAACACAAATCCTTCAGACATGCTTTCCAAAACAATTTCAGCAGTGATCAGCTGATCGGAGTGGAGGCCGATGGGTTTATGGTATAAAAGGGCTCCGCGTTTATGGCCAGGGGCTAATGCAACGGCGCGCACCTTCACTTCCAGCCATTGAACGACATTATCTTTCAATAGAAAAGGATACATCTCGGTATACTCGCCTATCTCCTGCGATATTACTTGTTTGATGGCTTGAAGTTCACTTTCTTTTCCACAAGTTATCAGCTGTTCAAAATAATTAGCCCCTGTTTTCCAGAGGGATTCTTCTATCTCATTAGCCATACAAAAATCAATCCACACCTGATTTACACTCAGAATCGTTCCGTTTTCATCAATGGCAACCAAGAATTCGTCCATCGTATTCATCTTAGCTTGAATTTGGCCCTTCTCTTCTTTCACTGTTTTCCACTCCTGACTTCATTTTTGCAAATTTAACCGGTCATTGAGAAGTCCAGTGAAATTTTTCCGAGGCACCCATCGTTTCTGCTTTTGTCAATGGTATAACTTCAATAGTTTTTCCAATGAATTTTTTTATTCTTTTATATTAGAATCGGATAGCGAAGGTTCCCATAAAATATGACCATGGATTGATTTCCTTGCCGAAACTAACATATCTTTTTTATTCCAGTCATAATAAAAAACCTATACTTTATAATTAATTGATATCACATTAACGAGTATCATATGGCTATAGTGTAGAACATAAAATAGGTCTAAATAACCAAATATAAAATGTTGTAATTTATAGATTTCTTTATTTTTTCGGATTTAAGAGTTAATATGCAAAGGAAGAGAAGATGCTAACCATGAGCATTTTCTCTTCCTTTTTCATTTTATTCATGTACTTTCTGTAAAGATTAGTGCTAAACCTGCCCTAGCAAATGTTTCTTCACGGCATAAAATTTGAACTAGTGGAATATTGATTTTTCCAATTTATAAGGGGTTCTACAACTAGCTTTGTCTTTAACTTTCGTCGGTATATCCAACGAAAGTAATTTACTCAAATACAAGTACACGTTCATTCAACTATCTATTAATAAACTGGGGCATAAAAAACAACTTAGTTTATTTTTAAGTAATTTACCAATTAAATATTTATCGAAATTGACTAAATTTCTGATTTTTTTACGCCATTTCATCTAATTTTTAAATTTGAACAATCCAAATATTTCCTTGCACATTGTTTTCTACCTATATAATTTAAATTGTGAAATCTATATACTGAAGATATTATAATCGAAAACAAGTACATTGAACTATAGATTTCTATATATTCATATTTCAAAAGTTACAATTATATGCAATATTTTTGAATGAATAAAGGAGATATTTAAATGAAGAAATTAATCAATACCCGCAAAATGAACTTGGCGACCTTGCTGACTGTACTTGTAGCTGCTTCTGTCATTCTCACTTTGCTCATCCTTACCGTCTCGTTTCATCAGTCCAATAAGGAATCGTTGATGGCCACTTATTTATCCCTCAATTACTCCAAAGCGGATAAGATGAGCCATTCCGTTGAATCATTATTCGGTTCGATGAGAACCAATTTGGAATCCACGGTCGAATTCCTTGAAACTCACGAGGACATGACGGATCAGGAAATCCACGAGCAATTAGAACTTCTGCGAACAAGCAGCGGGTATTTCAACTCTCTGTCATGGGTGGATGAAACCGGACTTGTTCGAACAATCAGTCCTGTGAGCGTCGGATTGGAAGGGACAAAAATAACGTCTGGAGTAACAAAAGATGTGCTGGACTCGAAAAAGCCAGGAGTGACAACGCCGTATTTTGGGCCGACTAGACGCTTGCTCATCTTGATGAACCAACCTTTTTACTCAAAAGATGGAACTTATCGAGGGATGATTGGCGGAACGATTTATCTTCAAGAGGAAAACGTCTTGAATCACATCCTTGGAAATGATGCGGTTGAAAAATATGGCTCCTACTATTTTGTTGTTGGTCCGAAAGGGACCCTCTTGTTCCATCCGGAACGTAAATTGATCGGAGAAAGCGTCTATCAGAATCCGATCGTTCAAAAATTAACCCATGGAAAAAGCGGAATGGAATTGGTTACCAATACGAAAGGGATTCCGATGCTGGCCGCTTACAGTTATGTACCGGGAGCAGGATGGGGGATTGTGCAGCAAACCCCTTATTCGTCTGTGCACGATTTGTTGATGGATCAGCTTCAACAATTGCTGCTGAATGGGTTGTTGCCATTTCTGCTGCTGCTTCTTTTGTCGATCTTTATCGCTCGCAAGTTGGCAGCTCCCTTTATCCGGTTGGCTGACCTGGTCAACCGATTGGCTGAGGGAAAGGAGGTTTCTCAGCCCCTCCGGGATAAGCTAATGGAGCCGCATTGGAACCGGGAAGCCGACCTCCTGACAAAAAGTGTAGCCATCGCCCTTGACCTACTGGAAAAAAACAACCAGGAGCTTACTCAGTCCGCGCTCACTGATTCATTGACCGGGTTGCCGAACCGACGGAAATTGGACGAAGTGTTAAACCGCTGGGCAAGCGAAAGGCAGCTTTTTTCGCTGCTGGTGTTGGATATCGATCACTTTAAATCCATTAATGACACATATGGACATCAAATGGGTGACGAAGCCTTAAAAACGATGGCAGCGATGATTCAAACCATCATCCGGAAACAAGACTACTGTTTTCGCTATGGAGGAGAAGAATTTGTCCTTCTTCTGTCGGATACCGATGCTTTAGGAGCTTCTCACTTAGCGGAAAAGATCCGCGAAAGAATAGAAGGTATTCAGATTATTCCAGGAAAAACGGTCACCGTGTCACTCGGACTTTCAGAATTTCCGACTCATGCCAGTTCGGGGGACGAACTTTTTCGATTAGCGGATCAAGCATTATACGAATCAAAGTCAGGAGGAAGAAACCGGATTACAATTTCCTCTTAATCAAAAGCAGGAGAAGCTTGCTTGTGAATGAAAGGTTATATAAAAAATTTTATGCTTTTATTAAGGTCTTGTTCCGTATTCTGTGCGACCTACGCAGATTCGGGCAAGGTTTTTTTATTATGGCTGCCATGCCCGTATTTCAATCGTGTATGTCACTGCAGGCGAGTACTGAATTCCCAGTTGAAGCTCCAAAATAACGAAGACACGCCGATTACGGTCCGGGTGGAAAAAGCCAATGCCTATACGAATCCGGCCGGCGGCATCTTTTACGATGAAAGTGTCGATTCGGAAGATACGATACTGCTGGAGGATGCCATTCTGCTAGCAGATGCTATGAAAACAGAAGAAACGGTGACCATCCCGGCAAACGACTCGATGGATTTGCCGATCCAAGTGACGGTGCCGGAAACCGATGCCCAAACGATCCTTGGCGGCATCCAAGTGACACAAGTGGAAGAAGCCGTTGAAGAGGAAGGCAAAGAACTTGGGAAAGACGAAGCGAACTTTGTGATGAAAATAGAGACCACTTATGCCCTCGCCATCCAATTGAACCTGCCGACCAACGCGGAACCGGATTTTTCAACAGGAAAAGCCGGATTTACTGCGCCTACTGCGCAAGTGTATTTGGAAACGATCAACGATGCGCATTTGATCCAAGGTGATGTCGAGTGGACCTATTCGGTTTTGGACAATACCGGAGCTGAGCTTTTCGGCGGTACTGTCACGACGTTCAATATGGCTCCGAAATCGAAGATCCGTTTTCCGTTTGCCTGGAACCATGAAGAACTTAAAGACGGCAATTACACTTTAGTGGCAAACGGCCATGCCGGAGACCAGGTGATTGAAGTGGAAGAACCTTTTGAGATTTCTAGCGAGGAAGTTGCGGAATATGCCGAAGTCGTTAATCCAACAGCCGTTGTAGAAGAAGATGCCGGAATCCCAATGTGGATCTGGATTAGCATCGCAGTCGCCTTTGGGATGATCATGTTCTTGCTGGGAAATAGAAGAAAGAAGAAAAATTGAACTAATTGAAGCTAGGGGGGAATAATCGGGGAAGAAAAATGACTTAATTTTTTTCAGATGCTTCACAAGGAAATAATGAACTACTCAATTATAATAGCGGCAGTTATGAGTTAACATATACGGGGTTATCAGAAGTAGCAGGAATTTAAATAGCAAAATACAAAGGGGAAGGGCGATGCCGATTTAGCATTGCTCTTCCTCTTCTGTCTGTATAAGTGTACTTTTACGAACAGTTTATACTTAAGGATTTGAGCCGAAAAAACATTAACACAGAAAAAACCCCAATAATAGGACAGCTAAATAGTCCCTATTATTGGGGTTTTTGTTTGCTCAAGTTAGTACATCACTTCTAGGAAAAGAGATTGGAAAAACTCCCCTCAAAGTAGTCACACTTTTGGAGTGTGAGTATCTGTCTGAGACCGTCAATATTTATGTGTAATAGATAAATTCTATTCTTGCGCTTGTAACACTTTTTTTCGATCTTGTTGGAGAACTCAAGTAAATTAATGGAATAGATGCTTACCGAATAAACTTTGGAATGTTATAGAAGATGGTAATACGGTGATTTGATCTCGATGAGTCCGTTACTTTCAGATAACGCTTTTCCTTATGTGATGTCACTTAGATAAATAGAAAACTGGGGCTTTTAAAAACATTTTTTCAATATATAACTTATTAGGACTTTATTAGTGGTATTGTTAATTCTGCATTCTATTTTATTTATAAAATTGTTAAATAGTGTTAATTTTATAAAAAGTTTACTGTGTAAATAACTTTACTAAAGGAGTTAAATAAATACGATGGAACACATATTAGTTATACATTGGCAGGTTTTACTTGTTTTATTCTCACTCATCATTCTCTTACTTACTTCATTTACGGCGTTTAACATTGATGCAAAATTATTTCTTACAAATAAGTTAAAAAAAGTATCGGCACTTACTCTTGGAGAATTACTAATGGATGAAAAAAATTGAAACCCATACAACCTTTGAATTATACAGACTACTTAACTGGATTACCGAATAGCAATTTTCTAAATAAACGTTTAAAAGAATTGGTACATGACAAAAATGAAACTGCTATTTTATTGTTAGAATTAGAACGAATGAACAATATCAGAGACTCGATGGGACAAGAATCGAGCAATTCAATTATTCTTCTTGCTAGCGAACGAATAAAGATGGTTTTAGGTGCAGATAGTATTTTAACACGATGGCAAGAAGATAAATTCGTTATTCTCTTAACAAATACAAATGTTAAACGAGCCGCAAAAATCGCAAAAATAATTTTAGAAGTCATAGCTCAACCTTTAAAAAATATTCACCATGACATGTATGTCAATCCGAGTATAGGCATAAGCATGTATTCTAAAACCAGTAATACTACTGAAATATTATTGGAAATGGCTAATTCTGCTCTACATTATGCAAAAAAGCATGGAAATAACAGTTATCACTTTTATACTTCTGACTTGGATGAGAAAACGCGAGAAGGTTTAGAGCTTGAAATGGAACTCTACAGAGCAATTGAACTTGACCAACTGACGCTTCATTACCAACCCCAACTTCATTTAAGTACAGGAGAATATATTGGAAATGAAGCACTGATTCGATGGAATCATCCAAAAAGAGGAATGGTTTCCCCTATGCAATTCATTCCAATTGCTGAAGAAACGGGGCTCATTATTCCGATTGGGGAATGGGTATTGAAAACGGCGTGTGCACAAAATAAAAAGTGGCAGTTAGCTGGATTTCCTCCAATGGTTATCTCAGTCAATCTTTCCTCACGGCAATTTTCACAAACAAATATCGTTGAAGTTGTGGAGAGGATACTATCTGAAACAAACTTAGAGGCCAAATATCTTGACCTCGAAATTACAGAGAGTATGACAATGGACGTCGAAAGTTCCATTAAAAAATTACATGCATTAAAGAAAATAGGGATAAAAATTAGCATCGATGATTTTGGCACAGGTTACAGTTCCCTTTATTATTTGAAAGAATTTCCCATAGACCGCCTGAAAATAGATCAGTCCTTCATTCGTGACTGCCACCTTGATCCGAGCAATGCGACCATTGTGAAAACAATTATTTCAATGGCCAATCACTTGAGCATTCAAGTGATTGCAGAAGGTGTCGAGACGAAAGAGCATCTAGACTTCCTTCAAGAGAACTTGTGTGATGAAGTTCAAGGTTATTTGTTAAGTAAACCTTTGCCGGCGAAAAGTTTAGAACTGAAATTTCCTGATTTACACAAGAGCATTAGAAGTCATGGACTTACAAGTGAGATAAGTCAACGGTTATGGTTAGAAAGAGAACTAATATTGACTAAGCAAGAATTGCAAGAAACCTTTCGACAACAGGACGGCCTAATATTTAAATTTAAATACAAAGATGGGAATTTCATTCATACCCTATGCGATGGAGAACTACTGTATCGATTAGGATTAACTCCAGAACTGGTGATAGGCAAAGAACTTGCGCAGATTTTCCCTTATGAAAAAGCAATCGATATAGAGCGGAACTATAGACTGGCATGGAAAGGAGAGCAAAATATTTCTTACGAAGGTGAGGAAAATGGAATTCACTACCTTGTAATTTTACGCTCGATAATTAGAAAGGGGAAGGTTGTGGAGGTCATTGCATCCTGCATCGACATAACACAACGGAAGCATGCAGAGATAGCCCTGCGGCATAGTGAAAACAATTACAGGTTAATAGCTGAAAATATTAGCGATGTCATTAATGTGGTAGATAAAAATGGTGTATTTCTTTATGCATCTCCGTCTAGTAAAACTTTAAAGGGAAATCTATCAGAACAATTAATTGGTTCTTCACTATTTTCATTCATATACCCGGATGATTTACGGTTGGTCAAAAGCGCTTTTTACGACATCATAGGGACTAAAAAATCGGATTTTGTTCAGTATCGTTACATTCACAAAAATAAAGCATTGATTTACTTAGAGGCAAAAGTTATTCCCGTCATCGGAGAAAATGGTGAAGTTGAACATTTAATCATTGTTGCAAGCGATATAACTAAACAAAAAAAGATGAAGATCCTCTGAGAAAAAGAGATAAGTGATCTGTGGATGGTTAAGAACATCACTATATTGAGTGAATTATTCCACTAATGCATTTAAAAAGAAGAAAAGTTTGACTACTGTAAAAAATGGAGTGGAATACTAGATGGGAAATGATTTTTACTTTCAAAAAAAAGAAAAAGCTGACCGCATAGCAGAATTAACTACTGCAACAAAAGAGCTTGCCTTTCAAACCGAAGAAAAAGCAGAACTTGCAGCAGAGTTAATCATCGCGAATAAAGAGCTTATCTTTCAAAATGAAGAAAAAGACAAACGCGCAGCAGAGTTAGTTATCGCAAACAAGGAGCTTGTTTTTCAAAATGAAGAGAAAGATAAGCGCGCAGCAGAATTGGTCATTGCGAACAAAGAACTTGCCTATCAAACCAAAGAAAAAGCTGAGCGCGCAGCAGAGTTAGTTATCGCAAACAAGGAGCTTGTTTTTCAAAATGAAGAAAAAGATAAGCGCGCAGCAGAATTAGACATTGCGAACAAAGAACTTGCCTATCAAACCAAAGAAAAAGCTGACCGTGCAGCAGAGTTAGTTATCGCAAACAAGGAGCTTGTTTTTCAAAATGAAGAGAAAGATAAGCGCGCAGCAGAATTAGTTATCGCAAACAAAGAGCTTGTTTTTCAAAATGAAGAAAAAGATAAGCGTGCAGCAGAATTGGTCATTGCAAATAAAGAACTCGTCTTTCAAACTAGAGAAAAAGTAAGTCGTGCAGCAGAGTTAATCATTGCAAATAAAGAGCTTATCTTTCAAACGGAAGAAAAAGCTGACCGTGCAGCGGAATTAATCATTGCAAATAAAGAGCTTGCCTACCAAACGGAAGAAAAAGCTGACCGTGCAGCAGAATTAATCATTGCGAATAAAAAACTTATCTTTCAAAGTGAAGAAAAAGCTGATCGTGCAGCAGAATTAATTATAGCGAATAAAGAGCTTGTCTTTCAGAATGAAGAGAAGGACAAGCGTGCGATAGAGTTAACTATTGCAAATAAAGAACTTGTCTTTCAAAACGAAGAGATCCTATATCTTAGCTACCATGACCAATTAACAGGTTTATATAATAGAAGATTTTATGAAGAAGAGTTAATAAGACTTGATACAATCAATAATTTGCCTCTGACTATACTAATTGGAGATGTAAATGGCTTAAAGCTGATCAATGATTCTTTTGGACATTCCATGGGTGATGTGTTACTGAAAAAATCGGCAGAAGTAATTAAAAGAGGCTGCCGCATCGATGATATTATCTGCAGAATCGGGGGGGATGAGTTTGTTATTTTATTACCTAAAACAGATTCTTCTGAAGCAAAAAATATCACCAAACGTATCAATGAAATTTCATTACTAGAAAAAGTCGGCTCAATTAGTATTTCTGTTTCTTTTGGTTATGAAACTAAGTACGATGTGGGATTGGAAATTGAAGAAGTTTTCAAAACAGCAGATAAAAACATGTATAACAATAAGCTTTTAAGAGTCGGAAAGTAAAGAACAACAATGATTATTTGAATGGTAGGGACGATTAATTTATGGCCAGTAAGAGCTTTGAATTTCATAGTAATATGCAAATAAATGTTAGAGAAAACATCCTAATATCGAGTAATTAGAGGAATGGTTAGTTAACATATGAAGGATTATCAGAAGTAGCAGTAATTCTAATAGCAAAATACAAAAGGGGAAGAGCAGTGCTGTCGGCACTGCTTTTTCTTATTGTCTATATAGGTGTGCTTTTAAGAACGTATTCTTATAATAGAATTAGATTTCATGAAGTCTCCTAATTATCTATGATACAATCAAAAAATGATGTAAGTCTGAATACTTGAATTTTATAAATTCTATTAGGAAGTGAAAAATGAGTGGAATAGAAGTGCTTTTCATTTTCAAGAATGAGCTTAGCAAATACTCTCCGGAACAGTTGCGGCACAACTCTCGAGAAGATGTGTGGTCCATTGGGCAGATGTATAACCATATTATATTATTTTAGTAGCGCAAGAGTAGCTCGGTAGTGTGGAAATTTGTGCTGTATCAACTAAAGGGTAGTCTTTAGGTAAAACTCCAGCTGGTGAGCAGTTATTCAAAGACGGTGGATTCCCGCCAATTAAAATTAGGCTTCCAGATGAAATGGATGCTCCTCCTAACAATTTGGATAGTAAAGAAGATTTGAAGGCAAGAATGGAAGAATTGATTGATAGGTTGAAGCATTGAGAATTGAAATTATCTTCAATGAATCCGGATTATAAAGTTAAACAGGGCGGATTCGGATGAATGAAACGATTGGACCGAGTTTCCTTTTTTTTTCAAAGCTTTATAATGATAAAAGATACATTTTAGTTGGTAGTTTCTCTTAAAGCGTTTTTATCTATCGGTTTAAGAGAAAGCTTAAAGTTATAGAAGGCGGGACGGAAAATAAATGAAAAAAATTGGATTTGATTCGGAGAAATATTTGCAAGAACAATCTGCCTACATCTTAGAACGGGTGCAGCAGTATGATAAACTTTACTTGGAATTTGGTGGAAAATTAATAGGCGACAAACACGCCAAGCGTGTATTGCCTGGATTTGATGAAGATGCCAAAATCAAACTATTGCATACGCTGAAAGAAAATGCGGAAATCATCATTTGTGTGTATGCTGGAGACATCGAACGAAACAAAGTCCGTGAAGATTACGGCATCACTTATGATCAAGATGTTTTGCGCTTAATCGATGAATATCGGGCATATGGCATTTCTGTCAACAGTGTCTTGATCACTCGTTATCAGGGACAACCAACAGTCAAAGTATTTATGACAAAGCTTGAGAGAAGTGGAATTAGCGTCTGTATTCACCGCGAAATCGAAGGTTATCCGACAAACGTGGACGCGGTCCTTGGGGAAGAGGGATTTGCGACGAATCCCTATATCAAAACGACAAAGCCAATCGTGGTAGTTACGGCACCTGGCCCGGCCAGCGGAAAGCTTGCCACCTGCCTTAACCAAATGTACCATGAGAATAAACTGGGGAATAAAGTCGGCTATGCCAAGTTTGAGACTTTTCCGGTTTGGAACTTGCCGTTAAAGCACCCGGTAAACATCGCTTATGAAGCGGCTACCGTTGATTTGAAAGATGTAAATATGATTGACAATTATCACTATGAAGCATACGGGAAAGTAGCGATCAATTACAATCGTGATATTGAGACGTTTCCTGTCATCAAACGGATTATTGAACGGATTACCGGCAAAGAGTCTGTTTACAGCTCACCGACTGATATGGGTGTTAATCGTCTGAAATCGGGCATCACCGACGATATGGTCGTGCAGGAAGCTGCCAAACAGGAAATCATTCGGCGCAGTTTCGTCGTAGAGAACGACTATAAAAAAGGGCTTGCTGATGAAGATAGTATACGCCACATGCAAGTGATTCTGGAAGAGACTGACTTAAAGAAAGAGGATCGGCCACCTGTATTGCCAGCCCGTAATTATGCGAAAGCGATCCAAGAGCAAATTGGCAGCACGAATTTACAAGCCGTAATTGCGATAGAACTGCCAAATGGTGAGATGATTACCGGTCGAACGACAACTTTGATGGATGCTTCGGCAGCAGCGATTCTGAATGGGTTGAAGAAATTGACCAATATTGCCGATGAAATTAATTTGTTGTCACCGATGATTCTGCAGACGATTCAACGGTTGAAAACCGATGATTTGAACAGCCGAGTTCCGACATTAAGCGCCAATGAAGTGCTGATTGCACTGGCAATCAGTGCGGTCACCAACCCTACTTCTGAGCTGGCTTATAAGCAACTTCCAAATTTAAGAGATACACAAGCGCATTCCACGGTTATATTGAATAGGGAAAACGAACAGACTTTTAAGAAGCTTGGAATCGACATTACCAATGATCCGGTATATCCAACTGAGAACCTGTATTACAATTAGGTTTTGGAAAACGCCTGCTTTTTTCTTCTTACATAGAAGCCTAAGGCAGATGTTTTTTCGTTTATAGAGTTTGCTAAAAAGGTGTAGTCTTCTTCTAATGAGAAGACTACACCTTTTTAGATTAATGGATTAACTGCCGGAATGTCTGTTGGAATCTATCAAGGACAAGTTTTAGCATGCTGGTGGTTAAGCACGGGAATGGCTTCCAACCGTGACACAGCAAGCTGTGAGTCCTCTCTCGGTCCGGACCAGCATCAAAGCTGCGGAACCCTAGAGGACATTTACGATATGTACTTAACCCGAATTATACGATATATTGTTGAATACTTCAAAGATAACAGGTAATCAGCAATCAGCAATCAGCTGGTGGTGTCTTACCGCCTGTTCTTCATCACTTGCGCCAATTGCTGTGCGGTCGGATCGTTTTCTTCGCCAAGTTTTTCGATGATATTCCGGTACTCTTCATCAGTGCGGTTTTGGCTTAATTTGTTGGCGGCTTGAACTTCCTGCACCTTGATTTTAAATCCAACAATGCCTTTTAGTTCTTTGTACAGCAAAGCGGGGAGAGCGTGTCCCACAAAACCGGCTGGTCGCGGTGGTGCTCGTATTTTTCCAATAATTTGGCCAGGTCCTGTTTCAATTCATCCTCTTCTAAAATACGGGCGGGCCCATATAGATGGACAGCTTGGTAGTTCCATGTCGGGACATTTTCCTTTTCATACCAGGAAGAGAAGATGTAAGCATGCGGCCCCTGGAACATGACCAGCACATCTTCCGACTCCGCGAACGTTCGCCACTGCGGATTGCCGTATGCCATATGACCGGTAATATAAAAATCCTCGTCTTCTCTTGTGAATTGCAAGGGCAAGTAGCTCGCTAAAGGTCTTCCTTTTTTTGTCGTGACAAGCGTTGCGAACGAATTCTTTTGAACAAATTCCCTTATTTCATCAAAATCACTGACTTTATAAAATTTCGGAATATACATGCTGATCCTCCTATCGGTTGGTATTTGAAGTGGTTTGACCATGATCAAATCGACTTGTTCATCTTCGCCCATAAAAAAAGAGTGGGAGCCCGTCTGGACAAATCCTTTTTTCTGATAAAATGCGATGGCATTTTCATTGGCTTCCCAGACGCCGAGCCAAATATTCTTTTTCTCTAGTGCGTCAGCAATTTTAAAGGCTTCATTTAACAAAAGTTTACCCAGACCATGTTTTTGGAATCTCTGTTTGAGATAAATCCGTTCGACTTCAAGAGAATCGCTGTCCATTGTTTCAGTCTGGGCATCATCGGTGTTGAGCTTTAAGTAGCCAGCCACTTCTTCATTGAAATAAATAAAAAAGAACAGGGAAGAAGGGTTGGTTATTTCCTTTTGCAATTGTTCTAAGTTATAGGCCCTTTCCAAATGAGCCGCGGTCCGCCGGCATGGCCGAGCATGACTTCAATGGCCGGCGCCATCGTTTCCGGGAAAAGGGCTGCTCCCGGTTTGCGGATGATGTACATGGAAATGATCGAGACGATAAACCAAATGCCGAACATCCACTCATAGGCGATCGGCCCGATCAAGCCGGCCCACATATTGCCGAGGTGAATAAACAACAAGTAGACGATGCCAAACACGACGGCAAACAAACTCATTAACACAATTTCTTTCAGTTTCCATGACTTCAGCAACTTATTCGCCTCCGTGGGAAGGACTGTTGATGCTCATCGACGCCGTCATCACCAGATGGCGGTGCTGTTCGGAGCGGGCATTTGTGAACGCTTCGTCGTAAAAAGCAAATACATCGTGGATATCGCCGTGGATGCCGCTCGCGTATGCATGGAATCATTAAAGACGCCTTCCTGTTTGGCGCGGTCGACTTCGCGGTAAATGACCGCCATGTAATCCGGGTTGTTCATCGGATACAGCGCAAACTGCGAAGAGACGTATTGCTTCGTCTTATCCGTGTTCAGCAGCTCATCGTCCCTTTCCAAAAAGACGTCGCCTGACGAATCTCCGGAGCAGCCGATGGGAAATGTGCCGTTCAACGCGACATGTTCGCCGGTTTTGGCGGCATGCAGCGTCATCGCTTTGGCCACATTGAAAACGTGGATTTGCTTGCCGCGGATGACCGTCGACACGTCATCGGTGTGCATCCAGACATTCGATGTATCCGTGTCGTTCAACGCCCCTTTAATTACTTGAATAAATTCTCCGGTCATCGGGTGCAGCGAAAAGCGTAATCCGACAATCGGGCTGATACCGCATTGCAATGGTTCCATATTCCAATTCCTCCTCGAAAATTTGCACAAAAAAAGCCGCATCCGCGAAGATGCAGCCAGTTCTATAAATAAATTCAGGATAGAATCATTTCAGAAATGCGCCGCACTTCCTCACGCTAGTATTATCTGGATCGAGTTATAAGGGATCGAAGCTTGCGCTTGCATCTCAGCTATAATGGGCACCCCTAGTGCAGAAAACGGTATGCGGTTTTTGTGTTCGGGTTGTCCCGATGAGTTCAGTGTAAAAGAAGCCAAGAGGGCAGTAAAGGAAAGATTCGAAATTTAAATAACGGCCTCATAACGCCATGCAACCATAAAAAAAGATTTTTTGACACCAGGAGTCAACTGTATAAATTACTCAGACAAATCTTTAAGGTCTTATTTCAAAATAATAATTACAGTCAACAATCAATTAAATGACTGAGTCCGTATTTTCGGCATGCGAAGCAGAATATAAGAGGATGAAAGAGAAAATAACTGTTTCGGACACTAAATAAAATAAAATTATAAAATTTTGTTTGTTGACTTACTAGCCTTAGGGCGGCAAGGGATTGAGAAGTTAAAATTATTGTGTAATACTATTGATTCGGAATAATAGATTGTATTTTCTCTAAATTATGTGTATTATCTTAGAATCGCTTCAAATTTAGCGAGGCAGATTCACTATATAAGAAGGAGGTCTATATATGAAAGGTTCGAAAAACAGGTGGCTGATCGCGCTGGCAGCCATTGCCATTCAATTATCAATCGGAGCTGCTTATGCTTATAGCGTTTATACAACGCCAATCAGCGAAGAAATGGGCTGGTCTCCAAAAGAAATTACATATGCATTTACTATCATGATGGCGCTTGGCGGTCTGTCAGCTGCATTTTTTGGTGGATTTGTCGAAAAGAAAGGCCCAAGAAAATCCGCGATTCTGGCGGCGCTTCTGTTTGGCTTTGGACAGGCGGGAGCCGGATTCGCAGTTCAAATCGACTCGCTTGTCCTTTTTCTTCTAACATATGGTTTGTTGAGCGGCATGGGTCTGGGTGTCGGTTACATTGCACCCATTTCTACGCTAATCAAGTGGTTCCCTGACCGCCGAGGAATGGCAACAGGCATGGCCGTCATGGGCTTTGGCGCAGGCGCATTAATTACTGCACCTGTGGCAGCCAGCTTGATGAATTCAGTCGGCGTCAGCAACACGTTCTATATTTTAGGAGTCAGTTACTTTATCCTGATTATTCTCGGCGCCGCCTATATTGCACCGCCGCCTGAAGGCTGGATGCCAAAAGGGATGCAGCAAGCTATCGATTCCGGCAAAAAAGTCATGAAAAAAGATTTGGCGCAATTGACGGCAAAAGAAGCCGTTAAGACACGCCGTTTCTGGATGGTTTGGTCGATGATGCTGATCAATGTCAGTGCCGGCATCATGATCATTTCAGTCGCTTCTCCAATGTCCCAAGAACTGGCCGGCTTAACAGCGGCAGGTGCTGCAACTTTAGTGGGCATCATGGGGATTTTCAATGGCGGAGGCCGCCTCGGTTGGGCAGCTATTTCCGATTACATCGGCCGTCCTGCTGTATTCACGACGTTTTTCGTCCTGCAACTGATCGCGTTCATCTTGCTGCCGAATATCACCAACATCTTGGTGTTTCAGGCCTTTATTTTAATCATTGTCAGCTGTTACGGCGGCGGATTTTCGAATTTGCCGGCTTTTGTCGGAGACTTATTCGGCACGAAACAGCTCGGTGCCATCCATGGCCTGCTATTGACAACATGGTCAATGGGGGGCATTATCGGACCTGCCATTGTGTCCCAAATTCGCGAACGGACCGACAGCTACATTCCGGTTTTCTATGTGTTCACCGTGTTAATCTCCATCGCTTTCGTGATTTCCTTATTGATCCGCAAGGATATTAAGCGGGTGGAAGGCAACTATGAAGAATCACGACAAGCGACAGGGCTAGACCTTCAAAGTGAAAACCAGTAAGGTGTTTAAAGTTAAAGTTTTAAAAAAAGAAAGCTTGGCATATAGACTGACATAGCGATTTGAGACACATATAAAACACCTCTTTAGGCTGCTTGCGCCCCAAATTCTTGGGGCGTCAGGTAGCCTAATTTTTCTAGGATCCGGTCTTCGTTGTAGTAACGTATGTATACATTCACTTTCTCCACGACTTGGATATTGTGCATCGAATTGAATTTGACGTACTGGAATTCCTCCGATTTGATATTGGAATGGAACGATTAGATGACCGCATTGTCCCAGCAGTTGTCGCGCCGCGACATGCTGCTGACCAAGTGGCTCTTCTTGACCAATTCCTGGTACGCGGTATACACACCCCCTTGGTCAGAATGGACGATGACCCCTTCAGGGTTCTCCCGCAACGCCAGCGCTTCTTTCAACGTATCGGTGACCAGCGGCGTCTGCTGGTGATTGTACATCTTGTACGCGACAATTTCGTTGTTGAACAAGTCCATGATCGTCGACAGGTACATCGACGAGCTCCCGTATTGGATATAGGTGAGATATCCGTCACCCATTTCTGGTTCGGCGCATAATCGGTGAAATTGCGCGCTCAAAGATTCAGTGTGATAAAACGCCCGACTTTATACGGATAGCGAATACATAGCGATTAAAGGCATCATAGCCGCAGTACATAGTGGTAAAAAATCGCTTGAAGAGGCTGTTGTAGAGGCATCTGTGGCTTTGAAAAAGAATGTCTCTGTAGCGCCACGCAAGCGCGGTAGCGACGACATAGCAGTTGCTACGCTAGAAGAAGTCAAACAGCTGAGAATTCAGCTACAGTAACAAGAAGAGCGTCAAAAAGAACGGGATATCATGTTTGTGGAAGTTTTGGAGGAAATGCAGCAGAAAATCGATCGGATGGAAGCGCAACAGAAGCAATTACTTGCACCAGTACCGAACGAACCCGAGTTAGAGGCGCCAGAATCGCCCTCACAGCCGGAAGAAAGCGAACCTAAAACGGTAACGCCTAAAAAAGATACACGAAACCTATGGGTCAGGACCTGGAACAAATAAATGGCAGGGGTGTTCAGTATGGAATGGAATTGGAATAAGACCAGCATTAATCTTCCCTATTCCTATGAAAATCTTAAGACTCTTTTAAATGCAGTTTGCAAGAGAGAAAATTTATTTCCTCAAGTTGATTTTTGCATGTGGTGCGATAATTTAACGCTGGCTTGGGAAGATGAAGATTTAGATGAGCAAGACGAATTAGCTTTTGTTATTGCAAGAGATATTGAGTGTCAATGGGAATTGCATTGGTATGAGTTTTATTCTCATGAAAAGCTAATGAAGATGGACCTCTCCAAGTTAGAATTACCTCCCGATTGGTTTAAAGGATGGGTAGCTGAGTTAGACGGAAAATAACCAACAAAGACTAGGTTTTGAATGTAACTTATGTGCAGTTAAGTTACATTCGGACGACATTGTAAATACTCAAATATAAAGGAGGGATAGGTGTGGACGAGTATCATTTAATTAAAAGAGTAATTAACGAATGGGATCCTATGGGTTTACTGGATATGGGAGAGCCACATGATGCATATTCCCTTGAAATAAAAGAAGTTTTAAAAACTTTAAATTATATGCAATCTACCGAAGAACTTACATTGGGAATCCGACAAATATTTATATACTTTTTTGGTCAGGAATTCGAAGAATATTTTGCAGTTGAGAAATGCTACCCATTTGCTTTAGAAATATGGGGAAATCGTTAAAAATTTATGTTCTGCTTTTTTACCTTAATATGAATGTAACTTATTGTGAATTAAGTTACATTCAAAAACCGAGAAACTGAAAGCTTAGAAGGGACGAAAGATGAGCCTAGAACATGAATTTTTCTTAGTGCCCAATACAGTGGCTTATTCAGAGTTGATGAAGCGCAATGAACAAAATATAGACATTATTGACTCTATAGATATACCAGACGATTTGATTCAATACATAGCCGATTCTTTGAACTGGATTCCGTGTAAAAATCCAGCGATATCGATGACGAAAGAAGGCATAGGAATAAATTATTATGGGGTGACCCTTTTTGATCAAACGTCAGCAGCAACTATGAAAAACATCATTAAGGCATGGCACTCTTTATTTACGAATTCCCCTGAAAAGCTGGAACTGACTGGGGAATTCGTGCATTCTTCCAACAAAAAAATGTTAGGCGGACGTGAACGTCTAGTATTTTCTAGAAATGATGTGCTCGAATTATTGAAAAGGCTGCTGTCTATGATTGAGAGATTGGAAGAAGAGAACCTCTATCTTTACCATTTGGGAATATGAAAAACGAATGTAACTTATTACTAATTAAGTTACATTCACTTATAAGTCTAAGTAGGAGGTAAGGAATTGAAAAAACAATATTTTGTCCAACATCCCGACCCTAGTATATTAAATGATTTTTCCCTTCCAAAAGATATATTTCAATCAGTTGAAGTAGGAATTAGGGACATGGAACCTGATTTCCTTTTTACGTTGGCCCAGAATATGTTCGCCTTTCCTGTTTTTTTTGCGTTGGACTTTGTGATGCTTGAGCACGTAGAAAAGATTATTATGGAAAGGAATATGCCTTTCTATAGATTTGATTCTGATGGTTTTATTGTCAAAATTGATTCAGTTGACATCTTAGCAGTAATTTGCGAAAGCACGGTTGAATTGGCTTCAAATGGAATGAGAATCTTTATTTTCTTTGGGGAAGGCCTTTCTGAAGCGGATTTAGTTCCAACCAAGAAATGGGGGGGACCTACGGAATTTAGAAACCTCGATTTTGGAAAGGTCGAAACATTTATTGATGTACAGGAGGTCGGTCTTACTGTATTCACGAAGAATGAAAAATACAATACACCTCGAAAAGTCACGCACTGCATATCGGAAGATTATGCGCTTGATCTAATGAGTAGTGACCTTGAATCCTGAAAATATTTACGGTATTAGCAGCACTTGGTTTTATTCCAGTTTGAATGTAACTTATTAGCAAGTAAGTTACATTCAGATTGGCAGCTAGATTAAAAACGGGGGTTAAATTATGCAAGAGATTATCAAGCTGTTGGAGACAAATAAAAAGGGTGTAGAGGAGGCAGCAATAAGAGAAACGGAACAAAAGTTAAACGTATGTTTCCCGGATCAGTATGTTCAATTGTTTAAATTGGCTAACGGTCCCGAGGTAGGGGAATGGAGTTTATTCCCCATCAAAGATTCTAAGAATCTAAAAAAGACATGGGACGATGTAGTCAGACAAAACAAGGAAGTTTTAACTGATGTAATTTCTGAAGATCTTATTGCGATCGCTGGGAATGGGACTGGCGATTACTTGTGCCTGAAAGTAGAAGGTGGAAAAGCAGATGATCCAATTTTTTTATGGCTTCATGAAACAGATGAAACGGAACAGCTAGCTCCTACTTTAAAAGATTTTATTATCATCGCTCAGGAAGAACTAGAAGATTTTGACGAAGATTGACTGTAACTTATTGCTAACTATGTTACGTTCAATAGCTTTGTTTTAAAGACTTTGAACAGGAACTAGAGAAAGTAAACTATCAAAGGAAGTTCAGCGCTATCATTCTCTAATAATATATACATCCCATCCATTTTCCTGAATCTCTTCTTTTGAAGGATTCACTACCAAATGCTCTTCACTGACCTCTTTAGTCTTTATATTAGATTGAGCATGCAGCGGATGGTCCCACTCGTTTTCGCACTCTGCACACATTACAGTAAATTGATTTGTAACTTTATCTTTTACGATGGTTACCCAACCTTGACCACAAATCTTGCACCAATCAACTTTAAAATCATATGTTTCATTCAATTTGACTATCCCTCCAAAAACATTCTAATTGGGGTTTTATTTTTAACTAATTATACTTTAAGAGTGTAGTCAATATGCTAGTCTATAATTTTAAACTAGTTTACATATTACGATTTACCAGAAGGGAAGAAGCCAGATGAGCTTTTCTCTTCTTTTGGATTGGATAAGTGTACTTTTACGAACGCTTCATTAGTAGACTAAGCTTATTCATACAAAATGAAATCTCACAATAACCAGAAGCCACCAGTTCAAGAACCCGTTAACTAATCCAGTTAGGAAGGATATTCCAGTGCTTCTATCGAATCTACTTCTAAACTTCCTTTAGAAAAGATCCTTAAGTTAAGTTATGGACATCCGCAATGAAATTATCTTCACGGTTAGACCCTTGCAACTATTTATATAACTTTTATAAGACAACCTAGTTTTCGAGGAGGGGGACGATGAAAAAAAAGGCTTTGGAAAAAAACGACCAAGGACTGGGACTGGTATGCCGTCAAGACCTTGTATGAATGCCTCATTTCAGAAGAGCCAGATCCAGAAATGAGGAATGAAAATTCCACCGATGACCATAAAATGTTTGAGGAAAGCATCCTTCTCATTAAGGCCCCTTCTATATGATCTGGCTAATGCCTTTGGTGAACAGGAAGCCAGAAAGCAGCATGACTACTTGAATCCCTACCGAAGGTGGAATGGAAATGATGTATAAAGTTATTAAAGCTCAGATTAGCTCAGATTAAGACTGCATTGTGAGACTAACTATAGGTAATAGAAAGGAGAAAAAATATGGCAGGAGAAATAATTGGCTTTATCGCTGTTATACTTATGTGCTTTTCTTGTGCTTTATTCGCAATCTTTGTCTTGAAAAAGAAAGAGTTCGTAGAAACGGAGAAGTACAGGGTTTTTAAAAATACCTTATTCCTCCCTCCACTTGTGAATTATTGGATAATTAAACTTTTTTTGCTTCTTGGAGGAATTTTTTTAGGAGGCTATTTAACTTACGTACTTTTTTATCAAATTTCAGAAGGCATAATCTAAATATATAGTTTAAGACAGTAAAAGGTGCAGATTTAACCTGCTCCTTTTATTCTTTTTTTAATTATGTCATATATCGGTTCTTTTTAGTTGATCACTAAGTTTACATATCCCGACTTATCAGAAGCCCCACCATTTGGACATGGGGTGAAGTCGAAAAAGGAAGAGCTGTGCAGTACGATCAGCGCAGCTCTTCCTTTTCTCTGGTCTCTGCTGGTTGCGGAAAGTTCATTAGTCGAATGTTCTGGTTCTTGAGTTTGTTCCCTGGTATATTTAGGAAAAGAAGGCGAATGGCCTTTTCATGCAATAATAAAACCTGGACGCCCCGGACTTCCACCCACTTACCGGTTTCGAAGAACCGTGAGGATGGAGCGACCTGGTCCTAAGCAATGGAACCGATTGGAAAGGAGGAAGGATATGAAGCATGTATCGGGCGGCTATTACATCATTGACCCCTGCCCACGGCCTGAAGGTATGGATGAGACCCTCGTCCCGCCAATTATCCTGTCGTTAAGTGAGTACTTCTGCAAGTTCCATCCGGATACGGTGTTTGTGACCTATAATGTTTCCGTTGCCGGAAAACGAAGGTATGCGCGGCAATTGGGATTGCCGGAAACGGACTATGCGGCGATCGAAAAATGGGTCGAGGATAGGTTTGCCGAAGGGCTGTTCACCTATTCCCAAGTGTTTATGACGCTGGCCACCGCCCGGGATTTCTGCGCACGATTTCTCACGCATGTGCCGGAGCCTCTGCTGGTCGGCATCGGGTTGCCGGAAGAGCTGGTCCAATACTTTCTCACCTATGAAGGGACGCTGGTGAAGCCGGACAAAGAGCGGTACGGCTTCGAGAAGCTGCTGCTCAACGGCATCGAAGTGGAAAAAACAGGTGCCACATTGCTGGGGTATGAACTATTAGCGTTCGAGTATGGCGCATTTATTACCTATCTGTTTAATGGACAGGAAAGGGAGTATGACGAGCACTTTGATTTCAAGCTGAATGAGCATGGGCTCATCCCTTCGTTGGAAGAAGCGATGCGCTACGCAAAATACAGCAACGACGAATCGGAGGAATACTTTTGGCTGCCTTGGGCGATATTCAGCTATTCCAGGTAAAGGCTGCGGCTGCACTTAACAAGAATGGGAGGGAAGATTGAGGATGAACTCTGTGCGTGTCACCAAGTACAATCCGCAAAAACGGGATGCGAATGGCCACTACACCTTAGTGGAGGAATGGATTGGCATGTCCGATGTCGGAAAGTTGTACCAAGGCCAGATTTTCACGATGGAGCAATACCTGGTGACCGAAGAAAAATACATCCAAGCTGTGGAAGTGCTCATAAAAAAAACTGGGGTCAATCATCTGAAGCTGGTGGACCTGGAAAACTATTCACATGAAACCGCATTAAACTTGTCCGAAGGCAAGACCATTCCCATCAGTTTGGTTAGGGAGTTAATTAAGATGATTCTCAGAGGAGTGGTCTGGGGGAGACTGGTTGCCAAAAATCAGTTTGAGGTCCATTTTGGCTACGATTACTATATGTATTTTGTGGGAGAAAGCCTGACAGATGAGATTATAGAAGAACTAAAAAGAATCGAAGGTTTGTATGTGGAAAGTTTTCAATCTCCTTATCTCGATCAATGAAGTAGAAGTATCAATGCAAAGACAGCCGATGCTTTGAAGGATCGAATGTAACAAAAGTGCAGTTAAGTTACATTCAGAAATATGGACATAAAGAACATAGGATTCACAAAAAGGAATTGAAAAGAGGGATATTTGTGGAATTTTTAGTTCGAAGAATGCAAGAAGGAGATATTAAACAAGTACAAGATATTGCAAAAAAAACTTGGAATTCTACTTACGAAGGGATAATTCCTTTAGATGTTCAAGAGAACTTTTTAAGTTCTGCATACAATGACAATAGAATGCAGCAACGTATGGAGAAATCGATTGTTCTTGTAGCCAATATTTCTGAAAAAGTTGTTGGTTTCGCTAATTTTTCTCGAGTAAATGACGATGGAATAGTCGGGTTAGCTGCTATCTATATTTATCCTGAATATCAAGGGCTAGGAATAGGTTCAGCATTGTTAGAGCAAGGCATCAAAGAATTAGATGGAGTGAAAGAAATTTTTGTGGAGGTTGAAAAGGAAAATCTGTCAGGGGTAAAATTTTACGAAGCAAAAGCATTTGAAGCTGTTAGAGAGTTTGATGATAATTTCGATGGACACATACTGAAAACAATAGAAATGGTTTTAAAAATATAAAAGATTAACCTTAAAGATTAAAAGGTTTTTTAAGAACAGAGATTTTTAAGGCTCTATTAATGGATTTGAATGTAACATAATGTGAATTAAGTTACATTCAAAACTGCCAGTAAAGTAGAATCATTTTATTAATCAATTCTCTTTGAATGGAAACTTTTGTAAGCCCCAGTCGTTGTTATTAATATCAATGGCAGGGGTTTTTGTGGCTGCTAGAAACCACTGAGAAACCTAGTTTGCTGGAAAGGAGGAAAAGAAAATGGATGTCTTTGAACCGTTATATATTTTCGGATTTTTGCTTATATTAGGGCTAATCTATATACCTGTTTTGCTTTATACGCTCTTCAAATTCAAATTAAATATAATTGGACTTATTTTCATTATTTTATCAATCGGCAGTTATTTTTTACTTGGAACTTATATGGTTGGCGCTGGTTATTATTCGGATGAAGAATCGACAGCGATGTTATTTGGGTATGGATTTCTCGAATTGACGCTTCTGACCTACCCTTATATCTTTGTAGTATTAGCTGTTTTACTCGGAAAAAAAGGGGAACGTTTCTAAGGTTGCCAGCTGGCTTCCAAGAAATTTTCTACTTCAACGAATGTAACTTATTAGCAAGTAAGTTACATTCAAGAGCCCGGCACCATTGACTTCTATCAAAAATTAAAAGAAATGAATTTATTAGAAAAAATGATGCATTCAAAAGGTTGATTTTACTGGGCTCGATTTTTCTTGTCGATGACTTTTTCTTTTTATTGCATTCCTTTTGATAATTTCTTACACAAGGAATATAAATTTATAAAGACAAATCACCTCAAAAAAATGTATGCTCAAGAAAAATACTTGTCGCCATTTAAGGTCAAAAAGGGAGCATGACGATGAAAAAGAAGCTTTTGATCGGATTATTAATTGTCAGTTTAGCCATTAATTTATTTCTGTTGGGGGATTGGCTGTTATTTCAACCTACAGAGGAAGAAGAAATCGCATTAAGCGAAATGGTGCAAAAAACAGTGGGAAGTGCCGATTACCAAGGGATTGCAGCTCGGGAAACTGTTATTGCGATCGACCCATGGATAGAGAAATCAAAAGGAGGCGCGTTCCCCTACTACTTCGGCGTAAATGTTTATACGGATAAACAAACCCATATTTTCGCTTGTACAGATACGGCATGTTCGGCCATGGAAAGCGCTGGAACCATGTATTCCATTTACCAAGACGAAGACCCACGCCTGCCCTTTGATCAATAAGAAGTCTTGAAAGAGGTGCAAACCATGCGAAATAAGCAGGATGAAATCAAAGACGTGCAACCGATCCAGTCCTTGGGAAAAATTAAGGACATGAAATGGAGTTTGAAGCGTAATAAGAGAAAGTAAGTTTGCTAGAAAAAATAGTACATTCAAGAAGCTGTTCCGTAAAATTAAAAAATCGGTATTTCAAGCGGAGACAAGTTTACATATAAGGATTTATCAGAAGCTGCACAAATAGAAGGGAGGGAAGAGGCTGATCAAAGCTTATCTTCTCTCTTTTTGTGTGCAATAGCGTATGTTACGAATGGTTTTGCAGTTCTAGAAGTCTGTAACGTTCAATCCAACGAAGAAATGCCGTCGGAGAACTTGCAGAAATAGTTGCAGTGGAAGTTCACTCTTTGATGCTAGAGAAGATTTCACCTCCAAAATTTTTTTTAATAAAGCGTTATATTACAGTATAGGAGTTACATGTAAAACCGCGCTCATTTAGGTTGAAATCTGATATAATTCATTTAATATCGGCGACTTTAATAAATTGAAATTTGGTGAATCCCATGAAAGAAAAAGATAAACGAAGCAGCGATAACACTGTTTTAAAGAAAACCTTATTGCGATATAAAGAAGAAGCAAATGAGGATCGTTTGCCGCAACAGGCTTATATAATTATTCAAAAAGCGATCCTGAATCTACAGCTTCAACCTAATGAGTCTTTTTTAGAACGTGAAATTATCGAAATGTTGGAAATGAGCCGTACCCCTGTTCGCGAAGCCTTAATTCGATTGGAGATGGATCGCTGGATTAGGTTAATTCCTCGAAAAGGGTTTAGTGTTGAACCCATCATAAAAGAAAATATTGAGCAAATTTGTCAAATTGCTGAAGCGCTTGATGGAGTCGCAGCTGAGTTAGCCACATTAAATATTGACGAAGAGCATCTCGAAATTCTGGATGCCCTTATTGCGAGTCAAGAAAATCATCTGAATGAAAATAATTTAAAGGCTTATTTGGATGTCGATAATCAATTTCATAATTTAATCGTTGAGTACTCCCAGAATGAACGGCTGAAAAATATAATGGATAGTCATTCTGATCAATTGTATCGGGCTAGGTTGTTTACCATTAATGAGCGAAAGCTTCCTGTTCGGTCCATTAAGGAACATCGGGCAATAGTAGCTGCCATGCGAGCCCAAGATAGCAAAGCAGCCCAACTCCTGATGCATTCCCACAGGCATCGAGGAGGACAAGAAATCTTAGGGATTATCGAAAGCAAGCCAACGAATAAGATGAAAAAATAGTGTAAGACGTTTCTTAACAAGAAGCGTCTTTTTTATATGCAGAGAAATTTAAAAAATTTATTATTGAGCTATTTATGTTATTTTAATTAATTAAAAGCTTTATATTGACATTAATAAATTTATTAATTATGCTGTAGACAAATGAAATATACGAAATGGGAGGTTTTAAGATGAAAATAATTGATATCAAAGAAAAAGCAGTACCTATTAAATCGAGTATCAGCAATGCTTATATTGATTTCTCAAAAATGAATGTTTCTGTCGTAGCAATCGTCACGGATGTGTTTAAAAACGGCAAACGGGTGGTAGGATATGGGTTCAATTCAAATGGGCGGTATGCTCCAAGTGGGCTGCTTCACGAACGATTTATCCCTCGTTTATTAGAAGCGGAAACAAATGATATTCTAAATGATGAGGGATCAAATTTTGATCCGCATAAGATTTGGGATATTTTAATGACGGGTGAAAAACCAGGCGGCCACGGGGAAAGGTCGGTTGCGGTAGGAACTCTTGATATGGCCGTTTGGGATGCTGTTGCAAAAATAGAAGAGAAGCCTCTTTATCAACTGCTGGCCGAACGCTACGGGGATGGAAAGCCGGACGATAAAGTATTTGTATACGCGGCAGGCGGCTATTATCAGCCAGGAAAAGACGATAAAATGCTTCAAGAAGAAATGAGAGGCTATCTGAACCTAGGGTATTCAGTTGTGAAAATGAAAATCGGGAACGGTTTAGAAGAAGATCTTCGAAGAATCGAAGCCGTTCTGGAAGTAGTGCCATCTGGCCAATCTCTGGCGGTGGACGTAAACGGCCGATTTGATTTGGAGACAGCGATTAGATATGCAGAAAAGCTGGAGCCCTATAATTTGTTTTGGTATGAGGAAGTAGGAGATCCGTTGGATTATGAGCTTCAAGCGGAGCTTTCCAAGCATTATAAAAACCCGATGGCAACTGGGGAAAATTTGTTTTCCATGCAGGATGCTCGCAATCTCATTCGCTATGGAGGAATGAGGCCGGATCGGGATTATCTGCAATTTGACTGTGCATTGAGTTATGGACTTGTGGAGTATATGAGAATATTGGACATGTTAAAGGAACATGGGTGGTCTTCACGCCGCTGCATTCCGCATGGCGGGCATCAATTGTCGCTGAATATTGCAGCGGGATTGGGTTTAGGAGGGAATGAATCTTATCCCGGAATTTTTGAACCATTCGGTGGATTTGCCGATGATATTCCGGTTGAAAATGGGTATGTTGGTTTGCCTGACGTTCCAGGAATCGGTTTTGAAACAAAAGCACCGTTAATTAAATTGCTTCGTTCGGTGGCTGAATAATACATTAAAAAACAATGGTTTTTAAAATGAGCCCTAATTTTCGGGCAATTTTAAGAAAAAAGGACACTGAAGCTTTTGTTCCAATACGATGGCATCGACACGGTGATTTTATCACTGTGCCAGTGTCATCGTTTTTTAGTTTCACAGCTTTCGTGTTATAAAGGATCTGTAATCATCTAATTCATACCGGACAATTCTCTTTTTGTCTTTAAACGTTTATTTTACGGACTCTTATTAATTTTTTATTGCGCCCTCTCTTTGATTAGAATAGAAAAGGGAAAAAGAAAAATGGAAACTTGTAGAAAAACAAGTTTCCATTTATATTGAAATCAGCGTGTTTATAGGACGGCGGTTTTCTGTTGCAAGAAATCCTCGGTCGATGTTACTTCAGCATACATACCTTGAAGTGCGCCGACAAACGCATAATGAACCTGTTCTGCTGGAACGACTTTATCTTGATAAGCCAATTCTCTAGTCGCACAAGCATCTTCGATCAATGTCGTTTCGTATCCCAGATCAACAGCCGCTCGCACAGTGGCATCAATGCACATATGTGTCATCATACCTACCACTACTAACTTGGTTATTCCTTTTTCTTTTAATTGGCTTTCTAATTCCGTTTGTAAAAAGCTGTTCGCGAAATGTTTAATGATGAGGCTTTCGTTTTCTAATGGCAGAACCGCTTCATGTATTTCAGCACCTTCCGTGTTTGGAAGAAAGAATCCCATTGCGGGGTTGCTTGCAATATGCTGTACATGAAAAATATTTTCTTTGTGATTTTGTCTGAACCATTCAAGAACTTTAGCTGCATTGGCAGATGCGCTTTCAGGATTGCTTAACTCCATCTTTCCGTTTGGAAAATAGTCTTTTTGAATATCGACAATGATCAAAGCTGTGCTCATTTTTCCACCTCATTCATAAATTTTTCGTACAAAGTAATGATATACAAGTTCCCGGTTTTTATCGATAGGCTGATGAAGCATTTTTGCGTTAAATCATTTCACCATGAAAGGAATGCATTATGGAACTTAACAATATTGATTTTCAAATCCTTCACTTGCTGTCGGAAAACTCGCGTATTCAATGGAAAGACTTGGGGGAACAAATCCATATGACTGGACAGGCCGTTGGCAATCGCATCAAAAAACTGGAGGACAGCGGCGTCATCAAAGCTTATTCCTTGATTGTGGACGACATGAAGTTGGGGCTTTCTTATACCGCATTTGTCATTATATACATGAAAACTGCCAATCACGAGCAGTTCATCGATTTCCTTAATGGACGACAAGAAGTGATTGAAGCGCATCGGGTGTCGGGAGAAGGCTGTTACCATTTGAAGATCAAGGTGGCTTCCCAAGAACAATTAAATCTTTTTTTGAATGCCATTCTTGATTACGGGAATTATGCCTTGTACCTCTCCATAAAAGAAATCAAACAACGCAGCTCATTGATTGACAGCATTTAACTCCATGTGTTTTATTCAGAGGATTGGGCTTGGAAACCCTCACTTCGATTTCTTCTTTACACGATTTTCTTATAGGGGCATTTTTTAGTAAATACAAATTCCAAATTGAGCATTTTTTGCATAACCTTGCGATGTGCACCAAGGCAGCTGAACAAACCTGTTCGGCTGTCTTTTTAAAGTTAGCCATTTCCGAATAAAAATTACTGACTGGCACTATCAAAAAAGGCTGAGATTCTTGATCACACAAGAATTTCAGCCTTTTCTATTTTCAGTAGCTCCCCAAAATTCATGCAGTTTCAATGCTTGCAGATGTTGTTCGAACGCTTAGTGAGTCAATATTAATTTTTTTATTTCTCTTTATTGAACTCTCCCCATCGGCACATCTCTTGAATGATCGGCCAGAGCGTTTTCCCTTTCTCCGTAAGGCTGTATTCAACCTTTGGAGGAATTTGCGGATATTCCTCTCGATGTACTAAACCATCACTTTCCATTTCCTTCAATGTCGAACTAAGCGTCCTGTAAGTGATCTTGCCGATCATACGCTGCAGTTCGTTATAACGCACTGCATTGTTTTGCGACAAGTAATAAATAACCAGCAGTTTCCATTTTCCATTGATGATGGAAAGTGTATAGCCAAAGAAGGTTTCCTGGTTATCAGCCACATTGATTTTGGATGTTTTCATGTTTACACTATCCTTTCTGATAGTATATGCGAAAAAAGTGCATACTTGTTTATAGATTTGTACTCACTATATAATACATTTAACTTCGAGTAAAGCGTTGCAGCATTTTTAGACATGAAATTTCAGGCAGTCTGCATCTTGCGATTTCTTTTTAACATTCAACGGCGTCGAAAAAGGGATTAAATCGAAGTTCTATGGAGATTGAGGAGCCAGACAAGGAGGATAGGAAAAATGAGTTGATGCAACACTGCAAAGCTTTTATGGACATATTACTGGGAAATTGAAAAAGCTAATGCTGCTCCAGCTGACTGGCTTTAAATTATGACTGCTTCTTCAATAGCTGAAGAACAGTTGGCATACGTTCACAAATATTCGCCGTATACAAGGTTAGACCGCTAAAGAAACTGGAAAAGTGGTGCCATGACAACAGAAGAGTCAACTCGTATCATTCTGTTGTCAATCTTAATGAAAAAAGGCTATTAAATTTTAGAAAAGAGGATTTATCAATTATGAAGAAATTCAAAAAAACATCTATGCTGACAATGACAATGCTTTTGGCGAGTAGCATATTAGCTGCTTGTGGCAGCCCTCAGAATACTGAGCCAGTAGATAAGAAAAAAAACGTTTCTCAACAACAAGATATGACGATCCAGCAAATACGAAATGCTACAGTAACGGTAGAATATGGTGGTCAAAAGTTCTTGATCGATCCTATGTTTTCCAAAAAGGGTGCGTTTGAATCTTTCGGTCCTGCCGAGCGTGATGACCGGAATCCAATAGTTGAATTGCCGATGGCGGTTGAAGAAATTCTTGAAGGTGTAGACGCTGTTATTGTAACTCATACACACGAGGATCATTTTGATGACGCAGCAAAAGAACAGCTGCCTAAAGACATGAAGCTGTTTATGCAGGATGAAGCGGATGCTGAGATGGCCAAGGAATCAGGGTTCACGAATGTCGAAGTCATGGAAGAAGGAGTGGGCATAGGCTTTAACGATATTGAACTGACTGAAGTGGATGGCCGTCATGGATATGGAGAAATGGCAAAGGCCATGGGAAATGTGATGGGGCTTGTCTTCCAACATCCGGAAGAAAAAACTTTGTATCTAGCTGGTGATACTGTCTGGTATGAAGAAGTGCAAGAGAACATCGATGTCTATAAACCGGAAGTTATTATTCTAAACGGTGGCCAAAACCAATTTCTTGAAGGGGGCCCTCTGATTATGGGCAAAGAAGACATATACGAAGTATTTAAGGCTGCACCGGAAGCTGACATCGTTGTGAGCCATATGGAAGCAGTGAACCATTGGGGATTGTCCAGAGAAGAATTGAAGAACTTTATCAACGAAAAAGAAATGGAGTCTAATGTAGTGGTGCCGGATGACGGAGAAGCTTACTCCTATTAAGGGGAAGAGTGAAGGGGTGGAACCTTTTCGGCTGTAAGGAGAAGGCATTCGATCGGCATAGCACCGAAGCGAACAAAAATAATTTTAGAGGTGAAATGATGAAAAAATTTGATGTATCTGTTTTATCTGTTGCTCCATTAAGGCAAGGTGAAACCATGAAACAAGGGATTGATTCTGCGGTATCGTTAGCGAAAGCAGTCGATAAGATGGGCTATAAACGAATTTGGTTTGCGGAACACCATAACCACGATGCATATGCAAGTGCTGCTACCGTATCAATCATACAACATATATTGGCAAATACAGAAAACATCCGGGTAGGTTCCGGCGGGATTATGCTGCCGAACCATTCTCCGTTAGTCGTTGCAGAGCAATTCGGAACGCTTGAAACCTTGTACCCAAACCGTGTGGATTTAGCCATGGGCCGGGCACCGGGAACGGATCAAAAAACGGCCGATGTGATCCGCCGTTCCAATCATAATGGTGTGTTTTTCTTTGAACGGGAAGTCCGGGATATTTTGCGTTATTTAGGGGAAGAAGAAGCGCAAGGAGAGGTGCGAGCCTATCCAGGGATCGGGACGAATGTACCTGTTTTTGTGTTAGGTTCTTCAACGGGCTCAGCTAAAATCGCTGCAAATCTGGGTCTGCCTTATGCATTTGGCGCTCAATTTTCACCTGAGGCAATGGAGGAAGCGCTCGCGATTTACCGGGAAAACTTCCAGCCGTCTGCTTATTTACAAGAACCCTATGTGATCGCTGCCATTAATGTGATTGCAGCCGATTCCATGGAAGAGGCAGCTTTTATTTCCTCCAGCCATTTGCAAGTGTACATCGATATCTACACAAATAATTTAAGCCAATTGATCCCGCCGACCCAGGACTTTCTTGAATCGTTATCACAAGGTGAATTGGAAATTCTTCATCATCGATTGGGGTATACCATCATGGGAGATGCCGAAACGATTCGCCGTGAAGTGGTTAACTTCCAACAGGTCTATCAAGTGGATGAAATCATTGCTTTGTCCAATATCTATGACCCCAAAAAGGAAATTCGTTCCTATGAAATTTTCAAACAGGTGAGCGATGCCTTATTTTAATAAGGAGGAAGTAAAGTCCGGCTTGCTTGCCGATGATAAAACCTGTGAACCGAAATGGAGTTGTAACTGGCTTAGTAATTAATAAATAAAATCAACGTTATCTCATTAACAAAAAGTATAATCCATAAATAAGAAATGCACTCAGTCAGTAAGTAAAAGAAGATAAATTAGACGCTATAACTACTGTGAAGTTAATAATCCTTGGACTATTTTAAGGATAAACCGACGCGGCATCTACTTTATAAAAGTTTGAATATCGTGGTTTACGGGAAGAGAAGAAGCTGAAGCTGCTTCTTTTCTTTTTTTACTTGATTCTCGTGTTTCTGTGAATACTGTAAATAAAACAGAAATTCCGCTTTGTACCCAAACCACCTTTTGGTCAGAGAACAGGTAAGCGTAAATCAAAAGAACTGTATATCAGCAAGCTTCAGGCTTATGTAAGAACTAAGCATCAATCCATTTTTTTAAGAATTATTATAAGAAAACAGATACAAAATTTTTCAAAGGAGAGAATATACTTATGAAAATTAAAGCTGCAGTCACACCCGAAACGGGACAAGCTTTTGAAATCAAGGACGTTGAATTACCTGAACTTGGTTCGAAAGATGTTTTAATAAAAGTAACAGCATCCGGGATTTGCCATACGGATGTTTCAGGGAGAGACACAGGCATGGTTAATCCACCCGCAGTTCTTGGCCATGAAGGCGCTGGAATTGTTGAAGAAATCGGGTCTGAAGTTACGGAGCTTCAAAAAGGAGACCATGTGGTTGTGTCATTTGCCAGTTGCGGAGAATGCGATAATTGTTTAGCCAATCACCCTGCACATTGCCGATATTATGGCGACCTTAATTTAAATAGCCATATCGATCAAGATACCAATCAATTGGTTGCCAGATTCTTTGGGCAATCTTCATTTGCGACCTACTCACTCGTTAACCAACGAAATGTCGTCAAAATTGATAAGGACATGGACTTGGCTTTAGCGGCTCCGCTAGGTTGCGGCTTGCAAACAGGAGCCAGCTCTGTGTTAAATGTGCTGAAGCCTGAAGCCGGCAGTTCGATTGCGGTATTTGGCGTCGGAGCGGTTGGATTAAGTGGGATTATGGCTGCTAAAATTGCAGGCTGCAAACATATTATTGCAATTGATCTCCATGAGAACCGCTTGGAACTGGCTGAAGAGCTGGGTGCCACAGCTACGATAAAAAGTGGCAAAGGGGTAGATGTTGCCGAAAAGATAAAAGAAATCACTGGGACAGGCGTGCAGAGTGTACTTGATACGACTGGCGTAGATGTGGTAATCGAACAAGCCATCCTATCATTAGATACTTTTGGGAAAATAGTTACGGTCGTTACTGATTTTAATCTTTCTATCCCGTTGGAAGCTTTAGCCTTAAAAGGCGGCAGTATTACAGGAACCAGTCAAGGCGATGCAACTCCACAAAAATTCATTCCAGAAATGATTTCTTACTATAAGAATGGGCAATTTCCATATGACCGGATGGTAAAATTCTTTGAGTTTGATGAAATCAATAAGGCATTTGAAGAATCAGAGAACGGGTCCGTTATTAAACCGGTTCTAAAAATGAATCACTAAATTCCAAATGTACGAAATTGAAAAGTACCTTTTCGAGCAGTTTCAAGCTGTTCGAAAGGTGCTTTTTTAGTTATCTGATTGTAACCTTGACTTGAAATCAGAAAGGATTTGAAATATCTCAGAAATTTATAGAAATCACTAGCTGCGAAAATAAAGTATTTGATCTAGCAGGAAATGAAAGAAAAGACAGGGTGCCCAGCAATTTGACATTGCCTTTCTTTTTTTATTCCATTCTCCAGGGAAGAGATCGAACTAATCTAAATCTAGATTAGTTGTATGGCCTGTAACAACATTGCCGTATCCATTTCCCGACGGAACAAAGAGAAAGTGGGATTCAGACCTTGGAACATGAGTTTCAGTTAGGGCTGAACTGAAAGAACGAAGTGATTGAGAATGTCCAGGAGGACTTTGTTAAGGAATTGGGAAAGCTATTTCCTACGAGACACGGAGAAAGAGATTTCAGCAAATTGTCGTGTTTGCAGAAGATTTTTCTTTTTGTTAGAAAAGGTAAACATATCTCTTTACATACCTATGGGGGGTATTGTATATTGGGCTTGTGAAGTTGGTAAAGAAATGAAATCAAGATTGTCTTTTCCTCAACAAACCTTCCAGGTCATTAGTAGAAAAACGTTCTGAAGAAGAGCTTGCTGCCTGTGGTTCGGCTTTTGAACCATCATTATTTATAGAGAGAACCATCTTAAGGAGCACGGACTAAGAGAATAAAAACTTGTGATTCTGTCGGTACGCTTTGTGGATATTTTGCAATAAAAGCTGCGGAAATCCAGGAGAATCTGTTGAATAATCGAACAGGGGTATGGTTCGGTAAGTTTTTTTAACGCTTCATACCCCCTATATGTATATAAATAACCATTAATGGAGGCATCGGATTCGGAGCTAACTCATTGCCAGACAACTAATGCCCATTTCAAAATACATGAATGAAGTTGAGGGACTGGAATTGACCACTTTTCAACGGCTCTGCATTAAAATGCCCGTTGATAAACAAGAAGAGAATTTCGTTGATTTTATGCTTATTGTAATCGGAGTCTCCGTTGGACGCGAGGAGGTTCAAACATAAGATTGGCAGAACGGCGACAGGTCAATGAACCTATTGGTTATTGTCGTCGTTAAGAGGGCACGAAAGTAGGATATAAATGGCATAAGGAAGTAACTATATTGAAGGAGGCGGACTTTATGGCAAAGAATCAGAAAGATTATAATCATGAACAGGCAGATCACAGCAAGATGGATCATTCCAGACATATTGGGCATGGCTATCATGAAGCCCAAGTAAAAGAGGGCATTCATGACAACAGCAGTCCTTCCCAGAACCATCATCACCAAAATCATACGGAACATGACCACCATCAGCATCATGGGAACTTCAAAGAAATTTTTCTGAAGTCCCTGCCGCTGGGAATCATCATTTTGTTATTGTCCCCAATGATGGGCGTTAACCTTCCGTTTCAATTTACTTTTCTATACTCGGACATTGTAGTCGCTATATTGGCAACCATATTATTGGTTTATGGGGGGAAACCCTTCTATCAAGGTGCCATAGCCGAATTCAAGCAAAAAGCTCCGGGCATGATGGCCCTTATTTCTTTAGGGATATCCGTTTCATATTTGTATAGTATTTACGCAGTGTTGGCCCGCTATGCGACCGGCGAACACATCATGGATTTCTTCTTTGAATTCGCTTCCTTGCTCTTGATCATGCTCCTTGGCCACTGGATTGAAATGAAAGCGGTCGGAGAAGCAGGAGACGCGCAAAAATCACTCGCTGAATTAATGCCGAAAGATGCACATGTGGTATTGGGAGACGATTCGATTGAGACGCGTCCAGTAACCGAGTTGAAAGTCGGGGATATTGTGCGTGTTCAGGCCGGCGAAAATGTTCCTGCTGATGGCATCATCAAGCGAGGAGTTTCCCGGATCAATGAAGCCTTGCTGACAGGAGAATCGAAACCCGTTGAAAAAGGAATTGGAGACAAAGTAATCGGCGGTTCCACGAACGGTGAAGGCATCTTGTATCTTGAAGTGCAGGAAACGGGCGACCAATCGTTTCTTTCTCAAGTTCAAACCTTGATTGCCCAAGCTCAAAATCAGCCTTCGAGAGCTGAAAATTTAGCCCAAAAAGTAGCGGGCTGGCTATTTTATATCGCCATTGCGGCAGCCATTATCGCGTTTGGCGTTTGGCTGTATCTCGCGGATATCCAAACCGCGATTCTCTTTACGGTCACGACGCTGGTGATCGCATGTCCGCACGCTCTCGGCCTTGCTATTCCTTTAGTGATTGCACGGAGCACCAGTTTGGGTGCAAGTCGCGGGCTGTTGGTGAAAGACCGGGAAGCATTGGAACTGGCAAATAAGGCCAATGTGATGATCCTGGATAAAACAGGCACATTGACTACTGGGGAATTTAAAGTATTGAACATGGAAACACGGGATGACCAACATACCGAAGCTGAAATTGCGGCCCTTATGGCAGGGATTGAAGGCGGATCGAGCCACCCGATCGCCCAATCGATTATTCATTATGCGGAGAAACAGGGGATTCAGCCTGCCCGCTTTGATTCGATTGATGTCGTGCCGGGAGCCGGCGTGGAAGGAAACGCCAATGGCCGCAAATACGAATTGATCAGTCAAAAGGCATTTGGAAAAGATGTGGCGGTGGATGTTCCGAAAGGGGCCACATTAAGTATACTGGTTGAAGACGGGAAACCGATCGGTACGGTCGCATTAGGCGATGAATTAAAAGAAACGAGTAAAACTTTGATACAAGCATTGAAACAAAGCGATATACAACCGATTATGGCTACGGGTGACAATGAAACGGCCGCCCAAGGAGTGGCTGAGGAACTGGGCATTGAATACAGAGCCAATCAATCCCCGCAAGATAAATACGATTTGGTCGAATCACTGAAAAATAAAGGGCAAACCGTTATCATGGTCGGCGATGGCGTAAACGATGCACCGTCCCTTGCGATAGCAGACGTTGGTGTCGCAGTCGGAGCCGGAACTCAAGTCGCTATCGATTCTGCTGATGTGATTTTGACTCAATCGGATCCAGGCGATATAAAATCCTTTATCGAATTGGCAAGCAAAACAACTAGTAAAATGAAACAAAACCTCGTTTGGGGAGCGGGTTATAACTTTATTGCCATTCCCATAGCTGCGGGTGTTTTAGCTTCCATTGGGATTACGTTAGCTCCTGCAGCAGGAGCGGTCCTGATGTCCGTGTCCACTGTTATCGTGGCTATCAATGCTATGGCATTAAAACTAAACAATTAAATCTGTTTAATAGTCGTATATGAGAAGCGGGTCTTCCAGAAGTTGAACTTTCTTTAACCGTGGGGGCACGGTCTTGTAAGAGGCTAAAGTCAAACAGAGGTTTGAAGACTTTGTATAAAAATATAGTTTATTTCGCCGGATTATTGGAAGCAATAACATAACTTAAAGTATGCAACAGTTAAAAGAGAAGAAGGGTACTGCACCCCAAAAGTTAGAGTTAAAAATCTAACTTTTGGGGTGTTTTTCTATGATGAAATATAGCGAAGAATTTAAACTGAAGCTGGTCAACGAGTATTTGGCTGGCCCGTTGGGTTATCCACGCTTAGCCCGAAAATACGGGATATCCAGCCACGGGCAAATAGCACGCTGGGTGCGGGCTTTCCAGGCATTCGGAAAAGAAGGATTGCGGAACAGGCAAAAAAACAAGGTGTATTCTGTTCAATTCAAATTGGATGTATTACACTTTATGAAACAAACAGGCGCTTCCTACCAGGACGCAGCGATTGAATTCAAGATGCACAACCCGACGCTTATTGTGAAATGGAAACAGACATTTTTGGCGGAAGGGGCAGGAGGCCTGAGAAAGAAAGGACGGCCACCCATGGCGAAAAATTCGAAAAAGAAACCGGCAAAACCGGCTGGGACGATGTCCCGTGAAGAACAACTTGAACGCGAGAATGAGCTTCTCCGTTTGGAAGTCGCTTATTTAAAAAAGTTGAACGCTTTCCAGGAGAATCCGGATGCCTACCTCGAAAAGCACAAGCAGCGCTGGCATTCGAACTCCAAAAAGAAGGATTCCGATTAACGGATGTGCTGGAGATCGTCGATCTGCCAGAAGCGACGTATCATTACCACCGCCAGCGATTTGGGTTGGAAGATCCGGATCTGGAATGGAAAACGTTGATTCTGGCGCTCTTCGAAAAACACGACGGCCGTTACGGGTATCGCAGGATCTCTCTGGAATTAAAGGCGCAAGGGTACGTCATCAACCACAAGAAAGTCCAGCGCATCATGGGCGAATTGAACCTCACTTGCGTAAAGTTCATTCGGAAATCGCGCTATCGTTCCTATAAGGGGCAAGTAGGCACCATCGCCAAAAACCGGTTGAACCGCCGGTTCCACACCACGCATGCCTTGCAAAAAATCGTGACGGACGTGACGGAATTCAAATGTGCAGGAGAAGAAAAGCTGTATTTGAGTCCGCTGATGGATCTCTACAACGGGGAAATCATTGGCGTGAGTATGGCGAAACGCCCAACCCTCGACTTCGTCATGGAATCGTTACGGAATGCCCTGCCAGTCATCGGAGAACAAGCCAGGTATCGGACCACCATCCATTCCGATCAAGGTTGGCATTACCAGCACCGATACTGGGCGAAGACATTGAAAGAGAACCGGATTTTCCAAAGCATGTCCCGAAAGGCGACGTGTGCCGACAACGCGGCCATGGAGAACTTCTTCGGCCTGCTTAAACAAGAGATGTATTACGGAGAAGAATTGGTCCCCTTCGAAGAACTGAAACTGAAAATTGAACGGTACGTCCATTACTACAACCATGAACGCATCAAGCAAAAATTGGCCGGCATGAGCCCGGTGAACTACCGAATTCATGCCAGCCAATTAGCTGCATAACTGAAACTCTAACTTTAAGGGGTCACTACCAAGCTTATCGGAAGCATCTTCTCTTCTTTTTTGTTTGTTACATTTATTCGACTATTGTCTTCCGTTCGTTTGATTCGTTTATTTACTCACTAACTCCTCGATATAATCGTAATCAATTAAGTGATCTTCTGACCTATAGAAAAACCCTTTATATTTTATCGTATCCCTTGAATTGATTGTTAGGTCTTTAATTTCTTTTCCTTCATCATCAAAAAAGACCGTTCTATAACTAAATTTGATATATCCGATTGAGGGTGTCCCTTTTTGAAGAGTGACCTTGTTCAAATTATCGACCAGATGATTGATGTCCTTTTTTTTGGTTATCTCCATTAATTTCATAGAGTTTTCATCAAAAACAGCTATTTTGGAAACATTTGCTGGTTCTATGCTTACAACTTTTTGGGGGATATACGTCCATGCAAAAGCCAAAAGCAATAAGAATGGAACTGCTATGACAAGCCATTTTCTTGTGTTCATAATAAAAACCTTCCTTCTCGCTTTATATATCAACGCCTTTTTTCGATTTCTAAAAAGTATCTATTAAAATCTTCTCCCCGTTCGTTCTTAACACTCTTGCGTCACCGTACAAGTCGTAATGTTATATAGTTTTAGGTTCGTTTCCGTTTATATTTTTCTTTTCACCATCGGGTAAGTAATCTTGCCGTTCTTGTTTTCAAAGAAAAACAGAATCGCTTCTCCTTTATCCACTAACAGGAAACTCATAAAATATATGTCTTTTTCTAGTATGTGCACTCTCTTTACTTCATTTAGAAAAGGATGTTCAGGCCAGTCGGGTCCGAAGAAGTGCCTAGGCTTTAACGTAACCTAACTATAAAGGTGAAAAATGAAATCTAGATGAAAGAAAGAAGAAAGGGAGAGGAAATGCTGAAAAAAGCATTTCCTCTCCCTTGTTATTCACGAGTAGACTGTTATAACACGATTTCAAACGAAAATGCCTGGAAAAATCGAGCAGTTCAGAGCTTGAAAGCTTTATCTGCCTGCAATGTCCCGACACCCGTCGAAAATCGAGCTGTTTCTTCGATTCCCATAAACCCGATTTCCTTTAACCGTTCTGGAATGATGCCTTCCATATGAGGCAAAGTGGTTTCAAAGCCGTCCAGAATCTGGACAAGGAGAAAGGCAGCACGCATCATCCATTTTGCATTTTTTCAAAATCTAGCACATAAAACTGCATTTTCTTTTTTTTCATATGCCCGATTCGATTAGCAGATTGATATAATTGGGTAATTCGATCCCGAGACGGAAGGGCGGAACATCGATTCGCATGTGCGAAATATCCGCGAAAAGATCCGGCAAGCTGGGTTCCCCATCGACGACCATTTCATCACCGTCTGGGGCATCGGCTACAAATGGATCAATGAACCGGAATGTTGATTAAAAAGAAAAAGGCCCGAAGGAATAATCATTCCTTCGGGCCTTTTCGGCTGCTTACGCAATGCTTACGCAATGCTTACGCAATGCTTACGCAATGCTTCGGCAGGCTTCCGCGCATCTGCGGCAAGCTTCCGCACAGCGTCTGCAATGGTCGTGGTGATCGGCGTGCTTTTCGCATTCGTCGCCGCAGGCATCACAGATTTTCGCGCAAACTGCCGCCAATTCCGAAACAAACGGTGAATTGCGGGAGATGGCCTGTTCTAAAAGCGCGCAGATATCCGCACATTCCCGGTCCAATCGGATGCACTGAGCCATCATCTTCACGTCTTCTTCCTGCAGGCAAGCGTCAAAACAGTGGTTGCACTCCGCTACGCAGTCATGCAAAATCTGAATAAGTTCCTGATGTTGTTCATGAGCCATGTTTAAAACCTCCACTTTGTATTTATTGTCTCATTTCTACTTCTTCCCTTTGCCTTCACCGTTAAACAGGAATTCCGAAACTCCATATTTTCTTTGTATTTCTGAACTGCGACAAGGTGTATTTTGTTAGAAAGGAATTTGTAACTTTTTAATTGAATACTTATGAAGGTGGTAAGACAAAAAAATTTCATATAAGGAGATGAAACTATGGAGAAAAACAAATTACTAAGAATGGATAATGTCGGCATCGTTGTAGAATCCCTTGATGGCGCCATTTCCTTTTTCGAGGAGATTGGCTTGAACTTCGAAGGGCGAGCTACTGTCGAAGGTGAATGGGCAGGCCGTGTAACCGGACTGGGTTCTCAGCGTGTAGAAATTGCTATGATGGTTACCCCAGACGGCCACAGCCGACTTGAACTTTCACGATTTCTCACCCCGCCTGTTATATCCGATCACCGGATGGCGCCTGTAAATGCTCTCGGTTATCTACGCGTCATGTTCACCGTTAAAGACATTGATGAAATGGTATCCAGACTTACTAAGCATGGTGCTCAGCTCGTTGGCGAAGTGGTCCAGTATGAGGACTCGTATCGGCTCTGCTACATTCGTGGACCCGAAGAACTTCTAATCGGTTTGGCGGAACAACTCGGTAACAATTAAGTAAGTGACGCTTTATAAAAGTCTCTATTGAAATATACTTACTGAAGTAAAAATTTGAGACAGAAAAGCAGTGAGGGAGCATCTCGAAGAAGTCGGATGTGTCGTTAAATACAGTCAGAAGATATGTGGATAAGTTTGATAGAGCTGATTTATGGATAAACTATAATAATACGGACGGCTGTAGTCTGCGAAGTGAATTGACGCATGAAGCAAGATTCATTTTAAATATCCTACCTTAATAGATTGTACACGAAGAGCAAAAAAGCGTAGACAAAGGCATGAGCGGACAAGAAGAAGGAACAGCAATAATGCCACTTCATTTAATGAAGGGAGGAAGATAGCAGTGGGTAAAATCACAAAGTTTGTTGGAGTAGCGGGAGCCGTTGCAGGTACGGCATATCTTTCAAAAAGCGAGAACCGGAAAAAAGTAAAAGGACAGCTGAACAAGGCCGTGGAAAAATTAAACACAAAATACGTGCGGAATTTAGGCAAACCTTCGGATATCCCTGATGCCGAAATGGTAGATGAAGGCGCCATGACAAGTGTCCAGTATTATAATAGACTGCAGCAAAAATCCATAGACTCTTAACTGTTTACAAATAATATGCCGCAAAATAACGCCCTTTCCCTCTAGTTGGAGAAAGGGTATTTTTATATCCATTTGAAAGTATGCAGAAAGGCTTTTGTTTTTGATTAACAGTATTTGCAAAGTTATGCTCAATTTTATTCAATCATTTTCAAAAGTAAGAAGAGTGTAAGTATATTCTTTTGCCTCGTTCTTATTATCGCTGTTTCTTCTTCCAAATTTTAAGAGTAATAAAAAGAGCAGCTCTTAAGCTGCTCTCATCCTTCATTTTCGTCTCCAGCCCTGGAATTCAGCTGCCTTAAAATTATAGACAGGTTTCAGGACGGATTGGATTTCAATGGTCTCTATTGTATTGTTGATGATTTCTTCCATCGTCTTATAGGCAAATGGCGACTCGTCGATGGTGTCCTGATTCACACTCGTCGTATAGACATTCTTCATCGTGTCTGTGAAATCATCCAGCTGAAGAAGTTCTTTGGCTTTCGTTCTGGAAAGGATGCGTCCAGCGCCATGTGGTCCGGATTGGTTCCAGTCGTCATTGCCTTTTCCTTTTGCGAGAAGCGAGCCGTCCCGCATATTGATCGGAATCAAGACCAGTTCATCTTTTCTTGCTGAGATGGCGCCTTTTCGCAAAATCATATGCTCGAAATCAATGTAGTTATGGACAGTATCGATTCGCCCGGCTTCTTCAAAGTTCATCGCTTCCATTAAAACCTGCATCATCGCTGCGCGGTTCCATTTGGCATAATCTTGGGCGATTTTCAAATCATTAAAATAATCTTCCATGAGAGATCCCTGCAGATAAGCGAGATCATTCGGAATTACAGGCTTTGCAGATTTAAAGGACTTCATGGCTGCATAGATTTCCTGATGCCTGCCTTCAGTTTTCAGCTGGGCAATCAGCTCATTCAATCCTTCTTTATCGCTTGCCAAACTTTCAATGGCTTTCTTTTGGTGGAAGTTTGCGACTTTTACGCCGAGATGGCGGCTCCCGCTATGGATGACCAAGAACAGGCGGCCATCTTCTGTTTCATTCATTTCGATAAAATGATTGCCGCCGCCAAGGGTGCCAAGTGAAAGTGCGGCGGCGTCTTCTGAAAAATTCGCCAGTACCTTGTCCAGTTGAACATTGCCAATATAATCATGCGCAGTTGTACGAATCGACTGGCCGGAAGGGACTAAAGCCCGGACCGCCGCATCCAGTTCGGCAAAATCAATATCTTTCTTTTTGATTTCCACACACAGCATTCCGCAGCCGATATCCACTCCGACCAAATTCGGAACCACGCGATCCGTCACTTTCATCGTTGTCCCGATGACCGCACCTTTTCCAGCGTGGCAGTCCGGCATGATCCGTACATTTGCTTCCTTCGTCAGTTCTTCATTCAAAAACCCTTCTATTTGAGATACGGTCACGTCATCGATATTATTCGTAAAGACTTTTGCGTCGCTGTATTTGCCTTTAATGATTTTCATTTCATTCATCCCCTTACATCTCATTTCCAAATCTATCTGTTATTTCCTTTTGAACGTCTTTAAACCTTCTATTGTAACGGAATAAATAAAAAAAGAAAGAAAATTTGTACAAATTTTATTGGAAGAAATGAGTGGGAAGGAGAAAACAGCTGCAAGAAGGAATCTACTAGCAAGAACTGAAATCCTGTTCGTGTACAGAAAAAGAATTATGAAAAAGCATCCAATAAATAACTGGAAGAAAAGGAGTGGGCAATGTGGCAAAAGTTTGTTTTGGAATGATCATGTCGCTCGATGGGTTTGTCAACGACCGGGACGGGGAGATGGGCAAGCTCTATGCCAGTTTTGAGCCGAACAAAGAAATCAATGCCGTCATGGCAAGGACCGGAGCGGTCATATTGGGACGCCGTACTTTTGATTTGGCGGAAGCGGATTCCTATGCGGTGGACTATGAGTTTCAAGTGCCAATCTTTGTTATGACCCACCATCCGCCGGCTAAGCATCCGAAGGAAAATGAACAGTTGACGTTCACCTTTGTCACCGACGGCGTTGAAAGTGCAATCCGGCAGGCCAGAGATGCAGCGGTGGAAAAGGATGTCCTGATTCTCGGAGTAGATGTTTTCCGGCAAGCGCTCAAAGTAGGCATGGTGGAAGAACTGCAGATCGCGATTGCCCCGATTCTTCTCGGAAAAGGGCTTCGGCTGTTTGAGCAGTTGGATGATTTCGAAATCAGTTTGGAGAAACTCCAGGTTATTGAAACCAGCCAGCAAGTGGAAATTTGGTATAAGGTGCTGCGCTGATGTTGAAAGAGAAGAAGCTGTTAGGCCTCGGGTTCTTCTTTATATATTATGCTCTTTTATGCCATTTACTTTCTCCACCTAAATCTCATAAGACTGAGGAACTCGAAGGACGATTATAAGCCGTATTTTCCATAGATTCGTCTGTTCTGGAGTGGCATCCGATAAATTCCTAAAATGATAATATAAGGCTCTAATCAGAAACTGCTTGAATACAAAAGGAGAGGAGATTTGCTTTAATCGGCGGCTGCTCTCCCTTTTGTCTGTAAAAGTATACTTTTCCAAGACAAAAAACCCCTTGAAGAGACTTCATATGCAAAAAATAGGAAAGCAAATCTTCTTTCGTTTATGAAGTAAAGTCTGAAAATCTTTATACTGCATGCCTAAATGTACTTGTTGAACAGCTTTTATTTGGAGATTTGCATTTCATCCCTTACCAAAGTGACTAAACTAAAAAGAATACATTTAAAAAAGTAAGAGGCCTAATCATTAGCCTCTTACTTCTTCTTTAGGTACATATAATTTCACAAAAGTTATACTTCGTTCTATAGACTTTCTGGTGCTACTCAATTTGCTGTGTCTGAGCACTTTAATAATAGTAGTCTCTTTTTAGATCCAAGCATTTTGATAATCTTTAATGTACGTCTCTATTTTAGTTGGTTTCATGCCAGTCAATTTTTCATAATCAGCGCTTATGCCTTTAGCGAGTCCTAATTTTGTAGGAAAGTGGATGCCGATGACCACGTTGATAAATGCTTTATCTAATCCACAGCTGAGCATATGCTCTTTGAATTCCTTTGTGGACGGGTTTGTGTAAGAGATGGGTTTACCCAATATTTTGGTCATCTTGGTTGCCACTTCAAAGAAATCCAATGCTTCGCTGCCAGTTACGGTATAAGCTTTGTTGCGGTGCTGCTGGGAATCTTGAAGGGACAAAGAAGTTATTTCCGCCAAATCACGCACATCGACGAAACTGGTTTTTCCTTTGCCGGCAGGAACAAAAATACGCTGCCGCTCTTTTAGTTCCATACATAAAAAATCGTTCAGGTTTTGCATGAAATAGCCCGCCCGAATAAAAGTGTAAGGGATGCCTTGCTTTTTAATCAACGTTTCGTTTTTAAAATGGTGGATAAACGGCAAGAACTGGACGTCCTTTACAGAAAGGTAAGTAATATGCTGAATTTCTCTGTTTTTCGCTTCCTCCAGAAACTTTTCGAAACGAAGGTTTCCGCCGGGAGGATACATGAGAAAGATCTGATCGATTCCTTGCAGCGCAGGAGCAAAAGTCGCTGTATCCGCAAAGTCTAACTGAACAAAGTTGTAAGCATCACCGTAGCGATTACTGGCTTTTGTTACGTTCCGTGCAGCGCATTTAATGTGAATCCCTTTTCTCTTCAAATTCTTCGCGACTTCATGGCCGACCTTTCCCGTAAAACCGGTCACCAAAACAGTCATGAAATTCACCGCTTTCTATCTAATTTTTGTTGGCTTTATGAAAGAATAATTTTCTAAAGCAAAAATTTTTTAGAAGACAGGTCAGCCAAATACTATTTTCTTTAGTATATCACGGGGAATGGGCACGATAGCTTGACCGTTAGCGTCATTAGGCACTTTAAGATTGGTTCTATTCAGTGTGAGATAGATATGAAAAGCAGCCGTGCAGGTAATGAATCTGCACGGCTGCTATAAATTTACAGTGAATTAAATTATAGATTTGCTGCACAATGAATTCCTTAATCTGCATCTTCACAGCTCAATATCCATATACTTTTAATCTTTCTTTAGTATTATTAATTTCATTTATCGCTTATTATAGGATTTATTCTAATAAAATTGCCAGATTGGTGAAAGGCGGGAAAAGATGAAGAGATCAAAGGGAATATTCCTTGTCATGACAGGTGCCTTGTTTTGGGGGATCGGAGGGACCGTCTCGAAAAAATTGTTTCAGGATTTCACTATTGACGTCGATTGGCTGGTTACGACCCGTCTGCTGATTGCTGGCTTATTGCTTTTGTCCATTCAGTTCCTTCGAAAAGGTCCCGCTCAGATCCTCGATGTCTGGAAGTCGAAGCAGGCAGCGATGCGTTTAATTATTTTCGGGCTGCTCGGCATGCTGGCGGTTCAATACACTTATATGGCCTCGATTGAGCAAGGCAATGCGGCAGTTGCCACTTTGCTGCAGTATTTGGCGCCTGTGATGATTATCTTCTACTTAGTGATACGAAAACAGAATCGATTGACACGCAAAGATCTCGTGACGGTCTCCCTTTCCTTAATCGGCTGCTTTTTCTTATTGACCAATAAGTCGGTCGCCCGATTGTCTGTACCGGCACCGGCGATTGTCTGGGGCATCTTATCGGGTGCCGCGTTAGCTTTTTATACCTTATATGCCATTCCGCTGCTGAAAACATATGATGCACTGGTCATCGTGGGATGGGCGATGATCATCGGGGGTGTTGCCTTGAGCTTTGTCCACCCTCCTTGGCAAATGGATTTCAAGAGCTTGCCGCTCGAAGCATACGGGTATTTGATTTTCGTCATTGTTTTCGGGACGATGATCGCGTTTTGGTTCTACATTGAAAGCCTGCAAGCCCTGCCGCCTCAGGAATCCAGTCTGCTTGGGAGCATCGAGCCGCTTGCTGCCGTTTTGACTACGGTCTTCTGGCTGAACGATTCTTTTGGGAATTTCCAATGGATCGGGACTGCCTGCATCATGGGAATGATCATCTTCCTGGCTTTAAGTAAAGAATCCTCCAGCCATTCGACTAAACAAGAAGTACCGCTCCGCGTCAGCTAGTGTTGCAGCTGGAAGGGCATCTACATATGTTTTTTTTGAAGGCTTTAAAAAGAAATTTTAACAGGTGATAAGTTTACCAATCATCATTTGATCGGTAGATGCATAAGCGGAGTATATAATTGAAGAACCATCGTTCATCCGGCGCTAACCACCATTTAAAACTAAAGATAGATGGGCGACGACGACTCAGTATGCAGTAAGTTTTATATGGAAGCTTTAGATGCCATTTTGCTATATACACTACTTCGTTTCCACTTACTGTAACCATGTATTAACGGGTCAAGAGTTGAAAGGTCTGGCAAGAGTTACAAACTTTATACCCTTTTTCCGTTTTGAGCAGTTCAATATAGGCTCCATCTCCAATAAATTCTCGTTTATCTATTGGTGTATTCAAAAAACCGTAACGGTCTCCTGCATAGTCTCGCTGGTGGATGGTTTTTGTTACATGATCAATCAAATATTTCAAATTCTTCATCTCCTCCTTGCAAGAAAGAGTATTTTTTTCCTATTAATCTTAATAGAATATTCATAAAGAAGAAAGAGGTTTGAAAAATAGAAGAGATCAACAAATACCGCTGCCGCTTGAAGGAGGCGGTCTATACGCTGTTCGCTACCGAATTCACAGCTTTTTGGATTACATGATACACAGCCGTAACCCATGAGCTCTATACAGAATACAAGTATTCAAATCAAGCCGACAAAAGGTATCATTATATATAATTAGGTGCGAAGCTAACTGCATATGCATTGAACAAAGACAGTAAATAAAGTGTATTTACAGAATAAGGTTATATTTATTTGAAAAGGGTAAACATAAAGAATGATCAACGTTAACTAATGAATGGAGGAACTTCTATGACGCACCAACTGACCTTTTATGAAGTTCTTAAAATCAATGAATTGCTTGCCTTTCAAACAACTTCTCTTATAAAAAGCAAATTGTTTCTTGAAACGGTAAAAGGCAAAACTAATACGTGCCTTTTAGAAAGGGATATTGACTTATCAACCCAGGAAATTAAAAATCTACGGAGTTTATTATGTCCTGCTTTTTAATTCAGTGAAAAATATAAATTTCTACAACATTGCAGGTATTTGTTCAAAGTTAAGATGATCAAGTGCCATATGACCGCTTATCAGAAGCCAGTTCTGCTGGTAATGTATTTATAAGAAAAGAATCTATTAAGGTTTTTACACAAAAATAAAGTAGGTGGCTTTTTCAGCCACCTGCTTTATTTTTGTGATGAAGATTTATTTTGTTACCGTTTCTAGCGTGACCTCAATGATATCGTTAAAAGTAGTTTGTTCACCCGTGAGTATATGGTCACTAACGGTCAACGAGGAAAGTCCCATTACTCCGTATTTAGCAGTAAGGTAATTAAGTGCAGCAGTTTCCATTTCAACAACCCATATGCCATGTTGTCCAAGTTTGATGGTCATATCTGGATTATCTGAGTAGAAAAAGTCAGAAGAAAGCACATTTCCTACATGAAGATTAAGGCCTTTATCTGTCCCAATGTCATAAGCCGTCTTGATTGAATCAAATTGCCAATCTGCGGAAAATATATGACAGGAAAATTGTTGCGTATTATTGCTGAATCGGTTGCCGCTGTTTGCGCAATGATCACATCACGAATTTTCACTCGATGCTGAATGGCACCACAGGTTCCGACCCTAACAAGATTCTTTACTTTATAATCGTTAAGTAATTCATAAATATAAATTGATGCCGAGGGCATACCCAAACCTGTGCCGTGAACGGATACTTGACTGCCTTTATACGTACCTGTTAACCTAACATGCTCCGCACGGTGTTGTGGTAGACAGCATTATCTAGAAAGTTTTCTGCAATATACTTTGCACGCAATAGTACACAGACGTTATCTGGATCATCCGCCATGATGGATCTCTTAAAAATTTTAATGTTTTATGACAAACCAATTGTTAGAATATCTCGAAACTAAGGCATTTCTTGAATGGGTATTGCACTAGGAGATAGAAAAAAACATTTCTTTATTCAGAAGCTAAGGCAATTGACAATATGGAAGCAGGGGCCACATTTTACCACTTGGTTGAAGTAGAAAATGTTACACCACGCTAGATGAATAAGTGGCTAAAATTGCTGCTTTTAGAGCTTTGAACGATGAGTTGCACAGCTGAATAGTTTATGTATCCCCACTTATCAGAAGCTGCTTAAATATGAAGGGAGAGAAGAGGCTGATCAAAGCACCTCTTCTCTCCCTTATGTTTGTGAAAGTATAATTTTACGAAAAGTTTTACACTCTGAAATAATGTAGAACCTTTGTTTTCCAAGTCAAGATCCTTAAGAAGTAATTCAAATACAGCAGTAGAGTTTTCAGTTATGGAAGTGCAAGTAAATATTTTCAACATACAAATACAATAAAACAATCCCGGCCGATATAGTAAACATTTTCTATGAATGAGCTGTGAATTTTGGATTGTCGATCTCTTATCCATCACCTTTTCATTATTTAAGATCCATTCTTTTTTATTCTCTTGCTTTCAGAGGTTCGTCCCTTCGGACGACCAAAACATCACAAGGACTGCTGCCTACAATATGCTCAGACACACTTCCCATTATAAAATGCTCAAAGGCATTCAAGCCTTGGGCTCCGCAGACAATAAGGTCGGCCTTTACCCGTTTAGCATAATCACGTGTAATGACTGTGTTAGGAGAACCGGGTGCAACAAACACATTTACCACAGGGATGCCAGCTCCTAGAGCTTCCTCCTTATAACGATCGAGAAGCTTTCTTCCATGCTCAAACGCCCGATCATCAATATTCGGTACATTTCTTGTTATAGCTGTGTAGGAACGGAGATCCACCACATGAATAAGATTAAGTTCGGCATGATTTCGTTTGGCTATTTCAATAGATTTTTTAAATGCCCATTCAGCTTCATTTGATCCATCGACTGCTACAAGGATATGGTTATACACGAATGTCATCAGTACCTCCTCCTATCATAAGAATATGTTCTTCATTTTAAGATTAAAATCCTGCTAATTAAAAGAATGAGTTTTTTCTTCTAACTTTTAAAGGTGAATAAGCTTATAAGCAGCCAAAATCAAAAAAATTGAACCATTCTATTTAAAAAGTGATTAAGATTCAATTTATCAATCTCTTTTTTTACAACTTGTTTAACCTTCTAATACTGATGGTCGCTGTGGCAAAACATTCGGCAGCCTACAGGAATATAGGTCTGAAAATATTCAAGATTAGCCAAATCAGATTCCATTTTTCGCAAGCTTGGCACATTCGGTTGGAAAACGGTCAGCCATATATTTTTTCATTGGAAAGCCTCTTCATTTTTTCAAGTGATAAGGAACTGTAGTGACAATCACATCTTTCCGGAAAAGCAAAGTGGTGCGGATTAGCAAACCGGATTGGTTGTGCAGAAAGTTATGCCACCCTTTCTTCGGGATAAATTGCGGAATGATGACCGTCACCTGGTAATTTTCTTCTTTGGCTTTGCGTTCCACCGAATCCACAAACCGGTTTAAGGGTTGTGTGATGCTTCGGTAGGGTGAGAAGAGCGTGACCAATCGGATATCCGGATGCCATTGCCGCCATTTTTCTTCTAATTTCCGTTCGTCCTCCCGTTCAAAAGGGATATAGACGGCGATGATCTGATCGGCTGAAAGGGAACGGGCATAGTTGATCGATTGTTCGACGACCTGGGTGATGCTGGCCACCGGGATGATGAAGACATGGCCTTTGATGGGGATCGCAGCCGCTTTGTCGCGAACCCGTAATTGGTCCGCAACGGCCTCGTAATGCTTCTTGATCCGGTAGAACAGGAAAATGATGGCTGGCAGGAAAACCAGAACGGGCCAGACCTGCGTGAATTTCGTCAAAAAGAACACCAAGGTCACCGTCAAGCTGATCAAGGCTCCCATCGCGTTGATGAACAGCTTCGTTTGCCAGCCTTTCGGCTTTTCACGGAGCCATTTTACGATCATGCCGCTCTGTGACAAGGTAAAGGGAATGAAAACGCCCACTGCGTATAACGGAATCAGTTGTTCGGTATGCCCATTGAATGCCACAATCAATAAAATGGAAGCCACTCCCAAAATAACGATGCCGTTCGAATAGCCCAACCGATCTCCCCGAACTGTGAACATGCGCGGAATGAATTTATCCCGGGCCAAATTCACGGCAAGCAATGGGAAAGCGGAATATCCCGTATTCGCTGCTAGTATTAAGATCAAAGCAGTGGTGCCTTGCACAAAGTAGTACAAAAAATTTCGGCCAAACGTTTCTTCTGCAATCAATGAAACCACCGTCGCTTCTGCCTGGGGCACAATGCCGTAATAATAGGCCAGAAAGACGATGCCCGAAAACAGTAACCCTAATAGAATCCCCATGGCGGTCAGTGTTTTCGCCGCATTGGAAGGGGCCGGATCCTTGAAGTTCGGAATGGCATTGGAAATCGCTTCGATGCCGGTAAGAGCCGAACTCCCGGACGCAAAGGCCCGCAACAGCAGAAACAAACTGATGCCGGCAACCGGTATGCCGACCGGCGTGTGCAGATCAGTAGGAGCCGCGCCTGTCAGGATGTTGAAAATTCCGACGCCAATCAAGAGAAACAAAGCGAAAACGAACAAATAAACGGGATAGGCCAAAACAGAAGCAGACTCGGTTACTCCCCGCAGATTCAGTATCGTTAGAAATATAATGAATGTCACCGCAATGGACACATTATGGTCATGCAAGGCGGGAAAAGCGGAAGTGATGGCATCGGTGCCGGCAGAAACGCTGACGGCAACCGTCAAAATGTAATCCACCAATAACGATCCCCCGGCCAGCAATCCGGGATTGATGCCGAGATTTTCCTTGGACACAATGTAAGCGCCTCCACCGTGTGGATAGGCGAAAATGATTTGGCGGTAGGAGAGGATAAGGGCCGTTAAGAGAAACAATACAGCACAAGCAATCGGAATCGAATACCAAAACGCAGCGGCACTGACGGTAATCAACACAATGAGCATCTGTTCCGGTCCATAGGCAACGGAAGAGAGGGCATCGGATGAAAGAATCGCCAATGCCTTCTTTTTGTTGAGCTTTTGCTCTCCCAACATATCTGATTTTAGTGGCTTGCCAATTAAAAGCTGTTTTATTAAAGAAAACATAAATTTCACCGCCTTTAATATACTGCTTTAGTTAAATCTAGCATAGCCAAATTACCTTAAAATACAAGTTTAAGTTAATCGGGAAAAAGAAGGAAATCTTGAATTAAGTATAAAAGTCATTAGGTTAGAACAAACCTCACATAATAGTTTTTCTAGATTCACTGTGTGAGTGACTTGAGTTAGTAAGTAAAGTTTATAGAACAAATATAATTTATTTTAAAGACATAAAAATTTCATTCAATTTTCACTATACTTTTGTAATATGGAAATACATACAAATAGCGCAATCAGGGGATGCCATCAGCGATTCGTGGCAGATGCTGGAGTGATTTCAAAAGACGGAATCGGCACGATTGCTGCTGACGATGCTCCTTTCCCTGTTGCTTAAGGGGTCAGTGCCACATGGCGAATTCTTCAAGTATGATCTTTCAGATTCATTGACGCTGTATGTGGCAGTAAAAAAGCAGCTGGAAGTCCCGGCCTTTACCAATACTGAAATCAGCCTTTCAATCTTTTAATGGAAACGTATCAAACGAACACGATGAAAAATTGGATGAATATAAATAGGCAAAGAAGAAATGGATTGAGCTTTGTTCGATTCATCCTTCTAAACAATGCTGACACAGCAAAAAGGTCGAGGTTACAAAACGCACGAGCCGTTCATTTGCAGAGAAAAGGGGTGTAATGAGATGAAAGATATCTATTTTGAGGAAAATTATGGCCGTTTGTTTGAAGAAATCGAAAATGGGATTTTTCAGGTTTTCAATTTCCAGCATAAATTTGGAACAGTGAAGCATTCGTTCATTAAACGGGAGATTCCTGTGCGGATAGAAAGGAAAGTATATTACGATCTCGTAACGCCTTATGGCTATGGGGGGCCACAAATTCTGAAATGCGAAAAGGGGCGCATTTCTGACTTAATTAATGCGTTTGAGGCCGCTTTCCAGCAGTATTGCACTGAACAGCGGATCGTCAGTGAATTTATCCGTTTCCATCCTGTACTCAATAACGCGGAGGATTTTCATACGTGTTACGATGTCACTCAACTGCGCTGCACGGTCGGGACCAATTTGAAGGATTACGAACAGCCGGTTGAGATGGAGTTTTCAAAGTCAGCCCGCAAAAACATCCGGCAGGCTTTAAAAGCAGGCGTGGAATACCGGGTGACAATGAACCCAAAAGATTTGACCGAATTCAAGAAAATCTATTATGCAACGATGGAGCGCAATCATGCCGATATGTATTATTTCTTCGGAGATGAGTATTTTAAAAACTTGATCTTGCTTTTAGGGAAGAATGTACTGCTCGTTGAAGTGCTGTATGAAGGGCGGGTAATCGGTGCTGGATTGAACTTTGTCTATGAAAATTTTGTACACACCCATTTGTCGGGGACCTTATCGGAATTCCATTGTTTTTCGCCCGCTTCGATTCTTAATTATGCCTTGGCGCTTTGGGGGAAACAGCATGGAATAGATTTGATACACGGCGGCGGGGGAAGGACAAATAGTCCGGAAGATAATCTTTATATTTTTAAAAAGCAATTTGGCAGACAGACCGCTTTCAAATTTTATACCGGGCGAAAAATCTGGGATGAAAAAATTTATCAAGAATTGTGCGCTTGCCTCGATGTAAAAGAGGAAACGGAATTCTTCCCGGCCTATCGGTCAAAATCAATTGCCCTATCCAAATCGTTGTGAATAAAAATGGATATGCGGAAAAGGGGAACAAATCCCTTATCATAAATCGGATGAAATTCGGATTGTGGAAATTGAAAATCATCAGATCCAGCTTTATCGGTTAACGCGCTTACAAATAAAAAGAATGAAGCTGACGGTGCATTTATCCGCCTGCTTCATTCTTTTTATATCACTGCATAATCCGATAAACCCAATAAGTTAGAATTCAAGTTCACTGGGCTCCTTTGGAATTCAGGAACAATGGTCGAATCCGCTACGTTATTTTTTAAGATCAGCTCTCTGTTGATCTTCTGCCTTCTCGGATTCACTTCTGCGGACAACTAAAACATCACAGGGACTGGAACGTACAATATGCTCAGAGACGCTTCCCATCAAAAAATGCTCAACCGCATTCATGCCTTGGGCTCCGCATACAATCAGATCGGCGTTTACCCGTTTTGCATACTCACGCGAAATGACCTTATGCGGGGAACCAGGAGCGACAATTATATTTACCTCAGGAAGGCCAGCTGCTTGGGCTTCTTTTTTGTAATTATCGAGAAGTTCTCTTCCATGCGCAAAGACCCGGTCATCAATACTTGGCACCCGCTTTGTCATGGCCGTGTAGGAACGGGTATCAACTACATAAATCAGATTAAGAATGGCATTGTTTCGCTTGGCGATTCCAACTGATGTCTCAAACGCACGTTTAGCTTCATTTGATCCGTCAACAGCTGCAAGAATGTTCTTATATTCAAATGTCATCAGTACCTCCTCCTGTCATAATTAATGTTAGTATGTATTATTTCTCTAAATCAAAATGATATCCTGCAAGTAAACAGAATAATTTGTCTGTTTTCAGGGTTTAAAAATGCTCAAGACTTCAAAATTTGCGAGTTCAGCAAAGTTTTATCCAGACTTATTGCGGAGTTGGTTATGGGAACGGCGTGAACTTGTAGGAGGAACCCTCATGGGTCTTGTTCAATTGCAGTGAACAAACAAAAACTTCCTTTTTTCCAAGGAAGTCAGTTTGTTTTATTGGCATGGATTTTTTCATAGAGAGCTTCGGCTGCTTGGTCAATCGACGTATAATATTCAACTTGCGGATTCTCACTTGATGTTACTTCAAGTATGAATGTGTCTTTTAAACACTTCACTATGAGCGTGTCATTCACGCCAATCGAGAAGGAATGGCTGATGGAAGAAGTATTAAAAGTGCACGAAATCTGCAAGAGATTCTTAATGTGTTCCAGCTTCATAAATATCGCGCTCTTTCTTTCTGTGACTTAGTTGATACATGTTTATAAGAATTCCAGAGTTCAGCTATATAGATTTTACCCTATTTTCCAGTTTTTAATCGAAAAAAAAACCCCTTAAACATCAGGAGTTAATGCTCAAATCATAAGAAGCTAAAAACGCAACGATGTACTCAGCTGTTTTTTCAAGTGTATCGCTTTGAATAACCACCTGCGTCTGTGCATTGGAAATTTCAAAAGTAGTGGTGCCTGGCAGACAACGAACGGATAAGCTTTGGCCGTCTTCCGTAGTGAATACCTGATTGATGTTAACGGTATTGTATTCACTCATTGTCTCAAGAAAAACCTTGATGCTGTTATATTTCATACGAGGAATCTCCTTTCCAACCATGGAAAACGACTAAGAAAAGTCTGAAAGAATCCATATATTTCAGATATTAAGCGTAACATGAAAGAATGCCAATCCCTAATAATAAGGCTTTTTGTTGTTAACAAGCGAAAGGAATAAGGTGAAAAACTAAAGAAATAGGTTATTTAAAAACGCTCTTCAAATTTGAAGAATAAAGGAAATTGAGCTGCTGCATGATGAGTTTTTTATTATTCAGCAAAAAGTGGTTAGTTGAATAAACAAAAGGGAATTTGCTTCTAAAAAGGAGGAATTATTATGCAGTTTATGCTGATTGTCAAAGCCTCGACTAATACGGAAGTCGGAAACTCCCAAAGCCCTGAGCTTATTGAAGCCATGTCAAAGTACAATGAGGAATTATTGAAGGCAGGAGTACGGGTCATGGCGAAGGGGCTTCATCCAAGTTCAAATGGGATGCGCATTTCATACTCGAAGCCAGGAGAAAAGCCTGTGGTTACAAATGGTCCTTTTTCGGAAACGAAAGAATTAATAGCCGGGTTCATTCTGATTGATGTGAAGTCAAGGGAAGAAGCCGTTGAATGGGCCATGCGGATGCCCGATCCAATGGGCAATGGGGAAGGCCAGATTGAATTGCGCCAACTGCATGAGGAGCCAGGAGAGACTGAGAACTCAGAAACATTTTCTATTTAAACAGAATGACGTGAAAAAATTCAAACTTCTTAAAAAGCACTTTCATACGGTAGACAAAGGCAAAGATGGATGAATAGGGGGGACTAGAACCAGCCGGGCCGGCCACTTGGCTTTCCGCAAGATCGGCTTCAGCAGGTGAAGAATGGGTGCTTCAAAATATCAAACCGAAAGATTGGAAACGTCAAGATCTTTTCATATAAGCGGATTATGTTACCTGCCGGATTATTATTCCTTTCGAACGCGGAGATGCAGTCCCCCTATTTAAATGATTCCGCCGCCATACTCGAAACGGAACATGAAGAAGACGGCACTTTGATGAAAGTGGAACTGGGCCGCGTGGAGTCGGGAGATAATAAAGAGAGCTTGTCAGGCCGTTCGAGCGGCCAGACAAGCTTTCTTTATTTCTTTTAGGAGCAACTTAGTAGTGTTTACGAGCAACTAGCCTTTTTGCCCGAAGAAAGTATAAAACTTCGCTGCTTTTATTCGTTATGCCCAAGTTCAAAAGGGTTGTGCCCAACTTTCAATCATTTATGCCCAAGTCTCTGATGGTTATGCCCAACTTCAGGCCATATATGCCCAACTCGCCAAAACAATGGGTGCCTATTTAATTGTTGCTTTTACTTCAGTAATTTTTTGCATATTCTTTAAAAGAAAGTTATAAATGAATAAATATTTATTGTTATTCGATAAATAATGTGTTAAATTCATAATGAAAATAATTACATAAAAAGCTGCCACAGTTAGTCCTCATTTCTAATCCTATTGAAAAAAAAAGTCTCTTAAAATGTCATAAAATTATGAATTCCGGTGTCTTTAGTATAAGGGCTTTTTGAAGGGAGGAAATAATGATGGAGGTGAAGGCGAATTTGTCCAATGACAAAAACAATTCGTCAAAAGAAGATATATTTCAGAATTTATTCAAACAACATTACTCTCTTGTCGTCCGGAAAGCTCTCGTTATTGTTAAAGAACAAGCCATTGCAGAAGATATCGCCCAAGAAGTATTTGTTAAGTTGTATAATGCCGATCGAAAAACAATTGAAAATATACATGGCTGGCTGACAAAAGTTACTGTAAATACAGCCTATAATCATATTCGAACTGAAAAACGCCATCATGCCCGTAACGACAAACAAAAAATCTATGAAAACAGTGCATCTGGCTCTGTTGAAGAGCGGTATATGGAACTTGAAGACATCAATGAAGTTCAAAAAATATTAATGAAATTATCTGAGCGGGACCGCGATATCTTGATTATGAAATTTTCAGGATACAGTTACGAGGAAATTGCAAAAGATAAAGGCGTAGAAAAAATATCCATTGGCACTTTGTTGGCTCGCGCTAAAAAACGGTTTAAAGATTCTTATATGGAAGAAAGGGGAGAAGATAAATGACGTGTCATGATTTAGGCGTGCTGCAGGCTTATTTAGATGGAGAAGTTAGCCGCGAGCAGAAAAAACAAATTATGAAGCATTTAGAGAGCTGCCATACTTGCCGTGAAAAAATCGATGAATTACAGAAACTGCAGTCATTTTGTGAGAAAGCTTTAGAGGCACAAGATATTCATATCGATATAACTCAAGCCTGGGCAAAGTTCGAGGAAAATCTGCAATTCGCCGGAAATCAAAACCCGGAACAAGAGAAAGTTATGAAAAAAAGAAAGGGATGGAGTACATTGAAGACAAAAACGAAACGTTTACTCGTATCAGGAGTCGTTGCAGCAGCATTATTCAGTTCATTTGCCCACCCTCAAGTCCGGGTAGAAGCCAATCAATTTCTATCCTTATTCCGTGTGAATCAGTTTGAGGTGGTGACATTGACACAGAATGATATAAGTGAAATCGAGAACTGGGTCAGTGAGAATAAGGAAGGATCTCTCGACTTGAAAGGCATCGGGCAGTTGGAAATGTCAGAGGCTGCTGGAGAGACAACTTATTTTGAAACCCAACAAGCAGCTGAAGCAGCCGGCCATTCAGTACCTGCGTTACGGGAAGTTGAAGTCGAGGGCGTGAGTGTGATGCCGGCATCCACGATCACATTTACTTTGGATGTAGAAAAAGCGAATCAGTTATTGGCTCAGTTAGGTTCAGACCAGCAGTTTGAAGCCCAATTAGATGGAAAGCCTTTTTCCGTATCAACATATGAAGCTGTTCACGCAGATTACGTGATGGATGGCCAATACATCTCTTATATGCGCACGAAATCTCCGGAAATCGATGTTCCTGAAGGCGTGTCGATTGAGCAGTTGAGAGCTACGCTGCTTTCTCTCCCGTTCTTGCCTGAAAATGTGAAGACGCAGCTGGCCGGTATTGACAATATTGAAACGACATTGCCGATTCCTTATGCTGCAACAGAAGGATCCAGCATGACTGAAGTCCGTGTAGGCGATGCTCAAGGTTTTGCCGTTGAAAGTGAAGAGCATTCCTATATTGTTTGGCAGGCCAACGGTGATATTCATACAATTTTTGCTGAAGGCAAATTGGGTACAGATGAATTGGTTGGTTTAAGCGAACAAGTAAATTAATGTGACATTAAAAGTTCAGAGTGGCCACGTTCCGCTCTGAACTTTTTTCTGAACATGAGGGAGGAAGAGGATGAATGTAATTCAGACGAATTCGTTAACGAAAACATACGATGGAAAAGGTGGCATATCAGATGTGACCTTGTCCATAGGAGAGGGAATTGTCTATGGTTTCTTAGGTCCGAATGGCTCTGGAAAAAGCACTTTTGTCCGGACGCTTCTTGGCTTGCTGCAGCCGACAAGCGGAGAAGGGTTTATTCTCGGAGAACCGATTGGAACGACAAAATCACGGGAACAGGTGGGCTACCTGCCTGAGTTGTTCCGCTATCCTGACTGGCTGACTGGAAAGCAGCTGCTGGACAGCCATGCGGAATTGTGTAAAATACCCGTCCGGCAGCGAAACAAACGGATTGAAGAAGTTATCGAGTTAGTTGGAATGACCGGAAAAGAAAGGGGCCGGATCAGCGGATTTTCAAAAGGAATGAGTCAACGGATTGGACTGGCATGTGCCATATTAAATGATCCAAAGGTGATCTTTTTGGATGAGCCCACTTCTGCACTCGATCCGATCGGGCGCAAAGATGTCCGGAATCTCATGGGCTATTTGCGAGATCAAGGAAAGACGGTTTTCTTAAATAGCCATTTGCTGCATGAAGTTGAGTCCTTATGTGATCAAGTGTCAATTATCCACGAAGGAGAAATGATTGTTCAAGGACCGTGGCGAGAATTGATGATGACGGAAGCACAAGTAGAAGTCGTCACAGCAGGGTCTATCGGAGCGCCTTTTCCTTCCTTTGTGACAAGTTATCATACAGTCAAAGCAGAAGAAGGGCGTATGCGTTGGCTGATTCAGCTTGAAAGTGAAAGGGATATACCCAAAATTCTTCATTACTTATCTTCCCAAAAAATTGATGTGTTTGAAGTAAAGCCGATCATCCCGCATTTAGAAGATGTTTTCATGCATTGGGTGAACCAGAAAAAGGAGAGCGCTTATGTGGACAATCGGTAAATTAACTATTAAAGAAATGGTTTCGAAACGGATTTTTTTGATTACCATCATAATGACGCTCATTTTTCTGGCGCTTTATGGAACAGCCATTTATTTTGCCGGAAAAGAAGGAGCAGAAGAAGTCGGGAATGCTGGCCAAGGAACCGAAGTGGTGTTAATGCAGCAGTTCATCGCTTCGCAGCTTTTAGGAGTCGGCCTTTATTTTTCGTCTTTTATTACAGCGTTGCTGGCAATCATGGCCAGTGTCAGTTCAATTTCAGGAGAAGTGGCAAGCCATCAAATTGATACGTGGCTGATGCGGCCGATTTCCCGGTCCCAATTTGTGTTGGGGAAGTTTATCGGATTAGCTCTTCTGATGATTGCTTATGCGGTCTCCTTATTTTTCAGTATCATCTTGCTGCATCAAGGGATTGGAGCAGACTGGATGGCGTTGGACATCAGCCTGGCCCAGATGATCAAAGCCGTAAGTGTGTTTGCGATTCAGCCGTTTGTTTTAATCGCGTTTGGGTTATTGTTGAGCACACGCATGACGACCTTAAATGCAGGTATTGTTGCCATTATCTTGTACGGAGCAGCCTTTATCGGAGGCTTTATCGAACAATTTGGAGCAGTAATTGAGAAAGCGAGCCTCGTAAACATCGGGATTATCATGAGCCTTGTTTTTCCGATAGATTCCATGTATCGCAAAATGACCATTTTGTTGTTTGATACAACGGATAACCCATTATCAATGGCTCAAGGCGGGATGTTCACCAGTATCTCGGTCCCAGGCAATGTGATGATTTGGTATGCGCTGTTGTACGGAGTAGTGGCAGTTCTTTTTTCGATTTACAGTTTTAATAAACGAGATGTCTGAAACAACTGATATTCAAGCTATTAGCTTAAAAAGTTTATGGAAGTTGGCGTTTTATTCGTCCGTAAAGGGAGGCTCTCTCTTTTACGGACTTTCTTTATTTTGATGCATTAAAACTAAAGAATCCTGTCTAATAAATCTCCCACTTTTTCCTCCTTTTTCATTGACCATATTCACTTTTTACCTCGCAAATGTAAATGAAAAATGTACGATTTCCATTAAAAGAATATTCGAACTCCTGTTTTCGCAACTGTATATATCTGGTATATTTGAAGTGAAAGAGCGCTCCAAAAAGTATGGTTACAGGAGGGATTTAAAGTGAAACGGTATCTAGTACTCTTCTTTTCAATAATAGGTCTTATCGTTCTGACAGGCTGTGCCGGTTCCTCTGATAAAAACAGCGAAATTGAGGCAGAAGAAATGATTAAGGTTGAAAACTGGAAGGAAAGCCCTCTTTTTGAATCAAACAATTTCTCTATGATTGGTGAAGAAGGACGGGCAGGGTTTATCTACGAAAACAAGGAGGTGGACCGCTTTTATACAGATCGCATAAATAAGTATATGTGGCATTTCTGGGGAAGTGAAGAAGAACTTTCCGGTGCCTTTCAAGTGATCGGGACCCATGAAAAAAGCAAAGAGCCAATCGTTGTGGTGCCGGAAAGGGAAGGACAATCATCCCTTAGCCCGAATAACGGAGCCGATCATCATATCCCATCCAATATGGCATTGCCTAAAAAAGGATTATGGAAGTTGGACGCGGTCATTGATAATAAAATAATTGGCACCGTTTTTGTAGAGGTGCATGAGAAATAGCATTGAAATATATGAATAAAGAAGTCTTAAAGAGGTGTGATTATGTTTTCAAAAGAGATGGTCTGGGAGAATAAAGAAACGTTTGGCTGTGAGTATTTAAAGCTTTTTACTAAAGAAAATGCCATTCTTGCAGAAAGTACAGTAATTTATTTGGATAGAAATTCTCCTATGCAAATCGATTATCATATGGAATTCGACGATTTATGGAGAACGAAAAGCGTGAACATCACAGATAGAACAGGGAAGGCCTTACAGATCACTTCTTCTGGAAAAGGGGAGTGGTTCGACCGGCATGGAAATGGATTAGATGAATTAACAGGAGCGATTGATGTGGATCTATCAGCCACACCTTTTACTAACTCTCTGCCCATTAACCGGTTAGACTGGAAGCCAAATCAAAAAAGAGAATTTGAGATGGTTTATGTCTCTGTTCCGGCATTGGACGTACAGAAAACGAATCAAAGCTATACATTTATTAAAAGCATAGGGAAGAACAGGGTCTTTAATTTTCAAAGCCAGGATTTTGAATCATTCATCACATTTGATGAGAAGGGTTTTGTAGTGGATTATCCCCAGTTGTTTATCAGAAGGCTTTAATGTTCATTCTGATGAAGATCAGCGGTAATAATTCATTGATCTATGATTACAAAGAGAGAGGCTATCTGTTATAGCCTCTCTTATGTAGGAGAACGTACATCCATCAGCAGGGAGTTATAAGAATTTCATGTGACGCAATATATCTCACATAGGCTTTGAATCATCTAATTCTGTTCATCTGCAGATGTCCGGGCAAGCCATTTTTATCTTCAGCTTATGGATGGTTATAAAAGAAGTTGAACGATTTCTTGGGCTTCGCTATTTGCTCAAGAATCCTATGGTTGTTCAATATTGGTTTCGATATAAGGCACTTCAATAATTTCTTGTTCCACTTTTGGAGTTCTTTGATAAGCGTCATAAGCACGCATCAAAATCAGTGTGAACAAGAGTATACATAAAATAAGCGGCATTCTTTTCATCTGATTCCTCCAATACCCTTTAGAAGATTTGTTTCGTTTTCTTTTAATACATGTTTACGTAAGTTATTTTATAAAATTTTCCATTATATCCATTTTATAATTATTTGAAGACTTTCACAATATCAGAATTCGTATTTGATTTCTTTTAATGGCGAATTACCTTTCCTTTTCAGTAAAAAAATGTAAGACTGAACGAAGGCCCAATTGTTTCAACAAATTATACTTTTAACAGGCCGGTTTGAAATCTGACAGACCTGCAGGAAAGGTGATTCTATTGAATTTCAAGAGTGTAGTGCTTTTAATCGTTGCGTCACTGGTATTCGTTTTCGCCACTTTGGTAAGTTGGTACGAAGGAGGACAGTTGCGTGATATTTCATGGGAATGGGAACACACCGCTGTTTTTTCTAACTGGTTCAATGGTGAAGTAGACAGAGGAAGCGATATTATCGTCATGGATCATTTTGTATACGCAGCAAAATTCGAACCGTTCTTTCCGCTTTTAATGGCCGTTTCACTGCTTTTTATTGTTTTCCGACTGGCACTTTGGTTAACAAATGACCGTACACTGGTTAGGAATATCTTTTTCTTGTTCATGGCTGCCGCATCTTTTTCCATAAGTGGCATCTTTCTAGATTCTCCTGCCACTGGCTTAAAGCTATTTTCCGTTTTCTTTGGAATAATCGGTATGCTCTCGCTCTTTGGTATTTTTCTGTTTCAAGAAAAGAAGAGCAAACCTGGAGCGATAACTAAAGAGTGAAAATTACTTGGAATAGATGAGCAATTGAATGGAACAAATGTGCAGTTAAGTTAAATCTGTAAAATATCTCTTTTGAAGGAGGAATTTCGTGAAAAATCGATATTGGTTTATAAGCTTCGGATTATTGATGATGCTTATCTTTGGAGGGAATTTCCTGATCCGTTTTATACGTGATGAAGATTTTTATATCGCTGAATTTACTGGAAGTATGCTGGGTGTAGTGATTTTGCTTACAGGAATTTTCTCGAAAAAGGAAAATTCAACGATAAAAGTGTGAAAAGAGGATTGAATATACTTGCTGAAAATGTGAGCTAAGAGAGCGGAAAGCGTTTTTCAGAAGCAATTCCATGAAATTCTGCAAAACAGGAAAAAAGAAAGGGCAGCCGGATTACTTCCGGCTGCCCTTTCTATTATAGAAGTTTATTCTTGCACCGTTCGCCATAAAAGTATTCTTCCTTTATAAGCGATTAAGCTAACTACAGCCAACAAGATTCCTGACAAGATAAAGACACTGCGAATGCCAAATGCATCTGCCAGAACCCCCATAAAAAGGGAAGCTACCCCGAAGGTTCCGGTGCCGATTGCTCCGAGTGTCGTAAATACCGTCGGCAATTGGGCTTTTGAAATGCTCGTCTGGACCACGGTTTGCTGTGGAATATTCTTGATTTGACTGGAAACACCTACCAGAAAGGAAAAAAGTAATGCCAGCGCCGGAAGGCTGTTTAACCCAAAGGCAATGGTAATCACGCTGCTGGAAACAGCGCCCAGAAAAATAAACTGGCTAAGTTTCTGTTCAATCCAGTTTGAAAACCGCAGACAGAACAGACTGCCCGCAATTAAGCCCAGGAAGAAGGAGCCGTTGATGAATCCCCACCATTTTTCATCCGCCAACAACGCATCGCTGACAAATACATAGAGGATGGCCGCAATCCACACCGTACCGGCAATGGTCTCCAGGACATCCATCCAGGCAATGCGTTTCAGCACAGGTGAAGTGGAAACGGTCTGCCAGCCTTGGCTGAGCTGCTGCCACTTTCCATGCTCCTTCGAAGGCGTAAAGTCGACTCTTTCCAAACTGCTTAACAATAGACTGGAGATTAAAAATAAGCCAGCTGTCAACCACACTATTTCAATGGCAGAAAGCCAAATCAACAGCGAACTGCCGATAAACCACATGGCAGTCTGGATCAGCTGAGTTATGGTTTCGGTCATCCCATTTGCTTTTAGCAGCTGTTCACTTTTTACATAATTCGGAATGAGCGATCGGGTCACGGGATTGGCGCAGCCGTCCAGTAACGCGACCAGGCTGATGACCAAAAACAGACCGTAAAAATTGGCTAAAGACAGTTGTGGCAGAAAAAATGCCAGCGCCATCAGCAGAGCCGTTTTTCCCATCTGTGAACCAGCCAGCAGCCATTTCAAGTTGAAACACTGCATCAGTAAAGGCGTCAAGGTATTCGAGATGAACATTGAGCTGGTAATGGTAAACGGCACAAATGCAGCCGCCGCGGCAGAGCCGGTCAATTCAAAAATGACGTAGATGATGCTGACAATGTACAAAACGTCGCCAATGTTGGCAAGCGACTGCCCGGTCAGCAGCAAGTTGAAATTTCGATTCGGTTTCATCAATAAGTTCCCCCAAGAGTCTATTTCTTAAATGATTTCTATAAAAGGGAGAATGATCAGATTGGACAATTTATCATGTCGAATGTTCCTTTCCGGTTGCGATAAATCTCGGGGGAACTTAGACTTATCTAGAAGTTTGATAATTCTCATTATACGCCAAAAGCTTAAAAAATAAATGAAGTTAATAGAAGAATTTGGATATAGGAAAAGAAATCTTGAACAGATTGTAGTGGAAAAGGATAGCGGAGAAGATGAAGGAAGACAAGAAGGGGATATTTTCAAAGTGTCGATCGATAATATAGGACGATATGAAGTTGGGAATTTAGAACATATGAAGTTTGAAATAGAGAAAAAAGGAAATTAAGACCTTAAAGAGGATTTTATAATAAGCTCTGACTGTCTTTGTTGTAAGTAATTTTTATGGAAATTAAGTTATTTTCAGTTATTCTAAAGCTGGCAATAAAGATTAAGAAATGCTCATATACAGAAAAATAGAAAGGAGCGTGCAGAGATGACAAAAAAGATTTTATGCATTATTGCCAATCCGGATACCAGAGCCGATTCTCTTAGTTCATCGATATCGAGAGCTTTTTTGGATGAGTTGCGTGCCAGCCAGAGAGAAAGTGAAATCAATGAGATGAATTTATACGAAATTGATATGCCTGCATTGAATTTTAACACAATAAAAACATTAGAGCCCATGCAGGTAGAAGAAGAGGACTTCAATCGATTGCTTGAACAACTAACTGATTCAGATGCGTTTGTTTTCATTTCCCAAACCATTGCATTCGGCCTTCCAGCGCGGTTAAAATCCTTTATCGAAATACTGCTGGCGACCAAACACATTGAAAAATTAGGTAATAAAAAAGCATTCCATCTGCAAATTGAAGATGATACACTGGGGCCAATCTATCAAACGAACGAACATGAAGATTTCAGAAATTTTTTAAAGGAAAAGTCAGTCAATATGATTGAGCCACTTAATTTGCCGCATCATCACTTGGAAGCAGGAGAACATGAAAATGTTCTGCTTGAAATCATTGAAGATACCAGATTAGCTGCTCGTGAATTTGCACAATTTATTAATCAGGAATCTTCATAATTCCTGCATCAGTTTAGACAGCCGAGGGATTTGAGGAATACGGCAGACACATATTTCATGAAGAATACTTAACGCAGAAGAAGAGCTTCGGTTATAAAGCAAACTGCGGCTCATCTTTTTTTTGCCAAGAGAGTCTATTTTACATATCACCAAAATTCAAAAAGAAGGGCAAGGGATTTAAAATTCCCTGGCCCTTCTTTTTGATGACTTGATTTTTGTTGAGAATGAACTATTGTTTAAGTGGGCTTTGACATTCTGGTTCAAGTTAAAAATAAAAGTTATATTAGGCGTTCGCTTCTGCATGTTCTTCTGTGCGCACGACAAGGACATCACAGGGGCTATGGCGGACAATGTGCTGAGACACACTCCCCAGTACAAATCGTTCAATTGGATTTAGGCCACTGGCTCCGCATATGATAAGATCCGCTTTCACTTTTCTTGCAACTTCCCGAGAGATTAAATTTTTAGGGGATCCAGCCATAATGATGTTATTTACATTCTGAATGCCTGCTTTTTCCGCTTCCTGCTTGTATTTTTCAAGAAGATCTTTTCCCACTTTGAATGTATGTTCTTCAATAGATGGATTATATACTTCTGAACTAGTGATGGTCCGGCTATCAACTATATATACAAGATTCAATGTAGCATTGTTTCGTTGTGCAATTCCGATAGACTTTTTAAATGCCCATTCTGCTTCATGTGAACCGTCAACAGCGACTAAAAGTTGATTGTATTCCAATGTCATTTTGATTCCTCCTTCAATTTTTGTATATTCTTATTGTTTAATTCTTCAATGTGAATCAGAATCCTTCATTACAGTATTGAATATCCATAATTCCACTAAAGAAAAAAGTTCATTAAACGGATTGGAAAGCAATAAAAACGGCGTGTTTCCATAACGTAAAACCACATAAATCAAGATAACTAAACTGCATTCGAAAGCTGCAGAAAGTATGGCTGTCTCTTTATATGGTTTAATGCAAGTCTTTAATAACTGTCCGTTTTATAGACTTACAGAGAAAGCATCTCCTTATTTTGGGTCGTTATTCGAAAAAGGCAGCCAATGCGGCTGCCTTTTTAGTTCTTTTTATTGTATTCTTAGCTGTTCATTATCTGCCGCAGCTTCTGGATAATAAGTGTCGGTTCTTTTTTTGGCATTCTTCCGGTGTTCCCACAGACCAACAAGGCCGACCACTGTGTTGCTCCATTGATCAACTTGTACAGCATTTTCCTTGCTCTGATCCACTCTCGTTGTTACATCAACTGTAATTGCCCGGACTGACGAATTTAAGTCGACAACTGAATTCTTTGTTCCTTTTGCTGCATCGATAAAAAGGCTGACTTTTTCAGACTTAACTTGCATATCTTCTTTCAGTTCATTTGTAGTATGCTGCAGGCTCGTCGTTTCCAGTTTGAGCTTATCTACCCGCTCTTTTAAATTGTTTACTGACCCTTTTATCTCTTTCAACGGTTCCTTCATTCCTTTTAGGAATAAGCCAACTCCAATTCCCGCTACGATTAGCCCCACTATTAAGATGGCGAGTGCTATGTACAGCCACATTGTCGAGTCCATGTTATTTCCTCCTCTTTTATTGATGTCTAGGATTGCTATACCCGTTATGGAGTACTAATTAACCTACTGGATGTTGTCTTACTTTTGGTGCACACTTAGAAGAAGGCTATGAATAAAATCCAATCAAAATTTTAAGGAGAGTGTCTAATTGATGGAAAAATATTTTTTTGAAGCTTTTGATGGATTGGAGCGTTTATCACCTGGAAGCGCACAATCAACAAAAAAAGCAATTTCTCTAGTAAATATAGCTACAGAAAAAGAGCTGAATATTTTAGATTTAGGCTGTGGAAATGGAATTCATACACTGACTTTGGCGGAAAGCTTTCCGAACGTCCATATAACGGCTGTTGATACCAATCAGCAGTATTTGAATGGGCTGAAAAATCAACTCCGCAAAAAAGAATTAGCAGACAGAGTAACTGTCTTGAATGCTTCCATGCTGGAACTGAATTTTCCTCCAGAAACCTTCGACTTGATTTGGGCAGAAGGTTCCATTTATATTGCCGGATTCCAAAAAGGGCTCAAAGAGTGGAAAACCTTTTTAAAGCAAGGCGGCTTTCTTGTATGCAGCGAAATTTCCTGGCTGCATGCAAACCCTTCTAAAGAAAGCAAAGATTTTTGGCAGCAAGGATATCCAGAAATCGATACCATTTCTAATAAAGTGAATCAAATTGTTGAGTCGGAATATGCTTACCTCTTTTCATTTGTATTGCCAAAGGAAGATTGGACTGACGATTATTACCTTCCACTTGAGCGAAATCTTAAGAAGATGGAAGACAAATACCAAGACACGCCCGAAGCTTTGGCAGTAGTGAACACACTAAAACAAGAAATAGCTCTTTATCATGGAAATTCACGTGATTACAGTTATGTATTTTATGGGATGAAAAAAATTTAATACAAGCCAAAAAGGAATTGATTGCAAAATCAATTCCTTTTTAACGTTTTAACGAGCTGGGCAAAGTTTGTTTTCTCTTTAGCCACACGGGGAAAGCAGGGGTTTTTTTAAGTTGGAATTTATAGGATGCTATGTTCTTGAAAAGAAACAATGTTTATTCAAATGTTCGATAATAATAACTTTACATACGATAGGGGGGTATTGTATAGTAGGGATGTAAAGTTAATAAAGTAAAAGAATGCAAGATCAGCACGTTGAAATTACAGTTTCATATGCAGAAGATTGTACTGCCGAAGGGATAAAAAGCATTTCTCATTCAAACCACGTTACAATGCTTAACATTGAGAAGGAGGAGGTGTAAAGAAAAGGAATAGAGTTGATTCTGATTGGCTATATGAATATTCTGGATAACTATTGCGTGGTTTGTAGAAGAACTTAATACAATGCAATGGTCGTTAAATTTTTTTAGGCATTCCCATACCCCGTACAGGTAAAATAAGCAAGTGAAATTCACGCTGCTACCGTCTATTAAAGATAGTAGAACTGAAATAAAGGAGCGCATCAAAATGAAATTTAAACAAAAAATATTTCACTCTTTAACTCTGACGCTTGTTTTTCTTTTAGCAGCTTGTTCCACTGGTGCTCAGGAAGAACAGCATACTGGGATGAACCATGAAGAGAATGGACACATGGATCATTCAAGTTCAGGTGAAGTGCCAAAAGGCTTGAAAGAAGCAGAAAGTCCGGCATTTGAAGTGGGCAGCAAGGCCATAATAAATACAGATCATATGGAGGGCATGAACGGCGCTGAAGCAACAATTGTCGGCGCGTTTGATACGACGGTCTATGCGATTTCATATACACCGACTACTGGCGGAGAACAAGTGGAAAACCATAAATGGATTGTTCATGAAGAAATTAAGGGAGCAAAAGAAGAGCCGTATGAGCCAGGCGATAAAGTAGCAGTAGAAGCCGATCATATGGAAGGCATGGAAGGGGCAGAGGCAACCATTGATTCTGCTGAACAGACGACAGTTTACATGGTTGACTACTCGGCATCAACGGACGGAGAACTGGTAAAAAATCATAAATGGGTAACAGAAAGTGAATTGTCAGCGAGGTAGCCTGCATTTTCCAAGATTTTAAAATGACACAAAAACTTCCTAGCACGGGAAGCTTTCTACTTGCATGCTCAGAGAAATTCCTGAAACCAATCAACTATCAAATCACATGCTTTGACATTCCATAAGTTTACTTGTATAATACGGGTATAGGGTATATTGAATTGGGAGGTTCAGTTCATGGAAAAAACATTAAAGACCACAGTACAACCCAATAAACAGCAGCTTTTGAACCGGCTGAAACGGATTGAAGGACAGGTTCGCGGAGTTCACCAAATGGTAGAAAACGACCGTTACTGTGTGGACATACTGCATCAAGTCAGCGCCATTCAGTCTGCGATGAATAAAGTGTCGCTGGCCTTACTGGAAGACCACACCCATCATTGTGTTTCAAAAGCCATCAAGGAAAACAAAGGCGAAGAAGCGATCAATGAATTGATGGATGTAATGAAAACCATGACAAAGTAAACATGGAAGCAGAATCTTAATCATCATTATTGATAACATATTAACAATCATTATTTTAGGAGGAAAAAATCATGAATGAAACATTAAAAGTACAAGGCATGTCTTGCGCGCATTGTGTGAACGCAGTGGAATCAAGTGTCGGTGAACTCCAAGGGGTATCCGCTGTAAAAGTGGATCTTGGCAAAGGTGAAGTTACAGTGGCTTATGACAACAGCAAATCATCTTTGAATGAAATCAAAGAAGTAATCGAAGACCAAGGATATGAAGTAGTATAAGAGTGCTTTCACAGCACTCTTTACTTTTAAAAGATGTATACCCCCATATAGTATAGAGGAGGAGGGGAACTTAATGGCTACGGAAACAAAAGAAGCAAATTTCCAGATCACGGGCATGACCTGTGCAGCGTGTGCGACCCGGATTGAAAAAGGGATAAGTAAAATGGAAGGCGTCGAACAAGCCAACGTCAACTTGGCACTTGAAAAGTCATCCATTCACTACGACCCGGCAAAATTGAGCGAAGCAGATTTTGAGAAGAAAATCGAAGCGCTGGGTTATGGCGTCGTGAAACAGAAAGCTGAATTTGATATAACCGGCATGACCTGTGCCGCTTGTGCAACGCGCATTGAAAAAGGAATCAATAAATTAGGAGGAGTTGCTTCTGCGAACGTCAATTTGGCGCTGGAGAAAGCGACGATTGAATTCAATCCTTCGGAAGTAAGCATTGGCGACATCATTACGAAAGTGGAGAAATTGGGCTACGGCGCACATCAACAGCAAGAAGATGTGGAACGGGTGGATTACCGGGAAAAAGCAATCCAGGACCAAAAACGGAAATTCATCATTTCAGCCATTTTGTCGCTGCCGTTGTTGTGGACGATGGTCGGGCATTTTTCCTTCACCTCATTTCTTTATGTGCCGGAAATTCTGATGAACCCGTGGTTCCAGATGCTTCTGGCAACACCGGTTCAATTTTATATAGGGAAACAATTTTACGTGGGCGCCTATAAAGCGCTTCGAAATGGCAGCGCCAATATGGACGTGCTGGTGGTCCTGGGAACATCGGCAGCCTACTTCTACAGTGTCTATCAGGCAATTGTCACAGCCGGCACGCATCACGGGGCAGAACTGTATTTTGAAACCAGTGCGGTGCTGATCACTTTGATCATTCTTGGGAAATTGTTTGAAGCGAAAGCAAAAGGCCGTTCATCTGAAGCCATCAAGAAATTGATGGGCCTTCAGGCGAAAACGGCAGCCGTTCTTCGTAACGGAGTAGAAAAAGAAGTGCCGTTGGAAGAAGTGATGATCGGTGACACTATTTTCGTGCGACCGGGAGAAAAAATTCCGGTTGACGGCGAAGTGCTGGAAGGCAGCACAGCGGTTGATGAATCGATGCTGACGGGAGAAAGTCTGCCGGTGGACAAAGCAGCAGGCGATGCCCTTTATGGATCAACGATCAATAGCAATGGATTCATCCAAATGAAAGCCACGAAAGTCGGACGCGACACCGCGCTGGCACAAATCATTAAAGTGGTGGAAGACGCACAAGGCACGAAAGCGCCGATTCAGCGGTTGGCCGACAAAATTTCAGGCATCTTCGTGCCGATTGTCGTCGGGATTGCTTTCCTCACATTCTTGGTATGGTTTATCTGGGTGCAACCGGGCGACTTTACCCCGGCCCTGGAAGTCTTAATCGCGGTGCTGGTCATTGCTTGTCCGTGTGCACTGGGCCTCGCAACACCGACGTCCATCATGGCAGGTTCTGGCCGTTCAGCGGAAATGGGCATTCTGTTCAAAGGCGGCGAGCATTTGGAACAGACCCAAAGCATTGACACCGTAGTCGTTGATAAAACGGGTACGGTTACGCATGGGAAACCGGAATTGACGGATGTTGTAATTGCCGAAGGACAGGACGAAGAGAAGTTCTTATCGCTCATCGGCGCAGCAGAGAAACAATCAGAACATCCATTGGCCCAAGCCATTGTCCACGGAATCCAGGAAAAAGGCATCGAGCTTGGCAAAGTGCAATATTTTGAAGCAGTCCCGGGGTACGGAGTGCAAGCAACAGTATCGGGCCAAGCGGTTGTCATTGGCACACGCAAATTGATGGAGCAATATGGCATTGATATTGTCTCAGTTTTGCCTGAGATGGAAAAACTCGAGAGCAAGGGAAAAACAGCGATGTTAGCGGGAATTAATGGGCAATACGCCGGGATGGTAGCTGTGGCGGATACCATCAAAGACACTTCCCGCGAAGCCATCCGCCGCCTTAAGGAAATGGGCATTCAAGTCATCATGATGACGGGGGACAACGAGCGGACCGCGCAAGCCATCGGCAAAGAAGTGGGCGTTGATGCGGTGATTGCGGAAGTGCTTCCGGAAGGCAAAGCGGATGAAGTGAAAAAATTGCAGCTGCAAGGCAAGAAAGTGGCGATGGTCGGCGACGGCATCAATGACGCACCCGCACTGGCTACAGCGGATATCGGCATGGCCATCGGTACAGGGACCGATGTGGCGATGGAAGCTGCGGACATCACATTGATTCGAGGCGACTTGAACAGCATCGCCGAAGCGATCATTATGAGCCGCAAAACGATGCGCAATATCAAGCAAAACTTATTTTGGGCATTTGCTTATAATACCCTGGGAATTCCAATTGCCGCAGTTGGCTTGTTGGCGCCTTGGCTTGCAGGAGCGGCGATGGCATTCAGTTCGGTATCCGTCGTATTGAATGCGCTGCGCCTCCAGCGTGTGAAATTGGAAAAGTAAAATCAGTTTTATAGGTTGTCATCAAGAGAGAAGGAACTTCATTTGAAGTTGGTAGTGACCCCTTAAAGTTAGAGTTTCAGTTATGCAGCTAATTGGCTGGCATGAATTCGGTAGTTCACCGGGCTCATGCCGGCCAATTTTTGCTTGATGCGTTCATGGTTGTAGTAATGGACGTACCGTTCAATTTTCAGTTTCAGTTCTTCGAAGGGGACCAATTCTTCTCCGTAATACATCTCTTGTTTAAGCAGGCCGAAGAAGTTCTCCATGGCCGCGTTGTCGGCACACGTCGCCTTTCGGGACATGCTTTGGAAAATCCGGTTCTCTTTCAATGTCTTCGCCCAGTATCGGTGCTGGTAATGCCAACCTTGATCGGAATGGATGGTGGTCCGATACCTGGCTTGTTCTCCGATGACTGGCAGGGCATTCCGTAACGATTCCATGACGAAGTCGAGGGTTGGGCGTTTCGCCATACTCACGCCAATGATTTCCCCGTTGTAGAGATCCATCAGCGGACTCAAATACAGCTTTTCTTCTCCTGCACATTTGAATTCCGTCACGTCCGTCACGATTTTTTGCAAGGCATGCGTGGTGTGGAACCGGCGGTTCAACCGGTTTTTGGCGATGGTGCCTACTTGCCCCTTATAGGAACGATAGCGCGATTTCCGAATGAACTTTACGCAAGTGAGGTTCAATTCGCCCATGATGCGCTGGACTTTCTTGTGGTTGATGACGTACCCTTGCGCCTTTAATTCCAGAGAGATCCTGCGATACCCGTAACGGCCGTCGTGTTTTTCGAAGAGCGCCAGAATCAACGTTTTCCATTCCAGATCCGGATCTTCCAACCCAAATCGCTGGCGGTGGTAATGATACGTCGCTTCTGGCAGATCGACGATCTCCAGCACATCCGTTAATCGGAATCCTTCTTTTTGGAGTTCGAATGCCAGCGCTGCTTGTGCTTTTCGAGGTAGGCATCCGGATTCTCCTGGAAAGCGTTCAACTTTTTTAAATAAGCGACTTCCAAACGGAGAAGCTCATTCTCGCGTTCAAGTTGTTCTTCACGGGACATCGTCCCAGCCGGTTTTGCCGGTTTCTTTTTCGAATTTTTCGCCATGGGTGGCCGTCCTTTCTTTCTCAGGCCTCCTGCCCCTTCCGCCAAAAATGTCTGTTTCCATTTCACAATAAGCGTCGGGTTGTGCATCTTGAATTCAATCGCTGCGTCCTGGTAGGAAGCGCCTGTTTGTTTCATAAAGTGTAATACATCCAATTTGAATTGAACAGAATACACCTTGTTTTTTTGCCTGTTCCGCAATCCTTCTTTTCCGAATGCCTGGAAAGCCCGCACCCAGCGTGCTATTTGCCCGTGGCTGGATATCCCGTATTTTCGGGCTAAGCGTGGATAACCCAACGGGCCAGCCAAATACTCGTTGACCAGCTTCAGTTTAAATTCTTCGCTATATTTCATCATAGAAAAACACCCCAAAAGTTAGATTTTTAACTCTAACTTTTGGGGTGCAGTACCGTTTTTTCTCTCTTTTTTGTTATGGATGTCTTGCTTTTATCTATTTACTGACATTAAAGTTAAGAGCATCCAATAAGCAACCCACAGAAAAACAGGTATGAAAATGTAAGTGGTTTTCAAACATTTGCTTCAAAATGAAAAGAGGAGATTGTCCAAGCTAGCGAGAATGAGTGAAGAAAGTAATGAGAAATTGCAGAAAAAGAATATATTAATAGAAAGGCAACAGGTGGTTTGATGAGGAAATTGATTGTAGCGGTTCCTTTGCTCACTTTAGTTTGTTTAATTACATTAGTGATTTCAGTAAATATAAGAGATTCCGAATCTCCCAAAATTCAAGAGGAAGTAGTGCAAGCCACTGAGTCTGAGAAATTAGAAATGTCTAAGCACAATCCAGCGAATCCAAAAGGCTATGGACAGCAAATTGAAAGCAGCTCGTTTGGTGAACCTAAAGATTTGGTACTGTCCATTCATGGGAAATGGAACAGTTTAAGTGTTGAAGAACAATACTCCATATCTCCTGATTCAGAAAGTTATCGTCTTATTTCTTCTGTCGTTTCAGAAATTAACTTCGCCAGAAGCAATATGGATAGTGAGATGATTCCAAAATTTGATTCATTGCAGGAAACAGCCCATAAATTGACAAGCCCTGTTATAGAGCTGCCAGAAGAGGAACGGAGATCGTTGATTCCGAGGTTTGAGAGTCAATTGGATGAGCTTTATGCCATAATGATGAATCGGTGAAAAAATAAGAAGAGAACAGTCAACTTTTCACACTATCGCTTACACGAAGAGGAAAACTTGTTTTTAAGTTTTTCTCTTCTTTAGAGTGGGTGTACCACAATAAAGTGAAACAGGTTCAAAAGTTGTGGATATTGCTTTATTTTTCAATATGTGATGATAATGTCGCTGTCCACGAGAGCATCAATGCGTATCTGCAAGCCGAGGGGATGAAGAGTGTATCGGCTTATGACGGAAAATTAGCACTGGAGCTGCTGGAGGAAAAACATTTTGATTTAGTGGTGCTTGATATTATGATGCCTGGCCTCTTTGGAACGGAAGTATGCAAGGAGATACGCAAAACCAGTGATATTCCAATTTTAATGCTCAGCGCCAGAAGTGAAGAAGTGGACCGGATTGTTGGCCTCGAGATCGGCGCAGACGACTATATCACCAAGCCTTTTTCACCTCGGGAAGTAGTAGTCCGGATCAAAACGATTCTGAAACGGGTGCAGCCAAAAAAAGAAAGTCCTCACTTCTTAAAAGCAGGCAACTTATCGATAGACATTACTGGATATGAAGTCCATGTCAATCAACAGGTGATTGAGCTGACGGCAAAAGAGGTGGAGCTATTGGCATTTCTAGTCAACCATACTGGGAAAGTCGTGAGCCGGGAAGAATTGCTGTACAAAGTTTGGGGATATGATTACACGGGAGACACCCGGACAGTCGATACGATGATCAAACGGATCCGCCAAAAAATTGCAAAAGCTTCCCCCGATTTTTCCATAAAGTCTGTTTACAGCGTCGGCTATAAATTTGAGGTAAATGTATGAAGCAGCTCTTTTCAAGCAAGTTGTGGATTGCATTTGTCATCTTAGCCATTTTTATATCCGGTCAGCTACTCGGGGCTTTTGCGATTAAGCATTACTTTATCCAATCCAAAATTGAAGAACTTCAGCCGCCTCTCACGCTGATTGGTGAAGAAGTGGCGGATGGAGACAAAATAACCAGAACCGATGATTTTTTAGTGAAAGCATTTGATGTCCATGGAAAAGAAATCGATGTTTACAACGATGAAACTATTCCGCAATCTTCTGCTGATGCTGAGGTAAACAAGAAACTGGCCGCTTATTTGCCGAAAATCAACAGCGGAAAAATGGCTATTGAAATCCAGCCCGTGCCGGGGTATTCTGCACGTGCTATTATCATCGGTCAGCCACTCGTTCAAGATAACAAAGTGACCGGCGGCATTTATTTATTAAAAGAGGCATGCGCTTACCAAGCTGCTCTTAATGGCTTTTACCTAGTCTTCTTTGTAACTTTGGCAATCGGGACGATCATTGTCCTCGCTTTTCTTACCGTCTTTGTTAAAGAGAAAAATCAGCTTGAGCAAATGCGCAAAGACTATGTCGCGAATATCAGCCACGAACTGAAAACGCCGCTTGCTTCGATCAAAGCGTTGACAGAGACATGGTCAGATCATGTGGTGACCGATCCTGAGAAAATCGACCAATACTACAGCATCATTTTGAGGGAAAGTGCGAGGCTGGAAGAACTCATTGCCGATTTGCTGGAATTGTCGAGGCTGCAGCATAAAAAAATGGCTTTTGATAAGCCAGTGGTTGATACAAAAGAAGTGATTGAACAAGTGGCCGAGCCTTTCGCTATTTTGGCAGATGACATGGAGCTCGAGTTTCATATTACAGAACGGGCTAAAAATCTCCCCGAGACCTATTCGAATAAAGACCGGATCGTTCAAGTCCTGACGATTCTGTTGGATAATGCATTTAAATTTACGCCGGTTCAAGGCAATGTAACGATTGATGCGAAAACGACAGGGAGAAAAGCAGAGATAATCGTGTCGGATAATGGACCGGGAATATCTAAAGAACTTTTGCCGCACATATTCGGGCGTTTTACCAAAGAGGACCTGTCGCATACCAGTACGGGCAGCGGCCTTGGGCTTTCCATTGCATTCGAAATCATGGAACAGCTTGGAGAGAAAATCAGTGTTGAAAGCAAGGGCGATTCAGGAACCACTTTTACGATTACTCTTAAAAGAGCGTAGAAAGAAACATATAAAAGTTTTTGGCAGAAAACGTGCGTTTTGCATCGTTTTTCTGCCATTTTTGTGTCACATTGTTTTGTTATGCTCGGTTTATAGAAGAACAAACAAAACACTTAGGAGTGATCTACAGTGAAGAAAACAGTCTTACCTATTTTATCCATGTCCCTTGCAGCTGCACTATTGGCAGGATGTTCAACAAATGCCACTGAAGAAGCAGTACAAGAGCTTAGTGAAGCAGCGGAAACGACAGAAACAGTCGAAGCGGCAGAAACTAAGCAGCCTTCTGCTGAAACAGTTGATACCTCATTTATTGAGAATAAATATTTAGATCTCGATTACGGCAGCAATTCAGAAGCGCAGAAGCTCGATATATACCTGCCGAATGAAGGAGAAGGACCGTTCCCGGTTATTGTCGCAATTCACGGCGGCGGGTTCAGGGAAGGGGATAAAACGGGTGCCGATCTCACTGCCATGATAGAAGGCCTCAACCGCGGGTATGCGGTCGTAGCAGTCAATTACCGGCTGTCGCGTGAAGCGTTTTTCCCAGCTGCCATCAGCGATGTCAAAGCGGCTATCCGTTATGTGAAGGCAAATGCGGAAGAATACAATGTAAATCCTGAGAAAGTAGCGGCATGGGGAGGCAGCGCTGGCGGCCATTTAGCCGCATTGGTTGGGACCAGTGGAAATGATGGTTCACTGAATGGTAAAAATACCGAAAACATCAACTTTTCCTCTGAAGTCCAAGCGGTTGTTGACTGGTACGGCCAAACTGACTTTCTGAAAATAGATGAGCAGTTTGCCGAATCGGAAATCACACCGAAATTAGGCAGCCGAAGCACCGCCGATTCACCGGAAAGCAAGTATATGGGCCGCAATATCCTAGAGAAAACGGAAGAAGTGAAAAAAGCGAATCCGGAGTCTTACATTACTGAAAACGATCCGGCCTTTTTAATCCAGCACGGAACGGCTGATCCGAACGTACCTGTCCAGCAATCTAGTGATTTTGCTGGAAAGCTGGCTGATGTTTTAGGGGAAGATAAAGTGGAGCTGACACTTTTGGAAGGGGTTGTCCATGGAGGAGAACCATTTGAATCAAAGGAAAACCTTGAAGAAGTCTTCGGCTTTCTTGACAGTGTATTAAAATAACTACAAGCGGGTGGCAACTTTGCCATCCGTTTTTATCTGTATTACTAGTTATTGGTGTTTTTATGAGATTATAAGAAATACCTGGTTAACGGTATAGACGGGATTTTTATCTTCTTTTAATTAGTGAGAAGCAATTATAGTAAAGAGTTTTAATAGGAGTGGCTATAGAATTTATCAAATAATTTATGCTTTGGTTGTGCTAAAGTAAGGTTAAGATTTTTGAAAGTTAACGCTTAAATCAACACAGTTTTTTGAATCATTTAGGAAAAAGAAAAAAAGTGAAAGGGGATATCGGATGAACGTATATTGTAAAGGGATTATTTTTCAGATGGACTTGGCGGTGGATTCTGTAGTCAAGTTGATGGATACGTTGAGTGATGAAGATTTGAATATTAAACCAACTGCAGAGAAATGGTCGATCGGTGAACTGCTCGCCCATATGTCAGTTATATCCAAAGCTGACTTCCTAATTGGCTTGGGGGCTTCGGAGGAGGAGTTGGACCACTATTACGAAGTTACAAAGCCAGAATCGAATCTTAATTCCATAGCGGCCACTTTAATCGATAATTACTCGTTTCTAAGAAACAGCATTTCTGAACTACAGGAAGAGGAGTTGTTAAGGGAGACCACATCCTTCTTTGGCGCTGTACATTCCCGTTATGAGTGGCTTTTGGACACACAGTCTCATTTCTTTCATCATCGGGGGCAGTTGCACGCCATGCTTGTCCACGTTTTAAAGCGAAATCCAGACGTCAAACTGTTCGAATAAAATGATGCATGGTTGATAGAACTTATCGAACTAACATTCCAGGCTAATTTGATATTCACTCCAATTTTTATATGATTAAATTTGAAGTAGGGACACTTAAATTGAAGACTGGGAAATGATGAGATAAAGAATATTTTTCAACTTCTAAAAGGAGAGTGTATATATGATTGGTGTAGAATTTAATATGGTAGTTACAGACAGCTTAAAAGCATTGGAATTATATAAAGAAATATTTGAAGTTGAACGGATTGAAGTTTCCGATTTTCCTAGAGGGGAAAACGAAGCCGTTTTCACTTTATACGGTGTTCAATTTCACTTGCTAGATGAAAATCCGCCATTTTATTTAATCGCACCTAAATCTGACGATCCTAAAACCAGTTGGACAAACCTTACTATCCCTACCATTAAGGAGACCTACAGAAAAGCGATAAATTTGGGATGTACAGAAATACAAGCAGTTACTGAAATGGCTGATCACGGAGTATCAAATGCTATTTTTATGGGCTCTTTTGGTTATATTTGGATGCTGCATCAAATACATAAAGAAGTTAGCCATGAAGAACGGTTGCAGTTTTGGGAAGGAAAAAGAGAGAAGTAATGATGAATGCATGATACATACAACATTAGTATTCAAAAATGGATCCTTAAATGAGTAAGTATTTTACTGAAATAAGATAATCAAAAAGTCGAATCCCTTGCACCAGGGATTCGACTTTTTACTTGAAATTTACGCAGCAGGCAGATTGCTAATGCTGCCATAACGAACATTATAACTGTTCAAATAGATGCAACTGATCAATTCTATCCGATTAGCTTCTGATGAGATTAAAAATGATAATGCTCCATTAACACCTTACATATTTCCGTTTAAAACCGAGTCTTCCTCGATCCAATTCTTTTTGGATCGTTTCGGAAGCAAGCAAAGTGCTGCTGTTTTTCTGGTCTTTGCGGATTTCGACAGGTCCTACTGTTTTTGCGGTCTCAATCGCCTTTTCATGGAGCGGCACATATGAAATCGCCGCTGTATAAATGAAATTATTCATGGAAATCTTCGTTCGGTCAGGGGAATCTTGAATGGTTCTTTCCACTTGGTCCAGCATATCGGAAAGTTTGTTTGGAATAAACTCACGGTCGGGACGATTGCCCAACAGCCAGCAATAACAGCTCCAGCCTGCTGACATTTTGAGCTCTTCGCCGCTGACAATCCATTTATCGGCAAGTGTTTGCGCAAAATCGGCTTCTGCCAACGAAACCGCAACCACGTAATCGGACAGCATGTAAAAATACGCTCCATCCATCCAACGTTCAAATTCTTCTTCTGTCGTCATGTCGGAAATAATGCCAGCGAAATACATGGCATCGTAATTGCCGGTAGCGTATAGTTGATCTGCCAAAGGCTGGTTTTTCTTGATTTTTTTTGCGAGCGGCTTCATGGCGCCAGTAGCAACGCCGAACAGCGGTTCACGGGCACCGTTTCTAATATAAGTCTTCTTGGTTCGTTCCTTGCCGAGCGCTTCAAGTTCTTGCATGACCAGCTCAAAATCCATCCATTTTCACTTCCTTTCTTTATAACGGCTTCGGCCGATTTGGACATGGCTCACACCAATGGCCGAGCCCTGGGCACGCCTTCGCTGGAATGCGAAGCTGTATTGCGGAATATCTGCAGCTAAAATTGCTAGTTTCACCAATCTATGTATAGCTAAGAACGTATATTCGTAACTTTAACATATATTTCATAAGTTTGAAATGAACCAACAAATTCTCCCTACGCAGAACAAAGAGCTCCTTGTATTTTCGCAATATCTAAACTTGAAAACGGAAGAGTATTTAATCAGTGAGAAAATAATTGAAAAAACCACTTTCCAAAGGAAAATGGTTTGGGTTGTACCACTTCATTACTCAAAATCGGATTTTTTCTGTTCCTCTGCTTGATCTGATTCATCCATACGGACTACCAAAACATCACAGGAACTATTGCGGACAATATGCTGGGAAACACTTCCCATCAAATAACGCTCAAATGCATTCATCCCAGTTGCTCCGCATACAATCAGGTCTGCCTCAACTTGTTTGGCGAAATCACGGCTGATGACTTTTTTTGGAGAGCCTGGCCTAACAATAGCATTTACCTGCTCTACACCAGCTGCTTCGGCCTCTTTTTTATATTTATCGAGAAGATCTCGTGCAAACTCATATGCTTGTTCTTCAATATCCAGTTCATTAAATTTGACCGCAGTGAATGAACGGGTGTCAATTACAAAAATCAGATTCAGTATGGCATTGTTTCGTTGTGCTATTCCAACCGACTTTCTGAATGCCCATTCTGCTACATCTGATCCATCAACCGCCACCAAAATTCGTTTATAAGCTAAAGTCATTATTATATCCCCCTGTTGTCAAAGTTACTATGAGGTATTTTCTCTAATGATGAAGCAAAATCCTGCAGGAAATAAAAATGGGTTTATTTATTTATGGTGGATAAGACTTTTCAAACTTATCTTTGCGAATAAGCGGATTCTGCAAAAAAAGGTGCAGTGGCTTGAATGCCTTATCGATAGTGATACAGTAGACAGTAACTAGAGGAAAGAGGTGAAGCAACCGATGGCGCAATGTCTATGGCCGCAAAGCAGTGAAATGATGCAAGCTTATCATGATGAAGAATGGTGCCGGCCTAATCAGGACGATCGATATATTTTCGAAATGTTATCGTTAGAGGGAGCCCAAGCAGGATTATCCTGGAGTATTGTTTTATCAAAACGCAAAGGCTATCAAGAAGCCTTTCGTAATTTTGATATTGATTATTGCTCTAAGCTGACCGACCCCGATTTAGAATTAATAAAAGGGAATTATAATGTGATCAAACATCTTTCGAAGCTCCAGTCCGTCCGAACCAATGCAGAAGCCATACTGAAAATCCAAAAGGAGTTTAATAGTTTTTCCGATTTTTTATGGAGCTTTGTGGATTTTAAACCGATTATCAATCATTGGGAAACCGAACAACAAGTTCCTGCCCAAACCCCTTTATCTGTCCAGCTCAGCAAAGAGTTAAAAAAGCGGGGATTCAAATTTGTGGGACCTGTTACCACATACTCGTTCATGCAAGCCGTCGGAATGGTGGACGATCATATCATCACTTGTACTTTCCATACTTCAAATTGAATGGAGACGAATTAAAGAGCATGAAAAAAGCGCACAGACTGTTTGGTCTGGCGCTTTTTCTATGTCAATGACATTTGGAAATCAAGAGAAATCCCACATTATAAACTATTGGCCTTATTCGTTCCAAGGTGAATGAAGGATGCATTGACAGAAGTTTTTATTTTTATATTCCGGCTGGAAATATTGGATAACATCTTCTTTCATATTGCCGAAAGTCGTTTCAGGCTTATGCTTAAATCCTTCATAAAAAGCTGGTATGATTTCTTTTTTGAAATTATTGCGCGGATAAGCTTTGACAATTTCTTCACGCAAGTCGCTAGGGAATTGCTCAAAACCGTCTCCCATTACATCTAAACCGACGCCAGAGAAAAGCAGTGCCACTTCAGATTCTTTATGTTCTGCTATGCCAGGAGTCGTATGTAATGCAATAGCATCCCATACAAGGCGAACCGATTCATCTGGAATTTGATAATGCTGTAAAAAGCTTCTTGCTGCGTTTGCACCGTCTACTTCAAACCGCAGATCCGCGCTGCTGAACTTTTTGGTCAATCCGAAATCATGGAATAATGCACTGACATAAAGCAATTCTAAATCATAATTCTGTTTCGCTTGTTGTCCATTGACTGCACCAAATAAAAACACGCGATTCGAATGGTTCCACAACAAGTCGTTTCCATGCTCACGCAATAAATCTGCTGCATCTTTTGCCAATTGGGAATCTGGAATCTTAATGCCTGCTATTTCTTGATTCGTCATGTTAAAACCCCTTTACGATTTAGTAGTTCTCATATCCATGAGACTGCCTACAGTATAACTGGAAATTCGTAATGGTTCTATCCGATTAAATCTATGATAATGATAGATAAAAACTATAGTATAGACCGTTGTATAGAAACAATCGTTTCTTTCGCTGTGTGAAAGCGAAGCTTTTCGGTTTCCTGCAGCAATAATTCGATTGTATTGCGTACGGCAAAATTGAAAAACAGTTGATTATTGCTTTATGTCTTTTTTGATTTTATTCTCCATGACTTTCGCCACTTGATGTGAGTTCACATCATTTTCTTCATAAAGCTTAGTAACGATGTTTTGATAATCCCCTTCATTGCGGTTCTGGCTCAGTTTATTCGCAGCCTGGATTTCCTTCACTTGAATCTTGAATCCGACGATCCCTTTCAATTCCTTTTCCAATAGAGAAGGGGAGAGCTTTTCCCATAAAACGGGATTCTCACGATGGCTCTCGTATTTCTGCATTAGGCTTGTCAGATCTTGTTTCAATTCCTCTTCGTTTAAAATGCGGGCCGATCCATAGAGATGGACAGACTGGTAATTCCATGTTGGGACATTTTCATGTTCATACCAGGAAGAAGAGATGTAGGCGTGCGGTCCCTGGAACATAACCAGGACCTCTTCTGAAGCTTCAAATGTCCGCCACTGCGGATTCCCATAAGCCATATGCCCGGTTATGTAGTAATCTTCTTCTTCTTTCACCAACTGCAAAGGCAAATGCGTCGCAATGGGGCGCCCTTTTCGGGTCGTGACAAGCGTGCCGAACGAATTGTGTTGTACAAATTCCCGGATTTCCTCAAAATCGCTTACTTTAAAATGCTTTGGAATAAACATAGTAATCCACCTTTCCCATAAAGTTTATTGGAGTGTTTTGGTCATGATCAAGTCTGTTTGTTCATCTTCGCCCATAAAGAAAGAGTGAGCGCCTGTTTGCACGAACCCTTTTTTCTGATAAAACGCAATGGCATTTTCGTTATCTTCCCAGACGCCCAGCCAAATTTTCTTTTTCTTCTGCTCCAGCGCCAGTTCGAACGCCTTGTTCAGCAGAAGCTTTCCAAGTCCATGTTTCTGAAACTTTCTCTTAACGTAAATCCGCTCGACTTCAAATGAGTCATCATCCATCGCTTCCGTCTGCGCTTCATCAGTGTTGACCTTTAAATATCCAGCAATATCTTCATTGAAATAAACTAAAAAGAACTGTGAAGACGGATTGGCTATTTCTTGTTGCAGCTGCTTCAAGTTATAGGCCTTTTCCAAATAGGCATTTAAATGTTCAGGAAGATTATGTTCTTTAAAAGTTTCGGTAAATGTCTCCACACTGATTGTTTGAAGATCGTGGACATCTGTAAGCGTGCATTTTTTTATCGTCGCCATCATTTGGATAAGTCGCTCCTTTGTATCGTTAATAGTCTCGCTTATTGCCTTTTTTGACAAATTCCCAGTCTTTTTCAACATTTTTTCTGATGCGCTGCAGCAGTTCAAAAGCAGTTTCTGCTTCCTTTTTGGAAAAGCCTTCTAACGCCACCTGATCGGAATGTTCATTTTCTCTCTTGATAAAAGGATATACCGATTTCCCTTTTTCGGTAGGAAATAGCTTTTTCGTTTTTTTATTGTGTGGATCTTCTTTCTTCTCAATAAAGCCGTTAGTTTCTAGTTTTTGGATAGCGCGTGTTGCGGTGGAGCGGTCTACTTTAATCAGGTCCACCAGCTGTTCCTGAATGATTCCAGGGTTCTCGCATATTCGCACCAAGTATAAATACTGCCCTTTGGTAAGGTCAAATTCTTTGAATTCGATGTTGCTGATCGAATCCAAAGCTCTCGCGATCATGCCAATTTCGCGCAGAATTTCTTTCATAAAAAAGCTCCCTTGTAAATATTTTTGTTGCATTTGCAATAAAGAAAGGACTATATTGAATTTACTCCATAATTGTTGCATTTGCAATAATAATTTAAAGAAAGAAGGTGTGCAAAGTGAAATATATTTTTTTCGTTTTAGGAATTCTTCTTTTGACTTTAGGAATAGCTTTTACCATACAATCAAATCTCGGAACTTCTCCATTTGATGCCGTTTTGGTAGGACTTTCTGAAACAGTGGGGTTGACAGTAGGAAGCTGGGAAGTCGTGCTGGCTATCCTGATCATCGGATGCAATTCACTATTAATAAGACAGCGGCCTGAAGTTGTTGGGCTGGCGACAGCTGTTATAACGGGAATCGGCATAGATTTTTGGCTATTCTTTTTGAGCGATGTGGTCACGCCTGAACTATGGCACAGCCAAGCGGCTTGCTTTGCCATCGGTCTTCTTGCTATGGGAGCAGGGACGGCTACTTATCTGCATACGAATTTCGCTCCGATTCCTGTGGACCGGCTGACATTGATTTTAAAGGACCTGACTGGAACGAATATATTTATGTCAAGAACATTCATTTATCTCGTATTTTTGATTATGGCTTTTATGCTGAAAGGTCCGATTGGCATCGGCACTCTATTGACCGTCTGCTTGGGCGGGCTGATTCTTAATTTCTTCATGCAGCCTGTTGGGCAGCTGTTAGACCGTATATTAACGACTTCATACTCCTCACTGGATTAATCCATATAAGTGGAATTTTAGATTGCTAATAAAAATATATAAGATACACTTAAAATAAAAAGTCTGAAAATTAAATCTTTTTATTGATTTTAAATTTTATTGTTGAAGACAGGCACGTTGAGCTTAATCGGCAAATTAGTAAAAGGTCTCCATTCACACCATCCAAATAATATGAAGGGAGTTTTTATTATGAAAGCAAGTGTCCATAAAAAATACGGGCCGCCGGAAGTGTTGAAGCTAACAGAAGTGGAAAAACCTATTCCTAAAGATGATGAAGTACTGGTGAAAGTGTATGCAACAACAGCGAGCACGGGTGACTGCAGAGTGCGAAGGGCGGATCCATTTGCTGTCCGGTTTTTTTATGGCTTGAAAAAACCGAAAGTCGGGATATTGGGAACGGAGCTGTCTGGAGAAGTAGAAGCTGTGGGAAAAGACGTTAAAACATTTAAAAAAGGGGATTTGGTGTTTTGCGGCACCGGAGTCAAGCTTGGCGCAAACGCAGAATATGTATGCGTGAATGAAGAAGGAGCTATCGCCATCAAACCGGCCAATATGACATTCGAAGAAGCTGCTTCCGTTCCATTTGGAGCGACAACTTCTCTATTTTTCCTAAGAGATAAAGGGCATATACGGGAAGGGCAAAAAGTGCTCATCTACGGTGCTTCCGGCGCATTAGGCACCTATGCAGTACAGCTGGCCAAACATTTCGGCACACAGGTTACAGCGGTCTGCAGTGGCCGGAATGTAGCGCTTGTGAAATCATTGGGTGCTGATCATGTCATCGATTATACCCAAGAAGATTTCACTAAATCAGGTATGACGTTTGATCTTATTTTTGACACGGTCGGCAAAACTTCGTTTTCGAAATGCAAAAAATCCTTGAGAAAAAACGGTGTTTATCTGGCAGCAGTAGCAGGAATTCCACAATATGTGCAAATGATTGCTACTTCGATTAGAGGCAATAAGAAAATGAAAGGCGGAGTAGCGAAGATGCGCAAAGAGGATATGCTTTTCCTCAAAGAATTGATTGAATCAGGAAAGATCAAGTCTGTCATAGATAAGCGTTATTCTTTGGATCAAGTTGCTGCGGCTCACAGTTATGTTGAAACCGGGCATAAACGCGGCAGCGTTGTCATTAACTTGATTCCGTCTAATTAATTTTTATTTCGGTGATAATGATAGACAAGCAATCATTAATGCATCAATTGAAAGAAAAAGAGAAGCTTCATGTGAAGTTTCTCCTCTTTTAAGGCTATCGGGAAACTCTCGATAGCCTTTTCACATTTCGCTCCAGGTGGGACGCTTTCCGCGGACATGGCTTCAGTCTCCTCGTCGCTTCGCTCCTGCGGGGCCTTCAGCTCATGTTATTTCCGCAGGAAGCGAAGCGTGCAAAAGCACTTTTGCATGGTTCGTTTGCGACGAAGCTAGCGCAGCGATGCAGGAGCACATGTTTGCCCTTCGCCCACCTTCCGCTGCATTCTGCTCTCTTTTATCACTTTTAGAGCGTCTTTAAAAGTGGTGAAAGCGAGTTAAATGCAGCGGAAGGCGGCGACTCCAGCGGGACAGCGCGAGCTGAAGACCCTGGACTGAGCAAAGCGAAGGAAGCGACTGAAGCCGTGCCCGCGGAAAGCGTCCGCCCTGGAGCGGAATGAAAAAAGAGAATAAGAGTTTCTCTCTTTTAATGGTGAACATGTGATTTTTGTTTAGCATCGATATCAGAAATGCGATTTTTTCAATTGATTTATTGTGATGAGCTTGAAGGCAATAACACTGTACGCATTAAAATTTCAGGAAATTGAAGTTTCGCAGCAACAGCTGATCAGTGATAGAGGGTTAACTTGCTAAAGTAAGTATTGCAACAATTTAAATTCTCCTTATGATAATCTTAATGCTGGTGCTAAAATAAGAGTGAAAATTAGTGTAGGGTAGCAGTGCAGCAGCCATGCTTTTATTAAGGACATAGGGAGGTGCCTATAATAAACATCAACATCAAATACCGGAATATTATTTTTGCGTTTTTCATGGCATTGTCCATGTCTGTTTTCATCACTTTTGTATTAGTCTCCTTGAGTACAGGCTATACTGAGGAATTTTTATCCGAATGGTTCAAAACCTGGTCGCAGGCGTTCTTTTGTGCTTTTTTTGGAGCTTACTTTTTTCCGATTGTCATTAAGCAAGTGATGAAAAAGATTAATTTTGTAGAAAATCCATTAGTCATTGAAGATGATTATGTCAATGAGAGAACAAAGCGCTAGAGCAGCTGCTAACTCGCATATAGGAGATGCCAATACGGGCGAAGTGGATGAATTGGCGCAAATTGAACTTCTTGCCGATACAACGCTTGTGTTGTTTTTGGTGGGTCTAGAAGCCCCGATGACATTTGCCGGGAACTTCAGCGGCATTAAACGGTAATGCAAGAAAGAAGGATAGAGTCGTTTACAGGAATATTGTATTATTCCAACGATATGGATTTCATTTTCGTTGTAAGGTGTAAAACTAAGCTGCCTTTAGTTGGGCAGCTTTTTTTATTGCTTGTAAACGCAGCAATCGTTGCCTGTTTTTAAACCATTAAGCAACGAACTTTTCGAATTAGCAGCAACTTATAAGTTTATGGGAAAAAACCAATAAGTTTAACAAAGTTAATCCTATTAATAAAGAGAAATAATTACTGAATAATTAAAAAACTCAAATGCCATTGCTTGTGGTTTCAGTTTTGTATTAAGGTTATATTTTGTGCTAGCAGTTATTTATTTTGGTGAGGAGTTTCCACTTAGAACGTGAACCACGTTTTATCCGGAACTCTTTTCATTAAAATTGAAATTCAGAATTGCTGCAGAAATAAAAAACGAATGAATTCATTCGAAAAGGAGGAGTCATGTAAATGAAAAAAAGAGGGTTTACAGTAGCCATATTGCTTGTTTTCTTGCTTGTAGCGGCAGGCTTTGTCGGCGCCAAATCATTGTATGAGACAAAACCGGTGCCAAAAGGAGAAAGGCATAACATCTCAGAAATCATTCCTGCTAAAGCCAAATGGGAAAAAGTTGTAAAAGGCGATGGCGGCTTTATGGAAGGCATTAACTTCGACCGTAAAGGCAACATTTGGATGGTTAGCCCGATGTCAGGAGAACTTCTTAAAGTAAAAGGAAATAAAGTTGAACAGGTTAGAAAATATCCGGGCCCTGTAGGAGCGAAATTCCACAAAGATGGCCGTCTTTTCATCACGGACATCACGGGAGTCATCCATGCATATAATCCGAAAACAGGGAAAAGCGAAACTGTCGTAAGCACTTATAAAGGCAAGCCGTTAAACGGGTTGAACGACTTAGTTTTTGATAAAGACGGCGGCTTGTATTTCACGGAGCCAATGGGATCCAGTGCAACCAACCCGGTCGGACGCGTCTTCTACTTGCCGGCAAACAGCAAAGAGCCAGTTTTGTTTGCAGATAAAATTGCATATCCGAACGGAGTCGCTATTTCCGCTGATGGCAGCCGTGTTTATATTTCCGAGTTTGGCAAAAACAGAGTTCTAGCTGCTCCGGCAAAAAATGCACCACCGTCACCTGAAACGCCATTTGTCTTCGGGCAATATGAAGGCGGAATCGGACCGGATGGATTGGCTGTCGACAAAGCAGGAAATCTATACGTTGCCCATTTCCAGGCCGGGGAAGTCGTTGTCCAGGACAAAGATGGGTTCAAATACGGAACGATCCGTCTTCCTAAAGGCACGGGAACATTTACAACCAATCTGGCATTCCACGAAGGCTATCTGTATGTCACCGAGTCTTCCAAAAATGAGGTTTGGCGCATTAAAGTGAATAAAGAAGGTTTAGTGCCGTACGGATTGCAATAATATAGTTTTGAAAGTAACAGAAAACGAAAGGGAAGAAAAATTGCGGAGTAACTGCAATTTTTCTTCCCTTTTTTCTATTTGATAGTTTTTGAAACGAGACAGATGCTTATTTTGTGCTCTTCAACTTTATAAAGGGTTTTCGTGAAAGGCTTCCCAAAAATTGGGCAATATTTTGCGCAAAGCTTCTTGATCGTCTTCATCCCAATCTAAATCAATTTCCGGTTCGCTGTCATCTTGTTCCGTCAATTGGCCATACAGGTTCAAATATTCTTCGAATTCTTGGCCGGTTTTCTCTTCGTATGCGCTGCTTGCGACGAATAGGAACTCTTCCAATTGGGGAATTTCTTCTTGTTCTTTCAGCAGCAGTAAATAGGGAAGAAGCGACTCCGGATCTTCAATCGCCTCGTAATAAACTTCTTTCCCCAGGTACAGGATCCATGCCCGGAAATAATCGAAGCTATCGTCAGAACAGCCGCCCATAGCAATATAGGCAGCGGCCCATAACTCGGAAGTATAGGACTTGGTGTAATGCTCCTTCAGGATGGACTCAAATACCAGGATATCCAGTACCGGTTTTTTAGCTAAATGAGAAACCAGCCACTCCATCTGTTCAAGGGAATCTTCACCATGATCACCGCATTCATCTATCAAATGCCAGAAGTGCGATTCTGTCATCGTACTTTCTTTTACAACTTGTTCAGCCCTTTCTGCCGGCAGATAGCCTTTTTTGAGTTTTGATTGAATGAGCCGATGGGCTTCTTTTTCACAGGCTTCTATTGAAGGGAAATCTTTCACTCTGACTGTTCCGGCAGTGCCGATTCTTCCGTAAGTGACCGCAAACGAACTTTCTGCCACAGATATTTTCCAAAACTTATTTGAATATGAACTTTTAAATACTAGCAGGGTTTCCAATGACACGTCTCCTTGAACCATCTTATTTCGGTTCCTAACTCTTTTTCATTCATTTCTTATTATTGTACATAAAAGCAGTTGTTTTTACAGCGATGAAAATTTAAAAGCAGTCATTTGAAAGTTGTAATTAGTCAAGGAAATCTATTACTTTTATCCTTTTTATTCACATAAATATCAGTCAATTCCGAAAATTTCATTTACAATTCAAAAATCTTCCCCTATACTTTTCTGTATACAGTATACACTGTGAAGATTAATTATGAGAAAGGAGGATTCATGGAAAAATTAATAAAAAAAACCACTTTGGCGGAGCAGGCATATGAGTATATCAAGAAATTGATTATCACCGGAGAGTTGAAACCCGGCGAAGAACTGCCGGAAGAAAGGCTGGCTGTAGAACTGGGAATCAGCAGAACGCCTTTAAGAGAAGCGTTAAAAAGACTGGCTGTTGATGCGCTTATCGAATTGAGGAAAACAAGGCCCGCTATTGTCGCCAAATTTACTCGCCAAGATGTCGTAGAAATTATGGAACTTCGGAAATTGTTGGAAATTCAAGGACTTGAAAAATTGTCGAAAGCAGATCAAAAGCGTTTCGTAGATGAGTTGAAGGAAAATGCAGTACAGCAATGGAAGATGATTCAGAAAAAAGACTTTGTCATTTTTATGGATTTAGATCAGGAATTTCATTCCTTGTTGTGTCGGAGCCATAAAAACAGGCGGTTGAAAGAAATCATAAAAGGAATCAACACCGGCGGAAGTAGAGCGTTTATGCTGTTATCCGATGCAATTGCTGACAGTGCGGAAAAAGCATACGCCGAACACCAGGCGATTATTGATGCGATTGAAAAAGGAAATATCGACGAAGCCAAACAGCAATTGGCGATTCATCTCGACAATATTGAAAACCGATTGCTGAAATACATTTTACAGGAGGAATTATGAAGAAATTACTCGGATTATTACTTATCGGATTATTTATTTTATCAGCATGTGGGCGCCCGGATAGCGGCGGTACAACTTCAGAAAACGGGGAAACGAGCGGAGAGACTTTTACAATCAGGATTGCACATCTAGTGCCGGAAGAGCAATCGTCTCATATTGCGGCTGAAGCATTTAAAAAGAAATTGGAAGCCGAGTCGGATGGCCGCTTAAAGGTAGAGCTTTATCCGAACGGCCAGCTTTACGGCTCGGACCGGGAAGCGATTGAAGCTGTGCAGCTTGGGAATGTTGAAATGACGATCCCAGCCGTTGCTGCGATGGCATCATTCAATGATAAATTCCAGGTATTTGATCTGCCATTCTTATTCAATAACAACGAAGCCGCTTATAAAGCACTTGACGGTGAATTAGGACAAGAGTTAATGGCGGATTTGGAAAATAACGGCATAAAGGGACTGGTATTCGGCGAAAATGGCTTCCGTCATGTATCGAACAACGAAGGGCCGATTGAAGTACCCGAAGACATGGATGGGTTAAAAATGCGGACATTGGAAAGCCCACTGCACACGGATACATTCAATGCGTTTGGGGCAAATGCATCACCATTTGCTTTTGGCGAACTTTACACGGCACTTCAACAAGGCACTTACGATGCGATGGATTGCCCAATTTCCTTGTATTACACAAACAAATTCTATGAAGTTCAGGATTACCTGACATTGACAGGGCATGTTTACGCAGCGACTGCGCTTTTGGTGAACGATGATTTCTATAACAGCCTGCCTGAAGATTTGCAAAGTCTGGTGATGGAAGCGTCTGAAGAGTTCCGTTCAGAACAGCGTGAACTGGCACAGCAGCAAGATGCTGAATTCCTTGAAAAATTAAAAGCGGAAGGCATGCAAGTCCATGAATTGGCGGATGAGCAGCGCAACGCATTCCGTGAAGCGGCAGAGCCGGTTTACACAAAATATGAAGAGCAAATCGGCAAGGATCTGATTGACCAGGCACTTGCGGCGAATGAATAAAGAAGATGCTAAACAAATGAAGAGTCAAGGAAGTAATTCCTTGATTTTTCATTTTTGAAAGGAAGTGTGGAAATGATTAAGAGGTTTGAGAAAGCGGAAGAAGCGTTTCTTGTGTTAACGCTTGTGGTGATGGTAGCCTTGATTTTCGGACAAGTTGTCGGGCGTTATGTGTTTTCCGATGCACCGAGCTGGACGGAAGAAATGGCCCGTTATATACATATTTTCCAAGTATGGATCGGTGCGAGTTATGCGGTCAAATTGCGTGAACATATTCGTGTGGAGGCCTTTGTCACTCGTTTCCAAGGTCTGACAAGAAAAATATTGGAGAGTATCAGTGTAGTCATTTGGTTTGGGATGGCTTTATTTTTGGCCTATTTCGGAACCGACCTCGTACTTGCGAGTTTCACCAATGGCCAAGTTACACCAGCCATGCAATTGCCGATGTGGATGCCATTTTTGGCGATACCACTGGGTGGAATCGGCATGTGTATCCGGTTGATCCAGCAATTGATCCAAATCTGGAAAGGCGATTATGAAATGCATAAGGGAGGGGACATTCCAGCATGACGATAGCCCTTTTATTTGGCACTTTATTTGTCTGTTTATTTATCGGCGTGCCGATTGCATTCGCCTTAGGCGTTTCAGCGTTGACTGCGATTTATTTCGGAACCAACCTGCCTCTTAGCATCATCACTCAAAAAGCATTTACATCACTCGATTCGTTTCCATTGCTGGCGATTCCATTCTTCATGCTAGCTGGTATTTTAATGGGGAAAGGCGGGGTTTCACGGCGGCTGCTCGCGTTAGCTTCTGCACTGGTCGGTTGGATGACTGGCGGACTCAGCATGGTGACGATTGTTGCCTGTATGTTTTTTGCAGCCATTTCGGGTTCTGGCCCTGCGACTGTCGCCGCAATAGGCAGCTTTATGATTCCGGCAATGATTGCGCGTAAATACGATGGAGGCTTCGCTTCGGCGGTGGCGGCTTCGGCCGGTTCGATCGGTGTTATCATTCCGCCGAGTATTCCTTTCGTGTTATATGGCGTCATTGGTGGGGTTTCGGTCGGAAGCATGTTCTTGGCCGGTATTCTCCCAGGGATATTGATTGGCGTGGGGTTATTAATCACTGCTTATTTGATTTCAAGAAAACGCGGTTATAAGCCAGAGCCTGGAGAAGCATCCACTTTTGAATTTAAAGATGTCGTAAAAACCTTCTGGGAAGCGAAATGGGCTTTACTGATTCCCGTCATCATTCTTGGAGGCATCTACGGCGGTATTTTCTCTCCTACAGAAGCAGCCGTAGTCGCTGTTGTATATGCCATCATTATCGGTAAATTCGTCTACAAGGAATTGTCGTGGGAAGGCTTGTATGAGAGTTTCCGCCAGGCGATTGTCATCAATGCCACGACGATGATCATCATTGGACTTTCGGTATCGTTTGCCTATTTCATGACCATCGAACAGATTCCGGGAGAAATTTCTGATTACCTGACCCAGTTATCAACGAATCCGCTTGTCATTTTAATGGCCATCAACTTGTTGTTGCTAGTAGTTGGAATGTTTATCGATACCATTTCGGCATTGGTTGTTTTGACGCCGATTCTCTTGCCAATTGTGGTGGCAGTAGGAGTTGACCCGATCCATTTCGGTGTCATCTTGGTTGCCAACTTGGCCATCGGCTTTATCACGCCTCCACTCGGCGTCAATTTGTTTGTGGCATCCAGTGTCGGCGGTATCCGTTTCGAACGGATAGCTGTCTCCGTTTTACCGTTTTTGTTTACGATGATCATTTGCTTGCTGGTCATCACCTTTCTACCTTCGCTGTCCATGTGGCTGCCGAATCTATATGAATAACTGATATCATTTTCCGCAGCAGGAAACCGTCGGGGTTTCCTGCTACGGTTTTTGTATGGAGACAAAAGAAGCCTGTACAGCGAAAAACAGCTGTACAGGCTTCTAACTGGCTTCAACTAATCATTTCATCAAATGACGCTGATTTCTGCTGATTTTAAATCGGTGATGAACATATGCCCGGGTGCATGAGTAATCATGATCTCAGGTTTTACGTGCATCGCGATGGCTTGCGGGGTCACTCCACATGCCCAAAAGACAGGTATTTCCCCTTCTTTGATGGTGACGCGGTCTCCAAAGTCAGGGGCGTTTATATCGTTAATGCCAAGGCTCGCCGGATTGCCGATATGGACGGGAGCACCATGGGCACTCGGAAACCGGCTGGTAACTTGAACGGCGCGAACAACGTCTTTTTCTGCTACCGGCCGCATGCTGACCACTGTAGGGCCTTCAAACCGTCCAGCTTTCACTGCAGGGATGGCAGTTCTGAACATCGGCACATTGCAGTTTTCTTCGTTATGCCGCATGGGAATGCCATTGCTGATTAATGCTTCTTCAAAAGTGAAACTGCAGCCGATTAAAAATCCGACCATATCTTCATTCCAGAGATCCAGGATATTGTCCTTTTCTTCGGTCAGTACACCATTACGGTAAACGCGGTATTTTGGTAGATCGGTCCGCAGATCGGCCGACGGCGCAGATAAGGCCGGCACAAACGAGCCCGATTCAGTAACATCGATCAGCGGGCAGAATTTCGGGTTGCGCTGGCAAAACAGCAGGAAGTCAAAAGCCATTTCCTTTGGCAAAATTGCCAAATTGGCTTGCAGATAACCATTTGCTAAGCCGGAAGTCGGCTGCTGCCATCTGCCTTCTCTGATCAACTGGCGTATCTCGGCAGGAGATTGTAATTCTGTCATATTCATTAAGATCCACTCCCTTATTGGGGTACTATTTCACAATGTTCCGGAAGATAAAGAAGAGCTTAGCAATAGCAGAGGAGCCAAACTGACCATGGTTCTTTTACCATCGAGTATACCTTTAAGGCAGTTTATTGTAAAATCAAATAATTCAGTCATTTTTCTTATAAATACTATTTTTATATAACATGTTTACCTATACACTAAGTGGGGAATTATTATATGGTTGTCATTCTTCTGCTTCTTAAGGAAATATTTAGCATATGGTATAATTGAAGCGGTAAAAAATAGAACATTCAATAAAATAAAGAGCTGAGCAGCTCTTATTTTATTGAGTGCTCAAAAACGAAGTAGAAGGTGAATTTGCTATTCTACCTATGACATGAAAGGGGAGATAAAGTGGAAAAATGGTTGAAATTTCTAGAGGTGAATGCACCAAGAATTTTGGAATTGACCGTAGACCATGCTGTTTTAGTCACGTTAGCAATTGCGGTGGCCTTAGCTATCGGCGTGCCGCTTGGCATTTACTTAACAACGAATGAATACCTTGCAGGAATAGTCCTTCAAGCTGCTTCAATCACCTTAACGATTCCAAGTATTGCATTGTTTGGCGTCATGATTCCCGTTTTTTCTCTTATCGGCCAGGGAATCGGTTTTCTTCCGGCTTTTGTTGCGCTCGTACTGTATTCACAGCTTCCGATTATCCGAAATACATATACAGCTATAAAAAATGTTGATCCGGACATGCGGGATGCGGCAATCGGCATGGGGATGAAAACTCATCAGCGCATCTGGCGGGTCGAAATTCCAAACGCGTTGCCGATCATCATGGCAGGCATCCGGACAGCGGTGGTCTTGAATATTGGGATTGCTGTCATTGCAGCCTATATCGGCGCCGGTGGACTAGGCGTTCTGATTACTCAAGGAATCAGCCGGGGCGACAATTATTTAATCATCAGCGGTTCCATTGCCGTAGCAATTCTGGCAATTATTGCGGATGCCATTTTGCTATTGATTCAAAAACGTTTTACAAACAAAGCTTTAGTCGAATAATTGCATAGAGGTGAAGGAATGATAGCGTTTAATCATGTAACAAAATCATACAATGATGAAAAAATAGCGGTCAACGATGTTGACTTTACCGTAGAACAAGGTGAAATCGTGGTCCTTTTAGGACCGTCCGGCTGCGGAAAAACCACGTTATTGAGAATGGTGAACCGTTTGGAATCCATTTCAGCAGGCACGATCCGTATTAATGGCCAGGATTCCATGGATTTGGATGCCATTGAACTAAGACGCAATATTGGATACGTAATACAAAGCAACGGACTTTTCCCTAATATGACGATAGAAGAAAACGTCATGCTGGTTCCGGACCTTCTCGGCTGGAGCAAGAAAGACAAACGCGAACGCTTTGCTTATTTGATGAAGCTAATCGGCTTAGATGCGGAAGAATATCGGAAACGCTTTCCTTATGAATTGTCAGGAGGCCAGCAGCAGCGCATCGGTGTAGTCCGGGCTTTGGCAGCTGATCCTCCTGTCATGCTAATGGATGAGCCATTCGGAGCGCTTGATCCGATTATCCGGGAAAAAATTCAAGATGAATTTTTGCAGATTCAGCGGGAAGTCAAAAAAACGATTCTTTTTGTCAGCCATGATATTGATGAAGCCATTAAAATGGCTGATAAAATTGTCCTTTTGCGCAACGGGGAAATTATGCAATATGCTACCCCTTCAGAAATGCTGACACATCCGAAAAATGAATTTGTTTCTCAATTTTTTGGGCAAGACCGGGCCATTAAAAGTTTAAGTCTGCATACCGTAAAAGATTTGCAGGAAAAAATTGGACTTGGGCAAGTGGATGCTTCTATTCAAGACACCAAAACGATCCATGTCCAGCAGGATTTGCGGAATACCTTATCCATGCTGATGAATCAGGAAGCCGACCAAGTGATAGTTGTCGACGACCATGGCGAGAAAATCGGCTCCGTTACCATTGATCTTGTCCAGAAATACTTGCATTTTGAAATTAAAGAGAAGATGTCCATTTCTCAGGAAGGGTGAGCCGGTGAATAAACAAAAGTTAATAGGGAATATTGTAAAGGTTTCACTTTATGCACTGGTCGCCGCATTCTTCATTTGGGCGATCTCCAATCATTATTTCGATTATATATTCAGTGAAAAAGAAACATTTTTAAACCTCTTAAAACAGCATATCCAATTAGTACTCGTTTCTTCATTGCTTGCCATTTTGATTGCGGTGCCGGCAGGGATTTTGATTACGCGTCCTAAATTCCGAAAAGCGGAATGGCTTGTTTCCAATTTTGCTAACTTAGGGCAGACCATTCCGAGTCTTGCAGTGCTTGCTCTTATGATCAGCATTTTAGGCATCGGTTTTCAAACCGCTGTTTTTGCCTTGTTCATCTATTCAATCCTGCCTATTTTTAGAAATACCGTGGCAGGCATTGACTCTATCGATAAAAACATGATTGATGCTGCAAAAGGGATGGGCATGAAGCCGCTTCAAATCTTATTTCGCATTGAACTTCCAAATGCCGCATACTCGATCCTTGCAGGTATCCGGACAGCTGTCGTCTTGAATATCGGCACAGCGGCTCTGGCATATGTGATCGGAGCAGGTGGCCTTGGCGTATGGATTTTCACTGGAATCAGCTTATTTGACAATGGCTTTTTGATTTCCGGTGCCATTCCGGTGACGTTATTGGCCATCCTGGCTGATTACCTATTGCGGAAACTGGAATATGTGATTGTTCCAAAAGGAGCAAGACGCCTTGAGTAAAAAGGTATTAGAAGACAGGAGGCAAAAGTGTTGTGCATAAATTATTCAAACTTGTCCCTCTGATTATCAGTGCAGTTCTCCTTTCCGCTTGTTCCGGTTTTGGATTTGGAGGAAAAGAAGTTACTGTCGGAGGAAAAGACTTTACCGAGCAATACTTATTGTCTGAAATGACAGGGTTTTTATTGCAGGAAGAAGGCTTTAAAGTCAATCAGATGAACAATTTGGGAAGCAGTGTTGTCCGTTCGGCATTGGAAAACGGACAAGTCGATATGATGTGGGAATATACCGGAACTGCGCTCATGACTTATATGGGACAAGAACCAATCCCGGACCCGCAACAAGCATTCCAAAAAGTCAAAGACCTGGACAGCGAGAACGGCATTCACTGGATGAATATGTCACCAGTCAACAATACTTTTGTATTAGTGATGCAAAGTGAACAAGCCGAAGAGCTTGGGATCAAAACCCTCAGCGATCTTGCTGCCTATGTCAATGAACATCCTGGCGAGTTAACGATGGCGGCGGGTGTCGAGTTCGCAAACCGTGCGGACGCTTTGCCAGGTGTAGAAAAAACGTATGGATTTGAATTTGGTACGGAGCAGATCAAACAAATGGATTTGGGCTTGACCCAGCGCTCGTTGAACGATGGACTTGTGGACGTAACCGGGGCATCTGCAACTGATGCTTCCATTAAAAGATATAATTTTACTGTGTTAGAAGATGATAAACAATTCTTCCCGCCTTATTATGCGGCTGTATCGATCAATCAGGAAGTGCATGAGGAATATCCGGAAATTGAAGAAATCACAGCCCGCTTAGCTGAAAAACTGAACGATGATATTATGAGAGAACTGAATTATCAAGTGGATGTGGAAGGGCAAAGTGTTTCAGTTGTTGCGCATGACTGGCTCGTTGAAAATGGTTTGCTGGCAGACAAGTAAAATTCTTTCCGCTTTAAAAAATTAATATTCATGATGTCTATAGCATAGTATTTAGTTTGATCAAAGCCTTTTCCATTTTTTATGGGAAAGGCTTTTAAACTGTCGAGAAACTGGTATGTTCTTCTTTCATTTCGCTCTAGGGCGGACGCTTTCCGCGGGGGGCGGCCTAAGCCTCCTCGCTCGCTAGCGCTCCCTTCGCGGTCTCAGGACTCGCCCTATTCCCGCAGGAAAGGCATCAACCAACCGTAGTTGGGTGGTGCCTTTGCGACGAAGCGCCTGGCGCTGCAGGAGCACATCTTTGCCCTTCGCCGCCTTCCGCTACATTCAGCTCTCTTTTGTCACGTTTAGAGATTCTCTAGAATAGAGAGTTGATTCGGAAAGCTCTCTAATGTTTGTACCTACTTCCTCGATTTGGAGCCAAGCAGCGGAGACGCCCTTGGCAAGCGTAACTGTTTGGCGGAATATCGGTTAAAGAATAGAAGCTAATACAAGTTAAACTTTCTCAACAAGCTGAAAGCCTTTCCCATTTTAATTGGGAAAGGCTTTTGTCATTCCGTGTTTTGTTCAGTGAAGTATACAAAGCAGGTTAGTGGCCTGCCTGGTAAAGGTAATATATATGATTTCAAAAAAAACGGCTAACCGGTGGAGAGATAAAATTCATTAAGTAACGCAGAAAACATTCAAAAAATACTGAATAAATAATTAATTCGTGATACTATAAAAGGGTTAAAAATATTAAAAATATCAATTAATTTATATAAAAATATTGTGACAGATACAGAAGCGGTACAGGGAAGTTTACGGGATGAAGAAATAGGCCGAATTTAAAATCTTCATGATGTGCCGGAGCTTATGCCGAGAACGGAGGCGGAAATATGAATGCCAAGTCGAAGCGGAAAAAGAGGAAGTGGCTGCTTTGGAGCATAATTGGCATTTTAGTTATAGCAATGCCAGCAACAGCTATTTTTATGCCGAAAGGAACTGGAGCTTTTCAGGAAGAGGTCGCGGAAACAGGAGATATCAGGACATTTTATAATTTCCCTGGCACAGTTGACGCTAAAAATAGGGAATCTGTCATTAGCGAAAAACCGATGCAAGTCTGCGACATTAAGGTGCAGCAAGGCGATCAAGTGAAATCCGGGGATGTGTTAATGGTAACAATAACAGGAGAAGAAATAAAGGCTCCGATAGAAGGCGAAGTTTCACAAATCCTGATTAAGAAAAACATGCAGGTGCCGGCCGGTATTGAAATGATGAAAATAGTGGATTATGTTAATTTTGAAACAAATGTGAAAGTCGATGAATACAGCTTTAAATTCCTGGAAGCCGATCAGAAAGTAAATGTTACCATCAATGCACTCGGCAAAGAACTGACAGGGACCATTTCCGATATTTCCAAAGAAGCGATTAGTGAAAACGGCGTTTCTTATTTTATTGTGGCGATTGATCTTTCTAATGATGAAGGATTGCGGATCGGTATGAGCACAGAAGCAAAAATCGTCAAGGAAGAAGCGATTGCTGTAACTACGCTGCCGATGGAAGTGATTCTTTTTGATAATGACAACGAGCCATATGTGCTGCTGCCTGCAGAAGAAGGTGAGCCAGTAAAACAAGCCATCACGACCGGCATCAATGACGGCATGATTGTGGAAGTGACAAGCGGCGTTTCAGCCGGAGACAGCGTCATGCACTCGACTGGCGAGGAAGGGCTGCTGGAACAGCTTTTCTGGAGGTGATGAGGAGTCATGGCTGAGCAAATATTAAAAATGACAAATATCAGCAAATCCTATTTCTTGGGTGGAGAAGAGCAAGCGATTCTCAGCCATATCGATTTGTCTGTAAATAAAGGGGACTTTGTGGCGATTCTTGGACCATCGGGTTCCGGAAAGTCCACATTGATGAACTTGATCGGCTGCCTGGACATTCCGACCGGCGGCGAGTACAGCTTGTCGCAGCAAAACGTGCAGGAACTGGATGAAAAAGAACTGGCCGCTATCCGCAACCAGGAAATCGGTTTTGTTTTTCAGCAATTTCATTTGCTGCCCCGCTTAAGTGCCAGGCATAATGTGGAATTGCCGCTGGTTTATGCAGGAGTTTCTGAAAAAGAGCGGCAAAAGCGGGCAGCGGAAATGCTGGCCAGAGTTGGGCTTGAAGGAAAAATGGAACACCGGCCCAACCAGCTTTCCGGGGGACAGCAGCAGCGGGTGGCCATTGCCAGAGCGATGGTGACTGAACCGACGATTCTGCTGGCCGATGAACCGACGGGTGCACTCGACCAAAAGACAGGCCAGCAAATCATGGAACTCTTCCATCAAATTAATAAGGAAGGAAAATCGATTATCATGATTACACATGATGCCGAAATCGCGAAAAACGCAGGCAGGATTTTTCGCATCCTGGATGGCCAGCTGCGCGAGGAGGGAGCCGGATGCTAAAAGAAAATCTGAAAATGAGTTGGATGAATGTCCTTCATAACAAAATGCGTTCGGCGTTAACCACCCTTGGCATTATTATTGGAGTGGCCTCCATCATTACGCTGATCACCATTGTCAAAGGCGTCACGAGTGACATGACCAGTGATTTTGCCACATTCAAAGCGGATAGAATCATTGTTACGACTTTAGGGACTCCATTAAAAATGGGGCTGCTGCATAACGATATTGAGCGTCTTGCTGGAATCGACAATGTCTCCGGTGTGTCCCCGACTGTCACAGGATTCACTTCAATTGCAGCGGATGGCACCATTAAAGAAGAAGTAAGCATCATTGGGAGGAACGATGTCTATTTTTCAAAAAATGTGGATGTGATCAAAACAGGAAGAGGGATTAATCCATTAGACATCCAAAGTGAAAACAAAGTAAGCTTGATCGGGTCTTCGATTGCCAAAGAAATGTTCTATGGCGAAGATCCCATCGGGAAAAGCGTGTTGATCGGCGGCATGAACTTCACTATCATTGGCACGCTACAGCAATCGCATGCATTTTCGTCAAGTTCGATTAATGAGACGGTCATCATTCCTTACACCACTTCGATGCAATTGCTTGGAACCAGTTATATCATGGCGGCCGATGTCTATATGGAAGACTCCAAAGAAGCTAAAAAAACGACTCTCGCTATTGAAGCTGAACTGAATGAAGCGTTTAAAGATCAAGGGGAAGGGTTTTCGGTTAGGAATACGCAAGATATGCTGGCCACCATCAACCAGATGATTACGACAATGTCTTGGCTGCTGGTGGGCATTTCCTCCATTTCCCTGATCGTGGGTGGAATCGGCATTATGAATATGATGCTCGTTTCGGTAACGGAAAGAACGGCAGAAATTGGGCTGCGAAAAGCACTCGGAGCAGAACCGAAACGGATCCAGCAGCAATTCTTGCTGGAAGCGGTCTTTTTATCGCTGATCGGCGGAGTCATCGGCGTTGTAACGGGCATTCTGACGGCATATGTTATTTGCTCTTTAATGGACACCAGCTTTTTGCTGTCTCCTTTAACCGTTTTTTTGGCTCTCGGCTTCTCAATGACGATTGGCCTCGTTTCCGGAATGGCTCCTGCCAGAAAAGCGTCGAAATTGAATCCGATTGATGCTTTGAGGAGTGTATAATCATGTCCATCAAAGAAATATAGAAGGCTGCCGAGAGTTTCTCGGCAGCCTGAATTATTTTTCCGTATTCAAAACGAGCAAATCTTTTTGGGCAATCTTTTCTACAGCAGCTAAAATTTCTATACGTGCGCGGTTTCGATGTGACTGCATCAAGACATCAGCAGCATGGCTGTCTTTTGCCTTCATACATGCCACAATCGCTTTATGTTCCACTATGGAATGAAAAGGGAAGGGGCGGTGATTAATAGTGAATAAACGCGCTCGGTATAATTGATCCGAATGGCTGTCTATTACCGTTCGAAGGCGTTTATTTTTTGCATAGTCAATGATCAAATCATGAAACCTGAAGTCCAGGATCGCCCATTCTTTTAATTTTTTTTGTTCCAGTGCTTCTTCTTGCTGTTCGATCAACAATTCCAGTTGAGCGACTTCTTCCATGCCCACCCTCATAGTAGCGAGACTTACCGCAAGACCATCCAGTCTTTCTACTATTTCATAGATTTGTTTAAGGTCCTCTTTTTCGATCGGCTCCACAATGAATCCCCGTCTCGGAATAATGCGGACCATGCCTTCCGTTTCCAGACGGACGAGAGCCTCCCGAACCGGAGTACGGCTCATTTGTAAGGCTTCAGCCATCTCCCGCTCTAAGATCGTCTGGCCAGGAAGAAGGATTAAATCACGTATAGCGAGCCGAATGATATGATAAGCGCGCTGAGGCAGACGGTATTCATCAAAACCCTTAAGGTTTTCGATAAAAGATAAAACATCCTTTCCCATACTTGTTTCGTTTAAAGATAGATTATTTTCGTGTTCATTTGGTTTTTTCATCAACATCACCTTATCCATTCTTGATTTATCAAGGCATTTCTTATGTAATAAATTTACTAGCTATATAAGTTGAGCTAATAGTTGTTAGCTGTTGATACTCCGCAAAACAGCTCCGCTTGCCGCGGGCGGGCGCCAAGCCTCCTCAGTCGCTTCGCTCCTTGCGGGGTCTCGGCTGTCTCGCTACTCCGCTGTTTTGCTCCATATCTAGGTAAGCACAATCATCAATGAGCTATTTAAACAATGTTCTTTAGTTTTAGAAAGCTTCTCCAGCGAAGGCGCGTCCACGGGCGAGACGGAGCTCTGAGACGAGTGGCCTTCTCGGCTCAGGGTGGGAGTCCTGCCCAAAGCGTCCGAAGCGATATATAAAAAGATATTCATTTAAAGTAAATAACTATTACTTTCAGTTTGCTAATTAAACCAAGCAATGTCAAATAACAATGAATTGAGCAAACCGAAAGCATTGATTTATTGCTGAAATCATTATGAGATGCCATTAAACTGCATATAAAAAGAAGGCTGGGGATTTTAATAAAAACCCCAGCCTTCTTTTTATATGCCTGCTTTAACTTTAGATAGATTTTCTATGATCGCGTCTGTGATTTCATTTGTGTTATACGTTCCTCCAAGGTCGCGGGTCAGGATGCCTTGGCGGGTTGTTTCAGCAATCGCTTTGTTGATGAGTTTAGCTTCTTCATTTAACCCGAGGTGGTCCAGCATCATTGCGGCACTTCCGATTGCGCCAATTGGATTGGAGATGCCTTGGCCTGCAATATCAGGTGCCGATCCATGAACCGATTCGAACATGCTTGGTGTACGTCTTTCAGGATTGATATTTGCGCTGGCAGCTAATCCCAAGCTTCCAGCAAGAGCACTGCCTAAATCTGAAAGAATGTCAGCGAAAAGATTCGAAGCAACGACCACTTCCAATTCCTCCGGCTTCAACACAAAATGAGCTGCGGCTGCATCAACAAGCCATTGGTCCGTCTCAACATCCGGGTAATCTTTGCTTACCCGGGCAAACACTTCATCCCACAGCACCATTCCGTACTGCTGCGCATTGCTTTTCGTGATGCTTGTCACTTTCTTGCGGTCGCGTGTCCGTGCCAAGTCAAATGCATAACGGATAATGCGTTCGCAGCCATGATCCGTGAATAACGCGGATTGTACAGCTACTTCTTTTCCGGGTCCGCGTCCAGAGAAATTACGGCCGCCGATGCCTGAATATTCACCTTCTGAGTTTTCGCGGATCAATACCCAATTTAGCGAATCCACATCGGGGTGATTAAGGCGTCTTGGAACGCCGGGAAGAAATTCAATCGGGCGGATATTGGCCCATTGATCAAATCCTTGGCAAATCGCTAAACGCAGTCCCCATAAGCTGACGTGGTCTGGAACTCCTGGAAATCCTACAGCGCCAAAGTAAATTGCATCATAATCCCGTAGTTTTTCCACTCCGTCTTCATCCATCATTTTCCCGTTCTCTAAATAATATTCACAGCCCCAAGGAAAGAAATCGCTTTCAAATTCAAATTTGCCATTAGACTCTTTCGCTAATTCATTGATCACGCGAAGACCCGCTTCAACCACTTCCGTGCCAATGCCATCCCCTGGAATAACTGCCAAACGAAATTTTTTAGTTTCACTCATTAATATTTCCTCCTCCGCTAACCCGCTTCTTGAAGCAGCTTAGTTTAATATGAAGCTTATAGTCCTCATATTAATCAACGTATACGTTAATGTCAACAATTAATTAGACTATTTTGAATAAATTATAGTTTCTTCTATAAGAGCAAAAGACTAAAGGGGTTATTAAGCTTTGATAATACTGTAATTAATAATGTCCAAGCTTTTCTAACCCCATCTTTCTCTTTGTATTAAATAAATATTCAGAAAAACCATTGACACTAACGTATACGTTATTATACAATTCGAGAAGATTAACTGTCTCATATCATTTCATGGCCACATTGAAAGAAGGAGGAGATAAAACAACTAAAATATGAATAAGTCTGAGTTTTATTTAAGTTTTACTTTTTGAAACTAATAATGTATGCGTTTTCAAATTCGCTTTCTTAAAAAGAATTTCATCAACTCAGCTCGGGTTTTTAATGAAACCAGCAATCAACTTTATAAAGGGGCATGTAAAACAAAGGATTATAAGGGGGATGGTTTGTATGTTGACAATATTAGCCTTATTAATGATCATAGTATTCATCGTACTGTTATCCAAAAACAAATTAACCGTATTCGGGGCGCTGACTATTGTACCGTTTGTTTTTGGCGCAATCGCCACATTTGTTACCGGGGCTTCTATATTTGATCTTTTCGAATGGATCAAAGAAGGGATTCTATTTAAGGTAGACGAAGAAACAGGGGAAGTATCTATGGGGGTTATTTCTCCTGCTATTGTCATCTTGTTTGCGGTACTCTACTTCGGGGTTATGCTGAATGTCGGTTTGTTTGACCCTCTCTGCAAATTCTTTATCCGAAAAGCAAAAGGGGATCCGTTGAAAGTGACCATTGCTACAGTCTTGACGGCAACCGTGGTCACGATGAACGGAGATACGACGACAACCATTATTATTTGTGTCGCCGCGTTCCTTCAGCTTTATAAGCAAATGAATATTAAGCTGATGTATCTAGCTGTCATTATTGTTACGCCGATTGGAATTTTTAATCAGCTGCCATGGGGCGGCCCGACAATTGCGGCTGCAACAGCTATGAATGTCAATATTAGCGAGTTGTTTGCAAAATTATTGCCAGGGATGCTGCTTGCTGAAGTATTTGCTATATTGATGGCCTATTATATCGGGAAAAAAGAAAGAAAACGTTTGAACTTTGATCCGAAGACTGCTAAAGAGATTTCGCCAGAGCAAATGGAAATCATGCTGGATGCTATCCGCCTGAAAGATCCGGAACTGAAAAGGCCGAAGCTGTATGCGTTCAACCTGCTTTTAACACTCGTTATTCTCGCTCTGCTATTGATGGATCTTGCACACGGCGGGGTATTATTCGGGATAGGAGCAGCGATTGCCCTTACGGTAAATTATAAATCGGCCAATCTGATCAATGCACGGCTTGATGCCTTGGCAGCCGATTCTTTGGCGCCAGCTTTGGCCACATTAGCTGCCGGGGTCTTTTCCGGCGTATTGACTGGCAGCGGGATGTCAGCTGCTTTAGCAACATCGATTACGGGTATTATTCCAGAAGCGCTTGGTTCCAATATGGCACCAATTTACGCATTAATGGCAGCGCCAGCCATTACATTTCTGCCGCAAGATGCCTTTTACTTCGGGATTGCAGGAGTTATGGCAGACGTCATGGGGCAATACGGAATTACTTCCAGCGAAGCGGCTGTAGCTTCTATGGTAGGACAGGCTTTCCGGTTGATTTCACCCGTCATACCCGCTCTTTATATGTTAGTCGCTTCCACCGAAGTGAATTTCATCGACTTTCAAAAAACCTATATCTTCTATGCTTGGCCCATTATCTTCATCTACCTGGGCGTCTATATATTAACCGGATCATTGCCGCTGTAGAATAAAAATTTTGCTTCATATAGAAGCAAAGGGATATAATCAATCGCATAAGGAACTGTCATTCTATGGAAGTGAAGGAGGCGATAAAGTTGAAAGTTTTGATAGCAATCGATTCGTTTAAAGGCAGCATCTCTTCTATAGAAGGAAGTGAAGCGATTTCAGCAGGCATCAAGGAAGTTTATCCAGAAGCGCAGATTGTGATACTTCCTTTAGCGGATGGCGGGGAAGGTACAGTTGAGGCCTTGATACGAGCGACGGATGGGAACTTGGTTGAAAAAGAAGTAATGGGACCTTTAAAAGAAAAAGTAACAGCAGTCTACGGTATTTTAGGCGACGGAAAAACGGCTGTTATTGAAACAGCTGCCGCCTGCGGGTTGCCGCTTGTCCCAAGTAATCAACGGAATCCCTTGCTAACGACCACATACGGCGTCGGAGAACTCATTGCAGATGCCATTGATAAAGGCTGCCGGGAGTTTGTCATTGGCCTTGGCGGCAGCGCTACAAACGATGCAGGGATTGGCATGCTGCAAGCATTGGGCTTCCGCTTTTACAACGAGCACAACAAAGAAGTGGGAATAGACGGACAAGCGCTCGCGGATATCTGTAGGTTGGATCTAGAGCATGTGAACGATAAGTTGAAAGAATGCACATTCAGAATCGCTTGTGATGTTAAAAATCCTCTTTACGGGCCGATGGGCGCAGCGTACATTTTCGGACCGCAAAAAGGGGCGACACCAGAAATGGTGAAGCAGCTGGATGAGGGGCTTAAACACTTTGCGGATCTCGTTCAGGATGAACTTGGGGTAGATATCAACCAGATTGAAGGAGCAGGAGCTGCTGGTGGATTAGGCGCGGCTTTCTCCGGTTTCATAAATGGCCAACTGCAATCGGGAATCGATCTAGTGTTGGAGATTATCGACATGGAAAAAAGCATGGAAGGCGCGGATTTTGTCATTACAGGCGAAGGAAAGCTGGACGGCCAGACTTCCATGGGCAAAGCACCTCTCGGAGTAGCCCAGCTTGCCCAAAAGCAAGGGATTCCTGTCATAGCCCTTGCAGGCGGCATCACGGAAGAAACAGCGGCATTAAACGAACTTGGCATCACTTCCTATTTTTCCATTATGAATGCGCCCATGTCGCTGGAAGAAGCAATGGATTCAAACGTTGCCTATAGTAATCTGCGCACTACGGCAACTCAATTATTTCGGTTGATCCAAGCCGTTCAAATGGTTGTGAAAATTTAATAGCAACGAATATAAAAACAAGAATCAGAAATCCGCAGCCGTTATGACTGCGGATTTTTTTATGCACATTTTCTACGAAAGACCGCGTGCAGGAGATGAGAAAGATTCCAGATCCGGTTTTTGTTTGATTATCAGTCGCCAGTATACAAATAGACATGAATTAAATAGATAATCTATAGAAGTGAGCTGGAAGTAAAGGCCTAGAAAGCTAGCTTATTGCAAAGTTCATGTAATTATAGAAGAAACTTTTTACGACCCTAACCGTCGTCTTGTCTAAACGTCCAATCGTTGGTAGTATTAGGAATAAAAGAAGAAAAATCATACTAAGATTGTCAATTGATTGATACTTAAATATATGTCATTTGCATTAGTAAGAAAAGATAAGAGAGGTGTATTCGATGGAACCAATTACAGCAAATGAGAAAGCCAAAAACTTTTTTGAATACATGCTGGCATTAAATAATCTAGTCGGAAAAGTTATACGGAACTACTCGGACTTCGAGAAGAATTGGCAGCTCGAAGACTTGGATAAATTGGATGGCTGTTTTACTTTCGGGAATTGCCACAATAGTGAAAATCTCGTGGAAATACATAGACCTGCTATCACGAAAGCGGATGAAACGCCGCCCGCTCCCAAACCGGTTTTCAAAGACTGGCTCAATTTTGAGCCGAAGAAAGAAACAGCAATCCCTTCCTATATAACGATGAAAACAACAGAGCTAGCAGTTGGCGAGCAGCGAAAGGAATTTTTCATTGATGACGATAACCGCCTGGCCGCCTACGAGCAATGGGTGCCGGAGTGGAAAGAGTGGTCCGTTAAACTAAAAAACAAAAAACGTGCGCTGGAGAAATACGAGGAATTTTTTGAGCTCTTTTCGCGTTTTGAAAAAGAAGGAGAAACGCTGGAATTTGTCTACGGGACCGGTCTTTTCGTTTGGCAGCATCCGGATCCGAAAATCGGAACCATTCGTTCACCGCTTTTGACAAGTAAAGCGGAACTTGAATTGGACGCTTTTAAAGGCATCATTTCCGTAAAATTGGTCGACCAGGAAACAGCAGTTGAGCGTGAAATCTTCTCGGGGATTTCCATTCCGAATATCAATCCGATCAATCAATTATGGAAAGAAGTCCAAACGAGGGAAATTACAGAAGACTTTACCGACTTCTTTACACAATTTATCCAAACATTTGACGCGAACGGAAAATTCATTTCGGATGCAGCTTCAAAAGTTCCAGACAAAGATCCGGTGATCTACAGCCATCACATGCTTTCTTTGCGTATCAAAAATGCGCGTGTCTTAAGAGATGATCTGGCTCAAATTATTGACGGCATTTCCACAGGCGAACTGGAATTATCCGATACAGTCGCTGCAATAATCGGTGAACCGATTAAAGACAATCCAGCTGAAGGAAATGAAACTTCAGATAACGCCGGAGCGTTTGACGACAATAATTTGTATTTCCCGCTCGAATCAAACGAACAGCAAAAAGCGATTATTCAGCGGGTATCCCGCCATCAAGGCGTTACGGTGCAAGGGCCGCCTGGTACAGGGAAAACGCATACGATTGCCAATCTGGTTTCCCACTTCTTATCGGAAGGGAAAAAGATCCTCATCACCAGCCAAAAAGAAAGCCCGTTAAAAGTCTTGAAAAACAAGATTCCCCAGGAAATCCGTGATTTATGTGTGCCGGTTCTTGGAGGCGGTCGTGAATCGCTGCAGGAAATCGAGCAGTCGATCCGCGTCATCGGGGAAAACTGGGCGAACTGGATGTGCCAAGGCTGGAACGAGAAATCGGACGCGACAAAGAAGCGCTGAACCGCAGCAAGCGCGAAGAAGCCCGCTTGAAAAACCTGCTTAAGGGATATGCCGAAAAAGAAGGGACGGTCCTTCAATACAAAGGAGAAAAACTTTTCAAGTACGACGTCGCCAAACGCCTATCAGAATCGGATAGCCATTACAACTGGATTCAAGACAATGTTGCAATTGACGCAGCATTTCCGTTGAACTCCGTAGATTTCAAGGAATTATGGCAGCTGAAAAACGATACAACAAAAGAGCAGCTTCTCTTGCGGCACCAACAGCTTCCTTTGGCTGAAACCGAACTTAAAAACGCTTCATCTTTTGCCGCGTTCATGGAAATCGAAAACAACTTGAAAACATCAAATGAAGAAGGCAAAGCCGTCTTGCAGAAATACGGGCTGCCGATGGACAAAAAAGAAATCAAAGCGCTGCAAAAAGATCTAAATGAACTTCTCGGCATGTCGGCAGTATTGGAGAACCCAGTTTACCAATCCATGATGGATGATTGCAGAGCAGGCGGCCACCGCGAAGAACGCTGGCGTACATTGGCCGATAAATTAACTGGAGCCGTTGATCGTTTATTTGCTTCCTATCATATCTTGGTCACCCACACGATCAACTTGCCGGAAAAGAGCAATGAAGCTTTAACAAACGATTTAACTGTCGCTAAAGAGCCTCTTCAAAATGGCAAGAAACCCAACTTTTTGTTCTTTATGATAAAAGGAAAACAAGCGAAATACCTTTTCGAAGATTCCGTGCTGAATGGCAATATGGAAGACATCGGCCATACCGTGATAGATGAAAAAGAAAAGCGGTTCCCGCATCTATTGGAAGACCGGTTGAAAGAATTGCAATTGGTCATCAAAACCGTTGATACAGCCCAATCCATAAAAGAAAAGATTACTCCTTACGGCATGACTGGTATCAATCTTTATTCCGTTGCAGAAATTAAACAATTGATCTTAGACCTTGAATTGGTGCTGAAGCGAATGGAATATTTAAGATGGGAAGCCCAATACAATGAAGAACTGGCTGGATTAATGGTTTTAAGCGCAAAAGACCATATGCATCCGGTTAGCCGAGATTTTGCCGTAGCATATCAAGATAAAGACCTTTCAAAATGGGTCCATCTTTTGAGCAGACTTGAAGAATTGCAGCGGACCAAAGCGAGAGTAATGCGGTTTTATATGTTACTTGAGCAGTTCAATCAGACATTGCCTCTGACTGGAAAGCTGCTTGAAATGTCAGCGGGAGAAGTTAGTGAGTTTCCCGAAGACCATGCAGAAGCATTTGAACTGAAAAAATTGCAGTCCTGGCTTGATGAGACGAAAGATACGAACACGACGCTTTTGAAAAAACAGCTGGAGGAAGAGCATATCGAACAAAAGCGCTTGATCCGTGCAATTGTCAGTGCTTCCACTTGGAAAAGCCAAGTAAACCGCATAACCGATGAAGAAAAACGGGCATTGTCTGCCTGGAAAACCTATATCAAACGTTTCGGTAAAGGCAGCGGGAAATCGGCGCAGCGCAATCTGCAAGGTGCCCGGGAAGAAATGAAAACCGCGCAAAGTGCCATTCCGGTATGGATCATGCCGATCAGCCAAGTGCTTGAGAACTTCCCGGTGACCAACGAAAAATTCGATGTCATCATCTTTGACGAAAGCAGCCAATGCGATCTGTTCGCCATCAATGTGCTCCTGCGAGGCAAGAAAATCGTGGTCGTCGGTGACGATGAACAAATCAGTCCGCAATCGATCGGCACCAAGCAAGATGATGTAATGGAATTGGTGCGCCGCCACTTAAAAGGCATTCCGAATGCGGATCTGTTCGATGGCAACTTGTCGTTATATGAAATCGCGGAACAGACCTTCCCGAAAGAAGGGAAACTGATGCTGCGGGAACATTTCCGCTGCGTGCCGGAAATCATCCAGTTCTCGAATGACATGAGCTACGGCGGCGAAATGATTCCGCTTCGTTTGCCGCTCGAAGAAGATAAAATCGATCCGCCGGTATTGGCGATTAAAGTCAAAGACGGCTATATCGAGGACCGCAAAGACGTCAATGAAGGCGAAATCGATGCGATTGTTGCCGATATGGCAGAAATGGTCCTCGACCCAAAACTAAAAGGCCAGACATTTGGCGTTATTACGCTTCTTGGCCAAGACCAGCATAAATTATTGGAATCCCGGATCCGCCAGGAAATTGGTGACCGTGAATTTGTGGAGCGGAAAATCATTTGCGGGAATCCGTATACATTGCAAGGAGATGAGCGAGACATCATTTTCTTGTCGATGGTTTCTGCACCGAACCGCAATTTTAGGGCCTTAACAGGAAACGCAGACAAGCAGCGGTTCAACGTCGCAGCTAGCCGCGCGAAAAATCAAATGAGGCTATACCATTCAGTGGATCTAGAAGAGTTGAGTTCTCAGGATTTGCGCTATCGCTTGTTGAGCTATTGCCAAAACCCGACTCGCTTGAATATGGAAGTCCAAAACCTCGAAGAACTCTGCGATTCGCCATTTGAAGTCGATGTACTCCGGATGATTTTAGCTAAAGGCTATAAAGTGACGCCGCAAGTCAAAGTCGGCCAATACCGGATCGATATGGTTGTTGAAGGCATTCGTGACCGCTTAGCCGTTGAATGCGACGGTGAAAGATGGCACGGTCCTGAGAAGTTCGAAGAAGATATGAAGCGCCAGGAATCTTTGGAACGTTCAGGCTGGAAATTCTGGAGGGTGCGGGGCAGAGAGTTTTACTTTGATAAGGTGAAAGCTTTGGAGAGCCTTTGGGGGCAGTTGGACGCGCTTGGGATTGAGCCGGTGAAGGAACAACAGTTAATTAAATAATGATTTAGAGTTTGAAAAGAAGCCTTTCAGCTAAATGAGAGGCTTCTTTTTCATTTTAGAAGGAAACTTTAATTCTTGAACGCAATACTGTTTGAACTACATTGATAAAACTCTACTTTGAGTTCGGTTTATAGTTATAAAGAATAATTTAATTGAAAATTATGGAACTTAAATGGTACTATTAATTTATAATAAATAAATCAAATAATTGAAATATAAAGGGGGAAATTTAAATGTTAGAAGCGATTTATGAAGGGGAAAGATTTAATCTTCACAGTCATTTAAGTATGCAGGAATCGATAAAGGCAGAAGTAAATAGGTTAAAGAAGGCAGCAGATAAAGGAGCTTTCACTTGTCCATATTGCAACGGAATCTTGAAACTAAAAGCAGGAGATATATACGAAAAGCATTTCTTTCATCCAAGTAATTCTTGTTCTATTTCAGAGGCTAGCGAAACATATCAAAAACAAATAAAAAGAGAGTCAAAGAAACATTCAGTAATGAAGGAAATCATTTACGATGAATTGAAGACCCAAGAAAAAATTAATGACAACTTACGCGTAGAGTATGGCTACATTGAAAAAGCAGATGAAAAATGGAAATACTATCCAGACATTATAATTGAAAATAGTAAAACGGAACTTGCAATTACTATTTTGACTGACGTAACCGAAACGAAGGATTCCAGACTTGTACAACAAATAAAAAAGAGAAATAAATATTTTAAAACTAAGAATCTAAAACCGATATGGTTTGTAGAAGAAACTGAGCAATCTGTTGATATGGACCGTCGCGTTATTCATCTATGGGAAGCAGAATTAGACATCGCTGTTAAAATGAAAGAAGACCTGAAATGGGAAGATACTTTAAATCATCTAAAAACGGAAAATAATTTATTTGATCTTTTCAATTACCATCACCAAAATGCTCCAAGGAAATATGAAGTGTTTAGTCTTTATTATGTGAAATCTACAGAAACAAACATCACTTTTACTATACAACGTTTTTTGAAAGATCAAATAAGCCATCCTTACCGGGCGTTTGCATTAAATGAGGCTTATGAAATAAAAATGGCTACTGCTTTGTTGACAGAAGACACTATGCAATTAAGTGATCCGCTTATAGAAGCTCAACAAAGAGAGAGCTTTTTGCAAGAAGCATTAAAAAGGGACAAAGAAAATGTAGCAGCATCTATACAGGAGTCTGTTAATTTCAATGATTCCCTAGTTAGTCAGCCTCTTAGTATTGCGAAAAGATATGATGAAGTGGGAATGCAAGCGATTTTAGATGATTATATAAAAGAAGTAAAAGTGATTTCTGCAAGTGAATTAAGCAAGTATTTGGTTAAAGAATGTGGTGCTCCATCCCAAACTTACTTAACCGGCAAATATCAAATCTATACAAAGGTTTGTATCGCTTTAAATGGTATAGAGACTTCTGGGAAGATTAAGCTGATAAGAAAAGACTTTGTGGATGATCGAATATACGAGGTCATTGAAAATTAAGAATCTATTTAATTTTTGATTCTGCTGGAAAGTATCAATCTTTATTTAGCATATTTGATAATTCTTAACCTGTGTAGTACCTCTTTAGAGGAATGCACAGGTATTTTACTGTAAAAAAGAACTGTTATTGCAATAACTTTAAACTAAAGTAAAATAAGAATAGAGTAAGACTTAAATGTGAGGGGAAGCACATGGAAATTAAAATGTTTTACCGTACACAAAGAGATGTGGCTGCAGCAGTAAATCAGTTAGTGGATGCTTATTGGGATGAGAAAATTATTGAACAAAAACTTATAGATAGCATAAAAGATATACATAAGAACAATCAGGAGAAGTTAATGAAGAATAACGACTTTACTAAAGTAGTCCAGCAGCAATGTGGAAAAAGAAGATTAGTTATTGTTGAGAGAATATTGGAAATGAACTAGGAAACCTTATTTTGAGAGGTTGATTAAAATGACAACAGAATTAGATTATTCTTCTGTATTAACGGGCGCTGCTTTCATGTTTTATGAGTTTAAGCAAGTGGCCACGTTAAAAGATCAAGGTTTATCAGATGAAGAAATTCGCAAAAAAGTTGTTGAAGAGAATTTGTTTCAACACGCAAAGATATCGAGTCTTCAAAGAGGGCTTCCTTCAATATTAAGAAGGGTTAATGTATTGGATGATGTTTTACGTAAAATGGTTATTGAAGAATCCGTCGAAGTTGGTAAAGCTATCAATTTATACGCAATTATGAAAACTGACCGCTTGTTCTTCGAGTTTATAAAAGAAGTTATTCAAGAAAAGTTTCAGACAAATAATTATAGTTTTGAAAAGAAGGATCTAAATATGTACTTTACGGTGAAAGCAGAGGAAAGCAAAAATATTGCTGAATGGACAGAAGCGACTGTTCAGAAATTGAAGCAAGTCTACATTAAAATTTTGCTAGATACAGGAATGCTTAAGGATAAAAAATCTGACGAATTAAATCGCTTAATCATCGACGAACAAATCAAAGAACATCTCAGACAAATTGGCGACGCCAAGTATGTCCAAGCGATGGGTGAATAGAGGTGAGAGAATGGCAAATTTAAATGCAAGGCTCGACCGGATTATTCCAAAAATCAAAGAAGACAAATTCATCGATGGCCGAGGGCTTGGAAATGAAATAAGTTTTTATGTTTTTGATTATAAACCCGAGGATGAACTGGTTGTCCGAGATTATATTAAGCACATAAAAAAAGAATTCAACTACGATGGTTCAAATAGAAGAATCATTGAATTTGATCTTTACAAGATGCTCTTGGAAATTACGAAAGATAAAAGGATTTTTGATCGGATTTTTGAAATGGAAAAAAGACAAGGGAAAGACGCTTTGTTTAAAGCCCTTACAACATTCGCAAATCCGCAAATATTTTTGCAAAAGATTAAAGAGCAAATGAATGAGCATGATGTGGTTATTCTAACTGGAGTAGGAAAAGTTTTTCCTTTTGTGAGATCGCATACGATCTTAAATAATCTGCAAGAAGTCATCGATAAGACGCCTATTATCATGTTTTATCCAGGAGAATACAGCGAGCAAGACTTGCACTTGTTCGGCAAGTTCAAGGACGATAACTATTACCGGGCATTCCGCTTAGTAGACTAATCATATAGAGGGGGTATATTAATGTTATTGAAAGAAATGTTTCAAAAAGATATAGAACGTGATATCCGTGGCGTAATTAAAGTCGCGCAAACCGATGATGAAAGTATTTATCAGGAATTGGATGAGTATGTAGTCACGCGCGAGTTGCAGAAGCATTTATCGAAGTTTTACGAGAACTATCAAAAAGGCGTAAATGGCTCGACCGATAAAATGGGCGTTTGGATCTCAGGGTTCTTTGGCTCAGGTAAATCGCACTTCCTCAAAATACTCGCTTATTTATTAGAAAACAAGCAAGTTCATGATAAAAGCGCGATAGATTTCTTTGATAATAAGATCCAAGATCCGTTGGTATTGGCCAATATGCAGCGGACTGCAGACATCGAAACAGAGACCATCCTATTTAATATTGATGCAAAAGCGCAACTGGACAATAAATCGAAAGAAGATGCGATTTTACGCGTCTTTATGAAAGTCTTTTACGAGCATAGAGGCTATTACGGCGACATCTCCGGTGTGGCTGAGATGGAAAAGTACTTGGACAAACAAGGAACCTACCAAATTTTCAAAGATGAGTTTGAAAATCTTGCAGGTGAACCATGGGAAGACCGCCGGAACAGTTTTTACTTTGATAGAGATTACATCGTCAGTGCACTTTCAAAAGCTACCGACATGACAGAAGAGTCAGCTGGGAACTGGTTCGACAACGGCGTCAACAATTACGAAATTAGCATTGAGAAATTTGCAAAAGATGTAAAAGAGTATATCGATGAAAAAGGCAAAAACTTTCACCTCATTTTCTTAGTGGATGAAATTGGGCAATACATAGGGGACAGCAGAAGCTTGATGCTAAACCTCCAAACGCTAACTGAAGAACTTGGAACGCATGCAAAAGGAAAAGCCTGGGTCATGGTGACTTCACAAGAAAGCATTGATAGCATCGTTAAAGTTAAAGGCGATGATTTCTCACGGATTCAAGGCCGTTTTGATACAAGACTTTCACTGTCTTCAATTTCTGTAGATGAAGTGCTTAAAAAAAGGATTCTTCTCAAAAAAGATTACGTGAATGACAAATTGAAATTGCTTTATCCTGAGAAAAGCGCCATCCTTAAAAACTTAATCAGTTTCCGTGAAAGCACGGCGGACTTGCGCGGTTATGAAAATGAACAGGAATTTGCAGAGGTATATCCATTTATTCCATATCAATTTAAATTGCTTCAGAACGTTTTTGAACAAATAAGAAAGCACGGTTCTTCAGGTAAGAGTTTATCTGAAGGTGAGCGTTCTATGTTGTCCGCTTACAAAGAAACGGCTTTAAGATACAAGGCAGAAGAAGAAGGTTTCTTGATCCCGTTCCCTGCTTTTTATGAAACGATTAGAGAGTTTTTGAATCCGTCAGTATCACGAGTGATTGATGGAGCATATGAAAACCCGGCGCTAAAAGATGACCCATTTAATATGGAAGTATTAAAAGTCTTATTCATGGTTAAGTACATTAAAGAACTTCCGGCTAATATCGATAATATCGCGACTTTAATGATTACAAACATTGACGAAGACAAATTGGAGTTAAAAGAAAAAATTAAAGCTTCATTGAGAAAGCTCATCTCACAGACTTTAATCCAAAAAAATGGTGACTACTACCTTTTCTTAACGGACGATGAACAAGACATTAACCGTGAAATTAAAACCTTGAACATTGATGAGGAAATCGTCAAACGCGAGTTAGCCACTTACATCTTCCAAGACCTCTACGATGAAAAGCGGTTCCGTTATTCTTCGGAGTATCTTTTCTCATACAATCAAAAGATGGATGAGAAAAATTACGGCAATCAATCGTCGAGCATCGGTGTCCAAATCATTTCCCCGCTCTCTGACCATTATCAAAAGTCCGAGCAAGAACTGATGATGATGACGAGCGGCAGCGGAGAAATGATTGTAAAACTGGGCGGCAGTGAATTGTATGTGGAAGAAATTGAGGAAGCCTTGCGCATTGAGGAATATCGCAAGAAAAAGAACATTACGCAACTTCCGGAAAATATCCAGAACATCTTAAACAACAAACAAGCAGAAGTGCGGGAACGCAAACGCCGGGGCCGTGAGTTGCTGGAAGATGCCATAAAGAGTGGGTCTTTCTTTATCAATGGTGAAAAAGTCGATATAAAAGGTTCATCCGTAAAAGAAAAATTTAATGCAGCATTCAAAATTTTAGTCGATAATATTTACACAAAGCTTGGGTATGTAAAAGAGCATTTGGAAAATGAAAGAGGGTTAATCCATATCTTGGCTTCGGATAACCAACAGATTTCATTTGATAATTCTTTGGATACCTATCCGAATGAATTGGCAAAGAAAGAAGCATTTGATTTTATTTCCTTACAAGACGATATTCAAAAACAAACTCGTGTCAAAGTTTTATATGACCGGTTTATGGACAAACCATATGGCTGGAAGCAATTAGACATAGCGGCTTTGATTGCGAAGCTATTGAAAGAACAGCTTATTCGCATTCGATATAATGCTGAATACTTAGAGCCTGAGCAGAATACGAATCTATTAATTTCAATCTTCACTAAGATGGCTGATTCGGACAAAGCGATAATTGTAAAAAGAGGAAAAGTAGATGAAAAGTTAATCCGTGCTGCCAAGCGAGTTGCGAAAGAAGTTTTCAATAAAACAGATTTAGCTGATGATGAAGATGGACTAGTGAAAGATCTCCGACTTTTAATAGAAATGCAAATTGCCGAGATTAATGAATTAAAAGCTCAATATGAAGGTCAGAAATATCCAGGAAAGAGTCTTCTAAATAAAGGCCTTGAATACTTCAATCAATTTCATAATGGTTTGGATAATGCAGCGTTCTTCACAAAATTAAAGGAATTAGAAGATGACTTGGCTTATTGGGAAGAAGATATTATGTATGTGAAAGATTTCTTTCATAGTAATCAAAAAAACATTTTTAACCAAGGATTGTATCAGTATGCTAAATACGAAGAAAACAAGACGTATATGGGCGGAGAAGATTTAAAAGCAGCAGCGAGAGAATTAACCCTGATTTTAGAAGATCCGGTTCCATATAAAAAAATTAAAGAGATTCCTGAATTGGCTCATAAAATAGAAGAACAAGTTAAATCTATTCTTATTGAGAAAAAAAACCATGCTAAAGATAAGGTGAAGATAGATTATGAATTCCTTTCATCAATGGCCAAACAAGAGGGCGTCACAGAAAATACTAAGCAGCAAATAGAAAATTATTATATGCATTTGAATGAGAGTTTAGAAGAATTTACAGATATCTTCAAAGTTGATGCGACAATTACACAAAGTACTTTCTTTAAAGAGAAAATAGAAAAACAGATTAAACGCGAAATAACTGTTGTCAAACCACCAGTAGGTCCACCTTCTGAAGGGATAAAAGTTAGCCTTAGAAGTTTGGTAAATACATCTTCATTATCTTCAGAAGAAGATGTGAATCAATACATCAATACCTTGTCAGAAAAATTAATGAATATGATAAAAACCAACAACAAAATAGAATTTATAGACTGAGCAGGTGAAGAAGTTTTGAATAAGTCAGCATTAAAGAAATTTGCTACAGAAGCAAGAAGAGAATTATTAGAAAGAGTGGAACTTCAAGCTAGAAAAGTCGGAATTACAGCTGAAGGAATCCAAAAAGCTACTATTGAAAGCTCTGATGCCATCTTTATAGATGGCAAGCAACTTTCTGAAAAAGAAAGGGTACAACGAAATAAGTTGATTGCTCGAATTCGTGATATCGGCTTCAATCGTGTAATGGAAGAAACGGCCTATACATGGTTTAACCGATTTACAGCTCTTCGTTTCATGGAAGTAAATGATTATCTCCCAACTAGAGTGCGTGTATTGTCTTCACTAAATGTAGAAAATACAGAGCCGGATATGATGAAAGAGGCTCTATCACTGGAATTAGATTTGAATAAAGAGTATATATATGATTTGAAATTGAATAATAAAAACGAAGAATTGTTCAAGTACCTTATTATCAAACATTGCAATGATTTAAATCACTATATGCCGTTTATGTTTGAAACAATAGATGATTATACAGAGATATTATTTCCAGAAGGATTATTAGCTACAGATTCGTTCATTCGAAAAATGACGAATGTTGAAGTTATACCTGAAAGTAATTGGGAAAAGATTGAAGTAATCGGTTGGCTTTATCAATATTATATTGCTGAAGAAAAAGACCGTGTATTTAAAGCGAAGAAGAAATATAAAGCGGAAGAGATTCCTTTTGCGACTCAATTATTTACACCTGATTGGATAGTCCGTTACATGGTGCAAAACTCATTGGGGCGTTATTGGGTTGAAGCTCATCCGGAACATCAAGATTTAATCAGTGATTGGGAGTTTTACTTACAAAACACTGAAGAAGATCTTGAAGAAAAAATTGAACCATATATAAATAAAGAATTGAAAGTGGAAGACATTAAATGTTTCGATCCTGCTATGGGGAGTGGACATATCCTAGTGTATATGTTTGATGTACTTTTCGAAATATATAGCAAGAGCGGTTATATGGAGAGAGAAATTCCTCGTCTTATTATTGAAAATAACTTATACGGTTTGGATATAGATGATAGGGCCTACCAGCTCGCTAGTTTTTCAGTAGTCATGAAAGCTATGGAATATAATAAGCGTTTCTTAAGAAGTATTGAAAGAGAAGGCTTAACCCTCAATTTAGCTTCCATACAAGAAACAAATAGCCTGACGAATGAAGATATTGAGTTTCTTGCAAATGACAAAGAAAAGTATGAGGAAACTCAGACTTTCATAAAGCAGTTTCAAAATGCAAAAGCTATAGGTTCTCTCTTAAAACTTAAAAATGATGACTACACATATTTACAGAATAGATTAAAATTTATGCATTCAAACCCTGTTACAGAAATTTTCGAAGTTGAGAAACAAGAGAAGTTTTTATATCTATTACCAAAGTTAATTAAGCAAACGAACTTAATGTCTTTAGAATATGATATTTTAATAACAAACCCTCCATACATGAGTGCAGGAAGCATGAATAAAGAACTCTCTGATTATATGAAGAAAAATTATCCCGATTCTAAAGCTGATCTATTTGGTGCTTTCATGGAATTAAATGATTATTTAAAGAAAAATGCAATGTATGCTGCTATAAATCAACAATCATGGATGTTTATTAGCAGATTTAAAAATCTTCGTAAAAAAATGTTAGAAACTCAAACTTTTGAAAATGTTTTGCATTTAGGATCAAATGCTTTTGATGATATAAACGGACAAGTAGTTCAAACAGTATCATTTATAATGAGGAACTATAAAGTAGATAAAGAGACAATATTTATAAGAACCACTGATCAAAAAAAATCAATAGATAAAATGCAAGAATTTAAAAGGTTAAAGGCAAGCAGAAAATATAGTCTCCTTTCTTCTGATTTATTTCGATTAATACCTGATTCCCCATTGTCATATTGGCTTGATGTCAGATGGATAGAAATTTTTGATAACGCAAACAAGCTGGAAGAATTCGGTAAGCCGCGAATAGGTTTAGCAACAGGTGAAAATGAAAAGTTTGTAAGAATGTGGCATGAGGTTGATATTAATAAGTTTATTAAAGATGCAAGAAACGCAGAAGAATTATCTCTTCGTTCAGGAAAATGGGTTCCTTATAACAAAGGGGGAACATATAGAAAATGGTATGGAAATCTAGAATATATTGTAGACTGGGAAGATAATGGATTTAATATTAAACAAAATAAATTAGATAGATTAAAAGAAGGTTTAATAGAAAAGAAAAATAGTGAGTGTTGGAATCAGGAATACTATTTTAAACAGGGCATTACTTGGTCGAAAATAACTGCAGGAGATTTTTCTGTAAGAATTCAAGAAAATGGAACTATTTTTGATGTGGCAGGATGTACTATTTTTGAACTTAATGATAATACTTTATATATACTTGGATTATTGAATTCTTCTATCATAACTGAATTATTAAAAGCCCTTAGCCCAACATTAAATTATGAAGTAGGAACTATAAAATCTTTACCTGTAATAATACCAAATGATAATGCTTTAATAGACATTATAAAAACTGAAGTTGAAGAATGTATAAAGTTATCTAAAATAGAATGGGATTATAAGGAAACGTCTTGGGATTTTTCTTCTAATGTTTTGTTGAAAACAAAAAAAAGTTCCCTTCATGAAGCAATAGAAGCTTTTAAGGAAAACCGAAAAGAATTAATTGAAAATTTACATGAAGTTGAAATGAGTATTAGTAATAAATTCAATCAAATATACGGTTTTCCATTAAATGAAACTAGTGAAAAAATAAAAAATAAAAAAAATGTTACTGAAGATATAAAAGAGACTGATTTGATTAAGGAGTTCATATCTTACGCTGTAGGTTGTGCTGTAGGAAGATATTCGATAGATGAAGAAAAGTTAATTTATGCAGGTGGAAAGTTTGATTCATTACTCCATAAAACTTTTTTGCCAGACAAAGATAATATTATCCCAGTACTAACAGGTTCATATTTTGAAGATGATATTGTTAATAAGATAATTTCGTTTGTTCAAGTGACATTTGGAATGAAAAATTTGGAAGCAAATTTAGAATATATTGCTAATATAATTGGCAGTAAAAATAATGAAACAGCGAGAGAAACTTTACGTCGTTATTTCTTAAATGATTTCTATAAAGATCATATACAAGTATATAAAAAGCGACCGATTTACTGGTTGTTCACATCTGGTAAAGAGAAAGCATTCAATTGTCTAATCTATTTGCACCGCTACGATAAGACAACACTCTCACGCATTCGTACTGACTATTTACACGAAGTCCAGATTCGTATGGATGCCGAAAAAAGAGACTTGCTTAACATCATTAATGGTAATTCGACGATAAAAGAAATTACTGACGCTAAGAAAGAATTGAAGTCCCTTGATAAGAAAATCGATGAATTGAAAGCATATGATGAAAAGTTACACCACATGGCCGATATGCAGATTGAAATTGATTTGGATGATGGTGTAGCAGTGAACTATGCGAAGTTTGAAGGGCTAGTTGCCAAAATATAAAACAAACAGAGATACATCGGAGATTTCTGATGTATCTTTGTTTTATAATGGATAGAGAAAGCAGGTGACTGTCATGAACATGGTACAAATCGCGTCTGCGCTATCAGACATTTTTAAAGAGCCCTTAAAAGAAGAAGAACAGCGAAAGCTTGTTTTTTGGGTTGATAAAGATCAAGAGTTTACAGAAGAAATTGATGAACTGGTAATAGATGGAGTAAAGGTCCATTCGCTGACTGATAAAAATCAGTTTTATACGAAACATTTACTGGAGGAAGAAGATTCAGCGTCCTCTTATTTGATTTATACAAATTTAGATTTAAGTGTAGAAGATAATTGGTTGGCGGATACTGTTTTGTATTCAAAAACTTTTTATGCAGATCGGATATCGCTAATTTTAAGTGACTTACATATAGATCCATCGCTGCGCATGACAGTAAAAAAATACGAGCGTTTCTTTAAAAATAAAGACCGCTTTAGAAAGTTTGCTGCGTTTGGTATTGGGACGTTTACCGAAGAGATGATTGAGCTTTCGATTATGAGTGTTTTGTGTAATTTAAAGACACCGAATTTTGAAGACGTCTTAAAAACCATTTTGATGGATACATTAGATGATGCTGAAAATAAATATCTTTCTTTGATAGAGCGGTTCTTTGACCTAGATGTTTTCTGGTCATACGTAGCGAACTATTGCGGATATGAACGTGAAGTTAAAACGCTCAAGACTTTATTTATTCATTTGTCGGTAACGGCATTCAGCCATTCGGTAGATGAAAAGTATTTAACTGGGCTAAATGATTTTATTGCAAAGCGCAGCAAAACCAATGCGTTGGTGTTTATCGACCACTGGATGCATCACAAAAGCGATTATTCTAGATTCAATGACTATATTGAAATAGTCGAGCAAGAAATCACTATTTCTCAAATGATAAATGCCAGCCCTTTAGAAGAATTTAAGCAATCGGATATCTTTCCATATATTGACCGGGCCATCATTATCCATATTGCCAATAGCCTTATTGAAAAGCTTGAAGATTACGAGGAGTATAAAAAGCTAATTAAACTTAGACGTGTGAAACATTATTATGAGAAGTATGCGGCAGTCTATGAAGCGCTATTTTATACGGTGAAAATGCACGAGTTTTACAATGAACATCGCCAAGGCATTACCGGGATTCAAGCAATAGATGTTTATGAAGCTTATATCAACAATTACTATAAGATGGATTCGTATTACCGCAAGTTTTATGTAGCTTATGACGAAGATACAAATCATGAGTTATTGAAAAAGTTGAAAGAAATGGTCGAGAATTTGTATTCAAAATGGTTTATGGGTGAGTTAAGCTCCCATTGGTCACTAACAGTGCGTTCAGAAATGACAGCTCAATGGACATTGCCGGGGATTCAACGCCAACAGAATTTCTATTCTTCGGTCATAGCACCGCATATGCAAAACAATGAACGAGTGTTTGTCATTGTTTCTGACGCGATGCGATACGAAGTGGGAATGGAATTGGCAGAACGTTTGAATTCGGAAACGACAGGCATTTCTGAGATGCAAAACATGCTCGGGGTTGTCCCTTCGGTAACGAAACTTGGAATGGCGGCTCTGCTGCCGCATCGGACTTTGGATTTTGATAAAGACGGTAAAGTGCTGGTTGATGGAAAAGACTCATCAGGACTTGAAAACCGCAAAAAAATCATTGAATCGAAAATTGTAGATAGTATTGCATTTAATTTCCGCAGTGTTTTTTCTATGAACAAAGCTGCCCGCCGAGAGACATTCAAAGGGAAGAAATTGATCTACCTCTACCATGATACGATTGATGCTGTGGGAGACAATGCTTCTACTGAAACGTCAACGTTTAATGCGGTGGAGACAGCGTTGAATGAACTTTCTGATTTAGTGAAAATTATTAGAGACGATTTAAGTGGTACAAATATTTATATCACTGCTGACCATGGGTTCTTATATCAGCGGGATGCGTTAGAGGAAAGCGATAAAATAGAAAAAGAAGCGATTGAAGCGATTGAAATAAAGCGCCGTTATATTCTTTCGAAAGAAAAACGGGAAGTGTCAGGCCAGTTAGCCATCGACTTAACATCAGTAGTAGAAAATGAAGAGCAATTGACTGCTTATGTGCCGAATGCAACAATCCGCTATAAAATCCAAGGGTCTGGTGTCAATTTTGTCCACGGAGGAGCAAGTTTACAAGAAGTTGTCATACCGCTTGTATCGTTCAAGAACAAGCGATCTGGCCAACGAGGTTCACAAGCGATTCGAAAAGTGGATATCAAATTGACCACTACTACAAGAAAAATAACAAACAGCATTTTTAATTTGGAGTTCTTCCAAACTGAAAAAGTAGAAGACAAAATGGTGCCACGCACTGTATTAATTTATATGGCCGACCAAGATGGCGAGATTCTATCAAATGAAGAAACGATTATCGGCGACCGTCCTTTCGATAACCCGGCCGATCGGACGTTTAAATTGCGATTTGTATTGAAGAGTATCACTTATGACCGCAGCAAAACCTATTATTTAATGATCAAAGATACAGAAACCGGGATGGTTACTGACAAAATTCCGTATTCGATTAACCTAGGTATCGTCAGTGACTTTGACTTTTAATGGAGGAGGTGTGTGAATGGAAGGGAAAACGGAAGTATCCTTAACAGTTGATCTTGATAAAAAGTTGAACAGTGCATTTGCGGGCCGTGTAGTCCGAAAAGACTTGACCAAGCTGATTAAAGAAGGGGCAAACGTTCCAGTCTATGTGCTGGAATATTTGCTTGGCATGTACGCAGCAACCGATGATGAAGACAGCATTAGCGAAGGCGTGGAACGCGTCAAGAAAATCCTTTCCGATAATTTTGTGCGGCCTGACGAAGCAGAGAAAATCAAATCGCGTATCCGAGAATTAGGTCAATACTCGATCATCGATAAAGTGTCAGTAGTTTTAAATCCAAAGTTGGATATTTACGAAGCAGAATTCTCGAACTTAGGGTTAAAAGGCGTTCCAGTAGGATCCAACTTTGTTAAAGAATACGATAAGCTGTTGGTCGGTGGAATATGGTGCATGGTAAAACTCGATTATTATTACGACGAAGAAGCCCGAAACAATAATCCGTTCAGCGTGAGCAGCCTGCAGCCTATCCAAATGCCGAATATGGATATTCAAGAAATTTTTGAAGGAAGAAAAGAGTTTACCAAAGACGAATGGATTGATGTCTTGATCCGTTCGACTGGTATGGAGCCAACCCACTTAGAAGATCGTGTGAAATGGCATCTTTTATTGCGTCTCGTGCCTCTTGTTGAAAACAATTATAATATGTGCGAACTTGGTCCACGCGGGACTGGGAAATCGCATGTATATAAAGAGATTTCACCGAATTCGATATTGGTTTCAGGCGGCCAATCTACCGTCGCCAACCTTTTCTATAACATGACTTCACGTAAAATCGGACTTGTCGGCATGTGGGATTGCGTCACGTTTGATGAAGTGGCAGGAATCCGTTTCAAAGACAAAGACGGCATCCAAATCATGAAAGATTATATGGCATCCGGCTCGTTTGCACGAGGGAAAGAAGAGAAGAACGCTTCGGCTTCAATGGTCTTTGTCGGTAACATCAATCAAAGTGTCGATGTCTTATTGAAGACTTCCCATCTATTTGCACCATTCCCTGAAGAAATGGCAAATGATACGGCGTTTTTTGATCGCATGCATTACTATTTACCAGGCTGGGAAATCCCAAAAATGCGCCCGGAATTCTTTACGGATAACTATGGCTTTATTGTCGATTATATCGCAGAATTTTTCAGAGAAATGCGCAAGCGTTCATTTGCCGATTCGGTTGACCGCTATTTCAAGTTAGGCAATAACTTGAACCAGCGGGATACAATTGCGGTCCGGAAAACGGTATCTGGAATGGTGAAGCTCATTTATCCGAACGGCATCTATACAAAAGAAGACATTGAAGAAATTTTGCATTATGCATTAGAAGGCCGTCGCCGGGTAAAAGAGCAGCTCAAAAAAATCGGCGGCATGGAATTTTACGATGTCATGTTCTCTTATATCGATAAAGAAACATTAGAGGAAGAATATACTTCCGTGCCAGAACAAGGTGGCGGAAAACTGATTCCGGAAGGTATGGGAAAACCCGGCCATGTTTATGTAGCGGGTCATGGTAATTCAGGGATGATTGGTATATATAAACTTGAAAATCAAGTTGTGAGTGGCACTGGCAAGTTCGACAAGTCTGGAGTGAGTTCTTCACGTGAAGCTCGTGAAAGCCTGGACACCGCATTCCGCTTCTTTACGGCTAACAGCAAAAGCATCAGCAATGCTATCGCTATTAAAACGAAAGATTATCTGATGCATATTAGTGACTTGCAGGGGATTGGGTTAACAGATGAGTTGGCTATTGCTGAATTGATTGGTCTTTGCTCGGGTGCATTAGATAAGCCAGTTCAAGAGAGTACTATTGTTATCGGCAATATGACAGTAGGTGGGACGATAGCTAAGGTGGAAGAATTTGCGAATGTGTTGCAGGTTTGTGTAGATGCAGGAGCGAAGAAAGTGTTGATTCCAGCTGCTTCTGTCATGGATTTGCAGACAGTGCCGCCTGATTTGTTAGTGAAAGTGCAGCCGGTGTTTTATTCGGATCCGGTTGATGCGGTTTATAAAGCGCTAGGGGTTAGCTGAAGGTGGATAAAATATGAGTGGTAAAATAGATGAAAGAGAACAAGAAGACGGAATGTCATTTACCTTCAGGAATTTTGTAATTGCAGTTCTTTTACTCATTATTTTTTCTCTAGTTTCTTTTATTGTAAGTAGCGGTTTATCATTAAATAATCTAACTATAGATGGTAATTTATTTGGGTTGAGTGATAGTTTTTGGGGTTCTTTATCTGGAGCTCTTATTGCCGGACTAATTGCTATCTGGATTAGTCAAAGAGAGCATAATAGAATTTCTAGAGAAAAGAAGGAAGAAGCTCAGAAAATATTACTAAATTTAAAAGAGAACGCTGAAGAACTATTTAACGAAATTAATAAAGCTCAGAAAATAAATAATGAATTATATTCTATACCAAACCCTTATGAAAATGTAATTACACATGTTGATGAGAAAGGATATGAACATTATGAGAATCTCCCGCCAGAATACTTGGAAGAAGAATATCATAATGTAACATCAAAGTTAAAGAAAACTAATATTAAATCCTACAATTACATTTTAGATTTACTTGAAGAAGTCAAAATGATTGAGTTAAAAGAATTGGAAATAGATTCCTATAAACAAGTGCTGACTTTTAAACAAAAAAGTAGAAAAGTATTAGAGCCAGCCCTTAATTTCTATATTAATGGTAAAAGAATAGCCATAGATAAAAATGAAATGAATGAAATTTATAAAATTATTTTCAATTTTTATCAAGTAGTTTCATGAAAGTTTTTAAGAATTTCTGCCATATTAAAAGTTGTTGGTTTTGAAAATGGTTTTCCTTGTGTTGAGCACAATTCATGATATGCATTTTCATGATAATTGGCAAGTTGTCATAATCGTGCTGTTCACTGGAACCATTTGAATGATGTTATATCCACAATCTTATAGTTTATTAGCAAATATGAATTGAGGTGTAGTAATGACAATACCAGGCTATCAAGAATTCATGTACCCGTTTTTAAAAATGCTTGAAGATGGACAAGAGCATTCATTACGCGAATCATATAACCGTCTAGCTGATGAGTTTAATCTCACTGAGCAGGAACGAGAAGAATTACTGCCAAGCGGCAAGCAGCGCATTTTACATAATCGTGTAGGATGGACAAGAACGTATTTAAAGAAAGCAGGTCTCTTAAATACCATTCGTCCCGGAATCTTCGTAATAACGGAACGAGGAAGAAAAGTGCTTGCAGATCCTAATGTCACATCAATAGATAATGCATTTCTTATGCAATTTCAGGAGTTCCGTCTTTTCAAAAATAAGGGAGAGGATGAATCGAACCTAGTTGTCTCTCCTGTGAAAAATGAAAGCACCCCTTTAGAAGAAATTGAACGCAACTATAAGGTTTTGAAAGAAGAAGCAAAAGAAGACTTATTGGATAAAGTTATGAATGGCACACCTTTATTCTTCGAAAAACTTGTTGTGGACTTGCTTGTAGCAATGGGATACGGTGGCACGATGAAAGACGCTGGCCAAGCAATTGGACGATCTGGTGATGAGGGAATCGATGGAATAATCAAAGAAGATATTCTTGGCCTTGATATGATATATCTTCAAGCTAAGCGTTGGGAGAATACGGTTACCCGCCCAGAGCTTCAAAAATTCTCTGGTAGCCTTGATGGTAAACGTGCTAGAAAAGGAGTGTTCATAACGACTTCTACTTTTTCAGATGGAGCGAAGGAATACGTGCAAATGATTGATAAGAAAATCATATTAATTGATGGTGATGCACTTACGGAATTTATGTTTACTTACAATATTGGTGTTAGTCATGAAGAGACTTTTGTGATTAAAAAAGTGGATGAGGATTATTTTGGAGAAGACTGACTGCACTAATTAATATAAAAAATTTTTTACCTAGATAATTATATAAAAGACCATAACTGAATTAAAGAACTACTAATTCTTAAAAAGAATTAGTAGTTCTTCTAGTTTACATATTATTTTTATTTATAAATTAGACGGTATAGATGAAATTCACTTTGCACAAAACTATTAAGGTATTTTAGAAGTAAAATTTTAGAATCTTAACTTATGGAAAGTGGGTTATTATGAGATGACTATCGAAGTAAAAAACATCGCAAACCTGATACATAGTAGAGAATTCGAAGAGCTGAACCGGATGTTTAAAAAGTTTAATCCACTAAAGGTGCTGCGAATGGACAGTCATGAAATCAGACATTCCAATATTTTGGCCTGGTTACTGGACCACGAAGAAAACCACGGACTAAATTCCGTCTTTGTTGAAAAAATAATCAGCAAAATGCTGATGAAGCCTCAGAACAATTCATTGATCACTGATTCAGAGTTTTTTCTGCAAATCCTTGGTTTGAAATTTGCAGATTGGAAAGTTGAACGGGAAAAGCAGACAAGCAAAAAAAGATATATCGATTTATTACTGAGTTCAGAAGATAACAAAACTGTCATCATTATTGAAAACAAATTCTATTCTTCTCAGTCCGCCAATCAGTTGAATGATTACTTGAATTATGTGGAAACTGAATATCCTGGATATACCATCATCCCTGTATTTCTTACATTGCTGGATGAAGAACCGGCAAACGAACTTTATTGGACTCTAAATTACGCGGACGTAGCTAACGTTCTTGAGTTTATTCTCCAGTTTTATAAGGAATCCATCAGTGAAGAAGTATTTGTGTTCCTGAAAAATTATTTGGCGGTTTTGCATGAACGTTTTGCTCCTGACCCGGAGCGGTTGCTTCTTGCTGAAGAGATTTTTGAATCTTATGGAGAAGCAATCACATATCTCTATTTGTTGAATAACCCGGGCATAAAATTCTTAAATCATCACCAGCCTTACAAACTTCAGCTTAAGAATATAAGTGGTGCTGAAGAAGAATGGATGAGAAAAGCTTACCAAGCTTCAAAAGAAGCAATTGATTTTATTTATACAGAAGGCTCTTTAACTCTTAAGAAAGCTTTTGAGAGATTTATAGTAGAAGATAATCAAAAAAAGGTGCTTCGGTTTGATGCTTCAAAATCTAGTCCGAGCTTTACCCATCCTGAGTGGGAATATCATTCTGAAATATTAGAACGGTTAACTGATAAAGCTCCTTATTGGTTGAAGTTGGGGTTAATCATATTTTTGAAACGTGCAGCGAATAACAGGTTAAATATCATCATCGAAGTTGGAAACTTAGAATATGATATCCGACTCAAGTTGCTACATTATCTAGAACAAAATGGCTATTCTATTAAACCATCTTCAAAATCTTCGAATTCGATGTATACCCGTATTTTCTCTGATCAAGTTGAAGTGAAAGACTGGACCAGTGTTGATCAAGTACATACAGCCATTGAGCAATTAACGAACAGTGATCAATTTGAAAGTAATATTAAAAGAATAAATAACAGTGTTAAAATGCTGGCAAAAGAGCTTAGTGAATAAATTCTTACAGTTTTGCTTGTGTCAGAACTGTCAGATATAAAGTCCAATAGAAATTAAGTTAAAAAGATAAGAAAATGGAGAAGTTCACCCTTAGGGACGAACTTCTTCATTCGTTTTATAAGCAGGACTACATGATATCTACATCATTCACTTAATGAGTTAATTGAAATCTACTCACTGATTAATTTACTCCCTATGTTGGACACAATTCAAGATATGCAATAATACTGCAAGAGGAATCCAACGAAGCAAATAATAGAGCGATTTCCTCATGCAATTTTAAGGTGAATGGAAAGTTTTCATAATTGAGGTGGTCACAGGGAACATTTGTGTACCTCTGGTATAATGTGAAAACAGTAAAAATGTGTGTGATATTTTACCACAGACATTCCTCTACCTAAACCTAAATCTCTTCCTGGCTTTGCTCCTACGTATACTAACTGCATATTTCCACCAGAGTTTTTTTCGATTTTTCATAAACCACAATGAATACTAGACCAGCCATACAGCCCTTTAGCAATTTCTGCATCGACAAAATGTTTTCATTGGAGTCGACGAGGCCGTTCTCTAAAAGAATGGCTTTTTCCGTGCGGTCTTTTGACCTGATCGTGTCTCCGATATTGACAAGAGCCTTTCAGCATGGCATCAATTTTAGGCAGCACCCGCTTGGTCAATCCTTTTTTATTTTTGGGGCTGTATTTTTGCCCAAGAAATTTCCATAGTAATCGGTGTATTCGTTTAAAGGAAAAACCTTAATGGGACGAAAAATGATTTCATGGTAATATATAATTATGAATATTCAGATTTTATATACCGAACTTTATATTCCTCAGCCATGGCTAAATAGTCTCTAGCGTCCAGGCCTGTTTGAACTGCTTAATGCTGGAGTGAATCGTAAGCTGACGCATATCGCCGTCTTCGCTGGATTTGGCAAGAAGGCGTTGATTAGCAAATGGGCAGCCGGTTGCTGCCAAAAGGTCGCATGGCTGTCGTTGGACAAAAGGGATAGTGATCCTATACGCTTCTTGGATTATTTTATTGCGGCATTGCAGACGATTAAGGAAGACGTTGGAACCGGCGTAGTGGATCTGTTTAAATCTCAACAGCCACCGCCAATCGAACCGATTCTAACGGTTCTGATCAATGACATCTCGGCCATTCCATCCAAATTCATCCTTGTTTTTGACGATTTCCATGTGATTGATTCCAAAGAAATATCTGAAGTTGTTCTCGTGAACGCAGAAACTGAAGCGCCTGCCTAAAAAAGGAGAGTTGCAAAATGAAAGCACTTGTAGCAACGAAATATGGGTTGCCTGAAGTTCTTCGATTCAAAGAGGTCGAAAAACCTTTGCCTAAGGACAATGAAGTTCTGATAAAAGTCTGCGCGGCATCCGTGAACTCATGGGACTGGGATCTTTTAAGAGGGAAACCTTTAGTGAACCGGATAGGAGGGCTTTTTACACCGAAATACCAAATACTTGGTGCTGATATTGCAGGACAGGTCGCAGCGGCGGGCAGAAATGTAAAGCAATTTTCGCCGGGTGATGAGGTATTTGGCGATATCTCAGGAGCCGGATGGGGCGGTTTTGCCGAGTATGTATGTGTCCGAGAAGATGTCTTAGCGATGAAGTCAGCACACATGACAAACGAACAGGCAGCTGCTATTCCCCAAGCAGCAGTCCTCGCTTTGCAAGGGCTCCGCTATAAAGGAAGGATAAGCAAAGGCCAAAAAGTTTTGTTAAATGGCGCTGGCGGGGGAGTCGGTACGTTTGCGCTGCAAATCGCAAAATTGTTTGGTGCGGAAGTGACCGCTGTGGACAATTCAGGGAAATTGGATATGCTGCGTTCGATTGGTGCAGACCATGTCATTGATTATACAAAAGAAAACTTCACTGAAAATGGAGAGCAGTATGACTTGATCTTGGACGTTGTCGCGAATCGCTCGATTTTCGACTGTAAACGCTCTTTAAAACCGAAAGGCCGCTATGTAGTAATTGGAGGCACAACGGCCCGAATTATTCAGTTTGCATCTTTGGGTCCATTGGTTTCACGAATGACTAAAAAGAAGATGGGAATCCTCATCCATCTTCCAAACCAACAGGATTTAAACGTGATAAAAGAGCTTTTCGAAAGGGGCAAAATCGTGCCTGTTATCGATAAAAGCTATCCATTGTTCAAGGCTGCCGATGCTCTCCAGTATTTTGGAGAAGGGCAAGCTAAAGGAAAAGTGGTCATCACGATGGATTGACAAGTTTTTATCTTCTATTGACCTGTTTATTTAGAAACCGACTTTCTTTGATGAACACAATCCAAGCTATACGATAGTAATACGGGAGAGATTCAACGCAGTCAGTGATAGACTTTACAAGTGAAATAAAATTCATGTTTAAATAAATTGACTTAGCCAAAAGGTTTTTTATGAAAATGACAAAATAAAACCCAGAAAGGTAAAAAAGCATTGCCGATTGCGCAATGCTTTTTTACTCGGTTTCTATAACCTCCAGCCCAATTTCAGCAAGTACAGCCTGTCCTTCTTCTGTTGGGTGAATATCGCCGGCAATAATATAGTCTTCCTGTTTGTCGCGGAAAGCTGAATAGGCATCAGCCAGATAGACGTTCTCATAGCTTTCAGCAACTTCCTGGAAAGCGGTGTTCACATCGGGCAGAAGGGCCTCGCCGATTTGGTGCATGTTGCTGTGAGGCGGAAAAGGGTTGTAAATATTATAAAGAAGGATTTGAGCGTCTGTCAGTGACTGGATTTCTTCAATAAGTTTACCGATTTCACTGAAAACAATGCCGTTGCTGAGCTCTTGGCGCATGATTTCTTCCATCCGTTCCGGGTCACCGGCACTTGCAGATTCTGCAAGACGGAGAATTTCCAGTAAATCGTTTGCGCCGATTGTCATGGCGATCACATCCGCGTCTTTGACCTTTTGCCGATATTCTTCGTCTTCGCGAAGGGCTTCCTTGACCTGTGCGGTTTGCCAGCCTGATACAGCCAGGTTATGCACTTCGAATCCGGCATCATTCCCGATTAAATACGGATAAGCCGACCGGCCGCTGTCTTCAAGGTTGGCGCCGTAAGTAATGGAATCACCTAAAGCCACAAGTGTCGCTTGATTGGCGCCTTCCTGTGCACAGGCGCTCAGAAAGACGGCTGATAAGGCAATCAATGCATTCCTGATGGCCCACTTCATTTTTATCATGGCGCATCTCCTTTTTTATTTTTTTCCAATATAACATGAACGTCAGCCAGAGGCGCTGTGTTCTTTGAGTATGCAGCAGATCATGAACGCGCCTGGAAAGCACAGTGATCGTTTTTTGCTGAATAATGATAGAAAAGCTTGGCAGAGGAAATGGCCGTTTATGTTATTCTTTTGTTAACGGGCAATTTTGAATACCTAACTGAAGGAGTCGTCATCAATGAAACCATGTCGCGATGAAGTGTTGGCTATTACGAAACAATTGGTTGAAATAGAAAGCATCGTGAACACTGAGGGGGAAAAGGAACTTGCAAAATCAATGCATGCCTTGATTTCATCTTTTCCTTACTTTAAAACGAATCCGGACCATGTGCAGTTATCTCAAACGCATGGAGATGAGCGGGAGAGATACAATGTACTGGCTTTCGTGAAAGGGACAAAAGGTGAGAGCCGCCGAACAGTCATATTGATGGGCCACCTCGATACAGTCGGAGTAGAGGATTTTAATCAGTTGAAAGAGGATGCCTTTGATTCCGTAAAGTTGAAGAAGAGCCTTAAAGACGAGCAGCTTCCCACTTTCGCAAAAGAACATTTAGAGTCGGAGAACTGGCTTTTTGGGCGGGGTGTCCTTGATATGAAGAGCGGTGTTGCCAGCAATTTATATCTTCTGAAGTATTATTCTGAGCATACCGATGAATTGGAAGGCAATATTGTGTTTCTGGCCGAATGCGATGAGGAAGACGGTTCACATGGGATCCTTTCCGCATTGCCCGCTTTCAGGCAATGGAAAAAGGAATATGGATTTGACTATATTGCAGCGATTAATGCGGACTTTGTTTCACCCCGGCATGAAAATGATCCAAATCGCTATATCTACCGGGGAACGGTAGGGAAATTACTTCCTTCCTTCTTTATCACAGGAGCGGAAACGCATGTGGGCTCTTGTTTTGAAGGGCTGGATCCCAACTTTATCGCTGCTGAATTAACCAGGCAGATCAATTATAATCCGGAGCTTTGCGATGAAGCTTTTGGAGAAATCACTGTGCCACCGGTTACATTGAAGCAGACCGATATGAAACCAAGCTATACCGTCCAGACTGCTTTATCCGCCTATGTATACTTTAACTTCTTTGTTCATTCTTGGACTCCAAAGGATGTATTGGACAAATTAAAAGAACAGGCTCTGATAGCTTTTGAAAATGCACTGGCTTCTTATGAAAAAAGATACAAGCAATTTTGTGAAATGAGCGGGGATCCGTATCCAGGTATCCCGTGGAAACCGAAAGTAATGAGCTATGAAGAAATGGAAAAAGGGTTGATCCGGGAAAACGGATCAAGTTTTATTTCCCATATGACCGAATTCAAAGAGACTCTTCTAGAAAACAATGAATTGGACACCAGAATGTTTTCCGTTAAAGTGGTGGAAGAAGCATGGAAATGGATGAAAGATAAATCTCCTGCCATCATTTTATTTTATTCTTCTCTGTACTCGCCAAGAATTGAAATAACCGGAAAAACACCGCAAGAAGAGGCGTTAATCAACGCTTTAAATCAAGCTGTTGAAGAAATTCAACCATTTTACGCCCAACCGATTGTCATCAGAAACTTCTTTCCCCACATTTCCGATATGAGTTTTGTAGCAGTCAGTGATGATGAAGAAGGAATCCATGCATTGTCCAATAACAATCCCGCATGGGGAACAAAGCATTATGTGAATTATGAAGACATCAGGGAATTGAATATACCTGTCATCAATATTGGCCCGTATGGCGTAGATGCCCATAAAAAACTGGAAAGAGCTGAAATCACTTATTCACATGAAATCGTTCCTAACTTAACTGGCAGAGTGATTGAGTTGCTATTCGACAGGGATGAAACAGAGAAAGCTGAAAAATCCGTCGTTGTTGAGTTAGGGGAACCGGAATATTTATGAGGATGATTCCTTTTTAATGTGGCCAGTAAATTCAGGCAATAGAAGAAATTCTGGATAATAAACTGATCTGAAGGATTTTTTAGCCTTTCCAGGAATCTGTTTTTCATGCAGTTAATCTGCAATACAACATCTACTTTGAGTATTAATTTGAATATTTTGAAATTTAAAGGTATATTGGCATTACCCTATCAAAGGAGATGAGTATATGCCAGATTGGCTCACTAGCTTACAGACGGATACTCCGCAAAAAGGTTTTGAACTTGCTCTTACATTAGCAAGGAAAGGCGTTGCTTACACTCAAACTTCAGCAGAAGTCCGCGAAAAATTACGGCCTGAGTACGCAGAAAATGCCGATAGTCTCACAATGGCTTCCCATGTCGTTGCCACGCATTTCCAAACTGTAGCAGCGGCAAATAATTATTGGAAATAAGGGAGTGTACTGCTGTCCTATATGCTTCAACTTCGTTGTGCATTCGTAAAGTGTTGGCTTTCGCTATGACCGAATCCCAATGTGCAACGCAATTTCCTTCATTTGATAAAACCCTATACTGAAAAAGCCATCTTCATGGAATCGATCGATTCCATGAAGATGGCTTTTCGGCGTTTGCTTGCGCTGCTAATAAAAGAAATGCTTTGGAAAGCTATTTTCGCATGTGCCATCAAGCACTTCGTCGTTTAACTTTTTAGCAGGCCAAATTACGGCTATAAAGCCGGGACATCGATGGCTGCTCTAAAAGTGGCGGGCCTTGCTGGTGTCATCATTGCGCAGCATGGCAAAGACAAATTGAAACCAGCCCAAGTCAAACACATTATCCAGTCTTCATCAGAAGATGTGTTCAAGACTGGCTATGATAAATACTCCGGATTCGGATTGATTGACGCGGTGGACGCATTGGATTGATAGAAAAACAGAAACACTTCCACGGAGTAAAAATTCCGAGGAGGTGTTTTTCACTACAGGAAAATACGAATACTTCTCCGAAAGTTTAAGAAACTAAAACATGATGTACCAAAGTCTCAACACTCTCAAAAGAATAAACTTTCAAACAAATTACCATTTTGTCTTGTGGAGAGGGGTATGCACTTAACATTATGTCTAATGAAGTACGAGGTTTTACTTCGTATACTTAGACTAGAATCTTAGCAGTCATTCTTAAATGACCTAAACAAGCAACAAATTGTATACTGCTGAGAATACATAATTTGAGGAGGAAGATTTAAATGATTATTGGAGTGCCGAAGGAAATTAAAAACAACGAGAACCGTGTAGCGCTTACACCAAGTGGAGTGGTTTCATTCCTGAAATCTGGCCATCAAGTTTTAATCGAAAAAGATGCTGGAATTGGAAGCGGATTCACGGATGAAGATTATTCGGCTGCAGGTGCACAAATCATTGAACTCGCGAAAGATGTATGGGCTCAGTCCAATATGATCATGAAAGTAAAGGAACCGCTTCCACAGGAGTACCCATATTTCCATGAAGGCTTGATTTTATTTACATATCTTCACCTTGCTGCAGAACCGGAATTGGCAAAAGCCTTAATAGATAAAGGCGTGATTGCCCTTGCTTATGAAACAGTTACAGTTAACCGTACACTTCCACTTTTGACTCCAATGAGTGAAGTAGCGGGACGCATGGCTTCACAAATCGGTGCTCAGTTCTTGCAGAAGACAAATGGCGGCGAAGGCATTCTTTTAGGCGGGGTTCCTGGAGTGGAACGCGGAAAAGTGACAATCATTGGCGGCGGAATTGTTGGGATGAATGCGGCTAAAATCGCAGTTGGCCTTGGAGCAAAAGTGACAATCATGGATTTAAGCGCTGATCGCTTGCGCCAGCTGGAAGACATTTTCGGCAATGACATCCAAACTTTGATGTCCAATCCGTTGAATATTGCTAAAGCCGTGGCAGAAGCTGACCTATTAATCGGAGCAGTTCTTATTCCGGGTGCCAAAGCGCCGAAGCTTGTAACAGAAGAAATGGTCAAAGCGATGAAACCGGGATCTGTCATTGTCGATGTGGCTGTTGACCAAGGCGGAATCGTAGAAACTGTCGACCACATTACAACGCATGACGCTCCGACATATGTCAAGCACGGCGTCGTTCATTACGCAGTAGCGAACATGCCTGGTGCTGTACCAAGAACGTCTACTATCGCTTTGACAAATGTTACGGTTCCTTACGCGCTGCAAATCGCAAACAAAGGCTTATACAAAGCAATGCTTGAAAATGATGCGTTGAAACAGGGCTTGAACGTGGCTAACAAGGAAATCACTTATGAAGCAGTAGCAAAAGATCTTGGGTATGAATATGTTTCAGCGGAAAAAGTTTTTGAGAAAGAGTTCTCTTTAGTTTAATATCTATCAGCAGAAATGCATTGAATACAAATGAATGATTGTTGAATTTTATTTCTAAAAAAATAAAATGCTCTTCTTTTTAGCGGAGCATTTTTTTTATTCCATTAAATGAACTGGAGGAGCATGCAGAATGAGCCAGAAAGAAATTGTTTATCTCTTATCTGATTCAATTGGCGAAACAGCTGAATTTGTAGTCAAAGCAGTAGCCGCGCAATTCATTGAAAAAGATTTTGAAATCCGCCAAACTTCGCATGTCAGTTCAGAAGCAGATATTGAACAAATCATTTTAAAAGCAAAAAAAGACGATTCGATTGTTGTTTATACCTTTGTGATTGATGCACTGAAGGACTATCTGAATAAACGGGCACACGAGGAAAACATTGAAGCTGTTGATTTACTGTCTCCTCTTATGAACGTCTTCATCAAAAAATATAAGCGGGAACCGGCACATAAACCGGGGCTTACGCGGAAACTGGATGAGAAGTATTTCCAAAAAGTCGAAGCGATTGAATTCGCCGTAAAATACGATGATGCCCGGGATACTGAAGGGATCGCCAAAGCGGATATTGTGCTGATCGGCGTGTCCCGGACATCGAAAACGCCTTTATCGATGTATTTGGCTTATAAAGGCTATAAAGTAGCCAATATCCCTTTAGTTCCGGAAGTGCCTGCCCCTGCTGAGCTTTTTGAACTTCCAAAAGGCAAATGCATCGGCTTAATCATCAAGCCAGATAGTTTAAATGCCATCCGCAAGGAAAGGCTGAAAAAGCTGGGGCTGCAGCCGCACGCTGCCTATGCCAAATTAGACCGCATTTTAGAAGAATTGGATTACGCAGAGAAAATTATGAAACGGGTCGGCTGTCCGATCATTAATGTATCGAATAAAGCCATTGAAGAAACAGCCAATGACGTAATGGATATTCTTAATATGCAAAAAAACGTTTATTCATTATAAAACATGTTTTTTTAATAAATAAGAAAATATGAAACCGTAAAATTCATCAATCTATTAGCGTAATCAATTTATAGGAGGCAGTGAGAATGGATAAAAAAGTGTATATGTTTGACGAAGGAAATAGCGGCATGAAGGAAATTCTGGGAGGAAAAGGGGCTAACTTAGCGGAAATGACAAATATCGGCTTGCCGGTTCCTTATGGCTTCACGATTTCCTCCAAAGCCTGCAACGATTATTACGATTCGGGAAAGCGCATCCAAGAAGAAGTGAAAGCGGAAATTCTGGCATCGCTGGCTCGTTTGGAAGCGCAGACCGGCAAGAAATTGGGCAGCACCGTCAACCCGTTGCTTGTGTCGGTCCGTTCCGGATCTGTATTTTCAATGCCGGGCATGATGGACACCGTCTTGAATCTCGGAATGAATGATCAAACCGTAGAAGCGGTAGCCCGCTTAACCAGCAATCCGCGTTTTGCTTATGATTCCTACCGCCGGTTCATTCAAATGTTCTCGAACGTGGTACTGGAAATTGATGTCTTTTACTTTGAACAGCAGCTGGAAAAAATTAGGGAAGCAAAAGGGTACCACAGCGATCCCGAACTATCTGCTGAAGATTGGAAAGAAGTCATTTCCACCTATAAACAGATCGTAAAAAAACATACGAAAGAAGATTTTCCGCAAGATCCGATGCAGCAGCTGTTCCTATCGATCAACGCTGTATTTGATTCCTGGAATAACCAGCGGGCGATTGTATACCGCCAGTTGAATAAGATTCCGAGCCATTACGGGACGGCTGTCAATATCCAGAGCATGGTGTTTGGCAATATGGGAGAAGACTCCGGGACAGGAGTGGCATTTACGCGAAATCCATCAACAGGCGAATCGTTGCTGTACGGGGAGTACCTAATCAATGCACAAGGCGAGGACGTGGTGGCGGGCATTCGCACGCCGAATCCAATCCAGACGCTGCAGCAGGATATGCCACAAGTATTCGAACAGTTCATCGAAGTGTGCCGCCGCCTAGAAGAGCATTACCAGGATATGCAGGATATTGAATTTACAGTGGAGCATGGAGAACTGTTTATCCTTCAAACCCGGAATGGCAAACGGACCGCCCAGGCAGCACTTCGAATTGCAGTCGAAATGGTGGAAGAAGGCGTGATTTCCAAAAAAGAAGCGATCCTTCGCGTAGAACCGGAACAGCTGAACCAGCTGCTTCACCGCCGCATTGACGATAAATTTGAGAAAATCATCTTGGCAAAAGGCTTGCCGGCATCTCCGGGAGCAGCGACAGGACGCGTCGTTTTTGACCCGGATGAAGCCGAACAATTGAACAATGAAGGCGAAAAAGTGATTTTAGTCCGCACCGAAACCACACCTGATGACATCCATGGCATTCATGCGGCACAAGGCGTCGTCACCAGCCGGGGCGGCATGACAAGCCATGCCGCGGTTGTCGCGAGAGGCATGGGGAAATCCTGCATTTGCGGCTGTGAAGCGCTGAAAATCGATATGCAGCTGCAGCAGTTCCAAGTGGGGGAAACCGTCGTAAAACGATTGGATACGATTACAATTGACGGCGGAACAGGAGAAATTATCATAGGGGAAATCCCGATGATCGACCCTGAACTTTCAAAAGAATTTGAGCTGTTGCTGTCATGGGCAGACGAAGAACGGACACTGGATGTGCGGGCTAATGCAGACAATCCGAAAGATGCAAAAAAAGCATTGGAATTTGGAGCAGAAGGCATCGGTTTATGCCGGACTGAACATATGTTCATGGAAGCTGACCGAGTTCCCATTGTTCAGCAAATGATTTTAGCGGAAACGGAAGAGCAGCGAAAACTGGCTTTAGCTAAATTATTGCCGATGCAGGAAAGCGATTATGAAGGGATTTTTGAAGCGATGCAAGGACTTCCGGTAACGATTCGCCTTCTGGACCCTCCGCTTCATGAATTCTTGCCGGACAAAGAACATTTGGCTGTGGAAGTGGCCAAATTGCAAATAACCAAACCGGGTTCCAAAGAACTCGCTGAAAAAGAAAAACTGCTAAAACGCGTCCGCCAATTGGATGAATCCAATCCGATGCTCGGCCACCGGGGAGTCCGCTTGGGCATTAGTTTCCCTGAGATTTATCAGATGCAGGCAGAAGCCATCTTCAATACTGCCGCATTATTGGAAAGCAAAGGCATCACCGTCATACCGGAAATCATGATTCCGCTGGTGGGCCATGTGAACGAATTGAAAATTATGCGCCAGCTGGTCATTGACACGGCAGCTGCCGTCCAAGCGAAGACAGGCGTACAAATCGATTATACCGTCGGGACCATGATCGAAGTGCCGCGTGCGGCGCTTACCGCGGATGAAATCGCGACGGAAGCCGACTTTTTCTCTTTCGGCACCAACGATTTAACGCAAACCACATTCGGTTACAGCCGGGATGATGCAGAAGGCAAGTTTTTGAAAGATTACGTGGAAAACAAGATTTTGACGGACAATCCATTTGCCGTACTCGACCAAGCCGGTGTGGGAGAACTGATCAAAACCGGCATTAAACTTGGCAAACAAACCAAGCCGGCCTTGAAAACAGGGATTTGCGGAGAACATGGCGGAGAAACGAGTTCAATTGAGTTTTGCTGCCTGCAAGGGCTGGACTATGTCAGCTGCTCACCATACCGCGTTCCGTTGGCGCGCCTGGCAGCCGCTCAAGCCGCGATAAAAAATAATCTGAAAAAAGAAGAATTTATTATTATCTAGAAAATAGTGAGAGTCCGATGCTAGGCAGTTTGCCTAGCATCGGACTCTTTTTATTAGGCCCTTTAAAAAGATTGAAGGAAAAATGGACAAAGCGTCTAATTCAAGTGCTAACGGCAAAGACCTCGTGGAATTCTGCACTCGTAAAAAAATGCTGGCAACGGAGTTTGTCAGAGTATAAATGCATGTGATTCTTGTTATTCAATATTCATTGGATAATAATTCATGTAAAAATTTAATAAATGGTTAATTATTCATTAATTCGTGTTATGGTTAAAGAGATACGTAAATCAAAAGAGGGAATGTTATTCAGAAAGGAAGAGCTAATGGTATCGACTATAGCAATCGCAAAATACGCAGGGGTTTCTCAAACCACGGTTTCAAGAGTATTGAATAAACCTAATCAAGTCAAAAAGGAAACATACAATAAAGTAATGGCAGCCATTGATGAATATGGTTATTCAGCAGAAGCGAAAGAAAAAATGAATAAGCCAAAAGCAGTTAACACGATTAGAGTTTTAGCAGCTGCAAATGATTCAGTCCTATTCAACGGAGCAATGCTCTCGATAGTGGATGGCGCTGCAAAACAAGGACTATTCGTGAATATTCATTTGGATGCACCAGTCAGTAAGGAAGCTTTATTTGATGAATTGGTTTCTGAAGGAACAGCAGGTGTAATCATTTCAGCTCTGGTGGTCGAGGACCGGCTTGTTGAAAAAATGAATCAATCATCCATTCCTTTTGTACTGTTGAATGCTGACCACCCGAACAGCAGTTATTCGGTATGCATGAATAATGCGGAAGCGGCTTATTCAGCTGTTAGTCATTTAATCGAAACAGGTCATCAGGAAATCGCTTGGATTGGAGGGACGCTCACTAGCCAAACGAACAAAGACGGCCTGCTTGGAGCCATCCATGCTTTGCAAGCGAATAAGCACAAAATCCGGAAAAAGCGCTTGGTGATTACAGATACTGACAAAGCATCATTATATGAAGCTTTTGAAAAGCTGCAAAATCTTAAGAAAAAACCGACCGCAATTGTAGCGTCAACAGATAAAATTGCCATCCAGTTGATGGAGTTCTATCAGACTGCCGGTCGGAAAGTCCCGGAAGATATCAGCATCATCGGACTTGGCAATTCTGAATTTGGCGTCCATCCGGCTATTGGGCTGACTTCGGTTGGAGTTACTGACACGAATGAAGAACTTGGCCAAGAAGCCGTCTCCATATTGCTCAATGCCATCAACAGGAAAAAATCAGAGTCTCAGCATGTAAAGAAAGAAGTATCGTTATTTGAACGCAATACAACACTTCCTCTATTTGTTGAACAGCAATTTTAAGTTAGAAAATTAGTAAAGGGGCTGTCCAATAAAGCGTAGGTTAATACTATTGCTCCTGCATCGCTGCGCTAGCTTCGTCGCAAAGGAGTTGTCCCAAATTACTTTTGGGACAACTCCTTTTTTATGTCCCTAAATTTATTAGCTGATGAAATTCCCTCTATTCAACCATACTTATATAATACAAGCATTTACTAACCCATAATCCATCTGGCGGGAAAGTTTCTCCCATAAAATATCCGGTGCTGCGATACCAGCATACTTGCAGCATTGAATGAATTTATCCTTCACTTCATCGACAACAGTTTCAGGGCCAAGGATATGCGTGTATTGATGCTCTTGTGCTTCTGAAAACACGCGGATATCGCCTGGCGGCAAACCCGGGGCATCGTGTTGTGTCGGTTCCACTTCGATTAAAGCCGCCAGCTGCAAAACTTCCGGATCGTCCAGGGCTTTTTCAGTCAGGTTGTTTAAATCCACCCGGCCATGGACAAAAGTGAAAGCCACCATGAACGGAATGCTGAACTTGGCGTCCTGCAATGTCCGTGGGCGGCAGCGATCGGCTAAAGGGCGGCAAAGCATAGCGGCAGTTTCATTGACGCCGATGACAATCTTTTTAATTTCACTCAAGTCCATTTTGTCCCGGAGAATCAAAGCGGATTTGATAAAGGGATGGGAATAGCGGCAGCTGGGGAAAAGCTTGATGGACGTGTCGGAAAAAGTCCAGCTGTCCGTATCGAGCAAAATTTCCCGCTGATGGACGTCCAGATTCTGGCCGAAATAAATTGGGAAAAATCCTGTCGGCCCGTCCAAACTGCTTGCTGGAGCCGTCACTCCTTGGCTGGCCAATAAGGCGGCTTGAACGCCTCCCATCGAAGCAAAGGCCGGATAAATCGACCTGGCCTGGGAACCAGTACCGACGCCGGCTTCTTTTCCTCCTGCTGCCTGCATATAAGCAAGTCCGATAGCGTGTACAAGCTCCTCATCGCTCAATCCGAGAACGAGTCCAGCGGTGATGGCTGCACCAAAATATCCAAAAAGCTGGCTCAAGAACCAGTTTGCATCGGCACCGATGCCTTTCGGTTCAACCGCGCGGCCCATTCGGCACAAGATTTCATTTCCAAGGGCCACAGCTGTCACCAGATCGACGGCTGGCGATTTTCCAATATCAGCCGCTGCTATTGCCGCAGCCAACGTCACGGGAGTCGGATGGATTCTGGACAAATCGTTGATGTCATCAAAATCCAGCGCATGGGCCAAAGCGGTATTGGAAAAAGCCGCGTGGCCAGGCGGAAGGCGGAGAGAGCTGCCAATCACTTTGGCGGAGCCTGATGTGCCTATGGATAAAGCGGCAATCGCTTGCCTGGCGATGGGCGCTCTTTTATAGGCGGCAAGTGAAATCGCGACAGTATCTTTAATATGCAACCTTGCTTTCTCCAGGATTTCTTCAGGCAACCCGTTGTTTTGGCGAACGCGGATCGCTTGGACCAATTCCATGCTTAGTGGCAAATCCATCACTTCCTTTTCCAAATAGTAGTTCCATACTAACCTTAAGGAAACTTCTGGACAATGGTTTTATTGAAAGAATCATCTAACGGATAATTTAAACTCAATGAAATTAAAGAACGGCCACGTAGAGGAACCGTTCTTCATTTTGCAATTTTTTGATGAAGCCGCAAGAGTCCGGATACATGAGATATTGACAAAAGAAACAGCTCTCCATTATAGTTCGAATACGATGTCTGAAAATTATGTTTTTAAGGAATTCAGCCAGACTAAAATTTTAGCTTGGAAAAGCGGAGGGGTTTTTATGAAAGAAGAACAAGCTTATAAGAACATCAAGAATATGATTGTCCAAGGAAGATTCACCATGCAGGAATCGATCAGCATTAATGAACTGGCAGCGCAGATGAACATGAGCCGGACTCCGGTCCACAAAGCGTTGGCACAATTGGAACGGGAAGGGTATATCACGATTACACCGCAAGTGGGTGTGTTTGTCCGGCGGCCTGATCAAAAGGAAATCTTTGACCGGCTGCAATTATGTTTGGCCATTGATGTGTTTCTTGCCGAGCAGGCAGCTCGTTCAGTTAGTGAATTTCAGCTGGAAGAGCTGAAAGAAGTGCTTGAAAGAATGGAAAATCCCAGCTTGGCAGCCGATAAATATGAAGCCTTGAATGTGCAATTCCACACTGTCATCTGCAAAGCGGCAAACAACGATTTTGCTTTTCGGTCGAATAAAATCAATTGGGATTATTTGAACTACGTCAATATCTCGGAAGAATTGTTCCAAGGCGGCAACCGTGAACAATCCCAAGCAGAACACCGGATGATTTACTACGCATTGAAAGACCGGGATACAAAGCTGACGGAACTTTTAGTGAGAAAGCATTTGATGCGAGTTGCGCAATTTATTACCGAAAAATACAAGCAAGTGAATGTCTAAAAGCCGAAAACGGGTCAGTTTTCAGTAAGTTTTATACAGAAAACGAAAAAGAATTAAGCAACTATTTATTGAGTTTTCAAAATTGATTGAAAGTTTATGATATTCAGCATAGAATCAGAAACAAGAACCACAGAAAGCCGAAAGAGAAAACCAGGAAGGAGGACCAGAACAATTAGCAGGTCATCTTCACTTGAAATGTAAGCGTTTTATTTCTCGGAAGTTCAAAATGGTTTGGCAGCAGATAACAATAAATTTGCGACGAAATTTAGCTATACTAAAATATTAGAATTTCAGTTAACGCGTTTTAATTTAAAAACAGCTGATTTAGTGATTAATCCAGGATAAATTCTTAAAACTAAAATTTTAGTGAAAAAGGAGCAGATATAAATGCCGATTACGACACGCAAAGTGAAAACAGGAACATACGAAACATTGATCCATGAAGGTGGAGTGGGCAACAGCGAAACGATCCTCTTCCTTCACGGCAGCGGCCCGGGTGCAAGTGCCAGCTCGAACTGGCAGGATGTGCTGGCGCATTATGCCAACGACTATCATGTAGTGGCACCGGATCTTGTTGGGTTTGGCGAGACGGATCATCCGATAGAATATCCGTCGAATGGTGTTCAATGGATGAACTTGCGAATCGAACAAGTGTTGAACTTGATGGACAGCTTAAATGTCGGAACAGCGCATTTGGTCGGAAACTCACTTGGCGGCGTCATTTCCTTATTCCTTGCGATGGATACGCCAGCCCGCTTTGACCGCATCGTATTGATGGGAGCAGGCGGCGGATTGACTGAACCGACTCCGGAACTCAGCAAACTGGCGAATTTCCATAAAGACCCGACAGCGAAATCGCTGCGCAACTTGTTGAGCTGGTTCCTTTATGACACGACCGGCATGGAAGATAAATTAGATGCCATTGTGGAACAGCGCATGGAAATGTTTAACCGTCCGGAAGTTCTTAGATCTTATGAAGCAAACTTCAAGAACACGCAATTATCAGATATGCTCGTCCCGCCATCTGCCTTGAAACGCATGAAGCATGAATTCCTTTTGATCCACGGCCACCAGGACCGTTTTGTTCCATTAGCGAGCAGCCTGTATGTGATGGATTATCTGGAAAACGCCGAACTGCATGTTTTCAAACGCTGCGGGCACTGGGCACAAATCGAGCAGAAAGAGCAATTTGTTAAATTGACTCATGACTTCTTTGACCGCAATAAAGTACTGAACAAGATTTAATCAATATTATCGAACAGCCAGTCAAATGACAGAAATAGATAAAAAATGATAAGGGGTGTGGCTATATTGACTCAAATGGCGACAGATATTAAAAAGCAACTGGTTGAAAACGGCACAGCGTTGATTCCGAAATTGAGAGACTTGAGTTTTGACATTGACCGCAACAGTGCAATACCGGATGAATTGGTACATGATCTTCAAAAAAATGGCTTATTAAAAGTACTTCGTCCGGAAATCTTCGGAGGGCATCAGACGAATATGCGGACATTCACCGAAGTGGTAACTGAAATTTCACGGGGCAACGGTTCGGCCGGCTGGTTTGTGTCATTGAGCAATATCCGCGATTACATGATCTCTTATGCATTCGGGCAGCAGGCGCTGGATGAAATCTTCGGGCCTGGAGAAGATGTCATTTTGGCGGGGAACTTTAAACCCATTAAATGTGAAATTGAAAAAGCGGATGGCGGCTACTTCATTAAAGAAGCGCAGTGGCCATTCGTATCAGGAAGCCCGCATGCAGACTGGTTTTACTTTGGATTCCCGGTAGCTGATGAAAACGGCGGAATGGAAATGGCGATCATGGTGCTTCCAAGACATGAAGTGACGGTTCTCAATGACTGGAACGTAATGGGATTAAAAGGATCAGGCAGCAATAGTGTTCGAGTGGAAAATGTCTTCCTACCGGAACACCGCGTATCGCTAGACCGTTTGGCGAGACAAGGCGAATACATGATCGAACCGTTAAAAGATATCCCGCTTTACCAAACACCTTTCGTTCCATCATTGACCTTGTCAATCGTCGCACCGGCTTTAGGCTTGGCGCAGGCGGCGCTGGACCTTCACATGGAACGCGTCGGAAAAGCGGGAATCGGCAATACCTTCTATAACAAAATGAGCGAAGCGCCGATCACCCACCTGCAAGTGGCGCAAGCACAGTTGAAAATCGACTCTGCTGAACTTCACTTATACCGGGCAGTCGATATGCTCGATGATTACTCAGTGAGAGGGCTGGAGCTGACGATGGAAGAAGGCATTCGCATGAAAGCGGATTTCGGCTACGTTAATCAGCTCTGCAAAGAAGCGGTCGACATACTGACAGAAGCCGCTGGATCAGTGTTCTCTTACAATAACAACTTGTTCCAGCTGGTCTACCGCGATTTCCTGTCGATGCACCTGCACGGTTTCATCACACCATCCAGCTTGATCGAAACTTACGGACGAGTGATGTGCGGACAAGAGCCTAATACTTATTTCGTTTAATGAAACAGAATCGGAATTAAATTTATCTACTATAATTATTAACCAATCATAAGGGGGAAATTCAAATGGCAATTCCAGAAATCGCGAAATTAGGGCATTTTGGTTTAGTATCTACAGATCTTGAAAAATCACTGTGGTTCTTTAAAGAAGTTTTAGGACTTGAAGAAACAGAAGAAAAAGACGGAGTGCATTACCTCCGGGCATGGGGCGATTTTGAGCATCATACCTTGACCATTCGTCAAGGCGACGAAGCAAAGCTGGACCATATTGCATGGCGTACGAAAAAACCGGAAGACGTAGAAGGTTTTGCGAAAATTCTGGAAGAGTCGGGCACACCAATCACGTGGAACGAAGAAGGTATAGAAGCTGGACAAGGCAAAGCGTTCCGTTTCAAAATGCCAAGCGGACATACATTGGAAATCTATTATGAAATGGAAAAGACATTGGCGGATCCGAAGAGCCGTTCGGTGCTGAAAAATCAGACACATAAATCATGGGCACGCGGTGTTTCCCCGCGCCGGATCGATCACGTCAACTTGTTGTCATCCTTGCCGGCAAACGAACTGGCGGATTTCCTGATGGACAAATTAGGATTCCAGATGCGCGAATGCGTAGAAGCACCGGACGGAAGTTTGGTTGCAGCCTGGTTGAGTGTTACGGCATTGGTGCATGATGTGGCAGTCAGCCATGATCCAAATGCTGCTTCCACAAATGAAGTTCACCACATTTCCTATTGGCTGGACAATGCACAGGACCTGCTGCGGGCAGCGGATATTTTGAAAGAGAACGGCATCTTTTTCGTCGGACCAGGAAAGCATGGAATTTCGCAAGCAATGTATATTTATGCCATTGACCCGGGCAGCGGTGTCCGAGTTGAAATCTTCACGAACGGTTACTTAATTTTTGAACCGGACTGGGAACCGATCGTCTGGACATTGGATGAAATGGACATCGGCTTTACTTACTGGGGCGACCAGACGGATACTAAAACAGAAAATAATCCAACCATCAAAGCATAAAATATAAAACCGAAAATAGAGGAGGAAATTTTATGGATGATCGTTTATTTAGAGACGCAATGGGAAAATTCACAACAGGAGTCACGGTACTGACAACGGAATTTGAAAACGAGCCAGCAGGAATGACTGCCAATGCATTTATGTCGGTTTCATTAACACCGAAATTGGTAGTTGTCTCAATTGGACACAAAGCGCGCTTTTTGGAAAAAGTAAAAGTATCGCAAAAGTTCGCAGTAAATATACTGGCAGCAGATCAGGAAAATTATTCAAGAATGTTTGCCGGTCAAATGAAAGACGACAGTAAAATCGAGTTTGCTGAACTTGCCGGACTTCCGGTCGTTCCTAAAGCTTTAGCACAAGTCAGCTGCAAAGTGGTCGCTGAACATATCGAAGGAGACCATACATTATTGATTGGTGAAGTGCTGGATATCCGGTTGGAAGAAGGCAATCCGTTGATTTTCTTCAGCGGCCAATACCATGCTTTAGCAGAGAAAACACCCGTTTTGTAAAAAGGAGGAAAAGGATGGATATTCAAAAAGCAGCAAATCGTTTGGCGCAAGCTGAAAAAGATAAAACACCGATTCCTCCTTTTACATCCTCAGCAGAAGAAATTTCCGTTGAGGATGCTTACCAGATCCAGTTGCTGCAGATCCAGGAAAAGCTGCAGCAAGGAGCTGAAATCAAAGGGTTGAAAATCGGCTTGACGAGCAAAGTGATGCAGGACATGTTCAATGTCAGAACACCTGATTATGGCCATGTTCTTGATTCGATGGTTTACGGTGAAGAAAAAGCCGTCAATATGGATCAATTTATCCAGCCGAAAGTGGAATTCGAAATCGCTTTTATTCTCAAAGAAGATCTTGAAGGTCCTGGCGTAACAGTAGAAGATGTTTTGGCGGCCACCGATTACGTCGTGCCGGCAATTGAAATCATCGACAGCCGCATTGAAAACTGGCAGTTCAAATTTGAAGACACCGTAGCAGATAATGGATCATCAGCGGGTGCGATTCTCGGAAGCAAGAGAACTTCTCCAACAGCTGTGGATTTGGCTACAGTTGAAATGACGGTTTACCGCAACGGGGAAGTATTTGATTCCGCTAAAGGTGAAGCGGTCATGGGCCATCCGGCAAAAGCGGTGGCTTGGCTTGCCAATGCTGTAGCGGAATACGGCATTACGCTGCGCGCTGGCTATTTCATCTTAGCCGGTGCATTATCCAAAGCTGTGCCGTTTGAAGCGGATGATGTGTTTAAAGCCGATTTCAGTGAACTGGGTGAAGTCGCCATTTCGTTTGTAAGGGAAGGTGAAAAAGTGTGAGAAAATTAAAGGTGGGCATCATCGGTTCCGGTAATATCGGCACTGATTTAATGTACAAAATCGAACGCAGCGATGCGCTTGAAATGAGTGTTATGGTCGGCATCGACCCTGAATCGGAAGGACTGAAACGCGCAGCAGACCGTGGATATACAGTCGTTGCAGACGGCATTGACGGTTTGATGAAACGCCTGGATTTGGTTGATATCGTCTTTGACGCCACTTCCGCTAAAGCACATAAGCACCATAGCGAGCTATTGGTGGCGGCAGGCAAAAAAGTCATCGACTTGACACCGGCTGCAATCGGGCCGTTTACCGTTCCGACGGTGAATTTAAATGAGCATTTTTCTGAGCCCAATTTGAATATGGTGACTTGCGGCGGCCAGGCGACGATTCCAATCGTCAACGCCATCAACCGCGTAGTGGATGTGGAATATGCTGAAATTGTGGCGACCGTTTCAAGCAAAAGTGCTGGACCGGGCACCCGCGCCAATATTGACGAGTTCACGCGCACCACTTCTAAAGCAATTGAACAAGTGGGCGGCGCCAAAAAAGGCAAAGCGATCATCATTTTGAATCCAGCTGAACCGCCGATTATTATGCGGGATACAGTTCACGCCTTAATTGCTGAAGATGGAAAAGAAGAAGACATTATCGCTTCGATTCATGACATGGTGAAAGACGTGCAAAGCTACGTGCCGGGCTACCGCTTGCGCGGAACTCCGCAATTCGATGGCCGGAAAGTATCGGTCTTTTTAGAAGTGGAAGGGGCAGGCGATTTCTTCCCGCCTTACTCAGGAAATCTGGATATTATGACAGCAGCCGCGGCCAAAGTAGCAAACGAATTTGCGAAACAGCTTGCAGCCGCTGAAGTGTAGGAGGGAAATCGGATGTCACAGCGCTCATTTGAAATATTGGATGTCACTTTGCGCGACGGAAGCCATGCAATGAGGCATGCTTTTACGGAACAGCAAGTGATTGATACAGCAAAAGGCCTTGATCAGGCTGGCGTGAATTATTTTGAAGTGTCGCACGGAGATGGTCTGGGTGGTTCTTCGCTGCAATACGGCTTATCGAAAGTGGATGAACTGAAATTGATCGAAGCGGCAGCAAGTGTCTGCAAGACGTCAAAAGTTTCGGTGCTGCTTATTCCTGGCATCGGCATCAAAGAAGATTTGCAGGATGCGGTAAAAGCCGGAGCCGAAATGGTGCGTGTCGCGACGCATGTCACAGAAGCGGACGTCGCAGCGCAGCACATTGCGCTCGGGCGCGAACTGGGCTTGAAGACGGTCGGGTTTCTGATGATGGCGCATATGGCCTCGGTGGAGAAAATCGTCGAACAAGCCAAGCTTTTTGAAAGCTACGGCGCGGAAGTTATTTATGTCACGGATTCAGCGGGTTATATGCTGCCGCATGAAGTGACAGAGCGCATCAGTGCTTTGAAACAATCTGTCGGCTGTGAAATCGGCTTCCATGGCCATAATAATCTATCGATGGCAATGGCGAATACCGTAGCAGCAGTCCAAGCAGGTGCTACATATATCGACGGCAGCCTGCGCGCATTAGGTGCAGGCAGCGGCAATACACAGACGGAAGTGATGGTCGCGGTGCTTGAGCGCCTCGGCTATCAGACGGGCATTGATCTGTATTCGATCATGGATGTAGCAAATGATGTAGTGGCCCCTTTCATGCAGCGTCCGCAGGAAATCACCGGATCCAGTTTGATCATGGGCTATTCAGGCGTCTATTCCAGTTTCTTATTGCATACGCAAACAGCTGCCAAGAAATTCGGCGTCGATGAACGCGATATCCTCGTGGAACTCGGCCGCATGAAAGCGGTTGGCGGCCAGGAAGATTTGATTTACGATGTGGCTCAAAGTTTTGCTGTAAAGCAAGCACTTTAAGCAGCATTCGTGAATAATGGAATTCTATAGGTAAGCAAAACGCTGGGAAGAGAAATCTTTCCAGCGTTTTTTTAGGTTAAGAATAAAGCTTTTTGTTCTTCTTACATTTCGCTCTAGGCGGACGCTTTTCGCGGGGGGCGGCCTAAGCCTCCTCGCTCGCTGGCGCTCCCTCCGGGGTCTCAGGACTCGCCCTATTCCCGCAGGAAGCGAATCATGCAAAAGTAGTTTTGCATGATTCGTTTGCGACGAAGCTAGCGCAGCGATGCAGGAGCACAATGTTTGCCCTCGCCGCCTTCCGCTGCATTCAGCTCTCTTTTGTCACTTTCAGAGACTCTCTAAAAGTGTGACGGTTTCGGAAAGCTCTCAAATGTTTGTGCGTGCTCTTTAGATATGGAGCCAAACAGACTGCTCCTGCGCAAGCTCTTCGCAAAGACTCAGTCTCGCAGGCTTCAGCTAATGTCTTGCCTGCGGGGGCAGCGCAGCGACGAGACAGCCGAGACCCTGTAACGCTCTTTCATGTCTCGAAGCTAGCGCAGCGATGCAGAGACAGAGACAGGAGCAAAGCGGCGAAGCTGCTTGGCGCTCGCCCGCGGCAAGCGGAGTTGATTGGCGGAATATCGATTAAGAAAGTTCACACTAAAACAGATTCTAAACTTACTCAATATACTTAAGACGCTAGGAAGGAAAAAATATTCGCTATTTTTTAGATCGTAACAAGTTCGAAAATCAAAAACCAACAAAAACCAACGGAAAAATTCTTCGGAATCGAATAATTTCTACTCTAGTATGTAGTTTTTTATTTGTGTAATATTTCAGTATATTCTACAAATTCTTTAAAAGTAATTGTAAACGCATACAAAAGGCGGGGATAAAATGGGCAATCCGGAAATTGCGAAATTAGGCTATGTGGCATTGGTTACTCCAGATTTAGAAAAATCTTTGCATTTCTTTAAAGAAGTGATCGGGCTCGAAGAAACAACGGTCATCGATGGCGTCCATTATTTGCGGGCATGGGGTGATTTTCAGCACCATACTTTATCTATTGAAAAAGGCGACAGCGGCCATGTGAAATATATCGGCTGGCGTACGAAAAATCGGGAAGACGTGGAAGGGTTTAGAGAATTACTGGATCAAGACGGGATACCGGTGGACTACCTGGCTGCTGGAACGACTCCAGGCATTGGCGAAGCCATTCGTTTTAAATTGCCGAGCGGCCACACTTTTGAATTATATTACGATGTTGAACGCCCGGCAGTCGAAGAAAGCCGGAAGTCGATTTTGAAAAACCAGACTTACAAATCGTGGGCTAAAGGTGTGTCACCAAGAAGACTTGACCATGTCAATATCCACACTTCCACAGATGCAGGCATCACCTATGACTTCCTAAAACAATTGGGCTTTAATATGCGGGAGTATTTGCGGGATGACAATGGCGACGTTATCGCCGGCTGGATGAGTGTTACCCAGCTGGTGCATGATATTGCAGTCGCACAAAAACCATCTTTGCCGACGCCGGCGCGCATCCACCACATATCGTATTGGTCGGATGATTCCCAGGATATCTTGAGGGCAGCCGATATTCTCCGCGAACATAATATCGATTTTATCGGGCCAGGCAAGCATGGTATTTCGCAGGCGCTTTACTTATATGTCATGGATCCCGGCAGCGGCTTCCGAGTCGAATTATTCACGGGCGGCTATTTGATTTTTGAACCTGATTGGGAACCGGTGGAATGGACAATGAAAGATCGGGCATTCGGCAATACGTATTGGGGCGATACTGTCCAGGACAAGGAATTGAACAATATCACAATCGAAGCAAAATAAGGAAGAGAGGCGAAACGCTATGAAAACAATCGAGATCAATCACGCCAATTTGCAGCACTGTCAGCAAACGCTTCCGCCGCATGTAATCGCTTTGGGATTTTTTGACGGACTTCATAAAGGACATCGGAAAGTGATTGAAACAGCCCGAAGAAAAGCGGATGAACTGGGCTTGCCTTTATCGGTCATGAGTTTTTTCCCGCATCCGAAGAGCGTGTTGTCAAAAGGGCAAAAAAGAGTCGAGTATCTTATGCCATTGGAAAAAAAGCAGCAGAGGCTAAAAGAGCTGGGCGTCGATTATTTCTTGATTGTTGAATTCAGTTTGGATTTCGCTTCTCTTTCTCCTCAATTATTCGCTGAACAGTATTTGGCAGGGCTTGGAGCAAAGCATGTGGTTTGCGGCTATGACTACACTTATGGTTTCAAAGGAGCCGGCAATGTCAACACGCTTTATGCACATGGCAATGGCAATTATGGCGTTACCGAAGTTGCAAAAGTCGATCTTTGCGGCGACAAAATCAGTTCAACCCGAATCCGTGAAAGCCTGGCAGTAGGGGATATCGAATTTATCCAGAACCTGCTTGGCGAACCTTACACGGTGGAATGGTGTCCGGAGAATGGATTATTGCCGCAATATACTTTGCCGGCTCGCGGCGAATATGTCGCCACGGTGAAATGCCATGACCGGGAAATCGTAGGCATTCTGCAAGTGACAGCTGACCAGCAAATCAATTTCAACCGAGTTGGTTTTATCTCCGATCGGATGATGACAATCAAATGGCATAAAGAAGTGGAAGAAACTGCTTTCAGTTTAATGACTTAATGACAAAGGATGGTTGGATGTCAAAGAACAAACAATTCAAAGCGCTGCTTCAGCAGCCAAATGCATTTATTTTGCCAGGAGCATATGACGGCATGACGGCGCGTTTAATAGAAGAATCAGGATTTCCCGCCATTTATGCGACAGGAGCTGGAATCTCGAATGCTCAGCTTGGCTGGGCGGATGTAGGGTTAACGGCTGTCACAGAAATTGCGGACGTGGTCAGCCGGATGTCGGACGTCACGAATGTGCCGATTGTCGTTGATGGCGATACCGGATTCGGTAATGCCATCAATTTAATGCGCACCGTGAAACAGCTCGAACGGGCGGGCGCTTCCGCTATCCAGTTTGAAGATCAAGTGGCGCCGAAGAAATGCGGCCATTTTGGCGGGAAGCAAGTCATTTCAAAAGAAGAGATGATCTACAAAATTAAGGCGGCAGTGGATACACGGAAAGACGATAATCTCTCCATCATTGCACGGACGGACGCTTTGGCTGTGTACGGTATGGGCGAAGCGCTGGATCGGGCAAATGCTTATAAAGAAGCTGGCGCTGATGTGATTTTTGTGGAAGCGCCGACAACCATCGCGCAATTGATGGAAATTACCGCAAACGTACCCGATATTCCGCATATCATCAATATGGTAGAAGGTGGCAGTACGCCGCTTGTATCGCTGGAGGAAGCGGAGGAAATGGGCTTCCAAATCATGCTTTGCGCCAATACGGTGCTGCGCTCCGCCATTAAAGGGATACAGGAAAGCTTGCGTGTCTTAAAGCAGGAGCGATCGCAGCAAAATATCCACGATTTGATCTGTACATGGGAAGAAAGGCAAGAACTGTTTAAGCTTAAGCAAATCAAGCAATGGGAAAAAGAGTACCTTGAATTTGATAGAGCAGAGGAGGCGCCGAAACGATGACAAGAGAAGTGGATTATGATATCGCCATTATTGGCTGTGGAGCTGCAGGTACAGCAGCGGCTTTGTCAGCGGCGGAAAAAGCGAAAGAACAAAACAAGAATATCAGAATCGCCATTATTGAACGGGCCGATTTTGACAACCGCGGCGGCAATTCGCGTTGGACAGCCGCTTATATGCGAATGGAAAACATCGATCAACCAGCAGCAAACTTCAAAGAAGATATGCTCGCTTTTTCGGATAATTTTTCTGACCGTGCGTACATTGAGACTTTATATGATGAAGCTGGGCCTACATTGCGCTGGGTTGAATCGAAAGGCGTCGAATTCGGTTATTTGCCGACAATGTTCTTAACTGCTTCAAAACCTCGGCTATTGCCGGTTGGCGGCGGACGCGCTTTAATCGATACGCTGTCGCTGCGCGCACGGGCGCTGAATGTTGAAATTATTTATGAAGCGACAGCCTGGGACTTGAAACTCGATGAAGAAGGTGCTGTTGAAAGCCTGAAAATCCGAGTCAAAGGCGGAGAAAGTCTGGCACTAAAAGTGAATTCCGTTATTTTGGCAGCTGGCGGCTTCCAAGGCAGCCAGGAAATGATGGCCCAGTATATCGGCCGGGATGCCCATAAGATTCCGCCGGTTGCGGAAGGTGGCTATTACAATAAAGGCGAAGGGATCCGTATGGCGCAGCAATTAGGAGCTAAAGGAACCGGCCAGTGGGATTCGTTCCACGCCGAACCGGTCGACCCACGCAGTAAACGCGAAGAAGCAGGCGTCATGACTTACCCATACGCCATTCTGGTGAACCAGCGCGGAGAACGCTTCACCGATGAAGGGGAAGCGACAATCGACGAGCAGTACGAAGCCGTGGCGCGAAAAATCTTCTATGATCAGCCTGGCCATATCGCCTATATGATTACGGATCAGAAAATGTATGATATCCCGAATTACGAGGAAGCGCTGCAAACCGAACAGCCGCCGATTGTTTCTGATACGATCGAGGGCTTGGCAGAGCAGTTGAACATCAAACCGGAAAACTTGAAAAAAACGGTCGAAGAATTTAACCAAGCTGTGCAGCCTGGACAATTCTTATGGAATGTAAAAGACGGCAAGCAGGCAGTCGGCATTGAACCGCCAAAATCCAACTGGGCGATTCCGATTGATCAAGGTCCTTTTATCGCTTATCCAATCGTCTGCTGCAATGTTTTCACCAATGGCGGAATCGCTACGGATATCCATGGCCGCGTCGTTTCCAATGACAACGAACCGATTCCGGGATTATACGCAGCTGGAGAAATGACCGGTCTGTATTACGGCAAATATCCAGGCGGCACATCTGTGCTGCGCAGCCTCGTGTTCGGAAAACGTGCAGGAGAGCATGCGGTTCAGTATATCGCTTCAACGGTGAAAACTTATTCGTAACATAAGGAGGTGAAGCATATGTTAACAGGAAAAGTGGCATTCGTTACAGGCGGCGGCCGGGGAATCGGCCGTGAAACAAGCCTGCTGCTGGCTTCTTACGGAGCCAATGTGGCAGTTTGTGCCAGAAGCGAAGAAGAATGCAAGGAAGTCGTCCAGGCAATCGAAGAGCAATACGGCTTAGAAGCCATTGCAGTCACTTGCGATGTCGGAGATGAACAAGCAGTAGACCGGGCAATTGAACAAGTGAAACAGCGCTTCGGGAAAATTGACATTTTGATCAACAATGCCGGAGTTATGAGCATGAAGCCGATCACGGAACTGTCCGTCGAAGAATGGAAATGGGTCCATGACATCAATGTCCATGCACCGTTTTATTTAAGCAAAGCGGTCGTTCCGGAAATGATCGAAAGAAGAGAAGGCGTCATCATTAATATTTCTTCTATTTGGGGCACAAAAGGCGGACCGAACCGCAGCGCCTATATTTCATCCAAACATGCCATTATCGGATTTTCAAAAGCATTAGGCGAAGAGTTGAAGCCTTATGGGGTCCGGGTAAACGCCGTTTGTCCTGGTCCGGTCGATACGCAAATGATGGCGGTGCTTGGCGCCGGAGTAAACAAATCCAGCTGGCTGCAGCCGATTGATATCGCGCACGTCATCGTTGATCTTTGTTTACCGAAAATGAAAGCCGTCACTGCTTCTTCGATTGAAGCGTTCGGATACGGCCAGCCGGTCGCAGTTTCACAACAATAAAACTAAAAGGGGTAGATTAAAATTAGCGAATTCATCACAGCAATCGAGTCGAAAAACATTAGCCTGGCATTAGCCACAAAATTACTGGAAGCAGCAGCAGAAAAAGGCAAGGAAATGGGCATACCGTTCAGCATCGCCATCGTGGACCGTGTCGGTAACTTGAAAGCTTTTTCGGCAATGGACAATGCACCTGTATTGAGCCTGGATATTGCACAGAACAAAGCGTTCTCTGCAGCAACGTATAACCGTGCCACTCATGAATGGTACGACCGTTTGAAAGACGATCCACCCCTTTTGCATGGCTTGGTCCATACAGAGCGTCTAGTGATTTTCGGTGGCGGTTATCCAATCAAAATCAACGATGAATTGATTGGCGGCATCGGTGTCAGCGGCGGCCATTACTCTCATGATATGCAAGTATGCGAAGCGGCTTTAGAAGTGTTAAGCGAATTGACTTCAAAGGTAGTGTAAAGCCTATGCAAGATACTTATAACTTGATCATTGTCGGTGCCGGTATGGCTGGCTTATGTGCAGCGGCGGAAGCAGCTGCACAAGGAGCTTCTGTTTTGGTGCTTGAGAAAGAGAAAGATTTTGGGGGGAGTTCATTGCTCAGTGGACGCTATATGGCGTTCGCCGGAACCGATCTCCAGAAACAAGAAGGCATCGACGATAAATCAGAATTTCTGGTTGAAGATATGCTCGCTGTCGGCGAAGGAAAGAACGAAATTGAATTGGTGGAAGCCTATGGCGAACACCAATTTGAAACTTATGAATGGCTCGTTTCCACTGGGGTCCAGTTCCATAAAGTCCAGGCAGTAAGCGGCCACAGTGTTCCGCGGGGCCACACCATTACGCCGCAGCAGGCTATTACCGCTTTGTATGAGGCGGCAGCAGCATCCGGAACTGTGGAATTTAGAACAGGAGCGGTCGTCAAGCGTCTGCGTAAAGATGAAAATGAGCGTGTTTCACAAGTGGTTTTTGAACATGCCGGCAAGACAAAAACAGCATCAGCTGAGAACGCTGTATTGCTCACTTCAGGCGGCTTTTCGAAAAGCGAGGAATTGCTTGAGAATTTTGCGCCACAATTAACCGGTGCCATTCGCATCGGCGGCAAAGGGAATGTCGGAGACGGCATCAAACTGGCCAGCGAACAAGGTGCATGGCTGCGTGATTTCCCTTATTTAAAAGGGACATATGGCTTTCATCCAACCGCAGACGGTCCCAGAAAATCGCAGGCATTGGCGTTTTATAAAGGCGCCATCATCATCAATAAATTTGCAGAGCGTTTCGTTAATGAATCGATTTCTTATAAGCTGATTGGTACGGAGGCTTTGCTGCAGCCGGAACGAATCACTTATCAGATTTGGGATCAGCCTATTATGGACCAAGGCGTTCCAGGTGATGCTCTTTACGATTTCGAAAAGCTATTGGCTCTCGGATTAATTGAAAAAGCGGAAACGCTGGAGGAGCTTGCAGAAATCATTCAAGTTCCTGCTGAAAAGCTGAAAACCACTGTTAAGGAATATAATAGAGATATCCAAAACGGCGGAGACCAGAAATACGGCCGCACTACCTTAACGCATCATTTCGGAACACCAACACCGATCCACAACGCACCGTTTTACGCAATGCGGACAACAGTGGCGATGCTTGCGACGTATGCGGGCGTCAGTGTCGACAAATCCGCCCGCGTCTTGAATGCGTTCAATGAACCGATTGAAGGCTTATACGCTGCCGGCGAAATTGCGGGCGGATTTCACGGTGCGGGTTATATGACAGGAAGTTCACTCGGCAAAGCCGCTATTTTTGGCAGGATAGCCGTTCAAGCCGCATTAAAAAAACAGGCTGTTCTTTAGGGGGACTGAGGGTTTTGAAAATTTGGCATCAGAGTTTGACGTCTATTGAACAAGTGCCGGCTTATCGGGATGCGGTCATCAGCCACATCCAGAAAGTGGCACGGCCGGATGTGGAAGTTGTGCTTCACGGCATGGCAAGTGAAACGTATCCGAGCGATTATCCAGGCCATTTTATCACTTATGCTTATTTGCAGAACTTGCATAAAGAGCAATTTATCCGCAATGCGTTAATTGCGGAAAGCGCCGGCTACGATTGTATGTTTATCGGCACTATTCCGGATGTCGGTTTGCTTGAGGCACGGACATTGGTTGATATTCCGGTGATTGGATATGGGCAGGCTTCTTTCCATATTGCCTCCATGCTCGGGGACCGCATCGGCATCGTTAATTTCCTGGAGCCGCTGGCGGATCAATTGCGCAGCAATGCGGAACGCTACGGCCTTGGCAATAAATTAGGGCCGATCGTCCAGACTTCCATCGGTTTCTACGATGTACTGGCAGGCTTTGAAAATCCCCAGCCGGTCATCGACAGCTTTATCGCAAGTGCGGAGAAAGCAATCGCTCTTGGCGCTGATGTGATCGTACCTGGCGAAGGGCCATTGAATGTCTTTTTAGCTGCACATGGGATTTCCCGGATCGGCGATGTGCCGGTTGTGGATTCTTTTGCAGCGGGAATCAAGATGTGTGAAAGCTTAACAGACCTTAAAGTGAATTCAGGCGTAACGCTTACCCGCAAAGGGTATTTCAATGCAAAGCCGCCAGAAGACGCAGTGAAAAAACTGCGTGCGTTCTACAACCAGGAAAGCGATATTCATGCCGGCCTGGATTACGGCCTATCTGTTAAAGCGGGCGTCAATATCTGACTTTGCAGAAATGCCTCCGGCTCCTGGCCGGAGGTTTTTTTGTTATGTGCCTCTGTCAAAAAAATAAATGAGAATTATATCTAAATATTTCGTATAATTCGTATAAGCATTTATTTATTATGCTTTGCGAAAAGGGATGGGAAAAAGTTCTGGAGTTTTGTTCTTAGAGACCACTATGGCTACAAGGGGGATTTTCATGAGAAAACTGGAAACATTTGATCAAAGTGAAGATAAAAAAATCTCGACGACTTCTGCCACTTTCGGGTTATTAAGAAAAGAGTTGATTGAAAACCTGGGAGTTCAGCGCGCAAAATCATTTTTGCTTCGATATGGTTGGAATCTGGGGAAAGCCCATGCAATAGATGTGCTGAAAGTCGGCGGCACGACCGAAGAAATGCTGGAAAAAGCCGGAGCACTGCATTATGAAACCGGCCAGATATCCGAGCTGATATCCAAGCGGGAAGTGATTGTGGATGAACACGGGGAAGTGGAAAGAATTTCGGCAAAAGGGGAATGGGTGGATTCCTTCGAAGTGGCTGAACATGTTAAAAACCACGGGATATCAGATTGCCCAGTCTGCCATACGCTGACAGGTTTTGGGAGCGGTTTCACTTCAACGATTACTGGCCGCCGCGTCTTTCTCCGGGAAATAGAATGCCGAGGCAAAGGGGATGCCACGTGCACGTTTGAAATGAAGCTGGAAGAGGATTGGGACAATGAGGATATGAAAGAAGAAATCCAGTTGTACCAGGAAAGCCGGTTTATCGATGAACTCAATTATACGTATGAACAATTGCTCGACCGTAAAAATTTCATCGAAAAAGCATCTGCCTTCCATGAAACGCTGACGACAAGATTATCCGATGGCGACTCAATTGAAGAGATGATCAGCACCATTTATGAAGCTTTGAATATTCCGGTCTCGATTGAAGATTTGAATTTCCATCCGAGAGTGTACCGGGGAATCGATGAGATCCAGTATAAGGTTTTCAGTGAAGATTTCTTGAACTCCATCAATAAAACTAAAAGCGGTAAAATCCTTTATTCATCATATGATAAGACCTTTGTGATCCGGGGGAAGGTCCATAAGCGGCTTGTGTCGCCGATTATCGTCCAGAAAAAGCCGATCGGCTATATCACTTTTTTCTATTTGGACAAAGATGCCGAAGCGGAAAATGAAACGATGTTTATCCAGCGCGCAGCAACTTCAGCAGCTCTTTACTTTTTGAATGAAAAAACCAGCTTGGAAGCGGTGGAAAACATCAAAGCCTACTTCTTTGAGCAATTACTACAAAAGCAGTATTCCTCAGTTCCAAGCATTGTCTACCGAGGATACTATATGGGCATCGATTTGAAAGAGCCGTTTTTCATTGCCAGTTTAAAATGCATATCTGAACATCTGGACGTCACAAAAGTAGAGCTCCTCGACCAAATCATCCAGTCGATCACGCGGTATTTGGAAATGCAAAGTTATAAGATTCTGATTACCGAATACGAAGGTTCGATTGTCATGCTGCTGCCGAAAGTGGACCGGCTCAACTATATGCTGGAAAATATCCTTAAGCATTTAAGCCATGAACACCGCCATATTGCTTTTCAAGTTGGCATGAGCAGCCAGCATGAAACCATCGAGACGATCGATGAAGGGCTTGAAGAATCAAGAGTTGCGCTGCGCTTGAATACAGCCGATAAAATCGCGTCTTTTGAAGAAGTCAGCATCATCGGTTCGTTGATCAATTCAAAAAACATGCTGACCATCCGGCGCATCGCCAAAAAAGAATTAAATCCAATTTTCGAACTGAAAGACCATAAGCGAGACGAATTGTTAAAGACGCTGTATGTGTTCTTGCTGAATGGCGGAAACCTTCAACAATCGATCAGCGATTTATCTCTGTCGATGAGCGGGCTGATGTACCGCATCACGCGCATTGAAAAATTGCTGGACAAAGATTTGCGCAACCCAGCTGTGGCCTATGAGCTTCTGCTGATGCTGGACGCATTGAAAATTCTCGGCGATATTGATGTATAGAACTTCCCAACTGCCAACTGTATGCAAGAGGCCATCCAGAAAAGTCTTTTCACTGACTTTTTTGGATGGTTTCTTTTTATATTCTGTATTTAAAAAGACAGTATTATTAAGGTCGTTCGGTCGCTTGGTGAGCAGCTTTTATGGCAGTAATAAACGGTAAAATCACTTCTTATAGAAGAAATTGATAATACATAGTCCCACGGCGTGCCGCCGTTTTGTATTTTTACATCAAGTGTTTAAGTTGAACGAACAATTCACGCTTGCTGCTGGTGCATGATTTAGCTAGAAATCGATAGGTTGGAGTTTGTAAGTACCATTCACTCCAATAAAGATTATCCCTGCTATAGAGCACATTTTATTTCTGTGGGTTTGTTCCGTTATGCCAAATCTTTTATAGAACAATAGAGCAATTTCAGGTTTCATTTTTTAAAGAGCTTCTCCAGCGCCGGCGCGTCCAAGGGCGAGACGGAGCTATGAGACGTGTGTTCTTCTCGGCTCATGGCGGGAGTCAATGAGGTGCCCAACAGTTTGGGTACCTCATTTGCGACGAGCTTGCGCAGGAGCACCAATCTTTGCCTTACCCTAAGCGGCCGAAGCGGTGCACACAATGACTCCAATTAAATTCAATTTCCTACTGCTCATACGCATTTATTAAAAAGAATTAACGGAAAAATGATAGAAAAGAAGATTCTTAAGAAAAAAACTAATAGTTTTTATTGGAAAAAGTACGGAAATCGAATGGTTTTTCATCTTTAATTAATTCTGAAATTTCTTTAAATTGAGTATAGAAAGAAAATGATGCAGAGGAGTGGAACGAATATGAATCCTGTAATCCAACATGAAAGCAAAGTCGACGTGGTAGCAGCGGCAAAATCGCTGATTCCGTCTTTGAGAGAACGCGCAAAAGAAACGGATGAAATCGGCCGTATTCCTGAAGCGACGATGAATGAATTGAAAGCATTGGGATTGTTTAAAATGCTTCGCCCTAAACGCTATGGCGGGCAGGAACAGAATATGCGTACTTACAGTGAAGCAATTGTTGAGATTTCAAAAGGCTGTGGGTCTACTGGCTGGATCGTGGCACTGTGTGCCATACGTGAATTGATGGTGGCCGAGTCATTCAGTGAGAAAACGCATAAAGAAATATTCGGGCAAGATGAAGACGATGTGCTTTTTGCAGGAGTTTACGAACCGCGCAAATGCATCGCCAAAAAAGTGGACGGCGGCTATTTGATAGAAGAAGGGTTCTGGATGTTCTGCTCAGGATCTCAACACGCCACATGGGGATATTTCGGCATGCCAATCCTAAATGACGAAGGCAAGATGGTTGACCAGGTGTTGATGACGCTTCCATTCAGCGAAATGGAAATCATGGATGACTGGAATGTAATGGGCTTGAAAGGAACAGGCAGCAATAGTGTGAAAATGCATAATGTCTTTGTTCCAGATCACCGCTGTACATCGTTCGTCAAAGCGCTTGACGGGAATTTTGAATCTGCCCATTTGCGTGATATTCCGCTTTATCATACAGCGCTTTTCCCGGCATTGATTTTGTCGCTTGGTTTGCCAGGAGTGGGAATGCTGCGTTCAGCAATGGAATTTTTCAAACAAGGTTTGCCGAATCGACGAGCAGCACATATGGGTGTCGAATTTATTAAAGATGCGGCAAGCACACACTCCATTATAGCGGAAGCGGAATTGAAAATTGAAACGGCAGAGATGTTCTACTTTAAAGTCGCAGATGATTTGGATGCCAGCGCACAAGCAAAAGAATACATGGGCCGCCATGCTCGCGTGAAAACGTTAGCGGATATCGGCTATGCCAATCAATTGTTGAAAGAAGCGATGGATTTACTGATGTCAGCAAGTGGATCCGGTTTTGCGTATAACGGACATCCAATGCAGCGAATCCTGCTCGATTTTCTGGTTTTGCACTCTCACCGTTCTTTATCGCCGATCATTACAAAAGAAAACTTCGGACGGGTATTGGCAGGGCTCGAATCGAATGCAATCCGTTATTAATACTTTGAAATGTACACGCTTACAAAAAACAATTGGTTAAAGGAGGTTTTACGGTGAAACCTGAAATTGCAAAACTGGGTTATATTTCATTGGTATCGGCCGATTTGGAAAAGTCGCTGATATTCTTCAAAGACGTAATCGGTTTGGAAGAAACTGAAGAAAAAGACGGGGTCCATTATTTGCGGGCATGGGGAGACTTTCAGCATCATACCTTGTCCATTGAACAAGGGGACCGCGGCTATGTAAAGCATATCGGCTGGCGCACCAAGAAAAAAGAGGACGTCCAAGGCTTTAAAGAGCTTCTGGAAACGAACGGTGTGGCAGCAAGCGATGTAGAAGCCTGGAAAACGCCGGGCATCGGAGCATCCATTGCATTTCAAGTGCCAAGCGGCCATACCTTCCACTTTTACTATGATGTGGAGCGGCCGCCGGTGGATGAGCATCGCCGTTCCGTACTGAAAAATCAGACGTATAAATCCTGGGCAAAAGGGGTGTCGCCTCGCCGGCTGGATCACGTCAATCTCCATACTTCGGCAGATTCATCCGACACTTATTCCTTTATGGAAAATATACTCGGGTTTAAAATGCGTGAGTTTTTAGCGAACGATGCGGGAGATGTACTGGCTGGCTGGATGAGCGTTACGCAATTAGTGCACGACGTGGCGCTCGTTTCACGGCCGGAAACTCCGACGAAAGCGCGTCTGCACCATATCTCTTACTGGCTGGACGACTCACAGGATATTCTGCGCGCAGCTGATATTCTGCGGGAACATAATTTTGAATTCGTGGGTCCTGGAAAACATTCCATTTCCCAAGCCCTGTACTTATATGTAACGGATCCAGGCAGCGGCTGCCGCGTAGAATTGTTCACGGGCAGTTATTTGATATTCGAACCTGACTGGGAGCCAATCCATTGGCATGAAAGTGAACGTGCTTTCGGCAATACGTATTGGGGCGACAGCATCACAAACAAAGAGCTTGTAAAAGAGACGATTGAGGCATTGTAAAGAAAATGTTACAAGCTAAACCTTGATTCAACCCTTTTAAGAGAGAAATCATCAAAAAGCTATCTAAGTAATTCTCTCTCTTTTAAAAAGCTTCTCCAGCGAAGGCGCGTCCACGGGCAAGGCGAAGCAAGAAGACAGATAATCTGCCTGGCTTCTTGCGGAAGTCAATGAGGTGCCCAAAAGCTTTGGTCACCTCATTTGCGACGAGCTTGCGCAGGAGCACAAGTCTTTGCCTTACCCAAAGCAGCCGAAGCGTTATATAAAAGGATAATTCTTAATTTCAATTTATATCGACAATAGAAAGGGGCAAAAAAATGACTTTATTGACAAATACCGTGACACAGGAAATTGTTCAAACAGAGAATTTTGCTACTTATTTAAACCGTTCAGGCGAACAGAACACGGAGACGATTTTGTTCTTGCACGGTTCAGGTCCAGGAGTGACAGCTTTCGCCAATTGGCGGAGAGCGCTTGAAGAAGTGGGAGAAAACTTTCATTGCTTAGCGCCGGATCTATACGGTTTTGGCAAAAGCAGCCATCCCGACGTACCGCTGAAAAATCGCCAGCAATGGACGGATCAATGGGTCAAGCAGACAATTGAACTGCTGGACCATTTGAAACTTGAAAAAGTGCATGTGGTCGGCAATTCACTTGGCTGTTCAATCGCTATTGAATTATTGCTGGAATACCCGGAACGTTTTGATCAAGTGGTGCTGATGGGTCCTGGAGGCACGCCTAATACCAAATTGAGTTTTGAACTGGCGCGCGCGAAAGGGTTTTATGACAATCCTTCCAAAAAGAAATTAAAGCAGATTATGAGCTGGTTTGTTTATGACGAAAAAGCGATGCAGCCGGTCATCGACAGCATTCTGGATGTCCGCTTTGACACAGCGATGCAGCCGGAAGTGCACCGCTCAAACGATTCGATTTTCTCCACAGCTGCTGTTCCGGTGCCGGTTGTGGCGCTGAACCGCATCGAGAACGAAGTGCTTTTGGTCCATGGCTTGAACGATAAAGTTTGCTCAGTCGAGTCAAGTTATTATTTGGCCCAGCATTTGAAAAATGCACAGCTGCATGTTTTCGGGCAATGCGGCCATTGGGCGCAGCTTGAGAAGAAAGACAGTTTCCATGAACTCATCCAATCATTCTTCAAAAAGAAAATATAAGCAATGGGAAGTGGCCATATGGAGTCCAGAACAGAGTACCAATATGAAACGGATGTGGTGATTATAGGTGCCGGCAACGCGGCGATGTGTGCAGCTCTGGCTGCGCAGGAACAAGGTGCGCGCGTCATGGTCCTTGAAAAGTCGCCTGAAAAAGAAAAAGGCGGCAATACCACATACACCCATGGTTCGATTCGTTTTGCGTATAACGGAACAGAAGACATACAGGCGATCATCCCGGATCTTGAAGAAGAGGATCTCCGTATGACGGATTTCGGAAGTTATAGTGAAGAGCAGTATTATGAAGACCTTTGCCGCATGACTAATTACAAGACTGATCCTGAATTAGCTTCGATTCTAACGGGTGAAAGTTTTGAAACGATGAAGTGGCTGACACAGCACCACATTAATTTCATTCCCATTTACGGCCGGCAAGCTTTTAAAATCAATGGCATTTTCAAGTTTTGGGGCGGCATGATCCTGGAATCAGTCGGCGGCGGCCATGGATTGGTTGAAGCGCTTCATAACGAAGCAACACGCCAAGGCGTACGAATCTTATACGACACGATGGCCGTTAAATTGCTGCAAGATGACGACGGGATTCAAGGCGTCAAAGTGAAAGAACAAGGGCGCAGCAAAATCATCCGTGCAAAAGCAGTTGTCATGGCTTCCGGTGGTTTCCATGCCAATGTTGAAATGCGCACCAAATACCTCGGTCCTAAATGGGATGTTGTCCATACGCGGGGCAGCCGCTACAATACGGGTGAAGGCATCCAGATGGCTTTGGATATCGGCGCGCTGTCAGCTGGCAACTGGTCGATGGCGCATGCCGTGACGGGAGACCGTTACTTGCCTGATTTTCAAGAGGGTTTCCAGCGGCTGAGCTATCCTTTCGGCATCTTAGTTAATACGGACGGCCAGCGCTTCTTGGATGAAGGCGCCGATTTCCGGAATTATACGTATGCCAAATACGGCCGCTTGATCTTGGAACAAAAAGACAATTGCGCTTGGCAGATCTTCGACGGCAAAGTTTCTCATTTGCTGCGCGAAGAGTATAAAGGCAAACAAGTGACCAAGGTGAAAGCGAACTCGCTTGAAGAACTAGCCGCTAAAATGGAAGGCGTCAATAAAGAAAAATTCCTCAAGGAAATTGCTGAGTACAATGCAGCAATCGATGAAGCAGTGCCGTTTAATCCGAACGAAAAAGACGGCCGGGGAACGGAAGGGCTTGAGGTGCCTAAGACCAATTGGGCGAACCGCATCGACACTGCTCCGTTTGAAGCCTATGCCGTAACTTGCGGCATCACGTTCACATTCGGCGGATTGAAAATCAACGAACAGGCAGAAGTCCAAAACACGACGTACCAGAAGATCAACGGTTTGTATGCTGCCGGTGAAGCGGCTGGGGGATTGTTCTACGATAATTACCCAGGCGGCGCAGGATTGATGGCGGGGGCTGTATTTGGAAAAATTGCGGGTGAACAGGCTGCCCAATATGTGAAAACTGAAGTGGCTGAAAAAGTTTAATTTTCTTCGTGAAATTTTATTTGTAAAACGCGTTCTGGAATTCTCTTTGCTGAGATTCCGGAACGCGTTTTTTTATTGGGAAAGGGTATTGCAATAAAAGGAAGTGACAAGCTCTCTTTATTAGAACTGACGATCAAACTTTGTTAGGGTTAGATTATGTATTTGATTATGGAAGACTAGTGTAAAGAAGAACGTTGCAGTCATAAGCTTTAAAGGAGTGGAGTTTACCATGAACAAAGAGCAACCGGAGTTACAAGTTAAATCGAAGAAACTTATCGAGGTAGATGGATTGAAATTTAAAGACTTGAACGGCGATGGGAAACTGGATCCTTATGAGGATTGGCGGCTGAGCCCTAGAGAACGCGCAGAAAACTTGGTAACATTGATGAATTTGGATGAAAAAGTTGGGATGATGCTTATCAATTCCCGCCAGATGGGGCTTACCCAAAAAGATAAAATCAAGACAAGCCATAATGGGGTGTTGGATGAAGCAATTGTAGAAGAAAGTGAGAATATTTTTGCGGCTACAAAAATATATGGGACTTCTCATACAATTGAAAAAATGCATTTGCGGCATTTTATACTAAGAGACAATTGGGGCCCAGCCGAGACGGCGGAATGGGTCAATACGATGAATGAAGTCTGCGAAAGCACGCGCTTGGGCATTCCTTGCTTAATCGCATCCAATTCACGCAATGAACATTCAGAACCTGTTTTTGGCATGAATGACGCGTCAGGGATTTTTTCTACATGGCCCGGAACACTGGGCCTTGCTGCAGCCGCTAAAGGAGACATGAAAAAAGGCGGCGATGCGTCGCTGATCAGCCAGTTTGCTGAAATTGCTCATGATGAATGGGACGCTGCCGGTTTAAGGAAAGGCTATATGTATATGGCGGATACGGTTACAGATCCACGATGGCAGCGGATTTACGGTACGTTCGGCGAAGATCCGGTATTTATATCCGACGCGATTGGGCGTATCCTCAGAGGTTTTCAAGGGGATAAGCTTGGAAAGCACAGCATAGCGATGACCACGAAGCATTTTCCTGGCGGGGGGCCAAGAGAGAATGGGTTTGATCCGCATTATGAAGAAGGAAAATGGAATTTATATCCGACGCCTGGAAGTTTGGAAAAGTATCATTTGCCGCCATTCCAAGCTGCGGTTGAGCATGGAACTTCGTCCATCATGCCTTATTATTCAATTCCAAGCATTGATAAAAGCGCTGGCCAGAAACTTGGAGGGGAAGACATTCCTTTTGAAGAAGTAGGCTTTGCATTCAACCATTACTTTTTAAACGATATTCTCAGAGGCAAATTAGGTTTCAAAGGCTATATCAACAGTGACAGCGGCATTATCAATAAAATGCCTTGGGGCGTAGAAGGGCTAAGTGAAGCTGAACGTTTTGCGAAAGCAGTCAATGCCGGGACTGATTTAATCGCCGATACCAATGATATTGAAAATCTTAAGTCAGCTGTCGTAAAAGGCTGGATCAGTGAAGAGCGGATCAATGAAGCGAATACGCGCCTGTTGACGGAAATGTTCACATTGGGGCTGTTTGATGACCGGACATATGTATCGCCGGAATATGCTGCTGCAGTAGTGGAAACACCGGCCCACTGGGAAGCGGCTTATGAAGCCCATAAAAAGTCGGTTACAGTTTTGAAAAATCAGCAGGAAACTTTGCCGTTGACAGCGGAAAAGCTGGACGGCAAAAAGATCTATGTGGAGGTTTTTCATAAAGATCCAGAACGGGCGGCGATTTATACCGCAAAAGCTCGAAAAGAAGGCGAGGAGTTAGGGAAACTGTCGCTGACGGAACATTTCAGCGAAGCGGATGCCGCAATTTTGTTTTTGCATCCGATTTCCGGCGCCTATTTCTCTGCAACTCCCGGGCTTTTGGAACTCGACCTATGCGAAAAAAAGACAGTGAAAGCTCTGGACGGCACAGACTATGAAGAAACGACTTTGACCGGTATGGACCGTTTGAAAGATATTGTTGCTGATTTGCATGGCCGCGGCGGCAAAGTAATTATGAGTGTGAATATCACCTTGCCTTGGATACTAGAAAATGTTGAGCCTTTGGCGGATGCCTTGATTGCTGGCTATGACACGTTCTATAAGGCGCAATTTGAAGTTATTGCAGGAGACAGCCAACCAGCAGGTGTTTTGCCATTGACATTGCCAGCCAGTGAAACAGTTATTGCTGTAGATGAAAAAGGCAATTGTGTTTCAAGAAATGACGTGCCAGGCTACGACAAAGACCTCTATATGCCGGAAGGGCTTACCTATGCTTATGAAGACAACGATGGCAATATTTACAAGCTAGGTCACGGCTTATCTTATAACTGAATTTAGTATGTATAGCTAGACAGATTAACGAAGCTTCTTTCAATAAAAGCAGGAAGTGTGAAGAAAAGAGAGCTTAACTCTAAAACAAGGCAAATAAATTGTAATATAACTTATGAACGCGTAGAGTTTTACTTAATAGCTTAATAAAAGGTCAGCTTTTAAGTTCAAAATAAACCGCTTGGGAATTTAATCTCTATAAATAAAGGCGGTTTAGAGAAAACGACATTGGGATACCGGTTTCTCTGGTTTATGCAAATGATGATTCAGTTTAAATACATTGTTTTAAAGTTACTATAATATAGTTTTTGTTTTAATAAACTTCTGAAAAATGAAAGGTGGTTTCCAATATGGCTTTAAAAGTCAAAGTGTATTCAGACTATGTGTGCCCATTTTGTTTCTTGGCAGAACAACCGTTAGCGGAAGCCATTAAAAATAAAGACATCGAAGTAGAATGGATGCCGTTCGAGTTGCGGCCTGCACCCAATCCTACTCTGCGCCCTGAAGACGACTATCTGCAAACAACTTGGGCACAATCTGTATTTCCTATGGCAGAAAGTATGGGGATCGATATCGTATTGCCCGATGTGTCACCGCAGCCGCATACCCATTTGGCTTTTGAAGGCTATCAGTATGCTAAGGAAAATGGGAAAGCTGCCGCATATAATGAGCGTTTGTTAAAAGCCTTTTTCCAAGAAGGACTGGATATCGGGGATAGTGAGATATTGACGAAGCTTGCCGGAGAAGTTGGATTGGATGAACAACAGTACCGTGAAGCTTTGAAATTTCGGAAATACAAAGAAGCACATCAACTGGCCCTAAAGCAAGCTGAAGAAGCGGGAATTACTGCTGTACCTACATTTGTAATTGGCGAGATGGCAGTTTCCGGCATCCAGTCGAAGGAAAAGATTGAGCAAATCATCGAAGACGAACTGGGAAAGCAAAAACCAAAAGTCCTTTTTGAAGGAATGGCTTGCGGACCCGGCGGATTCTGTTGAAATATAATGAAAGAAGGTGTAAACCTATGATAAATGACAATAAAACGATTTTAAAAATTAGTGACTGGGTGAAAGGCGTAACCCGCAATGATGAGTTGATCATCGGTTTCATCGATTCCATGAATATCATCCAGGAAGCCGTATACGTCGTAGTAGCTGAAAGCGATAATGAAGAACTGATTGGAAAAACAATTCCTTTGCCGATCAAACAAGTTGAAAGCATTCCATCAGCAAAATCCAAAGATGCCGGGCAGTTGGAATTCCTTATTGATCTGGCGTTGTCAACAGGTGATAAAGAATGGTTCAATGAGCTTTCTGCGGAGTTGAACTCGAAGAAGCAATCTGTGAACTAAGCAGTTGGAAAACACATATTTTAAACAATAAATCCTGAAGAAGCATCTTCATTCGCAAGGTTTAATAACCTAAGACGGCGAATCGAAGATGCTTTTTTAATGCTTTTGGAATCAGCTTCATAGATTATTTCAAAATTAATGCAAGCTTAAGTTGAGGAAGTGAAACGTATTATTCGGAAAAGTGAATCTTTTTAAAGCGTTAATCCGTATGAAGTGTGTAGGAAATTTGAGGGAGGGAGTAATATACATAATTTATTTTTCCGAAACACCTTGTATTTGTTATTATTTACTTTCCTGATTATTTCACTTCAACTTGAAAATCACTTTCTTGCAGCCATATGGCTGTTTTTCTCCTTTGCCTTATTTTCCAGGACTGAAAAGCACTTAAATTCTTTCTTTCTCATACAATTGGCTTTTGGAGCAGGCTTTTACTTGTATATGTTCGCAAATTCTCAATGGATTGATCAAATCCAGCCCAAAGAGTGGCAGCTGTTTTTAAATCGAGTATCTTTACTTTGCGTTTTTGTGCCGCTGCTTGGATTGGGTTTTTTCTCTGATGCTCGACTTATCAAATATTGGAGAAAACCAGTGTGGAATGAATTCATCTACTTTCCTTTTATCTGGACGGGATTTCATCGCGTAAAAGTGAGCATTTTCCTTATGATTGCATTAACTGTCAATTTCGCCATATTCATGCCTTTAATATTTCTGAACGGCTGGTCTCATACCCGGGAAGTAATGTTGCTGGCTGTTATCTTTTCACTAACGAACGCGTTTTTAGAAGAAATGATTTGGAGAGGTATTTTGTTGAGCCGCTTTTCAGAGTTATTTGGTGATCGCTGGGCAGTCCTGTTGACGAGTATAGGATTCGGCTTACAGCATTATTCACTTGGTTTCTCTTGGGTTATATGCCTTGCTTTTTCGATAGGAGGGATGTTCTTCGGGGGCATTACCATCAAATCAAAAAGCATTGGGCCTTCAATTTTTTGGCATGGGATGCTAAATATGCTCATGGTTTTAAGCGGAATCATTTCTTTGTAAATCTGATTAAAAATCAGCCATACATAATTTGGATTTTTTTCTTTGCGTTTACTATACAAATTTTAGTATTTTTTAAAATTAGGGTCTTTTTAAAAACAAAATTCGACATTGGTGTTTTATAAAACTTAGCTTATCATTGAAAATGTAAAGCTGATTTTTCAAAAAAACAACAATGTTTTTTTATCTTAATAAAATTTCAGTAAAATTGTTTGCTTATTATGCTATAGCGGAAAATAGAGAAAAATAATTGAAAAAACCATCACATTAAGAAAGCGGAGAGGCTGACATTGCAGTCTTCTCCGCTTTTTTTGGGAAGATCAAAGACAGAAATGAATTACATTTGATCTTTGTCCGGTGTGCAGTTCCATAGTAGAAACCCGTTATTTTTATAATTATGCATTACTGTGCAACTATTTGCATAAATCAGCCATCCAGCAGTTCTAGTATGTTGATAAAACTTTTTTTAAAAAAGCGGAACTGGGAAAGGAATCGGAACATTTTTTAGAAATATATTTTCGACAATGTAAGAAGATATATGAGAAAAACATTTTAGATTTCAGAATTAAAAGAATATTCTATAACCCTTTACATATTTTATGACATATTATAGGCTTAAGGTATTGAAAAACAAAGTTTTGATGATACAGAAACAAGAGTTGTGGGTAAAAAGTATAAAATTTTGTCATTTATGTTTAATAATAAATTATTGAATTTTCTAAATAATTGTCTATTTGGACGCAGGGATTATTCAACAAGGGGTGGAAGGAATGGTTGAAGTGGTAGACACTGATTCACAAGTATTCATTATTGAAAAAGTAAGCAAGTTGCTGGATATAGAAGTTGAGACAGATTCGGAGATCTGTCAGTTCAAAAAAAAGAGAACGGCCGAAGCACAGAGAAACTCAAAGGTATATGTAAGATGGGCCCTAGATTTGAAGGTCTCCATCAGTTCCCTCGAAAACGATGGACAAGCTGTAAACGAGGCTGAAATTTTTCTTTTGCCTGAGGAACTGCCGAATTTCACATCGGCTCTTATCCAGCATTCCATCTTGTTTCCGACAAACTTTTCACAGCAACTTTCAATGGAGCGTGGAATGTATTGCATTCGCATAAAGTCACAGGAATCTCCGATAAATTTTGCAGAACGCCTTGTCGGAGCGCTTAAATCTCTTGCATAAACACCTTTGATAAAGAAAGAAAAAGGAAATGGCCTTATTATTTTTGAGAATCCGGATTGAAAAGTGTAAAGGGGAGCAAATGGATGGCACAAATGCAGCATATACCTCAAAAGTCAGTTGGCTATTATTTTTTTAAATCAAAAGATGTACATATTGAAAATGGTTCATCTTTTATAACATTCTTTGCGCGTCTGACACGGGAAATCCTTCATGAAAAAGAAGGAGAGAAACAAACGGAAGTACAGACTGTATGGGTCAAAATAGATGAAGTACAGTTGGAACAAGCCTCTGAAAAAGTGAAAGCAATGCCAAACTGCATGCAGCGGTATGAACTCACGCAAAATGTCTTCTATAATTTGTATCAATTGTCCAAGCACTGTCCGAAAGAACTTTTTTTTGTAACTCCATTTCACAGCAAATCCCATAGGGAAAATTTCATCACCTGACATCATTTCACGCATTAGCTAAAGTAGGAACTAACGGATTCTATTTAAAGCTATAATTTTTTAGCCGAAATAGAATTCGAAATAATAGCATTTTTCGAAATATATTACTTTTCGAGCTGATAGTAAGGTTTAAAGGAAATGAAATGACTGCCATGGATTAGAGAAGAATGACAAGCGGAACCATACCAAGGAGGATGAATTATATGAATGCTGTAATCAGAGAAGAAAAAAGAGTGAATGGCCAAACTACATCTTATTTGCAAATGTATCAGGAATTTATCAAAGGCTATAAGCAATACAAAGAGGAAAGAGTAAATCAATATACTAAAGCTGCCAAGGCTGAAAGCGATGAAAAATGAAGAATATTTAAGCAAGCTTACAACCGAAAAATTCTACTCTCATAGCCACTGGGATAATGCCAGAGCTTCTTTACCGGAAACTAGATCCACCGATTTGCCGTTTAGAAGTGAAGTGGCGGAAAGCAGGTCAGAGAAAGCCTGGTATGAAAGCTTGGTGAATATTGAAAAGTATTTGAGAGACAAGAAATAGGCAGCGAGAGCTTAGAAAAAATCACGGATATTAAGCAACTTAAAACATAGATAAAAGGTGAAGAATTTGCTGATGATCAGCTTATTCTTCACCTTTTTCATTTTTGGTTATTCAGACTTTCAATTTTGAAGCTCTTCTATTTTTATTTGATTATTAGCGTCCACTATCATTTTCACAGTGGCCTTAGCTAAGTTCATAACAGTATCTAATCTGGTGCTGTTTAAAGAATGATGGGGGAATTGAGCATCCAGATAGTTTACCACTGCTGTCAAATGGTAATCACCGATGTCATGAAGCCCTTTGTTTAACGCTTTGCCCGGTTTGAATGGCCCTTCTTTTAAGTAAATAGAGCCAATTTGATGGTAATCACCAAGGCCAGCATCGATTCCTATAACGATTGAATTTTTATGATTTCTTTTTATACCTTTTAATACTTTCTGCAGATTTAAGGCATGGACAGGCTCTGACAAAGTTCCATAGACAGGATACGGAATGAGGCTTTCTTTAAGCAGGGTCCCGACCAAAGGGCCATAGGAATCTCCTGTAGAACGATCTGAACCAATGCATAAAAAAAGGACATCATCAGAGGCTTGAGCAATTATTTTCTTCAGCTCAAAAGTAATCTTTGCACTTTCTTCTTCCAAATCCTCTAATTTGCTGCGGTAAATCACCTTTTCTTCTTTCTTCAGCAGTTTTTTTCCTCTAATATGGTACATCTTTTATCCCCCTAAACCTGCAATAGATGGTTTGAATATTATTTATGCAAACTTTTTTCTTCTATAATAGATGAGCTATACCAATCATACAAGTGGAAAAGCCAAAGCAGGCCATAAGCAAAATAAAAAATCATAGAAAAATCAAGATACAAATTACTATTGAAGAAAGTAGTAGAGTTTGTAAGATATGTAATAATAGGAATACAAAAGCAAGAATGACTCAATTTGAATTTGCGGACAGAGGCAATGAATAGAATACTAGCTGAAGAGGTACTGAAGTGGAAATACACAGCACCTTATGATTTTTATAACAATGATTTAACTGATGAAGGAATCTCTGAACTTCTCAATGGGACATATTTTGCATTGCTCAATGAAGTTAAAGAATTAGCGGGGTTTTTCTGTGTGGGAACGAGCGCGGGCACCGGTATAATGTTTACCGAGAGTCTTTCATCGATATGGGTCTGGGAATGAATCCAAAACTAGTCGGCAAAGGGCAAGGAACGGCTTTCGGTTCGTCCTATATTCTTATAGAAGAAAGTCATCCAGGGCTTCCGGTCCGGCTGACTGTCGCTTCATTTAATAAACGGGCAATTCATCTTTATGAAAAACTGGGCTTTGTTAAGGAAAATAGGTTTAGTACTGATCGTGTTGAATTTATTACGATGGTAAAAAGAAATGAGGAGAACAGGAAAAAAGCTGAACTTGTATCATAGATGATGGCGATAGCTGTCTGGAAGTTCAGCTCCTGATAGAAAAACTAAGCTGCTTTTTTACTGCGCCAGCTGATGAGCATAAATCCACCTGTCACCGCTGCCAGCAGGCCAAGCATTGTAAAAAGAGGTCCGTTTGAAGCCGTGGTCGGCATTTCGTCACCGCCGCCAGCCATTACAACCTGGCCGCGAATTTCCCCTTCAGGATACTGTTCTGTATGAAGGTTCACGTAAACATCGCCTGCTACAAGTGCTTCAGTAAACTGATCCCAACTCATGTCTCCGGCTAAGTCGGCTTCAGTCAGTGTGCCGCTTGCTACTTCTCCGTTATAATCCGTTGGCTCTGCATTCTCGAATAGAAGCAATTCTACGGGCCCGTTTTCACCAGGAGGAGCACTATGGAAATGACCTGCTAATGTATTCTCCAAGTTCTGGGCATTTACCGTATACTCCAAGGACGAACCGTCTTCGCTGAATTCAATTTGGGCGTCTCCTGATGCATTGCTTTCCACTTCCATGGGTTCCTGATCAGGGGTCATTTCCGCCATGAACTCCTGGCCTTCGTGAGCTGCAAAAACTGACCCTGCAAATCCTGCGACTGCCAACACTGCAGTCAACGGCAAAACCATTCTTTTCTTCATATACCAATCTCCTCTATTGCATATTTCGCCATTCGACGATACTATAATTTATAACACATTTATCTCAAAAAAGTTAAAATTCTGATAAAATGAATATTTTATTCTAAGGTAAAGTATTTTACTTCCTTCTTATACAAACTAATAATCTTTTATATTGCATTTTAGGAGGAGAGGCAGTGAGGAAGAAACTTGCATTGATACTCATTTCAACAGGACTAATCTTTGCTGGGTGGAACGGGTTTTCATGGGTGAATGAGAGTTCTTCTGGCAAAGAAGCTATTGGCAAAAATGATATTGTCAAAGCGGATAAAACCACAAAGCTGGAAGAAGAAAAATCAGTTGTTGAGCAGTATAAAATAGAAGAAGTTCCAAGCGAAAAAAACGGAGACTTTCTTGAGAAAGAAGTACTCATACATTCAAATCAAACAAAGCGGGAAGAAAGAATTGAAAAACCAAAATCACGTAATTATGAAGAGTATGATCGAGGTGCAAATATCGGATGGCTTCTTATACCTGCGATCGATATGAAATACCCGTTGTATTGGGGAACAGATGACGAGACCTTGACACAAGGAGTAGGCTATCATGTGGGAGAATTCACGACGCCTCCAGATAGGCTCGGTCATACCGTGCTGTCCGGACACCGGGATACAGTTTTCCGTGAACTTGGTGAATTAAAAGAAGGAGCCAAGATGTATGTGCAGTTTGAAGGAGTTCAGTATGAATATGAGATAAAGAAGACCTGGATTACAAATGCCGAGGACCGAACCGTAATCGTTAATAAAGAGGAACCGACTCTGACACTCACTACTTGTTATCCATTCCGGTTCATAGGAGCTGCGCCTGATCGTTATATTATTGAAGCGCCTTTAATCAGCAAGACGGATATATAAGGAGAAAGCCTGGAATTGATAATTTTCAATCCAGTAAAAGGCATTTAAAAAGAAAAACAGCAGCCTTTCTATTTAAAAGGCTGCTGTTTTTTCGTTTAATTGTTCACGTAATTAGCATTAAGCGCTTGCAACCCGATTTCTGCCAGGACTTCCTGGCCTGCAGCAGTCGGATGAATATCCCCCGGCAAGACATATTGCGCTTGGTTATCGCCAAAGGCGCTATAGGCATCAGCCAATACGACGCCGCTATAAGTATTCGCGATACCTGCGAAAGCAGCGTTAATCTGTGGCAAGAATTGATCTGCAATTTGATGCAGCGGGTTATTCAATTGGAACGGATTGTAAATGTTGTACAGGACGATGGGAGCATCGGTCAGTGACCGTATTTCTCCAATGATGTCAGCGACATTCGCAAATACATCACTGTTCGCCAGCTTTTGTGCAAGCAATTGCTGGAATAGCTGCGGATTCCCGCCACTCTCGGCATTTGCTGTTCTTAAAATGTCCAGGAAATCGTTGTTTCCGATGGTAATTGTTACATAATCAGCGTGGCTGACAGCTTGGCGGAACTTTTGATTTGTTTCCAGGGCTGTGAGCAAATCCTGACTCTGCCATCTTGGTACTCCCAGATTGCGTACCCGCAAATCGGCTTCGTCGGCTAATAAAGACGGGAAAGCGATTTTGGCAGGGTTGTTGTTCTTTTGACTAAGGTTAAAGCCTAAAGGTATAGAATCACCTAAAGCGACGAGCGACTCTTTGCCTTGATCCGATTTTGCAAAAGCGGAAGGCGTTCCAAGCGATAATGCAATCAACACGGCAATAAAAATCTTGAATAGTTTATTCATGTAGCATCTCCCTTCTTTTTCTAAGTTTAGTATAAAAAATAATTTCTGAATTGTCTGTAAAATTTAAATGATGATGGAAAAGATGGAAATTTATTAGTTGAATAATGAGGTATGAAGATACCATAATAACCTCAATTCTGAGACTGTAAATATAAGCTTTTTTGGAATCCTTATTTTTATCGGTTCACATTAAAAGTACTATCAGCTTTTATCTGTTCTGATACTTGAATTCCATAGCTAGGTTTCTCTATTACCGTTACGGCAATTAATGTGTATACGAAAAACCGCATTGTACAATGATATTAGTACCTAATACTAATAGTTGATGGTAGAATAGAGCGAGGACATCAAGAAGGGGCGAAATACATGATTACTTCAAAAGCAAGAATTACAGCTATCGGATCTTACGTACCGGAGAAGAGGCTGACGAATCACCACCTGGAAGAATTAGTGGAAACAAATGATGAATGGATTGTCCAACGGACTGGAATAAAAGAACGCCGGATTGCAGCAGATAATGAATTCACAAGCGACATCAGCTTTAAAGCTGTTGAAAATTTAATGGAACGCTACCAGAAATCCCTAGAGGATGTGGATATGATCATTGTCTGTACGATGACTCCTGATTTTAAAACGCCGAGCGTCTCTGCGCTTGTACAGGCAAAACTTGGCATAAAAAATACAGGTGCCATTGATTTGAATGCAGCTTGTTCCGGATTTGCGTATGGTTTGCATATGGCGAACGGCTTGATTACTTCGGGATTAAACCGAAAGATTTTGGTGATTGGCGCTGAAACATTTTCTAAAATCCTTGATTACAGTGACCGCTCGACTTGCATTTTGTTTGGAGACGGCGGCGGTGCCGTGCTTGTCGAATTCGATGAAGAAAAGCCAAGCTTTATTGCTTCACATATGGGGACGGACGGGGAATTGGCAAAAAATCTTTATTGTACGGATCTTTCCAATCAAATGTTTGGCAACGAATTGGCGGTAAATGGATTTGTTACTCAAAATGGGCGGGAAGTCTATAAATGGGCAGTCAATACGGTGCCCAAAGGCATGAAAGCATTGATGGAAAAAGCCGGTTTTACCAATGAGCAAGTGGATTGGTTTGTTCCGCATAGTGCCAACTTACGCATCATTGAATCGATCTGCAACAGAAACGGCCTTCCACTTGACCGGACGATTTATAGCCTTGAGTATTACGGGAATACTTCTGCAGCTTCGATTCCGTTGTCATTGGATAAAGGAGTGCGTGAAGGCAACATCAAAGCCGATGACAAACTTCTCTTATATGGATTTGGCGGCGGTTTGACTCATGCAGGGATGATTATCAACTGGACGATTTAAAAGATGGAAAGACGTATAGAAAAAGTGGAATTAATAACTTTATTAGCGGAAAGTCTTCTTCGATTTTGAAGAAGGCTTTTTTATTTCGTAAGGAAACCGTTGGATTTTCACTTAATTTTCATCTAAGCCTTTTAAAGTGATGGTATGGAAAAGAAATCAAATTGATAAAGAGGCGAATAAAAAATGAAGCTCCCGATTGAGCGGCAAGCACAATTACTGAATCATTGAAAAACGAACTGGCATCAAATTGCTTGGAATAGTGCTGGAGTATGCGACAGGGGGAGATTTTAATGCCTATTCGATAGCGAAGTTTGACAACGGCTATACCGAAAATTCAACGTGGAATCTGGCGGAAGCGCTTGGCAGTTGAGGCCACGTGCTAGGCCGGTTCAACATCATGTTATACAATCTAAACATAAGGTAACTCAAAAACAAGTTATACCGGATACTTATGCGGTATTGCTTGTTTTAATTTAGAGCAAAATATGTAAAGTGCCAAAAAAATATCGATTGAGAAGAAAAATTTAATCTAATCTTAACCTTCATGTGGTGTACTGGAATTAGAAATAATAACGCCGTTGGGAAGGGTGTTTGCTGTGAAGATTTTATTGGCGGAAGATGATGAAATGCTCGGTGAATTAATCGTTCATTTATTGAAGAAAAAAGGAGCCAAAACGGTCGACTGGGTGACCGAAGGGGAAGATGCTTATGACTATGCCGCTGCATCGTTTTACGATGTTATCTTACTCGACTGGATGATGCCGAATGGAGATGGCATCTTTATCTGCAAAAAACTTAGGCAGAGCGGATATGGCGGAGCGATATTAATGCTCACTGCCAAAGACGCATTGATGGATCGTGTAGAAGGCCTTGATGCCGGAGCGGATGATTATTTGGCAAAGCCTTTTGAAATCGAAGAACTATGGGCACGGCTGCGGGCTTTGGCCAGGCGCACATACTCTCCGCTGCAGGAGGAAGTCGTAGAAGTGAACGGATTAAATATAAATCGTACTGCACATTCTGTCAGCCGCGGGAATCATCAAATCAATCTGACGCCCAGGGAGTTTCAGCTTTTGGACATGCTGGTCCAAAACAGGGGAACTGTACTGACAAGGGAATTGATTTTTGACCGCATTTGGGGATTCGATACGGATGTGTCGATGAAAACCATCGATGCGACGGTTAAATTGCTGCGCAAGAAAATCGACGGTGAGGAAAGCGGCAGTTTGATCGAAACGATTAGGGGAGTAGGTTATAAAGTTGAAAAAACCTAAACTGCTTAGAAAGAGCGAAAAGGATGTCTTTGCCCAGACACGGAACCGCCTGACGCTTTTTTACAGCACCATTCTCACTTTATTCCTCGCTGCTTTTGTGGCATTGGCGCTGTTCGTATTTTACATCGTCGTTACCAATGATCAGGACCAGACGCTTCGCATTCTGTCTGACCGGGAAGTCAATATGGCGGAACGTGCGCTTGATGGCAGCGGTGGAGCGTGGAGAGAGCAGGAGCGCCGTGCGCTAACCGGAAATCAGGTCTTTTATTACATTACTGATGTTAACGGAGAGTTGATCATCAATAATGATGACCATGAAGAGTTGCGAGAATTATACTTAGATGTTATTGATGGATGGATGACAGACAATATTGAAGTCAAACGAGTGGAAATCGGCATTCCGGAAAACGATCCATTCCTGGAGGACTTTTCTGAAATGGATTTGGAAGTGATGGTGCTTGCACGGCCGGTCATTCATAATGGAGAACGGATCGCCATGATGTACATGGCAATCGATAATACATTTTACAGCAGCATGATCAAGTGGGTTGTTCTGATTTTTGTGTCCATTGCACTCGTGTTTGCTGTTGTTGGTGTTGCATTGAGCCGTTGGATGTCTAAACGGGCGCTCGAACCGGCTAAAGAAGCGTATAATTTGCAGAAAGAGTTTGTATCGAACGCCTCGCACGAATTGAGGACTCCTCTCAGCGTTATTTTATCAGCAGTGGAAGCACTTGGAATGGAGGTGGATAAATCCAATCCGTTTAAAGAGAAAATGCTGGGCACTTTAAAGCATGAGGTCAAACGGATGTCGGGTTTGATCACAGAGTTGCTGGCACTAGCCAGGTCTGATTCCGAACAAGCTGCAACACAGTTAAAAAAAGAGCGTTTCGATATACGCCCGGCAGCAGAGCAAATGATTGAATCATTCAGCGAATACGTATCTCAAAAAGAAATCTGCTTAAAACTGGTTGCACCGGAGCAGCTGGAAGTGGCCGGGGATCGCGATAAGCTTATCCAGCTGATGTATATATTGACGGATAACGCTATTAAATACACTCCGGCTGGAGGCCGCGTGGAAATTGCTCTTGAACAGCATAATAACAAAAAGCAATGTGAATTCGTCCTGTCTGTGTCAGACTCAGGAATCGGAATCTCTCCGGAAGACCAGAAACGGATTTTTGACCGCTTTTTCCGGGCCGATAAAATGCGTTCCCGCAAAGAAGGCGGTTATGGGCTTGGCTTATCTATCGCGAAGTCCATAACGACGGCACATAATGGAGAAATCACAGTTGAAAGCAATACTGGAGAAGGTTCTGTTTTTAGAGCAAGGATTCCTTTCATAGCGGAAGCTTCAAAAACCATGCATCCTTCAGGAAAAGCTTTGAACCAGATCTTATAGAATTTCCTGATTTTGAAGAAGAGTCACTGAATCATTATTTCGATTGCATTCTGGACATTTCATCTTGAGCCGGGAAGTGAAGATGAAGCGAAGCTGGTTTATTGGCTGTTCTGCGGTATGCTGGGCATAGAGTTGCTTTTGACTTGAAAAGAAAAATGCCGCTGTTGGAGTCGAGGACTCCAGCAGCGGCATTTTGTGTTTGAATACTTGTTATGTAAGATTAACTTGCTGAAGTAGCGTATTCAACCTTTACCAATGCGTATTTCAATTTTAACTGTAATTATTTCAGATCAGATGAAAAAATGAACTATTGCAGAGCAGTTTAATTAACAGTGGACAGGGAAGAAGTAATCATGTAGGGATTCTCTGAATAAGTGACTTACTTAAAGAAAGGAAATGAAAATATGCAGCAATTGAAGGCATTATTTTTAAACTGTTCATTAAAAAGCTCGGATGAAGTTTCCAACACTGAAGGGTTAATTAAAGATGTACAAGTACATTATAAACAGTTAGGCGTGGAATCCGAAATAGTTCGGTTGGCAGACTACCACATTGCTTTTGGCGTGCAGGAAGATATGGGCAGTGAAGATCAGTGGCCATCGATTTTGGAAAAAGTGAAAGCTGCTGATATTTTAATCATCGGAACACCGCTTTGGCTTGGTGAAAAGAGTTCACTTGCTACGCTCGCTATTGAACGGCTGTACGGCAGCAGCAGTGTCACTAATGATAAAGGACAGGCTGTTTTTTATAATAAAGTTGGAGGAGCGTTGGTGACCGGCAATGAAGACGGCGCTAAACACGCATCAGCTTCCTTGTTATATGGCCTGTCGCACATTGGTTATTTGATTCCGCCGAATGTCGATGCTTATTGGGTGGGAGAAGCAGGGCCAGGAGCTTCTTATATTGAAGCAGGAAGGGATAATGATTTTACAAAAGCAGCAGTAGAACGGTTAGCCTACAACACTTATCATTTAGCTGGATTGCTTAAAAACAACCCTATTCCAGCTGAAGGAAATACATTAGAGTAACGGCGAAGCAAGGTATCCGGCATTTTATTAATAGGAGCAGAGTCGAAATCTTTCCAAATAATCTACAAAGTCTCCGGAAATGTCTGTATTATTGATCCAGCGACAAGAACCGCGTGCCCTGTTTTACTAGAGCACGCGGTTCTTTTTTATATAAATTTCAGGTTAAAGAACTACAATTTAACTTTTTCTTGAGGAGGGACTTCAGCGGGAACCGGCACTGGGATCATATACTTGAAATAAGCCGCTTTTTCGACTGTTTCTTGTTTTAATGTAAAATGCTTTATAGCATTTCCTATTGCTTCTGCATGCTTCCGAAGTTTAGCGTCATCGATTGTCACTGAGTCTATGGAGATGAAAGAATCGGTAACTTCAATAATCCGGACTGCTTGGTCATCAAGTGCTGCTGACAATTGAAGAAAAGTCCATTGCTCTCGGGCGGCGAGGGAATTGCAGTGATTATGGCCGTTCACGTAAAGCCCGGCACCTTGTTTTTTGCTCAGAATGTCCCATATTGGAATATCGGGATGGATGCAGCGCTTTTCTTTTTCTGAGTTTTTGGTAGTGGAGAAGACGGGATGGTGGGCGAACAGGATGAGCGGCAATTCCTCTGATTCCTTGACAATGGAATCCAGCCAATATTGTTGTACACCGTCCATCGTTCCGCCCCAGTCTTCATAATCTTGTTCTCGGGCTGTATCAAGGAAAGCTAGGACGGCCGAATCGGTAGACACTGTATGGAAATGCTTCTGCTCAGTTGTGGAAAGGACCGCTTCACGTGTCATGGCGTAAAGATCATGATTTCCTAAAACATGTTTGAAAGGTTTGTTGTGCTTTCGAATAATTGCATAAACTTCCTCTAATTCATCTATTCGTCCAAAATTCGTCAAATCACCAATGGATACATATAAATCTGCCGGGATTGAGAAAAAACGTTCCAAAAACGTTTCGTAAAAGCTTTGCCGGTCCTCTTCAATATAAGCACAACCATCTTTCAATGTCGGATAATGCAAGTCACCAATCACAGCAATTTTCATTTTCTTCTTCATCCCCTTCTGTTTTCTGATAATTCAAGTATCTCATTGAATTGTTTAGCAGTATTAAAGGAATTGTAAAGATTTGTTAAGTTGATCAGAAAAATTTTGGACGTTGCTGAAATTCAACTAAAGGTTCACTTAAGAAATATAGACTTTAACAATGGCTGAAGGGGTATGGTAATTAGAAAAAGACTGGAATGATAATAATGCCAAAGCTTATTGCTCCATAAGCGAAGAACTTTGCAGGGAGGGATACATTATGGAAGACAAATACCTTAACTTGATCAAAGACCTGTCAGATCCGGCACTCGGCGGCCGGGAGCCAGGCTCATCCGGCCATAAAAAAGCAAGAGAAATGATAGTCCGACATTTTGAAGAGCTAAAGCTAGAGCCTTTAATGGAACAAGGATGGGGACAGCGGTTTCCGGTCACGAAAGTAATTACGGGAGAAAACCTGTTAGCTAGTAAAAAAGGAAATACCCAGGACTGGATTCTGCTAGGGGCGCATTATGATCATTTTAAAAATATTCCAGGTGCTGATGATAACGCGGCTTCAATCGGGATTGTTTTCGATGTGATCGCTTCGCTTGCTCAAATTTCCCATAACTTAACAGTAGTGCTCGGCATTTTCGATTTGGAGGAACCTCCGTACTTTTTATCCGAAAAGATGGGAAGCGTCTATTTTTACAAACATTTGCCTAAAACACTGGCCTTCGATCATTTTAAAGGAGCTATTGTTCTGGACTTATGCGGACATGATATCGCGATAAAAGGACGGGAGCATGCGCTTTTTGCGATTGGAGCAGATTCGAGCCCGCTGTTGTCTGCCAGTATCGCAGAAGCAGCAGAAAAGAATGCAAACTTATCGGTTTATCAAATCCTCCGCAGGCCGCGACTGCATCTCTCTGACCATTATATTTTTGATATGCACAATCAGCCGCACATCTTTCTGTCATGCGGCCACTGGCCGTATTACCACACGCCTCAAGACACTTTCGAGCGATTGAATTTAATAAAAGTGGCCCATGTTGCTGATTTTCTGAAAGAAGCGCTTCTTCGGATTGAGGAAAACTTAGGAAAAGAAACGGCTTTATTGAAGAAGTTCACTAGAGAAGATGAACTGGCAGAAGTGGGACGGTTAGTCGGAATGGAAATGCCGCCGGTCCGCTCAATCGATCCCATCCTTGGTGTTTTGATGCACACCATTTCAAGGAAGAAAAAAAGCTCGCTCCGGAAAGTGCAATTGATGGTGAAGGTATTGTTAAAGGGATTGTGAAGCGACAACCAATGTGATTAAGATAGATTTAATTAAAATGATAAGCCTTATTCATTTCGCTCCAGGACGGACGCTTTCCGTGGGGTGCGGCCCTAAGCCTCCTCGCTCGCTGGCGAAAACCATGTGCTCCTGCATCGCTGCTCTAGCTTCGAGACATGAAATGGCGCTGCTCCTGCGCAAGCTCGTCGCAAAGACTTGACCACGCAGTCTTTGGCCAATCTGTGGGGCAGCGCAAGCGACGAGACAGCCGAGACCCCGCAAGGAGCGAAGCGGCTGAGGAGGCTTGGGCGCGAGCCCGCTGCAAGCGTAGCTGGTTGGCGTAATATCGGTTAAAGGATGATCACTAATACAATTTTTAACTTTCTCAATATGCCTTCCAATAAAATGTGAACAGTCTCTCTAAATTTTTTTAATCGATGCAAATCTTTTTAAAACAACCTTAAACACATCAAAAGGTTTGATGGCATGAAGTATATTAGAATTGAAAATTTTATTATAATATTTGCACAGATGAATGAAAAAATAAAAAAATATATTTAATTCTGAAAATATAGAATTTTAAGTTAAATAGGTGTATAATATAGCTGGATAAAAATACTTATAGATTACATAGAAGATGGAAGAATCGCCTTATTGCGACGGAAAAGATTGAAAGTACAAATTAGTTGACGAAATTTTATAACCTATAGGCATAAATTCAAGTGAAAAGAGGGCTGGTAAAACTTAAAATCAGCAAGTATATCTTTAACTATGCCTAATCTGCCAATCAGGAAAATAGATTAACAACATTTTCAGAACTACTTACCTGCCACTTCGTTTTTGTTATTAAAATTAGGAGGTAAGGAAAATGGAACAGCAATTGAATAATGCTTTTTCGTTTGCGCACGGGGAAGGAAAAGCGTATTGGTTTCTTGGCACGTTAATAGAAATGAAAGCAACTGGCGAAGACACAAATGGCGTTTTTAGTTTATTTGAAGAACTGCATCCACCAGGCTATGAGACGCCGCTGCATCTACACCGCAATGAAGATGAAATATTTTATGTAGTGGAAGGCGAAGCGACATTCACCGTTGGGGAAAAAACGATTGTGGGAAAACCAGGCACTTTTCTTTACGCGCCGCGAAATATCCAGCACAAGGTTAAGATAGAAGGATCTGTGCCTGCGAAAATTCTCATTATGTTAACGCCTGCCGGAGGAGAACAATTTTTTGTAGAAGCGAGTGTGCCGGCTGACAATTTCAAGTTGCCGCCAGAGACTATTGTGCCCGATATGGATCAGCTGATGGCAGCTGCCCAGAAGTTTGATATTGAAATTCTGGGATGACAGATGAACGAATCAATATCATTTTCTAAATTCCATTAATGAAGACGTGTAGAAGTTGCCGATTGCCCAATTTAGCGCCATAAATATTGGGAGGTAACGAAAAATGGAACAACAATTGAATAATGCTTTCTCATTTGCACATGGGAAAGGTAGAGCCTATTGGTTTAATGGCACGCTAATGGAAATAAAAGCAACAAGCGAAGACACCAATGGCGTTTTCAGTTTGATTGAAGGCCTGCTGCCACCAGGTTATGAGACGCCGCTGCATAAGAAACAGAATGAAGAGGACATTTGCTATGTTTTGGAAGGTGAAGTAACCTTCACTTTCGGGGAAAAAACGATTATGGGAAAACCGGGAACTTTTGTTTATGTACCGCGCAACCTGGAACATAAATTCAAGGTTGAAGGATCTTCACCTGCAAAAGTGCTCTTCATGTTTACACCTGCTGGAGTCGAACAATTCTTTATTGAATCCGGTGTGGCAGCTGATGAATTCAAGTTGCCAACGGATATCGATACTGATATGGAGAAATTTGCGGCGACAGCACAGAAATACGGTGTAGAAATTCTGGGATGACATACGGTAATAAGGTCGACTTCTACACAAAATCATTATAAAGTGGCGGAGATTATGGGAGTTGTACTAGAGCGCTAAATTTTATTTTATCCCTTATGCGGCTTTGCATTCTTGCTGAGCCGCACCTTTTTGAATCCAGGGAGTTTCTTTTAATATCCAAGGGAAAGAACTGACAAATACGTAATTTATCCACTTTACAATTTGGAGGCAAGAAAAATGGATCATCCACTAAATAAAGCATTTGCGCTAGCGCAAGCTGAAGGAAAAATATTCTGGTTCCTAGGCACTTTATTGGAAGTGAAAATAACAGGTGAAGAAACGAATGGGGTATTCAGTTTGCTCGAAGAAATAGATCCGCCAAACTTTTCCACTCCATTGCACATTCATCATAATGAAGACGAATTCTTCTACATTTTAGAAGGCAAAGCCACTTTTAAGATAGGTGATAAAACAATTGCAGCGAAATCAGGAACTTTTCTTTTTGCACCTCGGGATATTGCCCATATGTACACAATCGAAGGACCTGCGCCGGCTAGAATATTAAGTATATTAATGCCTGCAGGATTAGAGAATTTTTTCATTGAAACCAGTATTCCAGCCACAGAATATAAGCTCCCTCCGGCTGATGTAGATGCAGATATGGATAAGCTGTTTGCAGCTGCAGCTAAGTACGGAGTAGAGATATTAGATTGATCATGAAGATGGATTGAATCCTTCATTTAAATGAAGGGTTTTTCTTATCCTTTCTCAAAAGTACAGTTTTCATTAGTGAAGCAAAGTATTTCCAATGTCGAAGTATATAGGGAATTGTAAGTTTTCTCTGTTCGTTTGGAAGAAAGACATGTAAAATAAAAGGTAAAAGATTACAGGAATGAAAATAGTATGGAAAAGAAAAAATACCTGGGGTTCGAGAATTGATTTTCTAACTCCTCTGATTGGAGAACAAGTGGATGCTAAAGGAACAGACTCGATATTCCAGGCTTGCCAATATAACGAAAGTCATCAATACCAAGCTTGAGCTCCGTGAAGTGCTTCAGCATGTAACCACGGCGATTTCTGAAGAAATTGTCCAATGCAATTCCGTAGGCATTTTTCTGCCTCACGAAGACGGAAGTTTCCGGGCGTTTGTCGGAAAACCAGAATTTATCAACGGCAATTCGTTCGATTCACAAGTGCTTGACCTCGAAATGGATTTGCTGGCAAATGAAGTTATTGAAACTCAGAAGACGATTTATATACCGGATACTTCAAAAGACCACCGCCCGGATCCAAGATCGGTGGAAGCCTTCGAGATAAAATCGCTGTTGGGCTTGCCTATTTCATTTGAACAAGAGTTGTTTGGACTGGTTTTTTTGTTCGATCACGGAGCACCGATGAATTTGACGGAATCTGAAATTCAAAGTGTGGAAGCATATGTCAATATGGCAGCGGTTGCGATTCAGAATGCGAAAAACTTAGCCCAGAAAGAGAACTTGATCGCCGAAAATCAGATGCTGCTAAACATTTCCCGGGAGCTGTCGATGTGCTCTTCCATTCAGGAAAGCATCGATAAATGTTTTTTCTATTTGTCCAAAGTTCTTGGCAGCGATAACATGGTTGCTCATCTATTGGATCCACTTAATAAAAAGAACATTTCTTTAACCAAGTGCAGTGAAGGCTGCACTTGGGAGGAAGCGGACTGCATGGGAGACCCCCGCAATATGCAAATGGATCAAGGCTACGATAGCCTGATTCAAAAAGTAATCCAATCCAGAAAAGCGATGACGGTTCCGTGCTTGGCTTCAAAAAACCTGCTCATCATACCGCTGGTTTCAATGAAAGAAGTGCTGGGAGTTATTACAGTCTTGAATCGGGATGGAGAAAATAGCAACTACGACACCAGCCAAATTCAATTGGCACAGTCGATTGTCGACACTACGGCACCTACTTTTTCTAATCTGCTTTATATGGACCAGCTGGAAAATATGGTAGAAGAACGGACAAGCGCGCTTGCTGCTGCAAACGAAAAAGTGACCAGTGTCATCGAAAGCATAACGGATGGTTTTTTTGCTTTAAATAAAGAATGGGAAATCATCTATATCAATAAGCATCAGTATTTGCCTGACAATAAGAAACCAAAAGAGGTATTAGGGAAAAATATTTGGGATGTCATTCCTCCACATACAGCTGAAATTATGTATGACGAATTTCACCGGGCGATGTTCGAACGCATTCCGGTGCAATTTGAAATTCCATCTCTAAATGAAGATTCTTGGTACGAAGTGGTTGCCTACCCGTTTGACGATGGGATTTGCTGTTTATTCAAGGATATAGCGGAAAAAAGAAAATATGAGAATGAATTAAAAAGATTGTCCAAATTGGATTTGATTGGCCAAATGGCGGCAGGAATCAGCCATGAAATCCGAAATCCCATGACGACGGTCCGTGGATTTTTGCAGTTGCTAAAACAAGAAGAAGACCTTAACAGGCATTTCAGTTATTTTGATTTAATGATAGATGAACTGGACCGTGCTAATTCAATCATCACGGAATTTCTTTCGATGGGAAATACAAGATCATCAGATTTGAAAATGATGGATTTGAATTCGTTGATCAGCGACATTGCGCCTTTGATTAAAATAGATACTTTTAACCAAAACAAACTGATCGAGTTCAATACCCAGGAAATTCCTGAAATGCTGATAAACCGCAATGAAATCCGGCAATTGATCATTAACTTATGCCGCAATGGACTGGAAGCGATGAATGAAGGGAACGTTTTGACGATTAGTACCTACCAAAATGAGGCTGGATGTGTCGTTCTGGCTATTCAAGATGAAGGCGAAGGGATTCTGCCGGAAGTTCTGGAAAAAGTAGGGACCCCTTTCTATACTACGAAAGATAATGGCACCGGTCTTGGACTCGGCATCAGCTATGCCATTGCGGCACGCCACAATGCCACTATTGATATTGAGACAGGACCGGGAGGCACGACGTTCTATACGACATTTTGCAATCGTGGAGAAAAGTAATTCTTTTGAAGAAACCTAAAAATACAAATTTTTATTACAAAAGGGGACGTCTGACATTTACAGACGTTCTCTTTTTGAAAGCTTTTGAGATAGGTGTGAGCGGAAAATTTTTGCTTAATAAGCGACTCCCGGCTGGATACGAGCAACTCATCTAAAACTGCAAAAAGCGGCACAAGCTAGTTTGCTTGTGCCGCTTAATGCGATTATTTAAAGAAAGGAACTTTTTTCAGTGCAATCACTGCTGGAATAGCGACAAGGAGCCCTACGACGTTCTGGACAATATTGCCGGGAATCGAAGCAGCCGGAACGATGAAGCTGTTGAAAATGATGGCTTCACCAATATAATAGATGCCGAGCATGAAAGGAATAGAAACAATAGCACCAATGATGTTGAACGTCTTGCTATTGCCATTGCGGCCATTTGACCAGGCAATTTTTCCGACAAGATAGCCTTGCAAACCGCGGGCCAGAATTGAAATCGGTGCCCACAAAGTCCAGCCGGAGATCAAGTCGAACAAGCCCATTCCAACCGCTCCTGCAATCGCCCCTTTTTTAGGGCCGAACAACATCGAAATGATAAAGAGCATCGCAGTGCCCAAATGCACCAGTCCGCCATTCGCTGTAATCGGCAATTTGATGTTCAGTAAAAGAGTCGCAACAAAGACAAGTGCAATTGACATAGCGGTAAGAATTAAATCAAAAGTCCGAGCGCGTGAGTATGTTGATGAGGCAGTGGTTGTTTTTTGCATAATCTTAACCTTCCTTATTGTCAGTTTTTATAATAAGGATAACTTTAGCAAAGGATTGGCCTAGTTGAAAGTATCAATATGACGAAATTCTTAGGGGTCAGTTTGCAGTTGAAAATATTAAGATGAACAATAGGCATGGCTAATTTCAAATAAGTCCAGAACTTTCTATAAGCATTGATTGTACAAATGCTAAAAGGAGCCGAAGATTTCCTTTGTTTCCTGTACTTTTTGCATTATTCACTAATGCGGCTTTTTAAATAAGAAAACAAAAATGTTATTGCCGTTTTATCCACGAATGCAGCGATGAATATTCCAATGGTATAGCGAATAAGATCAACAAATAAGAAGCCGTGCCCAAGAATCAGCGCTCCGAATAATGTCCCACGCAGCTCATTAACCCACTCCGCCTGAAACAGCTGGCTCAATTCAATACCGTAACAGAATATAATGGCGCAGCACAACGCGGAGAAGATTTTCTTGTCCACCAGGAGCAGTCGGCAGCCGAAATAAACCATCATCGCCCACAAGGCATCACCGGCATGGAAGGTAATAAATGATGGAAGCAAATTATCGAAAGTTCTTGATGCTAAGCCGAAAAATATACAGATGACCACTGCGCAAAGATAAAATATTCTAAGGCAGTAAGTACGATGGATAATTGGTAAAGACATTGACATCCCTCTTTAATTTTTATTTAATCTAAGCATTTCAAAACGATTATCTTCAATTGCTTTAAGTTCCGAAGTTAATCTAAACGGCTTTACCTGGAAAAAGATCCATGCGGATTGTACCGGAATATCTGCGGTTGAATGGCAAAAAGGCTATGCTGTTATAATATGAAGTATAAAGAGCACTTATTGGAACAGCTGCTCTTTTAAAAGAGCAGGATAAGAAAATTCAATCTGCTAAGGAGAAATTCCAAACATCGTATAAGGGGATGAAGCAAATGCCATTGGAAATTGTCCGAAATGACATCACTAACATGCAAGTCAATGCCATAGTAAATGCAGCAAATAACGCGCTTCAAATGGGCGGCGGTGTATGCGGGGCAATTTTCCGTGCAGCCGGTGCCAAGGATTTGCAGGCGGCCTGCGATCTAATAGGACATTGTCCAACAGGGGAAGCCGTACAGACAGAAGCTTTTAACCTGCAGGCCAAGTACATTATCCATGCTGTCGGGCCGGTTTGGAGTGGCGGCGACCAAGGAGAAGAGCGTTTGCTTCGAAGCTGCTACAAGAATTCGCTGGAACTCGCCGCAACTCTTGGCTGTGAATCGATTGCCTTTCCGCTCATTTCTTCCGGTATCTACGGGTATCCGAAAGAACAAGCGCTGCAAGTAGCGATATCTGAAATCCATGATTTTTTAATGCAGCATGAAATGCTCGTGTATATTGTGGTTTTTGACAAGCAATCGTTCGGCATCAGCGAAAAGTTGTACAAGTCAGTCAAACAGTATGTCGATGAAAACTATATCGACAAGCATGAACTGCGCTATCCGCGCAACCGGCGCATTTTTGAACAGGAAATCATGTCAGAACCGGTTTACGGACAATCTCTGCAACAGGAGACTGATCAGAGAATACTAGAAGATATTGTCGGACAAATCCACGAATCTTTTTCTGCCAGATTGCTGCGGTTCATTGATGAGAAAAACATGACCGACGCCAAAACGTATAAAAAAGCGAACATCGACCGCAAGCTGTTTTCTAAAATCCGCAATTCCTTGAATTATACACCGATGAAAAAAACGGTCATCGCTTTCGCCATTGCATTGGAGCTTGATTTGGATGAAACGGCAGAATTGCTTGAGGCGGCAGGCTATACATTGTCCAAAAGCAGCAAATTTGATGTCATCGTTGAATATTTCATCGAGCGGGGCAATTACAATATTTATGAAATCAACGAAGCGCTGTTTGCGTTCGACCAGCAGCTGCTGGGTGCCTAAAGTGTCGCTTTTCAAGCGACCTTTTTGTTTGCCCAAAAGCTTATTCTTAAGTTGTAAATGATAACCGGAGAGCACTCCGGATTACAATTTGAGGAGGAAAATAAAATGGCATTAAAAGACAGTACGGAATTGGTATTTATTCTCGACAAAAGCGGTTCGATGGGCGGACTGGAAAGTGATACGATCGGCGGGTTTAATGCGCTGCTGGCTAAACAGAAAAAAGAGCCAGGAGATGTGAAAGTTACAACAGTGCTGTTCAATCATGATTACGAGCTGCTCCATGACCGCCTGCCGATAACAGGCATTTCGCCAATGACCGAGGAGGAGTACGAAGTCGGCGGTACCACGGCGCTGCTTGATGCAATCGGGTCAACGATCAATAAAATTGGCAATGTGCAAAAGCGCACCAGTGAAGACCAGCGTGCTGACAAAGTGATGTTCGTTATTACGACTGACGGCATGGAAAACGCCAGCTGCGAATACAATTACAAAAAAATCAAGTCGATGATCAGCCATCAGAAAGAACTGTATAATTGGGAATTCCTTTTTATGGGGGCCAATATTAATGCAGTAAAGACAGCGGGGGATTTCGGCATTGCTGAAGACTTCGCGGTCAATTACCACGCCGATGAAGCGGGCACCCAGTTGAATTACAAAGTGATGAGTGAAACGATCAGTTCTTTCCGCCGCGGCAAGCAAGTTGACCGCACTTGGAAAAAAGACATTGAAGTGGATTTTGATAAACGATCTCAGGAATGACAAAGACTGGACCCTTGTATTAGAAGGGTCTATTCTTTTTTTATGCCTGATTGTGAACATGCCACTTGGACATTGACGGGATCCATACATACAATAGAAGAAAACTGAAAAGAGGCGATGGAAGTGAAAAAGCAAGTTTTGTTCATTCATAGTGCTGGGCCTCAGGGATTTAACCAAGGCAGCAGCGGGCTTATTCGATTTTTGGAGAAAGAGCTGGATGGAGATTTTGAGCTGCTTTATCCTGAAATGCCTGATCCTGAAAATCCTGTCTACACCGATTGGAAAGATCAATTGGCGGTTGAATTCACTAAGCTAAGAGGAGGTGCGATATTGGCCGGCCATTCGCTCGGCGGTTCAGCTTTGCTTAAATTTCTGTCGGAAGAGCCTGTAAAAGGACCATTTCCAGCGCTCTTCCTTGTTGCTTCTCCCGTCTGGGGTTTGGAAAAAGACTGGAAAAAAGAAGACTTTACATTGACTGATGATTTTGCAACGAAACTTCCAGAGATTTCGCGGATCGTCCTTTTTCATAGTACCGGCGACAATATTGTACCTTACACGCATCTTGAAAAATATACGGAACTTCTTCCTTCGGCTGCTGTTAAAAGCCTTCTTGGCGATAGCCACCTTTTTGAAAAGGGATTAAAAGAACTGTCAGAGGAAATGAAAAGTTTATAGAAGCTTGAAAAAGGTAAACAAAGCATAATCGTTCTGTAACCCAATGAAAGAAATTTGTTTTCACCAATAACTGTGTCTTTTTGCTTTACCGATGATGATTATCCTTTGGCGACCATTGATCCATGGAGGTTAAACAAAATCGAAAAAGAAAAGAGTGTGATTACGATGAAAACAAGAAAACTGGGACAGCAAGAACTTGAAGTTTCCGCTATCGGGCTGGGCTGCATGGGAATGTCGGATTTCTACAGCGGACGAAATGACAACGAATCGATCAAAACGATTCACCGAGCGATAGACCGCGGCATTACATTTCTGGATACCGCTGATATGTACGGCGTGGGTGCTAACGAGGAATTGGTTGGCCGGGCAATCAGGGGGCATCGCAATGAAGTCGTCATAGCTACTAAATTCGGGAATGTCAGAGGAGAGGACGGCTCTTTTAAAGGCATTAACGGCCATCCTGATTATGTTGAAAAAGCCTGTGATGCGAGTTTGATCCGTCTTGGCTTGGATACCATCGATTTGTATTACCAGCACCGTGTTGACCCGGACGTGCCAATTGAGGAGACGATCGGTGCTATGAGTCATTTGGTCAAAGAAGGGAAAGTCCGTTTTCTTGGCATGTCTGAGGCTGCGCCGCAAACTCTCCGGAAAGCATCAGCAGTTCACCCGATTGCGGCACTTCAGACGGAGTATTCTCTTTGGAGCAGAGAAGTGGAAGACGAAATTCTCCCGGTATGCCGGGAACTTGGCATTGGATTTGTGCCTTATAGTCCGCTTGGAAGAGGGTTTTTGACAGGGCAGATCCGAAAGTTTGAAGATTTGGCTGAAGACGATTATCGCCGCCGTTCGCCTCGGTTCCAAGGTGAAAACTTCCAAAAGAACTTGGACTTGGTGAAAAAAGTGGAGGAAATGGCAAAGGACAAAGGCTGTCGTCCAGCTCAACTCGCGCTTGCCTGGCTGCTGGCACAGGGTGAAGACATTGTTCCGATTCCTGGCACCAAACGGGTGAAATACCTGGAAGAAAATATTGGCGCATTAGAAGTGGAATTGTCGTCCGCGGACTTAGAGCGCATCAATGAAATAGCCCCGCAGGGAATTGCGGCCGGGGACCGATATGCGGATATGAGAAGCGTTAATCGATAATAAATTGAACTAACAACACTATATAAACATGCGTCGCTGAAGCGGCGCTTTTTTATATGTATATTTAAAGAGACTAAGAATAGAAGCCGGACAAAAGATTCTTATGTAAATGGTATATTTTACTAACCAATAAGGTATTTTTATTCGAAATGATAGAAAAAACAATATAATAGTAAGAAAATTTAGTTAAATAAGTTTAAGGAAAATACCGGAAGGGAAACTGAGTAAAGGCTGCTTGCGCTTGCTAGCATGTTCTCCTTGGCCATACATACACAGTGGGCACTGGTTGCCAAAAAAATATAGGAGGTTTTGGAATGAAAGCAATGAACAAAGCAACTACCCTGCTATTGATTTTAGTGATGCTGCTCCCGGTTGGAGGAGGGGCGGCGCTAGCAGACAGCCACCAAAGTGAAGTGGCGACTGTCGACACTGCAGCCTTGGAAATGAGAAGTGAAATTGATCGTCTTTTGTCGGAACATGGCTTTGGCACCATTACATTGATGCGCAAGATTTTCAACAAAGAGCCGGATGTAGAGCAGCTGAAAGAACTGGCGAATCTGAATAGCCAAGATCTTCGCGCCGGATTTGCCTCTGTTTATGGCGAAGGCCCTGCCGATGAGTTTATCGCCCTTTGGAACGAGCACAATGCTTTATTTGTTGAATATGCGACTGCTGCCGCCAATAACGACCAGCAAGCGATGCAGAATGCGATGGACAAAATGGAAGAAGGTTCCCATAAAATTGCAGTCCTCCAAGCAGAGGTGTCTGAAGGGAAATTGCCTGAAGCCGCTGTGGCAGAAATGCTCATGACGCATGAACAGCAGGTCAAAGCGTCGTTTGATGCTTATGTAGCAGGCGATTTTGAAACCTCTTACGCAATGCAAAGCGAAGCGATGGCGTATTTAGTGAATACGATGAGCAAAACGCTATCAACAGCATATGCGGAGCAATTCCCTGAGTTATACGATAATTCGAAGGCGTTGACAGTGGCAGGCAATCTCCGCTCCGATCTGAACCTGCTGCTCGGTGAACACTTTGCTGTTGCTGGCACAGTCATGCAGAAGCGTTTCCAAGATGCACCGGATTTTGAAGCGAGCCTTGAAGCCTTGAACGCCAATACGGGCAAACAGGCTGCTGCCACAACTTCTATTTACGGAGAAGAAGCCGGAAACCAATTTGCAGCGCTTTGGAACAGCCATAATGAATACTATCTCCAATATGTGGATGCCGTTAAAAACAATAACGCTGAAGAAAAAGAAGCGGCCGTGGCAAATCTTGGCCAGTTCCGGGATGAATTTTCTCAATTCATGAGTACAGCAACTGAAGGAATCCTTGATGCCGACACTGTTTCCGAAGCTTTGCAGATGCATGTCGATACAACACTCGGCACATTTGACAGCTTTGTAGCAGGTGATTATGCAAAAGCCTGGACGACTGCACGTGAAGGTTATGCTCATATGTTTGCTACAGCGAAAACTACCAGCGCAGCTTTTGTCCAGCAATTCCCTGATAAATTCGCAGGTGTCCCGGCCATGCCTGAAACCGGACTGGGCGGCATGGCTGGCATGTTTGATATGAACTCGATTCTTTGGAGCCTGCCTTTCCTTATAATCGCTGCTTTGCTCGTATTCTCCAGAAGGAAAGTTTTGGAGTGAATGATGTAAAGGGAGAGGGGAAAATTTCCCCTCTTTTTCTTCAGAGAGGTGATGTGTTTGACTTCGTTTGCCAAAAAATTTATCCTCCTGTATTTCCTGTTTTTATTTACGACAATCAATGGCAACCCAGTCCAACCGCTGGAAACATTGGCAAATGGATCTAGTGACAATCAGCAAGAGTTCATGAATTCGAGCTTGAGCGACCGGATATGGGAAAGGCAGATGCGCAGAGAGAAATTTGAGGACAAAAACATTCCAGTTCCAAAACCGCCGGTGAAAATGGATCCAGTCATCCAGCCGAAATCGCCTGGAGTTGTACCGATAGCCATCGAGATTCCGGCTATCGATGTAAAGGCGGATGTCGTCCATGTCGGAAAAGCCAAGGATGGCAGTATGGCAGTGCCTGAAGATATCGAGACCGTTGGCTGGTATAAACATGGTGCAAAACCGGGAGACTCCGGAAATGCAGTAATGGCAGGGCATGTGGATGGGTTATCAGGACCTGCAATCTTTTATGGCTTAAATAAATTAGAAAAAGGTGATCAAATCCACGTTGCCGATGCAGATGGAAATCAGCTGACGTTCGTGGTGACAAAGAAAAAAATCTATCTGCCTGATGAAGCGCCATTGATGAAAATCTTTGGTGACCACAAAAAAGCCAAATTGAATTTGATTACATGCACCGGTTCATTTAATCGGAAGATTGGGCATTATGAAGAACGGCTCGTGGTATATACAGAGCTTGTTGAACAGAAAGACAAGCAATAAGGATGATGGTCAAACTGAAGATTCTTCTGAAACTAGGGATGAGAATTCCTTGTTTTCGGAAAGGATCTTTCTTTAGGCAGTTCTGAAAAACCGATTATGCAAAATCCGGAAAATCACTTTTCGAGTTTTGGCAATAACTGAATTTCCGCTGCGAATTCAGTTATTGCCGCGATATATTGTTTTGGTTTGAAGACGTGGATGACATGGTTGGCATGGATTTTTTTGTAGCAGGCATGCGGTGCCAAATTCAAAATCCGTTCGGCATCCAGGTCATCCATAGCTCCAACCAGCCCGTAGTCCGGATAGCGATGCCAATCAGCATGGAGCACCAGAATCGGACACTGGAGGCGCCGGAGTGCAGCGGAGTGATCAATTCCTTCATAAAAACGGCCATCGACAAACGCCCGGGCAAAATCCGGGTCGAACATCGAAAGTGATTTTAACAGCAGCCTCAGTGTACTTGGAAAACCGGTTTCTATCGGCTGTCCGGGATGGGCGTCTTCAAATTTCTGTATTTTTTTGGATAAATAGCGGATAAACTGCGGCGGCACCCGCTTGACCCGTGTTTCTGAAACCGGCATTTCCATCCCGTTAAAATAAGTGGCAAGATCCCGGTTTTCCGGATCCCCTATATTGTCAACGAGCTTTTTCAACCCGTTGTAGACAAAACGGTCCTGATCTTTGAATCGCGGCATTTCGACAGAAAACACTGGGGCATCTTCCAGCACGATGGCTGATACAAGATGCGGGAGATTGGCTGCACACCATAAAGCGATGATTCCGCCTGAAGAATTGCCGGCGATTAAGGCTTTCTGTTTCACTACATTTTCCAAAAATGCTCTCATATCAGATCCCACAGTATCCCAGGAGTAGTCTCCGGGAGTCCAGCTGGATTTGCCGTGTCCCCGTATATCCACGACATACACTTGGAATTTTTTTGAGAGCGGCGCCATCACTTTTTGATAGCTTTCCCACATGCCCATTTGAGCAGGAATCAGTACCAGTGGAGGACCGTTATCCGGACCTGCCACATAATTGAGTTTGATCTGACCGGTATCAAATTGAAGTTCTTGAAAGCCGGCTTTTGTTATTTTAGGAGCAGTAATCTTTCCAGACAGTTGTTCATATGGATTTTTGTACATAGAATCTCCTTTCCCATGCATCTGTACTAATCATTATACTCTTTTTGTCTATTGAAATTTTTATAGCATCCATCGCTGTCTCAAATTTATACTGCTGCAAACTGGCACCTGGAAAATTATTTGAGTTTTTCATAACCCTTTTAGGGTAAGCAGGTATTAGGACCAAAATGGAAATTAGCTTTTGAAATACAACAGAACATAAGAAGCACTAGTTACTTTAAGGAAAGAGGCGAAGCCAGTGAGTCAGGAAAAAATGAAAGCATTAGGATTTTATGCGCCAGGAGACCGGTCGAAATCCCCTGAATTTGAATCCGTTGAAATCGACAGGCCCGTACCAACCGGCAGAAATCTGCTTGTCGAAGTTCGGGCTATTTCGGTAAACCCGACAGATTTACGGACACGTGACGCCAAAAAAGACAATGATGATTCATTGACGATTGTCGGCCGCGACGTTGCCGGTGTGGTCGTGGGCACCGGAGAAAATTGTTCGTTGTTTAAAACAGGTGATGAAGTCTTCTATGCAGGTACGAGTGCTGCGCCAGGAGGCCAAAGTGAATTGCATTTGGTGGATGAACGCATCGTCGGAAAAAAACCGCAAAGCCTTGATTTTGCGCAGGCGGCGGCTATGCCGCTGACCAGCTTAACGGTATGCGAAGCGCTGTTTGACCGTTTAGGAATTTCCCGCACTGCAGCGGATAATAGCGGAAAAACAATTCTGATTATCGGCGCTGCAGGCGGTGTCGGATCAGCAGCGACCCAGATTGCGAAACTGGTTGGCCTTCAAGTGGTGGGTACTGCTTCAAGGAAGGAAACAGCCGAGTGGGCAAGAGAGCATGGAGCTGACCATGTCATCAATCACCGCGAGCCGATTCCTCAGCAATTAAAAGAGTTGGGTCTGGATGGAGTGCAGTATATTTTCTGCATGACAAATATCGACGACCACATGGAAGCAATGGGCAAAGTGATTTTGCCGCAAGGAAAGGTATGTTCGATTCTGCCGGCTCAAAAGCCGATCTCTATCGCTTTCTTTTCTAAAAGCGTGACGTTTGTTTATGAATTGATGTACACCCGGTCGATTTATCAAACGGAAGATATGATTGAACAACACCATTACCTCAATGACTTGGCGGATTGGATTGACGAAGGCAAAATGCGTTCTACGCTGAACAAACACTTTAAGCCCATCAATATCGAGAATTTAAAACAAGCCTATGACCAATTGCTGACAGGCAAGACCATTGGGAAAATTGTAATCGAAGGCCCTTTTGAACAGTAATCAATAGAAGCGTGGAGCGGCTCGAAAGGAATGCAGTATAAATTTAATGAGAAATGAGGGGAAGCAATGTTTGAAAACAAGGCTGGCAGTTATGTAATCGACTTGCTCAAGGAATGGGGCGTAGACCATATTTACGGAATGCCTGGAGATTCGATCAATGAATTTATGGAGGAACTGCGTAAAGAAGATGCGATTCGTTTTATCCAAATCCGCCACGAAGAAACGGGTGCATTGGCTGCATCCGCATATTCAAAACTTACTGGCAAAATCGGCGTTTGCATGTCGATTGCGGGACCAGGGGCGGTCCATTTACAAAACGGCTTATACGATGCACAAAAAGACAAGACGCCCGTACTGGCGATCGTCGGCCAAGTAAGCAGCACATCGGTCGGAACGGATACATTCCAGGAGCTGAAACTCGAATCGATGTTTGAGGATGTGGCCGTCTATAACCGGCGCGTGCAAACGGCGGAACAGCTGCCGGACATGCTGAACCAGGCAATCCGGACTGCTTACGCTGAAAAAGGACCGGCCGTATTGATTGTATCGGATGATTTATTCGCTGAAAAGGTAAAACGGGACGTACCTTTGACGTCTTCAGCATATGCTATACCAAAAATCCGTGCGGCAGAAGAAGATTTGCAGGAAGGTGCCCGTTTGATTCAGGCGGCGAAAAAACCAGTGATTTTGGCTGGCAAAGGCGCGAGAGGAGCTGAAGCGGAATTGCTGGCATTTGCTGAAAAGATCAAAGCGCCCATTATCGCTTCACTTCCTGCAAAAGGGATTATACCGGATGATCATCCGCAAAATCTTGGGCAGCTCGGCCAACTGGGTACCCAGCCGTCTGAAGAAGCGATGAAAGAAGCGGATTTGCTGGTTTTGGCAGGCACTGCATTTCCTTACCGTGACTATTTGCCAGACAATGCTCCAGCGATTCAAATCGACATCGAACCGCGAGTGATCGGAAAATATTATCCCGTGACAGTAGGGATTGTAGGTGATCTCGGATCGGTAATATCTTGGTTTACGGCGCATGTAGATGAGAAAGAAGCAGATTTTTTAGGGACATACATGCAGAAACGGGAAGCTTGGCGAGCTGATCTTCAACAAGATATGAATAAAGAAACTCCGGTTCTCCAGCCGCAGCATGTATTAGCGGAAGTTCAGCAAATCATGGAGAAAGATGCAGTTATATCACTTGATGTTGGCAGTGTTACCATCTGGACTGCCCGTTATCTGCAGCTCTCGGGTCAGTCTCTTGTCGTATCGGCCTGGCTTGCAACAATGGGCTGTTCGCTGCCAGGAGCTATCGCTGCAAAATTGGCATATCCGGAACGGCAAGTGATTGGATTGATTGGCGATGGCGGGTTTTCCATGGGGATGCAGGATTTCGTTACGGCCGTCAAATACAACTTGCCAATGACGCTTGTGGTCTTCAACAATCAAAAAATCCAGCTTATCGAACACGAACAAGAACAAAAAGGCAATCCAGCGACGAATGTGGAAATCGCCAATATCGATTTTGCTGCTTTTGCAGCGGCTTGTGGTGGGATCGGCTATACTGCAAAGAATCGTGCGGAAGTGAAAGAAGCGCTGGCTAAAGCGAAAAAAAGCAATAAACCGGTTGTCATTGATGCTTATGTTGAAGATATCTCTCCGCTTGAATAATGGCCTGTTAAAATCCTTTGTCTATTTTAGACGAAGGATTTTTTTCTGTTTTCTGAAACCGGCGCTTCTTTTTTCGTAAAATGAATGGAGAGGGGAGGGGACTAGATGAACAATCAACCGAAAATCGATATTACAAAACCTCGCTTTGCGCTTTTGCTCGATGCAATTGCAATCATCGCATTTGCAGCATTGCTCATTTATCTCTTCAGCCAATATGGTTCATTGCCAGACCGGGTGCCAGGGCATTATAACGGTGCAGGAAAAGTTGACCGATGGGGAAGTAAAGTTGAATTATTCTTTTTGCCGATCATCGGCGCGGCATTATGGATCTTCATGTTCGTTATGGAGAAGTTTCCCCATACCTATAATTACTTGAACCTTACAGAGAAAAACGCTGAAGCCCAGTATAGAAATGGGATGCTCATGATGAATGTGCTTAAAAATGAAATGATCTTATTATTTTGCTTTATCACTTATCAGAACATGGAAGTGGCAAGTGGAAATGCAGAAGGATTAGGTACAGGATTCATGCCGATTTTCCTGGGCTTGATTTTCGCTACCATTTCCGTATTTATGGTTCGGATGGTCCGTCTGTAAAGCAAAAAAAGAGTGTGGCTTCCGATTGTATTTGGAAACCCGCACTCTTTTTTCTGTGGGTGAAACAACCGATTCTTTTTTGTGAAAAACAGTCCGGCAGGGGAGGGGAGCAGAAGTGCATTATATTGGCATTTCTTTTTCGTTTTCTGCATTTAGGCTGTAGCCAAAAATGAATAGCAGCATTCAATTAGTGAAAAGGCAGCTGAAGATTAAAAAAGCGAAATGAAGAAAAATCGTGGATAATCAAGTCGAAAAAGACACGTATAAGTTAAATAGAAGACTTTGATGTGAGTAACCCACATGTTTTATGAGTTATCCCCAGTGCCTTAAAGTTATTAACTTTTTGCTAATACAACTGTATCAAAAAGATAGCGTAAGCAAAATTTATTTAATACAGTTGTATTAATATATTGAAAATTAATAGTATTCTGATAAAATAGGGTTATGCCAAAACTAACTAATCACGAAGAAGTCAAACAGTCGATAGCTGAAGCCGCGTGGAAAATCATTTTAGAACAAGGTCTGGGAGGAGCATCCGTAAGAGCGGTCGCAAAGGAGGCGGGAGTATCGTTAGGAGCGCTGCGTTATTATTTCTCCACCCAAGAAGAGTTGATTGCGTATTCCAGAGAGCTCGTATATCAAAGGACTGCTGAAAGGATGAGAAGAGTATTTAAGCTCGACATGCCGCCGAAAGAAAAAATCGTCCAGGTATTGCTTAATTTATTGCCGTCATCTGAAGAAAAAAGGCTGGAAGTGGAAGCAAGGCTGGTATTCAAGGTTTATACACGGCATAAAGGAGATAAATTCGATGCCCAGCAGGACAGCGTATATTTGGCGATTAAAGAAGTCATGTCGTATCTAGTCTTGCTGAATCTATTGAAAAAAGATTCAGATCTGCATCTGGAAACGGAAAGGCTGTATTGTTTAATGGATGGCCTGGCGCTCGATGCCATGATCAGACCGGAACTTTTAGAGGCGAACAGGATGAAAAGAATCATCATTTATCATTTGAATTCAGCTTGCAGCGAAGAATTCGGAACAACAGGCTGGTAGCTGAAAGACGAAAATCACCGCGGCAATGAGTCATTTGCATAAAAATACATGAAATAAATATCGAATATAATTATATTATGTAGTCTAAATTACGGTTATATGCTAACCAAACTACGCCGCTTGCCAGTTAAATAAACAAATCCAGCCGCTAGTCAGGGCTGGATTTTTTCTTGTTGAATCTGAATAGAAATATTAGACGGATCTTTCATGATTTTTTTAATCTGCCCTTTCTTAATGCATTTAATAGTTCAACGCCATCATATATGCAGAATTTTATTTTCATTATAAGTTGTGCATCCACAGTACTCTTCAAGCTACTTTTTCTTTTGAAGTTTTCCCTGCTTTCTTTACGCTCTGCAAGTAAATCCACTTTAAAATTTTTAACAATAAAAATATTTAAAAATTGTATGCAGTATATTGCACTCTTTAGAATTGTGTGATAAATTAAATAAAATCTTTAATGAAGCTTAAACTTCATTTGGTAAATAAAAGACGTCTTAACTTCAAAAGGGAGATATTATGAAATTATCGGAATTGATTCAAGAGCGATACAGCGACTTATCAAAAAGCCAGAAAAAAGTGGCTACCTATGTCTTGGACAACCCGAGAAAAATAGCCCTTGACCCGGCTCAGGATGTTGGAGATTCCATAGGCGTCAGTGAAACCACGGTAATTCGTTTTTGCTACAGCCTTGAACTGTCCGGCTATGCGGAGCTGCAAAAGGCCATCCGGGAGCAATTGCTTTCTAAAGAAAGCAGCTTGGATGCCTACCAGCAATCCAAAATGGATTTAGAGCAGCAGCCTCATTTTTTAGAAGAAGTAATGGAGCGCGACCGGTCAGCCATTTCTACGACGATGAAACAGATTGATGAAAAACATTATGAAACCGCGGTTGAAAAATTAGCGAAAGCGGACACTGTCTATATATTGGGGCTCCGTTCATCATTTGCGGCAGCACATTGGCTTACATTTACGCTCAATCTTGTTAGAGGAAAAGTGCGCCAGATCCGTCCAGAAACGGAAGACATTATCCAGATACTCAGTGAAATGGACAGCAATTCCGTTTTGATCGCCATTTCCTTCCATCGATATTTGAAACAACCAATCCGGATTGCGGAACTGGCAAAACAACAGGGTGTCTTTATCATTGGCGTGACAGATTCCCAATTGGCACCAATCCAACAGCATAGCGATGTGCTGTTTCCGATTTATTCGCCAAACAAGTCAACGCTTGACGCGACTGCGACATTATTTTCCTTTCTAAACGCGCTGGTAGCGGGAGTCGTGGTGAAAGGCAAAGGAAAGTTCCGAAAACGGCAAGAAGATTATCAGGCTTTGGACAGTGATTCCTTATTTATGGAAGGGGGAGATCGTCAATGAAAGCAGTGCTAGAAGAAATAAAACCGGTGGTGGAAGAGGTATTCCAGCATTTGCATACACATCCGGAAATCAGCTGGAAAGAAGTTGAGACCACCAACTATTTAAAAGAGCTGCTGGAAAGTGAAGGATTTGAAGTACAGACTTTCGATGATTCAACGGGATTGGTTGTCACAGTGGGCAGTGGTGAGCCGTGTATCGGGCTCCGTACAGACATCGATGCATTGTGGCAGGAAGTGGATGGAAAGTATCAGGCCAACCATTCCTGCGGACACGATGCGCATATGACGCTTGCTGTCGGTGCACTTCTTACGTTGAAAAAACTTGGCATCCCGGAAAAAGGCCGCTTGAAAGTGATTTTCCAGCCGGCAGAAGAAAAAGGCACGGGCGCCCTGTCATTTGTCGAGAAAGGAATTGTCGACGACATCGATTTTCTGTACGGCGTCCATCTGCGTCCGTTTCAAGAAATCAGCCATGGCTATGCATCTCCAGCAATCATGCACGGATCCGCAAAAATGCTCAAAGGGTCGATCCATGGAACTGATGCACATGGAGCACGGCCGCACGAAGGGCAAAATGCCATTGAAGTGATGGCGCTTCTTGTACAGGCCATTCATTCCATCCAAATCAATCCGATGGTCCCGCATTCAGCAAAATTGACGATGTTCCAGGCCGGCGGTGAATCGGCAAATATCATTCCGGGAAATGCAGTGTTCAGCATTGATATGCGTGCGCAAACAAACGGTGTCATGGATAAATTATTTGCGCAAGTCATTAAAGCGATGCAAGCTGTGGCAGAAATGGCCGGAGTGAAAATTCCTTATGAAGTGGTGGCAGAAATCGCGGCTGCTGAAGTGGATGACACGGCTGTTGAAATTATGGGACAGGCCATTGCGGAAACTGTAGGCGAAGAATTTTTAGTACCGCCAATTATTACACCTGGAGGAGAAGATTTTCACTTTTATACGCTGAAGCGCCCTTCAGTCAAAGCAACGATGCTTGGGCTTGGCTGCGATTTAGCTCCTGGCCTCCACCATCCGGCGATGACGTTTAATCAGGATAGTTTGATCGTCGGCATTGAGATTCTCGCCCGTACAGTCCAACGCACTTTTGAACATCTGGAACAAGGGAAGTGACAGACATGACAGACGGAATTATGATTCGCAGACTAGAAACGAATGCGGAGATGCGCTTGATCCAACAACTCGAACGCGAAGTATGGGACATGTCGCCGGTTCCGACGCACCAGACATTTACCGCTTCCAAAAATGGCGGAATTCTGGTCGGTGCTTTTGACGGCGAAGAGCTGGTCGGCTATTGCTATGGCTTTACCGGGTTTAAAGACGGAAAAACTTATCTTTGTTCCCATATGATGGGCATCCATCCGGAATATCAGTCGAAAGGCATCGGCAAACGCCTGAAACAGGAACAACGAAAAATCGCCCAGCAAATCGGCTACGATTTAATCACCTGGACATTTGATCCATTGGAAAGCCGCAATGCGCACCTCAACACCTCCAAATTATTCGGCATCAGCACCACTTATATTGAAGACTGCTACGGAGAAATGGATGATGGCTTAAACCGCGGGCTGCCAACTGACCGTCTGCAGATTGAATGGTGGATTTCAAGCAACCGTGTTGAAGACGCTTGGGTGCCCGAAATCGCTGAGTATAAAACTCCGTTTCAAATCACGCAGACCCCGAATGGTTTTCCGGTACTTGAAATTAATGAGAGTGAATTTCTCTCCGGTGCGGAAGGCGTTGAAGTGCCAGTGCCACAGGATTTCCAGACGATTAAAAAACTGGATCCTGAACTGGCGATGGACTGGCGCATGAAGATCCGGACAGTGTTCCAGCAGTTATTCGCAGCCGGGTTCGCAGTCACCGGTGTCCGAAAGGCTGAGGAAAGCGTCCATTATTATCAATTCGTTCCGGCAAAGACCATTCCATTACAACCAATAGAAAGAGGCGATAGGCAGTGAAAATTACAGAAATCAGGATTCGGAAGATGAAGATGATGATGAAAAAACCATTTACCACTAGTTTCGGGACATTCCAGGAAAAGGACTTCTTATTGCTGGAAGCAAAAGATGAACTCGGCAATTCAGGCTGGGGAGAATCGGTAGCGTTCCATTCTCCATGGTATAGCGAGGAAACGCTGGAAACAAATATGCACATGATCAGAGATTTCCTGGTGCCGATCGTATTTGAAAATGACATCCGCCATCCGGACGAAGTCAGTGAACTATTCAGCCATCTCCGCAAAAACAATATGGCAAAGTCGACAGTCGAAGGAGCCATTTGGGACCTTTATGCGAAACGCAACAAAATGACGCTCGCAGAAGCTCTCGGAGGCACCCGCAATAAAATTGAAGTCGGCATCAGCATCGGGATCCATGAAGACGTCAATGAGTTGATCGATACAGTCGCTGGATTTGTGGAAGAAGGCTATAAACGGATCAAAGTAAAAATCAAGCCGGGCTATGATGTGAATGTGATGCGGGAGCTTCGTGCCAAATTCCCGGATGTGCCGATGATGGCAGATGCCAACTCGGCTTACCGACTGAAAGATATCGATTTGCTGAAACAATTGGATGAATTCAATTTGACAATGATCGAACAGCCATTGGCTTCAGACGATATTATCGACCACGCCAAACTGCAGCCGGAACTTGTTACGCCAATCTGCCTGGATGAAAGCATTCATTCATTGGAAGATACCCGGAAAGCCGTGGAGCTTGGCAGCACCAAAATCATCAATATTAAAATTGGCCGGGTCGGCGGATTGACGGAAGCGAAAAAAATCCACGATTATTGCATGGAACAAGGCATTCCGGTTTGGTGCGGCGGGATGCTCGAATCTGGAATCGGCCGTGCACATAATATTGCACTCACGACTTTGCCGAACTTCATCCTTCCAGGAGACACTGCCGGATCATCGCGTTACTGGGAAGAAGATGTCATTTCTCCGGAAGTGATTGTGGAAGATGGGTATATCACCGTTCCCGAGGCTTATGGAATTGGCTACGCTATCAATCAAAAAGCTATGGACAAGTTCACCGTTGAAGAGCTCATCTTCAAAACACAGCAAACAGCAGCTGGCACCGGACAATAAAATACGTTTAATCAAACGGGAGAAAGAACATGAGAAAAAGTTTTCAAATTGGCGGTGCTTTTATCGGTGTAATCGTTGGCGCAGGGTTCGCTTCCGGACAGGAAGTTCTGCAATTCTTTACGAGTTTCGGGATTTATGGAATTATCGGATCGTTTATTGCCATGGCGCTTTTCGCTTTTCTTGGGATGAATCTGACGCAACTGGGCAGCCGTCTTCAGACAAAATCGCATCAGCATGCCATTCGCCATATTTGCGGCAAGTATTTGAGTCCGGTCGTTGACGTCGCCATTACATTCTTCTTGTTTGGCGTAATGGTCGTCATGTTTTCCGGATCTGGTGCTATTTTCGAACAGCAATTCGGCATACCCGGTTCGGTCGGGAATATACTGATGGCCGTTCTAGTGATAGCTTCGGTAATGCTGAATGTCCAAAAAGTGATTTCACTGATTGGCGCTTTCACTCCGGTATTGCTGGTCGTCGTCATTATCATAAATGCGTATTCTCTTTTCAATTTCGAAATGTCGGCTGCAGAAATCGATGCGGCGACAGCTGCTGCTGCGAACAGCCAAGCCGCTCCCCATTGGCTGCTGGGTGCCATCCTTTACGTCTCTTATAATTTGGCTGCCGGTGCTGCAATGATGACGGTCATGGGCGGAACGGTAAAAGATGAGAAAGTTGCTGCATGGGGCGGGATCATTGGAGGATTGGGCCTTGGTTTGCTGATCTTGCTGATCAATGTATCGATGCTGACACAGTTGAAGAAGATTGCAGCGGTGCCGATGCCGATGCTGGTATTGACCAACCATATCAGCCCTCTTATCGGAGCATTCATGTCAATCATCTTGCTTGGCATGATCTACAACACGGCCGTCGGGATGCTCTATGCTTTCACAGCGCGCATCGTAAAGTCTGAAAGCCCGAAATTCAAAGTGTCGGTCATTGGTTTTGGCACTGCAGCATTTGCTTCCAGCTTTTTCGGATTTGTGACGCTCGTCGGAACTGTATATCCGGTGATGGGTTATCTAGGGTTCACGCTGATCGCGGCAATTGTCATCGCCTGGTTTCGGAGAAGAAAAGGGCAAGTGGCTAAGGAAGCATTCAGCTGAAGGATACGTTGGCCGAAAACTCAAGGAAAAGAAAAAATTACCTCTGGCATTTCGTTTAATGCCGGGGGTTTTTTCTGTCTAAAGCCAGCTTCATCAAATTTGATTTTGATGGATTTAATTTATCTTAAGTAACGGCGTTTCTGCATACTAAAAAGTTTTTATCGGGGGCTCTTAGGGAACATAAAACTAGGTGCGAAAATGGCGTACTCCTATCAATGAAGTAATTCCATCATGTTCCGGTTCTAAATGTCTGAAAATTCAGGCATTATCTATCGTCAATGATAGGAATATGCTACTATTTAAGTGAATTCATGCACCTACTTTAAGATTTTACTCAAAAGAGAGTAGAGGTGGTAAAACGTGTAATACGGTCGGCCTTTTCATTCTTAGATTCGGTATGCCAAAAGGAAGTGGCAGGCAAATTGTTAAGCCCAATTATTTATGCCTTCAGTATGGCTGAACTTATCATCGACATTGATAAAATTGGAGAAGAGAGGGATTAATATGGCTGATGCAAGCGTCCGTGCGCGAATCCAGCGCTTCGGAAGTTATTTGAGTGGAATGATCATGCCAAATATCGGTGCCTTTATTGCTTGGGGTCTTATTACTGCTTTGTTCATACCGGATGGCTGGTTCCCGAATGAAACTTTGGGTTCGCTGGTCGGCCCAATGATCACATATTTGTTGCCCTTATTGATCGGGTTCACAGGCGGGCGGCTCGTCTACGATTTTCGCGGTGGTGTACTTGGGGCCATAGCAACAATGGGGGTTATTGTCGGAGCTGAAATTCCGATGTTCCTTGGAGCCATGATCATGGGTCCGCTTGCCGGGTTTGCGATGAAATTAATAGACGGCTGGTTCCAGCATAGAATCAGAGTCGGTTTTGAAATGCTTTATAATAACTTTTCCGCTGGTATTTTAGGGGCATTCCTGGCGGGAATCGCTGTTTTCTTCGTCGGGCCGATCGTCAATACGTTGACGAATACACTGGCCAATGGCGTTGAAGTGATTGTCGATATGGGATTATTGCCGCTTGCGAGCATCATCATTGAACCGGCGAAAATCCTCTTCTTGAACAATGCCATTAACCATGGGATTCTGAGCCCATTGGGTGTGGAACAAGCGGCAGATGCAGGAAAATCCATTTTGTTCCTGCTCGAGACAAATCCAGGTCCAGGGCTTGGTGTGCTTTTGGCTTTCTCGGTATTCGGCAAAGGGATTTCAAAAGCGTCCGCGCCAGGAGCAGCCATCATCCAATTCCTGGGCGGGATTCATGAAATTTATTTCCCATATGTCTTAATGAAACCCATTTTGCTTCTGGCTGTAATTGCCGGCGGGATGAGCGGCGTATTCACATTTACCGTATTTAATGCCGGTCTGCCGGCAACACCGTCTCCCGGCAGCATTTTCGCATTGCTTGCTTTGACGCCGCAAGGAAATTACTTGGGCGTCATTTCCGGAGTGGTCGTAGCGGCAGCGGTATCGTTTGCTGTTGCATCTGTCGTATTGAAAACCAGCAAAGTGGAAGATGAAGATTTAGCGTCGGCAGCGGGAAGAATGGAAGAAATGAAAGGCAAGAAAAGCGATGCAACTGGTTACTTGACTCCAAAACCAGCGAAGGAAGTTGTGGGGATGACTTCAGGTGACCGGGTTGAAGCTGATAATACTCAGCCGGTCAATGCGGCTCCGCTTAAAAACACGGAAGAGATCCGAAAAGTCGTTTTCGCTTGCGACGCCGGAATGGGATCAAGTGCCATGGGGGCTTCGCTGCTCAGAAACAAATTCAAAAAAGAAAGTATCGATGTACCGGTGTCCAATACAGCAATCAACCAGCTTCCGGAAGATGCAGACATCGTAGTTACCCATAAAGATTTGACTGACCGAGCAAAAGCGAAACTGCCGAATGCTGAACATATTTCAGTAGAGAATTTCATGAACAGCCCGGAATACGATAAGCTGGCGAGACGTTTGAAAAATCAGTAGCAGCAATCTAAAAGAAAAATTCCAGTGGGAGTGATTTGGATGGCGAAAGAAGTATTGAGCAGAGAAAATATCAAATTGAATGTGCCGTTGAGCGGGAAAGAAGAAGCAATTCGATACACAGGAGAGATTCTTGTAAGGCAAGGATATGTCGATGCCGGTTATATCGATAAAATGTTTGAACGGGAAGAAATGGCTTCCACTTATATGGGGAACTTCCTGGCGATTCCGCATGGTACGGAAGATGCCAAAAAAAATGTCTTTGAAACGGGTATTTGTGTTGTAACTGTACCAGATGGAATTGACTTTGGAGATGGCAATCTGGCTAAGATATTCATCGGGATTGCTGGAAAAGGGAACGAGCACCTAGAAATTCTTTCGAATATCGCAATTGTCTGTTCGGAAGAAGAAAACATCGATAAAATTTTGAATGCCCGATCAGAAGAGGAAATCCTGGATCTCTTTAGCGAGGTGGGGTAAATGCAGGCAGTGCATTTCGGGGCAGGAAACATCGGCCGGGGGTTCATCGGCCTTCTACTCAATCAATCGGGATACAACATGCTTTTTCTCGATGTCAACGAATCAGTCATCAATGCACTAAATGAAAAGAAAGAATACGAAGTCACTTTATCGGCTACGGAAAGAGAAGTGATACGGGTCGACAATGTATGGGGCATCAACAGCATGTCGAATGCAGAAGAAGCAGCTGAATTTCTGAGCAAAGCAGACCTTGTCACGGCAGCGGTAGGACCGAATGTGCTGCCTGCGATTTCGGGGTTGCTGGCTGAAGGGTTGAAAAGAAGATTTCAGAACCGCCCGGAGCCATTGAATGTCATCGCCTGTGAAAATATGATCAATGGCAGTTCTGTGTTGAAAGAACATGTCTATAAGCATTTATCCGTGGAAGAAAGAAACATGGCTGACGAATTGATTGGCTTTCCCAATGCTGCTGTAGACCGGATAGTCCCGGATCAGCGCAGCGGCGATCTGCTTGGCGTAGCCGTAGAGCCATACTATGAATGGGTTGTTGAGCAGCCGGCAATCAAAGGGCAACGGCCACCCGTAAAAGGCATCACCTACGTGGATGATTTGAATCCTTATATAGAGCGCAAACTTTTCACAGTGAATACCGGCCATACTGTCCCAGCTTATTTAGGCCGCTATAGAGGACATCAAACGATCAATGAAGCGATGGATGATGAAGGAATTGAACGCATTCTACAAGGGGTGCTTCGGGAAACGGGAGAAGTACTGATTCAATTGCATCATTTTGACAGTGCCCAGCACGAAGCATATACCCGGAAAATCATCGGCCGGTTCCGAAATCCATATGTTTCAGACTTCGTTACACGTGTCGGGAGAAGTCCAATCCGGAAATTAGGAAGTAATGACCGTTTGGTCCGCCCGGCAAGCCTTTATCTGCAGCTAACCGGAAAAGAGCCGGTCAACTTGGCCACTGTGATTGCAGCCGTGCTGCTTTACGAAAATGATGAAGACGATGAAGCGCGCGAATTGCAGAAATTGGTTAAAGAAAAAGGATATGAGGATGCTTTCCGACAAGTTTCGGAATTACCGGTTGGCGACCCGCTAATTCCGGCAGTAATGAAGCAATTGGCTAATATGAAAAAATAAAGATTGAAGAAATGCAACGCAAAAAGCGGCAGTCGGACTGCCGTTTTTTTGTATCGCTTTTATAAAATAAACGTCTATTCAGCAATTATTCAATGATTTATAAAGTCATCAATTGTACTGAAATCATTATGCCATACTGAAGAGGTATTCAAGAAGCTGAAGGGGGTTGACTCGAAATCAGTTAGGGTGTGCAAGTGCGCGGAGCTTCGAAACCTCTTATCTCCGTTATGATCATTAAATATTATACAAATGGCCGAAAATGCAGTTCGACCGTTTGTTTTTTATTTAAAATGTTAGGTATCTTAAAAATTTGGGTAAAGCAACGTTATACAGAAGTTATATCATAAAATTGAAAAAATAATAAAAAAATATTGTTTAGATGGAAACATACGGGGAATATGGAAGAAGCAATCATATATAAATTGCAAAAAAAACGAAAAATGGAGGGAGAAGTCTATGAACCAATTCACGGGAGCTTTTCGGGACATGGGAACCACAATTGTGAATTTCCTGCCCAACGTCATTGGCGCCATTCTGTTGTTATTAGTCGCTTGGCTCGTTGCCACAATCGTCCGTGCAATTTTTACGAAAGGACTGAAAAAAGCTGGAGCACCCAATGCCATGGTCAAGGGCCATATGGCAAAGACGCAGGAAGATGCGAACAGTAAACTGGACTCGATCGGCAAAATTTTATACTACTTAATTTTCATCCTGTTCCTGCCTAGTGTGTTTGATCAACTGAATATGAGAGCCGTAGCAGCACCCATTACAAATATGATGGACAAATTGCTAGCCTTCATACCAAACTTGCTGATGGCAGCGATTATCCTCATACTTGGCTATTTCGTCGCTAAATTTGTAAAGAATCTGGTTGCAACCCTTCTGACTACAATTAATATCGACAAATGGTTCAACAAATTGACAAACAAAACTGGAACTCCGGAAAAAATGTCTGCAAGCAATAAAAACACATTAGCAAACGTTCTTGCAAATGTTGTTTTCGTTCTAGTCTTGATTCCAATCATCACAGTGGCACTTGAAACGTTGAATATCGATTCGATTTCGCGTCCGGTTTCCGACATGCTCAACCAAGTGCTAAATATGATTCCGAATATTTTTGTTGCGATTATCCTGATTTTAGTCGGGGTGGCAATCGGTAGATTTATCGGCGATTTGCTGGCCAGCCTCTTGAAAGGTACGGGACTTGATAATATTTCCCAGTCGTTGAACTCGGGTTCGAGACCGAATATGCCAACGCTTGATTTGGCTACAATTATCGGGAAAATTGTTCAAGTATTGATTATCGTTTTCTTCACAGTTGAAGCGTTGAACGTTTTGGAGCTGGAAGTGCTTAACAATATCGGGACTTCCATCATTGGCTACTTGCCGCTTGTGTTAAGCGGACTTATCATTTTGGGCCTCGGCATAATCGGCGCCAACTTGCTTGGAAATTACATCCAGCGTGCTTCTGGAAACCGCATGTACGGTGCAATTGTCAAATACGCGATTATCATCATTGCAGTATTTATGACGCTTGACCAATTGAATTTTGCCACAAGCATCGTCAATTTGGCATTCCTGTTCATCATCGCTGGACTGGCTGTGGCATTCGCCATTTCGTTCGGCATCGGCGGCCGGGATTTTGCGAAACGCCAATTGGACAAATTTGAAGCGAAAGCACAAGCAGAAGATAACAAACCGAATGACGGAAATTTATAAGTTCAGTAAAAAGAGAATGCCTTTGATAGGCATTCTCTTTTTTTAAGCTTGATGAGAAAGTCAAACTTGTACTTATGGTCATCCCTTAACCGATATTCCACCAACCAGCTGCAAAGACTTGGCCTCACAAACCTCGGCCAATGTCTTTGCGACGAAGCGCGCAGCGCTACAGGAGCATATGTTTTCAGCCGTAGGCGAGCGCCAAGCTGCTAAGTCTTTGCGACGAGCTTGCGCAGGAGCAGCGCACTTTCATGTCTCGAAGCTAGCGAAGCGATGCAGAGACAGTAGGGTTTTCTCCGCTGGTTGGCTCCATATCTAAAGAGCAAGCACAAACATTCGAGAGCTTTCTCAAACAGTCACACTTTTAGAGAATCTCTAAAGGTGACAAAAGGAAGTTGAATACAGCGGAAGGTGGGCGAAGGGCAAAGATGTGCTCCTGCATCGCTGCGCTAGCTTCGTCGCAAACGAACCGTGCAAAAGTACTTTTGCACAGTTCGCTTCCTGCGGAAATAACATGAGCTGAAGACCCTGGACTGAGCAAAGCGAAGGAAGCTGCTGAAGCCAAGTCCGCGGAAAGCGTCCCGCCTGGAGCGAAATGAAAAAGCTGAAGAGAATTTCGTGACAACCCGAAAAAAAGAATGCCTTCTATAAGGCATTCTCTTTTCTTATTTATTTTCATCTAGCAGATTCTTAAGAGCTTGTTTCTCCAAACTGATCTCATTTCCTGTTCTTGCACCCATTTTTCGAAGCAGCGGCAAAGGAGGGCACCAGCCTTGTACAGCCTGCTGAATCATGAAAAGACTGGCAGCTCCACTGAGATACATCCATTTCTTATTGGAAATTATGCCAAGAATAGAAGAAGTTAATGCAATCGAAGCCAAGTTCACTTCCAATATGCGCTGCGCATCCCATTCCTTTTCCAATTCAATGACGCGTTGCTGGATTGTTTCTCTGTCTTGCCCTTTAAAGTAATTTACATTTGCTTCAATTTGACGTTCAATTTCTCCGTTAATAAGGTCTGGCGTATGCTGGGCAATTCTTGACTGGGTTGAAGGTAATGTTTCGATTTCCATGGCCATGTTTATGCTACCTGCTTTCATTTTTTGTCTTAAGAAGTATTATTCCGCTATTTTCAAGTTTTAAACATGGAACAAGGAATTTATAAAGCCAGGCTTTAGATTATGATATAAAACTGAGGAGGTTTTACAATGCCTGTATTCAGCTTGGGAGAAGCGATGCCTGATTTTATACTGCCAGCAATATCTGGGGAAATTTTTCTTTTGAATCACAGAAAAAAACAGATAAAGGATGGCACTTCATTGTGTTTTTCAGGGAGTCCTGGTGTTTAGCCTGCATCAAAGCGCTTAAAGACTTGGAAAGCAATAAAACATATTTTACCGGGGAAAACATTCGCCTGATTGCTATTTCTACAGATATGCTTGCAGATTTGAAAAAAATGTCAGACAAACTTCAATTATCTTTTCCAGTATTAGCAGATGAAAACCAAGAGTTTTTAAAGCAATACGGCGTCTATCTGCACGGTGAAGAGTCCCCATACGAGGATACAGGAATACATGGTGAACCGGCCTATTTTTTGATGGATGAAAACGGGGAATTGCTTTATCAGCAAAGGCAGACTAGTCCTTATGGACGCCCGTCTGCCGATGAATTGCAGCAGATTATAAGGTTCATCAAGAAGAAACTGCAAACTGTCTAAATACAGGTAAAAGCGGAATCGATTTTTTCGAATCCGCTTTATTTATTGACTTAGCTTTCAAAAAGAACATATAAATTACCTGAATATTGCATTATACTTATTTCACCAGATGTGCCGGAATTAGAAAAGAGGGGTTTTCGTGGAAAGATACATTTGCGAAACATGCGGTATGCAATATGAGAATTCTGCTGTTCCACCGAGCCAGTGCAAAATCTGCAACGAAGAACGGCAATATATCAACCCGATGGGGCAAAGCTGGACCACTTTGGAATGTATGATGAAAGGGGCTCCTTATAAAAATTGGATTGCGGAGGATGAAGAGGAAATTCACAGTATTGTTACAAAACCTAGTTTTGCTATTGGCCAGACAGCCTATTTAGTGCGAGAGAAAGGGTTTAATCTATTATGGGATTGTATTACCTATATCGATCCTACGACAATTGAGGAAATAAAAGACCTGGGAGGTGTTGACGCCATCGCAATCTCTCATCCACATTATTATGCAAGCCAAGTGGAATGGGCCGATGCGTTCAATGCCGATATTTATATTCATGAAGACGACAGGCAGTGGGTGACCCGGCAAAGTGAAAAAATCATATTCTGGTCAGGACAGTCGATTGAACTGCATGAAGGATTGATACTGCATAAACTCGGCGGGCATTTTAAAGGGGCGACTGTGCTCGAATGCCAAAAAGGCATTATATTTTCCGGAGATATTGTCCGGGTAACGCCAGACTTCCATTGGGTCACTTTTATGTACAGCTATCCTAATTTCATTCCATTGCCGGCATCAACCATCCAAAGGATGGCAGATTATTTGAACGGGATCAACTATTATCGGATTTACGATGCTTTCCACCGGATAATAAAGGAAGATGCGGATGAAAAAGTGCAAAAATCAGCACAGCGGTATATTGATGCGCTGAACGGAAATTTCTTTTCTACGTAACGCTTTCAGGAAAAATAAGGAGGAAGAAAAATTTATGGAACGTGAACAGCTGAAAAAGAGAATTTTCACAGCAAATAAACAACAAGCAGCCGAGCTGGTGATTCGCAACGCAAATATTGTGAATGTCTTTACGAAAGAACTGACTCAAGGAGACATTGCCATTACAGACGGCGTGATTGTTGGCATCGGGGAATATGAAGGCGAAAAGGAAATTGATGCTGCCGGACGGTATATTTGCCCGGGCTTGATTGATGCCCATGTCCATATAGAATCGTCAATGGTGACTCCCCATCAGTTTTCCCAGGTCGTGCTGCCTCACGGAGTGACCACTGTCATTACTGATCCGCATGAAATTGCGAATGTCAGTGGATCCGAAGGCATTGAATTTATGCTGAACGATTCCGAATCTGCCATGCTGGATATACTTGTTATGCTGCCTTCTAGTGTGCCGGCAACTTCTTTTGAAAACTCAGGCGCTACACTGAGTTCAAATGATTTGCAGAAGTTTATCGGCCGTGACCGCGTTTTAGGGATAGCGGAAGTGATGGATTTCCCTTCTGTTTTGAACGGTAAAGACGGCATGCTAGACAAGCTATTGCTTAGCAGGCAAATAGACGGCCATGCGTCCGGATTAAAAGAAAATGACATCAATGTCTACCGCACTGCCGGCATATTGACAGATCATGAATGTGTCACCAAAGAAGAAGCGGTTATACGGCTGCAGCGAGGCATGTATGTCATGCTAAGGGAAGGTTCAGTAGCCAAAAACCTGTCAGCGCTACTCGAAGCAGTTAATGAAAACAATGCACACCGCTGTTTATTTTGCACGGATGATAAGCATTTGGACGACTTAATCGAAGAAGGCAGCATCGATTTTAACGTCAGGGCCGCCATACAATATGGCATTAATCCAATTACAGCGATCTCCATGGCAAGTCTCAATGCGGCACAATGCTACGGTCTGCATACAAAAGGCGCAATTGCCCCCGGATTTGATGCGGATTTTATCCTCCTCGACAATCTGGAAGAATTTACAATTTGTGAAGTTTATAAAAAAGGCAAGCTTGCGGCTGCAAATGGTCGATACGCGGGGCCCGATTCTTCTGGGGCAACTACCGAAAAAGTGCGGGAGACGGTAAATCTTAGCCGATATACTCAAAAAGACTTGCAGATCCATTTAGGAAAAAGCACAAAAGCGAATATTATCGGTATCAATCCCAATAGCCTCATAACGGAGCATTTAGTTGAAGAAGTAGAGACGATAGACGGCTATTTCCTGTCGGACATTCAAAAAGATCTGCTTAAAATCGCAGTGGTCGAAAGACATCGCGCCACTGGAAATATCGGCCTTGGCATTGTCAAAGGGCTCGGATTGAAAAGCGGAGCCATTGCGACTACTGTCGCGCACGATTCGCACAATATCATCGCGGTCGGAACCAATGATGCAGATATCTTACGCGCTGTTGATGCGCTCGAGAGAATGGGAGGCGGACTCACGGTGGCGGAAAAAGGGGAAGTGTTGGCAGAACTTCCGCTGCCGGTAGCGGGACTGATGTCTGAAGAAACCTTTGAAGAAGTCTATAAGGAATTAAAGCAAGTGGATAAAGCCCTTTCAAAACTGGGCGCTCCGTCTCACTTTAATGCCTTTCTCACTTTATCTTTTTTGTCTTTGCCAGTTATTCCCCATTTGAAGATCACCGATTGCGGTTTATTCGAAATGGCAGCGTTCCGGCACATTGAAGTTCCGGTTGATGAGGGAAGGTAAGAAATCAGCTTTAATACTTAATCTTTAAATGAAAAACCAAGAGCTTGATTCATTGTTGGATCAAGCTCTTTAAATTGGGCAAGAACAATTCAATGTATTCAACTACTTAGGCCAAAATTTGGAACTTTATATGGCCGGTTTTTTCTCGTTCTAAATTGAATAAAATGCCGATTATAGAAAAAGTGGTTTAGAAAAATTACGAAGAAGGAATTAGTGCAGAAGATGTATGTTTTGCTGCTGAATTTGCTTTGCGGCTCGGATTATAATATTATTAAGAAAAATATTCAAAATAGTTGAAATTTCTGATTTATTAGGAAGGAGTGGAGAAATAAGGATATCGCTATATTTTAAGGATAAATGTAAGCGCTAACATTAAAAAAGGGGGCTAAATTGATGAAAAATTTTTTATTGTATCTCGCTATTATTTCAGTTTTAATATTATCGGGATGCGGCGGCGGTTCTGGCAGTGGAGAAACCGCTGACGGAAAAATTGAATTGACCTTCATTAACGGGTTTACTGGCGGAGACGGAGATTATATGAAAAAAATCACCAATGGCTTTAATGAATCGCAAGATAAGTATGTAATCAAAGAATCCCAGGAAAAAGATCATTACACGAAATTCAAAACTGGAAATTATGATTTAGTTATGATCCATACGGATTTGCTTGAAACATTCAAGCAAGATGGCATGATTCAAGACATCAGCAGTTTAATGGAAACTGCTGGAATTAGCCCAGACGATTTTCATCCTGTTGCAAAAGAACAAGTGACTTTTGATGACGGTGTCTTTGCGCTGCCTCTAGATATCCATCCCATGACCATGTTCTATAATAAAAAACTGGCTCCTGAAGCTCCTCAAACCTATGAGGATTTTGCAAAATTAACGACTACGCTCCAGCAACAAGATCCCAACCTGTTTGCGACAGGGGTCCCAAGTGCAGGCCTTGGGGAATGGTTCATTATGACAGTAGCAGCTCAAAATGGAATCAATATGGTTGAAGACAATCATGTGAACTTTTCTCAAGAAGAACTGGCTGATGCGTTAATGATTTACCACGATATGATTTTTAAAGACAAAATATCTCCCCAAGGCTTAGGGCTGGATGGAGAATTCCAGGCTTTCATGAAACAAGTGGATGAAGGCGGCAGTGCCGTTCAGACGGCCACGGCATTAACGGGTCCCTGGTATTACCAAGCTGTAAAAGAAGCCTATGGAGATGATTTAGGAATCGCTTCTGTCCCAGTAATCGCAGAGCAGCCGGGTGTTTACGGCGCTGGACATACACTTGCCCTGCCTTCTTCAGTAACCGATGAGGAGCGCATGGCTGGACTTGCGGAATTTCTGAAATACATGTATACACCTGAAAATTTGATCAACTGGGCAGATAGCGGACAAGCGCCTACGCATATACCGACAATGGAATTGGTGGAAGCCGATCCTGAAAAATACCCGCTTTCCGCGCAGAACATCAAACAATTTGAGTCTTTCGAAGGTGCTCCTAAATTGTATCAGTATCGCGAACAGGTCCGTTATGTAGTAGAAAATGTATATCCGAAAGTTGTCGGGGACGCAAATATTACAAAAGAAACACTGATGAGCGAACTGAAAAAAGCGACAGAGCAAGCGAAACAAGTCGCAGAGACAGCACCTCAGTAACTGGTTGATAAAGAAATATAAATGAACGGCATTTCCTACTGTAAATCAGTGAAATGCCGTTCTATTTAAATAATCGGGGGTGTTTTGTCTATGCGGATTTCAAAAACCTGGTCCATTATTTTATTTTTGCCATTTCTGATCTGCTTTACCTTATTCTTAATTGTGCCATTCGTATACGGCCTTTATATCAGTTTTCATCAATGGTCTATTTTTGGAGGGAATGGGGGATTTGTCGGTCTTGATAACTACGTGTCGATCCTGACACCTGGCAATGTTTACAGCAATGCTTTTTACAATGGATTAAAGAACACGTTGATTTTCGTGGCCATTAGTGTGGTGCCGCTTGTGGTGATCAGTTTAGCTTTGGCTTTAGTGGTCGACAGCATCCCGGATAAATTGAAAGTATTTTACCGGACGGTCTTCTTTATTTCTTATGCTGTTTCCGTTACTGCCGTTTCAGCAATTTTCAAATGGCTTTTTACTGGGAATGGCGGGTATGTTAATAATGTCATGAACACTTTCGGTCTTGGCACACCGAACTGGCTCAACGATCAGCCACTTGCCTGGATTGCCATATTAATTGCGACAGTGTGGTGGACAATTGGATTTAATATGATTTTGTTCATCAATGCTTTGGATGAAGTGGACCAGAATTTGTATGAAGCTGCTGGTTTGGACGGAGCCAATTGGTGGCAGCGATTCAGTTATATTACGTTTCCTTCCATTAAAGGAGTTTTTGTTTTTTTGACAATCATAACCGTCATTGCGTCTTTCAATCTTTATGGCCAAACTTTGCTCATTACAGCTGGTGGCCCGGCGCAAAGTACAACTTCCTTGATCATGGTCATCCAGCAGGTAGTCTTTAACCAGAACAACTTAGGGATGGCTTCTGCGATGTCGATGCTAATGGGCTTTGTCATGGTCTTGATTGTAGCCGCTCAATATTTCTACACATTCCGCAAAGATTAGGAGGTAGTGGAACTATGAAAAAATCCAAAAGTAAAAATGCATTTATTTTAGTCGCTGCCACCCTGCTTGCAATTTTATTTCTGCTGCCTTTGATTTTCATGCTGTTCACATCGTTCAAGGCATTGAGCGAATCCATGTCATCTTCAGCGCTATTTCCGAGAGCATGGACCCTGGAAAACTACAGCAGTATTTTTGGAGTTGCGGCAGATGTTCCTGTAATTCGCTGGTTGGCAAATACAGGGATCGTAACGATTGCAGGCACCGCCTTGGTGGTATTCGTCGATGTGCTGGCTGCCTATGCATTGGCGCGCTTAAATTTGCCCGGAAAAAAGTTTTTTTTCACCATGGTAGTGGTGGCATTGACGATACCGGGCATCGTTACGCTGTTTCCGATGTTTTATATCTTCCGTGAATTGAACTTGATCAATACCTTCGCGCCGCTGATTTTAATTTATTCTGCCAATACGATGGGAGTATTTCTGGTTTATAGTTTTTTGAAAGGTTTTCCGAGAGATTTGGAGGAAGCGGCAGTTATTGACGGTGCTTCACTTTGGCAGATACTGCGGTTTGTCATTTTCCCAGCGATACGGCCGGTTGTTGCCACTTTAGCTGTTTTGACTTTCCTGACGATTTACAATGACTTCCTATGGCCATCGGTCGTCACCAGTGCGGATGAAATGAAAACGGTAACGGTTGGAGTAGCGAATCTTGTTCAAGGAGCCAACTTCGTTAACCCCGGCCGGATGATGGCGGCGACCGTTGTTGCCACATTACCCGCATTGATCATTTTCGTAGCTGCAAACAGGTATTTTGTACGCAGTGTCATCAGTTCCGGAATCAAATAAGACTTTGTGCAAAGCGTGTATGCTGTAAAAGATGCATGCTTTTTATGTTTTCTTGGATTATAGGCAATTATCCGGACAAACTTCTAAACAAGCAGCAGAAATATACGATATGATGAATGCATGGAAAAGAAAAACCGTCATTTTGATTTGTTTAGGAGGAAAAATAATTGAATTGCTTTATTGTCATGCAAGGCGAAACGTATCAAGAGGAAAAGAAAATGGGTCTGTTGTGGACACCTCAACGGGATAAGTCCGGAATGGTGCCGCATTCCTATAAAAGGATGCGGGATATAAAAAAAGGCGACCGGATTTTTCATTACGTGAAAGGCTATATTGTTGCTCTCAGTGTAGCAAAGGAAAATTGCCGATTGGGGAATAAGCCGATAGCGGTTAACATGGCTAATGGAAAGGAAGAAAAGGGCTATTATGTTTCTGTCGAGTACCATGAACTGGAACAGCCTTTAAGCATACATGAGCATTTTGATGAGCTTGCCAGTTTGCTGCCGGTCAAATATGCGGCTTTCCAGGAAGACGGAAGCGGCAATCCGGGTTATCTGTATCCCTGCAATGAAGAGCTTGCCATCAAAATGCTGGAAGGCATCAGTATGCTGAATGTCTATGTGCCAGAAGAAGAGCAGCTGGAATTAGCGATTGAAGTGATCAGGACGACCGAACATAATCCTTTGGTGCCTTTAATCGCCGAAACGATACTGGAAGCGAAAACAAAGATGCAGCGCGGTGAGCAGCAATTCCGGAAACGGCTGACGCCATTATGGAATAAATCTTGTCCTCTTTGCGGAATGGACTTGGAGCCGGTGCTGAAAGCGAGTTACGCAAAACCATGGAAAGATAGTTCAGATCCGGAACGGCTTGATCCATATAACGGTGTTTTACTGTGCAGCAACCATGATTCGATGTATTCTTACGGACTCATTACCATCAACGCAAATGGCAAGCTGCAAATTTCAGCAACCATTCCAGAAGAAAAGTACAGCGATTATGGATTGTCCGCGCGTCTGCGAATACCGGTCTATCCTGAAAACAGCGGTTACTTCAAATGGCATAAAAAGAATATTTTCATCGATAAAAGAAGCCGGATTGCTACACTCCATGAAGAAAAACCGGTAATGGAAGAAATAAATTCGGAACAGGAAGCGGCAAAGAAAAATTAATGAAGGCATGCAGTGAACCGCGTGATTCCGGGTATACAAGGATTACACCTTAACCCCTGGAGAACGGAGAGCCAATATGGATATTTTGATGACGGTATTGCTGTTGATCAGTTGTTTGCTGATTTCTAATATAGTTAGCCACTATACCCCTTTTATCCCCACTGCATTAATTCAAGTCGCGTTAGGGGTACTCCTTGTTTTCATCTTTGACGATATTACCTTTGATATCGAAACAGAATGGTTTTTGCTGCTGTTTATTGCCCCGCTTTTATACAACGATGGCCGGCATTTCCCGCGGGAAGAATTGTGGAAGATGAGAGGGCCGATCCTGGGGAATGCGGTATTGCTCGTGCTGATTACAACAGTGGCCGGTGGGTACTTCATCCATTGGATGATCGATGATATCCCGCTTAGCGCAGCTTTTGCCTTGGCTGCCATTTTATCTCCTACTGACCCAGTGGCAGTCAATGGGATTGCCCAGCGCATTCATATCCCCCAAAAAGTATTGAATCTGGTCCGGGGTGAATCGCTGATCAATGATGCCTCCGGGCTTGTCGCTTTCAACTACGCAGTGGCGGCAGTAGTGACGGGTTACTTCTCATTATCTGAAGCGGCATTAGACTTTTCATACAAATTTGTAGCTGGAGCAGTTTTAGGCTTGGTTTTGGGCTTGCTTGTCATCTGGATCCGTTATATTTTGCGCCGGCAAGGCATCAACGATGTCACTTTTCAATCACTTCTCCATGTCATGACTCCTTTTATCATTTTCATCATTACCGAAGATCTGCTGCATGCTTCGGGAGTTATCGCTGTAGTCGTTGCTGGGATTGTCCATTCATTGATCCGGGAACGAACCGAAACGCTGGTAGCGGAAGAACAGATGCTTGCTGAAAATATATGGACAATTATGCTGTTCGTGCTGAACGGCATTGTTTTTCTGCTGCTCGGATTGAACATCCCTTCTTCGATGAGCGGTGTGCTTGAGAATCCGAATATCAACGAATGGATGCTGTTCGGCTATGTAATCGCAATCGCGCTTGTTATTTTGGGTCTTCGTTTTGTATGGGCTTATTTATTTGAGACTTATGAATACCGGTTTGGAAAAGTGGAAGACAGTCCAAAGCCCAGCCTTAAAACCACCTTATTTGTCAGTTTAACAGGGGTTCGTGGAACCGTTACGATGGTCGGTGTCTTATCGATTCCTTTCTTTTTGGAAAATGGAGAGTCTTTTCCAAACCGTTCATTGATCATTTTCTTAGCCGCTGGAACGATTTTATTCACCTTGGTCGCGGCCACAGTTCTATTGCCTTTGCTGAGCAGAGGCATGTTGGAAGAAGGGGAACAAACGGACTTTTTGGATACGGAAGAAGCGAGAAGGCGTATCCTCTTGGCTTCCATTAAGAAAATAAAAGCTGAAATGGACGAAGAAAATGAAGTGGCAGCTTATGAACTGATGGACGAATACAAATTGCGGCTTCAACAGACACTTTCTGCGGATGAAATTTCGTCAAATAGAACAAAAAAACACAGAAGAAAGTCGAAAGAAATAAGATTAATAGCTTTGGATATAGAAAAGAACTATATTAAAGAGCTTCAGAATAAAAGCATGGATAAAGAAGTATATGAGGCGTTTGAAAAGTCGTTGGAACGCCGGGAAGAAATCATCAGGCAAAATATCCGCTCTCTTACCGTGCATTTGCAAGGCAAACTTATCAGGGCGTGGAAAAGGTTCAGAGGACAGTACTTGAAGGATGAAGAAACGCGCCTAGTCAACATGCAAATTGGCAAAGAAGTCCAGCTGGGAGCCTTGCAAGCAGCAGTAAAAAAACTGGAGGAATATAAAAGGAATTCGGATGATAAAGAAATTATTGATTCGGTAATTTCCGATTATAATCAGATGATGAGCGGTTTGAAACGGCCCGAGGCCCAATACAATGAGCAATTCGAATTGCAGAAAGAAGAACTGCGCATAATCGTAATGGATGCCAGCAGAGCAGAGATAAACCGCATGTATGAAGCGGGCGATATCACAAGAGAACAGACTAGGGAACTTCGAAGATTCGTAAACTATATGGAAAGCATAACGCTTTATGAACGCGGAGATTAAAATATCGGTAAAAGGGTTTGCAGGCTTTTCGGAAGCTATGCAGCCTTTTTTGTATTCGTGCAAGAAAATGATTACTGTGGAGGAACATAGAGCACATTTATATACAGTACGGCTTGTTTAATAGTCTGAATAGTAAGATAATTTAAATGATCTATGAAAACTTACAAGGAGGAAAAAAGATGGAAGGACAAACGAATATCATAAGATTGAGGAATGGATTCCATGTATGGACCAGAAAAGTTGGAGAAAGCCCTATCAAAGTATTATTGTTGCATGGCGGTCCGGGATTGACACATGATTACTTAGAAAATTTCCAGGAATATCTGCCGCCTGAAGGAATTGAAATTTACTTTTACGAGCAATTGGGTTCTTTTTATTCCGATCAACCGGATCAGGATGAACTTTGGAACTTGGAACGTTTTTGTGACGAAGTGGAAGAAGTGCGATTGGGGTTAGGGCTTTCAGATTTTTATCTTTATGGCCACGGCTGGGGCGGCATGCTGGCCATTGAATACGCGCTGAAATATGGAGATTCTTTAAAAGGATTGATTATATCCAACATCACTGCAAGCACTAAATCATTTGTAAAGAGTGGTAACGAAAGCAGAGATGCGCTGCCGGCAGAAGTCGTTGAAAAAATGAAATCTCTGGAAGAGTCCGGTGGCAGCGAAGGACAGGAATATGAAAATCTGTATTGGGAATATTATGGAAAGAAGCACATCTGCAGATTGGATCCCAAGCCTGAACCTGTCGCCCGTACTGAAAAACGGATAAATTTGAACGTATTGGAGCCATTGATGGGAGATAAAGAGTTTGATGTAAATGGAGCGCTGAAAGACTGGGACCGCTGGGAGAACCTGAACGACATAACCCGTCCTTCTTTGGTGATTGCCGGTCGCCATGATGCTTTATATGAGGAAGATATTGAAGAAATGGGCAGGCGCCTTCCAAATTCCCGGGTGGCTTATTGTGAAGACGGCAGTTTATTGGCCATGTGGGACGACCCGAATGCTTATTTTAAGCACATCCTTTCTTTTTTGCAGGACGTTGAAGACAGAAAAATAGAGAGACAGAAAAAATAAAGAAAAACCGGATTCGATGGATGGTTTTCATCCTTCCCGAATCTGGTTTTTCTTTTTGGCTTCTAGACTTAGGAATTTAACAGAATGCCAAATTCTTCTTCAAGCACTTTCAGTTTTTCTTCCGGCGAAAGCTGGGTTTTTTCTTTCTTTCCATTTTCCGAACGGGTCAATTGATGATCGGATAATGTGACGCGGCCTTCCGGAGTCGCCTTGGTGACTAAGTCATCATGGGTAAACGGAGAGTCTTTTGAAATTTGGTTGAAAACACAGCCTTCATGAAAATCGGCAAGCTGCTTTTCTTCCAGGCTGAAGCGGTAGAGCGTACGCTCTTTGCCGTCATTGTCCCGGACCAGGTCATAGAATTTCTCGTCAGCTTGTTTAATGGTGTAAGTTCCGCTATGGTCGGTATGCCGTTCGCCTCCAAGCGGAATCGGACTGATAGTAGAATCACCAAATCCGGCATCAACAAGGTAAGGAACATCGAGATTCACCAGGATTGCCGCATGGGTATCCGCTTTTGACCATGTGCCATCCGGCTTCTGGACGGTTGCAGAAATCAGTTGAGCATCGAATCCAAGTTCTTGGAGCAGCCAGTGGAACAACCCGTTAATTTCATAGCAATAACCCCCGCGTCTTTGGTTAACAATTTTTTCATATATATTCTCAACGTTCAAGTAAATGGGAACCTCACGGATTACATCCAGGTTTTCAAAAGGGATGTTCTGCATATGCAAAGACTGCAGGCGGGCAAGGTCCTGCAAAAAACATTCCTCTACCGGGTAAGCGTTGAATCTTTTCAAATAAGCGACCGTATCCATACTCTATCTTCATTCCTTTCATGCTATATCTCCATTAATAGTAGCACGGCAACAATAAATGAACACGAAATTTGAATCTTGAAGAGCCATCAATTAGCAGATGTTCTTTCTGTGCCGCTTATAAAATGCCGGCAAACCGGCACTCATTGCAAATCGTTTCAAGAGGTTAAGCAATTCGAATGCCATCATTTAAACTGCTGTGTTTTTCTGAAAGGATATATTTTACTGTTATTTATCTGTTTTTTTGAATAATTAGTCATTTAAGCAGCCGTTGTTTAATTTTCTGGGTATTAATTCCCTTTTTTATTTGATGAAATTTTAGTAAGATATAGACAATTGAGAAAACTCCGTTACTTTAGAATGTAATTTTATTTCGATATGTTTTTTCTTTAAGTCTTTGGGTTCGTAAATTATTCCGCTTTTTTACATAATCATTTGAAAATAAAGATATAAATTCTTTTTTTCCTCCTGCTGGTATTGTGCAGAACTGAACCATGTATGAGGAAAAGAAAATTTGCAGGAGGGAAAGAACTTTGGCTTCAGCACTTCAAAAAAAAGTTCAAGAGATCAACAATATGGAAATGAGGTTCTCCAGAATGTTAATCAGGTACAAAAAATCATGTGAAAAAATCGCCATGGGTTTGCTTTCTTTTATGCCGGGAGAGAAAGACCTGAAAAAATTAAAGCAAACGATACAAAAATACGAAGAGAATACCGATTGCCATTTATACCTTTGGAGAAAAGGGGATGATTTCATCGGATTGATCGGTGTAGAGCTGGAGGATTCCCATTTCACAGTTCATCATATTTCAGTGATGCCATCCTATAGAGGTGAAGGCATTGGACGGGCCATGGTAGAAAAAATCCAACAAATTCTCGAACCTCGAGAAATTCGGGCTTCAGAAGAGACGAAAGAATTTGTGGAGATGTGCAAGAAAGTTGAAAAAAGTAATCACTGACCGAAGCCTAGCAGAAATGATCAAGTCCGCATAAATCGAGAAAAAAGATGTTTAAATCGAAATTTGGAAGGAATGGATGTTATGCAGCTAGTGGAAACAGTGGCAGAAAAAGTAGGACATCTTTTAGATGCAGAAGTGGAAGGGAATTCTGATAAATACATCATTAAAAAGAATAGAACACTTCAAATATGCACAGAAAACGTCTGTTTTACTTGCACCCTTGAGCTGGATATTTTTTTTAAGCGGATGCATGGCAACGGAATTGCATTTAATAAAGCCGAAATTCTTTTGTTGCCGGAAGAGTTGAAGGCTTTCAATTCTGCTTTAATCGAACACGAAATTACTTTTCCCACTTCGTTTCGCCAGTGGCAAGTAGAAAATCCACATATTATCGCAGTAAATATCGAATCGATGGAGCCGCCAGAAAATTTTGCTGCACGTCTTGCTTCTGCTTTGCAAGTCATCGATAATATAGAGTTCCAGTTGGATCGGACATGGGTATAATTTTATGCTTATTAAAAAAAGGGTCCTGGAATAATTATTCCAGGACCCTTTTTAGCATTGAAATGCTTTAACTATGGTTCATTAAGTTGCAGAACTTCTGCGGCGATTTCTGTCACGGAACACTTGGCTGTCCAAAAATTGATGGAAATACCATTCGCCTAACCCAATAAAAATACCTGAGATGATTGCCGGTGTAATCACATCTGCAGTGCTTGGAACAAGCGCTTCTCCCACAAGCCAAATCACCAGAATGGCAACCGCTACATCTGCGATAGTGGCAAGTGAGTTGCGTTTCGTTTGTTCCGAGCGTTCGCCTGATCTGCGGAAAATCATCAAATCTCCCATCGCATACGCAATTAAAGTTAAAGCCAAGCTGATCAAAAGCGTATCCGCAAATGAAATGTCAAAAAAACCGGTTAAAATGATTAATAAGACTGCTGCAATCATAACGAATTTAATAGCCAATGCAAGTATATGTCTCAACTGAATCTCCTCCTTTCTTCTTTTTTACTCAACCTTTACCCCGATTTACAAATTATTAAATCAAATTTTCATATAAATATTATATTTTTATCAAAAGGGTATTGATGCAGCGCTTTTTCTTCAATTTCTGCATAAAGGGGGCAGAGTTAGGGTAATAAAAAGAAATAGACTTGAAACTTAAGAGTGGCAAGTTATTTTAGATGCAGAGTGGAGGACGAGGGATATGGAATTACAGCAAATGAACAGAGGAATAGCGACCTCACTTTCAGCTATTGGCATTGCACAAGCATTAAAAGTGCTGACTCATAAGAACTTGACTGGAAAATGGGATTGGAAACAAGCCTTTACGACTGGCGGCATGCCAAGTTCCCATTCAGCTGGCGTCTCAGCACTTGCTGCTTATGTGGCAGCGAATAAAGGCACAGGACATACCGAAACGGCATTAGCTGTAGTTTTCGGCACCATTGTTATGTATGACGCGCAAGGAATCCGGCGCCATACTGGAGAAATTGCTCATCTGGTCAACGATCTAGAAGACAGTTTCGTTTCCCTGACAGGAGAATTTCCAAGCCTTGAATTCGAAAGACGGGAAAAAGAGTTGAAAGAGATTCTTGGCCATCAGCCGATAGAAGTTTTAGGCGGGGCTATATTCGGTGTATTGTTCGGACTTGTTTCTGCCAAAATTGAAAATGATGAACGCAGACAAAAGAGAAGAGAACGCAGAAAAGAAGGCGCTAAATTCCGTATCGAGTCAAATGAAATTTATGTGCCCGCAAAAAAATAAAATCCAAAAAAGCGTCCCGATTCAGGTGCGCTTTTTTGGATTCGTTAGACCCACATTCAATCGTACTTGATTCATTTTTCCAATGACCACATAAACCAACGCCAACACTAGGAATAAAGTCAAGCTTACGTACCAGGGGAATTCCGTAATTGCTTCACCGAATGCCGTATAAATGATAGCCGGTGCAATCAAGCCCAGCATAGAATAATACATATATTCCTTGCGGGTTTTGGTCATTTCCATTAAATAAAGAGAAAGCAAGTGGAAATGGACAAACGGCATAATGCGCAAAATCATCACTTGGCCTACTGAAATTTTGCGGTCTGAAAACATCCGGTTTTTTAATTCAGACATTTTTTTCCGGAATTTAGGAAATTTATTGACCAGCAAATACGACACCAGACTCATTAATGAAAGACCGATAAAAGACAATAAAGCCCCTTCCCAAAAACCGAAAACCAAACCGCCGATCACACAGACCAAAATAACGGGCAAAAACAAAAGAGGCCGCAATAAATGCAATAGCACAAAAAGGAGCGGGGCCAGCCAACCAAATCCTTCTATAAAAGTTTCTAACGTATATTCGAATTGCTCCATTGTTATACCTCATTTGATAAACTTTCTTAATTCTGAAGAATAAGCCAATAATACCGCAAAAGCAAGCAAGAGGCTTAAAGCTCATATCATACTAACAGTGATTTATCGCGAAAGCCAGGGATATTCTGACGACTGAAAAAGAGCAAAAGTTTTTTGTGGTTCGGTTGTGTATGTCTTGCATTATTCAAGATCAGTGGTTTGAATGGTGGGAGGATGTTCTAGAAGAAGAGTTGCTGCGGGAGCGGACAGGGAAGCATACCGAAAAAAACGCTGCTGCACAGATGCGCTAATTTCGCGCTGTTTTAAAAATACCGGTTAAAAGGATAGAATCAATATAAGCTACCTTTTTTAAAAGGCAGCTTATAGTATGTCTTTAATCCAGACCATATGCGGTTTTCCTTGTTCCCAATAATCTTCAATCAGAAAGCTGGGAGTCCCTAGTCTTTTCAACCAGTACTGCTGGGAACTTGAAAAGCCGGCATCCAAATAGAATTTTGTTTTGCCTAAGCTGTTCAGTTGAATAATGGCATTTTGAAATAAAAAATCTCCTACTCCTTCGCGCTGATAGGAAGGATGTACATAAACGCATCCAACTTCAAATTGCCCTGGTTCCACTTCAACCATTGACTTTAACATATTCCCGGGAGACTGTAAGGCAATGGTGCCTAGAATATGACTTTTCTGTTCGGCAATATAAAACTGGTTTTCTGATTCCTGTAAACTCTTACTTACCGCTATATTAAGCCTGTAAATTTCCTCTTCGTATAATTCCTGATCATGGAACCCTTCTCGAGCAAGCAAATCAGCCAGACAAGCACGGAAGAGCTCGTCCGCTTCATTAATGTCTTTTGCTTCGATTTTCCTGAATATCATAGCGCACCTCAATCTCTTATGATTAACTCTCTTAAGCCTTCTCAATGTATGTCTTTTTCCTAATAATACCGTTTGTGGGGCGATCAACGCTATATAATTCACATACGCTTTTTTTATTCTGAACAACTTTCACTCTTGAGACAGAACACTTGTTCTTATTTAGGGAAACGATTATAATAGACTAAAGAAGAAAAATTCTGCGCTGCCTTTGCCTCTTAGGATAAACGACTAAAGAAGTTCCCGCTTTTGGAAAAAGAGAGAGAGGGAATTCGAAGAAATGGCTAGGGTAATTTGGATTTAAATACAAAAAGAGTTTCCATCGAGCGGTTCTTTTTAAATCGAAAAATACATACACATTTTTCAATTATTTTCTTGAATTTCTAAACTGATATTAATTTATTTTCCTTAATCATTTTAGATGGGATAGCTTGCAATAAAGAAGGGAAGATAGACATGAATATTACACAACTTTATCAAAGCGATTGCATCGTCGAACACGTATATTTGTGATAAAATCAGTGCATATCCACTTAGAAAGGGACGTGTTGAAGAATGAAAACCAATTCTCAGCCTGGCGCCCTTTTGACAGGTGCGCCTTTCTCAAATCCAAAAAAGCAGAAAAAAATGCTTTACTTAAACCACATTGTACTATTAGGAGATTCAGTCGCTTACGGCTATGGCACACAAGGCGGCATTGCAAAGTACTTGAAAGAAACCTTTCAAAATAGCCAAGTGACAAACTTGGGCATAAACGGCTTAACCAGCAACGGAATGGTAGAACGTCTGCGTTCAGGCATATGGGACAAAACAATTGCTTCTGCTGATATGGTTCTGATCAATATCGGCGGCAACGATTTGCTGCACGGCTTTCGTGGATACGGCGCAAAAGGTCTCGTGCGCCAATTTTCTTCCATTAAACGGACGTTCCGCCAGAACTTGCTGGAGACATACAAGCGCATCCGAGAGCTCAATGAAGCTATCTTAATTGTACAGAATAATTTGTACAACTCGATGAAAAAAGAAGTCCAGTATTTTGGTTTCACTGATCTGTTATTGCGTTTATGGAATTCATCAATCGGCGAAAAAGATGTGATTGTTTCCCGAACAGAAATTATGGGGAAGAATCCTGAAATTTGGCTTGATGCCATTCATCCGAATGATGCCGGCTATAAATTAATGCACGAATTGTTGATGAAAACCCTGAGTTCTACCGGCATCATCATTAATTCCCCTGAAAGGGCGGATCGTTCTTAATGAGGTTTATATATGAGAAGGCTCATTTATGCAATCAAACGCATAATTGGGTCTTTTTCTATGCAATGAATTTTCAAGCTTGAAATGGAGTTTCAAAAGAGCAGGGCAGTGCAACACAAAATTTGACTGCAAATTATTATATTAATATTTTATTCCATTGAAATTTTCAGATGATTATGTATAATGAACACTATTAGCCGGACAGAAATATCAGCCGATTCTAAATGTTTGTTATTTGTTAGTCCGGAAATCGTTATACCTAAGGAGTGAAGTATTATGACCGTACAGAACATCACCGTTGTCCTGGACGCCTTAAAAGCGGCACTGACAGAAGAACAGGTTACGATTAATGAAACGGTAAGAGAACTGCATGGCAAAGATGAATCTTATCATGCCCTGCAATTACCGGACATTGTCGTATTTCCTGAATCCACCCAGCAGGTCAGCCAAATCATGAAAATCTCCAACGAATTCAAGGTGCCCGTTGTTCCTTTTGGCCTTGGTTCGAGCTTGGAAGGGCACGTTATTCCGGTAAATGGGGGAATAACAATCGATTTTTCCTTGATGAACAAAGTGCTGGAAGTGAAAGAACATGATTTTCTGGTGAAAGTGCAGCCAGGTGTGACACGTACCCAATTGAATAAGGAATTGAAAAAATACGGGTTGTTTTTCAGTGTAGACCCAGGAGCAGATGCCACGCTTGGAGGCATGGTAGCAACAAATGCCAGCGGAACCACCTCGGTCAAATACGGTGTCATGCGTGACCAAGTGCGCGATTTGGAAGTGGTTCTTGCTGATGGAATGGTCATCCACACCGGCAATTTGGCAGCTAAATCATCGTCCGGCCTTCACTTGAACGGATTGTTTACTGGATCCGAAGGGACGCTCGGCTGTTTTACTGAAATGACATTGCGTGTTTACGGCATTCCGGAACATGTGTCTGCAGCAAGGGCATCTTTCCCTTCAGTCAATGATGCTGTAGAAGCAGTGGTCTCCATTCTTCAAGCAGGGATTCCGGTTGCCCGTGTAGAGCTTGTCGATGAACCATCGATCAAACAAGTCAATCTTTACAGCGAAACAAATTACAAGGAAAAACCGACTCTGTTTTTGGAATTCCACGGAAACGAGGCTGGATTAAAGCAAGACGTCGAATTTATGAATGAAATCGTTTTGGGACACGGCTGCCAGGAAATCCAGTTCGAAACGGACACGGCAAGCCGCAATAAATTATGGGAAGCCCGACACAATCTGGCTTATGCGTTCATCCACGGCTATCCAGGCAAGAAAATGATGGTGACCGATGTCTGCTTGCCAATATCGGAACTTGCAGGAGCCGTTGCCCATGCCCGTGAAAACCTTGAAAGTATGGATTTGATCGGCGGAATTGTCGGCCATGTCGGAGACGGCAACTTCCATATATTGCTGATGATGGATATGAATGAGGCAGAAGAAGTAGCAAAAGCTGGCGAATTCAACGAGCGGATTGTTCTTTACGCACTTGAGCGAGGCGGCACATGCACCGGCGAACATGGAGTCGGCATCGGCAAACAGAAATATCAGCAGCAAGAACACGGCGATGCGCTGCGAGTAATGGAGAAAATCAAGCAAGCATTGGATCCGCACAATCTGCTAAATCCAAATAAAAATGTCAAAGCAGAGAAAAAGGAGGCCTTCTGATGAAACTGCTTGAAAAACTGAGTGCTTTTGCCGGTAAGTATTTTGCTGTATGGGTGATTGCCATTGCGATTGTGGCATTTCTCATTCCTGACCCTTTCTTGCCTTTTGGAAGTTATATCACCATTTTGCTTGGAATCGTCATGTTCGGGATGGGGTTGACGTTGAAACCAGTAGATTTTAAAATTGTATTTATGCGCCCAATCCCCGTTATCATCGGAGTAGCGGCCCAATTTATCATCATGCCGCTAGCCGCTTTTTCCATCGCTTATTTATTGAAATTGCCTCCGGAATTAGCTGCCGGATTGGTGCTTCTTGGATGCGTCCCAGGAGGAACTGCTTCCAATGTGATGGTTTATTTGGCCAAAGGGAATCTGGCCTTGTCAGTCGCCATGACATCGTTGTCCACTTTGCTGGCGCCGATCATGACACCGTTATTGCTTCTTTTATTGGCAGGGCAGTGGCTGCCGGTAGATCCGGTTTCCATGTTTATGTCCATCATCCAAGTCATCATTATTCCAATTGCCTTAGGGTTTATCGTTCAAAGATTTTTCCCAAAAGCAGTCGAAAAAAGCGTCTCGATCGTACCGCTGATTTCTGTTCTGGCCATCTTGATCATTGTTTCTGCAGTGACTGCAGCCAATGCTTCGAATGTCGTCAGTGCTGGATTCATCGTCTTTATCGCCGTGTTCCTGCATAATGGGTTCGGTTTATTGCTTGGTTATCTAACTGCAATGGCGCTCGGATTGAATGAAAACGACAGACGTGCCATTTCAATTGAAGTCGGCATGCAGAACTCCGGACTGGGAGTTGCCTTGGCTACCGCCCACTTTAGTCCGCTTGCGGCGCTTCCAAGTGTTTGGGGAGCTATCTGGCACAACATCTCCGGCCCAATTCTTGCGACAATCTGGTCGAAAAAGCCTGTGCCGGAAGACAATGCAGCTGTGATTCCTGCTGCTAAAGTTCCTTCAGCAGTAAAAGCTGGGAAGTAAACATTCTTTAGCTGCCAAAGACTATTTAATTATTAATATTAAAAACGAGAAAAGCTGATTGCCAGCAGTTCTCGTTTTTTTATTTTTTCCGCAGCGTATCAATCAATTCTTCGCCTTTCACTGTCTTTGTGGAAAAAGCGATCGCGTCTCCTTCTTTAATGGCATCAAAATTACCAGTGGCATCTTCGGCAATGGGATAGTTTTTTTCTTGGCCTTCAAACTCAATAATTACTTCATCTTTTTCTTCGTTAGCGTAACCTTCAAAGATGCCATTCATTTGAGTGGTCAAGTCAATTCCGGATGCTGGATCCGCTCGTTCGGTTTCCTGTACCATTTCATTTTCCGGCCGTTCGATACAGCCGGAAAGCGACAACACAAGCAATCCGAATAATAAAGTTTGTGAGATGAACTTCATTTGTGCACCTCCTTTTCGAACCTCATTTAGTATAGACACGCCTATTTCAGCAAAACTTTGCTAATGAAATGCAATTTTATCACTAGTCTATCTGTTTCAGGCTTTATTTAGGCTCGTATTTTTTCCATACTTCCGGAAGGAAATCCGTTAATTCATGAGCGAGCAATGTTTGCGTAGAACGTGTAGCGGCCCAATGGTCAGCACAAGCCCCGTGGAGAAACACCGCATTCAAAACAGCATGTTTCCAGTCTTCATGGCAGCACAGCATGCCGAGAATCATGCCCGTCAATGTGTCGCCTGTGCCGCCTTTAGCGAGCGAGGCATTTCCAGTGGCGTTAACCCAGGTTTCACCATCCGGGAAGGCAATGACTGTCTGATGTCCTTTCAAGACGATGGTGACACCAAGTTCTTTCGCAAACCTGGAAACATAGTAACCGCGCCGCTTTTCCAGGTCGGTTGTTGAGACACCCGTAATTCGTGAGAACTCTCCAGGATGGGGCGTTAAAATAATTGGAGCTGGCCGCTCATTATAAGAACGCTCCGTTAAAGCGCCTGCATCGAGAACAACTGGAAAATCGCAGTCGACGAGCTGCTCAATCGCATGTTCTGCAATCCGGTTCGGCACAATGCCTGGCCCGATGGCAGCCGCGCGGTACCGATGCAGTTCAAGCGTCCCGTCTGCTACTTTTTCTAAGCCATTCCGGATATAGGTGGCTTCCGGAAGAACAGGGACCACCAATGGAATCACTTCCGATTCGGTGCCGATTTCCAGTTTTCCGATTCCGGAGCGCATCGCACCCAGCCCTGATAATAATGCAGCTCCTGGCATATCCCGGCTGCCCGCTATCAAAAGACCGGTGCCATATGTTCCTTTGTGGCTTTTTTGGTCTCGTATCGGAAGGGTTTTTTCTACAGAATGCCCGGTCCATACGGATAGCCTTCCCTTATTTTCTGCCAACCTCATCAGCTCCCAGCATAATGTCTGTTTAATAAAACATACCCGTTCGAAGCAGCTAAATAACGGCTGCGAAGTTTAGATTCCGATTGTGGTTATGATTGATAATTTCCGGGAACGGTAAAGCATGGAAATGAAATTGAAGAGGGGTGGGTTGGATGGGGCAAGCGCTGTTTTGGGGTGCAGTAGCAGGCGGAGCCAATTTGTTGGGTGCTTTGATCGTCATGGCCGTTGCGCTTCCGCAAAAGCTGATCGGTTTTATCATGGCACTTGGAACTGGGGCGTTGATCGGAGCTGTTGCTTTTGAGCTGTTGGTCGAAGCGATGGAAATCAGCGGGTTGATGTATATAGCGCTGGGATTTCTCGGCGGAGCATTAATTTTCACTTTTTTGGATATTTTAGTTACTCGTAAAGGCGGCATGCACCGGAAACGTTCCGGGCATGGAAAAGATGCCCCCAGTAATTCGGAAGCAAGTGCCGGAATGGCGATTTTTCTCGGCACCATCATGGATGCCATCCCGGAAACAGCCATGATCGGCCTTGGCCTTGCGCAAGGCGGAGGCATCGGTTTCGCATTGATTGCCGCTGTTTTCATCAGTAATTTGCCAGAAGGTATATCCAGTACAACCGGTTTGCAAAAAGGCGGCTTCCATAAAAAGAAAGTGCTGATGATGTGGGTTTTCGTAATGGTAGCATCCGCATTAAGTTCACTTATCGGATATACATTCCTGGAAAATGCCCCAACAGATATTCAGGCGTTGATCAGTGCTTTTGCGGCAGGTGGCATTGTCGCCATGGTGGCTTCTACCATGATGCCTGAAGCACATGAAAAAGGCGGGCCAATTACCGGTTTCATTACAGCGCTGGGAATTTTTATTACTTTAATGCTGCAGCAAATTTAGCGTTCAAAGCCTTAAGAAATTTATTTCTTAAGGTTTTTCTTTAGCAAAGGCAGAGTGCCTGCAAGTATCCCTATATGAGTTTGAGTGATAGAATATTCAGTATATTAAATAATAACCTCAAGGAGGATGGCCATGCCCAAACAATTAAACGGACGCATTCATATAATTGATGGAATGGATTTAGGGTTAAAAGAACGGACAGGTACGTATGTAATCGATGAGCAGGAACTGACCATCATTGATACGAGTGCCAGCCCTTCAGTTCAGCATGTTAAAAAAGGGTTGAAAGAATTAGGGTTTTCACTGGACCAAGTGAAATACATAATCGTCACTCATGTCCATCTTGATCATGCAGGCGGAGCCGGTCTTCTGCTTAAAGACTGCCCAAATGCCAAAATTGTGGTACATCCGAAAGGAGCGAGGCACCTTGCGGACCCGAGCCGATTGATCGCTGGCGCAAGGATGGTTTATGGAGAAAAATTTGATGAATTATTCAATCCCATTATACCTGTACCGGAAGATCGGCTGCTGTTAAAAACGGAAGGCGGCCAATTGCAAATCAGTCCGGCCTGTACACTTGAATTCTGGGATACTCCCGGACATGCCAACCATCACTTCGGCATTTACGATCCTGTCAGCAACGGCATGTTCGCCGGTGACACGGCAGGCATCCGCTATGAACAGCTCGTGGAAGACGGCATTGAATTGTTTTTGCCATCGACTTCCCCTAACCAGTTTGACCCAGTTGCCATGAAACGGGCAATTGACCGGATGCTGGCACAGAACCTGGATGCCATCTACTATGGCCATTATGGGATGACCGAAAAACCCCAAAGTGCTCTTCACCAGGTTTCTGATTGGCTAGAGGTCTTTTTGGAAGAAGCAAAAGCGGCGCTTGACAGCGGCGACGGCCCGAAGGAACTGGCAGCACGGCTAAAAGGTCGGGTAAAGGAACATTTAAGACAACAGCATATTGCCGATGACCACCCTGTTTATAAAATTATCCAACTCGACATGGAAGTCAGCTCTATGGGCATGATGGATTTTTTGGCGAAAAATAAAAGCAGTGAGAATACAGCAACTCAATAAATCAGCAAAAAGAGTGGGTTTAAAAATGCTCTATCGGGTATTGAATAGAAAATAACTTCCTTAAGGAGGAAAATTCCATATGGCAGATGTAAAAAGTGAGAAGTTTTTCAAAGAAATGAACATCGCTTTTGTAATCGGAGACTTGGATTTTATTGAAAAACATATTGCGGACGATATTACATGGGAAATGGAAGGCGAAAAAACGATCCGAGGAAAAGAAGAGTTTTTGAGCTATGTTGGAGCGATGGATACCAATCATGACGTGAAAGTCACAATTGACAAGGTGCGGACTGAAGGCCTCCAAGCCACGGTGAGCGGAAAAATGATGGTTAATGAAAAAGACGGCAACGTAAAATCTTATTCATATCAAGACATATACGAAGTGAATTCGGAATCTGGCGGCAAAATCACCAATTTGATATCCGTCGTCAATGAAGATAAATAATTAAAATTGTGAGAGGAGACGAGGGTCTCCTCTTTTTTGTGCTTGAATATATTAAATGGAAGAAATCCAATTGATACATGGGTTCATTGCAGGAATTTGATCTTCTGAAATCGAAATACTTAATGACATTTGAAGGAACGAAGTCCACGTGTAATGAAAGAACTGCTAGAAGAACTAGCTGCTCAATTAAAGGCTAGGAAATACATAAAGGAGGAATTAGATGGCTATTCCTGTGATTATCGACTGCGATCCCGGAATTGATGATGTGATGGCATTGACTTTAGCTTTTGCCCATCCGGAGCTGGAGATCAAGCTGATTACGACGGAAGCGGGAAATCAGACGCAAGCAAAAACGGTAGCAAATGCTTTAGCCTTCACCAGTTACTTGGGGCAGAACATCGAAATTGCCAAAGGGTTGGAAAAGCCAATGTTCAAAGAGCTCGAGATTGCGGATGCAGTCCATGGAGACAATGGCCTCGGGAATGTGGAATTTCCTGAACCCACGCTAAAGTTAAGTGAAAGAACGGCTATCGATGCGATGAGACAAGTATTAATGGACAGTGCCGAGCAGGTCGTATTGATTGCAACCGGTCCATTGACGAATCTGGGGGCATTGCTTTTCACGCATCCTGAAGTCAAACAAAAGATTAAATTCATTTCTTATATGGGAGGCGCAGCAGTTGGCGGCAATATGAGTCCAACTGCTGAATTTAATGTTTATGTAGATCCTCACGCTGCTGATTTGGTATTCCGCTCAGGGGTTCCAATCGTCATGAGCGGGTTGGATGTCACGCATAAAGCGTTTGTGTCGATGAAAGAACTTCAGGACATTGAAAGCATCGGGTCCGATTTTGCCTTGAAAATTTCGAAGATGCTTCGCTTTTATGTGAAAGAAGCAAGGCAAACCGCGTTCCACACTCCGGAATTCGAAGAACGTTTCCGCCTGCATGATTTATGTGCGGTCTCGTATGTCTTGACGCCGGAATTGTTTGAAGGAGATGACTGTTTTGTCCAAATAGAGACAGTAGGCCTCCTGACTGCGGGGACAACCGTGGTGGACTATGTACAGCGTTCCGGAAAACCTGCCAATGCGAAAGTGCTGCATACGGTCGACCGGGAGAAATTCGTTGCCCAATTTGTCGATGCGATTAAAAAGATGAGCCAGCAGACAGCTGACCATACTTAAAGGGGGAGAAGAGATGAAGCGCAGTTTTAAAGATGATTTCAGTTTAATGGCGATGCTGTTGATACCGATTGGAGTAGCGATCAATATTGTCGGTTTCCAATTGACAAATGTTCTGCGGTTGCCGATTTTCCTGGATACCATCGGCACGATTTTAGTCGGCGTTATTGCAGGGCCATGGGTCGCTTTACTTGCCGGACTGATCACCAACTTAATCAATGCGATATTCAATCCAGTCTATTTGCCGTATGCCTTAACATCAATGGCTATCGGAGTGGGAGCCGGTCTCCTTTCCAAATACGGATTTTTCAAAAGTGTTCCAAAAACGATCATTTCAGGCCTTGTCATTACGTTGATTGCGGTTGTGGTTTCGGCACCGATTACGGTTTTGGTATTTGGGGGGGCAACAGGGAATACGTCTTCTCTCATTACGGCTACCTTCCTGGCATCAGGCCAGGAATTATGGACTGCCGTGTTTTCTTCCAGCTTTATTGTGGAAATCGCCGATAAAGTGGTTTCAGTCTTAATCGTCTTTTTCATTGTAAAAGGCATGTCGGACCGTTATTTATCAAAACTGAAATACGGCCATCTGTATATGAAGCGCAGAAGCCGGCAATGAAAAGTTTTGCAGTTAATGCTGTCAGCTTAAAAGATGCAGTTGTGGAAAAGAGGTGGCATCATCCATGAAACCAAATGCATTGCTTCAGCTTCATCCGATGACGAAATTTTACTTTGCATTATTTATTTTAGCGGCCGTTTTAATCATTCCAGGCTACCTATTCGCCTTTTCACTATTTTTCGGTTTGATGGCTATTGCATTCATGGCAGGGGTTTTCAAGGAATTCATGGAAATTGTTTTGAAAGCTTTATTGAGTGTTTTAATCATCGTGTTTCTGATGCAAATCTTTTTCTTTCCCGGAGAACAAGTGCTGTGGCAATGGTGGATTTTTGAAATCAAACAAGAAGGCATCTATTATGGCCTTATCTTAACCTCTCGCATCTTGGCGATCGGTTCCGCCTTTGTGCTGTTTTTCAGGATGACAGAAGTGCGGGATTTTGTTAAATCGCTTGAAGATAAAGGCATGCCGCCGATGGGCGCCTACGTAGTATTATCGACGCTGCAAATCATTCCGGAAATGCGCCGCCAAGCGAATACCATCATGGAAGCCCAAAAAACGAGAGGCGTCGAAACAGAAGGTTCCTTGTTCGTGCGGGCGAAAGCATTTATTCCTACTTTAACGCCGTTGATTTTGTCGTCCATCGCCGGTACAGAAGAAAGGGCGCTGACACTCGAGTCACGGGCTTTTTCAGCTCCGGTGCAAAAGACCAGTTTGCATAAGCTGACAAAAAGCCGTGCTGACCGGATTCTGCCAGTCGTTTTGGTCTTCATCATTATCGCTTTAGTTGTCTGGAGGTTTTTCTTATGGCAGCAGACATGATCGATTTAAAAAACGTTTCGTACCGCTATCCTGTAAGCGATGATTATGTCTTAAAAAATGTCTCTTTCAGCATCGAGAAGGGAAAATTCACCGCAATCATCGGCAATAACAGTTCGGGCAAAACAACATTGTGCAACACCATCCGGGGATTTATTCCTCATTTTTATAAAGGGGACCTGGAAGGAGAAGTCCTGGTTGATGGCATTCGTATACAGGATGCACAGCTCGGACAATTGGCTGAGAAAGTGGGCTATGTCTTTCAAAACCCTTTTATCCAAGTATCAGGCGTTAAAAACAATGTTTTTGAAGAAGTGGCATTCGGATTGGAAAACCTTGGAGTTCCGGTCGATGAAATTCGTTTGCGGGTTGATGAAATGCTGAAACTCGTTAACATCGACCATTTGCGCTATAAAAACCCCTTCGATCTGTCAGGAGGGCAAAGACAGCGTGTTGCCCTTGCTTCCATCATCGTAATGGACCCGGATATTCTGGTCATTGATGAACCGACTTCCCAGCTTGACCCAATCGGGACTGAGCAGATTTTCGACATTATCCGTTTGATGAAAGAACGCGGCAAAACCATTGTTTTGGTTGAACATAAAATAAACTTGATTGCTGAATATGCCGATGATTTGCTGGTTATGCATAAAGGTGAACTGGTCATGCAAGGCGCCGTTCGGGACATTTTCGCTGACCCGCAATTCGAACAATATGACATACAGTATCCGCATGTTACGGAACTTGCCCTTCAACTGCAAAAAGCAGGGATGCCACTAGCGTTTTTGCCGATAAGAGATAGTGAATTGGCAGAAGCACTGAATTTGAATGGAGTGATTGCGCGTGACTGACCTTCTATTGGAAAATGTCAGTTTTTCTTATCCGGACGGCACAAAAGCGCTTGAAGACTTTTCTTTGTCGGTTACAACTGGCGAACGCGTAGCCATTGTCGGACAGAACGGTGCAGGGAAGACAACTGCGGTCAAACTGATGAATGGTTTATTAAAACCAAAGGCTGGAACGGTGTTGGTCGGTGAATGGGACACTAAAAAATACACCACTGCTCAAGTTTCAAAAAAAGTCGGCTATGTGTTCCAAAATCCGGATGATCAGATTTTTCATAACGATGTTGAATCTGAAGTCCGTTTTGGACCGAAAAATATGAAGTTTGATGTGGAGCGTGTAGATGCGCTGACCCAATGGGCGATGGATATTTGCGGAATCACCAGTTTTGCGGAAGAAAACCCGTATAATTTGCCGTACTCCGAACGCAAATTCGTGACGATCGCATCTGTTCTGGCGATGGATTCGGATATTATCATCCTCGATGAGCCGACAGCCGGACAAGACAAAATCGGATTGAAAATTCTTGGCCGCCTGCTCGAGACGCTTGAACAAAAAGGGAAGACCGTCATTACCATTACGCACGATATGGAATTTGTCACCGACTATTTCCAGCGGATCGTTGTCATGGCGAACCGCAAGCTCATAGCCGATGACCAAGCGAACAGGATTTTTTATGATGCCGGGATTCTGGAAAAAAGCATGCTGAAGCCTCCCGCGGTAGCTCAAATGGCAAGAATGCTGGATTTTCCAGACGGCATCCTTTCCAAGCAGCAACTGATTAATGCAATTCTGCAGCAGCACACCGGACATTAAAAAAGCCACAAGGTTCAAAAGAACCTTGTGGCTTTTTTTACATTTTTTCTTTTACGTAAGTGGCAACTTCAACTGAAGTGTCCATCGCTAGAATTCGGTCAATATGGCTTTCCATATCGGCTTTTGATAATTTGCTGATTTGCGCTCGTGCTTTCAGAATAGAAGAAGCACTCATTGAAAATTCATCTAAGCCAAGGCCAAGCAAGATTGGAATGGCAATTTCATCTCCGGCCATTTCTCCGCACATGCCTGTCCATTTGCCTTCACGATGCGAAGCATCAATGACCATTTTCACCAGGCGCAAAATCGCCGGATTGAAAGGCTGGTACAAATACGACACGCGTTCGTTCATGCGGTCAGCCGCCATGGTGTACTGGATCAAGTCGTTTGTGCCAATGGAGAAGAAATCCACTTCTTTGGCAAATGTATCCGCCATAACAGCAGTAGAAGGAATTTCGACCATGATGCCGATTTCGATTGAATCACTGACTTCAACGCCTTCTGTCTGCAGCTTCGCTTTTTCATCGAGAACGAGCGATTTCGCCTGACGGAATTCATCGAGTGTTGCAATCATCGGGAACATGATTTTCAAATTGCCATGGACGCTTGCACGAAGCAAGGCACGCAGCTGCGTCCGGAACATGTCTTCCATTTCCAGGCACAGGCGGATTGCCCGCAAGCCCAGGAAAGGATTCAGTTCTTTTGGCAATTGCAGATAAGAAAGCTCTTTGTCGCCGCCGATATCCAATGTGCGGACTACAGTCGGTTTGCCTTCCATCGCTTTTAATACCGAAGAATAAGCTTCAAATTGCTCTTCTTCCGTCGGGAACTGGTCACGGCCCATGTACAGAAATTCCGTACGATATAAGCCGATTGCTTCTCCGCCGTTTTCCAAGACGCCAACCGTATCTTTCGGTGTTCCGATATTGGCGCCGAGTTCCACTGAATGGCCGTCCGTTGTGATGGTCGGCTCGTTTTTCAGTTTTGCCCATTCCGCTTTTTGGCGGTCGTACTGGGCTTTCTTTTCTTCATATGAAGCAATGGTTGCTTCGTCAGGATCAATGATGATTTGGCCATCGAGACCATCGACGATGATGACGGTTCCGTTTTCAACAGCTGCCATCGCGGTCTTCGCGCCAACGACTGCCGGTATTTCCAATGTCCGGGCAAGAATGGCCGAGTGGGAAGTGCGTCCGCCGATATCGGTGATAAACCCTTTAACAAATTTTGGATTCAATTGCACCGTATCGGAAGGGGTCAAATCCTCCGCGATGATCACGACTTCGTCGGAAATCATGCTCGGGCTTTGAATGGATACACCCAAAAGGTGGGACAGCACGCGTTTGGTTACATCGCGGATATCTGCCGCGCGTTCTTTCATATAATCATTGTCCATCGATTCGAACATCTGGATGAACATATTTGCGGTTTCCTGCAAAGCATATTCCGCATTATTTTTGTCTGTCTCAATTTTTTCCTTGATTGGGCCAAGCAATTCGGGATCGCTTAGCACTAAAAGATGGGCGCCGAAGATGGCGGCTTCTTTGTCGCTGATTTGCTGAGAAGTTTGTTCTTTAATCGTTTCAAGTTCTGAAATGGATTGGGTTAATGCGGCTTCTAAACGAACTACTTCCTGCGCTGTATCCGTTACAATCGTTTTTTCGACGTTCAGGTCCGGATTTTCAAGTCTGAATGCTTTGGCAATGGCAATTCCATTAGAAGCAGCGATTCCGGATAATGTTTTGTTCATCAGTTTGAAAGCCCTTCTGAAGCCATTACTTGGCTCACTTGAGCCAGTGCTTCTTCTTCATCTTCTCCATTTGCAGCAACAGTAACGGTTGACCCGGAAGCCACTCCGAGACTCATAACCCCTAAAATCGATTTCAAGTTCACTTTTTTGCCTTTATGCTCCAATGTGATATCGGATTTGAATTTTGACAAAGATCCCACTAAAGCGGATGCCGGGCGTGCGTGGATACCTGCTTCGTCTGTGATTGTGAATTGTTTTTCTACCATGTAAAATTCCTCCTAAAATGAATGATTGTTTTTGGTCGATTCTTAATCAATTATGAACGATTTTGAAAGAAATTTAAAGCAAATGAATGTTTTTGATTGCTTATGAATGATTATGATTGATTTTGGAAGCGATTTCAAGTATTATCTATTTAAATGAATCAGTAAAGAAGGTGAATGGATGTTAACGAACGAACGGCATGACTTCATTTTAAAATTATTGGAAGAAAAGCAGACGATTAAAATTCAAGAGCTTGTGGATTTGACGGCCGCTTCCGAGTCGACAATCCGGCGTGATTTAACTGAACTTGAAAACCAGCAAAAATTGGAACGTGTTTTTGGCGGAGCTGTTCTTCCTGCGCGTTACTTGATTGAACCAAGTGTTGCAGATAAATCTACACAAAACCTGCAGGAGAAAATTCAGCTGGCGAAATTTGCTGCTGCGTTCGTCCATAAAGGCGACAGTGTCTTTTTAGATGCAGGCACCACTACTTTTCAGATGATCCCTTTCTTAAAAGAAAAAGATCTGGTTGTGGTGACAAATGGATTGACCTTGGTCGACTCATTGAACGAGCAAGGCATCACCACTTATCTGACAGGAGGAAGAGTCAAGCCGCGGACCGGTGCACTGGTCGGAGCCCAGACCATTCAATCTCTAAAAAATTATCGCTTCGATGTTTGTTTCTTGGGCGTCAACGGATTTCATCCCGATTATGGATATACGACGCCGGATCCGGAAGAAGCAGCCGTTAAGCAACTTGCCAGTTCACTAGCGCGCAGGACTTATGTGCTTGCCGACCATTCGAAATCCAATAAAGTGAGCTTTGCTAAAATCATGGACTTGGAACAGGCAATTCTGGTCGTTGATGAATTATCCGGTGAAACCATCGAAATTATGGAAAAAAAGACTACAGTGAAGGTGGGAAAAGCATGATTTATACGTGCACCATTACACCATCTATAGACTACACCACCTATTTACCCAAATTCAAGACTGGGAAACTGAATCGCACGAACGACGTACATTATTACCCGGGCGGTAAAGGCATTAATGTTTCCCGTGTACTAAGCCGGCTGGGAACTCCCAATAAAGCGCTTGGCTTTGCGGGCGGGTTTACAGGCCATTATATAGAAGAATTTCTCCAAACTGAAGGTGTAGCCACCGATTTTATCCAAACGGAAGAAATCACGCGGATCAATGTGAAAATAAAATCCGAGGAAGAAACGGAATTGAACGGTCCAGGTCCAGCCTTGAACGAAGGGCAGCTCAGCGAATTGGCAGAAAAAGTCCGGGCGATGGAAAAAGGCGATTGGTTTGTGCTGGCAGGCAGCTTGCCTGACTCGATACCGATATCTTATTTCATGGAACTTGCCGACATCTGCCGAAACCATGAAATCCGCTTTGTTCTCGATACATCCGGTCCGGCATTAAAAGAATTGGTAAAAGCCAAACCGTTTTTGATCAAACCCAATGAACATGAGCTTGGGGAATTGTTTGATATTGAAATAAGCGGCAAACAACAAGCTTTATCCTATGCCTCGAAACTGATTGAAAGCGGTCTTGGGCATGTAATTGTTTCAATGGGCGGCGAAGGCGCGTTGCTGGTGACTAAAGAAGAGGCAGTCTCGGCGAAAGCGCCGAAAGGGCAAGTTGTCAATACGGTCGGGTCCGGTGATTCGCTGGTTTCCGGTTTTATCGCATCCTATGCTAACGGATCCGATGCTATAAAAGCGTTCCAGTACGGAGTGGCTTGCGGCAGTGCCACAGCTTTCCGGTCCGATCTATGTGAAAAACAAGATGCAGAAGAGCTGCTCAGCCAAGTTGTACTCCACCCCATTAATAAAGAGGATGTGACGACATGAAAATTACTCAATTATTGACTGAAAACACCATTATCCTGGATGTGAATGCTTCTTCAAAACCAGAAGTGATTGACGAACTGGTCACCCAGCTTGACCGTGCCGGAAAGTTAAATGATCCGGCCCAGTTCACGAAAGACATTTTGACGCGTGAACAGCAAAGCACGACGGGCATCGGGGAAGGCATCGCGATCCCGCATGCCAAATCCCAGGCCGTTAAAGAACCAGCGATCGCTTTCGGGCGTTCGGCACAAGGCCTCGATTATGAATCAATGGACGGCCAGCCGGCAAATCTGTTTTTCATGATTGCCGCCACTGAAGGCGCCAATGATGCTCATTTGGAAGCCTTGTCCCGCCTCGCGACATTTTTGATGGACGATAAATTCCGGACAAGAATCCTTGCGGCCACATCGAAACAGGAAGTCCTGCAAGCCGTGACCGACAAAGAAACAGAAGAAGACGGACCGGTCGCACCAACAGATGAGCATACCGCTCCAGCAGGGTCTTCCAAACGGATTTTGGCGGTAACAGCCTGCCCGACCGGAATCGCCCATACGTATATGGCGGCTGAAAAGCTGAATGACCGGGCAAAAGAGCTCGGCATTGACATCAAAGTGGAAACAAACGGTTCAAGCGGCGTTAAAAACCGCCTGACAGACGCTGACATCGCAGCGGCGGATGCCATCATTGTGGCCGCCGATACGAAAGTGGAAATGGCGCGCTTCGCCGGCAAGCCGGTCATCCAGACGAAAGTCGGCAAAGCGATCTATGAGACGGATCAATTGCTGAACCGCGCAGTAAATGGAGACGCCCCGGTTTACCAGCACGATAAATCAAAAGACGAATCCACCGAAACGGAATCGAAAGGATACTTCTATAAGCATTTGATGAACGGCGTTTCCAATATGCTGCCCTTCGTTGTCGGCGGCGGGATCCTGATCGCCATTTCGTTTTTCTGGGGCATCAATGCCGCAAATCCGGACAGCCCGGAATACAATGAATTTGCCGCCATGCTCAGCACAATCGGCGGAGGCAATGCGTTCTTCCTGATGGTACCGGTGCTTGCCGGATTTATCGCCATGAGCATCGCGGAACGGCCCGGATTTGCGCCTGGTATGATCGGCGGCTTAATCGCCATCACGGTTACCGGGGTTGAAGGGGCAAGCGGCGGTTCCGGTTTCCTTGGCGGTTTAATCGCCGGTTTCCTGGCGGGTTACGTCACGCTGCTCGTCAAGCGGGTATTTTCTGTGTTGCCGAATTCCCTTGAAGGATTAAAGCCGGTGCTGTTTTTCCCGGTCTTCAGCATTGCCATCACAGGCATCATCATGATGCTCGTCAATCCGCAGTTGACAAAAGTCTATACAGCGATTTCCGCGTTTCTTGAAAGCCTCGGCGGTACGAACCTGGTATTGGTCGGCCTGTTGCTCGGCGGCATGATGGCCATTGATATGGGCGGCCCGATCAACAAAGCCGCTTATACATTCGGCATCGCGATGCTGGATGCACAGAACTTTAACTTTATGGCGACGGTTATGGCAGCGGGAATGGTTCCGCCGCTTGGAATGGCCATTGCCACAACGATTTTCAAAAACAAATTCACCAAGCCGGAACGTGAAGCCGGCAAAACCGCTTACGTTTTAGGTGCCTGCTTTATCACGGAAGGCGTCATCCCGTTTGCGGCGGCAGACCCGGCGCGTGTTATTCCGGCGTCGGTTGCCGGAGCGGCAGTGACCGGTGCCCTGGTTATGCTGTTCGATATCAGCCTTCGCGCTCCGCATGGCGGCGTGTTCGTCATGGGACTGGTCGACGGCGGCGTCACGAAAATATTGATGTATGCAGTGGCGATTATCGCTGGAGCCTTTGTCACAGCCATTGTGGCCGGCCTCTTGAAGAAGAAAGCAGTTGCAATTGCTTAATTTTAAAAAAGCCGTTACAGATTATAAATCTGTAACGGCTTTTTGTTTTGTATCTTAATCTAAGCAAAAGAAATGTTGAACAAAAGTAAAAAAAACCCATAATTTTTTATTGCAAACAATCTAAGTTCCGCTTAAACGTGTTAAAGTATATTTTAAAAGACAGGACAAGGAGAAAGATATACGGCCTTTCGTCCTTAGTGAGGAGTGATGGATTGGACAACATAGAAAACAATATTCGAAACTCTATCATTAGCGGAGATAATCCGGATTTCTTACTGGAGATGTTTTCTAGTTTAGTGGAAGAAGCCGCAGTCTGCATGTATGTTTTAAGAGACGGAGTTTACAGTTATATCAACAAACGGTTCAGCGACTTTTCCGGGTATACCAAAGAAGAAATTCTGAATAACCCTCAGGCATTGGCAATGCTGATCCATCCCGAAGATTTGGCTATTGTCATGGAGATTATCCATAATCGACTGGAAAATAAAGATGCAAAATCCCGCTACCGCGTCCGAATCGTGAAAAAAGACGGGTCGTTGGCTTATACCGAAATCCATTCCACCAAATCGATAATCAATAACGTTGCCGTTATGGCGGGAACCGTTATTGATGTCACGGAAGAAGTAATGGTGAACCAGTTGCTGAAAGAGAACAATGAACGCTTCCATTCTCTTTTTTATACGAATCCGGATGCTATTTTTACCTTTGATCTTTTCGGGAAATTCGTTGATGTCAATCCAAGCTGTGAAACTTTGACCGGTTACACTGCTGAAGAATTATTGGAAATGTCCTTTACACCGTTACTGCTGCCCGAACATTTGCCGAAAACGATGGATTATTTTGAACAAGCTTTACAGGGCTTTACCAATAGCTATGAAATTTCAATTTACCATAAAGACAGAACACCTTTGCATTTGGAAGTCACGAACTTTCCCAAGAAGCAAGATGGTAAAATTGTCGGGGCTTACGGCATTGCCAAAAACATTACAGAAAAGCTGCTCTATAAAAAACAAATGGAAGACTTGGCGTTTTATGACTCTTTGACGAAACTGCCGAACCGGAGGCTGTTTGAAGACCGCCTGCAGCAAGTAGTGGAAATGGCGAAAATCAGTGACTGTAAGCCTGCAGTCCTTTTCTTGGACCTGGACCGCTTTAAGTTCATCAATGATTCTTTGGGCCATTCCCTAGGTGATGAATTCTTGATCTTAGTCGCTCAGCGCTTAGTGGAAAATCTGCGTAAAGGCGATACAGTGGCCCGAATTGCAGGCGATGAATTTGCGGTCCTTTTGCCGACAACGGAACCGCAGGAAGCGGCGGGAATTGCAAAGCGGCTGATTGCCTCGATGAGAGAACCATTTAACGTGTCTGGCCATTCCGTGACCATTTCCGGCAGTATCGGCATTGCGTTTATAGACAATCAACATGAAACGGCTTTCGATTTAATCAAAAAAGCGGATACTGCGATGTACTACACGAAGAAACAAGGCTCCAATAATTTCACCATTTATTCAAAAGAACTTGATTTTAAAACAATTTTTAAAGTGGCTGTTGAAAAAGATTTAAAATCTGCCATTGAAAACAACGAATTTGAGCTGTTTTATCAGCCGATTGTCAGTTTGAAAACGGAGCAGCTGAATGGCATGGAAGCTTTGCTGCGCTGGACCCATCCCACTCTGGGAGTGATTCCGCCCGATAACTTCATCCCGATATCCGAGGAAAGCGGACAAATAATTTCGATTGGCAAGTGGGTGCTTGAAACGGCTTGCAGGCAAAATAAGGAATGGCAAAACGCAGGACATCCTCCGTTTAAAGTCTGCGTCAATATTTCTACGATCCAGTTGAAGCGACCGGATTTTGTGGATGCAGTCAAAGCCATTCTCCATAAAACAGAACTTGCTCCGCAATGGCTGGAACTGGAAGTTACTGAAAGCATCTTGATGGAAAATACAGAAGTCGTGAAAGACAGTTTGCGGCAGTTAAAAAAACTCGGCATCTCCATGTCAATTGATGATTTCGGCACAGGCTATACATCGTTAAGCTATCTTCGCCAGTTTGCTTTTGACCGGGTAAAGATTGATCGCAGTTTTATAGAAGATATTGAAAGCGATTTGAACGGCAAAGCCATCACCTCCTCCATCATCGCTTTAGCGCACAAATTGAATATCGGCGTGATAGCGGAAGGCATTGAAAACGAAGGGCAGCTCGGGTATCTCCGGGATGAATTATGCGACGAAGGCCAAGGCTATTATTTCAGCCGCCCTATGCCGGCAGAAAAACACATTTTCCCTTATGGGAGTAAGAATTATTAAATGCGCTGAATTTGCGATTTAAGGAATAATTTTAAGTAAAAAAGGGAACTCTATTAATACCACTTAACAAATTCTTCCGTTATTAGGAAGATTCTTATCTGTTGCCGGAAAGTAGCCAAATTGCCTTCTTCATTGATTGCGGTCTGGCTGTTTTTTTACGTTGATGCTGCTCTAGCCGTTCAGACTTTGGGAGAAGGAGGATAGCAGGATGGAGCCCGAAAAAGAAAAATTGAATATGCGGACAGTCGCCACGTGGTTTGGAAGATGGTTTTTGAATAATAAACTGGTTGCGATCTTATTGGTCGTGTTATTGGTTTTTTTGAATCTTTATCTATTGTCCCGGATTACATTTCTGTTCTGGCCAATTCAAGGTTTTTTTAAAGTGATGGGACTGCCGATCGTCATGTCCGGCGTTCTTTATTATTTGCTGAATCCGCTGATTGATTGGATGGAAAAGAAAAACATCCCCCGGGTAAGCAGCATCATTATGGTATTTGGCTTGTTGCTCGGATTGATCATTTGGGGGGTGACCATCCTCATCCCGATCCTGCGGGAACAATTTGAAAGCCTGCTTGCCAATTTGCCGGCTTATATCGACAGTTTAGTGATCCAAATCGATTCTTTGCTCCGAAGTGATGTCTTGTCCCAGCTGCAAAGCCGATTGACAGGAGATGCGGATGGCCTTACAACCTCCATCACCGATCAAACGGATGAAGTGGTCGATACGACAGTCACAGGCATCGGCAGTGTCGTGGGTGTCGTTACAAATACGGTTCTAGCGCTGATTACAACACCGATCATTTTGTTTTATCTGTTAAAAGACGGCCATAATCTGCCTTATCATATTATGAACTTAGTGCCTTCTCGCATGCGTGAAAAAACCTATGTCTTGTTGAAAGAAATGAATTTGCAAATCAGCCAGTATATACGCGGCCAGCTGCTCGTCGCATTTTTTGTCGGACTGATGTTCTTTATCGGTTTTACGATTATCGGCCTTGAATATGGACTGATTCTTGCCATCATGGCGGGGGCGTTAAACCTTATTCCTTTTCTGGGTTCTTTTATTGCATTTATTCCTATTGTCATCGTGGCCCTCGTGGCCCATCCGCCGCTTATGCTGGCAAAAGTGCTGGTTGTGTTTTTCATCGAACAAACACTCGAAGGCCGGATCATCCAGCCGCTGATTCTCGGAAGCAATTTGAATATCCATCCGGTGACCATCATTGCTGTTTTGCTGACAGCGGGCCAATTATTCGGCATTGCCGGCGTCGTGTTGGGAATACCGGTATTCGCCGTCTGCAAAGTCGTGTTTGTCCATTTGTTTATTTGGTACCGGACCTATACCGGCCTTTACGATGACAATTTCAATCCAGCGCCAAAGCCGCTGGTATCAGAGAAGAAAAAACGGAAGCAGCTGTCTGTCCGAAAAAAACTGCAGTAATATGAATCTTCACAATAAATTTTTCCGAAACTCTTGAAATGGTTAAGGCAAGGAGGTGGTAGCAAGTTAAAGCCATCAAATTTGCAAACAAAAAATGAAATCATCTGCATGATTTCATTTGAGTGATTAATCGTTTTGGTTGTTCGCAGGTTTTCCTTTTCGCCACGAATAGAAAGCTAAAGCAAAAAAGAAAAAGGCGGTATTGAAGAAAAAGACAATATCGTCGAACATGCCTTCAAACAATAGGATGTTGATCAGCGTCAAGATATGCATGAAGCCAAGGGTAATAATTAAGACCGTCGAAGTTTTCATAAACGTTCCTCCATCAGTTATTGAATCTTTAGTGTACCTTAAATGGGCCGAGAAGAAAAAAGATTGAAAGGAGAACTTTATATGTCAGTCGTAACCAATCAGCAGTTTTTTGAAAAAGTGAACCGGGCTTTTATCGAAGGGGATATCAATTTTTTGGCAGACCACGTGGCGGAAGATGTGGTGTGGATGATGTATGGCAATAAGTCAGTCGGCCGAGAGGAATTCATCAACTGTGTCAAGGAAATGGGCATGGGCAACGACACTACAGTTGTTTTAACCATCGAAAATTTGATTGCCAGCGGAAATGCCGTCGCATTGAAAGGGAAAATGCATACCAATACGGAAGCGGGAGATGAAAAAATTTATACTTACTGCGATATCTATGAACTGGAAAATGAAGGATCCGGTAAGATCAAGGAACTGACTTCATTTATTCTGGATGTGAAAGGATGATTGTCCAGGCTTAAGGCTTGTCGCAACGGCATCAAACAAAAAATAACCCGCCCTTGAGCTAACTCTGCGGATTATCCGATAAAAAATCCTGTAAGCCGGTCTCCCTTGACGGGACCTTTCAATCGCTGCTTTGCCGCTCGGTGTTGATGCACCGGGCGGTTTTCTTTTTTTATCAATCCGTACCGCAGATCATGTGTAGCCAGTAAGAAAAAGGGAATGAAAGGATTATGCAGTATTTGAAAAACGAAAGGCGGAATAGTACATGGCACAATCATTAAAAGGGAAAATCGCATTTATTACAGGAGCAGGGAAAGGCATTGGCCGGGCAACTGCTTTGGCATTGGCTAACGAAGGAGTTGACGTCGGACTGATTGCCCGCACTGAAAGTGATCTGCAGAAAGTAGCGGAAGAAGTGCAGGCTATGGGTGTAAAAGCGTCGTTTGCTACAGCTGATGTGTCTTCGATGGAACAAGTGGAAAACGCAGTCGCATCTTTAACCGAGTCGCTGGGGACTGCCGATATTCTCATCAATAACGCTGGAATTGGCAGTTTCGGCCCCTTCCTCGACATCGACCCTGCTGAATGGAAAAAGACCATTGACGTCAATTTGCTTGGCATGTATTACGTGACGCGCGCCGTCTTGCCCCAGTTGATTGACAAAAAACGCGGCGACATCATCAATATCTCTTCGATGTCCGGGTTGAAAGGGACAGCAGGGTCAAGTGCCTACAGCGCTTCGAAATTCGGCGTCCTCGGCATGACCGAAGCTTTGTCCCAGGAAGTGCGCAAACACAATATCCGGGTATCCGCTTTGACGCCGAGCCGCGTCATCACCAATTTCGGCAGCGGACAAGAACCGGAGAACAGCAAAGAGAAATTTATGCAGCCGGAAGATATTGCAGAATACATGGTCGCCCAGTTAAAATTGCATCCGCGGATCTTTATCCCGACATCCAGCCAGTGGGCAACGAATCCATTCTAAAAACCGACCAGGTACCGGCAACCACTAGTTTCCGGTACCTTTTTTCGTATTGGAATATGATACGATAGGGGTATTGAAAAACAGCTGCCGAATCAGTGAGGAGAGGAAACGATGGTCAAATGGAAAGAACAACGGGTCATTCCGGCAAATATTGAAACGGTCTGGAACCTGTTCTCGGATAAAAACATCAAACGGCTCATGCCGAAAATAGAAGACCATATTTTACTAGAGAACAATGACGACGAAGCCGGTGCCAAACATGCCCAGAGTTATTACGAAGGCAAGCAATTGCAGAATTATATCGTTGAAACGATCGCCTACGAAGATTTACCGGAACGAAAATACCGGCATACAAGCTTTACCATGAGCCAGCTGTTCCAAGTGGCATATTACTATACACTCGAAAAAGTATCTGAAGAAGAAACGCTTTTTATTTATGAAGGAACCCAAAAAGGACTGACTTTAACCGCTAAAGCGATGCTGCTTTCCGGAAGCAAAGCGAAGCGCAACGAAACAGTTCAGGCATTTATGGACCGAGTCGAAACCGAAGCAACCAAATAATAGACCTGATTGACGAGTCCGGCATCTGCTGTAAAGCGGCTGCCGGATTTTTCATTGCGCTATTGACTGGGTGGTGCACCACTTGGCTAAAAATAAGTGTTGATTGAAACAGAAATGAACCTATCGGTAGCCATCTTTTTCAATACCTGTAAGTCAAAATAGAAACGATTTTTTAACTCGCGGTCAGCCTAGTAAAAAACACCAGTTAGGTATATCTTTATACTCTCAAAAAACAATGATTTTAAAGTTTTTTTTGAATCTATTTGATGTTTTTGTTAAATAGTATAGAATATTCTGAAATTTTATGTTGCTCTAAAGCGTCTGCTAAGAATATAATGAAGGTGTCAAAATACATATAGTCTTCTACAAAGTTCCATGGGAAAGTCAGGGATAACTGGAGGTACCCCTGGAACACCGTATTACCTATAAGAAGGAAAGGTTGTCTGTGGAGAAGAGGATTCACAAAACACACTAGGAGTTTCGCCAATCAATGAAGTTATTTCGAGCCGATTTCCAGTCAATTAGATTGCACCGCCACATTCATCCGATAACCCGAACAAGAAGAAGGGAAAGCATGTCCAGTAATTCAAGACTCGGTAAAACGGTCATATGTGTACTTGCCGTGTTGTTTTATCTTAAGTTTAGCCAGATATAACGGGCTGTTGTCTTGGTAATTACAATGTTGGCTAAGACACCTACACCGCCAATATGAAACAGGCGGTTAATGCAGAGGAAAAGATGGCTTGCATCGCCTTATTCATCTTAGATTTCGGAAGACTATGAGACCGCCTGTACAGCCTGCCATTCGAGGGGGACACAACGGAAAATACCAAACATTTTGCGCTCTTTGAATCCTTTAACACGCTTTGGGAAGAGAATTGGGTGGCTGTCTGGGAGGGCAAGAGAAAATTTTCAGAATTCGATTCGATGGAACAAATTGCGTTGGACTACGCTCAGTTACGCTTTAGAGCGGAAAAACGCTGCCATCAGCAAACTATACGGTTACATGGAGGCAGAAGGATTTACAGATTTTGGCATGACTTGGACTATGATGCGTACAGTGCAGTTGCAGATACAGGTGAATAGAGAATCCTTTGCCAGTCAAATGAGAAAAAGGACAAATTTCAACCAACGAACGGAGTGAGTCACCATGACTTCTTCATCAACGAACAAAGTATTCAGACGGATCGCTACTATTGCACTTACGACCTTGGTGGCAGGGGGTGGATGGAGTGCACAGATGCCCCTTGCGTCAACCAGCCTGCCAAATGAAAACGAATCGAATGCGCAAAATATGAATCTCCATGATAATGCGGGAATGCCAACACGCAGTTCTGCCCCGATGGTCACCATGCCAGGGAATGACGACCATGCATCTGCCGATTGGGAGAAGGTCACCGATTACGATTATTTCACTGCGTATATCGAACCTGAACTAGTGGGGCTCTTGGACCGACTGAATGGATTGGATGAAAGAAGGGATGAACTCTGGGGGACGACCAACGGCGAGGACGTAACAGAGGATGTACTGGGTCTGGTCACTGACTACAAGCAAATTCGTACCGAACTGCTGTCCATGACGTTCACGGGTTCAATCGAACGCCGCAAGCTTCTTTACGCAGCGGGGGATGACCTGTATCAAGCCCTTACGCTTCGGTCGGACGCCCTTTTCGTGTTGCATGAGGGGCTGATGGAAGGAGATGGCACTACCACGCATGACGAGGTGGACCGAAGAGTCGAGAAATTCAACAAGTTGATGGCAGCATCCGACACCCATATCGACGGACTCAACGACAGCCTGATCGCCCTATATGACAGTTTCCCTGAATTTGATGATGCGAGCCAGAACCCGCCAGAACCCAATGTACCGAAACAACTGACGGACAGGGAGCATTTCCTGATCTACTTCATCAACGACCTCACCTATGCTGTCAACGAAGACGAGATGACCCAAATCTTCTACATCGTGCCGATCATCACGGGATTCGGGTCAGAACGTACGGACGACCCGATTGCCCTGTTACGGATGGGTCAGGGCTACCGATTAGCCCTTGACCAGATTGCGGCGGATTGGGATTTCACACTGCTTGGTGAGAATGCGGCTCATCTCATCGGATTCCAAGAGAACTTCCGCGAGGCATTGAAGTGGCAGGGCGAAGCATCCGCTATCCTTGAAAGGGCACTTCTTAAAAGAGGGGACGGTCCATCCGATGAAGCCTTTGCCGCCAGCTTGGAAGAAGCCAGTGTTTCCTTGCAAAAGGCGTCTGATTCCAACGGTGTCGCCATGGACTATTTTTTCACTTACCTGGAGGCGGAAGGGCTGACGGAGGAAGATTGGGCAGCATGGTATTTTTTAGGATTCGGTGATATCAGTTCCGTTATCGATCGGTATGAATAGAACAGCCGTTATGCTTCGATGAGGCTCAAACGGTTTCACAGGTGTCGAATGAGCCGAAGCTTTAAATGGGAGCAAAATACAGAAAGAAGGAACCCATATAAAACGGTCAGAGTTAAGGGTGCACCGCCTTGGGAAGACACTGTTTCTTTAACTGAGCTAATTCGTAAAATACTCGAACAGTTGATTAAAGTTCACTGAAGAAATTCGCAAAAGTGCGCTATTTATTTCGAAAGGCATATCGGCATTCTTCTAATGGAAATTAGATGAAAGCGAGAAGAGTACAGTCGGGCTTCTGAAATATGAGAAGGCGGGAATACCTTGTTCAATGTTGAAATATATTATAGAAGGAGTTTAATAAAAAATCGATCAGGTTGTGTTTAACCTGATCGATTTTTTTATGTTTTATTAATCCATGTTAACAACTTGTGTTTTAGATGATTATCTTTTTAAACAACTTTACTTTGAAAAAGAGCAAAAGTTAAACAATTTTATTCTCAATCGACAATTGGATGTATATAATCAGCGAGTTTTCGAACATCAGCGGATTATCAAAAGAAACGCTGCGTTATTATACAGAAGCGGAGCTGTTGGAACCTTCTTTTATTGTTCCGGTGAATAAATACCGTTATTATGACGATAGCGGTTACTTCTTAGCGGTTTTATTGATCCAGCTGAGAGGCTTCGGGCTCAGCATCCAAGAAATGAAGCGGGTGAAGGGAGATGAATCATTTCTTAATCTGGAAACGCTGCTTTTGAAAAAGCGGAAGAACCTGCTGGGACAAATCGAAGACCTGCAACCGCTTGTCAAGGAAATGGATGAATTTTTAGCAAGCGGAAAGGATGAAGCGGAATGATTACTTGGAGCGAAGAAAAAATAATTGATGCCAATATAGAAAAGATCTGGAACTTGTTTGCCGATGAAAACATTCAGAAAATCATGCCGAAAGTGGAACGGCACCGATTGATTGAAAAGCAGCCACATGAAGTAGGGGCGAAGCATGAACAGACTTACCGGGAAGGAAAACGTGCAGAGACTTATGTGGTCGAGACGCTCGCCTACGAAGACAGGGACGATAAGAAGTTCAAGAAGACTAGTTTTGTTCTGGGAGGGGCCTTCCAAGTGACGTTTGCTATTGCTTTAGAAAAAATCGGCAAGGACCGGACAAAATTTACCTATTCAGGGCAAAACAAAGGCATCAACTTTGTCGGCCGGGCCATGCTGAAGCTCGGCAGTGAAAAAAGCAATATGAGAGTTGTCCATGAGTTCATGGGAAAAGTGGAACAGCAAGCATTGAAAAATTAACACGCCTGGACCTGCGGGATTGTGTTTTGCTGTCATAGAAAGAAGATTAATCGTAGAGAGATGTGTGTAATGTGAAGGTATACATAAACGGTTCAGTTGGCAGCGGAAAAACAACGCTTGCGAAAACCATAGCTGCAAAACTTAGAATTCCTCGGTTTGAAATAGATAATTTTGTATGGGAGCGGCAAGCAATCAGTGATTTGCGCAATAGTGAAAAAGCGCGGAACAAGCAATTTCAACAAGCGGTCCAACTGCCTGAATGGGTAATCGAAGGCGTTTATATCGGTAGGACGGATAAAGGGTTAAAACGAGCGGATAAGATTATATTTCTCGACATTCCCCCATATGTCCGAACTTGTCGCATCAGTAAACGGTTCATCAAGCAGAAATTGAAGTTGGAGACGGCCACTTACCGGCAGACACTGCGCATCTTTTATAAGAGATTCGGCTGGAACCGGTATTTCGAGACGACCATGAAACCGGTATTTATTCAAAAGCTGCAGCCCTATCAGGAGAAAACGTTTATCCTTAATAATCAGGAAGGCATCACAGCATTATTGGAGGTGACAAGATGAACCCTATTCCACACGCACTTGTAAACGGCGGAACCGGCATGCTGTCAGGAGTCTGTACAGCGTTGGCAGCCAAAAAATGGAACGTTTCGGTGATCGGCCGATCGAAGAATAAGTTCAAGCCATTAATGGAACAGCATCCAGAAGCGATTTTCCCGATACAAGCTGATTACGATTCAGAGAAGATTTTCAGACTGGTTCAAGGAGCGATTGATGAACGGGGAATGCTGGATCTGATCATCAGCTGGACACCGAATCACAAAGCTTTGGAGCGGATTTGCAAGTTGAATGCAAGCAGCGCTCATTTTCAATTGCTGCATATAAAAGGGAGCAAGAGATATTTCCACGATACAGAAATTGACCTACCTGAAAACTGCGCTTATCAAAAAATCTTTCTCGGTTATATGGGCGAAGCAGGAGAAACGAGTTGGTTGAGCCATGAAGAAATTTCAAAAGGAATTTTTAGGCAAATCGGTTCAACAGAAACGGCAAGCATCATTGGGCAAATTGAACCGTATGAAGCAAGGCCACAGTAAAAAATATCAACTAAATAGCTTTTTCGCTAATATATGTAGAATACTACATAAGGGCAATTCAGAAAAATCAAAACCATGCAAACAAAAAAGGAGACAGCGATGATGGAACTGGAAAAGAAAATAACATTCATCAAACAAGCGATGCCTGAAATGGAAATTTGCAAAATAGAAGAAAAGAAAACCGGATGAGACAACGAGATTGTGTTCATCAATAACAAAAAGGTTTTCCGGTTTCCTAAAAACAAAGAAGTGGCTAAAAAAGTGGAAATGGAAGCGAGATTGCTTTGTGATTTATTGAAGCAGAAACAGCTGCCTTTGAACATACCAAATCTCACTCTTTTGTACGGAGACGACAAGAAAATGGTTTGTGGATGCTATGACTTGATCGAAGGAGATATGTGCATCAAGTTCGAAAAAGCAGGAACGTTTGAAAACGCCAAATTGATAGGGGAATTTTTAACACAATTACATAGCCTGGAAATCCCAGATTATATGGAAAAAAAGCATACCACAGCTTATTGGGAAACATTCTATTGCGACGTCCAGAAAGAAATTTTCCCGTGTATCGAACAAGAAGCGCAATACGAAATACAAGACACGTTCGAACGCTTTTTATTCCAACAAGATCCTTCAACAATTTCCTCAACAGTAATCCATGGAGACTTGACCGCCTCCAATATCGTTTTCAAAAGTGCGGAAAACAGGATTACCGGCATCATTGATTTCACGGATGCCCAAATCGGAGATCCGGCCTTTGATTTTGCAGGAATTTATTGGGACTTCGGACCGGCATTCACGCAGCAAGTACTGGAAAACTATAGAGGCACAGAAAAGATTGAAGCGATTTTCAAAAGAGTCCAAGCATTTTACGGCTTGCAGCCGGTTTTTCATGAACTGCTGTTTGATGTGAGAAATCAGAAAGACATCGATTGGCGATATGCTTTAAAAAAATTCTTAGAAATGAAATACCAATGAATTTTACCGGTTTGAAACTTTTGGGAATTTCAATCGTATGAATGATTAAAGAGAGAGGGGAATAGACGATGGTGCATTTGAAAGAAAAAACTGTTTATGGAAAGGTCAATCCTTTCACAGCTATTTGGCTGAAAACAAGAGAAACGGTGCGGTATTTAATTGAGGAAAAATCAATGGGCTATGTCATATTGCTAATGCTGTTATCCGGCATTAGCAGCGGTCTGGTTGGGGCATTCAATACTGAGCTAAATGAGTTGATGCCGGTATGGGGCATCATACTTGGCTCCATCATTGCGGCCCCGATTTTTATTTTGTTGATTTATGCCATCATGGCAGGAATTTATCTGGTCGCCGGCAAGATATTCAAAGGGGTCGGTACTTACCAGGATCTTTTTAAAGCTACTGGAGCAGCGACGATTCCGCAAATTTGGTTAATCCCTGTTTATCTGATTTGGATGCTGGCGGCACCGGAAACGTATTTTGCCCAGCCGGACGGAATGCAAGGTGATGGCGGTGGGCTTATCCTGACGATTTTCGGCTCCGTCCTCATAACGGTTGTAACGATCTGGAGTATCTTTATCAACAGCAAAGCCATTGGAGAAGCACATCGCATCTCCAGCTGGAAAGGCTTTTTTACCATTATGATTCCGTCACTCATTATCGGTGTTGTCATTGCTGTTATTGCAATAGTGCTGGCAATTCTATTTTTCAGCTTTGCCGCTTAAGAAGGCTTCGGTCTTCTTTTTTTATTTGGTGAAATACAGAAGAGAATAGTAATAAATGTATAAAACTACATAAGGGTATAATAAAAAAAGCAAAAACGCAATAAGAAAAGCGACGAAAAACAAAAAGAAGAGTGGGAGGACAAATGAAGCTGCAGGAAGAAGACATACAAGAAGGCAGGAAAATAATTTAAGAAAAGAGAATCATAAATCATGCTAGCTTAAAATGAAAGAAGGCGTTCAGATGATCGACATTTATCAAAAAGAAAATGTGATTTGCGTTGAAGGCACCATCGAAAACTTCGGCCGAAAAGTATTTGTTTACCTCGTTGATGGCATGCTGGTCGATACAGGGCCGGAAAATCTCGGACAAGAACTGATCCCTTTTTATAAACAGCACGAACTGGATCAAGTGGTGCTCACGCACAATCATGAAGACCATACCGGCATGGCAGCTTGGATTCAGGAAAATCTGAAAGCCCCAATTTATGGGCACCCGAAAGGCCTAGCACTGTGTGAAAAACCAGGCGATTATCCGCCGTACCGGCAGCAAACCTGGGGCGGGCGAAAAGCTTTCATTCCGCTGCCGCTCCATGAAACCATTCAATCCCGCAATGGTGAATGGAAAGTGATACATACCCCAGGCCACGCAGAAGACCATGTGTCGTTTCTGAACGAAGAAACCGGGCAGCTGTTCACCGGCGACTTATTCGTTTCACCAAAAACAAAAGTCATTATGGACAGTGAATCGATTCCGCTCATCATGAACTCGATTCGGCAATTGCTGCAATCTGATTTTAAATCGATGTTTTGCGCTCACTCCGGTTATTTTGAAAATGGCAAAGACATGCTAGCGAAAAAAATGGCCAATCTTGAAAAGCTCAGTTCAAAAGTGCATGCTTTGAATGACAGTGGTTTATCTATAAGAGAAATCAATGAAACGATATTTCCCACGAGCTATCCTATCATCGAGTTTTCTAAGGGTGAATGGGACTCTAAGCACATTGTAACTTCCATACTGAACGGATAATGACAGGAAGTGGAACATGGGACCGTGAGTGAACACTCCACTGAAGCAATGATGTGAGAATTCCGGGAACAGCTGGACGCTGAAGTCGAAATTGGCGGGTACATGGCTTGCCTGGAAACCGTCTATACGATCAAAGATGTAGTTTCTCATGCAATCACGCAAATCAGTGATTTCGTGTCGTACCCGGCAAGCTGCTTAGACTTGATGGTTCAGCATCATCTATTCCATACACTTATTGGAGGTACAAGAATTGGAAAAAGTATATGAAACACCACGAATGCATTTAAGAACATTGTCTCAAGACGATTTAAGCGCTGCAATGCGCTTCTGGGGCAATTCGGAAGTTATGGAAGAGTCAGGAGGAGCGACTGCACTGGAAGCTCTCCCACGCGTCCTGGAAGGCTATAAACGCTGTCACTTGGAAAGAAGGCTCTCCGTGTACGGCATTATTGAGAAAGCATCCGGAAATATGATTGGCGCTGCTGGCTTTAATATCAATGATGCCCAAAACACTGCGGAATTGCTGTGCCATCTTGAAAAAGACAGCTGGGGCAAAGGATATGCCACTGAAGCGGTCCAAGCCTGCATCGAATTGGCAAAAAGACATTCCGAAGTTGAAACAATTTACGCTTCTGCTGCTCCCGGCAATGAACGCTCGTTAAAACTGCTGCAGAAAGTGGGATTTCAGTTTATTGACAAGAGATGGTTTGATGATACCCAGCAAGAAGAGCCGTATTTCGAACTGACGGTGAAATGAAGTTGACCGAGGCAGCATCAGGATTGAATTAACTATTCTTGCTTGAAAATCAAAAAAGGATCCGCTGGGGTCCTTTTTTCGTTTTAACAAAGACGGTTTGTTAAAATTTAATAATTGCCTAGGTCCATGCAAAACGTATTGCTTTATATTTGCTATACTAAAAAGATGAAATATTTAACTTAATCATTGTAAATATTTCGATGCAGAAAGGAGGCAAAACCTTGGTTTATGCAGTCCTGCTTTTAGAAATACTGCTTATCACTGTTTTTATTTACTTTGTCAGCGGACGGCTGATGGGGGCACAGGTCAATTTTATAAAACGCGTTTTATCGGTAGCCCTCGGGGTATCGCTGACAACGTTTGTTTACTGGTATTCTTATTTGCGTTATACCGATTACTTATCGGAAAGTGTCCTTAACACCGCCACTGACGTCAGCACGATTGTATGGATTGGCAGCATCCTGCTTATTTCCATGCTGTTGTATCTGTTATTTGAACTGTTTGATCCCATTGAACTTGGCGCAAAAGGGGAACGCATTACCGGAAGAAAGTTTATTTTCAGGCGCCTCCAGCATCGCTGGCGCCGGCAAAAAAGGCTACGCCAAGTCGTGGAAATTGCCATCCGCAACGGCATTTCCAGAGCCCTTAAATACGCAAGGCACCGGGAAAATGACCGGGAGTTGGCGATTGCGTTCCGTGATACGCTGGAACAAAGCGGCGGCATCTTCATCAAATTCGGCCAAGTGCTGTCCACCCGCACCGAATTGTTTCCGCCTGTGTTTGTCGAAGAGCTTGGAACCCTTCAACAAAACGTCAAACCGCTGTCGAGCATCCAAGTGCAGACCATCCTCCAGAATTCACTGTCTGATGAACTGGATGAAGTTTTTTCGCATTTTGAAATGGAACCAATTGCCGCAGCATCTATCGGCCAAGTCCATAAAGCCATCTTGAAAAAAGGCAACCACCATGTCGTCGTGAAATTACTGCGGCCGGAAATCAAACGGATCATGCGGGACGACCTCAATATTCTGGTCGAATTTGCAGAATGGGTGTCCAGCCGGTCTACATGGGCTGAAAATCTTGGTTTCAGGGAACTGGCCATCGGATTTGCTGCAGGGCTCCGCGAAGAAATCAATTTCAATATCGAAACCCGCAACATGATCCAAATCTCGAATGCACTTGAAAATAGCCCTTATCAAGTTAAAATTCCACACGTTTACACAGAATACAGCAACGATAGCCTAATTGTTATGGAGTATGCGGAAGGCAAAAGCATTGCACGAGGAAATGCTGTGTTTCAACAATTTGGCATCAATCAGAAGGATTTTGCGCGGACAGTATTGTTTTCTTTTTTCGAACAGATGCTGGATTCGGGTATTTTCCATGCAGATCCACATCCCGGCAATATCTTTATCGATGAACGGGACGGGTCGCCGATTTTGCTCGATTTCGGTGCCGTTGGCCGCTTAGCTGCTCCTCAGCAGGAAGGGCTTAGCCTGTTCATTATCGGCGTAGAGCAAGGGGACGCCAGTGTCATATATGACGCGGTCACTTTGCTGGTCGAAGATTCTCAGCACATTGACCGACACAGATTTGAACAAGCCATTGGGCAGATTTTATTAAAAATTTCGTTTGTCAACCGGATTCCTACTACTGAACTTATCCATTCGCTGTTCGACTTAGTGCGGGATTTCGGTCTGTCGTTTTATCCGTCTGTCGGAACCGCTTTGCGTTCCTTGATTACGTTGGATGGCACATTGCATACCATCGACCCGTCGTTTGATATGTTTACGGAAGCCAAAGTCTTTGCACAAAAGTATAAGACCGCTTTCCTGAAAAAACCTTTTACAGAACCGAAAGCCGTCAAAGAACGGCTGGAAAGCGAACTTTCTTTGCTGATCCCGGAAATGCTCAAATTGCCGAAACGGCTGGACCGTCTTGTGGAACGAGTGGAAAGCGGAAAAATCATTTTGCATCACGATGTTTTTTCAGACCGGAAAAATGCCAATTTTATCACGCAATTATTTTCCCGCTTTATTTTATTGATGACAGGGATCACGTTCGGCCTTGTGTCATCCGCGTTGCTTGCCATTGCCCAGTTTATCCAGGCGGCATATGCTGTCTACCTGAACACAGCCGCCTATACCGGGTTATTCTTATGTGTCATCCTACTGGTCCGGTTATCCGTGCAGGCAATACGGGATATGAAGCGAAGCAACGATATTTGAATTTTACCGCCATCCAGTGCAGCCGGCTGGATGGTTTTATTGTGATCAAAAACTAGTTGACAAAGTCAACTAGTTGGATTACTCTTTATTTAATTAAAAAAATTCTGAAAATTTAAGGGGTTTTAGAATGACAGAGCGCACCCATACAGAAGAGATCCGTAGATTTAACCGGCATTATGCCAATATGTTAGGGAAAATCGATCAGCGCATTTACGGAAAGCCATATCCTTTAAGCGAAGTTCGGGTCATTGCCGAACTATATGGAAAACAACATGCAACTGCGACCGACATACGCGAAAAATTGGGCATCGACCGCGGTTATATGAGCCGCATGATCCAGAAGTTCCAAGAAGAAAACATCATTTCCAAAAAACAAGCATCCACAGACAAACGGCAATTTTTGATTCATTTAACCGAATACGGAGAAAAAGTTCATCGAGGATTGGTAGACGATGCTAACAGGGAAGTCGGCAAAATGATTGATGCACTCAATGCACAGCAAGTGGACCGTTTGACTTCTGCCATGAGAACCGTCGAGTCTTTGCTGAACTTCGAGCAAGCGGAAGTGCCTCGTGTCATTATCCGGCCGTATCAACCGGGTGAACTTGGCTATGTGTCTTATTTGCACGGCGCGTTGTACAGCAAGACGTATCAATTCGGCGCCCTCTTTGAATACTATGTCATGAAAGGCCTTGCAGAGTTTATGATGGATCCATCGGGCGGAGAACTGTGGATTGCGGAAGTCGACGGAGAAATTGCTGGGTCAATCGCCATCACTCGATCCAGTAAGGATACGGCCCAGTTAAGATGGTTTGTGCTCGATGAACGTTTCCAAGGGCTTGGCATCGGCCACAAGTTGATGGACACCGCATTGGCATTTTGCCGCACACAGCAATACCGGCATATTTTTCTATGGACCGTCAACATTCTCGAAACTGCGCGGCATCTCTACAGCAAATACGGTTTTACTTTGACCGAGCAAAAAGCGAATAACGATTGGACAGAAGACGAGTTGCTTGAAGAGCGCTGGGACCTCGAGTTGGGTTCGTAGGCCATAGAAGCACTCAGTTTTTCACTGAGTGCTTCAACAGCCTATAAGAAGTCATTTAATTCTTTTAGAACGGATCAATAGTTTGCTTACAGGAGCCATTAATAAGAAAAGGAATTTCTGAATCGGCCAGGGCGGTTTTGTAATCCGGATATCGTTCTGGTACCTGAGTGCCAGGCGGGACAATATCAATAAAGGCGGCAGCCCTTGGCTATTAAGCTTCTGAGCATGAGCTAAAGCGAAATAAGTTTTAAAAAAATGATCAATTGTCAAAGCTGGTCTGAAGCGTTGAATCGAGTGAACTTCCTGCGGGCCCTCATTCCAGAAAAAGTGGGGGACTCCAGGCGGAATCGTCACTTTTTCTCCCGGGCCGACAAGGTGATTCCGCCCTCCAATTGAAAAATGCAAAGTACCGGAAAGCACTTCTACAGAACTTTCTTGTCTCGGATGGACATGTTCCGGCTCTTTTTCGTCCGATGGCGGATTAAACGTTTTAATCTCTAAGTATGCGCCGTTGGTATCCTGAGCCGTTGTGCGGAAAATCATTTTTTGGCCATTTCGTGGATTGAAGATGGTTTGATGTGCCGTCGTCATTGAAATAACCTCCATTTAAAATGAATTGAATGGCATACGGGATGGTTAAAATCTCGAAAGACAGGCAACTATTCCTTAAATGATGATGTCGTCCCGTTTCACATATTTGGAAGGAACTGCAGATTACCTTAACTTTAAAAGATAGGGGATGAAATTCAATGAGTTCACCAAATGGCATACGAATCACAGAAGAACCGCCAGCCGATTTTAGAGCCGTTTTTCAGCTTTACCGGGAGTTGGCATGGGATGCACTCGGATTGACGGCAGATGACTTGGAAGGAATGTGTCAGCAAAGCTGGTTTGTCAGTTATGCGTATCACGGCGATCGATTAGTCGGAATGGGGCGGATCTTATCAGATGGCGTGATTACTGGAATTATTTGCGGGCTCGGCGTTTCACCAAACCATCAAGGAATCGGCATTGGCCGTAAGCTCATGGACCAGCTGATTGAACAATGCGATCGCCACCGGATCATTCCGCAACTGATGTGCAGCGAGAGCCTGGAGCCGTACTACGAGACGATGGGCTTTGAAAAATTTGCAATAGGCATGACACGGAAACGAAAAAGCGAATAACCGGTTTGGTTGATGATGAAGATGAATTCAGGAAGCAGGAGAGGCCGGTAAAAAAAGCCTCTTTTTCTTAAAAAATATTTAAGTTGACATAATATAAATTATCGGAAGTAGTGTCTCATTTAGTAAGTATACTTAAGACAGTGAGACAAAACCGATTTTTTGGCTGATTTCGAGCATTTTCCGGCTTTTTCGCTTTTCAGCTCGTTAGCTGCGTTTTACGCTGTTGTTAGTTTTGGCTGACTGTATTTTGATATATGGCATGAGATTTTTTTAAAGGATTCTTGAATCGGTTTTGTTTCAATGAATTTACTTAGACGTTGTTAAAATCTCTTAGCTAACATTAAAATATTCATCCGTCATTCTTAAGTTTGCGGAATCGGTCTCATTCAAGTTCAGTCCGAGCTGTCTTTACATAATCAGCAAATTCCACCGATGTCCATCCAAATCGCTGAATCCCGCTCCGTAAAAACCGTTCGATTCTCCAGGCTCACTGAACACTGTTCCACCTGCTTGAACTGCTTGTTGGCACATCTCATGGACTTCTTCGCGGGAATCCGCTGATATGGACAACAATACTTCGATACTTTTTGATGTATCTGTCAATTCGTGTCCTGCAAACGTCTGCAATGTCGCTTCTGGAAATAACATAATCATGGAATTATGCTCCCCGATGACAATACCGGCCATTTGCTCACTGTCTGAAAACCGCTCATTAATGGTAAACCCCAATGCCTTGAAAAATTCCTTCGATTTGTTCAGGTCTTTTACCGGCAAATTGATCCAAAAATCTTTTGTCATTGCGCTCTTCCTTTCTTTTCCTGGATTTTCCTTGCTTCTGACAGAACTGGTTGTACCGCCATTATAGGTCCGTTTTTAAGGATTTTCTATAGTTTCCCCTAAACTTTCCTAAAATTCCACCTGATTCCGCCTTTCATAAACCTATCGATTCTTGTTTTTAACTTTACGAAAATCTGGAATTCACCCGGATTTTACAATATTTTATATTAATTCTTGTTATAATGGATGATATACCCTTTATAGAAATGAGTTGGAGCTATGCATGCAAATCTGACCGATCCTCCCTTCTTCTTTCATTCAGCAGGCGAAATCCGGCATTCAGTCGGCAATCGCCACTTGAAACCGCTCCATGTCCATCCGGAAGCCTGTGAAATCATGCTGGTCTTGGAAGGCCAATGCCGCTTTGCCCTTAACCAGAAAGCTTATACCGCCGGTGCAGGCGCAATCATGCTCATCAATGCCGGTGATTGGCATGCGGAAGCCTCTGTGAGCGGCCAGTCCTTTGTTTGCCTGTACCTCAGCTGCTCCGGGAATCTAATCGAAGGCTGTGGCACAAACCAAATCAGAGCGCTCCAGGCGTCTCCTGTGCATCAAACGACGGAGTTTGAACGCCTGCAATCGGTTCTAACGCAGATCCTGGAAGAAAACAGCAGCTCCTATGCCAATAAACGGCAGACGGTCGGGCATTTGCTGGGATTGTTCCTGAGTGTCTTGAACCGCTCCCTTGCCCCGCCATTCACGGCAGAAAGTGACCACCGGCAGCATGTACGGATCGCCAAGCGCTTTATCGAAGAAAATGTGCACACGTCGCTGACTTTGGAACACATCTCCACAGAAGTCGGCTTAAGCAAATACTACTTGGCCCATATCTTCAAAGAATGTACGGGCATCAGCCCGATCCAGTACGCCATTCAATGCCGCATCCGTGCTTCACAGCATTTATTGGTCCATTCAGCCTTGAATATCCAACAAATCGCCCGCCGCACCGGCTATAAAAGCGAAACGCATTTCCAGCAAGCTTTTAAGAAAGCGACCGGACAGACGCCGCACAAATACCGGACAGCGAATAAAGAAGCATCCGCCAATACATAAAATGGCCATTAAAAACCAGGGATCCACATCTCCGGTTTTTAATGGTCTTTTTCATTCCAATTCAGGTTCGATTGCTTTGAGGTTATTGTCCATCCCCAACCTGAACAGCAACACTGCCAGCATGCCCGTTATCGGCGTCATCACCATCATCTCGAAAGTGGAATTGGACACCAAGTTGCCTGCGGTATTGAGCACCATAATTCCAAACAGCAGCCAAATGCCGACCTGGACGCTTTTCGTGAACCGCCCTTTGAGAATATAACCGGCTTTTAAAGCAATGATGAACATAAAAACCACTTGCACAAAAATCGAGATGATTTCAAACGCCAGGATCTGCGATTCGTTTTCGAGCCTGCCGCCCCATACAAAACTTGCAGGGAGTATTTTCACGAGGATCAAGACATGCATGACAATGGACAGCACATTGATAAATAGAATGACGTTGCAAGCGGTTCGGACACTGATCATTTTTCTCATGTTCATCCGCCTCTCTTTTATAAGACCGCATTATCGACACATGCGTGATTCTATTCGCTATTCTTTTGAAAAATCCTTTAATCACTGCCTAAATGACACATAAACAAAGGATATAAAAAGATGACTCCGCAATAGCGGAATCACCTGATTGAAGCGATGGGCCTTCTTTATTAAAGGATAGGTTTATCTCTCATCAGCTATGGCTAAATGGTTAATTGCTGAAATGGCTTTGATTTATAAGAAAATTTATTTAATCATCATAATTTTATGCTTTTATAATATTTTTTTGCTCTTTTGATAAATTCGGCAGATAGTATGAAAAGCATATTCTGTATTTGCATCTAAGCGGCAAGAGCTGTACCTTATTATCAAACAACATCAAATTCCAATCGGATAAAGGAGGAGTTCCCATGAATCCTATGGCATTAATGTCCCTTGGCTTTCCAGTCATGATTATCGTGCTGGTGGTGATCGCCCTTTATAAAGTATTCGTGAAGAAAAAATCCGTCACGCCTTTTTATACGCCTTTTGACGAAATCACCGGCCAAACCGGAGTGGTTTTTCATGAAGAGCAAGAAGTGCATGCCGAAGACCCGGACCAAGGCGACGACAAAGACCGCTGATCGGCTATCTCCAAAGGAAAGGTGCCACCTTCGAGTAAATTGCCTGCTGTTTATTAGATTTCCTTCCCTTTCGTGTTTAAATACGTTCCGTTCCACTCAACAAACTGCCCACTTCACCAATAGAAGCCCATCCTGCTCGTGAAGCAGCGACTTTTCTCAAAATACTGTCCGCAGAATTAAATTTACTGTCCGTTCCAGCGAAATACTGTCTCCAAGCAACGATTTACTGTCGGCAAACGCTAAAATACTGTCCCACACATCATTTACCCCAAATAAAAGACAGAAGCCTTTTTTGCTTCTGTCTCTTGTTCGTCCGATTCGGATTTGTTGCTTCACCGTAATCATTTGAATAATCGCAATCAGTTTCTTATTGCTTGCCGCTTCGTTTGCCGAATTTGTATACCATAAAAACCATAATCAACGGGACAGCGACCATCAATCCGAATATCGCTACAGCTGCAATCATTTGAATACTGGATGTGTCATTCACAAGCGCATTCTCCTTTTTCTCTTTAATGAATTGTCTCTTCACTCCGATTCTACACCATTTCTGAGGTGCCCGAGCAATTCTTAATTTGTTTCACATTTCGCAACGCTTTTTTATTGCGGTTTCATCCATGCAACCTTCATGCAAAGGCAATTGGTTGTCTCTATATCACAAAAAATGGAGCCCCGGATAGGGACTCCATTTGACTTAAAAGCCTTTGCTTCGACCAATCTTCCGAATGGCTTTTTCGTTTGACTCTTCCATATCTTCGACGAGCGAAAACATCGAATGAGCTGATACGACTGCTCGTTTTCCACCTGGAGCCAGTCTTTTAGCTGCGATACCTACACGTCCACCTGATAAGCGAGAACTGCTTTTACCAGTAGTTCCTCTTGAATGGCTTTGAGCTACTTTCGGCATAAACGTTCCCTCCTTTGCTCTTAGTATATCAGATTCTTACGGAAGCCACCAATCTAATATGTATGCCATGTTCATTAAATGCGAAGCATCCACGCCATTTGCCTTAATTTCCCCTTTGCCTACAACGGATAAGAGAAAGTTGTAATGGTACCCAAAGTAAGGCATGACCACAATGGTCTCGCCCAGATCACTAGTGATTTCCACTTCATGCCCATCCTCCAATCGCGTTATCCACTGTTCTTGCTGTTCGACATCTACAGACAGCATGCCGTGATAACGGATGATGTCTGTCAGGCTTTGATTCATCGATCTTTTTAGTTCATCGTCATCAGCGGTTGTGTCCACTTCGCGAAGATGAACTTGCAACTGCATCTGGTCGGTGTACTCAGAAAAATAAGTCCGCAATCGCTCTTGGTACTCCGCCCAATTCTGCGGAGGGTTCATGGAGACCAAGTGGTTGTCTGTATACGCCACTACATTGTGGAATGCCAGCACCTTAGTTGTGTTGTTCCGAAGAATGCGTTTGTTCTCACTTAAGGTTTTCAATGTGTATTCTCCTTGTTTGAATTCCGCATTCCAAATCTTAGTGATATCTGGAGTTTGGAACAATGCCAAATCCAGAAAAATTGCCGCACCCGCTAATTGTAAAAGCAGCTGCCAATCGGAAACCGCAATCGTTTGATCAATCAACAAAATACAGAGTAAACTGACGAAGAAAAGATAGAATCCCTTACGAAAGCTCAGCAGATTATTGTAATAGGTTTCGGTTTTAAAGAGGAAGATGACGAATGTCACCATCAAAAATAAAGCCATCATCACTACTAAAACAATTGGGTTTGATAAAAAATTCCATAACACACTGAAAAAATCTTTTACTGACATTGATTCGCTTCTCCTTTCCGGCTATGCCCAAAGAATATCGCATATTTTTCGGCATATCTTATTATACAAAGATAAAAACAAAACACCTGCTGATTTTCAAAGCAAGCACCAAATATTTTACGCTTATTCTTTCATGCTTCATTGAACCATACAATAGCCTATGGCAAACTGTGTATCCCAACTACTGGAGGCACACATCAAAAACTGGAGCCTGTAAGACTCCAGTACCGGCCGTTGCGCTTTATGGCTTTATGCCCTGATTCGATTGCCATCCCCCTTATTTTTTTGCGCTAAATTTACAAAGCCCATCAACCCTTTTTCACATCACAAAAAACCCGGAACTGCAAAAGCTCCGGGCCAACTGATTAATTCACTTTTTTGGCACTGTTCCAGTACATCTCACGCAAACGGAATTTCTGCAGTTTCCCGGTGGCGGTTTTCGGCAGCGCTTCCACAAAATCAATCGACTTCGGCGCTTTGAAATGCGCCATCTTCTCACGCGTGTAGTTGATGATGTCTTGTTCCGTCACCTGGGAACCCGGCTGGAGCACGATGATCGCTTTTGGCACTTCGCCCCATTTCTCATCCGGCACCGCGATGACGGCAACTTCCATGACGTCCGGATGCTTGTACAACACGCCTTCGATTTCTGTCGAAGAGATGTTTTCGCCGCCGGAAATGATCATGTCCTTGATGCGGTCCTGGATTTCGATATAGCCATCCGGATAAGTCACGGCAAGATCGCCCGTGTAAAACCAGCCGTCGCGGATCGCTTCCGCCGTTTTCTCCGGATCTTTGTAATAACCGCTCATGACGACGTTGCCGCGAGTGACGATTTCGCCAAGCTCTTTGCCGTTCCAGGCGACTTCCTGGCCATCTTCCTGGTTGACCACTTTCGTCTCCCCGTTAAAAGCCAGTTCGATGCCTTGGCGCGCTTTGATCGTCGCTTGCTCTTCCGGCGATTTCGATTCGAATTCCTTTTTCCATTCGTTGTACAAAATGAACGGAGACGTTTCCGTCAGCCCGTAAACATGAATCATGTTAAGACCGAGTATTTCTTGCGCTTTGCCGATCAATGCCGCAGCGGGTGGAGCTCCGGCTGTCGCCATGCGCAGTTTGGTGGTAATCTCTACGTGTTTCGCTTTCGGATCGTTGACGAGCATATTGACGACGGTCGGAGCCCCGCAAAGAATGGAGATCTTCAGCTGTTCGAACAAATCCAGAATGAGCGGCGGATCGACTTTCCGCAGACAGACATGCGTCGCGCCAGCCGCAGTGATGGCCCACACACCGCCCCAGCCGTTCGCATGGAACATCGGCAAGGTGTGCAGGTACACATCGTCATGGACGACATTCAAATGGTGCAGGAAGTTGGCGGCATTCAAGTAGTTGCTGCGGTGCGTCAGCATGACGCCTTTCGGATTGGACGTGGTGCCGCTTGTGTAATTGAGTGTCAGCATCTGGTTTTCATCGATATCAACTTCAGGTACGTGTGCATCTTCCGGCACTTCCTCGATAAAGCCCTCATACGTCACACCTTTGATAGTGGAGGTGCATCCCGACACTTCGACAACGATGTATTTGTCTATCGGCAACTTGTCCTGGATGTCTTCAATAATTTTCCCGAACTCGGCATCCACAATGAGCGTCTTGGCATCACTGTGGTTAATGATGTACTCCAAGTCTTTTGCCGTTAAGCGGTAATTGAGCGGCACCATGACCGCGCCTAATTGGCAGATGCCGTAAAAGCATTCGAGCATATAATGCGTATTGGGCAGCATAACCGCGACGTGATCGCCTTTTTGGATTCCGGCATTATGTAGGGCGATGGCCAGGCGATCGGTGCGCTTGCCGAATTCTTGGTATGTAAAGCTCTTGTCTTCGTCAATCACCGCGATTTTCTCAGGGTAGTATTTAATGGCACGGCGTTTCCAGTCGAGAGGTGTCAAAGCAGCAAACATATTCTTTTCCCCTTTCAATCCCATATTTTTTATAAGTTGTTATAAAACAGTATATTAATCCATTTAAACTGTGTCAATGGAGTTGTCGAAATTGAACGAAAACTTCATCATTTGCAACAGTTCGCTATGCATGTCAACTTCCCCTTTGAATACGGTCGCTTTGTACTCCACCCAAGCTGCGCCTTCACATGCCAAAAAACGGCGGTATTTCCATTTATCGTTCATTACACGGCAGATTGCTTTTCCTTTATAGTAAGTCAACACATATAAAAAAGAGCCGCTATGGGCTCTTAAAGCTGATGCTTGAGGAAATAATCCGTGAATTCCTCTTTGTAATCTTCAAGGATTTCGAAGAACTTGTAGTTGTGCAGCTTGCTGTAGTCCTTGCCGTACTTCTTGAAATAATCCATCAGGTAATTGAACAATTCGTCGTACAGTTCCATGAACGGTTCATCGGTCATCCGCTCAAACCGCTCCAAAAACAAGTGAATGGCATCTTCGTCGCTCTTGTCGACATAATAGAATAAATCGCTCATGCTTCGAATCAAAGCAAGATAAACGTGGCGGATGTTTTCTCCCTTGGAAATTTCATCCCTTGCCTCCAAATAAAACGGCAATTCATTCAAGTAGATGTCATTTTCATGAATACTCTTTTTCCGTTCGAAGGAGGCATGCGCCTGGCAGAAAAATTCCGACCAGAAGAAATAGCCGTCCCGGTCTTTCCATTCCCCGTACTTCTCGAAATCCGTCTGCAGGCGGTAATGCTCCACTGCATGTCCCATCTCATACGTCAGCAGGCTTTTGGTCAATCCGCCATAAACTTCAACACCGATGACGCTTTTGTCGCCAAGCGGGTAATGCGCCGATTTCTCCGCTCCGCTGCGCCTGTCCGGCATGCCGTATGCCTTCCAGATGTACCGGCCAAAATCACTTCGTTCCGTATAGAACAGGATGGTTTCCACTTTGTGCCGGAAGTTGAACGTCGGGTAACACCGCTCCGCATCCAGAATCATTTCCTGAAAATCCACTGACTCGTCTGATAGGTTTAGAAAGTTAACGCCTGTCGCTGTTTTATTCATATCCACTGTCTCCATTTCCATTGAATTTCCTGGTAGGGATCCACACCTCTTTTCAATGACGGCTTTCTTATCCTATACCCGAAATACCATCGCCTACCCATCCTCCCTATAATTTTCCAAAAAGAAAAGAGCCCCTAAAGGCTCTCATTGGTTGTTTTCTGCAAAGAAGTTGGTGAGTTCCTGTTCGTATTGCTCCAGCCGTTCAAAAAAGCTGTATTCGTGCGTGGCGTTGTAAAATATGCCGTTCCGCAATAAGTAGCTGTTCAGCTCCATGTAGAGCGTTTCATAGACAGTCATGAATTCGGGAGACGAATCCTGTTCGAAGCGGTCCAGGTAATAGGAGATGGCTTGGGTGTTTTTCTCCAATGTGTAGGGGTGCAAATCCGCCATGGAATAAATCATGTAAAGAAAGGTCTGTTGGATGTGCTTGTCGTCAAAGAACAAGCCCTTATTCTCCAAAAACATCGGAAAATTGGTGAGGTACAGGTCATTGCCTTCCGGTGTCCGCTGGGTCATCGAAGCATGGGCTTGGCAGAAGAACTCCGACCAGAGCCGATAACCCCGGCGTTCCTTCCAGCCTTCATAATTCGTGATATCGCTTTTCAACTTATGATGCTCGATGGCGTGCCCCAATTCATGGGTCAGGAGCATTTCAGTCAATCCTTTGATCGCTTCCACGCCGATGATGCTCTTCAACCCATGCGGATAGTGAATCGCACGGCCTTCTTTGCTGTATTCGTCTTCGATCCCATATTCATTTTTTATGTATTCAGTGAAATATTTCCGTTCGGTAAAAAAGACGATGATTTCTATCTTATCCGCAAAATTAAAGTCTTCGTAAACACTCATGGCACGTTCAATCAGTTGGTTAAAATCCTTACTGTTGGTATCTTCCAGTAATGCCAGGTAATGAATGCTGTTTGCCGTTTTGTACACAACGATACCTCCCTATCTTTTATCCTTTTTCGTCAGAGAAGAATTCTAGGTCAAATCTCCTCAACTCTTTTATTCTAGCAGGTTGAACGCAAAAAAGCCGTCCAGAGGACAGCTTTCAGCTTGTGTTTTATTACCGGAACATTCCCAGTGCATATATTAATGTCCGTCTTCCGAGAAGGTCTTGATGCGCCTGCCAATATCGTCACGCACTTGCTGAAACACTTGCCATTTTTCTTCTTCCGTACCTTCGGCTTTTGCCGGATCTTCAAAGCCCCAATGGTCGCGTTTAACGTGAGGCGGTGTTGTCGGGCATTTATCTGCCGCATCTCCGCAAAGCGTGATGACCAGATCCGCGTTATTCAAAATTTCCGGATCGATCAAGTCTGAAGTCTGTCCAGCAATATCGATACCGATTTCTGCCATCGCTTTTACCGCTTTCGGATTCAAGCCGTGCGCTTCAATGCCGGCGCTATAGACTTTCCACTCTTTCCCTAAATATTCTTTTGCCCAGCCTTCCGCCATTTGGCTGCGGCATGAATTGCCGGTGCATAAAAAGTAAATCGTTTTTTGTGTCATGTGAACTTCTCCTTTTTTAGCAGTTTGCAAGCATATGCCGCGGATACCCATTGGTCTTTACTCTTCGAACTATATAACAATCCATTTTCGCGCGTCAAACTTTATCGATTGGCACAGGATTGTCATGCTTAAAATGAAACTTTCTATCCGCTGGAAACGTATGTAAGTAAAGCAAGGATAAATGTTGTGAAAGAAAAGAGGCCGGACAATGAAGTTATCTTATAAGGAGTATGGAAATCAACATGCACCGTTAATGATTTTTATCCACGGCGGTGGAGTCGGCGGCTGGATGTGGGACAGGCAAGTCCGCCATTTCAGCAGCTATCATGTAGTAGTACCGGAATTGGATATCTTGGAGAACGCGTCTCCATTTTCCATCCATGCAAGTGCCGATCATATCATTGCTTTAATAGAAGAAAAGCGGCAAAACAAGCCGGTCATCGCCATCGGGTTTTCATTGGGGGCCCAAATCTTATTGGCCGTTCTTGGCAAAAAGCCGGATTTAGTGGATTATGCCATGGTCAACAGCGCGTTGGTTAAATCATGGCCGTTCACCGGTGCATTGATCCAAACTTCCGCTTTCTTTCAGCCCCTGGCCAAAAGCAAAGCATTCTCCAGGCTTCAAGCAAAGTCATTGTACATAGAAGAACCTTACTTTGAAACCTACTACCGGGACAGTTCCCGCCTTAGGAAACAGGATTTGGCTGTCTTGCTGAAAGAAAACATGTCGTTCACGCTGCCCAGCAACTTCAAGCTGGCTTCGGCAGACATACTGGTCACGGTAGGCGAGAAAGAACGAAGCATCATGAAAGAATCGACGAAGGAAATCAGGAGAAGCAATCCCAACTGCAGAGCCCTTATGTTTCCGGAAATCGGCCACGGCATTTCACTCGCGAAACCCAAGTTGTTCAACCGCGTCATCGATCATTGGCTGGCGGATATTGAATTCCCGGATGAAGTGATGGCAATAAACGAATGACGAAAATCTTGTTGGAGAACATTTTCTCCTGGTCCTCCCGTGCGGCGGACAACTGCTTGTTATAGCAAATTGGAATCAGAAGCAGCGATTAAGCCGGTTTAAAAGAAAGTTAAAATCCGCTGAAAGCTGCTTTGTTTTAATTGGTTTTTGTTTGTTGAGCTTCCCTTTGAAAACTTTATATTATTTCCCTGAAAAAGCTATAGGGCATTGCAAAAACCGGTTACTTCATGAACAGCATGAGTTTTTTTGTTGTCTGCTTTTTTTGATATTTTTGTTAAACACTTATGTAATGATGTATTTAAGGAAACAAAAACCCAAATAAACTAAAAACCCGCAATAACATCAGCCGCTTAAAATCGGCATAGTTTCTAAGACCTCTTCCACTACCTTCTCCCGTTTTTCTTGTTATCCTCTTCTTCGTTCGACTTATTTTCTCAGTCACGGTTAATTAATTTCCTTGAATCTGATAATATGAAGCAACAGAACTTCATATCGTTCCTTAAAAAACATTTATGTGCGTGGCATTTAAGAATGTTGGTTTTTGATGTACCTAACATTATGCGACTGGAGGGTTCATATGCTTAAATTCATCGATGACTTGGCCGGTGCCTTATTCGATCTGATGAAATTATTTGGCTATTTCCTGGCTGGAGTTTTGATTGTGAGTGCCATTATGTATGGAATCATCGGAATCATCCATCTCATAACAAGCTTATTCTTTTGAGATGCGGATACCGCAATGGCCATTATTCTGTATTTTGTTTTAAATTCTCTGGGTCCTCCATTTCTTCAGCGGCAATGACAATAACAGCCGAGCCGATATTCGCCAATTTCAGCTGAATGGAAAAAATCCCGCCCTTAGACATTTGTCTTGTGGGACGGGATTTTTCATTTGTGCTGCCACCCTATTTGCTGATCGGGTGGCATATCATTTTTAATCGGTACCGTTGCCTATGCCGATACCTCGGATAACGGGAACTCCCGCCGCATTTTCCCTGGAAACCGGCAGTTAAACCAAATCACTGCACGTTGCTGTCAAACCCACTTTTTCTCTTTCGGCCTGCTTTTTTTCTTCACATAGCTCTTAAGTGCGTAATAACGGTACAGCCATCCGGCCGATTGGCGCTTAATCATGGAGCCGATCAGTTTTTTCTCCAGATTGCCCGCTTGGTAATAACAAGCTCGCTCATGGAGCCATTCATTCCGGATGATTTCGCCTATATGCTGTTTCGTTGATTCCGGTGTCAGCGTGCTGTTCGGATGGAACAAATTCCAGAAACAAGTCAGGACCCGAGACGTATAGAAATTTTCAAACAGCACTTTATTTTTTCCGGTATAGGCATGGTTTCTTTGGAGAAACTCCCTTACGGCTCCTTGCATCAATTGCATATTGTCGTATAAGTTTGGACGAAACTGGCTGGTGATCGAACTGGCGTTAGAATCGATGTAATAGTAGAGGGCATCAGGAATGAGGCTGATGTTCTGGCATTTTTCGATATAGCGCAGGTTAAACAGTAAATCTTCTCCCCAGCTAACTTCCGTATCGAAGGCAAGGCCGGATTCTTTGATCAGGTGTGCGTCATACAACTTGTTCCAAATGAAATGGATATAGTAATGCTGATACAGTTCCCCAAAATTCTTCAAGAACTGCTCGTTTGAAAATGTGCCGTTCCGCGGCATGCGAAAGACTTCCGATTTGATGATGCGATTTCCTCGCGTCAAAATCTTTTGATAGCCGCATAGGGCGAGCTGGCTTTCGCTTGCAATAGCCTGAACCAGCCGCTCTGTCATCCGGTGATCGATGTAGTCGTCTGAGTCCGCAAGCTGGAGAAACTCTCCGCTAGCTTCCTTCATTCCCCGGTTCCGCGCGGCTGATGGCCCTGCATTCGGCTGATGAATCACTTTCACTCGCATGTCTTTTTTCGCATAACTTTCGCAAATCTCCCCACTGCTGTCAATGGATCCATCATTGACGAGAATCAATTCAATGGTTGGGTAGGTTTGATTGAGCAAGCTGTCGATGCTTTTATGCAAATAATTTTCCGCGTTGTATACGGGAACAATTATACTGACTAATTTCGTTGAATCCATCGTACTCCTCCTGTCTGTTAAGAATCTAGGGGGTATTCGGTTTAACCTTCATTAATAGCTTTTCAGCCGATTCGAAATCGGTTTTTTCTTTTATTTTAGTTAATGGCAGAAAGTTGACTGGTCTTGAAAGCATATTGCAAATCTCTAATTTCTCTTTCGATGTCTCGGTACTTTGGAATATGCGGAACATCGAGTTCGGAAAAATGCCAAGTTTTCTCTGCTGCATTGGCCATCATTTCGAAAACAAGAAGGAGCTGGGCCAACTGGGCATCAGCCAACGGAAGCCGATCTTTGTCTTTAGCTGCTTTCGCTAACAAAAAACTCAATTGCTCAAGGCCGAAAAAAACCGGCTGCAAAGATTCCAGCGCTTGTCTATTGCTGGAGAGTTCGCCTTGTGCCGTGCTAAAAACCAACCTCAAATTGGTCAAGTTTGTCTGCATTTTCCGCTGCTCAATTGTATTTTCTGCTAAGCTGTTCTTCTTATGAACGGAAAACAACGCACTGGTAAATCGCTGCTGGCTCCGGATAGTTTTGGCCATTAGACGCGGAAGCAAACTGGAAGCATGGCGCCTTCCCACCAGCAAAGTGCCAAACAACCCAATAGCGGATCCGATAAGCACATCGGTCAACCTGGCCGAAGTGAAATATGAAATGGTTCCGATGGCCGATGTACTTTCGGCTAGTATTAACGCGATGGGAGTAACGAAAACGGCGGCAACGGCATAATTCAACACCATTGCCAGTTCAGCTAATACCATCAGCAGGAAAACGGCCAGCACAATAAGAAGCCCTTCCGGTTCTAAAGATAGGATCAGCACAGCGATCACTATGCCCAGGATGGTGCCGCATGTCCGTTGGATGGCCCGGTTAAAAGTGGAAAGAATCGTGGCCCCTGACATTACTGCGGCACATGTTAAAGGAATCCAATAAGACGTAAGATCATTAAAAAAATTCGCGGCTAAAGCTGCTGCTGTTAGAACGATGCCAAAGCGAAGCGCGGTAAAAAAGATCATTGAATTTTTGTTGAATGTGCCCGAAAACAGTGTTTTGAAGCTTGTCTTCGGTATTTTTAAGAATGGGCGATCCGCTGCTGCTTTATTGCCAGCTGCATGGTCATAGGCCTGCCGTATATGCCTTTCCAATCCCGTTGATTTTTTTTCATCTTGGAGCGCTATAGCCGGAACCGATTCATTGGGGCCGTCTTCTATTGCGGATTCGATCAGCTGCATGCTTTCAATAGCCTTAAAAGGTAAGCGCTGCTTGTTTTCATTCGAGTATTCCACAATTTCGGAATAAATCAGCTTGGCTTGCTTATGAAGCAGTGCCAGCCGCCAATATGGTGGGGTTTCCAGCCAAGGTGCATAACCTGCAGCCAAAATGTTCTCTGCTTTTATAATCGAGAACCAGGATTTTTGCCGGATTTCGAGGAAACTTGAAGAATCCAACGAGTCCATCAATAAAGCCAAGTTTCGGTATTCTTCTTTTACAGCAGCGGTTTCCACACGCAATGGTGCGATAACCCAACCTGCCATTGCGAAGAGGAACGATAAAATCCCTCCTGCAACTACAAGTGTCGCATGAAGAATGGCAAGAGACGGGTCTGTATCCGTGTTGGCATTGATTAAAAAAACCAAAATAAAAAACAAAGCTGACGGCCCAGCAAACTGGTACGCGCCAAAGAAAAACACAGCTGATGCCCCAATGATTCCCACTGCTACTGCCGAAAGAATGGGATTCGCTGAAAGCACTGTACCGAGCCCGGCAGAAAAAGCCAATCCCAGCACGACGCAAAAGATTTTTTTTGCGCGCAGCACATAAGGTTCATTAAACATATAGAGGAAAGCGAGACCCCCAAGCGACATAATGAATCCATACTGGATATAGCCGAGCCATAGCCCCACCAATATCGGGAAAGCGGAACAGAATCCCGCTCCAATTGCTTTGCTCCATGGCAGAGGGACATTATTGATTGCAAAGGCTTGTTTCAGTATTTGTTGAAAATCCGTAACAGCACTTCGAACTCTTCTTTGCATAACTGCTCCCCTCTCCTTAAGCCACTTGTGGATGCTTTTCAATGAGTATATCAATTTTTTTCAAAAAAAAGAAAACAGAATTATGTAAATTTAGGCGGTTTTGTATGATTCCGAGGCGTGAGAAAATGGCGAGATTAGTATAGAATGGTGCATAAAGGAAACTTCTTTCTCTTCTCTCTATGTCAACAGCTGCTCTGATAGCTTTCTCCCGAGATCAAGAAAGAGTACATTAAGAAAAAGAGGAGATTAAATGAGATACATTATTTTTGATTTTGACGGAACTTTAGCCGATTCGACTCAGCTTTTCATGCAGGCTTGGAATACATTTGCAAAACAATTCAACTACTTGCCGGTCACTCAAGAAGATCTGGTGTCGTCCAGAAACTTAACGATCCAGCAACGGGCGAAGAAATACGAATTTCCCATGCACAAAATCCCGATAATCCTCCCGAAAGTCTACCAATATTTCAAAGCGCATATGAATGAAGTAGCGCTTTTTGACGGCATTAAGGAAATGCTGGAAGCTTTAGCGCGCAACGGTTATAAAATTGTCATCATTTCTTCGAATGCGCAAGAGAACATTGAGTTGTTTCTGCGGCAGGAAGGGATTGACACGGTATCGCAAGTATTGACTTCAAGCCGGATTTTCGGCAAAGATACCGTCATCCGGAAATTTATGAAGCAGCAGAATCTGACGGCCGACCAATTATTGTACGTCGGCGACGAAGTACGGGACATTCTCGCCTGCAACAAAGTTTCTGTGCCTTTTGCCTGGGTTAGCTGGGGACTTGACGGCTATGAATTGATCGAAAAAGAAAACCCGAGATTCGTCGTCCATTCGCCGCAGGAACTGATGTCGGCATTGAAGCTGGAAGGCTGATTTAAACTGCATCATCCAACAAAATTATCCGCTTTTTCCGGCAGACAGCCAAAAAGAGCAAGGGCCGGCAAATGCTGGCCCTTGCTCTTTCCCATTTATTTATAAAAGACTTCCCTTGAATTTCCGATCAGGCATACTCGCCGATTAAGGCTTCCAGTTCATCGAGAATCGGTTCGAAAAGCGGTTCTTCAGCTGCTGTGTGGATGTAATGTGCCCCTTCTTCCATCCTGAACAAATGCTGGAGATGATTTTTCGCCGCTTGTTGATCGCCTAGCAGCATTTCACTGCGGGCCAGTTCATAATAGCCAGGCAAGTAGTCAGGTTCTTCTTGGATTAAAGAACTTAAAATGCCGCGTGCCATTTTCCCTTCATTCGCTTCAATATACACCATCCCAAGGGAAAGCCGGATCCATTCATGGTCTTTCAGCTCTTCCGGCAGACGGTTTTCAAATCCTTTCACTTCTTTCGGGCGCCGGTCAGCCAAAAGATGCATCAAGTGAATATAGCCTTCCGCATTGTAAGGTTCAAGGTGGGTGACATGTTCATATTGCTCCAGCGCTTTCTCGGTTTCGTCTATTGCCGCCAGCGCTTCCCCTCTCAACAGCAGAACCCGGGCATCGAACGGCTGTTGCTCATGGAGTTTTCGCGCCTGGACAGCGGCTGCACGGGCAAGCTTATAAGACTCTTTTTCTTCCGCCAATTGAAGATTCGCTTGGATCTGCATCACCGCCGCTTCGTAATTGCCGGTCCGTTCGACAAAAGGCTTTAGTTCATCAAGAGCTTCTTTTGCCATTCCCCTCGACAAGTAGAGGCTAGCCAGCTGCATGACCGGCCGATTGTTGTCCGGTAGGCGTTTGATCGCTTCTTCATACAAAGAGATGATGTGGCTGATGGTGCGCAATGCCCGCGTATTATGCCGGAACTTTGAAATAAAGCCTTTTTGCTCTTCTTGCTCAAAATCTTCGTACCAAAGTGCCAGATAATCGGCGCAATACATTTTAGCGATGGCTAGTTCTTCACCGGACAGTTTTTGTTTCAGTCTTTTATCGATTTCGTTCGTTTTGCCGATTTTACTGAGCATGAAGACATACTTCTCATATAGCCCTTTCAAATTTGGATATTCGACCATCATGTCTTCCAATAAAGCAGCAGCCCGTTTAAAATTGCCTCTGCGTTCGCAAAACTCCACATGCTCAAAATGAGAGGTATAAGCTCCGTTTACTGATTTCGCTTGTTCAAAAAGACGGTCTGCGTCTTTTAATCGGCCTTCTTTTTCCGCACAATGGGCTTTGGCAGAAAGCAGCCATTCTTCCGGCACTTTCTCAGAGATTTTCACTAGGGCTTTCGAGATGATTCGAACAGCTTCTTCACTATCAACAAGCGAGAAAAATTCTTCGAAATCAAGTTCCAACGGATCATTTTCAAAAATAGTCATGGCTGCCGTAAACGCGTGTGCCTGATTGTCCAAAGCCATATAGGCGCGCATCAAGGCGCCGCGGGCAGCAGTGAATGCCGGGTCCAGCTCTGTACAGCGAATATAATTCACAATGGCTTCTTCAAATTTGCCTCTGTTTTCTTCCAACAGCCCCAGCCGGTAATAAGCTTGCGGGTATTCCGCTTTTTCGATGGCTTGCTGATACAAACGGCGGGCATAGCGATGGTTCTCGGCATGTTCATGCAGCTGCCCTTCCAGGCAAAGCACAATTGCATCTGATTCAGCGCTTCTGATTTCTTTGATTTTTTGCAGCACCCGGGTCCGGAAAAGAGCTTCTTCTCCGCATTCCGCATATTTTTCTGCCAGGGCGTGGAACCTTTCACGGTTCCGGTTTTCCAAGCCTTTTTCAAGCAGAGACAAGGCTTGTTGTTTCCCAGCGAATTCAGGCCACTCTTCCCAAAGCATCGAAGCGGTTCGTATAAAATAGCTGGTATCTTCTGTGTCGGCATGCGCCATCATCCACTCACTGGCTTCCATAAACCGCTGTTGTTTGATCAATGCATGGGCGATATGCGTCACTGCGAAGAAATCCTTTGGATCAAGTTCCAGCGCTTTCCGGTATTCCGTTTCCGCTGCATTGAACTTTTGCTGCTCCATCGAAACGTGTCCCCGGTATACATGCAGTACATCAGGCGTTTCGACCATTCCGATTCCTTTATCGAGGATTTTCAAAGCTCTTGGCCATGCTTCGGCATCCATATGGATCTCCGCTATCCTCAAATAAGGATAAGGCTGATTGGGATCCATCTGGATGGATTGTTCAAAAGACTTGATCGCCTCCCCATCTTTTCCGAGCTGTTGCTGACAGCAGCCCATTTGGTAGACAAAAAATTCATCGTCAGGCTCTTCCTCAGCCAGTTTCCGAAAACGCTCCAGCGCTTTTTCGTAAGCTCCGGTTTCATACTGGATCAAGCCATGGGTGATTTGAACGGGAATATCGGACGGCAGCTGATCCAAGGCGATTTTCGACCATTTATAGGCCTGATAGGTCTTTCCAATCTCAAGATAGCAGCGGGCGAGGCGGCTATACGCTGCCGGCTGGTAATGGTCCATTTCGATGGATTGCTTTAACATCGGAATCGCTTGCTGGTAAGCATCTTGTTTCATGAAAATAGCGCCTTTTAAATACAAGGCATACGGACTTTTTTTCCCGTTAACATGGACTAGCCTGGCAAGCGCCTCCGGCAGCTGGTCTTTCAAATAATGCATATGGGCAGCCAAAAGCGCCACTTCTTCGTCTGTTTCCCCAAACTCGTTCTGCAGCCGTTCCAGCCACTGTTCGTGCATTGCTTTGGCTTCTTCTGAAAACAGTGAAGCCAGTCCGATAACAGCTGCATAACGCTCTTCAATATGGGCATTCAAAAAAGCGATAAAAGCCGGGCTTTCTTCTTCTGATTCCTCTTCTTCATCCAAGTATCTGTAAAGCTCACTAAAGAAGCGGTGCTCGTTTTCATCAAGCAGCGGCAACAGGTGCTTTTGTTCCGCTTTCAGAAAAACCATACTGAGGGAATCGGACATTTTATAAGTTGCTTTCAACTCCGAGTAGGGCAGCAGAAACGGCGCCATATCGTTTGGATCTTGGATGATCAGGCCTTGTAAACGGTCATCGTAGCCGATGACCGTTTGGACATGGGCGCTGTTCTCGACCATCATGCTGAGGAGGACCGGAAGACCATTGTCTATAAACTGCTTATACACTTCCAATGAGCCTTTGAAATACCGTGCTTCCAATCCGAGCGACTCCATATAAGACATGGTAGTGCAAAGTTTCGTGCCGGTCACATCAAAAATATGCGAAGCGATTTCGTCCTGGCCGATTTCTTTGCCGAAAGCTTCCAATATAAGCGCCAGCGCAGCCGGCACACAATAATTCATTTTTTGGACCTTCGGCGTCAAGTTAAGCTTTGTTATTTTTTCATCTTTGCGGATAAGGTTCTTGCCGTAAATGGTTCCTTTTAACGTTTCCTGATGGGCAGTGACCCAGGATTCCAATTCATCCCATTGTTCCAGCTTATACAGGCAAGCCGCTGTCAAATAAACAAAATAATTTCGGTGCACGTGAAACGGATTGTTTTCATTGATTGCGGTTATCTGGCGAATCGCGTCTTCGTACCGCTCAAGAAGGAAATAGCTTCTGACAAGTTCTGTCCGGTATGTCCAATCTTCAGGATCCTGCGCATCCCCTTCCTCCAACACGGCCAACGATTCAGCTTTTCTGCCCGTCATTGCCAGCACATCGGCATAACCCAGCCGCACAAAACGATGGCGTTTCGAATCCTCTTCTTCCATCGCTTGTTTCAATAGCCCTTCAGCTTTTTCCCATTCGCCGCTGTGCACATAGTAAAAGGCTTCTAAGTCCGGCCAGATCATCCCTTTTATATCCTTGATCTTTTCCAGCTGTTCTTCGGCTTCCGGCAGCCGGTTCAATTGGCTGAAAACCCGCAGCAGCAATTGATGCGCTGAAGCCAACTCATCAGGGGAGTAACTGTCATTTCCAATCGCTTGTAGCCGCCCGAGCATCCGTTCTTCGGCTTCCAGGCTTTTGCCTGTTTCCATGAGCCTGCCGCAATGCCAGCCAAATGACCGAAGTGTGCCAAACCGCTTATAGGCCTGGGTTGCCAGTATATTGCTGTATTTAAAAAGATCCGCTTGGTCCCCCAACTGGATCAACCGGTAAAAATCGTCTTCCGTCTCTATTTCCGCTATCCATTCGCGCAAGCTTTTAATTGACCGTTCCGTCCATAATTCGCGAATCGCTTCAATCAAATGATCCGCCGTCCTTATGTCTTTCGGCTTTAAATTGATCCCCATGCTTTTTCTCCCCTTGTTCCCCAATTTTTGTGGTTGATTAATTATATGTTGGAAAATTATAGGTTTCAAGAGCTTTTTTAGTTCATTGAAATTCATGACATGGTTATAGTAGTAGACGCTGAAAGTTCCCGGTTGCAGCCGACGGGCTAAGAAAAAATTCAGCTTAAAAGGGGCTGTCCAATAAGTCTAATAATAGACTTATTGGACAGCCCCTTGCTTCTAAATAAAGCGTAGGTTAATACTATTGCTCCTGCATCGCTGCGCTAGCTTCGTCGCAAAGGAGTTGTCCCAAATTACTTTTGGGACAACTCCTTTCTATGTGCCAGCATTCAGTTTTATCTTAGAAGCTTGAAAATATTTCAGCTTGTTCTTCTGTTTCAGGAGCTTCTTCGTTAACATCCACTGATTCCAACAGGCTTTGTGCTTTAACCGCGGATTCAAATGCTGCGTTTAACTCGAATTTTATGGCCATTGCTGCGGCCGAATGTTCATCGGGTTCTTTAGCCACTGCTTGCAGCTGGTATGTTGAGGCTCCCAGCTTCTCGAATACGGCGTTCAATTGTTCTTGGTAATCAAAATATTCTTTATAACTTAACGTCTTTGCCTCTTCCAAATCCGATGTGATTTCAGTCAATTGGGACGCGGCAGCAGAAATTCGTTTTTCAATGGGATTTAGTCGATGAATCACATCTGCCCCGCTTTTCGAAACGGTGCTTTGTTCCACTTTCACTTCAGTTTTAGCCTTGGCATCAGCTAATGGATTTTCAGCCAATGCACTGCCTTGAGCAGTGGCCATTAATCCGATTGCCAATGCAGGTGCTGTGAATTTTAAAAGTGACTTTTTCATCTGATATCTTCCTCCCTGACAAAAAATATCGTTCAGGGAGTGTATACCTCCTGGTTCTTCATTTATGCAAAAATAGTATATATTTAACATTAATAAGAAACTGGTGTAATAAAAAGTAATATAATTAATGTAGTTTTTGCTTTCTGGCGATAACGTCAGTTCCTTTCCGCTTCTTCGGCTGCACAATTACATATCCCGCACCAGTGGACCTAATCTATAATTGATGCATTCTAGATTATCTTACTTTATTTCTTGATGGTTCGATTTAACGGTTGTTTTTTGATAAGCAAACAGAAAAATTCCGCAAATCACAGCTAACCCTAAGAATGTGCTGAAATGGACGAAAGGCGAACCGGCCGTACCAAACGCCACTTCTTGCTGAAGCATTTCGGTATTCTCCCATGCCCGCACCATATTTGGCCGGTAAAGTACGGTCTTTGCATAGTCCACAGCAAACGTCATCACAAAATAAACAGCATGAAAAGCAGCTGAAGCAAGGAAAGCTTGAAAAACTATTTTCATTGGGACTCCTCTTTTCTCCTTCTGGTTTATTTCTAGTATTAGTTTCTTTTACCAAATTTTAGTATATCAATAAAAGCCCATACTGGCATAGAAGTATTTAAATTTTTCGGTAAGTTTGAAAAAGCAACAAAGCGTTGTGAATGTGGACGAAAAAAACCCGCTGCTTTATTAAAAAGCAGCGGGTTTTTTCTTGTCAAAATTTCAGCATCCATTTATTTTTTTCGTAAACACGATCTGCAGTTCGTGTTGCATCCGGCATATCCCTGCTGCCGCAGCATTAGTACATCGCAATTGCCTCAAAAAACGACTTTCTTTTCGTGAACATCTTCAATTTTGCTAAACGTTTCGCCGTATTCTTTGTATAGTTTTACGACTAACTTATCCATTCTTTCCATACTTTTGTTTCTATCAGCGGCTTTATTCTGCAGGATCGTTTAAAACATTCGCAGCTGGAGCTTTGTCATGGGCCGTTGTTTCGTTATGGCCTGGTCCGAATAGATTTAAAATTACCACTCCGATAAGGATGAGAATGATTCCAGTTACACTAGCAAAGTTTATTTTTTCTTTCCAGATCAGAACGGATATGATCGTTGTAGCTACCATTCCTAATCCCGACCAGATTGCGTAAGCGGCATTCAAGGGAATGGTCTTTAGCGCCAATGACAAAAAGAAAAACGAAAAAACAAAAGCTGCCAGCATGCCCATCGTAGGGAACAGCTTTGAAAAGCCTTCAGAAGCTTTTAATAACGATGATCCGATTAATTCCCCTATGATGGCAAGTGACAAATAGAGATAGGACATGTTGAAACCCTCCTGGACTGGTTGAATATTTTTAATGAAAACTGTTGGCATCGTTTTTAAGCAGTGCACTTCTTTCAGCTTTTATTTCGATTGCCTGCTTCGGATTTTCATAAAGTGTATGCTGCAATTTGAGCTTGTTCTTTTGAAGGAGCCTCTAACTGCTTATTATATATGATGAGGAGCCAATTAAAACGGATGCAAATAAAAAATGTGAAAGACCGTTATTTGCCTAAGGCCATTCCTGAAGCCATGAATTCCTCAGATGCAACAGTAAAATGGACACAAAAAAAGAGATGCCAACCGGCAATCTCTTTTTTGTCTGTTTATAGGTTTCTGCTTTATGTGTTGCAAAAAGCTTTATATTAGCGGATTGTTTTCAACGCTGCAGACCAAGGGATGACCTGATCAAGCATCTGGTTGACCGATTCTGCTTGAACTGGAGCGGCTTTCAATTCCGCACCGTTCTCAAAATCCGTGAACAGCGACAATGCCGGGTGGACGCGGACGTCCGCTACCGACAATTCGCCCAGGATGCCGCGCAAATGCTCTGCCGCACGCGCACCGCCGACCGAACCGTACGAGACGATGCCCGCTGCTTTGTTGTTCCACTCTTCGCGCAGGTAATCGAGTGCGTTTTTCAAAGATCCTGTGATCGAGTGGTTGTATTCCTGCACGATGAAGACGAATCCGTCCTGTGCTGCAACTGCTTGAGACCAAGCGGCTGCGCCTGATGCGTCGCCGCCTTCTTCGCCTAAGAGCGGCAATTTGTAATCGGCGATGTCGATGATCGTATAGTTTGCGTCACCGCGCTTGTCTGCCAATTCTTTGACCCAGTTCCCTACTTGCGGGCTTAAGCGCCCTTCACGTGTTGATCCCAAGATGATGCCGATGTTTAGTTTTGTCATAGTTTTTTCCTCCTGTTGTTTTGATCCAAAAAATTTATCAAATATACCCATATGTTTTCTTCTCCTCACAAATACTCTTTTTCGAACGTACGCGTACTGCGCACGGTGTCGATTGGACGTACCATTTTTTCAATCTGTTCGCGTTTCGGTTCCAAGAATGGCGGCAGCGACAATTTTTCCCCTACGGTTTCGTAAGGCTCATCGCCCATAAAGCCTGGACCGTCTGTAGCCCACTCGAATAGAATTCCTGGTGCTACTCGTGCATATAACGATTCAAAGAAGAAGCGATCCACATAGCCGGAAGTGCCGAAGCCAAACCCTTCCATGCGCTCAATCCACGCTTTCAAGACGTTCGTATCTTCCACGCGGAATGCTGCGTGGTGAACGGTGCCAAAGCCTTGTCGGCCGGCTGGCAAAATCACGTTGTGCTCGACAATCACTTGCGCACCGTTTCCGCCTTCGCCGACTTCAAACAAATGCAGCGATCCTTCTTTGGTTACTTCGCGCATCAGCATCGCTTTTTCCAGCACTTCTTTCAAATAATCAAATTCAGCGATCCGCACGTGGATCGGGCCTAAGCCGGTGATGGCGAATTCCAATGGCACCGGGCCATTTTGCCAAGGCGTGCCGGATGCAACGCCTTCGTTGTGCTCGTCCGACACCAGCATGTATTGCTGGTCATCAAAATCAACAAACGACAAGGTTTTCTTGCCGAACAATTCCTGGATGCCTTTATGCTTCACTTCGTATTTATCGAAACGCTTGATCCAGTAAGTTAATGCTTCATCTGTTGGCACACGGAAAGCAGTTTTGTAGATTTCGTTCGTTCCGTGTGTCCCTTTCGGAATGCCCGGGAAATCGAAGAATGTCATGTCCGTGCCGGCAGACCCTTTGTCATCCGCAAAGAATAAATGATAGGTCTGAATATCGTCCTGGTTGACCGTTTTCTTCACCAGGCGCATGCCCAGTACATATGTGAAGAACTCATAGTTCTTTTCCGCACTGCTGGTAATCGCAGTGACGTGGTGGATTCCTTTTATTTCGTTCATATTCTTCTCTCCTTTAAATTTTTGCTATCAGTTATCTCGAAATCAAGATATACAATTAAAAAAATTTAACGGTTGATAGGCAATTTTCAAATGTCATTTTCATCCGAAACTTTTAAAATAGAGCGTGCTGTTTCAAATTATTACTACGAAATTATTTATCTTTAATTCAAGATAATCTTAACATGCCTAATGTCGCACGTCAACTAATTAAATTGAATCGACATTATATCCAGAGAACAATAAATTCTTAAACTTAATTTCCTTTGGCCAATAAAACAAAAAGACAGCCAGGGTTATCTGGCTGTCTACTGAATGATATAGGTTGTTTTTTATTATTTATTTCGCAACGGCTGCAAGGCGTTGGTCCAGGCATTGACTTGCTTCAGCATGACATTGACCGCTTTCTCATGGACTGCTGCCGGTTTGAACTCGCTCATCTTCACGAAGTCTGTAAATAAAGACATCGAAGGATGGGCCCGGACAGTCGCCACTTGCAATTCTGCCATAATGATTCGCAATGCCTCTGCTGCACGGACTCCGCCTGCCGTGCCGTAACTGACAATGCCCGCGGCTTTATTGTTCCACTCGGGATATAAATAATCAATGGCATTCTTCAAAGCTGATGTCACCCCTCTGTTGTATTCAGGGCAAATAAAGACATAACCATCCAATTCGGCAATTTTTTTTGACCAGGGAATCGCTTCGGGTGTCTGATAATTTTGGCTAGCGGCGGCAGAGACCGGCTCCGCGTACATTGGCAGGTTATATTCCGCCAAATCCACGATTTCGTAGTCTGCGTCTCCCCGCTGGTCCGCAATGCCTTTTACCCATTGGGCCACTTGCAGGCTGTTGCGTCCCGGCCGCGTGCTTCCAGTAATAATGCCGATTTTTGTCATGATCTCCATTCCTCCTCAATTTTAATAAGGTGAACCGAAAGAAAGGTATTGGTTGATACGCTTTCATCATATAGGAAGAATGAATGAAGTTCAATCGTGTTTCTGAATATTCAGTTCTTGTGTTCTGGCAAAAGCCTACTGCTAAAATGGATTTTTCTCTCCGTACTCAAAAAGAAGTCGAAAACAACTCTTCAACTTCTTTTTGCTTTCTTTTCATTGTTTGTTTCGGTAAAGATGAATCGTAATGGGAGCGAAAATACCCGTCATGATCAAAGAGACGAGGAGCACCCACACTACTTGTTCCGTCGTAGCAGTTCCGTGCATCGCCCCGCGGACAGCCGTCGCCAGTATCGAGATCGGATTGATTTCAACGAAACCTTGCAGCCATGTCGGCAAAGTCTTTGGATCTACAAATACATTGCTGACAAAAGTAAGCGGGAACAAGAACAAGAAACTGATCATCATCAATGATTTCTCAGAGCGTACGACCAACCCGAATACTGTCCAAATCCATGACAAACTGAACGAGAAAATTAAAATCAGAATGATGGCGCCCAGAATACCCATAATTCCTCCTTCTGGACGGAATCCAAGTATGAAGCCGAGGCCGATCATGATAAGAGAAGCCATGGAATAACGAATCACATCGACAAGAAGTGAACCGATCAAAGCGGATGGCAGCCAAATGGGCAAAGTGCGAAAGCGGTCAAAGATGCCTTTGCGAATATCATTATTCAAATCGATGCCTGTATACATCGTAATTTGGGCCACAGTCATAACCAGTATGCCGGGAAGCAGAAACTGAAGGTATTCAGCAGTTGAACCGGAAATCGCTCCACCGAATAAATAAGTGAACATCAATAGGAAAATTACCGGAAAAACAGTTACGTCAAACATTTGTTCAGGAACATGTTTGATGCGCAACAACGCCCGTGTAGCAAAAGTGAGCGTTGAAGAGATGGCGCTTGGCGGTTTAGGCCGATTGTTTGAGGCAATAGAATCTGCAAGCTGTACATCACTTGATTCTTTTTCTCTTTGCTCGATATAGTCGGTCATGGTGCACCCTCCTCGGGTTTTGTTTCCTGAGTGGCTGTATGTCCGGTTAATGTAAGAAACACTTCATCGAGGCTCGGCCGGCCGAATGAAAAGTCACTGATGGCAATATCTTCTCTGGCTACTTCCCCCAGAGCATCCGCTACACGTGCAGGATCATTTATTTGAGCTGTCAGCCCATTGGCTTCTGATAAGAAATAGACCGGTACAGAGAGGGTACTTTCAAGTATCTGAGCGGCCCTTCTTCTTTGGGCAGCATCAACAAGTTGTACATTCAAGGTGCCGCTGCCAACAGATGCCTTCAATTCGCTGCTCGTTCCTTCCGCAATGATCTTGCCTTGGTTGATGACAGCAATACGGTCAGCCAACTGGTCTGCTTCTTCCAAGTACTGAGTGGTCAGCAGAACGGCGGTTCCAGCGCTGACCAGCGCCCGAATAATGTCCCATACTTGGTTGCGGCTTCTCGGGTCCAGCCCGGATGTAGGTTCATCAAGAAACAGCAAGTCCGGAGTCACAACAATGCTTGCGGCTATATCAATGCGGCGGCGCATGCCACCTGAATAATTTTTCACTTGGCGTTTTGCTGCATCCTCCAATCCAAAAGCTCTCAATAGTTCTTGTGCACGCTGTTTTGCCTCTCTTCGGCTATAACCCATCAGTTTTGCCATCATGGTGAGATTTTCCATGCCAGTCAAATCTTCATCAATTGATGCATATTGGCCGGTCAAACTGATCCGGCTTCTGATGGCATCGCCTTCTTTGCTCAAATCATGGCCAAAAATCCGCGCGTACCCTTCGTCTGGCTTCATTAAAGTAGCAAGCATTCGAATGGTCGTCGTCTTACCTGCTCCGTTCGGCCCTAAAAATCCATAAACCGTTCCTTTCTGAATCGCCAAATCCACTCCGTCCACAGCCCGGTGCTTCCCATACACTTTGACGAGCCCTTTTGCTTCAATAGCCAAGTCATTTGCTATCGGCCGCACTTCTAAACTTTCCACAATTTTCACCCTTTCCGTCCAAATGGCTGAGCAGCATTTTCACGCGATTGCCGCATAAATTGGATAAATAAAAGTTCCGGGCTGAAGTATGAATTTTAACGATAAGCCCAGTGAGCTGGTTGTCTCAAATCTATGAACTGGCTTCCATCACCTATGTATAGCTATAATAAAGAACGTATGTTCCTACCTTTAGTAGTTTCCCTCTCTTCCTTTAATATAAACCATTATATCTAAATTTTCTGTTATTATTTAACCATCGTCAAAGACCTAAGCAGAAATATCTTAAAATGCAATGGAGGCGTTTTCCTCTGCCAACATAAAACCGCTTCAATCATTAAAGGAAATTCACGTTAAAAAGGAAGACGGAATAAGTTTCCCGCCTTCCTTTTTTGAACAGATTACGTATCTTATAAAATGGGTGCCACCAATTGGGCAATCTGCAGCCTGAAGCGATTGATAAGCGAAAGCTCCTGGAAATACTCTTTTGTGAGCTCTTCGGAAAGCTTTAAATCATTGAAATACAGCAAAATCATTTCTTCAGCCGTTTTCACATCGTATCCGAAAGCATTCGCTTCGTAATTGAGGGAAAAACTCCGGACATCCATATTGGCAGAGCCGATGGAAAAGACTTTGCCGTCCACTACTATGGTTTTGGCATGCAGAAAGCCGTTGCCGTAGGTGTACACTTTTACGCCGGTGTTCACCAAATCTTTGGCATACGACAAGCTGGCGCTGAACACAAAGATATGGTCTGCTTTACTGGGAATCATGACTCGGACATCTATGCCGCTAAGAGCGGCCGTACTGAGTGCATCTAAAATCGCCAAATCCGGAATTAAATACGGAGTTTGGATATAAATCGACTTGCGCGCCTGGGCAATCATCCGCAAATAGCCATTTTTGATTTGATCGAGCGATTCATCCGGTCCACTGGCAACCACTTGCATTCCCGCTCCTTCGGAAACTTCCACAGCTGGGAAATAACTTTCTTCATATTTGACGGGAAGGTTCTCAGAAGTCTGATTCCAGTCGCTTAAAAAACGATGCTGCAGGGAATGGACAGCTTCCCCTTCAAAACGCAGATGCGTGTCCCGCCAGTAGCCGAACTTTTCGTCTCTCCCCAAATATTCATCCCCGACATTAAACCCGCCGATAAAACCTACTTTCCCGTCGAGAATGGCGATTTTCCTGTGATTGCGGTAATTGACCCGCGGATTGCCAAAAGGCATTCTGGAACGAAGTGAAGCAGCCGCTCGGCCACCTGCTGCCAAAAAAGCATCGAAGAAATTCTTGGGCAATGAATTTGAGCCGATATCATCATACAGGAAAAGGACTTCGATGCCTTGCCGGGCTTTTTCCGTCAGCAGCTCAATCAGTTTTTTGCCGATCGCATCATTTTTCACCATATAGTATTCCAAATGGATATGAGAGTTAGCCGCTTCAATATCTTTGAATAGCGCTTCGAATTTCCGTTTTCCATCCGTGTAAATTTCGAGCTGATTATTTTGAGTGAATGGCGCCACTCCGCTTTTCAAGTTCATCCGGATAAGATGCTGCCATTCTTCAGCGACTTCTGACGGATAGCTAAAGGAACCTTCATCAATTGCAGTTAATTGCTGGTCTGAGAGATTTAAGATTTTCGGATTTGAATAAGCAGTTGAATGCTTGCCTTTATTCTTTCGATGTGGCTTGCCAAATAATAAATAAATCAGCAAGCCTAGATAGGGCAAGAAAAACAACACCATGAACCATGCCCATTTAGAAGTTGCTCTTTTCCGTTCAATAAAAAGGATAGAAACAGCTAAAACTGTGTTGGTCAGAAATAAAATATTGCTGATCGTGTTCCACCACTGAAAAGAATTCCACCATTCGGAAGTAATAGCGATTACCTCCTTTCATTTTTCATCTTCTTTTCTTTACCCTAAAGAGCAGCCAGCTAGTCTTTCGAAAGACAGCGGATCTTGCGCAAGAGGCAGCTTCAGGGAATTTTTATAGAATCACTCCTGAGAAACCGCCTTTCAGCACTTCTTTGCCATGCTGGTTTTTGCAAGAAAAGGAAGCAGCAATTCGTATCCGTTGCTCTTCCTTTTCGAACGTGTTGATCGTCACTTCACATCGTATGGTATCTCCTGTAAAAACCGGCCTCAAAAATTCGAAATCCATATGGCGGGCGAGCACGTTATGGTCTCCCCCCACTTTGGTCGGCAAAGTCGCTGTCAGCAGCCCTTGGACGACCAGCCTCCCTTGTTCATCGGGCTGAAGGTGGTGAATTCCTTCATCGCCAGATATCCTCGAGAACAGCTCAACATCTTTCTTTACGAAAGAACGCTCAAACGTAATTACATCTCCTATAGTTATAGTCAATTTGGTTCCTCCTTTGATTCCCGTGAGTCTTGATCTATATTTTACCGCTCTTTTTAAACTTCGCTGCCTCCAGCTCAAACTCCTGTCTTCCATTTCCAGCAGGCCAACAGCGGATTTGGCCAAATTGTCAGGAATGAAAGAAAGGATTCTGAAATAAAATACCGAATATCCTATGGAGATATGAATAATTGGAGGTGCTGGCTATGCAAAAAACTGCTTTATTGATTATCGATGCACAAAATGAGATGTTGGCAGGAGCCAATCCGGTGTTCAATAAAGAGGAGCTGCTTGAAAATCTTCAGTATCTGATTGAAAAAGCCCGTTCAGCAGATATTCCGGTTGTTTTTGTCCAACATAATGACAAGGCGCTTGTGGCTGGCACTTACGACTGGCAGATCCATCGGTCCATTCGCCCCCAAGAAGGAGAACCCAGTGTTCAAAAGCGGACTCCTGATTCGTTCCACGAAACCGATCTTGAAAAAGCTTTGAAAACATGGGCAATCGAAAATCTTATCGTTGCGGGAAACCAGACGGAGTATTGTGTAGATACAACATGCCGCCGTGCATTCAGCCTGGGCTATACCGTTACGCTGGTCAAAGATGGACATGGCACTTGGGATTCCGATTCATTAAATGCGAAACAAATCATCGACCATCACAACGAAGTGCTGAGTTACTTTGCCGATGTTAAAAATGCCAAGGAGGTTTTTGGATGAACGCAAATTTTGAAGTGTTGTCAGGAGCAGAACCGTTTAGCGTCGAAGGCGGACGTATAGGAATATTGGTTTCACATGGTTTTACAGGAACCGTACAAAGCTTGCGCCCAATTGGCGAGGCGTTTGCCAAGGAAGGATTTACCGTGACAGTCCCGCGGCTGAAAGGGCACGGCACTCATCACGAAGAAATGGAAGAAACCACTTATCACGACTGGATTGCTTCCATCGAAGAAGCATATAGTTGGCTGAATGAACGTTGCGATGCGATTTTTATGGTCGGGTTGTCAATGGGCGGTACGCTGGCGCTCTACATGGCACAGCAGCATCCTGAAATCCGAGCGATTTCACTGATCAACGCTGCAGTAGAGGTGCCGTCGATGGCTGCTGTACATGACATGCAGGACGTCCGATTCCTTGATGCCATTGGATCCGACATCAAAAAGACAGGGATTACAGAACTTGCCTATGAAAAGACGCCGGTTGCGTCAGTGAAACAATTGCTGATTTTCATGGATGGAGTGCGCAAAGATTTATCACACATCCGGTGCCCGGCCCTTATTTTTGTGTCGCCGGAAGATCATGTTGTTCCGCCCCATAACTCTCAACTAATCTATGCTGGAATCTCTTCAGAAGAAAAACGGTTAATCGAAATGCCTGACAGCTACCACGTTGCCACTCTCGACAATGACCAGCAGCGCATCATTGAAGAGACGATGGCGTTCTTCAAAAAATTCGAATAAGGACAAGCAGAACATTCATATACTTAATCGAAAAAAGAGCAGCGGTTTGATTTAACCCGCTGCTCTTTTGGTTACATTGTGGATCAGACCTCTTTAAAGCCAAAAATAGCGGCAAAATCAATAGCAGAAAATTAGTTCTGGCACGCTTTACGTTTTTTAATGATTCCTGGCAATGGGAAATCATTTATTTGCCAGATCATTGATGGCTTGAACAGCCAGTTCCAGCGCTTTCATTCTTCTTTCTAAAAGTGTTTTTTGGGGACTGCCGTCTTTGGACTTGCCATAGCTGCTTTCAAGTGACGGGAATAAGCCTGTCAGGACATGGCGGGCTTCCGCTAAATCTTTCTGCGTGTAATGATGTTGCTTTTGATTCCAAGCGGTCTCCAATACGGCTAAGCCAATGTATAAAGCATGGAGGCGCTTTTTTATTAAGGTAGTGCTAGCGCCTTTTTCAGCCATATTCGCTAAAGCATTTTCGGATTTACGGATGGTTGATTCGAATGCTTTGATCGCCTCTATTCTTTCTTTTTGTGATGTGTTTTTCATTAATAATTGACCTCTCTTTGCCGGATTAAAGGATTCAACTTCAATTTCCTGTGGCATTCGCCTTGTTTTCCTATTGATGATAGCTTCGCTTAAACCTGTCAATGTACCTCCTCTAGTTCGATTCAAGAGGTATTTTGCATTGATTGAATTGATAAACTCATCTTCGTGTTGATCAAGCTCACCCGTTAGATAAACAAATATCCTTGTGATATCAAAAGCTTTAAAACTGTCGACCGATAAAATGGAATTTTCTCTGCTTCCGAATATCAATCGATCAAATTCCTTTTGTTTGTTCCAATGGCTCTGAATGCGGTGTTTGATATTTCGGCTTCTGCCAATATAGACTTGTGAATATTCATCCAGCACCATCATATAATATCCGGGAACATCTTTTAATCCAGCAAGATCGGTAATTTCTTTAAAGACTTCAGTTTTACTGAGAAAATTTTTGAGTTCTTCATTAAACTCGTGTTCAAACAACGCTCGGCAATAATTCATATTCAAATCATAATTATATAAACTGTCTTTTATCTGTTTCTCTATGAATGATTCAGAGTAAACTTTTCCTTTAATAAACGAACTCTTGTTATTCACCTTTATGTAATTAGCTCTTGTTAACTTTAATCCACTGGACTTTTCGCGTATATTCACTCCGAAATGTTTGATCAACTTATGGCTCTCCTTGCGAAACCTTTTTTCTTATTATACCAAGCAGCTTTCTGCGTGGTGCCCTAACACGCTCTTCTGCCTTGAATAAAAAAACAGGAGAAACTCGCCAGAGCATCTCCTGTTTCTAAAAGTTGAAGTTATATTCCTGAAATTGAATTTTTAATAGGCACCGGATTGCACTAATGTGATGAATTCCGTTTCGGAAGTTGTCCCCATAAAGTCCATCGCAGACATGCCGTCTGGACCAGCCAGAGTTGGATCAGCACCTTTTTCCAACAGCAATTTCGCACTTTCATATTCCCCGTACAGCACTGCTGCGCCCAATCCCGTCGAATAATCATCAACTGTGTTCACATCAGCGCCAGCTTCCAGCAAATATGAAATGATTGCTGTATCCCCTGTATAGATGGCATGCATCAAAGCATCCGCACCTTCCGAATCTTTTTCATTTACATCTGCACCGCCCGCGATAATTTGCTCCACTTCAGCAAGGTCACCGTTTGAAACAGCAGTCATCAGCGGTGTCTGTCCTTCTATCGTAAAATCATCCGAGTAAAGGGACTCCGTAAAACTTTCCGGCATGAACTGCGAATATACCATCGTCCCACCGGCAAATATAGCGATAGTGAGGAAATAAACGCCAATTGCTGCCGCGAACAGCAGAGAGGCACTCAATGCTATTTTGCCATGGTTCGGCGTATAGACAGGAGTGCTGCTGTTTTCAAATTGCTGGATGGCCTGGATGCGTTTAGGCAGGTTGGGATGAGAAGAAAGCACTTCGCTCAACCAAACAAAGCTGTTCGACTCTGAGGAAATCTGTTCTCTATAGGCCTCCTCATTCACTTCCGTATACATTTTCTTGCCGATGCCAAGAAGCGTCAGCGCCCGTTTTGCAGCAGCTGCGTTTTGAATGGTGTACGCAGCATGGCGGTCACAAGTATATTCGCAGGAGCGGCTGTAGGCCGAGCTTAAGAATGGAATAAATCCGGCTGGCATGAGCAGTATGTTTTTCCAGACATGACGGCGTTTCACGTGAGCCAATTCATGGGCAATGACAAAGTTCAACTCATCTTGCCCCTGCTCGCGTGCCAATTCAAATACCTCCGAATACAACACGACCATATTGCGCCCGAAAAACCGGGTAGCAAATGCGTTCAAAGCTCCCTCTGACTGGATGACAAATACATCCGGGACTTTTTTCAATCCCATTTCTTTTGATAATGCTTGGACGCTCTCATAGACATCCGGAAATTGTTTTTCATGAATTCTTACGCCATTTCCGCGAATAGAACCCAGCATTAAGGCATTGGCGAAAAGCAGCATCACGAAAATCGGAATGGCAATAGCAATGCCGACTATAGAAACGATTGCCAATACATACACGAAAATACTGAATGCCAGACTGATGATAAAGTACACGGTCTCTCTGTTTGATTGAATAGATGCGCTGTTCATTTTTTCTCCCCTTCAACATGAAATATCTTACATATATTAGCACATAATACCTAATATAGGATATATAAATTTAAATATTCGAGGAGAGCTTTATTAACTATCAACAAATCCAGAGATTTTTCAATACTTGGGTGATGTATTTTTAACCAAAAATTGATTGGACGATTGTGCTTCCTTTAATTACTTTTATGGGCCTGATCCATTGTTTCGGGACTAGTGGATTATCCAATAAACCGCTATCGGCATTTGAAAGCCGAAAAGTGAAACAGCAAAAAGACAGTCCAGTATTACTGCCTTCTTTCACTGGAATAGAGAGTTCGAAAATTAGAGATGACATTAAGTAGCAGATGCTCTTTATGAATTAAAAAAGGAAAGATTACAAGGCTCCTCTGCAGAGTCCTTTAATCCTTCCTTTTTATTTCTGCTTCTCGAAAGCAGCATGGTGAAAATATTCCGTTTTAAGCTTTTCTTCGTTAATACAATTAAAGCAGCTGCTCCGCTTGAGGGGATGTCGAATATTTTGCAATAATCATATCTTTGCCTTCTGTAGAAATGACTTGCAAAGTGTTATTTATTTCTTCAATCGTTTGATTGAACTCTTCAAGATTTGCAGCGACAATATTGAACCGGCCTAACATTTGTGCGTAAGTGCCGGTCAATAGCACTTCGTCCCCTGTTTCTTGGACCGGTATGTAAGAAATGACCGAAGGCATTTCTTTAATTTGTTCCAAGCCCTTTATTTCCTTGATGGTCCCTGTTCCAAGGAGGATCGATAGATTGCATGCCGGAAACTTCGAATATCCCCGGTCATATTGCTCGACAGGATAGTGATCCAGGTTTCCGCCAATTGCGAAATCCAGCATCATTTCGAGCAAATTAATTCCCATCTGTTTCTCCAGGATTGTGTAATATTGCGTGCCGCTCAGCCGGAATCCCATTTCATAAAAATAAAACTCTCCGTCTTCAAAAAGCGATTGAATGAATAAAACGCCGTTTTCAATTCCCATTCCACCGATCATCGCCTTCACTCTCAAATCGAGTGTGGTTATGTAATGGTCCAAATGCTGCGACGGGAAAATTGTCGCTGTCGGCAACGGTGGATGTTCCTTATACGCTTTATGGACATGGCGGTCTGTCATGGCCGACAGGACCACTTGGCCATTCTTCACCGTATAGAACATCATGACGCCATAGGCATTATCCACAAACCGTTCCACAATCACCTGACCTGATTTGGAATAGCGCAATGCCTTCGCATAGCCTTCTTTTAAGTCCTCTAGGCTGTAGCAAACCATTATGCCTTGGCTGGCATAGCTGTCGACGGGCTTGATGATTACAGGAAATTTAAACTTTTCAGTTTGGCCATCGGCAAGCAATTCGTCAATTTTGTATTCTTCAATTACCGGGACCCCATAACTTCTGCAAAATGCTTTGAACCGCTCTTTGTCCGAACAAATTTCCAGCTGCTCGTATGTGGCATAATGCGGCAAATTCAGCTTTTCGCATAACTCAACGGCCTTCCACGTATTAAAATCATCAAAACCATTAAAGACGCCATCTATTTCTTCCATTTTCGCAATCTCCACTAAGCGGTCAATTTCATCCGTGCTGAAATCATATGACTTGTCCGCAAAGACTTTAGCAGGAGATGCTGGTTCCCTGTCCACTACAATGGTAAAAAGCCCCATCTGTTTTGCCGTAATGACCACATCGATCATATGTGTATAGCCGCCTAAAATCAAAACTTTTTTCACAAGCTTCGCCTCTTCTCTTGCATTTTTTAGTATAAATGAATGATTATGCGTAATTATATCTTCTGTTTTTTCATTTGTCCTGTATATTCACCTATTATGCAGCTTGAAAATGAAAATTGAGTGAAATTTCTTTTAACAAATGCAATTTAAATTTTTCATTAAAAACAAAAGAATAAGAAGCAATGATTTTCAATAAACGATACTTAAAACACTAAAGGTGAATACGGTTTAATAACCATACCCGCCTTAAGTATTTTTCAGCTTGTTGAGAAAGTTTAACTTGTAAGAGCGACTATTCCTTAACCGATATTCCGCCAACCAGCTGCGAAGACATTGGCCGAGGTTTGTGAGGCCAAGTCTTTGCGACGAAGCAGCGAAGCGATGCAGGAGCACAAAGTTTTCGAAGCGATGAGGAGACTGAAGCCATGTCCGCGGAAAGCGTCTCACCTGGAGCGAAATGAGAAAAGGCTGCCAAGATTTTCTCGACAGCCATAAGTGTTTTTCAATCGCTCAATGTTTTACTTGGCTCTCCATTTAAAACATATTTAAACTGAATAGAAGCATTGATAGAATGGACGACTGAGCAGTAAGTGTCGCGTGATAACTTGATGGCTCGAACGACTTTGTCTTCGGGCAAATCACCTTTTATATGATAGCTAATAGCAATCTCGGAAAACCTTCTTGGATGATTTTCCGCCCGTGTCCCTTCAATTTCGATAAAAAATTCATCAATACCTAAACGCATTTTTTCCAGGATCATGACAATATCCATGCCGGTACAAACTGCCGCAGCATGCAATAAGACTTCCGTCGGACGAGGACCGGAGTTTGAGCCGCCGCTTTCAGCACCGGCATCCAGTAAGATTTTGTGTCCGGATTCCGTCATCCCGCTAAAAGCCATTCCGCCATCCCAATTTAATGTTGCTTTCATCTTCATCTCTCCCTTTCCTGTCATCTCTTGTTTTTAAGCAGTTGAATCTTTGAAATGCTCATTGCTTATAATTCACTATACCCAATCTTTAACTAGTTAAAATACAATGTGGATGTTCATGCTAATTTAGAAGAAACCATGATATGGTTAATATGAAGCGCCATATCCTTTTTCAAGTTGATTAGTAGGGTTGATTTTTTTAATTACATAAACCATCTTAGAGCAATGCAAGGAGGCAACACGATGAAAAAGCAATCATTTTATAAAGGGGGAGTGGGAGTGGATATATATAAATCCGGCATCAGCCACTGATATCAACGCACTTAATGATATGCCCCAAGTGGATAAAAACTGGATGGAATCGCTGCAGGAAGAAAAAAACAGCAATCTCGAAATGGAAACAACCATAGAAGGCGAAGAGTTTATTTGGGGTTCCATTATTTATCATCAGGACATAGAAAACCAAAGTGAGCAGACGGTCCTTCAATACTCATTATCCCACCATACCTTAATTACCAGCGAGATCGACTTTTCGCTTATTCACAACTTAACAGAAGAGCAAATGAACAAAAAGATCCAAAAAGCAGGCAATGCCATCGAAGGTTTTATGATTTTTCTTGGTGAAATTGTCGCATCGTATCTTCAAGGCATTGATGCATTTGAAAATGAGACGCATGACTTGTTGTGGCGCATCAAATCCCAAAATAATGAAGATGTTTTGGATCAACTGATGGACAGCCGCCATGAAGTTTTGATTTGGAGAAACCTTATTATTCCCATCATGGAAATTCGGGATGCGGTCCAGGAAGCATACGGCGAAGACATTGCGAATAGCCCGCATTATAAGCGTACCAGCCGCCGCATCGATCGCTGCCGCTCCATTATCAATGAATACGCTGAAGAAGTCCGGGAAATGATTGAACTGGAAACCGTCATTTCTTCACATCGTGGAAACGAAATCGTTAAAACCCTTACTGTAATTACGGTGTTATTCTCTCCCGTTACAGCTTGGGGAGCGCTATGGGCGATGAGGTTTGAATTCATGCCTGAAGTCCAGTGGAAATTCGGGTACCCTTTTTCGATTCTGGTTATTCTCTTGTCAACGGGTGCGCTTTATTATTATTTGAAAAAGAAAGACTGGATTGGCAGCGTGCTGAAAAATCCTAAAGACAAAAAGTTCTGAGGAATGGCAGCGATAGCATGTGCTCCTTCGGCTCAAAAATGGAAAATTGCTTCTCATCCTCTCCGTTTCAATCATTGGCAAACCCATTCAGTAACCTCCTCCTACCAACGATTGCTTTAGCCATAACTGTCCCTCCATTATTTCTTAATTAGCTGTCCGAATTTGACCCTTAGTCCATGAAAGTGAACGTTTTGCAACAAACATCTATAAACTCATACAGATGACGCAAATTGTTGAACCGCAATGAATAATAAAGGGCATTTATTTGCTATAATAAGATATTGTAGAGAAGAAATATCATAATCGAGTTAGCAGGAAATTACGAATAAAGATGCAGGGAGATAAGACAACGTTATGGAAAACACAATGGAAATCAGTTCTGCCAAGTTAATGTGGACAATGACGCGTCCGCACACGTTGACGGCGACTTTTGCACCGGTGATACTCGGGACGGTGGCAGCACTTTATGCAACGGAGATTGATTGGCTTTTATTTATCGCGATGATGGCAGCCTGCTTGGCTTTGCAGATTGCGACGAATTTGTTCAACGAATACTATGATTTTAAACGCGGCCTAGATACAGCTGATTCTGTGGGCATCGGCGGCGGCATAGTGCGGCACGGGCTGCAGCCCAAAAATGTATTGGCCGTTGCGGTTTTGTTATACATCGTGGCCGCGTTTATCGGTCTGTATATTTGCATGAACAGCAGCTGGTGGTTAGTGGTTATCGGTTTTGTTGGCATGGCAATCGGCTTTTTATATACAGGTGGACCCCTTCCAATCGCATACACTCCGTTCGGAGAATTGTTTTCAGGTTTAGCGATGGGAACCGGCTTTGTTTTGATTGCGTTCTTCATTCAAACCAATGCGATTACAGTTGAAAGTGTATTGATCTCCATCCCCGTTGGAATTTTGGTAGGCGCTATCAACATGTCGAATAACATCCGTGATATCGATGAAGACACAAAAGGCGGAAGAAAAACGCTGCCGATTCTTCTTGGACGAGACAAGGCTGTTATCGGTTTGGCTATCGCCTTTGCCGTTGCCTATCTTTGGATTGTCGCCATCGTATTGATGGGTTATGTCAGCCCTTGGGCTTTAGTCGTTTTCCTTAGTTTCAAAAAACCGGTTGCCGCTATCAAAGGGTTCCAAAAAGGGGCATCCGAACCAAAGTATATGAGATTCGCCATGAAATCGACGGCTATGACCAATACGATTTTCGGTTTTCTGTTATCCGCCGGCTTATTGATCAGTTATTTGTTTTAAGCTAAATATTTTTTATAGAACTGAACTTCGAGTGAGAGGACTTTTTCATCTTCCATTCGAAGTTTTTTTGTTGCTTCAAATATTCGGTAAACTGCCCGGTTCTTATATGAAGCGGTTTCCTACCTTATCTTTTCAACAAACAACCGTTTCTTATGCTCAGCTGCATTCACTGAAAATTCCTTTCCATTTTTCAAATGAATCACAACTGTTTCCCCTTTAAAGTTCTCATCAATATGGACAAATACATGTCCTTCCCATTCAATAGAAGCAAACCCGCCTTTTTTTCCTTGTTCTATCCCCAGAAGGCCGTATCCTTGCGGGAAATACTCGTATACAGCGATTGCCGGAGATTCGTCGATGGCCAGTGCGAAAGCTGTGAGTTCTCCGTCAATCCACTCATCCTGTTTGGTTATGACTGGAAGATCTTTTTCTAATGAATACTCTTCTCCGTAGGAAAACTCCAATTCTTTCCACAGATCTTGCTGCGCTGGATACTCCTGTTTGGTCCATGTGCTTGGTTGGCTCACTTCCCCTGACTGATCAACGTATAGAGTGACCCCAAACAACGGAGATTCAATTTTATTAACTTCAAAAGAACCAACTGAATACCCCTGTTCATATCGTTCCGGGACGATGTCGAATTCATTTTCAGGATAGTGTTTGGATAAGTGGTCCACCAGTATTCCATATCGCTCTTCATGTTCATTTATCTTTAGCACGGGAAAATAAAGATAATATCCGACAAATCCGAGGACCAGTATACTCGTTAACAATAGTGCCCATCTTTTTCTTTTCCTCAAAATTAGCCAAATAAATACGATGGCAGCCATCACGCCTATCCCAATCAAACCGAAAAAAATAGTTTCAGCAGGGTTCATGCATTCACTCCTTCTTGTCGAGTATTTACTTATCAATTCCATTCGAATTCTCTGCTTGTGGCTGTTTTCTTCTAATATACTAAGAAGCTAAAAGGATAGCTAGATAAATTTGGAAGTGGATATCCCCTTTGATATCATCCAAGTTTCAAGTCCATCTGAAGAAGAGTGAATGGTCGAAATGTGCATATCATCCAAGACTCATATAGTATAGTTATATGGAACAAGTAATTTCAGTTAAACGAGGAGTAGGAATCATGTTAAAAGAACAATTGACGTTAAAAAATAAGAAACTACATGAATTTTTATGTGAAAAAAATAAAGAGCTTACAGAACAATGGTTTGATACATTGGATAAAAGTGCCGTAGGTGTATACGCATCTTCAAATCCAGAAACCATTGAAAAGTTAAAGCAGCAAAACTTTGAGTTCCATGAACGGTTTTGCCATATGTTTGATAGAGATGACAACGAATGCATAAAAGAATTTCAGGACTGGATTCTACGCGTGGCAAAAGATGAAGGTCATTTAGCCACTCCTCTTGATGCAGTCTTGAAAGAATTTTTTAGAACGCAGAAACAATACCTGCAGCTTATTGAAGAATTTGCAGAGACACAGGAAGAAAGAATTTCTTCAGAACAGGTAAATGCCTGGAGCAAGGCAGTCGTTGATACCATCAATGACATCATTCTAGAATTTACCGTTCAAAATACGAAAGCAGCAGAATCCCGGTTGAACGCCCAGCAAGAAATGATTATTGAAATGAGTGCACCTGTGATTCTATTGACAAAGGAATTCGGCTTATTGCCTTTGGTCGGAGAAATCCATACATACCGGGCACAGATCATTTTTGAAAAAGTTTTAAAACAATGCCACCAAAATTCCATTGAACGGTTGTTTATTGATTTATCCGGTGTGCCGATTGTTGATACAATGGTTGCTCATCAAATCTTCCAATTGATTGAAGGGCTAAAAATTATTGGAGTCAAAACAGCGATTGCCGGCATCAGCCCTGATATTGCCCAAACTGCTATTCAGTTAGGCATCAATTTTGGTGATGTTAAAGTATTCAGTAAGCTGGAACAAGCGATGAAATTCAACAACTTGCAAGTTTCCCATAAATAAAATCGCTTTTTGAAAACGATACTTTTGTTTCTATAATTAAGTTTAATAAAAAGCGGACGTTCCGAGATTAAAATCATCTCGAAACATCCGCTTTTTGTTATTTTGTGAGGATATCAGTTCATATATCGGTATTCCCGCAAATTATTTAAGTTGTTAATTTCTTGTATTAACTCCTCACCGATATTGGTCTCTCTGACCTTTTTTCGTTCCAATTCTTCATCGACCAGTCTTTTTACAGACAATACATCGGTTTCATTGCTTAATACTTCATCTTTTGAATTGAAAAGCTGATGGGCGACCAGCTGCATGCCGTAGGAATTGTATAAGAGTGTATACCCTGCAATCCCCGTGGTCGATTGGTAAGCCTTCGAAAATCCACCGTCAATAACCAGCATCTTGCCGTTTGCTTTGATTGGATTTTCCCCGTCAATTTCTTTTACCGGCGTGTGGCCATTGATAATGCGGCCATGGTCCGGATTCAAATCAAATTCTGCGAGCATCTTGCGGCACATTTCCTCGTCTTCGCGCAAATAATAATAAGGGTTCTTTCTTTCCTTATGCGTTTCTTTTTCTTTAATAAAATAGCGTTCGAACGTAGTCATTTCCCTTTTCCCAAAAAGCGATGATTTTTCACCGGTCCATAGGTACCAGACCATATCGGTCGCAAAGTCATCCGTTTCTTCTGGACGGGCAAAGGAATATCGGAGATAGCGCTCAAAGACATCCAGCAGCTCACGTCCTGCATACTCTTTGCCCTCGATTTCCATTTTTTCCATATCACCGTTTTCATCCAGTGGAATGCAGCCGTGTATCAGCAAGTTGCCATTATACTTCAAATAAAGGCTGCCTTTTTTCATGATGAAATTCATATGTCTGGCGAGTTTTTCCGAATGCTGGAAAGAGAACAGCAATTTATCCATTACTTGCTGTTCTTCTTCCAACAGTTCATCCGGCTGCTCTGGATTGATTGTCGCAAAGCAAGTGTTTTCCAGTTTATAGTTTATGCCATAAAGGGTGGCTTCGTTTTTGCCATAATTGACTTTCTCAAGCAAGAGCCGGTCCGTCATGTCAAAACAAGGCCGCCGTTTGATGATCGGGCTTTCCAGTTTGAATTGAATGATTGAAATGGCCTGATGGATTTTGGTGATTTGCATCTGTTCTTGCTCTGTAAGTTGTTCTCCAGAAATCCGTTTTGGATGAAAAGCAGGGTTGTCGTCATAGTATTTCTCTGCCAGGTTCAGCAGCGGCCGCAGATTGATGCCATACACATCTTCAATGATATCCAGGTTGTTGTATCGCGCACAGATCCGGATGATATTCGCCAGGCAAACCTTTGATCCGGCGAAAGCCCCTAACCACAAGACATCGTGATTCCCCCATTGAATATCAACTGAATGATAATCGATGAGCGTATCGACGATTTTATGCGGATCGGGCCCACGGTCATAAATATCGCCCACAACGTGGAGATGGTCGACAACCAAACGCTGCGTGGTATAAGCCAGACCGATAATCAGTTTATCGGCTTGGCCGAGTGCAATGATTTGCTCGACCATTTTTGCATAATACTCTTTCTTGTTTTTGAACTCATCTGTCTTGTACAGCAGCTCTTCAATGATGTACACAAATTGTTTCGGCAAAGCTTTGCGCAGCTTCGAACGGGTGTATTTCGAAGACGCATAAGCAACCAGCTTCAACATGCACTCGATCATTTCTATGTACCAGTCATGCAATTCCTGTTTGGTACTGAAATGGCTTTTGATCAGTTTGATTTTCTCTTCGGGATAATAGACCAATGTCGCAAACCCGTTCAATTCTTTTTCATCCAACACATCTTCAAAAAGGTCTCTGATTTTCACTTTTACATTCCCTGAACCATTCCGCAGCACATGCTGAAAAGCTTGGTACTCGCCGTGCAAATCACTCACAAAATGTTCCGTGCCTTTAGGCAGATCCAGAATGGCTTCAAGATTGATGATTTCAGTGGCCACTTTTTCTTCACTGTCGTATTTTTGAGCCAGCAAATCCAGGTATTTTAAATTTTTCATGATGCACCCCTCCAAATCTCAATAGTCATTCTTCAGTTAATCCAGTCGTACTTCCATTATAAAGGAAATCCGTCGAACATTTCTCTTTTAATTGAAAAAGCTGTCTATTCTGATGCAATTCTTTTAATTTACTGTCATGTCACGGCCTGTTCTTGTCCCATCAATTTTGTTTTTCGGCTAAGCACTTCAAAAAATCAATAACTTAATAACTGACGAGCTTGTAGACAAAAGTATATTTATCACGCTAACGGAATAAACATCCCTCTTTTATTGGCGCGATGCCGGATCCTGCGCGCCAGCCGGACGCTTTCCGCGGGCTCGCGCCGAACTAACTCGGGCTAATGCCCGAGTGGATTTCGGCACTTCGCTGTCCCGCAGGAGTCGCCGGCTGGCGCTCCGGATCCTGGAACAGGCTAGAGTCCCAAGCGTCCTCCAGGAGCAATTGCTGCAGTTGAAGAAGTGTTTTGAAACCATCGCCTTGATTCAAAAGTGAAGCCCAACCGGGCCGGGCACGAAGACTCCTGTGGGAGCAGCGAAGCGACTCGAGCTGAAGACCCCGCAGGAAGCGAATTGTGCTTGCACGATTCGTTTGCGACGAAGCTAGCGCAGCGATGCAAGAGCACCGGGTTTTCTAAGTGACGAGGAGGCTGAAGCCGAGCCCACGGAAAGCGAAGTGGCCGGCCCGGTTGGTTTTATTCAACCATATTCATCAGCCTTTGACTTTGTCTACAGTCTGAATGACATTTGAAACAATTGACCTTTAAAATCTTTTATGCAATATTAGACTAACGACCGTTAGGAAGGTGAAAAATGAAAAAAGAAATATTGCAGGCTGCTCTCAGCCATTTTGCGAATGAAGGCTATGAAGGAGCTTCTCTTGGAAAAATAGCGGAATCCGTGGGCATTAAGAAACCTTCAATTTACGCTCATTATTCCGGCAAGGACGATTTGTTCTTTTCTGCAATGGAATATGCATTGAAAAGCGAAAGGCGCCATTTGGCCACTTATTTCACTGACATGAAAAATGAGCCGCTGGAGGTTTTATTGCTTGGCTATTTCGAGTGGTTTATCAAGGATTTGGAAGGCAATGAGCATATGAAGTTTATCCTTAGAACTATGTACTTCCCACCCGCTCGACTTGAGAAAGAAATAGCTGAAATGATCAATCCCTTGTTCGATCAAATGCATCGGCATTTAACACGGGTTTTTAGGGAACGCGAGCGCCGGGAAAAAATCCTCTATTCCGATGATTTTTCCAGCTGCGCCCTGGCATTTATCACGGTCATCGAAGGAACGATCACGGAGTTGGTTTATAGCGGCACGGCCGCGTACCGGAAACGCTTTGAAGCGGTGTGGCCGATTTTTTGGCGCGGCCTAGTACGATAATAAAGCATTATAAAAATGAGTAGTATTTTTACTGTTTAAAAACTGCAAACGAGGTTCATATTATGAAGAATTACAAATTGGTTTTATTTATCTTGCTGTTAAATTTATTTATCGCTTTTCTGGGAATTGGACTAGTCATCCCCGTAACCCCAACGATTATGAACGAATTGAATATCTCGGGAACAGTGGTCGGCTATATGGTCTCGGCATTTGCGCTGGCACAACTGATTGTCTCTCCGCTGGCCGGACGGGCAGTTGACAAATACGGCCGAAAACCTTTAATCATTCTGGGGCTATTTGTCTTTAGTGTTTCCGAGCTGTTATTCGGGCTTGGACAAACGGTTGAAGTGCTGTTCATATCGCGTGTTTTAGGAGGCGTCAGTGCCGCTTTTATCATGCCGGCTGTTACTGCCTATATTGCGGACATCACGACGCTCAAAACACGGCCGAAAGCGCTCGGCTATATGTCTGCAGCTATTTCGACCGGTTTTATCATCGGGCCTGGCATTGGCGGTTTCCTTGCAGAAATCGGTACGCGGCTTCCCTTCTTTTTTGCGGCTGGCTTCGGGCTGTTTGCGATGCTGTTATCGCTCCTGCTATTGAAAGAACCGGAACGCCAAAACGAGGTACAGCATTTATATGGAGAACAGAAAACCGGATTTGGACGTATTTTGTCTCCACTTTATTTTGTCGCGTTTATGGTGATCTTAATTTCTTCTTTCGGCCTCGCTTCTTTTGAATCGTTTTTCGCTTTGTTTGTGGACCATAAATTTGGCTTTTCACCACAGGATATCGCAATTGTCATTTCACTTGGAGCCGTTGTAGGCGTCATTGTACAAGTCGGCTTTTTTGACCGTTTCACGCGCTGGTGGGGTGAAATCCGGCTGATCCGCTACAGCTTGATCGTTTCCACGCTGCTTGTCCTTTTGTTAACTTATGTGACGAGTTACTGGGCCATCTTATTGGTAACGATGGTGGTCTTTGTTGGATTCGACTTGATGCGGCCGGCAGTGACCACTTATCTTTCAAGGATTGCCGGTAATGAACAAGGATTTGTCGGCGGAATGAATTCGATGTTTACGAGCATCGGCAACATTATCGGGCCAATTGCCGGAGGCATTCTGTTTGATATCGACCTTAACTACCCTTTCTATTTTGCGACTGTCGTACTGGCAATCGGCATCGCTTTAACGTATTTCTGGAAAACACCTAAACAAGCAATTCCAAGAGCAGGGGATTAACTTCCCTGCTCTTTTTTATCCGGCTTTCCCAAGACTCTTAGCTTGAAAAAAGCAGCGTTGGACTTGGTCCCAGTGTTTATTAGCTGCCTTGATAATATCCTAGCACTTCATCTTGAATTTCAGAAGTAGGCAATCTATGCTGATTGCCTCGAAACCAATCGTCTCCAACAACAAAGATTTCGTCTTCAGCCAACTGGAATTCTCTTGTAGTTTGTGAAAAAATTTCCTTCATCGAATCAATATTTTGAGTTGCTCCATTTTCTATCAGTACCTTATTGTATTCAGCGTTTGAGCTTATACCTACTCGATGTGCACGGCCATAAAAAGTGTCCAATTTCCGGCCGTTGATATAGATTTGGCCATTGATGATTTCTACCGTTTCCCCCGGCAAACCAATCACTCTCCCCACAGTTCGCTGCATCCCATTAAAAAATTCCGCTTCATAGACGATGACATCTCCTCTGGCAATCTCTTTTTCCGTGTAGGGTTGAGGGTCAATCAATAATGGATATTCTGTATAATCATGATTTCCTCTGTCCATTGAATCGTATTTAAAGTCGAATACTTCTAGTGGTTCTTCATACTCTGTAAATAGCTGAATAATCGCCTCCGTTCCAGCGTCTGTAAGAACCGGATTTTCCTGTGTGGAGGTGGAAGGAACCGAAATATTTTCGTTCAAAGCGAGCAAGGAGAACAACGTTCCAACTGCCATGAGCAACACCAACATAGCCGCATATTTGAATGGTCCGATCCCTTTTCCACCAGATGCCTTATTCTCTTTTTTCATCTCCATTAAAAATTTTCTTTTTATTGGTTCCTTGAAGAGAGGGTAATTCCCGATAAACTTGTCCAATTTTTGTTTAAATTTGTTCATCTTGTAATCCTCACATTCTCTTGGGCCGACCTTATCTCTCAATAGCTTTTTTGCTCTTCTAATTCTGGTTTTGATGGTATTTTCAAAGCAGTTTAGGAGATTGATGTTTTTTTGGTGGTACTTGGCATTTATGGATGGTAGGTTTGGAAAGGTAGGTTTTTAAGGAAGATCGGTGTTCAGACTGGCTGGATTTCTGGTGAAAACTGACGAAAACTTCCTCCATGACTCTCCGTGATGTTTTTCATCTGTTCATCATTGGATGTCTTGGCCTCAAAACCTCTCTGCACCGACTTAACACCCGTCCTTTCCGGAACACCCCATAGACGGCAAATGAATCAAATTAGGTTCAATCATTAAAAATCCCCAACCAAAGAGAAGACGGTGTCCAGGCCGACATCAGCCTTCCCTCAAGTTCTTGTCGCTTCTTTCATAGTTCTGTTATTAAAACTATCCAGCAATACGTAACCAAAAACCAGTCCAGCAACTGTCGGTACAGTCGTTCCGCCTATTAAGATGATTTCCGGAATGGCAATCCATCCTATTATGAACGGCATGAAAGGCAAAAAAGACATCAATACCAGAAAAAGTGATGGCAAACCGATTGCAGCAAAAATGGGCCAGTCGAACTTTCGAGACTTGTTCTCTTTCGCTTCAAGAAGAAATTTCGGAGTACGCAGCAGCAACCCCAATGCTACAGGGAAAAGTGCAATAAACACTCTCAGCGCAGCTGGCTCAAATGTTTGTTGCGCCATCTCATTCAACTGCTCTTGAAGCTGCATGCCAAAATACAATACAAATCCCAGAACTATTGTCCAGGCGAAATAATATAGAAATCGTTTCAAAACCATCTCCTCCTTCATAGGGATTGCACGGGAACTATTCATTGTATGCTTATATACGATGGGAAAAGAAAGATGGTTTCATTAACTTGAAATAATTTCCTGTTAGCTTGTTTAATAGTCGTTTGCAATCAAAAAAGGAGAGAAGAAGTGGTACTGCACCCCAAAAGTTAGAGTTAAAAATCTAACTTTTGGGGTGTTTTTCTATGATGAAATATAGCGAAGAATTTAAACTGAAGCTGGTCAACGAGTATTTGGCTGGCCCGTTGGGTTATCCACGCTTAGCCCGAAAATACGGGATATCCAGCCACGGGCAAATAGCACGCTGGGTGCGGGCTTTCCAGGCATTCGGAAAAGAAGGATTGCGGAACAGGCAAAAAAACAAGGTGTATTCTGTTCAATTCAAATTGGATGTATTACACTTTATGAAACAAACAGGCGCTTCCTACCAGGACGCAGCGATTGAATTCAAGATGCACAACCCGACGCTTATTGTGAAATGGAAACAGACATTTTTGGCGGAAGGGGCAGGAGGCCTGAGAAAGAAAGGACGGCCACCCATGGCGAAAAATTCGAAAAAGAAACCGGCAAAACCGGCTGGGACGATGTCCCGTGAAGAACAACTTGAACGCGAGAATGAGCTTCTCCGTTTGGAAGTCGCTTATTTAAAAAAGTTGAACGCTTTCCAGGAGAATCCGGATGCCTACCTCGAAAAGCACAAGCAGCGCTGGCATTCGAACTCCAAAAAGAAGGATTCCGATTAACGGATGTGCTGGAGATCGTCGATCTGCCAGAAGCGACGTATCATTACCACCGCCAGCGATTTGGGTTGGAAGATCCGGATCTGGAATGGAAAACGTTGATTCTGGCGCTCTTCGAAAAACACGACGGCCGTTACGGGTATCGCAGGATCTCTCTGGAATTAAAGGCGCAAGGGTACGTCATCAACCACAAGAAAGTCCAGCGCATCATGGGCGAATTGAACCTCACTTGCGTAAAGTTCATTCGGAAATCGCGCTATCGTTCCTATAAGGGGCAAGTAGGCACCATCGCCAAAAACCGGTTGAACCGCCGGTTCCACACCACGCATGCCTTGCAAAAAATCGTGACGGACGTGACGGAATTCAAATGTGCAGGAGAAGAAAAGCTGTATTTGAGTCCGCTGATGGATCTCTACAACGGGGAAATCATTGGCGTGAGTATGGCGAAACGCCCAACCCTCGACTTCGTCATGGAATCGTTACGGAATGCCCTGCCAGTCATCGGAGAACAAGCCAGGTATCGGACCACCATCCATTCCGATCAAGGTTGGCATTACCAGCACCGATACTGGGCGAAGACATTGAAAGAGAACCGGATTTTCCAAAGCATGTCCCGAAAGGCGACGTGTGCCGACAACGCGGCCATGGAGAACTTCTTCGGCCTGCTTAAACAAGAGATGTATTACGGAGAAGAATTGGTCCCCTTCGAAGAACTGAAACTGAAAATTGAACGGTACGTCCATTACTACAACCATGAACGCATCAAGCAAAAATTGGCCGGCATGAGCCCGGTGAACTACCGAATTCATGCCAGCCAATTAGCTGCATAACTGAAACTCTAACTTTAAGGGGTCACTACCAGTGCTTTTTTAAGCACTTCTCCTCCCTACTGATCGAGTAATTTTTAATTGTTTGCCGTTACTGGCACTCGCGCATATTGCTTTCCAGGATGAGCAGGCGATAAATGAGCGCCTTCTCCAAATAAAGCATCACGCAAAGAATTTCCTTCGTATTCTTTTTGCACAAGTCCCCGCTCTTGAAGAATCGGCACAACGAGTTCAATGAAATCTTCAAAAGTTCCAGGGGTGATGGCGTAAGCAATATTGAAGCCATCGATGCCTGTTTCATTTACCCATTTTTCAAGCGTATCGGCAACCTGCTCTGGAGATCCGACAGTGAATGGCCCAAGTCCACCAATGCCGACATATTCTTTAATGTCATTGACCGTCGGTTTTCTGCCAGGCAGGATTTTGGTGAAGTTTTCCAAAGCGGACTGGATGGCATCATTTTCAATGTATTCAAGCGGCTGGTCTGGTGCATAGCCGGACAAATCAATGCCAGTCCACCCTCCGAACAAGGCAAGAGCCCCTTCATGGCTGATATGCTTCTTATAGTCATTGTATTTTTCGATTGCCTCTTCTTCAGTTTTGCCGACAATAGGTGTCAGCAAAGCAAGAATCTTCACATCGTCCTTCTTCCGCCCGGAACTCTCAACTTCCGCATGTATTTTATCTACCGTTTTTTTGGCCAGTTCAACATTCGGTGGGCCAATGAAGACACATTCAGCATGTTTTCCGGCAAAAGCCACACCTTTTTTAGAAGCGCCTGCCTGGTAAAGGACAGGTGTCCGCTGTCTGGAAGGTTCCGTTAAATGGGCACCGGGCACTTTATAGTATTTCCCTTCATGCTGGATATCATGCACTTTTTCAGGATCTGTATAAATGCCATTTACTTTATCCAGCAGCACGGCATCTTCTTCCCAACTGGATTCCCATAATTTATAGCACACTTCCAAATACTCCTCGGCAATGTCATACCGCTCGTCATGCTTGATCTGGTCGTCTAACCCGATATTGACAGCCGCGCTCTTGAGATAAGAAGTCACAATGTTCCAGCCGATGCGGCCTTTAGTTAAATGATCCAGCGTAGAAATCCGGCGGGCAAAAGTGTATGGATGTTCATGAGTAACGGAAGCAGTAACACCGAACCCCAAATGTTTCGTGACTGCCGACATAAGTGGCACGACCAGCAGCGGATCGTTGACAGGAGACTGCGCCCCTTGCCGGACGGCGGCATCTCTGGAGCCATTATAGACATCATATGTACCGAGGACATCCGCGATAAAGATGGCATCGAACTTTCCTTTTTCCAATAGCTTCGCCAATTCGATCCAATACTCGCTGTCTTTATATTTATGCGATTGATCTTCGGGGTGCGTCCAGAGCCCAGGTGATTGATGTCCAGCGCAGTTCATATCAAATGCATTTAAATAAATCCGTTTGTTTGTCATAAAAATCCGCTCCTTTGTGTGCACCGTTTTTGGTGTTTCAACTAACCTTTTTAACACAATGATTGATGTGAGGATTTACCATTGCCCTTTCTTTATATGTACTTGCCGTATTTAAATTTGAGGACAATGAACAAAATAAAAAACCTCCTTTTCTCGGCTAAAGAGAATAGAAGGTTGTATATGTACACAATCCCGCTCTTATCTCCCAAGAATAAAATTCTTGCTGGATTTAGCACCTTTCTGACAAATGTCAGAGGTTGCTGAAGCGTCAACGGGCCAGTCCCTCGGCTTCTCTGGATAAGATTATTAAATTAAAAATAATCATAATATTAAATCAATAGAAAGTCAACGTAATTTGTGAAAATTTTATTTATCCTATAAGTCTTATTATTTAACTTGGATTAATTGTATGAAGAAGAACTTTATTTTGATGGTAGCTCCATGAAATTCAGTTGCATTTCAAAAAACAACGGATGCTTTTTTTGATCCTTGATTACTGCCACCAGATAATGTCCTCTGCTTTCTAGCGTTCTTCTATCGTTCTCCCATCTATACATTCTATTTTCTTACAAAAATTTTCTTAGAAGTTATCGCGCATATGTTTAACTAATGGGCTAGATAGGGAAAGACACTAGAATAACGATAATAAAGAAAGAGGTTTGATAATATGCCAAGAATCGCAGTAGAACATCCGTTTACAGACATCCAGCTCGCATTAGGGAAAAGAGGATATCAGGCAGACATGCTTGACCAGAAAGCAAACGCAGCCAAATACGATGTCCTGGTCGTCCGCAATTCTGAAAGCTACGACCACCTTCGCTTCAAGGGCTCCTTAGTGGAAGTAAGCGGAAGCACGGTTAACGAAATTGTTGACGAAGTGGAAGAACGTTTGCAGCGCGCTGGGAAAATCCCAGGCCAGCCGGATGCAGCGAAAAGCGAATCAGGCAGCGGGTTTTTCGCTGGCCTCTTAAGCGGAGCAGCGATCGGCTCGGTAGTGGCCCTTCTTTTAGCACCGAAAAGCGGCAAAGAACTCCAAGTTACCGTCAAAGAAAAATTAGCGAGCAGCAATTCAAGCGGTGATGGAAGCGGAAAATTGAGCCAAGTAAAAGAAAAAGCAACAGATTTGGCCAACCAAGCGAAAGAAAAAGCAACCGAAGCCACGACTCAAGTGAAAGAGAAAGTTTCCAGCTCGTCTAAAGACCCGCAAGGCACTGAAACTTCAAGAGATTCTTCATCATTGAATTAAAATAACGAGGATAAAAAAAGCCGAAGAGCCCACTTTCCAGTGGGCTCTTCGGCTTTTTGCATATGATAGCTTGGCTGCTTGATTCTGCATCAAACAAAACTTTTATCAGAAGAAATCGTTCGGTTCCGTGGATGTTCCGAAAGGATAGAAGACACCAACTTCTTTACAACAGGTTGTTCCGAAGAAAAAATTTCATTTTTGTCTTGGCTGATTGCGATCAATCTGCCTTTTTCCATGACTGCTAAAGCATCCGAAATGGAATAGGCAGCTCTGATATCATGGGTGATAAAAAGATAAGAAAGGCCATAGGCCGATTTCAGATCATTTAATAAGCTCAGGATATTTGTTTGGTTCACCATATCGAGACTGCTGACGGATTCATCCAGGACCATCAATTTCGGCTTTAAAGCAATGGCTCTGGCAATATTGATCCGTTGCAATTGCCCTCCGCTGAACTGCCGGGGGTATTTTTTCATATCTCCCGCATCCAGCCCCACCATATCCAATAAATGTGCAATCGTCCGTTTCATCTCGGAAGCCGACAGCCTTTCGTAGTTTTCCAACGGCTCCCCGATAATCTTTTCCGCCGTCATGCGCGGATTCACGGATGAATAACTATCCTGAAAGACCACTTGAAGATCTCTTCTGAGACGTTTTCGGGTAAAGGAATCCATTGTATAAATGTCTTCGCCTTGGAAAATGACTTTGCCTTCTTTCGGCTGCTCCACCCCTAGAATGACTTTGCCTAACGTGCTCTTGCCTGCTCCACTTGTTCCAAGAAGCCCCAAACATGTCCCTTCTTCGATAGTAAGAGAAACCTCGGAAAGAACCGGTGATTCTCTCTCCTTGCGCCAAAAAGAACGGGTCGGGCCGTAGGTATGTGTAACGCTTTTGACTTCCAGTAAACTCATAGACTTCCGCCTTTCCGCTCGTTGCCTGCCGATTCTAGATAACCAGTTTTTTCAACTGTTCATTTATTGGCAAAACAGGTCTGACTTGGAGCAGTCTTTTTGTATAGACATGCTGAGGGTGATCGAACAGTTGGAAGACATCGGTTTTTTCCACAATCCGCCCCTTTTGCATCACGGCCACTTCGTCGGCCAGTTCCGAAATCACCCCTAAGTCATGTGAAATCAGCAAGATTGAAGTGCCGCATTCCGTCCGGAGCCGATCCAGTTCCTTAAGCACTTGCATCTGGGTGGTCACATCAAGAGCTGTTGTCGGTTCGTCGGCAATCACAACAGATGGGCGCAGGCACATCGAAATTGCGATCATGACGCGCTGGAGCATCCCGCCGCTCAGCTGAAAAGGATAGTTCCGCATAATCTTGGCCGGTTCTTGCAGATTCATCGCTTCCAGGGAAGAAACCGCCAATTCGCTTGCCTGTTTTTTGGTCAGGTTTGTATGGCTCCGGATGGTTTCAACAAATTGGTTGCCGATGGTGAATACAGGCGTAAAAGCGTTCATCGGATTTTGCATGATGTATCCGATCTCTTTTCCAAGAACGCTCCGCATCTCTTTCGACTTCAATCCATTGAGTTCACGGCCATTCAATTGGATGCTGCCTTCTACTTGTGATGTTTTCTGATTTAACAACTGGAGCAGAGCCAGGCAAGTGATTGTTTTCCCACTCCCGCTTTCTCCGACAAGGCCCAGCACTTTCCCGGGTTTCATGTCCAATTGGAGATTGTGAACCAGAGAAAGCATGCCTTGCTCCGTTTTTACAGCGACATTCAAGCCGCTCACCTGCAAAACATTGCGATGTTTTTCCATCAGCCACATTCCTTTTCAATAATGTTTTTTCACGCCGAACCGTTCCGATAATGACTCGCCCAGCACGTTGAATGAAATGACAACAAACAAAATCATCAAGCCCGGATAAAGCATCAATTCAGGCTGGCTTCGTATAAAGCCTTTTCCTTCATGGATCATAGCGCCCCACTCTGGAGTCGGAGGCTGGATGCCCAGGCCAAGGAACGAAAGAGCTGAGATGTCCATGATTGCCCATCCCATTTCAAGCGTTCCCATAACCAGAATTGGAGGCAGCACATTTGGAATCATATGCCGCCGGATGATTTTCCCCGTCGTAGACCCGCTGATCCGTGCTGCCAGTATGAAATTCTGCTGTTTCATGCCGACGATCATATTGCGGATCATTCTGGCATAATAGACCCACTGGACCATCATCAATGCTAAAACCACTTGCCATAGCCCGAGTCCAAGCAAACCGACGATTCCAAGAACAAGGACTAGATTTGGAAACGCCATGACGCCTTCGCAAAACCTCATCAGGATGCTATCGACCAAGCCGCCTCTGTAACCGGCAACCGTTCCGACCAGCAGCCCGAATCCTAAGGAAGCAATAAAAATCAGCGATGCAAAACCTAAGGAGACACGTGAACCATAGAGAAGGCGCGACAAATTGCAGCGGCCAAGATGATCGGTGCCTAATGGATAATCCAGTGAAGGAGGAATCAGTTTGAGTGCCAAATTCACTTGTATGGGATCATGCGGCGAAATCCACGGCGCCAAAATAGCGGCCAGAAAAAAGGCCAATAAAATGACAGAGCATAGGATGAGGGCCGGCTGTTTTTTTGCGGCAATTCGAATACTTGAAATCAAGATGGGATCCTCCCCTTTATCGAAATGCGTGGGTCCATGTACAATTGCACAATATCCACGATAAGGTTGCACAGGATAAATAGGCAAGCGGCCATAACCACATAGCATTGTATAACGGGGATGTCGCGGTTAAAAATCGCTTCTACAAAAAATCGGCCAAAGCCTGGCCAGGAAAAAACTTGTTCAACGATGATCGTCCCGGTCAGCAGTTTCCCTAAATTCATGCCAAGACCTGTCATCATAGGCAAAATGGCAATTTTCAATACGTGTTTCACCATAATGGCTCTTTCTTTGATTCCTCGTGTCCTTGCATATAAAACATAAACCTGTTCCAGTTCTTCCAGCACACTCGCCCGGAGCAGGCGGGTATAGATCGCAATTAATGCCAGCGACAATGTCATGCTCGGCAGTACAAAATGCTGCCAGGATCCTCTCCCTTCTACCGGAAACAAATCCAATTTGACAGAGAAGAGAAAGATCAGCAGATAGCCCAGCCAAAATTGCGGAATGGATGCGCCTAAAAAAGAAAGCAGCCTGCTAAAATGATCAATCAGGCTGTTTTTGTATATGGCTGACAAGAATCCGAGCGGGATGCTGATGGCAATGGCGAGCAGAATGCTGGAGACGGCAAGTTGTATCGTTGCGGGCATTCTTGCTGCCACTTCCTGCCAGACAGGTGTGTTGGTTACAAAAGAGTTGCCAAAATCGAGTTGAGCAATCTCTTTAACTGTATGGAAATATTGCATCAATAATGGTTGATCCAAGCCGAACTCCTGTCTTTTCTCAGCCAGAACCTCCTCGGTCGGATGGATATGGGCTGCCGCTAAATACGCTTCCGCCGGATCGACCGGCGAGAGGCGTATAAGGGAAAACATCAGGAAAATCGCAAAAAGAATTATGGGAATGACAGCAAGGAGCCGTTTTGAAATATAGGTTGCCATGACTTGTCCTCCGTATGATTTACTGGCTCATTTCAATTTCGTTGAAAGGATGTTCATCCCGGTTTGCCGGGAAATTGAACTGTTTCACATCATCCTGGTAAATGACGGTCTTTTTAATATAGGAAATCGGCACGAAAACCGACTGTTCCTGCAAAGTCCCTAAAATGGAACTGTAAAGTTGTTGGCGCTTCTTTTCATCCGTAGACGCAAGCGCTTCACTGATTTGTTGATCCAATTCTGCTTTCATCTGCAAGCGGGAATGGGCTTCTGAAACGCCCCATCCTTTTTCTGCCACAACATTGATAAACGAATGCGGATCATAAGGCGCTCCGTAGTTGTACCAAAAATCAACATCAAAGTCGCCAGCTTTCCGCCGCTCGATTTGGCTGGTCAATTCCAGGCCCGTAATGTTCAGCTTGACTCCGATTGCGGACCACTCAGCCTGAAGGGTTTCTGCCATCGCTTTTTGAATGGGATCGGTTTTGTCGTAGATCAGTTCAAGCTCAAGCGGCTGCCCGTCTTTTTCACGGACCGCTTTTCCAGAAGGCAGCTTCCATCCCGCTTCTTCAAGATAGGCAGCAGCTTTTTCCGCATCATATTCGAAAGGTTCCACTTCAATATCGGTATACGGGAAATTTTTAGATAAGATGTTGTCCGCTTTCTCTTCTAGCCCCAATGTGATGCCTTCGACCATTGCCTGTTTGTTGAAGCCATGCTGCAGCGCTTTACGCACCCGCAAATCAGCCAATTTTTCATTTGTTGTATTCAACAGCAAGCTTCTTGTTCCGACAGGTTCGGAAAGTTCAGTGTGATATTCACCGGCTTCTTTTAACTGATTAAAGGAATCCATACTGATTAGGCCTTCCCCGTAAATCAAATCCAGCTCCCCTTTTTCAAAAGCCATGACCCGCGTTTCAGCATCCGGGATTATCTTTATCGTAACTTTTTCCAGTTTGGGACTCTCACCCCAATAATCCGGATTGCGGGTGAAAACGGCATACTCGTCTTTTTTATAATCTGAAAGCATCCAAGGGCCAGTACCTACAGGCTTAGCGATGCCTTTGGATGTGTCTCCATCCTCGGGAAATCCGGATTCCGCCAAGAACCGGACAGGGCGCACTACAGCCAGGTCTTGAAGTGCCGGGTAATAAGGTTCCTTTAAAACCATTTTAAATGTCTGTTCATCAACTGCCTCTGTTTTTTCCAAAACATTGATTACGCCAAGCCAACTGTGGGAATTTGCGTTTTTCATGACAGCGTCAAAGTTCTTTTTAACAGCGGCCGCATTAAGCGGCGTTCCATCGGTAAACTTCACGTTTTCACGCAGCTTAAACGTATACTCGAGGCCCTTGTCTGAAATCGACCAGGACTCTGCCAAATGAGGCTGGATCTTTCCCCCTTCCTTATAGCTGACCAACGGCTCATAAATCATCGATTGGGCTATCAATTGTGAAGGGTTATAAACATGTGGATTCATAGAACCGATGTCTCTTGGCCAAGATAAGGTGATTGAATTCGCTTCTTTCGCTGTTCCTTCCGTTGAAGATCCAGTTTCACTATTGGCACATCCCATTAACGTAATGGAAATAATTAGGATGACTGCTGTAAATAAAGTCCGCCGAGCTTTAAGTTTATACATGTTCATTTAATTCCTCTCTGACTAAATCTATTGATAATGATTCTCAATATCACTATTGAAACTATAATTATGTAGGGCCTCTTTGTCAACATAAATTCAAAATAACAAAGTAAATGTTATTAGTAATTTTGTTTCTTTTGAATTTATTTTGATTGTTTTTTAATAAAAAAAGCTAAAAACATGCTATTTATTAGGCATAAAGATTATCAATAATTCACTTTAGAATACTTATGAATATTATCAAACAAATAATATTAGCGGAAATAGCCAGGGCTTCGTTAAAGTTAAGTGATACAAAAAAAGCACACTTAAAAGGAGACAGCCGGCAGCTGTCTCCTTTTGTTGGAATATAAAAAATAAAAGGATATCCTGTTACACCGATTTATCAATACAACCAATTAATCTCTCTTCAATATCCACTGCGATTTTCTTGATCGACTCGTTCTGTATCATTTCAATCAATGCACTCGGTTTGGGCATCCCGATTTTTGTTGTATCGTTTTCAACATATACGACAATTTTGCAAGGGAGAAAATAGCCGACCAGCAGATCTTCAGACAGCACCCGATTCGCTTCCTGCGGATTGCAAACTTCCAGTATAGTAAATGGTGTGTCAAAGTCCGTTCCTTTTTCCTGAAGTTTTGCAGTCAGATCGAAATTCCACAAAATGCCGAACTGTTCTTCCATTAAATTCTTTTCCAGTGCACGCACAGCTTCGTCTTTACTTTTTGAAGTTTCTACAGTGTAATTAAACATTATGTTACTCCTCTCTTTTTAAACAGAATCCTTCTTTTGAACAATTGCCTTTATTAATCCGACTAAAACATCACATTCCAAGAACAGGAAAATGAAGAAGGGCTGTAATGTTTTAAAGTTAAGTGAGCGATGATATACTTGTTGTTTAGGGCTAATTCCACTGAAAGATAAAGCTGAAATGGGCATTGTCCTTAATATGGCTTTATTAAGCTGGAAACAGGAAAGATTGAACGTTCTTCATGCTTTATAATGAGAGCTACGAACAATTAAAACCGGAAAGCAGGTACTAAGATGAAATTTTGGAAATACATCGAACTCGATGATCGAATTAATCATGGACTCACTGAAAACGGACTGCCTTTTTGGGAAAAGGAAATCCACGGCTGGAACGATAACGATACTTACTCGGACTTGGTTAATCTCGTTATTGTACGAGCGATTGAATTAGACTCCGATTCAGAAATTGAAATGACGGCCGACTACACTCGTGAAGATTTGAAACAAGATTTGATGATCGACAAACTCGTAGATGAAGCAAAATCAGATTTGCAAACAGCAGCATCTGACTTTCGACAGTCAAACTAGCCGGTTTTCATTTGTTAACACTAAAAACAGCCTAAGAGAAAAAGCGGAAAGGACACTTTATGAGTGCTCTTTCCGCTTTTAGTTTTGTTAACTACTTTAAAAGAATACCAGAAGGAGTATCCCCACAAGGAAACAATAATAAGTAAAATACACCAATTTCCCACTCTTCATAATCCCCATAAACCACCGCAAGGCAAAGTAAGTCATAAACAGCGTGGCAACGAATGCCGCTGTATACGGAATTGCTAATGCCGCTTTATCGGGTTCATCTAAAAAATCCGTAAACCCTAGAACTACTCCACCTAAACTAACAGGGATGTAAAGCATAAAAGAAAACCTTAAAGCCGTTTCCTGATTCAAGCCAACGGCAATAGCTGAAATGATGGTTGCTCCTGAACGGCTGATGCCTGGCGTTAGCGCAACCGCTTGCCCTAATCCGACAAGGAAAGCGTCTTTTCCGGTCATGGTGCTTTCGTTTTTGGAACCTTGCTTATTCCGGATTAGCCAAAGGGCTATCCCGGTCACAAACAGCATAAATGCAATAGTGGTCATGCTGACGCTCTCCGCTATAAAATCACTTAACAAGACACCCAGCAATCCCGCTGGAATCGTACCAATGATGATGTAACAGACAAAACGAAAATCACTTTTGTAGGCCGAATCCTTGGTTTTTATGTATCGGATGGAGTTAACAGCCAGCCTCGCAATATCCTGTCGGTAAATATACAGAATTGCTAGAAGCGAAGCCGTATTAGTTAATATGGCAAAAGTAAAACCTTGTTCGCCTAATCCTAAGATTTCGCTTGCGATCATGACATGGCCGCTTGACGAAACTGGTATCGGTTCAGTTAGACCTTGAACTAATCCGATAACGATCATTTTGATAATTAAAATTACATCTAAATTTTCCATACATCCTCCTTAATCACTCCACTACTTTATCGAACGAATTCAAGCAATATTTGTTCCTTATTTTTCAATTTCAAATATTTACCATACCAAAAACAACAACTTTCTATAAAGATTTTCCATACTGGATAACCCGTAATGATCTTCAATGCAGTTACTTCCATTGTTCCATTAAGCGGCAATTTCTTCTTATAATATTTTTAAAATTGAGAATAAACCAGTTGCATTTTGGCTGCATAAGTTTTATATTTTCCTCAAGGAAACTTTTTATCCCAAAGGAAACTAAAGCGGAGTCAGAATTTCGGAGAGGAGGAAAAAATCATGCTTGATCTCCATGTGAAAAAAGTTGAATCGGAGTACAAATCATTTGAGGAAATTACCGCTTACCGGAGACAGCATCACAAAGTACTGGTTTTTCTGGGCCCTGCTTTCATCGCAGGAGTCGCCTACATCGATCCGGGTAATTTCGCCACGAATATCACGGCTGGCTCGAAATACGGTTATCTCTTGCTTTGGGTCGTGCTAGTATCCAATTTAATGGCCATTCTGATTCAATCCTTATCGGCCAAATTGGGCATCGCTACCGGATTGAATCTTCCGGAAGTATCACGTGAAAACCTGCCCAAACCGGTTTCTTTCGGTCTGTGGATCCAAGGCGAATTAGTTGTCATGGCGACGGACCTGGCAGAGTTTATCGGAGCTGCCTTGGGCTTATATCTATTGTTTGGCATCCCGTTGTTCCCGGCAGCCCTGATTTCTGCCGTAGGCTCTTTTGCTATATTAGAATTGCAGCGAAGAGGGGTAAGGCAGCTGGAGGCTGGAATTTCGGGTATGGTGCTGATTGTCGTCCTGTCTTTCGGGCTGCAGATGTTTTTTGCCCAACCCGACCCTGCTTCCATTTTCACAGGGCTTTTCACGCCTCAATTCCAAGGAGTGGATAGTGTCATGTTAGCTGCCGGCATTTTGGGGGCAACCGTTATGCCCCACGCCATCTATCTGCATTCCGCGTTAACGCAAAAACGGGTAATCGGGAAAACGGAAACGGAGCGGAGAAAGATATTCTACTACGAGTTTTTTGATGTGTTGATTGCCATGATCATTGCAGGGGCAGTTAATGCCAGTATGCTGATTGTCGCGGCTTCCCTTTTCTTCGGCAGTGGCATGCTCGTCCAGGACCTGGATGTGGCTTTTACCCAATTCAGGGAAATCGTTGGTCCGTTCTCTGCCATCTTATTCGGCGTTGCGCTGCTGGCATCCGGATTGGCCAGTTCTTCTGTCGGCACGAAAACCGGCGATATTATCATGCAGGGCTATATTAGACGGCGGATTCCCCTGTATGTAAGAAGAGCCATCACGATGCTTCCACCGCTTGCTATTATCGCCTTGGGGGTCAATCCGACAGCGGCGCTGGTTTTAAGCCAAGTCATCCTGTCTTTCGGCATTCCGTTTGCCTTGGTTCCCCTGATCATTTTCACGAGCAATCAGAAAATCATGGGCAGCCTGGTGAACCGTTCGATCACCAAGTTCCTGGCCTGGTCCATCGCATCTGTCATTATCGCCCTGAATCTGTTCCTGCTGTTTCAAACTGTTCAAGTCCTAATTTAAAGTAATTCCAATAACAGCAAGTTGTAAAAGGAATCTTTACCCTTCCTGCTAGTTAAAGCAATTAAAAGAAGTGATAAATTTAAGATTGCTATTTATGGTATATTTTGTAATACTGAAAGTTAACTGAATAGGTGCAATCTAATCAATGCGCACTTGAAATTTGACACTTCTCAAGACGCGCAATAAAAAGCAACAGCAATAATGTAAAGACAAAATGGATTCTCAGGAGGCAGATCATGAAAAGTACAGGAATTGTCAGAAAAGTAGACGAGTTAGGACGCATAGTTATGCCGATTGAATTAAGAAGGTCATTGGAAATAGCCGAAGCGGATGCAGTCGAGATATTCATCGAAGAAGACAAGATTATTCTGAAGAAATACGAACCTTATCGTGCATGTCTGATCACCGGTGAAGTGAAAAAAGAAAACGAGGAATACGCTCCGGGGATATTCTTAAGTCCAGAAGGTGCGGAAATATTACTTCAGCAAATCCAGAGTCAAAGCAGTTAATTAAAATCGATGATTCAAGTTTCTCTCAGGCTTTTTTAATGGCATTAAATGCTTTTTAAAAACCTGAAAATCAGCAGGCCAATATGCTGGCTATGAGTCAAGAGAAACATTGAACTCCTTAAAATAAAATGACAAAAAGAGTGCTTTCTTTCGGTGTTTTTAATCCGCTGGAAAGCACTTTTTACTTATATCGAAAGATCAAAGAAATTACAGTTCTGCTTTTTTCATATTTCATTCAACTGTCACCTTTTTCTAATTCTTGCTGCATTGTATTTAAAAGTTGCTATTTATGAAGGAAAATTAGCATTTCTAAAGAAAGTAGTAGTTAATGGAATTGCCCTGATGGCGAGACAACTTAATCTGCGCTTTTAAATTTTAGAAAGCGATAAGGGGTTCATCGAAATGGACACAATATCATTATTAAATTTTAGTTTAATCGCATTCGTCTGTTTTGGAGCTTTAAGTTTAATTTACATCATAAAACTTTGTGTGTTCTTATACAATGCGGAAGAACAAGAAATGGTATCTAAAGAGGAATGGATGAAGATGCAGACGGTGCCGCTCATCATTTATGCTGCTTTTATCTTTTTCGGCGTGCTAAGCATGATTTTGATCGGACAATGATGGCTTCTTTTGAACAGCATTTTGTCTTCCCTTGTTTTTCAATTTGGATAGTCGGGCTGAAACAAAAAACCCCGGATGAGGAACCTTTTAGAGTGTCCTTCATTCGGGGCCAGTGCAGCATTACGCCTGCTTCATTATTTTTCTTTTCGATTATCACTCACTCAAACAGCTGCTTGATGCTGCTGGTCGGCATTGCGCCTTTCCCGCCAAGGATGTAGATTTCGTTTGCGGATTCCAGCTGGGTTTGGACAGTTTTAACGGTTGCCGGATTCAGCGCTTTCGGCGATCTAATTAATTTGAATATCCATTTTTCTAACTTGGTTTTTTATCCCCATGGACTTATAGAAACGAATTGCATCTTCAGCAAATTCCCAGACTTCGAGTTCCAAAGTCGCTGCCACATAATAAGCTTAATAAGAGGAGGCGCCTTTCATGAAAAAAGACAATCCAAAAGCTTATATACCGGCACTCAAATACCACTGGCTGACCCGCTTCTATGATCCGTTGGTCGCATCCGGCTTGCAGGAAAAAAAGATGAAAATGCATTTGATCCACCAAGCCTCCATCCGCTCTGGCGAACTTATATTGGATTTGGCATGTGGCACTGGGACACTCGCCTTTTTACTTCAGCAAACCCATTCCGGTATCCAAGTGACAGGAATCGATGCTGACCCACAAATACTCGCAATCGCCAAAGAAAAGATGAAAGAAAATCGAGCCAAAGGGATTGTCTTTAAGGAAGGTTTTTCTGATCAGCTTCCTTTCTCCGCCAACCAGTTTCATCATGTCTTCACAAGTTTGTTTGTTCATCATTTGACGCTTGAGAAAAAGAAGGAAACATTTGAGGAAGTTCTCCGAGTTCTCAAATCAGGCGGCCAATTTCATATCCTTGATTTTGAGAAACCGCAAAACGAATGGATGCGCGCTGCCTTTCTCCCTGTCCAGTTCTTGGACGGCTTCGAAACCACTTCACCGCATGTCAGAGGCATTATTCCGGCTTTGTTAAAAGAAACCGGTTTTGCGGCCATTGAGGAAACTAGGAAATTCTCGACCATCCTCGGAACATTGCGGGCATATAAAGCTTATAAGCCTTGAATTGCTCAATTTTCTTAAGCGTTTTTGTTTGATATCTTATTGTAAAGAATGCAATTTAAAAAGGGAGAAAACATGCTGATAAAGAGCATGTTTTCTCCCTAGTTTACTCATTGATATATAAATACAAGACTTCGTGTCCATCAGGCTTTTTATTAAAAGTGACTTTCGCTGGCTAAGTATAAGACCAATTATTTCTTCTTCATCCAAATAAATCCATTCTCTCTGCATCTTCCTCCCTTCGATATATTACCAGCTGGCAAGAAATTAGAAAGTCATTTTTCAGCCTTTGGCCAAACATGGAAAATCGCAGAAACTCCGTCTTGCAAGGCTTGATCGAAATAGTCGAGTAAATCCAAACGTTCCGGGTCTCCTTCATACCGCTCCCGGTTCGCGATAAACTGCTCTTCAATCCGCAGTATTTTCCATCCTTCACTTTTGATGTACCTGGAAGCTTCAGTTAAGGCTGATGTCATATCCGCTGAATCTACCCAGCAGCTTATGAATGCTCCTTCAAATTCTTCCTTTTCCGGGTTATCAGGTCTTGGTAATGCTTCCATCATAAAATAGTAGATCGCCATGGTATCCTCCCCGTTTATTGAAGAATTTGTTTATTCTGCAATTTATTCGCGCTTACTTCTTTCCATATTTCGTAACCTTTTCACTCCATTAAAAGGAGTTATAATTCTGCTTCACTTTAAACGAACTTATTGGAAGTTTATAGAATGCAAGGCCCGGATGGCACTTGTGGCATGCTCTCCCCAATGCACTTCAAAGCCGAACTTCCACTCCCATACCGCTTCTTTGACATTTCCTTGCTCATATAAAACCAGCCCGTTTTTAATGTCGCTGTAGATGCCTGTTATATCGTCGTCCAAACAACCATTCAAAGGAGTTGTATCGTGATAAGGGTTGAACATCTCCTTGTACACGTTGTGGCTCTTGAAGTCGACTACCGGCAAGGGAAAGTCCACATCGACCGAATGCCCTTCTTCCGATTCGACATCCGGCAACTCAAAAGCTTCAGTATAAAGCCGGGAGACAATGCTAAGCAATTTGATCAAGGTTTCTTTGTCATCAAAAGAACTGCACGAATCAATAAAATCACAATAGGCGGCAGCGGCCATTTGAAACTTTTCCACTTCTTTGCTTTCCAGTGTCTCCCTCGTTTCTATACCTTTTTTAATTGAGCGCGTCATTTATCTTCTTACATTATAATTCGCCTTATTTATAAGGAACCCTTTTACGCTACTATCCTATTTTCACTTTACAGCAGTCTAAAGGAATACTTATACAAATCAAATAAGAGAGAACATGCTGCATCAGCACGCTCCCTCTTTTTAATATCTAGAGTTTCTTTCTATCCTCGGATCCCGTTCGTAATAGCCGCTTCTCGCCCCTGTTTTCATCAATAAGTAGTACTTTAGCTTTTAGCTGATTCTATTTGGAAATCTCTAACGAATGGCTAGTTTTGTTGAACACTGTGCGTCCATATCTTCTACCGATTCTAAAAATAGAAGGTGGGAGATTCATTAGAAGTAAGATTCTTTTAGATTTTTTCACAGAGAACTATGAATGGACTGGCTTCCATCGTCCAATAATTTTCTGGGGGGAACGTGGCATTCAATTTCTCTTCTAGATTTGTTCCTAGAAGTACACTTTTACAAACTAACATAAGAACAGCAGTTACTGAATAACTGCCGCTCTATCTTCATTTAGAATATACTCACTCTATTTGTTCGTTAAATAAGTATTTTGCGAACAAATAAATGATGAACTAAGAAAGATACCTTTTACTAACTGGATACCTCCCTTTCTCATTCTTTATATTTTTTGCTACCGACAAGCAATCATAGGTTAACTTTATATGATACTTTCCTATATGGCGTTAACGCCCGAAGAACTGCAAAACTGCAAATCCTCCAACGGATTGAAAATAACTAAATAAGTTGCCTTTCTATATAAGTCGAGTATATTCTGCTAAGAACATGACCAAAATCCCGGAAATTGACGGTATCTAATGGCCCGAATCTGTGGAACAACCTGTCTTCGAACAAAAAAGGAGAACTAGGCGAGTTCTCCTTCAATCATTTTTTCACCATGCGGTCATCAATAATTTGATAGCCGTTTTTTGAGGCATAATGCAAGAAGTGGATCGCCAACTTGTTGATGAGTCGAGCGACTCTACCTGTGTATTGCTGGATTTCATCGATTGTGCCTTCCGAGAAGATGTTACAGTCGACACAGACGTACTACAGTGGCAGGTCATATGCGATGCTGACCTCAGATCAATCCATGTGTAATATCGAACCGTTTGCTGATAGCTGTGAAGGTCTGAAGTAAAATCCAGTCCCAGGGCGCCGCTTGAGCAAGTATTTTAAAACATATACTTCACAATTAAATTCAATTCTTCCAAGTTATTCAATTGTGCAGCGTCCACTGACAAGGTGAAAGGCTCATCTAATTTAATTTTTGTGCTCTCTCCTTGAACAAGCTCCCATTCAGCGATCCTTTCAAGACTTGTTTCTTCTACATCAGTTCCATCTTTAATGCCGATTCCAACTGCGAAAGTTGTTGGATTATCTTTTACTTTGGCAATGAGCATCAAATGTTCAACAGCAACTTTAATACTTTGAGCCATATAAGGCAACCTCGACTTATCAATTTTCAATTCGACAGCGCCCTTCTTCTTAAGCAGAACCCATTCATTCGGCAAATCATGCTTCATGTTCAGAGCCATGTGCAGCCCGGTTTCATTAAGTTCCTGCTTAATTTTTTTAAGGCTCTCTGAGACAGATTGGGTCGCAGCAGATTTGAGCCGATCGCCGCCTTCATTCGCCGTATACTTTAAGTGAAGGATTACATCCGGTATGGTGCGATAGTCAAACTGCCTAAAGGCTGGCAGTTCTAGACGCCATTTGCTAATGACTCCTGCACCTTCAAATGGCAAATACCGCTCATCTTTAAAATCGAGCTCAAACATCCCGCTGTCATTCTGAGCTGAACTTGCAGCTATAGCATTAATCGGAATAGCATAAGAATTAAACCGATCATCTGTCTCCTCAACATTTTCCTCGTACTTTTTCCCGCCCAGAGCTGTATTTCTAAATTTATTCCCCAATAAACTTAAGGTGGCGTTTACACCTGTATAAGGTCCAGCAATACAAGGAATTGAAACAGCTGTCGATTTGATGCGTCGTCTGTAATGGCCCGGATAATCCATGTCGAACAAAACTTCCGGAAGGGAAAACTCGCATGTCCCTGTCTCTCTTAATTGAATCACTGCGAGAGGACTTATTTGGTATAGCGAAACGGTTTTGGTTATCTCATAATCATGTCCCCGTTCGTTTTGATAGGCCGCTTCAAGTTGTTTCAAGCCGATATAGAGCTGCTCGCCCGCCAACAATCCATCTCTACCCGCATCAAAATATCCAGACTGAATGAAATTAGCGCTGCTGATGCCTCTTTCAAAGCAATACGTTTTCTCTGCTTTTTTGGCAAGTTCGTAAGCCATGTTATAAACTTGGTGATATAAAGTTTTCAAGCTGCCCCTCATCCAAGTGTATAACTCTTCGTTCGTATACTTATTCTTAATAAATTCTTCCACTTCATTCGCATTATCTATTGCCTTTTGCTGATTTGTTATTTCCTGGTTAGCAAGATCAATTCGGATTTCCTGTGAGGTTATCTGTTTATCTATCTGCTTCAGTTCATAACCGGCCGCGTTGGCTTGAGAAATTCGTTCTTGTAAAGCTCGAGTAAAACTGCCCTTTTTGCCTGCATTAGAACTCCCAAAAGAAACATCGCTTGCATGTAGTTGCAGGCTTTTTGCAACTGCTTGTGCAGCATTTCCAAACATTTGTCCATGAATAGATATACCGGCACCAATACCAAGTGGTTTGGCATCAGCAGTAGCGACCGGGATTACATGAAGAGTACTTGCCAATGCTTCCATTATCCCTATGTCTTTTTGCAATCTCTGAGCTTCACTCGCTTTCTCCATATCTTCTTTTTCAAAAGATATCAACTTTAATCCGCTGTCTCCTTCCACAGTTGCAATATTGTTTTCTATTTCAGTGAAATCAGCTGTTTTTGCAGGTATTAAATCCTCAGATAAGCCGCTTAACTTCAAGTAATATTTCATTCGGGCTTCTGGGGCCTTCCGGTTTTGAATCAAACTTTCAAGATTTTTTTGTGCTTCTTCAAGTTGCTTTTCCTTAATTTCCATCAACAGATTCTGCATGGCTCCTTCGTGTTTCGCACGAATCAGCGCAATGGTTTCATTGTCTTTTTTCTCGATTGCAGAAAGCATCGAACTTCCTAATGACTTTAATTCATTGCACAATTCCAACGCTTTTTGAAGTAAATAGTAAAAGCGATAATTTGACATAGGTGTATTTAAATCATTCAATACAGAAGCGATGCTCAATCCTTGTGCGGCAGCCTTAACCAGTAAAGCCGGGTCAATAGGCGGTTCAAACAGGGCCAGCTTCCGGAAAACACCTTCCATGTTCTGGCAATGTCTGATTTTATATAACCTGTCAGCCACTGTATCCCAGTAACTCATAAGTTTTGGATTTTTTGGAATACCAAAATACAAAGTCGATACGGAACCGAAAATATTGGAATGAGGAATTTCCTTGTTTAATGCCTCAAAAATCATAGTTGGTTGATTACTGAACGGCGCAGCCACTTCCAGTTCAATCATTGCATTACCGAAAGCATCCCATTTATCCAGCAGACCAAGATAAGTCTGAGGTTCTATTTCCCCCCGCTTCGGTACCATCATTGGGCGTGGTCCTAATATATGGCTTGCCAAGACATATAACTGAGTTGCTTGGTTAATGCTTTCAATCGTGTCTTGGCGGAAAAGATAATCTCCCCATTCAAGAAGGTTGTCAATGTATTTCATGACTACCCATTTCATGTAAGCAACCGACCTGCTACGTGCTACTACGTGCGGCATAAAAGGATTATTTCTCCATTCATTAATTGTTTTATCTGCTGTATTGGGCTTCAGATTATTAAAGATATTTTCTAAAACATTTTGGCTATTGATGTTTTTGAAAGAAGTAAATTGCCAAAACCGATTATCCTCGTTTCCTTCAGCAATCGGATTGAACACATAATGGAACCACTTCATCGCTTCTTCAAATTGCTGGGACTTGCTGAGAGTCTCGCCTAATACCATCGGTACGTGAAAAAATAATTCCCAATTATAAAGCGAATATGGGCGTTTTAATTCGTGATAAATACTTGGAGTTCCCGAATTATCATCGTGATCAAACGGACCAAAGTCATCACTTTTCATTGATAAGTTTTCTTTGAAAAATCCCTCTAACTTACCATAATTAACTTTCCCTAATAATTTCCGAATATGAGGGTGGTGAAATTCGGTTTGGCTAGGATCCAAATCAGACATTACGTTTTTGAATCTTTTTTCGTAGAAATGAATATACTCTTCTTTTGTTTTTAAATCCGGCTCAATAATTGGAAAGTAGGGTTTAAAATCCTGAATATTCTTAACAGAGTAGAGACTTTTAGCCGTATTAATCTCGTTAGCCGCTTTGATAAAGGAGCTATCTTTTTGAGTCATTTTTTTTAAAAATTCCGGAATAAAGATTATTAATCCAAACTTTCTTTTAAATAACAAAGAATTTCCGTTATATTCAAATGTTGCTTCATAAACTTCTTTCTTGTTTTCAGAGAAATTTGATTGGTTTTCAATTCCAATTGTCACCTTATCGTTTTCTATGATAGGTGTGAATTTAAAATATTTAATAACCTGCTCATTAGATAATGGAAAAGTATAACTAGCATCTTTACTAATTTGTTTGGGTGTCCATTTTCGGTTTCTATATTCGCTCATTCCCATTTTGATTTCGAAGTGTTCAATAGGCTTTGATGTTTCTGTCGCCTCACCGCCAAGTGTATTATAAGTTTTACCTTCAGCATTAGGATTAGATTTTATTTTCTTCATTATTTGGGGAAAGAATATTAATAATCTATTGTTCCATACTAGTGGTAGAAGATAACATCCATTATCTTCTACTTCCTGCGTTTCAGGATTTTCCACATCATAGCTAGGGATATCAACTTGCATCTTCTCCCATGGGTACCAGTTCATTTCGTCCAATGCTAAATAGCGGTAATAGAACAGATATGGCGCATTTCGTGTGCGGGAAAAGACATGGAGTTTAGCATTCTCGCTCCAGACTGTCCCATTATTTAGTCCATCAACATACAATCCGATTACTTCCATATCTGCCACTTCGTCAACTTTATAAAGATAAGACTTAAGTGCCTCAGTCACATTTTCTTTATTGATATCTTTTTGCAATAATTCACTTTCTAGTTCTTTAAAGAAAGGGCTTTTGTCATCGCGAAGATTGCTTTCAATCCAGTTCTCAGGATACAAATAGACTTTTCGATTAGCTTCCCAAACTCTATAGCGCTGCATCCATTCCCACCGTTTCCTATCCAATACATCCGGCTTTATGCCATTATGCTCTTCTAAGCCTAGCAAACAACGTTGTATAAATAGTTGCACAGAGGATATAGCCTGTTTGATGCGCGAAGTTTCCATGCAAGGCTCCATCTGAACATCTATCAAAAAATATTCAAATAACCCTTCTGCGTCCGGAACATTTTGGGTTCTCAATTCTTTCTGTTGCAATAAATAGCTTATCAGAACCCCCCTCTGATTATTTCGCAACTGATCGTGGATTGGTTTAATAACTTGCTCCCAATCCGCTTGGTTGTACTTGGATCGCATAGCATTTTTTATGCTTTCGGCTATTTTACGAGTAGTACTAAAATCTGTATCATCAATCGCCCAGTCAAAAAGCAGACTGGGGTCGACCCCTATTTTGTTTACAATTATTATAGCTTCCTGCAATTTCAGTAAGTTTTTTTCGTTCCGGTAATCTGCTAGCTTTTCGAAGTTGAAATGCTCTTCCTGAATCAACTTATTGATTTGGTCTTCTTTCCAATCAGTAAGGTCAATTATTTTATTAACGATTAATTGTTTTATCCGTTTTTCTTCCTGCTCAGAACGATCAAGTGCGTTATCCATCAATCGTTTCTCTTCCGCTTCAGTCTGGTGAATCCATTTCCAAAAGTCCAAAAGGTTTATCTTCTGCTGTGGCAGTGATTTACGCAGTTCACTATAGGATTCTAAACGCAGCCAGCCGTTAAATGTAAGTGTATTAAAATCCAGTTGATCAAAATCGGCTTTATAAGCACTGAAAAAACGGAGTTCTTCTTCATTTAAATTGAAGTTGGAAGCAAGGATAGCTGCTTTTTGCAAAGCAATCAAAGCTGGTTTGCATCGCTCTAAAATAAAGTCAGGCAGTAAGGCTGATGAAGGGATAGAAGAAACAGGTGATGTAGCTGTTTTCCAGAATATATGATCAAGCTCAGCTTTTTCAGTTGCCACTTTATATAATCTACCTGCCTGCAAAATTATAGGCTCACTCCACCACTCGTTTGCAGAACTTTCTTTTGTCAATTTTAGATTCATTTCATCAATACGAACGGCCGGTTCTTCCTTGCTTTCTTTAATGATGAAAGTATATTTTGCATTTGTTTGCGGAATGATGAAGCCGCTCCAATTGTTTTCTCCCGTTTCTCCACTTTCTTTCAAATCTTCAAAAATATCATAAATTGGCATTGATGTGGCCCTACTCCGTATAATTTCCGAGATTAATACATCCGTGATTTTTGCGTCTAGTTCCAAAAATTCAGCGAGTGTTGCCACTATAAAACGCCGGGCTAATTGCTGACGCAAATAAGGCATAAATACCGCCAGAAATGCAGCGCGCTTCTGAGGTGCCGTATTGACATCCTTTTCTCCTGCTTTAATTTTATCTAACGGAATTGATATATCTCCAGATTTTATAATTTCCTCTAATTCTTTTTTGTCGTCATTGAATAAACCAGATAACAGTTCATGAAATAATCTGTACTGCTGCCTTTGGATATCATCCAATGCGCCAATCCATTCCGTTTTCTTGTTGACACTACGATACTCATCCAATTCAGGCTGAGTGAGTATCCCTGTAATCTGTACAGTGCCGTGATCCTCATCATATTTAAGTTTAGATTTTAAAGAGCTGACCTTAGGCAATTTGACTTTTAGCTTTTGCGCTGCATTTGCTATGAATATATTGGTCCCTTCCAATAACCCTATAATCTTTTCAACGCTTTCCGGTTCGAAAAGCAAACTTATTTTTGTTCTTACTAGCTCAGTGGTGGCCTGTTCTTGAACATCCGCATCTTCTAATAATGACTCATTTGTTTCGACTGTCTTCAAGTCTCCGTATGTTGCATCAATTAAATTCAAACCGTCATATAAAGTTTTACTCAATTGCAGAAGGTCATTCTGGGTTGGGACTAACGGATGCTCTTTATATTCCTGGTTTTCGCAAATATAATTTAATTGCTCAAAGGAAAAACCGGACGCCTCTATTTTATCAAAATTTTCCAAAAACTTTAAAGTTGCTAAGGCGTCTTGAAAAACATCGCCGTGTAACTTCAGTGTTTGAAGAAAAGCTGGAATACGCATCTCAACAAGTTTTGATAATAATCGATGGCGATAAAGAGTGGATAAGTTTTGTAAAGTAAGCCGGTTCTTCATTTCGGTATCTTGCATAATTCTATATATATCATCTGCGGAAAGATTGAGAGCCGCCATTACAGCTGGAATATGATTGAGCAATTCAGCATCGCTTGCAAGAAGCTCTCCATTATCATCTTCTTTGAATATTTTATCGATGCCTAAGACATTATAGGTAAGGAATAGCTGATGATAAAGCGGCTTTTCCCCGTTAGTGCTAATATTTCCCCACAAAGGAAGCAGATTATTTAGCTCGAGTCCGGTTTTATCCAACAACTTCTTCACAGCGGTAAGTTGATGAAGCAAGTGTGGATTTATATCACAGTTTTGCACAGATATATCTTTTTCATTTGCAGACAAAATATCTCCCGAAGTCGAGTTAGACGTATTGTTAATTTCACTAAATGTAGCACAAGCATTATCGATTTTATCGATTGTCCAATCTAATTTTCTCCATAGACGTATGAAACGATGAATTCTATCATACTCTTCGATAGTTAAGGAAGTGCCGTCTAAATGCATGAGCAAAGCTGAATCAAGATCACATGTTTCTTTTTGCTGTAAAAAGATCAAGTGAATTTCACTTTCGTCTACTACAAATATTCCTTTTCCGCCCTTTTCATCGATGAAGAATAAGTCTTCCAAGTTACTCAATTCTGTAGGGATCTGTGCATCTTTGAGTGCTACTTTTCCGCTTGTTCTATCTATACTTCCCACTTCTATTTTTCCATCAGCAGCATCAAAGAATAGCTTAGCGTCTTCTATACTTCCAATATTCTCTGTTCCATCTCCTGCAAGTTTGTTTATTTTTCCATTCGCGTAATCTCTTCCATCTTCAATTACAATCACTTTTCCCAATTTCTCAAAATGATCTTTTACCCAAAGAACAATGTCTTCTTTAGAGATGCTCATTTCTACCTGACCTGAGTTAGATCCATTAGTGGTTTCTTTAATAATTGGAAAATCCAGAAGCTCACTTTGTTTTGGGGTAAGAACTGACAGGTTCCCGTTTTTGCTCAATTCTTCCGCCATTTTATCAATTCCATGTTTATTTGAATAATATTGCAAAAAACGGTAATTGACGTGCAAACTTTCCATTATAACTTTCGCTTTCCCTTTAAGTTTATAGGGATTAATGTAATTAGCTTTTAGTAATTCGACAAGATTGATGTAATCAATGCCTGTACGATGCAGAAACTCTTCCTTAATAAGTGAAAGGCCTTTATCTCCCAACATAGCGCTTTTATCTTTATAGCCATAATATTCCCAAGTCGGTTTTACTCCGATCAAGTCTCTGTATTGTTCATCCGTATAATCTTTAGCTTTTAGCTTGCCAATCAAGCTTTTGTTTTCAAAACTTTCTTTTGTTAAAATCACATACTCTTCTTTCGTTAACCCTAAAAATTCTGCATCAATCGACCGATTCAATGCTTCATCTTTTAATTTTGCAACTTCTTCATCAGCTGAATCATTTTTTCTGAAGTTTCTAAGCAGTTCATAGCGGCTTGTGTCTAGATTTCTTAAGTAAATTCTTTTAGAGTCCATAGCTTGATGATAAGGCAGCGTGAATGGATAGACTTCTCCTTTCAACGTTTCGTATGCCTGATATTCTGTATGCCGTGGTTCAGCAAGCAATTCCCCAGACTCTTCATCCTTTACATTAAAAGGCCGTGGCTTTTTATATGCTACGTAATTCTCCATAACCTCATTCACTAAATCAATATAGGGCAAAACCGTATTTGTATTTTTACAGGTAAGCTCTAAATAACCTAGATCAGGTCTCCGGTTAAATAGCTTTTCAAGAGGGGTCCCTGTAATATCCTTTGCATTAGGTTTAATAGGTATCGGATTATTAGAGCCGGCATCAAGGTTGTTATTGCGCAGATATTGTAACAACTCTACATAATAAGCGGCTGCGCTATAAACTGAACTGCACTCTTCACATTCACAGAAGTTCGCATCATTAAAAAGCAAATCCCAGGAAATATCATGCTTCGGCAATACCTTCTCTAATTGTGCAGGGTTCAAGGCCATACTTTTATCAATCATATCTATACCGGTGCCTTTATATATTTCTCTTAATGTCATTATTGCCTGCTCATTACGCACTCGAGTTTGCTGGGCATTTGTATAAATTATTGATAGAGTACCATCATCTAAGCCGCTCTTTTTCATAACTGCCATAAATTCTGATTGAGGGATATTTGAAATTTGAATAGCAGAATGCAAATTAGCATTGTAAAGTGCTGGAACTGCATCTGCGTCAGGACTAATCGCCGTAATTCGCTGTAAGATTTTTAGATTAGCTATGAGAGGTTCTTGATGATCAGCAGGAATCTCCTGCAACGCTTCCTTATCTTTTATCAACTCATAAATTGAATGATTCTTGATGTTGAAGTCAGGTCGCTTTTCTAAAACTGATTGAATTTCACTGCCCAAGTTATCATTCAATATAGGAACTTGCTGATCTTTAATCATGTTGATTACTAGTGCAGTTGGCTCTATTTTAAATAAGTCCCGGTGCAGATTAATAGCATAATTTTCCTGCTCTTCTTCTTTTACTCCTTCTTTAGCGAAACCCTTCAGTTTTTCGATAAACGCCGGCTTATTGAAACTTGTCGCAATATCACGCAACGATTTTATTTTTTCATCTTTTTGAAAAGCCGAAACGAGATTTTCATCGTCTTCGCTCCAATTTGTCAAATGATGTGTGAATTCTAGATCATTAATAATCTCAGGAGTAAAAATAGCTTCCTTATTAAGTTCAGATTTCAACGCAGACCAATCGCCATTATTTTTTTTAAATTTCTCTTCAAATAATTTTTGTTGTGACTCTTCTTTTAAATCAAACTTAAAAAGATTGAGTTTGCTTGTTAAATTATTTAAATCCTTATTTGGCATGGTTACCTTCTCCTCTATTTATACTTTTTCAAGAAACTACAGAATTTATAAAGAAAAATAGAAGCTACAAACCATCTTTTTACTTATAACTTTATAAATAATATGCGCAAACGATAACTTACTTCTTAGTAAGCTTATTTCAACTACGGAAAAATCATTTAAATATTTGGTTATTTGAAGTGTATGGTACAAGATATATCTTCGTTGCTTCCAAAGAAATCAGTGCATTAATATTGTAAAAGACCATACAGCTTTTTTAATTTCGAAAGCCATATCATTTTGATAACGTCTATATAGTTTATTTCCAAAAGCTTGACCCCGATTGTTGGCTAACATGTCTTCCCGATCATAACCTTTATCAGAACTAATATAACTGTTTAACTCGTCACTTATTATTTCTTTAGCATATTGTTTGAGGTCAGTTAATATGCTCAAATTTTTATGCTTATACTCTAAAGCTGCTGATGCAACAAAATGTTGCACTTTGTCAAAACCAGTATTTTCGTTATTACCTACCAAAGATTCATACATGTGCATAGCTGCTTTGCCTTGTGAAGACTCATCGCTTTTAACTCCAAATGCATTGTAAACGGTTTCGATTCCGGATTCCGGTCCATAAAGTTTTATACTTTCCATAATGACTTTAGTGCTAAAATCGACATAATAATTTGAGGGAAATTCACCTTTAAACTGTTTAGTATCTTCTTGTAAGAGTCGTATAGCAAAACCCATTAATGACGGTGCTAAAGAAGGTTTATTTATTTGATCAACAGTTTCTTGTATGGATTTGCTAAACTTGTTATTACGTAAAATTAATACATCAGCTTTTCCAAGTTCCTCTTCAAATTTTTTTTCAGATAACGCACTTAGTTTCTCTCTAGCATCTTCAATAGATAATATATCTGCCTTTCCGGTTTTTGGATTTATGATATAAATAGAAGGATTAGGTATATTGGAATTTGGATTCGCCTTATTCCAATCGCTTCTTAACGCTTTTTCGTTCCACGAAGGCCCCAGCGCACCGGACTTAAAATCTTCAAAAGAAACGTAATTATTTGGGTCGTTTGGATCTGCATTATTTATTATAGGATGGGATTGTGTGCCGCTTTGATCATTGTTATAAAGAGGATTATTCTTACAGTACCTATAACCGTTTATCCCATCTTGAATTCCAATTGGATCCGCGTTTAGCCATCTTCCCAGCCAAACAACATAATACCTCGCAATATGATACTCCAACCCACTCTCCTCATCCCGCTCTATCCCTGTATACTGGTAACGCTTTGCAGCACACCTAATACTTGCATTTTTAGCCTGATAAGCAGTCGTGCCATAAGGATGATACTCCTCATAACTAATGACTTGTGCCGTTTCATCCAGTTCCAGTGCTGCTGAACCAAGGTAATTATGCAATTGATAACGAACGGTTTGGACAGGATCTGCATTTCCCGTTGACACTCCAGAAATAATGTCAGCTTTCGTTTCGGTATCTACCATGACAAATCGATGCCCTTTGTCCGTCAGGCTTAAACTGCTGCGCTCCATTCCTGCATCCTCGCCACTATGCTGTTTATACAGTTCGTAGCTTCCGATATAAATCCGCTCGTCTTTTTTTTCGGGCTGCTTCCCTGTGTCAGCTTGGTTCTCGGTTATCTTTCTTATCCGCTGCCCTTGCCCGTCATACTGGTAATAGGTGGTCTCAGGCGTTCCACCGTCGATGCGTCTCTGGCGAACCGTTCGCATGAGTTCTTCTTTAAAGTTCCATGTCATATCTTCCAAATGAGGCATAGCAGTTATAAATCCATGGTCCGGGTGATGTGGATAGTTGTAAGTGCTAGTACCTACTTGTGTTCTGATGAGCCGGTTGTTTGCATCTTCATACTTATAATTTCTAATCCAACTGTTGCCGGATGCTTGATGCTTCGTCCGGAGAATATTGCCCACATCGTCATAGAGATAACTTTGAGTGTAATTGCGCATGACGATCGGGTCGCCCGGATTCAATTGCTTCATGAAAGCAGAATCGTTCCAATTGTCTTTGCTGTCAAATGAAAGTTGCGTATCATTCTCCCGTCCGGATGCTTTCACCAGACGATAAAGAGCATCGTACGTATAAATAGAAATGTCAGTAATTTTTTGATTATTAAAAAATGTGGTTGGAATACATTTATCTTCTATATGAGTGATATTCCCTGATGGGTCATATGTGTAACGCCAATCCTGTAGCGCATCTTTGTTCTGCCGTTTGGTTTCTAACTGCCTTAACTGGAAAGTTTCTTTATCGTAATGAAAGTAAGTGATGACATCATTCCCATATACTATTTGATTTCGCTGACCTTTTTCGTTGTAGTTTATATCTTTTATATAAATGGTCGTAATGGCCGGATTGATATGTGCAACACTTTCGCTATTCATTAAACCAGCCTCGTTATAAGAAAGTGTCGTAATACTTCCATCAGGCGCCGTCTGTTTTGTTGCTCTTCCTAAAGCATCTGTTTCTGAAATAAAAGTAAAGCTAGCAGACTCAAGATCTACTTCTAAGTTAGCATCTATCCAGTTAGTAATACTTTTGTAATCTTTGAATAGACGTCGAGTTGTAGATTTCGGTTCTCCTGTATAATCATATTCAGACATCACCAAAACTCCCGCGGTATCATAATGCTTGATTGGCTTACCCCGGAGGTTTTTCAGCTCAGGTTTGTCCTCTAATTCCCCGTAAAATATCCGCTCGACGATATGATCAAGAGGGGTATTTCTGTCACCACCGATAACTTTACTAGCAGTAAGCCGGTGCAAAGTATCGTAAAAATACTGGAATTCATGGCCTCGTTCATCCCACGTGCGAAGTGGGTTTCCTAAAATATCCATCAATAGCCATCTTTGGCCGGCATCCATGCTGTTTTGATAGAATTTGTTGCCCAGCATATCGTATTTATACTGCATGACTGCATTTCCACGCGTATCGGTAATTTTACGTAGATTGCCTTCGATATCGAGGTCAACCATAGTTAGATAAAACTCATCATCGCCTCCATCCGGATGCCTATTATGTTCAACTGACAACACTGGTCTCCCCAAGGTATCCAATTGTTGGACTACAGGAGTATCAGCATGTTTGGCCGCTTTATCGGCAGCCGCTTTTTCCCTTTCCGGGTCTTTTCCTGCCTCAATGAGCTCAGTATCCATCAGGCGGTTCGTCCGTTTATGAAACCAGGAAGATTCCAAAACCGTATCGTTTTGGTCATAGAGGATTTGTTTCCATGAATCGAATGCAGTGCGCGACATAGTGCCGTCGGGCATTTCGGTTTTAATGAGCCGTCCCGGCGCATCATAATACATAATGGGCGTAACTCCCGTTTCCACTAATTCTTTCAAGTCTTCGAAACTCGGTGTTATTGAAAAATACGGCTCGAATTGTTTTACGACATTGCCTTTATTGTTAAGCACTGTTCGGCCGTTGCCAATCCATCTCAGCTGTTTCGGGTTAAGTGCGGCAGTGTCGACATCCGCCACTATATAAGAACCGTCGATATTCACGGTTACTTGTTTTGCCAGCCCCGGCTCAGCCTGCGCTTTTCTCATCACAACCTGCCCTAAACCATTTGAGTACTCAAAACTGATTTGCACCGGTGAATCGTTGTTTTCCCGAAAATGCTCTTCTCTTACGATAGAAGCAATTACCGCCGGTTTTCCAGATTTCAAATATGCATCAAAGTCATAGACAAAAGCTGCCGTTGCATGATTCAGCAGCATTTTCCCTTGTGAAATCAACATGTCGGAGGACGTGGCCTGAAACAATTTGTTGGCGATTGCAATTTCGGATGAAGAAGAAAATTCATTTATGTCCATTAAGTCATCAGCTTCATCTCCTTTTCCAAATATCGCCATAGCCTTCACCATGCCAAGTTCATCTATGATAGCTTCGGAGATATTATTATTTAGGTCTCTCATTCGTTGCGGAGATAATGTCCTAAAATTAAAAAGTTCGACTGTTGTTTTATTGCCTAATGCGTCTTTTGTTTCTTCGATGAAGAATTGATACTTGTTGTCATACTTCACTATTGTTTTGGAGTTATAAGGGTCAACGTAGGCTATCGGCAGATAAAACCGGTTTTGAGCATCGGATACGGTTTCTCCTGTCTCAACAATTTGGACAGTTCCAGAACGTATCCACCAATTGCCGTCGCCTTCTGTATGAGTAAAGTTGCCTTCTAGCATCAATTCTTCGTTAACTCTCCCTCCATAAACATCATTGACGAGAGATGGAGTATAAGCTAATTGATAGCTTTCAAAAGGAAAAGCCAAAGAAGCCATTTGATGCAATGGCAAAGCATCTTTTAAATTATCGCTAAGATAAATTGTGCGTATATGCTCAATCAATCTTTTCTGTGAAGTATTGGGAATAGGTTTCTGTTCAATATGGTGATAAGCTACTTCCTCCGCAATTGTAAGAATGTCCTTAAAATCATCCACTGAATATAAAGAGCCGGTTTTAAGCACATTGTTCAACTCGTAAGTTTTTGGTTCTACTGGAAGCCTCAGTTCGTAAGTTTTTGTTTCCGCCGGAAGCCTTAGTCTATACGAATTTTCCTCATCGATGTCATTGGTAAAGCTTCTTTGTGTGTAGGTGATTAATGTTCTATCTTGGGCTAGTTGCGTTTCTTCAGGCAAAAAACTATCCGCTTTTCTTCTCGGATAAACCACAGATGCAGATTCCAGAAAATTCCCATATTCATCCAACTTGATGTTAAGTTTGTGAGCAATGCGAGGGTCATCTGTATTGCGCTCGTAGCTATAGGTGATGGATTCACTTTCTTTAACGATGAAGATGGCGTGTTTATTGTGTCCTTTCGGTTGTAATAATTCGATTACGCAATTATTAGTTGTTACAGAATAAGGAGTAAGCTGTTTTTGGATCTGCTCAAGTGTCGCTTCTGCCGAGGGGGCATCATGAGAAAAGATTTCTGTACGTAACCCTATCCCCTTACAAGCGCGCAAAGCCTCCCGCCATTCATTGGCACTGAACTGCTCAATAATAGAGTTATTTATTTCCGGTGCAGCGATAATCCTTGCGTCCGGTAAAGGAACTTCATGGTTTGTAACAGAAAATCCTCGCTTTGCCATTTCCTCATGCCAATACTCATGGGCAAACCGATTGAGAATATCTCCGCTATCCGCAAAGTCTCCAAGATGAAACCAGCTTTTTGTAATTACCGGCTCCTGATGCAGAGGTTCATCCACGATATTGCTTGCCTCTCCCTTTTTCCAGGTTTCAAATTCTTCAGCATCTTTTTGCTCTACCATGCCGAAGCCCCTAAACTCTCTTTCTTCATGGTCATAATAACCATGATGGTACTTGTAGGAGCTTGTAAACCGGTAGCCAGTTATTTCATCTCTTGTTTCGGTCTTTGAAATACAATGGACGGGGAAATGCAACTTAGTGGTCCAGGGATTGCCTGCCAACTTGTCTTCAATATAGAATTTAGTAGAGGGAGTATATTCCAGTGCAACTTCTTTGCCAAGATTATTCTTGTAAGAGACCATAAGATAAGGCTTCTTGCTATCCATCAAATCAATGTATTTTAAGGGAGCTTGGGTATCCTTTTCTAAAGGGCTCGACCAGACAATACAAGCAATCCCATTACCAAGTAAATCGGTAACCGTGAACTTTGCCTCATCATGGATTTCAGGGAAAGTATCCATTTCAAATGGAATGGTGCTGTAGGCATTTCCACTTAAATTCATCCAACAAGTGAACTTATTTTTGCCCAGATAAATAATATCAGAAGTGCCGGATCCATCAATATCGGCTAGATGCAGATAGGATGGATTGAAGGCCTCGCTGCTGTCAAAGACTGGTGCATGATCCATATTTACCTTAGCGCCAAACTTTCCATATCCGAGGTTCGGCCAATAACAGACTTCTCCGTTTCTGATTCTAACGAGATCTGTCAAACCATCTCCGCTCATATCCGCCAGGAAAATCGTTTGCTTAAAGTCGGCAAAAACCAGATTTGGCCCTTTTTCTTCATCAGTTGATTTTATCTCCTTATAAACTTGCGTGTACCCTTTTCTCCCAGCAGATTCATACCAGGTAAAGATATTATCTTCCGTAATCAAAACTTCCGGTTTGCCGTCTCCGTTTAAATCAATCAACCTGGAATTCGGATCTCGCATATCAATATTTGGCAAAGTTTCAAAAGGCCGAAAAACTTCCCACTCGTCTTCATCACTTAATTCAAAATAACCTTTTGGTTCTTCGTTGAGTTTGACTAGCTGCTTGCGGCCGTCTGCATCCAAATCGAGCAATTGCAGACGTGACCCTAATCCTGTAAAAGAAGGTTTGGGAGAAACCAGTTGTGCCTGCGCAAATTTGCCATCCCCTAAATTATGTTTGTAAAACCACCCTCCGCTCTGCTCTGTCAGAATTCCTGGAAGACCTTCATTAAATAAGTCGATAAATTGATATTGCGGTTCATCAAGTCCGATAGGTGCGTGAACTAAATTGTTCTGTGAAATGGATTTGACCCTCCCATTCCAATTGTGCTGCTGGTATTCAAATTCGATAGGCGGCAGCTTTTTATTCGTATACGTGCCATCCGGCTTTTTAATATACCCACGTGTTGTTGCGGACTTTAAAAGAGTAAAAGCTTCTTCATTAGCGGAATGGTACTCAAATTCAAGAGACTTCACTAAAGCCGAACCCTTTGGAAGTTCAGAAAAACAATGAAACAGCAAAATCCGTTTGCATAGTCTCGTAGTTCTTATTTCAAAACCGCTCTTATACTCTGAAAATGCATCTTTCCTGAAATTCCAATCCTTCACTTTCAGAAAAGGTTCTTTAACCGCATATTCCCCGTAATCAAAAACCGTTTGAAATAAATAATCCGTTTCATCGAGATAAGGATCACCCATATTTTTATATGGTGTTTTATTGCCATGCAAAATCTTTTCTAAATATAAATTAGTGTAAGTAATTTCTCCAGCCTCTAAGCGATTCCTATTATGCAACAGCATATAATCAAATTCCGCTTGGTCTTCTTTCTTATAAATGTAATGGGTGCAATTTCCTTTATCGTCAAAAATAAATTCAGGCAGCCATTCAAATACTTTGTTCTCATCATTCGGATTGGAAATTCTCGATGCAGCAGTCCAACCAAACAGCGTCGTTATATTCTCTTTTGTAATGACCCGCCATTTTATTACCTGCGACTTTTTATTTGACCATCTTTCGATTCTGGCGAATACCTCTTCAATCCGAGGTTTGTAATACCTAATTGTAAACAGGCCGTCTGAGGAATCTTTTTCTCTAATGATAAAGTTATCTTTGGTATCTTTTTTAAAGCTGCCATCTGACTCTTTTTCAAATTCAGCAACAAGATCTTCTGCTTCGGAAAAAAGGAACGAATCTGAATCGACCACATCCAAATACCTCGGAAGACCCTTATCAGTTTTCCGTTTTATAGATGCCTGATTCAGTGCCCATCCTAAACCAAAAACTCCATTTCCACCTCCTGAGTTATACGCAATATTCATTTCTGGTGAAACTCCGCGAGCTGGAGAGAAAGGAAGAGGAATAGAAAATGTTGCAGTCCCGTTCGCTGCATTTACTGAAAACTTCTCGTCAATGCCTTTTATCGCCCCTCCACCTTTAGGCAAATTAATACCTGGAATTTCAATTGTATTAGACTTCGTTTTGCCTCCGTCTGTCTTAAAAAGATGGGGAGAAGAATTCTTGTGTCCATTATTTTCTTTCTCCATTTCATCCCTCTTTTCTTACTTATTTGTTATTTTTATTACATTATATGATATATTCTTGATAAATGCTTTAAAATTTCTAAATTTTCCGAAAATTTATTTTAAGTAAAATATCTATTACTCTATTTATTGCTTAATAAATTGAATATAATTAAGGTACTTTCTTATCTTCCTAAAAGTGATTTTTTATTTTAGGTGTGGTGATTAGCCATTAAATAACTAATGAGTCTTGCACAGTGAAACGGACTCGTAGAAAATTGTCGTTAGGTAATCCAGCCAGTTCAAGGGCAAGGTTTCGATTAACAGCATACGCTTTAAAGCAACCAGCAATAAGGCGGCATTCAGTTTGATATTGAAACGAATTCGTTCGTGCACCGTGGTAAACAGACGATGAGCCCATACTCTATACAACCAATTAAAATGTGAGTAATGAAAGTATTTCTAAGTAGTAGTAAGCGTTCGTAAAAGTACAGGTTTACGAACGCTCTAAAAAGGGCTAAAAAAGGCAAAAAGAACGTTCGTAAAGGTGTCAAAACACTTTACGAACGTTCTTAGTATTCTAGGCATATTTACGAACGAATAAATAAATCCATCCCTTTTCATTTCTTGTGTTAAAAGAGTTACTTTCTTTTTATATTATAATTTATTAATTACGGATACTGCTAACTTTTTAAATCAAAAAGATAACAGTACCCGTTTGATATTATCCGACTCTGATTTTTTACACATTTACTTCCGGTTACTTTTCAATTTTAATTCTAAAGTGACCGAAAGCTTGAACCTAACCCCGCTTCTAAGTTTTTTCTTAATAAAAATTAAGAATTGTCTTCCGCACTTCAACATACGTGGTCCTGTTAAAACGAAAATCATTAAAACTAGTTCGAATATATCCATGATTTTTCCAGCTCCTCCTATAGATAATAAGAGAGCCGGTTCTATCAATACGGCGTATTACTTATTAATTCATATACCCCTGTTAGATTTAAATTATGCCATTGATTCAATAAATTCATATCAAAATCTTTTTTCAATTCGCTCTTAAAATTTTAGTATCTGAGTTTAACTATCAGAGGAATTCATCTAAAGCTGACTTCGACCACTGGTTGACCGCATTCTCTTGCCGCGCAAAGATCTTCTCCAAATAAATCATCGTAGTTTCCATTTTCTCGTGGCCAAGCGAGCGCATAATAACGAACAAATCAACTCTGTTCAAGCGGGACGTTATTGCAAACGCATGTCGAAACACGTGTGGCGTCAGTTTGACATCAATGCCTTCCAACTCATTTTCGACCTTCTTCAGTTCCTTCGCCATGTAGCTGATCACATAGGACGGCGAGAACGCCGTTCCCCGGCTCGTCGTAAAGAGCGGCGCTGTGGGATCGGCTTCGGAAAGTGCTGGCAATCCCCGCGCCTGCCGAAAGTGCCGGATGCTGTCAACCACTTTGGGTTTTAAGGGGATCTGGCGCTTCTTGTTGCCCTTGCCCGTCACCTCCAGGTAATGGCCGCCATGGATTCGGTCGCCCTTCACATCACCGACTTTCAATCTGCAAAACTCTTCATTCCGAATGCCCGTTGCCGTGAGAACCAAAATAATGCTGAACATGACCGGGTGGTCGATGTTCTGGAACCCACGCAGGATTGCCACGACGTCCTGCGGCCCCAAGTCCCGATCCGGCCGGTCGTCCTTTCGTACCGACGCGATGCGCAGCCCGTCCGCGATGTCTGCCTGGATGTAGCCGACCTTGTATAAATACCGGAAGAACGATTTTAAAATGGTGGTCTTGCGGGCAACCGTTGCCGGGCTATAGGCTTTCCCTTTTTGCACATGAGGGCTTTCGTTGATAAGCCATTCCTGGTAACGCCGCAAATGCCGGGGCGCCAGCGATTTGAACAGCGACCCTTCTTCGATTGTCTCGATATCCACACCGATCTCCGTTCCATGATCCAATAGGTGCCCGATGAACAGCCGTAGCTCGTTTTCGTATTCTTTTCGTGTCCGGGCCGATCGGTCATTTTTCGCGTCGGCGTGCTTCTGTTCGTGGATATACCAAAGGAGGATTTCCACATCGTCAAAATCGGCGAACGGGTTTTGTTTCACTTTTTCCGATGCGTCGATTTTTTCCTGCAGCTCCTCCAACGAAAAGCCCCTTCCAGCGAAAATGTCGAATGTTGTTGATTTCATCAACTGGCTCATTTTCCTCCCCCTTTCTTCCTTTTCATTTTCTATCTATAATTTTCTATGTATCAATTATCATTATCCTCTTATTTTAGCTCATTTAGTGGTTAATTGAAACAAATGGTCCCTTTGTTTAGGTTTAGTAAAAATATAAATTATAAATAAAAATTATATTGTATAAAAAATAATTTCAAACTATTTATGGTATCATAAAAGAAAATAGAAGGGGTTTTATCAAAATAATGCCTCTTTGTTTTTTGGCTTTCCTTTTCTTTGGATGGCAGAAAAGGAAACGCTCGTTTTTCGTTCTCCTTCATTTATAGAAGAAACACATTACTCAACCGGCTTCCGAACTACTAGCCGGAATCAAGATGTGGCCGGTTTAACGGACTAAATTTTCATCAAGGGATTCAAAGAAGAGTCGGTCTTTCTCGCTGTCATATACCGGCATATCTGCATACGCAAATCGTATTTTCATCTTTGCACTCAGCAATACTCTATATAATAGAAGAAACTCAAATTTAGCAACCCGAAAAGAGGAAAATTTAGTGGCAAATTTCAATACAAATCCCAATGGCAACCAGCCGGAGAACCGGGTGTTGTCCCCGCAATTTCTATCGGTCTCGCACCGCGCGTTGTTCTTCCAACGGCTGAATCTCTTGAACCAGTCTCAGCAAACCAGCCCTGAATACCAGGCGGTGTTATTCATCCTGACGAGCGACGATGAACTGGATGCCAAGATGGGCCCGTATTTCAGCAGCGACGGCTTCCGTTCATTCGACATGTTCGACGAGAACGACTTCAGCGGCGGCTATGCGAAGATCGCCCGGGCCGCAGCGGACCTATTCGGCCAAGACTACGAAACCTCGCTCTCAAGCCTGGTCGGCTCGCTGGACCATGACCTGTTCCATACGTTCCTGCAGGCGCTGATCATCCGGAAATACGGGGTGAACGGCTGATGCAGCATGCGTACACTGCCGCGGAAGTGGCTAATTTGTTGGGTTGCAGCCTTCCGACGGTCTACAGCTACGAAAAAAAAGGGTTAATCCAGAAGATGGCGGATCCCCATCAGCTGTCTGGCGTCAGCCGCTTCGAACGGGAGGGTGTCGACCGGCTCAAGCGAGAGAAAGAGCAGCTGAACGCAGCGGGCCGGTCCATCACCGAAGTGGCCCAGCGCCTCGGCGTCTATCCGCCAAAAGTAAAGGAAGCGATTGCCGCCCTGAGCCTGGACATCCAATCGGTGCCGAGCAGCTTCCAGTCCACAAAGCTCCGGTACGCGATCACGAAGGCGCAGGAGCGGGAAATTGGGCAGTACCTGAAACGGCAGAAAGGTACGCGGAGTAAGCGGAACCACCTCTACTCCCCTACGTCCGATGTGGCGCTCTATCAATCCTTTTTGCTTGCCGGCGAACAGTCGGTCCGCCTGAGACGGAACGAGCAAGCGGAGTTCGGCTTTTATCTGGATGAGCATGAATTTCTGCCCTATCTCGAGGCGCTCCGCTCCCATGACCTGGAGCCGCGGTACGGGATCCATCAGGCACGGCAAAGCGTCCAGCAGGGGTTCACCGACCTCGTGGTTTCGACCGGAAAGAAAGCCTTTTATCAAATCACTGATGTGTTGTATGCGGTCTGCGGGGTGGAGAACTTTAATGCGGAGATCCGGGACGGGCACCTGGTCGCATCCATCCGGAACGGGAAATATGCGGTCAATGCGGTCGCAACGGAAGAGGCGTTAAAAATGACGCAGAAAGTGATCCAGACAGGCAAAGTTGAAATTGATGGTGACTACTGGATGTTTGCCCGTAGTGACCGGACCCTTCAGTTGACCTTTGAGGAAGTGGTCTATGAGGAATTGAAGGTGCTTGCCGAGACGGAGGGGCTATCTCTCAAAGAATGGACGCAGCGGGTGCTGAAAGAAAAGCGAGAGCAGCTGAAAAACCGATAGAATTCTTTACATCTTTTTTATATACGTTGCTAGAAGGTGCTGATAGGGCTTCCTTATCCTATTGGCTCTGCTAAAGGCAATGTAGAGATTTGCTTCCTATTATTTGAAGCAATGACATCACTAGACCCTCTATCAAGAAATGCTGATTAGCGTCAGGAATTTCTGATGCACATGACAGTTTGTGTTGGCCAATGTTCAAAGAAGCATTATGTTTTTTAGCACTCAGTTTGAATTCTTCGCTATATTTCACCATAGAAAAAACACCCCAAAAGTTAGATTTTCAACTCTAACTTTCGGGGTGCAGCACCTGCGCCACTGGAGCGTTTTCTCTTTCTTTTCTACAGTATGTGTACAGTGCAGATCTTCCAACAAATTGCTGGTAGGTAAACTTAATAAACCTCAATAGCCGGATAATCCGTATAGAGAAAAAAGAGTACCCGGAGTTCATTTTTTAACAATTTTTTTCTACTCTCTTTAAATTTAATACTATTGTATTTAGAACGGTCTAAAGGTTTTCATAACAAGTAATCACATACTTACCACTCCGCAATTGTGCCGTCTTTATGGCGCCATACAGGATTTTTCCAGTTGTGACCAATTTTTGCTTGCGCACGTACAAAGTCTTCATTGATTGATATGCCAAGCCCTGGCTGTTGCAGCATTTCTACATAACCTTCTTTATAATCAAAGACATTGGGATCATTGATATAATCAAGTAGGTCACTACCTTCGTTGTAGTGGATGCCGAGACTTTGTTCCTGGATGAAGACATTATGCGATGTGGCATCGACTTGCAGACAAGCTGCTAAGGCTATTGGACCCAGGGGACAATGCGGTGCAACTGCCACATCGTAAGCTTCGGCCATTGCAAATATTTTCTTGCATTCCGTGATGCCACCGGCATGAGACAAATCCGGTTGGATGATATCGACATATCCTTCTGCCAGAATCTGTTTAAAATCCCATCTTGAAAACATTCTTTCGCCAGTGGCAATCGGAATATTGGTGACACGAGCGATATCGCGCAACGCTTCATTGTTTTCCGGCAAGACCGGCTCTTCGATGAACATAGGCTGAAACTGCTCGAGTTCTTTCACCAAAATTTTTGCCATTGCTTTATGTACTCGTCCGTGAAAATCGATACCGATACCCATGGAGCCACCAACCGCTTCGCGCACTGCTGCAATCCGTTCGACCGCCTGATCGATTTTTTCATAGGAATCGATGTACTGCAATTCTTCCGTTCCGTTCATTTTGACAGCTGTAAAGCCCGCCGCCGCCGCTTCTTTAGCCGCTTTTCCAACATCATTCGGTCGGTCTCCACCAATCCAGGAGTAAACCCGAACCGAATCACGGCAAGCGCCCCCCATCAACTCCGCAATAGGAGCCTGAAACACTTTCCCTTTGATGTCCCATAACGCTTGGTCAATACCAGCGATGGCGCTCATCAAAATCGGGCCCCCACGATAAAAGCCGGAACGATACATTTTCTGCCACAAATCCTCAATGTGACGCGGATCTTGTCCAATTAAGTAATCGGTCAGTTCTTCTACAGCTGCTTGGACAGTTCTGGCTCGCCCTTCCACAATCGGTTCTCCCCAACCTGAAATCCCTTCATCGGTTTCTATTTTCAAAAATAGCCATCGAGGTGGTACAATAAACGTTTCTATCTTTGTTATTCTCATAATAAGCCTCCTTTGATTCGCTTTTTCATCTTCTAGCTTTTTGGATTTCTTCGATAAACTGTTGTGAGGTTTTGGTGAGCACCTCATAACGTTCTTCTGCAATTGCTTTGCTGTCTAATAGAGATCCGCCTACACCAACAGCTACAGCACCATTCTTAATAAAATTGCCGACGTTCTGGAGCGTGACCCCACCCGTCGGCATCATGGCGATATGCCGGAATGGGCCTTGCAAATCTTTTATATAATTCTCACCCAGTGGCCCGCCTGGAAAAATTTTCAACAGATCAGCCCCTGCTGAATAGGCGTTGACGATTTCTGTAGGTGTCATAACACCTGGAATGGAAATCTTCCCGTAGCGGTTGGTCAGTTGGATGGTCTCTACATCAAAGCTTGGACTAAAGATGAAATCGGAACCTGCGTCAATCGCACTTTTGGCGGAAATCGCATCTAGCACGGTTCCTGCTCCAACTAGCACGTGGTCCTTATATTTTTCTTTTAAATTCCGGATCATATCGAGTGCATCCGGGGTATCTAGCGTAATTTCAAGCGCACATGTGCCGCCTTCGACCAGCGCTTCAGCGATAGGATGAATCTGAGAGGCTTTTGGTCTGCGAATCACGGCAATCAATCCGGAGTCCTTAAGTTTGATTAAATTTTCCCATTTTTTCATGTTCACCATTCCCCTCTGTATTAGCGCTTAACATCTTGGGCAAATCCCTCTGGAGCCATGAAGCGTTCTACAGCAACAGAAGTTGGCAACCCTTCGATGTCCCCGCTGACACCTACCACCATTGCGCCGATGGCATTGGCTCGTTTCACTACTTCCTGTAGCGGCTCTTGGCGTAGGATTCCGCTAATTATACCCGCGGCAAAGCCGTCACCTGCTCCTACGGGATCGACGATACGGCTGACTGGAAAGCCTTCGACATAGGCCAGTTCATTTTGAGTACAGAAATAAGCACCCTTACTGCCAAGCTTAATGACAATCGTTTTATCATTTGCACCCATTAACGCTTTCGCGACATCTTCTACTTCGGTCTTCCCAGTCATCAGTTGGCCTTCGTCAAGACCTGGTAGGATGACATCGGCATGTTCAGCAATTTCGTTAAAGACCTGTTTCGCCCGTTCCGCCGACCACAGCTTCAAGCGTAGATTCGGGTCAAAGACAATCCGTGTATCATTTCGTTTTGCAATTTCAATTGCCTTCATCACGGTTCGATAGCAATTGTCACTTAAGGCAGGTGTGATACCGCTGATATGAAGGATTTTCGCCTGCGCAATTGAATCTTCGTTTAAATTTTCCAGCTCTATTAGACTGGCTGCCGAGCCTTTCCGGTAATAATAGACATTCATATTTTCTGGAGATAATAACTCTTTAAACATCAATCCAGTAGGTGCTTCGTGGGTAAACAGACACGAAGAGGTGTCTACCCCTTCCCCACGGATAAAGTTATGAATATAGCGACCAAACGGATCATCTCCAAGTTTGCTGAACCACTCCACTGAATGGCCAAGTCTTGTTAGGCCGATTGCGACATTTGATTCGGCGCCGCAAACTTTTTTAGGAAATTGATGTACGTATTCAAGCGGAAGCATTTGATCTGGTTGAAAGAGCACCATGCTTTCACCAAAAGTAAAGACATCTGTTTTTTTCATTTTATCCTACCTTCTTTATTTGTATTACAGTATTAGCCATTAGAAACAGATAAACTTCTTATTACATTTTCTCTTTATTTTTTATCGAATGTTCCAACTTGGACGGCATGCTGATTGTCTCTGTTGGGAACTTCAACACTTTCTTCGCTTACACTTGAAAGCTTATAAATCATGTGATTTAAAATTTGCTGCGCAATTGGAGAAGAAAAAGTTTCGCTGTTCAACTTCCATGTTGTGGTGATAATTCGGCCACTTCCATAAGACTGATCCAGGAAAGTTCCGCCATTTTGTCCAAGCCAACCTTGAAAATAACCGGAAATAACATCTACATGTTCAGCGAGTGCAGGATTACCGAACATATGAATTATCCGGTTGTTATTGACTTTTTTATAATCCGTAAATGGCACGACATAATCTGGCAGCAGATTTTCGAATTCCCATCCCATCTCTGTTTTTAACGGGAGATCACCAAACCATTCCTTGTCCAAGTAATTCATGGAAGATGCCCTGGACCAACTTTCACCAGTGTCTAATTTTCTAAACGTAAAATCTCCTTTTTCACGAATCATATCTCCGCGATCAGCAAGGAAAATGACTTTTCCTCCTTGGCTAGCATATCGTAAATCATTTTCACTTAAGGTATCTGTCAGGACTACACTGCTGTCTGCTCTTTCCTGTGTTGTAATAAAACCTGCCATTTCAACGGCGCTTTTAAATTCATCATCTAAAACGTCAATATAGACTATTTCCTGATGAGCTTTTAATAAAGGACTAAAAGTAAGCTCCTCTTCATTTTCAGTAAGTTTTTTATCTTGCTCCCATAATTCTACCTTCAAGCTATAGAAATCAGCTTCCGCTATATTGGGAACAGAGAATTTTATCGCTTTTTGCAGGAACGTATTCATCCCTGATAAACCAGCCTTACATTCTCCTGACAATATATGTTCACCTGATTCATTTACAACGCACCATTTAATAAGAAGCTCTTTAACGAGTAGCTTTTCGGTTTGGATATATACATCAACCGAGACGTTCTCCCCAATCCAAAAATTATGCCTCGGAACCTCTATAAAAATCCCGTTTGGACCGTTAAAGTCAATCATCTTCTCGAAACCTTCTTTAGGTTGCCTCATGAAATCCAACCATCCATTGGTTTCCCATTCGATATCTGTAAATTCTGTCACAACATAACCAGCAATGGCGGGGCGTTTTCTCATTTCTTCAATAACTGATTTAACTGCGCGGACCATTCTTTTTTGCGATAGGACAGCTAGCTGTTCATAGCTACCGAGTGCTTTGGAAATTCCAAATCTCTCAAAATTCTGGAACAAAGTGAATGGCTTTTTATAATCATCCTGATGGGTTTCCTCGCCTTGATTTATAAACCACCATGGCTCTGTTCCTTGGTAGAATTCTTTTAATTTATTTACGTCAGGTAATCCCCATACACCGAATTCCGAAACTATTTTCGGTTCATTATTCGAATGGTAGCCTGGGACAAAATTAGCGTCCGGGTTCGAAATTATGAAATTATCCAAATCTTCTTTCCATTCTTTTTGTTGATCCGGCAGAACAAAGTATCGGTGGTAATCGTTTATATCCGTATTAACATGGGACCAGCCGCTATTGTCACAAACCAACCGTGTAGTGTCCCACTCTTTGACTTTCTCAAAAGAGCTGTTTACATGTTCCTGTTTCTGCTTATCAAAGTCCAAACCCCATTCAAGTCCCCACTCTTCATTGTAAACCGACCATATAATGATGGAAGGGTGATTATAGTCTCGTATAATCATATTTTTCAAACCTATCAGGAACCGTTCTCTGGCAAGTGGTGTCCATTTCACATAGTTCGGAGGCTCTGCCCAAATTAACATGCCCATCCTGTCAGCCCAATATAAATAATTTGGCATTTCAACTTTAATATGTTTTCTTAATAGATTGAAACCCATCTTTTTCGCGGATTTTATTTCATTAATAATGTATTCAGTTGAAGGTGCAGTATAAATGGTCTCCGGATAAAATGCCTGATCTAGGGCCCCTCGGATAAAGACTTCTTCGTTGTTCAAAAATACTTTGCCATCCTTCTGTTCTACTTTCCGGAAGCCGAAGACAACCGAAAAAATGTCTTCTTTATTCCCTTTCAACTTAAGTTCTATTTCGTAAAGATACGGAGTAGCAGGACTCCAATGCTCAATGCCTTCTACAAGAATCTCTTTCTTTATTGTCAATTTCTCAGTTGAAGAATCTTTTCTGGCTAAAATAATCCCACTGTATGTCTTGTCGCTTTCCCAATCGTCTTCACCTAAACTATGTGAACGAATTGTATATTCCATGAGTTTTTCTTGGCCGACTTCAAATTCCCCTTGTAATTCAATGACTATTTCCAGTGTCTCCCTGTCAAAATCTGGAGTCGCAAAAATGGCTGAAATAAATACTTCAGGTCTTTCTTCCAGAAAAACAGTTTGCCAAATACCACTTACACGTGTATACCAGCTTCCCTGTTTTCCAATCGGAATCTCCGCGTTATCTGCAGGATCGTAAACACGAACCACAATTTGGTTGTTTTTGTTGATCAGCCCTTTTGGCACCGCAAACTCAAAAGGAGTAAACCCGCCTTCGTTGAACCCTAAAAGTTCGCCGTTCCACCACACATGCGCTTGAAAATCGACTGCCTGGAAACAGATGAACAAATCATTCTCTAATGGTATTGATTCTTCATCAATATTTCTCTGATACCAAGCCGTTCCTTTATAATTCAGATAAGCTTTATCTGTTTGCCATATATGAGGAACGCTCACTTTCGTTTCGGGCTCAAAGCCTGTAGTCCATTTCTGTTTTTCCCCGATATTTAAAGGGTCTATCTTAAAATCCCATTCACCGGACAAATCAATTCTTTTTCTCATAAATTTACTCCCCCTTGTTACTTGATACCTGTCATAGCAACACCTTGAATGATATGCCGCTGAAATAGAACAAAAACAATTAGAGCCGGCACACTGGCAAGCACGTTTGCAGCCATCGGAATCATTAGTTCTGAAGAATATGCACTTTGGAAAGTTGGAATTGCAACCGGAAGCGTGAACATCGATTCATTGTTGACTGCCAAAAATGGCCATAGAAAATCATTCCAAGATAGAATGAAAGTAAATATTCCAAGCGCTGCCATGCTAGACTTTGAAAGTGGAAGGAAAATATTCCAATAAATGCGCAGCAGACTGGCTCCATCTATTCTTGCTGCTTCCATTAACTCATTCGGCACACCGTCATAAAACTGTTTTAAAATAAATACACCCAAAGGCAAAGCTAGGTTAGGTAAAATCAACGCACCATATGTATTTAAAAGATTTAAATCAATCATGACTTGAAACAATGGAATGATCATGGCTTCCACAGGCACCATCAATCCAGCAATTATTACCCAAAAAACAACATTTCGCCCTTTAAATTTCAGTTTTGATAAAGCAAAAGCTGCTAAAGAAGTTAGTATAACTGTTAAAATTGTGGTGATTGTTGCCACTAAGAAGCTATTAAATGTCCATCTCCAAATCAAAGAATTCGTTAAGACATATTCAAAGTTTTTCAAACTAAATGGTGGCGAAAACAATTCGCTTAGTACTGTTACCGCTCCACCTCTGGGAGTGAACGAAGTTAAAAACATCCACAAAACGGGAGTGAGCCATAACATGACACAGAAAAAGGCAAATATATAAAGCAATTTCCTGCCAAATGAACTTTTCTTTTTTTTATTTTTCATTATTTGTCCTCCTCGTTTCTTCTAGAGAAAAATTTAAACTGGAGAAAAGCAAAAATGATGGTAATGAAGAACAATACGTAAGACATTGAAGATGCCACTCCCATTTGTTGTTCAATAAAACCTTTTTCGTAAATGTATTGAACCAAAGGGCGAGTAGAAGTGCCAGGGCCACCACCGGTCATTAAATATGGTTGTCCAAACAATTTGAAGGAATTGATCGTTTGCAGTATGACAATTAAAACAATAATACTTTTTAATGATGGCAAGGTAATTGAAATGAATGTTCTGAATGGTCCTGCTCCATCAATCTCCGCTGCTTCATATTGTTCTCGCGGTATTTCCTGCAGGCCTGCTAAAAAAAGGATCATATTGAATCCGACTGTCCACCAGACAGTAGCGACCAGAATAGCCATCCAAGCTAAGACATCATCGGTAAGCCAAAAGATATCCTGTTCTACACCAATACTTAGCAAGATACTTGTCAACAATCCTGTATAAGGCTGGAAAATGAAAACCCACACGCTTGCCATTACAGATATGGACAAAATAAAAGGCAGGAAAAAAGTGGCGCGAACAAAAGTTGTTCCTTTTAATTTGCTGTTTACAAGTAAAGCCATTAATAAACCGATGGCTATAAGCACCGGTGTTGAAATCACCACAAAATACAATGTATTGCCCAAAGCTTCCCAAAAATAAGCATCTTCTATCATCGTCTTATAATTCTCTAAACCAGTAAATATTGGCTCTACTCCGACTTGATATGTGTGAAAACTAATGAAAAACCCTCTTATAATTGGATACACCATAAATAAAGCATAAATAATTAAAAAGGGAGCAAGAAACAAATAAGCTGCTAGATTTTCACTTTTGCCTATCCACTTTTTCACTCGTACTTCCCCCTTGAGCAGAAAAGGTGCCTACATAGTGCAAGTAGACATCTTTTCCATCCTGTTCTGTTTCAAATTTTAATTAGCAATAATCTTATTTACTTCTTTCTCCAAAATATCTAATGTTTCTTGAGCACTGGTACCTCCATTAGTAAAGACGGAAAGTTGATCACCAAGTAAGTCATTAATAGCTGTCATGTCCTTGCTTGGCGGCATAAAGCTTACATAGTCAATTATTTCCGCGTAATCTTTACGGTAAGGAAGTGCTTGGAACTCCTTTGACTCTATTACGGCTGTTTTACTTGGAATATGACCTGCCTCAGCCCATGTGATGGCATGCTCTGCAATCCAGTCTGCAAATTTAAGGGCCGCTACTTTTTCCTCTTCTGTCTGCTTTTCATTTACAGGTAAAGCAAATGTATGGGAATCTCCCCAAGTAGCTGGCTCATCGAATAGCTGTGGAAATGGAAGTGCAACAAAATCCAATGCTTCATTTTGCTCAATTGCGCCTGTCATCCAAACTCCATTAAAGTGAGCACCGGCTCTGTTTGCTAGGAAAAGTTCTCCACCATCTTGAATATTTTTTGGCCATAAGCCTTGATCGATCAATCCCCCCATATATTCAAGAGCCTGTAATCCTTTTTCATTATTAAAAGCAGCTTTCGTTCCATCCTCGTTTAGCAACTCTCCACCAAGCTGGCTATATAACGACCACCAGATCCATCGTGGCTGATTCCCGGCTGATGTTGAAGACAAAGGGAAAATTTCCTTACCACTACTTTTCTTAATCTGTGTTAAAAATTCTGTAAACCCTTCAGCACCTTCACCGAGTACTGGTAACCCTTCTTCATTAAGAACACCTGCTTTATCTAAAAGCATTTTGTTTACAAACATAATTTCTGCATGAGTATCTAAAGGCACTCCATAATGCTGATTGTCAACCATCGCTGAATTAACTACGTTTTCGTTATAAGTACTCCAATCAAGATTTGCCTTAGAAGCTGGACTGTCTAGACTCTCGATTAAATTAGCAGATTGCAATTCAGCAATTCTTGAAGAGTGAGCAATTGCTATATCAGGTGCTTGGTTTGATGTAACTGACGTGCGAAGCTTAGTGTAATATTCATCAAAGGTAACTGTTAGATAGTCAACTTCGATGTCTTCATGTTGTTCATTAAAATCATCCACCATCGCCTTCATGAAATCGGCGTCCCCACCACTAAAAGGGGCCCAAAAAGTTAATTTGGTTGTATTTGATTCCCCTCCACTTGTAGATCCTGATCCTGCATCACTGGAACACCCTGCGACCAAAAATAGTAAAGATAACAGCATTAATGTGAACACGCTTACATTCCTCATAATAGAACCTCCTCCTTTATTTGGATATAAATTTATTATTACATAAAAAAAGATAACAAAGCAATAGTAAATTAAATGAATTATTAGTATTTTGCTACTTATTAGTGATATGTAAGGAATTAAAACCCTGATACAGCCAAATTTGTCGCTTTTAAATTTTTAATCTACTTGAAAAAAAGAATAAACCACATTATTATTATCATAAAAGAAGTAGTTATAGGAGGGTATTATATGAGAACTCTAGAACTTGCATTAGAAGAAGCTATCGAAGTTTTTAAAGCTTTAGGGAACGAACATCGTGTAGAAATTATTCAATTATTAGATGAAGGCCCAAAGAACGTAAAGGATTTATCAGTTGCTATGGAAATGCCTTTTTCATCAACTGCTACAAATGTGCGAATACTGGAAGAAGCTGGTTTGATTGCTACCGAACTTATTCCTGGCAGAGGATCTAAGAAAGTGAGCTCGAAAAAATATGATCGAGTCATCATCTCATTGAGCAATCAACAAGATCTTACCCATAATTTATATCGATATGAAATGCCAGTGGGTGATTTTATCTTATGCGAAGCAGAACCGACATGCGGCTTGTTGAGTGAGAATGGCTTTATTCATCTTGAAGATGAGCCTCGTTCTTTTTTCGAACCAGACCGGAAGAACGCTCAACTAATTTGGTTTAGAACTGGTTTTATCGAATACCACTTTCCTAACCGAATTCCCAAAAAAGCAGAAGTCGAAGAACTGAATTTTTCAGCAGAAATTTGTTCTGAAGCAACATATTACAAAAACGATTGGCCATCAGATATCATGTTAACTATCAATGGTGAAGAAGTCGGGATTTGGACAAGTCCTGGAGATTTTGGTGGTGTCCGAGGTAATTTAACTCCATACTGGTGGGGCATCAATAATACACAATATGGTTTGCTGAAAAACTGGAAAATCAACAAAGATGGCACCTTTGTGGATGGAGAAAAGATTTCTCATGTTTCAATCGACAAACTATCCCTTCAGGAAAAATCACATATTTCTATAAAATTAGAAGTCAAAAATGATGCCATCAACTCCGGGGGAATGAATTTGTTTGGCTCTAAATTTGGCAATTATAATCAAGACTTGGTGCTAGAAGTTTCTTATAAATAACCTTCTTTATAAACACATAACTCAAAACGAAAGGAATGGCCTGTACAATCCTAGTAACAACAAAAACAGCATCACCAGTCGAAAGAATTTCTTTCGACTGGTGATGCTGTTTTTTGATCGCCATTCTGATTTACTTTATTCTTTCTTCAGTTTCAATGTCAAAGAAGTGTGACTTATTCAGATCAAGCGCTAAATCCGCCATTTTCCCAACCTCAATGCTGTATCGCGAATCTACACGCGCGATGAACTCTTGTCCCGCCAATGTAGAATAGAGGATAATCTCAGCCCCCATTAGTTCTGCTACGTCAATTGAGGCTTTAATGGCTGTATCAGGAGAAGAATTGATGAACAGTGGCTCATCATGAATATCTTCTGGCCGAATACCCAAAATAATTTCTTTTCCGACATAACCTTTTTCTCGCGGAATACTAAGTTTCCCTTCTGGAACTAAAATTCTTACATCACCCATGACGAAGTGTTTTTCTTCTAATCTACCGTGGAAAAAATTCATTGGTGGTGAACCAATAAATCCTCCAACAAAGACATTATCCGGTAACTCGTAAACTTCTTTAGGTGAACCTACTTGCTGAATAAATCCGTCCTTCATAACCACCAGCCGTGTTGCCATGGTCATCGCTTCTGTCTGATCATGTGTCACGTAAACCGTTGTCGTCTGAAGCCTTCGATGCAATTTTTGGATTTCCGCACGCATTTGAACCCGTAATTTTGCATCCAGGTTAGACAACGGTTCATCCATTAAAAACACTTTAGCATCACGAACTATTGCACGTCCAAGAGCTACTCGCTGACGTTGCCCGCCAGATAATGCTTTCGGCTTTCTTTTCAGGTAATCTTGCAGCCCAAGAATTTCAGCCGCATTATTGACCCGTCTTTCGATTTCATCCTTTTTAGTTTTGTTGAGTTTTAGACTAAAAGCCATATTTTCATAAACACTCATATGTGGATAAAGAGCATAGTTCTGAAAAACCATGGCGATATCGCGATCTTTCGGTGATACGTCGTTTATGCGTCTTTCTCCAATATACATATCTCCCTCGGTTATATCTTCTAATCCAGCAATCATTCGAAGCGTCGTCGATTTTCCACAACCTGAAGGACCTACCAACACTAAAAATTCTTTGTCCCTGATTTCGAGGTTGAAATCATGAACCGATACAACACCTTGATCGTAAACTTTTTTTATATTTTTTAAACTTAACCCTGCCATTTGATTCCCTCCACTATGTATCTATTTTCAAGAACTGATATCAGCCTACCGTATAAGCTAGATAGAAAAAATAGAGAAAGTGCACAAAGATTCCGCCAACTTCGTTGCACATTGACCAATAGACTATACTGGCGATTTCGCAAGCAGCGCTAGATAAACGGCCATAGCATTATGGAATTTTCTGATATCTATTCCTGTATTATCTGTAAAACGATCCAAACGATATTGAAGACTGTTGCGATGAAGATGGAGCGCTTTCGCTGTTTCCGATATGTTCAAATTGCACTTCGCAAATACTTCTAACATTCTCAAAGTTTCTTCGTCATCCGCATAACCTTGTAAGATCATTTCACGAATACTTCGGTATTGGTCTTTTTCCGATTGATCGATCAACAAATAAGGCACTGCATCACTAAAATTCGCTACTGGCTTATTGGAGTAGGAAAAAATAGATTTTGCGGCTGTTATCATAAATGAATAGTAGTGAGGGACATTCTGCATTCCTTTCCTGAAAGGACCTACAAGAAAATTGATTTTTATATACAAGTCACTCATCAATAAATCGATAATTTCTTCGTAACAAATATTATCCTGTCCTAAAGTCGCATGTTCTATTAAAATTCCTTCATGTCTAGTTTCCCAAAGAATCGAGACTCTCCCTGGAAATAATTCATAAATAGCATCTTTAAATAATCCAGGGCTGATTTGGTTTTTTAAAATTGAAAAGTATACAAAGCGATATGAACTATTGGCTTCCATATTTTCCGTTTCGTTAGAGCCAGTCGAACCAATCGCTTTTCTCCACTTTTGTTCTTCACTCGTAAGGGATGGGAAATCGATGTCATAAGGCGCCATGAAAGCAGTTAATACAGACACATCTTTCGGTTCCAGTTGGCTTTTATGGATTCCGATAATTTCATTGTCCTCTTTCACGAACCATTTATAGTCGCAATCCACGTTATGGACATCTTCTTCATATAAGATTAGTGAAGAATAAATTTTTCTTAGATTATCAATCATAAGAACACTCCTTTCTCCAAAAAGATTCGTTGACCAGTTCTTTTTTTATTAGATCACTTAAAGAGCCTTACACTGAAGAATGGTTATCTTATAAACTTTATTTTATCTATCACGGACTTAGGAGAAAGAATAAGTCGTTTCAGACTTGAACTCCTCTTCAGCGTTCAAGATGGCGGATGGGAAGTGAGGGTGGTGCACCGAACCTGGAGGACTTTGTGTTTCAAGACAAAGCCCTAGATAATCCCGTGCTTCTACTCCCCTGATTGAATAAGATCCACCTATATCATTTCCTGTATATAAAACCACTGCTGGTTCTGTTGTTTCAATCAGCAGTTTCCGACCACTTTCTGGATCAGTTAATTCGATAGTTGGCTGTTCTGTGCGATTCAACAAAAATGGATGATCATAGCCATTCCCAGCTAACTTTGTCTGTGGATGTTCAGATGCTGTCGCTTCTTTTATGCTTCTGCCGTTTCGAAAATCGAAGAGCAAATCATCGTCTACATTAACAAGATTTCCTGTCGGCAGTAATTCCTCATCCAATTCCAAGTAGTGATCACTTTTCATCGTCAATACATGATCAAGTGTAGTTCGCTTGAAATTTCCGCTCAAATTGAAATAAGAGTGGTTGGTTACATTCAATAAAGTGGTTTTATCGGATTTACCTGAATAGGAAATGATAAGCTGATTGCTGTCGTTCTTGAGAAGGTAGCGGACGGTCATGAATAAGTTGCCAGGGAAACCTTCCTCCCCATCAGGACTGAAATACGTAAATTCGACTATTGCTTCATTTTTACTTTTGATCACTTTTGAATCCCAAAGAGCTGAGTGAAAGCCTTGGGAACCTCCGTGCAGATGATGACCATTGGCATTTCTTGCTATTTGATAGTCTGCTCCTCCAATTACAAATGCTCCCTCTTTTATCCGTCCGGCAAAACGTCCAACCAATGCACCCAAAAAATACGGATTGCTTTCGTACTCTTCAAGTGTGTCAAAGCCCAATACGACATTCTCCATTTTACCGTTTTGATCTGGAGTAATAATTTCAGTAATAATACATCCATAATCGATACAGGACATTTGAAAACCTTGGTCATTCTTTAATGTATAAGAAGTAATCGTCTGGTTATTTTTACGGGCAAATACCTTTTTGGTAACTTCCATTTCTTCTTTCACCCTTTCAATTTTTCTGTTCACAAAACATAATACTGAAGTCGTTACATTCTCTTTACTTTAACTCAAAGACATCCACCATTAGCAAAGTGATAGCGCCGATAAGTGTGGCATCGTCCCCCAACTTGGATACTTCCACTTTTGTTTGGCTTGCCAAAGGAGTTAGGGCGGATGCTTCGATGGTTTCAAGTATGGCAGGCAAAATAAATTTTTCCGCTTTGGAAACTCCACCACCCAACACAATTTTTTCCGGATTAACGATGTGAATGAGATTTGTTAAACCGACTCCCATCGCTCTCCCAGATTCTTTGAGAATGGCGGCAAATTCTTCATTACCGTCTATGGCCTGTTCAAATACTTTTTCTGCTGTAAGTGGGTTTTCCGATGTCTTTTTATTTACCTTCCTTGCGATTGCTGGACCGGTGACAAATGTCTGCAGACATCCCCGGTTTCCACATTCGCAAATCTCACCATGTAAATCGATAGTCATATGACCAATTTCGCCCGCAATATTAGAAGAACCGTGATAGAGTTTTCCATTAATGATGAGACCCGCGCCAACACCTCTCCCAATATTCACCGTTAGCATACTGGTCAGTTCCCCATGATTCCCAAACCAGAATTCGCCCAAAGCCATTGCACGTGCATCATTTTCTACCTTCACTTCCAGACCAAATGCCCTTTCCAGCTCATCTTTAATTGGGATATTAACCAAGCCAATGTTAGGCGCATACAAAGAAGTTCCAGTATCAACTTTCACCACGCCATGCATGGCAACCCCGATACCGATGATTTTGTCTTCTGCTTCCGGAATTCCTTCCAAACAGCCATTAATGCAGCTTTTTAATGCAGCGATAAATTGTTGGTTCGTAATTGGAAGTGGCAACTTAGTTTCTGATCTGTTCATCACTTTGCCACTAAGATCCGCCACAATGCATTCAATGTATTCTGGCCCTGCATCCACGCCAATAATGCAAAATGCCTGGTGATTGATAAGCAGCATCGTGGGTTTCCGTCCACCTTGTGACTGTCCGAGTTCACTTTCTTTAACTATTTTCTGTTCAATCAATTCTTTCACGTTGCTACTGACCGTCGGAGGCGTCAAATTCGTCTTCTTTGCAATTTGCGCTCTAGATATTGGTCCATTACTTCTTATTATGTTAAGAATGATTGATTTATTTACTGATTTCATCCATTTAAAGGTGCCTTGACGCATAACTTTCTCTCCCTTGTACATGCTCACGTAATTTGTAATTGCTTCCATTCTTGTTATTGAATAGTTTAACAAAATAATCTATACTCATGTTAATTAAATTAATTTACAAAGTATTGGAGGAGTATAATGAGCCAGGAAGACTTATTGCAAAATTTTAAAGAAATCTTTAAGACTGATAATAATCCACGTTTCTTTTTTGCGCCCGGCCGCATCAATTTGATTGGTGAACACACTGATTATAATGGTGGACATGTATTTCCAGCCGCCATTTCCTGTGGAACTTATGCCGTTGTCCAACAGCGCTCCGATCAAAAATTGCAATTTTACTCGATGAATTTTCCGGAACAAAGAAAAATCGAGTGTGAACTTGCTGACTTGTCCTATAACGCGGATCATGGATGGGCAAACTTTCCGAAAGGAATGATTCATTATTTTATTGAAAGTGGTTTTTCAATTCCTTATGGAATGGATATTTTGTTCTATGGAGATATTCCGAACAGTGCCGGACTTTCATCTTCCGCTTCCCTCGAGATGGTTACAGGTGTTGTACTTGAAGAGTTATTCAAATTAGAAATAAATCGTTTACATATGATTCAATTGGGACAAAAAGTTGAAAATAACTACCTAGGCATTAATAGTGGAATCATGGATCAATTTGCCGTCGGGAAAGGAAAAAAAGACTTTGCCATTTTATTGAATTGCCATACACTGGAATTTAATTACGCACCACTAGAATTAACGGATCATGAAATTTTGATTATAAACTCCAATAAACAGAGGACACTGGCTGCTTCAAAGTACAATGAACGACGCGCTCAATGTGAACAAGCGCTCTCTGACATACGAACCGAACTGCAAGTCAGCAACTTTGGCGAGTTGACAATAAAAGACTTTGAACAGTACAAACACCTCATCAAAAGTGAAATAAATCGCAAACGGGCAAAACACGCTGTGTATGAAAATGAAAGAACATTGCTAGCGTTTCAAGAACTTGAACAAGGCAATATACAAGGGTTTGGAAAATTGATGAACGAGTCTCATGTTTCTCTTCGTGATGACTATGAAGTCACTGGCGCGGAGCTCGATAAAATTGTAGAAACAGCTTGGAACCATCCGGGCGTTATAGGCGCGCGGATGACTGGAGCGGGATTCGGCGGATGTGCGATTGCCATCGTTAAACAGACTCAAATCGAAAATTTAAAAGAAAAAATAACCGAGAACTATACCAAAGAATTTGGTTTTTCTCCTTCATTTTATGAAGCGGAAATTTCGGATGGCGCTAAAGAAATTTTAAGAGGAGATGTATAGATGAGTGTATTGGTATTAGGCGGAACTGGCTATATTGGCTCTCATGCGGTTTATCAACTGATTGACCAAGACGAAAAAGTAATAGTTATTGATAATCTTGAGACCGGTCACTTGGAAGCGATTCATCCAAATGCCACTTTTTATCAAGGGGACATTAGGGACATCGATTTTTTAAGGAAAGTATTTAAAGCGGAGCCTATCCATTCTGTTCTGCATTTCGCAGCCAATTCACTGGTGGGTGAATCGATGGAAAACCCGCTGAAGTATTTTGATAATAATGTCCATGGTACACAAGTATTGTTAAAAGCAATGACAGAATACGGCGTTAAAAAAATCGTCTTTTCTTCCACTGCTGCAACTTACGGTGAGCCTAAACAAGTACCGATTACTGAAGAGATGCCTACCCTGCCCACTAGTACATATGGTGAAACAAAACTGACCATGGAAAAGTTAATGAAATGGTGCGGAATTGCACACGGCATCCGCTATGTTTCCTTGCGTTATTTCAATGTGGCCGGGGCAAGAGAAACAGCCGAAATCGGTGAAGATCATCAGCCCGAGTCCCATTTAATCCCTATTGTCCTGCAAACAGCATTAAACCAACGGGAACATGTTACTATTTTCGGAAGTGATTACAACACCGATGACGGTACTTGTATTCGCGATTATATCCATGTGGAAGATTTAATAGCGGCCCATTTGCTCGCACTGGATTATTTAAACAACAATGGGTCTAGTGATATCTTTAATCTGGGTAGCAGTAAAGGATTTTCTGTAAAACAAATCGTTGAAACCGCTCGAAAAGTCACAGGCAACGAAATTCCTGTGAAATACGGTCCACGCCGCCCAGGAGATCCAAGCGTGTTGATCGCCTCCTCTGACAAAGCGAGAGAGATACTTGGTTGGATTCCTGAAAGAACTCATATAACTAAGATTGTTGAAGATGCCTGGAGATGGCACAGTACTCACCCACTAGGATATAGAACGGAGGGAACGTCATAATGTCTGTTTTCCAAAGCATATCCCTTTTACTAAAAAAAGGATTGGATGCATCTTTGATTGAACACCAGGACTGCCTTTATGTCCATAATCGGGTTTTATCTTTGTTAGGACTTGAAACTTATGAAGCACCGCAAAACGTAAGTATAGACAAGTCCATTCCAGACTTATTGGAAGAACTCACTTCCTATGCTGTGCAAACTGGCTTAATTGGAGATCTAGAGGACGAGAAAGCAATTTTATCCTCGAAAATAATGGACTGTTTCGTGTCAAAGCCGTCAGAAATTAACCATCAATTCTATACCTATTATCAGGAATCACCAGAAGCAGCTACAGATTATTTCTATCAATTAAGCAAAGACAGCAATTATATCCAAATGAAACACATCAGTAAGAACATCCATTACAAATCGCCGACACCTTATGGAGAACTGGATATCACAATCAATCTCTCAAAACCGGAAAAAGACCCCGAACAAATTAAAAAAGAACGAGAATTAAAAAAAGATCTTAACTACCCCAAATGCTTGCTGTGTGTCGAAAACGAAGGCTATCCAGGACGAATTGGTTATCCCTCCCGTTCCAATCATCGACTTATTAAAGTCCCTCTCGAAGGAGAAAACTGGTTTTTACAATATTCTCCCTATGTATATTACAACGAACATAGCATTTTTCTGGCTGAAGAGCATAGGGATATGAAAATAGACCGTAGTACATTTGAACGATTAACTGCTTTTGTTGAAAAGTTCCCTCATTATTTCATCGGTTCAAATGCTGATCTTCCTATAGTCGGCGGCTCTATTCTGAGCCATGATCATTACCAAGGAGGCCGATTCGAGTTTGCAATGACGAAAGCAAAAGATGACTTTACTTTTCAGCTTCGGGGTTATTCTGAAGTTCAAGCAGCTGTCGTTAAATGGCCAATGTCTGTTATTCGTCTTCGAAGCAGGAACCGGACAGAATTAGTAGATTGTGCTTCGTTTATACTCCAAGCGTGGAAATCGTATAATGATCCTAATGCTGATATCTATGCATTTTCTGGTGATATCCCGCACAATACCATTACACCAATTGCCCGAATACGAGACGGCTTGTTTGAAATTGATCTGGTTTTAAGGAACAACAGAACAACAGAAAACTATCCCATGGGCATTTTTCACCCCCATCAAGACGCCCACCATATTAAAAAAGAAAATATTGGGTTAATTGAAGTAATGGGATTGGCTGTTCTTCCAGCTCGACTTAAAACAGAACTTGAAGAAATAAAAAACTATTTATTAAATGAACCTTCAGAGATCGCCGATTATCATCTACCTTGGGCACAAGAAATCAAAGAACGGTACATTACTATTGACCAAGAAAATGTAAGTTCCATTGTTGATGACGAACTCGGTAAAAAGTTTCTAAGAATACTAGAAGATGCTGGAGTGTTTAAGATGGATAACCAGGGAAGAGAAGCTTTTAATCGCTTTATCTATAGGTTGAAGAATGATAAAGCTATAGACATCAGACTTAAACAAGCATAGCTGAAGCTTTCCAATATTTAGAGGTTCAATAAATGCCATCATATTTCCAGGGATTTTCTAAATTTTTCCTAATATTTAAGAAGGCACTAATTAATCGTTCACTGTTTCAGGATGTGCGAAAGAAACCCCGTAACCTTTTTATACTAAGGTTACAGGGTTTCTTAAATTATATACGTCTTTTATACACCTGCCGATAATCCCTCATATGTAAACTTCATAATTAATTCGGAACATCAATACACTTGTGCAACCACTTCATAGCCCTCGAGCCAATTGTCTGTCTCTGCCTCTTTAATATCGAAGCTCAAGGAAAGCGAATTCCTGAAGAACTCTAGATAATCTCCGGAGATGATGACTGTAATTTGACCTTCTTTCTGTGCATGCGCTTTGATGAAAAAAGGCTCAGTTTTTGATACATCAAAAAGGGCCTCATCAACTTTCAACGTTGCAGCCTCAATACGGATATCCATTTCTGTCTTGTTTTCCATTTGAATTTCAAGCGTGAACGCCTTGGTGACTTCATTTATAGAAATAGAGGCTATAAGAAAACGATACGCCTCTGTATTCAACAAGGGTATTTCTAGAGGATGATCTTCTTCAGTTCCGACAAAAGCTGCCCATTCTTCTGGTGACCATTCATCCATTTTGCTGGTATCAAATCTCCTTCTGCCTTTTGTTAAATCTATCGAGATGAACTTTCGCTTCTTCGCATGAGAACGTTCCATACTTCCCTCCTCCTCTCTGAATACAAATCTCAGAACCTCTTAACATTGTTTTTCTATTAAGCTCGTCATGCGAGTTAATTTAACTTCTGATAAAATGATGATATGTAAACTGAATTCTATTGTTGAAATTCCAAGTTTTAACTAAGAAAATCCAACGAGAGCATTTGTCAGTTTATGTTTTTGCCGCATACATCGGTTTCTTCTCATACCGGTAGGCAAGAACCGCATTTATTATGATTAGCATGACAGAAAAGACACCCAGTGAAACGATTCCCGTACCAAACGTCGCATGGGCATTCGGGATATCCTGAAGGATAAACCGTGTCACCACATCCCCACTTGCCAAATACGTAAATGGGTTCAAATGGACAATGGCATGAAAAGCTTCAATGGATTTAAAGACCATCGGTGAACCGATCACGATGACCAGTGTAATCAACAAGCTGACCAGATTGTTCTGGACGAAAAAGCTAATCAGCGAGATGAGCAGAACCAGGCTGAGTATGCCCAGCAACTGGAGCGTCAGCATCTTCACTAAAACAATCCAGATGGGCGACGTTTCCGGCAACTCCGCCGAATAGAGCAAGACCGGGTAGAGGACATGGCCCGGGCCTTTCACGAGGCTGGCCATGACCAAGCTGATGGCCAGCGTGGACAAGTAAACCGTTCCGGCCAACAGGCTGCTGAACCAAATCCGTTTGGCTGTCAGACGCCTAAAGCTCATCGGCAACAGCGCTTCGATGTTCATTCCTTTTTTATACGAGTTCAGGAAAACCTCCGTTAACAGAACAGCTAAAATCAGCACAAATAATATGGGGAACAGCGAATCCATTACCCGAAAAACGTAGTTGAACCCGAACGTCTCATATCCTTCCGTATCCGGCTCTTGTTCAAGTGCCTGTAACTGCTTATACATTTCGAGTTCCCCTTTTAACACCAACACATGTTCAGGGGGAAACAAGGAGCCATCCGCTTGTTCATTCTCCTCCAGCTGTCGTTGCACGAGGTTGATGGAATACCCTAAAGCTTCACCCCACTTTTCTTCCTCCGCCAATTGGAGGGCTTTCTCTGACCACATCGATTGCTCCATTACATCCTGATGCCCTGCTTCGAATGATGCGACATCATCGGCTGAGTACGCCACACCATCATTCTGTAAGCCGACATAATACTCTTCTAAGTCCTTCATTTCCTTATGGTGGTCTGTTATGCCCCCTGTGTAGCTAAAAAAATCCCCGGACGTCTGGTTGATCACATACAGACCGACAATGGCTGCCAACAGAAGAAGCAACGGGACGGAAGTGGCCCGATTTTTCACGGTCTTTTTCAAGAGAAATCGATAATAATTCATCCTTATTCCTCCCCCTTTTTTATCGTGGACAGAAGTAAGGAGCCATTTTCCATTTCATACATATAATCGCATACCGCATACAAGCTATCATTTTGGTGAGAAGAAAATAAGATGCATGCCCCATCCGCTTTGGCTTCCAGCAAATACGTTTGAAATTTCTTCAGGCTATTGGTGTCCAGGCCAATTGTAGGCTCATCAAGCAGCCAATAGCTTGCCCCACTTACGCGATACATGGCGAGCAATACCTTTTGTTTCATGCCAAGCGAATATTTCTTGATGGGCGTCTTGATGTACGAATCCATCTCCCAAAAAGAGACGATCTCGTCGATTGGCCGGTCAGACTGGTTCCAAGAAGCCTGTGTAAACTGCAAATAATCCCATCCGGATAAATTAGGGTCAAACCATTCCACCGTCTCAAAGTAAAACAACTGCTTTTTCACTTCCAGTGCAGAAAGCATGTGATCATTTTCCTGAATAGCTATCGAACCCAAAGGCTCGCTTCTCAGTCCACTGATGGTCCGGAGCAATGTGGTTTTTCCACTGCCATTGCGAGCAGACAAGCCATAGATCGTCCCTTTCTTCAATTGCATAGTGGCTCCGTACAACAACGTTTCTTTTGTTTTTAACTGAATGTCACTCACTACCAGCATAAATGAAGCAGCCCCCTTTTCGTTTCAACTAATTACTATGTTTTTCCATTACTACTAGCATAATGGAAATTAGAAAGAATAGATATTACCTAAAAATTTCATTTAGAGCTATAAGGAGTAAATTTTGTTGGGAGAAAAAATTAAAAATCTCTAATCAAGCTCAGTAGGTTGTCAAAACGTTTATTGGGATGCTGTTTTCGTGAGCGGTAAAGAAACTTCCGTTATACAAGTAACAAGATTAAGAAATTCCAACTAGCGACTGCCTCCTGTCTTGACTAGTTATATGAAAAGAAGACGCTATTTTTTGGTGTAGGTTCGTTTGAATTTTGATTATTGCATTAAATTTATTTCATCTTCCATTTCTTTCTTCGAAAAACATAGCGTATGCAAGAAAAAGAGAAGAAACCCGTTTTAGGTTTCCTCTCTTCCGATAAGCTTTGATGTGTAAACCGAATTCATGTTAGAGTTTCTCATTCAAATCCTATAGCATTAGTGCTTTGAATATAACTTATTTTTTTAAGAAGTTTAAAGGATTTCTTTTTCTAGAAATACAAGAAGAACAAAGAAATGAATGTAACATACTTAGTATTAAGTTACATTCAAACTCTATTGAAAAATTTAGAATCAGAATGGCGAAAGGAACCTGAGGCGCATGTTAAAAGTCTTAGTGTTGGAAGTTAGTTCCAAAAGAAGGCGATGTACAAAAACGCTATTCTAATTTTATTTTTTTACAGGAGGATTCACAATGAATGTGCACTATTTCGAACCTATTTCCATTTTTTATTTAGTTTTGACTTTATTGCTGTTATATCCGGTCCTATTTATCATCACTCTAGCAACCAGTAAGGTAAATATCCTCGGAAAGATTTTGTTCGGTATTTCTGCATGCTTATATGGTTATGTGATTTGGTATAGTTATGGATTTGGAGTGTATCTAGACCAAGTGGAGTACGATCCTTCCAATGAAACGGGGATTTTTGGGAATATCGGCTATTTCCATTTGATACTGTTGGCGTTCCCATACATTTTTTTATCCATGGGCTTTTCGTCTAAGCGTAAATTTAACCATTGAAACCAACCCTTCTAATGTCGAATTTAGAAGGGTTGGTTTTCTAATTCAGGAATATGCTACAGCCTGTCCTATTAATATTTCGAATGTAACTTAATTGCTAATAGGTTACATTCAAAAGGACATCTTATATAAGAATTCCTTTTCAAACCTAATCATATTTTTTCAATCGAATAATTGTAGATTCAGGCACCCACCCTTGCAAATATGTTCCGTTGATTTTAACTTCTACTTTTCTCCAATTATTTTTTCTATCCAACATTAAAACTAAAGTTTTTTGTCCAACAAAACCGTCAGTGATGACTGGCGCTGTTTTAGCTCTTCCGTTTCGCAAGTAAGTATCAGTTCTAGTAAAGCCCATAGGATAAATTGTATGCAGTTTCTCTACATTGCTGATATTTTTATATAGTTTGTAAGTTAAAACATTTGTCTCTAAATATGTTTCTATACTTTCCATAGTTTTACGATCTTGTTGAATTTGATAGTCGTCGAAAATAAGAAGGATATTTACAGCGTGAGTAAATGCGCTAATAACAATAGTCGTAACTAAAGCTAAAGCCCAGATGTTACCTTTAATCTTCTGTAAAGTATCTTTAAGATTAATTGAACCCTTTAACCAATTTTCTAAGCTCTGTGTAATAAACTGAATTTCTTCTTCCGAATAAGTGACAGAGTCTGTGTGGTCAAAAGTGTCTACTTCATCTTGGATTTCATTTGCAAACTCATCTACAATTTTTAAAGATTCTGATAAGGTAAAATCTACATTTATCAATCCCGAATCTAAAATAGTACTTTGATAAGCATTGATCATTCCGTCAAATAGAGAAGGTTTGATGCCGAGCTCCACTGCTTTGAGCATCCCTGATCGGAGACCGGCTATATCAATAGCCGATTTGGTATAGGATGCCGATAGTCCAGCTAGTCCAGCTATCTGAGAAGGTTTGATGCCGAGCTCCACTGCTTTGAGCATCCCTGATCGGAGACCGGCTATATCGATAGCCGATTTGGTGTAGGATGCTGAAATTCCAGAAAGTATAGATGGCGCCATTCCTAAACTCACCTTCTTCAAGAAATCAGATTTGATATCATCAGTTTCCACATTTTCCAACGTTTCTTTAAGCTCTTCTTTATCGCTAGCCTTATCTTCCAAAAAAATTCCTCCTAAAAGTTTTTTATAGACTAAATAACGCTTTAATTCCGAATGAGAATGCTAGCGAAATCTAGAATGGCAAAGGCACCCTATTTTCGCCTACCTAATTTTATCCATTAATGCACATATTTATTTTACCATTCTATATTTTTAATGATATATGCGTGTATTGAATTATCAATAAGAAAAAGCGTTCGTAAAAGTACACTTTTACGAACGCTTTGAAAGTATCACAGAACTAGCAAAAGGACGTTCGTAAACGTGTAAAAACACTTTACGAACGTCCAATTATTTCTATACGATTTTTCGAACAGTATTATAGAAGCGACAGTTTCAAAATCAAATAATATATCAATTTCTGTCACCCTCTTAAATAATGTCTTATTTTTCTCAATATATTTTAGCTGTTTTTTTATACAGTTTTTTTCGATATCCGTTTCAATGAATCGGCAAACCCATTCATTTTCTTCTTTTTGTATATACAGACTTTTGCCTCTATAATAAATTTAGAAGTAAGAAGGAGTAACATACTTTTAAATAGCGAAAATCATTCTAAATGGAGGAATCAAATTTGTATAAAATATCTTATCAAAAAGAAAACCACAATTTAACACTTGAAATTAGCGAGTTGAAATACGTATTAGAATCTTCCTCGGAACCCGAATTATCACCTAACAAGGATTATGTGGCAATAATTACTCCATTTGAATGGGAATGCCAAGGAGAAATAAGATTGATTAATTTGAAGACTGGTTCAAGTAAAAGAACGGAATTGAACTTAAATGCAAATTTAACACCTAAACACGTTATTTGGAAAAACGCTAATACACTCTTTGTTCTTATCGGATCTAATTGGGGAACAGTTGACATTGGTGGACATTTATACTCTTACAACATTGATTATAATGAACTTACGCTCTTAAAGAAATTTGATGATACTATTCAAATACAAGAAATACAGAAAGAAAATGACAACTTGCTTATTTTACGTGGCATAAAATATATCGATGATAATTTTAATGAAAGCGAACCGTACTCCACTCACTACACATTATAATAATTAAAATAACTAGTCTGATATTAAATCAGACTAGTTATTAATTCTACTTAAAATAGTATAATTTTTTTCATTTTCTTTTATATCTTTCAATCCTTGCTCATATATATTTTTCTCTCCTGAATTCTGATAATTTTCAAAAATTCTTTTATATAAATCTATCGATACTCTAGATTGTCTGTTCATTCTCTCAATCAACTCATTGATATCTGACGGATTTCCTAAAATTACTGCATGGTAATAACGTAGATAATGATATTTCACACTAAATTTTAGTTTTTTTTCAGCCTTTTTTTGATCATTTTTTTTATATTCTCTAGCCTTTTTTTTACACCAAGCACTGACAAATGCCTTGTTCAGAGTTCTTTCTACGAATAATTTTCTTCTTATAGTATATCTATAAGAGTTTTCTTTTAAGAATGTCCTTCTAGTAACTTGCTGTTCCACTGTAGAATAGCCTCTTCTAAATTTATCATTCCACTTTTCATTCACTTTGAGAATCGGTCTATTAAAAACAGCCTTCATGCTCCGTTTCGCACCTTCACGAATATCATAAAAACCATATACAACCGACTCTCGTTTAAAGAGATTTTTATCTTCCATATAATATAGAAAACTTAAATTACTAATATCAATCTCGTAATTCCGACTCCCTTCCTCGATCTTATGCTTTACATCTTCCCACCTATTGATACCAAAATAATCAAGAGTATTTTTGATGAAATGGACCAAATAAAACAAGAGAATAGTTAAGATAATCAAATAATTTGTTGGTATATTTATAAATTCCGGGCCTATAATTCTAAGCACAATTGTACAAGCTGCACAAATTAACAAAATATAACTTTTAACAGTAAACATCCATAATGAAGTAGTATAATGAAATAACTTAAATACTCCTAATTCTCTTTCTAGAGTTATTTCGTCACTTTGGAGAAGGGCTATCCCACTGATATACCATATTAAAAGGAAAAAAATTATTCCTAAGTTTACATTTTCGAAAAAAAAAGTAGTTATGAAAAGCAATAAATACATTACTAAAAGGTTTTTCTTTTGATATGGCTTATTTTTAACATCATCATTTATTCCTAGAAATATTAGAAATAGAGTTACAAAAAATGTAATAATCACTTCTGTAGGTAAGCCATACAAAACTTCCTTATTTAATAAATCGCTCAAAACTTCAAGACCCTCTTCCATTGAATTTATTTCTTTGAATTAGAATTTTTCTAGTTACTTTTCTCAATTTTAAGACTTCTATAAAGAGTAGCTGCGGAAATTCCTGTAGCTTCCTGTATCTCCTTAACACTCATTCGTTGCGAATGATAAAGAGCCATTGCCTGGTTCAACTTCTGTTGATTTACCTTCGGCCGCCCTCCTTTTCTGCCTCTCGCACGAGCTGCCTTTAATCCAGCCATTGTGCGTTCTCGTATAATATCTCGTTCAAATTCAGCTAATACCGATAACATTCCAAACATCGTTTTCCCTGCAGCTGTTCCTGTATCAATATTATCTTGGATGCTAACAAACTCTACTCCTTTTTCTCGAAGAATTTCAGCAATCTCAATCAACCGCTTTGTCGATCGCGCCAAACGGTCTAATTTATAGACTACAAACTTATCACCTGCACGTGACATCTTAATTGCTTGTAACAACTCCGGACGGTCATCTTTCGCCCCAGATAGTTTCTCCTGAAAAATCTCTTCGCAACCAAATTCTTGTAAGGCATCCAATTGCAAATTCAACGATTGATCAATTGTACTGACTCGAGCATATCCAATAATCATAAAACCCCTCATTTCCCGTTGCTTGTTAGAATAATTATATCAAAAACAGTCGTTTTAGATACATTGTTTTTGACATAAGTTTTAATAGAAAAATACATGAAAAAGAAGAAGATTCTCATCTTCTTCTCAATACTATCAAAAACCATCGTTTTTGGTGGAAGAAATCTATTTGTTTCAGCCTGCCAAATAATCTCGATAATTAATCGGCACCTTTATACTACTTCTTGCCACACAAGTGCCCATTTGGATTACATAACATTCAACGTAATGTCCACCTTTAAAAGATGTACGTTCAATGTGTTCTGTTTTTCCTTCAACAATTTTGCCTCGCAATTGGTTTCTTTTCATAGCCTCTTGACCCTGGTTTCTTACTTTCCAATAAATCTGGTAATGTAAATCTATTTCAGCTAATTCATTATGAAGTATAAAAAATTTCAATCTCTTGTTAGGCAGCAAGAAACCGTGATTTTTCAGTAATTTTCGTAAAAGCGTTTCTCGAAAACCATTCATACTCACTTCACAATCAATCTCTAGTCGATATTTTATATCCACCGGAAACATTTGCTCGATGAATTGTTCCCCATCAGCAATATCTGTTCGTGCAAACCTAAATGAATTAGTCTTTTGTACTTCTTCAGGAACTGGAAATTCAGTTCCAAATAATTCTTGGAGAATGACGTACAAATCTTCACTTTCCTCGTTTAGATTAATAATTTTGTTATACGCTTTTTCTGCCTTCGAGATAAATGTGCTGTCTTTATTGTAAACATGTTGATTACTGCCTAACGCGTACCAATACTTACGTTCTTTATCTAAACTCTTCCATTCTTCAAACAAATCTTTTAAAAGTGTTAAGTAGTCTTCAAAATCTACTACTTCATAGTGAGAATTTTTTACAAAAAAGTTATTAACCAAAGTGTCAATTAATAAACCGCCCATTTTAAATCCAATATGATTCTTCCATGCCCTAATTATTTGACATATATACTGGAAATGACCATTAGTGGTCGCAGCCATTTCTGTGCTAGCATCTATTTCTGGTATAGGATTTTTTTTTTCCATTTTCCTCCGTGATTAGAATCTGGATAAGTGAAACTTCCATCTGCCTCACGAAAAACCGGACAAATTTCAACTTCATAATTCGAGAAAGAAACTACTACTACTTGCCCATCTCCACGCACTTTAGTACTTTCGTGTGGATAACGCTTTTTCACTTCTTTTTTCACATCTTGTAAAAGACTTTTTTGTCCATTCCCCTCTTCTTCCTCGTAAGTTTTGAAAAGTTCATCTGGCAATATAAAAAGCATGTCCATATCACTTACTCCATCAATCGCAGTAAAGCGTCCGATAGATCCTACAACTCTACTATGATCACTTTCATTTTCTTCATCATCCCAAAAGCTTGTATTTAGCCTTTTGGTGATGTTAGAAAATTTTGTATCAATGCCTTCACGATTTTTCAATTGAATTTCATCTACAAAGTCTTTAAAAGAGTTCCCAATCATATTATGCCTCCACTACTAAATAAATAGTTCCATGCCAAAGGTAGTAAAAAAACAACCACGCTAAAAATCAAAAGAGAAGCAGGAATTTTGTCTCCCCACAATTTAAAAGGTCGAACTTCTTCAATCCACTGCTTTTCCATTTGAAAGAAGAATTTGTAGTGGGCATACCAATCGCTACCGAACATTTGGTGACTAAGGCCTGTCGAATTAAATTCTTTCACTAATGATTTAAGTTTTTCTCTCTGCTCTGTGTAAGTTTCTTCCGGGCTGACTTTCACTTCGTAAAACAGATTCTGAAGTTCATTAAATATTTCAGTTAGTTCAGATCCAACTTTATCGTAGTTTTCTTTCTTTTCATTGAAAGGGTTCATAATTAAACCAATAATACTAGCCATTATAAGTAATATAGCTAAGCCTGTACTAAAATTATTATCAGGATACGCTACCTGTCCTATTCCAGCAAGAATACCAATTACAGCTATAGTAATGGGGATGTTCTGAGACATATCATAAGTTGCAAAATGTTTTTTTGCTCCAAATCCAGCTCTATACCCATAGTTAGCAATTTCTTTAAGTAATAAATCTTTTGTTGTTTCTTCCAATATACACCATCCTTATATCTCACAGTTTTTTATTCCCTTTTGATATTGCTAGTTTTTTTGCTTAAAGTAGATCAATTGCTTAAGTCATCTCCTGTTAAAATTACCTTCATAATATACCGAGGGGATATCAGATATTGAGAAAAAGAATTCTTTACCACCTACAATTATAATACCGCTATTCTCCATATAAGCATCTTTTTTGCACCTTAATTATCAAATATAAGTATAATTATAGTAGCTATTTAAATAAATATTCTTATTCAAGGCTATTTTCTAGGTATCCATATTAATAAGTATTAATATTCTTCTGTTGTCTATATCAATATTTTAGAACGTAAAAAGCCACCCTCCAAAGTGAACTGACCCAAAAAAGTTAGACAAAAAATTAAGCAGCTTGTTGGACATGAGTCCGGTATTCCACCGGACTCATGTTTTTTAATTTGGCTTTCATCCGTTTTTGGTTGTAATACACCATATAGTCATCCAGTTCCTGAAGAAAGTGTTCCACACTTTCAAAGTCCTGGAGGTACAGGAGCTCCGTCTTGAGAATGCCAAAGAAGTTTTCCATCACGGCGTTGTCGAGGCAGTTCCCCTTCCGGGACATGCTTTGGGTGATGTTCCGGCTGGCCAGTGCTTTCTGGTATTTCGCCATCTGGTAATGCCATCCCTGGTCGGAATGGAGCACCAGTTCCACATTGGGATCCAGACGCTCAAAAGCCTGTTCGAGCATCGTGGAAACCAGGTCATACGTCGGGCGGCTCTGGACCGTGTAGGCAACGATTTCGCTGTTGAACAAGTCGAGAACAGGCGACAAGTAGAGCTTCTGTCCGAACAGGGCGAACTCCGTCACATCGGTCACCCATTTCTGATTTGGTTTGTCGGCCGTGAAATCCCGGCTCAATACATTCGGTGCTGCCTTCCCAACAGTGCCGCGGTAGGAACGGTATTTCTTCAGCCGCACCCGGCAGGTGAGGCCGATCGCGTTCATCAGCTTCAGGACGGTTTTCGGATCCAGCTGGATGCCTCGTTTGCCCAAGTCGATGTGGATATTCCGATGTCCATAACGCCCTTTGTGCGCATGGAAGATTTCGGCGATGTGCGCTTTTGCCTCTTTGTATTTGTCCGGACGTTCCTGGTGTTTGATCCAATAATAGTAGGTGCTTCTCGGAATGGCTACCACCTGGATGAGGTCGATGACCTTGAAATCGTGCCTTAGCTCATGGATCACTTGCGCTTTGAGTTGCGTTGTGACGCTTCCTTTCCCTTCACTAAGGCATTCAACTTTTTTAAATACGCGTTCTCTAGGCGCAGCCGTTCCACTTCTTCCTGGAGTGTTTCGTTCGATTCTTTTGGCGGTACGGGTTTTTTCGGTTTCTCGTTCATGGTTGGACGCCCCTTTTTCTGCGGAACCAGCGCGTCCAATCCTCCTTCGTCAACTGCTTTCTTCCACTTGTTTACCGTATCCCGGGAAGGGATATTGTAGACAGCAGCTGCTTCATAAGGGGACGCACCGGTATCGTTCATAAAGTTCAGTACATCCAGTTTAAACTCGGGGGTGTAGTTTGTATACCGTTTCCGTAGCCCTGCTTCTCCATGATTCTGATACCGCTCAATCCATTGTTTTAGTACACTGCGATCGACGCCATAGCGTCTGGCAATGCCTTTTTTCGAATCATGGCCATCCGCATATTCCCGAACAGCCCTCAACTTCTCTTCAACTGAAAATTTTGCCATAGAAAAACTGCACCTCCATTGTTAGTTGTGTCTAACAATTTCGGTGCAGTTCAAAGAAGATGGCTTTCCTTTTTCCGACTCCTGTATCCTCGGTTCCTCATATACAATGAAGCAATTATTTATTCTTGCCGTGTTAATATCATTGGAACCTGGTTGGATTTTCTTTTCACCAATCCAAATTTCATCTATTTCACTAAAATGATGCATCTTTAATACATTACGTACTTGTAATACTGTTTTAAGAGATTCAATTTATTGCTCATCTGCTTTCAACTTAGGCTAACTAAATAGAGTTGAGTAATTAATTTTCGATTTCAAGAATAGCCTCAATTTCTTCTTGGATCTCTTTATTCACCAAAAGAGAACGTTTTTTTCTCAATTCAAGATCCATTTCTTTGTCAATGAAATTATTCGTATGTTTGTCAAAACAATTAAAACAAATAGAGTAAAAGTCTTTTTTCTCTTCCTTTAAAAAATTAAATTCCCACGTTTCAAGTTCCAAATAACTTACTTTATCTTTCGTTTCTTTTTCACATAATTCGCAAGTTGTTTTCATTATAAAAAACCCCTTTCATACATCTACCTTTTATTTTTTCCTAGCTGGCGATCTTTAATTCTTTTTAAGCGCCCATGATATTTCAATATATTCGCTTGTGATTGTTTGGCCTCTTCGCTAGTAGGTTGCAAGTTGGCAATATCCCAGTATTTAATAACTACATCTAATACTTGGTCAAAGTATTGTAGTGGTCCATAATTCGTATCTATTGCAATGGTTTTCATTCTATCGTTAAAGTCTGGCATAACGGCACCTGGCATAGAGAAATTAATAATTACATTCTCAAAATAAACAATGAAATTCGGATCAAGTTCAAGATGTGCTTTCACTGTGTCGCGATAGAATGCATAATGAAGTGCTTCGTCTTTCGCTAAACGTCGAAGTAATGTTGCTAAATCTTTGTCGTAAAGACCCGCTATCCTAGCTACATTATTATAAAAAACTAGTGTTGCTAACTCTTGCAAAGAAGTATAAGCCATTGTTGCTAGAGGATTAGTGAAATCTGGAAACCAACCACTTTCAACTACTCGTTTTCTTAATTCATGCAATCTTGCGGGATTTACGTTTCGTGTCACCAATAAATACGTTTCAAGTAAGTTAGAGTGCTGGTCTTCTTCAGCCGTCCAAGTGCGTACGAAATCATTTATTACTTCCATTGAATTTTTAAATGTATAATCCAAATGCGAAGTATACCAAGGTAAATTTACTTCTGTAAGTAATGCTGTTTCTACCGCAATAATTACACCTTCTGGAAGAGTTACTTGACTCTCATCCCAAGGAACTCGTGTAAAGGACATGGCCTTGTCCCATGGAATAAATTCGTGATAGCTCCAGTCAATATTTGCAGAACGTTCCTTATGTAATTGATATAATTCTTTAATGCGCGGTTCTAAGCGTATATCCAAATCTGAATTTAACATTATCTTTTCTCCTTTGGGTGTTTTTCTAACTTTAAACCATTTGAATTTTTTTAACAATTATAATGTTAGAACGTTGGTGTAACCGTCAAGTAGGATAGATCAATTTTTCACAAATTCGGTTTTTTAACTTTTATTATTAAATATAGACATTCCTCTATTTCTAAAATCATTTGATGGATTTATAGAAAAAAGCGCAAGCTGCTGATTATGTAGCTTATTAGTATGCTGGTTCAAATAATTGGGTAATTACGAAAGGTTATTTCGGCTATATTGTTGTGATCATGAAACTAATTGCTCTCTCATTCTGTCTTACTTAATAATTTCCAGTGTAAATGGAGGTATGACTATGTGGTTCCTATTAGGGCTTATCGCCATCACAGCAACGTGCATAAATCTTTTTATGTATGCAACAGGCAAAGAGTATAAATTGGCGATGGCAATGGGATTATCCTTTACAGCCTTAACCGTTGTCGCAGATTACAGTATGGTGTCCGATTGGGTAAGGGCGGAAGATTGGTCTGCTTTAATGGACGTGGTGCCTACGATGGCAGCAGCGTTATGGGTTTTGACGATACTCTCGATTTCATTGAATATAACTCCTATCCTTTTAGAATTGAAAAACAAAAACTAATTACGAATTGTCGCATCATTTATATGAGGTCAACTAGATGCCTCGGGCTCTGCCGTACCTCTATTTTTGTAACCAAGTGGGATATTCATAGACAGAAACCAAACATATGGCTGTTGCTGTCATGCCTTACCGGCATGTTGGGTTAAATAATCAGGTGATCAAGAAAGGCTGATCTCCAATAAACGGGCCAACTTGTGTAAGAACTGATCGTAAAGAAAATACAAAAATCATTAAGGATGGGGAATCCTATGATAAAGGAGAAATGGATGCTCGTCGTTTTGGGAATCATGGACTTCATCCTTGTCGTCATGCATTATACAGATTATGTTCTACTCTTTTTTAAACCAACAGGATATGTGATCCCTTTGGTTTTAAACATTGTTATTATCAATGTAATCGTTTTTAAATCAAAACTTTCTAAAGGATGGGCAACTGCCATCCTTTTCATTGGTCTCCCCATACTATTGTTCCATGGTTTTATCGTTTTGTGGCTGGATAATAATTACACGAAAATCGTGGCTCCCGATAATCAGCAATCACTAGTAATCGAATACCGACATGCAACATTAGGGGAAACCACTTATTTCTATGATTTTTACGAGACAAAATTCGGTTTTATTGGCAAGCACCTTGATGACCAATCAATTACCCTGATAGTTCGGGATCATTCGTCTGGTATCGATCCTGAAGGCATTTTAGGTTTGGGTAAAGAAGAATGGATTACTGCAAATACCGTTCGTTTTTCTACGTGGCAAGGAATGAAGGATGTGTATTTAAGGTCGTCCCAACCATCATTTGAAATGGAAGAAAGATGCGGAATGTATATCAGCAAAGAAAAACCGTCCTTGATCAACTGGCGGATGATTGCAGCGAAAGAAATTTCTTTCATCTCCACCAGCTGGTCTGGTGTCGTATTCGTCTCATACGGAACTGGAAATAAAAACTCATACCGATCTTCCAGGTTTTCCAAATCCCTCTTTGTATAGATGTTTTCCATGAAACCCTCCTATATTCATTTTTCGACTGTAATTAGTTGCTAAATAGTCGAATGCAACAAAATTATCTCTAAGTTACATTCATATGCAATAAGAATGTACTTGTTTTCATTAGGAGCATTCTCTTTCAAAAGGGGAGATCTTGAAAGCTGTATTGAAAAACTAAAAAACACCCCGCTAGTTGCAGGGTGTTCACTATCTTTTATAAATTTGATGCCTCATACGCTTCAGAACCTGAAAAGCTTTCTTTCCGATCCATACGATAGCTGGCAAATGCCAGGCCGGAGGCGATCAATGCGCATAATGCACCGACCCATGAAAGCTGAACGAGGCTGCCGTTTGCCACGACATATCCTCCAAGGGTGGCACCGAGCGCAATGCCGACGTTAACCGCTACAGGCGTTAAGGATGATGCAAAATCTTTGGCTGCCGGGAAATAAACCGTGGCCAAGTTCATCAAATACAATTGAATGGTTGCATTCATGGCATAGATCATCACCGCCATCAACATGAGGCTAACAAGTCCTGCATATGTCGACTCCATTGTGAAATACAAAGAACCTAAAATAACTGCCTGGACGATAAATACATAGCGAAGTTTGCTTACACCGTTGCGGCTGGCGATTTTCCCCGCCAACACATTACTGAAGATTGAAAACGCTCCGTAAGCCAGCAAGATGGCACTCACATAACTTGTTGGAATCGCCAGTCCTTCTTCCAATATCGGCGTAATGTATGTGTAGATCGTATACGTTCCCGCGATTGAAAATGTCGGGATAAAGAATGCCAGAATCATGCGTGGGTTCGTCAGCAAACCGAGCTGTTCTTTTGCTGATGCTTTCTCCACTTTCAATCCTCTTGGCAGGATAAAGATACCCATGACCAAACTGATCACACCTAACAGCGTTGTAAACCAGAAAGTCAGCTGCCAGTTGCCGAGCTGCCCAATGAGTGTCCCTAAAGGCACACCAATGACATTGGAGATCGTAAAACCGGCGAAAATCAATGCGATAATGTGGCCTTTCTTGCTTTCCGGCATGATATCGCTGGCAATGCTCATCGACAGCGCCACCAACACACCGCTGACAACCGCCGTGATGACTCTGGAAAAAATTAATAACTCATAAGAGCCGGATAATGCGCTGATTATATTCCCGACAATGAACAAAGAAATCAACGTCAGCATCAATGGATATTTTGGAAAACGGCTGACATAAGCCGTCATTACGGGCGTTCCGATTGCGTAAGCGATGGCAAAACCGGATACCAGCGTACCAGCTACAGCTAGACTGATGTTCAAGTCTGAAGAGACTTCTGTTAAAAGGCCGACAATCACAAATTCACTGGTCCCCATGACAAAAGTTAAAAGCGTCAACGTAAAGGCCAAAACTTTTTGTTTCGTACTCATTAAATCTTTTTTTACACTTGTGGCCACGAAAAATTCACTCCTAGTTGCTGATTTTACTTATCATACGAATGAATAGTTTCATTCCCATTGAAAGCTTGTTTTTTCGGATATAGATATATCTAAAAATATCGATATGACAAATTAAAAAAAGACATGGCGATGTCTTAAATTTCTTCGTTGATGAATTGCGCAATTTTCGCCAATGTCTCTTCATTTCGTCTGTAATAAGTCCATTGCCCGTAACGCACCGCTTCCAGCAAGCCTGCTTTTTGCATGAGCGACAAGTAATGGGAAACGGTTGATTGAGAAAGATTCACTTTTTCTTGAATATCGCCGACACAAACGCCGCCTTCAATGCTTACCTCCTTCGGCAAATGCGCTTGCTGTGCCGGGAAATTCTTCTCCGGTTCCCTTAGCCATTTCAAAATATTCAAGCGGGTTTCGTTTGACAATGCTTTAAAAATATCTAATACATTTAAATTATCCATGTAAGCATCTTATATCGATTTAATTCGATATAAGATGCATTTGAATTAAAATTGAGTTTTTGGATCTTAAAAAACCAGGATGATTATGGAAATAAGCATTCTGGTTTCTGAAACATAATGTTTATTTTAAACTTGCTTCTTATAACTGGTGATATGTAAACCTATATCCTTTTGAGATTCAAGCTTTAAAGCCTTACAGAACAACGTTTTGAATGTATCTTTTTTTCTAATGAAACCAGTACGGTATGATTTTCTGGTGAAATCAATGGAATCAAGGAACTGAATGTAACTTAATTGCTAATAAGTTACATTCAAAAAAAAAATTAACGTGAATTGATGTTGAAAGAGTCTATTCAATCGTTAAAGGGAAAAAATAATGTCCTGTTCCTCGTTCCCAAGTGGCGACAACTTCATAGATCGTTCGCCCACTTTGCCCATCAAGAACTACGTCTTTAAAAGAACCCGTTATATTACCCGCAGAATCCCAAGTATTCACCTGATAAGAGATTGGTTCTTCTTCAAATTTAAGCTCAATGGATGTATCTGAATTTACGGTAGGCCCCTTTCGTTTACCGACTAATTCAGAAACAGGGATCGTTTCCGCCTGCACAGAAGCCATGGAATTTTCTTCTTGATCAAAGTAGCTCCAGTCATACCCACCCAAAGCAGCAGAAACTCCTCTTCATTCACCCCTATTTTTAACTGAGGGGGTTTTTGAGAGGTGTATTTTACATTTTCCACAGAACTATTCATATTTTTATCATTTTTAATGACTTCCTTTTCTTGAGAACAGCCTACTAACACAAAAATAAACAGCATACTTAAAAATAAAAATTTGGATTTCATCTTCTTACTCCTCCTCATTTCAAGTTTAGACGTGAAAATGAATCATTGGTTACAGAAGATGACTTATGGAGAACCCCCATAAAAAGTAATGAATCATAAAGAAAAGCACCCAGGAATGGAGGGCTTTTGAACGTAACATAATTCACATTATGTTACATTCAGATTCTCGGTTGGTTACCACATTTTCTCTCGGTCGGGTTCTTTCAAAAAAGCATCTTCACCTTCATCAAATCCTTCAGGTCTCCAATGATTTTCCGGCAACCCACTCTCCTCAAACAATTTCCGAAGCTTTCTAATGGCTTCATCCCAGGACGAAAATACTTCAAAAGCGTATGGTGGTTCTGCCTCGTCATCATTCCAGACAGCCCATTTTTTATCAGGAAGCTGAGTAGCATGGTACCAAGTATCTCCTTCCATCTCATAGATGCCAAAAGTATTTTCTAAAGCAATATTCCAATCCGGATAACCTAATTCCTCCGCAAACTGATCGTATTTTTCAAAGAACAGTTTATGCAAAAACTTTTTTAAACGCCCCATATCTTCACTTCCTATTTTCGTCGTGTTTGAATGTAACTTACTTACCAATAAGTTACATTCAAACTCTAATGGATTATCATTCAAATTCAATAATAATCATATGAAGATTTTTTAGATGGATAACACAGTCCTTCATTGTATTCGAAGCTAACAATTCGTCAGTTAACTCAATCCACTGAGAAGTAACTTGGTAAAAAAACTGGTGATTGATTCTTAAAGGGTTCAACAGTTTTTTAATAAATTTTATACATATCATCTACTTTCAAATAATCCTCAATTTCAACGATAGAAGGCTTCATGTTATGGCTTTTAGACAATTCGACAAAGAAAGAATTGGATTTTTTCTTCTTCGGGGGCTTCAATAAACAGGGCAATTAACATATCTATCTACTTTTAGCTTTAGCGAATGTCACATAATCACCCTTATGTGACATTCGTTTCAAAGAAACATCCGTTGTTTTGACGATGGTACTTTTCCTTCATTAATCAAGGTAAGGAGATGGCACCTCTTCCACATACAAGCCGTCGATCTTTCGAAATTCCTCGATAACCTCATCTGTAAGGCTTTCTCCAATAAAATACATATAGTAATCATAGCCGAAATGGATCTCAAACTGATTTTTGGCAACCAGTTTGCTCCAAACCTTTTCTTGGAGAATCATTCTGACAACTTCCTTGACCAATCTTCGTGGAATGGTCTTGCCTTCTGCCAAATCCAAGTCCGTTTCATTCGAATGGTTTTCCAAAGAAAGCAACTTTAGATGAGTGGTACCGGTTTTTCGGATGAGCACTTCAACCGCTTGGATGTATTTTTCTTCGATCGTCCGGTATTGTTCCATTGTAAAAACTTGGCCCTCATACGATCTCCCGACATCTGATATACTGGTCCATTCATCCACTAAGATATAGTGCCCATTTGCATCCCGATTTTTCGGATCGTACTTTGTTACACGTATTGATTTTATTCTCGTCCTCCATTTCAATACTGATCATTCTCTTTTTTCTTTTAACAAGCCTGCATTGAGAAAAACGATTTCTGTACATCTCTTAATATCTAATTTTTTATTTTATTATAGATTATCACATCATACAGTTATTATTGGTAAATTATTGAATTTTTTGCGTTGTCATTAAAAAGCATTCGTAAAAGTACAGCTATACTGACAAAAGAAAGAGCAGTGCTAATCAGCACTGCTCTCCCCCCTTTATACTTTGTTATTAGAATACCTATTTCTGATAATCTCTTATATGTAAACCTAAAATTTTTCATCGAAATTTTCTTTTAAGGGATTGAAAATTTAGTTCCCATCGAACAAAAAAAGTTTACCACAATGGGTGAACAGCTTAGTTAGTAGTTCATGGTCCTAATTTAGGAAGGTTTCGCTAATCCTGCGCTCTAGGACAGTCTCCAACTGGACTTCCTGCAAGATCTCATGCTCAAGTAGGTAGTTGGGGACTTTCAGTTCTTCTGTAAATTCATTCCGAATCAACTCTTTTTCAATCCGGATGAGAATCTCTTAACGCTGGATCATGTTGAAGAAAGATTAATCATAATGGATTCTTCATTTCATATAAATTATCTAGTATTTCTAAAAAATTGATTGTTTTCTGCCTTGTTATGCTACTATCACTCTCGATTGTAAGGGACCAAGATGATTTTATGTTTGCTGCCTGTATCTGGTTGATTTGCCGCACCCATTCAGTTAAAGATCAAAGCAAAAGTCTATTTATTTTATTAGTTGCTTAGATGTGTTTCCGTGAATTCATTAACGTATTCGCTCATCTCTCTATAAAGAGTGCGATGCAGATAATGTTCTCCTTCTAACGTAACAAGTTTGCTTGAAGGTCTACTACTTAACTGTGTTTGATAAAAAGCTATTTTTGATTGGCCATCTTCAATCATGTTTTTTTCTTTCGGAGTAAAGATCATGCCTAAGTATCATGTAGCGCCAACCGGAATTGCAAGATTGGCTGTATTTCTGCTTCCAGATTTATTCCTTCCTTCAGCCGTGGAAGATGTTTATTCCGAAGAAAATTTAAAGATGACCAAAGCCATTTCTGTTTGGAATTCCTTTAACAAAAATATAGCTAATGAAACAAAAAATATCCATCATAACATTGATGAAACCATCGATATGACGTTTCCGTCCGATATACCTGTCATGGCATGAGATTCAGAAACCTTTGGCGTTGGATGGGGAGAATGATTAAACCCAGGCAGTGTAGGGTCAATTCCTATAACCGCTTCAATCTCTTCCGGATATTTATTAGCGTAATACATACTATAAATGCCGGAAATGGAATGCGGCATTAGTATATACGGCCCTTTTATACTTGCTTTTTGTAATGCTATTCTGATTTCTTCCACAATGTTTTCCACTGTTCGTTCCTTTTCAGTCATATCACTCCAGCCATATCCAAATAACTCTACCACTACAACCTTATTATTCTTTGCCAATTCGTTTGTTAAAGGTTCAAAATCCAATACCGAAGCTGAAGTACCCAATCCACTTAATAAAACGATTGTATTATCCCCCTTCCCCTTTGTATAGATATGCATATTGTTGCCATCTACTTCAACTAATTGACCTACGGCCGGATGCTTGTTTTTTTCATATGCAGTCATCGTTTTATTGAAAATAATCCAAAGTACAAGCACTGTGACGATGGCTAATAAAACAATCCTGACAACTTTCCAAAACCTACTTATCCTTTTAGTTTTCATAGTTTTCCCTGCTTTCCATAGTCTACTTCCTTTTGAAGTCATCTTAACGTGCGAATGTCTTCCGCATAATGTACCTAAGAATTATTTCTATCTCAATCTTGAGGCTTATTAAGCTCTACGACTTGGTTCAAGCAGGGACTTCTATTCTCTTTTTTTGTTTAACTTAGATAATCATGTGCTGCTCCACAATCTGGCCCGCTTGCTGAACAAGAAAAAAACCGATAGTATCACATCGAGATTTTGAACAAACTTTTTTTAAACATCTCGTCTTTATTTCACAGCCACATAAGGACTTTTTTTCATTTGCAGATATCTCTTTTCCATTTTTCGAAATGGATTTTAGCGCAGTAAATGATAACAATTGAATCTTTAATCATAAACAAGCGTTCGTAAAAGTACACTTAAACGAACAAAAAGAAGGATAGAAGCTAATTCTATCGCTTCTATCCTTCCGATAAGTGGGCATATGTAAACTGTACGTGCTCTTTTGCAGGCAGTCATGAAAGGATAGATTTCACTTCTTAATCTAATGAAGCTAAAATCAATATTTTTTAAATGGCTCGCTGTTTGTTTTCTCTTTTATATCATAATCGATATGTAAAAAGTGGAGTCCAAATAACGTCATATCATGCGTCGCCATTAGATTTCCATTGCGTTCACTTATTATAAAGTTCTCATGCAGGGGCAGTTTAAAAACATATCGGCCAAGTGCCAAATAGGTTCCAGCGTCTCCACTTCCATTGCTCGTTAAATGGAGTCCTTTGTTTTTAACAGTTAATTGGAGAATTCCATGCATAGAAGAGAATGGTAAAGGCAAAGCAATGTTCATGTATGTCTTTCCGTTAGACTGGTGTTTTGAATAAATCGCGACAAAGACAGTTTCTGTCCCAATCATTCTTTTCCAAACTCTCGGCTTGCTTCTGCCATCAAGCTGTTCATCCACCAAGAGAACTTCTCCGGTCATTTCCATCTGAGACGATGAAAATGGCAGGTTTAGCTGACCTATTTTCCGGCTTGCAAACTGATAAATAAATGCCAGAGGTTTAAACCATATCTTCCATTTTACAGATGCGAATAATTGGAAATTCTCAGTGCGCTCGTAAAAATCGACTATTTTAATAGGCAGCTTTCGCACTTCCACATAGTCTTCCAGTCCATCAACTAGCCCCTGGTGAGGAATTCCCGATTTCTTCAACTTTCCACGGATATTACTGATTGGAAAATCGAACGGTTTTTGTGTCGTAGCAGGTACATGCAATGCCCATCCAATTACCGTGAAGGAACCAAACAGCAAACAATTCAAAAAGCCGTGAAAATCTAACATGTCCGGAATCGTCACCACTGTATTTCCTGAGAAATTGCCATAGGCATAAAGAAAAGAACCCAAAATTGTTAAGCATAAGACCACAAAAGGGATTCGGACAATAAGCGCCTGTACAGCTGGAAAATTGAGACGGAATGTATAAAACGTTAGGGCATAAATCGCTCCCACATAAAGTGACACCGAGACGATTTCAATGGTATGTGAAAATGTGATGCCAATTGCCACTGTCATCGGCCCTGTCGCGATAATAAACGCACTTATTTTATACAGTTTTGTCATCTGGATGCGGCCCAGCAGCCCTACTGAAATGCAAAGCATAAACGCCGAGTAGTGAAAATGAATTGCAGTGAGCCAGGTAGTCATCTCACTGAATCCGGTATCGAACTTCCCGATATAGGCAAGAAACCACATCCCGCCTACTGCAACGTAGACGAGTCCCAGATCAATCATCAATTCAGCTGTATTAGAAAACCCCCGTTTTAGAAACCGGTCCACTCCTTTCCAGGCGATCCAAAAGGTGACCAGTAGGTAAATGACCGCCCCTGTCAGCGCTAAGGAGTAAGGCATATTAAAGCTCAAAGCCATCACTGCCAACATTCCAGCCGCCAGAATCAGTTTATCTAACTGCCGGAGTTTGACAACCATTTTCAATAAAGATGGGACAAAGATCAATTGAGCTAAAGTTAAGTAATAAAAATAACCGGCTTGACTACTAAAAAAGAAACTTATAACAAATAAAATGAGTCCAAATAAAATCAGCGGGTTAACGAGTGCTTTCCGTAAATTCACCAGCATACATCATAATCCTTCCTATCAAGCTGTTGTAAATGGTTACGTGGATGGTGTAGACATCTTTCATTTCGTCATATCCTTCCAGTACGGTAACGCGTCCTCTTAAAAAGTTCGGTATAGGAATCTCTTTCTTACCCAGTACGACTTTTTGTGTTCCGGAAGTGATGATCAGAAACCCATCCTTTGTGACATCAAACAGTAAATCTGAGTAGAATAAGGGAACATCCCCCAGATAATCCTTTACCACTTTCTTTTCCTGATCGATTGTCATCTTGGCGTTGAACCTCCGCACCGCCTTTGGAAAGAAAAATGTCCGCTCCCAGGACACTTCAGCTTCGTCATCTTGGTTGATCAGGCATCGGTTGACGATGGTGAAAGGGATATTCTCGCCGCTTTCAGGAAACAGAAAGTTCAATTTTGAAGCAAATTGATAGAAAGGAGAAAGCAGCTTACTGCCATTCTGAATCTCGCTCATCATCCCTTCCGCATAAAATGCGCGATCGAAGGGCAAGGCGTAGCGATGTTGTAGCTTCGGGTGCAGTTTCTGAAACTTCTTTCCTAATAAAACCGGGTAGATGGTCAAGCTGCCTCCCCTCTCTTTCTTTTGCAGCTTTTCGTAGACGGCAGCTGTTCAAGAAGCAGTAACCCGACTATCGATAAAATCCACAGAGTGACATTCAGCGTAATGACATTAAACGGCGCAATTGCTGCGGCTGGAGCTGCAATGATGGCACTGAGCATAAGAAAAGGGAAAATAACGACTTGCAGCTGCAGCAAACGTTTCTGCAGTTTTGGCACTAGCCAGCAACAGGCAAACAGCATTTCTGCCATACCGACCCAAATAATAGCGGTGGATGCCTGCCCGGCGGTTAACGGTGACAGCTGTGTCAACATGCTGATTTCCAGAGGATGTTGTGTTAAAAACTTAGGAACGAGTCCTTGGTACATCCAAACAAACGCAAACAAAAAACAAATCGCGTAGAAAGCAAAAAACCGGCGATATTGGGTTTTCGGACTTTCACCTGCTTCAACCCACCGCTTTAACACATCAAAACTCAAAGCGGTTCCCCATCCCATCACCGGGCGGAATAACCGATCACCCCACTTCCCAAGAACCCCAAATCGAACATCGTAATTATATTGCGTTAAAAAGGTGGTGCCTTTTTCGTGAGGGATGTATTTCCAATATCCCTTGCCTTCAGCAATAGGGGACAGCAATTGCTCTGTACCGAAATGCAGGGCTGAAGTTTTTTCGCCGCTCGCTTTTTCATGTGTGCCTTTGCTTTCACCCCAACCCGTTACTTGAATGCCTGGCATCACTTTTGTGGAATAGGTAAAGGTTTGCATTTCTTCTTCCGGCGACTTGTCATTGTATGTAATCGATGTAAAGCGCAAATCCCATTGTTCGTGCAGCTTCGGATTTTGGCTGTATTCCCATATTCTCTCAATGTCATCCTGTATTTCAATTTCCACGTAAATTGGTTTCCCTGCCATAAAATTCTCACATCACTTCTTAAATTATTTGATCCAAAATTCCCTCTCCTACTCTTTACATACTTATATTACCATTTCGTTTATGGAATCTTTAAAGAAATTTCTATTCAGGAAAAGTATGCTTAAAATTTCAGTTTTACAAACCAAAAAGAGAGAAGATGTGCTTTAATTAGCCTCTTCTCTTCCTTCGTACCTACACAACTTCATCATTCAAACAGCTCCTGAATCGTATACGGACAAGAACTCATCTGCTTCTACGGCATGGTTTTCCACCCGGACCGTAATCGGAGTGTCTTCGTTATTTTGGAGCTTCAACTTGAAATTTAGCACTCGCCTGCAGTGACATGCACGATTAAAATACGGGCATGGCAGCCATAATAAAAAAACCTTGCCCGAATCTGCATAAGTCGCACAGAATACGGAACAAGATTTTGATGAAAGCATAAAATTTTTTATATAACCTTTCATTCACAAGCAAGCTTCTCCTGCTTTTGATTAAGAGGAAATTGTAATCCGGTTTCTTCCTCCTGATTTTGATTCGTATAATGCTTGATCTGCTAATCGGAAAAGTTCGTCAGCCGAATTGGCATGAGTCGGAAATTCTGAAAGTCCGAGTGACACGGTGACTGTTTTTCCTCGGATGATCTGAAATCCTTCTATTCTTTCACGTATCTTTTCCGCTAAGTGATAAGCTCCTAAAGCATCTGTCTCCGACAGAAGAAGGACAAATTCTTCTCCTCCATAGCGAAAACAGTAGTCTTGTTTCCGGATGATAGTTTGAATCATCGCTGCCATCGTTTTTAAGGCTTCGTCACCCATTTGATGTCCATATGTGTCATTAATGGATTTAAAGTGATCGATATCCAACACCAGCAGCGAAAAAAGCCGCCTTTCGCTTGCCCAGCGGTTTAACACTTCGTCCAATTTCCGTCGGTTCGGCAACCCGGTCAACGAATCAGTGAGCGCGTACTGAGTAAGCTCCTGGTTGTTTTTTTCCAGTAGGTCAAGGGCGATGGCTACACTTTTTGTCAGGAGGTCGGCTTCCCGGTTCCAATGCGGCTCCATTAGCTTATCCCGGAGGGGCTGAGAAACCTCCTTTCCCTCAGCCAATCGGTTGACCAGGTCAGCCAACCGGATAAAGGGAGCTGCCAACTTGCGAGCGATAAAGATCGACAAAAGAAGCAGCAGCAGAAATGGCAACAACCCATTCAGCAGCAATTGTTGAAGCTGATCCATCAACAAATCGTGCACAGACGAATAAGGGGTTTGCTGCACAATCCCCCATCCTGCTCCCGGTACATAACTGTAAGCGGCCAGCATCGGAATCCCTTTCGTATTGGTAACCAATTCCATTCCGCTTTTTCCATGGGTTAATTTTTGAACGATCGGATTCTGATAGACGCTTTCTCCGATCAATTTACGTTCCGGATGGAACAAGAGGGTCCCTTTCGGACCAACAACAAAATAGTAGGAGCCATATTTTTCAACCGCATCATTTCCAAGGATGTGATTCAAGACGTTTTCCTCTTGAAGATAAATCGTTCCGCCAATCATCCCTCGATAAGTTCCATCTTTTGAGTAAAAAGGTTGGTTCATCAAGATGAGCAAGCGTCTAGTCGGCCCAAAATACGGCGTTGTCACTCCTGGCTTTTTCGAGTCCAGCACATCTTTTGTTACTCCAGACGTTATTTTCGTCCCTTCCAATCCGACGCTCACAGGACTGATTGTTCGAACAAGTCCGGTTTCATCCACCCATGACAGAGAATTGAAATACCCGCTGCTTGTTCGCAGAAGTTCTAATTGCTCACGGATTTCCTGATCCGTCATTTCCTCGTGAGTTTCAAGGAATTCGACCGTGGATTCCAAATTTGTTCTCATCGAACCGAATAATGATTCAACGGAATGGCTCATCTTATCCGCTTTGGAGTAATTGAGGGATAAATAAGTCGCCATCAACGATTCCTTATTGGACTGATGAAACGAAACGGTAAGGATGAGCAAAGTGAGAATGACAGAAGCAGCTACAAGTACAGTCAGCAAGGTCGCCAAGTTCACTTTGCGGGTATTGATTAATTTCTTCATTTAAATATCTCCTTTATTCATCCGAAAATAACACAGTGGTTGTTGCACGTATATTTGTCTAAAAAAATGTAATTCTAAAAGGTATAAGTAGTTCAATATGCACATTTTGAATTTAATACTTTCAAGTATATAGTTCTCGTCCTTGAATTTATATAGGAACAAACCAATAAACAAGGAAATACTTGGAATGATTAAACTAAATAAGTAGATGGAAAGGCGTAGAAAAAAAGCAATAGCGCTATTTCTAATCAATTTTTAACCGGCAAACCTCTTTATAATAAGCTTGTTTTTTTGCGTAGCCCTTTAATAGATAATGGAGAAAACTGAATGTTTTTCGATAAGTAAACTTATTTTTATAAGCATAACCGAAGGAATTTGAAGATGAAATTTAATGCGGTCCTCTTTTTTGGACAGGAAAATTCAATATTCTTTCCATTTTCTATGCTGTGAAGCACCTTCAAACAGGCAGCTATGAATTCAGCGCTAATCTTTGCAGAAGATATTTGTAAAGTGAAAAAGGAAGAGAAAATGCTCTTGGTTGGCATCTTCTTTTCCGTTGCATATTAAATAATCTACATCGCTTATACTTCCATTAAATTACTTAAAGTCGAAAACTCAAAAAACTGTATATTACAACATTTTCCATTTAGTCCTTTAAACCTATTTAATGTTATACAATTTAGTCATATGATACTCATTATTGTGATATCAATTAATTACAAACACTAGATTTCATTGTAACCATTTGAGTAAGAAGTCATTTTAATAATAACAAGAGAAAAACATGCTTTTATTAAATACGGAACCTTCGCTATCTGAAAATAATATAAAAAATCAAAAAATCATCAGAATTTTTAAGACCGTTCAATTTGTAAGTATTTAGTCAGGAGTGGAAAGCAGTGGAGGATGATAAAGGTCAAATTCTAGCTAAGATGAATAAAATGGACGAATTTTTGATTGCCATTGATGAAAACGGTACAATTTTCAAGGTTAATCAGGTTTGGATTGATTTTTGTGTCGCTAATGATATAGAAGAATCTCTCTGGAAGCCAGGGGCCAATTATTATGATCAGCTGATAGCTTGCGGGAAAGAAAGTGAACTTCAAATCATTAAACAAGTAATATCGCAGGAGGCAGGCGAATATACAGAGATGTATCCTTTTCTATTGAAAGATAATGTCGTTCAATGGCTGGAAGTGAAGGTGCGCGCCGTTGCATTAGCCCCTGGTCAAACACGCGGAGCCCTTTTATACCATAAACCTATCGGCCTTCACTCTAATCAGATGATTACTGCTGAAATCGTTCTGGAAAGCATGTCTGAAGGTTTTGTGTTGCTGAACGAACAGCGGAAATTCACTTATCTCAATGAAATGGCCGAGAAGCTGCTTCAGTGCAAGAGAAAAAATGTGGTTGGCCGTGGAGTGCTGGAACTATTTCCGGAAGTGCTCGACTCGCCCTTTCATCACCATTATGAACAAGGTATTAGAAAAAAAGGTGTGTTGGAATTTATTGACTACTTCCATACGCTTGATACCTGGTTCCAAATCAAAGTATATCCGTTGAAGAAAGGCGGTTTGGCCATCTATTTACAAGATGTAAGTGAGCGTAAGAAAATAGAAGAAAAATTGGTAGAAGCTGCTTACTATGACTACTTGACTGGATTACCCAACCGCCGGTTACTTTTTCAAACAGCCCGTTCGCTGATTGAAAAAGGTAAAAATTTTTCCGTATTTCATTTGAACATCGATAATTTATATTTTGTTAACGCTGTTCATCACTACAAGGCAGGCGAAATCATCATGAAAAAATTCGCTGAAGAACTAAAAGAATTTTCAAGTGAAACTTGTCATGTGGGGCAGCTCGATGGAAATGAGTTTATTGTATTAAGGGAAGTCAGCAAACAGGAACACGTGGGGGATGTCGCTAAACGGATGGAAGACATTTTCCTTCAGCCTGTGGTCCTGGAGAATTCTCAAAAAATCCATGTTAGCGCGAGCATTGGGATTGCCTGTTTTCCATTTGATGCCCAAACTTTGGATGAATTGTTTTCTTGTGCGGAAATCGCGATGTATGAAGCCAAAAATGTCTCCGACTCTTTTCACTCTTTTTTCCATCCAATGATGAGAGCTTCATATAATCGGAAATTAGCTATTGAAGAAGGTTTGACCGGGGATTTAAAGGCAAATGGCTTTTATTACACCCTGCAGCCACAAATTGATGGGAATTCAGGTGAACTCATTGGCGCGGAAGTCCTTTCCCGTTGGGTTCATCCGGAATTCGGCGAAATTTCACCGCTGGAATTTATTCAAGCAGCTGAGGAGTCTGGCCACATCGTAGCGTTGACTTCCCATCTGTGCGCAGAAGTGTTTACTCAAATCAAGGATTGGGAAGCAAGGTTTGGCTGGAACCTGCGCACCGCCATCAATATGACGCCTTCCCTGCTCGGCAACCCCGTTTTTTTCGATGATTTTTTCAGACTGATGGAACAATATAAAATCCATCCAAAGTTAATTGAAATCGAAATAACGGAACAGGCCGAACTGTCTTATTCACCCCAAACACTCAAAAATTTGCTTCTCTGCAAATCCAAAGGCATTTCCATTGCCATCGACGATTTCGGTACAGGATTTTCCATGATTTCCTACTTGACTCACTTTCCCATCAATAAAATTAAAATCGACAAGTCTTTCGTTGAAAAAATTGGGCAGGATCGGAAATCGGAAGCGGTCCTGAAATCGCTGATTCACTTGGCCAAAAGCATCGAATGCGATTTAGTGGCTGAAGGGGTGGAACAGATCGAGGAAGCTGAATTTCTTCTAGCAAATGACTGCAGTATCTTCCAAGGTTATCTGTATGACAAGCCCTTAACAGTCATTGACTTTGAAGCGAAGTATTTGCAGACTCGTTTTGAATTTACAGCCGATCTCTAGACTGCTAAACGTTTTTCTGCCAATTAATAGTTTCGGGTGTTCTTTAAAAAACATTCAATCGAGAAAGGAAATTCAGAAGTGGATAAAGCACCTATTTATGGCTGATTTACTGAATCAAGAGAAAAACAAATTCCTGACTACAAAAAAGAGCGTGGTTTTTGAAGATTCCTATAGCACCCCGTCCGCTGAAACGTATCATTCAGAAACCACCTTAATCCCTATTCTTAAAGAAAAAGGAAACTGCACCTATATTCTCGGGATCGTAAAAGATTGCAGGCGACGGCGTACTAAAAGAACTGACTTTTAAAATTGCCGATATAGCAAAATCCTCGGATACTGCAGCCCGTATTGGAGACGACGAATTCGCCATCCTCTTGTCCAACACTAATTAAACTGGATTAGACCTTCTAGCCCATCGGTTAAGACAAGGATTGTAAGCGTTCGAAGCACCCTTTTCCGAACGCTTCAAAACTTTGGGTGTTCTTCATTATAAATGTACTTGCTAGACGATAAACTCTATTCTCTTGCGGAAGAGCCAACTAGGAGAAAAGATTTAAGAGAAAATGAAAAACGAATGCCTTAAAGAACCCCAATCATTCCCCCAGTTGAATGCCCAACAAATATCCATATCGAAAATCCATATTCTTTTCTAATTTATTCAAGATCAAGTACTGCATCATAAATGTGTCTTTCTAATAATGCATTCTATTTATCGCTGAATTTATTGGATTTGAGTTATTGCAAAAAAAGGCTATTACTTAGCGAGTCACAAAATATGACGTTAAGTAATAGCCTTTTCATATTCTCTATTGACTAATTTTTTCAAGTTAATTTTCTGACGTAAGCTTGTCAAAGTAGGGACCATATAAAGAGATATCGATTAGGCTGCTTGCCATATCCTCTGGGCTTGTCTCATAATTTTCTTTAATCCAAAAAACGATACTTTCAATGTAAGCGCCTGTCACATAAGCAATTATTAAATCGATCTTCGCCCGCAACATTTTATCCTGTATCTGAGAATAATAAATGCCATCTGTTACATATTGCTTGATGATATCTTTTACCCCATTAATAAAAGTGGCATCGGGTTGATATACAAAAAAAGTTTCATAAACATTCTGTTTAGTTTGGTTGTGTTGATTCATGTATGCTTTACCCTATTTATTCCGGCGTCAAATATCGCCTTGCATACGTTTATGCACTTCGTGATTCTTAGCATCTATTGCTGGTTCAATAACCGTTCGTAAAAGTATAGTTTTATAGACACAAAAGGAAGAAAAGAGATGTTGTGTCAGCCTCTTCTCTCCCTTTCTATGTTAGTACCGATAATCCCTCATAAGTTAACTGAAATTAGTATTTAGCGCTAACATATAATCGACACTAAGATAAATTCTTCTCACTCTATACCTCTACTGATTTCAAATCAAAAAGTGAATTAAATTTAAGCGAATAGGACTGATAAATGAAATAAATTTTAAAGCATTTTTTTATAAATATTGTAGTTCAATTCTAAAAATCCGGCTTTTACTCTTGGTTTTCAGAGTTAACCTAATAAAAAGTTTCATTAAAATTGTATCAACAAAAATATAAAATCACTTACCTTAAAAGACTAATTCTATTTTAAGCGACGAATTGTAATATTAAGTTCAACAACCTAAAAATAAATTTCTTGTGATTCGCCCCAGAAGATTGCATGGCTCGCGGCAGCCTTTCTTTCGAGATTGGCCGCCAGTTTGCTTATGCGGAATCCTGTTAATCCCATTGAGTTTCAGCCTTGCGGCCATACTCCTTAGGCGGAGTGCCACTGTTTTGATTTCGGAACTGAAGATGTGCAGGAAAATGAGGAAGCACATATTCCCCCAATTCCTCCATCACGTCTTCTGCAGGGCGTGTTCCGTGTTTCAAACCAAATATCACATGATTCACGCCTGCGTCCTCATAGGCACGCAGGTAATCGATTAAAAATCGATAACCCGACCTAAACCCTCCCTGTATCGGTTTAGGTGCTTCGTTTGGATTCTCGGATAAGTCAATAGCCAAAGCCTGAACAAATGGTTTGAATTCACCGGCCGCTGCTCGCCACTTATTCACCAGGTCACGCTGGTCATTAACGCCTTGCGAATAAAACAACCAGCCATCTGTATGCTTGGCTAACCACTCAATCGTTTGGCCGGAATACCCGGTTCCCAGAAGGGGAATGTCGGATAAAGTGGGTTTGGGAACAATATCGCCTTGCTCCAATTCCACTCGCTCAGTCTTTATTTTCGGAAATGGTTCTTTCCACACTTTTTTCATGACTTCTACAGACTCTCTAAATAAGGCTGCGCTTTCGGCAGGATCCACTTGGAATGCGGGAAATTCAATGGGCCGGTCACCGGTCGCAGCTCCCAATAAGAAACGCTCTTTTGATATTTTGTCCAAGGAAGCCGCTGACTTCGCTACGTGAAGCGGGTGACGCAACGTCGTCACAATACTCGCCGTACCCAGTGCGATTCGATCCGTATGTGCCGAAACATACGCCAGAAATATCCAAGGGTCATAAAAAGCACCTACATCGCCAAAGTTCGCATCGTAGAGGGGGGCATCTCTTACAAACAACGAAGCAAAACCCAGATTTTCCGCCTTTTTAGCCAGTAGCATCTGCTCTTCCAGATTAAAAACAGGAAAACTTCCCGTGTACGACTCTAACGGAAATATGAGTCCCAGAGTTAAACAGCGGTCCGCAAATGTCCGCGCAAAGCCTTTATGTGATTGGAATTTATCCATATATTCGTTCTCCTGCCACATCCTCGTAACATAAATATCTTGTCATGAGGAAATTTTATTTCCTTCAATCATTCACTCAAACTCATAACAATTCCTTGGCCAGCAACCGGTAGACTTCCAGGCGTTTTTCTTGGGCATGGGGAATACTGACAATCATCGCTTCATCAAATCCATATTGTTGTTGCTCTTTTTGTAAGAGCATCGCAATTTCTTTCGCAGCTCCCACTAAATGGATTTCACGGTTATCTTGAATGATCATGCGATCCATTTCCGTCAATGGATAATCACTGGCTTCCTCAGGTGTCAAAACCGGTGCTATTTTTCCCTTCGTAAACAGTAAACGCGAGATATCTTGAGACTTTGCTTCGAATTCAGCTTCCTCATTTGTTTCAGCGGTTGTCACCATATAGGAAACATTAATTTCCGGTTTTTCCATAAAAGCAGAAGGTTGAAAGTTCTTTTTGTATGCATCCAGTATCTCCTTGGACATTTGGCCGTTGAAAAACTGGGCAAATGAATAACCAATCCCCCGGATCCCTGCCTGAATAGCACTGTTGCCAGTCGCACCCAGCAGCCAAGCTTCCGGCAAAACAACTTGGGACGGTGTTGCGATTGTTTTATTATACAAATCATCTTCGGGTACTTCGTCGTTGATCAGCTGTAGCGCTGTATCCAGTTTTTCATACATATTGTTTACCATTGGCTGGCGTCCTTCGGATAAAGCATAGATGGAACGCTGATCCCCGCCCGCAGCTCGGCCAACACCAAAATCGATCCTGCCTGGTGAAAATGCACTTAATGTTTTAAACACTTCGGCTAGTTTCAATGGGGAATAATGCATCATCATCACGCCCCCGGTACCGATTCGAATCGTTCTCGTTTTAGCAGCCAAATGAGCGGCGATGACTTCAGGAGCTGAGCTTGCCAAGATATCCATTCCGTGATGTTCCGCCATCCACATGCGATGATAGCCTAATTCATCGCCCAAAACGGCCAATTCTTCCGCATTTTTTAACGCATCTACTGCTGTATTTCCCTTCGTAACAGGGACTTGGTCTAGAATACTTAATCTCATTTTTTGCACCCTTCCAATCTTCTTATGTTATGCCCCAATTTGGTACTTATTTTCTTCTCTAAAGTCGTGCGTATTTACTTTCTGGAATAGGCAATTCTAAATTACCTCGTAACGTATTTGATTCATATTCTGTACGGAAAATGCCTCTATCCTGTAAAATGGGAACGACTAAATCAGCGAAATCTTGTAGTCCTGTTGGATACTCTTGTTTTACTAAGAACAGATCCATTGCACCTGCTTCATACCATTCCTGAACTTTATCGGCTACTTTTTCTGCTGAACCGAAAAATCTAGGTTTTGGTATTCTATAATGGGGCATCAAGATTTCTAATTCTCTGAACTTTTCTTCTGCTTCTTTTTCAGTTCTACCTACGATTGGGTTTTCAAGCACTGCAACAATAAAGTCTTCCGGTGATCGCCCTTCTAAGGCTACTCGTTTTTTCAGCTCTGTCGCCATTTCCACGATTTCAGCAAGAGAATCATTATGAATAAGGGCTGCGTCCGTATACTTTGCAGCATTTTCCATCATATTGGAAGAAGTACCTGCCGTAAAAAGTACTGGTCTTCCTTGGGCTGAACGACTAATACTTAATGGACCATCTACCGAAAAGTAATTTCCTCGATAATTTAAAGTGTGCATCTTATTTGGATCCAAAAATACCCCACTTGCTTTATCGCGGATAAAAGCATCATCTTCATACGTATCCCATAATCCTAAGACAATTTCCATAAATTCCTTTTGCATAGGATATAAATCATTTTTTGACAAGTGCCCACGGCTAAAGTTAACCAGGCCCCCGGGATTTGAAGTAATTAAGTTTAAAGAAGCCCTTCCTTTACTAATTTTATCTAGTGATAAAATTTGTCTTGCTGCTGTATATGGATCTCCATACGAACTAGCAATTGTCGCTGAAAGGCCAATATTTTTAGTAGCCATACTAAGTGCCGACATAAGACTGACACCTTCAAAGAAACTCAAGTAATGCGGAATGTTCCCTGGTCCAACATGGCTGACATCGATTAAAAATAGCGTATCAAATTTTGCAGTTTCTGCTATCTCTGCCTGTTTTACATAGTGATCAATATTTTCAGACGCATCGGCAGGCATCTCTGGATGTCTCCATCCCATATAGTTCCAGCCAACACCTTCAAGCACAGCACCTAATTTTAACTTTTTTCTATTTTTCATTTTGTTAACCCTCTTTCATAGTTGAATTGAGGAATCCTAGAATCTGGTTTATCCTACAGATCGTAATGGAGCACCATTTTTAAATATTTAATCGATGGTTCCCCCACCTAGGCACACTTCTCCATCATAAAATACAACCGCCTGTCCTAATGTAAAAGCCCGGGCCGACTGATCAAACCGGACATCTACCTTGCCGTTTTCTAAAAGGGTCACTGATACTTTGCAACCAGTTTTTCATGAAGACACCCACAACATCGTAACCTTGTTCTTTCAGCAACAAGGCAGCAACTGACGAGTCGCCGCCGCCACTCATTCCTACTACAACTCGTATATCTTTATTGTTTTTCATCGACTTGTTCACATCCTTTATGGCAATCGACAGTCTCCAGATAAAAATCCAGCTGTATGAGTTCATCTGCGATTGCTTCTGCAGCAACGCTTTTAAGTTTCGCTGCGGCTTCTTGACACTACCCATCCCAAATCCAATTTTTTTCTGTTGGACGCCGATTGCGTTTGCTGTGCTGTAAGTAGAATATATTCAAATTATTGTATGGAAATAGAAGTAAAAGTTAAAGCCGATGAAAAAGAAGCCATTTTATAGCTGCTGCCCCTACTAAAGGCGACTGAAAACCTATACGCCATCCATCCGATTTTCGCGATTTATAAAGTACCAGCGATTTCCTCTATTATGAACATTCCCTTTTCTCTTCAATGTGCGCAACTGCTTAAAAATGGAAGCTTGCGCCTTCAACTCCTCCGCTACTCTGCTTGTTTTTCTGTCCAAACAAGAAACAATTTTCTTTGCGCTTGTTCCCGGGTGGTCTTCTATACAAGCAAGGATTGCATCCTCAATTTTCATTTATAGCACCTCTGTTGTTAGGTCACATACGCTCATAAAACTCTGATGGAATCGCCCCGATGTGCCTGCGATGATAGAGCAAGGGATCCTTTTTTTCCGTTCGTATATTTGTAACGGCTCCGATTAAGATAGTATGATCCCCTGCTTCCACCGTTTGAACTGTTTCACATTCCAGGACCGCGAAAGCACCTTCAAGAACAGGCAGCTGATTATCCGAGAAACCCCATTTAATCTTGCTAAAACGGTCTACATTTTTGCTTGAAAACAGCTTAACTAACTCCTGCTGATCATCTGCCAATAGATGGACTATGAACTTTCCGCTTTTTGTAAACGTATCAATTGACGAAGCTTTCCGATCATTGAACCAAAGAATCATAAGTGGATTCAGCGATACAGAGGCAAATGAATTCACCGTTATTCCGACTGGATCCCCCTCACGATTTGTCGTCGTGACCACAGTAACACCTGTGGGATAATTACCCATTGCTTCTTTGAACAACCGTTGATTATCTTCATTTAACATAATAAATTCCCTTTTTCTGCGCCAATTACTTTTTCTATATAAATCGATTTTAGTTAACTTATCTGCCTCTGTTAAAGGGGTCCGTACTGGTATGGAACACCCATATGCTCCCGCAGCGTTTCCCCTTCATAATCTTCATGATACAGCCCGCGTTCCTGTAAAATCGGAACCACCAAATCAACAAAATCCTCGACCCCATCAGCTGCTATATCTGGTACCACAGAGAACCCGTCAACTGCCTCTGCCAGAAACCATTCTTCCATAAAGTCTGCAACCTGCGTTGGCGTGCCCGCAACGACAGGATGATAATTGATCACTCCGTGGGCCAGGATATCCCGAATGGAAAGTCCTTTTAAAGCCAACTCCAAGGCCTGGGGAGAACGCGGATCCTGAGGGCTAGGATAAGCTCGTTTCAGCATCTCCGTTGGAATCGGCTCGTTGATATCCATCGCATCCACCGATAAGGCCAATCCAATCATAGCCCCTAGATAGCGAACTCTATCTGGAATCTCGTCAGAAGCAAGACTCATTAACTGTCTTCGCCGGTCAAGAGCTTCTTCTTCGGTTGAGCCTATTGAAAAAATAAAACCTGCAATCAGCTTAATGTCGTCAGGATTTCTCCCGAAACGAACAGCGCTTTGTCGAATGGCCTGTCGTTGTTCGCGGGCAGATTCGATATCATAAGGATTGGCATAGACACCAGAAGCATAACTCCCTGCCAGCTCCAGCCCTTCATACCCGCCTCCAGCCTGGAAGATCACCGGCTGTCCTTGTTCAGAAGGCGGGATCGCCAATGGACCGCGTGAACCATGGTAGTGCCCTTGAAGATTGATCGGCTTAATTTTGTCCATGTCGGCAAACTGACCACCTTCTACATCCAATGTCCAGGCATCTTCTTCCCAGCTTCCCCACAACGCTTGAACAATTTGGATGGATTCATGCGCCATGGCATACCGCTCCTTGCGGCTTAAAGGCTGCGCGCCGAAATTCGCTGCCGCAGCTGGATTGGAGGTCGTCACTGCGTTCCAGCCGACCCGTCCGTGGCTGATGACGTCCAATGCCTTGAACTGGCGCGCCAGGTTATACGGATAATTGAACGTCGTGGACAGGGTCGCGACAAGCCCGATCCGTTCCGTTTCCCTGGCAACAGCCATCAGCGCTAACATGGGATCCATAGGGAACGTTGGGCTCTGCCGCCCCAGATCCCCCCTATTACCGGAGTATCGGCTATAAAAACCATCTGAAATTTTCCTTTTTCAGCCATTTTGGCCATCTCGACATAACTATCTGTGTTCGTGTAGGCTGCCGGATCAGTTCCGGGCATCCGCCAAGCGCTGGATTCAACTCCGTACCCCGAAACCAGTTGTAGTGCAAGTTGCATTTTCTTTTCTGTTTTCATTTTTTCCATCCTATCTTCTTTCAATAATTGGTTGAATCTCGTTTCTGTTTAGCTACTAAACCTGCTGGTGATTTTTCGTCGCACACCCGTGTCCTATGATCTTTGATGTGATGAAAGGGCCTATCAGTTCTATGGGTACGGAAGGCCACGATTTACTCGCCAAGCAGCAGATTCAACCTCTTTTCTCCTGCAACAGAGGGACGACGAAGTCACTAAGGAATTATAGAAACGAACAATTTCTTTTATTCGTAAACCGATTTTAATTAGCCTGCTAAGCATATATTTGTAAATCGATTTTAATTAGCTTGCTAAGTATATAGCAGGAGAGTACTTAAAACAAATTACTCTCCATTTGCTTCATGATGCGTCTTAACAGCATGCGCTCTTCCAGTAAAATCGAATTGAGTAATTTTTCTTGTTGCCGTCTCCATTTGATTTTAACCGGTTTTTCCAGCTCTCTTCCCTCATCGGTTAGAAAAATCCGCATCACCCTGGCATCTTTCTGATCACGTTTCCGGTAAATGAATCCGTTTTGCTCCAGTGATTTAACCATATTTGTCACCGTGGGGGGTTCACAATTTAAATGCTCAACTAACTGTATTTGTGTGACCCCATCGCCTGACCATAAACGAAAAAGCAGCTTATCTTGACCTACGTACAGGTTAAGTTCTCTTAGACTCTCGCTGTAGTCTCGACGCATTCGAGATGAAATTTTATCCAACAGCTCACGAATCTCACAATCAACCTTCTCTTCCATATGGCATCCCCTCAAATAGGTTTAATGTAATTAGCGGGCTAACTATAACATGATGAAATTCAAGTGTCCATTTATTACTCTGCTCTTACGACACAGAAATTCCACTGCAGCCTAACTATGACATTGAATCAACATATGAATAAAAAAGGGTTCTAAAGACGCGAATAGAGCATCTTTAGAGCGCTACAGTTAACGTGGAAATATTCTATTTACGAAAAGTGATGATTCGGTAAACGCATCAACTATGTTAACAAGCTGATGATTGGGTTCCTCGTACAACAACTAATCCTGGTTGTGGGTCACGAAGAGAGGCCAAGGCATTCACAGCACCATCAAAATCATGGACAGTGGTGGGGAGGGGAGATATTTTCCCTTCTTCCAGCAAGTTATTTAAAACCGCAATACTATCCGTACGTTCTTTTCTTGAACGAACTGAGTGGAGTGCCCCGGTTACAGAATACCCCTTCCATAAGATATGCCCTGGATCCGGGACTCCCCATGTTCCGCTAGCAAAACCAATCAACACCACTCGTCCCCTATAGTAATACTGTTGACAGCGTTGGCATAGGCATCCTTACCAACCGTATCGTAAATTACATTTACTCCTTGACCATCGGTAAATTCAGCAATGGCTTCTTCGAATGTCTGTTCTTCTGGATTAAAGGTGTAGTCAGCTCCTTGGTTGCGGCAGAACTCCTCATTTTCCTTATTTCGCGCTGTGGCAATTACAGTTGCTCCAAGTGCTTTGCCTAATTGATGGATAAATCATAGTTCAACCCCTTTGAAAACACTCTATTATCAGCTTTCAGTCACACTTTCATACTTTTTTCTAATGAGAGTAATAAAGAAGAGATAGAGTAAAAAGGGAGAGTTATTAATGGAAAAGGTAAATTTGAAAAAGAAAGTTGCAGTATATGTTAGAAAGTCTAGAGAAGAAGAAAATGGATTAGAGGCAACATTACAGAATCAGAGAGAGACATTAATCAGAATTGCTGATATTAAAAATTATGAGTATGAACTGTTTCAAGAAGTGGAATCTTCTATAAAATGGAACAGACCTGAACTGGCTAAAATGATTGAGGGAATCATACAGGGGAATTTTGATAGAGTTTTGGTTTCTCATCCTGATCGCCTAAGTAGAGATGAAAGGGATTCAGCAGAGTTAAAGGAACTCTTTATTGAACATGGCATCATCATTGAAACTCCTGATAATATAATTGACCTCACAGATGAGAATCAAGAGTTGTTGTTTGGCTTTACCTCTGTCCTTTCTGCTTTTGAGTATAAGAGAATCAGACACAGACTTAATAAAGGTAAGTATGATGCTGTAGCTATTAAAAACAGATGGATGGGTTCTATTGCTCCATTAGGCTACATATGGGATAAGAACTCTAAACTACTTCTTATTCATCCAGATGAAAAACCAATCATTAGAGAAATGGCTAACTTAGCTTTGTCAGGATACTCCTCTAAACAGATAGCTGATAAATTAAATGCTTTAGGATTCAGAACTAGAAAAGGCATTTTGATCAGACCAGACACTGTACTGAGAATTCTTAAGAACAGGGTGTATTTAGGAGAAAGCAGCTATAACTCCAAGAGGTTGAAGAAAATAGCAACTGCTACAGGAACACATGAGGCAATTCTTACTGAGGATGAATTTGATAAAATTCAAAATATGTTTATCTCTAGAAGGTCTAGAGAAAACCTTTACTCTTTGGGGATTAAATCAAGTGTAAACAAGTTAGTGGCTTGTGGAATCTGTGGTAAGAATCTAACTATTCAACAGAACACTAAAGTTAGAAAATCAGGGAAAACATATTCTTTCTTTCAGATTAGACCTTGCAGACATAAAATAGAAATGGAGCCTCAGTGTTACAACAGTGGCTGTAAGATAGATATTATTGAAGATGCTGTAATTCAATCATTGCAAAACTACAGAGCAGAACTAGAAATGGCACTGGAACAACTGCTTGTTGATAATACACATGAATTAGAAAACAAATTAATCTGGTCACTAACAACAATGCAATCTGAACTAAGAAAGCATGAAAGAAAAGAACAGAGGCTACTTGATTTATATTTAGATGAAAGTTTAGATAAAGAAACCTATCAGAATAACAAGGAGCAGATTAATGAGGTGAAAACTTGTTTAATGAAAGAAATTAAAACAACTGAGGGTAAACTAACTGTTTTAGATGCCTCTGCTCAAGCTGAAAAAGTTAAAGAAGTGCTGAAGAAAATTGATAACTTTGGGGAGATGCAATTGGAGGAGCAAAATGCTACCTTAAAACTTCTTATTGAAAAGATATACTATGTTAAAAGTAAAGATACTGATAATAAACCTGTACTGGACATTCATTGGAGAGAGCTGTAATAGCCCTCTCTTTTTACTTTTCTTCAAAGATTTTATTTCTTAATTCAGCTTGTATGGAATCAAAAAGTGAAAAATTTTTAATTTTATAAGGGGCATTGTTTGCTGGGTGCAAAATTTTCATTATCTTTTGTTGTATTAAAGCTGCTTTTATTCTGTCTCTACTCCTTTTTTCATGTATAACCTCACTTGGTTTAACAAAATCCCCATCATTAAAATCTGCATACAAACTCAAGTTTTTATATTTATTAAGTACAGATGCAACTGCCTGCCTAACCCTATATTCCTTACTTAACTCTTCTCTAGATTTGTCAAGACTCTCAAAAATAGCATAGGGAACTAGTTCAAAATCTTGCTCAAGGAATTTTTTAAAATCATTTATACTATCAGGAAAAAGGACATACAAATCTAACTGGTAGTCCTCTATGTTTTCTACTTTTATTTTTTCTATCATGCTTCTTACCATAACCTCAATTAAAGCAAAGCTGAGGGAGGTTTTTGTTTTATGATCTCTTAACCTATTATTTAAATCCTTCCAGTTTACCTTATCCCCTTTACTTACCTGTGCGCTTACTGTTAAGAGCATAGGTAACTTCCCAAATTCTTCAATGCTAAATTGAGCACAAGCATGGGCTCTAGCATACTTTTCATTGTTATATAATAGCTCTGCATCTTCAAGCAGTTCTATAGCATTTTCATATATCTTTTGTTGTATTATTTCAATATCCTCTACTTTTAGCTGATTAAAACCCACAGCAAACCATCTCCTATGTTTTAAAAGTTGTGCTATTAATAGTTAACCTCCCAATATAAAACAAAAAAAGGAAAAGCATACAAGCTCCCCCCTTAACTATCTTTCTTATTTAACTTTGATTACACAGATTAATCATTTTCTTAGCCCAAATATCATAGTTTGGCTCACCATGTAAATTTACAGTAACCTGATCTTTAGTCTTAAAAGTAATAACCTCTTTATTATTTTCTTTATTGGTAATCATGCTATTTCCTCCTCAGTAATTTTGATAACTATTACTTTCATTAGAGTTGTTCTTAAAACTGTGACTTGATACAAATCATAAAAAATAGGAGACAGCATCAGCTATCTCCTTTTACATCAAGTTATTAACTCATATATACACCAAAGCTCCTCAGGAAAAATAAAGCTCTTGTTAGGCTTATACTCTACAGCTATTACATTGAACTTATCATCTAGTATAGGTACTGCATAAACAGTCTCCAAGCCTGTATCTTTGAGACTCCATTTACTAGGCATTGCTAATACATTTAAAACAGCTTGTAGCTTTGCATCCATCAGCTCTACCTTTTTAACCTCATAGAAAGCCTCTAATCCCTTGTACATTTTTTCAGCCTGTTTAGGTTCAATACAATCCTCTAATAGATAGCTCCTTATAAGCTTTATGCTTTGCCCACTACTGATGGAACTCATGTACTTCTGTTGTAAATAAGCATAGTCTAACTTGCTTAACTTTTTATAAACAGGCTCAGAATAAGTCCTGCTGTACTTCCCTATCTTTCTATCCTCAAAAAAGTCTGTAGCTACCTCAGGCTCTAAGGTGCCCTCTATAATTGCCCTGATCTTTCTCTCTGTAAAGCCTACAGTATCTGATACCTCTGACAGTTTTAATCCCTTTACATAATGTAGATGTAGACTCCTATAAATTAAGTTCTTATCCATTTCTTTTATCCCCCTATTATCTCCTACTTATGTTGAAAAAAGAAAAGCCATAGCCTCAGCTACAGCCTGTAAGTTTATCCTTTAGATGCTTAACTGTTTTCTCAGGTAAGCCATCTCTCTTTTCATTCCAATACCTTTAGATATTAAGTTACTCTGTCCTAGATGAGTATTGCCATATCTTACAGTAGAGTTTTCTGCTAGTCCTACATCCAATAGCAAAGACTTAGCAAGTCCAAAAGCTCCATTAATGTTAGATGCTAGGCTGTTTAGTTTAGTTGTATCATCCTGTAGAGACCTGATGCTCATTGTCTGTACATACTCCTGATCCAAAGCATTAAATACTGTCTTAGCCTTAGCATGAGCATTAAAGAATGTAGTAAAGGCATCTTTAAGATCCATTACAATCTTAGTAGCCTGTCCATTATTAACTGCAATCTGTAGCTCAATATCTTTCTCTGTCTGCTCTACCTCTTGCATGATGTATTTAGCAGAGCCTATATCTGTAGCTAGTTGCATCTCCTCTTTAAGCTGATCTTTCTTAGCTTGTAGCTGAAATACGGCCTCTGAGCCTGATGCCTTAACATCCTTCAGTACCTCAAACATCTCTTGAACAGCTACCAATGCTCCAGCCATTTCTTTAACTTTGCTATCCATACCTTTAGAAAACTCTACTCTTTTGTTTTCCATCTTATTTCTCCTCCTGAGGGTTTAAGTATTTTTTATACTTTTCTTTGTAATTTCCTTCATTCCCAAATGCCTCTAGCTCAGCAATAACAGCACTAAAAGGCTTTGTATTAGGATCTGAGTAATATTTTAAATGACTTTCATAATCTGCTTGTACATCCTCATAGCTAGGCAAAGGTACAGCAGTTTTAATATCTACAGCTTTTTTAGTAGAGGTTAGAAAATGATAAATTTCCTTACCTTCATCAGCTCCATAAATTCCAATACACTCTGCCTCTGTAATAGTAATAGGCTTTAACTTAAGAGGTCTATTGTCCATACCATCAAAATTTCTCATAGCCTGAGATGTACTCAGCTTTTGTCCTGAGGCAAGTTTTAACATCCTGAGAGTCTGCATCATTTCTACAGCCTGAGGGTTAATAACTCCATTCCACAGCCCTGCTGTCAGAAGTCCTAGAGCTTGCATTTCTAGCCTTACAATAGGATCAGCTAAGTCTAGCTCCATATAGTTTTCAGTCCTGCCAATAGTTCTCTCAGTTCCTTGATATAGAAACTGGGACTCTGACAGGATGGACTTAACTAGGCTCAGCATATGCTCATCTTTAATAAGTAGAGCCTCATTATCTTTTACAAAGCTCCTTAGTGTAGCTCCTCTATGTTTTGCATACTGCTTGAGTTCTGTAGAGCTGATGTTTAGGTAAGTAAGCAAAGTAGAAAGGTCTTTAGCTGATGTTGAGGGATTAGACAGCTTTAGTAGCATATTCTGATAAACCTGCTCCATAACATCCTCATTTATTACAGTATCTAATTCTTTAATCTCAGGCTCTTGCTTATACTTTTCATATACCTCTTTAAAGATATCTAGGTATTCCTTTTTGTGTACCCTTACTGACCTATCTGACAAGTTAACTAGAGTGTTAGTAGAAAACTCCTCCTGAGAGCAATCAGTTAAGGTCTGACAGTGTGCCAGAGCCATGATTAATTGACTCTTATCATTGACATTGTACTGAGAAATAATCTCTGTAAGCATCTCCTGTCTTTCTTCTGTTGTAGCCTCTTTAAATTTATATTTAAGTAACATCTATTCTCCTCCTTATTGTTTAGGAAATAGCCTCTTTGCAGTTCCTACTCTATTTCCTGCTTATTAGGTAAGTAAGTCATACCTATTTAAAGTGGTTTAGTGTACTTATTTATATTTTGTAGGAACAGCTAGAGGATACTGCCTTACTACCTCATTAGAGATTAGGAGCTGAGCTGTGACTAATTCTTAGTGTTTAAGTTTCTTGTACATAATCTTTACTACAGTAATTAAAAGAGTAATTAGAGAGTGATGTAAATGATACGTACCAGTTTCTTGGACATTAACTTATTATTGTTACCAATCAAATAACACTACCCTGGGCTAAGCCCTGGTATAGCAGCTCTCATCATTTCTCTTTGTAGCAGATAAGAAAACATCAAATAAGAAGTTAAAAACATTAAAAAAACCACTTTAAAACTCCCCTAGTTACTTAGCTATAAGATGTAGACTTCTAGGGCCTACAAATAACTTTACAGGGGGAAATAAAATGAAATCTGCAAATGAAATCTATAACAACTATTTTGAGCACAAGGTAACTAAACATCTGGCTAAGTATCAGGACTGGAAAGAGACTAGACCTGCTAAGATAGCTCAGACAAAAGCTGTCAGGAAAGCTAAGGCATCAGCTAGAAAATTCAATCAGCCTTAAAGACATAGAAAAGGATCAGCTTATAAAGAGAGTTAAGGATGTACTAATTAAATAGATAAAGGGTGAGGGATTAGCTTAGGCTGGTCTCTTTTTTGTTGCCTAAAAACACTAAATAATATTAGGGGGATAACTGCAATGAAAGACAAAAATATAGAAATAACAGTAATTGATAGTTTAATGGGATCAGGAAAGACTAGCTTTGCTATACAGATGATGGATGATGAGGCTAATGTTGATAAGAAATACATCTTTATAACTCCCTTTCTTACTGAGGTAGAGAGAGTAATAAGCTCATGTAAGAATAGAGAATTTGTACAGCCTGAGGTATCCAGTGGAAAGACTAAGCAAGATAATCTAAAGAGGCTAATAGTTGAAGGAATGGATATTGCATCTACTCATGCTCTTTTTAAAAGGGCTGATGAGGCTCTAATTGACCTTTTATACATGGAGGGCTATACCCTGATACTGGATGAGGTTATGGATGTGCTTGAACAAGAGCCAATATCAAAGTCTGATCTAGGGATGCTGATACAGACTGCTAAGCTAACCTATGATGAGAAAGGCTCTTGTAAATGGAATGATGCTAACTATGCTCAGGATGGCAAGTTTAACTATATTAAGAAATTAGCTGAGAGTAAAAACCTTATAGTCCATCAGGACAAGGATAATAATCCTGTAGCTTTATACTGGAATTTCCCTGTAGATGTTTTCAGAGCTTTTGATGAGGTCTATGTATTAACTTATATGTTTGATGGACAGATACAGAAATACTACTATGATATGTTTAATATCAAGTATGAATATAAGTCTGTAAGTAATGTTAATGGTAAGTATGAGCTTACTGCTTATATACCATTCAATCAGGAGGATAGGTCTCAGCTTAAAGAGCTTATTAACATCCATTACTCTAAGTTAAATGATGTTGGAAAAGAGCCTTTTGCTTTCTCCTCTACTAAACTTAAAAAGTATGCTACTGATAAAGAGTACAAGGAGATCAGGGATAGGATTAAGAAGGATGCTTATAACTATTACAGGAATAAGCTAAAAGCTCCTACTGATGATATTATGTGGACTACAATTAAGGGAGATAAAGAGGTAAATAAAAAAGCCTTAGCTCCCACTGGATTATCCAAAGAGGTAAAAGGCAAAGTTAATAAGTTTGTAGAGGTAAACTGTAGGGCTACTAATGCCTTTGCTGATAAGTCAGTCTGTATCTACTTAGTTAACATCTACCTTAACCCTATCCTTAAAGGCTTTGTAGAGGAAAAAGGTAAGTTAAAGGTAGATCAGGATAAACATGCTCTATCTGAGCTGTTGCAATGGCTGTTTAGGAGCAGGATCAGGAATAATGAGCCTATAGATATCTACATCCCTAGCAGTAGAATGAGAGGGCTGTTAGAGCAGTACCTAGATAATGAGTTGTAATGTCTAAAAAGATGTAGAGCGCTTTGCAGAGCCTATCTACACCAGAATAGAGCTACCCTCTTTCTGTCTCCTGAAAATTAGTATTTGTAAGGCTCTTACTGAGTATCAGTATTGCTAACATTCTCTTATAACTGTCTAGCCATTTCCTATATTGGATTTAGTTAGGCAGTTTTTTATTTGCTCTCTTATAGGTATAGGGCAGTTCTATTACATGGGCATCTTTTTTAAAGGAGGGGGTACTCTCTGCTTTCTAGCTGTAGTATGAGCCAAGACATAAGAGCTTTAAATCCTGAGTAAACTCAGTCCTTGCAACAACAATAATAGCTACTATTGTATACTCTTTTGTTATTGTATTTGGCTCTTAATGGATTGCTTTGAGGATAGCTTTGCTAGACTCTAGGACTAGCTCTGCTAGGACTTATATTACTGTTATAGCAGCTAGTATTTTTACTAGGTTATTATCATCCCTCTTAAGGGCAAGGCTCTGAAACCCTTGGTATGACTGGGTTTTCAAATACTTTTACTAAGTAGAATTAGTAGGATATAAACAGTTAAAGAAACTGATAATGAGCATTGATGTAACTTTAGTGAATATCTAAAAAGATTAAAAACCCATGAAACAGTTCTTGTAGAGCCTTCCCTCCTGCTCTTTCTTTACCAAAGGTAGGTAAAAGTTAAATATATAAGCTGGATTTATCCCTCTCCTATCAGTGAATTACTGTGACAGTAAAAGAAAATAAAGAGGATGACTGTGACTAACTCCATAGCACAGGTAATCTGTACAGGCTTATCAGTATTTAGACAGGATACTGTATGTTAAGAAAAAGCTTAAAATGAGGCATTTCATAGAGAGATTACAGATTAATGGAGTTTATATGAGGTTATCTTTCCTATGTTCAGGATTCTGCTTTTACTCCTGCTCCCTTATAATATGATTGCTCAAGTAAACAGCAGATCATTAGAAAACCTCAAATAATGTAACACAATGTAATTATGTTACCTACAAAACCCTTTAATAGCAGTCTCTATATGTTAAACTAATATATATAGACAAAAATGTAACATATTGAAACTAATTGTTACTTTATTTGAGGGGGATTTTATGAATACTGCACAGCCCATTAAAGAGCCTAAATTACTTAAAGACCTGATGGAAGTTTATAAAAAGGATACTAAGCAGTATTTGCTATTAGCTTACAGTTTGAATACTGGACTCAGGATTTCAGATATTCTAAAAGCAAATGTTAAAGACAGCTTAGCAGGTTTTTGGAAAGACAGAGAGACTAAGACAGGGAAAGAAAAGATAGCTACCCTCAATCCTAAATTACAGTTACTTATCAGGGATTATGTGGAGGCTAACAGCTTACAGCCTGAGGACTTCTTATTCTTTAGTAACAAAGACAGAGATAAAGCTATAAGCAGGGTACAGGCTCACAGAATAGTAGCCCATGCAGGAGATATGGTAGGGGTAACTTTAAGCTGTCATAGCCTTAGAAAGACCTTTGGGTACATGGCTTACAGTCAGGGAGTAGACCTGTCACTGCTCCAGTACATCTTTAATCACAGCTCTCAGACAGTTACTCTCAGATACATTGGAATTACACAGACTGAGGCTGATAAAGTTACATCAACAATATCAATAGGAATATAACAGGTAGAGGCTCTTGCTTAATTGCAGGAGTCTTTTTTGTATGAGGTTATTGGCTGAGGAGCAACTGTACTTTTGAACTCTTAAGTATTTCTATTAGATCAACAGAGCATTTACTGTAGCATTTAATTGCAGACTGTTGCTGAGCCTTATTGTACTGAGAGTTGCTGTCTATGCTGTTTATCTAAGTAGTTCAGTAACTGGCTAAGCAGTGTAATACACTGTATAGACTTTGAGATGGTTCTGATTGTCCTGAGGATTGATTGTGAGCTGTTTGTTCAGTGGATTAATGTCAGGGTATAGAAACTGTCAGAAAAAGCATAACCCCCCCCTATGGGGATGCCATATACCTAAGGCTGGCAGGATCTGTAAAATAAATATCTAACCTATTTTTTAGGAATCAGGTAGGCAATATAGATAAACCAAAAGTTTTAACTAAAAATTAATTATCATAATCTCTTCTGATAATCTGAACCACCTACAGTACTACTACCTAATGAAATTCAGAGTAAAGAAAAACAGAGGAAGCTTTATGCCCCCCTGTCTGCCAATCAAAATCCTCTTATACTCTAATTCTAATAAATCCTATATTTCAAAAGTTACTATTGATTTTTCTCTATCATCTCTTCTTGCAAGATAAGGAGTGTCATTTTTAACCCTCCATTTTATTACCTTGTTCTCTTTTGGATGAAGTCTGAACTCATCAAGAATTGAATCATCTATTGAGGTATGAAATTTATTACCTAACTTATCTATTAACTCAATATCTATATATCTAAATTCAATTTCTCTTTCAGTGATATTGACAAATCTAAATTGTAATTCCACATCTTCCTCAACTTTTCTTACATTTTCAAGTTGAACTTGTGTGTTAAAGTTTTTCATCTCAGCCTCTGCTAGAATATTAACTTTTTCAAGGAAAACATTTCTATCTTTTTCCCAAATTTTATAATCAACTTTGTCTAATTCAAATGTTTTTATTAAAGTATCTCTGAAGTTGTTAACTCCATCTTTATCATTCATCCTAAAGCTGATTTTAGTTGGATTAATTGCTCCATCAATCATTTTAAAATTAAAATTAGGAGTCAATACTGAGTTGTATTGTTTTGAAGTAATCCAAGTAGCTCCCATTTCATTTAAACAAGGGGCACTATCATAATAATTATCTGAGAGAACAAACAGAACCATTATATTTTCTTTCTTGAGTTCCTGCTTTAGAAAATCATATATGTCCTCTCCATAAGGTATTCCATATCCCGGTAAAGAACTGCAAAAAATATATTCATCACTTTTCTTTATACCAATATCATTTAGAATATCTACTAAAGCTGATACATATTCTATATCCTTTGATGAATGGCTTATAAAAATCTTATCAATTTTTTCACTTTTCACTTCATCCTTTTGAGTTACCACTGCATCCAAATCATATTTCTTCAATGAATTTAATATTGCAGTCATTTGATTAAAGTGGCTTTCACCATTTCCAACAGCCCTTTCAGATGCTTTTGAAAAACTACTGAGAATTTCTGTATCACTAACATACTTTTTGAGGAACATCTTACATTCTTCTATCCATGAATTATATTCAATACCAGTAATGAAACCCCCACCAAACTCAGCAGGTGTGTAACATTCATGTTTTACCCTATGTCCATTTTCAATTAAAGCAGTTAATTCCTCTTGTGCATTCATTACTTCTATCTCCTCAATTCTAACCATATCACTTTCCAAATTGATTAAATAATCAATAAGGTAGTCTCTGATATTATTTAATATTAATCTACAATTACCAAGTTGATTTATATAGATATTATCAATTTTTCTTTTCTTCAAATTTTCATAATACAGATCAAGAGTATGTAATCCTTCTGGTAATTGATTCTTTTCCAAGAGCAATTCCAGTTGAAAAATACTATTAGTAAGTTCACTTATTGAAAGACCAACTATATGATCTTCTACTACTCCTTTTGTATCTGAAACATGCCAGTCAACCATTCTATGCTTTTTATATGTACTTTCTACATCAATAAATATTTCTCTATATTGTTTTAAAGATACTCTCATTATTGTTGCCAATGGTTTATATTCTTCATAAAGTGCAACTATTTTTTCATCATCTATGGATACTTTATTTAACTTTAAATAAATAATTTCTTTTAAATCTTTTCTCTGATGAGCTATTTTTAACACTCTATTAACAATATTGTGAATAGAAAACTTCTCAGCTTCTAACTCTTTTATAGTTGATTGCACAAGTTGAAGAGACAATTAATTGACCACCTCTAGCTTTTACTTTTCAATAAATAATATGTGTCATTAGACCATAATTATAACATTTTATTCAAAAAAGTTTAATTGATCTATTTTTTATAAAAATTTACTGATAATGTAGGACTTTGTAAAACTAAAAATACTTAAAGTGTTGATCTGTATTTTCCCCATTGTATAGTCAGAATTACTAGTATTATTCTTAAGCTATTCAATATATCTACTTCTGTTCACATAATACTCCCCTTTTTTCCTACAAAAAAAAGAGACTGAGTACAGCCTCTAAATGCCTTTATTAATACCCAGAAGAACCAAAGCCACCTGAACCTCTATCAGAATCTGTTAAGTCACCAGTTGCTTCTTCAATGTCAACATGCAGAACTGGCTTAATAACCATTTGAGCTATTTTCATATGTTCTTCTACTATGTATGTTTCTTTCCCATGATTAATGAGAATAACACCAATTTCCCCTCTGTACTCTTCATCTATGGTTCCTGGAGAATTCAATACAGTAATACTGTGTTTAAGAGCCAAACCACTTCTAGGTCTAATTTGAGCCTCTGTACTAGCAGGTAATTGCAATGAAATACCTGTTTTAACTAGTCTAGTCTCTCCTGCTGGAATTTCCTTTTGTTCAATAGAGAATAAATCAAATCCTGCATCAGTTTGATGAGCTTTCTCAGGTAATTTTGCTTTTGGATGTAGTTTTTTTATAAGCAATTTAGTCATTATAAAACCCCTTATTTTTTATTTTGTATGAAATAATAAACCAGTATACCAGAAAAACCAGCATTAGGAATGAAAAGTAGCAAAATATGCCAAAAACTATCCTTATCAACATTAGATGCACCATATAGACAACTAAGGATTATTACTGCAATTATAAAAATACTAAAATAAGCTTTGAAATTGTAATCTTTTTTCATATTTTTTTCTAATTCTTTATAACCAGTATCAATTTTAACTTTTCTTTGTAAATCTTCAGGGATTTTTTTCCAAGATGTGTCAAAATAAGCTTTTTGAGTCCTAGTTAGATTGAATTGGTGTAGATGGTCAATCTGGCTTAAAGAATTATCTTGAATTTTAGTTGATGGAGAATGTAGGTAATGGAACATTATTGATACAAAAGTTGAGTCAACACCTATTTCTAAAAAATCATCAGTATGGTTGTGTACTGCAATTATTGAATGTCCCATCCATGTAGGATCTAGAGTAGTACCAATATGTCCCCCACCTGCTGTTACAATAGAAACTTTTGAATGATATGTGCCAGAGATTTTTTCAGACACCCAAATTACTTCTTTAGTAGCTATTATGCCTGTATCATGTTTCGGAATTTTTATTACTCCATTGCTTACTATACTTTCTTTTGTAGATAGAGACCATGCATAGTCACTGGCAGTTAAGTTATATGTACTCCCTTTAATATTACTAACTGTTAAAGGATAAATCCTTATATGTTCAGTACTCTTTAATTCTTTCTCTAAGTCTACATTACTAAGTGCTGACATTCTTCTCACCCCTATATTATTACCCTATTTATAGTGTACTACAGTATTTTACAAACTCATCTAAAAATGTAAATTTTTTTACTGCTAAACATATTATGATAACTCCAAATCCTATTTAATATTTTACAATTTATTTGAATTCAATTAATCTCCCCTTGACCAAAAAACAAAAAACTTCTAATATCAGTGTTACTAAGAGGTTGCACTGCATTTTTCCCATTGTATGGCCGCTGCATCTGTTCGGCCGGATCCCCCTAATACAAGTAACGTTTCACCTGCTTTTAGTGCTGCACGGTCAACAAGACCGACATAAGCAAGATAGAATGAGCCTAAAAAGCCAGCAGCTTTATCATCTGGAAGCATTGCCAGCGCCAGTACTGTGCTGTCCAATGGATATGGTGAAAAAATACATGGTCAATAATCATCCTTTAAGATTATTTAGTTCCGTCACGATAAAAGGTAAGGCTATTTTAATATATTGTTCTGCTGATAACGAACTATTATGTTGCCAATCTATAGATGCTCCGTATATTCCCCAACTCAACACAGCGGCACCAATTTTTGAGGCTTCCGAATCCAGCTTCGGCTGCTGCTTTACAAGGAGAGAGTAAACTAATTCTTCCAGTTCTTTTTTTACTTTTTGTTCAATGATGGAATAAAAGGATTCATAACTCCTTCTGCATTGTGAACTTAATTCTTCGCTTCTTTCTGTATGAAACTTAGTTAATGTCAAAAAAACCTTTACAATGGTCTCTTCATTCAACCTATCGTATTGACTCAAGTTTTTAATAAGCCTTTCTTCTATATCTTCTGTAATGGCCGCATCCATCACGTCGTACTTATCTTGAAAATGAGAATAAAAAGTGGCGCGATTAACGGTTCCTTCCTCCGCAATATCATTTATTGTAATGTCTTTGAACTCCTTCTTTTTAATTATTTTCATAAAAGCATCCATTAACAACTTTCTGGTCCGTATAATGCGTGGATCTACTTTCAACGCTTCCATATTTCTCGCTCCCTTTCCTCTACATAGACAACAATTTAACGTGTTTGTTGTTTAAGCGATAAAACACCAAACCTGACGATTGATACTAAATGAACTTTCCTATAGTATCTAGTGTACAACATCTGTTGTTTAAGCGAAAGATGTTACATTTTACATTTTTACTGTTTGACAACTGGATGAATAGGTCAAGCGCTTCAAAAATAAGAAAAATAGCAGCGCACTATTTTTTCTTATTAATGGAAAGGCCAGTAAAGGCTAGCTTGCCTAAATACAACTAAGAGGAAGTGTTTGAACATGACACAAACAGCAATAAAAGGACAAGAAATTCTGGATGCGTTTCATTTTAGACGTGCTATAAAAACCTTTGATCCAACAAAAAAAATCTCAGAGGATGACTTTAATGTCATCTTAGAAGCAGCCCGGCTTTCACCAAGCTCAGGTGGCTATGAGCCTTGGAAATTCCTCATTATTCAAAACCCGGAATTCAGAGAAAAGCTAAAAGAAATTTCTCCGGGCGCACAAGGCACCCTGCCCACTGCAAGCCATTTCGTTATCATTCTTGCAAGAACCATCAAGGATACAAAGTACGACTCAGAATATCTAAAAAACCAATGGCTTAATGTTGTAGGATACCCTGCTGAAATGTATGATCAAATTAAAGACGCGTATAAGGACTTCCAAGAAAATCAACAAAATACACTAGTAAATGAGCGTACAATGTTGGATTGGGCTGGAAAGTCAACCTATATTCCCTTTGCCAATATGATGACTGCAGCAGCGTTACTCGGAATTGACTCTTGCCCAATAGAAGGGTTTTATCGTGATAAAGTACAAAAGCTTCTTGAGGAAGAAAACTTACTGGAGGATGGTCATTTAGCTGTATCGACTATGGTTGCGTTTGGCTACCGAGCAAATGAGCCTGAATTCCCTAGAGGAAGAAAAGACATGAAGGATATTGTGCAGTGGATTAAGTAACGATTTCAGACGGGAAAAAGTTTTAAAAATAACAGCAGTCATTTTTTAATGAGCATTAGGACTGTTGTACAACTTGAAGCTTCTTATCTGTTTGGATTCAAACTTGATGATCGTCGGACATTCATTGAGAACTGTAGGTATCATTCTACAGTTCTTTTCTTATGGACTGAGGGCATTAACCATTTCCGTGAACGCCATGATATGTAAACTGATTTATATTAGTGATTGACGAGTTATATATCATTGCGATAAATTCCGTCCACTGTTTCGCATATCACTTGTTCGCTTTGATTGACTGCTCTTCTTTTGGCTACTCGACAAGACAACACTGAGTAAAATAAGAGCTGCCCCGATATATCCTTTGCCATGTAATATTTCTTGTGCAAATACATAACCAAATAAAGCTGCGAAAACCGGCTCTAACGAAAACATCAGTCCTGTGCGTGTCGGTGACGTGTATTTTTGGGCGATGATTTGTAAAATGAATCCGATGGCACTGCAAAAGATGCTTAAGGCAAGAATCGCAAGCCAGCTAGTTGTGGTACTGGGCCAGGCAGGCACTTCGAAAATAAATGAAAAGATCAACCCATACAAACCGGTGAAGCCTAGCTGGGCAATCCCTAGGTTTAACGGATCTACTTTCTTGGCTGCCGAACTTACCACTATAATATGCGCGGCATAAAAAAGCGCAGCCCCCATACAGAATAAGTCGCCCCTATTAAACACCAAAGGCAGTTGAATCGTGAGGAAGCCGATTCCTGTAATGGCAAGAATCACACTCAGTGCCGTTTTCAATTCAACTTTTTTTCGCAATAAGAAAGCCGTAATCAGCGGAACAAATACCACAGTCAAGCTGACCAAAAAACCTGCATTTGACGTGGTGGTCGTGTTCAATCCAAACGTGATTAACACGAAAACGATGAATAGAATAAATCCAAGAATTGCTGCATATTTTAAGGTAAGGCAATCAATTTCCCTGAATCGCCGAAAAAAGAGGCCCGCCGCCAGCACAAATGCCAATCCGAATCGAAGCGCTATTACGTTGAATTCCCCAAGCGAATCAATTCCTATTTTCATAAACAAATAAGACGATCCCCATCCGATTGTCACCAGCAGCATTAGTAAATCCGCTTGGAAAGGTTTCATGTGTTTCCTCCTTCACACTGCCTTCATAAAAACTATAAAAAATAAAGTATACCTTCATTGCTAAAGTGCAGAGCGATTGCTTTATTGGTATTCTTTCTTCAATTGATGATTCTCATCGTAATGGGCTTTCGGATGATACGAAATGATGGGTTGTTCGGATAGAGAATGAAGCCGCTGTTTGTACGCCTCCAAATACATTTTCCGTTCCTCTTCGTCATGTGACGGTGTCCATGAGATGAATGGCTCGACTGGCTGCATGCCCGAAAAGTAGAGCATGCCATGATTGATATGATAGAGGATTTTTTCATGAATGTCGCCATCCATCCCGTTCGGCATGTATGCCCCTTTGGGCGTTCCAGTCGTCACAGAAAGCATGGCTTTTCTTCCTTTTAAGCCTCCCGAATCGTACCTGTTTTCTCTGGTGTAGATGAATCCCGAAGCATACACCCGGTCAAACCATCCTTTTAAGATGGCTGGCATGGAGTACCACCAAATGGGAAACTGGAAAATAACAAAATCGGCCCACACCAGCTTTTCCTGTTCTTCTTCAATATCGCGTGAAAAACTTTCAGTTTTGACCGCATGTTTCTGTTCAACGGCATATTTCAAAAAGCGTTCGTCCTGCCGCTGCTGAAAATCACCGCCGTCGGCAACCGCCTTGAAATTCATGGCGTACAAATCCGATACTTTTATTTGATGACCCAGTTTTGTCAATTCTGAAACTGCCAAGTCCTTTAACGCTCCATTGAACGATTGCGGTTCAGGATGTGCATACACAATCAGTACGTTCATCTTTTCATCTCCTCATGGATAAATCACTTATGTTTAGCCCGCGTCTTTTCAGATTTCATTTTCAGGATAGAACATCAGCATAAAAAAGCTGGCCGGTTCTGCTGTTTCATTTTTATAGCTGTGTGGAACCGTACCGGAAAATTGAATGGCATCCCCTGATTTTAATGTAAAGAGCTGACCTTTAAGATCCATGGTCAATTCCCCATTTTTCATGATGATGTATTCCTCCCCCAAATGGGTTTTGGCCAGATGAAAACAACCTGGTTCCAATTCGGTCATGTAAATTTCGAATTTTTTATCCGGATGAAAAGGGAAAAAAGGATAGACCCGATAATTGCCTTCATTGTCCGTGATGGGTTCAATATCAGTCAGACTAATTTGGTTGACTTGAGGTTCACTTTCCGTCATGAAGGAAGTGAAGGAAACTTGAAGGCCGTTTGCGATTTTCCATAAAGTCGTCACGGTCGGATTCGATTTCCCTTTCTCAATTTGGGCCAGCATGGCTTTACTGACACCGGTTGCTTCAGAAACCTGATCGAGTGTAAGGTTTCTTCGTTTCCGTAGATTGGCCAAGTTTTTCGAAATAATCCCTTGAATGTTTTCCATTCCACGCCTCCTGTTAATTTTATTTGCAAACAATATAACATACATTTAAACGCTTTAACAGACAAAGGATTTTGATTAATCCTTAGATAGCATTTCTCTAATAAGTATGTTAAGTCTTCGTAGAAAAAACCGTTCGTAAAAGTACACGTTTCCGAACGCTTCAAAATGGCTGTAAAAAGAATAAAAAGAACGTTCGTAAATGTGCCTAAACACTTTACGAACGTTCCCTCTTCTCCTAAACGTTTACGAACAAAAATATGCCCCTGCTTTTAAATCATGCTTTCTCCTCCCCCAGTAATATTTTTTCGTCTAATGCTAAAAGTTTAATTTCTAAACAGAAAATGTTTTTTTCTTAAGGCCGGCTATTAACTGGTAATGATTCCAAAAAACATCTTTTTGCGCATCCGGACTGTTCTCTTCCAATTCGCTCTGCCATTACCATTAATACAATATTGGGCAATTGAAATACATTCTTTTTTGCAGCAGGCGTTACTGTAAACACAACTCCTACTCAATGTGTCTCATATATTTCGATTTTTCATTATCGAATCATTGATCAGTTCTTTACTTGTTAACCAAGAGATCTGAACTATTCTTAGCTTCCCTGGCTTTTAATTCGCGGCGAAGCACTTTTCCGCTGATCGGGGTTTTGGGCAGCTCTTCGAGAAATTCAATTTCCCTCGGAGCAGCATGGGCAGCAAGCCCGCTGCGCACAAATAAGCGCAATTCTTCTAATAATTCCTTACTCTCCTGATACTCTTTGTTTAAGACAATAAAGGCCTTCACAATTTCCCCTCTTACGGCATCCGGCTTTCCAATAACGCCCACTTCGGCAACCGCCGGATGTTCAATCAGCTTGCTTTCAACTTCAAATGGCCCGATTCTTTCCCCCGAAGAGTTGATCATGTCGTCACTTCTTCCTTGGAAAAAGACATATCCTGTTTCGTCGATCGTTGCCAAATCACCGGATAAATACCATCCATCAAAAGGGAAATACGTGGAGTATTTAGCTGGGTCTTTCCAGACTTCCCGCATAAGAGAAGGCCAGTTTGCTTTTAAAGCCAATTGGCCGACTGCTCCAGCTTCCAGAATTTCTCCATCCTCCCCTAAAATAGCCGCTTCAATTCCTGGGAACGGTTTTCCCATTGATCCGGGCTTGATCGCTTCAGATGGTAAGTTAACGATTAACTGGGCTCCCGTTTCCGTCATCCACCACGTATCGTGGATGCGGTTTGAAAGTGTCTCTATTCCCCATCTCACAATTTCCGGATTAAGCGGTTCTCCCACGCTTAAAATATGCCGGATTTTTGATAGGTCGTAATTGCTAATCAGTTTATCCCCTTCTGCCATCAGCATTCTGAAGGCCGTCGGCGCACTGTACCAGACCGTTACACCCGTCCGCTCCAAGATGTTATACCATTCTTCCGCGCCAAATCTGCCCCCGTGAATGACAGTCGTCGTGCGGTTCAGCAATGGGGCAAATACTCCGTAGACGGTCCCGGTCACCCATCCCGGATGTGCCGTGCACCAATAAATATCGCCTTCTTTTAGATCCAGCACCCATCGCCCGGTGATGTATTGCTGGATCATCGCCCGGTGTGCATGGATGATCCCTTTCGGTTTACCGGTCGAACCGCTTGTATAATGGATATTCAATCCATGATCGAGGTCCACCCATTCAATAATATTTTCTTCTGTTTCAACATTCCTTGCTTCTTCAAATAAAGAAATTTCATCTCCTGTACATTGTTCCGGTTCAGCGGTAATAAAGACGGTTGTCAAAGACGGCAATTGTTCCCGCTGGACCCGTTTCACCAGTTCTGGTGATGCGATTAAAAAAGTGCCTCCGCAATCCTGGATTCTTTCTTTTACGGCATCTTCCATAAATGCTTCAAAAAGCGGCCCGACGACAGCACCAAGTTTAATGGCTGCAAGCATGGCAATATGGCAATCGGGGTGCTTCGGCAAAAACACGAATACGAAGTCTCCTTTTTTCACCCCGCGTTTTTTTAACACCGTCGCCCATAGATCAGATTTTTCTTTCAAATCACGATATGTAAGTTTGTATTCTTCCTGTTCTCCAATATAATGGAGGGCCGTTTTTTCCCCAAATCCTGCTTCGACATGGCGATCTACACATTCATATGCCATATTCACTTTTCCTGTTTGGGACCAGCTGAAATTCGACTCTATATCTTTCCAAGAGAAATCTTCCCAAGATGGTAATTCTTCCGCGATATTATAATGCCCTTTATTTGGTTGGATAATTGTACTGTTTGCCATTTTACTCGACCACCTTTTTACTCTGTAGTAGATTAAGTATTTCTGATTTCTTTTCTGCAAGAAGTGCACTTCCGCGATTTCTTGGTTTTGCAGCTTCCACTGTCAATTCCGCTTGCAGATAACCCGGCTGTCCGCCAAGGATGAAGATGCGGTCACATAAATACAGCGCTTCGTCAATGTCATGCGTCACCACCACCATCGTGGAAAGCTGCTTTTTTTGAATTTCCAATAACAAGTCCTGCAATTGCATTTTTGTGAATGCATCCAGTGCGCTAAAAGGTTCATCTAAAAGCAGCACAGCCGGCTGCCCGATCAACGCGCGGGCAATAGCGGTTCTTTGAGCCATTCCCCCTGATAAATCTTTCGGATAATAATCCCCGAAATCGCTTAACCCTACCAGATCCAAATAATCCCGCACTTCTACATTTTTTACATCTTTGTTTCCGAATAAAATATTGTCTTTGACCGACAGCCAGGGCATAAGCCGAGGTTCCTGAAATATCATGCCAATCGGCTGTTCGCCCGCTTCAGCTATTTTTATTTCTCCTTCGAAATCCTTATCCAGACCGGACAACACCCGGAGAAGGGTACTTTTCCCGCATCCACTCGTTCCCAGAATTCCAACCGTCTCACCTTCTTGAATGGAAAACGATAGATTCTTAAATCCTGCAAGTCCGTTATTGAATGTCCTTGAAGCCTCTTTCACTTCCAGCATATTGACACCTCCTCTTATTGTTGGTTCTGTAAATTATCCTGCCATCTCAAGGCACGCGCTTCCAGCGATTTCAATAAAGCGTCTGTCAGCTTCCCGAGTATGGCAAAAAGGATGATGCTTGCCATGATGAGCTCAGGCGAATATGTATTCTGGCCAACAACCAGTAAATAGCCGAGCCCTTGCCCTGCGCCCATCAGTTCAGCAGCGACAACGAACATCCAGCCCAAGCCGACGCCGCTGCGCAAGCCGACAAGAAAAGACGGCAGAGATGCTGGCAAAATGATTCGGCGCACAATCTGGAACGAAGTAAAGTGATAAATCTTCCCAACTTCAATCAGCTTGCGGTCTACACCTTGAATACCGGAGACGATATTCAAATAAACCGGAAAGAAAACACCCACTGCAATCAGCAGTACTTTGGACGGTTCTCCAATTCCCATCCACAAAATGAATAAGGGCACCCAGGCAAGGGAAGGAATCGATCTGAATGCTTGGATCAATGGATCCACAAGCTGTTCAAACCACTTGAAATAGCCCACAAAAGAACCCAATACAAGGGCCAGCATAGTCCCGGCAAAAAACCCGATCAGTACGCGAAGAAAAGTAATGCCGATATGCCCCCAAAGGGTTCCGTCTTGAGCCATCTCTACAATCTTTTGAAAAATTATGGTAGGGGCTGGAAAAACATAGGTGTCTATCAAGCCAAGACGTGCGGCTGCTTCCCAAGAGACCAAAAGAACGATCGGCAATATCCACCCGAGTACCAGGCCTCTAAACTTATTTGAATCCGTGCGGGATTTCGGCTTACTACTTTTCTCTATCGGAAAATCATTAGTTTTAGCGTTGATCGTCATCCAATTCGCCCCCTATTCCGTTGCGATCACTTTTTTCGCAAATCGGTCAATAATTAATTCACTAACTGTTTTTTCAATATCTGCATCGCCTTTAATCACGTTTTCCGACTTCAAGACAGCGCCAGCCTCTTCAAGTGCCTCGATTTGCTTATCGCCGGGAATGGGATCTGAGAAATCATTTCGCTCGATGCTTTTCTTAGCCACTTCCAACTCCATGTCTGCTTCTTTTGCCAAGATTTCTGCTGCTTCATCCGGATTTTCTACAACCCATTTCCGCGCTTTCTCATATACCTCAATTACTTTTTCTACAGCTTCCGGATTCTGTTCTGCAAATTCCGACCGGACATTCAACGTGCCATATGTATTTTTGTCATGGTCACGCGAGAATAAGTTTGCGCCGGAATCCACTTCAACTCTTGCCATATGCGGATCAAGGCCCGCCCACGCATCAACTTGGCCAGTTAACAAGGCATTGGCGCCATCCGCATGCTGCAAGTTCACAATCTCCAAATCCTTCGATGAAAGGCCTGCTTCCTGAAGTGAACGCAGAAGGAAGATGTAGGGATCCGTTCCTAAAGTGGCGGCAACTTTCTTGCCTTTCAAGTCCTCGACTGTTTTGATTGGTGAATCTTCCGTTGCTACCAGCGCAGTCCATTCTGGTTTCGAATAAATATAGACGGACTCGATGGGTGAGCCATTCGATTTTGCGATTAACGCAGCTGCTCCCGCAGTGGATCCGAAATCTACGCTTTTCGAATTCAAAAACTCCAATGCCTTATTGCTTCCTTGGCTCAGAACCCATTCCACTTCGATGCCTTCTTTCTCAAAAACTTCTTCTGCCCATCCGAATTCCTTTAAAGCCAAGCTCGTTGGCGAGTAATAGGCATAATCCAGAACTACTTTTTTCAACGCGCCTTGCTCTTTTCCTTGTGCATTTGAACAAGCCCCCAAGATAAACGACGCACCTACTAGCAACAACACAACTGCAATAATCTTCTTCATTCTAAATTCCTCCCGACATAATTTTTAATAATTCTTTTTATAATTTTATTTACTTAACAGATTCGTTTACTAGGTTTTACACATACAACTGCTCTCCTTTCTTGAACCCAAAATATAAAAAAGCCCCCTTCAATTAAGAAGAGGGCAGAAAATCCTCCTCTTATCTTTCCGATTCAATCGAATCAGTAGGATTTAGCACCTTTTCAGAATGTTATTCTGTTGGTTGCCGGGCTTCACAGGGCCTATTCCCTCCGCCGCTCTTGATAAGAGTGCTATTCACTTTTAAATGTACAAATTTTCAATCAGTCGAACCATTAGGAATTATCATACAATAGGCTCGAATTAAAAGTCAACCAGTTTTGAATTTTTTTCCTTCTGAACTTTTTTCATATAAAGTTTTTTTAGTCAGATTGCTTTAAATTTTCAAACCATGTAAAATTACTGGAATTACTTTTTTCATTTTCTATTAGGGGGAATTGCTGTGGATAATTTGTTTGCCTATATTTCAATAGCTGCCATGATGGTGATCATACCTGGGGCGGACACGATGCTGCTGATGAAAAATACGCTTCGGCACGGACCTAAGGCCGGTTATTATACGACGCTCGGAATGGCAGCCGGTCTTTCTTTTTGGACCTTGATTGCGGTTCTGGGCTTAGCGGTAGTGATTGCCCAATCGATCGTTCTCTTCACTTTGATCAAATATATAGGAGCTGCCTACCTAGTCTATTTAGGAATCAGAAGCTTTTTCTCGAAAAGCGGATTTTCTTTAGGGGAAATTCAGGAACAGGCACGCAAGCCGGCTGCCTCTTCCGTTCGGCACAACAAAGAATCCTTCAGGCAAGCGTTGCTGAGCAATGTTCTTAATCCCAAGACCGTGTTGGTCTATATCACGGTTATGCCTCAATTCATCGACATAAGCGGGAATGTAAACCAGCAATTGATGGTGTTGGCATTCATCTTAACTCTGCTGGCTGTCACTTGGTTCTTGTTCCTGGTGAACCTCATGGATTTAGCGAAAAAATGGCTGAATGACCCGAAATTCCAAAAGGTTTTCCAAAAGACGGCGGGTGCAGTACTGGTCGGTTTTGGAATAAAAACCGCGATTTGACCGATGGATTAACCGTTCAAGTGGAATCTCCAAAGCCGTTCAGGCAACTGAACGGCTTTTTGACGTTTTCTTTTAATCATGTTTCTTTCATCCAGTCCTTAAATTGATTACAACAATCCATGAGGGCATCCAATAAAGACGAAAAGTTGTGCCTGGATCGGCCTCGGATCTCTTTTTGGATGCAAGCAGCTTTTCCAAATTCGTTATACGTAAAATCAAGAAAGCAAATTCAGCTCATTTTCTAACTTGCGGATCTCATTCCATTTTTCTTTTCTATTTGCCTGCTTGTCTTTTTCCCACCCTTCATAAGCTTTTATTAATTTTTTCTTCCCGACTATAATGGCATCAAAATCATTCTTCTCTCTGTACATATTAAAGTTCTTTTGAAAATTGTTTCTTGCTTCTTCGAGCGAATAATCTCCATTGGGTCCTCCGAAAACTTCCGCTGAAGAAAGTTCATCATGGTTTTCGTCTTCCCAATCACAAAGTATACATATTTCAAAATCTCCTCTTGTCTGTAATGTAGGATACCCGCAGCAAGGGCATTTTTCTCTTCTCATTTAAAAACCCCTTTTCCAAATTTTACTATTCATTCAAACAGTTTCTTTACAAAGGAATGCTCTTTTCGCATCCAACTAAAAGGAAGTAAATGTTATGATTATATTAAAGACGTTGTTCTTGTCTTATGGGTGGGAACAGCTTTAATAAAGGAGTTTTATAAAATGAATGAAACTAAAGGCACTGAAATCAAACGCTCTTCAACAGCAGAAGACATTCTCGCTCAGATCACCAGTCACACGAAGCTAGGCGACTTACGGAAAATCGCGAAGGACATTAAAAAAGACCACGAACTCGCGATGGAACTTTGGTCAACCGGAGCGTTTTTGCCCCGCCTGTTAGCAATCTTAATCATGGACAAAAAACTTCTTTCACCAGAGGTGCTGAATGAGCTTGATCAGGACATGCAGACGCACACATTTGATGAGCGCAACAACTTAATGGATTGGCTAATGGCGAATCAGCTCACCAAAGACAAGAAGACCCTGGCAGTGATGGGGTCATGGCAACAGAGTCCTTCTGCTCTACAAAGAAGAGCTTTCTGGTATTATCAAGGGCGATTGAGATGGACGGGACAAACCCCGCCTGATAACACCGCAGACTTGCTAGCTGTAATGGAAGCTGCTATTACGCAGGAAGAACCGGAAGTTCAATGGGCGATGAATTTCACCGCAGGCTGGATAGGCGTTTACGATGAAAAGAATCGCGCACGCTGCATTAAACTGGGTGAGAAAACGGGTCTCTACAAAGACGAAGTCGTATCAAAAGGATGCACTCCCAACTATTTGCCGGAGTTCATTTCGATTGAAGTTAACAAACGGCATAATAATTAGTTGCCTCTGAAAATTTTTCAGAGGTTTTTTAAAACTGCTCTTATTTTTTGATCTACATGCGTTGAATATATGTAGTCAAAGTGTAGGATTTTATCATTAATCGGAAACGCCCTTAAAGCTTCAGTGGCTGTCCATTTCACTAGGGGGCTTTAAATAGGCACTATTCTTCTTCGGAATTTTGGTTAGTTACCAGCGTATCATTTATCTGTGTGATCACTGTATCTTTCGGCAAGTTTGAAATGAGTTTCTCCAGAAGGAAATATTTCTCCTCGTTCGAGAATAAGTAGAACCCTGCCCCGTCGTGAAAAATGGTCATAAAGGTGGTTCCCTGCCCGATTTTGAAACTTGCAATCGACCGTTTTCTTTTTCTCTTCCACTCAACCACTTCTCCTAATTCGAACAGTAAATTGTCGGAAAAAGAAATTGAGAAAAACTCATTCTCGGCGGCCAGCCAGTATGTTTTATTCAGCAAAAAAGCTAAAGAATCCGAATCAGTGATCCTTGCAGTAAAGCAAGGCGGGTGATATTGGTGCTTCCCAGAGAAATCATAATAAGTCCTTTTTTCTTCAAGGCTGCTTAACGTGAAATCAATTTTATTTTCATGTAAAAAAGCCCGATATTCGCCAGTTTGTTCCTCGTACACAATAAAAGTAATGAACAAAGGATACCTGTTTTGGCAAAGTAGAAACTCCAGTAAAAAATTTTTGTTTTGTTCTACATAACCTTCTCCATCAGCACCGATGAAATATGCAGATTCTAATTCTCCGTCGAACCTTATATAATGGCCTAACTCTTCTAAAAACTTGTTTGAAACTTTTTCTTCTGCAATCCATATTTCAGCCATATTTTCCCCTTCTCACTTTTTCTATAATAATGCAGGTTTACTAACACTTTCATATAGAGATGAATTAAAGTTATGCAAATGCTTAATGACGCAGCCAGTTTTCACTAAGCGGCTGACTGAACTCTATCCCCACCACATGACCGTCACAAAAAAAGACCAAGTGGATGCACTAGGTGCTACTGTGAATAAAATCAACAAATAAAACTCACGATTTTTTGAAACAGCTTCCTGTTTCGTGAATAAACGAAATAGCAAAAAACCGGATGCCAGGTATAGAAGGATGCCAAAAATAGTCAACCCTGTTAAGTAATAAATTGGCGAAAGCGATACAAAGTATTCACTCAAAAAGTATGCGATTCCTTGTCCAAATACACAAAAAATGGTTGCTAGCAGAAAGCTGCCAATCAACATTGCATAAAATTTTTTCATCAAAGCCCCCGTTTCTTCTAATCCTCAACCAACATTTTTCAATTACTGTGACAAAACAGAACTTTTCTGCTCTATTACTCCATTCGAGCGAAGGCCCGATTAAAAGGTATCATCGCATTTTAACTAAAAAGGATCGTTGCCATAACAAACTATTTTAGGCAGCGTTTTGAGAATGCTTTCCCTACTCTCTTTTAATTCCTCTTACCGCATGAAATTCCCTTTTTAAACCAATACAATTATTCCCCATAAACCGTACATAAAAGCATCTTTCCCAAACCAAATCCTTTAGGGGCTCCCCTTTTTACTATCTGTTAACGAATGGTTTAAAAGCACGCACCTCGTAATCCGAAATGGTAAGAAACAAAAAATCATGGCGCTGGAAAATCGCCCTTGTCGCATAGGGGAACGCTCTCAGGGATTCCGAAACATGTCCCGTGGTCTGGAATTCCCAACACCACAGCTTGCTCTCTTCAATAAACACCCCGAATTCATGAGTTAAGGCAAAGGCAATGACATTGCCAGGATTAAAAGGGATTTCCAGCGTATTTTCTTTTTCAAGCTGCTCGTTCAAAAAGAGCAGTTCCCGGGTTTCCCAGCTCAGACATGCATAAGGCTTATAACGTGCAAAAAGAACTTCGTATAATAGTTTGTTTTGGAGTGCAATGTCAATAAAAGATTCGGGCTTATGGAATGGTGCTGCGTAATTTAATCTATTTTTACCAAGCTTCTTTCCGAACACACCTTCATCGGCATAAACACAAAGAACTCCTTCTCTATAGGGAAATAGCTCAAAGATATCGTTGCCGACATCGCATTCGGAAACCAATTCCCCTCTCAGTGTGTAAAAAGAGAGGGTTGAATCGTTCAAGAGACAAAAATGGTCTTTTACAAAACGAATCTTCGAATATCCTGTGCGCCCGGTCAGAATCTTGTTGCCGTTTAACTCGACGATATTTTCGCCTCTGCCTTTCAATAAAACGATGACCTGATCTTTTTTACAGTCCGCATCGAGAATGACCAGCTGGTCACTTGTATAAATTACCTCTTCCTTTATAAACATTATGTTAAGTCCCCTTCTGCTAAGTTGTGATATGTAAATCATATATTAAAGCCTTTCAGAACAGCCTATTAACGTAACATTTTTTCTAGTGAACTTGCTGGAATTCATTGTAATGAAGTTTCGGATATAACTTAGTTGCCAATAATTTAATTTCGGAATTAATGTAAACAGTAAAGAACCAATTAAAAAATGGAATATCACTGGAAATAAATTGCTATAATGAATGGAGAAAATGAAATTGAAGAACGAAACAGAAACTATATATACAGAACGTAGAAATAATACTTCTTAATTAAAATTCCAAAGGGGCATTAAAAATGAGAAAAATAGTAGTGTTTGCTGTTTCATTTATTCTGATTCTAGGCGTGGCTTATACCTTGTTTTATATGAATCAATATGCCATTGAACCAGAAGAAGATGCGATTCATACTGGTTTGGCAGATTGGCAAACTAGTGGAGAACAGACGGGTTTTGAGTTTAACATATTAGGAATCACCCCAATCAACCAAACGAATACTCATATTGTGTTATTTGAAACTGATGATCATAGTATTGGCTACGCCCGATTGGTGAAAGGATGGAACGGGAAGTACAAAATCACGAATTCAGGCTGGGGTACTAATCTTGTTAAATACGTTGATATCCAGACAAGTGAGGGAATGTACGGCATCCTCATCGGCAAAAATCCCGGGTTGGAAATTGATCATATCGTTGCGGAATCTCCAGATAAAGAATTTGGTTTTACAGCTGCCGTGTCCAATGCCGAAACCTTCGTCCGGTATCAGAAATTGCCAAGTGGGTTAAAAGAGGCTTTTCCTGCTGATATAACACTTTATGATGACAGTGGAAAAGTCCTTAATCCACTGCGCAAAGAGTGGTAACGTGGTTACCGAAAAATTACCTGCAGAACAAAGGTTTATAAATGATTTAAAGAGAGCAGGTAAAATAAAAAAGTCCATTTATACATCTGATAAGATACATCCGAAACCTTTTACTTTTGATGCAGATTAAATTAACTTTGACATGTAGTATTCATCCACATAGTGGTCGTTGATTAAGAGAGAATCTCTTTTTATCCCTTCAATTTCGAAACCCATTTTCTTGTACAAGGCAACAGCCGCCTCATTTTCGGCAACCACGGTCAAATCCAGCCGATGGAGATTTACTTTCTTGGCCCAAGCCAGCATATGCGAAAACAAGGCTTTTCCGATGCCCTTTCCACGGCTATCGCTATGAATGCCGATCACAAGATACGCCCGGTGTGAAATACGCTTTGGCTTTTCGCTTTGAGCAATCAGGTAACCCAAAATGCGTTCCTTTTCACAGGCGATAAAGATCCTTGATTTTTCCTGCTGGTTCGTCGCTTCGATGAATGCAGCAAACGATTCAAGCACAATTTCCCTTTCGCCCGGATCAAACAGCATATACCCGGATTCCTCTGCACTCCTCATTACTTCCGCTAGTTGTTCAGCATCATTCCCGTCCGCTTCTCGGATTTCAAACATCTTAAGCACTCCTATTTCTTGAAAATTTGTATTATGTAAAACTGCACTTTTAAATGATGCATAATGACTAATAGGCTAAATTCAGTTTTCATATTCTAATACGATAGAAGTAGAGGTTCTCTTCTTCCAACCTTTTAATCAATAATAGCAGCCTTTCCAATAATTTAACTACATCATTTCTGCAAAACACTAAGCATTCTCGTCCGCCTAGCGTTTGTTTGTCGGAAAATGCACAAATTTTCCAGTCAACTCCAGTTTTTCAGGGGAATTCGTAAATAAGGAGTGCCAAGCCGCAATCATACTTTTCATTGTTTATATCCTCACTGGATACGAACCTAAAAGATTGCCTGCGTTTATTAGAAAAAGAGAAGGGTAAAGAATGAGAGTCGGTAAGGATAAAGAGACCCCGAGACGAATAACCCGAGTGATTCAAAGTTTTTAGAAATTAATCAAAGAACCAGAAGATGGCGAAGGGCCATTTCGTGATGGAACTGTAAATCCCTTCTGAATGGGTGCCAATGCATTAACAAATGTAAAATTTTTAAAATTACTGAAGAACTCTTAAGATTTTTGTTCATATGAAATAACTTCTTAATCTAGGTGGTTTAAAATGTATGGAAAACGAAAATAAGAAAAAAGAACACGAAGAAAATCAACTAAAATTTGCTCAGCAGCATATGGCCAATGAACGCACATATTTAGCCTGGTTACGAACCGCCATAGCTATCATAGGAATTGGCTTCTTAACAGTCTCTTTGCATTTAACCATCGGGAAAAGTCATCGGATAAGTGATTTTCTGGCTATTCTGCTTACTATCCTATCCAGCGTGGCTGGTTTTGGTGTCATCATAAATGCAGCGGTTCAATATTTTAGGAAACGAAAACAAATTCAGGAGCAGCGCTTTCATTCCACCCATGTATCCATAATAGTGGGGTTACTGGCTTTGCTTGTTGTGCTTCTGGTCGCCGTTATGTATATTTTTGTTCAATTTATGCATATTGAAGAGAACCTGTAAGGAGAGTTTAGTGGAGGTGCAGCCTTCACTAAACTCTCCTTTTTCTGACCGTTCGTAAAGGCACATCTTTTAAGACGAAAGGGAAAGAAAAAGCTGTTCAAAACTTATTTACATCTGTTTCGGTTGATGAAATTCCCATACGCTCCTAGCAGTTCGCTGTTGTGGCTGCGCCGATATGCCCGAAATGCAACAACCCGTTCGCATACGGCCATGCTCCTCCAATAAGTACACTCATACGATCCACTCCCCTGTAAAAATATAAAAAACCCCGCCTTTATCCGAAATCGATAAAGACGAGGTTGATTCGTGGTTACACTTTAATTTGCTGCTAACTCATATTACCAGCCTTATTCAGTTCATAGCCGCTGCTTTTATACTGCGGATTTGATGACGAGCACTAACTCTAGTCGCATTTTACTGATTCCAAACCGGAATGTTCAAACCGAAGCTCTCTGGAAAAAGACGGATTATTTCACCGCAGCTTCTATTCTTAATTCCTGATGAAGTACTTCTCCGATGCGTTTCATGCCTTCAATGATTCGCTCTTCTGAAGTATTTGAGAAGTTTAGCCGAAGCGCATTTCTTTTTGAGCCGGTTGCAAAAAAGGCATCTCCCGACAGCACAGCCACACCTTTTTCAAGGCCAATTATTGAGATTTTTCTGGAGTCGATGGTGTCAGGAAGTTCTACCCAAATGAACAATCCGCCTGCCGGTTTCACACAGGAAACAGCTTCTGGGAAGTACTGATTTACACATTCATACATCGTTTGGCATCTGTCGCGATAAGCGGCGTTGATCTTCTCGATATGTACATCGATATCATTCTGTTCCATGTACTTCGAAGTGATCCGCTGCGCAAAGCCATCGGAATGCATATCTGCGGATTCCTTGAATCCCATGTATTTTTCGATAATCGCTTCATCGGCACAAATCCAGCCAAGCCGGAGTCCCGGTGCGAATATTTTAGAGAAAGAACTCATGTAAATAACACGGCCCTCTTTATCAAAATGCTTGATCGGCGGAATTGGTGTTCCGGAAAAACGGATGGCACCGTACGGATTATCTTCCAAAATCAATACGTCGTATTGTTGAGCCAGCTCCAGCATCCGCTTTCTTCGATCCAGGCTCAGCGTGCGACCCGTCGGGTTCTGGAAATCAGGAATCGTATAGATGAATTTTGCTTGGGGATTTTCTTGAAGCCTCTTTTCCAACCTTTCCATAATCATGCCGTTCTCATCCATCTCAACGTCTACAATATGGGCGTTGCAGAGGTTGAAAACGTTAAGCGCCGCCAGATAAGTCGGGCTTTCGCAGATGACCGTATCTCCTTCATCCAGAAAAAGGCGGCCCGTCAAGTCAATCGCCTGCTGGGAACCGGATGTGATCATGACTTGGTTCAAATTCGCCTGGATGCCGATCGCTTCCATTCGCTCAAGCGTTTTTCTGCGGAGCGGGGCATGACCCTCGGTCGGGCTGTATTGAAGGGCAACCGGTCCATCTTCAGTCAGAACAGCTTCACTTGCTTTTTTCAGGGCCTCCATAGGAAACAGTTCTGGGGCCGGAAGACCACCGGCAAAAGAAATCAAATCCGGTTGTTCTCCAGCTGTTAAGATGATCCGCATATCCGAAGGTTTCATCTGGTTGGCTCTCTTGGTGAATTTATGAATCATTGTCTGATCCTCCTAGGTACTGTAAATTGTAAAAATCGACTTTATTATCATCTCGTCCAATCCAAATGATTGAATGAACAGCTAAAACGAGTGTAATAAACTTTTTCGCAAATAACTTAGGCCTGTGGCTCATGTGACAGGTAACAGAATTTCATCCTATTTCCTTAAGAAAACATTTTACACTAATTTCACCGTCAATAGGTGTTTGATGTTTGGTATTGATGCTTTAATTGGTCAATGCAAACATATTCTTCTTTAAAGTTCATCTTCATTCCGCTTTTCAATATACCGATTTCAACCAATTAACTCGTGGCTGTTTTTTATCACATCCACTTTCGAGACTGTCATCTTTTTGATGCTCCATGTGCCTTATTCTTCTGTCGTTATTGGTATACTTGTTCCATGCAGTCGGGACAAGACGCATAAAGAAGGACGGGATGAATTGAAACGATTAACTCCAACAGGTGAATTTATCTATACATATGCATATCATCAAGACGAGGAAGAATTATGCCATTTGGAGATGCGCGCTTTTTTCGGAAAAGACACCGAAGAGAAAGTCATCAAAAGCATGCGCGGCATTGATCCGAGCAGAAGCCCATTCATCAAGGAGCGAATTGAGTTGCTGTTTGAGGGCGCGGAATTAGCGGATATTTTGGAACAGGCGGCTAAAGTGGATATGGAAAGTGCCACGTTTAAAGTAATTTTCCCAAAAATCAACGGATTGGCTTTGGCTAATAAAGTGGATTACGCGGCAAAACGTGAAATCGAACGGCAGATCGGCTTTGTGATCACAGGGAAAGCAGATGTCCATAACCCGGATATCACTTTTGGAATAATTTTGTTCGGGGGCCGTTGGTATTTTGGAAAATACCTGCAAAGTGAGTCTGTCTGGTTCAAGCATCAGCGAAAACCGCGTGAATATTCCACTGCCTTGAGTACAAGAGTGGCGCGTGCTATCGCCAATATTGCAGTTCCTGAGCCAGCGGGAGTCAAAGCGATCGATCCGTGCTGCGGTATTGGAACCGTGCTGGTCGAAGCCCTGTCGATGGGGATCGACATTGTCGGCCGGGACATTAATCCGCTGGTCGTCGATGGTTCGCGGGAAAACATCGCGCATTTCGGTTTGTCTGGAACAGTCGACTTGGGAGCGATCGCCGATATCACACAGCAATATGACGTGGCAATCATTGATATGCCTTATAACCTTTACACGCACGCGACGCCTGATGAACAGCAGGAAATTCTCAAGCACGCATTGCCATTCACCGAAAAACTGCTTGTCGTGACCATTGATCCCATCGATTACATGATACAAGATGCCGGCTTCACGGTAACTGACCGCTGCATTGCAAAAAAAGGATTATTCCTGCGGGAAATTCTAGTGTGTGAGAGAACAATTGAACCTTCCCCGTCTGTTGAAGAATTACAGGAAGCGTAAAATTTAAGGCATGGCTGCAAGAACAAAAGCGGATTTTAGGGACAGCTGCAAAAAATCACTCGGACAATGATGTCCGGGTGATTTTTGTTGGATTGCTACTTTCAATTTTTTATGCGTTTGATCAGATTATGGAATGGCACTCAAACGTTTATCTTCCGCCCTTTCCAAGTTACCGTGTGCAGGACATTCACCCGGAACAAGGAGTACAGATAAATTCCAGTGAAAAATAAAAACAGAACGGGATAAAACAAGAAAATGGACCGTGGAAAGTTACCGCATCTGCGCGCGAACAGCCCGGTTTGAACTGCATAAATCAAATACAACAGACCACTAATCAAGATTGCAGCAGCGTCTGCTGACGCAATGGCGGAAATCAAGGCAATCGCACTGGTGAAGCTGCCGGCAATCCAAATGATGGTCATCCCCATAACAAGCGGATGGGTGGATTTTGAACCAATGGCGAAGCTTTTACACCAGCCTTCGATCAGGCTTTTAAGACCTTCCGGATACATCCGGGACGAGATGATCCCTTTTCCGCCGAGGCAGTGGACGGGAAGGTTTTTTTCAAGAAACGCCTCGCCGAGCGCCAAATCATCCATAAGGGCACCTTCGATTTTTTGATGGCCTCCGGTTAAAAAATAATCCTCTTTATTGCATAAGATGCACGGACCGAACGAGCCGGCCGTCTTAAACCGGTCTCCCCAAACGGTAAAACCATTCATTCCGACAACCACGATTACGTTGAATACAGCAGAAAGGTTTTCATATAGCCGGTGGACCGTATGGAACGGCTGCAAAGCCAGAATCCCTTTGGCGCCTTTCTCCTTATAGGAAAGAAGCAAATTCCGGATGCCGTCAGCGTCCGTGAAATGGGTATCCGCATCTAAGAATAAAAGCCACTCCCCTTTTGCCTGATTCGCGCCGTACCAGCAGGCCGCCGACTTTCCTGCGCCCAGCCGTTCCTCTTTCTTCTGAAGAACCGTTGCACCTAAAGCTTCCGCGACTTCAGCCGTATTGTCCGATGAATCATCATCAACTACCAATATTTCAAATGACCGATGATTTTGGCCATTTAATGACTCCAATAACGGCGTGATCCGGTTGCTTTCATTTCTGGCAGGAATGATGACGGACAGAAACGGTAAATCTGATTGCTCACGCGGCTTTGGTCTCGGCAACGACTTGAACATGATGAAGCCGACCCCGACCGCAGCAAAACCGATTGCCAGGTTAATGAAGTTTGAAGCTTCCATTTGAACACCCCCTAACTGAATTTGGCTATCGCCGGCAAGTTAATTATCGTGAGCCATGACACCTTGGTCATCATCGATCAGTTCCTGCGTAGCAATCTTTGCGGATAAAAGGACGATTGGAACCCCTGCTCCAGGGTGTGTTGAGCTGCCGGTAAAATACAAATTCGAACAATGCGTGGCCTTGCTTTGCGGCCGCAGGTGATTGCTTTGAGACAAGGTCGGCTGCAGGCCGAAAGCGGCACCTTTATAGGCATTGAATTTCGTCTCGAAATCCAGCGGCGTTATGCACGTTTCTGCAACTATTTCATCCTCAACGTGCTCAAAGCCCGGAATCTTTTTCAACGCGTTCAGAATATAGCCGCGGTAATAAGCGACGGTTTCGTCGTTCCATTCGTAAAGGGCTGTCGCCACGTTTGAAACCGGCATCAAAATATATAAGCCGTCTTTTCCCTCGGGTGCCAGAGTTGGATCCATTTTCGAAGCAAGGTAAACATAGAAAGAGGCATCCGTCAGTTTTTCCCCGGAGAAAATGTCTTCCAAATTTTTGTCCAGCTTTTCATTGAAAATGAAATTATGAACCCTCTCGACTTCCGTGTATTTTCTGTCCATGCCCAAATACAATAAAAAACAAGAACAGGTATATTTCATTTTATCGATTTTTTTGTCGGTAAACTTCCCTTTGGCGGCTGGTTCTTTGACCAGATGTTTCATGGCATACGGGAAGTCCGCATTGCACACCACGAAATCTGCAGGAACCTTTTCGCCAGCCACAAGGATGCCAGTGGCTTTTTTATCTTCAATACAGATTTCCTGAACGGCCTGATTATAGAAGATTTCGCCTCCCAATTCCTTAAAGAGCCGTTCCATCGAAGAGGCCATCGTGTACATGCCGCCTTTGATAAACCAGACGCCATATAAAAACTGGAGCATCGGGATCATGGTGTAAAACGATGGGCTCTTATACGGGGAAATGCCTATGTAGAGCGTTTGGAAACTGATGATCTGCTTTAAGCGTTCGTTTTTGATGTATCGGCCGATAAACTGATTGGCGGTGTCCAGCACTTTTATTTTCGAACCCTTCCCTTTATTCATCATAGAACGGTTGTAGAAATCCCGGTGCCTGCGGAATGGCTTCTGCAAAATATCATACCTTGCAAACGCAAAAATCTTATGCGCTTCCTGGAGATACTGAAGGAATCCCCCTGTATCCGATGGACTGAGCGTTTCCAAAGTTTTGGTCAGCCGGGGAAGGTCAGAGGACATATCAATGGGCTCAGTGGGTGCATCACTGAAATATGCCCTGTACATCGGATCCAGCTTTTCCATCGGGATGTAATCATCGGGGTTTCGGCCGCACAGCTCGAATATTTCCCGATACACTTCCGGCATCATGACAATACTCGGTCCCAGATCGAATTTGTAGCCGTCGATTTCAATCCGGTTCATTTTTCCGCCGGGGGTGGATTGTTTTTCGTATAAAGCTACCTGGTAACCGGCATTTTGAAGCCTGATGGCACTTGCCAGCCCCGCCACGCCTGCTCCGATTACGATCACCTTCTTTTTCACGCTGCCCTCCTCCTTCCATTGGAAATGATGGCGTAAATACGCCCGCGGTTGTACCGCTGGGCAATAATGAGCGGCAGATTAAATAAAACCGCGTATGCAATCATTGCCTAGCTTAATCAAAAAGGATTCCATAGAAAAAGTAACGGTGCGGGTACAATGGAGAGCCAGTGGGTCAGTTCTGCCCGTTTTGTTTCTGCGGCAAAGACTTTCAAGTCATCCCGCCTTTTGCCCGGCAATCGTTTTTTGCTGTAGCCGCTCTTTAGAATAACCGTCGACCAGCCATCTTTTCCATTGTTTCTTTTACTTATGGCTTTGCATGGATATCACTCTTCATTTGCCTTGATGCCTATCCCGTTCAACGATTTTCCTGCCGACCTGCTGGCCGCTCAAGGTGACCATCGGCATCCCGCCACCCGGGTTCACCGTCCCGCCGACAAAATACAGATTGTCGTAGCGTTCGCTTTGTTTCGGATGCTTGAACCCTTTGTTGTTGCTGCGGTCCGACAGCGTTCCGTAAATCGCGCCGCGGTCGGAGCCGTAGACCTGCCGGATATCCTCAGGCGTCCAGATATCCTCCGTCACGATGTTTTCCCGCAAGCCATCCAGGCCCATTTGTTCCAATTTGACCAAGACTTTCTCTGCGAATTGCGCATAATCCTGCTGCGTGAAAGCTTTGTCCTGGATGTACGGAATGTGCGGAAGCACTTTTATGTTTTCATGTCCGGGCGGCGCCTGGGCCGGGTCGGTCTTATTGACATTCACCAAATAAATGACCGGGTCGTCCGGCAGCTTATGCTCGTGGAAAATCGTCTGCATCTGTTTCTTCATATTTTCCGCAAAGAAGAAATTATGGTGGCGGAGCTGCGGATACGTTTTTTTGACGCCCAGATGCATCACGAGCCCGGAACTGGCCGGTTCAAATTTCTTCTTCAGCTTTTTAACGTACTGCTTCTTTTCATCCAGCAGCTGCTCATAAAGCGGAATGACTTCCATATTGGAGATGTAGTAATCCGCAGACACCTTTGCGCCGTCTTCCAGCAAGGCGCCGGTGATCTTACCTTTCTCTTTGTAGAGGCGGGCGACTCCCACTCCCGTATAAATATGGACGCCAATTTCTTCTGCCAGCCGCACCAATGCGTCCGCAAGCCGGTTCAAGCCGCCGGGCACGTACCATGCACCTTGATTATGCTGCATATAGATCATCATATTCAGGACGGCCGGCGCATCGTAAGGGGAAGAACCGACATATTTACTAAAATAGGAAAGCATATCCTTGAATTGCTTATTGCTAATCCGTTTATCAATGGCACTATGTACGGTCGAAAAAAGATCGAAGTTTTTGAGGGATTCAAGCGCACCGTGGTACTTTGCGATTTCTTCCGCGCTGTCCAGCCCCTGATTGAAATAGCCTTTCTCGGTCACATCATACAGATTTTTGGAGTATTTCAGCAGATTCGCATACTCGCGCATATCCCGCTTGCTCAATGACGGATTTTTCGTTTCCATTTCATGCAAGTCCTGATACAAGTCGATAATGTTTCCATCCGGGAAAAAGGAACGCCATTGATGGTCCAGCCGGATGATCGGCACGTAGTCTTCCATCCGTTTTCCGCTGTCCGCAAATAATTTTGCGAAAATTTTTGGCATCGTCAAGATGGACGGGCCAAGGTCGAAGCCGAAACCATCTTGTTCAAGCCGGTTCAATTTCCCGCCGATATGGTTGTTTTTTTCGAATAAGGAAACTTTATAGCCACGTTGTGCAAGGGAAATAGCGGCGGATATGCCACCGAGTCCTCCCCCAATGATTAAAACTTTTTTATTTTCAGTCAATTCCACCAGCACCTTCCCGTAATTTAAGGGCAATCTACAACTGAAGCATCGATTTGTATTATTTCCACTAATACCCTCATCACTCCGTTTCAACACCTAGACGGCAATTCTTCCGGATAATAAAACAACCTAACCTCAGTGCCAGATATGGGCTTGCTTCCGTTAGTTTATAAAGACGGCGCATTGCTAACTTCAGCAATTGACTATTTACCGCTCCTATGGATAAAATGGTGGAAAAAAGCGAGGTCCTTATGTTAACTACTATTGGCGCTAAGTTACTGCGACTCCTTCCCGATCCATCATATAATTCACCTATGATTCCTCCGCAGCCTGTAAAAATAAAAAAAGATTTTTTGGTTGATACATCGGTTCAGCCCACTTACCTATCTTTCTACTATCCGTTAGGTGCCGAACCAGAAAAACTTCCGGTTTACGTTAATTTCCACGGCGGGGCATTTATTATGAATGATAAAGAGCTGGATGATCCGTACTGCCGCTTTCTGGCGAATCAGACAGGCTGCGTAATCCTCAACGTCGGTTATGCAAAAGCTCCGGAATACCCGTTTCCAAAACCGCTTGAACAGAGTTACGAGATTCTTCAATGGATGAAGGGCCGGGCAGATGAGCTAGATATCGATCCGAAACGATTCATGCTGGGCGGACAAAGTTCAGGTGCGAATATCGCAGCGGCCCTCTGTCTTTACCTTGAAGAGAAACAGGAAAACCAGCCCCTTCTCCAAGTCTTGTCTTGCCCGATGCTGGATTTTGTCACGCCGCACGCGGATAAACCCGAACCAAAATGGTTTCGTGCCCGGTTCCCACAGTTCGCGAATTTTTTGAATAAATGCTACCTGCCTGACAAAATGCAAGCTGCCAATCCACTCGCTTCCCCTGTCTGTGCTGAAATCGGGAAGGGCTTAGCCTCTGCCCTTATTGTCATTGCCGAACATGACCCATTCAGGCCGGAAGCCGAAATCTATGCCGAAAAATTAAAAGCTGCCGGGATAAACGTCCACGATGAGGTTTTCGAAGGCGTTTCTCATGCCTTTACACATTTAGGCCCACAAGGTGCAGCCCAGAAAGCTTGGACGCTGGTTGCGGAAAAAATCAAAGAAGCGGTTGCTTTAGCTGGGGATCAAAATAAAAATATACTTAGTTAATTAATCGATAGCTTCCTTTTATGGCTTTTTTTAAAATGCTGCTGCCGCCTAAAAAGACCTAACAAGAAAATGTTAAGTCTTTTTAGTTGCTTCTCCAAAGATATTTTTTAATATTGAGCAAAATAAATAAGAGTGACTAAGAGACTTTTTTTGCATCTGCTCCTGCATTACTTAACTGCAATGCCTGTAGCAAAAGAGTTTCGGGATTTTAAATTAAAATTATTAGCTCCGCCTTTTCTATCCTGTAACTTTTAAAAGAAGAGGTAAATGCGTTTGCTATTGTAAAAATGACACTAAATAGAGAAAAAATTCGAAGCCATAGAACATAATAAAAAACATCACTATCCAAAATAGAATTTGCTTGAATTTCGATTGGTTCTTTAACGCTTTTGGATTATCGCCAAGTCTTTTATTGAACTCCTTTTCTTTTTCCTTAAGTTCCAATTTTTTTCGTTCCTTTTCCGATTTGTCATCGTTATTCATTAACTCACCCTCCAAAGTTGATTTTGATTGGTGAAACTTTAAATCTTCAATTCAAATGGATTATATTCTTTCCATACCCATTGACTTGAATTGTTAACTAAATTTTCTGTATTCATTTCTTGAATAGGACAAAGGATTAAAGTGCCGCAGCCAGTTCGTTTCCTGCTGCTTCAAAACAAAGAGGAATATTTTTTCAATCAAAAAAGCCTCCAATCGCAATTGATGGACGCTTTTTTAGAATCATTACATTAATTCGTTTACATGCATTTGATCACTAATAGCAATTCATTTTCCAGGAATTTTTTAGCTGCTAATTTACATTCTTGATCCGCACTTAGATCAGCTATAGCCAAAACCCGGCCAGATTCCAAATAATGAGCAACCTCTTCTCCATTTTCATTAGCGACAATGAATTTATCACTTTCTCATCCATGTTCTCTAGCAATTATAAATTTGCTAAAATCCCAGATGCTTTAACTTGATTTCATCCCGTTTCAGCTGAATTATATAACCTGAATCCTTTCCGGAATCATAGCTGCCCACCTCAAATTTCTGGAAGTCAATCGGGTCGCGGAAATAGCCGGGGACATCCGTCTCCTAATCGAAATTCGCCAGCATGAGGGGGAAATTAAATCCCTTCTTTTCTCCACTTACAGCAAAACTACTTACTTGTTTCCAGCAGTTCACGCGAATTGGCGTCGAAGATTTTATAGCCTATTTCAACCATATGATCTTTTGAAACGATCACCTCGCAATAGTAAGGGACGGATTTTCCATACGCGTCAAGCTCCGGGAGATCTGTAAATGAGAACCGCTCACCTTTATCCAGCATGTCAAAGGTTGCGTCCGCATAACGGCCATCTGCAGAAATCTCAATTCTGCATTCCCCTTCTACCACATCATATTCTTTCAGAAGCATGTGCTTGAGACTTGGGAGAGTGACTGATAAACATAAAGCACCTAATAATAAGACTGCAACAGCTTTGCCCGCCCCTAGAAATCCAAAGCTCCTGTTTATGAACATATAAATGAAGTAACCTGCACCACCTGTCACAAAGAAAATTCCTAATACGAGTATGAAATAATACAACTCCGCCACTTCCTCTATCAATCGTCTACTACTATTTACGTCGGGCCGTTTGCAAAGTTTCATTTCGAGCAAAACGGTACGCAGCATTTTTCTAACTTATATGTTACTCCTAATCCAAGGCATCTTCGTTTCAAACATCCGAAAATGACGTCCTATGCACTTTCTTTGCAAACAAAAAAGGGTGCCTTAACTATCAAATCAATGAATCTACTTTAAAATTCGTCTTCTTTTTTATCCATCAATTGAACAACAAGAGGTGAAAAAATGAAAAGCAATATCTTAGCAGTCTTAATATAATGTGTTAAGTCCAAAATAAGTCCTTATTTTTCTAGTAAAATCAGTTTTTCTCGATTATATAGGTAAGTCAATGGAATCGTGAAACCGAAAGTAAATTAATTTGTATTAAGTTACATTCAAAAAAATGAAACCTTACTGGAAATAAATTGGTATAGTAGCAATAGACAATTTGAAGTAGGGAGCGACATAGAGATGAATGAATCAAGTATAAACATAGGTGATACCATATTTACAATTGGGATTTTTGGTGTACTGATCATCGCAGTTATTTTAATAATTTTCTTGGTGAGAAGAAAAAAATAGAGTAATTTAATGGCCTATACGCAAGGGATTGAAAATTCCTTGCGTATAGGCCATTTCTAAAAATAAATGTAACTTAATTGCTAATAAGTTACATTCACTTATAAGCCTAAAAAGAAGGATTGTTCTTCCACCAATCTGGGTAAGACGCCCACCACTCATCTGCCTCTTCTAAGGATTCTTTGATCTGGAGGACAACTTGATCGGTGTTAACTTCATTGAACTCGAACATGTCCTTTCCACCATCTCCTATTCGGTACCGATGCCAACCAGAAGGATCGCCAATATAATAGACTTTCATTTTATTGGGTGGACGAAATTTACCTGAAACATCCGTATGCCCCTCAGGAGAACATTTGGAAATCTCTATGTACAAAACACCGCCCCACATACTGAATTGAAACATCAACAAATCCGCACGCTCTTCCGTTTTTCGATAAAAGTGAGAAAATGACCCTTTAAATCCTTTTCCTCTTAATTCAGGAATGACTGTATTTTTTAACGAACCTATCATGGCATCTCTTTCTGAAGACAACCAAATGCACCTCCAAAGTAAGTGAGACTATTTTTCACGAAAAAACTTAATGAGAATGCAACTTACTTCACAATAAGTTATTTTCAAATTTATTCAAGTAAGTCCAAAACAATTTCTGACAACCTATGCCTTATTACCAATTGGGCTTTTCTTGCTTTATTATCTAAATCTTGAAGATCTTCTGTCTGTATTTCCCAAGACATCTTTGTTTCATTTTCCAACTTAATGACTTCCCCTTCCAACCACTTATGGTATTTCTCATAAACGCTTATAGAGATTTGTTCATTTTGGAATTCTTCCGGAACTCTAAAGTGTAAATTGTAAATCCATTTGCCAAACGCTTCCTTGCCATGTTTTTCAATTCTTTCTTTAAATATCTTCAAAATTTCTTCTATAAATTCTTTATCAAACTTTTCTTCATTCATCTTTCTCTCTAACTGTTCTACAGTAATTTCATCCCAATGTTTCTTCTTCAAATGCAGCTCTTTCTTAAACACATTTTCATCTCCAATGCTTGCTAATCACTATCGACCACAGGGTAAATTCTCAAGTATTCGGCTCGTTCGATGGACAAACCAATACACTGAATTTCGGCAAATCAGAAAAGCAGAGAAGTACCACCTTTCATCATTCTCTCTTAACAGAGTCTCTTAAAAAGACAAAAGATATGATCGATTGTCATTCCGGTTAAGTCACTTCAGTTCCTTGCACGTTACATCTCTCAAACGAATGGGCAGCACTCTCGTCACCGCTTTTTCCTAGAGGCATAAAGTGCTATTTGCTTTCACAATAGAAAGTTATGCATTCTAAATAAAAAATGCACATCAAAATGAGCCGGGAATGCATCTCCCAACTCATGATATGATGATGTCCGTTCGTTAGATCACCCATTCCGTTCATTCAAAACATTCCACCTTGATCGCTACGTCCTGCTTCCCGTCGCGCCTCTGCTTCAGCTAAATTCTGGTTTAACGTCTTTTCCTGTTGACCTAAGCTATATTTCCGTCGAGTCAAAACATCCACAAGATAACTGCCCAGAAATAAAGCTGCCAAGGAACCCCAAAAAATCCACATCATCCAATGCATACAGTTCCCTCCCCTTTTATTTCAGTCATCGCTTCTATCGTTCATTGCCTTCTATCTTATAATACGGGTTACCGCCGCAATAAGTTTCAATAATTAAATTTTTTAGAATCAACATTCATAAGTTGTTCCGAGTCGATTACATGTTTAAATGATGTGGGAATTGCTCAAGTAGTTATTCCACTAGCTTGTCTCATTAATTTAAGTGTAAACCTTCCTAAACTCTTTCTGAATTTAACCTAAATATCCAATTAAGATGAAAGCAATTTTATCAAGTACAGGGTAGATGTCACCACCCCCTTTACTGTAATTCAACCTTTCCGATTGAGATCGCCAATTTAAACAAAATAAATAGCAATGCTATTAAACCGTTCGTAAAAGTATACGTTTACGAACAAAGAGAAGAGCAGCGTATACCGCTGCTCTTCATTAGAGTTGAACTCTTGATTAATAAAAAGCCCATTAAATTGATATTTAGCGTAAAGTTAAAAATTTGCGGATGCTCTCTCCTCTTCTCCAATCCTTTTAAGAAGTTTGTTCGTTAAAAGGAATTGTTGTAATGAGCAAAAGGACAGACAGCTTCAGAAAGCTGCCTGTCCTTTTGATTAAAAAAACTTGCTTGGACGAATGCCCTTTTAACTGACTTGAGAATTTGACTTTACTGCAGGCACTTTTACACTTTTTGTATAAGCGGCCTCTGTATCTACCCATAGTTTCTCGACAAAAGCACTCGGTTTTTTCATATATCCAGCAGTGATCATTACTGCAAAACTGAGAATTAGACCATAAACTCCTGGCTGCCAGCCCCAGCCTTCAATGAACGATGGATTGAAGAATCGAAGAAACATGGATAATGCCGTACCTGCAATTAATCCTATGATTGCTCCTTCTTTATTAGCACGTTTCCAGTACAAGCCTAAAATGACAATTGGAAACAGCAAGATGATTCCATCATAAGTGAATAACGCAAGAAAAACCATTAATCCCAAATCGGCGGTACCAAAAAACAGAGAAACCAATGAAATAACGATTACGGATATTCTTGCAATATTTACTGCTTTCTTGTCCGAAATATTCTTATCTATTACTTGAGCTAAATCCCTCGATACGGTTGTACTGATTGCCTGCATTATGCCACTCACTGTTCCCACACTGCTTGCCATAATAATTACACCAAGCAGCCCGAGTACAATAGGACCCGATTCGCTGGCTATCCACAAAAAAGCACCTTGTACATCAGATAAAGCCTGATTGTAAGAATGGATAAATATAGCAGTAACAACAAAGACAGAAAAGAATATTGCGTATATAATCGGTGCAAGCAAAGCGGAAACTTTGATAGTCCGTATGCTGTCACTGGCAAATAACTTATTGTATGCCCACGGCCACAAAAATCCGCCTAAACCGCTTAATATCACAATTGACGTCCAATATGGAGTGGGCGGTTCCCAACCTGGACCAGGATAAGTCAGCATCCCCGGATAATCATTGACGACCATTTCAAATCCTGAGGCAAATCCGCCAAAGTATTTATATACAAAGTAAATCATTAGAGCGGTACCGCCAAATATTAGTATTAAACCCTGAAAAACATTCGCTGTTATTACAGATCGCATGCCGCCTAGTGAAACAAAAACAGCAACTGCTATTATTCCCAGGACCATACCCCAAAACTGGGAAATCAGTCCACCCGTAGCATATTCAAAAACATACCCCTGCGTTACAATCTCAACGATCAACCAAGGAATTGTAAACACAATCCCCCAAACTCCAGTGAGCATCCGCAAAGACTTGCTTTGATACCTAAATCCTAATAATTCCGATTGAGTTTTGATTCCGTACTTGACACCCCAAATATATGTTTTTGGGGCAACATAATACATCACAATCATTGTTATTGTTGCATAAGCTATACAATACAATGCGGTAAATCCATAAGTTACAGCCATGCCTGCCCAAGCTGTATACATAGCTCCAACAACCCATGTTGCTAAAACCGAAAAAGTTAAAGCAAAAAAGCCAAAAGACCGGTTAGCTGTTGCGTAGTCTTCAAAAGAGCTTACCCCTAACTGTTTCCTGATAATAAAAAGCATCATCGCAAAAAAGAGAACTATCATTATTAAGGGGATTGTATTCAACTTTCCTCACCCCCACTAACCTTACGAATATCTATCGGTGAAACCTCAATATCCAGTTCCCCTAATTTTCTTTCGACAAAAAATTGTACACATAATCCCGTGCACAAAAGAGCCACACATGAAAAAAGATAAAATATTGAAAACGGCAATCCAATGACCCATGGCTCGATTGTATTGGCTAAATCAAATAAGCCTGGAAAAGTCATGCAAGCCGTGATTACAGAATAATAAATTAAAAAAATGCCATTCTTTTTGCTTTTAATAGTATTGAGCATCTAAACACTCCTCCAAATAACCAAATTCTCTATCATTTAAAAATAAATATTCATTTATAAGAGGGAATATAATAAAAGTTATCATTCCCCCCATCTTCATCTGCATGACTAATACAATGCTAATTCTCTACTTATACATTTTTATACTTCGGTTTTCGAGTGGATCTCTCGATATTGGGAAGCAGTATGATTGTCCGGCAAACGATCATATCCGAAAAGATTGTTACGGAAGGTGCCATCCTCATACTCTTTTCTAACGAGACCACGCTCTTGCAAAATAGGAACAACCCCATCAACAAATTCTTCAAAGGTTCCCGGGGTGATGGCATAAGAAATATTAAAGCCATCAATCCCCACCTCATTGATCCACTTTTCCATTGTGTCTGCTACTTTTTCTGGGGTGCCTACTTCAACATGACCGACAGACCCAATACCAACGAAATTGGCTAATTCTCTTACTGTCCATTGTTTATTCGGATCCACTTTTGTGAAATTTTCAACGACTGATTTCATTGCATCGCTTTTTACATATTCAATTTTGTCATCGGGATTGTATGCTGAAAAATCAATGCCTGTCCATCCCCCTAATAATGCTAAAGCACCTTCATAACTTATATGTTTTTTGTATTCTTCATATTTTTCTTCTGCTTCTTTCTGTGTGCTGCCCAATATTGGAGTAAGTGATGAAAGAATTTTGATTCCATCTGAGTTACGTCCAGTTTGTTTTGCTTCTTCACGAATGGAGTCTACGGTTTTTTTCGTGATTTCTGCTGTCGGCGCACTAATAAATACAAGCTCAGCATGTTTAGCTGCAAACTTTCTTCCTCTGCTTGAAGCTCCAGCCTGAAAAATAACGGGTGTTCTTTGCGGAGACGGTTCACTTAAATGTGCTCCAGGAACTTTAAAGTATTTTCCTTCATGTCTAATGTCATGTACTTTTTCTGGATCTGCATATATTTTTCTTTCCTTATCTACGCGAACAGCGTCTTCTTCCCAACTTCCTTCCCATAATTTATAAACGACTTCCATATATTCATCTGCCATTTCATAACGTTCACTATGACTAATTTGCTGATTTAAACCAATATTGACAGCAGCGCTGTTTAAATACGACGTCACAACATTCCAGCCTATACGCCCTTTTGTTAAATGATCTAATGTAGACATTCTTCTAGCAAAGATATAAGGATGTTCGTAGCTTGTCGATGCGGTTAAGCCAAAACCCAGATGTTTCGTTGCTTGAGACATAATCGGAACTATAAAAGCGGGATCGTTGACTGGTACTTGGGCCCCCTGACGGACAGCGGCATCACGGGAACCTTGATACACATCGTATATCCCTAAAACATCAGCTAGGAAAATAGCATCAAAACGCCCTTTTTCTAATACTTGAGCGAGATGGACCCAGTATTCTGCGTCTTTATAAGTCGAGGATTGATCGTCCGGATGTGTCCATAAACCTGGTGAATACAGTCCTGCGCAATTCATATCAAATGCATTCAAATAAATTCTTTTCTTAGCCATTAAAATCTCTCCTATGTAATTTATTTTCTCTTATCCGAGTGAATACGAAGTATTTTGTTTCTATGAATAACCGATAGATAAAAGTTTAAATCGCTGCTATCAAATCACTCCCTTCTAGAAATTCCGGAATTTCACACGGCCCTACCGGTTCGTTATTTTAGGCCTTTCTTAAGTGTCCAGTGATATTTCAAGTTATAATCTTCGCAAAAGACTCTTGGAATATTTTAGGACAATAAAAAATACACCCTTTTTTCTATATTAAGAAAAGAGGGTGTAAATATATACGTCTATGTATATTTCGTTTGCTCTTATCTTTCAAGAAATGAATCTGCAGGAATTAGCACCTTTCCAACCATAGTTGGAGGTTGCTGAAGCGTCATAGGGCCAGATCCCTCGGCTTCTCTTGATAAGAATTATTTAATTGTTGTTAACAGTCTAATCCGATAATTCCGATTAGTCAACAAGGAATTTATAATTTTAACTAATAAATTCCTTTAATCAGAAAAATTCAATTAAATATAAGAGAATTCATAAAGTACATTTTCACACACAAAAGGGAGCGAAGAAGTACTTCAATCATTCGGTAGTGACCCCTTAAAGTTAGAGTTTCAGTTATGCAGCTAATTGGCTGGCATGAATTCGGTAGTTCACCGGGCTCATGCCGGCCAATTTTTGCTTGATGCGTTCATGGTTGTAGTAATGGACGTACCGTTCAATTTTCAGTTTCAGTTCTTCGAAGGGGACCAATTCTTCTCCGTAATACATCTCTTGTTTAAGCAGGCCGAAGAAGTTCTCCATGGCCGCGTTGTCGGCACACGTCGCCTTTCGGGACATGCTTTGGAAAATCCGGTTCTCTTTCAATGTCTTCGCCCAGTATCGGTGCTGGTAATGCCAACCTTGATCGGAATGGATGGTGGTCCGATACCTGGCTTGTTCTCCGATGACTGGCAGGGCATTCCGTAACGATTCCATGACGAAGTCGAGGGTTGGGCGTTTCGCCATACTCACGCCAATGATTTCCCCGTTGTAGAGATCCATCAGCGGACTCAAATACAGCTTTTCTTCTCCTGCACATTTGAATTCCGTCACGTCCGTCACGATTTTTTGCAAGGCATGCGTGGTGTGGAACCGGCGGTTCAACCGGTTTTTGGCGATGGTGCCTACTTGCCCCTTATAGGAACGATAGCGCGATTTCCGAATGAACTTTACGCAAGTGAGGTTCAATTCGCCCATGATGCGCTGGACTTTCTTGTGGTTGATGACGTACCCTTGCGCCTTTAATTCCAGAGAGATCCTGCGATACCCGTAACGGCCGTCGTGTTTTTCGAAGAGCGCCAGAATCAACGTTTTCCATTCCAGATCCGGATCTTCCAACCCAAATCGCTGGCGGTGGTAATGATACGTCGCTTCTGGCAGATCGACGATCTCCAGCACATCCGTTAATCGGAATCCTTCTTTTTGGAGTTCGAATGCCAGCGCTGCTTGTGCTTTTCGAGGTAGGCATCCGGATTCTCCTGGAAAGCGTTCAACTTTTTTAAATAAGCGACTTCCAAACGGAGAAGCTCATTCTCGCGTTCAAGTTGTTCTTCACGGGACATCGTCCCAGCCGGTTTTGCCGGTTTCTTTTTCGAATTTTTCGCCATGGGTGGCCGTCCTTTCTTTCTCAGGCCTCCTGCCCCTTCCGCCAAAAATGTCTGTTTCCATTTCACAATAAGCGTCGGGTTGTGCATCTTGAATTCAATCGCTGCGTCCTGGTAGGAAGCGCCTGTTTGTTTCATAAAGTGTAATACATCCAATTTGAATTGAACAGAATACACCTTGTTTTTTTGCCTGTTCCGCAATCCTTCTTTTCCGAATGCCTGGAAAGCCCGCACCCAGCGTGCTATTTGCCCGTGGCTGGATATCCCGTATTTTCGGGCTAAGCGTGGATAACCCAACGGGCCAGCCAAATACTCGTTGACCAGCTTCAGTTTAAATTCTTCGCTATATTTCATCATAGAAAAACACCCCAAAAGTTAGATTTTTAACTCTAACTTTTGGGGTGCAGTACCTTCTCTTCTCTCCCTTTGTATTCATGCAGCTTTTGATAATCCCTCATATGTAAACCATTCCCTTTATTTATTGAAATATTTGAAGGCTAGTCATTGACTTCCTCTCTCATCTTCAATGTGCACTTCAAAAACCCGGGCTTCGTATGGAAAGCATATTCTCCCTTAGCTTCAATTGGATTTGTTTTTCTTCTTTCTTCTATTTCCTTGCAAGAACGTAATCATCCAGAGGGGACTCCTATGCTAATCCAAACCCATATCAGGATTTCGCCATTTTCTTCTATAACCGCCGGTGGACTAATAACTTCGGTAAATATTTCCGGCATGGACGTTTGCCATTAGTAAAAAAAAACCTTGCCCGAATCTGCGCAGGCCGCACAGAATACGGAACTAGGCCTTAGTGGAATGAGGATTATCATCCATTCCGATCAGGGAAGTGACGACTCGTCATATGTCTATCAGAATTTGATCAAGGAGAAACACGCTGTGATTGAATCGTTCCATTCGACTATCAAGTCGAAAAAATTTCAATATGTCAAATTCACTTCATTGAATAACTTTCAAGTCGTTGAGAAAGTAACCGGCTATTTGCATTATTACAACGAAGAGCGGATTCTCGAAAAGCAGGCTGCCCGGCACCAAGGAATTTGGGGCCAAGCAGCCTGCTAAAGTTTTTATAGGTGTCTCGAATCGCTATGGAAGTCTATGCGCATCTTCTTTTTGTCTTACATAACTCGTATAATGCTCTCAACGTCAATCTATCAATCCCCACATATTTGAAAAGATTCCAACAAAGATCAATGCCAATACGACGATTGTAAAAATGACCATACCGACTTCTAGCGGCACATATTCCTTGATTTTCGGTTCAACTAAGCCTTCATTATGGTACATAGAGTGATCATGCAGCAATGGTTCGACGGGTTCGACGGGTTCAATAGGTTCGGTAGAGTCCTGGATGGTTTGGAATTCCTCTTTATCCAAAGGTTCTTGTTGATTCATAATGAACGCCTCCCATTGTTCTTCTTGTCGACATAATATTAACATAAAAATCAGATAATTAACACTATGGAGTTTTTCTCTGAAACAGAAAGGTGCTGAAGTTTATGACAATAAAAAACTGAGTGCTTAAAAGCAATCAGCCGAAAAATCCCCAAATGTCGGAACTTATACCAGTAATAACGATGATCAATAACAAGAAAACGAAAATGACGGTTTGAATCGGTTTGTATTTCTGCAACTTCCGATATAATAAGGAAAGAAACTTCTGGGCACTTGCTGAATCAAAAACAGAAACTAAAAACGTTTGGAGTAGATGACATGACCGAGATGTTCTTGTATAACTGGCAGATTCGAGAAGAATGGCTGGACTGGTGCGAGACCCTCTCACCGGAAGAATTAGAGAAGAAAAGAGTGGGCGGAATGGGCAGCATTTTACACAATTTATATCATGTGGTCTATTGCGAGCAATACTGGATCAACCACTTGCGCGGGACCCCGGTCCTTGGCAATGACATGAAGAATATCACCGCTTTACAGGAGGTGAAGGCATTTTCGGCTCTTATCCAACCGCAAACCCATCAATTTCTCCAATCCTATCCACTCGAAGGAGCAGATCAGGTTTTGGAACATCAAAGAAAAGACGGTTGCATCAAGTTGTTGACGTATGAGAAAGTGCTCAGGCATATTACGGCGCATGAAATCCATCATATCGGTCAGCTATCCGTCTGGTCCAGGGAGATGGGATTGAAGCCCGTTTCTTCGGATCTGATTTATAGAGAATTGGACTAACTCTCTATAAAACACTCTAGATACTCCACCATAAGAAAGAGAGGCTGCAGTTTTGCGCAGCCTCTCTTTTTTGTGGATTCCCATCTGAATGGCCAGAACAGCTCATGACAGGTAAACTACAGTTGCCAAGCCAACTCATTTAAGAAGGCCAGAACATCTTCGTTCACATCGTCCATGTCCGGGCCTAACGTCATCAAATGCTTGGAGTTCGGATACCCCTTCACGGTTTTGTGGTCCGATGCCACGCTTTGGAAAATCATTTCGGCACTTTCTTGATACAACGGCTCATCCAACTCCCCGTACAGTATCCGAATGGGCGAGGTTATTTGCGTTAAGTTGTCCCTCGTTCGGTCGATGAGCTGTTGGAACTCGACCAATGAATCGACCGGCAGATCGTGAAGCCCATCCATTTCCAGCTGGATTTGGTCCGCCTCTTTCCCTTCGAGTTGTTTGTATCGCTTCGCATAGTAGAAGACACGCTTTTGCAGAAAAGCCGCCTCCCGCTGGATCGGCACGGACATGGTCACCACGCCAGCCACTTCCAGCTCCTGTGCCGCTTTCAAGGCCAACACCCCGCCAAGCGACAGACCGATTACCGCTATTTTGTCAAACCCTTTGTCCTTCAGCAACTGATAGCCGCCCAGCGCATCCTGCCACCAATCGGATGGACCATATTTCAGAAGGTCTTCCGCGGGCAAGCCATGTCCGCTGTACACCGGGGCGTAGCAAGAATACTGGTTCTTCTGCAAATGCCTGCCCAACTTTTTCATATCGCTCGGATTGCTTGTGAAAGAATGCAGGAGCAGAACGGCTTGCTCTCCGCCTTCATAATAAAAGGGCTTTGGAGGCAGCAGTTTCATCATATTATTAAATCCCTCATTTCCCATTTTTTCACGTTGATTAACTAAGCGTACATCGAATTTTTATCCTTCCGTTCCAGTGTACCATCCCTTTGATGTGAAACTCACCTGTCTACTTTACTTAAGTGCATGTCTTCACCATCTTCTTCTGAATTAGGATGCATCCCATTTCCCCACTATTGAAATAGCTGGAAAACCGTCTGTTAAAGGCACCCAAAACACCCGAATCAAAAACTTCCCTTCCCAATGAATTTATCGAACCAAAATTCATTCACAAAACCGTTTGTAAAAGTACCTTCTACAGACCTAAAGGGAGAGAAAATGTTAATTCAAGCAACATCTTCTCTCCCTTTGTATTTCAACAACTTTTGATAATCCTCCATATGTAAACTAGAATTTCCAATTTTTTTATGCAAGTTGTCATACAACTCTTACTTCCTGTAAGTTTGATTGCTCCATTTCCTTGTTTTAAATGTATTTCAGTTCCAAAAATTAAAAAGGATTTTTGGTTATTGTGCCTATCTTGATACTCCCGATTCATGATAATAAAGAATCCGACTCGTTTATTGACAAAAGAAATTACATACGTTAAATTAGTAATTAATAATTACTATTAATAAAAATGACTAAATTGGTCTTGCCATTCCTGTTGAAAATGTTTTGAGAAACAGATGATTTCAGAAAACAAAAGGAGGAGTAAGGTGGAAAACATTACGGTTAAAACTAAACTCGATCAGTTTTTTGAAAAATCCCAGTCTTTGGAGAGAATTTATGAGGAATACGCGCTTTCAAAGGGGTTAACGTATATGAGCTTTACGGTGCTGGGCATTATCTATGACCATCCCGAAAGCTGTACGCAAAAGCTGATTTGTGAGCGCAGTTTATACACGAAGCAAAGCGTCAATCTGATCATCAAGTCCTTCTGGCAGGATGGCTATGTGGAATTGAAAGAAGATCCGGCCGATCGCCGCAACAAGAAGATTTATTTCACTGGAAAGGGACGGATATATGCCGACGAAGTCATTGGCAAGCTTCAGAATGTAGAAAAGCAGGCAATGGAACAGTTAAGCGATGACCAGTGGGAACAACTCCTGCAAATGGTGGACGTGTTCGAGAAAAAATTTCTATCCGGCATGGCGGATCTTCTTTCTTCCAACGCATGACCCGGTTATCTGCCCTTGCATGTTGAAAGGAGAATAAACAACCATGTGGCCACTCATAACGTCTGGAATCGGCTTAGGGCTAATTGACAGTCTTAACCCATTTACCATATCAGCTCAGGCCGTCTTGCAGGCACTCGTGAAAAAAACGCATCATATTTGGTATTACATCTTGGGTACGTTCATCTCCTATTTCATTGGCGGGTTATTGGTCATTTATGGGATGGATAAAGTGTTCTCGGCCTTCTATCGTCACGTTATGGCTGCCTATAACGGTATAATCTTTTCCGTAGAAATAACAGCGGGGATAGGTCTTGTCTTTTTGGGCGCCTTCCTACTTTATAAGCGTAAAACGGCATCACCAATTAGTAAAACAAAAGAGAAAAAAATAGTTCCGCCTAAATCGGTGGCCCCCGTATTCCTGCTTATTCTCGGTGCATCCAATACCATAGGCGATTTGCCAACGGCCATACCGTACCTGATTTTTATTGCCCAACTTGTGGAAGCGAGCATTTCAATGGGGTCCGTATTATTTTTACTCCTGGTCTACAATGTCATTTACATCCTTCCTCTCGTTCTCCTGTTCTTTCTGTATCTTTTCAATCGGGATAAGGTCGATAACTTCATCGGAAAATTCCGGAAAAAAGCCGCGAAGATAAGTGAATGGGCGGCCATTGTTGTGCCGATAGCTGCAGGCTTGTTTTTGGGGATTCATGGATACATCAACTTATTCCTATAAGAGAAAATAATAGGCATAGCTGATGGTTAAGCTATGAGAGTTAAACATTAGCCTTGCGGCATAGCGTGATCCAAGCTCTGCCAATTCTTAAACTTTATATCTTTAAAACTTCTCATTTTAGATTGGAACGCGCCCAGTACGCGTTTTGTTTCCCCTTTACCAATTTGGTAAGGGGGATTCTCTTGTTAAGACTTAAGTGTTTGAAAAAGTACCTTTTTGCAGTCAACAGGGCAAGATGATGTGCTTTGGTAACCTCTTCTCTCTCTTCGTATTTAAGCAGCTTCTAATAATTTGCTGATATGTTAGCTAAAGCAGTTCATTTGGTATTAAAATACTGAAACCGTTAAAGGGTGATGAAAAGGTAAAACATTTCCCACTTTTTCTTCTCGGGTTTTATGGAATTCAAACAGAAAAATAAGCGTAAGCGAATAATGCAATATAAAATAAAAGGGGCAAAAAGCTAATCACTAATCCGATCTTCACCGTTTTTTTATAAATGAAAGAACAGCTCCAACCACCCAGACAGCAATTGGTATAAGCCAATATGGATATGGATAAGGATTATCCGTAAAATTTTCTCCAATTCCACCTGAGGCAAAAAAGGTTGAAAGAGAAATTACGAAAAAACCGGTCACCAACAGGTGACAAATTCGATATAGGTGAAAGCCCATTTTCATTCCCTTCTTTCGACGTTCAGCTTTCTAAGTGCAAGTGCTGAAGCATCCATTCATCTTATATTCCATCATCCGGAAGATGCTTCTTTATTGCCGTTAAACTCACATGTAATGCCACTTCTGTGAATCCCATGCCTTCAGTTCCCTTCATAGCAATCAAAATAAATCCTTGGTTTAGCCCCGTGCTCTCTTTTTAGCCATCTGTCCATTTCCTTAAATAGGTAATTCTCCAAATTCCCCCGTATTCCTTTTTACAAGGCCCTGTTCTTTCCAAACCATTCGTAAAAGTACACTTACACAAACAAAAAGGAAGTGACTTTCTATGAAGTCTCTTTACTACCAATAATCCTCCATATGTAAACTCGAATTTTTTGCAATTAATCCGCTTTACGAAGACCAGTGAATTTTATTCTCTTTTTCTTCAAACCGTTTTAACCCAGCTTTTTCTAATACTCGAATCGAAGCGAAGTTATCGTTATCACACCTGGCTATAATCCTCTCTATACCGGGCTGTTCCAGCCCCCACTTCACCATCGCTTTTGCCATTTCGGTCGCATATCCATAACCCTAGTAGCGGGGAACGATGCTATAACCCAACTCCAGCTCTTTTGGATCCTCAGTACTACGTCTGAAACCCATGTCCCCCATAATGGTATGATCTTCAGTGTGTATGATGATCCCCTCCCAGTCGTTTTCGTCAGGATATTGGCTGAACCGTCGAACTTTATGAGGAAGTATTTCTTTATACACTTCCGACGGGTATTCATCGGCAACTCAATAGGTCGATATTTTTTCCAAATCCCCTTTATTTGAAAGGGCTGCTTTCATCATGTCAGTAGTAAAAGTAATTAACGTCAATCTGTCAGTCTTTATAGTTGGCATTGCTCGTACTTCCTTTCTAATTTTAGGTCATTCTTAAAAAGCTTCCGATAATTGCTGATATATACCTGGACTCTTTTAAAATTCGAACTTTAAAAAATTCGTTTCACATATAATATTTAGAACTATTGGAAACCCCTTTTAATCTTTGATTGAAGACTAAAGAGCTGACAGAAAGTTGCAGCTAATTGCTGACACCTTCTATGAACCGACAACCTTCTTCGCTTGAATCAAAATTGATAGAGGTCACATCCCCGGGATTTTGATCATCAAATTGATAGCCTGTAGAAGGGGGAAGATCATATTCATTTATCAATTGTTTTATCGGTTCACCTTGCTCGTTTACAGAAAAAACCTTGGTGGTATAAACGTACGCCACAGAATCATAATCCGTACTGGTATGCAATATGCCGTTTTCAGGAATTTTGAATATGACTTCATCGTTGGTAATTTCCAATGGTTTTGCTCCTGGTTGACCGTACCGTATCCAAGCACATCCCGTAAAATCTTCAGGAATCAGATAAGTATAAACCAGCTCCCGGTCTTCTGAGCTGTCCCACCCCGTCGAATAGCCAATAAGGATATATGCGAGAACAAGAGCAAGAATAAGAGATCCAAAAACTAAAAGTACTTTTTTCATGTAATCCTCCGTATTCTTCATGAATTTTAGAGAAAGGGATAAATGCATGCTTACAAAGCTATTTACCCATCTTATTCACCTTACAAATTAACTATAATCAGAACTTAAAATAATATCTAAATAATTTTGGAAATGAATCCGTTCATAAACGGGCACTTACACGAACCCAAGAGGGAAGAAACCTTCGACAAAGTCTATTCCCTATAGGTCATAAAGTACAACCGATTGAATGTAACATTTTTTCTAGGAAATTCACTTTATCTTTTCCTCTTCAAAGTTCACTAAAATGAAGGTTTCGAATGTAACTTAATACAAATTAAGTTACATTCGAAACCCTTATATAAATCTAGACAAATTACTTTGGTGGAACATCTCTCTGTATAATGGAAACCCTTGGAGGTTCCGTCGATATCACATCAATCGTGTGATTTAAAGCATTTATCCCGTAGTGTTTGTATGGCCCAGGATGCACCTCGTCAGCTGTGGTCCCCATCTCAATAAAGTCCAGGTATCGGGTTTTTGAATAAAGCGAAAACCCCCGCCCTTCATAAACCTCGTACTTGTCCAAAGCAGTGAAACTCTCGTTTAGAACCGAATAAGCAATGTAAAAATCAAATTCAAGTCGTAGAATGGGGAGGGTTTCATCCACATTGAAGGCGTCATAAGACGAGAAAGTGTCATTCTCACCAATTGGAGTTCCAGGTATTTTACAACGGTCAATATCAACGATAAAGGCGTTGTCCTCAGGTTCGAACAATGAATTCAAATAAAGATAGCCTTGGTATTGAAGCAGCTCAGCATAATTCATGTGAATCCCCTTCCCCAAATCAACTTTCTAGTTTACCAGCTTCTGAATGTAACTTAATTGCTAATAAGTTACATTCGTTGATTTATTAATTCTTTATATACTGATGAGAAACATCATGGTTATAATTGCGGTGAATAAAGAACCGAAAAAACATAGATTTTTTGTTCTTTCTCCGAATTCGGTATATTTGGAAGGCGGATCTCGTAGTAACAACGTATAGGAGAGTAGAATTAGGAAGATTACGATACCTCTTACGATGTCAGCGGCATTCAAATTAGTAAAAGATTCTTGAAAGTTTTCAGTCATATAAACTATACAAAGAAAAAATATAGAATTTAAAAAGTAAAGATGTAAAAAGTATTTCAAATGAGTCATGTCTTGAATTAGCCCCTTTAGATAAAAATCAATCTTCAGCTTTCTATAAAACTTTCTTCTTGGATTGAGAAAACTTTGGCCTTTCTCAATTGCAACTTTTAGCTATTTCATTCTTCATAAAAACTGAATGTAACTTATTCGAACTCTCCGGGACTCCACACGGCTATTTCATTTCCTGGTACAGCAACGATTAACCACTGATCTTCCCCATATCCGTAACCATCTCCAATTTGCCAGCTTTCATAATTCTGATCTTCTCCATGTACATACAGTATTTTTCCGGATTCAAACATCATGTACAAATGTGGAGAAGTTGAACCTAACCAAATGTCTTTAACCTTTTCTCTTCTGTTTTCCAAAAACAGTTGAAACGATTCTTGATCGTCCAGTTCCTTCAAGTTTTTTGGGGGAAATATTCTTAATTGCTCCTGAGTCGCAAACACAGCAATTTTTCTAATGTCGATATGTAACCATAGAATATCCGGATCTTGCTCAGAATAGTGGGCAAAATAGACGTAAACCATTCCGGGACCCGAACCGAATCTAACACCATCAAGCTGACTGCAGATAAGCAATCGCTTTAAAGCTCGCTCTGCAAAAATTCTGTCTTCATTTTTCACTTTTCTCCCCCCTTCATCTATCAATCACTGAAGGTAACTTATCTGCACTTAAGTTACATTCAAATCCTAGTCTTTGCTCAAAAACTTCCCTCGGATTTTGCTGGGGCTGTTTTCATTTTTATCTCTTATGATTAGAATCGGAACTCTTACATTAAATATACTTAGAACTTAAAACGATAGCTAGATAATTCTGGAAATAAAAGTGTTCGTAAAAGTACAATTACACAAACGAAAACCGAATTTCTTCCTCCGAATTTTCGGTCAGGGGCAGCAGGATGGATTTGATTTTTTCGCTGATCGGCAAGGTTCCTAAAGCTTCGATGGCCATCCAGATAACGGGAGGATCTTCTTCTTCTAAAAAGATGGCAATGTTCTTAATGGCATCCGGATCAGCCTGCTCGAGACATCCCTGGATAATCCTTGTTTTTTGCTTGGATTTCATGATGGAACATTTCACCTCCGCCGATATTCTCCTGCAAAATTTTGGGCATTCAAAATAATATTTTTATTATCAAGATACAGATTAATTTTTAATTCTGATGCTGATTTCCATGAAAAATGTTCAAAATAAAATCTTTTTCCGGCACTTCCAACACTTCGTATCCCTTTAAAAAATCTTGGTTGTTATAAGCCGCTTCTTCTAATTCCACCTTGATATCATCAGTCGTTATTAAAATTGTGGCATATCTTGCAAAGGGCTTGTCGTAACATCCTAGCGATCCAGGGTTTAAATAGATTCTTTCTTCTGATGAAAAATAGTGCTTCGGATGATGATGACCAAAGCAAACTAAATCAAATGGTGACTGCTTGTAAAAGTCATCCAGCTTTTCGATAGAAGGCTCGGTGTCAATGGGGATAAATTGTTTTTCAGCATCTAAATGATAGTGCGTAAACAAGAGCTTCTTGCCTTCGTACACCCCACTTAATTGTTTAGGCATGCCACTGATGTGTGGAATGAATCTCTTCTCTAACCGATTTGCGAGCCATTCATGATGAATTTTCTCTCCCTCTTGGCTGCTACTTTCTTCGCCTTCTAAAATCGCTAGAATTTCTTCCTCATGATTCCCCATTACAAAGGATACATCATCTCTAGAAAAAAGAATTTCAAGCACTTTATTGGTTTCGTACCCGATTCCAACCATGTCTCCGATACAGTAAATATGATGAATTTCGGGATCCTTATCTATCTCATTTAATGCGGCAAGCAAAGCAGTACTATTCCCGTGTACATCTGCGATTACAGCGATTTTAGTACTCATAAAAACCCTCCCTTCGGAACTCTCTGGAACTGAATGTAACTTAAATGCACATCAGCAACATTCATTTAAAACAAAGCATTCTTATTTCCGGCTTTTTCGATACCATGCTAAAGCTTCTTCTTGAATTTTCAAGGCCAGTTCCTCTTTTCCCCTAATATAAGACTCGATATCATAGGGGAACTGCCGGCTCAACCGTCTTTTTAACCCTCCATACTCTTTCATAACATCCGAATGAGTGCGCAGATAGTCCCTGAACGCCAAGTGCCGTTCAATTTCGGGGCTGTCGATTTGATAAATATGGAGATGATGCGTCCGATCATTCCCGCCTTTTTGAAAATACCTGCGTCCCGGTATGCCGTTTTCGCCTTTTCCTTCATAGCCGAATGCTTTTAATGCCGGGTTATATCCATCTACCAAGGTGATGTCTTTCGCAACAGCCAATATGTCAATAATCGGCTTAGCTTCTAATCCCGGAATCGACGTGCTGCCAAAGTGATGGATCGAAACCCTTTCTTCGCCCAGAATCATCTTTAATTCATCCGCTTCTTTAGTGAATAATAAAACCCATTGTTCATCGTATGGCGAAACTACAACTTTTCTCAAAAGCTCTTCCTGCTTTCTTTGATTTTTTTCATTTTCTCAGTGTCCGCTTCCAATAACGCACATTATGTAGATTAGGATCATGCGGGAGTCAAAAACATCTCGTTGAATAATGCGGTTAACGCCACAGCGCTCTTTTTCCCCTTAATTGGCTCCCATTTTCTTCACGTAGTCATAGAGAAAGAGCTTATCGGTCAATTGGTGCTGGCCAACTTTCCGGTAGCCTAGTTTCTCATAGAAGTGGTGATTTCGTTTATTCAAATGAGGGGTATCCAGATGCCATTCGGCTACTGAAGGAAACTCCTTCTCGATCAGCTGCATAATTTCACTTCCTAACCCCTGGTTCTGGAACTTGTTCAATAGGAAAATTCGATTTAAACGGTATCTGTTTCCGTCTAAGCTGCGAATATCCACTCCTCCGATAATTTCATCTTCCAACCAGATTGTGTAATGAAGGAAGACCTCGATTTTCCGCAGCAGTCTTTCGATCGGTTCATTTACTGGATTGGTCTCATGATCTTCATAGCGTTTTAAATCCTCTAAAAAGGCTTCCTTTTGTATCTCCAATAACTGCAGGGCCTCGGTTTCTTTCGTTCTTCTGATTGCTACATCCATTGCCCATGTCCCCATTCCTTCTTTTTACTTCTACTATTTACTCTAGTTCTAAATGAAATTTTCAAAATATTGTTAATTCAATTATAGCTTTTTTATTGCTGGTAAAGAATAGGAACGGTTAAAACCTTTTTTGTTTTATCGCTCGTAAAAGTACATTTCTGCAAATTAAAAAGACAAGAAACTCCTACTAGAAATTCTTGACTTCCGATAAGGGCTAATAAGTAAATTAAATAGCTAACGCTAGTATCTCCAACAACTTTTTCTCTAAAAGCATTATTAAAAATTGATATTCTAATTTTATTGAATTTAATATTCCAATAATATAGAATACATTTATTAAGAAACTTTAGGAGGAATCCCGTTGAAAATTTTAAATTCAGTTGCCCCTAGCGAAACCATACAGTTGAAAGTGGAACAGTCACCGGTCTGGGAATTGATACTCGGGATTGCAGGCTATACACATAAACAATTGCGCCATACATTTGAACGGGACGAAGAATGGACAACCAACAAAAGCTTAATGCCCCCCTCACTGGTTCAGCTGTTAAAAGGGATTGAAGAAACGAATTTTTGGTACGGCATGCTTCTGTTGCAGAATCAATTTGCTGCGGCTTCCGTTCCAGAATTTTCGAATTTGCTTTCCGCTGCTTCAACCGCTGATTTTTATGAATGGCTCCTTCCTTACCACGACCGGCAATCGGAAGCGCTAAGAAAAGAAGCAGCTCGAGAACCCGGCCAAACGGAAGTATGGGAAAAGTATGCCGATCTATTTAACGGACATGACTATTTAGAAGGGTATGTTCACCAGCTTCTCTTGCTATCACAATCTGAAACAAGTGAAATGATGATTCGTGTCTTAACAGAATGGGAGAATTGGATATCACAGAAAGAAGAATGGGGAAAATGGCTGCAGGCACTAACTTTTGAACAGAAAGAGCACCGCCAACTGGATGCCCGGAATGCGGTAGCCGAAATCGAACGGGTGACGGGCGGTGTCGAGTACCTGCCGGAACCCTCGGTTTGGTCGGTCAAACTGATCCCGCAGGTTTCCTATCGCCCGTGGGTGCTGACCATCCGCACAGCCGACACCAAGCTCTTCTTCTATCCGGTCAAAGAAGAGCATCTGCTGGAACCGGGAGTTCCTTCAAATGAGCTGATTCGCGGGCATAAAGCGTTAGGGGATGAGCTACGATTAAAATTGCTGTTTCAGCTTCAAAAGCACCCCCTATCTCTTCAAGAATTGAGTAGTCAATTCAATACATCAAAAACTACACTTCATCACCAACTTGCCTTGCTGAAAGCCGCGAAATTCATTCGAGTGGAGAAAGGGATCTATTCAATCAATCCCGATAAACTTGAAGCGTTTTCCAGCCAATTGGCTCGATACATGAGAACCAGCTTATGAAGAAGTATTCCAAGTCTTTTAAATCGCTATGGATTGGTGAAATCGTCTCGGAGTTCGGCGGCGCTGCCGGCGCCATTATCAATGGGTTGCTGTTGTACGAACTGACCGGCTCACGGGAGTGGATGGGCATCCTCTGGCTTGTTTATTTTATTCCTTCGCTGGTGTTGCAAGGCATCAGTTCACCGTTTCTGAACCATGTCATCAAAGAGAAAGTACTGAAAAATATCCAACTGATCCGAGCCGGTGCTTACCTGCTGCCATTAGTCGGATTCTGGATGGGAACAGACACCGGAACCATCATCGGCTTGGTGGTTCTCCAATGCATCTTGGGACTGCTGCAGCCCATTTTTGCCAGCCTGTCTTTTTCCCTGTTGCCGGAAATCTGCACTGACGAAGAACTGGCCGATGCCAACGGCTTGCTGGACGGGACGCTGCGGCTGATGAACTTTCTGGCACCCGGTGTCACGTCGCTCTTGTTGCTGCTGGTGCCGATGCAGTGGATTTACAGCATTTCGGCGCTGTTATTCTTCATCAGTTTCTTAGCACTTTCCCGCATCCCGCAATCCAGCAAGCAAAAGGCGGCAGTTTGGACCAAGAAGTTCTGGTGGTCCGAATTGAAAGAGGGCTATCGGAGTTTTTTCAGTTACCCGCAGCTTTTGCGGCTAACGCTCCTATCTTCAACCGTCCAGTTTGCTGTCGGCGCAACGCTGGTCTTGAGTGTCCCGTTCATCCGGGGTGAACTGGGAGGCGAAACATGGGAGTATGGCATTTTCAAAGGGGCTTTTCCCATCGGCTATATGCTGGGCATGCTTCTGCTGACGAAACTGCCGAAAAGCCCCCGAACGATGTACGTCGGTTTGATTGGCGGTGGATTTTCCTTTGTACTGCTGTATTTTGTCCATTCGGTTCCTTTGGCGTGGATGTGTGAACTGATGGGCGGGATCCTGTTCCCGTTGTTCAATGCTCAAAGTGCTGCCATTTTCCAACGAGAAGCCCCAAGGGATCGGCTGGCCCAATTGAGTGCTGTCCGGTTGTTCTTCCTCCGGGTCACCATGCCACTCGGTATTCTATTCGCTTCGCTGCCTTTCCTAGCCTTGAATATTCGACATGTCTATATCGGAATCGGCTCTCTCATTATTTTGCCCGGATTGTATTATTTGATTGCGTCCTATCAACCTAAAAAGATCTTGATATCAGAGAAACATAAGAGTTAAAAATCTAAAAGTGCATTGTTTCTTATTTGAATTATCCTTCCCAGCCATAAAAAAAGAAACATAGGCAGATTGTTTCTGCTTTTGCTTCTTTTTTCTCTGTTTAGATAAGCGGTCGTATGGTACCTCTACATCAATGAAGCTGTCATTCCCACCGGACAAAGTGATCATCGAAAAGAACACGTAGCGCATGTCCGATTCTAAAGGGCTTCAGTGCGAAAGTGAACGCCATTTAATGCATCCACATACCTTTCGGCTGATTTTTGGACCCGTTCTTTTGCATCGTTTTTTATAATCCGATGAAAAGCATCATACAACCGGGTAAAGTTCACTGTCCCCAACCGACTGGCTATTCCCTGAACTGTAGATGCCGGCAACGGAATAAAGTTGGCGTAGCTATACATGAAGCTGACCCATTGGCGGTCTGCCACGACGCGCACGATGTCCCCCGTCAGTAAAACGCCTTGTTGGGCATTTCCCTCTTTCCATTCCAAGACGGTGGCGCCCTTGAAATGGCCGCCTATCCGGTGAAGAATCATCTCTTCCGCTACTTCGAGGGATTCGCCTGACCAAAAGACAATTTTATTACTGGCTCTTGTCACCCATTCCTTATCATCTTCGTGTATATATAGCGGCGCGTCAAACGCTTCTGCCCATTCCACTTGAGTCGAATAATAATGGGGATGCGATAAGGCAATGGCGTCAATTCCCCCTAGTTCTTTTATTTCATTGATAGTGGCTGAATCCAGATAGGTTAAACAGTCCCATAATACATTCACGTTCTTGCCTTGGAGAAAATAAGCCATCTGGCCAATGCCAAAACTGGGCGACGTGGAAACACTGTACAACCCTTGTTCTTCTGGAGAAATCGTGTTTTTATAAATTCCCGATTGAATCATCTCTTCTAACGTCGTCCACGTTTGGCCAGTCGAACTTACGTATTGCCGCTCTTCACTACAAATCAAGCATTTCTCGGGCGCTGCCATCGCGCTTTCAACTTGCACTCCGCACGTGGTACAAATAAAGTTTTTCATTTTCCCCATCCTTTTAAGAATCGATTTTGTTTTGTATTCTTCACTCTTTCATTTCGACTAATAGGAATTGCCCGGATAAAAATGGCCGTTTGTCAACTGCCCTTTACTTTTTACTGTTCCACGCCTCTAACGTCATCTTTTGAAGTTCTTCTTCGCAATCCATTTTCAATGGCACGATCAGTTCGAGCGAATTGCCATCCGGATCATGAAAATAAATGGCCGCATGGGCATGCGGGATATTCGGCAAGACCAACGGCTGTTCTTTGGGCGAAAAACCAAAAGCGGTTCTGATGGTTATTCCCCTGTCTTCCAGCCATTCTTTTGCATTTTCCATATCCTCAAGGTCCACTTGGAAAGCGATATGCCGTAACGAGGGATGATAAGGTGTTGCCACTTTATCCGTTTCCCATAACCCCAACCAGCTGCGCCCTTTCTGAATCCAGAAAAAGGCTAATTTTTCATTTTGAGTGGCCACTTCTAACCCCAACTTCTTGTAAAACTCGATGGATTCCAAAAGATTGCTTACCGGTAAATGCGCTTCGTAGAGTCCTTTTATCACCGTTCTTCCCCTCCCTTTCTTACGTCCTGGTATCCACAAATCCTCTTTGGGTGATTCGTTGATAACGGATCAAAGCCACGTCATTCCGCTGGAACCTAAAAAATGTGGGTGCCATCTTCCGGTTCCCCCAGAAAGTTAACGGAAGTAGCATTGAGCGGTGAATGGTGTGTTTCATGAATGCCGATTTTTCCAAGTTTTCCTCCGACATCTGCTACATCGTATGTCGTCAAATTCATTTCCGCCATATCAACGATGTCCCGGGAAGAGAAATGGCCTCCCTTTTTTACCGGGTTTAGCTGATGCCGTGCGATCAGCTCGGCTCCATTCTCTTCCGGATCATAAGAATAGACGGAATGCGCATCGATGTTTTCAAAAAAGATGTCATCTTTTTCCCGCTGCACCAATCAAGGCGTCAATTTCCTTAGCCACTCTTTCGCTTCTGCAAATAGATTTCCCGGGCTATTGAAAGCAAAACGGTATTGCTTTGGCCCATTAGGTTGCCCTAATTCGAAAACAAGGCTGCTTGTGCCGACTTGAATCTTGAATGAAATATATTTTTCACTTAGCAAATGGAAACTCAATGTCTCTGCTTAAAAATTGCTCATCCGTCCGAGGTCGTCTACATATAGAATGGCCTGCTAATCTTCATTTCCTGTTCCCCTTAACAACTCCCTACCAATAATATACAATTCAAATTATTTTTACACCTCATTCAAAAGAATGAACTTTTATTGTATTCCGCTTGGAATAAATCCAGTTATTGAAAATAAAGTGCTCGAAGAAATACACATATACGATAAAAGGAAGGAAAGAAGCTAAATTTTTCACTTCTTTTCCTTCCTAATAATAAGGTCATACGTTACCCCGAATCATATAAAATATGATGGAGAATTAATAACCATCTTTAGAAAAGTTGCACTTATAAAGTGTCTATGTATATAATCGTGTTAATAAAAGTTAACTGGTTAAGAAAGGGGTTTTCAAATGGAACAACAATCGATTTTTATACTGGAAACGTACGAACAATTAAAAGTCATCAGCGATCCGCTGCGCACCAAAATGCTGATTCACTTGGTAGAACAGCCCCATACCGGGCAGATGCTCGCCCAAGAACTCAACTTGTCGCGAGCCAAAGTCCTCTATCACCTCCGGGAATTGGAGAAGTACGGCATCATCCAGCTGGTCCGAAAAGAGGAACGCGGAGGGAATGTCCTGAAGTTCTATCAGGCGGTCGCCAGAGGGTTTATTCCGGCGGATCACCTGCTTACGTACGTGGAAGCCAAAGAAGCCACCCGCCAGTCGTATTTGGAAGTCATCGACCGGGCAAAAACCCGAGTGCTGACGGCTCCGGATGAATCATTCGAACTCGATTCGTCCAATGTGGAAGAATGGAACAATTTGTCGCTTCAAACCGAATTTACGGTGAGTCAGAAAAAATTTGTGGAATTCACCCAGAAATACCGCGAACTCTTAGAAATACTTAAAGAAGAGGACGAGGAACCCGACAAGCACCATTACTACCTGATGACCACCGCCTTCCAGATTGAAGAGCTGCTGTTTAAGAAAGAGAAGTAGGCTAGTGAAAGGAGGACTCCCATGACAATTGACCAAGTAGCCGAAGCACCTGTGCAGGAAAAAGCTGTGCCGAGTTTGTTCAGCAATCGTTCGTTTCTGTTTCTCTGGCTGTCCAGTACCGCGTCTTTTATGGCCTTATCGACGTATCTGTTTGCCGAACAGTGGTACATCATTACTGTTTTGGAAAAAGAGAGTTTGCTGGGAATCGTCATGATGGCGACCATGGTGCCACGGGTCTTGTTTATGACGCTTGGCGGTGTCTGGGCCGACCGGTTTCGTCGGTCGCGCATCATGTTAATCTCCAGTTTCGTGCGCTGCCTTTTGGTACTGGGCATGATTTTCCTGCTGCAGCTCAGTTTGCTGGCACTGTGGCCACTTATCTTATTTGTCTTATGTTTTGGAATCGTCGATGCGTTCTTTTCACCGGCAAATACTTCTCTTCTGCCATCGGTCGTAGCGAAAGAGGCTCTTCCCCGGTCGAATTCCTTTATTCAAAGTTCCAATCAAATTGCTCTTTTTTCCGGTCCGATGCTGGGCGGCTGGGTTCTTTCGTTCGGTTCGTTCGGTTCGTTCAGTCTGTTATTTGGAGTAATTGCGGGCTTCTTGCTTCTGACGTTTCTGTTCTCTTCGCTCATCAAAGAAGAAAAAAGACCATTAATTGCTGGCAGATCCTCCACGAAATTGGAGCTGAAGGAAGGATTATCTTACGTATGGGGAATGCCTTTCCTAAAAAATATGCTGGTGATCTTAATTTTCATCAACTTCTTCTTTTTCGGTCCTCTGCTGATGGGAATTCCGTTGCTGGTGGATAGTGTCCTAAAAGGAGAAGTGCTGGATTTAAGTTTCCTGCAAAGTTCGTATCAGGGCGGGATGCTGGCCGGAGCCATTCTGGTAGGCATTCTGAACCTACGGAAAAAACGGGGGTTGACCATGCTGGTGATGATCGGCGTACTCGGAATCTGCTTAACTTTTCTGGGCCAAATCGGCTTTCTATGGCAAGGGATTCTGTTGCTTTCGCTGATGGACATTCTTTCTTCTTTTATCAATGTCACACTAATTTCAACGATCCAGGCACAATCCGACCCAAATAAAATCGGACGTGTCATGAGCTTGGTCAATGCCTCTTCGAACGGACTCGTCCCCTTATCTTATGCGTTTGTGTCACTGGCGCTTGTGATGCAGTACACCATATCGGATGTTATGTTGCTGTGCGGTATGCTGATTCTTGTGATCTCCTCTATCTATCTCTTGCGCTCCAAAATCATCAAAAATGTGGACTAGAAAGAAATGGGAACGCCATTTTTTCCGATGTATGCAACTCATACCAAAAAGGAAGAAGGTACTTTTCAATGAACCCTCTTCCTTTTCTACATTTATGAATTTCATAATTTTAGTACTTCCAATAAGTGCTGATATGTAAACTTCATTCTTCTACTGAGAATGTTTGGTTTAGAAAATAATAAAAAACTTCAAGTTAATTTTTTTAAGAGTTTCACATATTCCCCATATTCATCTTTGCCAAGATATAAGACAGTTGTAAAACCTTTCTTTTCATATAGATGCCTTGCGTTTAAGTTATCTGTGTCTACCCCGAGTGAGATTTCCTCATATCCAAGTTTCTTGGCATAATCAATTAAATAATCAACAATAATGCCACCTATTCCACGGTTTTGACATTCTTCTTTAACAATCATACGAGACAGATAAATCCGCTTATCTGGGATGGTGTAATCTGGATCGTTGTTTCGAAAAACTAATGAACCTTCTCCTATAAACTCGTTATTCTCTAAATAGATAAAAGTAATTCGGTTTCCATTTACTAATTCGTTATAAAAACCTTCAGTCATTTTCGGATTCTTTTCCATCACCCAAATATTACTGCATTTATAGTAATCTTCGATGCGTAGTTTCTTTATTTGATAGGAAGTCATCATTCATCCCACCCCTTGTGATTATTGTTAACCTATTACTTAGAAAATCGGTTGCCTTATTATTGAGTTTTTCAAACAGATTATAAGAGAATATCGTCTATTCTACTGGTACTAAAAAAGATATTATTTTAGGGACTCTTTTTTTAAAGAAAGAATAGTTATGTTCCGCATCGTTAATCATATCAAATTTTGTGGTTGATATTTTCTCTCTTAGAATTTCATAAATGGAGTTATTTGAAGCTACAAATTCTTTGCTAATTAACTCTTCCCCTGAAGCTTCTCTCGTACCACAATCCAAGTAGAACCCTTCAATCGCTGATAAATCGGATCTTACTATTAACTTCTCTAGTTCCTCCTGGTTACGGTAAAAAGCAGAAGAAATAGCGGCTACTCTCGTGAAAACGTGCGGATAACGGCACGCAGCAAAAACAGAAATTAGCCCTCCTAATGAAATTCCCGCCATCGCAGTCCGGTCATTTAATGTAAGGTATTTATTGTCTATGTATGGCTTTAGTTCATTCACGATAAAATCTATGTACTCAGTCCCTTTCCCGCCTTCAGAGCTTGAATAACCTAATATTTTTTCACTGTATTCTCCGCTCACCCAAGGACAGTATTCGTTTTTTCGTTCTTCGCTATTTTGGTCGATACCGACGACAATAACTTTCATTTCGGTTTTGTCTAAGTAATGCTCGAGTCTTAAAGATTTGCCCCCAATGGCATCTTTATCACGAAATACATTCTGTCCATCGTGCATATACAATACGGGGTATCTTCTGTTTTCCATGTTGTAATTTTTAGGCAAGTAGACTCGAATCAGTCTTTCTTGTTTAAACGGAGTTATATAGATAGGAAATATTTCTAGCAAATTAATTCCACCTTCCACTAATGTTATAAAACTTAATACTCATCAAATCATCATTATTGAATAGAAAAGCTCTTACTCTATCAAAAAAACTCTAGAAATCTCATTACATTAACATTACCAATAATCACCTTTTCTGAACAAGCCGAGTTGAAACTACGATGAATCATGTACAAAAAAGGGTTCGTAAAAGTACACTTTTTCGCGAACAAAAAGCGTGAAAAGAGATTCTATGGTTAGCCTCTTCTCTCGCTTGTATTCAAGCAGCTTCTGATAAGCCGTCATATGTAACCTAATAACAAACATGAATTAAGTAAGTTTACTTTGCGATATCACGCATTGCTTGGGCGAGTTGAATCAGCGTCTACGTCTATGAACCAAGATAAGATCGTCGTACTATCACGGACATTCTTTTCTTTGATTTCTTCTAGCAATGCCTCTACACCTTGTTTGTTCGAAAGGGTTTGAAACGGCTTCCCGACTGCGTTCGGATTCGAGAAATCGGTATTCGGACATTCCACAAGCCCGTCTGTGGTCAACAATATGTGATTTTTTCCTTTCCTTAATTCTTTGGTTCCGACGCTGTAACAGGGAACCGGCAGGTCAAACGTATTCACTTGGCCAATCCATTCATAAAAGCTGCGGTGATTTTGTTGGGTTTCGTTCAACGCTTTCAGTTCGGGATGGAACAGGTAAAGGAGACAATCGCCGATGGATAACCACCAGAGAAACCTCCCTTTCCGCACCACGCATAAAAACGCTGTTTCCCCTTGTATTTTTCGACACGCTTCTTTGAAATGGGAACTGTCAAACGTAGTTAGCAGCGTCTCTGCTGTTTGTTCAAATGCCTGTTTGATCGGCAATGTCAAATTATCCTGGATAGCCTCTTTTAGTGAGTTGATCTCTGATATGACGAGTTCAGCACTTTCTGCGGTTTGATGGGCATCTAACAGAACGGCAAATTCCCAGTCTTCTTTTTCATTGGTCCAAACCAGACATCCATCTTCGTTCTTATATTGACCCGCAGTTGAATTGCCTCCGAACCGCCCTACTGTTACATTCTGTATTTGGCCGACATCAATCTCATCAACATAATGAGATTGGCTTCCCACCCAGCTGAATTCGTTCTTATGAAGGACATTACTCATAGGGATTAACCTCCATGTAAGCTTTGATTCTGTTGCAAAGTCCGATCACTTCTCCGCTGTCGCCCATCCGGGCATTAGGTGAGTCGTACACCTCTAAAGGTCCCCAAAATTCTTCGCGTGTACCCGGATAGCGTGCAACCAAATGCATATGAAGGTGAGGGACCGAATTGCCGGATACCAGCGCATAGACATGCTCTGCTTTCTCCGACTCCATCAGTGCTTTGCTAATTCTGGCCATCATCACCCCAAATGCCTTCGCTTCCGCTGGATTCATTTCTGATAGCGTCGCCACATGCCGTTTCAAATCGATCATGATATGCCCTAAGTAGTTGTCCTTTTTTGCTTTATCAATATGACCAACGTATAAATAATCATCTTCGAAAATTTTTACCCCGACAGTTTGAATTTCCTCATTGTGCTTTTGACAAATAAAACAATCTTTTTCTGTCATCCCATTTCTCCCATTTCACTTAGTTTTAGAAAACAAAAAAACCCATCACCTCATAAAGAGGCGATAGGTTTTCCTAGCGCGGTACCACTCTTTTCAGCCTGCCGTATTTTCGCAGACCTTCTTAAAAACTTATCACGGGAGTCAGCCGTTCAGACCTACTTATCAGCCTAACCACTCACAGGCGAGTTGGGAAATTTTATTGGCTGCATTTCAGCAACTAACAGCTCTCTTAGCAATAAAAGTTTCTTAGTAATCCTGATCCATGTGTTTACCTTATTGGAATTATTTTACTTATCATACTAAACTCAAAATAGCCTGTCAATAGCATTGTTGGAGAAGTCTTCTACCTAAGAGCTACTGATAATTTATGATATTTAAACCTACTGTTTTTTTTGGAGTAGTTCTATTACGATTCAATTTTCCTTTAAATTTCTTCAGTCTCCATCTTTTTCACGTAATCATAGAGAAAAAGCTTTTCAGTAATTTGATGTTGTCCAACTTTTTGGTAACCCAGCTTCTCATAAAAATGGTGATTTCTTTTGTTTAAATGAGGGGTATCCAAGTTCCATTCGACTGCTGCTGGAAACTCCTTTTCAATCAGCTGCATGATTTTGCTCCCTAACCCCTGATTTTGAAACTTGTTCGATAAGAAAATTCGATTTAGACGGTATGTGTTTTCTCCTAGACTCCGGATATCCACACCGCCAATAATCTCATCTTCCAACCAAATCGTATAATGAAAGAAAATCTCGATTTTCCGCAGCAATCTTTCAATTGGTTCATTCACTGGATTCGTCTCATGATCTTCATATAACTTCAAATCCTCTAAAAAAGCTTCCTTTTGTATTTCTAATAATTGTACTGCTTCAGTTTCTTGGGTTCTTTTAATGACTAGATTCATTAATCATTTCTCCCTTTATACTCGAGTATGTTCTGATAAGTGATGTGTTACAAACCGAGTAGTTATTTGTAATAGGCTATGTTCTTTTACATGCTGGGCCTTTTCACCATTATAGTGAAATCTGCAAAACCTGTACCAAACTCCTTCATTGGCACAAACCCTAGTTTCTTGTATAGATGGATTGCCCTACTGTTAAATTCCGCGACAGTTAAACGAATTGGATTTTTCGGATGGTTTTCTTCAATATATTTGAGAATATATGAACAGAAGTTATACCCACTCCCTCTACCTACTAAATGAGGGTTCATTCCTAATCCCATATCGATAAAGTTTTCTTCATACATTCCCAACTTTTTGCCCGTCGGAACTTGAGCGCTGTACCCAGTACAGAAAAAACCGATCAACTCTTTTAAATCGTTATAAATGGCAAAGTAAGAACCATTCAGCATTTCAGCCAATTCTTCTTCGTTTAACTCGTTGTTATAAAAATCGTAAGGGGAATCGTATTTCCAGTTTAAGATGTTTTCTGCTGTATCTTTGTCCATTTCTGTATGTTGTAAGTTTAGATTAATCATCTCCATGATTCTTGATAACCTGCCTTCTCTTCTCGTTTTATAGAAGTCTATTGAATATATTATCTATTCCTAATTTTAACATTTCAATAACCTAGAAGATAACTTTAAATTCAATAAATATCGGTACTACAAAAGCGTTCGTAAAAGTACACTTCGACGAACAAAAAATAGAAGAAACTTCAAATGAAGCTCCTTCTCTTGATAATTCTTGATATGTAAAATATGTACTTTATAATTCCGACTCTAAAACCGTATAGAATAGTCTTTTGAATGTATCATTTTTTCTAGCAAGTTCAATTTCGCTTCGTCTTCAGATTAAGTTAATAGAATGAGGAATCTGAATGTAACTTATTTATAGTTAAGTTACCACGCCTATTGATTGCTATTAAGTTACATTCAAATATAAGTTTTGTTATTGGTATATTATTCTTAAAATTCCTAGGAAAGGATAATAAAAAATGCTATAGTCAAAAGGCCCAGAATTTCATTAAACGGGCCATAGCTAGTTGAGGAGGCGTTCATTATGAAAAACAACATCACCGTTACCATCAATGAGTACAAGGGGATAACGCCAAATTAACGTTTCTATTTCTCGTTCCCCGAAATTTGAAAGGGGAAAATGATGAAGACAGAACATGTGAAAATCGTCGAATTAAATGCAGACAACTGGTATGACTGCTGTGAATTAGAGGTAGCAGAAGAACAAACGCCATACATGGAACCAAATGCCGTATCGATTGCCCAGTCAAAGTTTGAACCTAGCTTAAAACCCTATGCCATTTATTCAGGCGATCAAGTAGTCGGCTTTTTGATGTTTAACTCTGTCCCGGAAGAACTTGACGGCTACTGGGTCTACCGGATCATGGTGGACAAAGCCTTCCAGGGGCAAGGAATCGGGAAAGCTGCAACCAAATTGATGGTTGCTGAGATGGCCAAGTCATGGAGTGCAAAAAAAATTGTAGTCGGCTATCATCCAGACAACTTGACTGCCCACAAGTTATATGCGAGTCTAGGGTTTGAGGACCATGGAGATCGGTTTGGCAAAGAAATGGCCGTTGTAAAACAGCTAATCGATTGATGAATTAAAACCGTATTTCAGTGAAAAGGATCTTTTTTAAGGTCCTTTTTCTTTTAAAAAAACCAGTATTTCCTTTGGTCTGAATGTAACTTACTAATAAGTTACAGTCGTCTTCTTAATTATTTACAACATTTTCTCTCTGTCAGGTCCTTTCAGAAAAGCATCTTCACCTTCATCAAATCCTTCCGGTCTCCAATGATTTTCCGGCAATCCACTTTCCTCAAACAATTTCCGAAGCTTTCTAATGGCTTCATCCCAGGACGAAAATACTTCAAAAGCGTATGGTGGTTCTGCCTCATCATCATTCCATACAGCCCATTTTTTATCAGGAAGCTGAGTGGCATGGTACCAAGTATCTCCTTCCATTTCATAGATGCCAAAAGTATTTTCCAAAGCAATGTTCCAATCCGGATAACCTAATTCCTCCGCAAATTGATCGTATTTTTTAAAGATTAGGCTACGAAAAAACTTTTTTAAATGTCCCATTCCGTCACCTCCTGATTTACTAAGTGAATGAATCTTAACTGCACTTGAACTTCATTCAAACCCTAGTCTTTGCCCCAAAAAGCTAATTGTTTAAGGTCAATTTTTCTTCAAAATGCACTTTTCTTCTTTTGGCCGTTACTACCTTAAAGGCAATCATCCCTAGTAAGAGGAATGTAAATGAACCTATTAAGCCTACAGGCCGTATGGAAGTTAATTCAGCTGCCAAACCAATTATTACGGTTAGAACAATAATAAAAAATGCTTCGACCATACTGAATAAACTGCTAAACCTTCCCATCATTTTTACTGGCACGTTGTTCTGATAGAACGTCAAATAACCCGTATTGGCAAACGTGATGGCAAATCCAATCATAAAAGTTCCAGTTGCAGCACTGATAAAACCATGTGAACTGTAGAGAGCGATATAGCCTGCAGCAGTAAAAACAGATCCAGCCCCTATGAGTAAGTTAACTGCTAATTGTTTGGAAAAAATGGTGTTGATAAGTGAACCCAAAATAATTCCCGTTCCAAATATACTTAATAAGAATCCATAGTTGGTGTCTGACATCCCAATAACTCCTTTCGCAAAAGCTGCTTCCAATGAATCCAGGGCAGTCATAAATATCGTCATTCCAACAAACAATAGATAAACTTTCAAAATAAACGTGTTGGTTTGACTGAACTTGTAAACCATTTTAAAGTCATTTTTTATCATCTTCCAAGAAAGCTTTTCAGTTTCGGATGGGACTGTTTGTGAATCTACATTGGGCAATAACAGGATGAGGAAAGCCGACAACATCAAAGCAACGGAGTTCACATAGATAGCCGTGTCAGGTGTGCCCATCCAAAATAAGGCACCCGCTATTGCCGGGCCAATTAAGGTTCCACAAGAATTTATAAAGCTTCTTAACGCATTGAATCTTTGCCGATCCTTCTCGGGGATGAGTTTGGTCATATACACCATTGACGTGGGTTCAAACATAGCACTTCCGATATTGATGATAAATACGAGGACATACACATAGAACAGTGAAGGAAGCACAGGGATCAAGGCAATACATAAAGCACGTGAAATATCTAACCCAATCATCAATTTCCTCGAATTAACCCGGTCAATCAGGCTCCCTGCCCATGAGTTGGAGCAAATAGTCGCAATCGGTCCTAAAATGTACAGAAAAGCGACCGCCAAAGGAGAACCCGTTTCATTCAGGATAATTAAATTCAACGCAATCAGATAAACCCATCCACCTATGTTGGAAATGCCGATACCACCTAACAATAATAACGAATACTTCCAGTTTTTCATCGTAACCTCTCCCCACTGCATTTTAGCCAAACAAAAAAATCCCACCCCAAGACAATTGTCTTGGGGACGAGATTACTAAAATCGTGGTGCCACCCCTGTTTGTCAATACGTCACTGCATTAACCTCATTCGGTACAGCCAAGAAAAATGGCGAATACCTCAGCCCGTTAACGGGAGCTCCCGTCCCAACATCCCCCAAAAATCAGGTTCCGCTGTGATGCTCAGAGGCTTGTTTCGATAACAAACTCCTGCTCCTTTCCACCAACCGGAGCTCTCTAGAAAAAGTTTTTGGCTATCTACTGTTCTCTTCAACGCGTTTCGTTTTTGTAATTCCCGCAATATTACCACAACTTGAACAACCAGTAAATACCAATTTTATGACGAGTAATAATCCCACTAACTGGATATGTTTATAACGAACTCCACCTCAGTAATTAACGAAAGCCAATTAATTCTAAAATAAACCCATTCTTAAAAGTACCCTTTATCCTCTTTGTGTTTTGCTATTGGAGTAACGGATACTATCGATAAGTTCTGATAAGTAAAATTTTAAATACATCACTAACTAAGAGTACGTTATATTACTGGAATATTGACCTGAAATTCTAGATAAATACTTACAGCGAAATTTTTTCTAACTGGAAATATTCAGTAAGGCAAATTTTTCGTCCTTCTTTATCCCATCTATGATATTCTTCAAAAACTATACTTACGTTATTTTGAAAGCGATTTTCTACCAAATACTTAATGGCAAGAAAACTTCTCCAATAATTAAACATGATGCTCGATAAACTTGCTGTATAGGAATTGCTTCCAAATTCATCTAAAGACCGATTTCCGTATTCTCTCGTAAACACGTCCACTAATTCCTTCTCTATCGTTGATATTTCATTGAATTCTCTTTCAGTTAAAAGAAGTTTTCTTGGTAAATACTCACACATGCCTTCTTCAAACCAAATACTATCTTCTCGTTCATCTTCAAAATCATCTAAAAACAAGTCTGAATGATGGGTTAATTCGTGACCTAATATTGTAAGTATGTGATTCTCAGAAAGCTGTTCGTAAAAACGTTGAATATGAGGAAGGTCTTTCCCGTCCAATTGCTGGATAAATAGCTTTCTCCAAGCTTTTACATCCGGTGTTATGTAAATCGTGTCTTTATTCGTAAATGCAGGAATCGGGAGATCAGAAAAAATAGATGTTGCTGCTTCTGCTGAAGTCCAGATCACTCCTTTTGGTTTGTCTACTAAGGCATACTCTTCTTCTAAAAGTAGTTGGTACTCCTTTAACCGTTGACTAAAACGCTGAATCATATCCTGGTGCTTTTCATATTCCATTATGTCTTCAAAGGCATAAATATGCTTCATTTACTAAACTCCTTCATTTCGCATTATCTCTTTGACTATATAAAAATTAACACTCCTCAAATCACGCCAAGTTTTTTTGCCAGATCCGCAAAAGATTTTCTGGCAGCATCAAGGTCCTTCTTCAGTTCAAGCAGCTGCTCCACCTGTTCTTTTCCAACTTTCCCATCTTGATGCGTTTGATCAACATCGGTGATCCGCTCAATGTAACCACGTCTCTCAAACGAGTAAATGGATAGTTGAAGGTTTTCATGGCTAAGCTATTAAAGCTCTCCTTCAACTTTTCATTATGCCGATAATCACTTACATATGTATATTTTCCCATTTGAATGTCCTCCAATTTAAAGTTAAAAAAATTACGTGAGCTGGTGGCACTGTTCAATAGCTTGGCGACAGGTTGCACGGCCCGTTGCCAACATTCCGATTGTGAAAAATCGATCTGGAAAAGTTTTTCCCAGCTGTTTAAGTGGCAGCTTTCCCGCTCACTAAGAAATCCTTGGAATTTTCGGTTGGAATGTTCATCTTCTGCGGCTTGCCCCAAAAGTTTATTTCTGAATAAAAACCTGGACGGGTAGAGATAAGTGTTTTCAGTCAATTAGGCTCTTGGTTATGCGATTCGAACCGTCTGTAAGGACACCTGATTCATTGTTTCTAGTGAATGCGCGGGAACCGGCAATCAAGGCTTGACAGAGGCCCCGTTCATCTCTGCAATTTTCACTTCTGATCGGGTCGGTTTTTTTTTGCATCCGCATTTTAGTTGACGTATTGGAAAGCCAAATGAGGTACCATCTAGAAATGGCTTTTCCTCCTTTTCATTCTTTACCTAAAGCAATCCAAACTTTTTCCTTATTACATTCTTTGCTGCAGGAAGCCCTAAAGCCTGAAATTCTTGCCATTCTGACACGGAGCGGCCGTCAATCCTCCATATGCCCTTTTGTTTCTTCGCGTCAATGATTCCTGCGCTTATCCAGTGAGTAATGGTTGAACGGCTAACTCCAAAAATTGGCATGGCCTCCGTGATGGTATAAGATTCCTTTTCCATGCCATACCTCCCAGGTGTCTTTTTACCTATTATATACCATTTCTTTACCAGAGGGAATCTTTGGAATAAATCGGACTTTTTCTTACAACCTTTTCTTAAGAGAGTAAATCCGCTCACTTATGTATTATATAGCGATTAACCTCCCTATTTTAAGGGATGATGGTCATCTCTTGTTATGGCGGCCCTTTTGTTTCAAAATCCAATACAGAAAATGATGAAGGATCATCCCAAACTTAATGAACAAAGAAAACTTAAGTGCTTATGAAAACTATTCGTGAAATTATGCTTTTAAAGATAAAAAGGGAGAGAAGATGTGGTGCTGCACCCCAAAAGTTAGAGTTAAAAATCTAACTTTCGGGGTGTTTTTTCTATGATGAAATATAGCGAAGAATTCAAACTGAAGCTGGTCAACGAGTATTTGGCTGGCCCGTTGGGCTATCCGCGCTTAGCCCGAAAATACGGGCTATCCAGCCACGGGCAAATAGCACGCTGGGTGCGGGCTTTCCAGGCATTCGGAAAAGAAGGATTGCGGAACAGGCAAAAAAACCGGGTGTATTCTGTTCAATTCAAATTGGATGTATTACACTTTATGAAACAAACAGGCGCTTCCTACCAGGACGCAGCGATTGAATTCAAGATGCACAACCCGACGCTTATTGTGAAATGGAAACAGACATTTTTGGCGGAAGGGGCAGGAGGCCTGAGAAAGAAAGGACGGCCACCCATGGCGAAAAATTCGAAAAAGAAACCGGCAAAACCGGCTGGGACGATGTCCCGTGAAGAACAACTTGAACGCGAGAATGAGCTTCTCCGTTTGGAAGTCGCTTATTTAAAAAAGTTGAACGCTTTCCAGGAGAATCCGGATGCCTACCTCGAAAAGCACAAGCAGCGCTGGCATTCGAACTCCAAAAAGAAGGATTCCGATTAACGGATGTGCTGGAGATCGTCGATCTGCCAGAAGCGACGTATCATTACCACCGCCAGCGATTTGGGTTGGAAGATCCGGATCTGGAATGGAAAACGTTGATTCTGGCGCTCTTCGAAAAACACGACGGCCGTTACGGGTATCGCAGGATCTCTCTGGAATTAAAGGCGCAAGGGTACGTCATCAACCACAAGAAAGTCCAGCGCATCATGGGCGAATTGAACCTCACTTGCGTAAAGTTCATTCGGAAATCGCGCTATCGTTCCTATAAGGGGCAAGTAGGCACCATCGCCAAAAACCGCTTGAACCGCCGGTTCCACACATCGCGCGCCTTCCAAAAAATCGTGACGGATGTCACCGAATTCAAGTGTATGGGCGAGGAAAAGCTCTACTTAAGCCCCATGATGGATCTCTACAATGGCGAAATCATTGGCATGAGTATGGCGAAACGCCCAACCCTCGACTTCGTCATGGAATCGTTACGGAATGCCCTGCCAGTCATCGGAGAACAAGCCAGGTATCGGACCACCATCCACTCCGACCAAGGCTGGCATTATCAGCACCGGTACTGGGTGAAGGCATTGAAGCAGCACCGGATTTTCCAAAGCATGTCCCGAAAGGCGACGTGTGCCGACAACGCGGCCATGGAAAACTTCTTTGGCCTGCTTAAACAGGAGATGTACCACGGAGAAGAACGGGTCCCGTACGAAGAATTGAAGCTGAAAATTGAACGGTACGTCCACTACTATAACCACGAACGCATTAAGCAAAAATTGGCCGGCATGAGCCCGGTGAACTACCGAATTCATGCCAGCCAATTAGCTGTATAACTGAAACTCTAACTTTAAGGGGTCACTACCTGTGCTTTGAACACCCTTTTCTCTCCCTTTGTATTTAAGTAACCTCTGAACGTTCCTACTAGGTCAACTTATTATGTATGGACTTATAAAAACCCATCCAGCGACCAAATCGATGGTTTGAAGATTAATCATTTATATAATTTTTAGTTTGTATATTTAGTTGGAATTTTTGGTAAATTAAAGGTACACTTTAAATATCTAAAAAAAGGGAGATTAGCCTATGTTATCAAGCATTGCAGTAGAAGTTTTAAAAGGATTCAACAAACAAAAAAACTTCGCAAGGGCACAGTAAACCAACTAAAAGCCTTACTGCTGACCCCTGCAATCTAATTGGGGGACATTAAATTGATTAAGCAATATAGTGAAAATTTTTTATCAGGAAATGAAGTCGCTTTACGGAAAATCACAAAAGAGGATTATGAAAAGTTCTTTGCAATTGAAAATGTTATGGAAAGTCGTTTACTAATGAATGATGGCATTCCATTTCCTCCTACTGATGCAGACCACGAGAAATTTCTTAATGAAATTAGTTCGGAGAAAGATGACTATGCGTTTGCAATCGAACTTAAAGACGAAAAGCTTTTCATTGGAACGATCGCTGTTTACTTAGTGAATTGGAAAAGTGGGACTTGCTACGTGGGTATTTCAATAGGTCCTGACCACCAAGGAAAAGGCTATGGAACTGATTCAATGAACGTATTGGTAGACTTTATTTTTAATTACATGAATTTGAATAAGGTGAAACTTCAAGTGTTTGGCTATAACAAAAGAGCGATTAGCTCTTATGAAAAGTGTGGTTTCCGGTCGGAAGGTACGCTAAAAGAAGAAATTTTTAGATTTGGTAAGTATCATGATGTTTATATGATGGGTCTACTTAGAACAGACTGGGAAATGCAAAGTCATCAATAATGCTTGGACAGACAGACCAGTTAACTGGTCTGTTTATTTATCTTTTATTCAACTCACAGTTTTTTTAGGCGAAGATTCAACTGACTTTATGCAGCTTTTTCTTATTGAATAATGGAGTTACCTACTTCCGTGAAGTGATGATATGTAAACTAAATATGAAAAGGACGAGGACTGTTTGAAAATCCAAAAAAATTGAATTGATGACAGCGAGCATATAAAACATATAGAAAGATTTTTATTTATTAGCTTAAAATGACTTTTGTCAACCGTTGAACCGAGGACTGTAAGGTCTCTTCCCCTTCCAGATAAGCCATCGCTACGCCATAAATCCCCCAGCTCCAAAACGTGGCAAGCGTCAGGTGTTCCTCCTTTACTCCCCGTTCCTTATCCAGCAATGTGTGCAGTGTTTCCGTTAAGCGCAGTTTGACCTCATGATCCATTTTCGGTTTGAATTCTTCGTAGGCACGTTGACAATGACGGGCTAAATCGGTTCGAGACCTCCTGATGGCTTCCAGCGACAGCCGAATGGTCTGCTCATTCACAACTTCCTGCAGCGCCACTTCTGCGAAAAATTCCCTTGTCAGCACTTCGCTTTGAATCGCATCGATCAAATCATACTTATCCAGAAAGTGGTAGTAAAAGGTGGATCGGTTAATTTCGGCTTGCTGCGTAATATCGGCAATGGTGATGTCACTGAATTCTTTGTGTTTGATCAGTTCCATAAACCCTTTGATAATCTTTTGTCGGGTCCTTTGAATCCGAGGGTCTTGCTTTTTCATACTTCTCTACCTTTCTCAAAACATTATTTTTTCAACAGTCGTTGGATTTAATGAATGTTTTCAGTATAGCAGAAAAAAATAGGCAATTCACGGCGCTGTCGACTGCGCCGTGAATTGCCTGGATAAAGCTTGGACCGATTAGAAACTCATGGCGGCCGCTTTGGCGCGCTCAATCCCTGCTGCTTTGATTTCTGCAGCTTTCGCTGGCATTTTTGCCTGTCCTTCGATAAATAAGCCTTCGTATTCCGTAATTCCCATGAAGGCCATGATGAATTTTAAATACCGATTGCCTAGCTCTTCCTCTGCTAAATGACCTGTTGAATAAAAATCGCCGCGCGCTTGAATGTGGAACACTTTTTTATCTTGAAGTAAGCCTACGGCGCCCGTTGCCGTATATTTAAACGTCTTTCCAGGTACGGCTATAGCGTCAATGTAGGATTTTACCACTGCCGGAAAAGAGAAGTTCCACATCGGCGTGACGAAAATCATCTTATCAGCTGCCATGAATTGCTCCAGAATTTCATCCAGGCGCCCCACTTTCGCCAGTTCTTCCGCTGAAAGAGCGTCTACCGGCTGCCCCGCGCGAAGTTTTCCCCATCCGCTAAACACCTCTGCATCCAACTGAGGAACATGCTCCTGGAATAAATCTATAGTTACAATTTCATCGGTTGCATTTGCTTCTTGATAGGTTTCAATGAATGCCTTTCCTGCGGCCATACTATACGAATGGTTTTCGTCATTCGGATTTGCGGTAATGAATAACACTTTGTTCATGAGTAATTCCCTCTTGTCTTTTTAGATTTACAACACTTGTTGTCCAACTTAGTATAGAATTCGCAGCGATCTGAACAAACCAACAGGTTGCCCATATTGTTGGAAATCCAACATTTAGCTGAAATCGACTAAAAAAAGAATAGTTTGATTTCTTTCTCAAGAGAGGGAGTTTCGAGAAGGCAGCTTTACCGTTTATTGACTCTCTTGAACTTCTTGAAGACAATTAGTCCGGATACACTAAACCAGTAGAAGTAAAGTTCTGCGAACAAAAGAAAAAGAAGAAACCCATTGCTAGTTTCTTCCCTTGTAGTAATTTAATGATTTTTTAAAAAATTCTCATTTTATTTTACATTCAAAAGCATCTATTCCTTAATCTATTAGTAAGTAACTCCCTCTACGAATTTCACTCATGTCATCAAGGAAAATAAAAGACAGCTCGTTCTTTGAAAATCGGCTGTCTTTTTCCTTTTGGGCAAGATAACTAGAAAATTCTTCTTCTCCATAATGCCAATCCAATCAGATTAACAAACACGAAGGCTATTCCCAATGTAATAATCCAAGATTTCGGATCTTTATCCGCAAGAGGCAACGACACATTCATTCCAAAGAAACTGAACACCAATGTCGGAAGCGTTAGAAATACTGTAAATAACGTAAGAGTTTTCATGGTATTGTTCAATTCATTGGAGATGAGTGACGAGTAGGAACCTGTTATGCTGCTTAATATTCTTGTATATAATTCAGTAGTCTCAATCCCCTGGTTATTTTCGATTTTTACATCTTCCAAAAGATCCTTGTCATCTTCATACAGCTTTATGGAATGTATACGAAACAGCTTGGTGAGAACATCCCCGTTTGATTTTAATGAAGTGAGAAAATACACTAAACTTTTCTCAATTTCCATCAGGTCATAAAGTTGCTTGTTCGTTAATGAATCCCGTAAGTTCCGTTCGATTTTGAGACGGTGCTTATTCAAGTTTTTTAAATTGTCCAGATACTGAGTCGAAATGGACAATAATACCTCGAGTGCAAAACGGCTTTTCATGAGAGTGCTGACATTTTTCTTAATAAGAGCGTTTAAAAAGCTGCTCGGCTGTTGACAGATGGTGACGATATAATCCGGCCCAACGATGATGCCAATAGGAATGGTGATGTACGAATTAAACTGCTTATTATTTGAATCAACTACTGGAAAGTCATTAATAATTAGTGTACTAGCAGTCTCTTCATCATATTCAATGCGCGCACTTTCTTCTAGATCGAGTGGATCTTCCAGAAATCCGATCGGAATATTGCAAAGCCGGGCTACTTCCTCCAGTTCTTCTTTTGACGGGACGGTAATATTAATCCAGCTATTTTTTTCAAATTTTTCTAGTACTTCTAGAATTCCATCAGGAGAGGTTTTATAGATGGTAAACATTCTATATCCCCCTTTCTATTTTAATTGAATCACTTGTTCCTATAAAGCGCTGTTATTTTTTAGAACTGACGTCACAAATTTAACCCTACCTGAAAATCAGATCAGTAAAAAGCTTTTTCTGCAAGAGTCTTTTTGTAACTTATTGAAGTGGACACGCAACTACTTGAACCCAAAAAAACGCTAAGCTTCTGAACATAACCGGCTTAGCGTTTTTTCTTACTCAAAGAGTTGGAACCACTGCCTTGCAATTTTTTGAATGGTTCAATCATAACCTTAAATTGAAAGAGTGCGCATTCGCTTTCGATGGCATCCGCCACTCATTAACTAACCGGAAAACTCAGTCCAGCTTAGATCGCGATTATTCCCTGCTGCACAACGCTAACCTTATACATCTTTTTTCGGAATCATCGGTACTAAAAGAAATGAATCGTACTTTCCTCCGGCATAAATTGAATGAGTCCCTTTGTTTACGGTTTCCGTATGCCCGTATCCCCGTAGAACCCCAGTAGAGTTTTCTTCAATAACAATCTCGCTGCCTTTTATGACCAGCACCAGACTTTCTCCCACTCTTAGGAGAATGCTTGAAGGCAATATTTCAATTTCTACTGGAACGACCTCATCTTTATCCAGCTTCAATAACCGCTTATGCTGAAGCACAGGCTGATAAGGAGTCGATCTTTCAAAATCCAGCTCTCTATGAGAAACTCTCAGCCACCCGTTTGCCACTTGACCATTTTCAAGATGGTTAAAGCTGGGCAGGAACACTTCTTTGCCGCGTCTGTCGTATTTCTTAATCCCGACAAATAGATCCATATCATCCGTGTCATCGGCAGAGACCCAGAGCTTGAGCTTCATATTTCCCGTGAGTTCGATGTCCTCTTCAGCGGTAAAGGTAAACCTTAAATTATTATTTTCTTTCTCTTCGGGCTCCGCGTTATAGGCAAGTCGGGTTTCGTTCTGAACAGGGCTCTGTTGGAATGCCATTTCCTCCCCATCTAAATAAAGCTCAGAATACTTTGTACGAGCTATCGGCCATTCATCTGCGCTATGAATCTGTCCCTTATAGAATTTTTCCCGGACCTCGTAACGCACCCGCGGGGTATCCATCCAATCATTCTCGATGCTCTTCAGGAAATAATCGAAAAATTCCTTCTGTTGCTCCAGCGATTCACGTAAGTAATAAGTTTCCCATTCCTTGCGGCCATGAACTAGCAGCCACTTATTTTCGGAGGAAGCTTGCTTGAACCCTTCAAAGGTACCTCGGCAATGCAAGCCTTGGGTCGACCAGCTGGCGCAGACAAACATAGGCACTCTTATGTCGGACAAGTTAACCTGTCTCTCTTCCCAATACTCATCGAGCAGTGGATGGTCTTTTTGCGCCTTCATCAAATTTTCCACTTGGTTTTTTGGCCACCGACTTTTTAATAATTGCTCGAAAGAAGAGGAGAAAACCGTTTCGGGTATTCCGCCATGGAAGTACCATTCCCGATACAAATCACTCGTCCCTTCCCACGGAATGATTGCTTTTAGATGAGGAGGATTCAGTGCGGCCACTTGCCACTGGGTCATGGCCAAGTAGGAAACGCCGTTTAGCCCCACATTGCCATCGCACCAGTTTTGAACCCCTGCCCATTCAATGACGTCGTAATAATCTTGTGTTTCGGCTTTCGTCCACGGATAGAGTTCCCCCTCTGAATTCGAGCTGCCCCGCGCAGCAATTTTTACCAGCACATAATCGTTTGGCACCCAAAAACCGGGATCGGGTGATTCGAAGGGAGTGAAAAGTGATGTATCGATGCCGCCTAAAGTCGGCCAGACAGTACGAAAAATATCATAGGGCGGCAAACCGTCCTTATTATACGGATCCATGCTCATTACCGCCGGAAACTTCCCGGGCTTATTCGGTCGGAATACATTGACGTATAGGATAATTCCATCCCGCATTTTGACAGGCACATCTTTTTCCATGATCATCTCTTGATTTCCATAATGTGCAGTCGACATGACGATGTTATTTAAACCTGCGTTCGTTTCATTGGGATGTGTAGGCTTTAAATCTGGGCGTCCTGTGAATTTGTTCATTTCATTTACTTCCTCTCATTTGGAAACCATAGGCTTCCTTAATTTTATAAAGAATTCTTACTTTTGAACAAGTGGCTTGGCTTGATTGAAGTTGAATCCTGCGCAGTAAAAAATTTGCAAAACGGCAGCTTTCCCTTCTCTCAATTAAGTTACAATAATGAACATCCTGTTGTTTATTACAGTTTCATTGTAAAATTGCAGCAAGGCTCATTCAATGATTAAAAACAGCAAATGTGTTGGCTATGGAACACTTTTATAGGTTGTGTTGGCTAAAATTAAGGAGGAATTATTTTGGGCACTAAGAATACTGATTTACGCGTTATTCGAACAAAAGAATCCATTCGGCAGGCATTGGTGGAATTGATTGAAGAAAAAGGGTTTGAAAGCATTACGGTGAAAGATCTGACCATGAAAGCAAGAATCAACAGAGGGACCTTTTATGCCCACTATCAAGACAAATTTGATTTGATGAACAAATGCGAGAAGGAAATTATGCTTGATCTGTCCAGCATGACCAAACAAAACTATTCGAGTGTGATTACCGCTCTGGAAGTTGAGGATGCGCAAAGTTCTCCCCCTTTCACCCTGACCGTTTCATTATTTGAGTATTTGAACACAAATAGTGGATTCTTGAAAGCGGTCCTCGGCCCAAAAGGAGATTTATCGTTTCAACTAAGACTGAAAGAGTTTATGTGGGACACGCTCTATGGAAATAACTCAAACGCCTTTATAAAAGAAGAAAACCTTCGTGTGCCTAGCTGTTACTTAGCTGCTTACATGGGTACTGCTATCATAGGAGTGATCCAGGAATGGCTAGGAAACGGCAGCAAAGAATCCCCCCAAGAAATGGCACGTATTTTGACGACCATGATGGTGAACGGTCCTTATTTTGCAGCAGGACTTAAAAAATGAGTTTTCTCTGAACAAGGATATCCTTAGAAATGAAGTAACCCCCCGCGTAGTGAATGCTTTTCAAAAGATCTGCTACCCAGAAGTTAATTCCCACATCGAGTGCTATTTAAAAAGCGTTCGTAAAAGTACACTTTTACGAACGCTCCAAAACCATACAAAAGCCCAAAATAAAAACGTTCGTAAAGGTCCTAAAACACTTTACGAACGTTCGCTATTTCACTTGTACTTTTACGAACAAATGAGTTCTTAAATTCCGCCGCTTTCTCTTTTTGCTTACTGGCAATCCTGCTTTCATGTAACTTCTGTCAGTACATAGATTTCAGTTTATATCATCCGTGTTTCTTATTGCTTATTTACAAAAGATATTTTACATTCGCTATTATTTCACTGGACCGCTATTGATCTCAGTAAGTTGTGAATTCACCGCAAAGATTTTGGCGTTTACATCCGTTATGCCAAAACCGGCGAGTCTCTTCGTATGCATTTCCACGTATTCTCCCGCCGCTTCTTTTGTTTCGAAAAGGTAGATTCCTCCGGCTTCCTTTGTTTCGGGGCTTTCTGTCCAGATTTTCCAGATGAAGCCTTCTTCTTCGTTGATGCTTTTCGCTAAATCGGAAAACCCAACTGCCATTTCATCTCCGAAAGGTCCATCCATTTTGAAATCCACTTGTGCGATAAAGGCCATGTTCTTTTCCTCCTCGTTATTTGACCGTTGTAAAATAAGATTCTCCCAGGATTTCCTTCGCTTCATAGCGGCCTGGTGAAAGTTCTTTTTCAATAAAAGCATTGATGCCGGTTGGGTCCACATCGTACATGACTTCAATTTCTTTGGAAAACAGCAATTCTTCTTTTTCAAGCAAGCGCGAAAGCGACGGCTGCTGCTTGGCTTGCAGTTCTTCCTGGTTCAGGACCTGTTTCAAGCCATCGACATAAGATTCAAAAGGACGGCCTCCGACAAGTTTCACACCTTTGTTTTCTTCGTTGACCATGATAATCGTCGGGAAACCTCTGGCACCTATGCTTCTCGCCAGGCTGAAATCTTCATTTAATAATTGTTGGCCGCGTGGCTGCTCCGCTTCCGCTATAATGGCTTCTCCGTCAAGCCCCATCTTGTTGACGATGTCAATCATGACCGCTTGATCTGAAATGTTTTGATTGAAAGCGAAAAGGGCTTCTCGTGCACGGCGCAGGTACTCGTTGGCTTTTGCCTCATCATGTTTTTCCTGGATCACTTTGAACACGCGGGAAGGCGGATACGATGACTGGACGGGGTTATCAATCATCAAAGACCCGTCAATCGGCATTCTTGAGTGTTCCCCGACTTCTCTCCAATGGCCCGCAACGTCGGCTGGCTTGTAGATTCCATTTGCCGGGTCAATCGGTCCGTCATGCCATTTTTCCAGCAATCCGCCCATTACCGTTTGGAACTTGAAATGGTCGCCGTATTGCTCGGTGAAACGGCGAAGCACCGGTTCGATGGCCCAGCAATGCGAACAGATCGGATCCGTTACATAATACAAGGTAATCGATTTTTTTGGCTGATTCAAATCAATGATCTCCATTTCTTCTTCTCCAGCCACTCCGCATACACCTGTTTCTAAATCACACATCATGTTGTTATTGTTTTTCAATTCTTTTCCCTCATTTCTATTTTTTTAAATAAAGATTGTATTTTCTAAGAGGCTCTGTTTTATTTGCCTTACAAATCCATCTTAAGCCATAATGGATTTAACCCATACCAATAGATAGGCAGATTTGTCGCTTATGCAACACATATGAGAAACTGTAGGAAAAGTAGGTGAAGAAAACATGACGCAATCAAAAACAGATCCACGGGTTTTGCGCACGCGCAGAGTCATCATGGATTCGTTCATTGACCTCTCAGGAGAAAAGGAATTCAAAGACATCACCGTAAAGGATATTACCTCCAAGGCGATGATTAACCGTGCGACTTTCTATTATCATTTTGAAGATATCTACGATTTACTGGAGAAGGCTTTATTGGAAGTATGGTCCGTCAATTTGGGTGCTGAGTATTACCAGAACAACGCCTTGAATACAGAAGCACTGGTCCACGTTTTCAAAGCCATCACCAATTTCCAATTGTCCTTATCCACCCGCTGCCATAGAGGCTACGAAGATACGATTGCCCGGATCATCCGGGAGCAGCTTGAAAATATTTTCTATAAGATGCTGGTGAAACAGCGGCCGACTGAAGACGAGCAAGCGCTTAAAGTGGCGGCGGTGATGTTGAGCTGGGGAATTTACGGCGCTTCGGTGGAATGGAAAAGAAATTCAAAGAACGTTGCGCCGGAAGAATTCATCAAATCCGCGATTCCTTTTATCCTGTCTGGCATCGATACCCGACTCACGAATGAACAGATGGGTGTTGAGAATTAATTAGTAGCCACTTCATAGATCTGCATTTCTTCTAACCGTCTAATGGGTATCATCCTGAAAACCAGACTAAATAAAACACTTTTCGCTGTGAATCAGGCATGGAAATGCCAAGATGTCAGCGAAAGGTGTTTTTCATTGGGCGAAAAGACCAGTTATCCGATTTGCGCTTGTAATAACCACAATCAAACTGTTCTAAAATGATGAAGGAAAACTTCTAATGGAAGGATACGATTATTTATTCGTCCGACTACTACACAGTCGGATAGGCACCGTCCCAGACCACTTTCCTATAATGGCCCGGATCCGTGTCACCTTCTGTGCTGATGATCAGAACTTTAGAATCCTGGTTTAAATTCAATTCTTTTTTCATTCTACTAAGGTTTTCATTTTCAGCCAGTTGACTAAGCAATCCCATCCCGACTGCGCCGGATTCGCCTGAGATAATGCGAGGGTCAGAGCTTATTGGGTTTGCGAGAATCCGCATGCCCCGTGCTGCCACATAATCAGGACACGAAACAAAGATCTCCGCAAAATCTTTTAAAATGCCCCATGAAGCTATACTGGGTTCACCGCAAGCCAATCCGGCCATGATTGTATCCAAAGCTCCGGTCACTGCATGCGGTTTTCCATCTCCAATCCTTATCGATTTGTATAAGCAAGCTGCTTTTTCCGGTTCGATAATCACTGTAACCGGCCGTTCATCGCCATACTTTTCCACCAGGCAGCCGAGCATGCTGCCGGCGAAAGAACCGACGCCTGCTTGCAAAAACACATGCGTCGGCCGGTCAACGCCGGTTTCAGCCATCTGTTCCAACGCTTCATCCATGATTGTTCCATACCCTTGCATGATCCAAATCGGAATTTCCTCATAGCCATCCCAAGCCGTGTCCTGCACCAACACCCAACCATTTTCTTCAGCCATCCGGTTGGCCAGCTTAACGGTGTCGTCATAATTCAACTCGGTTATGAAGGCTTCCGCGCCTTCTTTCCGTATATTGTCCAATCTTATTGGCGAAGATCCTTTCGGCATGCAGACAACTGATTTTTGCCCGAGCTGGCTTGCGGCCCAAGCGATGCCTCTTCCGTGATTGCCATCAGTCGCTGTTACAAAAGTGAGGGCTCCAAGCCGCTCCTTCACTTCGTGGCTTCTTAGTTTTTGAAAAGATACTTCTGAAATATCGGCGTTCAATTTTTCTGCCAGGTATTTGCCAAGCGCATAGGAACCGCCCAGCACTTTAAAAGCGTTAAGGCCAAAACGGTGAGATTCATCTTTTACCCAGATGTTGCAGACCTTTAAATGCTTGGACAAGCCGGTCAAACTGTGAAGGGGCGTTACTTTATACTCGGGAAAGCTCTTATGGAAATTCCTGGCCTGTTCAACGGCCTTCCTGTTCATAAAGCCTGCACTCGCATTTTCATCGTTAGATTTTCGCCTGCTTTTATTCGCTAGATATTGAATCTCCCCTTCATTATCTGTAGCATTCATCATTTTTCTCCTCCTATTTTATTGGAGATTTCTGCCGTCCATCTGATGGTTACTTGCTAGACCGCAGCCTACGCCAAGCACTGCATGGGCTCCAGCTGGCAAGCAGCCCTTTTAAAATATGCCACCTACTTGTTGGTTACCAATCGATTTGTCTGCCATTCCGGAAGAACCCTCCATTGGGGCCATCCGAGCCAATCGTCGCTAGCCAAAGGATGGACGCGGCTGCCTGCTTTGGGGTTCTCGGAGCCGAAGGTCCACCCATATCTGTACTTACCCATCCTGGACAAGCTGCATTTACTTTGATGTCTCCTTTGAGCTCTGCAGCGGCCAATTGCGTCAACCCATTTAAAGCAAGTTTGGAGAGTTTGTAGGCGCCTACTCCCGGAACAGCCATTTCTCGCAGTTCTCCATAGCCTGAAGAAATATTGATGATTCTTCCATAGCCATGCTTTTCCATCAGCGGAAGAAAAGAATGCATCACATAATATGCCCCGAAAAAGTTCGTCGCCATCGTTTTTTCCAGAATGCCAGGGTCCATGGCCAATAACTTTTCATGCTCATCCAAATAAACGCCCGCATTGTTGATCAATACATCCAATCTGCCATATTGATCATTTATCGCACTCGCCGCTTGGCGAATGCTTTCCTTTTCCTCGACATCCATTACTGCGAACGAAACGTCCAGTTTTGATTCCTGAAGTATTTGAGCGGCTTTCTGGCCTTTTTCAGCATCCCGGCTGGTCAAAATGACTTTAAAGCCGTTCACTGCCAATTGTTTCACCAACTCATAACCTATTCCCCGATTCCCGCCTGTGACAAGTGCGACTTGTTTAATGTGTGACATTAGATTTCTCCTCCCGCTACTTATTCCGTGGGTCTCTTATCTACTGTTTCGCAACTGCTGGCAGCCTGTTAATCGTTTTTTCTTTATTCCTCCTTACATCATTTTATAAACACAAGAATACCTCAGATTAAATTGGCGATCACACTTATAAACTATTCTAAAACCAACTTGCCGTAAACAGAAAAAGACCACAAAAATGAAGTGAGAGAAACAAATTCAAACTGCTTTCTTCTCTACCGGCTTAATTGATAGAGACAGCTGTTGCATCACCATAAGTTTTGCAGCTGAGCCAGTGGGTGTTTTATTATCAGAAAAATTAATATATAGTTGATGACATAGTAGCTGTATCAGATTTGTTTTGCAGCAGCTCTTTTTTATCCTCATACTGCTTGATTTATGAAGTGAGGCAAAAAAACCGGACAGCCGTTCAGCTACTTTCTATTTTGGGATGGTTAAGTCTTAAAAAATCAGGAGGCCTATATGAAAGAAAAACTTTGGAACGACGTAGATGATTATTTCACGGAGAAGCTCCACAACTCAGACCCTGTGATGGAAGCGGTGCATCAAAACAACTTTGACGCCGGCTTGCCTGGAATCGATGTGTCACCGAATCAAGGCAAGTTTCTGAAACTGATGGTGAAACTGGCTAACGCCAAAAATGTCCTGGAAATCGGTACACTTGGCGGCTATAGCAGCATCTGGATGGGACGCGCACTGCCTGATGACGGACGCCTAGTGACGCTCGAATACAAAAATGCCCACGCCATTGTGGCGCGAGAAAATATCGAAAACGCCGGATTGTCCGATAAAATCGAAGTGATTGAAGGTGCGGCTATCGACACTTTGCCGATGCTCAAATCACAAGGCTGGACGCATTTCGATTTGATTTTCATCGATGCTGACAAACCGAACTATCCTCATTACTTTAAATGGGCTTTGGAGTATTCCCGGCCTGGCACAGTCATCATTGCCGACAATGTCGTCCGCGGCGGCCGCGTTTTGGATCCGGAAGATCCAAACGGCAAAGCGATGCGCGACTTCATGGACTTGATGGCGGATGACACGCTGATCGACGGCACGGTCATGCAGACGGTCGGTAGCAAAGGTTATGACGGATTTGCGATTGGAATTGTGAAATAAGCTTGTATTTAAGGCGTTCACTAAGAGATTTTGCCTCTTGGTGAACGCTTTTTTAATTTAAACCAGGCGAAAAAGTGAAATACTGTCCGGTGACCACCAAATACTGTCCGCTTTCAAGAAATACTGTCCGCTACCTAAGAAATACTGTCCGGTGGCCTTCTCACGTCATTTCATAGCTGCTTGGATGATCAGGAAATTCGGTTTCTTCATCAGCCGCTCGTAACTTTCCGGGGCCAGGTCTTTGAATTTTAACGTCGGCTTCGGTTCGATGATTTCCTGGATGGCAAAGTGTTCAAGCGTTTGATTGAAAATATCGCTGAGCGGCCGGCGGTAAAAGAGGACTTCATAAGCCTTCCCCGACTTCTCCCAGTGGTCGGTTATCAGTTCGGTTGAAAAATAATCGGCTTCCGCCAGCAACTCGATATCCGTAAACGGATGATGGACCGAAAACAGCAGCCGGCCTCCCGGCTTTAGGATCCGTTTAAATTCCTGAAACGTTTTGCCCCAGTCCTCCAGGTAATGAAGCGTCAACGAACTGACCACCCAATCAAAAGAACGGTCTTCAAACGGCAAAGCCGCTGCCAGGTCGGCGCATAGCACGTTCGCCTTGGCCCCCATCCGTTTCTTGGCCGCATTGACCATTTCCGGGCTCAGATCAATGGCGGTGACATTCGCGCCGCGTTTTTCCAATTGCTCGGTATACCAGCCAGCGGCGCAGCCGGCATCCAAAACGCTGTGGCCCTTCATATCCATTGGCAATTGCGCCATCATTTCCGGCCGCTCGTATTCGCTGTTGTATAGACCCGTTTGATCTGCTTCATTGGCATAATAACCGGCCAGCTGGTTATACACTTCTCTGACTTTGTCTTTCATATTCCGCCTCCTGGATTTTGAATGTTTCTTCTTACCTTATCCTTTCTTTTCCGGTGATTCAATGTGTTGGTTTAATTTTCTGAAAACGATTGCGTTTTGGTTTTAACTGGTATATGATTAAATCAAATAAATTTGATTAATAGAAAGCAGGGATACGTATGGGTTCTGGCATTGAACAGATCGCTTCCACTCAGGACTTTGATCTCTACGCACAGAAATTCAAGGCATTGGCGGACCCAAAACGGCTGGAGCTGCTCAATATGATTTGCCGGAGAGGTTCTGTCTGCGTCTGTGACTTGGTCGAAGAAATGGACATCCCGCAATCAAAACTTTCCTACCACTTGAAGATTTTGCTGAATGCGGAATTGCTGCATAAAGAAACCCGCGGAACGTGGAGTTATTACTCCTTGAACAGCCAGGAAATGGACAGGCTCTTGTCAAACGAAATCTGCCGCGTCATCAATCCATCTTGTTAACCGGGATGGTTTTTCTGTAAGACAATAAATCAAATAAATTTGATGAAGGAGTGAGTGTTATGGAAACCACACAATTACCAGTTGCTATTATCGGCGGAGGACCGGTTGGTTTGGCCGCTGCTGCCCAGTTGGTGAAACGGGGGCAATCGTTTCTGTTGCTTGAATTGGGAGCGCAGCTCGGCACCAGCTTCCTGGATTACGGCCATGTCCGCTTGTTTTCGGCTTGGCAATACAATATCGATGAAGCGGCAAAAGAATTGATGGAAAAATACGAAGTTCCGATACCTGCTCCCGACCGGTTGCCTTATGGGCGGGATATTGCAGAGCAGTACTTGCAGCCGCTTGGCCAATTGCCGGAGCTCAAGCCGTTTATCCACTTGAACAGCCAAGTGCTCCACATCAGCCGCAAAGGCCTCGATAAAGTCAAAATGGAAGGACGCGACGAACGCCCATTTGAACTGGTGGTGCAGGAAGACGGTACGCTCCGCACTTTCCAAGCGAGAGCAGTGATCGATGCGACCGGCACTTGGCAGCAGCCGAATCCGCTCGTTTCAGGCGGCATGCCTGAAATCGCCAACCCGCATATCCATTACGGCATTCCGGATATTCTCGGTGCCGACCGCCAGCGTTTTGAACACAAACGCATTGCCGTTGTGGGAAGCGGGCATTCGGCTTTAAATTCCATTCTCGACTTGGTGGCGCTTAAAAACGATGCTCCAGCTACCGCAATTTCCTGGATTCTCCGCCGCCCAAATGCTGCAAGTGCCCTCGGCGGTGGAAGCGACGACCAGTTGCCGGAACGCGGAGCGCTTGGCAGCCGCGTAGGCAGCGTCATGGCAAGCGGAGCCATTGCAACCCAGACGGCCACAACAATCGCTTCTTTGGAGTCGAATGAGGACGGCACCGTCACGTTGATCGCCAATCAAAACGGCGGCTTCGTGGAACTCGGCCCATTTGATGAAATCATTGCGAATACCGGCTCCAAACCGGATTTCTCTTTCCTTCGTGAAATCCGCTACAGTTTCGATCCGGCACTTGAAAGCGTGCCGGCTCTTGCTCCATTGATCGACCCGAACGTCCATAGCTGCGGAACTGTCCGGCCGCACGGCGAACAGGAATTGCGTCAGCCGGAAAAAGATTTCTACATCGTCGGCGTGAAAAGCTATGGCCGTGCCCCGACATTCCTGATGGCGACTGGCTACGAGCAAGTCCGCTCGGTTGCCGCGCATTTAAGCGGCGATACGGAAGCCGCAAAACGGGTGGAATTAAAGCTGCCGGAGACCGGCGTCTGCTCAAGCCGCCCGATTCCGGTGCAGGTTCTTACAGCGGCCGGGTCCGGATCAGCTTGCTGCGGCTGAGTTGAAGTTTATCAGGTGCCTCAGTATCCTAATTCGACAAAACATAAAAAAACGCGATTCCATTTGGAAAAGCGTTTTTTAATTTATTAATCTGTATGTTATGGCATGCTTCCATATTATTACCCCAGTGAAACGATCAGCAACGGAAGAAAAATCAATAAGCCGGCTGCGAGCCAGACACTCATTTGTGGATCAAGCCGCTTATCCAAAAATTCGAACCGCCCCTCGACAGCTCTATTCAATGAACTCCCAGCAGCCGAGATCAGCATGAAAAGAAGAAATGCCAGCCATCTATTGGATTCCAGCATCGGGTCGATCACGCGAAAATATACACCAAAGGCAATCAAAACCATTAAAAAGCCGAGCAATGTCGACCTTCTCATGCCACACCCTCCCTTTCACCGTTTAAAACTTTTGACAAAGCCAACTAGCTGTTGCCAGGTATTACGGAAAGACGTAATGAAAGTTTCAAAAAGATTCAATCCTTTGCCCGTTTTTCCAGATGGCCTTATATTTCTTTTCATATTTGCTGTCTTCTTCCAACCCGATCAAGTCCAGCGCGATTTGCTTAATTTTCATTTCCTTCGTTTCATCAAACAACTTTCTCAGGCCCTGGATAATATCAAACCGGATCAGCGTATGGTTTTTTTCGGCTGTGCAATTTTTAAAGCGGTCAGCCAAATGGTCCACAACCAGCCCCTGCTGTTCATCCCCGGCTAGCCCGACTCGCCAAACGGCTTGCAGTGCTTGCCTGGCTGTGACAAACTTAGGATCTTTCGTCACTTCCCACAGCGCCGGAAAGTCATCCAATATTCGGTTCTCCGGATCACTGATGGCTAATTGCGAAAGAAATTGGGCCGCCCGTGACCTTGTATGATTGTTCGGATCAGTCAGGCCTTTCAATAATTCGTCCCATATTTCATAGGCCCAGTCGACTTCTTTTTCGGTAATCGCCATTATGCTGGTGAATGATTCGTATTGAATTTGCTTGTCAGGCGATTCCAATCCATCAAAATAGCGTTGGATTTGTTGTTCCATTTTATCCGCTCCTATCGGTTGTTTAACATATCTCTTGCTGGGTTGGCTGCAGTTTGTTGCCGTCGATCACAACTTGTTGAATCCATTATAACAAAAGGCTAAGCACCCTTTTAGTTTACATAACAAAAATATTTAACACATAAGTATATGCTTATGTAATATCAAAAGCCCCTATGCGATTTTTTAATGGGGTGAATTTTAGTTTACATAACTTATTTATTTTTCTCATAAGAAGATACTTATGTATCTTCAGTATACGCTGGAATCAAAAAACCCTTTCCTTTCAGGAAGCGCATTGTACAGCGGCAAATCCCAAAGTATGGCATAGCTCCCCTCTTCCAACTCCAGCAACTTCAGCGGCCTTTTTGGCTTTTTGCAGGGGCCGTTCTAAAGCGCCTGTTCAATTTGCACCCAATAAAAAAGACTGCAGACCGCTCGATTTTCTCGAGTTTGTCTGCAGTCCCGGCTCCTCCCTTTTCAGGAGACGCCTTCGTCTTTATTATTCTTTTTTCTCTAATCGGTAAACGGTGACCGGTGTGCCATCCGTTCCTTCATCGAGAACGAATGAACCGTTCGAATAACGGTCAACCGGCTTCAGGGTATTGACAGCCAGCGTCAATCGAACGCCTTTTGCCGTTTCAATCAGTATTTCTTCTTCTCTGCCTGTCGTACTGACAACCGCCACTACACGGTGAGGATTTGCTTTCAATTCTCGCAGCATCACAACGCCGCGTTTTGCCCGGCTGCCTGTTTCGAATTCCTGCAGCTTCATTTTCTTGGCGGCTCCGCGCTGCGTCACCAAAATCAGATCCTGCTTTTCTTCCAAATCAATCATGATGGCCGAGACGGCAAAGTCCCCGTCTTTCAAATTCACGCCTTTAACGCCAGCTGTACGCAAACCGGTAATCGGCACTTCTTCCATCGGGAAGCGCACTGCGTGTGCTTGGTTGGTGGCAATGAACAATTCGGTTTCTTTGGTCACGAGCCCCGCGAAAATCAGCGAATCGCCATTTTTCAAATTCATGGTCTTGATGGTCTTCGAGTAGCGCTGAACATGATAATCCTTCAAGGCGGAGCGTTTCACCAGACCGTGTTTGGAAACTGTCAAAATACTGGCATCCGCATCGAAATTCTCAAACGGATAAACGGCCAAAATCGACTCGTTCGGTTCCAGCTGCACGATGCTCGACAAATGCTGGCCCAGGTCTTTCCATTTGATGTCCGGCAATTCGTTAACGGGCTGGTACACGAAGTTCCCGTTCGTCGTGAACATCAGAATCGTGTTCTGGGTATTCAAGCTTCCTTCAAACAGCAAATGGTCCGTATCTTTCATCGCAAAGTCCTGGCCATTTGAAGCTGCATGCGACCGCGTGCTGGTGCGTTTCACATAACCTTCTTTAGTAACCGTGACTACGACTTCCTCGCTCGGAATCATGACTTCACGGGTAATGGTGATTTCCTGGATTTTTTCCTCGATGGCAGAACGGCGCGGCTCGGCAAATTGCTTGCGTACGGCAGCCAGCTCTTTCTTGATGACATTTTTCAGTTTGGTGGCACTGGTTAAAATGCCGGTCAATTCGTCGATCAATTTTTTCAAGGTCGCCGCTTCATTTCTCAAATCGGTGATGTCGGTATTCGTCAATCGATATAATTGCAAAGAAACAATCGCTTCTGCTTGTGCTTCAGAAAAAGCGAAAGCGGTGATCAAGTTGTTTTTCGCATCCCGTTTGTCTTTAGACGCCCGGATGGTTTTGATCACTTCATCGAGGATCGACAGGGCTTTCATCAAGCCATCCACAATGTGCATGCGGTCATTGGCTTTTTGCAAATCATACTCCGACCGCTTCGTGATGATTTCCTTGCGGTGGGTGATATACGCATCGAGCAGAGACGGCAGCGTCATCATGGTTGGACGGCGTTTATAGATGGCAACCATATTAAAGTTATAGCTTACTTGAAGATCCGTGTTTTTGAATAAATAATTCAAAATGCCGTTGGCGTCCACGTCTTTTTTCAGTTCAATGACAATGCGCAGACCGGTTCTGTCTGATTCATCGCGCACTTCCGAGATGCCTTCCAATTTTCGGTCAAAACGGTGGTCATCGATTTTCTTGATCATTGTCGCTTTATTGACTTCAAACGGAATTTCCGTGATGACGATTTGTTCTTTTCCGCCTTTGAGCGGTTCCACTGCAGCTTTGGAGCGGACCACAATTTTCCCTTTGCCGGTTTCGTAGGCTTTCTTGATGCCATCGACGCCTTGGATGATGCCGCCCGTCGGAAAATCCGGACCTTTGATGACCGTCATCAATTCGTCCACTGTCGCTTCCGGCTTATCCATGCGCATCAGTACCGCGTCAAGCACTTCATGCAAAGCGTGCGGCGGAATATCCGTCGCATAACCGGCAGAAATCCCGGTAGAGCCGTTGACCAATAAATTCGGGAATCCAGCTGGCAGTACCGTCGGCTCCATATCAGAATCGTCAAAGTTTGGAATGAATTCCACTGTCCGTTTGTCGATGTCGCGCAGCAATTCACCGGAAATCGCGGACAAGCGCGCTTCCGTATATCGCATGGCAGCCGGCGAGTCGCCGTCCATCGATCCGTTATTGCCGTGCATTTCCACCAGCATATGGCGGATTTTCCAGTCCTGGCTCAACCGCACCATCGCTTCGTAAACGGAACTGTCCCCGTGCGGGTGATAGTTGCCGATGACGTTACCGACGGTTTTGGCCGATTTCCGGAACGCTTTGTCGTTCGTATTGCCTTCTTTGTACATCGCGTACAAAATCCGGCGCTGAACGGGCTTCAGCCCGTCGCGCGCGTCCGGAAGGGCCCGGTCCTGGATGATGTACTTACTGTAACGCCCAAACCGATCGCCGATGACTTCTTCTAAGGGCAGATCTTGAAAACGTTCGGTTTGTGTCATACAACTTCCTCCTCAGCATGAATCAAATCATTGTCTAAAATATTGCCGTCTTCTTCCATTCCGAAGTCGACGTTGTTTTCAATCCATTTGCGGCGCGGTTCCACTTTATCGCCCATCAATGTCGTGATTCGGCGTTCAGCGCGGGCGCCGTCTTCTATCGTCACGCGGATCAACGTCCGGGTTTCCGGATTCATGGTCGTTTCCCATAGCTGATCGGCGTTCATTTCCCCGAGTCCTTTATAGCGCTGCAAAATATAGCCTTTGCCGACTTTTTTCGTCGATGCTTCCAGGTCCGCTTCGGTCCAGGCATAGTCGATGACTTCTTTCTTGCCAACGCCTTTTGACACTTTATACAGCGGTGGAAGGGCGATAAACACTTTGCCGCCTTCGATCAGCGGTTTCATGTAACGGTAAAAGAACGTCAACAGCAGCACTTGGATATGCGCGCCGTCCGTATCGGCATCGGTCATGATGATGACTTTGTTGTAAGCAATGTCGTCAATGGAAAAATCAGACGAGACACCGCCGCCGATTGCGTGGATGATCGTCGAGATTTCCTCGTTTTTCATGATGTCTTCCAGTTTCGCTTTTTCGGTATTGACGACTTTCCCGCGGAGCGGCAAAATCGCCTGGAATGTCCGGTCGCGGCCTTGCTTCGCCGAACCGCCGGCCGAGTCTCCCTCGACCAGGTACAATTCGTTTTTCGAAGCGTTCCGGGACTGTGCCGGCGTCAATTTGCCGGACAGCAAGACGTCGGATTTTTTGCGTTTCTTGCCATTCCGTGCATCTTCCCGGGCTTTCCGGGCGGCCAAGCGTGCCTGGGACGCGCGGATCGCTTTGCGGACAAGCGATGCGCTGAGGTCCGCATTTTCTTCCATAAAGTACATCAATTGCTGGGAAACGATCGAATCGACGATGCTTCTCGCTTCACTGGTGCCCAGCTTGCTTTTCGTCTGGCCTTCAAACTGCAACAGTCCTTCCGGAATCCGGACCGAGATGATCGCGGCCAATCCTTCACGGATATCAGAGCCTTCCAGGTTTTTGTCTTTGTCTTTCAATAAATTGATTTTTCGTGCGTAATCGTTGAAGACGCGCGTCATGGCGGCTTTCGCGCCGGTTTCATGCGTCCCGCCGTCACGGGTGCGGACATTATTGACGAACGACAAAATCGTCTCGGAATAGCCGTCATTGAATTGGAACGCGAATTCCACTTCCATTTCGTCTTGCTGGCCTTCGATATAGGCCACCGGATGCAAGACATCTTTTTCTTCGTTCAAATAAGCGGCAAACGCTTCAATGCCCGTTTCAAAAAAGAACGTTTCTTCCGTATCGGTGCGTTTGTCGATCAATTCGATTTTCAAGCCTTTTAACAGGAATGCGGACTCCCGCAACCGTTCGCTGAGCGTCTCATAATTGTATTTGGTGGTTGAGAAAATCGTCTCATCCGGCAGGAACTGGATGATGGTGCCGCTTTCTTTTGTCGAACCGATTTCTTCCAGAGTCGTAACCGGCTTGCCGCCATTTTCAAAGCGCTGGCGATACTTTTTGCCGTCGCGGAAAATGGTCACTTCCAGGAATTTTGATAAGGCGTTGACCACAGAAGCGCCGACTCCGTGTAGCCCGCCGCTGGTCTTGTAGCCGCCTTGGCCGAACTTGCCGCCGGCATGAAGCACCGTCAAGATGACTTCAGGCGTCGGTTTGCCGCTGCGATGCATCCCCGTAGGCATGCCGCGGCCGTAATCCCGCACGCTTATGCTGTTGTTTTCATGGATCGTGACCGTAATCCGGTCCCCGAATCCGGCGAGCGCTTCATCGACGGAGTTATCGACAATTTCATACACCAAATGGTGAAGCCCTCTGGTATCTGTTGAACCAATATACATACCCGGGCGTTTTCTAACGGCATCTAGGCCTTCGAGTACTTGGATCGCTTCTTCGTTGTATGCCGTGCTTTTTGTTTTAGCCATTAAAGTTCCCTCCAACAAACATCTGTTCGTACTTTCTTCTTCTTTTAATCGTATCGGTAACGGGCCAATCTGTCAATAATCATAGAAAAAGAGCGCTGGGCGCCCTTTATACCGCAATCGGTCTTATTTGAGGATGGCGTGTTCCACTTTGATGCAGCGGTCCATGATGACCGTGTATCCTGCATCGCTCAAGTCCTTAAACACATTTTCGTCCACGACATTCAATTGTGTCCAGAACACCGGACAATCAAGTTGAATGAATTCTTTCGCCAGTTCCGGCAAAAATTCGCTGCGTCTGAAGACATTGACGATATCGACGGAATGCGGAATGTCGGTCAGTGAAGCATAGCTCTTCTCACCTAATACTTCATCAGCTGCAGGGTTTACGGGGATAATGCGGTAGCCGGCTTTTTGCATGGCTTCTGATACCATATAGGAAGTCCGGTTCGGATTGGGGCTTAACCCCACGACTGCGATTGTTTTTGCAGAATCAAGGATTTTTTTAATTTCTTCACGGCTTGGATTGTTCACGGGAATCACCTGTCCTTTTTATTCTATCATACATGATTTCCTTTCGGAGGGTGAACAAACAGACACATATTGTCCAAAGAACTCGCTTCGTGTTAAACTGATAACATAAATAGAATGGTTCAAAGGAGTTCAAAATGGATACATTTCTTCCAGTACTTTTAGCTTATTTGCTTGGTTCAATTCCTTCCGCTTTGTGGATCGGGAAAATCTTTTACAAAACGGACATCCGGACAAAAGGAAGCGGCAACCTGGGCGCCACCAACACGTTCCGGACATTGGGCGCCAAAGCCGGAATCGTCGTTACCGTACTGGATATATTGAAAGGGACAGCCGCGACATTGATTCCGCTTTATATGGAGACCAATATCCATCCCTTGGTTTTCGGTGTCATTGCCGTAGTCGGCCATATGTTCCCGCTTTTCGCGAAATTCAAAGGCGGCAAAGCGGTGGCCACGTCCGGCGGCATTCTGCTCGGTTATCAATGGCCCCTCTTTTTAGTGGCGGTGGCTGTGCTTCTCATCACGTTGAAAATCACCAAGATGGTGTCGCTTTCTTCCATCATTTTAGCAGTGGTCGCTGTTATTTATACCACAATATACGCCATTTATACAGGAGATTATCTGTTCCTGGCGGTCATTGTCATCTTGGCAACATTCATCATTTACCGCCACCGCGCCAACATTTCGCGGATTAAAGCAGGTACAGAACCAAAAATCAAATGGTAAGGTTCAAGGAAAGGGCGTGCATGGAGTGAAGATCAAAATCAGTCAAGATGCATTCAAGTGGTTTCAAGAAGAAATGGAAGTCACTGCCGGAGAAGCGGTCCGTTTTTACGTTCGCTATGGCGGCTCGAGCCAGCTTCAGCCGGGGTTTTCTCTCGGCGTGACGAAAGACGAGCCTGCAGAAGCGGCTGCCGCGGTTAAACAGGATGAAGTCACTTATTATGTCGAGCAAAGTGATGCCTGGTTTTTTGATGGCCACGATTTACATGTCACGGTGAACGATGATTTGCAGGAACTGGATTATTCCTATGAGAAAGAAAGTGCCTGAAAACCGGGCAGCTTCATACCAAGATCGGCCCGCACTGCTTCGGCAGTGTTTTTTTGTCCAGTCAATGCCTCAATTCATTAAAGAGTGCCAGGAAAATGCGGATACTTTCTGGGATGAAGATGGCACGGCTCGTATTAGCCAGCTTCGCCTGTTAATGACAGCTACATGAACAGGCGAAACTCATAAACTTTTTTTGAAAGAAGGTAGTCTGTATGCGGATTCCTCAAAAAGAATTTACGGATGAATTGAAAAGGCAGATTGAATACACCGAAACGGAGTTGCAGCTGTATCTCGAAAAATGGCTTCTGCGCTACCAGCCGGCCTTCTTGCAGAACTATATGGTGCTCGACGGCGGAGTTGACAAAGAAGGCACCGATCCCTTTCAGCCGGATTATCGTTCTTCTCTTGTCATCAGCATCAGTGATGAAAACGAAGAGTTGATCGATTTGCAAACCATCCCGATCTGGACGTGTGAACGCTATTTTTTCGGTTTTCCAGTTGCCCAAAATTTCCCGCTCAGCCAAGGCATAGGAGAGCTGCTGGATGAATCATTGGAAGACATCCAAGAGGAATTGCAGGAGTATATTGAGAATTTCCTTGAATCGTGAGGCAATTGATTGCCGGCACATCTTTCCTTATCCAGCTTCACAGAAAAAACTGCCGGCAAAAATGAATCCGCCGGCAGTTTTTTTATTGAAAGGGTCTTTATGGTCACTGGAAGCGGTTCAATTGCTCCATCATGCCTTCAGCAGATAAAATCCGGCGCTGATGGTCGCCAAACAGGTCAAAATGAGGATAGTCGCCGCGCAAGTCCATCCACTCGGCCTTCAATCCGTACTGCTTCCCCCACTGCTCCAACTTTTCCAAATCGCTGCAGCCCACTTTCGTGACCGTCGAACAGCTTGGAAAGCGGTCGTCAATCCAGTAATGCGTGAGAAACGCGATATTTCCGGCTTCCACATTCTGCTTCCAGCGGTTTAGCTCTTCCCGCTTAATTCCGAATGCCATCTGGAGCCTGCTTTTTGATTTCTTCGTACTTATTATGCCATTCCGGGTAGATTTTCTGCAGCGAAACCGGGCGGAACGACTCTTTTTTGACCACGACGTGTTCAGAAGTTGCCGTCGCAGCGATCGTCCCATCTTCATGGAGGATTTCATAGCCATAGATGGTGCGGAGACGGCCATGGTCTTCCACCCAGGTGCGGACGGTCGCTTTCTGGCCATAGCGGAGCGCCGCTTTGTACTGGATTGAAATATCGGTCACAGGTGACAGATATCCTTCACTTTCCATTCCGGCGTAGGTAAACCCCAGATCTTCGATTAATTTGGTGCGGCCGATTTCCAGCCAGATAATGTAATTAGCGTGGTACACCACGCCCATTTGGTCTGTTTCCGCATAGCGGATCTCAATTTCTTTGTCGCTTATGTGCATTTTCTCTTTCACCTCTACTGTCAGTATACAGAAATTTTATGTATAAATAAAAAATAAGGCTGCCCAGAGGCAGCCTTATTTAAGTGTAAGGGATTGTGATTTGTTCAGATCAAACGTGCTGATTCAAGGCACGTTTGAACTTGTTGCTGTTGTTGTCTAGCTGCAGCGCTTGTAGGTGCTACATAGGCGCTTTCGCTTTTCTTATGCTTCTACTAATTTCTTTCTTAGTACCATTTGCAGGATACCACCGTGGCGGTAGTAGTCGACTTCAACTTCAGAGTCAAAACGCACAAGCGCGTTGAATTCTGTCACTTTTCCGTCTTCAGCAGTGGCTGTAACTGTCAGAACGTCACGTGGTTTCACGTCGTCTGTCAAGTTCACGGAAATGGTTTCGCGTCCAGTCAAGCCAAGTGAGTCGGCGTTTTGTCCGTTGACGAATTGCAATGGAAGAACACCCATCATCACAAGGTTCGAACGGTGGATACGCTCATAGCTTTCAGCGATAACTGTCTTGATGCCAAGCAGGAATGTACCTTTGGCAGCCCAGTCACGTGAAGAGCCCATGCCGTAGTCTTTACCCGCAAGAACTACAAGGCCGGTTCCGCGGTCTTGATACTTCATGGCAGCATCGTAGATCGGCAAGATTTCACCAGTCGGCCAGTAAGTTGTGAAACCGCCTGTTGTGCCTGGTGCCACTTGGTTACGGATACGGATGTTCGCGAACGTTCCGCGCATCATCACTTCATGGTTTCCTCGGCGAGATCCGTAAGAGTTGAAGTTACGAGGCTCTACGCCTTTTTCGCGCAAGTATTTCCCTGCTGGAGTATCTTTGCCGATGGCGCCAGCTGGTGAAATATGGTCAGTTGTGATTGAATCTGCAAATTTCGCGACGACACGCAAGTTATCCAAAGATTGGATCGGTTGCGGCTCTACGGATAAGCCTTGGAAGAATGGCGGGTTCTGAATATACGTCGATTCTTCATCGAACGCATATAGGGAATCGTCATTTGTTTCAATCGCATTCCATGTTTGGTTTTCGTCAAACACGCGTGCATATTCTTTGCGGAACAATTCAGGCGTCACTGTGCTCTTCACAACTTCGTTGACTTCTTCAGTTGTTGGCCAGATATCGCTTAAGTAGACATTATTGCCTTCTTTGTCTTGTCCGATCGGATCGTTTTGAAGGTCGATGTCAACCGTTCCTGCTAGTGCATAAGCAACAACCAACGGCGGTGAAGCCAAGTAGTTAGCTTTTACAAGCGGGTGGATACGCCCTTCAAAGTTACGGTTACCGGATAGTACAGAAGTCACCAATAAATCGTTGTCTAAAATCGCATCTTCGATTTCAGGAAGCATTGGGCCTGAGTTACCGATACATGTTGTACAGCCGTAGCCAACCAAGTTGAAACGGATTTGCTCCAAGTATTCAAGAAGTCCGCTCTGCTGCAGGTAGCCAGTAACAACTTTCGAACCTGGTGCCAAAGAAGTTTTAACGTAAGCTGGTGGCATTAGACCTTTTTCAGCCGCTTTTTTCGCAACAAGGCCAGCTCCAAGCATAACGTATGGGTTGGAAGTATTGGTACATGAAGTGATCGCTGCGATGCCGATTGCACCGGTCTTCATGACAGCAGTTGAACCGTCTTTAAAGTTGACAGTCGCTGTTTTGTTGATTTCTTCTTCACTCAGCGCGAAACCGTGTGGACCTTCAGGCGCCGTAACCGCTTTGTTGAATTCTGTTTTCATTTCAGACAACGGAATCAAATCCTGCGGACGCTTTGGACCGGACAAGTTCGGTTCGATTGTAGAAAGGTCAAGTTCAATTGTGTCTGTGTAAATAGGATCTTTATCAGCATCAAAGAACATGTCGTTCGCTTGCAAATAAGCTTTTACGATTTCGATGTGGTCGTCTTCACGGCCCGTCAGGCGAAGGTAATCCAACGCTTCTTCGTCAACCGGGAAGAATCCGCAAGTCGCGCCGTATTCAGGTGCCATGTTGGCGATCGTTGAACGGTCTGCAAGCGGCAATGTTGTAACGCCCGCTCCGTAGAATTCAACAAATTTGCCGACAACGCCTTTTTGGCGGAGCACTTGAGTGATTTTAAGTGCCAAGTCAGTTGCAGTAGCACCGTTTGGCAATGCGTTTGTCAATCTTACGCCGATAACTTCTGGAATTGGGAAGAATGAAGGCTGTCCAAGCATGCCCGCTTCCGCTTCGATGCCGCCGACGCCCCATCCAAGCACACCAAGACCGTTGATCATCGTCGTATGAGAATCCGTACCGACAAGTGTATCCGGGTAAGCTTCGAATGTGCCATCTTCATTTGCGATCGCATGAACAACGCTTGCCAAGTACTCAAGGTTTACTTGATGCACAATTCCCGTTTCCGGTGGAACTGCACGGTAGTTGTCGTATGCTTTTTGTGCCCAGTTTAGGAACTGGTAGCGCTCAGCGTTGCGCTCAAATTCAAGTTTCGTGTTGATTTTCAGAGATTCGTTTGAACCGTAGCTGTCTACTTGGACCGAGTGGTCAACAACCAGGTCAACCGGAACATCCGGATTGATCTTATTTGGATCTCCGCCAAGCTCAGACATTGCTGAACGAAGGGATGCCAAGTCAACGACTACCGGTACACCCGTGAAATCCTGAAGGATAACGCGTGACGGCTTGAATGGAACTTCCGCATCTTTGTTGGCATTTTTGCCCCATTTTGCTAATTCTTCAACGTGTTCGTCTTTGATGACGTATCCGTCGTGCTGACGCAATACGGATTCCAATAGTACTTTAATCGAGTAAGGAAGTCGTGATACTTTCGCGATTCCTGCTTCTTCTAATGCTGCTAAACGATAATAATTATACGTTTTGCCGTTTAGCTCAAAAGAAGTACGGCTGTTGTGCAAACTGCTTTTTGCCATGATCATGTTCCTCCTTTAAATCTTCTGAAAAGGCTGAGTTAGCGTCTTTTCTCCTCTTTCATCATACCTAAAATAGAAGCATAAGTAAATTACATTAAAATTATGGATTGTAATAAGTTTTTTGAATCACTCAACCTTTGCAGTTTCCAGTTTTTCCAATGTCTTTTTCAGCTGTTTCAAATGCCTTTTTTCGTGAAGGCCGATAAATGGAAACCATTGAATCAGAGGCACTTTGCCAAAAACGGGATGGGGCATCGATTTTCCTTCTAATGCTTCTGCTGCCGCTCCGTCATAAACTTTGTGAAGCAAAGCCCGTGAAGCTTCCAGCCGCTTCTTCATATCTTCAAGTGGAATAAATTCAGCAGAGGGCACGACATGATGCGGCGCATCCACTTTCACTACGCGGCTAACGGTCAATTGAATCGGCTTCTTGACTGCCTTTTCATATTTTCCGCTAGCCAATTGTTTGGCAAGACTTCTGGCAATCATGGTTTCCATCAGCTGGAGATGATCGAGGATCTGCATTGGTGACCACTCATCTGCAGAGGGTTTCCTATTGAGCGTTTCATCATTCACCCCTTCCACGGCTTTCAGTACAGCGTTTCTGATTTTTGCGTTTTCGTCTTTGAACATAGCTATCCCTCATTTTTACGGCCTTCTATAGTATGGCATACCCTTAAACTATTTAAATAAAGCTTTCTTGGCTAGTAATTTTTTGATCGAAGGGTGAGTGGGTCTTTTCGGACTCAATCCCGCATCCTTACAGCATTTCTGTTGATTAAAATAAGGGAAGATACGTTCTATTTTCCTTGATTAATGGTATAATTAAGGATAAATATGGAGGAGGGGAACTGCTTTATGCCTTATGGTTATGAAAAGTATCGATTAAAAAATGGCATCAGCCCGAATACGGTTGTCCATGAAGTGCAATTGATCCGTTCACTCTTCGCATTCTTGCGGAAAACGTATAAAAAACAAGTGGAACCCCATGAAATCCGGCCCAGCGATATCCAGAAATTCCTGCAGGAGGAATATGCGACGGGCATTAAAGACAGCACGTTAAACCGTAAATTGATCTACATTCGCCAATGGTTTGATTATATGTGGCGGATCGGCAAGATTCCGGTCGATTTTATGCCGAAGTTCAAATTCAATCAAAAATTGGACTTGACTCCGTCGGACATCCATGTGGACTATGAAGATCTGCTGGCTAAAAAGATGTCAGTCCTGGAATCTGATCAATTATCGTTGAACGCAAAAATTCTTTTTCTGTTGTATATGCGGGGACTCAGGCTGCGGGATATGGCAGCCATTGAGGTGGAGGATTTCGCGGATCACGGCGACGTGCTGGAACTGACCGTCGAAAAGAAAGATGGCTATGCTGTCCATATCGAATTCACGGGGAAGGAAATTCAAGTGATGCTCGAAGGCATTGAACGGGCGGTTTTCCGCAATACCCCTTACCTGCTTTCTTCAAAAGTGAAAGATGAATATACGATGTTCAAAATGGGGTCGCTTTCTGATTACACCGATTCGTTATCGGCTTTTCTTGGCACGCCGATCCGCTCGGGAGACATCCGTTTCGCTTATGTTCATCATCTGTATGCAGTGGAACATAAAAACGTGGAAGAGATTCAGCAAATCATGGGCGTTTCGCTCGATTCCGCTTCCCGTATGCTGAAAGATTCCTTGACGCGCCTAAAGCGCCATTAATTTTGCCCATTAAAATAACCTGCTCCCTGTTTTACTCAGGAGCAGGTTATTTTAAATGATGGATCACATGAACACTTCAAAGTCGAGTGCGAAATTGAATAGGATGACTGTATGAAGAATGACAAACCACATTGCCTGACGATTCAACTTTTTTGTGTTTTCGAATACCATATCCATCATCTCCTTTTGATGATTATACTGAATATTGTTTCTATTCGCAATATCTATTAAAGCTTTTTTTCAGAATTTTTTTATGGTTAGATAAAAAGGAAAAGACAAGGAGGATGACTCATGAAAAAGGCATTATTGGTAGTGGATTACACGGTGGATTTTGTGGCAAACGATGGCGCGTTGACGTGCGGAGAGCCCGGACAGGCCATTGAAGAAAAAATCTGTTCATTGACCGAGGAATTTGTTCAAAACAAAGAATTTGTGGTGATGCCGGTCGACTTGCATGAAATGGACAACAGCTTTCATCCGGAAGCGCAACTGTTCCCTCCCCACAATATCAGAGGCATGGCGGGAAGAAATTTATACGGCCGTTTGGCGGATGTCTATAGCGCCAATGAAGGCAGCATCGTCTGGTTGGATAAAACCCGATACAGTGCGTTTGCCGGCACCAATCTGGAGATTCTGCTGCGTGAACGGGACATAGAAGAAGTGCATATTGCCGGGGTTTGCACGGATATTTGTGTGCTTCACACAGCGGTCGACGCCTACAACAAAGGCTTTAAAATTGTCGTCTACCAAGACGCTGTCGCAAGCTTCGACCCGGCTGGCCATGACTGGGCATTGCGCCATTTCAAAAACACCTTGGGAGCCACTGTAAAATAATTTTTTCAACTTCATGTTTCAAAAGTCATGATTAAGGCTATATCTTAAGTGTAGCACTTATTCATAACGAAAAAGGAGTTGGACAAAAATGAGTTTCATTTTATTCTTGATTATGGGTGGTATCATCGGCTGGCTCGCAGGTCTAATTCTTGGTAAAGACATTCCTGGCGGCATTATTGGTAACATTATCGCAGGTATCATTGGCGCGTGGCTAGGCAGCTTGCTGCTTGGCGACTGGGGTCCATCAATTTGGGGCGTATACTTAATCCCAGCATTGATCGGTGCTTTAGTACTAGTGTTTATTTTAAGCCTTATTCTTGGATCTATGCGTAAAGGCAGAACAAGAAGAACTTAATAAAATATTAAAACCGGATCCTTGGGGATCCGGTTTTTTTATTGTCCTTGAAACTGCTCTTCATAAAGATGGTAATAATGCAAAATGTCTTCCACGTATTTGTCGCTGTGGTTATACTGAAAAATCGCTCTTTCGAGATCCCCGTCTGCTGCCCCGTTCTTTGACAAATAATTGGCGGCGCTGTACAAGGCGTCAGAGAGATTAAAGGGATCTGCGACGCCGTCGCCATTTCCGTCCACTCCGTATCCTCCGTATTTGGCAATGACTTCCGGGTCTGTTTTCTCGCTTTCCGGAATTTGTCCCTGCCCTTTTCCTGAGCAGGTCGGATGAGTCCAGCCGACAAACGTGCAAGGCATAAATTGAAGATGCCCTTCTGCCCCTACCGGCGACAGCAGCGGATCCATCGTCGAAAACTTCGTTTCAATGCGGTGATGCGCTGCAAGCAAGGTCCACGGGATGCCGTATTCATTTGCAGCTTCCTGATAAAGCGGAATATTTTCTTCAGGAAATTCAATTTCAAATAATTGTTGCGGCGTTTCTTTTAACGTATTCACTACTGTAATGGGGTTGAACAAATAAAACACCACGATGAAAAGCGTGGTCAGCACTACTGCAGCGGGAAACAATACAATCAAAAACCATATTTTCAAACGGTTGAGCCGTTTGCTTTTTTTCTTTTTCTTCATTTTTCCCACACCTAATCGCTCATTTCCCCTAGTTTACCATATCTTTTTGCAGATTTCTGTATACTGCTAAGAAGGAAACGGCTATAATTTACATTTTCGCATGAATGGGCATTTGATTATGCCCTTGCTTTCTGTAGACTTAAATAAAGGAGTTGGCGATTATGTGGGAAGATTTTAAGAAATTCGCTTTAAAGGGGAATGTGTTGGACTTGGCCATTGCGGTGGTGATCGGGACAGCATTCGGGAAAATTGTCACTTCCCTTGTGGAAGACATCATCATGCCGGCTGTCGGGATTTTGCTGGGCGGTTTCAGTGTGGAGGATTGGACCTATAGTTTCCAAGGGGCGGAATTGCGGTATGGCGTGTTTGCCCAATCGGTCATCGATTTTTTCATCATCGCTTTTTCCATCTTTTTAGTGATACGCGTGTTTACGAAAATAAAACGCAATAAAGATGTGCCTGCTGAAGAAGAGCTTCCGGTTTTGGATAAAAAAGAAGAGTTGCTTGTCGAAATCCGTGATTTGTTGGCAAAAGAAAAAATCGGTCAATGACCGGTTTTTTTAGCTTGTTGAAAAACTCTCGATAGCCTTATTCATTAGCCTTATTCATTTCGCTTCAGGTGGAACGCTTTCCGCGGACATGGCTTCAGCCGCTTCCTTTGCTCCTGCGATTACTCGTCGCAAATTGAAAAAACATTCGCTTTGCTCAGTCCAGGGTCTTCAGCTCATGTTATTTCCGCAGGAAGCGAACTGTGCAAAAGCACTTTTGCACGGTTCGTTTGCGACGAAGCTAGCGCAGCGATGCAGGAGCACATCTTTGCCCTTCGCCCACCTTCCGCTGCATTCGGCTCTTTTTTGTCACTTTTAGAGATTCTCTAAAATAGGGAGCTGATTCGGAAAGCTCTCTACTGTTTGTGCCTGCTCTCCAGATATGGAGCCAACCAGCGGAGGAAAACCGTACTGTCTCTGCATCGCTGCGCTAGCTTCGAGACATGAAAGGGAGCTGCTCCTGCGCAAGCTCGTCCCAAAGACTTGGCCTCACAAATCTCGGCCAATGTCTTCGCATCTGGTTGGCGGAATATCAATTAATGAGTAATTGCTAATAAAAATTTTCACTTTCCCAACAAAATAAAAAAACCGGTCATTGACCGGTTTTTTTATTTTTCTATTAATGCCTTCAGATCTTTGGTGATTTCTTCTACTGGCACATCGGTAAAACCATCGTAGTTATTGGCGATGGCACCTTCTTTATCCATCAAATAAAACGAAGTTCCATGGATCACTTGATTGCTGTTCGGATCGTCTTTGACTAAAGTTTTGAAATTATCTACGGCAAAATCCGAGATTTCCTGCTGGCTGTATCCAGTCAGCAAATGCCATTTCGATTCATCCGGAACGGAAAAGTTCTTGAGATACTGTTCCATTTTCTCCGGTGTGTCTTCCTTCGGATCAACGCTGAAAGCGATGATTTTGTAATCCTCGATGCCTTGCTTCACCAATTCTTCCTGGATGCCGGCCATATTGAACGTCATCGGTGGACATACAGTTTCGCAATTCGTAAAGACAAAAGTGGCGAGCCAAGGCGTGCCTTTTAAGCTTTCAAGAGAAACGGTCTCTCCTCTATGATCAGTGTATGAAAAGTCGTCGATTTGTTCGCTGCCGCAAGCTGAAAGAAGTAAAATCAGTCCCATGAGGAAGGCGGCTTTCATGTATCTCATGCTGTATTCCTCCATTCGTCCATAACCTCAATCTTAGCGAAAGCTTGTCGCCAATACAACTGTTGACCACCCCGCTTTGTCACAAATCTGTGAAGTCAGGAAATCTTTAAGGTGATCAATGCGTCGTGTATTGCCACAAGCTTCGCTTCCACCCGGTGCATCAAGTAAAATGACACAAAGATCGGGAAGCCCACTTCCTGGATCAAGCGCATCCACTCATCCATTTTTTCCACCTCGCTTCTATTTAAAAAGGCCCTCCTGCTTTAGGAGAGCCCAATTTGCCGTATTTCTTTACACTTGGTAATCCACTACATTGCGCTCCACAATGCGCGCGGCTTTCGCTGTGGCAAATGCTGATCCTTCCACTTCAAAGATATTGTGCGTGATGATGGTCTGCATGCCCGTCTGCAATTCCAGCGGTGTGAGGTTTTCGCGCGGTTCTTCAACCGACAAGGTCACTTCTTTTCCCGCCGTCGTTTCAAAGACCAGTTCCAATGTTTTTGCCATTCCTTATTCCTCCTTTTTCATTATGCGTAGATGTTCAACCCGGATTGCTTTTCAAGGAACAATAATTCCTTGGTTCCAAAATCCGATAAAACGATTGCCACCGCATAGATGCCGTCTGCTGCAGCTGTTTCCCTTACATTGTGATACGCTTTTACTTTTTTCTTCGTCTTGCCTTTGTCATCCAGCCCGTTGTCAAACGTGCACCGGATGTTCGCGTTCTTGAATTCGCTTGCTGCCATGTTGCTCACCTCCTTTCATTCGCTATATAGACACAAATGAAAAAAGAAGATACTTTTTTAATGAACTTTTACGAAAATCCTTCTATAATAGATGAAGGTAAGAATAAACGAGGTGAACAAAGTGGCACTTGAAGGCTGGTTTTTATGGTTTATCCTGTTTTGGGTCGTAGTCTTAGTTGGCTTGTTTGCAATAGGCGGCTTTTTCATGTTCCGGAAATTTCTCAAGTCGATGCCAAAAAAAGACGGATTGTCTGATTTGAACTGGGAAGAATACTATGTAGATAAAACCATCCATTTATGGGGAACAGAAGAAAAAGCGATGCTGAATGAATTGGTGCAGCCGGTTCCGGATTTGTTCCGTCCCGTCGCCAAGCAAAAAATCGCCGGGAAAATTGGCCAGATTTTATTGGAAGAAAAAGCGAAGAAGATGAAGCTTGAACACATCATTCGAGGGTATATCGAGGCAACTCCAAAACGTGACCATAAATTTCTGCGCAAAAAACTGGCGGAAATGCAGATTGACGTCAATCCTTACGAGCAATATTTCGAGAAATAAAAAAGCGCAGTCCTTGAGGGGAATCTGCGCTCCAGACTGCAGGCATCCCCGGCAACGCCGCGGTGCCTGCAGTTTTTTCTTTTAGATAAGCTATGGTTGATAAGAACGCAAATAGAAAGCGCAGTTCCTTAATGAGGAACTGCGCTTTCTATTTTTTCTTGAAGCTTTTTGTATTGCAGGAACATCGCCAAGCGCCACGGAACAATCATTCCGAAGGCAAGGATCCAGAACATGCCGCCCAGTTCGCCGATGTCAATCGTTGAACTCAAAACGACTTTTCCAATCAGGCGGATCAGCAATAACCCAAGCAGGATAAAGACAAATGCTTTCGATTGCTTCAAGTAGATGTCCCCGTCCCGGATTTCGAATTTCGATGTCCAGATCAGCACCGTCGAAAACAACATGCCGACTGCTAAAGCTTCCAGAATTTGCATGGGTGCGACGCGGAAAAACGGAAAAACGAACATCAAAGCACCGGTAGACATAAACAAAGGCGGCAAAATGATTTTTTTCGCTGAGGCTGGTTTTTTAGCGGATTTGGTCCGTACCACCATAGCCATAATCCCCATACCGAGCGCTCCGACAGTTGTCACCGAAAGCATTAGCCAAGAAGGAATCGTCTCCAATATTTCAAACATATTTTTTCACCTCAAAGCGCTTTATTTTCCGGCCTCTTTCTTCTATTATTGCATTTTCATTTTCATGGTTCAACTAACACTCGGGAGGATAGACCTCCACTGAGTGAAGTTTTTCTTAGTCCCTCAATCAAAACCCTTGGAAATCGCCGAACAACGGGCTCAGGATTTGGATAATGTACGTCATCCCGTCAAAGAACAGCAAGATTCCCACAGCTATCATAACATAGCCGCCGACCGTCATAATCTTCTGGCTGTTTCTGCGAAGCCAGCCAGTTTGGGCCACAAAGAATGACAAGACAAAGAATGGAATGGCAAAACCGAGAATATAAGCCACCATATACCAGATGCCGGATCCCGGGTTTGTTGCTGCCAGCGCATAAATGGCGGCTGTGATCGGACCCGTACACGGTGTCCATCCCGCCGCAAAAGCAATCCCGATGACGAATGTCCCAAGAAAACCGGAAGGCCGGTTTTTAAACGAAAGTTTTCGGTCCTGCATCAAGAACTTCGGTGTAAATACTCCGATAATCATCAACCCGAACAGGACGATAAAAATCGCACCCAATTGACGAATCAAATCATCATAACGGATAAACCATTCATAAAAGAAAGAAGTGCTGAAACCGAGAGCAATAAAGATGGTTGAGAATCCTAATAAGAAAAATAATGTATGGTACATGCCTCTTCGGCGCATGACCTTTTTATCATTTTTGAGTTCATCAATCGACATTCCAGTAATGTACGATAAAAAAGCCGGGTACAGCGGCAATGTACAAGGCGAAATAAAACTCAGAAATCCCGCACCAAACGCGAGAAACAAATTTATATCAGCGGCCACAATTGTCACCCTTTCACTATGCTCTACCTATCTTACCAAATTTATTCTCACATAACCGCCCCTTTGCCTGTGACATCTTTGTGGACAATGTGAAAAATAGAATTTCTCGTTTAGCACCGATGACAGTCTGACTTTTCAATGGCCTTGCCGTTTTTTCCCCCTTCTTCTTTTCTGCATTTTTTCTTTTTCTCTTTGCCGGTTCTTTCTTGTTGCTGGTTTTGAATTTTTGCTAAATTACCTTATGTAGTTTTCTACATGTATTATTGAAATGCACTTTTTATTAAATTATTTTTGAAGGGCTTTTGGAATGGTTCCGCGGCTCGCCTGCGCTTTTTGTCGTAAAATTTATGTCTCCTTGTGTTGCCTTGAACACTCCTAAGCCCATTTCAATTGTGGTTCCTTCCAGTAAGCTACAAATTTCAAAAGAATAGAGTCCAGGGTGATTTCCTGTTTTTCTCTTTCTTATTTCCGGTTTTTCTCTTTTCGTTTTTGACTTCTTTAAATTTTACCTTATGTAGTTTTTTACATGTATTGCCTTAAAAAGCACTTAGTTTAATTGCCCCTTCTGTTTCCATTTCGGTTGCAAAAGCGGCGAGTGGCCGCTGTCCGCCGGGAAAAAAGGAACTCTGCTCCGCGGCAGTTCATTAATAAACCGGTGTACTTGGCCAAATTTTCAACCAGGCTTTTATGGTTCACGGGCTATCAGTCTTCCGGTTCCTCAATACTGCCATCCGCTTTATGGCCGCCGATTAAATTCGCCCGTTCAAGCGCCGTGCCGGCTTCTGTATAGGAAACGGCGCGCAGTACCGCAGTCGGACCATATTTTGCCCGCAACTGGTCCATCGCTTCCCCCAATTTCCGGTTCTGCCATTTCCGCTGTTCAAACAAACTCAATTGCATCGATGTTTCATCTTCCAGCTTCGTCAGCGTGATGGCAAGCCTTCTGGCCGGCCGCCCATCATAGAACTCCGACAGCAGCGCTTTGCACACGGCATAGATTTTCAATGTATCGTTTGTCGCTTCATCGATCGTCCGCGAGCGATGAAACCCTCCCCCGAACGCTTTTTTGCTGTAGCCGACCGACAGCGAAACCGTGCGCCCCGCTTTTCCAGCTGTGCGCGCGCGCCTGGCGACATCTTCCGCCATTTCCAGCAGTACCGCCGAAATATCCTTGGCCGTCGTGTAATCCCGGTAAAGGATCTGCCCTTTGCCGTAACTGACTTGCCCTTCCACAAGCGGCGCACCGAGTTCCGACAAATCGATGCCCCAAGCATGGTGGTAAAGCTGATTGCCGAGAATGCCGAAACTTTCTTCCAGCTGCACAAGTTCGCAATGCGCCAAGTCGCCGACTGAAAAAATCCCCATGCCGTTCAAAGTGGCTTCCAGCCGTGAACCGATGCCCCACATTTTGCTGAGCGGCGTGACCGGCCATAATTTCTTCGGCACATCTTCATATGTCCATTTTGCAAACCCTGCCTTTTTCGCTTCCAGATCGAGTGCCAGTTTCGCCAGCAGCATATTCGGCCCCATGCCGATGGCGGAAGGCAGGCAAAATTGCCGAATGATGTCGTCTTGAATGCGCGCAATAAGTTCTTCGGGTGTCCCCCATAATTTCCCGGTGCCACTCAAGTCGACAAAACTTTCATCGACGCTATAGACATGGATGGCTTCAGCCGGTACGTATTCCTTCAGCAATCGCGTAATTTCCATCGATACTTTCAGAAAGAAGCCCATTTTCGGTTCAATTTTCTGGATCCGTGGATCATCTGAAATCTCAAACAGCCGGGTGCCAGTCCTGACCCCGAAATCCTTTTTCAACACCGGTGATGCCGCCAGCACCACGCTGCCGCGCCGCTCCTGATTGCCGATGACGGCAATGCAAGCTGTCAGCGGATCAAGGCCGAGGTCGATTGCAGCACAACTGGCATAGAAACTGCGCATGTCAAGGCAGATGATGGGCCGTGTTTCCAATCCCTCATACATGACTTTCCGCCTCCTTTTTTCTGTCTTTTATAATCATATACGAACATTTGTTCTTAATCAATAACCGTTTTCTGCTTTTGCTAAACTATTGTGGACGATTCCGGCAATTATTCTTCCGGGCAAAAGAAAGTTATTGATGTTTGAAAAGAAAGTAGTTCAGTCTGCAAAGGAAATAACAGTAAATCACCTTGGCATCCAACACAAAAAAAGCTGGTTTCCTCATCGAAAAGCAGGAAATCAGCTTAGGCCAAAAATACAAGTAAAAGCCGATTTTCCTTTGGGGAGAGGAAAATCGGCTTTCGGCGGCCAGATGCGGGTACCAAGCGCAACTGGCTTATATGATTGGACTTTTACCCGATGAGTTGCTTGGCAAGTCCCAGTTGATGCTGTACTTGATCAAATCCAGTGCCCCCGAGCGAGTTTCTGCGCTTTACCGCAGTTTTCGGCTTCAAGGTCTCGTAGATGTCTTCGCCAATCAAGGGACTGGCATCCTGCAGATCTGACAGCGGCAAGTCTTTCAGGAAATAACCGCGCTGGATGCAAGTGAACACCAGTTTTCCGGTCACGTCATGCGCTTCACGGAATGGCATGCCTTTTGCTGCCAAGTAATCGGCGAGTTCTGTAGCATTCGAAAAGTCCGAATGCACAGCTTTTTCCATAGAATCAGTGCGGACTGTCATAGTACGGACCATGCCTTCAAAAATCGGCAAGGATCCCATCAATGTATGGACTGTATCAAACATGCCTTCTTTGTCTTCTTGCATATCTTTATTGTAGGCAAGCGGCAGGCCTTTCAGCGTGGTGAGCAATCCGAAAAGGTTGCCATAGACGCGGCCGGTCTTGCCGCGGATCAATTCGGCCATATCCGGGTTTTTCTTTTGCGGCATAATGCTCGAGCCGGTTGAGAATGCATCGTCGAGTTCGATAAAACGGAATTCTTCGCTTGACCAAAGAATGATTTCTTCAGCAAAACGCGACATATGCATCATCAGCATCGAAGCATTGCTGAGGAATTCAACGATAAAGTCGCGGTCACTGACGGCGTCCAGGCTGTTTTGGTAAACGCCGGAAAAGCCGAGGAAGCTGGCAGACAACTCACGGTCAATCGGGAAAGTCGTTCCGGACATCGCCCCGGCGCCAAGCGGCGACAAGTCGATGCGTTTCAGCGATTCCGACAACCGTTCTTTATCACGCTCAAGCATCCAGAAATACGTCAATAAATGATGGCCGAATGAAATCGGCTGTGCGCGCTGCAAATGGGTATAGCCTGGCACCACAGTTTCTACATGGGCTTCCGCCTGTTCGACGATGGCCGACTGGAACGCAGTGACTGCTTCTATTATTTCTTTGACCCGGTTTTTTAAATAAAGATGCATATCGGTTGCCACTTGGTCATTGCGGCTTCTCGCTGTATGGAGTTTGCCGCCGACCGGGCCGATTTCATCGATTAAATGCTTTTCCAAGTTTAAGTGGATGTCTTCGTTCGAAACGCTGAATTCCAAATCGCCGGCTTGCGCTTTTTCTTTCAGCGTTTGGAGCCCCGATAAGATAAGAGCTGTGTCTTCTTCTGAAAGAATCTGGCAAGCTCCCAGCATTTTGACATGTGCTGTGCTGCCTTCCAGATCTTCCAGGACCAGTTTCTGGTCGAAAGAAATGGAAGCTCCAAACTCATCGACCCACTGTTCGGCCGATTTCTGAAAACGGCCGCCCCACAGTTTGGTCATGATTGAACGCCTACTTTCACGTTTTCAGGAACAACGACTTCTTTTTTATTGACCATGGAGTTGACGACTGTTGGAAGGCCCCATAACTCGATAAAGCCGACAGCCGATGCATGGTTGAAAGTGTCATCTGTAGAGTAAGTTGCCAATTGCTCGTTATATAGAGAGTTTGGTGATTTACGCCCTTCGATGATGGCATGCCCTTTGAACAATTTAACGCGCACTGTGCCGTTGACATAAACTTGCGTTTCTTTCAGGAATGCTTGCAATGCTACACGAAGCGGCGAGAACCAAAGGCCTTCATAAATCAATTCCGTCAATTTCTTTTCAATGACCGGTTTGAAATGCGCCATTTCCTTAACAAGTGTAATATCTTCGAGCTCTTTGTGAGCTGCAATCAACGTCATGGCAGCTGGAGCTTCGTAGATTTCACGGGATTTGATGCCTACCAAACGATTTTCCACGTGATCAATTCTTCCGACGCCGTGCTTTCCGGCAATTTCATTCAATTCCAAAATCAGTTTGGCAAATGTATAAGATACGCCGTTTAATTGCGTCGGGACGCCATTCACAAATTCGATTTCAACGATATCCGGAGTATTTGGTGTATTCTCTAAAGGCGTCGTAATATCGTAAGCTTCTTCCGGCGGCGCTGCCCATGGATCTTCCAGAACGCCACATTCGTTGGCGCGGCCCCAAAGGTTTTGGTCGATAGAGAACGGGCTGTCCAGATTAACCGGAATCGGAACATTATTTTCTTTTGCATAAGCGATTTCTTCATCACGCGACCAAGCCCATGCACGGACCGGCGCTACGACTTCAAGGTCAGGATTCAATGATTTGATTGAAACTTCAAAACGCACTTGGTCGTTGCCTTTTCCTGTACAGCCGTGAGCAACCGCTGTAGAACCTGTTTCTTCAGCAATCTCAACCAGTTTTTTGGAAATAAGCGGACGGGACAATGCCGATACAAGCGGATATTTGCCTTCATATAATGTATGTGCTTGAAGCGATAATAATGCGTATTCATTGGCAAACTCTTCTCTTGCGTCGATCATGTAGCTTTCCACCGCTCCAACTTGAAGCGCTTTTTGTTTAATGAAGTCTAAATCTTTTCCTTCTCCGATATCCAGGCATACAGCGACGACGTCGTAGCCTTGTCCTTTCAGCCACGGAATGGCCACCGATGTATCTAATCCACCTGAGTATGCAAGAACGATTTTTTTATTCAATATGAAAACCTCCAATGTATTTTTATGCAGTTATGTGCTGTTAATATACACATAATAACACGGGATATTTATAAGTGCAAGTGAATTAGTTTACAAATTTACAAAAAGAAAAAGCAGCCGCCGCTGCTTTCACTCTCCGCCTACTGTATATTCGTGTGTATCTAAATTGACGCGCACTTCAGTCATTTCCCCATCAATCATGTTATTGAATAAAAATCCGATTTCATTGTCCCGGACAATTGGCTGGCCAAGAATAACCAAACTCGACAATTGCTCGCCTTCGATGTAAGCAAGAAGCGCTTCGGATTGCTCAGCTGATGCTTCATCATTCAAAATTGACACGGTTTGCGCCTCGGCTTCCATCGGAAAAGTTTCTTTTACCGGCCCTGTGTAATCCACGCTGACTTTCATGCCGGTGCGGATATCCCCGACCACGCCGTCTGTGGTATCAGTGCCGTTTTTAAAGGATACTTTGGCATCTTTTGGAATTGTGAAATAAATATTGTTAACGAGAATCTGGTTCGCTGTCACTTGCGTGATGAACCCTTCTTCCGACAGTTCTTGCTGTTCTTCGGCTGCTGTATCCTGCTCTTCAACTGCTGCGTCCTGCTTTTTCGGTTCTTCCACAGGCTCAGCTGCTTTATCATTGGAACACGCTGCTAAAAATAGCAGGCTTGCCATCAATAGACTCAATTTCTTCAAAATAACCCATTCCTTTTCGGTTTAATCATCGTGGCGCCATTCATTTTTTTGAAAAGTCCAACAGGTTTATTTTAACCGCTGGTGGCCTTCGTTGCAATAAAAAACCGGCTGCCGCCATTAAGCTTTCAAGTAATGGAAAACACCTTTGCCGTCCATGCGTTCCGTAATCAATCCGTCTTCCAGCAAGTAATCGATTTGGCCGATTGTTTCTGACAAGGTCAGCCCCAGCTCTTTTTCATAGGCATACGGAAACAATTCTTTCGTCAAGCTGTATACGGTCTTCTCTTCATTTTCCAGCATATCCAGCACTTTCAATGCACGCTGATGCTGCTTTTCAAGCCTTACAGCAACCAGTTCATGGACATTCCGCACTTCTTCCCCGTGGCCGCTATAGACGACTCCAATCGGCATTTTCAATAACCGCTCCAGCGATGCATTATATTGAAGCAATGATTTCGGCCGGCCATCTTCCCGGTGGAGCGGCGGCTCGATCAAAGGATTCGAGGACACTTTTGCGATGACATGATCTCCTCCGATCATTTCCCCGCTTTCCGGATTCCAATAAGATAAATGGCTTTGGGCATGGCCAAGTGTTTCGAGCGCGTGCCAGCCTGGATGCCCCGGCAATGCGTCACCTTCATGGATTGCCATATCAAGAGGCCGGTTGCCCATCAGGTTCAATGGCCTTTTCATTTTTTTGACCCAGAACCACAGTTCTTCCGGCACACCTTCTTCTTTCAGGCGGTCCAGATAAAAGGCATCATGGTAGTCCAGAAATGCCTGGTCGCGCCGCAGCCATAAGTCGTTGTACGGATGTCCGAACAATTTAGCATTTTCAAAACCATCCACCCAGCCGGCATGATCCGGATGGTGATGCGTCAGCACTACTTGCTCCACATCTTTCGGCTCCACATTCGTAGCCTTTAAACCGGCTTTTAGCGCCAGCCAGGCTTCCGGTGTTTTTGGCCCGGCATCAATCAATGTCAGCATATCGCCTTTAAGTAAGTATGAATTAACGTCGCCGACTGCAAAAGGCGTCGGAATAATAATTTTATGTAAACTCATTTTCCCATCTCCCTTAGAAACTGAATCGCTATTCATCTATCATACCGATAAAAGCCGATTTCGTCACGCGGCAAAGACCATTTGACAAACAATTGGAACTACCTCTATAATTCAGATACATATACGAGCGAAGAAAAAGACCAGTACAGAAGGTGATGGTGCCAAGAGAGTGCGCTCCAGCTGAAACGCGCATCCCCGCTCCCTTCTCGAACCTGCTTTTGAGCTGCCTGTGAAAACAAGGCCGTCTATCCGCGTTAAGGATCTCGAGAAGTGCCGCAAGTCGGCAAATTTAGGTGGTACCGCGGAAACCAAGCGTTTTCGTCCTTGCAAAAGCAGGGACGGATGCGCTTTTTTTTATTGAAAAGCGCAAGCGGCCGTTAAGATTCGACAGGCAAGAGATGGACCAAAAATTGTTTGGGCCATCTCTTTGCGACGAAGCATGAAGTGCTGCAGGAGCAATATGGGTTTTAGACGATCCGGCGAAGCGGCGTGTTTTCAGCCGCACAGCCGGAGTGGCTTATGACCCGAGAATCTGGCCGCTGCAGCTGGACACTGAAAAGCGCAGGCGCCCATCTAGCCCCGGCAAGCGCTGGAGGTCTGGGCGGTAATGGCGTTTTCTGCCATTGGCGGCTAGACTGAAGCGACCTCGAGGGGCTGGACGCCGGAGCTGGACAATGAGAAAAGCGAAAGCGGCCGCTCAGCTCCGTCAGGTCTGCCCTTCTCGAAAAACTCGGCGCTGGTATCCAAAACCAAATTAGTTTACATAGCAGAAAAGGAAGTGGGAAGCATGAATATCGTATGTATCGGAGCAGGTTCCATGGCAGAATCCATGATCCATGGCTGGATCAATAAACGCATATTGAAACCAAGCGATATTTCCGTGATGAATAAATCCGATATCGATCGCCTGGAGTTTTTGCGTGATGAGTACGGTGTCAATATTGTCCAGAAAGAAAAGACGGAATTAAAAAACGCTGATTTCGCTTTGCTCGCCATGAAACCGAAAGATGTGAAAGCTGCACTTTGCGGAATTCAAGACGACTTGTCTCCAGACACAGTCATTTTATCGGTCGTGGCGGGGGTTCCTATCCGCACCATCCAGAAATACGTCGGCAATCTGCCTATTGCCCGCGCGATGCCGAATACATCAGCTAAAATCGGTAAATCGGCAACAGGCGTAGCATGGAGCGAACAAGTGACGCTTGAGCAGCAATATGAGTTAAGAGACTTGCTGTCGTCAATTGGCGGCGTTACCGTCGTAGAAGAACCGCAGCTGGATGCAGTCACTGCTGTCGCAGGCAGTGGCCCGGCTTTTATCTACTATTTCGCAGAAGCGATGACCGAAGCCGGTGTGGCCAACGGATTGTCGCTTGAGGATTCGAAAAAACTGGTCCGCCAGACGTTTTCCGGAGCCTCTGAAATGCTGCAGTATGCCGAATTCGCCGAACTGCGAAAAAAAGTGACCAGCCCGAACGGCACAACCGCCGCCGGCATTGCTTCATTGGAAGAAAACAATTTTAAAGAAATTATCGGAGAATGCATTAATCAAGCAGCCAGCCGTTCGCAAGCCCTTGGAAGAGAATTTGAATAAGGTCTTCTGATATAATTAGCTTCAAATCGCGAAGATTCGGGAGGGAACTTATTTATGGCTAAATTGTTTGAGCCCATTACCTTCAAGAATACAACATTCAAAAATCGCATTGTCATGGCACCTATGTGCATGTACCAAAGCGACCAGGAAGACGGCAAAGTGACCGACTGGCACCGTGTGCACTATCCGACACGCGCAGTCGGCCAAGTGGGCCTGATTATTGTGGAAGCGACAGCTGTACAGCCCCAAGGCCGCATTTCCATGAGAGACTTAGGCATCTGGGAAGACGGCCATATCGAAGGCCTCGCTGAAATTGTCCGGCTGATAAAACAGCACGGCGCCAAAACTGGCATCCAGCTGGCGCATGCCGGCCGTAAAGCGAATTTGGAAGTACCCATCCAGGCCCCCAGTGCCATTGCCTTTAATGAAAAATACCAGACACCCCAGGCGATGACGCTTGAAGAAATCGAAGAAACGGTACAGGCATTTAAAGACGGCGCTGTGCGTGCGAAAAAAGCCGGTTTTGACTTGATTGAATTGCATGCTGCGCATGGTTATTTAATCAATCAATTCCTGTCTCCCTTAACCAATAAACGCAACGATGACTACGGCGGCTCTGTAGAAAACCGTTATCGCATCCTGCGCCGAGTCATTGATGCCGTCAATGAAGTATGGGATGGGCCGCTGTTTGTCCGCATTTCGGCTAAAGACTATGCAGAAGGCGGCATGACGCCGGGCCAATACGTGGAAATGGTGCAATGGATGAAACAGCAAGGCGTAGATTTAATCGATGTCAGCTCCGGAGCTGTGGTTCCTGCAACGATTCCATCATACCCTGGCTATCAGGTGCCATTTTCAGAAACCATCAAACATGGAACACCTATCGCAACAGGCGCTGTCGGTTTGATCACACACGCACTTCATGCGGAGGAAATTTTGCAAAATGAACGGGCAGATATGATTTTCTTAGCCCGTGAATTGCTGCGCGACCCTTACTGGGCCTATACGGCAGCGAAAGAGCTGGGTGCTGACATTGAAGCACCCGTGCCATATGAGCGCGGCTGGATATAAGGCAGTTGCAAAATGCTCGAAATTTAGTATACTGAAAGTAACGTAAAAAAACCGAATGCCGGAGCATTCGGCCAGCTGCGTGCCGCACCAAAGGCGGTTGGCTGGAATTCTTGGCTTTGAAAACAACCGTCATTCCTCTACCACAAGGGACGGTTGTTTTCTTCGTTTATAGCCAAGTTCCCGCCTGCAACTGTACTATTATAGTAACATAAACGGAACGTGTGTTCTATTAATTATATATTTTCTTTTATTTTCCTTTTTTCTTTTAGAAAAGTTGAATACATGACTTGTAATCCGGGTACAGCAGGAATGGAAAACGGATTGCCCTCTTTAGTTGTTTGAAAATATTTTCAGATTTAGTATACTAACATTAACGCAAAAAAACCGAATGCCGAAGCATTCGGCCAGCTGCATGCCGCGCGTGAGCGGTTGGCTGGAAAACTAGGCTTTGAAAATAACCGTCATTCCTCTACCACAAGGGACGGTTATTTTTTTTCGTTCATGGCCAAAATCATGTAAACGACCAAAGTCACTGCACTGATCGTTACCCCGATGCTCGTGAAGACGAGGGCAAAGGATTCTGAAAGAGTCATGTCACCACCCCCTTTCTGCGGGAATGGCCAAACCGTCCTCATGCAGCTGTACCTTTATTTTATCACAAAAAGAACATATGTTCTATTATTTCCTCGATAAACTTGAAAAATACAAAAAAAGCCATCGCTTAGCGACGGCTTTCTATTTTCTTCCTTACTTCTTGGTTATGTTGATGCCATTCGTATTCTGCGAAATCCCGTGCGATAAACACGTTCGGGTGTATCCCACGGACCTGCTCAGTCAGTATTTTGTCATCATCCGGCAAGAATCTGGAGCTGATATGATTGGCGATCAACGCTTTCGCTCCAGCGAGGCTGGCGGTTTTGGCTGCATCGTAAATAGTCGAATGGCCATAACCTCGCGCCATCTTTTTCGTCTCTGCATCAAATGTCGCTTCGTGCACCACGATATCTGCATCTCGGCTTAACTCAATAGCTGCCTTGCAGAAACGGGTATCGCCAAGAATTGAGACAACAAATCCGGGATGTGCAGGCTCTGTCACATCGATGCTTTTGACAATTTGCCCATTTTCCAGAACCACGTCCTCCCCTGCTTTCAGCTTTGCCAGCAACGGGCCTTTAGGGACACCGTATTCCGTAGCTTTTTCGATATTCAATTTTGGCTGCAGCGGTTTTTGAGCAATCCGGAATCCATACGAAGGAATGACGTGGTCAAGAAGCGCCGCTTTCACCACCATCGTTTCATCTTCAAAAATGATGCCATCCAGATTTTCATGAAAAACGATTTTATATGTCAAATGCGTCCGGCTGAGGCGCAAGAACGTTTCTACAAGTTCCTTAATGCCTGTCGGACCGTATATGTCAAGCGGTTCTTCCCCTCCTTGAAAGGAACGCGAGCCCAGCAGTCCCGGCAAGCCGAAAATATGGTCTCCATGTAAATGGGTAATAAAGACTTTTTCAATTTTACGCGGTTTTAAAGTCGTATGTAACATTTGATGCTGTGTCGCTTCCCCACAGTCAAACAGCCAAAAAGTTCCGCGTTCCTCAAGCAATTTTAGAGCGAGAGAACTGGAATTCCGGTGCTTTGACGGCATGCCCGCTCCTGTTCCGAGAAATAATAGCTGCATAAACTCCCTACTTTCTTTCGTGGTCATGGTCGGCCAAAAAATCTTTGCTGAAACTGGTTTCTGATTCAGAAGTCGTTTTTTGGGAGCGCGTCCCCCGAATAATGACGCTTTTGCCGAATTTTTTTTCAAGTTTGGACATCAGGTTCAGAATCGGTTCTTCTTTAGCGTGCTCCTGGAAATTAAAAATGGACAGCTGTTCCGTCATCTCGCCTTTCTTAGCCACATTCGATACCGTTACGCCGACAAGACGGAGGGGCTCTCCATTCCAATGCTTCGTGAACAATTGCCATGCATTTCGGAAGATGTCGTCGCGTTTCCATACGGTGTTTCTCAGCGTAATGCTGCGGGTGCGGTTTTGCCACTCCGAGCTGCGGGTCTGGATGCTGACAGTAGGACCGGCCAGCTCTTTCGCTTCGAGCCGGTTGGCCACCTTTTCACTCAGTTTCCGGAAAATCGCTTTTAAGTTTTCTTCATCGGTTTCATCTACGGGCAATGTTGTTGAAGTCCCGACGCTTTTCGTATCGTAAATCGAATCGGGATCCACGATCCGGTCATCCATGCCGTTTGCCCGGTTCTGAAGGCGCAAGCCATTCTTGCCCATCTTTTCTTTGATGAGCCCGGTATTGGCTGCCGCTAAATCTCCGATCGTGGCAATCGACAGGCGTTTTAGTTTTTCTGCAGTGCTTTCTCCGATGCCATGCATTTCGATAACCGGCAGCGGCCAGAGCTTTTTCTGGATGTCGCGCTTCCGCAAGATCGTGATGCCCATCGGCTTTTTCATATCGGAGGCCGTTTTTGCCAAAAATTTATTCGGTGCAATGCCAAGTGAACAGGGCAGATCAAGTTCTGATTTCATGCGCTGCTGGATTTCTTCCGCCAGCTCCAGCGCATGCCGATCTTTAGCCAGTTCCGTCACATCAACGTAGCCTTCATCGATCGATACCGGTTCCACAAGGTCCGTGTAAGAACGCAGAATGTCAAACATCGCTTTTGATGCAGCCCGGTAGCGCTCGAAATTCGGCGGCAAGAGAATCAATTCCGGATATTTCCGTTTGGCTTCATGCACTTGCATCGTCGTATAAATCCCGTGCGCCCGTGCTTCATAAGAACAAGTCACAATGATGCCGCGCCGCTCTTTCGGATTGCCGGCAATTGCAATCGCTTTGCCTTTTAAAGTCGGGTCATGCGACTGCTCCACCGAAGCATAAAAACTATTCATATCAATGTGGAAAATCACTCGGCCTGCCATGTGGATCGCTTCACTTTCTTTTTCTTTCAGTTTACCATACGAAAAGCGAGGCTGCCTCTTAGGAATGTGCCGGATACCTGGTGCTGCTCTTCTCTTTTTCTTTAAAACCGGCTTGTTCTTCCGCAATTTTTGAAATACGGCCAGTTGTTGCAGAAATACGACTCACAAGAGACAAAATATGACCAGCAAAAGAGAAAATACGATTCCGGCCGAAATCTTCCTCATTTTTATTGCCTTTAAACAGAAAAAAACTGCAGGCATTATCGGGAAAACCGACTATGCCTGCAGTCTTTTCTTTTCTATTAAACAGCTGACTCTCTCACAATTTCAACCAGCATTTCGGTCAATCTCTCCAATTCTTCGATTGGCATGCGTTCTTTTTTCGTGTGGATATCTTCATAGCCGACACTTAAATTGACGGTCGGAATGCCAAAGCCATTAAAGATATTGGCGTCGCTTCCGCCTCCGCTTGTTAAGACAGGCGCAGCAAGGCCGATATTGGCTGCCGCTTGCTTGGCAATTTTCACAACTTTTTCATGTTCATTGAAATGGAAACCTGGATACATCAGTTTCACTTCAGTTACGGCAGTGCCGCCCATGCGTTCCGCGACTTCTTCAAATACCGATTCCATATGCGCTGTTTGAGAAGCCAATTTATCTTCCTGGATAGACCGGGCTTCCGACAGAATGTGGACTTCGTCGCACACAATATTGGTCGCCTGGCCTCCTTCAAAACGGCCGATATTGGCTGTCGTTTCTTTATCAATGCGTCCCAGCGACATTTTCGCAATGGCTTTGGCCGCAATTGTGATCGCTGAAACGCCTTTTTCAGGAGCTACCCCGGCATGGGCTGTCTTGCCATAAATGGTCGTCCATAACTTCGCCTGGTAAGGAGCAGTCGTGACGATTCCGCCAACTTTGCCATCGCTGTCCACGGCATAGCCGTATTCCGCGAACAATAAAGAAGCATCCAGTTCTTTGGCTCCAGCTAAGCCGCTTTCTTCTCCGGCTGTAATCACTAATTGGATATCGCCATGCTCGATTTCCTGTTCCTGAACCGAACGGACCATCTCGAACAAAGCGGCAATTCCCGCTTTGTCGTCCGCCCCTAAGATGGTAGTGCCGTCGGAATACACATAGCCCTCCCGGATTTCGGGCTTAACGCCTTTTCCAGGGGTTACCGTGTCCATGTGCACAGTAAAATAAATCGGTGAAGCTGCAATTGCGGCTCCCCGCAATGTGGCAATCAAGTTATTGGCGCCATGGCCGTTACGGAAAGAGGAATTGTCTTCTCTCACATAAAAGCCGAGGTCTTCCAATTTCTGTTTCAGCACTTCGGCAATTTTCGCTTCATTTTTCGTTTCTGAATCGATTTGCACCAATTCAAGAAACTCGTTCAATAATCGGTCTTTCTTCATCATTGGTACCTCTCTTTTTATAAAGGCATATTGCCATGTTTTTTAGCTGGGCGCGTCTCTTTTTTATGGCGCATCATTTCCAGCGCCTGAATCAGTTTAATGCGCGTTTCCCGTGGATCGATTACATCATCCACCATTCCACGTGCCGCTGCCACATACGGGTTGGCGAATTTCTCGCGGTATTCCTCTATTTTGGCCGCCCGTGTTTCTTCCGGGTTATCGCTTGCATCGATTTCGCGTGCAAAAATGATATTGGCTGCTCCTTGTGGACCCATAACGGCGATTTCGGCATTCGGCCATGAAAACACCAGATCGGCCCCAATCGATTTGGAGTTGAGTGCCACATACGCGCCGCCGTATGCTTTGCGCAAAATCACCGTCATTTTCGGCACCGTCGCTTCTGAATAAGCATACAGGATTTTTGCGCCGTGCCGGATGATTCCGCCGTGTTCTTGTTTGATGCCAGGGAAAAATCCGGTGACATCTTCAAAGGTAATCAATGGAATGTTAAAGGAATCACAGAAACGGATAAAGCGGGCCGCTTTATCAGAAGAGTCGATATCGAGTCCGCCGGCCATCACTTTTGGCTGGTTGCAGACAAGACCGACCGTTTCACCTTTAATGCGCGCCAAGCCAACGACAATATTGCGGGCAAATTCCGGCTGGACTTCCATGAAACTGCCATCATCGACCACTTGATTGACAACAGCCCGGACATCGTACGGGCGAATCGCTTCGTACGGCACGACGTCTGCCAGGTCCGGACGGTAATCGTCTTCCCCGTCCGCTTCAAGACGAGGCGGCATTTCCTGGTTGTTCTGCGGCAGATAACTGATCAACTTCCGCACCATCTGCAGCACTTCTTGTTCGGAATCCGAGCGGAAATGCGCATTTCCGCTGATTGCTGTATGTACTTTCGAGCCGCCCAGGTCTTCAGAAGAAATCTTCTCTCCTGTCACCGTTTCAATGACTTTCGGCCCGGTGATGAACATCTGGCTTGTTTTATCGACCATGAACACAAAATCGGTAATGGCCGGCGAATAAACGGCGCCTCCGGCTGATGGCCCCATGATGACGGAAATCTGCGGAATCACGCCTGAATATATGGAGTTCCGGTAAAAAATATGGCCATAGCCATCAAGCGACAAAACGCCTTCCTGGATGCGGGCGCCGCCTGAATCGTTCAAGCCGATAAATGGCGCACCGTTCTTTGCTGCCAAATCCATGACATTGGCAATTTTTTTGGCATGCATTTCACCCAGCGCTCCGCCAAATACAGTGAAATCCTGTGAAAACAGATAAATCGGACGGCCACCCACTTTTCCGTAACCCGTGACTACCCCTTCACCAGGTCCGTTTGCCATTCCAAAATCCGTCGTCCGATGTTCCACGAAAGGGCTCAGTTCCACAAAAGAACCTTCGTCCACTAACAGCTCGATGCGTTCGCGGGCAGTCAGTTTGCCTTTTTCATGCTGTTTTCTGATGCGTTCTTCCCCGCCGCCAAGTTCAATTTCGCGTCTGCGGTCATATAACTCATTGATTCTTTCGTAAATATCCATTTCTCCACTCCTCAATCATTGCTTTTCGCATAGCTCGTATAATACCCCATTTGAAGATTTAGGATGCAAAAAGGCAACCATTGCGCCGCCAGCTCCCGGATTTGCATGCTCACTCAATAATTTGACACCGTTTTCACGCAGTTCGGCCATGCGCTGTTCAATATCCTCCACGCCAAACGCGATGTGGTGAATGCCTTCTCCGCGTTTTTCGATAAACTTGGCCACTGCACTTGTGTCATCCAACGGTTCAAGCAATTCCAATTTGATGTTGCCGGCATCAATAAAAGCCACCCGCACCTTCTGGGACTCCACGTCTTCGATTTTCAGCAACGGGCAGCCAAGTGTATCGGTGTAATAAGGCAGTACCTCATTCAAATTCCGGACTGCAATTCCAATATGGTCGACTTTTTTCATTCTTTTCACTTCCTTTTATAAGTTCTCTTTTATTGTACCCATTAGACTGTAAAAACTCTAGTTCTACTTGAATATTTGGAAAACGATGGGACACGGGACTTCAAATCCCCTGCTGTTTATGTTATTATTTCATTATGTCCAATTGAAAAATAAAGGAGTCGTATATCCATGAATAATCCTGCATTCCGTAAAGTTATCGTTTATGCCATGGTCGGCATCATGCTTTTGTCCAGTTTAATGATGGGACTCAGCTTCGTTATCTAATAAAAAGAATAAAACATAGAAAAGACAGCGGAAATCAATTGATTTCCGCTGTCTTTTTGTTGGTGAATCCTTTATAGGAAGACTTGATCTCCAAATAATCTTCCATTTCCTGAATTACTTGATAAAGTGCTGCCATAGCCAAAAACTTTTCATGGGTATTCGGCAATGGCATCGTGGCAAAATCGTCTTTGACCGCTTGCAATTTGCTGATGTAGCGGTATGCCGTATTGCCCGAATGGACATGGAGCGCCAAATCTTCCAGAAAATCCGCCACTAAATGGGTATGGCCGACGATTACAGGCAGTGCCGTAATTTGAGGCAGAATGCGTTCGATGATTTCCAGCTGCTGCTCTCTCATATCGAAATAATGGTAATATTTGTTTTCAAGACGGGTAACATGGTTTTCAACATCCTGATACGCCAGCGCCTTCGCTTTTTTCAAGAGCGCAGCACTGTCGGTCAATTCTTTCCCGGTCCAAGCTGAATCGCCTTGGCGCAGAAAAATTACGATTTCCTGGAAAATAGACGAATACAGCGATTCAATCTCGTAGCGGTACGCATTCAATTTCCGTTCGATGCTCGGCATATACATATTGACCGCTAATGCAGTACCGAAGCCGACAGCCATCAACGACAATTCATTCAGAAAAAGATCCAGCGTCAAGTTTTTAGAATCGTATATATGCAGCAAAATAACCGAACTGGAAACAAAACCATCTGAAAACCTTAAAGAAACCAGGACTGGAATGAAAAGCAAAATCATGATGCCGATAACGGCAGGGTGATAGGCTATGCCTTCAAGAAACACGAAGGCATAGCCTATCCCGATCAAACTGGCAACTAAACGGGAGAATGCGGCACGGATTGATTTCTTCTTTGTCGGCTGAATGCATAAAATCGTCAAGATGCCGGCCGATACATAATAATCCAATTGAAAAAATTGCGCCAAAGAAATAGCGATTGCCACACCTGCTGCTGTTTTCATTGTCCGGTAGCCGATTGAAAATCTTTTCAGTTTCATATTCTGCTCCTTTTTTTACAACATAAAAAAATGCCCCTTTTTGAGGGGCATTCAGCTTAAATCTCTTTGCAATGCTCTTCAAACAATTCCTGGATATGCGTAATTACAGACATCGGGTCATGGCCTTCAATTTCATGTCTGCCAATTTCATCAATCATTTTCCCGTCTTTCAAAAGAACGAATGACGGAGAAGAAGGAAGATGATCTTCACCAAAAATTTCACGTGCTTGAGCAGTCGCTTCTTTATCCTGTCCTGCGAATACAGTCAAAAAACGGTCCGGGCGTTTGTCGTAATGGACAGAATGCAATGCTGCGGGACGGGCGATGCCGCCTGCACAACCGCAAACCGAGTTGATCATAACCAGGCTGGTGCCGGGCTGGGCAAAAACTTCTGTGACCTCTTCAGGTGTTTTGAGTTCAGTATATCCTGCATCAACCATTTCCTTGCGGGCTTGGTTCGCGATATCATTCATAAGAAAATTAAAATCCATTGCCATTTCTACCACTCCTTATCAATTCCTTCATTATATCCCACTTTAACGGTCAGTAAGATTCCCCCTTCTTCAAGCGGGAATCCACTGTCCGTAAAAGTCCGGTTGGTTCAGCTAACAACTATTGGGGCATTATCCCCAATGGTTGTAGTTTCTCTTTATCATATCAGGAGTTGAAAAGACTTGCAAAAAAGCTTACTCGAATAAATTCGAAATCGCCTGTGATACAGTCAAGTCGTCCTGCAGTACTTTCTGCTCCAGCATTTTCACTTTTTCCCGCCGGGCTTGATCATCAAAAAAGCGGCTCAGCAATTCATCGGTAATCATCGAACGGAACCAGTCTTTGGTTTGGTTCTGGCGGCGGATTTTCCAATAGCCGCTTTTCTTGACGGTGTCTTCGAAGTCCTTCACCATTGCCCAGATTTCCGAAATGCCCGTACGTTCAAGCGATGAAGCAGGCAGTGCCTGTGTTTTCCAGCCTTCTGTTGCTTGCTGAAGAAAATGCAGGATCTGCTTGTATTCCCGCACCGTCTTTTTGGCCAAATCGGTGTTATGGCTGTCCGCTTTATGGACGACAATGGCATCCGCCAGTTCCAGTATCCCTTTTTTCATGCCTTGCAGTTCATCTCCGGCTCCTGTCAGAACAAGCAGCAAGAACAGGTCGACCATGCCGCGCACCAGCGTTTCGCTTTGGCCGACCCCGACCGTTTCCACAAGGATGACGTCGTAGCCCGCCGCTTCACAAAGCAGCATCGTTTCACGCGTTTTCTTATGGACGCCGCCAAGCGTTCCCGCAGTCGGCGATGGCCGGATAAAGGCTTTCGGATTGCGGGCCAGGCTTTCCATGCGGGTTTTGTCGCCCAGGATGCTGCCGCCTGTGATCGATGAACTCGGATCGATTGCCAGCACGGCCACCCGGTGGCCAAGATTTGTCAGCATTTCGCCGAATGTCTCGATAAACGTGCTTTTCCCAGCGCCCGGGACTCCTGTAATGCCAATCCGGATGGAGTTCCCGGTAAAAGGAAGCAAGCAGTTCAACAGTTCCTGGCCATGTTGTTTATGGTCCGGGTTTGAACTTTCAAGCAACGTAATCGCTTTTCCTAAATGCAGGCGCGAACCACTCCGGACCCCTTCAGCTAATTCTTCATAGTCAAAAGCTTTAGTCTGCGGTTTTTTGAATTTTTTCCGCGGCGCTGCTTGCATACCGTCATGGGCTGCTTTCACGCCTTCCATCACCCGGCGTGATTCCATTTCGCGGTCCATCAGTCAGCCACTTCCTCATATCCGAGGCGTGCATAAATCTCTTCGATGACTTTTTGCGCCGCTACCGGAATGACGGTTCCCGGGCCAAAAATAGCGCTGGCTCCGTTATTTCTCAGGAATTCATAATCCTGTGCCGGTATGACGCCGCCGACGACAATCAATATGTCTTCCCGCCCGATTTTCTTCAGCTCTGCCCATAGGTCCGGCACGAGCGTCATATGCCCGGCTGCCAATGAACTGACACCGATGACATGGACATCATTTTCCACCGCTTGCTGTGCTGTCTCGGCAGGCGTCTGGAACAAAGGGCCGATATCCACATCAAAGCCCAAGTCGGCGAACGCCGTCGCAATGACTTTGGCTCCACGGTCATGGCCGTCCTGCCCCATTTTCGCAATCAAGATGCGCGGTCGGCGGCCTTCATTTTCAATAAAATCTTCCGTCATTTCTTTTACAATTTCAATTTCCTGGTGATTTGAGAAATTGGCACTGTAGATTCCGCTCACCGAACGGATCACCGCTTTATGCCGGCCGGATGCTTCTTCAATCGCATCAGAAATTTCACCAAGCGTTGCCCGGAAGCGCGCTGCCTCAACGGCGCATTCCAGAATGTTGTCATCGCCGGTTTTCGCGGCAGCCGTCAGCTTAGCGAGTGCTTCCTTCACTTTGTCATTGTCGCGCGACGCTTTCATGCGTTCGATGCGCTCAATTTGTGTTTTGCGGACCAAGGTATTGTCGATATTCAAAATGTCAATCGGATCTTCTTCATCAAGGCGGTACCGGTTGACGCCGATAATGACTTCTTCGTTCGAATCGATTTGCGCTTGTTTTTTAGCCGCAGCTTCTTCAATGCGCATTTTAGGAAGGCCTGTCTCGATTGCTTTTGCCATACCGCCGAGCTCTTCCACTTCTTCAATCAATTGCCACGCTTTCTCCATCAATTCGCTGGTCAGCGATTCCACATAATACGAGCCGCCCCATGGATCGATGACTTTGGTCATTCCCGTTTCTTCCTGCAGGAACAATTGCGTATTGCGGGCAATCCGCGCCGAAAAATCAGTTGGCAAGGCAATCGCTTCATCCAATGCGTTGGTGTGAAGCGATTGCGTATGGCCCATCGCAGCCGCATTCGCTTCAATCAAAGTCCGTGTGACGTTATTAAATGGATCTTGTTCAGTCAAGCTCCAGCCGGACGTCTGCGAATGGGTGCGGAGAGCCAAGGATTTATCGTTTTTCGGATCAAATGATTTCATCATTTTCGCCCAGATTTCCCGCGCAGCCCGCATTTTCGCAATTTCCATAAAGTAATTCATGCCGATGCCCCAGAAAAATGACAGCCGCGGTGCAAAGGAATCGATATCAATGCCAGCTGCAAGGCCTGTGCGGACATATTCCAGTCCATCCGCCAATGTATAGGCGAGTTCAATATCGGCTGTAGCTCCCGCTTCTTGGATATGGTAGCCCGATATGGAAATCGAGTTGAATTTCGGCATTTTTGTCGATGTAAATTTGAAAATATCCGCAATGATCTGCATCGACATCGCCGGCGGATAGATATACGTATTTCTCACCATATATTCTTTTAAGATATCGTTTTGAATCGTGCCTGCCAATTGCTCCGGCGAAACGCCTTGTTCTTCTGCCGCCACGATAAAGAACGCCATGATTGGTACAACTGCGCCGTTCATCGTCATGGAAACCGACATTTGGTCAAGCGGGATGCCATCAAAAAGAATCTTCATGTCCTCGACGCTGTCAATCGCCACTCCCGCTTTTCCAACATCTCCTGTGACACGCGGATGATCGGAATCATATCCCCGGTGGGTTGCCAAGTCAAAAGCGACCGACAAGCCTTTTTGGCCCATTGCCAGGTTCCGGCGGTAAAATGCATTGCTTTCTTCCGCTGTAGAGAAACCGGCATATTGGCGGACCGTCCATGGGCGCGATACGTACATCGTCGGATACGGGCCACGGATATTCGGAGCGAACCCTGGATAACTTTCCTGCTGGGATGCAATATCTTTTTCCGAATAAGCCGGCTTTACCGCAATGCCTTCATTTGTTTCGAAAACCTCTTCGTGGATTGCCCCGTTTTGCTTGATTTCCAATTTTCCTAAATCCACTTTTGTGAAATCTGGTTTGCCCATATCAGATGGCCTCCTTTCCAAGACTCAGAATTTGCTCAAGTTTTGAGATGATGTGCTTTCCGGCAAAAATGGCATCCGCCACGCCGTTTGCCGCCCAGCCGCTCAAATCATCTTTACTGTACTTCCCGGCAACATCGAGTACTGCTGCTGTTTCCAATCCTGGAACCACTTCATCCAGTTTTTCTTTCGGCCCGCATAATACGGCATAATCAATAGCATTATCAGCCAAGTACTGGTTAACGTCTTGGGCAGAATTTAACGCCGGGCTAAGCAAAGGCTCGATGCCGCCAACCGCCAAAAAGCCTTGGACAAAATCCGATTGGCTTTTCACCGTTTTCAACGGCCCCAGATGCAACACCGCTGTTTTCAATGTCTTTAGTTTGCTTTGGGCCCTTAACTTTTCAAAAGGAGCGGCCAAACGTTTAGCCGTCATGTAGACAAGGTGGCTGTCATCCACTTTGCCTTCTTTTATAGGCTCTTGTGGATTAGCGTAAATATTGGTGCCAATCAACGAATGCTCGCGTGCCGCGACTTTTTCTTTTCGTTCTACCCATTTCGCTTGAATGTCATCTGTCAGCCAGCCGGATTTAATAACTTCCGAATAGCCTCCAGCTTCTTCAATCTCCAAAAAGTAACTCCATGCGGCATCCACGAATTCTTTTGTTAAAGTCTCGATAAAATAAGAACCTGCTGCCGCATCAAGCACGTGTGATACATGCGTTTCTTCTTTAATCACCAATTGGACATTGCGGGCAATCCGGCTGCTTTGTTCATCCGGAACGGTTAAAAAATCATGGGGATGCACCGTATGGGCGTTGGTTCCGCCAAGCACTGCTGAAAAAGTGGCGTTGCCTGCCCGCAGCAAATTGACGTAAGGGTCTAATTTCGAATAAGATCGAACCGAAGTTTCCGTGAAAACAGGAAGTATGGGCGCCGTTTCACCGTAGGCTGAACAAAAAGCGTTCCAAAGCACGCGGAATGCACGAAGTTTTGCGATTTCCTGGAAAAACTGTGTATCCACGGCAAACCGGACCCAAATATCAGCCGCTTTTGTTTGGAATTCATGCTTGCTGAATGTTTCAGCTAAAATACTTAATGCCACTCCAAGCTCATGAACAATGGTGCCGCCCGCATTGTGGACCGGAATCGTATCGACCAACTGAGTCCGGACGTTTTGAGGTGCAGCTGCTGGAGCTTCCGAGTAAATGACGCCCTGGACATGCGCAAGCTGTTCTTCTTCAATAAAGTCAAAAACCCGAAGAATGCCATTGTCATCAGAACTCAACCGGAAATATAAAGGATAATGGACAATCAATTCCGCCAGGCTTTTCAACTCTTCATCGGACCAAGACAAATTCTGATTGCTGGTATAGACGACCATTTCATTGCCGCGCTTTAAATCTTTTTTCATGGCGTCCAAGTAGCCGGCTGCTGTTTCAGCATGGGTTTCTTGCGCCACAAACCATCCTGGAAGCCTTTTGCCATTCTGGACGGCTATGGTCTGCGAACGGACAAATGAGTCCAGCCGCTCCAGCATTTCTTTCGTATACAGGGGTTCTAGTGTAAGTCCTTCAATGGTAGGCGTTTTGAGAGTTTTTTCGAATGGCTTGCCTTTTAAAGTTTTTTCAGCCGCTTCCCGCCAATCTTCATATGTACGTTCGGAAAAATTTGTCTGTTTCATCGATTCGATTGTCAAACTATTCCCTCCTCAAAGGATATCTCTTTTCATTTTACCCGAGTAGCCACAGACATTAAAGCAAAAAAAGCTTGAAGTCCAAAGACTTCAAGCTTTTGCTCAGTAAACAGACGTATTGTCTTTGTTCATGTTCTCAAGAATCGCTTTGACGCGACCAAGGAATTGGCCACAGACAAGTCCGTCGAGCACACGATGATCGAGCGATAAACACAAGTTGACCATATCGCGTGCTGCAATCATGCCGTTGCCCATAATCACTGGGCGCTTGACGATCGACTCGACTTGCAGGATAGCCGCTTGCGGATGGTTGATGATGCCCATCGACTGGATAGAGCCGAACGACCCTGTGTTGTTGACAGTGAACGTTCCGCCTTGCATATCAGCAGAACCCAATTTGCCGTTGCGCACTTTCAATGCCAAATCGTTGATGTCTCTGCCAATGCCTTTAACCGACTTCTCATCCGAGTTCCGGATGACCGGAACGAATAACGCATTGTCGGAAGCGACCGCAATGGAAATGTTGATGTCTTTTTTCTGAATGATTTTGTCTCCCGCCCACATCGAGTTCATCATCGGGAATTCTTTCAAGGCTTGGGAAACAGCTTTCACGAAGAACGCGAAATACGTGATATTGAATCCTTCTTTTTTCTTGAACTCGCCTTTAATGGAATCGCGGTACGAAACCAGATCTGTCACGTCCACTTCAATCATCATCCAGGCGTGCGGTGCTTCGTGCTTGCTCTTCAGCATATTAGCCGCAATTGCCCGGCGCACGCCGGTGACCGGAATTTCGATATCTCCCGGTGCACTTTCAATCGGCGCCGATTTTGCTGCCGGTTGTACTGGCTGAGACGGTTGCGCTTGAACTTGAGTTTGAGGTGCTGCCGGTGTCTGCTGTGGTGCCGCCGCTTTTGCATCTCCAGCTTTCGGGATATTGCCGCCTTCGATTAAAGCCAGCAAATCTTTGCGGGTAATGCGGCCTTCATTGCCCGTGCCTTGGACTTGAGTCAAGTCGATGTCATTGTCTTGTGCAAGACGCAAAACGGCCGGTGAATAACGGGCTTTTGAACCTTCCGGGCGAACAGGCTGCGAAGAACCTTTTTCACCTTTCAGTCCTTTGGTCACTTCCGTATCTTCTGCCGGCATGATGTTTTCTTTTCCAGCTTCTGTCGGTTCGCTGTCTTCAGCCGGAGCCGAATCGCCGCCTTCAGTTTCAATGGTGCAGACGATTTCTCCCACAGCCAATGTATCGCCTTCTGCAGCAATCAGTTCCTTGATCGTTCCTGTAAATGAAGATGGAACTTCAGCCGTCACTTTGTCCGTATTGACTTCTGCCAAGGGGTCATACTTATTGACATGGTCACCGGGCTGAACCAGCCACTTTTCAATGGTTCCTTCAGTTACACTTTCACCTAGCTGAGGCATTTTAATATTTTCAATAGCCAAAGGGATTCCTCCTTAACTGCTTTTACTTACGTTTAAGACTCTTGGATTTAATGGTGTGCGTTCTTTTCTGTATAGATGGAACCAATATATTCCAGCTTTCGATATTCCGCAAAACAGCTTCGCTTGCCGCGGGCGTCTCCGCTGTTTGCTCCATATCTAAGTGAACAATCATTAAAAAGCTATCTTAATGATCTTCTCTTTTCTAGAAAGCTTCTCTAGCGAAGGCGCGTCCACGGGCTAGGCGGAGCAATAAGACGGATGGTTTTCCCGGCTTATTGCGGGAGCCATGCCCAAAGCGTCCGAAGCGATATTAAAAGAATATTTTTGCTATACAGGCGCTTCCGCTTTTCTAGATTAAAACTCCGCCAAATCCCGCATGGCTTTTTCGACTTTGTCCGGATTGATCATGAAGTATTTTTCCATTGTCGGCGCATAGGCCATTGCCGGAACGTCCGGGCCAGCCAGGCGGCGGATCGGAGCATCTAAGTCAAACAGGCAGTTTTCAGCGATGATCGCCGCCACTTCCCCTATGATGCTTCCTTCTTTATTGTCTTCAGTGACCAGAAGAACTTTGCCCGTTTTTTTGGCCGCTTCTATGATTCCTTCTTTATCCAAAGGATAAATGGTGCGAAGATCCAGGATATGGGCCGAGATGCCGTCTTCTGCCAGGCGTTCTGCCGCTTGAAGAGCGAAATGCACAGCAAGGCCATAGGTGATAACGGTGATGTCGTCTCCTTCGCGTTTTACGTCTGCTTTGCCGATTTCGATCGTGTAATCTTCTTCTGGCACTTCCCCTTTGATCAAGCGGTAAGCGCGTTTATGTTCGAAAAACATTACCGGATCTTCATCTCGGATGGCCGCTTTTAAAAGCCCTTTTGCGTCATATGGGGTTGACGGGATGACAATTTTAAGACCCGGCTGGTTAGCGAAAACTGCTTCCACGGATTGCGAATGGTACAAGGCACCATGGACGCCGCCGCCAAACGGAGCGCGGAATACGATTGGGCAAGACCAGTCATTGTTCGACCGGTAACGGATGCGTGAAGCTTCTGAAATGATCTGGTTGACTGCCGGCATAATAAAATCAGCAAACTGGAATTCAGCAATCGGGCGAAGTCCATACATCGCTGCACCAATGCCGACACCTGCGATTGCAGATTCTGCAAGTGGTGTATCGATCACGCGGTCTTCACCAAATTGATCGTAAAGGCCTTGCGTCGCTTTAAACACGCCGCCTTTTTTCCCGACATCTTCACCGAGAACAAAAACGTTTTCGTCACGCTCCATTTCTTCTTTCATTGCAAGCGTGATGGCATCAATATAATTCATAACTGCCATTATTCGTTTCCTCCTTCAGCATAGACGTATTTCAGTGCATGTTCAGGTTCTGCATAAGCTGCATTTTCCGCATAATCTGTCGCTTCATTGACAATTGCCATGATGCGGTCATTGATTTCTTTTTCCAATTGATCATCCATGATATTGTGTTCCTTCAAATAAGCGCCGAATGTCAGAATCGGATCTTTTTCTTTTTGGGCAGCCAGTTCATCAGCTGAGCGGTACTGACGGTGGTCGTCATCTGATGAGTGAGCCGTCATTCGTTCGGAAACCGTTTCGATCAAGCTCGGGCCATCTCCGCGGCGTGCACGGTCTGCCGCTTCTTTCACATGTTTGTAGACTTCAATCGGGTCGTTGCCGTCAATCGTCACACCCGGCATGCCGTAGCTTGCGGCACGGTCCGAAACGTTTTTGCTCGCTACTTGGCGTTCAAAAGGAACAGAAATTGCGTATTTATTGTTTTCCACCATCGTGATGACCGGCAGCTTATGGACGCCAGCGAAATTCAGGCCTTCGTGGAAATCACCTTGGTTGGACGAACCTTCGCCAAGTGTGTTGAAGGTAATGAAGTCTTGTTTTTTCATTTTTCCAGCAAGCGCTACGCCGACTGCATGAGGCAATTGCGTCGTTACCGGAGAAGAACCGGTCAAGATGCGGTTTTTCTTCTGGCCAAAATGTCCAGGCATCTGACGGCCGCCGGAGTTCGGATCTTCCGCTTTGGCAAAAGCCGACAGCATTAAATCTTTCGGCGTCATGCCGAAGTGCAGGACTACACCAAGGTCACGGTAATAAGGAGCAATATAATCTTTTGTATTATCGAGAGCAAAGGCAGCCCCGACTTGAGCTGCTTCTTGTCCTTGACAAGAAATGACAAACGGAATTTTTCCAGAACGGTTTAATAGCCACATGCGTTCATCGACGCGGCGGGCCGTTAACATCGTTTCATACATTTTCAGCAAATCGTCATTGGATAAACCAACTTCTTCGTGTTTTGCAGCCATTGAAATTCCTCCTTTAACTATGAATCGCTTTGCCGTCAACCGCTAACGCCGCTTCGCCCATCACTTCTGAAAGTGTCGGGTGCGGATGGATCGTATCGGCGATTTCCCACGGAGTTGCGTCTAAAACCATGGCAAGCCCCGCTTCTGAAATCATATCAGTCACGTGCGGGCCAATCATATGGACTCCGAGAATATCATTTGTTTCTGTATCAGCGACAATTTTCACAAAGCCGTCAGATTCTCCGTAAACAAGTGCTTTGCCGATTGCTTTAAAAGAGAACTTGCCGACTTTGACGTCGAAGCCTTTGTCTTTTGCCTGCTGTTCGGTGATGCCGACGCTTGCAGCTTCCGGACTGGAATAAACGCAGCGCGACACCAAGTCATAATTTATGGCGTGCGGATTATTGCCTTTGATATGCTCAACAGCCGTAATTCCTTCATGGGAAGCGACGTGCGCCAATTGCAGCCCGCCGATCACATCGCCAATCGCATAAATATGGGATTCTTTCGTCTGGAAAGTATTTTTCACTTGAATAAATCCTTTATCGACAATGATGTCCGTATTTTCCAAGCCGATGTTTTCAATATTAGCCTGGCGCCCAACAGAAACCAGCATTTTCTCAGCGCTGAAAGTTTCAGTGCCTTCTTTGAGTTCCGCTTGGATGGTCACGCCATTGTCGCCAGTTTCGAGTGTTTCCGCCAAAACTTTTGCGCTTACGGCAAATTTAATGCCTTTTTTCGTCAGCAATTTCTGCATTTCTTTTGAAACGTCTTTGTCTTCAGTCGGAATAATGCGGTCTGCATATTCGATCACGGTCACATCTACCCCAAAATCATTGAGCATGGAGGCCCATTCAATTCCGATGACGCCGCCGCCGACAATTAAAATCGACTTTGGAAGTTCTTTCATTTGCAGCGCTTCATCTGAACTCATGACCAAATTGCCGTCAATCGTCAGACCTGGCAGCGTTCGCGGGCGTGAACCTGTGGCGATAATGACGTTATGTGGAATCAGCATTTCGTTTTCTTCCCCGTTGGTCATTTCCACGGATACCGTTCCGGCATTCGGCGAGAAAATGGAAGGGCCAAGAATGCGGCCGATGCCGTCATAAACATCAATCTTGCCTTTTTTCATCAACCCTTGGACACCTGCGTGCAATTGATCCACAATGCTTTGTTTCCGCTGCTGCACACGCGAGAAATCCAAAGAAACTTCTCCTGTATTGACTCCGAAATCAGCTGCATGATTTTTAGTGGTTGAGTATACTTCCGCGCTGCGCAACAATGCTTTGCTTGGAATACAGCCTTTATGGAGGCAAGTGCCTCCGAGTTTGCCTTTTTCGACGATAGCCGTTTTTAAACCTAGTTGAGCAGAACGGATGGCGGCTACATAGCCGCCCGTTCCGCCTCCGATAATGACTACATCATAATTTTGTGCCATAAATGAAGACGACCTCCTTTAATCATTTCCCTGCTGAATAGGTCTTCGCTTGCTCTTCTTTATTCAATACCCGGACGGCTCCTTCTGCCAAAGCCTGCAACTCGTTTTCACCCGGCATAACAGCGACATCCGCAATCCAGTTGACGCGGTCTGAAATCGATTTGACAAAGTCTTTGCCGTAAGCCAAGCCGCCCGTCAAAATGATGGCATCGACTTTACCATTTAATACAGTACTGGCTGAACCGATTTCACGTGCCACTTGGTAAGCCATCGCATCATAAATACGTTCAGCTTCCAAATCGCCTTTTTGGATCCGCTTTTCCACTTTGACCGCATCATTTGTTCCCAAATAGCCGACCAATCCACCTTGTCCTACAAGCATTTTCATGATTTCATGGCGATAATATTGCCCGGAAAAACATAATTCAACCAAATCTCCGGCTGGTACTGTGCCGGCCCGTTCAGGACTGAATGGCCCGTCTCCATGCAGGCCATTATTGACCTCGACCACCCGGCCATTCAAATGCACACCTACTGTAATGCCGCCGCCCATATGCGTCACAATCAAGCGCATGTCTTCATACGTACGCCCCAATTCTTTGGCATACCGCCGTGCTACAGCTTTTTGGTTTAAGGCATGGAAAATCGATTTGCGCTCAATCAGTGAAAAACCGGAAATGCGGGCAATCGGGTCCAGTTCATCCACTACAACGGGATCGACGATAAACGACGGAATGTTCAGGGCTTCTGCAATTTCGTAAGCAAGAATGCCTCCTAAATTAGAAGCATGCTGCCCTAAAATCCCTTTTCTTAAATCCTCGAGCATCGCTTGATCCACAGCATATGTACCGCCTTCAATCGGACGCAGCAGCCCGCCTCTTCCACATACGGCAGAAAGATTGGAAACATTCATGCCCTCTTCATCCAACGCCTCCAGAATCGTCTGTTTGCGGAAGCTGTACTGGTCGATGATGGAAGAAAATCCGGCTAACGCTTCCGATGAATGGCGGATGGTCTTTTCCATAATCAGGATATCGTTGTCAAAAACGCCAATTTTAGTCGAAGTTGAACCCGGGTTGATGACCAAAATGCGATGCAGCTGTTCTTGCACAGCGATCCCTCCGTTCTTTCTAAAGTCCATTTAAGGTTTTCTATAGCGCCTATTTTATTTACGTTTGCGCTTTTCTTGTCCAGCTGCAGCGGCCAGATTCTCGGATCATAAGCCACTCCGATGTCTAGTTCAGTGCCTAGCTCTTCGGGACATAAACCAACCCAGCTGTGTGGCAAAAAGCGCCACTTCGCTGGTCCGCCTTACGCCTGTCAGAGCTGGACAGGCACTTCCACTTTTCGAGACTGTGCGGCTGAAAACATGCCGCTTCGCCGGATCGTCTTATGTCTGTCGAATCTTAACGGCCGCTTCCGCTTTTCTTGCTAGCGGCAAAAAGCGCCGCTTCGCCTCTTTGTCTGTTGACTGTCGAAGCTAACCGGCTCTTTCCACTTTTCTTTAAAATCTTCTGCTTAAGATATTGTGCTCGTTGCGCATGAACTGGCTGCGTGATTTGCTTACGCGTTCAATGCGTTCTTCAGCCATGCGGTCTGCTGCCTGGTAGCTAGGAATGCCGTCCCGCTTAGAAATTGCGAAGATTTTCGAAATGCTGTCATAGATTGTTTCAACGCGTTTCATCGCGCGTTCGTTATTGTAGCCGTATAATTCATCTGCAACGTTGATAACGCCGCCTGAGTTAATAACAAAATCCGGCGCATAAACGATGCCGCGAGCTTCAAGTTCATCACCATGGCGTTCTTCTTTTAATTGGTTGTTTGCTGAACCGGCTACCGCTTTTACTTTCAATTGTGGAATCGTGTCATCGTTGATGATGGCCCCCATCGCACATGGAGCAAAAATATCGGCTTCTTGTGAATAAATCTCATTCGGTTCAACAGCTGTCGCTCCAAAGTCATTTACTGCGCGCTGTACTGCTTCTTGGTTAATGTCAGATACGATCAATTTAGCGCCTTCTTCGTGAAGGTGTTTGCATAATGTATAAGCTACGTTTCCTACACCTTGGACAGCAATCGTTTTTCCTTCAAGTGAATCGTCGCCGAACGCTTCCAGTGCAGCAGCTTTCATGCCGATATATACGCCGTAAGCTGTTACAGGAGAAGGGTTTCCTGAAGAACCGAACGCCGGAGAGATGCCCGTGACAAAGTCAGTTTCTTCATGGATCAAGTCCATATCAGCAACAGTTGTGCCTACATCTTCCGCTGTGATATAACGACCGTTCAAGCCCTGGATAAAACGACCGAATGCACGGAACATTTCTTCGTTTTTGTCTTTTAGCGGATCGCCGATGATAACCGTTTTGCCGCCGCCAAGGTTAAGCCCGGCTGCTGCGTTTTTATAAGTCATTCCGCGGCCAAGGCGGATTGCATCTTCGATTGCTTCTTCTTCCGTCGCATAATTCCACATGCGAGTGCCGCCAAGTGCCGGCCCAAGAGTTGTGTCGTGAATGCAAATGATTGCTTTAAGCCCTGAAGTTTTATCTTGGCAAAATACCAGTTGCTCATAATCGTGCTGTTCCATTTTTTCAAAAATACCCATTGTCATTTCCTCCTAGTATGTTCCGTTAAATGTTGGACGAGCGAAGTGCGAGTGCCAGTGAATACAATTTGCTTTCAGCGCTGTCTGCACGGGATGTCAATACAATCGGCGCTTTTGCCCCGGCTATGATGCCTCCCACTTTCGCTTTTGAAAAATACACTAATGATTTGTACAGGATGTTGCCTGCTTCGATATTGGGCACCAGCAAAATGTCCGCCTTGCCTGCGGTGTCGCCTGTAATGCCTTTATGCTTTGCAGCAATTGGGGAAATGGCATTGTCGAGCGCAAGCGGCCCATCGACGATGCAATCGGTAATTTGGCCGCGCTTGTTCATCGCCGTTAAGGCAGCGGCGTCCAGCGTCGCTTGCATTGCTGGATTTATCACTTCCACTGCGGCCAGCGGTGCCACAATGGGCAATTGGACGCCAGTAGAGCGGGCGATTTGAACGGCGTTTTGTATAATTTGTGCTTTTTGCTGCAAATCAGGATCGATGTTCATCCCGGCATCCGTAATGAAAATCAGGCGGTCAAAGCCTTCAATTTCAAAAGCTGCCACGTGGGATAATACATTGCCGGTCCGCAAGCCAAAATCTGGATTCAACACCGCTTTTAATAGCACGGCTGTCGGTATATGGCCTTTCATCAAAACACTGGAGTCGTTCATATAAACCGATTTGACCGCTTCTTTGGCTGCCTGGGCTGCCCCTTTGACATGAAAGATTAATAGTTTTGGATGATTAATGAGATGCGGAAAGCTTGTGCTGATCATTTGTTTCAGCTTCGCTTCATCGTCATATAGCCTGAAACTGGCCAAATCTCGCTCGATTGCCAAACTGACGGCTTCAAGCACTTCTAAATCGGCTGCGGCAGCTACAGCAACGGCATTGTCTGCTTCAATAGAAATTTCATCCATTAGTTCAGCTAAAGTGGCCATTATTGTCACCCCATTCCCTTTTAATTAAAACAGATAAATCCGCAATATATAAGGCTTGTAAGCGCTTTATTGATGTTTCCAGCTGAAATACTTTGCAAATTCTTGCAAAACCCTGCAAGAATTTGCAAAACCTTATGAAAGGCCATACTTTTCTAATTTGTAATAAAGCGTCCGCAGTGAAATTTCAAGTTGTTTGGCGGTTTTGGATTTATTGCCTTTAAATTGTGTCAGTGCATGATGAAGAATCTTGCGCTCAATTGTATCCAGCTGCTCCTGCAGCGGCACTGAAGACTCAAAAGTGACTTCCTGCTTGGCTTCTGCCGCTTTGATCATATTTAACGGAATATGTTCTTCGGTCAGGACTTTATCATTCATTTGCATGAAAATCATGGCCCGGCTCAAGACATTTTCAAGTTCCCGGACATTGCCAGGCCAATCGTAGACCCGCAATAATTGCAAGGCTTTGTCGGTCACCGTTTCTATATTCCGGCCGTATTCCTGGTTCAATTTCAATAATAAGCGGTCGACGATTCTCGGAATGTCCTGCTTTCGCTTGCGCAGCGGCGGGATAAGAATCGGCATCCGGTTCAGCCGGTAATACAAATCTTCCCGGAATGTCCCTTCTAGCAATGCTTTTTCCATATTGGCATTGGTGGAAGCAATAACCCGCACATTGATGGGTATCGGAGTCGATCCGCCAATCCGCAAGGTTTCATGTTCTTGAAGGACACGCAGCAGTTTGCTTTGGATCATCGGAGACAGCTCGCCGATTTCATCCAGAAAAATGCTGCCGTTGTTCGCTTCTTCAAACAAGCCCCTTTTTTCACCGCTTTTGATGCCTGGCAATGCTCCTTCTTCGTAGCCGAACAGCTCACTGTCGAGCAATTCCTCAGTCAGCGCGGCACAGTTCACCCGCACGAATTTATTGTATTTCCGCTCGCTTGCGCTATGGATGGCATGGGCAAAAAGTTCTTTCCCTGTCCCTGATTCCCCGCGCAGCAAAACCGTCACGAGCGTCTGGGCAGCAAGTTTCGCTTGTTGCAGGCTGAGCTGCATTTCCGAGCTCAAGCCGATGATGTCATCAAACGTATATTTCGATTCCAAGGTCCGGATGATGCTCCGGGCACGGTCCAATTCTTTCATCAATGAACGGATTTCCGTAGTATCATGGATGACTCCGACACTGCCTTTTAATTTATTATCGACAATGATCGGCGCAACATTGACGATGACTTCACGGCTTGCCGGCCCTACTTTCAAGTTCACGCCCCGGTACGGCTTGCGCGTTTGAAGCGCTTTCAAGTGCATGCTTTCCCCTTCGGAAATATCCGCTGAAGCCGGCATGCCGATGACGTCTTCCATTTGAAGGCCGGTAATCCGTGTATAAGCGGGATTCACCAAGAGCCCGTTGCCCTTTTCATCAACCACTGAAATGGCATCGTCGCTCGATTGAATAATCGCCTGCAGCATGGTCTGGACTTCTTTCAAATCGGTGATTTGCTCGGCAAGCGATACCACTTCCGTGATGTCTTTAAAAACGGCGAACGCGCCGATCGTTTCACCGTGCTCATCGACCATCGGAAAACGGGATGTGACTATTTTCGAGCCGTTCGGCAAAATCAATTCCTGATTCAATTCCGTTCTGCCGGTTTCATAAATGCGCGGCAATTCACTGGCAGTGATATATTCATGGATTGGCCTGCCAATGGTCGTTTCCGCTTCAACTTCCAGCATCCGAGCGGCGCTTTTATTGATGAAATTGATCTGCCCCTTCTGATTGATGCCGACCATGCCTTCTTCCACCGAATTAAAAATGATATTCTGCTTATGGCTTTCTTCCCGCAACAAAGAAATGAAATGTTGTTTCTCCGTCATTAATCTGACCAGGACATTCGCAATACTGCCGGGGATAATGACGGTTTTTTTTGGAAAATGAACCGGGAGCTCCTGCTGCACTTTTTCGCTGCCAGACACGTTGACCACCATATCCACTTCGTCTTTATTAAATTCCCTAAAGTCCTGAGAAACCGGGATGCCAAACTTTTTTGCTTTCTGAACCGCCGGAGCCTCCAAATTAATATCCGCAATTCCATAGACGTTCAAGTATTCGGATTCCATCAGCATTTGCAGAATAACGGAACCACCGGCTCCGCCGCCTATAATCAGTACATTTTGCAATCCGCTTCATACCTTTCCAATAATTATGTGCAATTTTTTGCAGTTACCTCCATTAGCGTACCTGAGGATAAGATTCTTGACAACTATAAACGAATTGGAAACAATAGAGATGAAGGAGTGGAAGCATGGGACGTTTAATCGCATTTATTATCTTGTTGATTCCTGGTATCATGGCTGCATACGGCATTAAATTGATGCGCGATACCTTATTCAATAAATTATTGGAGCCTTATCCGGCTTTATGGATTCAATTCACGTTAGGAACCATTTTCGTGGTGCTGGGCATCGGATTTTTCGCTGGATTCCTGTTGAACCGGGACCGCAAAAAAGGAACGGTTTCAAAGCGATTCCAGAAATAAAGGAAAGTTTAATCGCGGCATAAAAAATTGCGTCTACCTCTTGACAGGTAGACGCAATTTTTTTGTAATCCGCTCCGGATAATCGGTGATGATTCCTTTTAATTCAGGGGCTATTTTTTTCATAGCGGCTTCCGAACCGATGATGTTATAAATCCGGATGTTTTTTTTCATTTCTTGAAGCGCTTCAAGAAATGACAGGGAATACAATCGCCGATGAAGATGGATGCTATCAATCCATTTCATTTTCCGGATGGCTTCCAGTGGGATGCTTTTTTTGATAATCAACGCCATTTCCCTGGCTGGCATAAGCTGCTTCATTTCTTTCAGCAAATGGGGATTAAAAGAAGATACATGGAAATTTTCTAACCCTTCCAGCATGGAAGCTAAAATTTTGGGTCCTTCCGGATGTGCGCTGAATGAATTTTTCATTTCAATATTCAAAGGCACTTGTTTTTCTTTTGACCATTGAAATACTTCGTAAGCCAGCGGGATTTGAGCATTTGAAAAACGCCGCGACCATCGTTTCCCGATCTTCAACTCTTTCAGTTCTTCATACAAGATGTTTTCGATTTTATACTTTTTGCCTCCGAGCCGCTTTAAATTATCATCATGGAAAACTACCACGACACCATCTTTGGTGATTTGCACATCCAATTCAATGCCTACATTAAATTCGCAGGCTTTGTAAAAAGCATTCCACGTATTTTCAAGGGCATACTTGGAAGCTCCCCGGTGAGCATATACTGTCACTTCCTGCAATTTCCTCATCTTCTTTCCTTTATAAAGATACAGTTCAGGTGTCATCCTGCAGTGAAATCCAAAATTTTTATAAAATAAAAAGGCCGGGCAGCAGTACACCCGGCCCTATATTCAACTGGTTATTCGAAAAAGACATTATGTTCGACCGTATCCTGGTTGGTCCAAGTTACGACCGTTCCAGGAGCCACGGTCAGTTCGGCTTCAGCATAAGCAAAATCCACAATCTCCACTGCCGCTTCCCCGCTAGTCGAAGCACCTTCTTCCACTACCACTTTCATGGTCATGTTCGGATGCGGCTCACAATGAATTGGGAATTCTCCCACTTCATTAAAAATATAACTAGTTGTTTCACCTTGAGCCAATAGTGGAGAAGCTTCTCCACTTGCCGCTTCCGGCGGCTCGGCCTGATCAACGGAAGAAGACTCCGGTTCATCTTCTGCCGCTTTTCCATCTGCATTATGATCGCCTTTGTCCATTTCATGATCCGCTACATCCGTTGTTTCTTCTGCAGGCTGTGCTTCTTCTTGTCCACATGCTCCCAATAACAATATGCCCCCAACAACAAGCGCGCTCCATCTTTTGTACATGTAAACCTCATCCCTTCTTGTTTTTTATCAATAGAAAGAAACAACGGGGTAATTTACATTAACATGCCGGGCTGCATGCAACTGGGGCAATAGCTGTTGTTTGTCAGTTGCATGGCAAGGATTCTTTACAGTTTATTATAATTTAGATTCGATTCGAATGCTATCGGCAACCATTGCGATAAACTGTGAATTGGTCGGTTTCGATGCCAAATGTTCTTTGCTGTAGCCGAAAAGTTTGGAAATATGCTGGGTTTCATTGCGGCTCCAGACCACCTCAATCGCATGGCGAATCGAACGCTCGACACGCGCCGGCGTTGAATCGAGGTTTTTGGCGATGCCAGGATACAGCTCTTTCGTGACTTTGTTTAAAATATCCGGATTTTTCAGCACCAGCGAAACGGCTTCTTTTAAATAAGTATAGCCTTTGATATGCGGTGGAACCCCGATTTCTTTAATAAGACTGGTAATCAGTTCATCGATTTCAGCTTCTTCGTTTTTCGGTTTCTTGCCGTCTTTTCGGTTTTGCATTATATGATTGATCTGGATAGCCAGCCGCGCGGTTTCAAAAGGTTTCATAATGAAATACGAAGCGCCGTACTGGGCCGCCTGGCTCATAATCGATTCCTGTCCAAAAGCGGAAAGCATGATGACGTCTATCCCGCGCAAATTCTCATCTTCTTTTATGGCATCCAAAACGGCAATGCCATCTAAATAAGGCATGATGATGTCGAGGACCAAGACGTCCACTTGATGCTGTTTCAGCATCTCGATACACGTTTTGCCATTATAAGCGACAGCGACAATTTCCATGTTCGATTGGCCGCTTAAATAATCACTCATGAGCCTGACCAATTCGCGATTATCGTCTGCGATTGCAATTTTTATCTTATCCATCAACTTTCTCCCCCTGTTGACCGCTTGTTGCAAATCTACCTCATCGTCAGTTTTCTGTCGCGTGCCAGCGTCAGCAATTCTTCGGCATGTTGCAATGTCAATTCTGTAATTTCTGCTCCAGACAGCATTCTGCTCATTTCTTCTGTACGTTCATCTCCATCCAGTTCATGGACGGTCGTTATGGTGCGCTGATTTTCCACATTCTTTTCGATGAATAAATGCTGGTCTGCCATAGCCGCAACTTGCGGCAAATGGGAAATGCACAGCACTTGCGAATGGACGGAAATAGCGGCGATTTTTTCCGCGATTGCCTGTGCCACCCGGCCGCTGACGCCCGTATCCACTTCGTCGAATATGATGGAAGTAATGCCTTGGTGTTTTGAAAAAATCGTTTTTAACGCCAGCATCATTCTTGAAAGCTCTCCGCCTGATGCCACTTTTGTCAGTGGTTTCAGCGGTTCTCCAAGGTTGGTTGAAATATAAAAAGCAATTGCATCGCGGCCATTCCGGTCGAAACGCCCATTCGGCAATGCACTGAAATTCACTTCGAATGACGCTTTCCCCATATGCAGCGCCTGCAGCTGTTCCATAATGGCTTCGCCTAAATCCTTCGCGGCTTTCTTTCGCAACAGCGTCAACTCTTCCGCTTCCACGCGGAGGTCTTCCGTAAGTTCCTTGAGTTTCGCTTGGTCAAGCTGCAAACGCTGATCACGATTAATCAAGCGGTCGAGCTCATCCACTTGCGTTTCATGATAAAGCAAAATGTCTTCTACAGAAGCCCCATATTTTCTTTTTAACGATTGAAGAAGCGCCAGACGCTGCTCGATTTCGTTCAGCCTTGCCGGATCGAATTCCATATCATCTATTATACGCTTGATTTCGCCAGAAACATCCTGAATCTGATAAAAAGCCCCGGAAAGTATTTCGGAGTGGCTGCTGAATTCCTCATCCACCGAAGCTGCATGCTCAATTTCTGACATTGCAGAACCCAGCCAGTCGAGGCCTTTCGACTCTCCTTGAATCGCTTCATGCGCGGCGGACACCGACTCATAGATTTTATTGAAATTCTGAAGTTTTTTGCGTTCTTGCAGCAGCTCTTCTTCTTCTCCCGCAACCAGTTCAGCAGCTTCGATTTCCCGCAGCTGAAACGTCAAAAGGTCAATCCGCTGGGCAATCTGCTGCTCGTTTTCATTATATGAGGCAAATTCACGCTTCAGCTTCATGTACTTATCGTAGGTATGAAGATAGCTTTCCTTCGCTTTGGCAATCGATTTTCCAGCAAATTGATCCAGCAAATACACATGCTGTTTTTCATCCATCAATTCCTGTGTTTCATGCTGGCCATGAATATCGATCAAAGCGGCGCCGACTTCCCGCAAGATCGAAATCGTCACCAGTTTCCCGTTGATGCGGCAAACATTTTTCCCCTTATCGTTCAGTTCCCGGCGCAGCAAAATATCACCGTCACTGGCGTCAATACCAAATTCCTCTAGTTTCCGAAACACCGGATGCTGCATAGTTTCCAAGGAGAAAAGCCCTTCAATTTCCGCTCTTTTAGCGCCATGGCGTATAAATTCTTGGCTTCCTCGTCCTCCGGCCAATAAATGCACAGCATCAATGATAATGGATTTCCCGGCACCCGTTTCCCCGGTCAACACGGTCAATCCTTCTGTGAAACTGACTGAGAGTGCATCAATAATGGCAAAATTGCGTATATCCAGTTCCCGAAGCATACCCATCCACCTCTTTTTATAGCATTTCGATCAATCGTTGTTTCAATACTTCCCGCTGTTCTGTGTCACGGCAAATGATTAAGCAGGTATCATCCCCGCAAATCGTTCCAAGGATTTCTTCCCAGTCCAAATGGTCGATTAAAGAGCCGATGGCATGGGCATTTCCCGGCAATGTCTTCATAATTAAAAAGTGGCTGGCTCCATCAATGCTGACGAATGCATCGGTCAAGGCCCGGTGCAGCTTTTGCATCGGGTTGAAGCGCTGATCAGCCGGCAAGCTGTATTTATAGCGTCCATCCTGCAAAGGCACTTTCACCAAATGCAATTCTTTTATATCACGCGACACAGTAGCTTGTGTAACTTCGTAGCCGGCAGATTTCAATAAATCCACGAGTTCATCTTGTGTTTCAATTTCCCGGTTGGAAATCAAATCACGAATTTTTATATGGCGTTGACCTTTGTTCACTTTTAGTCCTCCTAGAATGAATAATTATTCTATATATTTAATATCGTACCTTTAAATAGGACTAAAAACAAGCAATGAAAGCGGGCACACCCATCCAGTCCTGCAAGCAACGTAAACCTTGCAGCTAGTGGAAACCTTGGAGCAGGCTAATGTCCTAAACGCGCCGGTCAAGGCCGAAAAAGAAAACACATTCCTTGTGGAATGTGTTTATAATTTTTCATGCGCCGTTTTCACTGTTTCTGCTATCTGCTCTGCCGAAAGAGGCATGATTTCTTCGCTTTCATGGGCAGATTGCAAATGAAATAAAAACTCGATATTGCCTTCTCCCCCGGTAATGGGGGAAAAAGACATATTTTTCAAATGGAAGCCGGCATCAACAGCGAAGCCTCCGACTTTGGCAAGCACTTCCCGATGGATTTTCGGGTCTCTGACGATGCCTTTTTTCCCTACTGACTCCCGCCCTGCTTCAAACTGCGGTTTTACTAAAGCAATCACATCGCCGCCAGGCATTAAAATCTGCTTTAAGACCGGCAGGATGATGCGCAGTGAAATAAAACTGACGTCAATCGTGGCAAATTCAGGCAGTCCTTCTGTAAAATCTTCCGGTTTGGAATGCCGGAAGTTTGTGCGTTCCATAACGGTGACGCGCTCGTCTTGCCGGATTTTCCAAGCCAGCTGGTTGTACCCAACGTCAAGCGCATAACAATGTTTTGCGCCGTTTTGAAGTGCACAATCCGTAAATCCTCCGGTTGAAGAACCGATATCGAGCATCAGCTTGCCTTCGACTGACAAGTCAAATTCCGCCAATGCTTTTTCCAGTTTCAATCCACCGCGGCTTACATACTTCAAGTCGTTGCCTTTCATTTGAAGCGGAGCATCTTCAGGGATCTTTTCGCCTGGCCGATCCATGCGCACTTCATTGGAGTAGATGATGCCTGCCATAATCGCCCGTTTTGCTTTTTCGCGTGTTTCACAAATTCCGCGCTCTACTAACAGGATATCTACTCGCTCTTTTTTCGGTTTGTTCATCATACAGTCGTTTCCGCTTTAGTAGCCGGTTTCACACGCTTTTTCACAACACGCACCACTTCATCACTATTCAAATGGATTTCATCCATAAGTTCGGCAACGTCGCCGTGCTCGATAAACTGATCCGGAATTCCTAACCGGTCGATCACAGCGCCGCGGTATTGGTTTTCTTCAGCAAACTCCAATACACTGCTGCCAAAGCCGCCTTGCAGAACCGCTTCTTCAATGGTGACGATTGGAACATTGCGCTCAAAAATCTGATGCAGCATATTGATATCCATCGGTTTGATAAAGCGCGCATTGACCACTTCAGCCTGAATTCCTTCTTCACGCAGTTGCTCTGCAGCATGCAGCGCCATTGGAATCGTGGTTCCGAATGTCAAAATTACAGCATCCGTCCCTTTTTGGAGCACTTCCCACGATCCGATCGGCAATGCTTCCAGTTCTTCATCCATCGGCACGCCTAACCCGTTTCCTCGCGGGTAGCGGAGTGCAATCGGACCGCCGTTGTAATCAATCGCGGTTTTAACCATATGCTGGCCTTCATTCTCATCTTTCGGCATCATGATGACCATATTCGGCAAATTCCGTAGAAACGCGATATCGAACACGCCTTGATGCGTCTCGCCATCCGCTCCAACTAGCCCCGCCCGGTCAATGCCGATAAAGACATTCAGATTCTGGCGGCAAATATCATGGAGCACTTGGTCATAGGCACGCTGAAGGAAAGTCGAGTAGATCGCCAAAAACGGTTTCATGTCTTGAGTGGCAAGCCCCGCTGCCATTGTAGCGGCATGCTGCTCTGCAATCCCGACATCATAAAAGCGGTCCGGGAATTCTGATGCGAATCCGACCAGTTTTGAACCGACTGGCATTGCCGGCGTGATTGCGACGATGCGTTCATCGGTCCGCGCAAGTTTCCGGACGGTTTCAGCGACCAACCCGCTCCAGGAAGGTGCCGTGTTAGAAGATTTAACCAAATCGCCAGTCTCCATTTTATAAGGGCCGGTTCCGTGCCAAGTGCCGACTGTGTCGGTTTCCGCAGGCAAAAAGCCTTTTCCTTTTTTCGTGATGACATGCAGCAGGACCGGACCTTCGGTTTTTTTGGCATAACGAAGATTGTCTTCCAATTCCTCTAAATCATGTCCGTCGATCGGGCCGAGATAAGTGAATCCGAGTTCTTCAAAGAACATGCCGGAAACCACCAAGTATTTGAGGCTGTCTTTCAAACGTTCGGCCGTGGAGGCTAACCGGCCTCCGACTGCCGGGATCTTCTTCAGCAAATACTCCAGATCGTCTTTCACTTTATTGTATTTGCCGGCTGTGCGCATTCTGCCAAGCATGCTGTGCATGGCTCCAACGTTTGGAGCAATCGACATTTCGTTATCATTCAAAATGATAATCATATTGGTTTTTTCATGGCCGATGTGGTTAAGGGCTTCAAAAGCCATTCCGCCTGTCAGCGCGCCATCACCGATAATCGGAATCACGTGATTGTCTGCTTTTTTGATGTCGCGCGCAGCCGCCATACCCATTGCCGCAGACAATGAAGTTGAACTATGCCCGGTTTCCCAAACATCGTGGTCGCTTTCATTGCGTTTCGGGAAACCGCATAAACCTTTGAACTGGCGCAGCGTATCAAACTGGCTGGCACGGCCCGTCAAAATTTTATGCACATAGGACTGGTGTCCCACATCCCAGATGAATTTATCTGCAGGGCTGTCAAAGACCTTGTGCAAAGCAAGTGTCAATTCAACAACACCCAGGTTCGGTCCAATATGGCCGCCTGTCCGAGAGAGGTTTTCTATTAAAAATTGCCGGATATCTTCACTTAATCGAACGAGCTGTTTATTGTCCAGCTCTTTTAAGAAAGATGGACTAGTAATCGTATGCAGATCCATTCCATCACACACCTTTTTTAAATTTTTCCATAAAATAGCCTGTTTCCATTATAGCAATCTCTCTCCAATGTACAAATTCGAGAGACGAAATTCAGCTTTTTCTTTTCACGATCAACGCCGTCAATTCTTTCAAAAGCGGTTTTTCGCCTTCGAGCAGTTTGATGGCATCGAGTGCTTCTGCCGCATGATAATCCAGTTTTTCTTTTGCTTTTGGCAAAGTCAACAAGCTGGGATACGTGCTTTTCTCGCTTGATTCATCTTTGCCTGCTGTTTTCCCCAGCTCTTGGGAGGTTCCCGTGACATCGAGAATATCGTCTTGAATCTGAAACGCGAGGCCAAGATGTTCCCCAAATTTGCTGAGTGCCAGCATTTCTTCAGGCGTCGCTTTTCCTAAAATTGCTCCTGCCAAAATGCTGTAAGTCAATAAGGCGCCCGTTTTCAAACGGTGGACTTGTTCCAGTTCTTCCAGTGACAATCTCTTCTCTTCACCTTCAATGTCCAGTACTTGGCCGCCGACCATGCCTTCCGCGCCTGAGGCCACACTCATCAAGTCAATAAGACGGACTTTGTCATCGCTTGATACATGCTGCAGCCTTGCCACGATGCCGAAGCTATAAGTCAATAGCGCATCTCCTGCCAGAATGGCCACTGCTTCGCCGAAAACTTTATGGTTTGTTGGCATGCCGCGCCGCAAATCGTCATTGTCCATGCTCGGCAAATCGTCATGGATCAGTGAATACGTATGGATCATTTCAATCGCCGCAGCCACTTTTAATGCTTCCGGATGGTCGCCGTCCAGTTCATGAAGAACGGCCAGCATTAAAACAGGGCGGATTCTTTTTCCGCCTGCTTGAAGGGAATAATCCATCGATTCTTTTAATGAAACTGGAATAGCCAGGGACTGGATCAAATCGGATAACTCTTTTTGGATTAATGGTTCATAATGTGCTTGGAATTGGGTTAAGTTCATTTCGCTGTACCATCCGTTTCTATGTCCACTGACACTTCTTTTCCATCTTTCATCATCGTTACCAATTGTTTTTCCGCATTTTGCAGTTTGTCATGGCAGACTTTCGAAAGTTCCATTCCTTTTTGATATAAAGTCAGCGCTTCTTCGAGCGGCACATCGCCTTGCTCTAATTGACGCACGATCTCTTCCAGTTGTTCCATCGCTTGATTGAACATGATCTCTTTTTCAGCCATTTCAATTGTCTCCTTTGTTTGTTAAAATGCGTTCCGTTCCGTTACGGTTGCTGACAAACTCCCGTCTTTCATCGCAATCGTCAGCTTTTCGCCTTCTTCAATTTGTGCCACACTTTTTACAACTTGGCTGCCTTTATACGCAATTGTATAGCCGCGGTCCATGATTTTCAACGGGCTTAAGGCATCGAGTGTCCGCATCGCCGAGGATAACTGCTGGGACCGGTTTTTCAAGGACTGGCTAATCAGGCCATCAAGGCGCTTTTGCAGATGCTCAAGGTCAACTGAAGATTGTTTGATTGAATTAATCGGACTCCGGCTGGCCAGCTGCTTTTCGATATTGGCATGCCGTTCTCTGGAGCGCCTGTAATTCTGAATCACTTCGCGCTGCAAAGAATCCGTTGCCCGTTCGACCCGTTCGATAAACGGCCGGTAAAGCCGATCAGGATAAGCAAACGGCATAGAAGAGGTCACCCGGTTTAAAGCCGTCTTATCTTTAGTAATCGTATTTGAAGCCATGCGGTACATGGCTGTTTGGTAACTCAGCAAACGTTCCAGCAATTCCGCCTTGCTCGGTACAGCGAGTTCCGCTGCCGCCGTCGGTGTTGCTGCCCGCAAATCCGCTACAAAATCAGCGATGGTCGTATCGGTTTCATGGCCGACGGCAGAAATGACCGGAATACGCGACTGGAAAATCGCCCGTGCGACCGCTTCTTCGTTGAAAGCCCATAAATCTTCGATAGAGCCGCCTCCGCGTCCGACAATCATGACATCATAATCAGACTTGTTGGCGGCTTGGATTGACTGAACAATTGATTGGACTGCCTGCGCCCCTTGCACAAGCGTCGGGTAAATAACGATTTTCGCCAGAGGATAACGGCGATGGAGTGTAATGCAAATATCGCGTACAGCCGCTCCTGTTGGCGCTGTCACCACCGCGATTTTACGCGGAAAACGCGGAAAGGGCTTTTTATGGACAGCATTAAACAGGCCTTCTGCCGCCAGCTTTTCTTTCAGCTGTTCAAAAGCCAGGTAATAGTCGCCGATGCCGTCAGCCTGCATCGACTGCGCATACAGCTGGTATTGGCCGGATGCTTCGTAAACGGTGACGTCACCGCGGATCAGCACGGTCATTCCGCTTTCCGGTTTGAATTTCACAGTCCGCGCATTAGCCGAGAACATCACCGCTGGTAATCGGGCCGAATTGTCTTTCAGTGTGAAATAAATATGCCCGCTCGTATGGATTTTGACATTCGATAATTCCCCTTTGACGTAGACGTCCCGTAAATGTGGATCAGCATCGAATTTCTTTTTTATGTATTTGGTTAACGCTTTAACGGATAAATACGGGTCGGTAGCCAAAATTTCAACCCCAATCTTGAAAATTAAAAAGCTGTCTTTCTTTCGAAAAACAGCCTCTTTTCTACTTATTTTACATGGTTTCTATGTTTTTGTCTTTCAACAACCCATTTTCAGCCGACTGCACGGTATTCTCCATCAGCATGGCAATCGTCATAGGGCCAACGCCCCCAGGCACCGGTGTCAGGAAAGAAGCCGTTTCCTGGACATCCGCAAGATCCACATCACCGCATAATTTGCCGTTTTCGTCACGGTTCATGCCGACATCTATCACTACAGCTCCTGGCTTAACAAAGCTATGGTCAATTAATTTGGCTTTGCCGATTGCAGAAACCAAAATATCCGCTTGTCTTGTAAAAGAGGCCAAATCGGCTGTTTTGGAATGGCAATACGTAACGGTCGCATCTTGCTGCAGCATCAATTGGCCAATCGGTTTTCCGACAATATTGCTGCGTCCGATGACCACCGTATGTTTTCCTGCTGGATTGATGCCATAATGCTCCAGCAATTTCATGATGCCATGAGGCGTACAAGGCAAAAAGGCTTCTTTGCCGATCACCATATTGCCTACGGAAACCGGATGGAAGCCATCCACGTCTTTGGACGGATCGATCGCTTGGATCACTTTAAACTCGTCGATTTGTTTTGGCAAAGGGAGCTGCACCAAAATGCCGTGGATATCCGGGTCTTTGTTCAAATCATCGATGACGGAAAGCAGTTCTGCTTCCTCCAGCGTATCGGGAAATTGATGCAAATCCGAACGCATTCCCAGAGCCTCACATGTTTTTTTCTTGTTTTTGACATATGTATGGGAAGCTGAATCTTCACCGACCAGCACAACGGCCAATCCCGGAACGATTCCTTGTTCTTTCAGTTTTTCCACTCGCGTCTTTACTTGCTCTTTAATTTTAAGGCTTACTGCTTTTCCATCAATAGTTTTCGCAGTCATTAAAATTCCCCCAATTTAGTTTGCTAGTTCGTCAGTGAATTTAGACAATACGCCGTTCACAAATCGGCTTGACTTGTCATCTCCAAAAGTTTTGCTGAGTTCAATCGCTTCATTCATTATAACGCTGGCGGGTGCGTCTTCCATAAAGGCCAGTTCAAAAACGGCCATACGCAGAATCGTCCGCTCCACTTTCGGCAAACGTTCAAGTGACCAGTTTTCCAGATGCCCTTTCAACTTTTCATCAATTGCCGCCAAATTGGCATGAGTTCCTTCCACCAGCAATTCATAGAAATTATCCCGCTCTAGCCCCATCACATGTTCACTGGCTTCTGTAATGGTCAGCTCCGTTCCATCCACCTGAAATAAGGTCTGGAGCGCCTTTTCGCGTGCTTCATGTCGTTTCATATAATATCCGGTCTCCTTTTCGTACTAATTATCACTCATTATACAGGTAATACACGCGAACTTCCATGTTTGAAATGTTTAGATAATTTATGCAACCGAAGTGGTTCTTGCTCTTTTCGGCTTTGCTTAAGCGGATTTAAGCCGAAAAGAAAAAGCCGCCTGTTAAGCCGAAAAGGCTTAACAGACGGCTTCTCTATTCTTACTCTTCTGAATGCTGAGTTTCAAAATGAATCCCTGTAATATGGACATTTACTTCCTGTGTCTGAAGAGAAGTCATATTTTCCAGTGTTTGCCGTACCTGTTCCTGGACTTTCAATGCTGTTTGCGGAATAGAGACGCCATAATCCATCACACAATAAACGTCAATCATCAATCCTTCTTCTGAAAGATCGGTTTTGACGCCTTTGCCATGAACCGTTTTTCCAAGGCGTTCTGCAACGCCGGAAGCAAAATTCCCTCGCATGCTGGCAACACCTTCAATATCGGTTGCGGCGATGCTTGCAATAATTTCCAGAACTTCAGGCGCCACTTCAATATTGCCTAAATTCTGCTTGCCGCTTGGTTTCATTTGTACATAGGGTGCTGTTTTTTCTGCCATGGTGCCATTACCCCCTTAGGATTCTAAAACATCGTACTTTTCAAGGAATTTCGTATTAAAATCCCCAGCTTTAAATACTTCATGATCCATCAATTTCAAATGGAACGGAATGGTTGTATGGACACCTTCCACAACAAATTCATCTAAGGCACGTTTCATCTTAGCTATCGCTTGTTCACGCGTATCCGCAAAAGTGATCAATTTCGCTACCATGGAATCATAATAGGGAGGAATGCTGTACCCTGGATACATTGCCGAATCGACACGCACTCCCATTCCGCCCGGCGGCAAATACATCGTCACTTTACCGGCGGAAGGCATGAAATTCTTGGCAGGGTTTTCCGCATTGATGCGGCATTCAATCGACCAGCCTTTAAACGTAACGTCTTCTTGCTTATGGGCCAGGACTTCTCCTGAAGCCACTTTTAATTGCTGTTGAATCAAATCGATTCCGGTAATCATTTCCGTTACAGGATGTTCAACTTGGATCCGTGTATTCATTTCCATGAAATAAAACTTCTGGTTAACAGCATCAAAAATGAATTCGACTGTCCCAGCGCCGCGATACGCTACTGCCAAAGCCGCTTTTACAGCTGCCTCTCCCATTTCTGCACGAAGTTCCGGCGAAAGGGCTGGAGATGGCGCTTCTTCCACTAATTTTTGCATACGGCGTTGAATGGTGCAATCACGCTCGCCCAAATGGATGGCATTGCCGTGCGAATCAGCCAGAACCTGAATTTCAATGTGGCGGAAATCTTCAATGAATTTCTCAATATAAACACCGGGATTGCCAAAAGCTGCTGCAGCTTCTTTCTGGGTCATCCGGAGGCCGGTGATGAAATCTTCACGGTCGCGGGCAACGCGGATGCCTTTTCCGCCGCCGCCGGCTGTGGCTTTGATGATAACTGGAAAACCGATATCTTCCGCGATTTCAAGGCCTTCTTTTTCACTTCCGACAATTCCAGTGGATCCTGGAACCACAGGAACACCTGCTTGGCGCATGGTTTCACGCGCTACATCTTTAGTTCCCATCTTGGAAATCGCATCCGATGTCGGACCGATAAACATGATATCGCAGGCTTCGCAGAGTTCCGCAAAACTTGCATTTTCAGCTAAAAAACCATATCCCGGATGGATGCCATCACAGTTCGTCAGTTTGGCCACTGAAATGATATTGGAGAAATTCAAATAGCTGTCTTTAGAAAGTTTCGGCCCGATGCAATAGGCTTCGTCAGCCAATTCAACATGAAGCGCTTCTTTATCCGCTTCAGAATAAACAGCCACGGTTTCAATATCCATTTCTTTGCAGGCGCGGATAATACGGACTGCTATTTCACCACGGTTTGCGATTAATACTTTTTTCATCGGTTTCCCCTCCTCAGTTAGTTTTTACGAGGAATAGAGGCTGACCATATTCGACAAGCTGACCGTCTTTAACGAGAATCTCAGCAATTTCCCCATCCACTTCCGCTTCGATTTCATTGAACAACTTCATCGCTTCAACGATGCAGACCACTTGATCGGCAGAAACTTTTGATCCCGGCTGAACGTATGCCGCTTCATCGGGAGACGGTGATTGGTAGAATGTGCCAACCATCGGCGACAGGATCTTATGTAGATTTTCGTCTTGCACAGCAGGAATTTCAGGAGTTTCTTCTGAAATCAGTTCTTCCGCCTTTGCAGCCGGTGTCGGTACTGGAGCAGGTGCTGGCTGTGCGGCCGGTGCCGGTTGTGCTGGAGCTTCAACTGCTGCGTTTGCTGATACACTGTTTTTCTTCAATTTTACTTTAACTCCATCAGCTTCATAGCTGAATTCGTCAATCGATGAGTTATCCACCAGTTTAATAATTTCTCGGATTTCTTGGATTTTCAATTCGCTCTACTCCCCTTTATGTATATCGTAGTTATTACTTCATTTTAGACTTTTTTAAATCAATTTGAAATAGCCAGTTGACATTTAAAAAAATAGGCCTCTGCGAAAGAGGCCGCTTTCTTTATCACGCTTTGGCTGCTTTGATGCTTCAGCCTGTCAAGCGAGTGGTCAACTAACCGTTTGAGTCCGATTTCTGGAACTTCCTGGCAGCAGGATAAAACCCTCCGCTTAAATGGCCGTTCTTTTTATTGTGCCCGTGAAACGTATGAAGAATCTGTTGTGTTGATGATCAGCTTGTCGCCTTCATTGATGAAAAATGGAACCTGCACAGTCAATCCAGTTGATAGCGTAGCCGGTTTTGAACCCCCGCTGGCAGTATCGCCTTTGATGCCCGGGTCAGTTGCAGTAACCTCAAGCACTACAGTATTCGGCAATTCTACTCCCAAGACTTCTCCCTGGTATTGAATTACTTGAACTTCCATGTTTTCTTGAAGGAATTTCAATTCATATTCAATGCTTTTCTCCTGGAGTTCGATTTGGTCATAAGTTTCTGTATCCATAAACGCATGTGTATCGCCGTTTGCATACAAATACTGCATTTTACGGTTGTCAATTTGTGCTTTCGCCACTTTCTCGCCAGCGCGGAACGTTTTTTCGTTGACGTTTCCTGAACGCAGATTGCGAAGTTTCGTACGGACGAATGCAGCGCCTTTGCCCGGCTTTACGTGCTGGAATTCCATGACGCGCCAAATATCGCCATCCACTTCAATTGTTACACCTGTTTTAAAATCGTTTACTGAAATCATGTTAGTTCCTCCGTTTGTTATAAAATGCGAAGCTCTTTTGTGGAGTGAGTTAAACGTTCATTTCCTGACTCAGTTATCAGTATATCATCTTCAATGCGTACTCCGCCAATTCCCGGAAGATATATCCCCGGCTCCACTGTAACGGCCATTCCCGCCTCAAGAACGGTCTGCGATTTAAATGATAACCCAGGAGCTTCATGCACTTCAAGTCCAATGCCGTGGCCTGTAGAATGTCCAAATGCTTCCCCGTAGCCTTTTGATTTAATGTAATCACGGGCAATGGCATCCGCTTCAATGCCGGTCATGCCCGGCCCGATTTTTTCAACGGCCATCACTTGGGCATCCAAAACAATCTGGTAGATTTCCTTCAGCTTGCCGGAAGGTTCACCCACTGCTACAGTACGGGTGATATCTGAAATATAGCCGTTGTACAAAGCTCCGTAATCGAGCGTGATGAAATCGCCATTTTCGATTTTTTTATCCGTCGCCACCCCGTGCGGCAGAGCTGAACGCAAGCCCGATGCGACAATCGTATCAAACGAAGAAGAAGTCGCCCCTTGTTTTCTCATGAAGAATTCCAGCTCATTGGAAATCTCCAGTTCTGTCTGGCCTGCTTTGATGAATTTACAGATATGTTCATAGGCATCATCGGCGATTTTAGCGGCTGCTTTTAAGATGCTGACTTCTTCCGGAGTCTTTATCATCCGGATTTTTTCAATCAAGCCGCTGATTGGTTTTAAGTCAGCTTCGATTTTCGCTTGGTATTCGAGGAATGATGCATAAGTTACGTAGTCTTTTTCAAAAGCCAATGATTTCACAGCAAGATTCCTTGCGATTTCTGCAGCTTCTTCCAGCAAATTCGTTTTTGCCTGGACGACTTCGAATTCCTTCACTTGGCTTCCCGCTTGCTCGGTATAGCGGAAATCGGTAATGAAGTAAGCTTTGTTCTGCGTCACAAGCGCCAGCCCAGCCGTGCCGGTAAATCCGGTTATGTAGTGCAGATTATACTGGCTAGTAATCAGCAAAGCCTCGAGTTGCTGCTGTTCCATTTCGGTGCGCAATTTTTGAAGTTTCAATGGGGTCATCCTCTCGCTTGTTTGAATAGCAATGCATGCAATGCCAATTTATAGACGTCTTGGCCAAAACCCGTTATTTGTCCGGCTGCTACCGGAGCGATATGGGAGTGATGGCGGAATTCCTCTCGCTTATAAACATTGGAGATATGTACTTCAATGACAGGAACCTGGATCGAAGCGATGGCATCCCTGATGGCTACGCTTGTATGGGTAAATGCTCCGGCATTTAAAACAATGCCTTCTGTGCCGTCATCAGCAGCAAGATGAATCCAGTCGATCAATTCACCTTCATGGTTGGACTGCATGCACATTAAATTGATGCCGTTGCCCTGGGAAAACTCCATCAAGTCCGCTTCCAATTCATCAAGTGTAAAAGTACCGTATGCTTCTTTTTCGCGCTTTCCAAGGCGATTTAAGTTTGGTCCATTCAGGCACAATATCTTCATTTTCCCACTCCTCTCCATCACAGTCTTCACTATTTTATCATACGGCAAAAAACGAGCAACCATTAAAAGAAAAACTGGAAATTCTTCAATTGATTTGCTGATTTATTTGTTAATCCCTTTTCTTTTTAACTGAACCGGTTTTTCTCTGTCTTTTTCATTTTTTATTTCTTGTTTTAGGTTTTGAATTTTTCAAATTGGCCTTATGTAGTATTTTACATGTATTATCTTTTTACTGTCTTACAGTTTTTTCGATTGCCAAACTCGTTTCTGAATTGATAAAGGTTTGTGTTAGTGCTTTTTTATATTTTTCCTCTTGTAGTTTTCTACATTTATTGCCTTTTCTCTTCACGAAATTATGAAACGGCAAAAAAACGCGGCGGCCGGAGCCGTCGCGTTTCTGGTTCTTCTTATAGTCCGCATTTTAATTGAGCGTTGCAGTTGGTGCATGTATTGCAGCCGCCCATTTCTTCAACGGTCCCTTTTCGGCAGACCGGGCAAGTGTCGCCCACTTCTGATCCGATTGTTACATTGGTTGATCGCAAATCCTGGATCGTATCAATAAGGACGATTGGGCGTTTCCCTTTGACTTCTTCTTTGTGGTCTTCTTCTTCGAAAGTGTTTTCTTCCGCTTTCAGCGTCAGCACTTGCGAATCACGGCTGCCGTCAACATAAACCGTGCCGCCTTTTGCTCCGCCTTTGTACAAGCGCTCGTACACGCCTTCTACTTGTTCGACCGTATAGCCGCGCGGCGCGTTGACCGTTTTGGAAATCGAAGAGTCAATCCAGCGCTGAATGATGCATTGCACGTCAGCATGAGCTTCCGGAGCTAAGTCCATTGAAGTCACAAATGCTTTTGGCAGGTTTTCTTCATCTGCATCCGGATTGCTTTTCAGATACTCGCGCACGATGTCGGCTTTAACTTCGATAAATTTGCCAAGACGGCCGCTGCGGTAGTAGGTGAATGAATAGTATGGCTCAAGGCCGGTTGAAACGCCAACCATCGTTCCAGTAGATCCTGTCGGCGCTACTGTCAGCAAGTGAGAATTTCGGATGCCGTTTTCCAAAATGCCTTCGCGCACTTCTTCTGGCATGCCTTGCATAAAGCCGGTTTCGGTAAAGGCTTTACGGAGAGCCGCTGTTTCTTCATCGGTATTTCCAACAAGGAACGGGAAGCTTCCACGTTCCACTGCTAAATCCGTTGATTGCTCGTATGCAGCAATCGCGATCGTCTTGAAGATTTCATCGACCAGCTCATTGCCTTCCGGTGAACCGTATTCTTTGTCGCAATAGATGAGAAGATCAGCAAGGCCCATTACTCCAAGGCCGACACGCCGTTCCCCAAGAGCCTGGACGCGGTTTTCTTCAAGGAAATAAGGAGTCGCGTCAATAACATTATCCTGCATCCGGACACCGACGCGCACCGTTTCTTTTAAAGCTTGGAAATCGACTTGTTTCGTCACCGGGTCTGCAAATCTTGCCAAGTTGACTGCCGCCAAGTTACAGACAGAATAAGGAGCAAGCGGCTGCTCACCGCAAGGATTCGTCGCAACAACTTTTTGTCCGTACGCTGTAGCATTGGTTTTTTCATTGGCGTTGTCAATGAAGAAAATGCCGGGTTCAGCGGAATAAGTGGCACAGACATTTATCAAATTCCACAATTCACGGGCTTTCATCGTCCGGTAAGTGCGCACTTTATGGCCCATTTTTTCCCATTCGCGCACATCGCCGATTTGATGCCATTGTTCGTTGTAGATCGCCATCTCTTCTTTTGAATAGGATTCCACTGCCGGGAAGCGCAATTCGAAATCAGCGTCTTGTTCTACAGCTTGCATGAAATCGTCCGTCAACGTAACCGAGATATTGGCGCCAGTCAGGAATTCTTCGTTATGGACAGAATAGGTTCCGCCGTCGCGCAGCTTTGTTTCCGCGTCACGCATGATTTTTTCGTTAAAGCCGCCCATTCCAGGAATTGCCCGGTAGTTCAGGATGCCTTGATACATCGCTTCTTCCTGTTCAGTCAACGGTTTGAATTTCAATTTATTATGCGCCAGTTTTTTGATCGTTTCATCTTGTGAGTTTTCGATCAAATAACGCAGGATGCGCGGGTTCTGCATCTTGGAAATGATGAATTCCGCAATATCCGGATGCCAGTCGGCAAGCATGATCATTTGTGCACCGCGGCGCGAGCCGCCTTGTTCCACCAGATGCGTCAGTTTTGCGATGTCATCAAGCCAGGATACCGACCCCGATGATTTGCCGTTGACTCCCCGTGCCAGCGTATTGCGCGGGCGGAGCGTTGAACCGTTTGTTCCGACCCCTCCGCCTCTTGACATGATTTCCATCACTTGTTTGCGGTGATCCGAAATTCCTTCGCGTGAATCCGCGACAAACGGCATGACATAACAGTTGAAATACGTTACATCTGTATCTGCTCCCGCTCCGTACAAAACACGGCCTGCTGGAATGAATTTCAAACCGACAAGCTGTTCGTAGAATTTTTCGAACCAGTGCTGGCGTTTCTCTGGAGTCGTTTCCACCGATGCCAGACCGGTCGCATTGCGTTTTGCGATTTGTTCGTAATAAACTTCAAGCGGTTTTTCAATAACATCTAAAGTACGGTTGACGATTCCGCTTTCTTGTTCGCTTTCCTTGTCGATGGCACTGCGATAATCTTCTTCAATCCAGATTTTCGCTGTGTTTGCCTCTTTATCGATTGAAACGATAAATCCAAGGCCGCGAGCCGGGAATTTCGGATCTTCTTTAACGGTTAAAACGACGAAATCGCCGGCTTTAAGCGTCTTTTTTTCCGTATCTTTAAAAGAATACCGGTCAATCATTACGAGACGGGATACCCCTTTATGCGTAATTTTCATCTCAGGAGTAATCGCATGAACTTGCGGGAATGCCTGAATATCTTTGTTTAAAGAATTTGGATCAAGTGTGTATTGAGTTTGTGTGACAGAAACCATTTGACAATTCCTCCTTTGTATTATATGGAGTTAAACACTATATATAGTATTACTACAATTCCCATGATACTAGATATTGAAACTTTTTTAAATAACAAAATTTTGCTCAGAATTTTTTTCCAATTGGAAAACCGATAGAATCAAGCTTTTCAAATGAACCCGGTTTTGAAAATGAGCCAAAAGGCTCCTTAAGTCCGAAAATTCCAATCATCGTTGCCGTACTTTTTTTCTTCAACGGCTTTAATGTAATCCAGCTGTTCTTCGTTCAATATGTATGGCTCTAAACTGATGCCTAAAGCATCCTGAAACCCTGTCTTAAAAGCTTCGATGCATTCTTCAATCGATGCGGGCTGTTCCCTCAGGGAATTGATTGCTACCGCTTTTCCAGGAATTTTCTCGCGCATAATTTCTTTTATTTCAGGCTTCCGGTACTTGAAGACGGACAGCAGTTTTTCGATATCCAAATCCAGAAGAATGGCGCCGTGCTGAAGGATAACGCCTTTTTGGCGGGTTTGCGCACTGCCGGCCACTTTCTTCCCTTCAACGACCATTTCGTACCAGCTTGGAGAGTCAAAACAAACAGCACTTTTCGGCTGCTTCAAATCCGCTCTCTTCTCCGCGGTATCCGGCACTGAAAAATATGCATCAAGCCCCAGATTATGAAATCCTTTCAACAAGCCTTCACTAAGCACACGATAGGCTTGCGTAACCGTCTCCGGCATATCCGGGTAATCTTCGCTGACGATGATGCTGTACGTCAGTTCATGCTCATGGAGCACCCCCCTGCCGCCGGTTGGACGCCGGACAAATCCGAGTCCGAGCTCTTCGACTTTCTCCATGTCGATTTCTTTTTCCACTTTTTGAAAATAGCCGATCGACAAAGTGGCTGGATTCCAGCCATAGAACCGGATTACCGGCGGGATAAGGCCTTCGCTATGCCAATCCAGTAAAGCTTCATCCATTGCCATGTTGAATGAAGGGCTGTTGCGCCCAGAATTTATAAAGTACCATTCCGAAATTTTCACAAGATCGCCCCCTAAATCCATTAAATAGTGTAACATTGCCATTGAACAAACGTCACTCCTTCTTTTATAATAAAGAGAGAATAGAAAGGGGCAAGAAGAACATTGGATTATCTGTATATCATCATAGGCGTACTGCTAGTCGTCATCATATTCGGTTTGATTTCTTATTTCCGGATTAAAAAAGCTGTCACAAACCTTACACAGGAACAATTTATCGAAGGCTATCGCAAAGCTCAGCTTATCGATGTCCGTGAGCCAAAAGAATTTGCCGGCGGCCACATTTTAGGGGCACGCAATATACCTCAGTCTCAATTGCGCCAGCGCTACAAGGAAATCCGTTCCGACAAGCCGGTTTATTTATATGACCAAAACGGCGCACGCAGCGGCCGTGTTGCATTGTTTTTGAAGAAAAAAGGCTATACTCAGCTGTATCAGCTGCAAGGCGGATTCAAACAATGGACCGGCAAAATTAAATCAAAAGGATAATTTATAAAAGTCTTTCCAAACAGGAAAGACTTTTTTTCTACCTAATGCCCATTCCATTAAAATGAAACGAGGGGAACTATATGAAACCGACAATTTTATTTCCGCACCATCATTCAATCCGTGAAACGTTGCCGCATTATGCCGACGTCGCCGCTGTCTCGGCACGCATTTTTACTCAGCTTGACGAGCGGTCACCGGGTTCTTGGATGCATATCGACATAACGGAAACCATCACTCAACTTTATACATACTTGCTTGATATGATGGAAAATGGCCAGCTGGCATATGAAACACTGTCGTTCATTTACGAAGCGCGTCCGATGGGCAAAATCGGCAATACATCGGATGATTTGCATAGCGGAAACTTAAAGATCCAAGAGACATTTGAGAATCGGCTGATTTATTTTCCAAAGCATGAAGTGGCGCTGACTCAATTGCCTTTTTACACCACTTCGGACAATAGCTGGCCTGAGTTTCAATGCTTTGCAAAATCCATTGAAGGTGCATTCCAATTTCTCGAAGATACGAATGAAATGCTGCGCCAGACGCTGATGAACAATATCACATTCCTGGTGGACGCTGAAGAAGGCGTGAAACGCCGCAATTACGGTGAGATGGCAATCGTCTCCCGGCAAGACGTCATGCTCGAAGAAGGCGTGAAACAAGACATATTCCGTTCCATCGATGAGTTTTTCAGAAAAGGCGGCCAGTTCTTCAAAGACTATGGCGTTCCTTTTAAACGGGGCATCCTGCTTTACGGCTCACCGGGCAACGGCAAAACAACATTGGTCAAGTCCATCACCGGCTCCACTGAAGCTCCAGTTGTTTACTGGCAGATTACCGAACACACAAATAGCTATACTGTCCAGGAAGTGTTCGGCATCGTTTCCCGGCTGGCCCCGGCAATCCTTGTCATAGAAGATATCGATTCGATGCCGGAGTTCATGCGCTCTGTTTTTCTCAATACGCTCGACGGCACACAATCGCGTGAAGGCCTGTTCATCATCGGCACGACGAATTACCCCGAACGGATCGATCCGGCGCTGATCAACCGCGCAGGGCGCTTTGACAGGGCTTACGAAATTCCTTCCCCGGATAAAAAACTGCGCAAGCAATATTTGCGGAAACTGGACGTCAAATCCATTTTTACTGAAGAAGAAATTGACGATATGGCGAAATTGACCAAAGGCTTGTCTATTTCGCAGCTTAACGAGCTTTATATGTCGTCTGCACTGAACTGGCATTATGAAGGCAATTCCGAATACGAGAAACGCATCCGTGAGCTTCAGAAGCAAAATAAACGGACCGAGCAGAACAATTGGGAAGAATCCGATTCGCCCATAGGATTTTAAATTTAGTAGGAAATCAGAAAAAAGCCCGTTTGAAAGGTTGTATACCTTCAAACGGGCTTTTCTTTGTTCTATTCAGCTTTCGTGTAGCGGAGCACTGGCTTACGGGCTGCCTGCGCTTCATCAAGCCGTTTGATAACCGTCGTATGCGGGGCATTCTGGACGATTTCCGGATTGTCTTCCACTTCTTTAGCGATTTGGATCATCGCGTCGATAAATGAATCCAAGGTTTCTTTTGATTCGGTTTCTGTCGGTTCGATCATCATGCCTTCTTCCACATTTAACGGGAAGTAGATCGTTGGCGGATGGTAGCCGAAGTCAAGCAGGCGTTTTGCCATATCCAAAGTACGCACGCCCAGTTTCTTCTGGCGTCGGCCGCTTAATACGAATTCGTGTTTGCAATGGCGGTCATACGGCAAATCGAAATGAGGCGCCAGTCTGCGCATCATGTAATTGGCGTTTAATACCGCGTATTCTGTTACCGCTTTTAAGCCGTCCGGCCCCATTGAGCGGATATACGTATAAGCACGGACGTTGATGCCAAAGTTGCCGTAGAACGGCTTGACGCGTCCGATAGAATCCGGGCGGTTGTAGTCGAATGTCAAACCTTCTGCTGTTTTCACCAAAACCGGTTTCGGCAAGTAAGGAATCAAATCCTTTTTCACGCCTACAGGGCCTGAACCTGGGCCGCCGCCGCCGTGTGGGCCAGTGAATGTCTTGTGCAAGTTTAAATGCACCACGTCAAAGCCCATGTCTCCAGGGCGTGCTTTTGACATAACTGCGTTCAAGTTGGCACCATCATAATACAATTTGCCGCCTACTTCATGGATAATGGCAGCCATTTCAAGAATCTGTTCTTCAAATAAGCCAAGCGTATTCGGGTTGGTCAACATCAATGCAGCTGTATCTTCTCCAACTACGCGCTTTAAATCTTCAAGGTCCACTAAGCCGTGTTCGTTCGATTTTACTGTCACCGTCTCAAAGCCGGCAACTGTAGCAGATGCAGGGTTCGTGCCGTGTGCAGAATCGGGAACGATGACTTTTGTGCGATTCATGTCGCCTCTTGACTCGTGGTAAGCACGGATCATCATCAAGCCTGTCCACTCGCCTTGCGCACCAGCAGCTGGTTGAAGTGTCACTTCATCCATGCCAGTGATTTCTTTCAGATGTTCCTGCAAATCGAATAACAGTTCCATTGCGCCTTGGACAGTGGATTCGTCCTGCAACGGATGGATATTCGCGAATCCAGGGAAACGGGCAACTGATTCGTTGATTTTTGGGTTGTATTTCATCGTGCAAGAACCAAGCGGATAAAATCCGGAATCGACGCCGTGGTTGCGCTTTGATAAAGCCGTGTAATGGCGCATGATGTCCAGTTCCGATACTTCCGGCAGCTCAGCTGCTTTTTCACGGATCAAGCCTTGCGGCAAGACGTCATTCAAATCAATTTCCGGAACATCAAGATCCGGCAGGCTATAGCCGATGCGGCCTTCTTTCGTCATTTCAAAAATGAGCGGTTGATTATCTTTATGCATGAGTAGCCCCCATTTCCTGCACTGATGCAGCAACTTCCTGCACGAATGCATCGATTTCTTCTTTTGTGCGCTGCTCAGTTACAGCAACAAGCATATGTCCTTCTAACTCTTCGTAGCTGCGGCCAAGATCATAGCCGCCGATAATTCCTTTTTCCAGCAATCCGGTATTAACTTCTTTGACCGGAGCTTTTGTTTTCACGACGATTTCGTTGAAATGAGCGCCTTCAAATGCAATATCAAATCCTGCTTTTTTCAGTTGCTGTTTCATGTAATAAGTTTTAGTGATGTTCTGTACAGCGATATGTTTCGTGCCGACTTTTCCGAGCGCTGTCATGGCAACAGATGCTGCCAATGCGTTCAACGCTTGGTTCGAACAGATATTAGAAGTCGCTTTATCGCGGCGGATATGCTGTTCGCGTGCTTGCAATGTCAACACAAAGCCACGGCGCCCGTCTTCATCAACCGTTTCCCCAACCAGACGGCCTGGAACTTTTCTCATCAATTTTTTAGTGACAGCAAAATACCCGCAATGAGGTCCACCGAAAGCTTCTGGAATTCCGAATGGCTGCGCATCGCCTACAGTGATGTCGGCCCCAAGTTCACCAGGCGAAGTCAATGCACCCAGTGCCAAAGGATTGGCAGATACCGCAAACAGCGCACCTGCCCCGTGGATAACCGATTCGAAAGAAGCCAAGTCTTCCACTTGCCCAAAGAAGTTCGGATATTGGATCATCACAGCCGCTACATCATCATTGATCATGTTTTTCAATGCTTCAAGATCTGTATGGCCATCTTTCAATGGGATTTCTTCCACTTCAATCGATTGCCCTAGTGCATAGCTGCGGACAACATCACGCGACTCCGGATGAACCGCACGTGACACCAGGATTTTTTTGCGGCGAGTATGCGCCGCAGCAAGCATTCCAGCTTCTGCCAATGCCGTTCCGCCGTCATACATCGAAGAGTTGGCAAGATCCATTCCAGTCAATTCACTGATCATCGTCTGGAATTCAAAAATCGCCTGCAATTCGCCTTGGGAAATTTCCGGCTGATAAGGTGTATAAGCTGTATAGAACTCAGAACGCGAAATTACATGGTCGACAATAATCGGCTTGTAATGGTCGTAAACTCCTGCTCCCAAAAACGAAGCATAACGGTTTGAATCAGCATTTTTCGCTGCTAATTGCGCCAATTCTTTTATCAATGAAGATTCGGATTTGGCCGCTTTGATATTGTATTCGCCTTTAAAACGGACTTTTTCAGGAATGTCTGCAAATAATTCATCAATCGACTCGATGCCGATTACGTCCAGCATGTCTTTTTCGTCTTGAGACGTCATGGGTAAATAGCGATGTTTCATAGAATGCGGTCTCCTTTTCAAATAAGATTATTTAACGCGTTTATAAAACGGCGTTTCAACTGTCTTCGCTTTCAGGCGTTTATTGCGGATTTCAATTTCGACTTCAGTTCCGAGTTCAGCAAAATCAGTTGAAACCAGAACCAATCCGATATTTTTCTTAAGTGTCGGTGACTGTGTGCCTGAAGTAACTTCCCCGATCAGTTTGCCATCTGCATAAACCGGATAGCCGTGGCGTGGAATGCCTTTGTCAATCATTTCAATGCCGACAAGCTTGCGGGGCACTCCATTTTCTTTTTGGGCAGCCAATGCTTCTTTCCCGGTAAAGTCGGACTCTTTTTTCAGTTTTACAACAAAATTCAATCCGGCTTCAAGCGGCGTTATATCTTTAGACAATTCTTGCCCGTATAATGCCAAACATGCTTCAAAACGCAAGGTATCGCGTGCTCCGAGACCGCATGGCAAAACGCCGTCTTTTTCGCCTTCAGATAAAATTTTATCCCAAAGAGCGACTGTCGCTTCCAGATTTGCATAAATTTCAAAACCGTCTTCTCCTGTATAGCCGGTCCGTGAAACGATTACTGGATATCCGCCGACTGAAACATCCGTTTTAAAGCGGAAAGCTTTGATCTCAGAAAGGTCTTCTTCAGTCAAACGCTGCAATACCGTTTCTGCCAGAGGTCCTTGAAGAGCTAATAAACCGAATTGATCGGACTGGTTGTCAAGTTGGACATCACCGAATGCGGCATCTTGCATCCATTGAAAATCCTTTTCGATATTAGAGGCGTTAACAACCAGCATATACCGGTCATCACTGATTTTATAGACCAGCAAGTCATCAACAACACCACCATTTTCATAGCACATCGCTGAGTATTGCGCTTGGCCGTCTTTAATTTTGGAAACGTCGTTAGTCACAAGATGCTGCAAAAACTCCAGGCTTCCAGAACCCGTCACCATGATTTCGCCCATATGGGAAACATCAAATAGTCCAGCCTTTGTCCGAACTGCTTCGTGTTCTCCTTTAATGCTTGAAAATTGCACCGGAAGTTCCCATCCGCCGAAGTCGATTGTCTTCCCGCCATACTTCGAGTATGCCTCAAAAAGAGGTGTACGCTGTAATTGCCCTGTCACTTCACTCATTCATTTTCCTCCTCCAATAATCAAATTCCACAAAAAAAAGGACAGAGATTCCCCCTTGAAAGGGAAATCTCTGTCCTGGAACCTGAAAGTTTACCTTTACGGCTTTCCTCTTTGGTAGCTGCACAGCAGCGTTCTCCAGAGATGCGTCCTGCACGAGTCTTTTTGCCTGAGAGATTCATAACATTTCGTTACTTGCTCCTTCGGCGACGCTTTCGCGTTCTCTCCCCGTACAATCATCCGCCCAAATCGAATCATTTGGTCCAAACCGTTATACAGAATAGTATAACTTTGTCTATATCCTAACATTGTTAGGAGGCAAGCGCAATCAATTTTGTTTTGCGTTTGAAGAAGCGAATGTTTTACCTTAAATCGCATTCATCGTTCGCCTTTTAAGCGATTTACTTGGAAAGCGGCATATTGTGTAATTTGCCGCAATGTACGAAATTCCGTACGGATTGTAATGTGGGCAGCAGCTTTATAGTGGCGGTAGCGCGATTTGAACAAAGCTTCAATTTCTTCTCTTGTCGAATTTCTGACAATCGGCCGATTTGCATCTTTGTGGATCCGGCGCCAAATTTCCCTGAAAGGAGCATCCAAAAACAGCACTAGCCCTGTTTCACGCATGATTTTGCAGTTCACTTCACGCAAAGGCACACCGCCGCCTGTAGAAATAATGCAATTATCATGGCCATGGCTTTTCAAAAACTCTGTTTCCAGGTCCCTAAAATAAGCTTCTCCGCATTGCTCAAAAATCTCCGGTATCGTTTTACCGGTCTGCCGGACTATTTCCTTATCCATATCATAGAAGGGCAGTTTCAATAAAAAACTAAGCCTTCTGCCTACTGCACTTTTGCCGCAGCCCATAAATCCGACTAAATATATTCTTTTCATCTTACCACCCAATACTCCCCTACTGCTCAGGCATTTTATTTTGCTCAATTACCATTAGTAGTTGTATCGTAGCATGTCTATGCATATTTTCCAATCCATCGTATGTTTTGTATTGGATCGAATAGACAGCCAATCCATGGGAAAGCAAGAGCAGCGCAGACAAGAAAAAGACGGCGGAACAGGGATACAACGCGCCTTTATTGGACTTAAGGAGGAGTAACCACATACTCCGCCTCCTCTACAATGCCATTTGTGAATTCTGCGCGGACAGACAGCTTCGTCCCCACCAATTCAAAACGGCATTTTTTTAAATTGGTCAGCATGATTTCATGACCTTGCCTGAATTTCTGTTTTCGCACGTAGTATTCAAACGATTCAATATCATATTCCACGCTTTGTTGAAGAATGCGGATCCCTCCTCCGTTATTAATGATTTGAACTGAATCACTGCCTGCCAGATAAGCCTGTAAATCAACGCTGAACAATTGCCATTCCAGAAGTTTGGGGTTTGTTTCTTTTGCAAATGTCAGCATAAAACTGAAAAACAGCACAATAAGCGGCAATAAAATCATCAGCAGCATTAGTTCGAACAGCGAATTCAAAAATGCGAAACCTTTCTCATCGGGCTTTTTTATTCGATGCATATCGTTTCACTTGTTTGTTTGTAATTTTGATAGCTGACACAAAGTTCATCCTTCATTTCCCAGCTGTAAGTGACGCCGTTCACGCGCCGTTCCCCCTGTAAAATATTCAGCGAGTGGATTTCCTTGGCTCCTTCATGCAGCGTTTCATAGGCAATCAGCCGCTCTTTCTTCAAATGGATGGATTGCTGCAATTGCTGCATCACCGGCAGCAAGGTACCGAACAGTATAAATAACATAAACAGGCTCAGCATCGTTTCTGCCCAGGAAAATCCTTGTTCATTCAGAGAAAACCACCCTTCCTTTTCCCAAATGGACAACCATCGACTTGTCTCCTGTACTTGTTGAAAAGTAAATGGTGCCTGAACTTGATACAGAACCGTTGGCCGTAAAATACACGCCATTGATATTGCTCGTTTTTTTGACTTTTACAGACAACGGAATTTTACGGGGAGGCAGCCCCTTCTTGAGATTCCAAATCACTTCATAAGTATGGTCAGCCTCGCGGAAAACGACCATGACCGGAGCTTTGGTGCGGTAGCTTTCACTTTGGGCGAAATAAATATCGCGGAGCAGCAAATCGAAAAAACGGTCTTCTTCCTTATCGATTTCAAATGTCCGGTAAGAAGGGATGGCAATGCCGACAACCGTCATCAGCACTGCCAGTACCAGCAGCATTTCAATTAATGTAAAGCCTGTTTCCTTTAAGAGGCTTTTGATGTGACAACTCCGTCAACCGAAATCTCCACCGTGTCGCCGTTCGGGCAAGTGGTTTCATTTGCTTTTAGATACCCGCCTGTCACCAGATTTGCTATGGTCGGAACCGACTTCTCATCCATGCGGTATGACTCTACTTGGCCTTGGACCATATGCACAAACGCTTTACAGCCTTTTTCATCAACAGAAGAAGTTTGTTTCGTAACGTTCGGGATCGCGATGGCAATCAATACCGTGATGATAAGCATGACAATCAGCATTTCGATCAAAGTAAATCCTTTTTGGCTTTTTAAAATACGCATAGTTTTCCTCCTCAGATTGTGTGGACTAAATTGTACATAGGCAATAAAATCGCCAAGTAGGCACCGACGATGCAAATAGCGATCATGACAAAAAAGGATGGCTGGATGATGCGCAGCAGCCTGGCAGTCTGTTGTTCCATACGCTCCATCAGCACTTCACTGTAAAGAATCAACTCTTTGCCCAGATAGCCCGTCATTTCGCCATGCTGGACAAATGACGCCATATCATCTGCGAAAAACGGATGGTGCGACAAAGCCGCAGACAGCGGATTGCCTGTTACCACTTCTTCATGGCAGGATCTTGCCATAAATTGAATGATGGAATGATAAGTTTGATGCTGCAGTAAATGAAGAGACTCTTGCAGCGAAATGCCGCTGTGCAAAAGCGTACCAAGTTCCCTCGCCAGTAAATGGGACCAATACAGCTTCATAAATTTCCGGAGCACCGGAAAATTCAGCAGCCAGCTGATTTGCCGGCGCACTTCCTGCCTTTTCAGCAATGTCCAGAAAGCAGCCGAAAAGGCACCGATAGCAGCGAATATCCCGATAAATACATCGGGCAAATTCAATAAATAGGTGGGAACGCCTCCTGATTTTTCACCGGTTTGGAGCGAATCCATCAGTTCCATTAAATTCGGCACATAAGACGTGCGGAAAAATAAAAACAGAGCTGATGTGAAAAGCAGCAGTGAAACAGGATAAATCAAGATATTCTTCAGCTTTTTCTGGACTTGCTCGGTGCGTGCAAAGCTTTTCGCGATGCTTTCGATGGATTCTGCCAGCCGCCCATGGTGTTCTGCAATTTCAACCGGAAACAGCACCGGATCTTTAAAGCCCAGAAACTTCAGAATTTCAGCGGCATTGCCTCCACTTTTCAGTATGGAAGTAATGCCCGACAACGCTTCGTCCAATTTGCTGGTATGCATCGGCAGCAGCAGCGTCAAGGCAGTCGGCAGCAAATACCCTTCCTTCATCAAGACAGCCAGCCGGGTGAGGAAATGCTCGCGGTCACGAATGGGGATCCGTGTTGACTTCATACGAAGATTCAATGGCACCGATTTTCACTCCTTCGCGTATTTGCCCGCCGAACGATAAATGTTCCGGCAACGAATAGCTCTTATGCTCTTTGGCGGATTGAAGAGCATCATCTAAGCGGTCGCCGTACAGGATTTCATAAAGTGCCCGGTAAGCCGTTTCCGGCTTTTCCAAATCGGGATAAACCGGGATGATACGCTGGGCAGAAACAGCAATCAAGGTCTGCGCCATGTCTTCAAAAGAAATGCCTAAATCCCGCAGCCGGTGAAGACAGCCCACAGAATGCCTCGCGTGGATCGTTGAAAATACAAGATGCCCTGTTAATGCAGCCCGCACCGCTATTTGGGCTGTATCCGCGTCGCGGATTTCCCCGATCATAATAATGTCGGGATCATGCCGGAGAATCGCCTTTAAACCTGCCGCATAGCTGAGGCCCGCTTTCTCGTTGACCTGGATTTGCAGAATCGATTGGTTTTTGCGTTCAACCGGGTCTTCTAATGTAATGATGTTGCGATTCAGTTTTTCGCTGCAATGCTTCAACAGTGAATACAAAGTGGTCGATTTCCCGCAGCCGGTCGGGCCTGTCAGCAATATCAATCCTTGAGGCGCTTCAGCCAATTTCTCCAGCAGCCGGGCAGAATCCCTGAAGGCGGCTAATTGATGGATCGACTCCGCAACTTCATCAGCCATAACACGGATAACGATGCTTTCCTTAGTCAAAACAGAAGGAAGTGTTGATATTCTAAAATAATAAGGGTGGTCTTGAATTGGAAGATGAAAGGAACCAGTTTGGGGTTTTCGTTTCTCGCTCATGTCTAATAGGGAAAGGTATTTGAAATAGGCAATCATGCGATCACCAAGATCAAGGGGGATTTTTGTCACTTGCCGCAGCGATTGGAACGAGCGGTAAGAAACCGTGTAGCAGGAAGGTTCGGGTTTGATATGGATATCTGTAGTGCCATTTTCCACTGCGTCCTGCAGCAGGCTGGCACATCGGCGTTCAATTATTTCTTGCATAGCCACCTCCTGTTTTGGATTGAACAAAGCCGCCTCTTTGTTCCCCCATAGTATAACCAGCTGTTTTTAGAATTGGAATACTTTCCCTCAAAATAATTATTTGACCCCCGGTTTTTCGGGTAAATCTCATTTTTGAATCGGCTTTCTTAGAACACCTTGTAGGACAATGAAATATTTGTTAAGCTTGAAGGAACAATACACGTGTTTGTCACAAAGATGGACCAACTCGTAGTTTACACAATCGCTTAATCTCCTATATAATGAACAGGAGATTATTGTTTTGTGGCAAAGGAGGGATTACCCATGGACAAGATGTTTAAATTAATGGGATGGTGGACTGGGATTTTTGCAGTTCTTTTTTATGTAGGCGATATGGTAGAAGTAGCATTGCTAATGGTTGCTAATACCGGATTTTTTGTACTTCTTGGATTCTTAAATATTTCTGAGCGCATGTACATGTACATTTTTGGTGCGTACTTGACAGTATTTTTCGTCGGCTTTACTTATTACACTACGTTCATCCATATTCCTGGTGCTGGACATTAATCAACAACTTTGCAGAACAAAAAAAGGCGGCCGCTATGGCCGCCTTTTTACTTGCTTAAAACCTGTTCAAAAATGGATTGCTCATCTTTTCACGTTCAGGCGTAGTTTCCGGTCCGTGCCCGGGATAAAGGATCATATGCTCCGGCAATGTCAGCAGGGAATCCTGAATTGATTGCAACAGCTTTTTCTCGGAGCCATCGATCAGATCGGTGCGCCCGATACTGCCCCGGAATAACGTGTCCCCTACAATCGCAAACCCTTCTTCACCGAAAGAATACGTCACACTGCCAGGAGAATGCCCCGGTGTATAGAGAACATCCATTTTAAAAGTACTGATTTCCAGCATCTTTTCTTGGTCAAGCAGCACATCCGCATCTTTCATCCGGTAATCCGGCAGCATGCCGTACTTTCCGGACCCATTCAAATTGGGTTTTCCAAGCCAGTCTTTTTCCAAGCGATGCAAATACACTGGAATCGGATAAGCTTCCCTTAAATCATCGATGGCACCGATATGGTCGAAATGGGCATGTGTCAATAAAATTGCTATTGGCTCCAGCTCTTTCTTTTTCAGAAAGCCGATGATTTTTTTGCTTTCTTCCCCCGGATCAAAAATCAGGCATTCTTTTTGGCTATTTGAAATGATATAGCAATTGGTCTGGACAGGACCCAATTCCATTTGATTAATTTTCAGCATTCTGTTCACCTCCCTTAAATTATATCATTTCAACTGTTCAACGGAATGACATTTTTAGCGCTCGACAAACATAGACAAATTCTTTACAATAAAAGAGAACGCAACGGCACTGGCTGTTAATGGTGAAGGGAGTGTCATAGATGAACTTACTTATGGTTATTTTTGGGCTGATTGCTATTTTAGCAGCAGTAGGCACTGTGCAAACCTTGAAAAACAAACAATTTTTAGGATTGATCTTTAATTTTGGTACGTTTTTGATTTTCGGTGCTTTCACAGTAGCGACCATCATTACGCAAGGTTATCCGCCAAGCCTACACTAATTCCTAAAAAAGCTGGTGCATTCGTGCACCAGCTTTTTTATATGAAGGGCGCCTTCCGCTTATTAAGCGTATTCCGCACCTGCACGCCTTTTGCCGCGGCGGCGCTGCAAAGAATGACTCATGGTCAACACAGCGCTTAAAGCATCTAAAACTAGGTGTAATGAAAGATTCTTCCGTTCAAATCGCCGAAAACAAAAAGGGCTCCGGAATTTTTCCGGAACCCTTTTTTAGTTCTGAATTTCTAGTTCAAGTTCTTGTTGCTGCTGACGCTCTTTTTCGAGTTTTTCCAATTCTTCTTCAGAAAGGATCAACTGGCCATTGTTCTCGTCGTAGAACCTTAAAAGGTCGCCATTGATGATTGACTCGGAAAACTCAAGTTCCGTCAATGCTGGCTCGATATAAGGCTCGCAGCTGGCCATATCCGTTTCAATGCCGGTTTCAATGTCATAGCAGACGTTGCCTGCAAAGACATGCTGATTGGTAATAAAACGGCCGTCACGGAACACAACGAATTCTTCATGTTCTTCAGAGAACAAGTCGCCGCCGAACTGAATATCTTTTTCGGTTTCCAAGCCCATCAAATGCATGATTGTCGGGCGGATATCAATTTGCCCACCGATTTCTTTATTTATCTGGCCTTCGCCGTATCCAGGAATATGGACGAAGAATGGAACTTTCTGCAATTGCGCAGATTCAAAAGGCGTAATTTCTTTTCCAAGATACTGTGCCATGGCTTCATTATGGTTTTCAGAGATGCCATAATGGTCGCCGTACATCACAATAATGGAATTTTCATACAGCCCTTTTTCTTTTAACTCGTCAAACATGACTTCAATAGATTCATCCAAATAACGTGCTGTCTGGAAATAGCGGTTTAGCGTGCCTGAACTGGAATTGAATTCTTCAATCATCTTATCTTCTTCATCCAAATAGAATGGATGGTGATTAGTCAATGTAAGAAGGCGGGTATAAAATGGCTGCGGCATTTCCGTCATCTGCTCCACGGATTGTTCCATGAACGGAATATCTTTCATGCCCCAGTTGACAGCGTCTCCTTCACCGATCGTGTAGCTCTCCACATCAAGGAATTGATCAATATTCAAGGATTCATACATCATATCGCGGTTCCAAAAGCTCTTCGTATTGGCATGCTGGACGGCCGTGTGATAGCCACTATTGCCCAGACTTTCCGCCATCGAGTTGAACGTATTTCCGCTATGGGTAAAGAAAACAGCTCCACCGCTCAGCGGATAAAGAGAATTTTCAAGGATAAATTCTGAATCGGATGTTTTGCCAAGTCCGGTCTGATGATAGAAATTCGGAAAATAAATCGTATCTTCGTCTTTTGTCAGTTCACTTAAGAAAGGTGTAATAGGTTTGCCATTCATTTCACCATTGATTGTAAACGACTGCAATGATTCAAGCGTAACGACAATCAAATTCCGGCCTTCTGCTGCCCCGAACATTTCATCCGACGGTTCCGGCTGGTTGGCGCGGATGTAGTTGTTTACTTCAACCAATTCCGAGCCGTTTGCCAGAGTACGCTGGGCTTGGGATTTCGATTGGATGTAAATGTCGTATAAATGGTAATTGTACATGCCGATGTTCTTGACCAGCATTTCACGGTCAAAGCTTCGCGTCAAAAGCTGAGGGCGTTCTGCTTCAGAAAGGCCCAAGTTAAAGAACAGCACCGCTGCTGAGATGATGAAATAAGCTTTTCTCTGCGCAGCTACACTCAATTCTGATGAAGGCATAACACGGACAAATTTAATAGCAAGCAAAATCAGGATGACATCAGTAAAATAGACGATATCTGTCAGGAATATACTTTCAGAAGCACTGGAACCCAAATCTCCAAAATTGTCTGTTTGGAACAAGATCGGCAATGTAATGAAGTCACTAAAGAATCGATAAAATGCTACATTGGAGTAAAGTATGATAGAAGAAATAATTGCTACTGCCACAATATAACGGTTTTTTGCTTTTTCACTTTTAAAGAACAATGAAATACCATAGGCGAACAACAGCATGCTTAACGGGTTTATAAATAAGATAAACTCTTGCAATGCATTATCAATTGTTATGGAAAAACTAGTTTTGTAAGTGATATAAGTTTTTAGCCAAGTAGCTATGATGGCGATTGCAAGGATAGAATGTTTTGGCCATTCTTTTTTCAACATCCTTTACATCCTCCTTTTTCGAAATCATAATTTACCATATCGTAAATTACCCTTTATGTCCACTACACAAATTTGTAACAATTTTATTGTTTACTCAACATAAAGTGTACCCATTATAAGACGCATGAAACTTTTCCAGGTTCCTTTTTACTATTTTTTTTGATTATTGGCTTTTCTTTTGGCGCAGAATCAGCATGGCCGTTGAGAATTCCTTTGCACTGATAAACTGGAGCCGGTAAAGTTCCCGGATTTCTTCTTCCATCAGTTCAAGATCTGCTTTGGGGTCTCCCGTATAAATAATGGTGCCATAGCGCTTAAGCAGCTGCATTACATCATATAATGTCTTCATCCGCTCACCTTTCCCGCCACTACCAATCGGCTTTCTGTATATATGGCATCCACTGGAATGTCATGAGGTTCTACAGGCACAGATTCTGCAAGCTGCAGATCAAAAGCCAACGATCTGGTCGTTCCTGCATAATCCGCTAAATAGCGGTCATAATAACCGCCTCCGAAACCGATGCGGTAGCCTGATTTCGAAAACACCACTCCCGGCACAATCAGCAAATCAATTTCTTCCGGCTTCACGTACTGGGTCTCTCCCACTTTCGGCTCTTTCAAATGCATATAAACAACTTCCAATTGGCCAAAATCCGTTATGACATGAAAATCCATTTGACGGCTTTTCCGCAGGCATTTCGGAACAGCCACGTTTTTCCCAGCCTTCCAGCACTCTCTGATCAGTTCATGAGTATCCACTTCCGGAAATGCAGAAACTGTCACTCCGACAGTTCTTGCCTGAATGAAAGCGGGATCTTCCATTAATCTGCCTGCAATAATCCGGGACTTTTCCCGATGCTCTTCATAATCCATTTTATTCATTTCATCTAAAACATATTTTCGCTGAATTGATTTATCCATCTATTGTTCTCCTCTCATCTGCTGTAATGCTTTTTATACACCTGCCTAAAAGAATGAACTCTCTTTTAATTATATAGAACGTTTTGCATTTTTTAGAAGTGTACAAGCTGATCTAAAGTATAATCTTTTTGCATGCCACTTTGGAGAAGGCGAAGACACCTATTTCTGCCTTGCACTTGCATCGATATTCGTGGCATGAAAATGCGTTGCAGTTTATGAAGTTATTATATGTATTTCGAAGGCGTAAGTTAAGGTATTGGAGCTGTTTTGCATAATAGCAGCCGAATAAATGATTTTCAGGGAATGCGGGTTTTGAAACGATGGGTTATGTATTGATCTGGACTTATCCATCAGGCATCCAGAAAAAAATCGGAAGCTGCGCAAGTACCAATTTATGTAAAACCAAAAAATTTATCGAACCATAAAGAAAAAAGCCAAAACCCGTAAAGGTTTTGGCAGTCAATGAATTACTTTGTTTCACGGTGTAGAGTCATTTTCTTTTCACGTGAGCAATATTTTTTCATTTCAAGACGCTCAGGGTTGTTGCGCTTATTTTTAACAGTGCTGTAGTTACGTTCGCTACATTCTGTACAAGCTAAAGTGATGTTAACACGCATCGGTATCCCTCCTAATTCTTTCAAAGATCATTTGTAAATAAGCGGTTGATCTATACGACTTAATTATTATAGCACATTCTGCTGTAAAGTCTACTGCTTCTATCCAACTTTTCTTGGCCACGAACAAAAAATTTCCGGCGCCGTTTGGCCGCCGGAAACAGGGTTACTTGTTCAAATCAAAATGCTGTCCGCGCACCAGGTAAAATAATTCTTCTGCAATGTTGGTGGCGTGGTCTGCGGAGCGTTCCATATAGCGGGAAATAAATGCAAGCTGTGTGATCTGGCTGAGATTTTCAGGATGCTCAACACTTGCTTTCATTAATTTTGTAATGACTTCCCCGTATAAAAGATCCACTTGATCATCCAGTTCAGCAACTTCTTTTGCTTTGACTACATCTTCTTCTACAAAAGCCTCAATAACTTGCAGCAGCATCGCCGTAGATAAATCATGCATTTGCTTGATCTGCTGGATATGCGGCAGCAATTCAGCATCGCCTATCCGAATGGTTTCTTTTGCGATATTGACCGCGTAGTCGCCTACTCGTTCCATATCGGTTGCCACTTTGATAGAGACGATCAATCTTCTTAAATCTGTAGCGACCGGTGACTGCCTAGCAATCGTCAAAATGACATGATCATTGAGGTCTTCTTCCAGATCATTAATCTTTTGATCATCTTCGATCACTTCGTTAGCTGCCTTTGTATCGTGATTCATCAAGGACTCTATGGATTTCGTTAAGGCAGTGACTGCCATCGTGCTGAGCAAAATCAGTTGTTCTTCGACATTCTGCAATTCAGAATCGAATCTTTCGCGTACAGCCATTTAAAACCCTCACTTTCTTAGCCAAATCGGCCAGAGATATAGTCTTCCGTGCGTTTATCTGCTGGATTAGAGAAAATAGAATCAGTTTTATCGTATTCAATAACTTCGCCATTTAAAAAGAATGCTGTTTTATCTGAGATACGTGCTGCCTGCTGCATATTGTGGGTAACGATAATGATGCTATAGTCCTGCTTCAATTCTTGCACCAATTCCTCGATTTTCAACGTAGAGATCGGGTCAAGTGCTGAAGTCGGTTCATCCATCAAAATTACATCCGGTTCAATCGCCAAAGCCCGAGCAATACAAATCCGCTGCTGCTGGCCGCCTGAAATGCTATAAGCATTTTCAGTCAAACGGTCTTTTACTTCATCCCAAATAGCTGCGCCGCGCAAACTTTTTTCAACAATTTCATCAAGAATTTTTTTATTTTTAATGCCATGGATGCGAGGCCCATAAGCGATATTGTCATAAATTGATTTCGGGAACGGATTCGGCTTCTGGAAAACCATGCCGACTCTTGTCCGCAATTCCTCTACCCCGTAGTCTGAATCGAAAATGTTGCGGTCGCGGTACAGGATTTCTCCAGACGTCTTCACTGTTGGCACAAGTTCCACCATACGGTTCAAGGTTTTGATATAGGTAGATTTCCCACAGCCTGATGGCCCGATAATCGCTGTAACTTCATTTTCTTTAATATCCAGGTCAATGTTTTTCAACGCATGCTTTTCACCATACCATAAATTCAATTGTTTAGTCAGATATACGGATTTTTTATTGTCTACCTCTTTAGAGCTTAACCCATTCCGCGCTTTCTGTATACTTACTGTTGTCATTGTGAATCCCCTTCCGCATAAATAAAATTAATAACGTTTCTGGAATTTATTTCTGATCAAAGCTGCTACTGTATTCATTAACAGAAGGACAACCATCAATACGATGATTCCCGCGGCCGCTACAACTTGGAATTCTTGCTGCGGTCGGCTTGACCAGTCATAGATCTGCATTGGCAAGGCGGTGAACGTATCCATAACTCCTGACGGCAGGAACTGAATAATGACCGGGATCCCTATAACGATTAGCGGAGCTGTTTCCCCAATTGCACGGGACAAAGCAAGGATACTCCCTGTTAGTATACCCGGAATTGCTGCCGGTAAAATCACTTTTACGATTGTCTGCCATTTTGTTGCTCCCATGCCGTAAGATGCATCACGCAATTCCCCTGGAATCGAACGAATGGATTCCTGGGCCGCTACGATGATAACCGGCAAAATCAATAAACTCATTGTAAATCCGGCAGCTAGAACGCTGTTGCCCAGAGATAGGGCACGGACAAAAATCGTTAATCCAAGCAAACCGAATACTACTGAAGGAACACCCGCTAAATTTGAAATGTTCATACGGATAAAATCGGTCATTCGGTTTTTCTTAGCATACTCTTCCAAATAAATCGCAGATCCAACACCCAGAATGATCGATGTCGGTGCGACAACAGCCATGAGCCATAAAGAACCGACCAGCGCTGCTTTAATGCCGGCTTTTTCCGGGAAACGGGAAGCAAAGTTGGTTAGGAATTCCAGCGACAAATGGCTGGCTCCTTGTGTGACGATCCGGTAAAGAAGTATCGCCAGAACCAATAAGGATACTAAAGTCGCCAACATGAAAATGCCTTTGAAAATTGTGTTGACTGCATTTCTTCCGTTCATTCGTTTAAGGACTAGTTTTTGATCAATATATCTCATATTAATACTCCTCTCTGAAACGTTTCGAAACGTATCCCGCGAGGATATTCATAGCCATCGTAAAGACGAAAAGTGTAAATCCTACTGCGTAAATGGAATAGTAAATGGTCGTGCCATACCCGGCATCCCCTTTTGATACTTGGACAATATACGATGTCATTGTCTGGATGGAACCGGTAAAGTCTCCGTCCATACGAGGCGTAGATCCTGCTGCTAATGAAACAATCATCGTTTCTCCAATTGCGCGGGAAATGGCAAGTACGACTGAAGCCATGATTCCGGATAACGCGGCAGGCATTGTCACTTTCATCGCCACTTCAAACTTAGTAGAGCCCATAGCTAATGCACCTTCACGAATTTGTTTCGGTACAGAACTCATGGCGTCTTCTGATAAAGAAGCAATCATAGGAATGATCATAATCCCAACCACAATCCCCGGTGATATGGCATTGAAGATCTTAATTTCTGGGAAAAAGCTTTGCAAAACAGGTGTTACAAATGTTAAAGCGAAAAAGCCATAAACGATTGTTGGAATGCCGGCAAGAATTTCCAATACCGGTTTTACGATGCGGCGAACATTTTCGCTGGCATATTCACTCAAGTAAACTGCAGCTCCGATACCGATTGGCACTGCAACGATAATCGCGATCAATGTGACTTTCAACGTACCGATGATTAATGGCCAAATGCCAAACTGAGCATCTTTATTGGAAAATGGCAGCCATGTTGTGCCAAATAAGAAATCGGTAATTGGCACTCGTGTAAAGAAAGTGATGGTTTCGATAATCAATGTTAAAACAATACCAATTGTTGTCAGTACGGATACTGATGCAATCAAAAATAAAATAATAGGAATGATTTTTTCAATTATTTTCTTGTTCTTTTTACCTTTCGACTGCGCGATCATTTCTTGCACCGATTGACGCATATAGAATCCCCTTTCAACCGCAAAAGGCGAGCAGCGGCTGCTCACCCTTAGATTTGAACTTCAAATATTATTTTTTCAATGCCTCTAAATCTGCCAAGCCTTTTTCATAATCTGCTTCAGGAAGAGCTACATAGCCGACTGCTTCTGCCATTTCCCCTGCATTTTCCATTGTGTATTTCATGAAATCATAAACTGCTGGATCTTCAGCAACTGCTTTATTGCTTACATATGTGAAGAGCGGGCGTGACAATGGAGCGTATTCTCCAGATTCAATTGTTTCGTCCGTCGGTTCAACTCCACCGATTTTCACAGCTTTTAATGTATCTTGGTTAGCTACGTAATAAGCATAACCAAAGAATCCGATGGCATTTGGATCAGCTTGGATTCCTTGCACCAAGACGTTGTCATCTTCCGATAGTGTTGCAGAGCTTACTAGGTCTTCATCTTCAAGAATAACTTCATTGAAATAATCGAATGTTCCTGAGTCAGTTCCCGGTGAGTAGAAGATTACTTCTTCATCTGGCCATTCAGGGTTGATGTCCGACCATTTTTTAGTTGTTCCGTCTTCAACCCATAGTTTTTTCAGGTCTTCGACTGTTAAATCTTCCACCCAGTCATTTTCCTTGCTGACTACTACTGTCAACCCGTCAAATGCCAGTTGGAGTTCTGTATAGTCAATGCCCGCTTCTTTAAGCTTGGCTGCTTCTTCTTCTTTAATAGGACGTGATGCATTTGAGAAAGCTGTCTCTCCTTGGATGAACTTTTCAAATCCTCCACCAGTACCAGAAACGCCTACTGTTACTTGAACATTTGGCTGAGCTCCTGCATATTCTTCCACAATGCCTTCCATGATTGGAGCTACTGTAGATGAACCATCGCCTGAGACAGATCCTTCTATTTGTGCAGTTTCTTCTCCTGCAGTTTGTGATGACGTTTCTTCGCCGTTACCACAAGCTCCAAGAACTAAAGCCGTACCCAGGATAGTTGATGCCAATGCATATTTCCAGATTCTCATTTTGCAGTTCCTCCTAATGTATGTTTGCTTTACACTCTTTACTATAAAGCGGAATTATTGAGGACATATAAAGCAATTGTTAAGAGATTGTAAAGAGATGGTTTTTTTCAAAGATTATTATTAAATATTCCATAACACTTGCTGAATTACTGCAAGAAGCCAGAAAAATAGCCTAAATTTGAACGCTTTAGGCCTAAGAAAAAATTTTCTCCGGTACTAAACTCACAAATACGTGGCTGTACGCGTCCTGCCAAATAAAAAAACGGAAACCAGTCATAAGCTGGCGTCCGTTTCTCTTACTGTGCTTTCTCTTCTTCCACTTCCGTGGCATTAAAAGGCGGCAGTATTTCACTCGTTGAATCATTCGTCTTCGAGTTGGTTATTTCAAAATATTTATCAGCTGCAGCCCGTGCAATTTCATTATTCGCTTTTGGCACTCCACGTGCACTGGTGGTGACATAAGGGATAACAACAGCATACGCAATTTCAGGATTTTCAAACGGGGCAAATCCGACATGGGCAATATTGATCGAATATTTCCCATGGAACGGGTGCCCTTTATCATAATAGGTCACTTCTGCTGTTCCGGTTTTTCCAGCTGCTTCATACTTAGCATCACTGAAATAAGCTCTTGCTGATCCATATGCGCCCGAGTAAACACGTCTCATGCCTTCTTTGACTTGGTTAATTTCTTCTTGGGTATTGTTGATCCGATTTAGCACTTGCGGCTCGACAGTCGTTTCAATCGGCCCCAAAGTCATTCCGTCTTCAGAAGCCTGGCGGATTTCTTTTACAAGATGCGGTTTTACCCGGTATCCATCATTGGCGATAGTGGCGATGTATTGTGCCAATTGCAGCGGCGTATAGGTGTCGTACTGCCCTATCGATAAATCCAGCAAAGAGCCGCCGTTTGAAGACCCGCCGGCATAGCCGGTTGCTTCATTGGGCAAATCAATGCCTGTTTTTACGCCTAAACCAAATTGGGCATATGAATTTCGCATCGCCGTGAAGCTTTCTTCCGGAATTTTAATGCCTCTATTATATTCGTAAGTGGCTCCGGCAATGCGAAGCGCAATTTTAAACATATAGACGTTTGATGAACGCTCGATCGCCTGCAGATCGCTCATTGGAATGCGATTGAATAAAGTCGTATTGAAAACCGAATTTTTTTGTGCGGTACCCGCAATTTTTAACGGTTCATCAATCATTACTTCGTTCAGCTCAACGGCATCATGTTCATAACCGGCCAGTAAAGTGGCCCCTTTAACAGTAGAACCCATTTCATGGCTGGCTGTAAATGCGCCGAATGCATTATCGTTGACCACCGTTTTGCCGTTTCGGTCAGTCCCCAATCTTTTGCCCACCAGTGAAATAATATCCCCGTTTTTTGGATCCATCATGACTAGATAAGCATCTTTCACTAATTGGGAATTCGGGCCTTTTTTCAATTCAAGCAATTTATCAGCAACAATTTTTTCCATAGCACTTTGAATTTCACTGTCAATCGTCAAAATCAAATCTTTTCCCGGTTTCCCTTCATCGACAGGGACCGTGTCAATGACCCGGCCGCGGCCGTCGGTGATGTTTTTAACCATCGATTTTTGTCCCTGCAGGACTTCTTCGTATTCCTGCTCCAGGAAACTGGTGCCGACCCGGTCATTGCGGGAATAATCCCTTGCCAGATAATAGTCCAGCTTGCTTGCGGGAATTCCTTGTTCCGGTGTGGTCGTGCTTCCGAGAATCGTCAAGTCACTGGATTTGACGCGTTTCCAGTCTGTGACGGTATTGACGCCTTTTAGTTTCGGATCCGTCAGGCGTTCCGAAACACGGGCAAATTCTTCATCGGTGACGTTCTCGTTTTTGATGATCTGAGGCGACAAAGCATAACCCGAAGTCATTTCCCGGTAGATGGCCAAAATTTCAAGTTCTTCCGGAGTTAAACTGTTCAACTCTTCATCCGTGATTTTTTCCCGGATCAAGGCGTCGAGTTTTCGCTGCTTTTCTTTTTCATCGATGTCTTCATTTTCTATCGCTTGTCTTTCTTCATCTGTCACTTTTGCGGTTGCTTCTTCATTATGCAGCATTATATAGAAATCCTGCTTGTCCCTCAATGTCACTTTATCCAATTCTTTTTCAATCAATTTTGCTAGTTCAGAAGCTACTTCCAGCATCTCTTCCTGCTTGGTTGTCTGCATCTTAGTATATGTAATGGCATTGACTGGATTATTATCAACCTGGACACGGCCTTCACTGTCGAAAATGCGGCCTCTTGGCACACTCGTATTTACCGGAACTTCTTCTGTTCTCGCTAATGCACGAGTGAAATCCTCGCCTTTTACAATTTGCAAATAGCCGAGGCGAAGGATCAATACCGAGAATAATAGGAAGATGGAGAAAAAGAGGATATTCATCCGAAAGACGGTATGTGACTTTAATTTCGCTTTTGCCAGAGAAACACGTCTTTTCTGGGGGGTATTCATTGTTCGCGCACTCCTTCCACCAAATAACCATTTGTAAGTATATCATCGAACATAAAAAAACACACACTTTTTCAGACGAAAAAGTGTGTGTAAGGTTTCATATGGTTTTAATTATTTTGCTGCTTCGAAGCGTTTAGAAACTTCTTCCCAGTTGACTACATTCCAGAATGCCGCAAGATAGTCAGGGCGTTTGTTTTGATATTTCAAGTAGTAAGCATGCTCCCATACGTCTACTCCCAGAATTGGCGTTTGCCCTTCCATAAGAGGAGAATCCTGGTTAGCAGTGGAAGTCACTTCCAGCTCGCCGTTGTTGACAACCAGCCAAGCCCAGCCAGAACCGAAACGTGTTTTGCCAGCGTTTTCGAATTTGGTCTTGAACTCATCAAAGCTGCCGAATTTGCTGTTGATTGCTTCAGCAAGTGCGCCAGATGGAGCACCCGTGCCATTTGGCGTTAGCAATTGCCAGAACAATGAGTGGTTAGCATGTCCGCCGCCGTTGTTGCGCACTGCTGTGCGGATGTCTTCAGGGACAGCTTGTAGATCAGAAATCAACTCTTCAACTGATTTTGAAGCAAGGTCTTGGTGGCCTTCTAATGCCGCGTTCACGTTCGTTACATACGTGTTATGGTGTTTCGTGTGGTGAATGTTCATCGTTTCTTTGTCGATGTGTGGTTCAAGTGCGTCATACGCGTAAGGTAATTCTGGTAATTCATATGCCATGGTCAAATTCCTCCTTGAGTCTATTGTTCTACTGTCTTAGCGTAACAAAGTTTTCAAAACCTTACAATTAATATGCACGGTTTGACGACTTAATCAGACTTTCGGCTGATTTAAACCAGGAAAAAGAATAAAGCGACCATAATAATTTGGATAATCCCTTTTGTAAAAACAGAAGTGATAAACCCGACTACCGATCCAATCCCTGATCTGATTGATTGTTTGATGGTCGAACGATTGAAAATCAGTTCCGCGATAATTGCTCCTAAAAATGGCCCAACCAAAATGCCTACAATCGGAATAACAAACGGTCCTATGATCAAACCGATCGTGCTGCCCCATAATCCCGCTTTTGATCCGCCAAACTTTTTCACTCCAAAAGCATTCGCCAATGCGTCTGCTCCAAACAACAAAATAACAAACAGTGATTGAATCACCCAGAACCACCACGGCAAGTCGCTGAAATCAAAAAATAAACCATACATCAGAAATCCGCCAAATATAAACAGCACCGCCGGTATGATCGGATACACAAGCCCGATAAAGCCGATGACAAAAAACAGGATAATGACAATCCAGCCGATTACTTCCATCTTTCAGCCTCCTAAATAAAAACTCCCTTTCATCGTGCCTTACATTTTAAAAAATGTAAAGCACGATGAAACGGAGAGGTGTTTATCCCGCTAGAAAACGGTAAACGGGAGATGAATTTTTATCTGCTACTATGGAAAGACTTCGTTATGAACGGTTGCCGAGGATCGCTTCAGCAATATTCACTGAATGGTCCCCGATGCGTTCCAAGTTACTGATCATATCAACATAGACAATTCCTGCCTGTGCTGAACAAAGGCCTTCATTCAAACGCATAATGTGCTTTTTGCGGAATTTGCGTTCCATTTTGTCGATCAAATCTTCTTGTGCCGCTACTTCTTTAGCCAGTTCATGGCTATTGTTGTCCAGAGCATCAATTGCTTTTTGCACCGTAGCAATCGTTAACGTGAACATCTCAGCTAAATCGTCCATCGCATCTTCAGTGATTTTCACTCGATTATTTTCCTGGTAATCAACCAACTCGATAATATTCTCAAAATGATCACCGATCCGTTCAATATCGCGGACCGTTTCCATGAGCATCGTATGGCGTGTAGAATCGATTGCTGATAAAGGTTCTGCTGAAATCAACACCAGGTAATCTGTAATTTTCTGGTCCAGGTTATTAATGGCATCTTCTATCTGATATCCTGTTTCCGCATTCTTTTTGTTCTTTGTTTTTAAGTATTCGTAAGTTTCCTGGAGCCCTTGGACAGAAAATGCTCCCATCCGCAATACTTCCTCTTTAGCCTGGCCAAGCGCAATCGAAGGAGATTGTTCGATAAAATGAACATCCAAATGCTTCGGCTTAAATTCGATTGTCACGTCCTGGCCCGGAATCGCTTTAGTAACGAGGTAAGCCCAAGCCCCGATCAATGGGAATTGAATGATGGTATTCACAACGTTAAAAGTTCCGTGGGCAAATGCAATCTGCATTTTCGGTTCCAGGCTAAGCGCTTGCGCGATCCATGCCACATAAGCCGTAAAGGGCGTCAGCAGAATCATGAAAATAATGGTTCCCAGCACATTGAATAATACATGGACAGCTGCAGCACGGCGTGCCGCAATTGATGCTCCGAGTGAAGCCAGCACCGCAGTAATAGTGGTTCCAATATTATCTCCAAATAATACGGGCAATGAGGCTCCTAAAGACAGGATATTCTCAGCGTATAGCCCTTGCAGAATCGCAACAGTTGCACTGGAACTTTGGACAATCAACGTGAATACCGTTCCCACTACTACACCGAGAATCGGCATATCACTTAAACTGACAGTTAAGTCGATAAATGTGGCTGACTCCCGGAGCGGCTTCATCCCGTCACTCATTAGTTCAAGCCCGAAGAATAATCCACCGAATCCAAAAACGACTTGTCCAAAGTTTTGAATCTGATTTTTCTTAAAGAAGAAAATCAAAAACGCCCCTACTGCCATAATCGGCAGAGCATATGCACCGACATCCAAACCGATAATGAATGCTGTAATGGTTGTCCCGATATTGGCTCCCATAATAACACCGATTGCTTGGCGAAGTGTCATAAATCCTGCGCTTACAAGACCCACAACAATAACGGTTGTCCCCGAACTTGACTGGATCAAAACAGTAACGGCGATGCCGACGAGTACTCCCATGAACGGATTGGTCGTAAAGCGGTCTAAAATGCCGCGCAGTTTATCGCCTGCAGCTTTTTGCAATGCATCTCCCATATATTTGATTGAAAACAGGAAGATTCCCAGCCCTCCAAAAAAGGTGAAGAGCATTTCTTGCCAATTCGTTTCCACGATATTCATTCAACTCCTAGATATGCGATTTCACGCTTAACCTATTATGAATACTTTGATAAGAAGTTGTAAACACCTTCAAGAAATATTTACAATCTCGTAACAAAGCGTTCTTTTTTAGCCGCTTTGGCATGTTACGATACTCTTATAGCTTGAAAGGAAGATCGCTGTGAATTTATTTCAATTATTTAAAGCAAGTTTGATGGAACCTAAAAAACAGGCAGCCGTCCGTATTATGACCATCGGAAAAATTTTACGCTATGTTTTTGCACTGATTTTACTGATGACCCTCGTTTCTTTTATCGAATTGGCAACGGGCCTTGGTGATACAGCTGGCAATATGGAAGGACTTTTGGACTTTGTGGAGGAAATTCAGTTTCTGTTGTACCCTTTTGCTTTTGTTTTCTTGTTCGTCTCAACGACACTTTACCACTTTGTCAAAATCAGCCTTTTCGCAATGATCGGCGTTGCTTTTGTCCGTCTGAAAAAACGCAAAGGCGAGTATCGCCATCTTTGGAGGACAGCAGCATTGGCGGTCACAGTTCCGACACTTCTCTCGTTCGCTTTCAGCTTTTTCGGCGTTTCGTTTTGGGTGACAATGGCACTCAGCCTTCTGACCGTCCTGTATTTGCATTTGGCAACCAATTATTATCCGAAGCAGCCACCTGTCAAAAATACGCCGGCTTGACCGTTATTCTTGTCTTTTCCAATAGGAGACTGCTAAAATGGCTATAGGTAAGGGAATATACTATTATTTGAACTAGTTATAGAAATGGGAACTGGCTGCGAAGCAGCAACCATCCCAAAAAGGAGAGAATTTTAATGAGTGAAAGTATTCACCGTACGAAAACACGCCCCGTTAAAGTCGGAGACCTGACAGTTGGCGGAAGCAATGAATTATTCATTCAAAGTATGGCGACAACAAAAACCCATGATGTGGAAGCGACAGTGGCGGAAATCCTGCGCCTTGAAGAAGCGGGCTGCCAAATCGTCCGTGTAGCTTGCCCGGATGAGCGCGCTGCTTATTCAATCGGTGAGATCAAAAAACGCATCAATATCCCGCTTGTTGTTGATATCCATTTTGACTATAAATTGGCCTTGATCGCCATCGAGCAAGGAGCGGACAAAATCCGCATCAACCCAGGCAATATCGGACGCCGCGAAAAAGTGGAAGCGGTCGTCAATGCAGCGAAAGCAAAAGGCATTCCGATCCGCATCGGCGTTAACGCCGGTTCTCTTGAACGCAAAATCCTTGAAAAATACGGATACCCAACTGCAGACGGCATGGTTGAAAGTGCCCTTCATCACATCAAAATCCTTGAAGACCTAGACTTCCACGACATCATCGTTTCAATGAAAGCATCGGATGTCAGTCTGGCAATCGAAGCATACGAAAAAGCTTCCAAAGCTTTCGATTACCCTCTGCATTTAGGAATCACTGAATCGGGTACTCTATTTACTGGTACGGTAAAAAGTTCTGCTGGCCTAGGTGCCCTTCTTGCAAAAGGACTTGGCAACACATTACGTATTTCTTTAAGCGCTGACCCTGTTGAAGAAATAAAAGTCGCGCGCGAATTGTTGAAAGTGTTCGGACTGTCTTCTAACGCAGCTACTTTGATTTCTTGCCCGACTTGCGGACGCATCGAAATCGATTTAATCAGTATCGCCAACGAAGTGGAAGAATACATCTCCCATATCAAAGCACCAATCAAAGTGGCAGTACTCGGCTGTGCGGTAAACGGACCTGGTGAAGCACGCGAAGCAGATATCGGCATCGCAGGTGCCCGCGGCGAAGGTTTACTGTTTATGCACGGAAAAACAGTACGTAAAGTGCCTGAAGAAACAATGGTAGATGAACTGAAAGTGGAAATTGATAAACTTGCACAAGAATACTTCGACAAACAAGCTGCTGAAAAAGCAGAACAAGAAGCTCTTGAACAACAAGCATAAGGTTGTGAAGCTATGAGATACCGCTTTGGCATCGATATCGATGGAACAGTGACGTCCCCGACGTCGCTGATCCCTCATATCAATGAAGCATTCAACAGTACATTAACGCTCGACGATATAAAAGAATACGATTTGACTGCAGCTCTTCCCCATTTGCCGCGAGGTGAGTTTTACAATTGGTTCCGCGACTCGGAAGCGAAGATCTACGCCGCTTCCCCAGTTTCGGAAAACGCTAAAAACATATTGGATAAATGGAAAGACCAGTACGAACTGTATTTCATATCGGCACGCGGTGAAAACGTCCGGGACATCACAATCGATTGGTTTGCGGAACATGCTATTGCTTACGACCATATCGAATTGATCGGCACACATAAAAAAATCGAAACGGCCAAAAGACATAATGTGCATCTATTTTTTGAAGATAAGCACGACAACGCCGTTGAAATTTCAGAAGAACTTGATATACCGGTATTGTTATTTGATACACCTTATAACCGTCAGCCCATTCCAAAAAATGTGATCCGCGTTTACAATTGGCTCGAAGCGGAACATTGGGTGAAAAATGAATTTGCACTTCAAAACAGCTTGAATATGAAATAATAAAAAAGCCAACAGCAATCTTTGCTGTTGGCTTTTTTTGCGGCTAACCTCTCTCTTTTTCTGATACGGTTTCATGGAAATGCCGATTTATTTGCGCTTAAAATGGTTTATTTGCGTTCAATCTAAGTTTATTTGCGTTTAAATGACTTTATTTGCGTTCAATCCAGGTTTATTTGCGTTCACCATTTTTCGACAAAAAGAAAAACGCGAGCAGAAGAAATTCTGCTTGCGTTTCCAGGCTGTCAAGAAACTCTAGGCAGCCTTTTCCATTTCGCTCCAGGGCGGACGCTTTTCGCGGACATGGCTTCAGTCTCCTCGTCGCTTCGCTCCTGCGGGGCCCTTCAGCTCATGTTATTTCCGCAGAAGTCGCCGCCTTCCGCTGCATTCAGCTCTCTTTTATCACTTTTAGAGACTCTCTAAAATCATAGTTGTTTAAGTAAGCTCTCTTCTGTTGCTTCCAGCTATTAAGATATGGAGCCAACCAGCGGAGGAAAACATACTGCTCCTGCAGTGCTGCGCGCTTCGTCGCAAAGACATGGCCTCACAATCCTCAGCCAATGTCTTCGCAGCTGGTTGGCGGAATATCGGTTAAGGGAGGATCACTAGCTGAACCGCTGTTTCCGCTTTTCTGTCCAGTTACGGTGCCTAGTCCCTCGAGGTCGCTTCGGCCTTGCAGCAAATGGCTAAAATCTGCCATTTACTGCAATCCCTCCAGCGCTTGTCGGGACTACATAGGCACCTTCATTTTCCTCACTTACACGCCGGGCATTTCCCGTAGATCTCAAATTTATGATTAGCGATTTCGTATGCAGGCAATGCTGCACCCAACATATCCATTGGGCATACCGGAATTTCTTTAATTTTACCGCAATCCATGCAAATGAAATGATGGTGGTGATGGTCACTTTCGCATTGCATGCGGAAATGGCGTTCACCGGACAACTCGGTTTCTTCCAGAATGCCGAGTGAAACAAAAGTTGCAAGATTGCGATAGACCGTATCAAAACTCATGCTCGGATAATCTTTTTGCATTACGTCCAATAGGTCGCGGGCCGTCAAATAGCGTTCATCATTTGAAAAAAGCTCCAAAATCTGCGTACGTTTAGATGTTTCCTTATAGCCGTTTTCCTTTAATATCTCCCATGCTTTTGAGATGTTCACGCAACTGCCCCCTTTTTCATTGAAACAGAGATCTTTTTATAGCCAATGACGATTAACAGCAATAAAATCGATGTCACAACAATGGTGCCTCCAGGTGCCAAATTAAAATAGAAAGCCGTTACAAGTCCGGTAATCACCGAGATTTCCCCGAAAAGAATCGATAGCCAAATCGTCTGCTTGAAGCTTTTTGAAACGCGCATCGCTGCAGCTACCGGAATGGTCATCAGCGATGAGACCAATAAAATCCCTACAATCCGCATCGATCCGGAGATGACTAGTGCCGTCACGATCATAAAGAGAAAATGGATCCATTTAGCCGGCAAGCCGGAAGCTTTTGCGTACTCATCATCAAACGACAAGACAAACAGCTCTTTGAAAAACAACAAGATGAACATCAGCACGACGACGGCGATGCCGGAAACGATCATCAAATCTTCCCTGCTGACTGCGGATACCGAACCAAAAAGGTAACCGAACAAATCATTCGAAAAGCCTTGTGCCAATGAAATAAAAATGGCGCCGAAGCCGATTCCGGCGGAAAGAATGATCGGAATCGCAAGTTCTTCATAATGTTTGTACAAACTTCTCAGCCGCTCAATTAAAATAGAACCGCCGACCGACGCTGCAATTCCGAGAAACAGCGGATTCAATAAAGCAAACGCAGCGACACTTTGACTTAAGTACAAACTTCCCGCGATTCCGGCTAACGTTACATGACTTAGAGCATCGGCAATCAGGGATAAACGGCGCACCACGATGAAAACGCCGAGGAGCGGTGCAATCACCCCGATAATAATTCCGGATGCAAAAGCATTTTGCAGAAACTCATACGTAAAAATAGCATTAATCATGGGTATGAACTCCTCCGATATGGTGAATTTTCCGGACAGAATGGCCATACCAGGCTTCGCGCTGTGCATCACTCATCGTATGGAGCTGGTCTTTAAATCCATGGAAGTGGATGGTCTGGTTCAAACACGCCACATGTGTAATTTTATCCGTCACTGTATCAACATCATGTGTCACCAGAACAAGTGTAATTCCTTTGTCACGGTTCAGCGACGCCAGCATATTGTAAAATGACTGGACGTTCTGGTGGTCAATGCCGACAGTCGGCTCATCCAGAATCAGCACTTTCGGTTTGGCCACTAAAGCGCGGGCGATAAAAATCCGCTGCTGCTGCCCGCCGGACAACTCGCTGACGCTCCGGCCAGTGAAAGATTCCATGCCGACCGCTACCAAAGCATGATGAACTTCTTCTTTGTAGTTTCTCGGCAGCCGATGAAATAATCCGGTCTTTTTCGCAAGGCCGCCTGCCACGATTTCTTCAACGGTCGCTGGAAATCCCGAATTGAAGGAATTCGACTTTTGCGAGACATACCCGACCCATTCCCGATTTTTAAAGTTTTTCGAGTCCTCACCGAACAGCTCGATGGTGCCCTTTGTCGGCTTGATCAAACCGAGCATAATTTTCAACAACGTTGATTTTCCGGAGCCATTCGGTCCAAGAATCGCCAAAAAATCCCCTTTTTCCACTTTAAGTGAAATATTCTCCAGAGCTTTCGTTTGTTCATATTCAAAACTGATATCTTTAATGTTGATTAATGGCGCGTCCATAAAGCCGCCTCTTTCCTAATTAATAATGATTACGATTTACAACCATTAGAAAAGTATAGATGACTTCGGACTCGTTGTAAACAGAAAAATCTCGAATTCTTTCAATCTCAATGATGCGTACAGCAAACCCCTTCAAGCTTCTCGTGAATTCTGGAGCAGGATCATACCGCAAATAAAACTCCCCAGAAAAGAGAAGGCTGCAGGCGCCCCCGGGCACCTGCAGCCTAAACTCCCTCTTTATTAAAGCGGAGCTTTCAATTCTTCTATTACGCCTGGAGTGAATATCCCTCTTTTGAACATTTCGATTTCAAAAGCGTAAGGCGGTTTTTTGCTTTTTGCATCGGCGCCGACATAAGGCGTTTCCAGGATTTTAGGCACATGCATTAAATCGGGATGGTGGACAATCCCATTCAACGCTTCAAAGCCAATTTCCCCGAACCCGATATTTTCATGGCGGTCTTTTCCAGCCCCGCGGATGTTCTTGCTGTCGTTGATATGCAGCACTTGCAGGCGCTCGATGCCGACAAGGCGGTCAAACTCTTCCAGCACTCCGTCAAAATCTTCTTTAATATTGTAGCCTGCATCATGCGTATGGCAAGTATCGAAACAAACAGACAGGCGCTCATTATGGGTGACGCCGTTGATGATGGCAGCGATCTCCTCAAAGCTCCTGCCGCATTCAGTGCCTTTTCCAGCCATTGTTTCCAATGCAATATTAACCGGGAAATCCTGCGTCAGCACTTCGTTCAAGCCTTCGATGATTTTCGCAATGCCAGCTTCAGTTCCTGCTCCTACATGTGCACCGGGATGCAAGACAATCTGTTTGGCCCCCAATGCCGCTGTGCGTTCAATTTCTTTTTGCAGAAATTCCACTCCAAGCCCAAAAGTTTCAGGTTTTAAGGAATTGCCGATATTGATAATATAAGGGGCATGGACAATGATATTCGACAGATTATTCGCAGCCATATGCGCTTGCCCCGCTTCAATATTCAGCTCTTCGATCGGTTTGCGGCGCGTGTTCTGCGGCGCACCGGTATAAATCATGAAAGTGCTGGCTCCATAAGAGGTGGCTTCTTCACTGGCTGCCAGCAGCATTTTCTTGCCGCTCATTGATACATGTGATCCTAATAACATGAAAAAAACTCCTTACTTTTTGCGGTTTTTGCGTCGTTCCACTTTTTTGATTTCATCCATTTTCCACTTCATTTTCTTTTTATATCCCGGTTTAACCGCTTTCGGCTTATGAACCATTGTCTTAGCTTTAGCATCGGCTTCGTTTTGAGTTCTTACACGTGTTTTTCGGCTGTGGCGCTCTTTCAAATCGACAAATTCGCCTTTGACGATGTCTTTTTGCTGGAATGGAATGCCCATTTTTTCAACGCGGACGACCGCATCTTCTTCTTCCGGGTTGAAAATCGTAATGGCCAAGCCTTTCATGCCTGCACGGGCCGTACGGCCAACACGGTGGACAAAGAATTCCAGGTCTTCCGGAAATTCGTAGTTGATGACGTGACTGACTCCTTGGATATCAATGCCGCGAGCCGCTAAATCCGTTGCAACGATATATTGGTATTCCAAATCGCGGATTTGTTTCATCATTTTCACACGTTCCCGCGGCGCAAGATCGCCGTGCACGCGTCCAACGCGGATGCCTGCTTTCCCCAGTTCTCCTGCTACATAATCGGCGTTGGTCTTCGTATTGACAAAGATAATGGCCAAATACGGATTGATGATGCCCATAATTTCTTTCAAGCGTTCCACTTTGCGTTTGCTTCGTGCCGGCACCAGATAGAAATCCAGCCCTTCTGCAGTCGGCCGTTTATCACCAATTTTAATATGGATAGGAGATTCCATGTATTTTTTCAGGAATGGTTTCAATTTCTCAGGAATCGTGGCGGAGAAAACGTACATCTCAAGCTTGTCCTGCATTTTGCCTGCTACTTGGTCGATTTCTTCGATAAATCCGAGGTCGAAAGCCAGATCTGCTTCATCTACAACGAGGATTTTGCCTGTGTGGACCAAAAGCGCGTTTTCTTTTACTAAATCTCTCAAACGCCCTGGCGTGCCGATGACGATATGCGGCTGTGTCTTCAGTTTATTGATCGAACGCTGTTTGTCCGTACCGCCGATAAAGCTTTTCACTTCGATGTCTGATCCTTCGACAAGCTTCATCATTTCTGCGTAGATCTGAGTTCCCAGTTCGCGAGTCGGTGCGCAGATCACAGCCTGTACTTCCTGTTTGCTCGTATCGATGCGCTCTGCGATCGGGATGATGAAACTATGTGTCTTCCCTGTACCTGTATGGGATTGCCCGATTGCAGAGCTGCCTTTCAATATATGAGGCATGATTTCTCTTTGAATCGGTGTCGGTTCTGTAAATCCTAGTTTTTCTACCGCTTCAAGTATAAACGGCTTTAAGTTAAAATCACTAAATTTTGTCATGGGATTGAATCCCCTCCTTATGCTCTTGACATTATAGCATGAAATTGGCTTTTCCGTTTGCAACTTTTGTAAAGCTGGGCCGTCTCCGTTATAATGAAAGTATGTTTTTGAAAGGAGTGCGGTTATGAAAGTAATGAAAATATCTCCAAGAGGGTATTGCTATGGAGTGGTTGACGCAATGGTTATTGCAAAAAATGCGGCAATGGACGAAACTTTGCCCCGCCCTATTTATATACTAGGCATGATTGTACACAACAAGCACGTAACAGATGCATTTGAAGCGGATGGCATCATTACATTGGATGGCAAAAACCGGCTTGAAATTCTGGAGAAAGTCGAATCAGGAACCGTCATTTTTACAGCGCATGGTGTATCTCCTCAAGTGCGTGAATTGGCAAAACGGAAAGGCCTTGTATCCATTGATGCCACTTGCCCGGATGTTACGGTTACCCATGACTTGATCCGCGAAAAGACCGCCGAAGGCTACCAAATTGTCTATATCGGCAAAAGCGGCCACCCGGAACCGGAAGGCGCAATCGGCGTAGCTCCAGATATGGTCCATTTAGTGGAAACGGTTGAAGACGTCAATAAGCTGGAGCTGGACTCCGAAAAAATAATTGTCACCAATCAGACAACAATGAGTCAATGGGACGTTGTGGATATGATGAAGCGGCTGAAAGAAAAATTCCCGCATTCAGAAGTCCATAAAGAAATTTGCCTTGCTACGCAAGTGCGGCAAGAAGCGGTTGCCACTCAAGCACCAGAGGCTGACTTGCTGATTGTCATCGGAGACCCGATGAGCAATAACTCGAACCGCCTCGCTCAAGTTTCCCAGGATATCGCGGGCACTCCTGCCTACCGGATTTCCGACTTGTCCGAGTTGAAACTGGAATGGCTGGATGGCATTGAAACTGTGGCGATCACCGCTGGCGCATCAACTCCGACGCCGATCGTCAAAGAAGTGATGGCATTCCTTGATAAATACGATCCGGAAGACCCAGCGACGCATGATTTGGCTCGCAGTGTACCACTCAATAAAATACTGCCAAAAATTAAGCACCCTAAACCTTCTGATCGTATTGAACCGTATCCGGTCAATGAGTAATTAGACTCTAGTATATTGCCGGATCGGGCATATAATTAAATACAAAACCATACACCATTTGTCCCTGCCTCCGACGACAAGTAAACCGTGAGCTTTCTAAAAAGTCTCGCGGTTTTTTTGTACATTACATCTTTACTATGGAGTGGATAAGATGAAGAAAATCGCGGTGATCGGTTCCGGAGGCTCCGGCAAATCGACTTTTTCAAGAAAATTGGGTAAAAAACTATCCATCGAAGTATTCCATCTCGATGCGGTGTTATGGAAACCCGATTGGGAAGCTGTTACAAAAGAACAGCAAAAGATCATCCAGCATCAATTGATCGCCAAATCCCAATGGATTATCGACGGCAACTATAATGGAACTCTCGATATTCGCCTTCGGGCGGCTGATTGTATCATTTTCATGGATCTCCCCCGTTCGCTTTGCCTGTACCGTGTGCTTTTGCGCATGGTGCGCTACCGCAACAAGCAACGGCCAGATATGGCTACCGGCTGTGAAGAACATTTTAATTTCAGTTTTTTAAAGTGGGTGTGGATGTATCCGATTGACAAACGGCCGGGTGTTTTGAAAAAACTTGAACAGTATCATGGGAAAAAAGAAATTATTATTTTAAAATCCCCTAAAGAAGCTCAGCAATTCTTAGAGAATATAAAAAGCGAGAGCACCGTTACAATTCCGTAGCCGGTGCACTCGCTTTTTTATTTTATTTGAACCGAAAAGGCTCTGTATGCACTTCCGAAGGCAAGAATTCACATTGCCAGTTCTGCTGGTTCGACATATGATTGACGACGCCTTTGATCATGACTTTTTCAACATGATGACCAGGATCAACGACTGCCAGATCCATCGCTTCCGCGTCTTGTGCTACATGGAAATACAAATCGCCTGTTACATAGACATCTGCACCAGAACGTTTGGCTGCCTGAATGTATTTATTGCCATCGCCTCCAAGGACTGCCACTTTCCGGACCTTTTTGGAAAGATCCCCGACAACGCGTGCAGCCGGGACATCGAGCCGTTCTTTTACGAACTCCGTAAACTCTTCCAAGCTCATTTCTTCCGGCAACGTCCCGACGCGCCCGAGGCCCATCGCTTCTTCTTTGTTCTCTAGCGTAAACACATCATAAGCCACTTCTTCGTATGGATGAGCGGCAATCATCGCTTTAATGGCACGGTCTTTCTCGTATTTTCGGATGACCACTTCAATTTTCGATTCTGCCGTGACTTCCATCTTGCCTGCTTCGCCGATATACGGTTCGGCGGCATCGGTCGGACGGAATCTGCCGGTGCCAGACAATGTATAGCTGCAGAAATCATAGTCCCCGATGGCTCCTGCGCCAGCTTTTCCAAGCGCTTCGCGCACTTGTTCTTCATGGCTTTCCGGCACAAATACCGCGATTTTAACCAGTTCCGCTTCGTATGTAGGGACCAGCACTTTGGTTTCTGCAAGGCCGAGCGCCTCTGCCAATAAATCATTGACGCCGCCTTTCGCGACATCCAGATTGGTATGGGCAGCATATACCGCAATATCATGCTTGATCAGTTTTTCGATCATGCGCCCCTGCGGAAAATCCGTCTGCAGGTTTTTCATCGGACGGTAAATCGGCGGATGATGGGCAATGATCAACCCAGCGCCTTTTTCAATCGCCTCATCCACCACTTGTTCATTGACGTCCAGCGTGACGAGAACCCGTTCCACTTTTTTGTTCAGCGTCCCGACATGCAAGCCGATGGGGTCGCCTTCCATCGCCAGGAACTTCGGTGACCATTTTTCAAACTCTTCGATGATTTGCTGCCCATTAGGAATTTTCACGATTCAGCACCTCTTCAACCAGTTGGATTTTACTCACTAATTCATGTTTCTTTTCCACTATTTCAAGCGTCTGCTCGGTCGATTCTATCGACGCGATAATATTCTTCCATTGTGTACTTTCTCTTTGCCATTTTTCCCGGAAAGCTTCGGACCCTTCTTTCATGAGTACTGGCCCCATCAGCAGTTCAGCTGGCGTAAATGTTACGGGCTGATTGCTTGGCTCGAGCACGATAATTTCGTATATTTTATTATTCTCTTTGATGATTTCTTCTTCAATAACCGTCCATTGGTTGGCTGCTGCCCACTCCCGGATCGCCAAGGCATGCACATTAGGCTGGAGTATCAATCGCTCGATTCCCGCCAAGCGGTCTTTTCCCTGATCCAGAATGGAGACAATCAAAGGGCCGCCCATGCCGGCAATGGTTACTGCGGTTATTCCGTCTTCTTGATGGATCGCTTCTAAGCCGCTTGCCAGCCGGACGGCAATTTTATCTTCCAGCTGTTCCTGGATAACCTGTTTTTTTGCTGATTCATATGGGCCTTTTACGACTTCCCCGGCGACAGCCCTTTCAGCCAGGCCTTGCGAAACCAGGTAACATGGCAGATACGCATGATCACTGCCAATATCGGCAACCACCGAATTTTTGGGTACATGGCTTGCTACCCGTGCCAGCCGAATTGATAATTGTTGAGCATTCATTAAAATCCTCCTAACTTAAAAAGCACCAATGGCCATGAATGTTCGACAGCCCAAAGCGTTCGGCGAAGTGATTTCTGTGCCGCCTAGCTGGTTGACTGATTACACCGAAGAGCTGGGCGCTGTGAACGAACACGGAACGTCTTGCCGCCTGAAATCCTGGCCATTAGAGCCCGACATCTAAAGAAAAACCCTTAGCTCTTGGTGAACTAAGGGTTTTAAATACTATTCGAGCGAAAGTATCCACTCAGCCATTGCTGGGATGTTCTCGCCTTCAACAAGACCACCTGGCATTGCGCCTTTACCATTTGCAATAATATCTTCAAGTGCTGCTTGATCCATGTCTGTATCAACTAATGATGGACCTACTCCGCCTTCATAGCTTGAACCGTGGCATGATACACAGCTCTGCTGTGCTTGCGCTTCAGGATCGAACTCAGCTGATTCAGTGCTGCCACCGTCTTCGCCTTGTGCTTCTCCGCCTGCGCCTTCTTCTTCTGCATTCTCTTCAGCAATTTCAGCTTCGTTATTGACGCCTTCTAATGATAAGAAGAAAATCAGACCAATACCGAACGCCATGATTAAGATATAAGGTACAATTGCATTTTTTTGCATCCGTTACCCCTCCCTCTTTAAGTTCTGCTTTATGATATTGTTCGTATCATTCATTATTGTACTGTATTATTAGCAAAACGAAAAGCCATATCGGGCAACTTTTAATCGTTTGTGACAAATTCAGCAATTTAACAGCCGATTTGGCGAGCGATGACCATTCGCTGTATTTCTGACGTGCCTTCGCCAATTTCAAGCAGTTTCGCATCCCGCATATAGCGTTCCACTTCGTATTCTTTCATATAGCCATATCCGCCGTGGATCTGAATGGCCTCATCCGCCACTTCCATTGAAATCTCAGAAGCATACAGTTTTGCCATTGAGGCTTCTTTAGTGAACAGCCGGCCTTGGTCTTTCAGCCATGCCGCTTTGTATACCATATTGCGGGCCAATTCGATTTTCAAAGCCATATCAGCCAATTTGAACTGCGTCACCTGGAATTCAGATAACGGCTTGCCGAACTGCTTGCGTTCTTTAGAATAATTCAATGCTTTATTATATGCCGCCTGAGCGATTCCTACTGCCATTGCAGCGATGCCAATGCGCCCGCCATCCAATGTCACCAAGAACTGCTTGAAGCCTTCTCCACGCTTCCCTAGAAGGTTTTCTTTTGGCACGCGGACATTCTCAAGCACCAATTCAGTCGTATTGGATGCATGAAGGCCCATTTTCTCGTAATTATCAATAATGGTGAATCCTTCAGCATCTGTCGGAACGATAATGGCGCTGATTTCTTTTTTGCCGTTTTCGATTCCAGTGATAGCCGTGATGGCCAAATGCTTCGCATAGCTGGCATTCGTAATATATACTTTCGAGCCATTAATGACCCAGTCATCGCCGTCTTCAATTGCACGGGTTTCCGTGCCGCCGGCATCCGATCCTGCATTCGGTTCCGTCAATCCAAAAGCTCCAAACGATTCACCGGTACAAATCGGCTTTAAATATTTTTCTTTCTGTTCTTCTGTCCCGAATAAATTCAGCGGTGCTCCGCCAAGCGATATATGCGCTGAATACGTGATGCCTGTCGAAGCGCAAGCGCGGCTCAATTCTTCGGTGACGATGGCGAAACTGGTAGTATCCGCTCCGGCACCGCCATACTTTTCATCAAACGGCAATCCCATCATCCCCATGTCGGAAAGCTGCTTGAAAATTTCTTTCGGAAATTCATTTGTCCGATCGCGGTGGATCGCTCCAGGAGCAACAACCTTATCGGCGAATTCCTTAATCGTCTTTTTAATCATTTGCTGTTCTTGCGTCAAGTCAAAATTCATCTCATTACATCCCCTTTGCGTTGAATGCGCTTTCAATATTCATTATATAGGAAAAATTTAGATAAACTCAACTGAAAACCCCAAAAACATAAAAAACCGTTCCCTTAGCAATCAAGAGAACGGCTTAAGCAGTTTATTTTATTCTAAAAAGTCTTTCAAACGTTTGCTGCGTGAAGGATGGCGAAGCTTGCGCAGCGCTTTAGCTTCAATTTGGCGAATCCGTTCACGGGTCACTCCAAATACTTTCCCCACTTCTTCAAGCGTACGCGTCCGTCCGTCATCCAGGCCGAAACGCAGACGAAGCACGTTTTCTTCCCGGTCTGTCAGAGTATCCAGCACATCTTCAAGCTGTTCTTTCAATAATTCGTAGGCAGCATGGTCAGATGGTGATTGCGCATCCGAGTCTTCGATAAAATCTCCAAGATGTGAATCGTCTTCTTCCCCGATCGGAGTTTCCAAAGATACCGGTTCTTGGGCTATTTTCAAGATTTCACGAACTTTTTCAGGCAATAAATCCATTTCTTCGCCGATTTCTTCCGGAGAAGGTTCACGTCCTAAGTCCTGCAGTAATTGGCGCTGGACACGGATCAATTTGTTAATGGTTTCGACCATATGCACGGGAATACGGATTGTCCGTGCCTGGTCGGCAATGGCACGTGTAATCGCCTGGCGAATCCACCAAGTGGCATACGTACTGAATTTAAACCCTTTAGAGTAATCGAATTTCTCAACAGCTTTGATCAAGCCCATATTGCCTTCCTGGATCAAGTCAAGGAACAGCATGCCGCGCCCAACATAACGTTTCGCAATACTGACAACCAGACGCAAGTTAGCTTCTGCCAGGCGTTTTTTCGCTTCTTCATCGCCTTTTTCAATCAGCTTCGCCAAGCGGACTTCTTCTTCCGCTTTCAGAAGGTCCACGCGGCCAATTTCCTTCAAGTACATGCGGACCGGATCGTTGATTTTAACGCCCGGCGGAACACTCAAGTCATTTAAGTCAAACTTCTCTTCGGTAGGCTTCATCAGGCGTTCCAAATGCTCTTCGTCATCTGATTTTCTTTCAAGTTCAATGCCATGGCCTTCCAGTTGATCAATAAATTCCTCTACTTGATCAGATTCCATTTCAAAAACCGCTAATTTATCGGCTATCTGCTCATAGTTAAGTTCACCGGTTTTTTTACCTGCTTCTATCAATAGGCGCTTTGCTTCTTCAACCGTTACTTCTGGACCTTCTGAACTTAATGAAACATTGCTTGCTTCAACTTCGTTTTGGCGTTCTGATTTCTCAGCCATACGACTTCCTCCTTTTAAAACCGGAATTAACTTACAATGATTTCCGTAAAGCAATCACTTCTTGTGCAAGAAGTAAAGCACGTTTTATATCATGCTGTTTTTCCGCTTCTTTAGATTGCTGGATTTTCAAACTTATCTGCTGCTCAACCCGGTGCTTTTCAAGATGCTTGAGGCAGTCAGCAATTTCTTCATCGCCGTGCTCCGGATCGCGTTCGGACAGCGTAGTCTCCAAGACCAGTTTCCGGAGTTCGGCATCCTGGAGAGTCTCCAGGAATTTATGGAAGTCTGCTTTGTCCCATTCCTCATAGAAACCAAGCAGCTGAACATACAGAGCTTTAAACTCTTCACTGATAAAAGGCATTCCGGATGGTACTTCAGCCAATTTTCTCATGACTCCTCGGTCAGCCAAGGCATGCGAGAACAGCAGCCGTTCGGCCCTGTGCAGTGAAGTGACCCGTTTAGGTTCGCGTTTTACTGTTTTAGCCACTCTTTCCGGACGGCTGCGTTCAATTGATTTGTTTTCAAGCTTTCGGTACTGCTGGAGAATCGCTTCTTCTGACAAACCGGTTTCATTGGATAATTGCTTGATGTATAAATCGCGTTCAATCGGCGACGAACGGCCGGCCAGCAGCTGCAGCACTTCTTGAACGTATTGCAGAAGATCATTTTCGTATTGGAAATTCTTATGCCGGCGTGCATGCATCATAGCAAACGCGATAAACGCATGCGGTTTACCGATAATTTGATCCCGAAAAGCGTCATTGCCGTGTTCCCGGACGTAATCATCGGGGTCCATCTTTCCCGGAAGAACGGCAACTTCCACTTTGAAATTTTCTTCATTAAGCGCAATAGCGGCTCTTTTTGCCGCTTCCCAACCCGCATCATCGCCATCAAAACAAATGACGACGTCCTGGGCAAAACGCTTCATCGCTCTTATATGCTGGGAAGTCAATGATGTCCCCATCGTCGCCAGGGCATTGTCCACTCCTGCTTTGCCGGCTGCAATAACGTCCATAAAGCCTTCAAACAACACAATCTTCCGGTTTTTCCTGATGGCATTGCGGGCTTGATGGACATTGTACAGCACTTGGCTTTTTTGAAAAATCGGCGATTCGGGGCTATTCATATATTTGGCTTCTTGTTTTGTATTTTCAAGAATTCTTCCAGAAAACGCGATGACTTTGCCGTTTTCGTTTGTGATCGGGAATATGATCCGTCCACGGAAGCGGTCAAAATAGCCATTTCCCTGTTCCCGCTGAATCACCAATCCACTCGCGGCCAATTCTTCTTCGCTATATCCTTTTCTCTGAAGAGCCGTAGCCATGTAATTCCATTCAGGAAGCGCCCAGCCGATTCGGAATTTCTCGATCATTTCCCGAGTAAATCCTCTGTTCTCCAAATAATCCAGAGCGGCTTGGCCTTCTTCCGTATTCAATAAAATATGATGGTACATATCAGCTGCAAATTCATGCATCTTGATTAGCTGCTGATCGCTTTTTGAAAGCCCGGATGAAGCTTCCGATGAAGCGTTTGTATTTACTTCCACTTCTATGCCGGTCCGGCTTCCAAGCCTTGCTAAAGCATCCTGAAATGTAATATTTTCAATATCCATTAGAAATGTAATGACGTTTCCACCGGCGCCGCATCCGAAACAGTGAAAGATCTGTTTGTCGGACGTGACGGAAAATGACGGTGTGCTTTCACCGTGAAATGGGCAAAGGCCAAACCAATTGCGGCCTCTTTTGGTCAGTTGGACATACTCACCGACTATATCAACAATATCTGCCGTTGACCGGATTTGCTCAATCACTTCTTCTGGAACTCGATTCGACACTCTATCACCATCTTTTTCTGCTTAACATACTTAATTCGTGACATTCAGGCGAATTCCTTCATCTTTTCATAAAAAGATGAAGCCAAAAAATAGACCTTATTTTAATTTATCCACAATTCTTCATTATAAAACGTTTGTGTCAAAAAATCCACAATTAAAAATAGAAAAACCGCCTTTTCAGGTGGTTTTTCAAACGCCATCATTTTAATTTATTTAAAATAAGGTTGGCTGTTTCTTCGACTGCCCGGTTCGTCACATCGACGACTTCACAGCCGATTTTGCTGACCACTTTTTGAAAATGATCTATTTCTTCGTGTATTCGATTTATTTTAGCATAATTCGCGTCATCATTTAAGCCTAAAGCAATCAAACGCTCTTTTCGGATATAATTCAATTTTTCAGGCGAAATGACCAAACCGAAACATTTTGCAGGATCTACTTTGAATAGCTCTTCCGGCGGGTCTACTTCCGGAACCAGCGGCACGTTAGCCACTTTCAGCCGTTTATGCGCCAAATACTGGGACAACGGCGTTTTCGAAGTTCTCGAAATGCCAACGAGTACAATATCCGCCATTAATATGCCCCGAGGATCTCTGCCATCATCGTATTTCACTGCAAATTCGATCGCTTCCACTTTTTTAAAATAGTCATCATCCAATTTCCGGACCAGTCCAGCTTCTTCCAGAGGCACCGCATCCAGTTCTTTTTCCAGTGCATCCATCAAAGGTCCCATCAAATCGACAGCTGTCACTTTGTGCTTGACGGTTTCTGTTAAAAGAAAACTTCTCAGTTCCCGCGACACTAAGGTGAAAACGATAAACGCTTTTTGCTGTGCTGCCAGTTTGATGATTTCCTGCAAGTGTTCTACGGAATCAATATAAGGGAACCGCTTTAAAACGGCATTCTGATCCGCATATAAATACTGGCTCATTGCCGCTTTGGCGACAAGTTCACCGGTTTCTCCAACAGAATCGGAGACGATGAACAAGCGAAGCTGTTTCAATTCTATGCACCTCACAATTCATGGCTTTCCGACAAAGATAAAAATGCCCGGGTGATATTCGTTTTGGTTAATCGGCCGATTACTTTGAATCCCTCGGGTTGTTCATCGACCACTGGCAAAGCATCGATTTGCTGATTGATCAACCGATGCGCTGCTTGTATCAACGATTCATTTTTTACGCAGTACGTAATATTCGGCATCCGGGTCATAATGATATGTACAGGGATAGCGGTCAAATCCTGGTTCCCCAGGCTGGCCCGCAACAAGTCTTTGCGCGACAGCACCCCTGTCAAAAGGGATTTTTGATCTACGACAAATAACGTTCCGACATCATCCAAAAACATTTGGCTGATTGCGTCATAGACACTTACATCTTCCCTCACCACTACAGGAATCGATTGAAAGTCTTTCACTTTCATATTGTTCATCGTATCCGTAATATCCTGCCCTGGTTTTTTACCGGAATAAAAATAGCCAACACGGGGGCGGGCATCTAAAAAGCCGGCCATAGTCAGGATGGCTAAATCGGGTCTTAATGTTGCTCTTGTCAAATGCAGACGGTCCGCAATTTGTTCACCCGTAATCGGGCCATTGCCTTTAACTATCCGCAATATTTCTTCTTGCCGTTTATTGAGTTCGATCGGACTCACCGCCTCAAAATATGTTATACTCAATGATGATTATTATATACTAATTGGCGCTATATTGCTAAGAAAAGATTGCCATGGTACAATACTAACGAAATGAATATCAGACAATGATGGAGAAATAAGTACTGTTGCTTTAGCGAACGGGGATAGTGGAAGCCCGTATTGACAGGAAAAGGCACTCTGGAGTCAGTTTCTTTTAAGAGGGTTGCAAGCTGCAGCCAATCGGGGTGGAACCGCGGGTCATACGTACTCGTCCTCGGACTTTATGTCCGGGACGTGTACGATTTTTTATTTTATGGAGGTTTTTTATATGTCAATGGAAGAAGTAGTATCGTTAGCAAAACACAGAGGATTTGTTTTTCCGGGCTCTGAAATTTACGGGGGCTTGGCAAATACGTGGGATTACGGCCCACTCGGCGTCGAACTGAAAAACAATATTAAAAAAGCTTGGTGGAAAAAATTCGTCCAGGAATCGGTTCATAACGTGGGGCTTGATGCTGCCATTTTAATGAATCCGAAAACTTGGGTCGCTTCCGGCCATGTCGGCAACTTCAATGATCCAATGATTGACTGCAAAAGCTGCAAAACGCGTCACCGTGCCGATAAATTGATCGAAGATGCACTGGATGCAAAAGGCATCGAAATGATCGTCGATGGTTTGTCTTTTGACAAAATGGCTGAATTGATCCAAGAACATGAAGTCAAATGCCCAACTTGCGGCGCAAAAGACTTTACAGACATCCGCCAATTCAATTTGATGTTCAAAACTTTCCAAGGTGTCACTGAAGCTTCTACGAACGAAATCTATTTGCGTCCGGAAACAGCTCAAGGGATTTTCGTCAACTATAAAAACGTTCAGCGTTCGATGCGCAAAAAAATGCCGTTTGGCATCGCTCAAATCGGCAAAAGCTTCCGCAATGAAATCACACCGGGCAACTTTACGTTCCGGACACGTGAATTCGAACAAATGGAGCTGGAATTCTTCTGCAAACCAGGCGAAGACCTGGAGTGGTACGCTTACTGGCGCGACTTCTGCAAAAACTGGCTGCTTGAGCTGAGTATGACTGAAGATAATATACGCCTTCGTGAACACGATAAAGATGAATTGTCCCATTACTCGAATGCTACAGTGGATATCGAATACAAATTCCCATTCGGCTGGGGCGAGCTTTGGGGCATCGCTGACCGTACGGACTTCGACTTAAAGCGCCATATGGAGCATTCCGGCGAAGATTTCAATTACATCGATCCGATTACAAATGAGCGTTTTGTGCCATATTGCATCGAACCGTCTTTAGGTGCTGACCGTGTAACCCTTGCCTTCTTGGTAGATGCATACAGCGAAGAAGAACTTGAAAACGACGATAAACGCACTGTCATGAGATTCCACCCGGCGCTTGCACCTTATAAAGCGGCCGTGCTTCCATTATCGAAAAAACTGGCTGACGGCGCAACTGAAGTATTTGCTGAACTGTCCAAGCATTTCATGGTGGACTACGATGAATCCCAGTCAATCGGCAAGCGCTACCGCCGCCAGGATGAAATCGGCACGCCGTTCTGCATCACATATGATTTTGATTCCGTAGAAGATGGCCAAGTAACTGTGCGCCACCGTGATTCAATGGAACAAATCCGGATGCCGATCAATGAAGTCCAAGCTTACGTCGCTAAACAGATTGAGTTTTAAATTATAATATAGAAGCCGCAGCATCCAAAGATGCTGCGGCTTTTTCGTTAGGAAAGCTAAAAATTAGTTCCGGACAGTATTTTCCTGATTCCGGACAGTATTTTAGCTCTGGGGACAGTATTTCAATTCAAACGGACAGTATTCTGCATCCTAAGGATAGTAAATGAAATAATTGGAAATAAAAAAAGACCCGCTCAGGTAATTTCATCCTGTTGCGGGTCTTCCACTGTTTTTTTAGGCAAAAATTCAGGTGTTCGTTCCAACTGTTCCAGAAAACCACGCGACTTCAAGCGAATGCCGGCTTGCTCTTCGTAAATCGTCCGGACAATCCCTTTCAGCAGCGTCTTGGATTCCTTTTTCAGCTTTAAGGAGCCAACACGCTCGATCGGCACAAAATAAAATGTGCGGATCAGTTTCACAAGTGCCGGACTCAGCCGGATGATATAGCGGTCGATATGGAAACAGCGGTGGCATAAGAATCCGAGTTCCTGGAATGAGAAAGCAAACTCCCCATCTGTCGCTCCGCAATGTGCGCATTGATGCAATGTCGGGGTCAACCCGGCATTCGGAAGCATTTTCCATTCCACGAACAGCGAAATCGCTTCCGGGTCATAGCCTTCTTCGATGGCATGAAGCGCCTGGAACAGCATTTCATAAACCGACGGCTGTGATTCATCCTGTTCTGTAAGCCGGTCAATCAGTTCGACAATATAACTGGCATAGGCTGTCTTCATAATGTCTTCCCGGATATGCCGGAGCGACTCCAGCGGATCTCCGCTTTGCAGCGTCCCCATGCCTTTGCCTTTGAAAATTGAGTAGCTGCCATGCGTGAACTGCTGCGTCACGGCTGCTAAACGGCTTGAAGGCTTCTTAGCCCCTCTTGCCATGCAAGTGATTTTGCCGGCGTCACGGGTAAATAAAGTGACAATTTTATTGTTTTCCCCGTAGGCCTGCGTCCGGATCACAATACCTTCCAATTGATTCAGCATGAAACCGACTCCTTAATATTCGTCGTCTCTAAAACCGAAATCACGCAAGTGCACTGCTTTGTTGCGCCAATCCTTCTGGACTTTGACCCATAACTCCAAATACACTTTCGAACCTAATAAATTCTCGATATCCGCCCGTGCACGGGAGCCGATTTCTTTCAGCAAAGCGCCTTTTTTGCCAATGACGATTCCTTTTTGGGAATCACGTTCAACCATGATGGTCGCTTGAACGCGGATCATGTCTTTGTTGTCGCTGTCCGGCGCAATCTTTTCGATGACTACGGCAATCGAATGCGGAATTTCTTCCCGTGTCAGATGCAGCGCCTTTTCGCGGATCAACTCGGAAATGATAAAGCGTTCCGGATGATCCGTCACTTGGTCAGCCGGGTAATATTGCGGCCCTTCCGGCAGGTATTCGGTAATTTTGGCAAGCAAGTTTTCTACGTTATTGCCCTGCAATGCCGAAATTGGAATTGCTTCTTTAAAGTCGAATTCATTGCGGTAACCCTCGAGGATTTTCGGCAAATTGTCCGGGTGTACCTGATCAATTTTGTTCAATACCAAAAAGACCGGCACGTCGATGCCTTTCAGCATGTCGAGGACAAAGCGGTCCTGTTTGCCGATGCGGTCATCTGCGCTTGCGACAAACAGCAGTACATCCACTTCGCGGAACGTGTTTTTGGCCACTTTCAGCATAAAGTCCCCCAATTTATGGCGAGGTTCGTTAATGCCTGGGGTATCAATGAAAACCATTTGGCTGTCATTGGTGGTAACGACACCCTGCACTTTGTTTCTGGTTGTTTGCGGCTTATCGCTCATGATGGCGATTTTCTGGCCGACCACTCGGTTTAGAAAGGTCGATTTGCCGACATTCGGGCGGCCGATGATGGAGATAAACCCTGATTTAAAGCCGTTATTTTCTAGCTGCATATTCTAAATCCTCCGTTGAAAACGCACCTGGCAACAGTTCGCTGACTGTAGTTTCCTGGACGTCCCCATTTAAATTTGTTAAGTAAACCGGCATATCCGGCGCACAGAATTCCGCAATTACTTGGCGGCAGGCACCACAAGGTGAAACTGGACCTTTTGTTTCTGCTACGACAGCGAGTGCCGTGAATTTTCTATCGCCTTCTGAAACCGCTTTAAACATTGCTGTCCGCTCTGCGCAGTTTGTCATGGAATAGCCTGCATTTTCAATATTGCAGCCATGGTATACTTTGCCGTCAGCCGTTAGAAGCGCTGCTCCGACCTTGAATTTCGAATAAGGCACATATGCCCGTTCGCGTGCTGTTTTTGCTTCTTCCATCAATTGTTCTTTCTCCATTACGAATCACCTCTGTAAGTTAAAACCATTTTGGTATAAAGATTAGTAATCCAATTATAGCACTTGCAGCGGCAAATACCAAAACGGCACCTGCCGCCATGTCTTTCGCTTCTTTCGCCAGCGGATGGATTTCCGGTGACGCCAGATCCACAACCCGCTCAATTGCAGAGTTCATGACTTCCAAAGCGATCATTCCACCGACCAGTAAAATAATGATGATCCATTCGCCTTTCGACAGCCCGCTCAAGGCACCAGCTATTAAGACCACAAGGGCCGCTAAAAAATGAATCCGCATGTTCTGCTCTTTTTTCCACGACGACCCGATTCCCTGAACTGCAAACTTGAACGAGTTAAAAAATCTACTCGCCTTCATAATTATCCCGGGTAATTCCGAGCGAAGAAAGTATTTCTTCTTGCTTTGCGAACATTTCCTTCTCGTCTTCTTTATTCATATGATCATAACCCAGCAAATGCAAAAATCCATGGACTGCCAAAAAGCCCAGTTCCCGTTCGAATGAATGGCCGTAATCGGCGGCCTGTTCTTTAGTCCTGTCAAGGGAAATGATAATATCGCCGAGCATGCGCGGTTCCAGGGCTCCGACAATTTCAACTTCCCCTTCTCCCATTTCTTCCATTGCAAACGAAATGACATCAGTCGGAACGTCCTTGCCCCGGTATTCTTTATTGATGCCCTGGATGACTTCGTTTGTCACAAACGTTACGGAAACTTCAGCAGCGCCAATGTTTTCAACTTTTGCAGCATGCTGCAATATCTGTTCCACAAATTGCAGCTCTCTGTCACTTAATGTGGCTGTTTCATCCATCAAATCGATCGACATCATCGCAGTTTCCTCCTTTCAACTTGTTTCTTTCGGATATTCAATGCGCGTATGGAAAATGCCATTCAGTGTTTCGCACATGATGTGCTTTACTGTTTTCAGTTCTTTCATCGTTAAATCGCATTCATCAAATTGCCCATCTTTAAGTTTATCTTCTACAATCGCGTCCACCAATTTTTTTATTTTTTCTGAAGTTGGTTCTTTCATGGACCTAACTGCAGCTTCAATGCTGTCTGCTACTGAAATAATGGCAATTTCCTTGGTCTGCGGCTTAGGTCCGCTATACCGGAATGCCGATTCTTCGATATTCGGATCGTTTTCTTTCGCTTTATGATAGAAAAACTTCAAAAGGCTGGTGCCATGATGCTGCGCCGCCACATCCACGATCTCTTTCGGCATTTTGTGCTTTTTCAATAGCTCTGCTCCGTAAGTGCCATGTGCCAAAATAATCGCGCTGCTGGTTTCCACCGGCAATGAGTCATGCGGGTTTGTAATATTGACTTGGTTTTCAATGAAAAACTGCGGCTGCTTTGTCTTCCCGATATCATGGTAATAGCAGCCGACACGGGCAAGCAGGCCGTTCGCGCCGATTGCTTCGCACGAAGCATCTGCCAAGTTTGCAACCATGACGCTGTGATGGTAAGTGCCAGGCGTTTCGGTCAGGATTTTCTTCAATAACGGATGGTTCGGATTGGACAGCTCAATCAGTTTCATGGTTGACAATAGCCCGAATGCCGATTCGAAAAATGGCAGCAGACCGATCGTCATGGCTCCTGACAGTAAACCGGAAATGATAGCCGCCGCAAAATAAAAACTGATTTCCGTCCAGTCATATTGGCTTTGGCCAATCAGCAAGTAAAAGCCGATAAACAATGCGTTAACTACTGCGACAGCCAGACTCGTCTGCAATAGGCGGGTGCGCCGGTCTGCCTGCTCAATCAAGTAAACGCCTGTAAGCCCACCGAATATGATATATAACGCGATATCCATCTGAAGCGTTCCCGCGTTTCCTTCTTGCAACATCATACTCCCAATGGCCCCTGTTAAAAACGTCAAATAAACTGCGGTCCGTTCGTTTAAAAGCATTCGGACAATCATGCCAGCCAAAGCTGTAGGAAAAAGAAAAGCGATCATCACGGCAAAATTACCGCTGACGGCGCTCAACAATTTCATAATCGTCAAGGAAATCGTGAGCACCGCCATTATAACCAACAGCGCTGTTGTTTTTTTCTGTTGAGTAGCGTTCGCCCGGTGAGTGACCACAATAAGAATCCCCAGCACAATCAAGACAAATAACAACAACCCGATAAACGGTTTATAGTCCTGGTGTTCTTCGGTCATTCCCGCCAGTTCGAGCTGCCGGTACACTTCTTTATCAACCACTTGGCCTTCCTGCACCAATACTTGCCCCTGCAAAATCCGTGTCGGTTCCACACTGGCTTTTGCCTGCTCAATCTGTGCTTTAGTCAATGCTTCATTGATCACTTCATTCGGAACAATGCTAAAACGGCCGATGGTGATCATTGCTTGAAGGACAGTAGCAGGAATGTTCTGGTTTTCACGCAATTGCTGTTCGACTTTGCTGCGGATACGTGAAACGTCTTCTTCTCTGATCGGTTCTTTCAATTCTCTTTCCACAATGCCGATTAGAACTTGCTCGACTTGAAGTAAAGTATCTTCAGGCAGCAGCAGCAATGCCTGCAGCATATCATCCGTTAACCTAAGGCCGTTGTCGCTTGTTTCCATCAGCCTTAGATTTTCACGCAGTGTATCCACCATCTTTGGGATATCCGGTTTTTTGTCCGACTTTTTACCTGTCGGTTGTTTAGCCTCAAGGATATATCCGAATAATGAATTGATAACGGCTGACTGGTTTCCAGCTAAGGAATCGTTAAATTGGTAACTTGGCGGAATTTCGGCTGCCACCCGCTGCCTCTCTTCTTCGGTTTTGATGGGATCTTCCACTGTTTTTGCTGATCGGATCGTTTCTTCGGAAAGCTGGAAAAGGCTTATGGAATATGTTTCGCTTTTTACTGAACTGTATAAGAAAGCATAAGCAATGAGGCCGATCAAAAAGATGATTGCCGTAGCCATCACTTTATACCCTGCTTTATCGTAAAGTTGTTTTGCCCGTTTTTGCATAGAAACACCCCACTTCTAGTACTTCTATCATACCAATTGTAAGTGGGTATTTCACGGACAATTACAAATTTATTGAAATTATTTACCAATATTTACAATGCTAATATAAAAAGACCAGCCTTTAAATAGGCTGGTCTTCGTATGCTTCAATAATTTTTGCCACAAGTGGATGGCGGACGACATCGCCGCGTTCCAAGTATTGAAAATGGATTCCGCGGACTTTCTGCAAGATCGTCTCTGTTGCAATCAAACCGGATTCGACTCCGCGCGGCAAATCAATCTGCGTTTTATCTCCTGTAATAATCATTTTTGAACCAAACCCCAGACGTGTCAAAAACATTTTCATTTGCGCTTTTGTTGTGTTCTGCGCTTCATCCAAAATGACAAATGCTTCATCCAGCGTGCGGCCTCTCATATAGGCTAGCGGCGCTATTTCAATGGTTCCGCGCTCTATCAAACGATTTGTCTGTTCCAAGCCCAACACGTCGTGCAGCGCATCGTATAGAGGACGCAGGTAAGGATCTACTTTTTCCTTCAGATCGCCTGGCAGGAACCCTAAGCTTTCGCCTGCTTCCACTGCCGGCCGCGTCAAAATAATTTTCTTCACTTGGCCATTTTTTAAAGCCTGTACAGCCATAACCACCGCTAAATAAGTTTTCCCCGTTCCGGCCGGACCGATTCCGAATACAAGATCTTTGCTTCGTACCGCATGGATATAATGGCGCTGGCCAATTGTTTTTGCACGTATCGCTTTGCCATGGGCATTGCGGGCAACTTCTTCATCATAAAGTTCAGCGAAATATTCAATGGTCCCGGCTCTCGCCATTTCTATTGCAGAAACGATATCGCGCTGATCAATATTGATTCCTTTGCGGATCACTTTCAATATTTGTTCAATCAGCACTTTTCCGACCTGTTTGCCTTCATCTGAGCCAGACAGCCGGATTACATCGCCGCGAGTAATTATTTGAATTTGAAATGCTTCTTCGATCAATGTCATGTGACTATCAGATATCCCGAGCAGCAGCACCGCTTCATTTGGATCTTTCACATGAAGTTCAAGTAATTGGTTTTCTGTCATGTACTCGCTCCTTGGAATCGCATTTTTACTATAAATTCACTGTATCATTAAGTGTGAATAGTTGTAAAACATTTTATATAGGATTTGTTTACATAATAAAATTATTTAAATAAAACCGGTCAGCATGGGCTGACCGGTTCATCTTATCTTCTTGATTTTGGCGGCGACAGAATTTCTGCCAGTATGATCCCCCGTTGGACATCGTTTGCATCAAGCGGCAATAACTCTTCGCTTCCACTTTCTTTTTCTTTCGCTAGAGGCTGTGGGTTATGAGCCGACAATCTGCCTGGAGACATCATTTCTTTTGCTTGTTTCTGCGCTTTTTTGACCGGTGCTTTCTCAGCTGCTTTTTCTACAGCGCGCTTGACCTGCTGAGTGCGTTCCGGGTGGTCGTTCATCTGGGTCTGCAATTCCCCGTAAATTTCTTTCGCGTAATCTTCAGCCCGTTTGAAAGTCCTTTGTCCAGCCTCTCTTCCAGGCACTTTGCGTTTAGCAGGCGCATCGGAATCGCCCGCTCCTTTTTTATTGTTGAAAAAGGCTCCGATTGCCATCACTATTAAACCGAATATGAGAGCTTCCATGCTTAAAACCTCCCTTTACTGCCCGGCATTACTTAACGTCTGCTTTTTCAGTACCTGTACGGGCAATTGAATCTCTCATGCCGGTATCGGATTGGATATTCTTATAGTTCACGTAATCCATGACACCCATATTACCGGAACGAAGGGCTTCTGACAAAGCAAGCGGCACTTCCGCTTCCGCTTCGACTACTTTCGCTCTCATTTCGACCACTTTCGCTTTCATTTCTTGTTCACTTGCCACGGCCATTGCACGGCGTTCTTCCGCTTTCGCCTGAGCAATCTTTTTATCGGCTTCCGCTTGTTCAGTCTGAAGCTCAGCACCAATGTTTTTGCCAATATCCACGTCTGCAATATCGATCGACAAGATTTCAAATGCAGTACCGGAATCCAGCCCTTTCGCCAAAACGGTTTGAGAAATCAAATCCGGATTTTCAAGCACTGTCGCATGGCTTGTACTGGAACCGAGCGTTGAAACGATCCCTTCGCCTACACGGGCAACGATTGTCGCTTCACCAGCACCACCAACCAGACGGTCGATATTGGCCCGAACTGTAATGCGGGCTTTTGCTTTCACTTCAATCCCATTCATTGCCACACCTGCGATAAATGGCGTTTCAATGACTTTCGGATTAACGGACATCTGAACCGCTTCTAATACGTCGCGCCCGGCCAAATCGATTGCCGCTGCGCGTTCAAACGGCAATTCGATGTTTGCCCGGTGTGCAGCAATCAAAGCATTTACTACCCGGTCGACATTACCGCCTGCCAAGTAATGGCTTTCGAGCTGATTAATGGTAACTGTCAATCCCGCTTTTGAAGCCTTGATCAACGGATTGACAATCCGCGACGGAATTACGCGGCGCAGCCGCATTCCAACCAATGTAAAAATACTGACGCGTACGCCAGCCGCCAAAGCGGAAATCCAAAGCGTAATCGGAACAAACGTGAAGAAAATAGCCAATATAACGATGATGGCGATTATTGCAGCGCCTAATCCAAGTGTTTCAATTCCCATTTCTTATTCCTCCCCTTCTTGGTCAATCTCCCGAACAACGATACGAGAACCTTCTACTTTAATGATTTTAACGCTTTTACCAGAATCCACGAAACGGCCATCCGATACGGCATCAATCCGTTCATCATTCAGTTTGATGGTTCCGGATGGGCGCAGCGCAGTTACCGTTACAGCAATCTGCCCCACCAGTTCCGGACGGTTGACAGCCGAGACATAGCCGCTTGCCGTATCCGTGGCATCCGTCAAGATTATCCGTTTGAATAAGTGAAGCCGTTTGCCGAAAAACTTCAATATGATCACCATCCCTGCTGTAGCTACAATTAATGCAATAAGTATTGCTATGGCAGTGGTTTTCAGATTTCCTCCTGCCAAGAGCACGCTTCCGAGTATAGCGGCAAGCCCCAAAAATCCTATTATACCACTCGGCACAAGAAGTTCGGCGGCCAACAAAGCAAAACCGATAATTAACAAGATGATCGATTCATACCCAGCCAGGCCTGCGACCAGATGCCCGTAAAAGAACAATAATAACGAGGAGAGCCCAAGCAGTCCCGGTACCCCAAGGCCCGGTGTGAACATTTCCAATAGCAATCCAAGAGCAGCAATCGACAACAAAACCGGCACGACGAATGGATTGGTTAGAAATCCCGCTAACTTTTCTGAGAAAGTTTCATCGGCATTGACGATTTCAGCTTCTCCGGCTTGATACTCCTGCAAATCACGATTGGCATTGGCCATTGCCAATGCATGCTGCGAATCACCGGAAGAAACGGCATCGTTTTCCATTATCGACGGCCAAGCCCTGTTCGCTTTGTCAGCGGCAGCATTGCCTGCTTGGTCCATTTCGAATATGACGGCTTCCATGTCGGCTGCTTCCGCTTGAATGGGCACTGCATAAACAGGGCTTCCGGCCGCATGGATAGCAGGAATCAGCAGCAAAAATGACAATAGAAAAAGACCAAAAGCCATAAAACCTTTAAGGCTGCGCAAAGGAATCTCTCCTTTCGTTTTACTGTTACTTTATTTACGGATGAATAAGCAAATGGTTTCATAAATACCCGCTCTTTTTATTATAAATGATTTTTTTCCATTACAGAAAGAATGCGCTTACATTTTCGGCAAAGTCTTTTGAGAATTGCTTACCTCTGACACATTTGCCCTTATCGTCCAAGGTCCTATTCATGGTTGAAAATTTGAAGAACCATGACTGTTCTTTTACATTAATAATAGAGAGAGTCACTCTTCCAGTACGTCTTTAAATATTATGCGCTTCGTAAATAATATAGTTATTTTAAGACAATAAAAAACCGGCTGCACGATTTCTCGTACAGCCGGTTTTAGCTGATCGTTCATATTTTTTAAAAGTCGATTTAAAGTAAAGTCAATTAAAATTTACGTTTACGCGCAGCTTCTGATTTCAGTTTGCGTTTTACGCTTGGCTTATCATAATACTCGCGCTTTCTTACCTCTTGCATTGTTCCGGATTTAGAAACAGTGCGTTTGAAGCGGCGAAGAGCATCTTCAATTGATTCGTTTTTACGAACAGTTGTTTTTGTCATCTCTTTTTCCCTCCCTCCGAACACACGTTGAAGCACATAACAACTAGTGTTATATATTAAGAAATTATACCGTATAACCTTCTATAGGTCAACAGTTAATAATCCGTATTTGAAGTTAGCCCCTGCATGATTTGAACACCCGAGCTTGCACCGATGCGAGTAGCTCCCGCTTCGATCATCGCTTCTACATCTTCCAGGCTTCTAACTCCACCGGAAGCTTTCACTCCAAGATCCGGTCCGACTGTTTCGCGCATCAATTTCACATCCGCTACGGTTGCCCCGCCTGTAGAAAATCCTGTTGAAGTCTTGACGAAATCCGCTCCTGCTTCTTTTGAGAGGCGTGAAGCTGTCGCTTTTTCTTCATCAGTCAATAAACTGGTCTCAATGATAACTTTAACAATCGCTTTGCCTTTTGCCGCTTCCACGACTGCCGCAATGTCATTCTTGACCAATTCCATGTCGCCGCTTTTAAGTGCGCCGATATTGATGACCATATCAATTTCGCCAGCGCCTTTGGAAATGGCATCTGTCGTTTCAAATGCTTTTGTTTCTGAAGTCGATGCGCCAAGCGGGAAACCGATGACGGTACAGACTTTTACCGTGCTGTCTTCCAGTTCTTTTGCAGCCGTTGCTACCCATGCAGGATTGACGCAAACAGAAGCGAAGTTGTACTCTGCCGCTTCTTTGCAAAGCTTGGCGATTTGTTCTTTTGTTGATTCAGGTTTCAGTAATGTGTGGTCGATATATGAGGCTAAGTTTGCCATGTAGAAAGCTCCATTCTGATTCTAAGTTTATTAAACGGTCAATTCTTCCATAACCCGGACAAATTGCCCTTCGTTATATGGATATCCCGCTTTGGTGATTTTCACTTTGACGATTTTGCCAATCAACGATTCGTCTCCTGGAATCACGACTTTTAAATAATTATCCGTATAGCCTTCCAGCAGACCGCTGTCTGGATTTTCTTTAAAACATTCTTCTGGAATAATTTCCAGCAATTCTCCTTCAAAATGCGAAGCATATTCTTTTGCCAACTGATCGTTTAAAGCAATCAGCCGGTGAACACGTTCATTTTTAATTTCTTCATCGATTTGGTCTTCCATCCGGGCAGCCGGTGTGCCCGTGCGTTTCGAATAAGGGAAAACATGAAGTTCTGAAAATTTATTGCCATTGATGAAATTGAATGTTTCCATAAACTCGTCTTCCGTTTCTCCAGGAAAGCCAACGATAACGTCTGAAGTGATGGCAAGTTCCGGCAATGCCTTTCGCAGCTGGACAAGCCGGTCCGCGAAAAATTCCATCGTGTATTTCCGTCTCATGCGTTTTAAGACCGTGTTCGATCCGGATTGGATCGGAATATGCAAATGGCGGACGACAATTTTTGAATCGCGCAGCACTGCAATCACTTCATCCGTCAATTGGCTTGCTTCAATGGACGAGATCCGCAGCCGCTTTAGCCCTTTGACTTCCGTCTCCAAATCGCGCAACAGCTGTGCAAGGTTATAGTTTTTCAGGTCTTCCCCGTAACCGCCTGTGTGGATGCCGGTCAGGACGATTTCCAGATAGCCGGCATCGACCAGCTGCTGTGCCTGGCGCACCACTTCTTGCGGGTCACGTGAACGCATAAGGCCGCGGGCCCAGGGAATAATGCAGAATGTGCAAAAATTATTGCAGCCTTCCTGGATCTTCAATGATGCACGCGTGCGGTCAGTGAAAGCCGGCACATCAAGTTCCTCATATATCCGGTTTTTCATGATATTGCCGACCGCATTGATCGGTTTCCGCTCTTCTTTATATTGTTCGATGTACCCAAGCAGTTTGGTGCGGTCCTGGGTGCCCACTACGATGTCGACGCCCGGAATCGCCATGATTTCAGCCGGGGAAGTCTGCGCGTAGCAGCCTGTCACACAAATGACGGCATCGGGATTTTTCCGGACGGCCCGGCGTATGACTTGGCGGCTTTTTTTGTCTCCTGTATTGGTTACAGTGCACGTATTAATGACATAAACATCGGAATGATGATCGAACTCGCCGCGCTCGTAGCCTTGTTCTTTGAACAATTGCCAGATTGCTTCTGTTTCATAATGATTCACTTTACAGCCTAAGGTATGAAACGCCACCGTTGACATAAGTGCCCACCTCTTTCATTCGAATTCATAGGACATTGCAGATAATGCATATAACGGAGCTGTTTCCGTGCGTAAAATTCGTGGCCCAAGAGATGTAAACAGTGCGCCGCTTTCTTTTAACAGTGAAACTTCCACTTCTGAAATTCCGCCTTCCGGGCCGAATACAAGGAGTATCGAGTCTTTATCATACAATGATTTCAATGTTTCGGCAAACCGCTTCCGGCTGCTATCCCGAGCTTCTTCTTCGTAAGCTACAATGACGGCATCAAAGGATCGTGCCGCTTCCATCAGCTGTTTGAACGTATGGATATTATGTATGTACGGGATATGTGTCCGATGTGACTGTTCAGCTGCTTCTTTTGCAATTTTTTGAAGCCGAACCCGTTTCTTTTCACTTTTCGATCCATCCCATTTGACAATTGAACGCTCCGCAGCAAAAGGAATCAAGGCATGCATGCCAAGCTCCGTGGATTTTTGTGCAATCAGTTCCAGCTTGTCGCCTTTTGGCAGCCCGCAAGCAATCGTCACTTGTTTGGGCATTTCAACATCTGCTTCGATTTCGTTGTCGATGTGGACTTCCACATCAAATTCTGCAGACAGAATGGTCGAAAGAAACGCTTTTCCACCTGCCACAACTATCAATTGGTCCCCTTCACTTTGACGCATAACTTTGGCGATGTGCTTCGCATCATCGCCAGTTATGGTCACTTTATGATTTTCGGGTACGTGGCCTTCAATAAAATATCTCTGCATCTCTGCACCCCGTTATTCCGGTTTTTTTGATATGATCGTTACCCAGTCTTCCATCATCATGACATCTTCGACAATAAACCCTGATGTTTCAAGCGCTTGTTTCACATCGTTTTTCTTTGCTGAAATGATGCCTGAAGTAATATAGCGTCCCCCTGGTTTGACTACATTGAACGCATCGTCTGTAAAGGAGATGATGATTTCAGCCAGAATATTGGCTACCACTACATCGCCTGGCTCATCAATCGTATCCAGCAGATTCCCTTGGACTACGTTGATTTTGTCCTGGGCTTTATTCAGTTTGACATTGATGCGGGCAGAACGTACAGCAACTTCATCCAAATCAAGGGCATGGACTTCTTTCGCTCCGAGCAAAGCAGCTCCGATTGCCAATACACCTGATCCAGTCCCTACATCAATCACGCGATGGCCCTGTTTAACCGTTTTTTCCAGCGCTTGAAGGCTCATCACTGTAGTAGGATGGGTACCTGTTCCAAATGCCATGCCTGGATCTAATTCGATGATCAATTCATCGCTTGATACCGGTTTATAAATTTCCCATGTTGGTACAACCGTAAAACGCTGTGAGATTTTAACAGGGTGATAATACTTTTTCCACGCTGTTGCCCATTCTTCTTCGTTCACTTCACTGATCGTCACCACATTGGACCCTATATTGATATCAAATTTCACCAAATTGCTGATGGCCAGTTTAATCGCCTCAACTGTTTCTCCCAAAAAGCTATTGACGGGCAAATAAGCCTTTAAAATAACGCCTTCATTTGGAAAATCATCTGGATCCAGTGCATAAATTTCTCCAAACTGGTCTTCACGTTCTTTCGTCAAATCTTCCGAGTCTTCTATCACAACGCCGCTCGCCCCTGCTTCGTGCAAAATATTCGACACAGGTTCAATCGCTTCGTTTGTCGTACGGACCGCTAGTTCTGACCATTTCATTTAAGACCGGCTCCTTTACTCACCTTTAATTGTTCGTTTAATCTTATCAAACAGCGAACTGCCTTGCTCTTCTGGAATATCTCCACTGATTTCCGCAAATTCACGGAGCAGCTGTTTTTGTTTTTCGTTCAGTTTCGTTGGTGTTTTTACCCGTACGATGATGTGCTGATCGCCCACGCCATAGCCGTGGACATTTTTGACACCTTTTCCTTTCAATCGGAAACGGGCTCCACTCTGAGTTCCGGCTGGTATCTTCAACTTTACTTTACCCGATACAGTAGGAACTTCGATTTCGTCCCCAAGTGCTGCCTGAGCAAAAGTGATCGGCAAGTCCAGATAAATATCGTCGCCTTCACGTTCAAATGTTTTATGCGGTTTTATGCGGAATACTACATATAAATCTCCCGCCGGTCCGCCGTTGACTCCTGGACCGCCTTGTCCGCTGACACGCAATTGCTGGCCATCATCCACTCCTGCCGGAATAGTGACTTTGATTTTTTTGATCTTGCGCACTGTTCCTTCACCGCGGCAAGTTGCACATTTCTCTTCGATGATCTGTCCCGTACCTTGGCAATAATGGCAGGCACGGCGGTTAACCATACGCCCGAATGGCGTATCTTGGGTAACATTCAACTGGCCGGAGCCTTCACAATGCGAACATTTTTTCGGTTTGGTTCCCGGTTTTGCACCTGAGCCATGGCAAGTTCCGCACGTTTCATCTTTCGGAATTTCCACTTCTGCTTCTTTTCCGAAAACTGCATCCAAAAAATCAATGGTCATGGAATATTGGAGATCGTCGCCTTTTCTTGGCGCATTCGGATCACGCCGTCTTGTGCCGCCACCAAAAAACGTGCTGAAAATATCTTCGAATCCGAAACCATCAGCGCCGCCTGCGCCAAAACCGCCAAATCCTTGGTTCGGATCTTGATGGCCGAATTGATCATATTGTGCTCTTTTTTGGTCGTCGCTCAACACTTCGTATGCTTCTTTTACTTCTTGGAATTTCTCTGAAGCATCTGCAGCTTTATTAATATCCGGATGGAATTGTTTTGACAATGTCCGGTATGCTTTCTTAATTTCTTCTTTAGAAGCGGTCTTGGAAACACCCAGCACTTCATAATAATCTCGCTTGTTCATAAGTCACTCTCCCTCTTACAGTCAACTGTAATTGTACACGGTTTAGAATAGGCTTGCAAAGACTCTAAGAAAAGCGGAAGCGCCCATATAGATTCGACGGGCATATGACACTTTGGCGAAGTGGCATGTTTTCAGCCACACAGCCAGCGTAGCTTATGACCCTAGGATCTGGGCGCTGGAGTCTAGACAAAAATCCGCTATTATAAAGCCGTTTAAACCATCCAAATAAAAATCATTTATACGCGGGAAAAAGCCAAAGCATGTTGCTTTGCTTTGACTTTTCCCGGTCTTGCTTATTTATCGTCTTTTACTTCTTCGTATTCAGCGTCTACAATATCATCGCTTCCTGGCGCTCCGCCTTCAGCTCCCTGTTGGGCTGCCGCAGCTTGCTCATAGGCTTTCATTGCCAATCCTTGAAGAATTTCGTTCAATTTATCTTTTTTCTCACGGATTGCATCAATGCTGTCGCTTTCTAGAGCAGCCTTCAATTCATCACGTGCTTCTTCCGCTTGGCGTTTTTCTTCGTCTGTTACAACTTCGCCAAGGTCTTTGATCGTTTTATCTGTTTGAAAGACAGCTTGGTCCGCTTCGTTGCGAAGTTCAACTTCTTCTTTCACTTTCGCATCCGCTTCTGCATTTTCTTCCGCTTCTTTGATCATGCGTTCGATTTCATCTTCAGACAATGATGTGTTGGATTGAATTGTGATTGTCTGTTCTTTTTGTGTTCCAAGGTCTTTCGCTTTAACGCTGACAATACCGTTTTTATCAATATCGAATGTCACTTCGATTTGCGGAATGCCGCGTGGTGCCGGTGGAATATCCGACAATTGGAAACGTCCAAGCGTTTTGTTGGCTGCTGCCATCGGACGCTCTCCTTGAAGTACATGGATGTCTACAGCTGGCTGGTTGTCAGCCGCAGTTGAGAACGTTTGTGATTTTGAAGTCGGGATTGTCGTATTGCGTTCGATCAATTTCGTGAACACGCCGCCCATTGTTTCAATACCAAGAGATAGTGGAGTTACGTCAAGAAGAACAACGTCTTTCACGTCACCAGTCAAGACAGCGCCTTGTACTGCTGCTCCCATTGCTACGACTTCATCCGGGTTAACGCCTTTATGCGGGTCTTTGCCAGTTTCTTTCTTAACTGCATCTTGTACAGCCGGGATGCGAGTTGAACCACCCACTAAAATTACACGGTCAAGTTCAGATGGCGAAATGCCTGCATCTTTGATCGCCTGACGAGTTGGGCCCAATGTACGCTCAACAAGAGAGTGAGTCAATTCATCAAATTTCGCACGAGTCAATGTCACTTCCAAGTGAAGCGGTCCAGCTTCTCCTGCAGTGATGAATGGCAGCGAAATTTGTGTAGAAGCAACGCCTGAAAGGTCTTTTTTCGCTTTTTCAGCAGCATCTTTCAAGCGCTGAGTTGCCATTTTGTCTTTCGACAAGTCAATGCCGTTGTCTTTTTTGAATTCCTGCACCAAGTAATCGATGACAAGCTTATCAAAGTCATCTCCGCCTAGACGGTTGTCGCCGGCAGTTGATTTTACTTCAAATACTCCATCACCAAGTTCAAGGATGGAAACGTCGAACGTACCGCCGCCAAGGTCATAAACAAGGATAGTTTCGTCAGTTTCTGTTTTATCCAGGCCGTATGCAAGTGCAGCTGCAGTCGGCTCGTTAATGATGCGTTCCACTTCAAGTCCCGCGATGCGTCCAGCGTCTTTTGTCGCTTGGCGTTGTGCATCGTTAAAGTATGCAGGAACTGTGATAACCGCTTTCGTTACTTTTTCACCTAAGTATTCTTCAGCATAGCCTTTAAGATATTGAAGGATCATCGCAGAAACTTCCTGAGGCGTATAGTCTTTGCCTTCAGCTGAAACGGTTTCCTGTGTTCCCATAAGGCGTTTAACCGATTGAATTGTATTCGGGTTTGTGATGGATTGGCGTTTTGCAACTTCGCCGACTTGGCGTTCGCCGTTTTTAAATGCAACGACAGAAGGAGTTGTACGGTTGCCTTCTGGATTTGGAATGATTTTTGGTTCGCCGCCTTCTAGAATTGCGACAGCTGAGTTTGTTGTTCCTAAGTCAATACCAATAATTTTGCTCATTTAAATTCCTCCATTACTCAATTATTCGTTAACTTTTACCATTGACGGACGAAGCACTCTGCCTTTTAGGGTATACCCTTTTTGAAGTTCCATTAACACGGAACCCGACTCGGCGTTTTCGTCTTTTTCCTGCATAACTGCCTGATGGAAGTTCGGGTCGAAAGGTTCTCCAAGCGCCTTAACTTCTTCGAGGCCTTCACGTTTAACAGCTTCCAGCAAGTTATTCCGGACCATTTCCAGCCCTTTCAAAATAGAAGCGGCTTCTTCACTTTTCGCTTCAACAGCCAATGCGCGGTCAAAGTTATCCATGACAGGCAATAAATCCGTCAACAGCGACTGGGCACGGAATTTTTCTGCATCTTGTTTGTCTTTTTGAGCGCGGCGCTTGAAATTATCATAATCCGCCATAAGACGAAGATACTTGTTTTGTTCCGCTTCTAATTGCTCCCGGAGCGCAGCCGTTTCATCAACTTGTGCTTCTGCCGCTTCTTCGGACGCTTGCCTTCTGGCAGTTTCTGTTTCAGAATCTGTTTGCGCCTGGAATTCCTCGTCTACTTCCACTTCGCTTACAACATCTTCAGTTTGTTGAGGTTCTTTTTCTTTAGACAAATCTGTTCCTCCTTTATTTCACTTACCCTGGATCATTCGGGTCAATTGTTTCGATAATTCGCCGCTTAGTGTATCCAATAAAGTAACGACACGTTTATAATCCATGCGTTTTGGGCCTACTATAGCGATTGAACCCGTCTGTTCTTCTCCGATATCGTACGAAACGGTGATTACGCTGCAGTCTTCCATTGCAGACAAAGCGTTTTCTGAGCCAATCCGTATATGAAGCCCTTGGCTGCCGACAGGCAAAATCATCGGAATGTGCTTGGATTCTTCCATGACATTCATCAGATCCCTGATTTTGTGAAGATCATGGAAATCAGGCTGTCTCAGGATGTTCAGCTTGCCGCCGTAATAGACATTATCCTCATGAGGGGAAATGACCGCTTTCCGGAAAGTGGAAAACAATTCACCATAACGATTGACATGCTGTTTGAAAACAGTCAACGTTTCTTGTTCCAAGCGCAGATGCAGCTCGTTCAGCGACACACCTACAAGACGGTCATTCAAAATATTGACCATCTTTTCGATATCTGCAGGATCAAGCCCCTCAGGTATCGTGAAGACCCGATTTTCCACATGCCCATTGTCAGTGACGATGATAGCCACTGCGGTATCCATGGTCAACGGGACAATCGACAGTTTTTTTACGGTATGCTTCCGGACATCCGGTCCTAGCAGGATGGACGTATAATTCGTCAGTTCTGACAAAATCATCGCCGACCGTTTGATGATTTCTTCGGTCTCCGCAATTTTATCTTCAAAAATAGACTGAAGCTGCTGGATGTCTTGTTTCGGAAGCGGGCGCGGCGTCAGCATATGGTCAACATAATAGCGATACCCTTTTTCAGAAGGGATGCGTCCGGATGAAGTGTGGGTTTTTTCTAAAAAACCCAACCCTTCGAGGTCAGCCATTTCATTGCGAATCGTTGCCGGACTAAATGGAAGTTCGGATTTTTTTGATAGTTGGTTCGATCCGACCGGCTGAGCTGATTGAATGTAATCATCTACTGTCACTTTTAAAATGAGTAACTGCCGTTCTGTTAACATGATCATCACCTCTGTTAGCACTCTATGTGTGCGAGTGCTAATACTATATTAAAATTAACAAATTCCATTTCCCTTGTCAACGGATGCGCCTTTTTTTGTGTAGACTTATTTACCTACCGAAAAGGCATGCTGCTTTCCCTTTCGTTTAGCCCAGAAGAAATTGTTCGAACACTTCATTGCCGACAAAGCGCCCTTTCTTGGTCAGCTTTACTCTGTCGCCTTCAATAGCCAGATTTTCATTGGCCACTTCTTTAGCCAATATCGCTCCATATACTTGTTCCAGAGATTGCTGGAATTTCTCTTCAAAGCCGCTGATGGAAACACCCGCTGTTTTGCGCAAGCCAAGAAACATTTCTTCTTCCATTTTTTCGTTGACCGGCACTTCGTGTGTATTTAAAATCGGACGGATTCCTTCGTCAAGCGGTGCCATGTATTTTTTCAACGGCCCCGCATTTGAATAGCGCACGCCATTTACATAGCCGTGGGCTCCTGCTCCGACTCCGATATATTCAGCATTGTCCCAGTACAATAAATTATGGCGCGACTCGAAACCGGGCAACCCGAAATTGGAAATTTCATATTGCTGCAGCCCTCTGGCTTCCATTTCATGCATTAACTTTTCGTACATATCCGCTTCCAGATCCTCGGTTACTGTATTGAGCTTCCCTTTCGTCATCAAGTTGTAAAAAACAGTTTTCGGCTCGATGATCAACGAATAGGCAGAGAAATGCGGCAAACCGAATTCAAACGCCTGCGTTAATGTATCTTCCCATTGCGCCATTGTCTGGCCAGGCAATCCATACATCAAATCAAAGCTCAAGTTCGTAAAGCCGACTTCCCGCGCTTCTTTAACTGCTCTTTTGACGTCGCCATTGCTATGGGTACGGCCCAGGCGTTTTAAAAGGTCCGCATCAAATGACTGGACGCCCATCGAAAGGCGGTTGACGCCGCCATTGAACAAGACCTGCATTTTTTCTTTTGTCAATTCATCTGGATTTGCTTCAGACGTCCATTCCAGGTTTTCTGCCATCGGCACGTATTGATGAATATACGCGAGCAATTTCTGCAATTGTTCTGGGGTCAAAGACGTAGGTGTCCCGCCTCCAAGAAAAATGGTTTCAAGCGGATGATCGAGCGCGCCTTCCTGTTTCCAAAGCGCCAGTTCTTTTCCGAGGGAATCGATATAGGCATCCACCGGCTGGTCTTTGAAGAATACTTTATTGAAATCACAATAATGACAAATCTGATGGCAGAATGGGATATGGATATACAACCCTTTAACCATGCTATTCCTTCTTTCTAATAAGAAAAGGAGGCGCAAAGTCGGCCTCCTCTTTTTTGTTTATTTTGATTGGTCATCCATTTTCAGGATGGCCATGAATGCTTCCTGAGGAACTTCTACAGAGCCCACTTGCTTCATGCGCTTCTTGCCTTCTTTTTGTTTATCAAGAAGTTTCCGTTTACGGGAGATGTCTCCGCCGTAACATTTAGCAAGAACGTTTTTGCGCATAGCACTGATGGTTTGGCGCGCAACGATTTTTTGTCCGATCGCTGCTTGGATCGGCACTTCAAATTGCTGGCGCGGGATTAAATTTCTTAATTTATCAACAATGGCTTTTCCGCGCTCATATGCAAAGTCTCTATGGACGATGAAGCTTAGCGCATCCACTTGTTCACTATTCAATAGGATATCCATTTTAACCAGTCTGGATTCTTTATAGCCAATCAGTTCATAATCGAACGAAGCATAGCCTTTAGTGCCGGATTTCAGCTGATCAAAGAAATCATAAACAATTTCAGCCAGCGGCAATTCGTAGATGATGCTGACACGCGTCGCATCGATATAGTCCATTGTCATAAAGTTGCCGCGTTTCTTCTGGCAGATTTCCATAACCGCTCCGACATAGTCGTTCGGAACCATTACAGTCGCTTTGACATAAGGTTCATTTACTTTTTCAATCTTTTGTGCATCCGGCATCATGGCCGGGTTATCAATTTTCAGCACTTCACCGTCTGTCATATGAACATCATAAATAACGCTTGGCGCCGTGGTAATCAAATCAATATTAAATTCACGTTCGATCCGCTCCTGGATAATTTCCATATGCAAGAGGCCTAAGAATCCACAGCGATAGCCGAAGCCCAGAGCCTGGGAAGATTCCGGTTCAAATTGTAGTGCGGCGTCATTAAGTTCCAATTTTTCCAATGCATCACGAAGATCATTGTATTTGGATGTATCAATCGGATACAATCCGCAGTACACCATCGGATTTAAACGGCGGTAACCTGGCAAAGCTTCAGCCGCCGGATTATCAGCCAGTGTAATAGTATCGCCGACTGTGGAATCTCCGACGTTTTTGATGGCAGCAGTGATAAAGCCGACATCCCCAACAGTCAATTCTTCCTGAAGCGCTGCATGCGGCGTGAAAACTCCCGCTTCGATGACATCGAATTCTTTGCCGGATGCCATCATTTTGATGCGGTCGCCCGGTTTGATTGTCCCTTCCATAATGCGGATGTAGGCAACTACACCGCGGTACGGATCGTAAAGCGAGTCGAAAATCAGCGCTTTTAAAGGTGCGCTTGGATCGCCGGTTGGTGCAGGAACTTTTTCAACAACTTGTTCCAAGATTTCTTCGATGCCGATGCCTGCTTTTGCAGAGGCAAGAACGGCTTCCGAAGCATCCAACCCGATCACTTCTTCGATTTCGCCTCTTACGCGTTCCGGGTCAGCTGCCGGCAAATCGATTTTATTGATGACTGGAAGAATTTCAAGTTCGTTGTCCAGCGCCAGGTAGACGTTTGCAAGCGTCTGCGCTTCAATTCCTTGTGCAGCATCCACGACCAGGACAGCGCCTTCACAAGCTGCGAGACTGCGGGATACTTCATAAGTGAAATCGACGTGTCCTGGAGTATCGATCAAGTGCATAATATAGGTTTCCCCGTCTTTTGCTTTATAATGCAATTGAACAGCATTCAATTTGATCGTAATGCCGCGTTCCCGTTCAAGATCCATGGAATCCAAAGATTGAGCTTTCATTTCCCGGGAAGTCAGAGCTTCTGTTTTCTCCAAAATACGGTCAGCAAGCGTAGACTTTCCGTGGTCAATGTGCGCAATGATGGAAAAGTTGCGTATTTTGCTTTGGCGTGCTAATCGTTCCTCATGATTCATTCTCTTCACTCCTATATAAACTACTCTGAATTATAACAGCACCGCTTCTAATGAGCAATCATGGGCTATTTAAAACGTTTCGCTGTCAAGGAAAACTTCTTTGCACATATCTATTGCATTCTTTTCCATGATTTGATAAAATAACTGATGTTGTATAGAGACATAAAAGAGTTGAGATGATCCCATCTCTGTTCCTATTTGTCTAGGAGGTGAAATACATGCCAAACATTAAATCTGCTATCAAACGTGTTCGCACGAATGAATCGAAAAACGCTCAAAACTCACACGTGAGATCGACTATGCGTTCTGCTGTCAGAAAAGCTGATCAAGCTCTTTTGAGCAACGAAGAAAACGCTAGCGATACAGTAAAAGCGGCAATCAAACAAGTGGAAAAAGCGGCTTCTAAAGGGCTTATCCACAAGAACACTGCAGCTCGCAAAAAATCTCGCTTGATGAAAAAACAAGCGTAAAACGCAAAAGGCCGATTCCTTAATGGAATCGGCCTTTTTACTTTGTTATCATGTTTTTGGTTTGTTCTGAATAAGTTGGAAAACAATTAAATTTCATCACTTTATGATATTCCGCCAACCAGCTGCGAAGCTATTGGCCGAATCATTTCGGTCAATAGCTTTGCGACGAGCTTGCGCAGGAGCAGCGCACTTTCATGTCTCGAAGCTAGCGAAGCGATGCAGAGACAGTATGTTTTCCTCCGCAGTTTGGCTCCATATCTCTCGTTAGAAACCCAAAATATATAAAGTCGCCTATTTTTCAAAGAGCTTATCCAGCGTAGGCGCGTTCAGGGGCGAGACGGAGCAATGAGACGGGTGGTCTTCTCGGCTCATTGCGGGAGTCCTGCCCAAAGCGGCCGAAGCGGCATGTAAAAAGATAATTCTTTAATTCAACTTGTGTAGCAAGAGATTCTCCTCGACCTAAAAAGTTAAGTGATCGCTTGAAACTTATTTTTTCCCTCTTGCCGCTAGACCGGCGTATTCGTTTTCCTTCCTTGTTTCCGTTTCATCAAAAAGAATTCGAGAATCCGTTCGCGGTTGCCGCTTTGGGTTTTCAGCTGCAGATCAATCTCCGCCAAATCGTTGAGCACTTCGAGCAAACGCTGTTCAGGAATTTGCTGGCGTTTTTCAACCAGAAGCTTTACCCGGTAAGGATGCGCTTTTAATTGTTTGGAAATCTGCTGGGCATGGTAGCCTTTCTTCTGCAGATAATAAACGTGCACCATAAAACGGATTTGCGACGCAAGCAATGCCGTCAATGCGACCGGCTCTTCTTTTTGGCGGATCAAATCGTAATAGACGCTCAATGCTTCACTGATATTCCCGTCCAAGTAAGCCTGCAGCATTTTAAAGGCGTCCTGCTCAAGTGTCCGGGCGGTCATCTGCTCAATCAGCTGTTCCGTAATTTCTTCTTCGGAACCCAGGTAAAGCGACATCTTTTCTATTTCTGAAGACAATAAAGTCAAATTCGTGCCCGCTACCTCAATCAAGCGCTGTGCTGCCAGCTTTTCGATATGCTTGCCGAAGCTTTTTGCTTCGTGCTGCACCCAAACTTCCAAATCGTTGGCTTGCAATGCCTTCGCTTCCACCATCACTGCATGCTGCTTGATCAGCTTGGTGATTTTCTTACGCTCATCCAGCTTTTCGTAAGGCGCTACAAAAATCGTGACCGAACTTGAAGGCGGATTTTCCAGCCAAGCCTCCAGGGCTTTTAAATTATGGTCAATTTTTTCTTTTCCGCGTTCAGCCGCTTTCAAGAAAGAAGCATTTTTGGCGATAATCAATTTTCTGTCACTGAAAAACGGAATGGTATCCGCTTCTTCTATTACATTATCGACAGGAACCTCTTCCAAATCGAAATTAATGAATTCCGGTTCCCCATCCGTCATTTTCGATTTCAATAAATCCAGCGTTTTCTCAATAAAATAACTTTCCGTTCCGGTAATAACATAGACAGGGTCTATTTGTCCGTTGCGAATGGCTTTCCATACTGAAGTGATCATGAAACGCACCTCCTCTCTCTACTATATCGGATTTCGCCGCTGTTTGGTATTTCGACATTTTTGTGTCAGTCCTGAATATCCCCGGATAATATTCAGTTCAATCTAGATTTTTAACTTTCATTCGCTTATAATAAGAGGGAATTAGGAGGGATAGCAATGAATGAATTTGAACAGAATGTACAGTCGAAGCGCAATGACGCTATCGACGCAGGAATGGGATTTGTTGTATCATTCGTATTTTTTGCAGCTATCTTTATTATTGCGGCAGTAGTGCAATTTGTAGCTCGCTAAATAGAAAAAAAGGTTCCCGCCTAATGGCAGGAACTTTTTTTTGTTTAGCGCATGGTTTGAAACTTTACGTCTCCATCTTGAAATTGAAATTTAATCGTCCCGGTTTCTGCAGTATTCAAAGTCGGAAGCCCCAATTCATCAAACCTCTCCACAACTTCTTCACTCGGGTGGCCGTACCGGTTGTCAATGCCTGTTGAAAAAATCGATACTTCCGGCTGTACAAGCGATAGAAATTCTTTGCTGCTGGAAGTCTTGCTGCCATGGTGCCCCACTTTCAAAACACTTAAAGCTGTCAGGCTGGTGCCGAAAGTTTCTAACAAGTCCTGCTCTCCAGCCGTCTCCAAATCTCCTGTAAATAATACACGGAAATCCCCGCTCTCCACGAGCAGCACCAAAGAATCATTATTGCCTTCATATTCAGCATCGCTAGGAGATAAATAGCTGAAGCTGACTCCACTTTCCTTCCATCCTGCGCCTTTTCCCGGAAACAGCACTGGCGCTTCTCCTGCAAAAGGAGCGAGTGCTTGCATGATATCTGTAGCCGCTGAGCCAGGCGATAAATGCAGTTCATTGACTCTAAAAAGTGGAAACAATTCTTCGGCCCCTTCTGCATGGTCAGCGTCTGCATGGCTCAGCACCAATATATCAATAGTTGAAATGCCGTTGCCTTTTAAATAAGGAGCCACCACTTGCCTGCCGACTTCATACGGCTTATTCCGTTTTTTGAATGCTTCTGTGTCAAAGCGGAGCAGACCACCGCTGTCAATCAGATAAACTCCTCTGCGGTAAGGCAGTTCAATCACCGCACTGTCTCCTTGGCCGACATCCAAAAAAGTCACTTTAAGCGCCGGATCAAAATAAGGCAATGCACTGAAACAAATCGCAGGAGCCAATAATACCAGCAATTGCCTGAGGCGAAAACCGCGTTCTGCTAAACTGTAAAAAGCCATCACACTTGTAAATAAGGCAAGCATCATTAAAGGGCCAGGCTTTCCCGGATTCCACATTTGATAAGGAAGGCCTGACAGCCAATGCATGACTGTTTCGATAAATCCGCGCACCGGCACATAAAAATAAAAAACAAAATCCGCTGCAGGCTGAAACAAAAACGTCAAGCCGAGCAAAACCAAATTTACCGGCAATATGAACAAAGTGTAGAGCGGCACGAATAAGCTGTTTACCAGGAAGGCAGACAGTGAAATTTCATAAAAATGATGCAATAGCAAAGGATAAAGAGTCAACTGGGATATGGCAGTAATGATGAGCCCGTTTTTAACGGCTGACCCTTCTCCCGATAGAAAACGGGTTGAGTAAATGATTCCAAAAGAAGCCCCGTATGATAATTGGAAGCCGATATCGTACATTATATAAGGGTCCCATAAAATAAACATGGCAAAGCTGGCTAACAGAATATGCGCAATCGATAGCCGGATTCGGAAAAGCCGAAAAACCATAACGGCGCTCACCATACAGATTGACCGCAAAACCGACGGCGCCCCTCCTGCAAGCACACCATACATCGGGAGAATGGCTAATAGTAGCAGCAAAGCCGTTTCTTTTCGAATATGCAGGCGGACCAGAATAAAATATCCAATACCAACGATAATGGCGACATGAAGACCCGAAATGGCAAATAAATGGGTGATGCCAAGCGTTTGATACATGAGTCGATCTTCATTTGTCATGTTTTCCTGTTCGCCAATCAGCAATGCTTCCGCTTCAGCCGCCAAAGCCGGAGGAAAAGAAGCTTGTATATGCCGTTTAAGCCATTTCCTGCGCTCATATAGCTTACTGAGCATCGTCGGGGCCGCCTCTACCCCTTTAACCGTCTGGATGGCTAAAATATAGCGGGAACCGTTATGATTCAAATACTTCTGCATATCAAAAGAAAATTCATGTGACGGCGGAGAAGGCTTTTCGAAAACTCCCGTAATATAAAGCTTGGATTTATACAGGCTTTCTTCCATGGCCGCTTTTTCTTCCGGAGACTCCAGCTGGTACTTTGCATAAACGACCGTGCCGTCTGCCAGTCGGGCAAAGCCTCTTAAGCCGTCTCCATCAATCACATAATTCCCATTAAATTCCAATTCACCTGCATAAGGCTTTGCGTAATCAAATGCATCCTGAGCTCTTAATTCCTGCAATAGAAAGCAACCGCCGGCAATCAAAGCAATAATTGCCATGTGCTGATACGACTCCCTTTTCCAGACCATCCAACAAAAAAGCAGCGTCATGAACACGAGCTGAACCGCTGTATCATGCGCTGCAAAAGTGGCAATTACGATTGCCGTTGCTATATAAATCCAACTATTTTCGTTTAAACTTCGACTTCTCCGAATAATTGATCCACCCGCTTAGTGTAATAGGCCAATTCTTCTTCAGTGCCGCCTTTTTCCCGCAGCGTCTCCAGCATTTCCATGTACAGATTGGCTTTTTCAGCGCTTAAAAAGTCGATTTTGCGTTCATCAAATATGACTTGTACCACTTCGACTCCTGCCTGTTCAAACAACTCGATGGCATAGGCATGATTTTTATAGTCCGCCGCGTAATAAAGCCGCGAAATCCCTGCTTGGATAATCGATTTTGAGCATTGTAGGCATGGAAAATGGCTGACGTACATATCCGCCCCATTGACGCTGACGCCGTATTTAGCGCATTGCAAAAGAGCATTCATCTCCGCATGGATGGTCCGGACGCAATGGCCGTCGACAACGTAACAGCCTTTATCGATGCAATGGTCGCCGCCGGAGATGGATCCGTTATAGCCGCCTGCCATAATCCGCCGGTCACGTACAATGGTCGCGCCTACCGCAAGCCGTGTACAAGTGCTTCTGAGTGCTAGTAAATGGCTTTGCGCCATGAAGAATTGATCCCAAGTTATTCGCTTCATCTAATTGCCTCCTGCTATTTTGTCTAAAATAAGTGTAGCAGAGGGGGATTATTCGTCAACCGTCCGTTCGCCTCATCTGCCGGTCAGTTGACAGTGATGCTGTCTTTCAGTTTTTCAAAGGTTTTATCGCCAATGCCGGTAACATTGGTGAGATCCTCCACTTTTTGAAAATTGCCGGTTTCCGTCCGGTAAGCGATAATCGCAGCCGCTTTGGATGGACCGATTCCCGGCAATGTCATCAAATCGACATCGGCAGCAGTGTTTAAGTTCACCAAAGCTTCTGCAGCGCCGGCAGAAGCGGCGGCGCTTGGCTGAATCGCCGGCAGAACGGCTTCTTCTCCAACTGCCGGTACATAAATCACCATTTCATCTTGAACTTTCATGGCCAGATTAATGGCTTTTGGTTCTGCCGTGCCCAAAAAACCGCCCGCTGCATCGATGGCGTCTTTCATTCGGGAATCTGGCGGCAGCTCATAAACGCCAGGCTTTTCAACTTGCCCTTTAATATCAACCATTAAAATTGTTGGTACTGGATTTTGAGTGGGGGTTTCCGTCTGCTGAGGGGGTTCAGCTTGGATTAATTCAAGAGATGTTTCCAGATCAGAATCTGTTTCTTGTTGAGGAAATAAAAAATAAACAGCTAACAAGACAATGGCAACCGCCGGAATTAGCAGCCAGCCAAATTTGCTTCGAAGTTCTGAAAAATTCAGCGGACATTCCTCTTTTCTTCAGAAGGCAATTAGATAGGAAGCTGTCTGAATTGTACATTAATTAATGAGACTTGTCTAATTGATTTTCATACAGGATTTGCTCGATTCGAATAATAGGCTTAATCCAAAAAAAGCCGCCCGCAAAAATTGCGGACAGCTTCTAGTTTAATTTAGTTTTTCTTTGCGTGGAAAAAGATGCGTTCGCTTTCTTCGTCCGGTGCTTCACCCGTAAAATCGGCTGTGACCGATTCCACTTGGAACCCAGCTGCTTCCAGCCAAGCTGCATAATCAGCAACTTCAAAAGTGCGCTGTTCATGCGTTTCCTCGAAGCGTTCAAACAATTGGCCTTGCTGAATGAAAAACGTAATATCGTGGATCACGCTATGGGCATAATCGCCAGGTTCAGTATGCCAAATATAGGCAATGTCTTCCCCATCGTAAACAAACGGGCTGTCCATATAAACATGGTCCACTTTGTAGACAGAATGGACATCAAAGAAAAAACGCCCGCCTTCATTCAAGGCCGCGAAAACTTCCTTGAATGTCTGCTGCACTTGTTTTTCAGTGTCCAGATAATTGAGGGAATCAATTGCGATAGTGACCGCGTCAAAGCCTGACAGCCCTTCCAGGTTATCCATCGACAGCTGAAGCACAGGGATGTGCTGGCCTGCTTCCTGGAATCGCTGGCTGGCAATTGTCAGCATTTCTTCTGATAAATCGCTCGCCGTCACTTCAAATCCCATTTCGCTGAAAAGCTGGGAAAGGGTTCCTGTCCCGCAAGCCAAATCCAGAATTTTTCCGGACTGGATCTGGGAAGCAACCCATTCTACCCATTTTTCATACGGAACATCTTCCATCAGTTCATCATAAACTGATGCAAATTTTCCGTATCTCATATTTCCATTGTCGGCGCTTCTCTCCATAGGCGCTCTAAATTGTAATATGAACGCTCATCTTTATGGAAAACGTGAGCGACAACGTCTCCTAAATCGACCAATATCCAGCGTGCCGCGTCGAATCCTTCAACGCTTTTCACCGTATTGCCGGCTTTGTTGGACTGATCGATCAACTCTCTGGCAATTGCCTGCACTTGGCGATCGGAATTACCGCTGCAAATAATGAAATAGTCAGCAAGCAACGAAATGCCTTCCATATTCAAGACAACGATATCTTCAGCTTTTTTATCCTCGGCAGCATTGTATGCCATTTGTAATAATGTTTGTTTAGTCATTCTTTCACTTTCCCTTTCTGTTGCACGAAGTATTGGTAACACTTCAGTGAATCCGGATAAACCGGTTGATTTTTTGATACCAGGAATTCGATGGTATGTTTAACGCTGGCTTCCATCATAACATCCAATCCCTGATCTGCTAATTGTCGCAATTCTTCAACTCCTGAAAATTTGCGGGTCGGTTCGATAAGATCAGCAATATAGATGATTTTCTCCAGGTCAGACATTCCTGGGCGGCCGGTCGTATGGTATTTGATGGCATTCAGCACATCTTCATCGTCAATGCCAAATTCCGTTCGGGCCATATACGCTCCAACAGGGGCATGCCATAATTCGGCATGGTATTCAAGCAATAATGGATCCATGTTTTCAGAAATAAGGATCGATTTCATCCATTCCCGGTCCGAAAATTTCGCTACGTCGTGCAAAATAGCAGCGACACGCGCTTTCTCCACCGGCACATTGAATTTTTCTGCCAAGACAGTTGCCGTCTCGACTACCCCTCTCACATGGTTATAGCGATTTTCAGGCAGCCGTTCCTTCACTTTCTCAATCATCATGCTTTGATCCATATAACCGCTCCTTTCGAATAAAAGCTTCCACTTTTTCAGGTACTAAAAAAGAGATGGTTCCACCTTCTGCGACGCGGTCCCTGAGCATTGTCGACGATAGATGCAGCTCCGGCGAGTCGATCAACAGCACCGGATAAATGGTATCGTGCAAGTAGCCTGGGCGCCTGATGCCGATGAAACGGATAATTTTAGCCAAGTCATCGATGCGGTACCAAGTCGGCAGCCCTTCGATACTGTCTCCGCCGATAATAAAATAAAATTCAGCATCCGGTTCCCGTTCAATCATTTTTTTTACCGTATCAAATGTATAGGATACGCCGCCTTGCCTAATTTCAAAATCCTCTATCAGAAACTTATCATGTCCCATGACGGCAAGCCGTGTCATTTTAAGACGATGTTCTGCAGTGGCGCCGCTGACTTCTTTATGGGGAGCAATATAATTGGGCATAAAGCGGACTTCATCCAATCCTGTCGAATGGAGCGCTTCATTGGCCATAATAAGATGGCCGAGATGAGGAGGATTGAATGTTCCGCCTAAAATCCCGACTTTCTTCATCTTTTTACCGGCAGCACAATCTTCTTATTATTGACTGATGGTTTATATAGAACCACTGTGTGGCCGATCAACTGGACAAGTTCTGCATAAGTGCCTTCGGCCAGCTGTTTGGCGACGTCGTGTTTGTTATCTTCGTTATTCTGCAGAATGCTGATTTTCACTAATTCTCTTGCTTCCAACGCTTCTTCGATCTGGCGCAGCATCGTTCCGCTGACCCCGCCTTTGCCGACTTGGAAGATTGGATCTAGATGATGAGCTTCGCTTCGCAAAAAGCGTTTTTGTTTACCTGTTAACATAATTGCCTCCTAATTTTTCTGTAATGATTTCAATCATTTTTTCAGTGTCCGGTTTAATTCCTGTCCATTTCTCAAAAGCGATTGCGCCTTGATAGACAAACATTCCCACACCATTCATAATTGTACAGTTTTTTTCTTGTGCCGCTTTCAAAAACGGCGTCTCAAGCGGATTGTAGATGATATCCGCTACGAGTGATCCCATGCTTAAATTTTCCAATGAAATCGGCAATGCCTCGTCTTTCGCTAAGCCGACAGAAGTGGTCTGGATAATAATGCTGAAGTCCGCAAGCGACAATTCCGCATCTTTTATCGTCAATGCAGAACTGCCGGACGCTTCCGCCAGTTCTTTTGCCCGGCGATACGTTCGGTTTGTGATGGTGACATCTTTATAATTGGCACGTTTTAAAGCAAAAGCAATGCCTCTTGCGGCTCCGCCGGCACCAATAATCAGCACTTTTTCATTCAAGGTGACCGGCTGTGCAGACAATGACCGTACAAAGCCATCGCCATCTGTGTTCCAGCCGATGTATTGGCGGCCGTTAAAAGTGACCGTATTGACCGCATTCATCACGACCGCCGTTTCATCAAGTTTACTTAAAAAAGGAATAATGGACTGTTTATGCGGCAATGTAATGTTAAAGCCGCTGATCCCTAAAGTTTTCATCGCATTAAAGGCATTTTCCAGTTCAAAAGGCTGGACATGAACCGGTATATACGTGGCGTCAATGCCATGTTCTTCAAACCAATAATCGTGCATGAAAGGCGACAGGGAATGCGCAATCGGGTCGCCTATTACCGCATACCATTTCTTCATCAAAATCCCCCTAGATCAGTGATGGTCTTAAAAACACTTCTACTCCTCTAGGAGCATATGCAGCGATGACTACATTCGGGTGCTGAACGGTAATCCAGCCTAAGCCTGAATAGACAATATCTGTCTTACCTTCTTTTACCCGAAATTCGTGCCGCACTAACTCTGGAAAATCATCTTTATACTGAGTAGTTGGCGGTGACAGCATTTCACCGAGATGCTGTTCATAAAGTGCATCTGCATTTTCCAATTTGGTGCGGTGAATCTGCAAGTCGTTCGCTACATGAATGGTGAACGAAGAGCGGTCTCCCTGGATAAAGTCGAAACGGGCAAGGCCGCCAATAAATAGTGTCTGTTCGGCGTTCAATTGGAACACCCGCGGCTTTAATTCTTTTTTCGGCATGATCATTTTCAACTCTGAAGAATGCAAATGATGAGCTAATTGATGATGATTGATGATTCCCGGTGTATCAAAAAGTGATTTTTCATCATCCAATGGAATCTCGATCAAATCGAGTGTTGTTCCTGGAAAATGGGAAGTGGTGATGATATCCGATTGGCCAGTCGCTTGTTTAATAATGCGGTTGATGAACGTCGATTTGCCGACATTTGTTGAACCCACCACATAAACGTCCTGTCCTTTGCGGTACTTGTCAATCGCCTCCATCGCTTCTACGACGCCGGTTCCTTTATGCGCACTAACCGTCAAAACGTCAATCGGCTTTAAGCCCAGTTTTTTCGCTTCTTGCTTCATCCAATTGATGAGCTTCGCCTGTTTGACTGATTTTGGCAGCAAGTCCGCTTTGTTGGCAATCAATAAAATATCGTTGTTGCCTACAAAACGGTGCAGTCCTGGAATCCAGCTGCCGTTGAAGTCAAAAATATCAACGATTTTCACAATCAGCCCTTTGCGTTCTCCAAGCCCGTTTAAAATTCTTAAAAAGTCGTCGTCAGTCAGAGATACCGGCTGAAGCTCGTTGTAATTTTTCAAACGGAAGCAGCGCTGGCAAATAATTTCTTCTTTATCTAAAGATGATACCGGTGCGTAGCCAAGTTCCCCTGGCCGTTCTGTCTGGATCTGTGCTCCGCAGCCGATGCATGTTGGCATTTCGTTCAATTTTCTTCCTCCCATGTCAATTGTCCTTTTTCTTTTAACTTCTTCATGATGCGGCGTTCCATTAGTCGGTTAAAACGGGTAAAGAACCCGTCTGACTGGGCTACCGGCAAAACTAATATCGTGTGCAGTTTATTTAAATTCCCGCCAAAAATGTCTGTCATCATTTGGTCACCGATAACCACGACTTGATCGCGTTTCACATTCATCAATTTTAACGCTTTTCGGAACGCCCTGCCCATTGGCTTGCGCGCTTGATAAATAAACGGGATGCCAAGCGGATCTGCAAAAGATTTAACTCGTAATTCATTGTTATTCGATACGATAACCACTTGTATTCCCGCCACTTTCATTGATCTTAGCCAATCAATCAGTTTCGGTGTTGCATCTGGACGGTCCCATTCAACCAATGTATTATCTAAATCCGTAATAATTCCCCGGACACCTTTTTCAAGCAGCGCTTCCGGGGAAATATCAAAAACGCTTTTTACATATTGACTCGGTATAAAATATCGATACATCACAAACAACTCCTGTTTTCCAACTTAATTCTATTGATTATACCATATGTGCAAGGGCTTCTCCCACCTTGATCTGTTCTCCGCTTTTCGCATTTCCACAAAAATCAATGCGATTTTCTTCAAAGAACAGCACAACGGTGGAACCAAAACTGAAATAAGCCACTTCTTCGCCTTTTTCCCATGAGTTTTGATTGTTCGTCAATTTAATGGAATTGATGAACATGGCACCGACTTTCACTACCAGCATACTGCCGAAGGCCGTTTCAAGCTCTGTGATCATGCGGTAATTGCCGCTGATCGGAGACTTGCCGTACATAAGCCCTGGACCATTGACAGGATAAGATTTTTTTCCCAGAACATATTGTTTGAGGATATTCCCGGATGCGGGGCTATGGATTCGGTGATAATCGGCAGGTGAAAGATAAAGCACAATGTATTTGCCGTTTTGATACGCATCAGCCAGCCCGTTATTGCCCAAAAGATCGGCTAATGAATATTGCTGGTTTTTCACCAGAAAACGGATCCCTTCATGCATGTCCCCTAAGATTTCAATTTTGCCGTCTACCGGGGAAACAACCGGCAGTCCAGCAGTTGGCCTGCTTTCCGCTTTTAGCTTACGGATAAAAAAATCATGCAGCGTCGGAAAAGAATTTACATGATTTTCAATATCTGCCGTAGCTATTTTGTAAGTTTTGATATAATTTGGAATCACCCATCGGCTTGCCGAAGATTGGGCAAAAGAGCGGATTAAGCTTGATGTGACTGGTCCATTCGTCAATTCAATCGATCGCTGATAAAGCTTTTTCTTCACACGGACACCTCCATTGCTTAAAATAGTCTACCATTTTTTGTTCTTTCACAGTATAATGAAGTGAAGAAGTTTACAAAAAAAAGGAGTGTCTTCCATTGCTGATACTAGAACGAATGGATCACACAATTAAAAAACTCAGATCACAAGCAGCAAATGTGCTGACGATCGGCAATATGGCTTTCGGCGGTGCCTCTCTAATGGCGGCACTCAACGAATTCTACAGCTATAGTGTGCTATTTATTTTTATTGCTGCATTTTTGGATCGCTTTGATGGCATGGTTGCCAGGAAATTCAATCAGGAGTCGGAACTCGGCAAACAATTGGATTCCATGAGCGACATTATATCGTTCGGCATTGCACCGGCTATTTTAATTTATGAGCTTGTGCTGGTCGATTTCGGAGTCACCGGAATGGTATTCACGGTCATTTATATTGCGAGCGGCGCTTTTCGTCTTGCACGCTTTAATATTTCTGAAGCGAACGGTTACTTTACCGGCTTGCCGATCACGGCAGCAGGAACTGTTGTAACTTTGTCTTATTTCGGTATTTCAACTATTCCGCCCGTTGCCTATATGTTCCTCTTTATATTATGTTCTTTATTAATGATCAGCACTTTTACATTACGGAAAGTATAAAAGCTGGAAGCGTTCAATACAACGCTTCCAGCTTTTTTATTTTGCAGCGAGACGTTCTACGACATTTAAAACAATTTCCGTAGAATGTTTGGCAGCTACCGGCAAAAATTCGTCAAAAGAAATATTCGATTCTTTGCCGGCAATGTCAGATAATGCCCGGATGACAACAAATGGCACATTAAATTGGTGGCATACTTGTGCAACGGCTGCTGCTTCCATTTCAGAGGCCTTCATGTCCGGGAAGAATCCGCGTACTTTCTCTACGCGTTCCGCATCATTCATAAAAGAATCTCCGGTAGCAATCAGCCCGACTGCATAAGGATGCTCTCCCAGTTCTTCAACTGCTTTAACTGCAATGGAAACGAGTTTTTCATCGGACCGGAAAGCGGCAGGCAATTGCGGCACTTGGCCCATTTCATAACCGAAGACCGTAACGTCAACATCATGGTGGCGGACTTCATCTGAAATAACAATGGCACCGACTTCAAGTTCTTGATCGAATCCTCCAGCCGATCCCGTATTGATCACCATATCCGGTTTATATTGCTGAAGCAAAAGAGTCGTCGACATTGCTGCATTTACTTTGCCGATGCCGCTTTTTAAAAGAACGACTTCCTGTCCTTTGTATGTACCTGAGGTAAATTCACAGTTTGCAATTTCCTCAACCCGAGCGTTTTCCAGGCTTCCTCTTAATAATTCCACTTCTTCTTCCATTGCACCGATTACACCGATTTTCATCTGTCTATCTTCCTCTCGCCTATGAATTTTATTCAAAAAAAAGACGCCTTTTAATAGGCGCCTTCCAGTGTTTTCAATACATCCATCTTCACGGGTTTCCAGCCTTTTCCGTCAATCCATTCCAAATGGACACGGTATTTTTCTGATTGATCTTTAGACTGGACGACACCAATCGACTTTTGAGGGCCACCGCCATTTTTTATCATCATAACATACATATTGTCTTCAGCTAGACCCGTCGCATATGTAATAGCTTTGATTTTTTCTTTCCAATCGATTGAATCTTTTTCATAAACCGAAACATGCTTGCCCTTTTGAGTAGTGCCTACCGGCTCCCAGCTCGTATTGATGATCGACTCTGCCACGATGGGATCATTTGAAGCTTCCCGTGTAATCGTGCCGCCAACAGTCACTTTGCCTTCTTTTGTTTTTTCGGCTTCTTCAGCTTTTTCTTTTTCTTCTTTAGCAGCTTCTTCCGCTTCTTTTTCTTTTTCGGCTTCAGCTTCAGAATCCTTTTCTGAGTCTTCAGCAGCGTCAGCTTCTTCAGTGTTGCTTCCTTCTTCACTCGTTTGCTGTTCCGTATCTGTTGTGATTTGGACAGATTCCGGTTCCTCGGCGCTTTGTTCGCCATTATCAAAGAATATAAAAGCTCCGGTAATAATAACTAAAGTAAACACCAACCCAATCATCATATTTAGAATGGAATTCGACCGGTTCTTTTTATTCAAACGAGAAGGATAAGGTTTTTTTTCATCATTCATATTCTTGCCTCCTCTTCAAATTATTTTAGCATAATGCTATGTTACAAATTTGACGTTTTAGCAAAAGAAATGTTTCATTATCGGCCTTTTTTAAAAAAACAGCCATTCTAACTAAGAATGGCTGTCCGAATTAGGTAATTGAAACTATCTTAATTTCCATTTCGCCGCCTGGAGTCAAAACTTTAACATTTTCACCAATTGAACGTCCAATCATGCTTTTGGCAATAGGCGAATCATTGGAGATGCGGCCTTCAAGAGGATCCGCTTCTGCCGACCCGACGATTGTATATGATTCTTCTTCGCCGTCCGGAACTTCCACAAAAGTTACGGTTGTGCCTAAACGGACGATATCTCTATCTAATTCATTTTCATTTATGATAACTGCATTCCGGACCATCGATTCCAACGTAGAAATACGGCCCTCCACAAATGCTTGGTCTTCTTTAGCCGAATCATACTCAGAGTTCTCGGATAAATCCCCAAAACTGCGAGCTACTTTAATCCGCTCAACGACTTCTTTCCGTTTTACAGTTTTTAAGAAATCCAGTTCTTCCTCCAACTTCTGCTTTCCTGCAGCTGTCATTGGAAATTGTTTTTCGTTCGCCATTATTCCCCACTCCTTAAACTGCTGACTTTGGATGATTTTTGGTAAACACCCGCCAGTCTGGTCTCATCATATTATAAACTGTCAATCTATTCAAGAATTGTTTTAATTTTTGTAACCATTAAATCAATTGCTACTTCGTTTTGCCCGCCTTCTGGAATAATCACATCCGCATATCGTTTTGTCGGCTCGATAAACTGGTTATGCATAGGGCGCACAACGCTTAAATATTGATCAATTACGGAATCGATGGTCCGTCCCCGTTCGTTGATGTCGCGCAGCAACCGGCGAATTATGCGCAAATCCGCATCCGTATCCACAAACAGCTTAATGTCCATCAAATCGCGGAGGCGCTGATCTTCCAGAACCAGAATGCCTTCAAGAATGATGACGTCTTTTGGCTCAATCAATACAGTTTCATCAGAACGCGTATGTAGCGCATAATTATAAACCGGTTTTTCTATCGGCTGCCGTTGCAGCAATTTGTTGATGTGTTCAATCAGTAAATCTGTATCAAATGCCAGCGGATGGTCATAGTTCGTTTTCAAACGTTCTTCAAACGCTAAATGGCTTTGATCTTTATAATAATAATCCTGTTCGATCACCACTACCGAGTGATCTTTGAATACTTCATAAATGGAATGCGTCACGCTCGTTTTACCTGAGCCCGAACCACCTGCAATTCCGATTACGACCGGACGGTTTTTAGACATGCTTTCAAGCTCCTTGCAAACTTCATTATTTTTCCTGCGCTTTTTTTCTGCAAATCATGATTCCATCTCCTGCAGACAGCAGCGTCGTTTCGTAAGACGGGTGATTTAACATATATTCTTTAAATTTTCTTAAATTCCGGATCATCGTCCGTTTTCTTCTCGGAACCTCTGAAATTTCCTGCTCTGACAAACCGTGCATATGCATATTGTCGCAATAAATAATTCCACGTTCAGACAAAAGCTTTTCATATTTTTCAAAAAACCGTTCGTATTGCCCTTTAGCGGCATCTATAAAAATAGCGTCATATGCCGGTTTTAAAAGGTCCAAATCCAGCTCAAGCGCATCTCCATGAAAAATCCGTATTTGGTTTTCAAGACCGGATTGCCCGATGAATTCCACTGCTTTATTATACCTGCCGTCATCACGTTCGATGGTATCGACTGTGCAATCCGGCAATTCAGAAGCCATTTTGATGGCTGAAAACCCAATTGCGGCTCCAATTTCCAGAATCGATTTCGGCTGCTGGCTTTTCAAAAGCTCGATGAGTTCGCTGATTCCTTGTTCTTCCATGATCGGGACATGATGCTGTTCCGCATAGTTTTTTAATGCCGCCAATATTTCCGGCAGTTGTTGATGATCTTCCATTCCTAAAAGCTCCTTTTTACCTGCAGCAAAAATTACTTCCTATACTAACATAAAACAAGAAGGAAAGCGAGACCGCCTCCTTCTTGTTTTATTCACCTTGCGTCAGCAGGTCCTTATAACTGCCATGCAGCAGAAACAAAAGACCCGGCTTCTTTATCCCGCTTTAACGGGCAGTATGACTCCCGCTTTTTTAAGCGGAAGCTCCACTGTCCGTAAAAGTCCGATTGGTTCAACTAGCAATCCGCGGGGGTGAAACTCCCGCGGATTGCAGTTTCACTTTATTGGCCGATGTATTTGTCGCGGTTCGCTAAATGCTCGTCATAAGTTATAGCAAAATGATTTTTGCCGGTAGAATCAGCAAGGAAATATAAATATTTTGTATTGGCTGGGTCTAATACGGCCTGGATGGACGACGCTCCGGCTGAAGCAATCGGGCCGGGCGGCAAACCTTTATTGGTGTAAGTGCTATAAGGATGCTCAAATTGATAGTCTTTATTGAACAAACGTTCTTTGTGTTCTCCCATCGCATAAATGACGGTCGGGTCTGTCTGCAGCGGCATATCCGCTTCCAGGCGGTTATAGAACACGCTGGCAATCGTCTGCCGGTCGGACTGTGCTGTTGCTTCTTCTTCCAGCAGCGACGCGAATGTCAGGAGCCAATGCGGCGTTTCCCCCATCTCTTCGAGTACCGCTTGATATTGTACGACATTTGCCTCTGTCGCTTCAAGCATTTGCTCAATTATTAAGTTCAGCGATGGATCTTCTTCATAAAATGCGTAGGTGGCAGGGAACAAATAGCCTTCTAACGCATAACGGACATTCTCGCCTTTGATTTCATCTGTCAGCAAAGTCGGGTACTTGACCATCAATTCATCAATGTACTGTGGATCCTGCACTTTAGCCAAAAATTCTTCAGCAGTGAATTTTGTCTTTTTGGCAATGACATTTTCAGCGATTTCGTCTATTGTCAGGCCTTCAGGCACCGTAATATTGAACAGCGGTTCACGGTAGACTTTTCCGGTTTTCAAGCTTTCGGTAATTTCATCAAGAGTCATAGAAGGCAGCAGCCCGTATGTCCCGGCTTGGAAATCAGCCTGGTTCTTGAATTTCACGTAATACTTGTAGATGCGCGCATCGGCGATAAGGCCGTTTTCTTCCAGCAGTGCGGAAATGCTGTCCAAATTCGAGCCGATCGGCACTTCGATGTTCACCACTTTTTCTGAATCCGGGTCTACCGGCTTCAATGCATCAGTCACATAATTATAGGCTTGAAATCCTGCAATGCCCACAACAATCAAAAGGACCAATGTGATGATCAACACAATCCGACGGACGATTTTCACTTCTTTTTTCTTTTCACTCATCCGGTCGAACATTATTTCTTTTTTCGACTGCTTGTCCACGGGTTCCCCCCCTTAGCTTTTTGCTTTCCCCCGTTTCAAAGGCCAGTATGTCCCCCGCTTTTAAAGGCGGAGGTCCACTGGCCGTTAAAACCCGATTTGTTCATCTAATCTGCGTAAAGATAAAGAAGCGCCACTGAGTGAAGTTTCTCCTTATCAGTATACCTAATTCCAGACAAAAGAAAAAGGCGGAATCTGCTTTCAATTCCGCCCCTTGCTCCATTAGATTAAAGCTCTTCGTTTTCTTCTTCTTCGTCAAGGAACGTGTTCAGCATTTCTTCGATCATGTCCCATTCTTCGTCAGTTTCAACAGGGCGAAGTTCGCCGCCAGCAATTTTGCCGTCTGTGTCTTCGTTTTCAGTGAATGAAGAAGCTTGGATTTCAATTTCACCATCTTCATCTTCTTCAGCGCCTACCGGGTAATACAATACATACGATTTCCCGAATTGTTCTGAGTCAAATGTGAATAGTACTTCAAATAGCTGCTCGTTGCCGTTTTCATCAACGACTGTAATGTGTTCTTGTCCGTGTTCCATTTGCGTCACCTCATTATTTTTTAAAATCAAGATAGCCTTGCAAAATCATGACCGCTGCCATCTTGTCGATCACTTTTTTGCGGTTTTTCCGGCTGACGTCAGCTGAAATCAGCATCTTCTCCGCCGCCATTGTCGTCAGACGTTCATCCCAAAGGACCACCGGTATAGCATACGCTTCTTCCAGCAAAGCTGCAAACTTTTCCGATGCCTCTGCTCGCGGACCAATTGAATTGTTCATGTTTTTCGGATAACCGACTACGACCTGGGTGACTTCATAAGACTTGATCAATTCGCCTAAGCGCTCAAATCCATACTCTCCTACAGCCTCGTTGATTTTAACCGTCTCGATGCCTTGGGCTGTCCAGCCAAGCGCATCACTGATGGCAACTCCGATTGTTTTTGAACCGACATCCAGTCCCATTATTCTCATGCTTATTCCTCATTATTCTTTTTGATATAGAACTTTACAAGCTCTTCCAGAATTTCATCCCGCTCGAGTTTGCGGATCATATTGCGTGCATCCTGGTGGCGAGGAATATAAGCCGGATCACCTGATAATAAATATCCGACAATCTGATTGATCGGGTTATAGCCTTTTTCCTCAAGTGCAGCATGGACTTGAAGCATCACTTGCTTCACTTCCTGCTCCATCGATTCATCAGACGGATTGAATTTCATAGTTTGATCAAATGAACTCACGACAAGCACCTCGCTTTCGGATCTAGATAGGAGAAAACCGCTCTCGCTGTCTGAATTATATTATATACGATTTTGGGTATTTATTAAACCTATTTGAGCAAGTTGTAGACAGATTCCAAAGCTTCGCCCAGTTTTTCCGGGTTTTTTGCGCCTGCCATCGCCATATCTGGACGGCCGCCGCCCTTGCCGCCGCACTGTTCTGCTACGTGTTTGACGATTTGTCCGGCATGATAGTTCCCGCCAGTCAAATCTTTTGTGACGCCGGCAATCAGCATCACTTTTTCGCCGTCTGTCGCACCGAGAACGATGACCGCTTTTTCAAACTTCTGCTTTAAGTCATCCATGATCTGGCGCAGCTGGTTATTGTCTTTCGCTTCCACTTTCGTGGAAAGAACCGTAATATCGCCGACTTGGCGTGCAGAACTCAATAATTCGGAAGACTGTGCATTTGAAATTTTCGCCATCAGCGACTCGTTTTCACGCTGCAGCCCTTTCATTTCCTGCTGGAACGTCTGCACTTTCTGGACCAGGTCTTTTGAAGATGTTTTCATCAGGCTTGCCGCTTCTTCAAGCGTCCGCTCGCTGTCTTTCAAGTTCTCATATGCCCCTTTGCCGGTGACCGCTTCGATGCGGCGGATGCCGGCACCAATGCCGCTTTCTGAAACAATCTTGAAGACGCCGATTTCTGAAGTGTTGACGACATGGACACCGCCGCAAAGTTCTAGTGAGTAGCCGCCGATTTCAACCACACGGACAACGTCGCCGTATTTCTCGCCGAATAACGCCATCGCTCCCATATCTTTTGCTTCCTGCAAGTTATGGTAGCCGGTTTGGACGTCAATGCCGCTCCAAATTTTCTCGTTGACGATTTGTTCAATCTGCTCGAGCTCTTCTTTTGTTACTTGCCCGAAATGCGAGAAGTCAAAACGCAGACGGTCTGGCCCAACGTATGATCCCGCTTGGTTAACATGCGTTCCAAGAATATCTTTAAGCGCTTGGTGCAATAAGTGTGTCGCTGTATGGTTTTTCACCGTATGGCGGCGTTCGCTTGCGTCAACTTCTGCAAAAACAGCTGATTTTGTCAATTCACCCGAATCAACACGCACCGAATGCAGGTTTTGGCCGTTTGGCGCTTTTTTAACGTCAAGCACAGATACCTGCACCAAATCATTGCTCAAGGTTCCGCGGTCGGCAATCTGCCCGCCGCTTTCCGCATAAAATGGCGTCTGGTCCAACATCACTTGAACTTCTTCGCCTTCTTGAGCACTGTCAGCCAGTTCGCCGTCTTTGATGATTGCCAGCACATTCGCTTCAGCTGCCGTTAAGCTATAGCCGATAAATTCGCTTGGCTCTGTAATACTGCCCAGCACTTCGGATTGCGTCTGCATCGAATTGACGCTGTGGCGCGCTTTTCGTGCCCGGTCGCGCTGTGCTTGCATTGCCGCTTCAAAGCCCGCATGGTCGATTGCCATGCCGCTTTCTTCCGCATACTCTTCCGTCAGTTCCACCGGGAAGCCGTACGTATCGTAAAGGCGGAAAGCATCTTCACCCGGAATTTCCGTATGACCTGCCGCTTTTTGCTGTTCGACAACCGACGATAAAATCGCCAGTCCGTCGTGAAGCGTTTCGTGGAAGCGTTCTTCTTCCAATTTCATGACACGGATAATAAAATCCTGTTTTTCATTGACTTCAGGGTAAAAGTCTTTCATGATATCGCCCACAACCGGCACCAATTCATACATGAACGGTTTTTCAATGCCCAGTTTCTTCGCATAGCGGACAGCGCGGCGCAGCAGTCTTCTTAACACATAGCCGCGGCCCTCGTTGGATGGCAATGCGCCGTCGCCGATTGCAAAAGCAACGGTGCGGACATGGTCAGCGATGACTTTGAATGCCATGTCGGCTTCCCCGTCTTCCCCGTATTTCTTGCCGGAAATCTGTTCGGTTTTCTGGATAATCGGCATGAACAAATCGGTATCGTAGTTTGTCGGAACGTCCTGCACAACCGAAGCCATGCGCTCAAGCCCCATTCCGGTGTCGATGTTCTGCTTCGGAAGCGGTGTGTAAGTATTGTCCGGGTTGTGGTTAAACTGCGAGAACACCAAGTTCCAGACTTCCAGGTAACGGTCATTCTCGCCTCCCGGATACAATTCAGGGTCGTTCGAGTCGCTGCCATACGATTCACCGCGGTCATAGAAAATCTCGGAGTTCGGGCCACTCGGACCTTCACCGATATCCCAGAAATTCCCTTCCAAGCGGATGATGCGTTCAGCCGGCACTCCGACTTCGTTGAGCCAGATGTCATATGCTTCTTCATCTTCCGGGTGGATCGTCACGGACAACTTCTCCGGTTCGAAGCCCATCCAACGGTCATCGGTCAAGAATTCCCAAGCCCAGTGGATCGCTTCTTTTTTAAAATAATCGCCGATTGAAAAGTTTCCGAGCATTTCAAAAAATGTATGGTGGCGGGCTGTTTTCCCGACGTTCTCGATATCGTTTGTCCGGATCGATTTTTGGGCGTTGACGATTCTCGGGTTTTCCGGAATCACACGGCCGTCAAAATATTTTTTCAGTGTTGCCACACCGCTGTTGATCCACAGCAAAGAAGGATCTTCAAATGGCACAAGCGGTGCGCTCGGCTCCTGGTCATGGCCTTTTTCTTTAAAGAATTCGAGATACAATCTTCTGATGTCTGCAGCTTTCATCGTCTTCATGGTTTTCATCTGTCTTCCTCCTTAAGCATAATAAAAAGCCTTCATCTCTTGCGCTTGCGCAAGGGACGAAGGCTTTATTTCGCGGTACCACCCTAATTACACAGGCAACTTTCACCCATGTCTCTCATTACGCCTTAACGCGGCTTTACGGCAGGGATTAGCTGCACTCCGGAGTAGCTTTCTAAAATTGCATGGCGAAGGTTCTTTCAGCCGAGGAACCTCTTTCTAAGCGGATGCGGATTTTATACTGTCTCCATCTGTGTGTTGTTTATTTATATAGATTGAATTATATAGAAAAACGCTCTGCTGTGTCAATAGAGACGATTGGACTGGCGCTTTCTGTGAATTAAATATATTTTTCGGCATGCAGAGTGCGTGATTTTGAAATACGCTCGATAAATGCAAAAATACGCTCCATTGCGGCCGAAATACGCCCAGTTAAAGTTAAAATACGACCAGCAGCCAACAAAATACGCTTCTATCGGAAAAATCCCCGAAAAAAAAGCGCCCGCGGAGGACGCTTGTTTTACGCTTCGAGAAAATCCTGCGGCTTGATGCCTTCCATGCCGATCAGCGGATGGATCGTGTTGGCGTTTTCCGCCGTCAAGCTCACCGAGCCGGCCGGTTCTTTAACTTTTTCACTGGCTACGGTGCTCTCTTTTGTTTCAGCTTCAGTTTCCGCGGCAGCCGTTTCTTCTTCAGGCAGCTGCAGCCGTTCTCTTAATGTGGTCATGCGCTGGACATCATCTGTCCGTTCAACACCGTAGCGGAACACCTGCGGATCGCCGCAAAGAATCAGGAAATCTTTGCTTCGCGTGATTCCCGTATACAATAAATTGCGCCGCAGCATTTTCATATAGCTGCGGACAACGGGCATGATGACCGTCGGAAATTCCGAGCCTTGTGCTTTATGGATCGAGCAGCAATACGCGAGCGTCAGCTGGTTCAAGTCGCTGCGCTGGTATTCCACTTCAATGCCGTCAAAAGAAGCCACCAGCATGTCCTGCTTCTCGACCGTTTCTTTCGCTTTCATAATGGCGACCACTTCCCCCATGTCGCCATTAAAAACATTGCTTTCCGGCTGGTTGACGAGCTGCAGAACTTTATCGCCGATGCGGTATGAGATATCGCCGAAAACCAGTTCTTTCCGTTTGCCGTCCGGATTCGGATTGACCATTTCCTGGATCATGCGGTTAAGTGCATCAATGCCGGCCGGTCCTTTGTACATCGGCGCGAGCACTTGGATGTCTTTAATGGAATGGCCTTTAGCAAGAGCGCTTTTCACTACTTTTTCGACCACTTCCGGAACTTGTTCAGGTCCCGCTTTAATGAACGAACGGTCCGCTGTTTTCGCCGTGATATCGGCCGGCAACTGGCCAACTTTCATTTGGTGGGCCAGTTCAATGATCGATGATCCGGAGGACTGCCGGTAGATATCAGTCAGTTCGACGGTCGGGATGCGTTTTGATTCCAATAAATCGCGCAGCACTTGGCCCGGCCCGACTGGCGGCAATTGATCTTGGTCCCCGACGAAAATGATCTGGGCATCTTCAGGAACGGCTTTCAGCAATTGATGCGCCAGCCACGTATCAACCATCGACATTTCATCGATGATGATCAACCGGCCTTCAATATCGCGTTCGGTTTCTTCTTCTTTTTCCTGTCCATTAAAGCCGAGCAAACGGTGGATCGTCATCGCTGGCAGGTCCGTCGATTCACTGAGCCGTTTCGCTGCCCGCCCTGTTGGCGCCGCCAAAATGATGGGGAACGGCTCTTTTTTCTTGGCATAGTCTTTTGGATCGAGCGACAAGCCGTGAAGTTCGGCATACACTTCGACCAAGCCGCGGACGACCGTCGTTTTGCCGGTTCCCGGCCCCCCGGTCAAGATCATGACCGAAGAGTTGATGCTGTTTTCAATGGCTTCCACTTGCGTTTCGGCATAATTGACCTCGAGCCGTTCTTCCGCTTCCCCAAGCGCCCGCCGCACTTCCGAGGCAGGAAAACGTTCGCGCTTCGCTTGGGAAGCCAGCATCGTTTCCAGTTTCGTTGCAATGCCCAGTTCTGAATAATAAAGCGACGGCAAATAAAGCCGGGTTTTTTCCCCTGCCACTTTGCCTTCTTCATTCAATTCAATCATCGCTTTTGAAATCAATTCAATCGGTATTTCATCTCGCGGATTGATTTCAAGCATTTCTTTAACAAGCGGAATCAGCGTTTTGGCATCGACATAAACATGGCCTTCCGACAGCGAAGCCTGGTTCAATAAATGAAGAATCGAAGCTTTGATGCGGTCCGGATGGCTTCCCGTAATGCCGAGTTTCGCGCCAAGTTCATCGGCGCGCTGGAACCCGATTCCTTCAATTTCTTCGATCAACCGGTAAGGGTTCTTCGTTAAAATATCGATCGTTTCTTCCCGGTACGCCTGGTAAATGCGCATGCCGACTTGAGGGCCGAATCCCCAGTCATTCAACTGGATCATGACTCGCTCCAGCCCCAGGTTCATCTGCAGCGTCGAGCGGATCGTATCTTTTTTGTCATCGGATAAACGCGGCACTGCATCGAGCGCTTCCGGGTCTTCCAGAATCTTTTTGATGGCCTCTTTACCGAGTTTTTTGACAATCGTCTCCGCTGTTTTGCGGCCGATGCCATTGAACATATCACTCGACAAATAATGGATGATTCCTTGTTCGGTTTCCGGAACTTCTTTTGTAAAAGTTTTCACTTGGAACTGAACACCATATTTCGGATGATTTTTCACAGCCCCCGTAAAACGGTATTGTTCCTCAAGCGACAGTTTCGGGAAATAGCCAGAAACGATGATTTCCTTTTCTGGATAGGAGGTGTTGGTTTCCTGGATTTTCACTTTGGCGATGGAAAATAAATTTTGGGGATTGTGAAAAATCGAGACGACGGGCCGGCCTAACACGAATTGTGCTTCTTCATGGAATAAATCAATTTGTCCGGTCATATCTGCCGTCTCCTTTCACAGTTTTATTGTAGTTTTGTAGCAATCATATCATACGCATAACGCGCCATTTCATTGCGGTCATCAAGTGTATAAGCTTGTTTCAAATGGTGCATGGCATCTTGGACGCGGTCTGTGGATACCGCGTAAAGAACACCGAGGTTATAATGCGCATCCGCGTGATCCGGATCCTGCTCCAGAACCTGCAAAAACTGCGGTTCCGCCAGCTCGAACAATTCCATGGAAGCAAGCGTTATGCCGTAGCTCAGGCGCGCTTGCACATCAGCCGGGTCTAATTCGACCGCACGCTGAAGGTACGGAAGCGCCAGTTTCGGCTGCTCCAATTTCTCGAAGCATTTGCCGATCATGAAATGCGCGTCCGCTCCTTCAAGGCCGTATTGCACTGCTTTTTCATATAATTTCAATGCTTCCGCATAGCGTTCCCCATTGAAATACAAATTGGCCAGGCCGTAATATGCGGTAGCCGAAGTTTCATCCAGCACAATCGCTTTTTGGAAAAAACGCTCTGCCCGCTCTACATCGTCCATAGACGTCAATACATGGCCGAAGTTGATATAGCCTAGCGGATTGTTCGGTTCTTCTTCAATCGCCTGCGTAAAAGCTTTGATCGCTTCTTCGGTATTTCCTTCTTGAAGGGCTTGAATGCCGATTTCGTTATAATTCATCATTGTCTCTCCTATTAACCTACATATTCCAGACGAGCGCCGTTTTTAAAGACGCGGTCGATGGTTCCGCCGCCCAGGCATTCTTCGCCGTCATAAAAAACAACCGCTTGTCCTGGTGTAATAGCACGGACGGGCTCGTCAAATGTCACAATGGCTTCTTCGCCTTTAAATTCAACTGTTACGCCAACATCTGCTTGGCGGTAACGGAATTTCGCTGTGCATTTTAATGTTCCCGTCGGTGCCGTATCAGATGTAAAACTCAAGTTCACTGCAGTCAAGCTGTCAGAGAACAGCGCTTCATGATTGATATTCTGGCCGACATACAAAATATTCTTTTCCAAATCTTTGCCGATCACAAACCACGGATCTCCTGCTCCGCCAATGCCGAGGCCTTGACGCTGGCCGATGGTGTAATACATCAAGCCATCATGGCTTCCTTTTTTCACGCCGTCAAGCGTTTCCATTGAGCCAGGCTGTGCCGGAAGATATTGGCCGAGGAATTCCTTGAAATTGCGTTCGCCGATAAAGCAGATGCCGGTTGAGTCTTTTTTCGTAGCTGTGGCAAGCCCTGCTTCAAGTGCGATTTCACGCACCCGTTTCTTTTCCATATGGCCGATTGGGAACATGACTTTCGACAATTGCTCCTGGTTTAATTGGTTCAGGAAATACGTCTGGTCTTTGTTATTGTCTTTGCCGCGCAGCATTTTTGTTTCGCCGTTTTCCATATGCTCGACTTGTGCGTAATGGCCGGTCGCCAAATAATCCGCACCGAGGCTAAGGGCATGCTCGAGGAATGCCTTGAACTTGATTTCTTTATTGCACATCACGTCTGGGTTCGGCGTGCGCCCGGCTTTGTATTCTTCCAGGAAATAAGTGAACACTTTGTCCCAATACTGTTTTTCAAAGTTGACGGCATAATACGGAATGCCGATTTGGTTGCAGACACGGATCACATCTTCATAATCATCCGTCGCTGTGCAGACGCCGTTTTCATCGGTGTCGTCCCAGTTTTTCATGAAGATTCCGATGACGTCATAGCCTTGTTCTTTCAATAAATACGCGGCAACCGAAGAGTCGACCCCTCCGGACATGCCGACGACAACACGTATATCTTGTGGTGCTTTCGCAGTCATTTATAATCACCTTTTCATTTTAGCGCCAAGCGCTTACTGATTTGAGCTGTTTTTTCAGCAGCTTCTGTTATTTGTGCTTCGGTCAAGCCGATGCCGAAACTGAAGCGGATCGAATTCCGCAATTCTTCCGCCTGGTCGCCGTACATGGCGACCAGAACATGCGACGGGTCGATCGAACCCGCTGTACAGGCGGATCCGCTCGACGCCGAAATTCCGGCAAGGTCCAAGTTCACAAGGAACGACTCGATTTCGATCCCAGGCAGGCTGAGATTCAGGATATGCGGCAAAGGGTTGATGCCGTTTTCCTTGAATTCTACGCCTTCCTCCCGGAGAACGTTTTTGAAGATTTTTTTATATCCCTGATAGGCAGCTTGTTTCTGCTCCATCGTTGCTAGTGAAATTTCCACCGCTTTGGCGAACGCTGTGATCGCCGGAACATTTTCGGTTCCTGCGCGGCGTTTCCGTTCCTGTTCCCCGCCATATAATAACGGAGCGAGCGGCGTGCCTTTGCGCTGGTATAAAAAGCCGATGCCTTTCGGTCCATTCAGTTTATGGGCGGATACGGACAATAAATCCACATGCAACTGTTCCACATCAACCGGCAAAACGCCATACGCCTGGACGGCATCGGTATGGAATGTGACATCGGTGTCTTTCAAAAGCTCCCCGATTTCCGCAATGGGCTGGATGGTCCCAATTTCATTATTGCCCAGCATGATGGTCACTAAAATTGTATCGTCCCTCAAAGCATTTTTCACGTCTTCTGCTCGCACTAAGCCGTTTTTGTCAACCGGCAAATACGTGACGTCATAGCCGTCGCTTTCCAATTTAGCGCAGGCATGGAGAACAGCATGGTGCTCAATCGTAGAAGTAATAATGTGTTTTCCCTGCTTTTTGGCAGCCGTTCCGAAAATCGCGAAGTTGTCCGCTTCCGTCCCGCCGCTCGTGAAAATGATTTCCGGGTCGTTGGCGTTGATGCTTTTCGCAAATATGCGGCGTGCATCATCCAGCGCTTTCCGTGCGATTCTTCCCGTTCCGTGGATGCTCGAAGGATTGCCGAATACAGTCCCGAGCGCTTGTGAAAATACATCAGCCACTTCCGGATGCATCGGAGAAGTGGCCGCATGGTCCAAATAAATTCGATTCATTTTGACTGACTCCTTATATATAGAACATATAGTTTTCGTTATCGGTGTCTTGCGTTTTGGTTAAATCTTCAATCGTCGTGGTATCCAGCACATTTTTTACCGCGTCCCGGATGCGGACCCATAATTCCCGCTGTGGCTGTGCTTCGTCTTCAATGCCTTCAACTGGCTGAATCGGCCCTTCAAGGACACGGATTACATCACCGGCTGAAATTTCTTTCGGTGAACGCGTTAGCATATAGCCGCCGTAAGCCCCGCGTACACTTTTGACCAGGCCGGAATTTCGAAGCGGCCCGACAAGCTGCTCTAAATAAGCTTCAGACAAATCATAGTCCGCTGCAATTTTGCGGAGCGGAATGGGCCCTTCTCCGTAATGTTTTCCTAACGCAATCATAATGGTTAAGCCGTAACGGCCTTTTGTTGATATTTTCATCATTACACCCCTGAATCAGATTCCAATTATTCTTCAAAATAGTATATCATACGTTACATGAAATGGACTTGCAATGACTTTTATTTGTCAAAACGATATACTGATAGAACGAATGTACGGAAGGAGTTTTTTGATTTGCAGAACGAACCTTTAGCTTTTCGTATGCGTCCGCGGACAATCGATGAAGTTGTCGGACAACAGCACGTCATCGGACCGCATACGGCATTATATAAAATGATACAGAACGGCCATGTGCCATCGATCCTGCTTTACGGCGAGCCGGGAATCGGCAAAACATCCATTGCCCACGCCATCGCCGGCACTTCCAAACTGCCCTTCATCGCGCTGAACGCAACGACGTCCGGCAAGAAAGACGTCGAAGAAGTAGTCGCTGAAGCGCGCATCACCGGCAAAGTCCTGCTGTTTCTGGACGAAATCCATCGTTTCAATAAACTCCAGCAAGACGCGCTATTGCCGCATGTTGAAAGCGGCGCCATCGTGCTGATCGGTGCCACGACGGAAAATCCCTTCCATGACGTCAACCCGGCAATCCGTTCCCGCTGTGGCGAAATCAAGCAGCTGAAACGGCTGAAGCATGAAGACATCGTCCAGCTCTTGAACAATGCGTTGTCCGATTCGAAACGCGGACTGGGCAATTATGAAATTGAAATCTCACCGGCGCAAGTCGAACGCATCGCGGAAGGCACCAACGGAGATGCCCGCAAAGCATTGACGATGCTCGAATCGATCGTTGTCGCATCGGATGAGCGTGATGGCAAATATATCGTCGAAGACCAAATGGTCGAACAAATGATCAAACGCGTCGGCGTTTTCGGCGATAAAAAAGGCTCCCATTTTTACAATCTGCTGTCCGCGCTGCAAAAATCAGTGCGCGGCAGTGACGTCAATGCTGCCATGTATTATTTGGGGCATCTTTTGGAAAATGGCGATCTTACAGCTGTGACGCGCCGCTTGCTGGTCATGGCTTATGAAGATATCGGCCTCGCTAATCCGCAAGTCGGCGGCCATGTGCTGGCTGCCTGCCAAGCGGCAGACCGGCTCGGCTTGCCTGAAGCCCGCATCCCGCTCGCGCAAGCGGTTGCCGAGATGTGCTTATCGGAAAAATCCAATTCCGCCTACAAAGCAATCGACGCAGCCATGGCGGCGATCAATAAAGGCGACACGGGCGATATCCCGATGCACTTGCGCGATGGCCATTATGCCGGTGCAGCCGAACTCGGCCACGGCGGCTATAAATATCCGCACGACACGCCGCTTGGATCGTACGGCGGCTGGGTCGACCAGGATTATTTGCCGAAAGAAGTGAAGTCTGCGGAGTATTATCAGCCGGTGATTGCTGGCGCGGAGAAGAAATACGCTGGAATCTACGAGAAATTGAAATCATTCCGGAAGAAAAAATAAATAGTCGAAGCCATTTCCGTCCGCGGAATGGCTTTTTCTTTATTTATTTGCGCTTAGCTAATTTTATTTGCGTTCGTGGATGGTTTATTTGCGTTTAAAAACTTTTATTTGCGTTCGTGAAGAGCTTATTTGCGTTCACCATAATTCGACATCCGAAAGCAAACTCTACGACCGATTTTGATGCTTTGCGCCAGCGAAAAGCGCTCTTTCTTTTGGCATCCATTTTTTTAAATTCCCCACACAAAAGCCGGCTCGCAAGATGAGCCGGCTTGTTCTTTAATTATTTCTGACGCGTTCGATGGGAATCGAGCGGGTGATATCATTGACTACCCAGCTGGCGCAAATCAAGCCGACAGTTGACGGTGTAAAGGCGTTCGAACTTGGCGGCATTTTCGCTTTGCGGATAGCTGCATCCGGCTTGCCGACTGTTTCTACCACGTCTTGGCGAATCACGATCGGGCTTTCGTCCGAAAACACGACTGGAATGCCTTTGCGGATACCCGCTTCGCGCAATTTTTTGCGGATGATTTTTGCCAGTGGATCCGTATGTGTTTTGGAGATGTCAGCAATCTGGAAACGCGTCGGGTCGGTTTTATTGGCAGCACCCATACTTGAAATGATTTTGACGCCGCGTTTATAGCATTCCTGCATCAAGTGAACTTTATAAATCATCGTATCCGATGCATCAATAACATAATCCGGTTCGTAGCTGAAAAATTCTTCATACGTTTCTTCGGTATAGAACATATGTAAAGAAATCACTTCACATTCCGTATTGATATCCGCGATCCGGTCTTTCATGACGCCGGCTTTCGATTTGCCGACGGTCGATAAATTGGCGACCAACTGGCGGTTGATATTGGTGATGTCGACATCGTCTTTATCGACCAGTATAATCCGTCCTACGCCGCTTCTGGCACATGCTTCAGCAGCAAAAGAACCTACTCCGCCAACGCCCAGTATAGCGACGGTTGTACCTTTCAACAATTCGATTCCTTCTTTGCCTACTGCTAATTCATTTCGTGAAAATTGATGTAACATGATTTCCCTGCCCTTCAAATTCAAAGATGATACGTCTGTCTAATAGGAATTATACACAAATAAAAACCCTCCGACAAATTGCCGAAGGGCGTAAAGTTAAAATAATGGAGAATCCCAATCGTGCCGTCCTTGTGTTGCATATCGTTTTTGAACCCGCTTCAAGCAGGTGGGTGACCGCTTTATCACTTATAACTTCCCGCTAAAGAGGCATGTTAGCCATGATAAAATTTGGTCTCCCGACGACAAAATGTTGGGTCAAAACTGAATAGCTTAAAACGAACACATCAGGATTCTCTACTACTTGTATGTTAGCATACCTTATTTATTTGCACAAGATATTTACTCTAGTTATTTCTCATTATTCTGAATACTAACCGATAGGCTTAATTCTTCAAGCTGCGCTTGTGAAACCGGGCTTGGTGCATCCGTCAATAAATCGCTGGCGCTCGCCGTTTTCGGGAAAGCAATGGTGTCACGCAAGTTCGTGCGGCCTGCCAATAGCATTACGAGACGGTCCAGACCAAAAGCAATTCCGCCGTGCGGTGGCGTTCCGTATTCAAATGCCTCCATCAGGAAGCCGAACTGTGCACGGGCTTCTTCGTCAGTGAATCCAAGCATCTGGAACATTTTTTCCTGGATATCGCGGCGGTAAATACGCAATGACCCTCCGCCCAGTTCATAGCCGTTCAATACAAGGTCATACGCTTGTGCACGGACTTTTTGAGGTTCTGTCGTCAAGATCTCAAGGTCTTCTTCAAACGGCATTGTGAACGGATGGTGAGCTGCATAATAGCGCCCTTCTTTTTCATCGTATTCAAACAACGGCCAGTCTGTGATCCATAGGAACTTAAATTGTGTGTTGTCGATCAAGCCGAGTTCCTTGCCGAATTTCAAACGTAAAGCTCCGAGTGCATCCGCGACTACCGCTGAAGAATCCGCTACGAATAAAAGAAGATCTCCCGCTTCAGCTTCTGCACGTTCAGTTAAAGCAGCCGCTGCTTCGCCTTCAAAGAATTTCGCAATCGGCCCTTTAATGCCTTCTGCTTCCACTTTCAGCCAAGCCAAACCTTTTGCTCCGTATACGGCAGCGAACTCACCAAGCGCGTCGATATCTTTGCGTGAATAATTTGCCGCTTGCCCTTTGACGTTGATCAATTTCACTTGTCCGCCGTTTTGGACTGCTCCGGAGAACACTTTGAACGAAGAATTTTCCACTAAATCGGAAACGTTGACCAATTCCAGGCCGAAACGCACATCCGGCTTATCTGAACCGTAACGGTCCATCGCTTCGGTATAGTTCATGCGCTGGAACTTCGGTTCAATGTCGATGCCTTTGACATCGCTCATCATCCGGACCATCAAACGTTCGTTCATCTCGATGATTTCTTCCATTGATTTAAAGCTCATTTCCATATCGATCTGTGTGAATTCCGGCTGGCGGTCAGCACGCAAATCTTCATCACGGAAACAGCGGGCGATTTGATAATATTTATCGAAACCGGAAACCATCAGCATCTGCTTGAACAATTGCGGTGATTGAGGAAGCGCATAAAATTCGCCATCATGCACACGGCTTGGCACCAAATAATCGCGCGCGCCTTCAGGAGTCGATTTCGTCAAAATCGGCGTTTCCACTTCCAGGAAGCCTTCTTCATCCAGGAATCGGCGAACCGATTTTGTAATGTCCGAACGCATTTTGAACGTTTCAAACATTGCCGGCCGGCGAAGGTCCAAATAGCGGTATTTCAAGCGCAAGTCTTCACTGACCTCTGTGTTGTCGTCAATTGCAAACGGCGGGTTTTTCGCTGCGTTGATAATCGTCGCATGGTCCACTTGCACTTCCACTGTCCCGGTTTTCATCGTTGGATTGACTTGGCCTTCTGATCTGGCAACGACCAATCCTTCAATATGCACCACAAATTCGTTGCGCAATGTTTCGCCGATTTTTGCTGCTTGTTCGGAAATTTCAGGGTTGAACACCACTTGGACGATGCCGCTTCTGTCGCGGACATCGACAAAGATCAAGCCGCCTAAATCGCGCCGCTTTTGCACCCATCCTTTTAATGATACGCGCTGGCCAATGGCCGATTCGTTGACTTCTCCACTATAATGCGATCTCGACATATCTATTCCTCCAAAATTTATAATCGTTATTCTTTATTTAACTCATTGAAATGTTAAATTCATGTACTAAGTTGAAATAATATTTTTCACCAGTCGATATTCCGCTAAACAGCTACGCTTTCCTGCGGGCGGGCGCCAAGCCTCCTCAGTCGCTTCGCTCCTTGCGGGGTCTCGGCTGTCTCGTCGCTTACGCTGCCCCGCGGGAGTCTCGGCTGTTTTGCTCCATATCTAAGTGAGCAATCATCAAAGAGCTATCTCAATAATTCTCTCTTTTCTAAAAAGCTTATCCAGCGAAGGCGCGTCCAAGGGCTAGGCAATGAAACGACCCAAAAGTAGTTTGGGTCATTTCATTTGCGACGAAGCTAGCGCAGCGATGCAGGAGCAGGAGGTTTTTAGCTACGAGACGAGTGTTCTTCTCGGCTCATGGCGAGAGCCTTACCCAAAGCGGCCGAAGCGGGTAAAAATGGCGGACCACTTATTTTTTCTTAATCGTTTCAGCAATATCTGCGAATGAAACCTGTTGCTGTTCACCAGTCGCCATTTCTTTCAAGGCCACTTGTCCGCTTTCCATTTCCGTCTCGCCGATGACAATTACATAGCTTGCGCCTTTGCGGTCAGCGGATTTCATCTGGGCTTTCAGTTTCCGGCCGGTATAGTCCATATCTGCAGAAATGCCATTCAGGCGCAGCTCTTGGATCATGTTGAATGCTTTTTTCTTGGATGCGTCGTCCATGGCGATTACATAAACTTCGAGGTTCTGTGACTGGCCAATTTCGACTTTTTCCATTTCCAGAGCCAATAATAAGCGCTCGATGCTCATCGCAAAGCCGATTCCCGGCGATTCCGGTCCGCCCAAATCTTCAACGAGCCCGTTGTAACGTCCGCCGCCGCAAAGCGTGGTAATGGCGCCAAAGCCTTCCGCATCGCTCATGATTTCAAAAGCGGTGTGGTTGTAATAATCCAGCCCGCGCACCAAGTTCGGATCCACGACATATTCAATGCCCAGCTCTTCCAGGTACATTTTGACTTGGTCGAAGTATAGCTGTGATTCTTCGTTCAAATAATCCGCCAATGAAGGTGCAGTCGCCATCAACGGGTGGTTGCGGTCCACTTTGCAGTCAAGGATGCGCAACGGGTTTTTCTCAAGGCGCGTCTGGCAATCGCTGCAGAACTCCTCGATGCGCGGTTCGAAATGCTGCACAAGCGCTTCTCTGTGTGCAATGCGGCTTTCAGTATCTCCAAGAGAATTCAGGACTAAGCGCAGCTGTTTCAAGCCGACTGAACGGTACAGTTCCATCGCCAATGAAATCACTTCGGCATCGATTGCCGGATCTTTGGAGCCGATCGCTTCCACGCCGAATTGCACGAATTGGCGCATGCGGCCAGCTTGCGGACGCTCGTAGCGGAACATCGGGCCAGTATAGAAAAGTTTAACCGGCTGGTCCGGCAAGCCGAATAGTTTATTTTCCACAAAAGAACGGACAACAGAAGCTGTACCTTCCGGGCGCAGTGTCAAGCTGCGGTCGCCGCGGTCCTGGAATGTATACATTTCTTTTTGTACGATGTCAGTCGTGTCGCCGACACTGCGCTGGAACAATTCCGTGTGCTCGAAAATCGGCGTGCGGATTTCCTTGTATTGATAAAGCCGGCATAGTTCATTGATTTTCTGTTCGACTTCCTGCCATTTGGCGGACTGGTCCGGCAATACATCGTAAGTGCCTCTTGGTGCTTGAATATTCATCGATTTCACTCCTTTATTTTTTCCATACAAAAAAGCCCCCGCCCCTTGCTTACGCAAGGGACGAGAGCTTTTATATCAGCTTCCGCGGTTCCACCCTAGTTGATGCCAAATATCCCGGCATCCTCTCATTCCGGGTAACGGCCGGTTCCGTTTTTTCCTAATAAGCGAGAAACTGCGCCTTTCAGAAAAAAGCCTCTAAAGTGTTTTTCATTACAGATTTCTGCAGGAAAGTTTACAGCCCAGGACTTCCCTTCTCTTTTCAGCCAATCTTGCAATTACTTTCTTCGTCATCAGCAAATTTATATAAGTATAATAAACTTAATCTTAAGGACTCCCCCAAAACTTGTCAACCTTTTTTGACAAATGGCCGGATTTTTTTAATAATACAAATAGAACAAATTTTAAGGAGGTGCATAATGAACCGCAAATGGCTTATTGCTCTTATTTTATTTATTTTATTGGCATCGGGATTGTTTCCTGCCCCTGCTGCCGACGAAGCTCTTGCGGCAACCGGGAATGTTGAAATTACAGGATCGACCGTCAACATACGGTTAGGGCCTGGACTTTCATATAATGTTTCGGGTTCACTTGCAAAAGGTGAAAAGGTTTCTGTTGTGTCCCAGAGCGGCGACTGGCTTGAAGTTAAAGCCGATGGCGAACAAGGATGGATTGCTTCCTGGCTGACTGCCAGTGCTGAAGCCGGCAATGCTGAATCTGAAGCTGCAGGAAAAACCGCCGTTTCTGCCGTTGACCGCTTGAATGTCCGGTCACAGCCCGACCTTTCCGCTTCTGTCCTCGGACAAATGAATGCTGGAGACCAAGCGGCGGTGATCAGTGAAGCAGGTGAATGGATTGAAGTTGATTTCCGGAATACACGTGGATTTGTGTCAAAACAATACATAAGCACTTCCGAACAAACAGCCGAAAAACCGGCTCCGGCAACAAGCAGCGTTTCTTCTTTTGAAATTGCCGTGGATGCCTTAAACGTCCGAGAGAAACCGGATCTCAGCTCGTCAGTCGAAGCGACCGTCCAAAAAGGCGAGGTCTTCACTGTAGAATCAATGGATGGCAACTGGGTGGAAATCCGGATTTCCAGTGATCAAACCGGCTGGGTATATGCCTTCCATGGACATCTGTCCGACCAGTCCGCTCAAGCGGTGGAAAAAACTTCGGCAGAGTCAGGAAATACCGTCACGGTCATTACCAACGGCACGAATCTACGTGCTGAACCGTCAACCGCTTCCTCCGTAGTAAGTCGTGCGGATGCCGGCGACGAGCTTGCGGTCGTCCAGCAAAACGGCGACTGGTACCAAGTTTCATTGCCTGATGGCAGTTCCGCTTATATCGCAACTTGGGTTGTGACAAGCGATGAAACTGCATCCGAGGAAAGTGAAGAAAAAGAACAGCCCGCCCGCAAAAAAGGCACATTGAACGGATTGACGATTGTCCTTGATCCGGGCCACGGCGGCAATGACGGCGGTACGGTCGGCGCCAGAAAGACGAAAGAAAAAGATTTGACGCTTCAAACGGCCGAGACGCTGTCGCATCATCTGCGTTCTGCAGGTGCTGACGTCATCTTGACCAGACAATCCGACACTTATGTCGATTTGCGGAAACGGGTCTCCGCTGGGCATCAAGTAGCAGCTGATGCATTTATCAGCATCCACTACGATGCTACGGAAGATAATAGCGTCTCCGGGTTTACTGCCTACTATATGCACGATTTCCAGGAACCTTTGGCCGAAGCCATCAATACAGGGCTCAGCCGAAAAATCGACTTGCGCAACCGCGGCGTCCAGCAAGGAAATTACTTGGTGCTCCGCGAGAACCATCAGCCGGCTGTCTTGATCGAACTCGGTTATTTAAGCAATTACAACGACGAGCGCATTGTGACGGCAACGAAATTCCAGGAACAAGCGGCACTCGGTTTGTATACCGGGATCGTCAATTATTTTGATGGACAAGCAGAATAGTAAAATAAAGCAGCACGGTAGAATTCGTTCTCCCGTGCTGTTAGCTTGTTGAGAAATTCTGAATTTGTAGTAGTGATCCTCACTTAACCGATATTCCTCCAACCAGCTGCGCTTGCCGCGGGCGAGCGCCAAGCCTCCTCAGCCGCTTCGCGTCTTGCGGGGTCTCGGCTGTCTCGCTATCCCGCAGGCGTCTCCGCTGTTTGGCTCCATATCTAGAGAGTGGGAAACAACAGAAGAGAGCTTGCTCAAACTGTCACACTTTTAGAGAGTCTCTAAAAATGGTAAAAGAAAGTTGAATGTAGCGGAAGGCGGCGACTCCTGTGGGAATAGGGCGAGTCCTGAGACCCCGCAGGGAGCGCCAGCGAGCGAGGAGGCTCAGGCCGCACCCCACGGAAAGCGTCCGTCCTGGAGCGAAATGGGAAAGTCGTTCTCCCTTGCTGCTTTTTTGTGATGTCGGCTTCATGCTTATTTCCAAAAAAAAAAAATGGAAACGCAAAAAACCGGCACAGGAAACCACTTTCCTGTGCCGGTTTTATTATTATGATTCGACTAAGATCGTAACAGGCCCGTCGTTAACCAGCTCGACGTCCATCATGGCGCCAAACACGCCGGTTTCAACCGTAAGCCCGTTGCCGCGCAAAGCATCGTTAAACATATGCCAAAGCAGTTCTGCAGCTTCCGGCCGTGCGGCTGATGTAAAACTCGGGCGGCGCCCTTTTTTAACATCGCCGTAAAGCGTAAACTGGGAAATCGACAAGATGTCGCCGCCATTTTCCAAAATGGACCGGTTCATCTTGCCTTCTTCATCTTCAAACAGCCTGAGGCCGGCAATTTTATCCGCCACATACTTGGCGTCTTTTTCTGTATCTTCATGTGTGATGCCGACAAGCAGGACGTAACCGGAATCGATGGCTCCCGTTACATTGCCTTCAACTGTCACACTTGCTTTTTTTGAACGCTGTAATACGACTCGCATAGCTCCTCCTTAATTCGTCACACGTTTGACCGAATAGACATCCGGTATTTGCTTGATCCGCTCGACAACCCGGTTCAAATGTGAGATATGCGGAATCATGATCGTCATATTGATGGTCGCAATTTTATCCGAGTTTGCCCGGCCGCTGACCGCCGTAATGGTGGTTTTCGTCTCGCTGACCATATGCATGACTTCGTTGATCAAGCCGGTGCGGTCGAAAGCTTCCACTTCAATATCGATATGGTAATCCTTTTTATCCGGAGCGCCGGCATTTTCCCATTCCACCGGAATCAGGCGGTCGGTCTGGTTGGACTGGACATTCGGACAATCCGAACGGTGCACGGAAACTCCGCGCCCTTTTGTAATAAACCCGATGATGCTGTCGCCGGGAACCGGATTGCAGCAGCGGGACAGGCGGATCATCATATTGTCGATGCCTCGGACTATCACACCGGATTCGGTTTGTTTAGCTGGGGTGTTCGTTTTCATTTCCACCGTCAGTTTTTCAAGAGCTTCTTCTTGTTCACGTTTTTTGCGCTGTCTTTCTGCCAGGCGGTTCACTACTTGCTGGGCGGTGATGCCTTGGAATCCGACTGCTGCGTACATATCGTCTTCTCCGGCAAAATTGAATTTCTCACAAACGCGTTTGATGTTCTCATTTGTCAGTATTTCTTTCACGGGGAATTCCTGGGATCTGATTTCTTTTTCAATCAATTCTTTGCCTTTTTGGACATTGTCGACGCGCAATTGCTTTTTGAAGAACTGCTTGATCTTATTTTTTGTCTGCGTCGATTTGGCAATTTTCAGCCAGTCGCGGCTTGGGCCGAATGACTGTTTCGAAGTCAGAATTTCGACAATGTCACCGGTTTTCAATTCAGTATCAAGCGGCACCATCTTGCCATTCACTTTGGCGCCGATGGTTTTATTGCCAATTTCCGAGTGGACGCGGTAAGCGAAATCGATTGGCACCGAACCTGCCGGCATCTCGATGACATCGCCTTTTGGCGAGAATACATAAACCATATCCGAGAATAAATCGTATTTCAGCGATTCCATGAATTCTTCCGCATTGTCAGATTCGTTCTGGAAATCCAGGATTTCACGGAACCAAGTCAGACGGGAATCCACTGTGTTTTTCGGCATATCGACTTTTCTGCCTTCTTTATATGCCCAGTGGGCGGCTACGCCGTATTCTGCGAGCCGGTGCATTTCTTCTGTGCGGATCTGCACTTCAAGCGGGTCGCCTTGCGGCCCGATAACAGTCGTATGCAGCGACTGATACAGATTTTGTTTCGGCATGGCAATATAATCCTTGAAACGGCCAGGCATCGGCTTCCACGTCGAATGGATAATGCCGAGTACAGCGTAGCAGTCTTTGATGCTTTCGACTGTAACCCGCACTGCCAACAAGTCATAAATTTCGTTGAATTGCTTATTTTGCAGGACCATTTTCCGGTAAATACTGTAAATATGTTTGGGACGTCCAAAAAGATCCGCCTTTATGCCAACTTCGTCGAGCTGCGTGCGAATTTCACCCATCACATTATTCAAGTATTCTTCCCGTTCCGTACGCTTCTTTTTCATGAGATTAACGATGCGGTAATATTGCTGCGGATTCAAATAGCGGAGAGCCGTATCTTCCAGCTCCCATTTGATCGTATTGATTCCGAGGCGATGTGCAATCGGCGCAAAAATTTCAAGCGTCTCGTTCGCTTTCATGCGCTGTTTCTCAACCGACTGGTATTTCAAAGTCCGAAGATTATGCAGACGGTCTGCCAATTTGATCAAAATGACGCGAATATCCTGTGCCATTGCGACAAACATCTTGCGGTGATTTTCAGCCTGCTGTTCTTCTTTTGACATATACTTGATTTTGCTCAATTTGGTGACGCCGTCAACCAGCATCGCCACTTCTTCATCAAAATCACGGACAATGTCTTCCCGGCTTACTTTTGTATCTTCCACGACATCATGCAAAAAACCGGCTGCAACTGTTGCAGGGTCCATTTGCAATTCAGCCAGGATTCCGGCAACTTGAACAGGATGGACAATATAAGGTTCACCGGATTTCCGGAATTGTCCCTCGTGGGCCTCCAATGCTACTTGGTATGCCTTTTTTATCGTTTCAACATGATCGGCATTCATATAAGACGCAACCATTTCGAATACGTCTTCAGGTGTCCTAACTAGATCTTTCGCCATAATTGCCCACCTTGCTTCTAATTTTTCGAAAAGTATATCTTATTATTATAAAAAACAATGGGCATAAAAGTAAAGCTTTGTTACTGCTGCTCCATCACTTTAATAAACGCCCGCATATAGTCAGGCAGATCCGGCGGACGCTGGCTGGATACTAAATGGCCGTCCACGACTACCGCGCTATCCACCCATTCGGCACCGGCATTCATCATATCGTCTTTGATGCCGGGGGTGCTTGTCACTTTTTTGCCAGTTAAAATCCCGGCAGAAATGAGCACCCAGCCGGCATGGCAAATCTGTCCGATCGGCTTTTTATGCTCGTCCATAAATTGGACAATATTCAGCACTTCCGGAAAACGGCGGATCTTATCAGGCGCCCATCCGCCCGGCACCAGAATCGCATCGTAATCTTTTGGGCTGATGTCTCCGTAAGAAAAATCCGATTCTGCCGGCACTCCGTACTTGCCGATATATTTTATATGGGCTTCTTCTCCAGCCAAATCCACTTGGGCGCCTTCTTCACGGAGCCTCAGAATCGGGTACCACAATTCCAAATCTTCAAATTCATGATGGACAAAACTTAGAATTTTCTTGCCGTCTAATGCCACCGCCGACTCCCCCTTTATGGTTTGTTATCTTATATTTTAACGTTATTTACAGTAAATTGCTGATTTTACAGCTTCTTTTATTGAATAAATGGCGAAAATTCGACATTTTTCTCCATTGATTCGACAATCCTCTATTGCTTTCCTTTGTTTATTTATATAAAACTTGTATTCTTTTGCAGGCTGGCGAATCCGCTCAAAATATCAAGTCTGGTAAACTTTTTCCCGCTTGACGTTTTCCACAACCACTGACGTATGGCCTTTGCCGATTTTCACCGGCTTTTCCGCGGAACCGATGCACCGGATATTTTGTATAACTACCCGGTCTGCACCTTGTTTGCCGCCTGCCACATAAATATCAGCAGAGGACTTTTTAAAGCCCGCCACTCGGCCATTCGCTAATGAAACCCTTGCCGCTTTATACTGGATAGCTGCAGCCGGATTGCCTTGATAATCGTAATCCGGGTCACCGATAAACAAAAAGCGGTTGATCGCCACGTTTTTGAATCCCGATACCACGAGCGCACGCGGTGCCGAGCCCGCATACATATCCGTAAACACCGGCGCCACTGATACCAGCCGCTGGGCGGCAATATTAAATGCCGACAGCGACTGTGGATCTTCTGCCAAGTGATGGCCGATATGGCGGAAATTGAACGACCGGTTGTCATTGACCGACAAATGGCCGGATATGAAAACGCCCGTTGCAGCAGAGCTGGTGGCATGCGCTTTGATTTCTACACCGCCGAAACAGCGCGCCGTCGAATTATTGAGCAGCCAAACAAAACGGGAGCCGTCATCAATTTCAATGCCGTTCGAATTGGAAAAGCCTTTCTTATGCGACCGTCCGCTCGGGTCGCAGAAATGAGAATTGGAGATGAATATGTAATCGCTGTGATGGGTCGTAATGCCGTCGTCTCCAAAGCCATAGCCGTTCACCCGGTCAAGCCAGACATAGCGGCTGCCGCCACGTGCCCGCCGGCCATCGCCACCGTAATTGTAAATGGTAGAAGAGATATCAAAGCAATGCAGCCCCGGATTAACCGCGGCCACTTGTTTTACCCAGCCATATGTAACATTGGCAAATGTAAGGCAGCTGGAGAAATTGTTGCCGGCACTCGTATTGGCCGCATCGCCCAGCCGTTCGACGTTCCAGTCCAGCCCTAAATTTTCCACAGAAATATGATGGTTGCCTTTCACAAAGTTTTGGTTCGCCAACAAGCGTTGCCTTTTTGGTGCGTGGCCGTGCAGTTTGATCACCGTGGCACCTTTTCCGGCGCCGGCAATACGGGTCCAGGAAGGCAGTTCGAGTTTTCGCACGACATAAACTCCCGCCGGCACAAACACATCAACCTGCCCATTGCCAAGGGCTTTTTGGAATGCCGCCGTACAATCTGTCGCACCGTCTCCGACCGCTCCAAAATCCACGACATTCACCCGCCGCACCATCGCTGTTTCAAGTTCTTCATACTGCTTGTCAAGGCCTGGCTTCCATTCCGGCACAACGTCATCGCCTTCAACCCGTTCAGAGTAATGATGCGGATCTTCAATTGAATGGTCTTCTGCAAGCAGCGACCATAGCCGCTCCAGCCAGTTCTTTTTGCAGATCGTATTTTGTTCCGAAGCTTCTTCCTGTTTTATTTGGCGAAAAAGTTCCTGGGTTTCTTTTGTTGTTTCCCCAATTGACATCGAATCGTTTAAAATCGCTGCCAGCAATTCTTTATTTTTTGCAGGATCGTGGTATTTGCTTAACTGCATTTTCCATCACCTCTCCTATCCATACCCACCGGACAATAAAAAAAATCCCTCCGCCTGGAAAAGCGGAGGGAAGGATTTAATATTGCATAAGAGTCATAACATCATAGCCGTCCAAATTCTTGCGGCCGTCCAAGTAAGTCAGCTCAATCAAGAATGCACAGCCGACTACAACGCCGCCCAGCTGTTCCACCAAATTGATGGTAGCGCCGATTGTGCCGCCAGTTGCCAATAGGTCATCTGTGATAAGCACTTTCTGGCCAGGTTTAATCGCATCTTTGTGCATCGTCAATACATCTGTACCGTACTCAAGGCCATATTCAGCGCGAATCACTTCACGCGGCAATTTGCCTTCTTTGCGGACAGGTGCAAAGCCGATTCCAAGCGCATATGCAACCGGGCAGCCGATGATAAATCCACGGGCTTCAGGTCCGACAATAATTTCAGCGCCGACTTGCTTTGCATATTCCACCATTTGGTCTGTCGCGTATTTATACGCTTCGCCGTTGTCCATGATGGTCGTGATGTCTTTAAATTGAATGCCTGGTTTTGGCCAGTCTTCAACAATTGTTACGAACTGCTTTAAATCCATAATTCTTCCTCCTTGGCAGATACCTTCGCATCAAACCACTCTTTTAAGTCTTTATAAGATGCATACAAGAGCTTCTGCTCCAAATCGATTTGCTGCTGGCGCTTTTTATAAATCGGCGCTTCCGACAAATCACGTTTACTTGGAGTTTCCGCAATCTCTGTAAGTCCATTGTTAAGTGTAACAAAACCGAGTTCAAAAAACACCTGAAGCATGAAAAATAATGCTTCGCGCGTCCAGCCTTTATGTTTCGCCAGCTCATCACAATGCTTTTTAAAATCAAACGAACCTCGTTTTTTAATGAAAGAAAACAGCCACGCGAATTGGTCCCGCGTCGGAATCTGCTCAAAATACTGCGATTCTTTTGCATAGAAATGTGCATAAATCCGTTTCGGCTTGATATGCGCCAAAACGCTTGCCAGCTGTTCTTCCGATTCCGGCAAATCAAGCAGCACCAGATGGTGTTTCAGCGCCTCCTGATCTTTCAGCGTCTCCAAGTTGTGGATCGGCTGCTGCAGAAGCGTTTGGAAAACTGCAATCGTTTCGGGCTTGAACGCCAAATACACTTGATCTTTTTCTGGAATCAGTTTCGACCAGCGCGATACTTGCCGGATGCCCCGGATATCGAAGAGCTGCCATTCGTCGGTTCGGACGTCCTCAATCATCAATTGCGGCTTTTTGCGGCCGTTCCATTCATTGATTTGCAAATCACCGATGACATCAATTTTCACGTCCGGCGTCAGTTCATCGCCAATCGAGCCTATGCCGAATCCGACCGCATCAATCGTTGCCGCATTTTGCGCCAATTCCATTTTCAAATGGTTCTGGGCAGATCCGATTTTCCGGATTGACGCCACCGTCACTTCATCCAGGAAAAACTTCGGTTTGGCAAAGCCCATGCCGAACGGCGCCAAATAACGCATCGATTCAATCGTCTCGATATCGATTTCCTCCAAGCGGACCGGAATATCAATTTCCACCACCGGCACCAAATCTTCTTCCGTCAAACTTGTTTCCGCTTGTTTGTTCAAGCGTTCGCGCAGTTCATCAACATCGCTCATTTCGAGTGTCATGCCGGCCGCCATCGGATGCCCGCCGAAATGCGGCAGAATATGGCGGTTCGCCGCCAGTTCATTATACAAATGGAAGCCTTCGATGCTCCGCGCCGAGCCTTTCGCTTTGCCGGTTTCCGGATCCAGCGACAACACAATCGTCGGCCGGTAATATTTCTCCACTAATTTTGACGCCACGATTCCGACGACGCCCGGGTTCCAGCCTTCCTGCGCCACGACTATGACGCGCGGCGCGCCTTCCGGATAGCGCTGTTCCACTTGCGCTGCCGCTTCCTCGGAAATCTGTTTGACGATGCCTTGCCGCTCTTTATTGAGTACATCCAGCCCGCTGGCCAGACTCCGCGCTTCAGCTGCATCGTCCGTCAAAAACATTTGCACAGCAGGATCCGCATCCTGCAAGCGCCCGATGGCATTGATGCGGGGACCGAACATAAAGCCGATTGTCTCTTCCGTAATTTCCCGCTGTTTGACTCCCGATACTTCCGACAATGCACTGATTGCCGGCCGCGGTGAATCACGAAGCGCTTCAAGGCCCGCTTTTACGAAAATACGGTTTTCATCATGAAGCGGCACCAAATCGGCAATTGTGCCGATGGCCACCAGTTCCAGAAGATGATCCGGCATTTCTTCATAAAGCGCCTGAGCGATTTTAAAAGCGACTCCAACGCCTGCCAATTCACCGAAAGGATAATTCCCTTCCGGATGGCGCGGGTGGACAATCGCCAAAGCATTCGGCATGACTTCCCCGATGTCATGGTGATCGCTAATGATCACATCGATGCCTAAGCTATTGGCAAAATCGACTGCTTCCATGCCGGAAATCCCGTTGTCGACAGTGATGATCAATTTCGCGCCTTCGTCATAAGCTTGCTGGAACAGCTCTTTATTCGGGCCGTAGCCATGCTTAAAACGGTTCGGGATCTTAAATGAGGCAAGAGCCCCTAAATCTTCCAGAACCGTCATCATGACGGTTGTACTCGTTACTCCATCCGCATCATAATCGCCGTAGACAACGATTTTCTGTTGCTCTTCAATTGCCTGGCGGATGCGCTGGACGGCTACATCCATATCTTTCATCAAATAAGGATTATGTATTCCTTGTGCGTCCATGTTCATGAAATTGCGTGCTTCTTCAGCGGTCGTGATGCCCCGCGTCACTAATATTTTGGCCAAAACGGATGAAATGGATAATTCTTTCTGGATGGCTTGTACCAGTCCCGTGTCAGGAGTTGTTAAGCGCCATCTCTTTTTGGATTCTATCATCAGCATTCACTTCCTTACCCGTTCATTATACAGAATTTCTGCGCAGACAAAAACCTTTCGGATTATTCTCCGAAAGGTTTGTTTTTTTACCGTATCTGCCGATCATCCGTAACCACCATCGGTTCAGGGTGTACGTCGGCTTTTTGGTATTCCGCGATTTCATTTTGCTGAGTGGCGATCAACGATTCTTTTACGGCAATTTCTTTTTGGAGCGCTTTGACTTTTCGCTGCAAAGTGAACGTCCGGATAATGGCGACTGTACCGCTGAGAAGGAAACCTAAAAGAGCTGAGACAAGAATAACGAGAATTAGCGGCCACCGGTCTTGCCCGAAAATGTAGTTAACCGGTACCGGATCTACGTTAGCGACGGCAAAAACCGCGATAATTACGGCAAAAACAAAACCTAGTATAGCGAGCCATTGATATTTCATGCTGTTCATCTCCTTTCGTTCAAATTAAAAATGGAACAGGGTCATAAGTTCTATACCCTGTTCCATTTCCTTTATAAACTTATCTCAATATGAGGGGCACTAAGTCTCCCACTTCTGCGAGCGGATAAACAACTGTCCCTAAAAGTCTGAATAGATCACGTCATTGAGAAACGAGAGGATTGCAGGGACACTCACCTGCCGCAGTCAAGACTTCGATTTCTTTCGGGCTACTTTCTGCCACGCAGAAAGTAACGCCGATATAAGAAAACCTAAAAGAGCCGAGCCAAGAATAACAAGAATAAGCGGCCACTGAGCTTCCCCGAACAAGTAATTTACCGGTACAGGATCGATGTTAGCCACGGCAAAAACAATAATAATCACCGCGAAAATCAAGCTTAGTATAGCGAATCCCCGATAATTCATACTGGACATCTCCCTCCGTTTAAATAAAAAAATGGAACAAGGTCATAAATTATATACCCTGTTCCATTTCCTATATAAACTTATCCCACTGTGTGAAGTTTCTCTTTAAACAACAGGCTCGTCAGAACCCCATTTGTTCTTCTCTTCCAGTTTTTCGATATCGATCGGACCTTTTTTCTTCAATTCGCGTTTTTTCAGCACAAACCATAATTGAGCTGCGATGAAAATGGAAGAATACGTACCGGCCACTAAACCGATTAACAAGGCAAGCGAGAAGTTGGTGATTGACGGCGCACCCCAGATTAGTAACGCAATAACAACCAGCACAACCGTCAGAACGGTGTTTACTGAGCGCCCCAGCGTCTGGCGGAGTGACTTGTTGACGATGATTGCCAATTGCTCCGGCGAATCCACTTTTTTCATGCGCTTCAAGTTTTCACGGATCCGGTCAAACGTTACGATCGTATCGTTGATGGAATAACCGACGATGGTCAGCACAGCCGCGATAAATGTGATATCCACTTCAAGCCGCAGCAAGCTGAATACGGCGACTATGAAGAAGGCATCGTGCAGCAAGGCCACAATGGAAGCGACACCCATGCGCCATTCGAACCGGAAGGCGACATAGATGACGATGCCGATAGAGGCGATTGCCAGCGCATATACTGCATTTTTAGCCAATTCCTGTCCGACAGTCGGCGACACGGTCGAGATATTCGGTTCGTTGCCGAACTCGTCCATTGCCGCAGCTTTCAAATTATTGATTTCTTCCTGGCTAAATTCATCCACATAGCGGGTTACGCCGATATTGGATTGGTCACCCGAAATGACAACATCATCTGTCGGGTAACCATTTTCTGTCAGGAAGGATTCGACTTGCTCTTTGGTAACCGCTGAATCTGACGTGATTTCAACGCGCGTACCGCTCGAGAAGTCAATGCCGAGATTCAAACGGAAAATTCCGATGACGGCCATCCCCGCAATGATCAAGGCAATCGAAGCGATAAAGAATTTATTGCGGTGCTTCACAAAATCATAACGGTCAAAACGAGTGGACAGATCCAGGATTTCCAAATTCTCTTCCGGTTTATGGACAAGTGATTTTCTTAAGCCGAACAAACTTACTTTGCCGTCCAAAATACCGCTATTGACCAATAATCCCAGCAATACGCGTGAACCCCAAATCGCTGTCAGGAAGGATACTAAGATCGAGATGATCAATAGCGTCGCAAACCCTTTAACGGAACTGGTACCGAAGATGAACAAGACGATGGCCGCAATCAGCGTCGTCACGTTGGCGTCCAGAATCGCTGAGAACGAAGAAGCTGCCCCGGCTTTAAAGGAATCTTTGACGCTGCGGCCAATGCGCAGCTCTTCACGGATCCGTTCATAGGTGATGATATTGGCATCGACTGCCATACCGACACCAAGAACGATCGAAGCAATACCTGGCAGCGTCAGAACGCCGCCGATCATTTCAAACGTCAGCAATATCAGGTAAACGAAGACAGCAAGTGTAATTGCTGCAATGACACCCGGCAAACGGTAATAGATGATCATAAACAGCAACACAAGCCCGATACCAATCGTGGCTGCCAGAATCGTCTGGTCAAGTGCCTGGGCACCAAATTGCGCTCCGACAGAAGTCGAGTAGATTTCTTCCAGGCTGACCGGCAAAGCACCGGCGTTCAAAATACCAGCCAAGTTCTGAGTTTCTTCTACTGTGAAAGAACCGGAAATTTCAACAGAAGAAGAGTTGATGCGTTCGTTCACTTGCGGAGCAGAAACGAATTTCGGATCCGGCTTCATGAGTTCCTCGGCATATGAATCAACGCCTTCTTCAAAATCCAGCCAAATGACCAGCACATTAGCAGGCGGTGGCAATTGAGAAATTTCACCGGTAACTTCCGCGAATTTCCCAGGATCATTCAATTCCAGAGTCACTACCGGCTGGCCGTTCTGGTCAAATGTCCCTGCCGCTCCGCCTTGCTTCAAATCGCTGCCGTCCAGCATGACTTCGTCTTCCGCATTGCGGAACGTCAAATTGGCTTCTGTAGACAATAGCTCACGGGCAGATGCCTGATCTTCTACGCCAGCCAGCTGCACACGAATGCGATTTTCCCCTTCAATCTGGATGACCGGTTCGCTGACGCCAAGAACGTCGATCCGGCTCATCAAAGCTTGAGAGGTATCCGCCAGAACTTCTTCCGTGATTTCCATCTCCGTGCCTTCAAGCGGCTTGACTTCATAGAGAACTTCGAATCCGCCCTGCAGATCCAATCCCAGTCTGATGTCTTTTGCAATGGGTAAACTCGTGGGAGCCATAATTCCTATTAATGCAATGACAATTAGGAAAAAGGCGATTAAACGGCCTCTTGCTTTCATATGTAACTATTCCTCCTCAGTGTGAAAAACACAGCACTATCATTATGAAACAGCATCTTTATAGTGTCAAATAGAAGTAGGCTTTTTAGGAGTTGGCCTCAGCAGCTGCTCAAGTTCAGCCAAGTTCCCTTCTGAAAAGAAGTTGGCCCCCCGCAGTCCCTCGATTTGATGGAAAGCCACGAATTCCGAAGCGGTCATTTCCATGATGTCGTTGACCATTTCATGGAGCCTCATTTCGCCGATGTTTTTTTTCTTCCACTTTTTCTTGATGCAGTATTGCCACAATTCTTCAGGAGTCACAGTGTCGTATTGCAGATAATGAAATTCCGCACATTTGCTTTCCAACGCTGGCAAAACGATATCGTATTGATCGGTAAAATTTAACATATTTTAACTCCTTCCAACTGTTCTTTTCCATTGTATCCCATTGAAGAAAAATTGAGAACAACGGCTATTGCTTTTATTCCGGTTATTTTTCGTTGGAAATTTAAAGTTAGTGGTTTGGATTGCTAAAGCTTTAGAAAAAATTTTCTCTACTAGATATATTGAGCTTATCTAATAAAAGCTATCTAACTTAAATAAGTGAAAGCCTTACAGAAGACTTTTATTTATCTTCTCATACATTTATGTTTTTGTTTACTGTTTCTCTAAGATATGAAGCAAAACAGCGGAGGAAAACCGTACTACTCCTGCGCAAGCTCGTCACAAAGACATAGCCTCACAAACCGCGGCCAATGTCTTCGTAGCTGTTTTGCGGAATATCGACATTAGAACTCAATGACATTTTTATTCAAAAAAAATCGCCTTCAAAGTCGAAGGCGAGCTTTTCTTTAGATAGTTGTTTTAGATGAATCGATTACGCGTGCAATTGCCTGGCGTTCGAACTGCAGACGAGTTCCATCAGCAACAGTCAGGTAGATCGTTGTGTCATCCACAGCATCCACTTGGCCATGAAGGCCTCCGATTGTTACTACGCGGTCTCCACGGCGTAATTCCGATTGCATTGTAGCTGTCGCTTTTTGACGCTTCTGTGCAGGACGGATGATGAAAAACCACATTAACAAGAACATTAATAGTAAAGGTGATAATGCTACCAAAGTATCCATTTTTCAAATTCCCCCTTTCACTGTCTCTTTGTCTTTTAGAAATTCTTAGCGTTAGGCTTATTGAAACCATAAGCTTCAAAAAATTCTTCGCGGAAATCTCCCAGGCGGTCCTCACGAATCGCTTGGCGTACCTGACTCATTAAGTTTAACAGAAAACGGAGATTATGATAACTAGTAAGTCTGATTCCGAACGTTTCATCTGCACGAATCAAGTGATGGACGTATGCACGCGTATAATTTGTGCATGTATAGCAATCGCATTTTTCATCGATCGGACCAAAATCACGTTTAAAAGCGGCGTTTTTGATGTTTAGACGACCGGTGCTCGTCATCAACGTGCCGTTGCGCGCGATGCGGGTCGGCAGCACACAGTCGAACATGTCGATGCCGCGGATTGCTCCGTCAATCAATGAATCCGGAGAACCGACGCCCATTAAATAACGCGGTTTATCTGCCGGCAGCAGCGGCGTTGTAAATTCCAATGCGCGGTTCATGACATCTTTCGGTTCACCGACAGACAAGCCGCCGATTGCGTATCCAGGGAAATCAAGGGAAACCAGATCCCGGGCGCTTTGTTGGCGGAGGTCTTCGTACTCGCCGCCTTGGATAATGCCGAACAAGCCTTGGTCGTTTTTGCGCGCATGCGCTTCCAGGCAGCGTTCTGCCCAGCGGGACGTGCGTTCGACGCTTGACTTCATGTATTCATGCGACGCCGGGTAAGGCGGGCATTCGTCAAACGCCATCATGATGTCAGAACCGAGATCATTTTGGATTTCCATCGCTTTTTCAGGGCTCAAGAATAATTTGTCGCCGTTCATGTGGTTGCGGAAATGGACGCCTTCTTCTTTGATGTTGCGGAATTCGCTCAGTGAAAACACTTGGAAACCGCCGGAATCCGTCAAAATCGGACGATCCCAGTTCATGAATTTATGCAAGCCGCCAGCTTCCCGGATGACGTCATTGCCGGGACGCAGCCATAAATGATACGTATTGCTCAAAATAATGCCGGCTTCCATCGATATCAGTTCTTCCGGTGACATCGTTTTAACAGTCGCCTGCGTGCCGACCGGCATAAAAGCAGGTGTTTCAAATGAACCGTGCGGCGTATGGACAATCCCTAAACGCGCACCGGTTTGTTTACAAGTTTTAATGTGTTCATACCATACTGCTTCAGTCATTGGTGAGTCTCCTTTTTCTGTGGTTCAATGAACATCGCATCTCCAAATGAGAAGAAACGGTAGCGTTCATTCACTGCTTCGTTATAGGCGTTCAAAATCGCATCTCGGTTTGACAGCGCACTGACTAGCATAACCAATGTCGATTTCGGCAAATGGAAATTGGTGATCAAGCCGTCAATGGCTTTGAATTCATAGCCCGGGAAAATGAAAATATCAGTCCAGCCGCTGTCTTCCTGCAGCTCGCCGCCAAATTTATCCGCCACGGATTCAAGTGTCCGCGTGGAAGTGGTGCCGACAGAAATCACACGGCCGCCTTGTTTTTTAGTAGCGTTGATCAAATCAGCCGTTTCTTGCGTAATGCGGTAGAATTCCGCGTGCATTTTATGGTCGTCGATGGAATCGACCGATACCGGACGAAACGTGCCAAGGCCGACATGCAGCGTAATAAACGCAATATTGACGCCTTTTGCCCGGATTTCCTCCAGCAGTTCTTCAGTAAAATGAAGGCCGGCAGTCGGAGCCGCCGCACTGCCCCGCTCCTTGGCAAAAACGGTCTGGTAGCGGTCCTGGTCTTCCAGCTTTTCACGGATATATGGAGGCAACGGCATTTCGCCCAGTTGGTCCAGTATTTCGTAAAAAATGCCGTCATAAATCATTTTAAAATGGCGTCCGCCGTGGTCAAGAAGCCCTGTGCATTCCGCTTTCAAAAGTCCGTCGCCGAATGAAATCACAGTGCCGACTTTGACTTTTTTCGCGGGTTTCACCAGCGTTTCCCAAACGTCTTCCTCGATCTGCTTCAATAGCAGCAATTCGATATGGGCGCCTGTTTCTTCTTTGACCCCCATCAAACGCGCCGGCAAGACGCGTGTATCGTTCAACACGAGTGTATCCCCTGCCTGCAGGTAGTCTTTAATGTCGCGGAAATGGCGGTGTGTGACATCGCCCGTTTCTTTATTCATCACAAGCAGCCGGCTCGACGTACGGTCAAGCAGCGGCGTTTGTGCAATCAATTCTTCCGGTAAGTGAAAATCAAAATCGTTAACGTTCATGTCTAAAAACTTCCTTTATCTAGAATCATTCCGGCATTTCCATATTGAAATGCTCATAGGCCATCTGCGTCACGACACGGCCTCTAGGGGTCCGCTGAATAAAGCCTATTTGCAGCAAATACGGTTCGTAGACGTCTTCGATCGTCGTCGACTCTTCACCGATGCTTGCCGCAATGGTATCCAGTCCGACAGGGCCGCCGCGGAAACGCGTCATCATGCCGGTCATCAATTTATGGTCAATATGGTCAAGCCCGAGCGGATCGACTTGCAGCATCTCAAGTGCCTGGCTGGCAATGTCTTCCGTAATGGTGCCGTTGCCGCGCACTTGTGCAAAATCACGGACACGCTTCAGTAAGCGGTTTGCAATACGCGGAGTCCCGCGGGACCGGCGCGCGATTTCAACAGCTGCAATCGGGTCGATTTCCGCTTCAAACAGTTTTGAACTGCGCACCACGATTTCCGTCAGCGATTCAGTGTCGTAATAATCGAGCCGCGCATGGACGCCGAAGCGGTCGCGCAGCGGCGCTGATAACGCACCAGCGCGCGTCGTCGCCCCGATCAATGTAAACGGCGGCAAATCGAGCCGCACCGAACGCGCAGTCGGCCCTTTGCCGACCACGATATCCAAAGAGAAATCTTCCATCGCCGGATACAGCACTTCTTCAATCGAGCGGTTCAAGCGGTGGATTTCATCAATGAACAACACATCCCCCGGCTCCAGTGACGACACAATAGCCGCCAAGTCGCCCGGACGCTCAATCGCCGGTCCGCTCGTCATTTTCACATTGACTTCCATTTCATTGGCGATCACCGTTGCCAATGTCGTTTTACCGAGTCCGGGAGGCCCGTACAAAAGTACATGGTCCAAGCTCTCCTGGCGCATCTTTGCCGCTTCGATAAAGATTTCCAAATTATGCTTCACTTTCTGCTGGCCGATGTACTGTGCCAAAAATTGCGGCCGCAGCGACTGCTCAAAGCGCTCGTCAAATTCGGAAATCTCGCCTCCGATTACCCGTTCCTCCATGCCGTTCGCCTCCTTTTCATCAGTTTTGTTTCAATAATAATTGCAAGGCTTTTTTCATATAGCCTTCCGTATTCAAATCGAGATCTTTCAATTTCGGCTTCACTTTCGCTATTTCACGTTCGGAATAGCCCAGTGCGCCAAGCGCGAGCATCGCTTCTTCAAGCTCCACATCATCATGCGCCAACAAGCCATGCGCCACGTCGGTTTCGAACGGTTCGCCGAAAAACTCCGACAGCTTGCCTTTCAAATCGAGAATCATCTGGCGTGCCGTCTTTTTGCCGACGCCCGGGAATTTCACGAGATACGACTCGTCTTCCCGCTCAATCGCTTCAATGACGTGCTGCGGCTGCCCGCTTGCTAAGATCGCGAGAGCCCCTTTCGGCCCGATTCCGGATACCGAGATGAGCTTGCGGAACAATTCCCGCTGCTCAAGTGTCGGAAAACCGAACAGCAGATGTGCGTCTTCTCTTACGTGATAATGGACAAAGACTTGCAGTTCCTCTGTTCCGAATGAGTATGGATTCGGCGCAAAAATCTGCCAGCCGATCCCTTGCTGTTCCACTACTAGATATTCAGGCGTCACTCGTGTGACAACCCCTTTTATGTAATCGTACATGTACGTCGCCCCTTCAATTTAACCTATTGATTATAGCATATTTGTTCGCCTTATACGAAATAAACCCGTTTGGAAAATAGGCATGTTAAAATAGAAATAACATTTAAGAAAGCTGGGATTCCATTATGACAAAACTCTACGGCGAACAACGCCGGCAAATCCTTCTGGAAAAATTAAAATTCTCGAGTGATCCATTGACCGGCGGCGAACTGGCGGCCTTTGCCGGCGTGTCGCGGCAAGTGATCGTCAGCGACATGACGCTCTTAAAAGCGCGCAATGAACCGATCATCGCGACGAGCCAAGGCTATCTGTATCTCCGCGAGCGTGGCACCGAAACAATCAGCCGCCGCATCGCCTGCCGCCATGAGCCGGAAGAAACCGAACGCGAATTAAAAATTCTCGTTGCAGCAGGCGTTACCGTCAAAGACGTATCGGTCGAGCATCCGGTTTACGGCGAACTGACAGCCGGCATCCATGTATCAAGTGAAAAAGATGTCGACTCGTTCATGCAGCGGGTCCGCGACACCGGAGCGAGCTTTCTGCTCGAGTTGACCGAAGGCACACATCTGCACACAATTACCGCGCCAAACGTCGCCATGCTGGAAAGCGCGATAGCCGCCATGCGGGAAAACGGCTTTTTGCTGGAAGACAACGAGTAGAATATGTGAAAAAACCCTGAAACCGGATCGCGGTTTCAGGGTTTTTGTTCGGTTAGAGTGTTTATGCGCGTTCGGGATTTTTTCTTTAATTACTAAGCTTTTCGCTGGAGAAAAGTTCCATATTGCTCTTAAAGAAAGCCATTCGCCGCGAATGGCTTTTGCTCTGTTAAGTTATTTAAATTCAAACCCTTGAATGCATGCTTTTCGCCGGCGAAAAGCGGACTTTCTATACTTAGTTTCTGTAAAAACTTTTATTTGCGTTCGTTCAGATTTATTTGCGCTCATGCGAATTTATTTGCGTTCAGCGACTGTTTATTTGCGTTCACCATTTTTCGACACTCGTCCAGACAAAAAATTCCGCAGCTCGCATGCTGCGGAATCTCTTTACTCGCTTCGGTACGTAAAATACGAGCCCAGCGTCTTCACTTCACAGCCGATGGCGGCCAGCTCTTCGAACGCACCGCGCATCATTGTGGCGCTTTCATCTTCCAAAACGTCGATGATGAAGAAATAATTGCCGAGTCCGGTTTTCAGTGGACGCGATTCGATTTTGCTTAAGTTCAGCTGTCGCCATGCAAACACAGACAGCACTTGATGAAGCACACCTGACCGGTCGTCTTTCGGCGGCGAAATCATCAAAGTCGTTTTGACTTGGCCTTCGTGATTCGCCACTTCCAATTTATGATCGGTTTTCGACAGCACAAAAAAGCGTGTGTGGTTGAAATGGAAATCATGGATGTCCCGATGCAGAATCGTCAAACCATATTTCTGCGCCGAAAATTCATTGCCAATGGCCGCAATCGGGCGCTCCGGCAGTTCAGATACCATCTTCGCCGCCGCTGATGTTGAGCTGTATTGCTCAAGCGGTGTGTTTTTATATGTATAATATAAAAATTTATGGCTCTGTGCCAAAGCTTGCGGATGCGAATAAATCGCTTCAAATGAATCGGCATCGGCATTTTCCGGATGCACCAGAAAATGCTGCCCAATCGGCGAAAGCACTTCAGCCGTGACGTATAATTGCGCTTCATGGAACAGATAATCCACCGTCAGCGAGACAGACCCTTCCAATGCATTTTCCAGTGGCACGACAGCGTAATCAACGCTGCCTTCCGCCACTGCTTCTATGCATTCCGGGATTGTTGCGAACGGAACTTGTTTGCCTTCCGGGAATACCCGGAGCGCCGCCAAATGAGTAAACGATGCTTCCGGTCCCAAATATGAAATACGGTTATTAGCAGTTTGTCCAGCCATCCAACCACTCCTCTATTTATGATGATCCACTTGATACAACTTCAGCTGACTCGACAAAATCGAGTTTTTTCAACTGTTGCAGAAAAGCATCCAAATCCATTTCCATCGCCGTTACGTCCAAAGACAATGTCACATTGGCACGGCCTTGGATCGGAATCGTCTGATGGATGGTCAAAATATTACAGCGGGCTTCAGCAACCGTTTGAAGAAGTGTCGCGAGCGTGCCTGAGCGGTCTTCCAATTGCAGGAATACCGTCAGAATCCGCTCTCTGACGATTGAATGGAATGGGAATACCGCATCTCGATATTTATAAAACGCAGATCGTGACAGACCGGTCTTATTGACCGCATCCAAAATCGACATGCGGTCGCGCTGCAGAAGCCGTTTGACTTCAAGCGTCTTCACCATGGCCTCGGTCAAAACGTCCTCCCGCACCAAATAAAACCGTTGTTCCGATATATCCTTCATTCATCAGCCCTCCAGATAAAGTGAAACTAAGGCTAACAGGGGTTCAACTCCCTATTAGTCCATAAATTCGAATTCAAACTCAAGCAAACGGACCGTGTCTCCGTTTTCCGCTCCGCGTTCGCGCAAAGCGTCATCAATGCCCATGCCGCGCATTTGGCGGGCAAATCGGCGAATCGAATCTTCCCGTGAGAAATCGGTCATTTTGAACAAACGTTCAATCGCATAGCCACTCAATACAAACGAACCGTCCGGATCGCGTGTGATGTCGAATCCATCGGCATCCGATTCGTGTTTGTAAAGAACTGTATTTTCTGATTCTTCGTCCACTTCGTCGATCAATGGGAACTCTGCAGTTACTTCCAACAAATCCGCAATCGCGAATAATAGATTTGACAAGCCTTGGCGGCTTAATGCAGAAATCGGGAAAATGCGTGCGTCTTCCGGCAATTTCTTGCGGAATTCTTTCAAGTTTTCTTCCGCATCCGGCATGTCCATTTTATTGGCTACAATCAATTGCGGGCGTTCAGTCAAGCGCATATTGTATTGCTTCAATTCTTCGTTGATGGTTACATAATCCTCATACGGATCGCGACCTTCCATGGCAGACATATCGATGACATGGATAATGACTCGTGTGCGTTCAATATGGCGCAGGAATTGATGGCCAAGCCCGATACCTTGGTGCGCGCCTTCAATCAATCCAGGTAAATCCGCCATAACGAAACTGCGCTGATCGTCTGTTTCAACCATGCCGAGATTCGGTACGATTGTTGTGAAATGGTATTCTGCAATTTTCGGTTTGGCAGCGGAAACGACTGATAAAAGAGTCGACTTTCCGACACTCGGGAATCCGACTAAACCGGCATCCGCCAATACTTTCAGTTCCATAATGACATTGCGTTCAAATCCTGGCTCTCCTTTTTCCGATAATTCCGGAGCCGGGTTTTGAGGAGTGGCAAAACGGGAGTTCCCGCGCCCTCCACGGCCACCGCGTGCGATGACTGCAGTTTGGCCATGTTCCACCAAATCGGCAATTGTTTCGCCTGTTTCGGCATCTTTTACGACTGTGCCAGGTGGAACTTTGATGAATGTATCGGTTGCTTTCGCTCCGTGCTGATTTTTGCTCATTCCGTGTGTTCCACGGTCAGCTTTGAAAATCCGTTTGTAGCGGAAATCCATTAATGTGCGCAAGCCTTCTTCAACGACAAATACGACATCGCCACCTTTACCGCCGTCCCCCCCTGCAGGACCGCCATCTGGTACATATTTTTCGCGGCGGAACGCAACCATTCCGTCCCCGCCGTCGCCACCTCTAACATAAACTTTTACGTGATCGACAAACATAATTATCCCTCCATCTGTGCGCGTACAGTCAGTTTCATACTGTCCGAATCGCACTCTTTTACTGCATATAACCCTGAAACTTCCGGAAACTCAATCTCCGTCCAATTTCCGTTCAATGTTATTTCCATCATCAATGACTCTTCCTCATTCGCTAACCTGACGCAGCATTCATGCTCCGCATACGGGTCCATTTGCGGCAGCGCCGTCGCCACAAAAAGCTCTAGCAGACGGGTAAAAGCTGCATCCAGTTCCACCGGCGCCCGGTGTGCCAAACATTCCACATGAAAATGAAACTCCGGATGCTGCCATTTTGCGAGCAGCAGCCATTCCTCTGTCAAGGGCATCTTCAAACCGGCAAGCCGGCTGAGATGCACAGCCGCTTCGGCATGCGAGCGAATAATCGCTTGAGCCTCTTCCTGCCGACCAAGATCCAAATACATATTGATCAACTGCAATTCATTCAAGAAGTCATGGCGCGCATGCCGCAGCGATTGTGCCACCGTTGTCATTTCTTTCATAAGTCACGTCCCGTGTCAGCTTCTTTGCCCCCGCTTTAACGGTCAGTTCGATCTCCGCTTTTCAGCGGAGTTCTACTGTCCATAAAAGCCCGATTGGATCAACTAGCCACCACCGGATAGTGCCCGGTGATGACAGTTTCTCTTTACCCCGCTTTAACGGTCAGTTCGACCTCCGCTTTTCAAGCGGAGTTCTACTGTCCATAAAAGCCCGATTGGATCAACTAGCCATCACCGGATAGTGCCCGGTGATTGCAGTTTCTCTTTATCCCAGTATACCAATATTTCTTTGGAATTTCTCGAAAAAGAAAAAGGGCTGCAAGCGCAGCCCTTTTCGTTTTGTATTAAGCTTCTTGTGCTACAGGGTATACGCTCACTTTTTTTCTGTCGCGTCCGTAACGTTCGAAACGTACGATTCCGTCAACTTTTGCAAAAAGTGTATCGTCTCCACCGCGTCCTACGTTTTCGCCAGGGTAAATTTTAGTACCGCGTTGACGGTATAAAATTGAGCCGCCAGAAACGAGTTGGCCGTCTGCACGTTTTGCGCCAAGGCGTTTAGATTCTGAGTCACGTCCGTTTCTCGTTGAACCTACACCTTTTTTGGATGCAAAAAACTGAAGATCTAATCTTAACATTCTGTTCCACCTCCTAAGCTGTGAAGGTTATTTTGATATATTTTCCGTAATCATGTTCAATCGTTTTTAAGGAAACGATCATGGCACGCACGAGCAATTGAACTTGCTCTTCTGTTTTCTCATCAAGGCCTTCGGGAAACACGACTTTCAAAAAGCCGCTGCTTTCCTGCTGGATTTGGGGTTCAATTTTCGTCAGCTCCATAATGGCATTCACCGCTCCAAATGAGACAGCGGATGCTCCAGCACATACGAGGTCTTGCCCGTGTTCAGCAAAATCCGCATGACCCGACATTTCGAAAGACAAAATGCGGTTAGACGTTTCTTTTACGTTTACTCGTATCATTTCTTACAGGTTGATCGCGTCGACAGTCAATTTCGTGTATGGCTGACGATGACCTTGTTTTTTATGGTAGTTCTTTTTCGCTTTGTATTTGAAGACCGTGATTTTTTTCTGTTTGCCGTGTTTTTCAACTTTAGCTGTAACAGTAGCTCCTTCAACAAAAGGAACACCCACTTTAGCGTCTTCTCCACCTACGAATAAAACTTTGTCAAATGTGATGACGTCACCAGCTTCTCCGTTCAATTTCTCAACGTAGATCTCTTGGCCCGCTTCAACTTTGATTTGTTTACCACCAGTTTCAATAATTGCGTACATATCCTTGCACCTCCTCTTAGACTAAGACTCGCCTATTCAGGTGATCGCATTGCTGCAGATTCTTACATGACCTGATTCGAGCGGTTGTAGCACAGGTGCGCTACAAACATAACATTAGAATAATACCATATGCTCAGTGCTGCGTCAACAGTTATTCGGATATTTGCAGGAATGGAATAAAGAAAACTTCGATCCGCTGCAACTTATTTCTACTAATTGTTAATTACCCTGGATCAAGATTTTATAACCAGTGTAATAAAACCCGTTTATTGTCGGGATTTTTGGTGAATGATCATAGAACCGTCGTGAATGCTCTTAGAACTCTCCTGAGTGATCATAGAACCGCTTCGAACGCTCTTAGAACTTCCCCGAGTGATCATAGACTCCCAAATATTGCTCATAGAACTGCCCCAAGTGATCATAGAATTTCCCCATACAAAAACCCCCGCATCTCTGCGGGGGCCAAGCTATCAGGATTTCGCGAAAATCGCTTTGATTTTTGAAAAAACGCCTTGGTTCTTTTTATCCATCGTCATCAGCGGCACGGATTCACCCAGAATCCGGCGGGCAATGTTGCGGTAGCCAAGAGCGGCACGGTTGGTCGGATCCATCACAACCGGCTCGCCGCGGTTCGAGCTTGAGATGACCGTTTCGTCATCGGCTACGATTCCCAGCAAGTCGATGGAAAGATGCGTCGTGATTTCATTGATATCCATTGAATCGCCGGCATTCATCAAATGCTGGCGAATACGGTTGATGATCAATTTTGGCGGTTCGATTCCTTCTTCAAGTTCCAAAAGGCCGATGATGCGGTCGGCGTCGCGCACTGCTGAAATTTCAGGAGTGGTTACGACAATTGCTTTGTCCGCACCAGCAACGGCGTTTTTATAGCCTTGCTCGATACCAGCCGGGCAGTCGATGATGACGAAATCGTACTCTTTTTTCAGTTCAGTGACGAGTTCCTTCATCTGTTCCGGATTGATCGCGTTTTTATCTGTCGTCTGCGCAGCAGGCAGCAAATACAGCATATCATCAAAACGTTTATCTTTAACAAGCGCTTGATGCACTTTGCAGCGGCCATCGAGGACGTCCACCAAATCGTAAATGATCCGGTTTTCGAGCCCAAGAATAACATCTAAATTCCGTAAACCTATATCCGTATCGATCAAGCATACCTTTTTCCCTTGAAGAGCCAATGCAGTGCCGAGATTGGCGGTTGTCGTCGTCTTTCCGACGCCTCCCTTACCTGATGTAATCACTATTGCTTCTCCCACATTAGCTTCCTCCTTTAAACGTTGAAATTTCAGGCCGCAAGAATCGCAATTCCTGCAAACGGTCGATAATGATGCTGCCATTTTTATGTAAATAAGCACATTCCATTTCCGGCTGTTCCGATAACACTGTCAACTCATCTGTCATAATTTCCAATTCGTCATCGATCTGCAAATGCGTTGCTTCGAGCCATGAAGCGGCAATGACCGCCTCCCGGTTGCCGTTCGCCCCTGCATGCGCGATGCCTTTCAAACGGCCCAGCACATAAATATTGCCGCCGGCGACGACGCGGCCGTTCGGATTGACGTCCCCGACAACGACGAGGTCGCCTTCCGCTCTGACGATTTGGCCAGAGCGTACGATGCCGACATACGTTTCGGACTGGCGCTCCAGAATACGGCGATTGCTTTCTTCAACCGTAATCACATCGCTTTTCACACTAATGACGCGCAACTCCGTATCTTTTTGCGTGATGTTGGTAATTTCTTTGATCTGGGCTTCCGTGCAATACCGGTTGCCAAGGTTAATCTGTACTTCTGCACTGCCTTCAAGCGCAGGGTCCGACACCTTTGCCTGCAGCTCTTTTAGCAGATCGGTGTAAGAACACTGGTCGTCGAGCTGCAGCACAAGCCCCTGTTTCGTCCCTTTGATATAGACAAGATTCTTCAAAAATGTGTCACCTGCGCTTCCATTATAATAAATTAAAACTTGAACCACCAAGTTTTACCGCTTTTAAATAGCTATCCGTTAAAGCGTGATAAACTCGGATTTTTCCGCCGTGCTTCAAACCGGCCGACAATCATTGATCTGAATGCCCAGCCGAGAATGACCAAGAACATCGAGTTTGCAATCATCGTCGGCATCAGCCGTGTATCGAAAAATGTGCCTATCGGAATCGACGTCAACGAGATCAAGGAGAAAAACTGATACAGGATAAATTCAAATGCAGCAGTCAATACCAAGGTCACCATCGTCGTGATGTATAAATTCCGTTGCAGGTTTTTCACGATGTATCCAGCCAGCACACAAATCGCCGGATACAAAAAAGAATATAGACCAATTATATCGATGAAAAAGACATCATACAAGAGGCCGAAAAATAATCCGTAAAACATTGCGTGTTTTGTGTCGAAATAAACCGACACAAAAATCAAAAACATAATCAGAAAACGGGGGACGACATAATAATATTCCCCGCCGATCTGTAATGGCGAAAACAAGCCGAATACCGGTTCCAAGTAAAACAGGAAAAGCCCGATCAACGGAATCAGAAATCTCATCATGATTCCTCATCTCCGACTTCTCCATTATCTTCCCCGTCTACTTCCGGTAAAACCCGATCCGCAATCACGACATGATTCAGCAGCGAAAAATCAGCCGCCGGTTTAACATACACCAGCTTCGTCAAACCGAATTCATCAATGGCGATTTCCGTAATTTCCCCGATGACGATGCCTTTCGGGAAAATGCCGCCGAGTCCGCTTGAAATGACTTGCTGGCCTACTTTCAAGTCGATATCTGCATCAATCCGTTTCAGCAGCAATTCGCGGCGTTCCACGTCATAGCCTTCGATCAAGCCGAAAACATCTTTTTTGCCGCCGATTACCATGGCCGATACCCGGTAATTCGGATTCTGGGTCGAAATCAATTCAACAGTGGAAGTGAACGGCGTAGTCAAGACCACTTTGCCGATAAGGCCTTGAGCAGTCATAACGGCCATATTTTCCTTGACCCCGTTCGTCGATCCTTCATTGATGATGATTTTCTCTTCCCATTGATCCGGATTGCGGGCAATGACGGTGGCATGGATCGGGTTGTAGCTGCGCAAATCTTCTTCTTTGCCGACAAGTGCTTTCAGTTCGTCGTTCTCAGAACGCAGATTGGTCGCTTCCGCTTGCACGCTTGCAAACTCTTCTAAACGCGATTTCAAATACTTATTTTCTTCATATGTATTTAAAAGAGAATCTATGCTGTCAAAAATCCCAGTGACGAAATGAGCGGGTCCGGAAAAGACCATTTGGCCGGCTCCGACGCCATCCTTGATGATTTGCTCCGGCAGCGACACATTATCGCGGTCCCGGAGAGAAAAAGAAATTAAAGCAACAAGCAGGATGACGCCCAACAGCAGCAAAATAAGCCGCTTGTTTGTAAAAAAATGGAACATTACGGCAATCCTCCTTATTTATGTGATTGCTGGCGTCGAACCTGTTCTATATTATCTAAAGCTTTACCAGTTCCGATCGCTACGCAGTCCAATGGATTTTCTGCGATGATCACTGGCAGACCCGTTTCATCCGCAATCACTTTGTCCAGGTTCTTAAGCAAAGCTCCGCCACCTGTCAACACAATTCCGCGCTCCATGACATCCGCTGACAGTTCAGGCGGCGTCTTTTCAAGCGTGGATCTGATGGCGACCATAATCGATTCGATCGCTTCTTTCAGCGCTTCAGAGATTTCTGCTGCAGTGATTTCAATCGTTTTCGGCAGCCCAGTAAGCATATCACGTCCACGGATTTCCATTTTAGCATTTTTCTCTTCTTCTGTTACAGTGCTGGCAGAACCAATTTCCATTTTAATCGCTTCTGCTGTCCGTTCACCGATCATAACGTTATATGTTTTGCGGATATGCTGGGTAACCGCAATATCAAATGCATCCCCAGCAACGCGGACAGACTGGCTAGAGACAATTCCGCCAAGTGAAATGACGGCCACTTCAGTCGTACCGCCACCAATATCGACGACCATACTGCCGGTAGGTTCCCAAACAGGCAGATTTGCGCCGATTGCAGCTGCAAACGGCTCTTCAATAGTATAAGCTTCGCGGGCTCCAGCCTGGCGAGCGGCATTAATGATAGCGCGGCTTTCCACGGAAGTGATGCCATAAGGCACACAAATCATGATGTTCGGTTTCTGCCAGTTGCGGCCGGACGATTTCAACGCTTCCCGCAAATAATATTGGATCATCGCTGCAGTCGTATCGAAATCAGCGATCACTCCGTCTTTCATCGGACGGATCGCGACGATTGACCCAGGTGTACGGCCCATCATTTTGCGTGCTTCGTTCCCGACTGCAAGGATCTCACCCGTAATGGTGTTCTTAACAACAACAGACGGTTCACGAAGAACAATCCCTTTATCTTTAATGAAAACCAGCGTATTAGCCGTACCTAAATCTATCCCTACATCTTTCGATCCAATTCCAAACACGTAAATTCTTCCCTTCTTTATATGCCAAAGTGCCATAGAGTCAATACAATACCTTTCATTATAGCCGAAATGAAGAGAAAGTAACAGTCCTACATAAATCCCTTTTCGTTCAAGGAAGTGAACTGATGGTCGCCTATAATTATATGATCCAATAGCTCTATGCCGATGATGCTTCCCGCTTCCATCAAACGCTTGGTAACAGCGATGTCTTCAGGGGAAGGCGCCGGATTGCCGGACGGGTGATTATGGGCACAAACTATTGACGCAGAAGAACGCCTCACCGCTTCCCGGAAAATTTCGCGCGGATGGACGATGCTGGCGTTCAAACTGCCGACAAATATGGTCTGTTTATGCATGACCTGGTTTTTGATATTGAGGAACAATACGACGAAATGTTCCTGTTTGAGTGAAGTCATATCCGCCATCAAATACGAAGCGGCATCTTTCGGGGAACGGATGGTGAATTTCGTATCGGTCTGTTTCGAGGACAGACGCCGGCCAAGCTCAACCGCCGCGAGGAGCTGCACCGCTTTTGCCTGGCCGATGCCTTTGATGGAAATCATTTCTTCAATCGTCGCGTCTTTCAATCCCTGAATCTGTTCAAAATAAGTCAGGACCCGGTTCGCCAAATGCAAAACCGATTCCTGTTTCGTGCCGGTGCGCAGCAAAATCGCGATGAGCTCCTGGTTCGATAAGCTCATCGCGCCTTGGTTGACCAGCCGCTCTCTCGGGCGGTCAGCAGCATGGACGTCCCGGATCATCAATGCCTGTTCAATCTGCATGGACGCGGCTCCCTTCCAGTGCAATATAACCCGACAGCAGCAGCTTTTGTGTCAAGCTCGCTATCGGCAAACCGACGACCGTATTGTAATCGCCGTCAATTTTTCTGACGAATAAGCCGGACATTGTCTGGATGCCGTATGCGCCCGCTTTGTCGTACGGGTCATCGGTGCTGGTATAAGCCTCGATCCAGTCTTCAGGCAAGTCGTAGAACGTCACACGGGTCATTTCATGGAACGACTGCTCGCTATTGCCTTTGACGATCGTGATCGCTGTGATGACGTCGTGCGTCTGGCCTGACAGCCGGTGCAGATATTCCTGGGCTTGCTGTTTGCTCTGCGGCTTGCGCAAAATCTCACCGTCCAGTACGACGACCGTATCCGAACCGATGACGACCGCTTCCGGATGTGTTTTCGCGACGTCTTTCGCTTTTTGCATCGCGCATTCAATGACGTAGCCCATCGCCGTCTGGAACTGCGACGGGTCCGGCTCTTCTTTCAAACTCGGGATGATCGAAAAGTCGATGCCGATGCCTTCCAATAATTCTTTTCTGCGCGGTGATGCTGAAGCCAGGATGACCGGCTGAGTGGCTTTGAATTTCATAACTAAATTCCTCCCTTTTTTAGCATCATACCCAAAATCCGAAAAGATGAAAATTGTAGGCAAATTCGCAAAAATTATTTTTGCCGGGAAATGCGCATATCAAAAATGAGATTTGGCGGTGGTTTTCTGCGAGAAGCGATTAGCTGCACCGCTCAAATTAATATTTTAATGAAATATTGTTTGTAAGGTAAGTGCTTTAAAATCGAATTCGCTCCAGGCGGACGCTTTCCGCGGGAGGCCCGCGAGCCTCCTCGAGCTTCGCTCTCCGGGGTCTCGCCTGGACCTCTTTTTCCGCTGGAGTCGCCGCCTTCTGCTAATTCAATAGGTTATCTGTTTGTACATCGTAAATAAAATTTAATCTACTCTTAATTATTTCCACTTTGTTTCAAATCAAAAAGAATATGTATCTTGATCAAACTTGTCAAAGGAAATTACAGATGTATGTAAAGCCTGACATGAAATTTTAATCAACAAAAAAAGATGAAGCCATTAGCTTCATCCCCAGAAATTCATATACCAGTTCAATAACGTGTCGCCCCAGAAATAAGTGATGACGGCGCCAAGTGCAATCGACGGACCGAATGGCACCGGTGTCTTGCGGTCTTGGTTGTTGATGCGCAGCTGAATGATTCCAGCAATCGCTCCAATGAGCGAAGCAAAGAACAAGGTCATTAACGTGCCACTCGTCCCGAGCACCAAACCGATGACGAAAAACAGTTTGATGTCGCCGCCGCCCATGCCGCCTTTTGAAACAATGGCAATCAATAATAAAATACCGAATCCAATAGCAGCACCGAGCAATGCATCCCACCACGGGTCGAGCGGGATGAACAAACGCAATGCCAATAAAACGATACCGACTGGTAAAAGCACCTTATCCGGAATCAGCATATAAGCGATATCCGAGACCATGATGATGACCAGAAGCGATACGAAAATGAGCGCAACAATCAGTTCAGGCGTAAAACCCAGCTGCCAAAACGAAATGGCAAATAACGCGGCTGTGATTGCTTCCATCAACGGGTAGACCCAATGGATCTTTTCTCCGCATGAACGGCAGCGCCCTCTCAAGAATAAATAAGAAAATACCGGAACCAAGTCGAGCGCCGTCAGCTGGCGGTCGCATTTCGTGCAATGGGAAGGCGGAAAAGCGATCGATTCGTTTTTCGGCACGCGCAATCCTACGACATTATAGAACGAGCCGAACACGAGCCCAAATATTGAAAAGAAAGCTGTATAGGTGATAAACATAGAAACCCTTCTTCACTTTTAAATTTTTATACATACGTTACTTCAGTGTTGATATTCCGCAAAACAGCTGCGCTTGCCGCGGGCGTCTCCGCTGTTTGGCTCCATATCATAAAATAGACTAACAATAGGAAATTAGAATACACCTTATTAAAAAAGGAGAAATCACAATGATTTCTCCTTGCCTGTTTTATCCATTACTGGCTGTCAGTTGCTGATTGGTCGGCTCCGACATTGACTTCAACGTCTACATCAACGTTCGTCTCGTCTTCGACAGGTATGGCTACCTCTTCCTCAACTAAAGCCGTGCCGTCGTTTTGCGGCAACGGATTCATCTTGCCGGCTGGCGGCGGTGCATCGACTTTCGGAAGTGTGTCAGCTAAAGCGATCAGATCCGGACGGAAATATGCGGAAAAGCTCAGCGTGACGTCAAGCGGTTCTTTTACCGCTTCCACAGTCGTCACTTCATCATTGGCGCCAAAGTCGATCGAGTCAATGACCAGGATGCGGTCCATCGCTTCGATTTCTTTGATGAATGTCGTAATGCCATGATAATCTGCTGTCTGAAAAGCGACAGTGGTTTTGACTTGCTGAAGATTTTCCAGGCCTTCGACCGGCACCGGCAATGTTACCGGCTCTTCCACAATGCCGATATCCGTTATAAGCGATTCTGAAAGCAGCTCTGCTTGTTCAATCTGCAAAACAAGCAGTTCTGATAAAGGTTCGATTGAGACTTTCTGCTGCAGTTCGCTGGTGCTAATTTTCTCGCCTTCTGGCAATTCTTTCAATTGCGTCTGAAGTGAGATCAAGACGTCGCGTTCAGAGCTTAAAGTTTGTTCAGCCTGTAAGCGTGCATCTTTCGTCGGTGCATAGACCATAAAATAGGAATAAGCTCCAAGTGCCAATAAAAAGACAATCGCTAAAATGATCAGGCCTTTTTCTTTCTGGCTTTTCGTCATACTGCTCATTGTCCATTCCCCTCCGTTCCTTCTGGAGTGGCAGGTGTTTCCTGGTTCACTTCTACATCCACATCAACCTTCGCAGCCGGTTCGGTTGCTGGTGTTTCTGTTGTTTCAGCTGGTGGGGTTTCTGTAGCTGGAGCATCTGCTGGAGTCTCAGCAGGCGGCGTTTCGGCAGCTGGCTGTTCTGCAGTACCTTCTGCCGGCACTTCGCCTTCAACCACTTCCGCCGGAATCCGGTCATCAACAAACAACAAAGTGTAAGTTGCCAGGTAACGAGGATTTTCAACTACTACATCTTCCTCTTCAACCACTACAACCGTTTCACCAGTAGTCGGTGCTGCATCTGCTTCCAGCTCCTCTTGAGTCACAGAATCTAAAGTAGCTGATTTAAGCAATTCAGAAGTTTTTAACTGAGCTAAATAAAACGCAGCTTCACGGGCGGTATCGAACTGCACGGTCAAGACAGCTTGATCGAGTCCCACATAAGAGAAACTATCGAAAAATCCGCGAGCCGGCAATTTGGATACCAAGTCCTTTAAAAGCGGCAAAGTATCAAATTGATAGCTTTCCGCCCAGTCGACGGTGACTTTCAATTGCTGTTCTTCATTCATGCCTTGCTTTGCTTCCAATTGCTCGCGGATAGCCGCTTGTTCTGCTGCTACTTGCGCTGTTTGGGCTGTCAGTTCAGTTTGTTCGTTTTCATTGGCATTCGCCAAAAACGCAAAGACTGCCCAAAGAATGACAGCAAGCAATAAAATAGAAATCGCCGCAATGATAAAAGCGGGGCGGTCCCGCTCTTTCTGCGGCAATAAGTTAATATCGACAAGCATGGATCACACCTCTTTCAGCGCAAGACCGATGGCGCGGTTAAAACGTCCGGGTACAGCTTCCGAATTGTCGGAAGGGATGGCATCGATGACAACCGGCAAAACAGGCAAAGAAAAACGCTCTTCCAAACGTGTCCGGAACGCGTCCCAATCGCTGTATTCACCGTTACAAATCACTTTCGTAATGCCGACTTCGCCGCCGTTCATATTATAGCTATAAAAATTGGCAAGCTTTTCGGATTCCTCTTCGATCACTTCCATCACCGCTGCAGGGTCTTCAGAAATCGTCGATGACACTTCCAGATCGACCGGCCGCATAAACAGAGGAAAATGCTCATGGAAAATGGAAATTGTCATTTTCTTCGACTGCAGATCGATCAGCATGACATGCTCGTCTTCCGTGAAATCATGCTGCAGATAAGCCAGCCGGTATAAAGCGAGCGGCGTGATATCAGCTACAACCGCTTTTAACTTCACATTGTCTATTGCATTTTCATAATCCTGGATGACCGATTCTTTCGAAGCGATGATGATCACTTCCGGTTCTTCGGTATCGGTATGGTACGGCACCACATCAAAGACGGGATCTTCGAAGGGCAAGTAAAGCGTTGAACCGATTTCGATGAAGAAATGGCCTTTCAGTTCATCGGTTTCAACATCTTCGGGGTATGGTACTTTGCGGATAATAACGAATTCGTCAGGGGCGAGGAATCGGACTGACTTCTTAGAGAGACCCCACTGATTGACAGCCTTATCGAGTATCGCTTCCAGCGCTTCGGTGTCGATGATTTTCCCGTCTTCAATGATGCCAGCGGGAAGAGCAAGCTCTTCCGCACAGCTTAATTGAAGCGGTGAATGGGATTTCAAATCGACATGACGAATCGCGTCTTCTTCTATAGTTATTGTCGCGACTCGCGCTTTTCTCGATAAAAACGATAAGGCCATTTTTTCAGCTCCTATTTATAATTATTTCTTTGTTGCAACTACTGTTCCCGTAGTATTATCACGCGTACTATTAGCATAGTCCGCAATGTGTTTTTTAGTTGCTTCATTAAAAGTAACTTCGATTTTTCCATCTATTGCCGGAGTTGCTGTTTTAATAGTATTTAAAGCACTAGATGTTCCAAAAGTAATAACCGCTGCAGGTGGTAATTTACCAGCAGAATCAAGATATTTTGCATCTAAAAGTTGCTGCACAGTAACACTTCCAGTCGTTGCTGGGATATCTAATTTGTAAAGCTCCGCAGCACTAAGTGCATTTGTAGCATCAGATTTAATAGCACCCACACGTGAATTATCAATTATTCCTCCAATTGCCGGAATAGCAATCGCTGCGATAATAGCGATAATAACGATAACTGCCAAAAGCTCGATCAACGTCATACCTTTTTCATTTTTCAACTTCTTCTGAAGATATTTCTTCATTGTGTTTTCCCCCTATAATTTGTAAATTAAGTACTACCTTGAGTACATCTTAATTATAACAATAGTCGCAGATTATACAATAGCATTTTTCAATTTTTTTAGAATTATTTTCATTTATTTTTGATATTTAGCCCTACATTTTGTCTACATTCTGGAACATTTCAAACATCGGCATCATAATGGATAGTATTATAGTCCCGACTAATGCAGCGAGCACAACAATCATTAAGGGTTCTATCAACGCTTTCAATCGGTCGGTCTCCGCTTCCACTTCTTGCTCGTAGAATTCGGCCACTTTCGCCAGCATATGGTCCAGCGATCCGGTCTGTTCGCCGATTGCAATCATATGCGGGATAAGGGGCGGAAACGCCCAATGGTTCTTCATCGGTTCTGTCAGAGAACCTCCGCGCTCGAGTGAATCCCGGGATGCCAGGATGACTTTTGACATCACCGCATTGCCGACCACTTTCTCCGTCATGGTCATTGCCTGCAGAATCGGCACTGAACTGGAAAACAACGAACTCAATGTACGAGTAAGGCGTGCCAATGCTGATTTTTTCAGCATTTGGCCAAACAGTGGGATTTTTAATACAATCGTATCCAGTATGAACCGGCCTTTTTCACTTCGCTTCATGAGCCAAATGATTCCAAAGAAAAGAAGGGCTACTAAAACGAGAATATACCAGTAACCTTTGACAAAATCACTGGCGCCCATCACCACTTGCGTAAGCATTGGCAGTTCCCCGCCCATCCCTTCAAACATCTCAGCGAACATCGGGACGATTGAAGACAGCAGGAAAATCACAACTCCGATTGCAATAATGCCTACAACTACGGGATATGACATCGCGGAAATCACTTTTTGTCTTGTCTGATAAGCCTTATCGTAATGCGTCGCCAAACGGTCGAGCGAATCATCGATGGTTCCCGACAGTTCTCCGGCACGGATCAAGTTGATGGTCAGCGGTTCAAAGATTTTTGGGTACTTTGCGAAAGAATGGGACAATGAATTCCCTTTTCGCAGTTCATCGTCCACTTCGCTTAAAGTTTTACGCAGCGCTTTGGATTCGACTTGCTGGGACAGGATTTTCACCGCATCTACGATAGTCACCCCTGCGCGCATCAACGTCGAAAACTGGCGCAGGAACATGATGAATTGATCCCGTTTTACCGGATTACCGAATGAGATGTCTTTTTGAAGAGCCGTAGCCGGGATTTCACGGATATCGATGACGCGCACGCCTTCATCCCGCAGTTTTTCAACTGCAGCCCGTCGGCTATCGGCCATAATGATGCCCGACCTAATTTTCTTGCGGTCTCGCCCTTCATATTTGAAACGGGCCATATTAGTCTTCACCTACCATGAATGCTGATGCAATTTGGCGTGTAATGATGCCTTTTTTCAACAACTCCTGGACAGAAGTTGTCATCATATGCATGCCCGCAGCCCGGTTGGTCAAAATAATGTTCGGAATTTGATGCACTTTCGACGTGCGGATTAAGTTGGCAATTGCCGGGTTGTTAATCAGAATTTCAGTGGCGGCAATCCGGCCTTTGCCGTCGGCCGTTGGCAACAAGCGCTGTGAAATAACAGCTTTCAAAATTCCACCGAGTTGTGTCCGGATTTGGGCATGCTGTTCCGGCGGAAATACGTCGATGATCCGTTCTACGGTTGAAGCGGCGCTCGACGTATGGAGCGTTCCCAAAACCAAGTGGCCTGTTTCAGCTGCAGTGATCGCGGTCGTGATCGTCTCCAAGTCCCGCATCTCACCGACCAGGATCACATCAGGATCTTGGCGAAGTGCCGCACGAAGCCCGTTTGCGAACGAATTCGTGTCAAAGCCGACTTCCCGCTGGTCGATGACCGATGTACCGTGCTTATGCATATATTCAATCGGATCTTCCAGCGTGATGATGTGCTTTGTCAAGTGTTCGTTCATGTGGCGGATCATCGCTGCAAGCGTTGTCGACTTGCCTGAACCGGTCGGCCCGGTCACCAGTATCAAGCCTTGATGGGTATCAGCCAATTTTTTCAATGTATCCGGCATATTCAAGTCATCGATAGTCGGTATCTTTGACGGAATGGAACGGAATGCATGTGAAATGGATCCGCGCTGGTGGAATGAGTTGACACGGAAACGGGCCACTCCAGGAATGGAGTAGGAATAATCCATCTCGCCTTTTTCCAGGAATGTATCCCATAACGATTCCGGCATCAAAACGCGGGCAATTTCTTTTGTAACTTCCGGCATCAATTTTTCATCGCCGTATTGTTTTAATGTTCCGTGCATCCGGAATACCGGAGGAATGCCGGTCGTCATATGGATATCGGAAACTTTCATATCGATGGCTGCAGTTAAGACGGTATCGATAAAATTTAATGTTGTATTCATAGGTTAATCTGTCATGGCAACGCGCAGCACTTCTTCTGTCGTTGTCAGACCCTCCTTCACTTTTAATAAGCCGTCGTCAATCAGGAAAATCGTCTTGTTTTTAACGGCGACTTCTCGGATTTCCGCTGCTGTGCCGCCGCGGTTGATAATCGTTTTGATGTCTTCGTCGACAACCAGCACTTCGTGGATCGCCATTCGGCCCCGGTAGCCGGACATATTGCAGCGCGGACAGCCTTTGCCGCGCGCTACGACATCGATCGCCAGCCCGCGTTTTGCGAATATCTCTTGTTCCCGGACCGTAGCCGGCTGTGCTTCTCGGCAGTCCCGGCAAACCCTGCGGATTAATCGCTGCGCCACCACGGCATTGAGTGAAGCCGTCACCAGAAACGGTTCGATCCCCATATCCATCAATCGTGTGATGGACGCAATAGAGTCATTCGTGTGGATCGTGCTGAGTACCAAATGGCCGGTCAATGAAGCGCGGATTGAAATATCAGCTGTTTCTTTGTCACGGATTTCCCCTACCATGACGATGTCAGGATCCTGACGTAAAATCGAACGCAGCCCCACGGCGAACGTCAAGCCGACATTTGAATTCACTTGGATTTGATTGATGCCTTCCAATTGATACTCAACGGGGTCTTCTACCGTGATGATGTTGACTTCTTCACTGTTCAGTTTATTGAGTGCTGCGTATAGCGTTGATGATTTGCCGGAACCGGTCGGACCGGAAATCAGAATGATGCCGTTCGGCTTGTCGATTTCACGGAGAAACCGCTTCATGTTCGTTTCGTTAAAGCCCAGTTTGTCGATATCGGTCAAGTTTGCGCCAAGGTCCAATATCCGCATAACGATTTTCTCACCGAATACGGTCGGCAGCGACGATACCCGCAGATCAATGGCACGCAAGTCAACGGTTGTCTTAATCCGCCCGTCCTGTGGAACCCGGTTTTCCGTGATGTCAAGATTCGCCAGGATTTTAATACGCGCAGTCACCATTTGCTGCATCGTTTTCGGCAGAATCTTTTCCGTGCGCAATGTGCCGTCAATGCGGTAGCGCACCAGAATGCGGTTTTCCTGAGGATCAAAATGCACGTCACTTGCTTTCAGTGATACAGCGTTCGAGAGAATCTGGTTGACGAGGCGGACAATCGGTCCGTCAATGTCATCCAGGTCTTCTTCCTGCGATGTGTCCTGCGGCATTTCTTCCAGCATGTCGTCGTATGATTCTTCTTCGTAATATTTGGCGATTGTTTTCAAGATATCTTCTCTGGAAGCGATTGCCGGTTCGATCTGGAATCCTGTTGTCAGCCGCAAGTCATCGATCGTGATGAAATCCGTCGGATCGGTCATCGCGATAAACAGCCGGTCGCCTTCCGCTCTCAGCGGTACCAGCGATTTCCGTTTCGCGAATTCCTTCGGCACGACGTTGAACAGTTTCGGATCAAATGGATACCGGAACAGCGTGACGTGCGGAATGCCGAGCTGCACTTCAAGCGTTTCGATCAATTGCTGCTCCGTGATCAGGCCGCGCTGAACCAATGCGTCCCCCAATTTTTGATCCGACGTCTTAGCATCCAACGTGCCTTGAAGGTCTTCTTCTGTAAGAAGACCTAATTCTATTAAAATATCACCTAGTCTTTTTCGTGTTGCTCTTGCCAAATCTTTTCCCCCTCAAAACTCGTTAAGGATTGATCAAATTTCCGCCCTTGTCATACACCGGTTCTTCAGCAGGATTTGTTGGGTCATCCTGCGTTGTATCTGTTTCTGAATCCGCTACCGGCTCGTCGTGGACGCCGTCGTCATTTTCATCAATATATCCTGGCTGTCCTGGCAGCGGCGCTGCAGGAGTTGCTGCCGGTGTGTCATGTATTCCATCACCATTCGCATCGGTAAATCCGGGTTGCCCCGGAAGCGGTGTTGTTGTCACCGGTGTATCATGAACGCCATCTCCGTTTGCATCGATGAATCCAGGCTGTCCTGGAAGCGGTGTTGTTGCCGCAGGTCCATCATGGACACCGTCACCGTTCGCATCGATGAATCCTGGCTGTCCTGGAAGTGGTGTCGCAGCGCCAGCGGCAGGAGCTGCCTCTGTTTTCGTCAATGGATAAATTTCAATCCGGTGGACCGGCGGGTAGAAATCAGTGGAAACCGGATCAAGCTCCAGCTCTTCCCCGTTTGCTCTGATCGAACGGAGTACGTTGATACGTATACCGTCACGGCCTTCTTCTTCAACCGCTACGCCTGAAGTTACAAATGCGCTGTATTGCTTCACTAAACGCGGCTCTACTTTTTCTTCGCCGCTTGTCATCGTTTCGTATTCATAGATGAAAGGATAGCCGCTGATCATAGCCGTCAGTTTATCGCTTTCCATCGAAAGGTTTAAAAGGAATGTGCTGTTATTGGTATTGGTAAAAACAAAATCGATGCCTAGCGGACGGTTGATCGCCGCTTCCCGGCCAAGTGGAACAGCCGTTGGTGCAGCCGTTCCAATGCTGCGTTCTTCTACGGAGAAGTTCGTCTGCAGGATTGCCGCATAAATAGATGAAGCAATTTGCGTGAGTTCGGAATCCGTTACATTGGCGAGTTCAAGCCCGCTTATAAAGTCCAGGAATGAAAACTGACTGCCCGGCGCAAACTCAATGCCGTTCAATGCATTGACGACCGCCATGGCATCGCCGCCTTTCAAGCTATGCGAAATCTCTGCTTCAGACACTACATCACGCGCGACTTCCAGTGTATCGTCACTGATGGTTACACGCGTCTGTGTCTGGCCAGCCGCCAAAGCTGTTTCTAATTTGGATGTGATGTTCTCCACATCCGTGTCCGAGAAAGAAGCCACTGGGAATTGCTGCTTCAAGAAAGTCTGGGTCGTCTCCCGTGACAATTGGAAGACGAAAGTATTTTGCGTACCGGTTTGGGCTTGTCCAACCGTTTCATCCAGCAGAATTTCCGCGTTATCAAGTGGATAAGCGGCTGTTGCATCTTGGTAAGTCACCAAAAGTTCCGCTGTAGCGCGCCAAGTATCTGCCTGGCCGACAAAAAGCTGTTTTGCCTGTTCGTGTTCCATATTGGAGACATCTGTTGTCCCGATATACGTATTGTCGCCGAATTCTTCTGTCGGGAAAATCCACGTGTCGACTGCCATCGCTCCCGCGTTGGCGACGCCGAAAAACAGCAGCGCTGATGCGAATATGGCTGCAAAGGTAATTCCGAAAACTTTATTGTTCACGTTGATCTTCCTTCCCGACTGGTTTAATCGATTGCATGCCGAATGGTTTTGCACCGACAAGTTCCGGTTCTCTCTCTGGTTCCGGCTCTTTTTTCAGTTCCGGCATTTTCACCGTTTCCGGCATGATTACTTTTTCCGGCACTTTAATCGTTTCGCGTTCTTTAATTGTTTCCGGTTCTTTTACTGCCTTTTTTGCCTCGATGATTGACGATGTTGACGGTGCTGCAGAAATCAATTCCTGCCGGCGCGCTTTGCGCTCTTCGGCTTCCTGCTCTTTTTCTTTTTCTTCTTTTTCCAGCAGCTTCATATAAACAAGGCTGGATACAAGAGAAATCGCTACCAGTGCGAGCACCGGCATATACCAGGCAAAACTGGATTGCATCAGCAGCGCGACTGCAGCTGCAGCAAGCGCCCCTCCGGCTACGGTCATTTTGCGCGCCAGCGGTATGGTTTTAAAGCCAATATAGGCAAGCACCAAAACCACTGTTGCGATAATGATTAAAAATAGTAAGCGTATCAAAACATAACCCCCTGATTTTCACGAAACTTTTGTAACATATTTTCCCGATTTAATACTTAACATCAAAATCAAATCCAGTATCGATTATATTCGGTACTGTATGCGAGCCTGAAACGGTAACTCCACACATTTTCAAAAAGTTCGAGTAATTTGGTTCTACTTTGACTCTTGAATTTGATGCCGCATCCTCAAGTGTAAACTTCTTTTTTCCAGCTTCCGCTGCAGAATAATTACTGTGGCTTGGATCTTGCGTAGAAGTATAGTAGATAAGCGAACTAGTGTTGTCGATTTTTATTTTTTTCCTTAACGACTCTAAATCCACTTGCTTAATCAAATCAATATCCATACAAATCCGGGCATTGCTTTTCATACTGATATTATTTCCTACTTCGAAGCTGGCGATGTTTGGCTGGTTTACATAGCCTAGTACAACTAGTGTCGTCATTTCCAAGCTCTGGATATTATTGCGAATCACCAGTTCTTTAAGCGCCATGACGTTTCTTTCTGCATTATTCAAGTTGCCGTCTATTATTAACTTGCCGCTAACATACAATTGGAAATTGGTTAATCCATTCATATTTGCAGTAGTAGTGCCACTGGAATTCACTACAACACTGATTCCTTGGAAATCATTGCTGTTGCAATTGCTGCTGCCACCAGGCGGATTACAAACATTCTCTAAATACTTATCGGTATAGACCCGAAAATCGACCGGCTTTAAATAATAGGGGTCACTTTTAATTTTTGTTATCAAATCTTCAAGTTTTTGGTTGTTTCCTAATTTGCACTCGTATGGCTTTTCTAAAGTTTTATATTTTTCTCCTACAAAAAGCTCATCACACGTCATAGTAGGAGTAGCTCTGTAAACATCGTCGAATGTAATATGGTTAGACGTCACAAGAAAAGAGTCAGGTACTTCCACATCAAAAACAACACTCAAAAGGCTATTTGAATTTGATTCTCCTTGTTTTGCTATTCCTTTCAAATTAAGAGTGATTTCGATAGCTCCCGTTTTATCTTTGGCTTTTGCGGAATCAATCATATAATTCATGCTTCCATCAGCGGAAGTGTTGTTTTTATAGAACGCTTCATTATTGTCAGCATCCATATGGCTTACTTTTGTTTTAATAGAAGAAATGTATTCCGATTTTATCCGTGAATTGAGTAGTGATTTCAATGACGTACTATCACAGCCGTTACAGGAAGAGATGATATCCAGTTCGTCCTGCATATTACGGACCAGTTTATTGCGCAGGAGCTCCAGAAATCTTTCAAAATCTTCTGTATAGAAAACAACACCCATTTCAGCAGATGCTACAGCTTGGTTGGATGTGTCCACTGTTCTTTCCTGCTTGGAATGGTTTAAAGAACCACCGATAAAAGTGGCGGAAATACTTAAGAACAAGGTAACTAATAAAAGCACTATTACTAGCGCGTACCCATTTTGAGTCTTAATATATTTCACGGTTTTCGCCTCCTCACTTCATTCCGGTAATAATTCTAGTCAAGGTGGTTTTTACAGTGACCGTATTATTAAGGGATTTTATTTTCAGGACTAACTCCGTGTGGTTTTCTTTCGGTTTAACCACCACTTCTGGAAAAGTTCCACCATCATATATTGCCCCATTAATCGTTGTGTCAGTATAATCGTAATTATTGTCTATAACACGTGTAAAAGTTGATGTGGCCGGACATGCAGTAATATCTTCACACGTTTTGATCATCAATTGCTTATTCGCATCAAACTTCAATGTATAGGTATCGTTGCGACGATGGGCAGCTGAAAGAGTCGAGACGATTAGATTAGCATCTTGCTGCAAGCTGGTTTTATTCGTTTCGACCGCAGTGTGCTTAAAACCGATTGACAATGCGGTCCAGGCTATGCCTGCTACCAGCGAAACCAATACAAGCGCAGCGAGTAGTTCCACAAGTGTTATCCCTTTTTGATTTAGTTTCATCTTATCCACCCAGCTTTTCTACAATGAACTTTATATAGGAGTATGTCTCACTGCTCAATTGGTTGCCTTTAAAGACTTTCAAATGTATTTTATACAACTGTGGCAAATCGGGATTGTCGCAAGGAAGTACTCCGGTTGAGGTTGTCGTTTTATAAGGCTCACATTGTAAGTAGATATCCACTTCATATGTGTAACCATCGTTCTTTTTGTATCGAACAAATCCTGCTGATGCTGGAATGGAAGAATCGATCGCATAGGCGCTTCGGCCAGGAGTTACCGGAATAAGCGGTAAAACTTGAGGAACTTTTTCTTTGAATGTCTGATAACCTGTTACCGGATAAACGGCGGCATCTCTTTTCCCCACCCATTGCAGCGGACTTTTGGGGGTTATAATTTTCGCCATTTCCTGCCTCGCTAAATTCATCGTGTCCAGCTTTGCTTCTGTCTTATTATTAAAAAGCGTCATCTGCGGAAAGATGGTCATGATGCCGGCAAATACAATGCCCAGTATGGCAAGCGCAGCGAGCACTTCAACTAAAGTGAAGCCTTTTTCATTGTCGATTCTTTTCATTTCCACCATCCCACTTTATTAAGTAATAACAAGATGTATATTTTTTACTTTTAAAACTCTCTTTTAGTCTATTCGATATTATAAGCTTATTATTACATTTTATCTACAAAGATGCACCGTTTATTTGCAGTAAAATCTATTCTTTTTACTAATTTTTTAAAGTCGAATGGTCGAATGCATAGGAAAAAAGGCCGTGAAATGAGTTACCCCTCAATTCACAGCCTTATTTTACGTATGCAGCTACTTTGTTTCGCCCGGCTTGTTTCGCGCCGATGTATAAGGCTCGATCCGCGTTGCGGATTAATGCGTTCGGCTCGTCACTGTCATCAGGTGCCGTCGACACGCCGATGCTCAACGTAATATGAACGTTTTCAGTTGAGCGTTCCTTATCCAAATCTCTTTGCAGAAGGAATTCATGCTTCTCGATTTTTTTGCGAAGGGATTCTGCAAACAATAAGGCCAGGTCTTTGCTGTAGTTCTCGAACATGATGACGAATTCTTCTCCGCCGTATCGTGCTACAATGCCTTCCCTGCCTACTTCGGCTTCTAGGATGCGGGCCAATTCAATCAGAATGTCGTTGCCGCTTTGATGGCCGTATTTGTCGTTGATTCCTTTAAAATGATCAATGTCCATCATGACAAGCGACAAATTATCGATTTTTCCAGTGTTCACTTTTTCCATGCTTTTCTCTAGCGCTTTATCCAAGTAACGGTAATTATAGAGTTTCGTCAATCCGCAGCGTTCGCTTTTGGCAATGGCTTTTTGGACGTAGCCTGCTTTTTCAAGCGACACGGCAAAATACGTGCTCAAGATATCCAAGATTTTTAATTGGTGGCTGACAAATGCGTATTTTTTGCGGGAAGCGAGCAATAAGACACCTTCGATTTTATTGTTCCGGGCGATTGGTGTGCACATGATGCTTTCCGTATCGATTGGAATATAGCCGGTTACAATATCTTTCCATTCGCTTTTCTTCCTATATATAACGGGTGTATTTGTGACAATCACATTTCCTGCAATGCCTTTATGATAGCGGACAGGCGGAACGGAGAATTTCTCGAACTCCTGATTTTCATACATGCGCAGCATCAAGAGATTGCCATCGCGGTAATCGATGACGTAGGCATAATCCGCCTTAAACATTTTGGATACCTGGATGACAAACTGATCGAGCACTTCGTCGGTTGACAGCCGTTCTGCCAGCTGGTGGCCGATTTCCCCCGCTTTTTTCAAGTCGCTGGTAATCTGCTCGGAGTTGTTATACATTTTCATGACGAATGTCATGATTAGGAATGGAATCCCCAGCAGCAATAGCGCTGGAATGCCGATATAGGCTTCTGAAATATACAAAGCGATGGCATAAGGGAACACGAGAAGTGTCAAGGCGAAATCCCACATGGCATCAACCGAAAAGAATTTCGCTTTGCTCCCTGTAAAGCGGTCATAGGAATAATAAATGATCTGGTTAGCAATGACCGAAACGATCTGGAAAATCAAGCCGTAGAAAATAATATGGACTAGGTTGAGCGAACCGATCTGGCCGCCTGCTGCGAGATAAGCTAGTCCCGAACAGCAGGAAATCAGGAAAAACATCGTAGAGTTGAAAGGAATGCGCATGGAAAGGGGTTCATCTGTACGGCTTCTCGTTAAAACAATCAGCATGGTCAGCTGGGAAATCAAGATTTCAACGAATATTCCGTATTTTAAGAACACAGCAATGGTCACCCATTGCACCAGATAAGTCGAGGCCCCGTTGATGTTCATCGGCATCAAACAAGTGATGACAAAAAACAGGACATAGGCGGTTAAATGCCACGGATCGATTTCAGGAGGAGGAAAAGTCTGATAGACCAGGAACAAGCCGGGGGGCACAAGCAAAAGCCAAAGAGCCCAGAGTGCCATTGTTCTTTTGCTTAATTCTCCCATTCCATCAACTCCCCTGATTTAATTGGCATTTATAGTGAACCGCTCTGTTAGTTTTTCTGGATCTGATAGTTTTCGAACATCTCAAAATGGTTATTTCGAAGATTTGACAATAAATAGAGAGAACCTGTGACTATGGTCACTTCTTTTTTATTTGGTACAGGTAATATATCATAATATTTGGCAATTGTCTTTATTTTACTTCTATTTTCTGAAAATAAAATTTTCGCTGAGAGGGCACGTTCGTTTTCGAAATCAACGAATGTGAAATGATCACTGACCGTTTCCAAATGGCGGAGAATCTTTGTGTATTCTTTATCTTTCAGGATTCCCATGACAATATGGATCGGCCTGCCGGGATATTGTTCTTTGATCGTTTCCACTAATGCTTTGATGCTCGCTTCGTTGTGGGCTCCGTCCATAACGAGATTCGGATAGATTTCTTCAAAACGGAACGGAATGGTAGCACCGGCTAGCGCATTTTCTGCCATATCATGATTGAACTTCAGCAGCAGAATTTCTTTTGCTGCTTCAAGCGCCAGTTTGGCATTTTCTTTTTGGTGTCTGCCTTTTAGTTTTAATTCGATATCGATTTGCTTTTCCGGCAGAATCAGTTCTGCGTGAAGCATCTTTGCTTCATTTTCAATAATATTTCGGGCTTCTTCCGGAAGTTGACCGATAATAATTGGTTTCCATTTTTTTACAATTCCTGCTTTATGCCAAGCAATATTTTCCAGTGTATTGCCCAAAAAATTTGTGTGCTCATAGGAAATCGAGGTGATGATAGCGAGTTCAGGATCAATGACGTTCGTGCTGTCGAACCTGCCTCCCATCCCCGCTTCCATAATCGTGATGTCCGGCTTTTTTTGCTCGAATATCAAAAAAGCTGCCGCCGTCAGCAATTCGAAATCTGTCAGCGGCGTTTCGAGTTTCGATAAACGCGCCATGGCGCTGTCCATTTCTTCTTCCGTTACCGGTTTTCCGTCCACTTGGATCTGGTCGTGCAGGTCTTCTATGTTTGGCGAATAGAAATTGCCGACTGTCAGCCCATGCTTCCGCAAAATGGCGGCTAGAAAAGCACCAGTCGAACCTTTGCCGTTAGTGCCGGCGATATGTATAAAGTAACCTTTTTGATGCGGGTTGTTTAATTCCTCTAATGCGGCCGTAATGGCCTGCAAGCCTGGCTTGATCGATCGATCCGTTTCGATATTCCATTTCTTTTTATAAATCTCAAGTCCATTTATCATTATATAGCCTCCTTTCCGCGTTAAACGTGATACACTTTTTAAGTATAATTATAGCACGAAGGTGGCGTAGAAATGACAACATGTTGGGTGATTTACAACGGGAGTTTGGTTTCCGATAAATTCGCAGACCAGGCGCGCCTTGTTGCTGAAGCGGCAGAACGCGCCGGCGTTGCGGTCCATATAATGAAGAATCATGATATCCTGATGGACTTGAAGAACGATGCAGAAATGCCGGACTTTGCCGTTTTGCTGGATAAGGATATCCTGCTCGGATATTTCCTGAAAAGCCGCGGCGTGCCAGTGTATAACGACCCGGCGATCATCGACTTGTGCGACAATAAAGCCACACAGTATATCCGCCTGGCGTCAGCCGGCCTGCCTATGCCGAGAACGATTGTGGCGCCGAAAGTGTATCCCAACTTCTCTATTCTGGAATCAGGTTATTTTGAACGGATTATGGAGGAATTAACATTTCCGATGATCATTAAAGAAGGCCACGGCTCGTTCGGGGTGAAAGTCTATTTGATTGAAAATGAAAAAGAGTTTTATGATAAAGTCGAAGCACTGCGCGGCATCGATTTTGTGTTCCAGGAGTTTATCTCTTCCAGCCGCGGTCGGGACATCCGGGTGAATATTGTCGGCGGAAAAATCGTTGCGGCGATGTACCGCCATTCCGAAACGGATTTCCGCGCCAATATCACAAATGGCGGAGTCGCCTCTCCTATCGATTTGACCGAAGCACAAAAACAGATGGCATTGGAGGCAGCGGAAGCTGTCGGAGCGGTGTTCGCCGGAGTGGATTTGTTGTTTGATGCGGATGAACAGCCGCTTGTCTGCGAAGTCAATGCGGCGGCGCATATCCGCAACATCCTGAATGTGACAGGCGTCAACGTAGCGGACGCCATGATCGCCTATATATTGGAGGATTTGCGATGATCGTTTTGTATGAGTCGGCAGATGCCCAGCGCAATATCGGGTTTATCCGCGAATTGCAGCGCTTTAAAGGGTTTCGTTTGGTGGAATGGGATGACTGGACTGTAGACGGGCTGGAGCGTTTGGCCGGGGAACTTGCGGATGAGCTGGTGCTGTTTCGCGTGCGCCGGCCGGAAGCTGCCCGCTTTCTGGAAGACCGGGGTATTTTTCTGGTGAACCGGGCGGAAGTGAACCGCGTGGCGAATGACAAATGGCAGAGCTTTCAATTGATGCTGCTGCTCGGCATGCCGGTCGTTCCGACTTTCCGGCAAGCTCCGGAGTTTCCTTGTGTCGTAAAATCCGCAGATGGCCACGGCGGTACTGAAGTCGAGATGGTTGAATCTCTGGATGACATTTCATTTGAATCGGAATCGCTGATCTTTCAGCCAATTGTGGAACATACCGCGGATGTGCGGGTCTATGTCATTGGCAACGAAGTGGTTGGCGCTGTTAAAAGAAGTTCTGCTGATTCATTTAAAGCCAATTACTCGCTCGGCGGTTCGGCAGAGAAATATGTGGTTTCAGCGGCACAGGAAAAAGATGTGCTGAAAATAGCGCGGTCTTTGAATAGCGACTATATCGGAATTGACTTCTTGCTGCTGCCGGACGGCCGGCATTTGTTCAATGAAATCGAAGATCCCGTCGGAGCGCGGTCTTTTTATGAAACGCATGAAGCTAATATCGCCGAATTGCTGGTCGGACATTTGAAGAAGCTTGAAAAAGAACGGCCTTTCCGGCCGAAGAAGGAATAGAAGTTTGAACAGTCTGCTGGTTGCAGGCTGTTTTTTTAATTGCCTTGCGGAAATTTGGAAACACCGTTAGAAAGCTTTGAAACGTCGTTTGAAATCGTTGAAACACCGATTGAAAACGGCAAAACGGCGATAGACTAGTTGTGAAACGCCGATAGAGATGCCATTATGTAGCATGTCGTAAGTTTAGATGTTTAATATTTCCTCGATAGTAATGATAAAAAAGCGCTCCTGAATTTCATTCAGGAGCGCTCTGCTATTTTATTAAGAAGTCAGTTTCAGCCCGATCACAGCTGCCACAATCATGGCGATAAAACCGATCCGCTTCCAGTCTTTTGATTCGCCGTAGATGAACATGCCGACCAGTGTGCCGCCGACGGTTCCGATTCCGGTCCAAACAGCGTAAGACAATCCCATCGGCAACGTTCTCATCGCCAAGCCCAGTAAGCTGAAGCTGACCACGAATCCGCCGACCAAGATGACGTAGGCGTCGAGCGTCTTGTATTTAACGACCCGGTTCATGCCGATTACCCCTAATACTTCAAAACAGCCAGCTAATATCAAGTATATCCAAGCCATATTACACTACCTCTTCTTTCTTGTCCGGATCTGCGGTAACCAGCTTCAGCCCGATGACGCCCGCCAGCAATAAGCTGATGAAAAATACTTTCGTCCAGCTGAACGGTTCTCCGAATACAACCATTTCCACAATGACCGTACCTGCTGTCCCGATGCCTGTAAACACCGCATACGCTGTGGCAACCGGCACTTTTTCCAAAGCTTTCAACAGCACAACGAATGAAATATATATAAGGACGGCGACGACCACCCAGGCCATCACGCTGGAAGCATACTTCAATCCGATTGCCCATAATATTTCAATGATCCCTGCAACAATGACCAGCATCCAATGCATATTCATATCATTTCCTCGACTTTCATCAATCTTTTGAAACTCCACGCCAGTAATAATGCCAGGAAGCATCCAGTCTTTTGTTCAACCGTTCCGGTCCTCCGTACAGCATTTCCACAAATATACCGTCCAATACGCCTAGAAAAGCAGCGGTTGCCCGCTGAACATCGATTTTGGTGCTGAGCTGTTTTTCATCTGCTGCCTTTTCCATGATCGGTTCCAGCAGCTCTTCCATTTTGTCCAGATAGGCATATACGTTTTTCATCACTTCATCGTAAAGATGCGCTGGCGGGAAAAACGAAATGCGCAGCCAAAATTTGGTGTCGGCGTTCTGTTCATAGCGCTCTTTATGGTGTATAAGAAAATCATATAAAAAGCTCTCAATCGAGCGGGTCTTGTTTTGTTCAATAAAACCGACGACTGTCGTTATTTCATTTTCCATGACTTCGTTGAATACTTGCAGAAAAAGTTCATCTTTTCCTTTGAAGTAAGTATAGATCGATTGCTTTTTGATGCCGATGTCTTCAGCGATATGTGCCATCGAAGTTCCATCATAGCCATGTTCCGCAAAGCGGTTCAATGCAGCTTCTTTTAATTGTTGCTGAGTCACGTTATCACCCTTCCGACCGTTCGTAAGGTAAATATAACATGTCTGTTTATGGGTGTCAATTGGAGGGGGCTGATTGGGGAAGCGACGATAAGAAAACCATTTAGCTTTTTAAATATAAAAAAGCCGCTCCCCGAAGAGAAGCGGCTGCTTTTTATAGGTTCTGCAATTCAACCATGCGTTTTTCGACTGTCGCGTGTTTTTCCAAGTAGTCGGCTTCTTTTTTGCGTTCTTCGGCCACTACAGCTTCCGGTGCTTTGGAAACAAAGCGTTCGTTTGATAGTTTGCCTTGAACAAGTTTGACTTCTTTTGCCCATTTCTCGAGTTCTTTATTCAAGCGGGCAAGTTCTGCTTCCACGTCGATCAAGCCTTCAAGTGGCATGAACAATTCAGCACCTGATACAACGGCTGACATTGATTTTTCCGGTGCTTCGATGTTTTGGCCAATCGTCAACGTTTCCGGGTTGCAGAAACGCTCGATGTAAGCGGCATTCGCTTCCAGAACTGCGTGTGTTTCAGCGTCTTTCGCTGAAATCGTCAATGGCACTTTCTTGCTCATCGGCGACTGAACTTCCGCACGGATGGTGCGAACCGCTGTGATGATGTCCATCAACAGCTTCATGCTCGTCGACTGGCTTTGGTCTGACAATGACTCATCAACCGTCGGCCAAGCGGCAACTGTGATCGAGTCGCCTTGATGCGGCAGGTTCTGCCAGATTTCTTCTGTGATAAATGGCATGAACGGGTGCAATAAACGCATCGTGTTGTCGAGTACGTAAGCAAGAACCGAACGCGTCATTTTCTTCGCTTCTTCGTCTTCGCCGTATAGAGGCAGTTTCGCCATCTCGATGTACCAGTCACAGAAATCATCCCAGATAAAGTTGTAAAGCGAGCGGCCCACTTCGCCGAATTCGTAGCGTTCAGCCAGACTCGTCACTTGTTCGATGGTTTCATTCAAACGAGTCAAAATCCATGAATCGGCAACCGAGCGCTTGCCGGAAAGATTGATTTCTTCATAAATCATGCCGTCCATGTTCATCAATGCGAAACGGGAAGCATTCCAGATTTTATTGGCAAAGTTCCAGATGCTTTCGACTTTTTCCATCGAGAAGCGAAGGTCCTGTCCTGGAGATGATGCAGTTGCCAGGAAGTAGCGAAGCGAATCCGCTCCGTACTCGGCGATGACATCCATCGGATCGACACCGTTGCCAAGCGATTTCGACATTTTGCGTCCTTCGGCGTCACGAACCAGTCCGTGGATCAATACGTCCTTGAACGGTTTTTCGCCAGTAAACTCTAGCGCCTGAAAAATCATGCGTGATACCCAGAAGTTGATGATGTCGTAGCCAGTAACTAACGCATCCGTTGGGTAATAGCGTTTCAAATCGTCACTGTCTGCCGGCCAGCCAAGTGTCGAGAACGGCCATAAGGCAGAAGAGAACCACGTATCAAGAACGTCTTCGTCCTGCGTCCAGTTTTCGGCGTCCGCCGGCGCGTCCATTCCTACGTAAATCTCGCCGGTTTCTTTATGGTACCAAGCTGGAATCTGATGGCCCCACCATAATTGACGGGAAATACACCAGTCGCGGATGTTTTCCATCCAGTGCAGATACGTTTTTTCAAAACGGTCTGGAACAAAGTTAACGGCATTTTCGCCTTTTTGCAGATCAACCGACTGCTGTGCCAGCGGCTTCATGTCAACAAACCATTGTGTCGACAAGTACGGCTCAACTACTGCCCCGCTGCGTTCTGAATGCCCAACCGAATGCAAATGCTCTTCGATTTTGAATAAAACATCCATTTCCTGCAAGTCTTTAACGATTTGCTTGCGGCATTCGAAGCGGTCCATGCCTTCGTATTTGCCGGCGTTTTCATTCATCGTACCGTCTTCGTGCATGATCAGTACGCGCTCTAAGTTATGGCGGTTGCCGATTTCAAAGTCGTTCGGGTCGTGAGCCGGCGTGATTTTCACTGCACCGCTTCCGAATTCCATGTCTACATAATCATCCGCAACAATTTCCATTTCGCGGCCGATAATCGGCAATGTTACCGTCTTGCCGATTAGATGCTGGTAGCGCTCGTCTTTCGGATGAACCGCTACCGCCGTATCGCCAAGCATCGTTTCCGGGCGAGTCGTCGCGATTTCAATATGACCGGAGCCGTCAGTCAACGGATAGCGCATATGATAGAACGCACCTTGTACGTCTTTGTAAATAACTTCGATATCCGAAATCGCGGTTTTGGTAGCCGGGTCCCAGTTGATGATGTATTTGCCGCGGTAAATCAATTTCTTCTCATACAGCTTAACAAATACTTCTTTAACGGCATTCGACAAGCCTTCATCAAGCGTAAATCGCTCGCGTGAGTAATCCAGGCCCAACCCTAGTTTCGACCATTGCTGGCGGATATGGCCTGCATACTCATCTTTCCATTTCCACGACTCTTCAAGGAATTTCTCGCGGCCAAGGTCATAGCGGGACTTCCCTTCCTCTTTCAGCTTGCCTTCAACTTTCGCCTGTGTAGCGATGCCGGCGTGATCCATGCCCGGCAGCCATAAGGCGTCAAATCCTTGCATGCGTTTCATACGTGTCATGATGTCTTGAAGCGTTGTATCCCAAGCATGCCCCAGGTGCAATTTACCCGTAACGTTCGGCGGCGGAATCACAATGGTATACGGCGTTTTGCCGCTTTCCGGTTTTGCTTCAAAGAATTTGTTGTCAACCCACCACTCATAGCGTCCTTTTTCAATCGATTGCGGATCATACTTCGTCGGCATTTGCTGGGTTGTTGGCATTTGTTCAGTCATTGAAATTCCTCCTTTTTTAATTAGCTATGTTGTATATCAGAGCTGATTATTCACGAATAAAGATATGAAGCAAAACAGCGGAGACGCCTGCGGGATAGCGAGACAGCCGAGACCCCGCAAGGAGCGCTAGCGACTGAGGAGGCTTGGCGCTCGCCCGCGGCAAGCGTAGCTGTTTTGCGGAATATCAACAAGAACATTAAACATAGCCTTAAAGTTTATTCTTGAGAGAAGGTTTTCCCGGAAAACAAAAAAACCCCTTCGTCTGTAAAAGGACGAAGGAGTTGTTCGCGGTACCACCTTTATGCACAAGTCAAAATAAACCTGGCTCTCAAGTTCGATAACGGATTTCACATCCGGTTTCCGCTACTCGAATTTCACGGGAACTGCTCCGAGGTGACATTCAAATGATTGTTCATGAAAACCTCTCACCACTTGGTTTTCTCTCTGAAATGTACGCACATTCTACTATCCTCATCAACGCATCAAATATATACTTTCGTTCATTATACTCAAGTTCCGCTTTTAGCGTCAAGCCTTTTGACAATGTAAGTGACAATCGGTGATGCTACCAGCAGAATAAAAAACAGCCGGAACAATTGAAAACTGGTGATGAGTGCTACATCGCCGCCAGTTGCCAGCGCCGTAATCGCCATTTCCGCAATGCCGCCAGGCGCCGCGCTTAAAAAGAAATCAAGGAAAATATAGTCCGGCAGCCAATTGCTCAGGATATACGCGATGAATACCGTAAAACTGATGAGCAACACATTATTGAGGACAATCGCCGCACCTAAACGGAACGTCAGCTTATCACCGATCTGTTCCATCTGCAGTCCGAGACTGGCGCCGATGCAAATCTGTGCAATGGCAATGAGCCAATACGGCATATCGATTAAAATATCCCCTGTTATCGTCTGGACAATTGCCAGCGTCAATATCGGCGCCAAGAGTTCCGCAGCCGGAAAGCCGATTCGTTTCATTCCGAAATACAGCACCAATCCAATCAAAAGCCCGCCAAGAGATGCCACCGGAGCAAATGTGAATAACTGCTCAGTCAGTTCGCTCTGTTCCCTGCCTGTCAAAAACACTGTTAGAAACGGAACGATTGTGACGACCATAAAAATCCGGATGGTCTGCATCATCGTCACCACCGTAATATTCGCTGATTTTACATCTTCCGCAATGACCACCATCTGCGCAAGCCCCCCTGGAATCGATCCCAGCAGACTCGTCGCCAAGCTTTCATTGACCATCTTTTTAAACAGCAGGCCGAGCAAGATGGACAAAATCACGACGGACAAAGTCATGAACGCCATATACGGCAAATCGAACCACATCAATAAAACCGCATCACGTGTAAACGACGAACCGATTTGCACACCCAATAGCACGAGCCCGGCTGTCCGCAGCGATTTTGGCCAATACAGCTTGATGTTGGTGAATTGGCTGACCAGCAATAGCGTAAACATCGGCCCGAGCAGCCACGGCAGGAAGATGCCCAGCGTTTCAAACAACCAGCCCGCCAAAGCTGCAATCAGCGCTGTTCTAAAGAATATGGACATCTCCCCACCTGCCTTTCGTTCTCCGAAATATCAATTAATTCCATGTTACCGCATCAAGCGGCTAAAATCTTCTGATTTGGAATAAATCTTTGTGAAGTACAGGGGTTTTCCCTTTTATTCAGAAAGTGCAAGAATAGTGATGCCGGCTTTTCGCAAGCGAAAAGCGAAAGTGCTTTTTTACTTGTAGGAAACGGAAGTTTACTTTCAGCAGCGCCCAGTTGTCGGCAACATCTTCTCTTCTCGAATTAATTCTTCATAGTAAGGCAGCTTTGCGTGGTTCTATGAGCACTTTTTGTGGTTCTATGATCACTATTTCATTTCTATGATCATTCAACTCGCTTCTATGGTCACTCCTAGGATTCAATGATCACTCTACGCACTTCTATGATCACTCACCCACAAATCTGCACAAAAAAAAACCCGGCCACCAAAATAGCCAGGTCTTTAAGAATTATTTAGCTAATTTCGCAAACACGGTATGGAAGGCTTCCACTGTTTTTGCAATATGCTCTTCCGTATGCGCTGAAGACAAGAACATGCCTTCAAACTGAGAAGGCGGCAGGAAGATGCCTTCTTCCGCCATCAAACGGTAGTAGTCAGCAAACAGTTCCGTATCCGATGTTTTTGCTGTTGCAAAGTCAACGACAGGTTCATTCGTAAAAAAGAAGCCGATCATCGAGCCTGCACGGTTCACGGTGTGCGGGATGTTGTATTTCTCAGCCGCTGCACGGAAACCGGCTTCCAGCTGATCGCCGCGTTTGACGAAAGTCTCATAAGTTTTTTCATTTAAACGGGATAATGTTTCGTAGCCGGCAGTCATCGCAAGCGGGTTCCCTGACAAAGTCCCAGCCTGGTAAATCGAACCGCTTGGCGCCACTTGCTGCATGATTTCACGCTTGCCACCGAATGCGCCGACAGGCAGTCCGCCGCCGATCACTTTTCCAAGGCAAGTCATGTCCGGTGTAACGCCGAAATGGCCTTGTGCGCAGTTGTAGCCGACACGGAAGCCTGTCATGACTTCATCAAAGATTAAAATCGTGCCTGCTTCATGCGTCAAGTTGCGCAATTCCTGCAAGAAACCTTCGCTTGGAGGAACAACGCCCATATTGCCTGCAACCGGTTCTACGATGACTGCTGCAAGGTCGTCACCGAATTCCTTGAATGCCAGACGCACACTTTCAAGGTCGTTGTAAGGAACCGTAATGGTGTTTTTCGCAACCGATTCCGGCACTCCCGGTGAGTCCGGCAAGCCTAATGTCGCAACACCGGATCCTGCTTTGATCAGCAAGCTGTCGGCATGGCCATGGTAGCAGCCTTCGAATTTCAGGATTTTGCTGCGGCCGGTATAGCCGCGCGCCACACGCAAAGCACTCATTGTGGCTTCTGTACCGGATGAAACCATGCGGATCATTTCAATCGATGGCACGCGTTCCATGACCAGTTTCGCCAATTTGTTTTCGAGTAAAGTCGGAGCTCCGAAACTTGTTCCGGATACTGCCACTTCCTGGATCGCCTTGACGACTTCCGGATGTGAATGGCCCAAAATCAGCGGCCCCCATGACAAGACATAGTCGATATACGTATTGCCGTCGATGTCGGTAATCGTGGCTCCGCTTCCGGAAGCCATGAAAATCGGATCCATATTGACCGATTTGAATGCACGCACCGGCGAGTTAACGCCGCCCGGCATTAATTTTTTTGCTTCTTCAAATGCTGCAATCGATTTTTCGTATCCCATTATTTCTCCTCCAGCCAACGTGCCGCGTCTTTTGCGTGGTACGTCATAACGATGTCTGCTCCTGCCCGTTTCATGCTAAGCAACGTTTCAAGAACCATTTTCTTTTCATCCACCCAGCCGTTCAACGCTGCTGCTTTAACCATGGCGTATTCGCCGGAAACGTTGTAAGCAACAATCGGAATATCAAAATTGTCGCGTACTTCGCGGATGATATCCAAGTAAGAAAGAGCCGGTTTCACAATCATGAAATCCGCGCCTTCTTCAATATCAGACGTTGCTTCACGAAGTGCTTCCAGGCGGTTTGCCGGGTCCATTTGATAAGTTTTGCGGTCGCCGAATTGCGGCGTTGAATGCGCCGCTTCACGGAACGGTCCGTAATAAGCAGATGCATATTTCACACCGTAGCTCATGATCGGCGTGTTTTCAAATCCAGCTTGGTCAAGGCCGTAGCGGATCGCCGCAACAAACCCGTCCATCATATTCGATGGAGCGATGATGTCTGCTCCAGCTTTCGCCTGTGATACAGCGGTACGCGCCAAAAGGTCAAGCGATTCGTCATTTAAAATCACACCGTTTTCAATAACCCCGCAATGCCCATGATCTGTATACTGGCATAGGCAAGTATCCGCGATGACCACAAGGTCCGGATGGCGTTCTTTTGCAAAACGGATGGCTTCTTGCGTGATGCCGTGGTCGTGGTAAGCCTGCGTTCCGACTGCATCTTTTTCATTCGGCACACCGAACAAAATAACGGATGGAATGCCCAGTCCGACGACTTCATCAAGTTCTTCACCCAGTCTGTCCAATGAAAAATGGAACACGCCCGGCATGGAAGAAATTTCTGTTTTGACGTTTTCGCCTTCTACGACGAAAATCGGGTAAATGAAATCTTCTTTCTGCAAGCTGGTTTCACGGACCATTGAGCGGAGATTCGCAGTAGTGCGCAAGCGGCGTCCGCGGTTGAAATTCAATTCATTCATTATTAAAAACTTCCTTTCACGATTTCGTTGATGATTTCGGTATACGTATATTTCTCAGGAATAAAGTCGACCGTTCCGCCTTCTTGGCGGATGGCATTTTCCGTAACATGCCCGATGGCAGCAACCCGGATGCCGGACCAGTCCCCGCCTGCTTCCCGGTATGCGGAAACGGCTGAAGGGCTGGCGAATATCACAGTGACGCCGTCCAGGGCTTTTAATTTCTCGGCATTCTCTATTTTAAAGGTGGTCTCATAAATAATCCATTCATCCACCTTCATCGGCATCGATGCGATGGTGTTTCTGGCAAGCGAGCCTTTGATGAATAAACAGTTGGCTTCACCGGCAACAGCAGGAAATTCCTTTACAAACACATCGGCGCTGTAAACGGATGGCATAAAGCTCACTTTATAGCCATGCTGTTCGAGAACTTCCGCTGTCTTTTCTCCGACGGCAGCAATTTTGGCGTGCGTTGCTAAATGCAATTGGCAAAATGCTTCCGCACTGTTACCACTCGTGAAAATCAACCAGTCGTAACGTTCGAAATCCGGCAGTTGCGACTGCCGGACTGAAGTTTCTATGAGCGGATAATACAAAGTTTTGCCGCCAAATTTTTCAACAAGTTCGACCGCTTCTTCCGGCTGGTTAGAGCCCGTAAAGACGATGGTCTCGCCCGTCAATGGAAATTCAGGATCAAACATGGTTCTCAGCTTTTACTTTTTGGATTAGTTCATAGCCGCCCTGTGAGCTGATGCGTTCAGCCACCGTACTGCCTGCTTCGATCGGATCGCGGCTGACAATGGATTCTTTGAAAATCACATCGGCATCCGGTGATGAAATCAAGCCGGTAAACGATATTTCACCATTATTCACCGTGGCATATCCGGCAATCGGCACTTGGCAGCTGCCGTCCATGTCTTTTAGGAATTTACGTTCTGCAGTAACCGCTAAAGCTGTATTTTCATCGTTGACTTTCGCCAATTCCGCAAGCAATTCTGCATCGTCTTCACGGCATTCAATGCCGAGTGCGCCTTGGCCAATCGCTGGCAGGCATTCATCCACTTCAAGGAATTCCGTTACAATCTCGTCTTTCCAGCCCATCCGTTTAAGGCCTGCAGCTGCAAGAAGAATGGCATCAAATTCACCTGATTTCAATTTTTCCAAACGTGTATCGATGTTGCCTCGGATCCATTGGATATCCAGGTCAGGACGCATCAACAGCAATTGAGAACTGCGACGCAGGCTGCTCGTTCCCACCACCGCTCCTACAGGAAGATCCATGAATTTCACATGGTCATTTGAAATAAACGCATCGCGCGGATCTTCGCGTTCAGGCACACAGCCGATGACAAAGCCTTCAGGCAAAACCGATGGCATGTCTTTCATGCTGTGGACAGCGAAATCAATTTCTTTATCGTGCAAAGCTTGCTCGATTTCTTTTACGAACAACCCTTTGCCGCCGACTTTAGAAAGCGTTACATCCAGAATGCGGTCGCCTTTTGTCACAATTTCTTTTATTTCAAATTCAAATGGCGCTCCCGCCGCTTTCAACTTTTCGATGAATTGATTGGTCTGCGTTAACGCAAGCTTGCTTCTTCGTGTACCTACAATAATTTTTCTCAAATGAATCCTACCTTTCCTTAATACCAAAAATGAAATTCCGATAACCGGCTTCCTAAAAAGAAGTTGATTAATAATAGTAAAAACGCATAGATATGGGCCATGGCATACGACATGCCGTTCATAGCACCTTTGCGGTGTCGGTACAACACTACGCTGTAGACGATCAGCAAAACAAAGGACCCGATGATTTTAAAATCAAGCAGCGAGAATTCCGCCAGTGAAATATATGCCCATTGCAGCCCTAGAACAAGCGACACGAACAGCAGCGATATTCCGACCAGAATCGAAATCGTCATGCCGGTCTCCGTTTGGCCGAGTGACGGCAAATTGCTCCATTGCTTTGTCCACTTTTTCTTTTTCAGCAGACGGTACAGCACCATATGCAGCGCTGAAAAGACAAATGACAAAGAAAATGCGACATACGATAAAATCGCGAATGTGATATGGATAAATAATAATTCCGATACAAGGTCCTGCCCGGCCGGGGACTTTTCAATCTGAACCGGTGCAAATGTATGGATAGTCATGAATATGAAGCCGATGATGTTGATGAAAAATACCGCAAAATCAAAGCGGTAGAAAATCCGCAGGACCAGTGACAGGGTCACTAACAGCCAGGCATAAAAGTAAATCCCTTCAAACAGCGTCAGGATCGGGAAGCGCTGCGTTTCGATGATATATAACACCAGGAAAACCGTTTGCATGACCCACACCACACCGAGCAGCGTCATGGCAATGCGGCTTGCTTTTTTCTCTTTATATAAGTAATCAATAAAATAAAAAACAAGGCTGACAGCATATAGAATAACCATAGCTTCGTGCAGCCTTGCCATTGTTATATCAGCCATCCCATTCCCCTTCGTTTCCATAATTAAAGGCGTTCCGCATCTACATTTTAGCATATAGATTCGAAAACGCCTCTTTCAGAAAGCTTAAAATGAATATCCGGGAGTTTCTTGTTTTTGTTGGGTCTGTTCTATGTTTTTAGCCGCTTTGACTTTCGGAGCGCTCATTTGTTTATTGACTTCCGCTTCCACGTCATCTTCAATGCCGAAAATCTGCTGGAACAGCTCAAGCTTTTCAAACGAGTTGGGTGATCCGGCCATTTCTTTGGCCTGCAGGATCGGTTCTTTCAGCAATTGATTGATGATTGATTTGGTATGTTTGTTCAATATTTTCTTTTCGCGATCTGTCAGGTCCGGCATTTTGTTTTCAATGCTCGCCATTGTTTCTGCTTGGATGTTCAATGCTTTCTGGCGCAATGCCGAAATGACTGGAACTACTCCAAGTGTCGCCAACCAGTCGTTGAACTGGTGTGTTTCCTGGCCGATCATCGTCATGATTTCCCCTGCTGCCCGTTCGCGTTCAGCCAGGTTCGCTTCAACGATCCCTTGCATATCATCGATGTCATATAAAAATACATTGGATAAGTCCGCAATACGCGGGTCTACATCGCGAGGCACAGCAATGTCCACCATGAATAATGGTTTGCCTTTGCGGAGTTTTTCCACAAACTGCATCAATTCAAAGTCGATGACATAATCTGTAGCGCCTGTTGAAGAAATCAGAATATCTGCTTCAAGAAGCGCACATTGCAATTGGCTCATCGGAAGTGCGCGCCCGTTGAATTTTTCAGCCAAAGCTTCAGCTTTATCCAATGTACGGTTAATGACCGTCACGTTGTCAGCGCCGCTGCCTTGCAAATTCTTGATAGCCAGTTCGCCCATTTTGCCCGCGCCCAAAATAACGACCCGTTTGTTTTTCAACGTGCCGAAAATTTTCTTGCCCAGTTCAACCGCTGCATAGGAAACAGACACGGCGTTTTCGCCGATAGCTGTTTCAGAATGTGCACGTTTCGCAAGAGTCACCGCTTGCTTGAACAATTGGTTGAATACTGTGCCAGTCGTGCCGTATTCCTGTCCCGCAAGAAAACTGTTTCTTACTTGGCCAAGAATCTGTGTTTCGCCAAGCACCATTGAATCGATGCCGGCAGTCACACGGAATAAATGCTCTACCGCTTCTTGCTGTTCATGGACAAATAAATACTGGGACAACGACTCTTGAGGGATTCCGAAATAATCCGCCAAAAATTGCTTCACATAGTAACGTCCTGTGTGAAGCTGGTCCACCACCGCATAAATTTCCGTCCGGTTGCAAGTCGACACGATGACATTTTCCAATATGCTTTTTTGTTCTTTTAACGCTTGCATGGCCTGCGGCAGTTCTGCTTCGATGAATGAAAGCTTTTCTCGGATTTCCACAGGTGCAGAGCGATAATTCACCCCGACTACTAATGTATGCATGGGATCAAAACACCTTTCACGTTCATATTTCAATATAAGTAAGTATACCACTTTCCTGCTGCTGTAAGCATTTTAAATTGTGAACAAGCAATGAAAGTATGTTTATTTATAATTATTATAATGTAAGTTTAACAAAGCGGCACACCACTAACAAGCAGAACGCTCTTAGTCGAAATAGTGAGAAAACTTAAGCGAGACACGGCTTTGGGATTGGTTGCAACTCAAAGCAAATTGGTTGTAATTCACAGCTGATTTGTCGGAACTCGTTCTCAATTGGTCGTAATTCAAGTCCTTTTTGTCGGAACCCCTTCATTATTGTTTCCTATATACAATAATATTTTCTTCTCTTCCTCCATAAGTCCAAAACTCGGTTTACCAGCCAGCCGTCGGATCGGCTGGCGATAAACACCTTGCTTGCAGCAAACCTTCGCGCTTTAAAAATCCAAACAAAAAAGCGCAGCCAAAGCTGCGCTTCATTCTCATTGCATTCTTTTTTCAATTTCCGCCCAAGCCATATCTTTGCCGATGCCTGTTTCGGATGAAAAGACGACCAGCGGATCGTTCTTGTCCATATCGAGAGCCTGGCGAACTATTTTCTTGTGCTTTTCCCATTTGCCTTTCGGGATCTTGTCCGCTTTGGTGGCGATGATAATGCACGGAATATCGAAATGCTTCATAAAGTCATACATCGCGATATCGTCTTTGCTCGGCGGGTGGCGAAGATCGACGATTTGAATCACGGCACGCAACTCTTCACGTCCGGTGATATACCGTTCGATCATCTTGCCCCATGCTTCGCGTTCCGACTTGGATACTTTCGCATAGCCATAGCCCGGAACATCGACGTAAAATAATTTCTCTTCAATTTTATAAAAGTTCAGCGTCTGCGTTTTCCCGGGTTTCGAGGAAGTGCGCGCCATGCTTTTGCGTCCGATCATTTTGTTGATGAACGACGATTTCCCGACGTTCGAACGCCCTGCTAAAGCAAATTCCGGTAAGCCGTCTTCCGGATATTGATCCGGGCGGACGGCACTGATGACAAGTTCTACGTTATTGACAATCATTCGTTTACTCCTTCTAATGCAATTTCAAGCGCTTCATCCGCTTGAGAAACGAGTTTGAACGTCAATTCTTCGCGGACACTTTCTGGAATGTCTTCGATATCCCGCTCATTGTCGAGCGGCAGGATAATCGTTTTCAATCCGGCACGGTGGGCGCTCAATGTTTTTTCTTTGACTCCTCCGATTGGCAATACGCGGCCGCGGAGTGTAATTTCTCCGGTCATGCCGACTTCCCGGCGGATTGGGCGTTTGGATAAGGCAGATACTAAAGCGGTGGCAATCGTAATACCCGCTGAAGGGCCATCTTTTGGAACTGCTCCTTCCGGAACGTGGATATGGATATCCTGCGATTCATGGAAATTCGGATCAATGCCAAGAGATTCTGCGCGCGCTCTGACAAATGACAAAGCGGTTTGCGCCGATTCTTTCATGACGTCGCCCAGTTTACCGGTCAGCTGCAATTTGCCGCTGCCTGGAGACAAAGATACTTCAATTTGAAGCGTGTCGCCGCCGACAGTGGTATAAGCAAGACCTGTAGCAACTCCAACTTGGTTGACGGTTTCTGCCATGCCGTAGCGGAATTTGCGTTTACCGAGATATTCTTCAACGGCTTCAGCTGTCACGACTACCTGCTCTTTATCGCCTGCAACAATCTGTTTGGTCACTTTCCGGCAAATCGATGCAATTTGCCGTTCCAAACCACGGACTCCTGCTTCACGCGTATAATAACGCACGATATTCAGCAAAGCGTCTTTTTCAAATATTAATTGCTCTTCATTCAAGCCATGTTCTTTCAATTGTTTTGGAGCCAAGTGATTTTTGGCGATGGTTTGTTTTTCCGCTTCTGTGTAGCCTGCAATCGTAATGATTTCCATACGGTCGCGAAGAGGCCCCGGAATCGTGCTCAAATCATTCGCAGTTGCAATGAAGAGCACATTTGATAAATCATACGTTTCTTCAATATAATGGTCGCTGAATGAATTATTCTGTTCAGGGTCCAATACTTCGAGCATTGCAGACGACGGGTCGCCGCGGAAATCGTTCGACATCTTATCAATTTCATCCAATAGGAAAACCGGGTTGATGGTTCCTGCCCGTTTCATCCCTTGAATAATCCGTCCAGGCATAGCCCCGACATACGTACGGCGGTGTCCACGGATTTCGGATTCATCGCGCACGCCGCCAAGCGATACGCGGACAAATTTGCGGTCCAGCGATTCGGCGATGGATTTTGCCAATGATGTTTTCCCTACCCCTGGAGGTCCGACCAAGCAAAGAATCGGTCCGCGAAGCGAATTGGTCATCTGCTGAACAGCCAAGTATTCAAGTACCCGTTCTTTGACGCTTTCGAGCCCGTCGTGGTCACGGTCAAGCACTTCTTCCGCATATTTGATATCGAGGCGGTCTTCTGTCGCTTCCGACCAAGGAATAGTCACCAGCCATTCAATATAATTGCGGATAATGCCGCTTTCCGCCGCAGCCGAAGGCAGTTTCTCGTAGCGGTCCAGCTCTTTTAACGCTGCTTTTTCAGTTGATTCCGGCATGCCAGCGTCTTCGATGCGTTTACGCAAGTCAACAATCTCGCCAGATTTGCCGTCTTTATCGCCAAGCTCGGTCTGAATCGCTTTCATTTGTTCGCGCAAATAAAACTCTTTTTGCGTTTGTTCCATCGCTTTTTTCACACGCTGCGTGATGCGTTTTTCAAGATCGATCACTTCTTGTTCATTGTGAAGGCGGGTAATCAGCATCTCTAAGCGCTTGCTGACATCAAACGTCTCTAGCACTTCCTGTTTTTCGTTCACTTTCAGCGGCAAATGAGAAGCGACCATATCTGCTAACCGGCCTGGCTCTTCTATGTCCGCTACCGTATTATACGTTTCTGTCGACACTTTTTTCGAAGCTTTTGCATATTTCTCGAAATGCTCGAGCAGCATGCGCATCAATGCATCTTGCTCAGCCGTGCGCTCTGTTTCATCAGGAAACGAAGTGACTTCAACAACCGTAAAGTTTTCATCTTCTTCGTAATTTTTCCATTGGCCGCGTTCCAATCCTTCAACTAGGACACGAATTGTGCCATTCGGCAACTTCAGCATTTGCTTCACATAAGCCAGCGTCCCGATTTTTTGAAGATCATCTTTTTCAGGCTGTTCGACGCTCATTTCTTTCTGCGTTGCTAAAAAGACGATATTGTCTTCGAGCAATGCCTGCTCCAATGCTGCCACTGAACGTTCACGGCCCACATCAATATGAAGTACCATTGTCGGGAATACGAGGAGCCCTCGTAGCGGCAATAATGGTACGCGTTTACTTACTTTTCTTTTAGCCATCTGGGAGTTGCACCTCCGATTATTTTCGTCAAAAAAACAAGCTGACCCTTAACGCGCGGATGTGCACGATCAGAGTCAGCCCGTATCATCCTTCTTTACCCACTTCAACAGCCTGCTACACTTACGTATTGCGTAAGTCTAAGCCGCAGAAGTCCGATTGGTTCAACTAACACTCAGCGGCTTCACCGCTGAGTGACGTTCCACCTTACGCGGATGTTTTTTCGTTGTCTTTTTCATCGTATTCCGAACCATCTTCTAAGATAAGTTTCGGCAATTCTTTGTTTGTTACCGTTTCTTTCGTAATGACGCATTCAACAATATCTTCTCGTGAAGGCAAGTCGAACATTACTTCGAGCATGATGTTTTCGATAATGGAACGAAGTCCGCGGGCTCCAGTTTTGCGTTCGATTGCCAGTTTGGCAATTTCCACCAAAGCATCTTCTTCGAACGTCAATTCGACATCATCAAGTTCCATCATTTTTTGATATTGTTTGATCAATGCGTTTTTCGGTTCAGTCAGAATCTGAACCAATGCATTTTCATCCAATTGCTCGAGGCTTGCCAATACAGGCAAACGGCCGATAAATTCAGGAATCAGACCAAATTTCAACAAATCTTCCGGAATCAACTGGCTAAGCAATGACTTTTCATCCAATTCTTCTTTGTTCGGATCTGCACCGAAACCGATGACTTTATTGCCCAAACGGCGTTTGATGATTTGATCAACTCCGTCAAAAGCACCACCAACGATAAACAATACGTTCGTCGTGTCGATTTGGATGAATTCCTGATGAGGATGCTTGCGTCCGCCTTGCGGTGGAACGCTGGCAGTTGTACCTTCCAGAATTTTCAATAAAGCTTGCTGAACTCCTTCGCCTGAAACATCACGCGTGATGGACGGGTTTTCGGATTTGCGCGCCACTTTATCGATTTCATCGATATAAATGATGCCTTTTTCCGCACGTTCCACATCGTAATCAGCTGCCTGGATCAGTTTCAATAAAATGTTTTCAACGTCTTCGCCGACATATCCCGCTTCTGTTAAAGAAGTAGCATCTGCGATGGCAAACGGCACATTTAGAATACGGGCCAAGGTTTGGGCAAGCAAAGTTTTACCGCTTCCCGTAGGTCCGATCAATACGATATTTGATTTCGACAACTCGACGTCATCGATCTTGCTATTTGAATTAACGCGTTTATAGTGATTGTAAACAGCAACAGCTAAAGATTTTTTAGCTTTTTCCTGGCCGATCACATAACCGTTCAGAATGTCCAGGATCTCTTTCGGTTTTGGCACTTCTTTAAACTCGACTGCTTCTTCAGTACCCAGCTCTTCTTCTACGATTTCCGTGCAGAGCTCAATACATTCGTCACAAATATATACACCTGGTCCTGCTACCAGTTTGCGAACCTGTTCCTGTGGTTTTCCACAAAATGAACATTTTAAATGGTCTTTTTCGTCATTGAATTTAAACAATGTATTCACCCCTATTCAAGCCATTATCTTACAAGATTATGTTTATTGTAGCAACTAATTAGAATTGCTACAAAGAGAAAGCATTATTTATGTAGTAATATTTTTATTCTATGTAGAGTAAAAACAAGGCACGCTGTTGTGCCTTGTTTTATCTTGATGCTTATGTGGAGCGATTATTCAGCGTCAGCGTCTGCAGCTGCTGAAGTGTTTTCAGTGAATTTAGCGTTTTCCACTAAGAATTCAACTGTGTTTTGCATGCGGATATCATTTTCAAGCATTTCAGTTCCACCCAAAGCAGTCTTGATTTGTTCGATGTCCATGTTGAACTGGCCAGCCATTTTTTCAAGTTCTTTGTCGATGTCTTCTGGAGATACTTCCATGTTTTCAGCATTAGCGATTGCTTCAAGCACCAATGATACACGTACGCGTGTTTCTGCATCACCGTGCATTTGAGCGCGCAAAGCTTCTTCGTCTTGGCCTGAGAATTGGTAGTAAAGGTCAAGGTTCATGCCTTGTTGAGTCAAACGTTGCTCGAAATCAGCCATCATGCGGTCCATTTCAGTGTGGATCATGGCATGTGGAAGGTCGATTGTTGCATTTTCAGCAGCTTTTTGAACTAATTCGTCGCGAAGTGCTGCATCAGCGTTTGCTTTTTTCTGCTCAGCCAATGTTTCTTTCATCTTCGTGCGAAGTGCTTCAAGGCTTTCTACTTCTGGATCGATTTCTTTAGCGAATTCGTCGTCTAGTTCAGGAAGCTCTTTTGATTTTACTTCGCTTACTTTCACTTTGAATGTTGCAGCTTTTCCTGCAAGTTCAGCAGCATGGTATTCTTCTGGGAAAGTGACTTCAACGTCTTTTTCTTCTCCAGTTTTTGTGCCGATCAATTGTTCTTCAAATCCAGGGATGAATGAGTTTGAACCGATTTCAAGAGAATAGTTTTCTCCTTTACCGCCTTCAAATGCTTCTCCATCAACGAAACCTTCAAAGTCGATAACTGCTGTATCGCCATCTACGATTGCTTCGTCTTCTTTTACCGCAAGCTCAGCAAAACGCTCTTGGTTTTCTTTCAATTGGTTTTCAACTTCTTCGTCCGTTACATCTGTATCCGGCTTAGAAACTTCAAGTCCTTTGTATTCGCCAAGTTGAACTTCAGGTTTTACTGTTACTTTAGCTGTAAATACAAGCGGCTTGTTTTTTTCCATCGTATCGATATCGATTTCCGGGCGGTCAACCGGGTTAAGTCCAGCTTCTTCAACAGCGTTTGCATATGCATCCGGCAAGATGAAGTCTAGAGCGTCCTGGTAAAGGGATTCTACACCGAAACGTTGTTCGAACATTTGGCGCGGCATTTTGCCTTTACGGAATCCTGGTACGTTAATTTCTTTTACAACTTTTTTGAAAGCTTTGTCCAATCCTGCGTTTACTTCTTCTACAGGTACTTCAACTGTAAGAATTCCTGTGTTACCTTCTTGCTTTTCCCATTTTGCTGACATATATAAGCCCTCCAAACATTTTCTACAAAGTCATATTACGTTTTATACGAATTTTGACAACCTCAATATTATAGCATAGTTGACGCTATGTTCAACTATTTCTACCCATTGCGCAATTCAAACCATTGCTCTGCATGAAAAATCAAGCTCATCAATGACGGATCCCCTGAAAAATCCGTTTCTCCAGTGAATAACTGCTCTAAATAACTCATATAAGCGTCCGCCACTTCTGCTTCTTCAAACTCATCCCATTGAAACGGATATAACAGATAAGTATGCCGTTCGAATAATTCCTGAACCATCTCCAAACGGGTCGGATCTTTTTCAAGGATGTCTTCCATCATTCTCTTAATCGCCTGAATCCGGGGATTGTTGATTGGGTCTGGCAATTTTGCTACTGTGAATTCACCTTCGTAATGAAATTTACTGACTTTCACTTTGGCTCTCACTTTTTCCTGGTGGATCATGAATAATATGTATGTTTTCGTTAATAAATCAGTTTCCGGATGCTCCACAATTTCAATCAGGCTGCTCTTCATCACTTCATACGAAGCAGGCGGCAATTCCACGATCAGCCTTTCCTGTTCACTTGGAGACAAAGTGATAAAGTTCTTGACCGCATATATTGCCGGATCTATTTTCGGACTGGCAGTATTGGCAACAATGCGTTCATTCAGATCACGCAATTGCTGAAACTGTTCCAGCCGCTCTTCCGGCAGGATTTTTTCTTCTATTAAAATTTCGATCATCCGTTCAGCTTCTTCAAACTCCCGGACTTGCATTAAAATACTTATGTATAATTCCATTGTCTCCAAGTAATGAACCGGGCCGACTTTCAGCAATTCCCGGCAAACATCCAATGCTTCATCGTACTCTGCCAGCTCAAATAAGCAATATGCGTACGCACCAAGTGCTCCGGCATGTTCCGGTTCATAAGACAGCACTTGGTACAACTTATCGCGCGCATCTTCATATTTTTCATCTTTCAGCAAATTCATGCCTTCTGTCAGCAGCCGGTTAATCGTGTTCGGAAACACGATGACATTGCCTCTCCGCTTCAACTCTCTATATTTTTTCCGCATTAAAACACCCCATTTGTACTATCTATAATAACATAACGGCATTTTACGGGAAAATAAAATAACAGATTTTTTAGAAATTTAAAAAAGAATGAGCATTAAAAATGAGGAAAGTCAGTTTGAACACATACTGCTCTTACCTCCATCCAGCAATGGGCCAATGCAGAACCCACCCATGGCCTGATTAAAAAAATGCCTTTACATGCTAAGTAGGCTTCGGAATTGATTCGTACGGAACCAGCGGGGAAGGAATTGGCGAATTTCGTCATCATTGTAGCCAACTTGCAGTTTTTTTCCATCATGAAGAATCGGGAGTCTCAGCACACCGGGGTTATCTTGGATGACTTGGTATAACTGGGGCATCGACAAAGTATCAAAATCAAGTTTCAGTTTTTTTATGGCATATGCCTTTTTCGAGATGATTTCTTCAGTTCCTTCATTCGTCAAAGACAGGATTTCCTGGATTTCCTCAATCGTAATCGGTGTCGTAGAAATGTTTTTTTCGACATAGGGAATATTATATTCGTTGAGCCATGCTATCGCTTTCCGGCAAGATGTGTTGCTTGTAGCGGTATATAATTTGGCTTTCATCTTCTCACGGTCCTTTCCATTCATTTATTTTTCCAGTACGCATTTTGTGGATAATCTCCGGTGGAAACAGCATCCGGCAAAACACTTTTGAAAATTCGTTATAATCAACACTCGCCCCTTCATTTTTGCGGGCTTGCAGTTTTTCCAATAAGGAGTGCAAACACCAAATCAAAGTCTCTATTTCAATATCGGGCCATATTAATCCTTTTTTATGAAGCTTTTTCAGATGGCTCAGCACTTTTTCCTGCGTGCGCATTTTAGCATTATTGACCACTTCGGCAAGCTCCGCATCTTTCAGCATGAGTTCCGGCATCAACTTCTGCAGGTTTTTCTCATTGATCTTGTGGTAATGCATTTCCAGCCGACCCGCTAAAAGTTTTTCAGGATCGCCGCTTTTCCACTCCAAATCAAGAGGGATCATGGAATCTATTTGGTCGTCAATCAATGTCATCAGCAATTGCCGTTTATCGGAAAAATAACGGTAAAACGTCCCCGTTGCCACTTTTGCATGGGCAGCAATTTCTTTAGCGGTTGTCTGTTCATACCCTTTTTCGATAAATAACAGTTTTGCACTTTCAATCAGTGCTTCTCTTTTTTGCTTGGATCTCAATTGTTTTGGGAACGTCGGAAAATTTCCGACAAGGTTTTCGTGCTGCATTTTCTCACCTCAAGAATAAGAATAACATGTCTGACCTTAAAACATGAACTCTGGTTCATGTTTTTCACCATATTTTTTGTGAAATCGCTTCACATTTTCGCCAATAAATTAAAAAAGACCCAAGTTTTTCGCTTGAGTCGGGAACCTGCTCTACCAAAGAGGTTCTTCTTTGTCCGAAAGTTTGGTGAGAAACGGTATAAACACCAAAGTGATGAAAAATAACGTGAAGATGGCAGTGATGACCAATAGTGGATTGGTGGACATATAGACATTAAAAAATAAGGGCAAAAGAATCACCAAATTGAGAGCGCCTAGCTTTTTTCGCGATTTACCGGATATGTATTGGCTTTTTCCGCAAACTGGGCAATCCAGCTTACTCTTCAAAGTGAATGTCTTTCTAATGGTTTGTTTCCAGCTCCATTGTGATTTGCAATTTGTACATTTTGGTACCTCTTGCACCCCTGTTAGTTATTATACGAATTAAACAGAGAATGGTTTCATTTTCCAGCAAAATTAGTCGCTCCCTCTTTTACTATGACCGATACAATATTCTTGCTCATTTGATAAAGGTGTTTGTCTATCAGATTAAAACAATAATATCTTCAGCAATCTTTCTTATAATAAATCTTATAAATTAACAGTCACTTTCATAACATCTTAAGCATCATTAAACTGCTCTCAGGCCGCTTCTCCTGCTCGCCATGCATTTACTTTCAAATATTCCACTTCTTTTGGATACAAAAAAATCTTCTAATCAAATTGATCAGAAGATTTTTTCAATCTGCGTAAGGCGAGGAGGTCGAAAACAGGGATATTGCTTAATGGTTCGCATCCCCGTTCTTTTTCCTCCATGCTTCAAAATTCAATCACAACCATGCATTCTCTGAAGGACGTTTTTAAGAGTGCTTAAACTCTTTTATAATGAGGTTTCTCTTAATTTAATGCGTATAAGTTTCCCGACACTCAACTATCAAAAATGATTTTACACCAGGTCAATTTTCTTTACCTATCTTCACTAGCTAATCTGCGGACTTCAGGAGCAGCTTCCTTTATTGTTACAGGATTCTTCATTTCATTTATAAAGGCAATAGCAACAGCTGCAATAACCGCCGGTATAGCCAATACCATGAAATTTTGGTTTAGCGGCAAATTAAGTGCCAGAATCATTCCCCCTAATGTCGGGCCTAAGATTCCTCCTAATCTGCCTATACCAGATGCCCATCCTAACCCCGTCGAACGAATTTCGATTGGATAATATTGAGAAGCGTAAGAATATAGAACAATTTGTGAACCTATTGTAGTAGCTCCGGCGATTGCAACAAGAATATACAATATAAACGTATTCGGCAGAGTTCCCATTAAAGTTAAAGAAACTACATTTAGGACAAAAAAGGTTATCAGCACTTTTTTAGTACTCCAACGGTCTGCTAACCAGCCACCTGTAAGTGCTCCCAAAATTCCCCCAACGTTTAATAATAAGAGAAATATTAAACTGGACCCCAGAGTATACCCTGCTTGGCCCATTAACTTTGGCAGCCAAGTACTTAATCCATAAGTGATTAATAAACATAAGAAGAAATTTGCCCAAAATAATAACGTACTGGAAGTTCGTCCATTTTTAAATAGTTTTTTTACTGGCATTCCTGTTTCACTTGTAATCACATTTTCGTAATCATCATCCTGAGGCGTAAAGGAAGGATCGATTTTAGACAATAACTGACCGATCTCTTTCTTTTTATTTTTAGCCAAAAGAAACCCAAGTGATTCAGGAAGATATTTATAAATTAAAGGCAAGGCGAGTATCGGCATAGCACCTACTAAGAACATGGATTTCCAGCCGAAATTGGGGATAAGGAAAATCGCTAATGCTGATGCCAAAATCCCCCCTATTCCATATCCGCATAACATTAAAGTAACCAATCTATTTTTCATTGATTTGGGGGAGAATTCTGTCATTAATGCTACTGTAACTGGAAATACCCCTCCTAATCCTAAACCTGAAATAAAGCGGTAAATGCCAAATTCTGCAGGGCTTTTGGAAAAAGCAATTAAACCCGTAAACACAGTGAAGAGCAGCACACAGAAAATAATAACATTTTTACGTCCAATCTTATCTGCCAATGGCGCAAAAATAAAAGCACCACACATCATGCCGATCAGCGCAAGACTGCCGATCGTACCTGCTTCCACAGCTGTCATGGACCATTCTTCCATCAACACAGACACCACAGCTCCGTAAATCACTAAATCAAATCCATCACAGACAATGATGAAAGCACACCAAAATACGACAAGGGCATGAAAGCGGTTGAATTTTGACTCCTCAACGATTCGGCTAATATTGATTGAACGCAAACTTTCTCCTCCTTTATGAATATTAATATTATTCAGGTGCTTAATGAAATATCAAAATTTATTTGGAAACTGCCATTTCGTGCAAACCTAAAAATTTCAACGCATTTTGCCCTAATATCAATTGAGCATCTTCCTTTGACAATGATTTCAATTCATCTACAACTTTGCCCGATGGAATTTCACGCAATAAGAACGGGTAATCTGATCCCGCAATGATTTGTTCCGGACCAAATCGATCGATCATATATTGAAGATTTACAGGGTCGTAAACTAGGGAATCGTAATAAAGCTTCTTTGCATAATAACTTGGTGGATTCACAGTTTTTCTGATTTCCGGCCATACTTCCCAGCCTTTATCCATTCTCGGCAATAAATAAGGCAAAGAACCGCCGCCATGCGCAAAACATATTTTCAGGTTGGGATACCTGTCCAGCATGCCGCTCATTATTAAACTGCCAGCTGCAAGCGCCGTCTCTGAAGGCATTCCGACCATATACATAAAGTTATGCCTTGGCATTCTTTCTCCACCTAACGTCGCCCATGGATGAACGAAAAGCGGGACATCCCATTTCTCTGCTGCTTCAAAAAACTTCTCCATTGAACTGTCATCCAGATTAAGACCGTTGACATTGGAACCGATTTGAATGCCTTTTAACCCTAATTGATTTACCGCTCTATCCATTTCTTCAATTGCCATATCTACATCCTGCAAAGGAACTGTTCCCAATCCGATAAACCGGTCAGGCTTCTCTTTGACCACCGAAGCGATAAAGTCATTTTGGAATTTAGACAGTTCTAAACCTGCTTCAGGATCTGACCAATAAGAAAATGTGACGGGTATTGGAGATAAAACTTGAATATCGATTCCCTCTTCATCCATATCCGCGACGCGTTTCTCCACATCCCATGCTTGATCAGTAATTTTTCGAAATGATTTGCCTTTAATCATAATTTCAGCGCCGCAATCGCATGTCCGATTCATGGTCGGCCAACGGTCATCTCCATACTTAGCTGCCATATCCGGGAAATCTTCCGGTATTATATGGGTATGAAAATCAACACGCAAATTCGTTTTCGACAATTAAAACATCCCCTTTTTTAAAAATTAATGAGGCAGACAGACAATTCCATCCACCTCATTATTTGATGCCTATTATTCATTTCCGACGTCGGGTATTACAGTAATTTTGTTCCGTACTTGAAGTAACTTTCTGGAGCAACACTTCCCCATAAATCCAGACCTAACAGTCCTACCTCTGGGCTCCATTCGATCGGTTCCCAATCTGGTGCAAAGATCAAGAAGCCGCCGGTCCAAATTTCCACCCGATTCCCGGAAGGTTCGATTACATAGATGAATTGAGCACCACTTGTACCATGTTTACCTGGGCCCCATTCGATTTTAATATCATTTTCAGCCATTAAGTTTGCTGCTCTGATAAGCTCATCCGGTGAATCCAAATAGTACGCCAAATGATGGAAAAGTGCCCCATCCTGGTTCGCATTACGCATTAAAGCAATTTCATGGGCAATATTCGTGCGGCTCAACCATGACCCGATACGGACATCTTCCTGATTTTGAACATAATAACGGTGGTGAATCCCTAGTAAATCACTCCACCATTTCTGCTCTTCCTCCACATCATTCACCATGAAGTTCACATGGTCGAAACGGCGTGGCGCTACACCTTTACCTGTATATTTACTTGGATGACTCGGCAGTTTAGAGGCAATCGAAGGATCAGTATTCACATACAAATCCTTCTCCCAATACAGCTCAACAGGTAACCCTGCCGGAGATTTGAATTGAATCGAATCCCCCTGCGCTTTTTTCTGTCCAGCTTCGATCCATTGATGTTCAATGCCCATATCCTTAAATTGTTTTTCGAAAGCTTTCAAGGCTTTTTCTGAACTTACGCGCCAACCGACCTGTTTAACGCCGGAGGTATCTGACTTCTTAAGGATGAGTGTATGATGATCAAAATCTTGCCAAGCTCTTAAGTATACTCTTTCGCCTTCATCGGCCGATACATAAAGCCCCATCACTTCTGTAAAAAACCACAACGATTTTTCTAAGTCAGTCACACCGATTTCTACATGTCCCAGATGCGCAATACTTCTCGTGTGCTTTTCTAGTTCTTTCAAAAGTAATTGTTCCTCGATAGTTTTGTCAGTTGAAATATTCATGGTTTCATTTCCCCTATCCATAGTTTTTTTGATATTTGGTAAAGACATAAAGCCCATCATCGTCATAAATCACCTTGTTTATCACTACAACACGGCAGCAAGCTTAATCATGCCACCAATCATAATTCGCAACACTTATACTCTTTTATTTCCACATAACTTCCATTAGCCACTCAGCTTTTTGCTATTGGCTTTCCAGCTTTTCCCCAATGGGTTTTAGGTATCTCCGTGACGAGCACTCTGACATTCTCTGCTGGAGCATCTAATGTTTCTGAAACCGTTTCAGTAATCTTCTGGATAACTTCAGCGATCTTTTCTTTCGATCTTCCTTCTATAATACTCACCTGGATAAACGGCATACCTGATCACCTTCCTTACATTAGAATTTAGTCGGTTACTGTAAATGAAACTTCGCCAAGACCATCGAATTTGCCGTTGACCACATCGCCTTTTTCAAGAAGCACAGCGCCTGTGATCGCACCTGATAGAATGACGTCGCCTTTTCGTACTTTTTCGCCTTTTTTCGCAAGCATATTGGCAAGCATTGCAATGGCATTCGCAGGATGACCAAGAACAGCGGCTCCTGCTCCCAACTCCTTCAACTCCCCATTAATCAATAATGAAGCGCCAACTAAATCGAGTTCGAATTGTTCCGGACTTTTCAATGTTGTCCCAAAGACCACTCTTGAAGTGGAAGCATTGTCTGCTACTACATCGGGTAGCGTGAAATTAAAGTTTTCATACCGGCTATCAATGATTTCCAGCGCTGGAAGAACCGATTCGGTTTTCGCCAGCACTTGGGCACCTGTTACACCAGGCCCTACAATGTCTTCCCCGATAACAAAGGCGATTTCTGCTTCCACTTTTGGATGAATCAAATCGCTCAGGGAAACTTCCCCTCCGTTGTCAATCAACATATAATCGAATACATATCCGTAGATCGGTTCATTGACATTCATTTGCTGCATTTTAGCCTGACTCGTCAATCCCATTTTGGGACCAATGATTTTCCGGCCTTCAGCAAGTTTCATCGAAACAAGTTCTTGTTGGACAAGATAGCCTTCTTCGACCGTTAAATCCGGCTTTAATCGGGCGGTCACTTTTTCAACTTCCCGTTTCTCTACTTCTCCTGCAACTAAATAATTCGCAATCTCTTTCACTTTTACTGCTTCCATGAAATTTCCCCCTCTATACACCGAGTCCTATCTTTTGCTTTGCAAGCTCAGCCGCCACATCCATGATCATATCCTCCTGGCCGCCTACCACTTGTCGCTTGCCCAATTCCACTAAAATGGACCGCGAATCAATACCGAACTTTTGCTCCGCCTTTTGTGCATGTAACAAGAAACTGGAATAGACGCCCGCATACCCAAGTACAAGGCTGTCCCGCGTAATTTCTTGCGGTTTTTCCAAGATGGGCGCAACCAGCTCTTCTGCGATATCCATCATCTTGTATACATCAATCCCGGTTTTGATATTCAGCTTCTCAAGGACAGCTACCGCGACTTCTGTTTGCGTATTCCCTGCACCTGCTCCCAGACAGCGGATACTGCCATCGATTCGCGTTGCACCTTCTTCAATGGCGACAAGTGTATTAGCCATGGCCAACGACAAATTATTATGGGCATGAAAACCGATATCCACAGATAAACTGCCTTTTAATGCACGAATTCTCTCTCTGACTTGATGAGGCAAGAGAGTACCCGCCGAATCAACGACGTAGACTGAATCCGCTCCATAACTTTCCATCAGTTTTGCCTGTTCCACGATTTTTTCAGGTGGCGCCATATGCGACATCATCAAAAATCCAACGGCTTCCAATCCCAGCTCTTTCGCCAGCGCTATATGCTGATGCGACACATCGGCTTCCGTTACATGAGTAGCAATTCGCGCCATTTTCGCACCGAGCCGGGCAGCTTCCTTCAACTGGGGCATTGTACCGATTCCCGGTATGAGAAGAACTGCAATTTTTGCTTGATCAACAACGGAGGCCGCCGCCTCAATTAGTTCCATTTCATCGGTTAAAGACAAGCCGTATTGCAAAGAAGAGCCACCAAGACCGTCTCCATGCGAAACTTCGATATACGGCACATTCGCCCCATCCAAAGCTTTTGCAACATCCCTTACTTGTTCCACCGAAAATTGATGGCGGATGGCATGACTACCATCCCTTAACGCCACTTCTGTAATCAATACATCCCGCGTTTTTGTCATTCTTTCCTTCATCTCCTTTTCACCCGACTATGTTTGCCACTCTATGTTTGGCCCATTCTTCAGCTACTTTCACAGATGCAGCCGTCATGATATCGAGATTTCCAGAGTAGACCGGTAAGTAATCGCCAGCTCCTTCAACTTCAATGAAGACTGTGACAGATGACCCGTCAAAAATCGGCTCTTGTCTAAGCCTATAACCCGGCACATAAGCTTGAACTTTTGTTTCCATTGCCCGAATAGAGGCAATAATCTCTTCCTGCTTCGCTTGCTTGCCTTCCACCATTACATGAACCGTATCCCGCATTAAAATTGGCGGTTCTGCAGGGTTTAAAATGATGATCGCTTTCCCTTTTTTTGCACCGCCAACTTCTTCAATGCCGCGGGAAGTTGTTTGCGTAAACTCATCAATATTCGCTCTGGTTCCTGGACCTGCACTCTTACTGGAAATCGTCGCTACAATTTCTGCGTAATCGACAGGCTGGACTTGGTGAATCGCATGGACGATTGGAATCGTAGCCTGCCCCCCACACGTGATCAAATTGATATTTTCAGCATTCAGATGGTCATGGAGATTGACTGGCGGAACAACGATTGGGCCGATTGCGGCAGGCGTTAAATCGATCACTTTCTTACCGGCTTTTTTCAGCAATTTCGCATGGCGGATATGGGCTTTCGCAGAAGTTGCATCAAAGATAATATCCGCAAGTTCCGGCCTTTCCAAAAATCCATCTATTCCATTATCAATTGCGACATAGCCCAATTCCCGAGCTTTTTTCAATCCATCCGACTGGGGATCAATGCCTATTACTGCCGTTAATTCAAGAACTGGAGACCTGCCCAATTTCAACATCAAGTCAGTTCCGATATTGCCCGAGCCCAATACGGCCACTTTCACTTTATTCATCGTAGCTCTCCTTTCCAACTTTTAAAAACGAACACTTACTTCTCCCAAATGTGCAAATCTGACCGTGAACGAGTCTCCTTCTTTCGCTTCCACCGCAGCTGAAAGAGCACCTGAAAGAATGACTTCTCCAGCAAGAAGAGGGATGTCGAAATCCGCCAATCGATTGGCCAGCCATGCCACACATTTTGCCGGATTCCCGAGTGCGGCTGCGCCTACACCCGTGTTGACGATTTCGCCATTTTTTGTCAATGCCATCCCGATTAATTCAAGATCAACATCTTCCAGCTTTGTCGGCTTCCCGCCAAGGACATAGAAGGCGGATGAAGCATTGTCGGCAATAGTATCCGGCAGCTTAATCTTCCAGTCTTGAATTCTGCTGTCGACAATTTCAATAGCCGGCAATAGATAATCCGTTGCTTGCAGGACATCAAGCGTAGTCACATTCGGTCCTTTTAAATCTTTCTTTAAAACGAAGGCAATTTCACCTTCCACTTTCGCTTGAAGCACTTTTTGTTTCGGTACAGCAGCTCCATTTTCAATGACCATACGATCCAACAAGTGTCCATAATCCGGTTCATCGACCCCGAGCAGCGTTTGCATTGCTTTTGATGTAAGCCCGATTTTCTTGCCTACAATTCTTTGGCCTTGCGCCACTTTTCTCCCGATATTTTCAAGTTGGATCAAGTAGGCTTCTTCAACAGTAAGTTTCGGCTCTGCAGAAGTAAGTGCCGGCATGCCGATCAGACTTTCTTCAGCTTCCATTAATTGATTTGCAAACTGTTTTCGTTTAGATACAACTTCTGTTGCCATCCCTATTCACTCGCTCTCATAACTTGATCGTAATATTCGATAATTCCGAAAAGAATTCAAGGCTATGCGCCCCGCCAGTTCTACCGATTCCGCTATGCTTCATACCGCCAAAAGGTGTTCTCAAGTCGCGTAGGAACCATGTATTCACCCAGACAATTCCGGCTTCGATTTGATGGGCAACACGATGGCCCCGCTTCAGATTAGACGTCCAAATTGTTGCGCTCAAACCATAATGCGTATCATTTGCCTGCATGATTACTTCTTCTTCCGTATCAAACGGAACGACCGTTACAACAGGTCCGAAGATTTCTTCATTAATACAACGGGAAGTGTAGTCCAAATCGGCAATGATTGTCGGTTCTAAGTAATATCCTTTTTCCAATCCTTCAGGCCGCTTACCACCAGTCAGAATCGTTCCGCCATCTTCTCGTGCAATGTCGATATAGCTATTCACTCGTTCGTAATGTTCTTGGCCAACTAATGCACCCACATTTGTATCCGCATCAAATGGTTTACCGACTTTTAACTCTTTTGTCTTTTCTACGAATTTTTCCAAAAATTGTTCGTATACAGGTCGTTCCACATAGATTCGGGAACCACATAAACACACTTGCCCTTGATTTATGAAACTGGATTTAATTGTCGTTGCAATCACTTCATCCATATCTGCATCTGCAAAAATGATATTCGGGTTTTTCCCGCCCAGTTCAAAGGACAGTTTCTTAAGGGAGTTTGCCCCTGCCTTCATAATGGAAGAACCTGTACTCGGCTCGCCGATGAAAGAAATAGCATCTACGTCTGGATGTTCCGAAATGGCACCTCCGGCAGAATTCGGACCAAATCCATGGACAAGATTCACAACCCCGTCCGGGACACCCGCCTCTTTAATGATTTCCATCAGCACAGTCGCAGTCATGGGTGTCCATTCGGCTGGCTTGATTACAGCGGTATTGCCCATGGCCAAGCATGGAGCTAATTTCCAAGTCAATAGTAATAGCGGCAGATTCCATGGTTTAATAATTCCGACGACACCTACAGGTCTCCGGATCGAGTAGTGAAGAGCTTCTTGGTTTTGTTGATAGGCATCCGTTCCGAGAGAAATAACATAATCAGCAAAAAAGTGAAAATTGTAAGCTGCCCGTGGAATATCCACCGAATTCGCTAATGAAAAAGGCTTGCCGGTATCTAAGCTCTCTAAACGCGCCAATTCTTCCTGTCTCTCAAGAATCAAATCACCGATTCTGCGTAGTATTTTGGAGCGTTCCTCCAATGTGGTCATTTTCCAAGGGCCTTGCAGGGCACTTCTAGCTGCAGCGACCGCAATGTCCACTTCTTCCTTTCCGCCTTCTGCCACATGTCCAAGCACTTCTTCTGTAGCCGGGTTTATATTTTCAAAACTCTTTTGATTTTGTGATTCAACAAATTGTCCGTTAATAAAATGTTTGCAATTGATTGCCTCTACCTTCGTTTCTGTAGTCATAGATTATTTCATCCCCATCATTTCTATTTTGTTCAAAAGATTAGTTTTTCAATCGATTGATATTCCATCCTTTAACTTGCAACGTCCTTTTTACTATCAAAAGGCTCGTCTGCCATCTTGATTGAATTTGATGGACAACTTTCATATGCATCTTCCAAATCTTCTTCCAATTCCTCCGCTACCGGTGTTATCCCTTTGTTGTCGTCAAGGAGCGCAAAAGAAATTCCTTCAGCGTTATAATCAAACAAGTCAGGTGCTGCTACCCCGCATGCGCTGCAGGCGATACATGTATTCTGGTCGACTAGCGTATATTTGGCCATCCCGACACCCCTTTCCACTTTTCGGCTTGGTTTTCATGTTTGCCAAACTATTACATAGTTATCAAGTTGTACCAATCGTTTCTTTCACACTTTCTACTTTTGCGCCATTATCCTTGTCAGCCATCAGGGTGGTACTGTGAAGCGCTTGTATTTTTGCCGTAGGATCTATATAAACTTTTGCGTTGCTCACAGCTGTAGGCGCTTCACCAAATCCAGTCGCTATCAACTTCACTTTTCCTTCGTATGTGCAAATGTCTCCTACTGCATAGACACCTTCGATATTAGTTTCCATTTTGGAATTAACAACGATGGAATTCTTTCTGATTTCAAGTCCCCAATTATTGATCGGTCCAAGGGAAGAAACAAATCCATAATTAACAAGAACATCGTCTACTTCCAACTCAAGTGATGCATCACTTTTAGTTTCTTTGACAACAACTTTTTCAATCTCTTCGTTTCCAACCAGCTTTTCTGCTACATAAGGTGTTAAAATTTCCACTTTTGATTGCTTTAACATCTCAACACTGTGCTCATGCGCCCGGAACTCATTTCTTCTGTGGATGAGCGAAACTTTTTCCGCAATTGGTTCCAGCATTAATGCCCAATCCACTGCTGAATCTCCACCACCGAACAGCACAACTTTTTTACCAGCAAAATCAGCTAAGTTTGTAACGAAATAATGAAGGTTTTTATCAGCAAACTTTTCCTCATCCTCACAATTCATTTTTTTAGGCTGAAATGCTCCGTTACCTGCAGTAATAATGATTGTTTTTGTATAATGCGTTTCTTTATTTGTAGTGATTTCAAAAATACCATCTTCTCTTTTATTAATAGTTTCCACCGATTGCCCAAGACTGGCAGCTACTTCAAACTGCTGCATTTGTTCCAGTAGATTATCAACAAGATCCTGTGCTTTAATTTTGGGAAAACCAGCAATATCATATATATACTTTTCAGGATACAAGGCCGTTAACTGTCCACCTAATTGCGGCAGGCTTTCAATGATCTTTACCGAAGCTTTCCGCATACCAGCATAAAAAGCAGTAAATAATCCAACCGGCCCCCCGCCTACAATCGTTATGTCAAATACTTCAGATTTACCATTCAAATCCATCCCCCCCTAAATATCCTGTGAATGTTAGTCTTCAAAAAACCTGTCTGCTACTAATCAAGAGTTGTGGCTGCATTGATCTTAGCGAATCGCTATTTTCACCTCTAGCAGGAAATGCGGGATATTATATGGTATACCGCAATCATTTTCTTTAACCGAGGTGTATCTTCTCCCCCTATAAAATCAGGCTTATTTTTCCATGAGGTCGCAAACTATCAAGTTTTAACGTTGCTTTCTTTTCTTGAATGACGATTTTATTGTCTGTCACAAGCAATTTATAATCTAAAACACCAACAAAACAGTCAAGAACTTCTCGTTTCGTTCTATAAGCAGAGAAATTGCATCTAACACTTATGGAATTACCTTCTCTATTTTTGACCCTTACGTTGTGTATGTTTCGGAGCGTTGTTGAATGAGGATATTCAACATGCGCCTCTTTTTTCAACAATCTTTTTGCCCTTTCTTCTAATCGGGCTCGGTTGTCGTCGATATAAAAAATAGATTGGGCTGGATCTGCATCCGGGTTTCCAATCGGTGGGATAAGGTATTTACCATCGTCCGTAAACAATGCCGCCCACTCTTCTAGTTTCCATTCATCAAGAAGTTCCGCCTCATGATATAAAAAATCCACAATTTCCTGATGTGTTACGGTCATATTTTAACCTCCTCTTTCGCTTTTGCTTTTGTTATGATGTCATTCCATTTTCTCCAAAAACTGCGCATTTGTTCTTCATCAGTTGCATGGGGCTGTTCTCTGTTCATTCCTTTGGATATATCATTCCATTCAACTTCAAAATTGTTTAAGTAGCCTTCTTGACATAGTTCAAGCGCCTCATTATCATCCGGAGTTGCAAAGCCGCCCGGCCCTAAAAACTCTAAGAAATTATCATTTCTTCTTAATCTGAATTTTTTACTCTCGTCTTTAGGAGCTAAGGCATATCCGGTAACCTCCATATAATCCGGCCGAACAGGGTAATAGGTCCGCACTGTCACTGCCATAATGTCGTTGATAATCAAGTTAGGGAATATCAAAATGTTGCGATTATAACTTGCAATTCTTTCCGCTCTTTCCTCGCCAAATCTATCGATCAGTCTATTTTTAATCTCATCTATTTCTTGCCGGTCATCTTCTGCCCAAGCAGGCGTCCAATGTGCTACCGGTCTTCCCCAAGGTGCCTTATATTCAATAACGGCATGACCGTTCCCTAGATCTGTGCCTTTTCCTTCAAGGACTACCTTTGTTATTCCTGGATCCTGTTTCGCTTTAATATCAAAGTAAGTCTTGTGCGTCGGCATCCCATGATAAAGATCGACACTGTTTTCCGAAATCAGCTTCCAATTTGCACGGACGCTATATTCCTGTGGATCGTTTAACAATTCCATTCCTGCTTCTGATTGATCCGCGACTAAATCGATGTATTCCTTGGCGTTTCCAAGGTATTCTTCTAGCGATACAGCATGTTCAGCAAAATTTACGAACATGAAGCCCCGGTAACTTTCCAAGTGTGTAACCTCCGTCAAGTTTTTAGAGCCATCACAATTAAACGCATCTGGAAAACCATCTTTACCTGGCATCCCTACTAATTCCCCATCATTCTTAAAGGTCCAAGCATGGTAGAAACAACGGAATACTTTCGTATTTCCTTCATCCTCACGACAAACCAAAGCTCCGCGATGTGGACAAGAATTGTATAAGGCTCTTATAATTTCATCGTTTCCACGTGTGAATATTAAGTTTCGACCACCGACTTTTTTCCTTTTAAAATCACCTTTTTTCGGCAATTCCGATTCATGCCCAATGAAAAGCCAACACTTGCTAAAAATCTCTTTCCATTCTTCTTCCAAAATTTGTTCATTTGTAAAAACGCTGCGGTGAACCGAAAATTCACATTTCTCTTTATCTTCACGAACGTAACTTTCCATTAACCTTCCTCCTCCAAATATCTATTTTTGCAATTCCATTTTCAAAAGTATTACAACAAAGAGATTAACTTAAAATATTGACCAACTTTACAAAGGTATTTTAAAAAAGCCATGAATCTCTAACTCTGCACTAGAACATTTTCTACGCTGATTCAATATTGACACCACGGCGATGTCCTTCCGTACATTCTTTAGTCGTTCCTGCAACTAATGCATTGCCCAGGTTTTACTCGATCTGCTGCCATTGCTTTCTCAATTCCTTGAGAAGATCCAGCCACAAACACTGCTTTTCCTTTAAAGGAAAAATTTTGCGCTCAGCCTTGCGTTGTCAGAAGCATTTCTTTTTTGAAGCATTATATCTTGGCAGTATTTAGATAGCTGTCGAGAGAGCGCTTACAATTCTCCCTGTTTAGCAATCCTGGGACTTGACTAATGCATCAAAAGTGCAGTATCTCATTAGCCACTATCATAATAATGATTTATGATCCCATTAACGCCCCCATTCTTAGAGCTTTCTTACATGGAGAATAACTCCAAGTTTGTATTGTCAAAGATTAATATATTATTCTCTTCATTCTTCGCCTAGTGTAAACGCATACAAAAACATTATTGCTTCTCAAGCAGGCAACTCTAGCTGCACCGTTTACCAGTTTCATTTAAATGCCCTTTAGCGTAAAAAGAACACCATCACGGATACAAAAGTTTGAAAAGAATATTTTATTAATTTGACTTATTCTAAGTTTATAGACTATTCTGAATAAAAACCAATTGAAAATATCTTGAATTTATGGTTAAATTTAATATTTTTTCTATGCACCATGTTCCAACATGAATGTGATTTATAACTTAACGCAAATTACATACGCCCGTTCAAGAATCGTCATCAAATTGGTAATAGCCAAAAAACTTATTAGGAGTGATACAAGTGGACCAAACTCAACTGGAGACATTTATGACCATTGTTGAACATAAAAGTTATTCAAAAGCGGCTAACATACTGAATGTCACCCAACCTACAGTCACAGCAAGAATAAAAAACCTAGAAAACGAACTAGTCTGTCATTTATTCAAAAGAGTTGGAAGAGATATTATTTTGTCAAAAGAAGGAGAAACCTTTGTGGAATATGCCACAAGCATATTGACTTATATGAACCATTCAAAGGAAGTAACCAGATCCTCTCAATATCCAAATATTAGAGTCGGTTTTTCTCCAGGTTATTCATATTCTTTCATCATAGAGCTTTTAACTTCCATCATTTCTATTGATAGTTTGGGCATTACCATCATTGAAGGATATGATTCAGTAAGTTTAAATGAACAAATTCTTGCCGGTGAATTCGATCTTGTTTTTACCAGAAATGTTTTGTCTCATAAACCTGAAATTATTTCTGAATATCTTTTTGATAACAAAATAATCCTAGTATTTGGAGAAAACCACCCATTGGCAAAACAAAAAGTGATTGCACTTGATGATTTGAAAGGTGAGACAATTATTAGTTACCACCGAAACACCTCTCTTTGGACAGAAATAGAACAGCAACTTATCGGTATTCCAGATATCAAACGGGTTGAAGTTGGAAATAATGAAATGTTGAAAAAAGTAGTTGAAAGCGGTTTAGGAATTGGAATTACTCCATTTCTTGGCATAGACAAAAAAATTGATAGCAGATTAATAGTTAAAGACATTAAAGAAATTGGAAACATTCCAAACAAAGTTTATGTCCAGTATAGAAAAAATTCATTAATTGCAGAACCAGTCAAGAAAATAATATACTCCATCATTAATCATGAATTGGATAGTAATCACAACATAGTTCCCACCCATCTTACAGGTGCGGATATAAGTAAACTTAATATCGGGACGAATACCGTGCAGAGTTAATAATTACTGAAGCCACTGCTCTCCAGCGCTGATGAATCTATAAAAAAAGAAAGTGCAGATGCAGATTCAGCTCAAAGACATGAAATGATCATTATTATGTTAAAAAAAGAAACGCTCACTATTATTGTGAACGTTTCTTTTTATTCTCCCCTGCTATACCAGTCAGATTAGCTGCATCGCAAATTCAAATAAACAAATTCATTTCCCCTGAAACACAGGTTGGCTTTTAATCGATTCTGATCATTTTTTCATCTCTATTGAAATCAAGGAACTAGAAAAATCCGAAAATCAATTGTCACACTTTTCATTTTGAAGATGAAATGATTTTACTTTTGTTCTCCTTGCTATTTTGTAACTTTAGGAGATCTAAGAAATGATCGTCTCTTGTATGGATGGCTTGTTCACCGTGATCATCGTAATTATAAAAGCCTTGATTCGTCCGAATGCCCAGTTGATCATTTTCCACCATTTCTTTTAAGAAAGAGGGAACTTCTCTTGTATTCGATAAATCTTCCATAATCTTCTCAACCATGGATTTTGTTGTTTGAAGGCCGGCTAAATCCTGACTTTCCATCGGACCGCAAAAAGCCCATTTAAAGCCCATGCTTCCTTTCATAGCAATATCGATGTCTTCTGCAGTAGCTACTCCCATTTCAATTAAGTGGAACGCCTCTCGAAGCATAGCTACTTGAACACGGTTGACAATAAAGCCTGGAATTTCTTTTTTTAGAACGACTGGAGATTTCCTGATTTTCTTCATCAAATCATAAGTTTTGTTTACGATGTTTTCATCTGTCTTATCGAATTTAACTATTTCCACAATTGGTACAAGTTGTGGCGGGTTAAAGAAGTGAGTAATAATAAATCTCTCGGGATGCTTTGTTCTTTGAGTTAATTCTTTCAATGGAAAAGTAGAAGTATTAGACGAAATAATCGTTTTGTCAGATATAACACTTTCAATAATCTCGTAAATATTTTGCTTTTGTTCGAGAACTTCCGGTATGGATTCAAGAATGAAATCAGCATTTTGAACAGCTTCTAGCAGATTAGTTGTATATGTCACCCGGGCTAACGCCTGTTCCATATCACTAGTAGACAACATTTCTTTTTCGACCATAACTTTTAAATTGTTTGTCATAAGTTCTCGCGCTTTTTCCAAAGATGACTCGCGCCGAGCTTGAATATGCACATTAATTCCTGCAGTGGCAAATAATTGTGCAACTCCATGCCCCATAACTCCCGCTCCAAGTACTGTAATATTTTCCATTATAATTCCCCATTTCTCTATTGAATTTCAAAAAGCTTTCAAGTTGAACTGATTTAATTGGCAGCGCTTACAATTCGTTCATGTATAACTGCTTCCAGAACTTTTTGGTTTACTGGAAGTAGATTGAAATACGTAAATATTCACTTAATACGGCATAATCCCATTATGTGTATTTTTCTGATCATAGTCCAATCGGATTTTTTTTATATTTATCACTATAGTAAAGATTTTTTCTATACATATAACAATGATTTTGAGTTCCGTTATTTGCTGAAAATTTGAACTCAACTTTATTTACTTGTTAAAGAGCACGGTGTTTTAACAGGTGTCTTGTTATTGTTTTGAAGACTTCCCGAGGAGAAAAAACTGTTGAAGTGGTCAAATATCCTGTTGGAGCGGTAAAAGTATTTAATCCTGTAGTTGGGGAATTTACTAATGAACCGACTGTGGACAAAGAAAATAATCCCAATGGTCATGTAGAGTACCGCTTCATCAACTTAACCAATGAACAGTCAAATCAGTTGGCAGATATTGAACGTAATTTAAGAGAAGTACATGATGTTTCCTCTTTTCAAATTGTTACTTATCCATACTCTGAAAAAGTTCAGAGTTACCAAAAGGATTTAAGTTTGGCCTTTGAAAGAAAAGGTATCAATTATTATTTCGATTGTTTTTCAATAAGACTTGTCGCTACAGAATCCGATGTGGACGAAAGACTAAAAGAAAATGAATGGATGATTGAAAGGAATTATATGAGAAAGTACTTGAGCTACACTGTAGAAAAAGCGGAAAAAAGACAAGACAAATATAATCAAGAAACATGGGGCGAATTGGAAGAAATTAATCCAGTCAAACAATTACTTGCCAACAAGACTTATGTTAATGAATATGAAAATACTTTAAAACACTCGGTCTTGCCGAACAGACAAACTGTCCTTTAAGGACGGTTTTTTATTTTTAGATTGAGAAGGTCTTATTATTCATTCATAATGTAACTATCTACCCATAGTGATAGGAGCTGATTAAGTGGATAAACATCAAATGAGGACCTTGGTCGAAACTTTAGGAGAGCAATTGAAATTGAAGGACGGAGTCGGAGAATTCTTCTACTTAAAATACATTGAACAATCCTGCGACAGATCAAACGAAGAATTATTTATGCTGGAAGATTTGAATCTACTTGCTGAAGTTCTAAAAGAAATGGATATGTCTTATTTGATTGAAACGATTAAAGTACATGATTTACATTCTGCTCAAATACTTCAGAATTTGATTGCGGAATAAAAAGGTCTGCTGAGGATTGCACTTTGAAGCGATTAATTGTGTAGTAATGTGTCTTACTCAAGTTAAATGCTTCTCCTAACTTGGATATTAATATTCAAAACCTTTACACCAACTAGATTACTAAAACTAAAAATTTCAGAGGAGCGGGTTCATTGAGAACATTAAAATATACTTTAATCACTTTAGCTCTATTGGTAGTTTTCTCAATAGGCGGATATTCCATATTCAAAAAAGAGTTTACCGACAGCGGACAGATCACGAAAGCAGCTAATGAAATAAGCAAAGTTGAAACGCAGGAAAAAGTAAACGACACGGAAGTAAGCGGTAAAAATGTTGACCAAGGTATGAGCGAAAGAGAACTTCAGCAATATCTCCACAAAATGTCTCATGGTAAAGTCGTTGCAGATAAAAAATGGGGTGCAACACCAATCACTACGGAAAACGTCAACAATTTAATTGCCATTGTTGAGGCCAATGACTTTGAGCACAAAGATTTCTACTTAAAGCACCTTAATGAATGGAAAAACGGTAATTTTAACGGAGCGGTAGAAGTGCATAATCGTATTTGGACATGGCATGGTGGAACAGTTGGAAGAGCAACTGGATTAATGAGTGAACATGAAGAAGAAAAATTCATTAGTGAAAACTTTAGAGATTAAAATAAGGCTTGCCAAATGGCAGGCCTTTTATTTTTGCTCTTGTGGACGAAGCCATACATCAATGAGACTATCCCCTTTTTTCACTTTTCCATAGTCATAAGCAATGTCTCGAATATCTCCAATCTGAAGCATAAAATCTTCTTCCTTTAATAAGCGAATAGCATATCGAAATTCTTTTTGATATTCAAAAAACTTCCGTTTGAAGAAAAGCGTTGCTCCAGGATTATCCTCGTATTCTATTTCACTTAAAGGATGCTCTTCTTTTTCATCATCATAATATTTAACTATTGCTCTCATTTTGCCAACATCTAATTCTTCGCACTTTGTATCCATTCGTTTTAAAAGAGCGCTATGGTCATTAAAGAAGATCATGTCCCGTCCTTCAAATTGATTAATTAATGCCTCATTTACTGCATACTTAATAGTTGCTGTACCATTGTCCATATCTATATCGAAATCACGATTAATGTCTAATATTACGAAACAGCAGATTGGAATATTTCTAAGACTGGTATATGTCTTACGGTGTACTGCGCTTATGTAATTTAATGGGTGCATATTTCCTTGTTCATCTTCAATAAACATTTGCTTAGTTTCAGGATTTAACAGCCTTGACCATATGCCCTCTCTTTCATCGCCTATACCTTTGTCCATTTCTACTTTTTCTTGGTCAATAAAATAACCGTTCCTCTTAAAAAATATATTTCCATCCAAAGTGCTTTCGGTAAATTGAGGTTCCACAAATTTTAATAAAAATAAGCCACTTCTTGTAGTAGGCAAAATTATTCCTCCCAATTTTTCACTTTACTTAATTGTATCAGATGCGTCTGTCCGTATATAAAATAACTATTTTACCAAGTATTTCAACTATTATATTGCCACATTTCCCAGCATCTTTATAATTGAGCAAAAAGAACTATTAGGAGGATAATATGCTTACAGAACTAAAACAACGGCAGATCGCAGAATCCTTAAATCGTAAAGGCGCTACTCAACCATGCGAACGCTGTGGACAAAATGTATTTGAAATCATAGCAGACGGATTTTTACGCCATGACTTCGAGCAAGATGAAAATGGATCGTTTGCTGAAAGACCGAGAATCCCTACAGCAGCCATCGGTTGTCAAAACTGCGGTAATATCAGTTTTTTTGCTTTGAAAGCATTGTTGCCGAATGATTTAGAAACTGCTAAGGAGCGAGCGCATGGAAAAGCCTAAGTCCTTCAAGGAAACTATGTCGGATATTAAAACTCAATACAAAAAAGATATGCAACATGCTAACAGTACATTTAAGGCAAATCGTGAGCAGGACAAAATAAAAAGCACTGAAATGAAACAAAAAATGAAAGAAAAGCCGAAAACAAAAAGAAAAAGTTCACTTGATACTTCTGGTGGGAAAAATGATGTGTTCAACCTCTTCGCTCAAATGATACTTGGTTTTATATTATCCATACCGATATTTTTAATTGGCCTGTTCGCTATTTTATGTTGGTTATGTTGGTTTGGTCATTCATTTTCTAACACTCTTTCGAGGGTGTTTTTTATTTATACAATTCCCATTGCTAGCATTTTCTCCCAAAGGTATAATCAATTAAACAGCAAAGATCAAGGAGATGGAAAATGAGTTTTGAATCGAAATATTTAATACGTTGGGGTATCCCTGGTTGGGTATTTATTTTTTGGGTTTTTATTGGTATGGTTTTTATTAATGGGTATAATCCATTAAAATTAAATGTTACTGACACTACTGAAGCGTTGACTTTGATAATCTCGTTCGCTGCAATTGGGATTCCTGTAGGATATATATTTCATCAACTATCTTTCGGATTATTATGGGTTTTTCAATTATCTACAGATTCGGTGAAAATGATACCAAATGTCGGTGAAAATTATCCAAAAGATAATTTTAAATATGAATTTGACGAAAAATGGCTGGAAAAATTATTCAGTTGGATAAATAAAGTGATTATTACTAAGAAACACAAATCATATTTTCATTTGGAATCTGTTTGGCATATTATGTTGATGGAACAAAATGAAGAAGTCCGTACATATTTAGAAGGTCGTTATCGCCATATATTAGGTACTATTTATGGTTTAGGTGCTTTAACCATGAGCACTTTCTGCTCTTTCTTCTTATCGGTATATATTATTAGCGTTCTTTTAGTAGAAAACTCCATTATTTATTTTATTTTAGTTATCATTCAGTTTTTTATTTTTATTGCTTCGGCAATCAACTATATGTATTTTTCCTTTAATTTGCGAGCATTCCAAGCAAAGATGTTACAAAAATATTTGCCTCCTATACCAGCGAACGAACAAACAACAACAGAAATTAGTCCATCGAGTGGATCATAATCGAGCATCAGCCTTCGGGTTGGTGTTCTTTTTTTGTTTATATAATGAAAATAAAATTCTTTTTAATAAAATTTCATGGGCTACCTTACAAATTTTCAGACCTCAATATAATAGGAGTGTAATCAACAACAACAACAACACACTCAGGAGGAAATAAAAATGAAAAAAGTAGAATTTATCAATGAAGCAGTAAAAATCGGAGCAACGTATCAAGAAGCATTTTGGTTGGAAGATGTCTACACCAAAGCGCCCAAAAATGTAACTGTCAAGGACAACCACATGTTAATTGACTACTTCGCTAATTCGGAATTTGACGAAGACGCAATGCTCAATTTATGTGAAAGATACGAGATGCTTGCGGAAGAAAGAGAAGTCGTGACCAACGAGGAAATTAAAAGAATGTCCGATTTGACGGAAAACGAATTAATCAATTCGGCTCATTCACCTGCAAAAGAAGTTGAAATGTATAACATGGACAAATTTGTTCAACGCTATCAAATTTACAGCCGTGGATCAAAGGCAGATTGCTTCCGATTAATCAATGAATATCGGTTAGAAAAAGGATATAAACGTTGGAGAAGTATCAACTCATTGACTCGCCTTTGGGATTTGTGGAAAAACAATTGGGACAAATCGTTATTCATTGGCGTAGATTACCCTCCATCAGAAAAAGGAGAAACAGTATGAGCAAACAATATGAAAACTTTACTGCTGAAATTGTTTTCTCCCATCACAAAACAGGATATTACTATGAAACGTTTTTGAAATGCACGACCACTGGAATTATTTATTACTACCGTGGCAACAGCTTTCATTACAATTCTAAAATGGGTGATGTGGTCACATTTGACGCCAAAGTCAAAAAGAAAAGAAGAAAGTCAATCAAATTTAAACAAACTGAGTGGAACTATAGAGATAAGATTTTAGAAACTCACGAGTTTGAGTATTTACACGACCTGTGGTATCCGAAAAACATTAAAAAAAATGGAGGAAAACTAAAATGACAATAGGAGAAAAGATTTTAAAAATCAAAAGAGAAATTGAAGAATGTAAAGGATTATCTGAAGAAGATCGAGACGCTACTTTTCGTAAAAAAGAATTAATTCATTACATCCAGCGCAGCAATGATGAAAATGATACTACTCATTTCATTGAATTATATGAAGCGATTGAAAATAGAATGGAAAATGGAAACTTTCAATATAATCGTGATGAAGCAAATGGCTATATAAGAATCGAGTGCGTATACACTCCTCTAAATTATACTAGTGAACACTGGTTTAATTTTGCTGCTGGTATTTGGTTCATTGATAATTTTGCCAATCAATGTAGTTCTGCAGATGAAGCGTTGAGACTTATCGAGATCGAATTACTTCTTCGTTATCATCAAGAAGCGCATCTCTCTGATTTAAAAGATTTTAATATTAAATACAGATTTCCTAAAACCCCTCTGTTTGGAACTGTGTATTATGGATTAAATAATTAAATGGATTTTGTCCAGGAAATCCCATTAGGTACCTCTGGTGTAAGCAGTCCTTCACCTGGTCCTTTCTCCTACGGTGTTTTAGAAAACACCTAGGGGCTGGGGGCTAGTTAACTGAATTACATAATAAAAAGGAGATTCCATATCGGAACTCCTCTTTTTTGAATATTAATATTCAATTCGCTTCATATTCTTTTACTTTATTATAAAAAGTTCCTTTCTTCATACCCATTTCATTCATAAAAGCAACGGCAGTTACCTTCCCCGCTTTCCACTCCGTATATAACTTACCCCAACCTTCAGGCAATTGAAGAGATGGTCGACCAAGATGTTTGCCTTTTGCTTTTGCAACTGCAATTCCTTCTGCTTGACGCTGCTTTATATTATTCCGCTCCTGCTCAGCCATCGAGGTATATACTTCAATGATAATGTTATTAATCATATCAATCACCCAGTCTTGGCCTTCAGGAACATCTTGCATTGTTGTAGGCAGATCAATAATCTTCACTCGTATGCCTTCCGCTTTAAACCACTCGAGGTGCTTCTTAATCAACTCTTTATTACGTCCTAATCGGTCAATTGATTTAATGAACAGTGTATCTCCGCTCCGTATTGCCTTGAGCATGTTCTGAAAGCCTTCACGTTCCATATCCTTACCGCTCACCTTATCACTGTATATGTATTTATCGTCAGTAACATACTGTTTCAACGCTTCCAGTTGTCGGTCTAGATTTTGTTCCTTAGATGACACACGTACATAACCAAAGTTTATACCCATCATTATCCGCTCCCTCTTTAATATGATAGTCATATCGTAAGAGAAGCGTTCAAGAAGAACAAGAAATTTTTGAACGTCCAAAAAGATTAATTATCACCTGTAAATGGACGTTTCTAAACGATGATTATGACTGTCCATTAAGGTGTACGTTTTTGAACATAAGTAGCTCAACTTAAAACCTATTTCTTTCCCATTCTTGTTGATCTCTTAAAAATTCATCATAACTTTCCTCGATAGCCTCTTGCATTTCTATCCATTCTTCATTAGTTATTTCGAACTTTTCAGCATGTATAGTTGCCATTCTACCAGGAATATGCTCTTCAAAAAAATTGATTACATTATTGAAGAGTGTTTTTAAAACTGAAATAAGATGATCTTCTTCTTCATCTGTTAAATTAATTGAATGATGAGTAAGACTATTTCTATATTTATTAATTAGATTAATTGAACTTTTAACTTCTGGTTTAATATCAACGTCACAAACATATTCCACTCTATCTAATGCCTCTAATAAAGTAATCGTAAAAAGATTTTTACCATTAAGTTTCTTCTTTGGAACATCAAAAATCGTTTTTTCTTTTTCTAGGCGAAATCCAAATTCACCTTTAGATTTCGGTAATTCTTTCAATGCTTTTTTAGCTGCTAAATATAATTCAACATCTGAAAATATTAAAAATTCATTTCTATTTGTCAATATATATTTCAGTAACATTTCGATTCCATGATTTAAAAAAATAATTGAATCTTTTAAATAAGGATAACTATGTTCTCTTACAAGCTCCTCGTATTTCTCAATGTTGTATTTTGCTTTTTTCAGTGAATCTTGGCCATTGTCTAATAAAGTGAATTCCATTTATATAGCCTCCAATAATTTACTTCTTAATATATATTTGAATGTTGCTTCGCTTCTTGATTCATCTATATCTATTGTAACGAAATCCCAATTTAGCTCAAAAAGATTAGTAATTAATATAGATTCAGTAGTAGTATATTCAACTTTTAAATGAAATTTGAACAATTCGTCATTCTTATTATCAAGTACACTACCTAAATTATTTAATATAGTCTGAATCCAACTTGTTATAGAAACATCCATGACGTATTCAACTTTAGCTGTTGAATCAAACTTGAGCGGCATACAATGTCCGATAAATTTCGGATAATACTCCTTAGATATGTATTTTTCATCTATATACTCTTTTGTATTCTTGTCTGTTTCTTCTAACCTCCATCTATCATTATATTCAATTCCAAATCCTACCTTTTGGAAACTTAAAATATTCCCATAATTATCAGGATGCATAACCATCTCGTCATTTTCGACAGCATAGTTATTTATTTTTACTATTTCTGAAAGTAATTCTATTGTTTTATCAATCTCAGGAAGAAATAATGTACATTCAATATTTTTTGCTAAAGAACCACCAATGTTTGTTAATTCAATTCCAATTTTGTTTAATTCATGGTCAATAGAGTTTAGTTTGAAACTAATATTTTTATGCAAAATATCTAATTGCGGAGCAGTTTCTTTTTCTTTAGATTGTTTGTCATGTCGTAATGTTAGTAATACTGCTAAGTACGTAAAGAAACCACCTGTTAATCCTCCGAAAACATTTCCATATAGAGTGAACCAATCACTTTCCGCACCTTTAGACCAACCACTTTCCCACATAAATAAATAATTAAATGAAACCGGTACAAGTATTAATGCAACAATTAATGTAATAATTATAAACTTCCAATCAAATTTCAAAAATCATCCCTACTTCTTCTTTTTGTAACATTATACCAAATACCCTAAGATATAAGCACAAAAAAAGAGCTACATATGTAGCCCACATCATTGTTTAAATTTAATTTTTCTAGTTTGATTTTCTCGTTGCTAATTCCTTCATTTTTACTTTCAGAGAAACTCTCTCAAATGTTGTGCCACTTCATTTACTTCAAGATCTAAATATTGTGTGGTTACAGCCAAATCTGAATGCCCCAAAGCTTTGCTAATTAAAGCAACATTTGCTCCTCTTTCGTATAAATTCTTTGCATACGTCCTTCTAATTGCATGAGCATTTATATTTGGTAAATCGTATCGTCGAGCGTATTTGTGTAGCTGCTTTGAAATGGCATTGTTGGTAGACTTGCCGTTAATGGACTTGCCTTTCATTGTGATAAACAAAAAGTCATTTTCCTGCTTGTAATATGTACGTATCTTGTTGTTTTGCTCAATCAGAACTTTATACAATTCGATTAACTGGTCGTCTAATGGCAACTTTAAATAATTATGATTTTTCATGATGGAACCTTCTAAATTTAGAACTTTATTTTGAAAGTCAACGTTGTTTTCTTTCAAGTCACCCAGCGTTTTAATCCGTATACCAGTTTTAAATAACGTCAGTATAGCAAGCGCATCTCGTAGGCCAATAAATGTAGATGTGTCCAGCAATGACAACAATATGTTTAAATCATTTTGTTTAGCACCTTTCTTAACCTTCTTGTCGAGCTTTATTTGGACTGTTGATCAAAATCGAGTCAGGGAGCCAGCCATTGTTATAAAACTTGCTTAAAACGGCTTTTAGGCACTTTAAACGGGTACTTTTAGTAGACTGTGAAACATTCATGTTGTTTAACCATGTGTAGATGGTATTAACAGTTATTTCCTCTAAATATTCCACACCAGTTGTTTCAACAAATTTTCTAAAAATCACATTATAATCTTTTAAAGTGCGTTCACGATATCCATTCAATCTCATTTGCTCGTGAATGATAGACAAACTTTTTTCAACCGACATACCTTTTTTAACTGGTGCTTCTGTTTTTATTGTTGCTGTTTTGATTGATACATCGAATACACCGCTTCTTTAAGACATAAAAAAACCTCCCAAATATGATTTGGGAAGTTGATTTACTGGTGATGATTATTCGGAGATATTTATAAAAGGTTAGAACACCTTTAGAAATACCCGTTATCATCAACCCGTTGAACTGATTAAGTTCTATGTACATTTCTATAACGTCCCAGGAGAGATTCGAACTCCCGACCGACGCCTTAGAAGGGCGTTGCTCTATCCAGCTGAGCTACTGGGACATGCTTTCTTAACTGAAAGACAATTTTAATTATAGAAATGATTTGAAGAAAAGTCAATGCTATTTTGAAAAAATAATTGAAAGAATGTTATTCAGACTATAGTAACCATTCCGGCATAGCCAGTTTCAATTTTTGGAGAGCATTGCCTCGATGTGAAATGGCTGCCTTTTCTTCCGGCTTGAATTCCGCCATCGCACGCCCTTCGCTCGGTACCCAAAAAATCGGATCATAGCCGAAGCCGTTTTCGCCGCGGCGCTCGGTCAAGATCTCCCCTTCACATGAACCTGAGAAAGTTTCGGTTTTCCGGTTTGGTGCAGCGACTGCTAAGACGCAGCGGAAACGGGCAGTGCGTTCGTTTTCCGGAACGCCGGCCATTTTCTCGAGCACTTTGTCGATATTGGCATCGTCGCTTTTTTCTCCGCCGGCATAGCGCGCGGAATAGACGCCTGGCTCGCCGTTTAAGGCATCTATTTCAAGCCCAGAATCATCTGCAATAACAGGAATCTGCAGCGCCTCTGCTACAGCTTCAGCCTTCAATATGGCGTTTTCTTCAAAGGTGGTGCCCGTTTCTTCAACGTCCATGTCTTGTGCGACGTCTTTCAACGTCAGTACTTCATATCCAAAAGGACGCAGCAAGGCTTCGAAATCTCTCGCTTTCCCTAAGTTCTGAGTAGCAATAATCACTTTTTTCATAAGTTTGAATTCACCTCTTCACCGACGCGGTTGGCAACTTCGCCCAGCGCCTCTTTTTGCATCGAAATCAATTGGCGGATGCCCGATTCACCAAGATCCATCATTTCATTGAGCTGAGCGCGTGTAAACGTCGCTTCTTCGCCTGTGCCCTGCAATTCCACGAAATGGCCTGCCCCAGTCATCACCAAGTTCATATCCACTTCCGCAGAAGAATCTTCCACATAGTTCAAATCCAGAATCGGTCCGTTTTCAGCGTCTATGCCAACACTTGTCGCTGCCAAAAAATCCGTGACCGGAAATGCAGCCAATTCCAATTTCCCGATAGCCATGACCATGGCGACGAATGCTCCAGTGATCGAAGCCGTCCGTGTGCCGCCGTCGGCTTGGATGACGTCGCAATCGATCCATAAAGTGCGTTCTCCCAGCTTATCAAGGTCGACAACTGCGCGCAGCGCACGGCCGATCAAACGCTGGATTTCCATTGTCCGTCCGCCTACTTTGCCTTGTGAAGATTCACGGCGGTTACGGCTGTTTGTCGCTCTTGGCAGCATCGAATATTCAGCCGTCACCCACCCTTTGCCTTGTCCTCTTAAAAATGGCGGCACCTTTTCTTCGATTGTCGCTGTACAAATTACTTTTGTCTGTCCCACCGTGATTAAAACCGAACCTTCCGGATGGATCAAGTAATCGACTTCCATGTGCACCGGACGAAGTTCGTCCGTTTTTCTTTCATCTATTCGTGTCATTGTATATTTCCTCCTTGTATCTGCTCGTCTAGCGTATCATATTTGCGCTTCCACAGCCAAAAACCTGACAGCGTCAGCCATCAGGTTTTCGGAAATCGAATGGAATGGATAACAGGTTCTTCGATGTCCAGCCATTTCTCGATAATCGTTTTGAAAATTGGAATAGATCCCGATGTATAAAAATGATGCACTGGCAGCTTTGTACGGCCAGCGAACTGCTTCTTGAACCGCAAATGCCGCTCCACGTCTTTCGCTGTTTCTTTAGCAGAAGAAAGCACCTGAACTCCATCACCCAGCACTTCTTCAATAAACCCCTGCAGCAAAGGATAATGGGTACAGCCAAGAATAGCTGTATCAAAAGTCTCTCCTTCAAGCTGAGAAAGCGTTTCTTGAACCATTCTCCGTGCAAATCCCCCTTCGTACTCGTCACTTTCCACTAATGGGACAAACCGCGGACAAGCAAGCTGGACGACATGGGCGGAAGACACCAGCGATTTGATCGCTTTTTCGTAGGCTCCGCTTTGCACGGTGCCGAGCGTTCCAAGAACAGCGATATCCTTGGATGAAGACGTTTTTACAGCTGCGCGGGCCCCGGGAAAGATAACGCCGATCACCGGAATGGGCAGTTTTTTTTGAAGAGAATTCAACGCTGCAGCAGTCGCGGTGTTACAGGCGATCACCAGCATTTTTATTTTTTTCTTCATCAAGGCTTGTGCCATCTGCCACGTGTACTTTTTGACTTCTTGAAGAGACCTGGGGCCATACGGGCATCTGGCGTTGTCTCCTATGTAAAAAATTTGTTCATTCGGCAGTAGCTTCATGATCTCTTTTGCAACTGTCAGTCCGCCTACCCCTGAATCGATTACTCCAATTGGCGCATTCACATTCATCGCCTCAATTCTATTTCATGTTGTTGTGAAGTTTCTCAAGCAACAAGGATAATTGCTGAACTTCTTCTTCGTTGAAATCGGCGAGAACACTTTTCAGATAGTCCTGTCGTTTCTCGATCACTTCTTCAATAATGCGTTCGCCTTCTTTTAATAACTTGATGCGGACCACTCTTCGGTCCTGTTCTTCACGGATTCGTACAACCAATTCGTTTTTTTCCATTCGGTCAACCAGGTCTGTGGTGGTGCTAAAAGCTAAGTACATTTTATTGGAAAGGTCACCAATTGTCATATCCCCATGTTCAAAAAGCCATTGCAAGGCGATAAACTGAGGTGGTGTAATTGTATAAGCATTTAAGATTTCCCGGCCCTTTTGCTTAATGATGCCGGAAATATACCGAAGTTCCTTTTCCATAAACGCGATGCGTTCCGAATCATGGAGATTGTGTTTGCTGTTATCATTCATTGAAATCACCACTCCTTGGCTACAAATCTACTCTATCTATAGTGACGGTTTTTTATTAATATGGCAAGAACTCACTTAATTTTTTGCAGAAATTAAATGGTTTTTTGTGAACAATTGTTTTTCCTGCTCGGTCCAGTGGTGGCCTTTCCCGGTTTTTTTCGAAATCTGAACCATCGCCCCTCTGCCCGTAAAGCAAGTTTCGCCTTTTTCATTGGTAATCCAGTAATGGACGTCGATAGAAGAATTACCGATCGAATCCACTTTCACATGGACATCCAACTTTTCATCAAAATACACCTGCTGCGTATAATCAACTTGAATGTCAGCAACCACCGGAAATAATTCACTGCCGCCTTCCAGCCATCTTTGCATCAAACCGATTTCTTTCATGTATTCAATCCGTGCAAACTCAAAATAAATGATTGGTACCGTGTTATTGACATGGCCGAACATGTCGGTTTCTGAAAAACGGACTTGAACAGGCACCGAAAAATTAAACTCTTTTTTCCATTCTTCAAAACCCTTGATGTAGTTGGCTTTCATAATCAAACCTCCAGATAGACATTTATTTTATCAGTATAGCAAAGAATTTTAATTCTAGCTTTCAGCATTTACGCTAAAACCAAATAAAAACCCTGCCGAAGCAGGGTTTTAAATAGTGATCAAGTTGAAGTGCCTTTAGCGGGCGCTTCCGCTTTTCTTGTCTAGCTGCAGCGCCCAGCCCCTCGAGTCGCTTCGGCCTTGCTGCGAATGGCAAAGGACGCCATTCACTACAAGCCCTTCAGCGCTTGTCGGGGCTTTACGGACGCTTCCGCTTTTCAAGACTAGTCTACCATTCTGTCGCTTCCGAAGAAGTTGCGGAACATTTGGACTGTCGTGTCGCGGTTCAAAGCTGCGATTGATGTTGTCAAAGGAATTCCTTTTGGACAAGATTCTACACAGTTTTGAGAGTTACCGCAGCTCGCCAATCCGCCTTCACCCATAATGGAGTTTAAGCGGACGTCTTTGTTCATGGCGCCTGTTGGGTGCGCATTCATAAGACGTACTTGAGAAAGTGGAGCTGGTCCGATGAAATCGGATTTGTCGTTAACGTTCGGGCATGCTTCTAAGCATACACCGCAAGTCATGCATTTAGACAATTCGTAAGCCCACTGGCGTTTGCGTTCAGGCATACGTGGTCCTTCACCAAGATCGTGGGTTCCGTCAATCGGAATCCACGCTTTGACTTTTTTCAGTGAATCGAACATGCGGCTGCGGTCAACGATCAAGTCGCGGACTACAGGGAATGTTTTCATCGGCTGAAGGCGGATTGGCTGTTCCAGTTGATCAACGAGCGCCGTACAAGACTGGCGCGCTTTGCCGTTGATAACCATTGAACAAGCGCCGCAAACTTCTTCGAGGCAGTTCATGTCCCATGTTACTGGAGAGGTTTTTTTCCCTTCCATGTTCACCGGGTTACGACGGATCTCCATCAATGCCGAAATGACATTCATGTTCATGCGATATGGCAATTCGAACTTTTCCCAATACGACTCTTCGTTCGTAGAGTTTCTGCGTTCGATTTCAAATATAACCGTTTTTGCTGCTTCACCCATGGTAAATTAGCTCCCTTCTTAATGTTTCGCTGAGTAATCGCGTTTACGCGGCACGATCAAGGATGTATCAACCTCTTCATAATGGAAGATCGGCTCATCGTATCCGTTGAATTTCGCCATTGTTGTTTTCAAGAATTCCTCATCGTTGCGCTCTGGGAAATCAGGTTTGTAATGCGCTCCACGGCTTTCGTTGCGAAGCAACGCCCCAATGGTGATTACTCGTGCTAAATGTAGCATATTTTTCAACTGACGTGTGAACATTGCGCCTTGGTTGCTCCAAAGCTGTGTATCCGTAATGTTGATGTGGTTGAAACGTTCAAGCAGCTCCTGGATTTTTTCATCCGTTGCTTTCAATCTATCGTTGTAGCGAACCACTGTTACGTTGTCAGTCATCCATTCGCCAAGCTCTTTGTGTAGAATATAGGCGTTTTCTGTACCATCCAAGGCCAGGATCTCTTCCCATTTGCGCTGCTCTTCAGCAACCGCCCGGTCAAAGATATCTGAAGGAAGGTCTTCTGCAAGAACTTCCAGCCCTTGAATATATTCAATCGCATTTGGACCCGCAACCATACCGCCATAAACGGCAGACAGCAGTGAGTTCGCGCCTAAGCGGTTCGCGCCGTGCTGTGAATAATCACATTCACCGGCAGCAAGCACGCCTGGGATGCTTGTGAATTGATGGTCGTCAACCCATAATCCGCCCATTGAATAGTGGACAGCCGGGAAGATTTTCATCGGTACTTTGCGTGGGTCATCACCTGTGAATTTCTCATAGATCTCAATGATGCCGCCCAATTTTATGTCCAGTTCTTTCGGATCTTTGTGCGAAAGATCCAAATAGACCATGTTTTCGCCGTTGATTCCAAGTTTCTGGTTAACACAGACATCGAAGATTTCGCGAGTCGCGATATCCCGAGGCACCAAGTTACCATATGCCGGGTATTTTTCTTCCAGGAAGTACCAAGGCTTGCCGTCTTTATAAGTCCAGATACGTCCGCCTTCCCCACGTGCAGATTCAGACATTAGACGAAGTTTATCGTCTCCCGGAATCGCTGTCGGGTGGATTTGAATAAATTCGCCGTTCGCATAATATGCACCTTGCTGATAAACGATCGAAGCTGCAGATCCTGTGTTGATAACGGAGTTCGTCGATTTGCCGAAGATGATCCCCGGTCCGCCAGTGGCCATAATAACTGCGTCTGCACGGAACGCTCTGATTTCCATAGTCGTCATGTTCTGGGCAGTGATGCCTCGGCTGACGCCTTGGTCATCCAGAACCAGGCCAAGGAATTCCCAGCCTTCGTACTTCGTTACAAGACCGCTCACTTCGTGGCGTCGAACTTGCTCATCTAGAGAGTAAAGCAATTGCTGGCCAGTTGTGGCACCGGCAAATGCCGTTCTGTGGTGCATAGTTCCGCCAAAGCGACGGAAATCAAGCAATCCTTCCGGAGTCCGGTTAAACATAACACCCATGCGGTCAAATAAGCGGATGATTGCTGGTGCTGCGTCCGCCATTGCTTTGACCGGGCGTTGGTTTGCCAGGAAGTCTCCACCATAAACGGTGTCATCAAAGTGAATATCTGGTGAATCTCCTTCACCTTTTGTATTTACAGCCCCATTTATCCCGCCTTGAGCACAAACCGAGTGGGATCTTTTTACTGGGACGATAGAAAATAAATCAACGGGTGAGCCTGCTTCGGCTGCTTTAACAGCTGCCATCAATCCAGCTAGGCCGCCCCCGACAATAGTAAGTTTGCCTTTCGCCATTTCGGTATTCACTCCTCTTTTAGTTCACCAATAATCCAGACGTTCTTAGACGAACGCTAACAAAGCTCTGATACCAATGATTGAAAGTACAACAAACACGACAAGTGTGAAGTAAGTTGCACCTCTTTGAGCTTTTTCCGATTGAGTAATTCCCCAAGTAACAAGGAAAGACCATAGGCCGTTTGCCAAGTGGAAAGTCGCAGCTAAAACTCCGACAATATAAAACGCTAACATTAATGGGTTGTCCAGGATATTAGCCATCATATTGAAGTCTGCATCTGCTGCATTGCCAATTGCTACTTGGAAACGGGTTTCGAACACATGCCATGCGATGAAAATCACTAGGAAAACCCCAGTATAGCGTTGTGCCGTGAATAATGTGTTGCGCAAATAACTATATTTGCCCACATTATGCTTTGAAGTAAACGCTATGTATAAACCGTAGAATGCATGAAACAGCAACGGTAAATAAATAACGAAAATCTCCAAGAAGATAACGAATGGAAGATTCGCCATGAAGTGAGATGCATTATTAAATGCCGATTCACCCTGTGTTGCAAAATGGTTGACGATTAAGTGCTGCGTCAAGAACAAACCGATCGGAATGATACCGAGCAAGGAATGTAACCTGCGCATTAAAAATTCTCGATTTTCCAAAATTTTACCTCCCTCAAACATTGTTGCGCAGCAAAAAAAAAGACATTCGAACTTTTGCACGAAAGCTTCCATTGACTGCCACTTGCATCATGATACAATAATATGACATATTTATTGTACTCTCCGAAAATGGGAGCGTCAAGGTAACGCGATGCATTTCCGTATGAATTTTAATAGCAATTTATTATATTGAAAGTAGAATTAGGATGACTTTGAACCAACCTGAAATCCCCCGGGACTTTGGCTATGAAATTATTCGAGACCATATATTTCCAGAAACTTTAGGCAAACATGAAGAAGATATTCTTTACTGACCCGGAAAATTTCCGTCCATTCCTTTGAAGAAGCGCAACACTTTTTTCGACAAGCTAATTACGGCTGACTGATGCTCAAAAAAAGCATGGAAATGCTTGATGGTGCACCATTATCTACTTCTGAGTCGAGCAGCGCTGCTTTAAATTAGAAGCTGGATTCCGGGCTCAGCAAAAACAAGCAATCGACGGTTATTTAACCGAAGCCTATGTCGAAACTCAGTATAAAAGAAATCAAGTCCGCATTACCTTAAAAACCGACCTCCATGAAAAAGCATGAATTTTAAAACCCACTCCGCAAAAGCGCAGTGGGTTTTATTGTTCTTATATTTGAATAATAATTTCATTTTACCTTTATAAACATTTGCCGAATTGTCATTTTCCTGACATATCTACTTAAAAGAAAGCAGCTTCCTGTTTATCAGCCTTAAATCTGCATGTTTTTTCCATCGCCTAGTGAAGTGCTCACTTCTTTTTATCAGGATAAACCGAATGCGTCATGCAAAGCGATCGCTGATTTTTTCATATCCACTTCCGGCACTACGACAGAAATTTTAATCTCTGAAGTGCTGACCATCTTCACTGGAATTTCCTGCAAGCGAAGAATATCGAACATTTGTGCAGCTACCCCGGGATTGGAGACCATGCCGGATCCGACAATTGACACTTTCGATAAACCGACTTCAAAATTAGCACTTGAAAATTTAATGTCTGACTGGAATTCATTCAATACCCGCTTTGTTTCTTCCAGGCTGTCTTGTTTAATGGAAAATGAGACAGACGGCGGGAATTCATCCGTGATGCTTTGGACAATGATGTCAACATCGATATGGTTTTCCGCCAGTTTCGTAAATATATTCGCCAATGAACCGTTGAATGGTTTTTCATACGAGACGGTCACCCGGGCAATTCCAGGTTCAAACGCTACGCCTCTGACTATTAAGTTTTTCTCCACAGTGATCACCTCTTGTATGATTGTGCCCGGTTCATCCGAATAACTTGCTCTGACCGACAACGGGACTTTATTGTTTTTCGCAAATTCGACAGCACGAGGATGCAGGACGCCTGCACCGAGATTGGCAAGTTCCAGCATTTCATCATATGAAATCTGCTCGAGTTTGCGGGCTCCTGTGACATGACGCGGATCCGATGTATAAACACCATCGACATCGGTGTAGATCTCACATTTATCGGCCCCTAACGCAGCTGCCAATGCCACTGCAGTCGTATCCGAGCCGCCGCGGCCAAGTGTCGTGATATTGCCAATCTTATCAACGCCCTGGAACCCGGCAACCACGCAGAAATAGCCATTTTCCAGAACCCGTTCCAAACGCTCTGTACGGACGGTTTCGATGCGGGCGTTGCGTGGAACGGATTCCGTTTCAATGCCCGCTTGCCATCCGGTGAACGATAAAGCTTCATGCCCTAATGATTTAAAAGCCATGGCAAGCAGAGAAATTGTTACTTGCTCTCCCGTCGCCAACAGCATATCCATTTCCCGTTTCGGCGGTTCGACAGAAATTTCCCCTGCCAGTTTGAGCAGTGTATCTGTCGTTTTGCCCATCGCCGATACGACGATTACTACACGATAGCCTTTTTCTTTTTCAAGGATTGCCCGCTTGGCCACTTCGATGATTTTTTCGGGTGTTGCAACGGACGTCCCGCCAAACTTCATTACGATCGTCTTCATTTCATCCACTCCCACATTTTAAGATGTGGCTCTCAACATGTCGGGCACTGGGTGCCAGGCAATAAAAAAAGGCAGCTCACCGGTTCTACGGCAAGCTACCTCTTTTATCATGTACGAATACGAAAAACGTCCATGTGAGATAGCCCTCCAGAGATTTACTCTGACAGCCCGGCACTTCTTAAATGCCGGACCAGCATATGGGTTTGCAAAAACCCTCTACACTTCGGCGACCGCCCCTTTCCCCACTCTTCACAGATTCTGCAAATCTCCGAATGGCTACTATTGACGTTCGCGCCTCTATCATCACTTTTCCAAGTGATTCAATTATGTTTTTACGATAGCACGTTATTGCTCACTTGGCAATGCCTGCTGAGCAAAATGCTGCTGAATGGATTTGGCCAGATTCTCGGGCATGCCCGCCTGGCGCAATTCTTCTATCGTCGCTTCTTTTATCTTTTTGACAGAACCGAAATGCTTTAACAATTGCTTCTTGCGTTTTGGCCCTACGCCTTCCAAGTCATCGAGCGCGGACTGGATGGAATTTTTCCCGCGCAGCTGACGATGGAATGTGATGACAAATCGGTGCACTTCATCCTGGATGCGCTGCAGCAGATAAAACGCTTCACTTGTGCGTTTTAACGGCACAACTTCGATTGGATCCCCGTATAGAAGCTGAGAAGTCTGGTGCTTTGCGTCTTTAGCCAGGCCGGCAATCGGAATCGATAAGCCAAGTTCGTCTTCCAAAATCTCGCGCGCCGACTCCATCTGCCCTTTTCCTCCATCAATGACGATCAAGTCCGGGAGTGGAAGCCCATCTTTCAAAACACGTGAATAGCGGCGCCGGATTACTTCCCGCATAGCAGCGTAATCATCCGGTTTCGAGGCATTGCGGGTTTTATACTTGCGATAATCTTTTTTCGACGGTTTGCCGTCGATAAATGTGATCATTGCAGAAACTGCGTCAGCTCCCTGGATATGCGAGTTGTCAAACGCTTCGATGCGGAGCGGCGTTTCAATATTCATCGCTTCTCCCAATTCAATGCAGGCGCCAACCGTCCGTTCTTCCTGGCGCTCAAGCAGCTGAAATTTTTCTTTTATGGCAATCTCCGCATTTTTCTTCGCCAGATCCAGCAAATCCTTTTTCTTGCCGCGCTGAGGCACCAGCACGCGGAGGTCGAGCCATTCCCTGACCAAATCCGCATCTATGCCTTCCGGAACCAGGATTTCGTTTGGCTTCATATGGTGTGACTGCTCGTAAAACTGGCCGAGATACGTCATAAATTCTTCCTGGGGGTCGCGGTATAACGGAAACAGTGAGACATCGCGCTCAATGAGCTTGCCTTGGCGCACGAAAAACACCTGCACGCACATCCAGCCCTTGTCGATGGCATAGGCAAAAATGTCGCGGTTGGTAAAATCGTTCATGGCCATTTTCTGCTTTTCCATGACCGTTTCAATATGGATAATCTGATCCCGGTATTCCTTGGCCCGCTCAAATTCCAAATTCTCAGCGGCTTCCGACATCTTTTCAACCAGCTGCTCTTTCACTTCACGGAAACCGCCGTTCAGGAATTTCGTGATGCCTTCGATCATATTTTGATACGTTTCCTGTTCGACCGGTTTGATGCACGGTGCCAAACACTGCCCCATATGGTAATACAGGCAGGCACGGTCAGGCATGGTATGGCATTTCCGGAGCGGATACAGACGATCGAGCAATTTCTTCGTTTCACTTGCCGCGTAAGCATTGGGATAAGGACCGAAATACTTGCCTTTATCCCGCTTCACTTGCCGTGTGATGATAAGCTTTGGATGGCGCTCGCCTGTAATTTTCAAATATGGATAGGTCTTATCATCTTTCAGCATGATATTGTATTTTGGATCATGCTTTTTGATCAAGTTCAGCTCCAGAATCAGCGCTTCTTTTTCCGAACTTGTTACGATATATTCAAAATCCTCTATTTCACCTACCAGCCGCTGTGTTTTGGCGTCATGGCTTCCCGTAAAATATGATCGCACGCGGTTTTTCAGCACTTTCGCTTTGCCGACATAGATGATCGTGTTTTGACGGTCTTTCATCAAATAACAGCCAGGCTGGTCTGGAAGTATCGCTAATTTATGTTGAATTAATTCATTTGCCATAATCTCACCCTATTAAAAAACCGGGCACCATTACTGGACCCGGTTTAGAATTATGCGTGTTGGTTAACCAATTCTGCTAAAGCTTCTTTTGGTCTGAAACCAACCACTTTGTCAACTGTTTCTCCATCTTTCATCAACAATAGAGTCGGAATTGACATAATGCCGTATTTGCCGGCTGTTTCTTGGTTTTCGTCAACATCTACTTTTACGATTTTTACTTTATCGCTCATTTCAGCGTCTAACTCTTCTAGAACTGGAGCGATCATTTTACAAGGTCCGCACCAAGTAGCCCAAAAATCTACTAATACTAAACCTTCTGAGATTTCTTGTGAAAAGTTCTGATCTGTACCGTGTACTATTGCCATGAATAATTCCTCCTTAGTAGTATAACCAAACTCTGAATTGATTATAGCATGCACTATTTTCACTAGCTATTTATTTGCCTAACTTTACTTTACCCTAAATATAGGAAATCAAACGAAAAGCGGCCCGAGTGTTTAGGGCCGCTTTTTGATTACATTACTTTTTTAAATTCTTCTGTCAGCATTGGGATAACTTCGAATAAGTCGCCCACGATGCCGTAGTCTGCCACTTTGAAAATATTCGCTTCAGGATCTTTGTTGATCGCAACAATTACTTTCGAGTTGGACATTCCTGCTAAATGCTGGATCGCACCAGAAATACCGGCAGCGATATAAAGATCCGGTGTGACCACTTTCCCGGTTTGGCCGATTTGAAGCGAGTAATCGCAATAATCAGCGTCACACGCTCCGCGGGAAGCGCCGACTGCGCCGCCTAAAAGATTCGCTAATTCCTGCAATGGCGCAAAGCCATCCGCACTCTTTACTCCACGTCCCCCTGCAACGATCACTTTCGCTTCTGAAAGGTCGACGCCTTCAGCAGATTTGCGGACTACATTTTTAATGATGGTGCGCAAGTTTGTAATGTCTACTGAAAGGGCGCTTACTTCTCCAGAACGTTCTTCCCGTGGAAGAGGTGCAATATTGTTCGGGCGAACAGTGAAGAATAGAATTCCTTCTTTGTTTTTCACTTTTTCAAATGCCTTACCTGAGAAGATCGGGCGGACAAATACAGCGTCATCGCCTTCCCCTTCGATATCCGTAACATCTGAAATCAAACCGGCTTGCAGTTTAGAAGCGATTTTCGGAGAAAGATCTTTTCCGACTGCTGTGTGGCCGAATATTAAAGCTTCCGGGCTTTCCTGTTCGATGACTGCCATGAACGCCTGGCCGTATCCATCAGATGTATAATGCTTCAAATGCGGATGCTCCACCGTAATGACACGGTCAGCTCCATAATTGATCAATTCCTGTCCGAAATCGCTGACAGCATCGCCAAGCAATACTGCCACCACTTCTCCTCCGCCCGAAACTTTTTTCGCAGCGGCAATTGCTTCAAATGAAACATTTCGCAAAGCGCCTTCACGCGTCTCTGCCAATACTAATACTTTTTTCGCCATAATCCGTTTACCCCCTAAGTAGATGTGAAAAATCATTGGAACGAATGTATATAGGTTAAATTTCAGCGGCCTTCTGAACCAGGCGCTTTCGCTTTTCTTGTCTAGCTGCAATGGCCAGGTCCTCGGGTCATAAGCCGTTCCGGCTGTGTGGCACAGATCGCCACTTCGCCGATCCGTCTTATGCCCGTCGGACCTTGACGGCCATTTCCGCTTTTCTCGTTGTCTAGCTGCTGCGTCTAGCTCTTCGGGTCATAAGCCACTTTGGCTGTGCGGCTGAAAACATGCCGCTTCGCCAAATCGTCTTACGCCTTTCAGAGCTGGACAGGCGCTTCCGCTTTTCTTCGTTTAAATAACTTTCGCTTCGTTGCGCAGCAGGCCGACCAATTCAGATACTTGCGTAGAAAGGTCGCCTTCCAGGACGCGTCCTGCAGCTTTTTTCGGCGGCAAGTATACTTCAATTGTTTCTGTCTTCGCTTCTACGTCATCTTCTTCGATATCCAAGTCATCCAGTTCAACTTCTTCAAGCGGCTTTTTCTTCGCTTTCATGATGCCTGGAAGTGATGGATAACGAGGCTCGTTCAAGCCTTGCTGTGCTGTTACAAGCAATGGCAATGAAGTTTCAAGTTCTTCCGCATCCCCTTCGATGTCACGGACAATCGTTACTGTAGAACCATCAATTTTCAGATCTGTGATGGTCGTCACGTAGTTGATGCCTAAAAGATCAGCAACACGAGGGCCGACTTGTCCAGATCCGCCGTCGATTGCAACGTTTCCTGCTAAAATTAAATCCGGGTTTTTGTCTTTTAAATATTCAGCCAGTATGTACGCAGATGTAAACTGGTCCAATTCTTCAACATCATCTTCGGTATTGATCAAAACCGCTTTATCAGCGCCCATAGCCAAAGCTGTGCGCAGCTGCTTTTCAGCTTCTTCTCCGCCCATCGTGATTACGGTTACTTCTCCACCGTGTTCATCACGGACAGTAATTGCTTCTTCAATTGCATACTCATCGTATGGATTGATGATGAATTCCGCACCGTCTTCCTGGATTTTCCCACCTGAAACGACGATTTTTTCTTCTGTGTCAAACGTGCGTTTTACCAATACATAAATGTTCATGAACGTAAACCTCCCAAGTATTATTTCCCTTTAAATTGTGCTTCTCGTTTTTCCAGGAATGCCTGGATGCCTTCTTTTGCGTCTTCAGAAACGAAAACTGTGCCAAATGATTCGGCTTCTGCGTTAACTCCTTCATAGAATGAAGCATGTTTCGCATATTGCAGCATCTGGATCGCCGCTTTCACCGACACCGGGCTCTTTTTCGCAATCTTCTTCGCAATTGAAAGCGTTTCCGAAAATAAGTCTTCTTCTGGATACGCCCGGTTAGCTAGCCCCAGCTGTGCAGCTTCTTTGCCTGAAATCGGTTCACTTGTCAACAGCATTTCAGCCGCTTTTGCCACCCCAACGAATCTTGGCAAACGCTGTGTGCCTGCAAACCCGGGAATTAGTCCCAGTTGAAGTTCCGGCAATCCCAGTTTAGCATTTTCAGAGACAAATCGCATATGGCAACCCATCGCCAGTTCCAGCCCTCCACCGAGCGCCGCTCCGTGAATCGCTGCAATGACTGGCTTGTGGAATGTTTCTACGCGTTCAAAAACTTTTTGCCCGCTCGCTGATAATTGCGAAAATTCTTGACCTGAAGAAACTTCAGTAAATTCCTTGATGTCTGCTCCAGCGGAAAAGAACCGGCCTTCTCCGTGCAGTAAGACAACCCGGACTTCGTCGTCATTTTCCACTTCATCAAGGAGCTGGTCCACTTCGAGAATAAGTGAACGCGATAAAGCGTTTGCCGGTGGACGATTAATAGTAGCAACCGCCACACCGTCTTCGTTTTTCCAACTGATAAATTCCATTCGATGAGCCCCTTTCTTATGCGCGCATCCCTTTCATCAGCAATCGATGAACTTTCGGCGCCAAGTCGACTAAATCATATTTATGATCGTTCATTACCCAAGTGGTAATCGTCTCATCCATTGTACCAAAAACCATTTGTCTGGCTAGTCTGATATCCATCTCTTTATCAAATTCTCCATCTTCCATGCCTTTGACCAAAATTTTATCCAGCAGCAATAGATACTCTCTCAACACGCCATTTATTTTCAATCGGATGTCATGATTCGACTGCCTAAGTTCCAGCTGCGTCACGATGGCAAGATGCAAATCGCTTGCTAACAGGCCAAAATGGCTTTCAATCATCAATCGCAGTTTTTCTGACGCCGAAATTTCCCTGATCAGGATCTGTTCCAGCTTTTCAACGAATACACCCATTTTTTCCTGAAAAACTGAAATCAGAATATCCTCTTTGTTTTTGAAGTATAAATAAATCGTACCGTCCGCAACGCCGGCTTGCTTGGCGATTTTTGAAACTTGCGCTTGATGGTAGCCGTTTTCCGCTATTACGATTACTGCTGCATCAACGATTTGCTTATATTTCGGTTTGTCCTTCTTAACCAACTCATCACCACCCAAAAAAATATGAAAATATGAATGGCTGTTCATTCATATTTTCATATTATAGTTAATCCATTATTGTGTCAAGCTTTTACGGGTAGCATCGGGATCTGCTGGCCCTTCTTTATTCTTTATATAGAAAGAGTTTGAAAAGGATGCTCTTTTCTTAAGAAGGCACCGCTTCGTTTTGTTTGGCAATTTCTTCATTAACCAATGAACGGCGCAAAATTTTTCCAACCGCAGTCTTCGGAAGCTCTTTGCGGAATTCATATACACGCGGTACTTTGAACGACGCCAAATGCTTGCGGCAATATGCATCAAATTGTTCTTCTGAAATATTATAGCCGTCTTTTTGGACAATATAAGCTTTGACCGTTTCGCCGCGGTACGGATCCGGCACACCCGCTACGACACATTCTTGGACAGCTTCATGCTCATACAGAATTTCTTCGATTTCACGCGGGTATATGTTAAAGCCACCGGCAATGATCATGTCTTTCTTCCGGTCAACGACGAAGAAATACCCTTCATCATCCATATAGCCCAAGTCTCCTGTCAACAGCCAGCCGTCTACAATCGTAGCAGCGGTATCGTCCGGGCGGTTCCAATAACCTTTCATCACTTGTGGACCTTTGATGGCAATTTCGCCGATTTGGCCGTTAGGAACAGGTTCTATTGTGCCTGGAAGGAAAATCTTGCAGTCGGTATCGGGATACGGCAAACCGATTGAGCCTTTTTTGCGTTCACCCCATAGCAAGTTAGAGTGCGTAACTGGAGAAGTTTCAGTCAATCCATAGCCTTCCACCAATTTTCCGCCGGTGATTTTCTCGAATTTTTCCTGAACATCCGCCGGCAGCGGCGCAGAGCCGCTCAAGCAAGCTTCAATCGATGACAAATCGTATTTCGCGATGTCCGGATGATTCATCAAGCCGATATAAAGTGTCGGAGCTCCAGGGAATAAAGTCGGTTTTTGCTTACTGATGGTTTTCAGCGCAGTTTCTGGATCAAATTTAGGCAGCAGCACCATGCGGTTGCCTTGCATGACCGAAAGAATCAGCACGGTGGTCAAACCGTAAACATGGAATAAGGGAATGATTCCCATCATCGTTTCTTCACCTTTTTTGCTCTTGTACAACCAGTTGTCGCACATGGTCGCATTGGAAATGATGTTTTTATGCGTCAGCATAACGCCTTTAGGGGAACCGGTGGTACCGCCGGTATACTGCAGCAGCGCCAGATCTTCATCAAAATCAAATGGGGTTCTGGCCACTTCGGTCGAAGCAATTTTCATCACTTCTGAAAATAGATGGTTGATGCCGCGGTGTTCAACTTTTACCGACATGCCTGTCTGCTTTTTTTGCACCAGCGGATAAACGATATTTTTTGGGAACGGCAAATAATCTTTGATTCCGGTGATGATGACGTTTTCCAGTTTTGTGTCTTTGATCGTTTTGGAAATCCGTGGGAATAAAATATCCAGCGACACTATTACACGGGCGCCCGAATCATTCATTTGATAAGCAATTTCTCTTTCTGTATACAAAGGGTTGGTCATGACGACTACGCCGCCGGCATACAGGACGCCATAAAAGCTGATAACCGCTTGCGGGCAGTTCGGCAGCATAATGGCTACGCGGTCGCCTTTTCGTATGCCGAGCGTCTGCAAATAATTTGCAAACCGTTTTGATAAATCGTAAAGTTCCCGGTAGGAAACGTCTTTCCCAAGAAAATGGATGGCCACTTTGTCAGGGAATTTTTCGTATGCCTGGGTTAAATACTCTTGCACCGGCATATTTGGATAAGTTAAGGTATGAGGAATTTCGGGCGGATAATGAGCGAGCCACGGCTTTTCAGTCATTCTTTTTTCCTCCTTTAGGGCTATAGAATAGTGCGAATATTCCTATTTTTATTATAACTGTAATTGAGAACGCTTTCAATAGCGAATCAGCCTGCTGCATTGGATATCCCGCCTGCAGCAATTTCTTTCGATTTTCTGTAACAAAAAAGAACGGCACAGTCATATACTGGCCGTTCTCTTCTAAATCATGAACAGAAAAACAATCCCTACAATGATGAATAATACGCAAAAAACAAACAGAATTTTTATCAGGTTTTCCATTGTTCACAACTCCTATTAAATACTCGCGCCAATGACGTAAGACAGGCCGACTGAAATGGTCAATGAAATAAAGCCGACAGAACGGTTGTCTTTTTCAATTTCTTCGTCCACATTAAATTTCGGTGTCAGAAATTCAAACAGAATATAGGCAAAGATCAGCAGCGTAAACCCGTATAAGCCCCAGCCAATCATTTGAGGCAATGAATTGTGCTCTTCAATCGAAAAACGGAAAATATTTGTAATCCCAAAAATCTTACCGCCTGTTGCCATCGCTACCGCCAAATTCCCTTTCTTGATTTCTTCCCAATTTTTATACTTGGTGACAATTTCAAAAATCACCATGGAAACAATCAAACATAAAACGACAACGCTGAAGTATCCAGCTGTTTCTACCAGCGGATGAGTCCAAAATCCAGTCTCTGACATGCTTCAATCTCCCTTTGCAAAATCACTTTAGTTCAGCTACTGTAACTCCGGAGCCGCCTTCTCCCGCTTCGCCGAAACGGTAGCTTTTTACCCTTGGATGCTTTTTTAAGTATTGCTGGACGCCTTGGCGCAGCGCACCTGTGCCTTTCCCATGAATGATCGATACTTGATGATAATTTGATAGTAACGCATCATCAATGTATTTTTCAACACGGACAATCGCATCTTCATAGCGTTCCCCGCGGAGATCAAGTTCCAGTTTAACATGGCTGTCACGGTTTTTCAGCGTCGCCATGGTTCTTGTTTCTTTTTGTTTTTCGGGTTTTGTATATTGCAGATCCGACTCAGGCAGCTTCATTTTCAAAATACCGATTTGCACAGTCCACTCTTTATCGGATACTTTTTCAACAAGCGTCCCTTTTTGACCGAATGAAATGACTTTTACTTCGTCGTTCACTTTCAGTTCTCTTGTCTGATTTGCTTTTGCAGCTTTCTTTAACACACGGTTTTCCGGCATGGCAGCTTCCAAACGCTTTTTGGCATCAATCAATTGATGTTCTTTGATGCTCGACGCTTGGTTCATCTGCATTTTACGCAGCTCCGACATAACGCCTTCTGCTTCTCTTGTTGCTTGTTCTACTATTCTGCGTGCTTTTTCTTTGGCCTTTTCTTCTAATTTTTCTTTTTGATTTTCGTATTGCTTTAATTGATCTGCCAAATCTTTTTTCAAGCGGTCCGCTTCTTCCAAAAATTCTTTTGACAGTTCCGCATCACGTTCAGATTCTCTGCGGCTCTTCTCGAGAGACTCGATCATCGAATCGACTTCACGTCGGTCCGTACCGGTAAAGCTCTGCGCGTGCTTGATAATGTGATCCGGCAAACCAAGGCGTTTGGAAATTTCAAAAGCATTGCTTCGTCCCGGAACGCCGATCAATAAGCGATACGTCGGACTGAGCGTTTCCACGTCAAACTCAACGCTTGCGTTTGCAACGCCCGGCCGGTTATAGCCATAGGCTTTCAGTTCCGGGTAATGGGTGGTCGCCATGACCCTTGCGCCGCGTCCATGGACTTCATCTAGCAGCGAAATGGCAAGCGCCGCTCCTTCTTGCGGATCTGTCCCGGCACCCAGTTCGTCAAAAATGACCAAAGAATTTTCATCAAATTTCGTTAAGATATCGACGATGTTGACCATATGCGAAGAAAATGTACTCAAGCTTTGCTCGATTGACTGCTCGTCTCCGATATCGGCGAATATTTGGTCAAAAACCGCCAGTTCCGAGCCGTCAAGCGCCGGAATCGGCAAACCTGCCTGCGCCATCAACGTAAACAAGCCGACCGTTTTCAAGGTCACCGTTTTCCCGCCCGTATTCGGTCCAGTGATGACAATCGCTGTTATGTCACGGCCGAATTCAATATCGTTCGCCACCACTTCATCAACAGGAATTAAGGGATGGCGGGCTTTCCGTAAATTGATATAGCCTTCGGTATTCATTTCCGGTTTGGAGCATTTATTGGCTGTTCCGTATTTCGCTTTCGCGAAAATCAAGTCGATTTCTCCAAGCACTTCAACCAACTCAAAAAGTTCGTGCGCCACTTCCTGCACTTGTGCGGAAAGCATTTGCAGAATGCGGTCAATCTCTTCTTTTTCTTTCATTTTCAACCGGCGCACTTCATTATTGGCTTGGACTACTGCATCCGGTTCAATAAATAAAGTCTGCCCGGATGATGACTGGTCATGCACAATGCCGCCGTAATGGCTGCGGTATTCCTGCTTGACCGGTATAACAAACCGGTCATTCCGAATCGTGACGATGGAATCCGACAGCATTTTCGAAGCATTCTTGCCGCGCACCAGGCTCTCTAAGCGTTCACGCACCCGGCTTTCCTGGGAGCGCAATTGCTGGCGAATGGACCGCAGAGTTGAACTTGCACTATCCAGTACGCCGCCATTGGCGTCGATGCACATATTGATATCATGCTCGAGCGACGTCAAGATCGGCATTGATTCTTTTTTCTCCAGGAAATGAGGGATTTGGATAGCCCCTTCTTCCCGGATGCTCTCGAAAAATTGGCGAAGGATGCGGCTCGCGCGGATGGTCGACGAAACTTCCATCAATTCCATCGGGCTTAAACTGCCGCCAATCTGCGCACGTTTGGCATGCATGCGGATATCAAAAATGCCGCCCATCGGCACATTCCCTTTGACCCGCAGCACCCCAGCACCTTCGTCCATTTCTTCGAGCAGACGGTTCACTTCATTTATATCAGTCGATGGCAATAATCCATCGATTTTGGATTTCCCCAGAGATGATGTGCAATATCGTGCCACTTCATCGCGGATTTTATAAAATTCGAGTGTTCTCATTGCGCGTTCAGCGATCAAGCGAGACACCTCCTATTTTTTCAGGTATTCTTTCAATTTCTCCAATGTCCAAGTATTGACGACATTGTCTTTTTTCAGCCATGCTTTTTGGGCATGGCGGACGCCAATTGCCATTACATCGAGTTGTTCAATCGCATGAGCATCCGTATTAATGGCGACAGGCACCCCTTTTTCCTGAGCCATTTCCAGATGTTCAACTGCCAAGTCCAAACGGTATGGACTGGCATTCAATTCCACAATTTTGCCGTATTCTTTTGCCCAGTCGAGCAGCTGCTCGATATCCGGGTCATAGCCGCTACGCTGGCCGACAATGCGGCCCGTCGGATGAGCAATCATATCCACATGGGGATTTTTCATCGCCGTCAAGATCCGTTCCATGATCTGTTCCCGTGGCTGCTGGAAACTGGAATGGATGCTGGCAATCACAAAATCAAGCTGTTCCAGCACTTCATCCTCAAAATCGAGTGAACCGTCCGGCAAAATATCCATTTCTGTTCCGGAAAGCACTTCGATATCGTCGTATTTCTGATTTAATTCACGGATTTCTGCATTTTGTTTTAATAAACGTTCCGGCGTTAAGCCGTTTGCGACTTTCAGATACTCTGAATGGTCCGTAATCACCATATAGCTATAATTACGGCTGCGGCACGCATCAATCATTTCCGTCAGCGAATGAGCGCCGTCCGACCACGTCGTATGCATATGCAAATCGCCTTTGATATCCGGCAAATCGACGATCAGCGGGATATCGTCGAGAAGATCCAATTCGCGCCCGTCTTCCCGTACGGTCGGCGGAATGAACGGCAAGCCAAAATGAGCATAGAAATCGGTTTCGGATGCAAACGTTGCCACCGTCCCGTCTTCTTGCTCAACCCCGTATTCACTGATTTTCTTGTTCTGCGATTTCGCGAGCTGCCGCATTTTCACGTTATGGTCTTTTGAACCTGTGAAATGATGTAACGCTGTGACAAATTCTTCTGGTGCCACCAAGCGGAAATCAATGTCAATCGGATCCTGGAATTCCACTGTCACCGAAACTTTCGTGTCGCCGGAGGCAATGGTCTCCTGAATAGGAAGAGCAGCCAGCAATTGTTCTTTTACAGCAGCAGGATTGGCAGTTGCAACGATAAAGTCGAGGTCTTTGCTTGTCTCTTTCGTACGCCGGTAACTTCCAGCTACCGAAAACTCACTGATGCCTTCGATATTAGACAGTATATCCTCAACAAACTCCACGGCTTCTTCCGTTTTCCAGATGGGATGGCGTCCTGGTTTGGAGTCGAATTCAGTCAATTCCTTTAAAATCTTCTCTTCGGATTTCGGACCGAAGCCAGGCAATTTCTGAATCTCATGGTCAAGGCACGCCTGTTTCAGCGCTTCGGCAGAATCGATTCCCAGTTCTTTATAGAGCTTGGCAATTTTTTTGCCGCCCATGCCTTGCAGTTTCATCAATGGTACGAGCCCTTTTGGCACTTCGGCTTGAAGTTCTTCCAATACCGTAGATTTACCCGTAGCGACCAATTCCAGAATGACATCACCGGTTCCTTTGCCGATGCCTTTCAGTTTGGTCACGTCTTCCAGTTCATCTAAACTGCGCTGATCCAGTTCAAGCGCTTGTGCCGCTTTTCGGAAAGCCGATACTTTAAACGGGTTTTCCCCTTTTAACTCCATATACAATGCAATTTTTTCAAGTGTTCTGATGATAATTTTTTTATTCATCCAGAGCCCTCCAGTATTTAGACTTAAAAAAACTTCCCCCGGTAAGAGAGAAGTTCTTACTTACGTATAAATATACCACCATTCTTTTACTTTCTCTGAGAAATACGGTGTCCGTTCAAGCATGAACTGGGCAATCCCTGAATTCTCGAGCTGGCTTTGAACGGCATCCATCGGAAGCAGCGCAAATACGTAAATGACGATGAACAGCAGTATGTACACTTCGACAAAACCTAATACCGCCCCTAGAATTTTGCTGAAGAAACCAAGAACCGGCAAATATTTCAGGAAATCAAACATGGATGCAATCAACTGCAATCCGAATTTAACCACAAAGAAAATTAATGCGAAGGCGAGTAACTGGTAAAATGTTTGATCCAGGTCCAGCTGCTCAATGGCAATCGTAAACCGGGAATCTTCGCCGACAACCGGATACGGCACCCATAGCACGAAGTAGTCGGCTAAAGGTTTATAATAGAGATAAGCAACGACGAGTGCGACAATAAAGCCTACCATATGAATCAGCTGGAGCACGAGTCCCCGTTTGGCGCCAACAATAATGCCGCCAAGCAACAAAATCAGTAAAATAATATCTAGCATGTTCGTCAACCCTTCAACTTTCTCAATTCATTTTCTAATTGTTCTACGTGCTCTTTCAGTTTAAGATTATCATGTACCATATTAACAGCGGTTAATACAGCGAGCTTCGAACTGTCAAGTGATGGGTTCATCGCATGGATTTCACGCATCTTCTCATCCACCATCGATGCGACTAATTGCATATGCGCGGATGTTTCTGTGCCAACCAGTTTATAAGTATAGCCATATATCTTTACTGAAGTGCGAATTCTGTGATCCTCTGCCAATGCTCCATCCCTCCTTAGAAATCCTATACATAATCATAACATGAACTAATCCAGAAAGTGAATTATAAGAAAGGAGACTTACCCATGTCAAACACAGTGCTTCAACTTCCCGAGGAAAGTCTCCTCCAGATCATCAATCATTATAACAATAAAAAAGTGGCAGCCAAAGCTCCGTATATCCGCTTTACCGCTAAACTGTCCGACGCGGTCGTGACCGTTTATAATTCCGGCAAAGTCATGTTCCAAGGAGCAGGAGCTGAACGCGAAGCTGCCAGATGGGGTTCCACCTCCCCTGCCGCTGTTAAAACGGTCTCTACTAAAGGCGATGTTTTGCCGCCCGATTTCGCATATAAGTCCGTTCTCGGATCCGATGAAACTGGAACCGGCGATTTTTTCGGTCCGATTACAGTTGCCGCTTGTTTTGTACCGGCTGATAAAGTCGCGCTTGCCCATGAACTCGGAGTAAAAGACTCCAAACAATTGACTGATGATTATATGCGCATCATTGCACCGGACTTAAAAGCGGCCTTTCTTCATAGTGTATTGACCTTAAAAAATGATAAATACAATGCTGTTCAAAGCAAAGACTGGTCACAAGGAAAAATCAAAGCGTTGCTGCATAATCAAGCATTAAAACATGTTTTGCGCAAAATTGCCCCTGAGAAACCGGAAGCGATTTTAATTGACCAATTTGCTGAGCGCGGCATCTATTACAACCATATTAAAAACGAAGCGGAAATCATCCGCGAAAACGTGCTGTTTTCCACTAAAGCGGAAGGTTTGCATGTATCGGTAGCTTGCGCCTCCATCATCGCGCGCGTGGCATTTTTGGAAGAAATGGATGCACTCAGCCAAAAAGCTGGCGTCACATTGCCAAAAGGTGCAGGGAAAATCGTCGACGAAGCAGCAGCGAAGATTCTGCTGAAGCATGGTGAGGCGTTTTTGCAGTCCATAACGAAAGTCCATTTTGCCAATACGAAAAAAGCGAAAGACTTGGCGTTTAAAAAGAGGTCTCATTGATATCCGAGTTATTTGAAAAGCTTGAGGAAAATCCTTGAGCTTTTTTCATTACCCCTTTAAATTTTTAGAACATTCTTATTTTACCATATCTCTGGAAGAAACCGAAGATATTTAAGTATTACGTACTAAATAATTTATTCGATGATACTTAAGAATCACTAAGTCTGCGGATTTCTCAAACGATGCTATTGGTAACTTATGTCTATATTATCTTGGAGCATCCAGTTAGGAATATCTCCATTTTCCTCTAACATTTCTGGAATTGTGCAACTTAGGGAATATGCTTGTCTCATTTGAGTTGTTTTTAGACTATGAAACGGATTAACAATTTCTGTATATTTTTTCAGATTATTTTCTTGGTAAACTTTACCTCCTATATATATATGCACATCACTTTTTTCAGCAACTTTTTTGTTATGCGTTATATATTTATAGTTCTGTGGCAAATATAAGTTTCCAAAAACAAAAACTTTAGTCTTATCATCTTTCCAATTAATTATATCCGATGGTAAGTAAGCATCTTTCCTGACAAGCAATTCAATAGAACTTTGCCCACCCCAGTCAATTTGAGTTAATGCTGTAAAATTTCCCCCAACTCCAATACACGTGTGATTATTCAAGTTCATACTTTGACCAGCTACATTTCCAGGCATTATGATTCCATTTATAAATAAATGCTTCTTTGCTTTTAGCACTGTTTCAAAACCTGTTCCTGTAGATAGAACCGATTTGATAGTTAAATTGTCAGAGAAAGTGGAAGCTTCAGTTCCTGAGTGTTTAGTAAGAGAGAGCGAATCAACTTTTTTTCCGCTACCTGGTTCTTCTAAAGGTGGCTGAATTGTATTCGTAGATTCTTCAGCTTGTTCTAAATCTCCCCCAATATTATTCGCATAAAATTTTGCTATTACTTCCTTTTGAGTATCAACATTTACGGTTCCTAAACTCTTAATACTAATTTCCAAAGTTTTACCTGCTTCAATTTCCTTGCAAGAGGCACCGGATGCTTCTACTCCAACCACATTGTACATACCTTTTTCTAACTTTTTGTTTGATCCTAATAAAGCCTCAACGTCATTACAGGTAAGAACGTTAGAAGTAGAGCTTGCAATTTTGTCTTTTAAAACTGCCTCATAGTGGATAACCCCCATTTCCGCTTGGTGCCTCGCTTGAACTTGTTCTTCTTTTTTATTAAATTGTTTCGCAGCGTTCATATTCATCGCAAGCAAACCCATTCCTAGAACAGTAAATAGGAGAACTAGCATTAAAACCATTAATAATGCGTATCCCTTTTCGCTTCTAACCGCTTTCATATCTTTCCTCCTAATTCAATTTGCTAAACGACGTATTTACATTAAACTTTGGATCATTAGAATCTGCACCTTTTGCTCGTATCAATAAATTAAAAAAAGAACTCTCTGTTCTTTTGATTGTTACTGTTTTTTTAGTAAGTGAAGAGCTTAATGCAGCAGGATCTAAATCATATTCGAAGCCTTCGGAAAGTTGGATTTCTACTCCTGTATCATCAGTAATAAACAATTTGTTTCCATCTACCTTAATAGAGAATTCTTCCGGAATTGCTGCATCTTTTTCATTTAGCAAGTAATGTGCTCGTATTTTCTCAACGATAACATTAGCTTCTTGTTGTAATTGCTGTTTAGTTCCTGTCCGTTGCGAGGCGTTTGTCCCATTTGTTAAAACAGAAGCTATCAACACAGTAACAATTCCTGCTAGAGCTAGAGCTGCTAAAAGTTCTACTAATGTCATACCTTTTTCACTTCTCATAGCTTCACCTCTTCAAATACATTTCAGTTTTAAATTCAGGCTCGTTGATTCCATAGCCCGACCTTGACTTTACAGATATAATTGCTTTTTTAAGCACTAACTTTTTTGTTGGGTCATCTTGACGAGGAACCTCAATAATTTCTTCTGTCAAAGTGATAATATATTGTTCATGTGTAGTTCGATCTTCAATATAGTTGCTTACTAACTTATAATCTTTTTGGTCCTTTAACGATCTAATTTCACTCAAGTCACGAACGTCTGCCACCACTTCTTCAGCCACTTGAACCGCTGTTAAAGTTTCATGGTTATGCGCAGTAAAATTAGCCGATTGCGTAAAGAATGACATGAATGCCACAAGAATTATCCCTAAAAGGACAAGGGCTGCCAATAACTCTACCAAAGTCATGCCGCCTTCATTTTGATACTTGCCTTTCATTTAATTTTTCTCCTCCATTCAACTATGTCCTTTTAACCAATTTAAAATTAATTACTTCCATTTTAACATAATAAAAAAATATAAATAGTTCTTTTTATCAATATAAATGTAATAAAAAACCCATAAATTATATTTTCTTATACAAAAAAAAGCGGAATCATAAAGATTCCGCTTTTCCCTTAAATCAAATTACCTATTTCATTAGCTGCGCAGTTCCGCGCCAACTTCAGTTAAAGCTGATAGAACTTTCTCATGGACGTTCGTTACTTCTTCATCCGTCAACGTTTTCTCCGGATCGAAGTACGTCAGTGAGAATGCCACTGATTTTTTGCCTTCTTCCAGGTTGTCTCCTTCGTACAAGTCGAAGACACGGACATCTTTCAGCAGTTTGCCGCCTGCATTGCGGATCACTGTTTCAATCGTTCCTGCTTCAACGATTTTCGAAAGGACCAAAGCAACGTCACGTGAAATCGATGGATAACGCGGCACTGGCGTGTAGACAAGTGCTTCCGATTCAACATTCAATAACGCCGCCATGTTCAATTCCATGACAATCGTATTTTTCAAGTCGCGCGCTTTTTGTTCAGTCGGGTGAAGCTGGCCGATGACACCTACTCGGTTGCCATTCAGCATGATAAATGCTGTGCGCCCTGGATGCAAATCGTCCATCTGGCCGCGTTCAAATGCCAGCTCAACTCCAAGTTTAGCAGCCAGCCCTTCTACAATGCCTTTCAATACGAAGAAATCGACGGCTTTCTTTTCGCCTTGCCAGCTATTGTCCAGCCACAGGCCAGTCATGGCGACGGCTAAATGTTCTTCTTCGTTCAGCAATTCGCCTTCCGTTTTCAAGAACACTGCACCGGTTTCATACATAGCGACAGAATCCATTCTTCTAGCCGTGTTATACGTTACCGATTCCAATAAATGCGGCAATAAGCTCTGGCGAAGAGTGCTGCGTTCTTCACTCATCGGCATCAACAGCTGTGTTGTTTCCGTTTCAGTCAACGCAAATTGAGTTGCTGATTTCTCAGACGTCAGTGAATAAGTCGTTGCTTGCAGAAGTCCAGCGCCTTCCAAATACCTGCGGACGGTGCGGCGTTTTTCCTGGTACGGCGTCAAGCCGCCCGGAGTCGCTTCTGTTTCCGGCAAAGTAGCCGGAATTTCATCATAGCCATACAAGCGTGCAATTTCTTCTACAATATCTTCTTCTATTTGAATGTCCTGACGGCGAGTCGGCACTGAGATGACCAGCTGGCCATTGACGGCGTCTGTATTGAATTTCAAACGCTCGAGAATTTCCATCATGTCTTCAAACGGGATTTTCATGCCAAGGCGTGCATTAATGAAGTCCGGGGAAACTGTGACAATTTTTTCTTCCCGGTCAAGGACATCGAAAATAACCGATCCTGAAAGCACTTCCCCGCCGGCAAGTTCAGCGATCAAGCTCGCTGCACGTTCCGCTGCTGGAATGACGCGGTTCGGGTCAACCCCTTTTTCATAGCGTGAACTTGCATCGCTGCGCAAACCGTGGTCTTTTGACGTCTGGCGGATTGAGCCTGATGCAAAATATGCGGATTCGATAACGATGGTCGTTGTCGAATCGCTGACTTCCGAGTTGGCGCCGCCCATGACGCCAGCTAGCGCTACAGGCTCTTCGCCGTTTGTGATCACCAGGTTATGTGCAGATAATACGCGTTCCGTGTCATCCAAAGTCGTAATTTTTTCGCCTTCTTTGGCGTTTCTTACGGTGATATTGCCGGTTTTCAATGAATCGTAGTCGAATGCGTGAAGCGGCTGGCCGTACTCCATCAACACATAGTTCGTAACATCCACTACGTTGTTTAAAGGACGTACTCCGGCAGCCATCAAGCGCTGCTGCAGCCACATTGGTGATTCCTTCACTTCGATGTTGCGGATCACTTTAGCAACATATAACGGGTTGGCATCCGGTGCATCAACGTTCAATGTCAGCATCGATTCCGCTGTATCCGCTGATTCTGTATAAGTTGCTTCCGGCAGTTTTACTTCTTCCGATAAAATAGCGCCGACTTCATACGCAACACCGAGCATGCTCATGGCATCTGCACGGTTTGGCGTCAAATCAAGTTCTAATACGGTATCGTTCAAATCAAAATTCATAATGACATCAGAACCAACTTCGGCATCTTCCGACAAGACATAAATGCCTTCTGCATATGCTTTTGGCACAAGTTTCCCTTCAATTCCCAGTTCTTGAAGAGAGCAGATCATACCGTTCGAATCTTCTCCGCGAAGCTTCGCTTTTTTAATTTTCATGCCGTCTGGCAGTACAGCTCCAGGGCGTGCCACAATCACTTTTTGCCCGGCTGCAATATTCGGTGCGCCGCAGATGATCTGCGTTGTTTCTTCGCCGACATCTACTTGGCAGATCGATAATTTATCCGCTTCCGGGTGTTTGATGCATGATTCAACATAGCCGACCACGACATTTGTGATGCCATGTGAACGGTCGATTACCGCATCGACTTCGATGCCGGAACGCGTTATTTTTTCGCCAAGGTCAGCAGGTGCCAAGTCTTGTGTATCTACATAGTCTTTCAGCCATTTAATGGATACTAACATGTTTTATTTCCTCCTTAAACTTCAGTGCGTTGGAATTGGGATAAAAAGCGGACGTCGTTCGTATAGAAATGGCGGATATCTTCCACGCCGTATTTCAGCATCGCGATCCGTTCAGGTCCCATGCCGAATGCAAATCCAGTCAGGCGTTTTGAATCATAGCCTGCCATTTCAAGTACGTTCGGGTGAACCATGCCGGCACCTAGAATTTCAAGCCAGCCGGTTTTCTTGCAGACGTTGCAGCCGCTTCCGCCGCATTTGAAGCAAGAAATGTCCATTTCAACAGATGGCTCCGTGAACGGGAAAAAGCTTGGGCGCAGACGGATTTCCCGGTCATCGCCAAACATTTTTTTTGCGAATACTTGCAAAGTCCCTTTCAAATCGCTCATGCGGATATCTTCGCCGATGACCAGCCCTTCAATTTGCGTGAACTGGTGGGAATGTGTTGCATCGTCGCTGTCGCGGCGGTACACTTTCCCCGGACAGATGATTTTGAACGGTTCCCCTTTTTTGATTTCCATTGTGCGTGCCTGTACAGGCGAAGTATGCGTACGCAGCAAAACTTCATCTGTTATATAGAAGGTATCCTGCATATCGCGTGCCGGATGTCCTTTTGGCAAGTTGAGGGCTTCGAAGTTGTAATAGTCTTTTTCCACTTCCGGACCTTCTGAGACTTCATAGCCCATGGAAATGAATAAATCTTCAATTTCCTCAACTACGCGAGTCAGCGGATGCGGATTGCCAGTTTTTACAGGGCGTCCCGGCAACGTGATATCGATGGTTTCACTTTGCAGTTTTTCATTGATCGCTTGTTCTTCAAGAATCGCCATGCGCTCTTCAAGAGAAGCAGTCACTTCTTCGCGGATCACATTGACCAAAGCTCCCATTTTCGGGCGCTCTTCCGCCGGCAATTTCCCCATACCTTTCAATAAATCCGTAATCGGCCCTTTTTTGCCTAAATAGGCAACACGGACATCGTTCAATTCTTTCACATTCGTTGCCGCTGAAATTTTCTCCAGCGCAGCTGTTTTTAGTTCCTGCAATTGTGCTTCCATTTTTTCTCCTCCTCTAAACATAAAAAAGCCCCGTCCCAAAAAAGGGACGAGGCATTATTCGCGGTACCACCCTAGTTATTGCGCTATAGCAATCACTCATTTACATAACGGCTCTTCACCGGCCTGTCTTTACAGCATTGTCTGCTGGTCCCGTCAGGCAGCTCGCGGGGTGAACTTCCGAGGCGTTTTGCATATCCGCACTTCCAGTCAAGGCGCAGACTCCCTTTTTGCAACTTCGCAACGTACTTTTCCCGGTCACAGCTTTTGTTATTTACTTCTCAATTATACGAAATTCCGCAACTTTAATCAAACTTAGTTTTTCGGCACCAGGCTGTACAGCAGGATTCCGGTAGCTACAGCCACATTCAGTGATTCTGCTTCGCCGTATAAAGGGACCACCAAGTTCTGGTCCGTCTTATTCAATAAAACCGGATCGACGCCGCTGCCTTCATTGCCGACAATCAAAGCGAAATCTTCCTGGCTCGTTACTTCATGAGCAGGCGTCGCGTTGACTAACGCAGTCCCGAATATGGGAATGCTGCGGTTTTTGAGTGCAGTCGTCCACTCGGTCAATTCACCTTTTATGACAGGAATCTGGAAATGGGAACCTTGCGCGGAACGGACCGTTTTCGGATTGAACGGATCAGCGCAGCCTTTTCCAAGAACAACCGCATCGATGCCGCTCGCTGAAGCAGTGCGAATCATGGTGCCGATATTACCCGGGTCCTGGACAGCATCGATGAGCAATAATCTGCTCCAGGATTGCTGCTCGTCTTCTGTGAATTCGGGCTGTGCGCAATGGGCGAAAATTCCCTGCGAATGCTCTGTTTCAGAAATCTCTTTCGCCACCGCTGCGGTTACCGAGTAGTGCGGGACATCCGACACGTCCCAGTCATCCGGTATGTCAACGCCTTCCCGGACGATCAATGACTTGATCAAATTCTTGTTTTTCAACGCCTCTTCTGTCAAATGGAAGCCTTCAACCAGAAACTCCGCAAATTTATCGCGCTCTTTTCTGGTAGTGACAAGTTTTTTCCAATGCTTGACTAGTGAGTTTTGAATGGATTCAATTCTTTTCATTATGTGGTTCACGCCTTTATTTCAGAATAGCTCAAGTATAGCATATAGAAAAGCGCAGGTGCCCGTGCAGAGTCGACGGGAATAAGATAAAACCTTATCTCCCTTACCATCTGGCAGCTCAATTCTTGGCAAAGCTTACAAGTTTTTCGTAAAAAAGTCGAAGCCGAATGCCGTGGCGAGTCCAAAAAAGAGTGTCCACATGGCAATGCTGATCGTCAGCCAAAGTGTCGTATTCTTTTTTGTCGCGCCAAGCGTCATTCCGATGAAAGCCGCAATATGGGTGCCGATGAGAATCGGACCCAGCAACGCAAGTCCCGGTAAGCCGTATTTATTCCAAATCCGTTTTGCCCGTTCGTTTTTCTTGGAATGGGCTTTCCCTTTCTCCTCTTGCCGCTTTAGATAGATAAGGGCGTTAAATGGATGCTTTTCGCGGGCGAAAAGCGTGAAAAATGGCTTCCGGATTTTTCTATGATCACTTTTGGAGAGTCTATGAGCGCTCAAGACAGTTCTATGATCACTTTTTTCACTTCTATGATCACTCTAGGTGATTCTATGATCACTCAGCGGCTTTCTATGGTCATTCGCTCAATTTGAAGCGCTTATTTACTTCAGAGAATATCTGCTATGCCTTTTTTGTCCGGTTTTTTCAAAATCATTTAAAGTAAGCAACCGTTTGACAGCATGCCGATCTTTTATTCCAGTAAAGTCTCTGATATTTTGATTTGAAATTGGTCCGCCAAATAATGAAAAATATTCGAGAACGGCTCTCACGGGACTGTGATTATCGACAAGCCCGCATTGCAAACATCGCCAGCTGCGTAGATGTTTTACTACAGTCGGCGTATCGCAGTGTTCACAAAAAATTCCGCGAGCCAGCAGTTCAGGTTTTATAGAATATTGAACTAAGATCGGTTTTTGCACAAAAGGCGTCTGATTGCTTTCAATTAAATTCTTCGTGTATTCAAGGGAAGGTCGTAAGTTGGTTGGAGGTTTGTATTCTTTGATGATTTTAAAAAGCAGTTCAATCATGTGGTGATGTCTGCATGTACGGATATTTTTGGGGAGGGTTTTGAGTTCGGATTGCTTGGAAGTAAAAACCAGTAGTCCATCGACAGGCAGCTGTATAGAATGTGCAGCGAACCACGCTTTCATGAAGCGTATGTGTTTCTCTACTTGTATTGCCGGATTGTCCATGACTGTTTTAAGACCAGTCGTATCGACACGATAGAATTCTCTTGTGTCGTTATCGAAATATAATTCGCCACTGATATTTTTAGATTCGATAATAATTGCTACTTTTTCCGTCAATAACAGTCCATCAATCTGAATAGGCCATTGATTTAAAGAGAGACAATTATTCCAGATAATTTCGTATCCTTCCGGAAAATAAAATTCAATAAATTTTTTACGCAACCGCTGCTCACCTCTTATTCCTGCTTCTGTGTTAAATAGCTCTTTTTCGAGAAAGAGATGATCGGGAGAGCCTACTTTTAGCCTTCGAATTGCGCCTTGCAATGCTTCTACTCTTGATGATTTCATATCTTCCTCCTTTCTTGGATAGATGAATTATATCATTTCCGATAATCTTTCGGTTTTTATTTTTTATGATCACTCAGAGGTGTTCTATGGTCACTCCGGGTAGTTCTATGATCACTCTTGCCGCTCTATGATCGCTCCGGGTAGTTCTATGATCACTCAAGACTGTTCTATGGTCACTCGCCCCAACAGAAACAAAAAAACCTCCGCCAAAGGCGAAGGTCTCATCTCAATCATCACTCAAACGTAATGCGAGCAACTGTGTCTTTATCCAATTTCTTAATCACTTCGATGATCAGCTTGACTGCATTCTCGTAGTCATCGCGGTGGAGGATGCCTGCGTGCGAGTGGATATAGCGTGTCGCTACTCCGATTGAAAGTGATGGCACACCATTTGCTGTCAAATGGATGGAACCTGCATCCGTTCCTCCGCCAGCCATTGTTTCAAATTGATACGGAATGCCGGCTTCTTCAGCAGTATCGAGCACCAGCTCACGCAAGCCCCGGTGGGAAACCATTGAAGCATCATATAGCAGAATCTGCGGACCGGCTCCCATTTTGCTGTTGGATTCCTGGGAAGAGATTCCCGGTGTATCGCCTGCAATACCGACATCAACCGCAAAACCGATATCCGGCTGAATCTTAGCTGCTGCTGTTTTCGCACCACGAAGACCTACTTCTTCCTGAGCAGCTCCAACGCCGTAAACAATGTTCGGATGATCAACGCCTTTTAATCCTTTTAATACATCAATTGCAATGGCGCAGCCAATACGGTTGTCCCAAGCTTTTGCCATGAGCATTTTGTCGTTGTTCATGACGTGGAATTCGAAATACGGTGTAACCATATCACCTGGTGTGACGCCCCACTCTTTCGCTTCTTCACGTGTGGAAGCGCCGATATCAATGAACATATCTTTGATTTCAACCGGCTTTTTACGCGCTTCCGGCGTTAAAATATGCGGCGGTTTTGAACCGATGACGCCAATGATTTCTTTGCCGCTGCGTGTTGTAATCGTCACGCGCTGTGCCAGCATGACTTGCGACCACCAGCCGCCGACTGTCTGGAACTTCAAAAATCCTCGATCATCAATCTGAGAGATCATAAAGCCAATCTCATCCAAATGTCCAGCTATCATGATTTTTGGGCCGTCTGCTGCTCCTTCTTTCCGAGCAATCAAGCTTCCTAAACCGTCTGTCTCCACCGAATCTGCAAATGGTGCTATGTATTTTTTCATGACTTCGCGCGGCTGCCGTTCGTTGCCAGCAATACCATTCGCATCTGTCAGTTCTTTTAACATCGTTAATGTTTCGTCCATATTCGCCATTAGTTCGCCTCCCTAAATGTTTACTTGTTTATTATAAATGAAAACCTTTGCATTATCAAAAATTCTACTAATACCCTTCATTTTGGCGGTCGTAATTGGTTTGGTTTTTGGCGATATAAGCTTTTAATACTTCGTCATATGTAAATCCGAGCTCCACTGCAATGGCTCCATACCAGCTCCAGATTTCCTGATAATTTTCCATCGAATAATCTTCAATGAATTTATGTATAGCCGATTGGGTGCTTAAAAATAGTTCGGTCAAATCTTTTTCAGATACCGGCTTTGGCCAAGTTTTCAAATGCGTTAATTCTTTTTCAATGCCGACGGACAGCAGAAAATGAATCGAATCCACGTATTCTTCCAAAATCACTGCTCGGTCTGATGGGCCTTTCGTGCTCCAAAACTTAAAGCAGCGTGTTTCATTGGCGAGTTCCGCAAGTTCCACCAGCAAAGCCAAGCCTTTCTTCCGGAAAACATCCTCACAGATTCCTTGATTGGTTTGGATAAAACGGTCTAATTCTTCCTGCATTTTAAACAATTCTTTCAGTTCCATAAAAACACTCCTTAATATAAATAAAATCTTGAAACTATAATACTTGTCATCCGTATATTATACATTAGAACAATTGGAGACAGGGGGACTTCATGTGGCTTTTTTAATTCGCCTCATTGTTATTGCCATTATACTTTACTTAATCTACCACTTGTTCCGCTATCTTTTAGATCCAACGCGGAAGTTCGATGCAGCTGTTAAAAACGGCGCCTATTATTTTTATGATGATGTGAATAATGTCCGCAAGAATTTTTTCATTACGATGCGCGGGGTTGTCTTTGAAGGAGAAAAGTATATCGGAGCCACAGAAGAGGCATTTGAAGTAGCATCCATATTTGTATGGGCTGAGAATCCCGAAAAACTGCATGGATTTACAAAAGAAGATTTTTATTTTCTGGAAAAAGAAATCAGGATGCATTATCCAAAAGCACAAATCAATTGGAAAAATCCGATTGAACAATTAATGAAACACCAAGGGTGAGCGTTCACCCTCAGTTAATCGTTTGGTAACTCCATACAAGAATCGCTGCATCAATCACAGCAAGCATCAGGAAACCCACTCGGAAATTGGTATGGCGCGTTTTGTGGCGGAAAAACATCATGCCAAGGTAAGCGCCAATGCCGCCGCCAAAAATGGCTGCAGTCCATAAATTCTTTTCTGGTATGCGCCGGCCACGCCGCTGCGCCTGCTTTTTGTCCATGTACATCATGGCAAACGCCAGAACAGACAGTAACACAAAATATCCAAGGATAATCAAAAACATGTGAATGCCTCCAAAGAAAAAGACTGGCGAGTTTTCGCCAGTCTTTTCATTATGATTTTTTATTTGTTCATTGCATTTTTAGCTTGGTCAGCTAGTGCAGTGAAAGCAGCTGCATCAGATACAGCGATTTCAGCTAGCATTTTGCGGTTGATGTCGATTCCAGCAACTTTCAAACCGTGCATTAGACGGCTGTAAGAGATGTCGTTCAAACGAGCTGCTGCGTTGATACGAGTGATCCACAATCTGCGGAAGTCACGTTTTTTGTTGCGACGGTCACGGTAAGCATAGTTACCAGATTTCATCACTTGTTGGTTAGCTACTTTATATTGAATGTGCTTAGCACCGTAATAACCTTTTGCTAATTTAATTACCTTTTTACGACGCTGGCGCGTCACTGTTCCACCTTTTACGCGTGGCATAATCCATTACCTCCTGCTTGAATATAAAAAATTCGATTTTTTATTTTGTCTAGACTGCAGCGCCCAGATTCTCGGGGTCATAAGCCAAAGTGCCTGTGCGGCAAAAAGCGCCGCTTCGCCCCTTCGTCTTATGCCCGTCGAATCTATACGGGCGCTTGCGCTTTTCTTACTTCATGTTGTAGATCAAAGATTTGATGCGTTTCAAATCGCCTGCAGAAACAAGTTTCCCTTTGCGAAGGTGACGCTTTTGCTTAGTCGATTTGTTTGCAAATAAGTGGCTTGTGTGTGAACGGTTGCGTTTTACTTTACCAGTTCCAGTTTTCTTGAAACGTTTCATCGCACCGCGGTGGCTTTTCATTTTCGGCATTTCGAGTTCCTCCTAAACAATTGTACTATTATTCTTTTTCGTGTAGTGGCGCAAGCATCAAGAACATGCTGCGGCCATCCATTTTAGGGCGCTGTTCAACCGTCGCCACTTCTTTGCATGCTTCTGCGAAGCGCTCAAGAACGCGTTGTCCGATTTCTTTGTGCGTAATTGCACGGCCTTTAAAACGGATTGAAGCTTTTACTTTGTCGCCTTTTTCAAGGAACTTGATCGCATTGCGAAGTTTCGTATCGAAATCGTGATCGTCAATCGAAGGGCTCAAACGAACCTCTTTGACGATGATGACTTTTTGATTCTTGCGGATTTCACGATCTTTCTTTTGCTGTTCGAACTTGAACTTACCATGGTCCATGATGCGTGCAACCGGTGGCTTAGCTTGTGGAGCCACTAGTACAAGATCCAAGTTGACACGGCCAGCAATTTCAAGTGCTTCGGTACGTGTTTTGATGCCGAGTTGTTCACCGTTCTGATCAATAACCCGTAGCTCACGTGCGCGAATACCTTCGTTTACATTAATGTCTTTGCTAATATTAATCCACCTCCGGATAGTGTCGCGAATAGCTTAAATGTTCAAACCGACGATTGCCGGTTGACAGGTTCCGATCCAAAACAAAAACGGATGGACCACAGAGGTCCACCCGCAAATTATGACAGCACGCGAAAGCGTGAAAAAGTCAATATCGTGTATACCTGCCAACAATCGGTCGATCAGGTGAGAAGCGGGTGCTCCTGCTTTGCACATATAAGTATTCTATAACCTTATTTATAATATCACGCTACTATATGCATGTCAACCTTCTTAGCGAAGTTCGCTTTGAATCAATTTCAAAAAGTCGTCAAAAGACATGCTTTCGGATTTTTGTTCTCCGTATTTGCGGACATTGACCGATCCGTTTTCCAGCTCCTGGTCCCCGATGACCAGCATATAAGGAACTTTCTGCATTTGGGCTTCGCGGATTTTATACCCTAATTTTTCATCGCGCTCATCAATATCGACGCGCAAGCGCTGATTTTGCAGTTTTTCCTGCACTTCTTTTGCATAATTGCTGTGGGCGTCCAGTGAAACCGGAATTACTTCCACTTGCACCGGAGCCAGCCAAGTCGGGAAGGCTCCTTTATATTCTTCGATCAGGAAGGCTACAAAACGTTCCATTGTTGAAACGACGCCACGGTGGATAACGACCGGCCGGTGCTGCTTGCCGTCTTCTCCGATATAAGAAAGGTCAAAGCGCTCAGGCAAAAGGAAATCAAGCTGGACAGTCGACAAAGTTTCTTCTTTTCCAAGGGCAGTTTTCACTTGGACATCCACTTTCGGCCCGTAGAATGCCGCTTCGCCTTCCACTTCAGTATAAGGAAGTCCTAAATCATCCATGGCTTCTTTCAGCATTGCCTGTGCACGTTCCCACATTGCATCATCGTCGAAGTATTTCTCTTTGTCTGCTGGATCCCGGTAAGACAAACGGAATGAATAATCTTTGATATCGAAGTCTTTATATACTTCAATCACTAAATTGACTACACGTTTGAACTCATCCTTAATTTGGTCTGGGCGCACAAAGATATGCGCATCGTTCAATGTCATGCCGCGCACCCTCTGCAAGCCAGATAAAGCGCCAGACATTTCGTAGCGATGCATCAAGCCAAGCTCTGCGATTCGGATCGGCAAGTTGCGGTATGAATGGATACCTTGTTTATAAATCATCATATGGTGCGGGCAGTTCATCGGGCGCAATACCAGTTCTTCATTGTCCATCTGCATAACCGGGAACATGTCTTCCTGGTAATGATCCCAGTGTCCGCTAGTCTTGTACAAATCGACGCTTCCCATTATCGGAGTATAAACGTGGTCATAGCCCAGGCGCTCTTCTTTGTCGACAATATAGCGCTCGATGATCCGGCGGATAGTTGCACCTTTTGGCAGCCACATCGGCAAACCTTGGCCAACTTTTTGGGAGTTCATGAATAAATTCAGTTCTTTCCCGATTTTGCGATGGTCGCGTTCTTTTGCTTCTTCCAGGAAAGCCAAATGCTCTTTCAAGTCTTCTTTTTTGAAGAAAGCAGTACCGTAGATGCGCTGCAGCATTTTATTGTCGCTATCGCCTCTCCAATAAGCTCCCGCGACACTCAGCAATTTAAATTCTTTTAATTTTCCAGTTGATGGCACGTGGATGCCGCGGCAAAGGTCGAAAAATTCGCCTTGCTCGTAAATCGACACTTGCTCATCTTCCGGAATCGCTTCAAGAAGTTCCAGTTTATACGGATCTTCGATAGCCGCGAAACGTTCTTGCGCTTCTGCCCGGGAAACGTCCAGACGCACAATTTCCAAGTTTTCATTGATGATTTTTTTCATTTCTTTTTCAATTGCTGACAGATTTTCAGCTGTGATCGGTTGTTCAGAATCAATATCGTAGTAAAATCCATTTTCAATTACCGGACCGACACCAAATTTAGCATCTGGATACAAGCGTCTAACCGCTTGAGCTAATAAGTGGGCAGTTGAATGACGAAGAATTTCAATGGCTTCGTCAGACTCAGGAGTGATGATGGCAATGCTGCCGTCTTCATTGATCGGTGATTTCAAGTCGATTAACTGCTCTCCCACTTTACCAGCCAATGCTTTCTTGCGAAGCCCTGGTGAGATGGATTGAGCAATTTCTTCTGTAGTTGTGCCTTTTGGAAACTCCTTTGCTGCACCATCAGGGAATGTTAGTTGGATCATGTCTGACATATTTACTCTCTCCTTTTGTAAGATGCGTCGATTTCAATGCTGTTTTACTTCCTCATAATTAATTCAGCATTGAAATGCCACGCTTTCTTCTGTAGTTTTTTTGAACAAATAAAAAAAGCCTCATCCCAAAGGGACGAAGCTCTGTTCGTGGTTCCACCCTTCTTCTATTCCGGATAGAAAAAACTATCCAAAATGAAGCTCTGCATCGGCTAACGGGCCGGTACCGTCAGCTGCTACTAAAAAAGTTCACAGCTGCTGCTCGAAGGTGGTAAGCGTTTTGCCGGTACTTAAGAAGCTTGCAGCCTAGGCTTCTCTCTCTGAAAGTCGTACAATTCCGCTATTGTCCTTGTCAAAGCATTTTAAATCATAGTTCGATTATTTTTACTATACTGCTAAAAAATCAAAAACGCAACCACCTGTTCAAAGAAAAGCACTTACTTGAACGGCCATTTCCGCTTTTCTTTATTAATTTCTTCTATTTGGACCATCCAATTTTACTGGAATCGTCAAGGCACGGATGCGTTCCATGACACGCGCCGCTTTTAAATCTTCTTTTTCGCCGCGCTGCGAGTAAGTCAGATGATGCTGAAGTTCGGAGTAGCTGAAATTGGACGTCATGAAAGTCGGCAGCCTTTCTGCCATGCGGTAATGCAGGATGGTTCCGAGCACTTCATCTCGCGTCCAGCTCGACATCGCTTCCGCGCCGATATCATCAAGCATCAGGACGTCCGCTTTTTTTACATAATCCACTTTTTCCTGCAATGTCTGATCGCCGATCGCCTGCTTCATCTCGCGCATAAATTCCGGCACAAATACCAGCACGGTTTTGACGCCCATTTCGGCAAGTTCATTTGCCATAGCACTTAGTAAATACGATTTGCCGACACCGAATTTGCCGTAGAGAAATAGCCCTTTTTCAGGAAGGTTATCTGGACCGGTTGCTTTTTCCAAAAAGTCGCCTGCCGCAAGAAACGCTTCCATTCTTCTCGCATCCGGTTCAAAATCTGAAAAAGTCGCCTGCAGCACTTCTTTTGGCATATACATGCTGTGTATCATTGAAGAAGCACGGCGTTTATTGTCATGCTCATTTTTTAATCGACAAGGCGTATAGGCAATGCCGATATTGCCGCGTTCCAGAACCAGATTCGGTTCAAAGCCTTTTAGCGTATTGATGCAGTTTCCTAGACTGGGGCATTTATTGCAATCATGCGATTGATTGATATACTCGTATAGCTTTCCAAGTCCTTTATCAACAATGCTTTTGTCGATATCCGCCGAATGGTCTTCCAGGAACTTTTGAACACCTGGATGTTCCAGCACTTCTTTCCGCATATCATTATAGCGTTCTGAAAAAGCAGGGGCATTCACTACCCGTTTCAGCGTTTCGCGAATCGGCTCCATTTAATCACCTTTACCTTTCTTCAGCGCAAGTTTTGCGAGAAGTTTTTGTTTTTCCACTTCCAATTTATCATTTTTCGGTTCACCTTTACCTGCAGGAGCCTCATCTTTTTGATAAAACCATTCAGGCAATTTTTCTTCCCTCACTGGTTTCCTGCTTGATTTAGCTGTACTTCTCGATGCCGCAGTTGGAGAACCTTCCGATTTCCATTTAACGTACTGCTCGTGTTCAGTACGCGCTAGTTCCATCGCATCTTTCGCTGTCGTAACGTTTTTGCGCAGCCAATGGGATGCAATTTTTTCAACATAGGCTTTGGTCAGTTTCATATCGGTCCGAAGCAGAACGTATTGCAGCAGCACATTGACCACTGCCGGCTCCATTCCATATTGCAGCACAAGCTGATTGGCCAATTGGACATCTGCCGGCAGCGGTTCTTTGCCGTTTGCAATATCACGAAGCACTTCTACAGGTGATGCAGATTCCAAATACAAGATCAGCTCATCTTGTCTCGTTTTCGGCTTTTCCACAATCTTCGGTTCAGTTTTGTGGGCCTGGACTAATTGCGGCGCTGTTGTCGCCACTGTCAATTTATAATATTCAGATGCCGCCTTTTTTATTCCATCGGTGGTCAGCTTATAATCATCATCAATCGCCAATAAAATCACTTTTTGCATATCAAGCGGTCCCCAGCTGTATAGAAACGCCAGTTTTGCAATGGTGTCTTTTATCGTAGCCGTCAATACCCTTTTTGGCACCAGCTGTTCTGACAACCCTTGCCGCAGCAAGCCGAAATCAAAGTCTGAATCGGTTTGGTAGCTGCCGTTTTTGCGCTCTTGCAAATCCGGCTGTTCCGTAGGATATCCGGCTTTTGCATGGACGGGCTGATAAATATCCGTGAATGTGCGGGAAACTTCTTCGTAGCCTTCGCCTATTTCCGTATGTATCATAAAACGGTCTCTCACTTTCCGGTAAGCAGACTCCCCTATTTTGCTGAATAGAAACATCGACAGCAAGGGATCCATGAAAAAGCTTTTTGGATCAAGCGGAGGGCATAGATCATAGATGAAAGTACGGTTTTCAGTGTCTTTGCGATAAGTTCTCAGCAAACCGATCGCCTCCAATTGAATGCGCGCTTCAAAGATTTTGGCAATCGGAATGCCGAGAATATTCATCAATGTATAATGAGTCGCTTCTTCTTTTGCTTCTTCCCCTTCAGCCCACAGCGTCATATAAAAAGAGACAGCTTCCGCACCGATCAGCGGCTGATACAGCAAGGTCAATAATTGGCGGTCATAATTGGAAAATGGATACGGCAACCGAATTTTAAACGAATCCGCAGCTTGAAGTTCTTTATATAGTGCAGACATGGTCCACCGCCTTACTCAGATTTCTTGTCTTCTGGATTCTTTTTCAGTAAATCCTTCAATTCGTCAATAAACACCGTAATGTCTTTGAACTGGCGGTAAACGGAAGCAAAACGGACATAGGCAACTTCATCGATGCCCGCCAAGCGGTCCATCACCAGTTCCCCGACATCTTCGGATTTAACTTCAGCATTTCCAGTGCGCCGAAGCGTTTTTTCAATATCGAAAACTACTTGTTCTAACACTTCCAGCGGAACAGGCCGTTTTTCGCATGCCCGGATCAATCCTCTTAATACTTTCTCGCGGCTGAACTCTTCACGGGAACCATCTTTTTTGACAACAATCAAAGGCATTTCTTCCACTTTTTCAAAAGTGGTATAGCGGTAACCGCAGGATTCACATTCCCGGCGCCTTCTTATGGACTTATTATCATCGACTGGCCGCGAGTCAACTACGCGTGTACCATTATGCTGGCAAGCTGGACATTTCATTTTGACATCTCCCTAAACTTTGTATCTGCTCTATCTAGTATAACAAAATTTCTTCTGTAAAATAGAAAAAGCAGAGGATTTTATCCTCTGCTCGTTGTTTTCATGTTAAATGGATTATGCATTTACTGAAACTTTGGCTTTTCCAACACTGACCGGACCCATTCCGCGAGGCACTTCTACAAATTCCCGTGTACCGGAATTAAGTGCTTCTGCGATATAATTCGCTGCAATTGTCGGATCAAGGTCTCCACAAGTATATACATCGATACTTGCGTATCCGTGTTCCGGGAAGCTGTGGATCGTTAAGTGAGATTCAGAAATGATGACCACACCGCTTACGCCTTGAGGTGCAAATTTATGAAAAGCTACTTCTCTGACTTCCGCTCCGGATTTCAGTGCTGCATCAACAAAAGTCTGCTCGATAAAATCCATATCGTTTAATTTGTCAAAATCACACTGCCAAAGTTCTGCAATTACGTGACGTCCCATTGTTTCCATGGTTCGTTTCCCCCTTTGATATCATTTTGTTTTGTGCGCAAAATATTCAAAGTTGACTACCACGGGGGAAAGTTAGTCCAAAGAGGTCCTAACCCTTTAAGCAGTCATGTGAATAAAGATTGCTCCATCCGTTGCCATATAAGCATTGGTAACGAAGAAGTTCGCAGCCGTTTTTGGCTACGAATGTTAGTATATGATGTATTGAATTGAAATGCAATAAATATTACTTAAAATTTATTATTTTTTTCAGGAAATTTTTTCATAAAAAAGCCGCATCCCTGTTATATACGGGATGCGGCTTCTATTAATTATCAAACATAAACGATTGATTTTGCTACTTTTTTCGCTAAGTCAACCACTCGTGCCGAATAACCCCACTCATTATCGTACCAAGCCAAAACTTTTACTTTGCGGTCTCCGATCACCATCGTGGATAATCCATCAATGATGGCAGATTGAGTTGTTGTATTAAAATCAACCGAAACAAGCGGCTCCATCGTCAAGCTGAGAATTCCTTTCAGATTTCCTTCAGAGGCTCTGATAAACGCTTCGTTAACTTCTTCAATTGTTACATCTTGTTCAAGATCAACCACTAAATCGACAAGAGATACGTTCGGTGTTGGCACGCGAAGCGACATGCCATGCAGTTTGCCATCAAGTTCAGGAAGAACTAAAGAGAGCGCTTTCGCAGCACCCGTCGAAGTCGGAATAATCGACTGTCCACAAGCACGGGCACGGCGTAAATCTTTATGCGGATTGTCTAAATTTCTCTGGTCATTCGTGAATGAATGAATAGTTGTCATTAAGCCATTTTCAATGCCGAATGCATCATGCAACACTTTAGCTACTGGTGCCAAGCAATTCGTCGTGCAGCTGGCATTGGAAATGACATCGTGTTTCTCAATTTCCAATTTATCATCATTTACTCCCATGACAATCGTGATATCGACATTTTTGCCTGGAGCAGACAAGATAACTTTTTTTGCACCTGCGTCCAAATGAAGGCCAGCTTGCTCCCGGGAATTGAATTTCCCTGTCGCTTCAATAACGATATCAATGCCCATTGCTTTCCATGGCAGTTTTAAAGGATCTCGTTCATTGACGAGTTGAACCCGTTTACCGTTGACGATTAATGCATCTCCTTCTGCAGAGACGTCGCCATCGAAGGTTCCGTGATTTGTGTCATACTTAATCAAATGCGCTAAAGTTTCAGCAGGGTAGCTGGCATTAACAGCTGCAATCGTGATGTCATCCATTAGAATAGCCTGTCTGAAAACCATGCGGCCAATACGGCCAAATCCGTTAATCGCAATAGAAACTGTCATGTACGAGTCCTCCAATTAAATAAGTTATACTTAAATTTTTAATTCGTTATATAGTATAACACATTTTACGGAATCTGGAACCTTAAAGTAGTATGAATTATCATTCTTCTGTACTTTTTTCTCTCCACTGTTCCAAAATGCGATTTAACTGCCATTTGGTCTCTTCAATTGCGCCATTATTGTAGATGACGGCATCCGCACCTTCTTCTTTTACCGACATCGGCAACTGTGAAGAAATGCGGGCTTTCGCCTCTTTTTCGGTTAAACCATTGCGTTCCATCAGGCGTTTCAACTGATTTTCTTCCGTCACGCTGACTACGAGAACTTTATCGACCATATGCTGCAGCCGGCTTTCAAAAAGGAGCGGTATATCCATGATGACAATTTCATGGCCGTTGTTGAGTAATTCGGATCGCTGCCTGATCATTTCCACCCGTATTGCAGGATGAATCACATCGTTCAATTTTTTTCGGCTTGCCGGATCGTTGAAAATCAATTCGCCAACTTTTTTCCGGTCCATGCTGCCATCCGGAAGAATGATTTCTTTGCCGAATAATGCTTCAATTTCCTGCAGTGTTTCGCTTCCCGGCTCTACGACGAGACGGGCCACTTTATCAGCATCTACAATGGGATACCCCAATTCTTTCAGCATTTCAGATACGGTGCTTTTTCCGCTGGCAATACTTCCGGTTAAACCGATTATCATCTCATGACCTCACTTTTGGCAGGTTGGGCAATACACAGAAGTCCTTCCACCGATTTTCAGTGATTTCGTCGTGCTGCCGCATACCATGCATTGTTTTTTTCCATACATTCCGAAACGATTCTGCATACTGCCGGATTCCCCGTTTATATTCCGGTAATCCGATATCGTACTGCCGCCAGCTTCGATGCTTTCCAGCAAAATGGCGACAATCGCTTCAAATAATTGCACTTTCCGGATCCGGCTTATTCTGCCAGCTGCCCGGTTCGGGTGAATCTTCATTTTGTAAAGCGCTTCTGTGGCATAAATATTGCCGCAGCCGGAAATAACCTGGCCATCCATAATCACTTCTTTAATCGCTTTGTTTTTATATTTCGGACTGTCTGCCAGCTGCAGGAAATGTTCCAATGCCCCTTCTGCAAATGGTTCCGGCGCCATTAAAAGAAGCGGAGGATAATCCGCTTCTTCCTTCAATACTCTCATTTCCCCGAAACGCCGTATATCCGAGTAGGCAAGTAAATTGCCATCACTCAGAGTCAGCACAACATGGACATGGCGCCTGAATTTCTCTTCATTGATCGCCATTAGGCTATCGACATAAAACCATGCCCCTGACATTCCCAAATGGTTGACCAGTAAAAATTCTTCTTCTGTTTTCAACGTAAAATAAATATATTTGCTGCGACGTTCAACGCTGATAATCTGTGCTCCGATCAAGCTGTCGATAAACGAATCAGCTTCCATCTTTTTAATAATGGCTTCTTTTCCATTCGTTTTGGACACGCGGATGGTATCTGAAACAAATACTTCGCGAATCTTTTTCCCAATGGCGGCCGGGCGAATCAGGCGAACGACGCCTTCCACTTCTGGAAGTTCAGGCATCTGCAAGCCCTCCTATCATTTCGTATCGTACCAAGTATCTCCGAATGCAAAATCCGCTTTTAGCGGCACATTCAGTTGTACAGTATTTTCCATAATCTGTGGCACCAGAACCTTCAATTTTTCAAGTTCTTCAGGAGGCGCCTCGAATATCAATTCATCGTGTACTTGAAGCAGCATGCGGGTCTGCAAGCCTTCACGTTCGAGCGCTTCTGCCATATCGATCATCGCTTTTTTGATGATGTCGGCTGCACTTCCCTGTATCGGGGTGTTCATTGCAGTACGCTCCGCAAAACTGCGCAAGTTAAAGTTGGAACTATTGATATCCGTCAAATACCGGCGCCGGTTCATGAGCGTCGTAACAAACCCATTTTTCTTCGCTGATTGGATGCTGGAGTCCATATAGTTTTTAACTCCCGGGAAACTCTTTAAATAAGTATCGATAAATTCCGCTGCTGCTTTCCGGGTAATGTTCAAGCTCTGTGATAAACCATAATCACTGATGCCATAAACAATGCCGAAGTTAACAGCTTTCGCGGCACGGCGCATATCCGACGTCACTTGCTCAATCGGCACATGGAAAACATCGCTTGCTGTCTTCGTATGGATGTCCATATCATGCTTAAAAGCATCAATCAGGCTCTCGTCTTTCGACATATCTGCCAAGACACGCAATTCGATCTGTGAATAATCCGCTGCGACCATCAGCCAGCCTGGTTCCGACGGTACAAACGCTTTACGGATTTTACGCCCTTCTTCCAAGCGAACGGGAATGTTCTGCAGATTGGGATTGATGGAACTGAGGCGCCCGGTAGTGGTCAATGCCTGCTGGAAACGGGTGTGCACTTTACCGTCTTCATGGATTTCCTTTAATAAACCTTCTATATAAGTAGACAGGATTTTGCCGAGCTGGCGGTACATCAGAATCTGCGAAATGATTTCATGCTGCCCTTCCAGTTTTTCGAGCACATCTGCCGCTGTTGAATAACCGGTCTTCGTTTTCTTTAAAGCAGGCAACCCCAGTTTCTCAAACAATATTACTCCCAATTGTTTTGGAGAATTGATGTTAAACTTTTCGCCGGCACTCCAGTGGATGTTTTTTTCAATTTCGGCTAATTTCAGGCTCAGTTCTTCTCCCATAGCCGTAAGTTGCTCTTTGTCCACTTTGACTCCCAGTGATTCCATCGCTCCTAATATTGTTGCAAGTGGCAATTCCAAATTATAGTACAATTCGAATTGCTCGTTTTCCTCGAGTTTTTTCAGCACGAGTGGGCGGACTTCCCAAATGGTGCGCGCTTTTCTGGCAATGTGTTCATTCAAAATCGAATCTTCCGGAACGGCTTTTTTAGCTCCTTTGCCATAAATCTGTTCGTTCTGGGCAACATCCGTATAGCCATATTCCTGTACGATATTTGCCATATCTGTATATGTCAGTGATGGGTTGACAATATAAGCGCCTAACATCAAATCAAAATCGACACCGCCGACTTCAATGCCGCAGCGATAGAAAGCTGCTGTCGCCGCTTTGGAATCCGACATGTATTTTTTCTTGGTATCGTCACGGAACCATGTTTTGAAAGCTTCGGAATGCTTGATCACGTCCATCGGAACGACATAGGTCTTCGCTGCTGTAGCCAGTGAAACTCCGAGCAAGTCGCAAGTATGGTATTGCTCGTCGTATAACTCCAAGTGAACTGCCATTTCATCTTCCAAAATAGCCGCATCTATTTCCTGCAGCACTTCGAATTCCAGCTCTTCTTTAACCGTTTCTTCGGCTGTATATTCCATCTTTTCCAATAAGGATTTAAATGCCAGCTCATTCCAGACTTGGACCAATTCATCGTGGTCTGGTCCAGAATACACAAGTTCATCAATTTTAATATCGATCGGTGCATTGCGTTCAATCGTTGCCAGCTTTTTGCTGATCAAAGCAAGTTCTTCGTTTTCAACCAGCTTTTCCTTCAATTTTCCTTTTTGCTGTTCAATTGCTTCATATACCCCTTCAACTGAACCATGGGCTGCCAGCAACTTAAGGGCTGTCTTTTCCCCGACTCCCGGCACTCCTGGTATATTATCGGAAGCATCGCCCATTAAGCCTTTCATATCGATGATTTGCTGAGGTGTTAAGCCATACTTTTCCTGAATGTGGTCAACCGTGTATTTTTCAATATCGGTGATTCCTTTACGGGTAATATAGACCGTCGTTGAAGGAGAAGCAAGCTGCGTTAAATCTTTATCTCCGGAAATGACAATCACTTCGTCACCAGCTTCTTCCGCTTCCAAACTCAACGTACCGATAATGTCATCCGCTTCATAATTGGGCAATTCGTAACGCTTTATCCGGTAGGCATCAATCAATTTCCGCAAATAAGGGAATTGTTCCGATAACTCGGGTGGTGTTTTTTGGCGCCCGCCCTTATATTCACTGAACGTCTCATGCCGGAAAGTTGTTTTCCCGGCATCAAATGCCACAACTATATGCGTCGGTTTTTCTTCCTCCAATATTTTTTGGAGCATCATTGTAAAACCGTATACTGCGTTCGTATGGACTCCGTGTTCGTTTGTTAATAGCGGCAAGGCAAAAAATGCACGATACGCCAAACTATTTCCATCCAATAAAAGTATTTTCTTCGCCACAATATTACCCCTTTCAATAGGAAAAGCGCAGACGTCCGTTTAGCTCCTGCAGACTTAAAGTCTCGAGAACGTTGATACCGGCATCTAAACTACATACGCTTACTTCCAAAATCTTAGAGCTTATTTTATAAATGCAGATAAGCCTTCATTCCTTATATTTTACCACGCAGGCAAATAGAAAAGAAATGAAGGCTCAGGCTAATTCCAAATTCACTTACAGAATTTAGGGATATTGAAAATCTAAGCGTAGTATGATTGAATGTTATCTCTCTTCTACAACGTTTCACACACTCACTATAATAAGCCGACTCGCTTTCCCGCAGGCAAGATACTGGCCGACGCTTGCGAGGCCAAGTTTTTGCCATAAAGCAGCGCAGCGATGCAGGTATAATGCAGAAATATAAGTTTTTGCCTTACCCAAAGCGGCATTTAAAAGGATTATTTATTTATTCACTTCAGATAGCAACTCATTTTTAGCCAAAAAGAAAAAGAGCCCCGGGGAGGGCTCCTTTCCCTTCATGCGGTTGAAGGGGGTTCTATTAAACCTTAACATCCGAATATGAAGCTAGTGTTAATATTCTGTAAATATCTCACCATTGGTTGTTTTTATATTTCTTATAATAATTAACTTGGCGGGCGAATAAATACAATTTGCGTTTAAAATGTGTATCTTTCTTATAAAACAACGGGTTGACGTATTTGCCTTTTTTCAATAAATGATTGATGTCCCGCTGCACGGCTTTATTGTCGACAAATTTGCGCAGCACAATTTTCGGCACAACTGTAAACAAAAATTCTTCATTTAAATACGTGACCGGTTTTTCCACTCCATAAATCAAGTCATCGACAAGAGAAGAAGCCATATTATGGCCTAAAGCAGTCACGTAATAACTGGAGCGCCCTTGGCGGATATTCACTTCAAAAACCTTGAATTTGCCGTCCCGTTCATCGTATTTCAAATCAAAGTTGGCAAAGCCGGTGTAACCGACCGCTTCTAGGAAATGCTGCAGCTTGACCATCATGTCTTTATTGAAACGCGTGATCAACGCAGTGTAATTCCCGATAGCTGTAACCGTGTGCTCCTGCAATACCACTTGAGCGAATGTCACCAATTGCGTTTTGCCTTTTGAACTTGCATAGATGACGGAATCCCACATATATGTATCGTCTCCAGGAATAAAATCCTGGATAATCAATTCATCTTGGTATCCGCTGGCAATAATCGTTTGGATCACTTCTTGAAGTTCTCTCGGGTTCTCAACTTTATAAACTTTCTGCTGGCCATCGAATTTGTTCTGATTATATTCAATGCCATTGCTCGGTTTAATAATGACAGGATACATCATCTGCTCATCAAACGGCTGCTTGGAACGGCAATCATAGAAAAACGTAGTTGGCGTATCGATGCCATATGCCTTGCACAATCTATAGAAACTCGACTTCATCTGCAGCTGATTCATCAAATCTTCCGTAATGTAATTGAAGACAAAATGCTCTTTTAATGTCGCTGCATTTTCAATGATTAAACGGACGTATAAATCATTGGTGCCGACAAGCAGCAAAGTTTTTCCTGGCGTTCTATACTTGTGTGCGATTTCACAAAGGATTTCCGAAAACTGTGCAGGATCTGCCAATCCTGAGCGAAGTTCAATGTTCGTTGTTATGGTGCTCATCGCTGTAAAAGACAATGGCTCTTTTCCTATTAGAACAGGGTTGATATTATATGCTTCATGAAATGAAATTGCCATATTGTAGGCGTTCATATCTGTTCCTACAATAATCGGCAAAAAAGGTAAATTATCCATACGTTCCTCCTAAAATTAACTAGCTAAAGGCAAATGAATGGTAAAAGTGGTTCCCACTCCTACTTCACTTTCTACTTTCACATTTCCATGATGGGCCTCTATTAAATGTTTCACTATTGATAATCCCAGACCGGTGCCGCCTGAATTTCGGCTTCGCGCACGGTCGACCCGGTAAAAACGCTCAAATAGCCGGCCGATTTCAGACGCTTCAATGCCAATTCCCTGATCTTCAACTTCTATAACGGCTTCGCCGTCTTGCTGGTAAAGGCGTACGGTAATGGCTGTCCGGGAAGTTGAATACGAAATGGCATTGACCAGCAAATTCATCATCACTTGAACAAGGCGGTTAGGGTCTCCTTGTACAATAACTGGTTCAAGCTGAAGTTTCAACTGAATATTTTTTTCTTCAAGCCTTCTTTCGACTATTTCTCCAACCCGTTCAATGAGGTTCTTCATATTAGTGGGGACTGCATCTACTCGGAAGCCGGCTTGCTCGACTTTCGATAACTCAAGCAAATCTTTAATGAGCATTTCCAGCCGGTTGCTTTCCTTTTCGATGATTTCTAAAAATGAAAATGCCGTTGCTGGATCTTTGTAAGCCCCCTCAAGAAGCGTCTCTGTGAATCCTTTAATGGAAGTGACTGGCGTTCTAAGTTCATGGGAGACGTTTGCCACAAAATCTTTCCGAATTTGTTCGAGCCGCTTCAATTCAGTTATATCATGGGAAACAATGACAATCCCCAGCCATTGTTCATGTTCACCAAGAACCGGTGCCCCATAAACATCAATATGTTTGCTATGGATGCCTTGTTTGAATTCAAGCTGGTTCCGGGCTGCAGTTTCTGTCATAAATACTTGTTCAATAAAACGCTCCAATTCATATGGAATCCGGATTTCTTTATAAAATTTCCCATCAATATCTTCAGCCGCCAACTGAAACTCCTGCATAAAGGACCGGTTTACGAGTGTTATACCGCCTTGCCGGTCAATCATAATTAAAGCGCTGCCCATATTCTCAATCAAAGTTTTAAGGCGTTCTTGCTCCATTTCACGGATAGCGGTAATTTCCTGCAAGTTTCGAGCTAAAATATTGATTGTGGAGCTTAATTCCACCGTTCCGACATTGCTGTATTCAAATGCCCGGGCACGGTAATTTCCTTTTGCCAGTTCCAACGCTGTTTGAGTAACATTTTCAACCGGCAATGCCTGCACTTGTATGATGCGATAGCCGATAATTGCTGAAAAAATCATCGCCACCACAAATACAAAAAACAGCATTAGCCAAACCTCCGCTGTATTATGGGTTTCCGCATATATTGGAAAAAGCTGGCCAATTACAATCAAAAGGCCAGCTAACAGCACACCGATCCAAATCAGAATTGTCGTCAGCAATCGATGCCTAAATGATTTCATCCTGCTTTCGGCTCCTCGAATTTATAACCAAGCCCTCTAATCGTTTTAATGAAGACCGGTTTCCGGCTGTTTTCTTCTATTTTTTCTCTCAAGTGGCTGATATGTACATCTACTATGCGAGTATCGCCAGCAAAATCGTATTTCCACACAGCGCTAAGCAGCTGATCCCGTGTCAAAACACGATTTTTATTTTCCATCAAATACACAAGAAGTTCAAATTCTTTCGGAGTGAATTCAATTTGCTCTTCATTCAAATAAACTTCAAATTGTTCAGGAAACACTTTTAAACCACCGAATGCTAGTGCAGCTGATGGATTGCCGGACTGTGCAGCAGACTGATCTGCACGTCTAAGGACCGCTTTGACACGCGCTACTACTTCACGCGGACTAAACGGTTTCGTCATATAGTCGTCCGCCCCTAATTCAAGGCCTAATACTTTATCAAACTCATCATCTTTTGCTGTCAGCATGATGATCGGTGTATTGACTTTTTGTTGCCGCAAAGATTTGCACACTTCGACTCCATCCATTGAAGGCAGCATTAAATCAAGCAGAATCAGCGCTGGATTTTCATTCATCGCCAATTCAAACCCTTCTTTTCCGTCGTTGGCAACCATGGTTTCATAGCCTGCCTGGACCAGATTATACGATAACAAAGTAGCAATTGAGTGTTCATCTTCAATGATTAATATTTTCTTCAGCATTTAACATCCTCCACATTCAGTTTGAAACCCCCATTTCAAACCGCTTTAGAAATTATCCATCGCTTGAGTGGTCAGCTGGTTGATGATTTGCGGCGGATTGACCAAAACGGTGCCTTCCACTACAAGATTTCCTTCTTCATTGGTTGCTTCGATGCGAATGGTGACTTCGTTGTCTTTCACATCCACATCAGTAACTTCCAACAAAAACTCAATTGTTGAGTAATGAAAAACAGGCTGCTTGAACTTCAAGCGTTGTTCATTAATGTAAGACCCAGGACCAGGCAAATATTTGGAAATGGCAGAAGTGATAATGCCGGTCAACATAATATTAGGCACAACAGGCTTTTCAAAAACGGTTTGTGAAGCGAAGTCGTGCTGAATATACAGCGGGTTTCCGTCATTTGTCAAACCCAGATAAAGCAGAAGATCTTTGTCTTCAATTTTCTCTGTCAGCTTCAACTTTTCACCGACATTCATAGCTTCGACTTTCCGGCCTAGTTTACGCTTCTTTCCAAGCAACAATAAGTTTCCCTCCTAAATCTTGATACTCTTATAGTATCAATTAATGTCATAAAAGTGCAAGCACCCGCTCAATTGCAATAAGTGCTAAAAAGCTTTGCTGCAACAGTTGTTTAGCCTTTTGCGATTAGTCCCGCTGAAACTGCCCATAATAAAAATGCAAGTGCATGGAAACTTTCCATGGAACTGTACTTGAAAACAAAAAATCGAGCAGAATTACTCCTGCTCGATTGTCCTGTCATTAAGTTAGCACTTTCATAACGGCCTTAACAGATTCGGCTGATTTATCCAATAACGCTTTCTCTTCGCCATTCAAATCAATCTCGATGATTTTTTCAATTCCACCGGCTCCAAGAATCGTCGGGACGCCCAGGTAAATGCCTTCCATGCCGTATTCACCTTCCAAATAGGCAATGGCGGGTAATATACGGCGCTGGTCTTTAATAATGGCTTCTGCCATTTCCACCAATGAAGCGGCTGGTGCGTAATAAGCTGAGCCAGTGCCTAGCAAGTTGACGATTTCCGCTCCGCCTTTGCGCGTGCGAGCAACGATTTCTTCCAGCCGTTCTTTTGGCAGAAGGGTCTCTAAAGGAATACCGCCTGCATAAGAATAACGCACCAAAGGCACCATATCGTCTCCATGTCCACCCAGAACAAATCCAGTGACATCTTTTACCGAAACATTCAGCTCCTCCGCCACAAATGTACGGAAGCGTGCAGAATCCAGGACCCCTGACTGGCCGATGACGCGCTCTTTTGGCAAGCCGGATTCCTGGAATACAGTATAAGTCATGGCATCAACCGGATTGGTCAAAACGATGATTGTGGTGTTTGGTGAATGTTTTACAATTTCAGCAGTAACAGATTTCATGATTTTCTGGTTGGTTTGGACAAGGTCATCACGGCTCATTCCGGGTTTTCTGGCGATGCCCGCAGTAATGATGACCAAATCAGATTCTTTTGTATCCTCATAACTGGCAGTTCCTGAAATATGGGCATCGAATCCCTGGACAGGACCTGCTTCCGCCATATCAAGCGCCTTGCCTTTAGCCGGATTCTCCATTTGCGGGATATCGACCAGCACCACATCGCCTAGTTCTTTTTGAGCCAATAAGAATGCAGCGGTCGCACCAGTAAAACCCGAACCGATTACAGAAATCTTTTTACGTTTGAATGTCATAAAAACTCTCCTCTGGATTCGATTTTGAATAAGAAAAGCGCAAGCGCCTGTCAAGCCCCGACAAGCTGCTTTCAAGCTTGAAAGCCATGGCGCTTTTCAGCCATGGATTCAAGACTGAAGCGACCTCGAGGGGCTAGGCGCTGGAGTATAGACATTGAAAAATAAGCTGAATAGTTAAAATTTTAATTTATATGAAAAAAAAGAGGGGTTGCCCCCTCTCTTATCTTACAAGTTTTTAATTAATTCGTCAGCGAACTCAGAGCATTTCACTTCTTTAGCGCCGTCCATTAGACGTGCAAAGTCGTAAGTCACAACTTTAGAAGCAATTGTTTTCTCCATTGAATTCGTGATCAATTTAGCAGCTTCGCCCCATCCAAGGTGTTCAAGCATTAATACGCCTGAAAGAATAACAGAAGAAGGGTTTACTTTATCTTGGCCAGCGTATTTAGGTGCTGTACCATGAGTTGCTTCAAAAATCGCATGTCCAGTATCGTAGTTGATGTTCGCACCAGGTGCGATACCAATTCCGCCTACTTGAGCAGCCAAAGCGTCAGAGATGTAATCTCCGTTCAAGTTCATTGTTGCAACAACATCGAACTCGCTTGGGCGTGTAAGGATTTGCTGAAGGAAGATATCAGCGATTGAATCTTTAACAAGAATTTTTCCTGAAGCAAGAGCTTCTTCCTGTGCTTTGTTTGCAGCATCAGTTCCTTGCTCTTCTTTAATCGCATCGTATTGGTTCCAAGTAAATACTTTATCGCCGAATTCTTGCTCAGCCACTTCGTAGCCCCAGTTTTTGAAAGCTCCTTCAGTGAATTTCATGATGTTCCCTTTGTGGACCAAAGTCAATGACTCGCGGCCTTCAGAAATTGCGTAGTTGATCGCAGAGCGCACAAGGCGTTTTGTTCCTTCTTCTGAGATCGGCTTGATGCCGATGCCTGATGATTCAGGGAAACGGATGTTTTTAACGCCCATTTCGTCAGTAAGGAAAGCAATCAATTTTTTCACTTCGTCTGAACCGTTTGCATATTCGATGCCTGCATAGATATCTTCAGTGTTTTCACGGAAAATCACCATGTCAGTGTCTTCTGGGCGTTTAACCGGTGAAGGTACGCCTTCGAAGTAACGGACAGGACGCAAGCAAGTGTAAAGGTCAAGCTCTTGGCGAAGTGCTACGTTCAATGAACGGATACCGCCGCCGATTGGAGTAGTAAGAGGCCCTTTGATAGCGATCAAGTATTCGTTGATAACATCAAGAGTTTCCTGTGGAAGCCATTCTCCTGTTTCGTCGAATGCTTTTTGCCCTGCAAGAACTTCTTTCCAAACGATTGCTTTTTCACCGTTATAAGCTTTGTTGACAGCTTCTTCAAGAACGCGTGATGCCGCATTCCAGATATCAGGACCAGTTCCGTCACCGATAATGAAAGGAATTACTGCTTGGTTTGGGACGTTTAATACGCCATTTTCAACTGAGATTTTTTCACCGTTAGTCATTTGTAATAGCCTCCTGTGGTCAAATTCATAGGGCTGCACAATGTGCTAGCCCTATGGTGTTTATTTGATTGATGCGTGCAGCGCCTAATCCCTCGAGGTTTAAAGCCTTCAGGGACTAAACAGGCGCTTCCACTTTTCTTGTCTAGACTTCAGCGGCCAACTCCTCGGGTCTTAAGCCTGTCGGAGCTTAACGGCCGCTTCCGCTTTTCTTAATTATCTTTCTTCAATTGATACGTATGTTTGCATACCAGGTCCGATGTATTCAGCACGTGGGCGGATTAAACGGTTGTCTGCATATTGCTCAAGAATGTGCGCCAACCAGCCGGATGTGCGTGAAACAGCGAAGATCGGCGTAAACAAATCATGTTCGATATTTAAAGAATGGTAAACAGAAGCAGAATAGAAATCCACGTTTGGTGGAAGATTTTTTTGTCCTGTCACGATTTCTTCAATGCGTATCGACATTTCGTACCATTTTTCTTCGTTGCGGATTTTCGTTAATTTTTGGGACATTTCGCGCAAGTGTTTTGCACGCGGATCGCCTTTGCGGTAAACGCGGTGTCCAAAGCCCATGATTTTTTCTTTATTCGCCAATTTTTCATTGATATAAGAATCAACGTTATCGACAGAACCGATTTCAGTTAGCATTTTCATAACCTGTTCGTTTGCTCCACCGTGCAATGGACCTTTTAATGCGCCGATTGCCGCAGTTACGCCTGAGTAAACATCAGACAATGTAGCTACTGCAACGCGAGCAGTAAATGTTGATGCGTTCAATTCGTGGTCTGCATGAAGCACTAACGCTTTGTTGAATGCTTCCACTTCAATATCTTCCGGCATAGTGCCTGAAAGCATATAAAGGAAGTTTGCAGCATAGCTTAAATCGCTCTTAGGTGCGACTGGTTCTTCACCTTTACGGATACGGCCGAAAGCAGTAACAAGTGTAGAAATTTTCGCTTGGATGCGAATCGCTTTACGGTAATTCGCTTCAGTGCTCATATCTTCTGCTTCTTCATCAAACAGTCCAAGCATTGAAACTGCAGTGCGAAGAGCCGCCATTGGGTGAACTTTAGTAATTGGGTATGTTTTAAAATGATCCAGCACTTCCTGCGGCACTGACATATCATCCGCTAATTGCTGTTTTAATTCTGCTAGTTCATCTGCTTTTGGCAAACGCTGATGCCAAAGAAGATAAACTACTTCTTCAAAACTAGCATTGTCTGCCAAATCATCGATATCGTAGCCAACGTATGTAAGTGTGTCATCAATAATGGAACTGATGGCTGACTGAGTTGCTACTACGCCTTCTAAACCTTTTGCCGATGTCATATTAATCGCTCCTTCTCCAGTATAATTCACCATTCCAAAAAAAAAGCCCGAATGATGGGTTTTCTTGCTTTTGAATCTGAATCAAATCCCTTACCTAGCCATTATAATCAATTTCGAAGGCTTTGTGAATGAAAACGCTTGTTTTTATAATTTTTTCCTAAAAAGAGATAAAAACACTCGGAATTACCGAACGATAACCCGAGTGTTTTTCATGTTTTTCTGAATCAGTTTATATACCAGCGGTTTATATAATAGTTGTGTAGGTTTAAACAACAGAGTCAAACCTATCGCATCTGAAATAAAACCTGGAGTCAGTAATAAGACGCCTCCAACTAAAACAAAGGCGGCGTTCATCAAATGATCACCAGGAGGCTGGAGCCGGCTGAAGCTCTCCTGGATATCCCGGATTGCCTTCAAACCTTGCTTTTTCGCCAAATAAGCACCGAGCAATCCAGTTCCAAGAATAATGGCAAGTGTTACAAAAAAGCCGATTTTCCCTCCAGCCCAGATAAGAAGGGCCAATTCAAGAGTCGGAACAAGAATCAGGGCTAAAAATAGCCATTTCATAGTTCAACAAGACCTCCCAATCTGATGTTACAAAACACTAGCGTGGCCGTGGTATATAATGCCGGTTTCAGCATCAATTGTAATATCGTAGTTATTTTGGATGAACGACGTCGCATTTGTCACGCCGACAATTACCGGAATGCCAAGGCTTAAGCCCACTACAGCTGCATGGCTTGTTAAGCCGCCTTCTTCTGTAATGATCCCGGCGCAATTCTGGATAGCTGGCATCATGTCCCGGTCAGTGCCGATTGTCACAATGATTTTGCCTTCCGTATCAATACCGGCAGCTTCTTCGGCATTTCTGATAACGAGCGTGTTTCCGTACGCAACTGATTTACCAATTCCTTGGCCTTTGGCAATACTGTCGCCAATTATATGGACTTTCATAAGATTGGTTGTTCCTGCTTGTCCGACTGGAACACCTGCAGTAATGACAACTAAATCACCATGTTTTACATAATGATGCTTCAAGCTTTCATCAACCGCATTTTCAAGCAATTCATCCGTAGATTCCACTTTTGTTCCAACAATCGGCTGGACTCCCCATACTAGCGTCAAGTTTCTCGATGGAATATCAGAAGAAGTAACTGCAATAATCATGGCGCCTGGACGATATTTGGAAATCATTCTTGCTGTATGTCCGCTTTCGGTAGGAGCAATAATCGCTTTCACTTTCAAATTCAAAGCTGTGTAAGCGACAGCTTGGCCAATTGCTTCTGTCATATTCGACTCTTTTTCTTTTCTGCGCGTCGATACAATTTGCTTATAATTCAATGCATCTTCAGTGGTCATCGCAATGCGGTGCATCGTTTCGACCGACTCTACTGGGTAAAGACCGGCTGCCGTTTCTCCGGACAACATAATGGCATCCGTGCCATCAAAGATCGCATTGGCAACGTCGCTTGCTTCGGCGCGAGTCGGGCGTGGATTGCGCTGCATGGAGTCCAGCATTTGGGTAGCGGTAATAACCGGTTTGCCGGCACTATTGCATTTTTCGATCAAAGATTTTTGGACAATAGGCACTACTTCCGCTGGGATTTCCACCCCTAAGTCACCGCGCGCTACCATTAAACCATCTGAAACCATAAGGATTTCGTCAATATTATCGACACCTTCCTGGTTCTCGATTTTTGGAATGATGTGGATGTGGGAGCCATTATTATTCTCCAGCAACTCACGGATTTCCATAACGTCAGAAGATCTTCTGACAAAAGAAGCGGCGATAAAGTCAACACCCTGTTCAATACCAAATAGAATATCCTGTGCATCTTTTTCTGTGATGCCTGGCAATTGCACTGAAACGCCTGGCACGTTCACGCCTTTTTTGCTCTTCAGCGTTCCTGCATTTTCAACGGTTGTGTGAATTAAGCCATTCTCTTTATCAATGCTGGTGACACGCAATTCAATCAAACCATCGTCGAGCAAAATGATAGAACCTTCACTTACATCTTCAATCAAATGGTCATAAGTAATTGAAAACTTTTCATTTGTTCCCAATACTTCAGTCATTGAAATCGCAATCGATTGTCCAGTAGCCAATTCAATACCACTATTCTCCATATTATGTGTCCGAATTTCAGGGCCTTTTGTATCCAGAAGAATCCCGATAATCTTACCGGTTTTTTCAGACGCTTCGCGGATGCGCTGAATGCGCGCCGCATGCTCTTCATGGTTGCCGTGCGAAAAATTCAAACGGGCAACGTTCATGCCGGCTTCGATTAAAGACTCTAAAAGTTCTGGTGTTTCACTTGCTGGTCCAATAGTACAGACGATTTTTGTTTTTCTCAATATACTCACTCCATTTGGCATTTTAAATTGATAGTTCTTTGGACAAGGTGTATAAACTCATATCCGTGTCATGCTTCTCAGTAAACGCTTTGGTCATATCATAGTCTACCACTTGATGATTTCTCATGCCAATAGCGCGGCCGCCTAATCCTTCAAGCAGCACTTCTACAGCACGTGCCCCGAAGAGACTTCCTAAAACCCGGTCACGCGCCGTTGGTGAGCCCCCACGTTGAATATGGCCCAACACGGAAACCCGTGTTTCGATTTTCGCGCGTTCTTCTATCAACGCAGCCAGTTCGTTGCCGTTCATGACTCCCTCAGCCACAATGATGATGCTGTGCTTCTTGCCGCGCTTCCTCCCTTTTTCCAGACGGTCAATCATATCATCCAGGTCAAACGTATCCTCCGGAATCAATATGGTTTCCGCTCCGCCTGCAAGTCCGGCCCAAAGTGCCAAGTCTCCAGCATCCCGGCCCATTACTTCTATTATAAACGTGCGCTCATGGCTTGTCGCCGTGTCACGGATTTTATCAATCGCTTCAATCACTGTGTTTAATGCCGTATCAAAACCGATTGTATAATCTGTTCCTGGAATGTCATTGTCAATTGTTCCCGGAACACCGACACAAGGAAAGCCTCTTTTGGTCAATGCCATTGCTCCTCGGTAAGAACCGTCCCCTCCGATAACTACCAGACCATCCAAACCATTCTTTTTCAACTGTTCAATCGCTTTTAGCTGGCCTGCTTCAGTTTTGAACTCTTCGCATCGTGCGGAGAAAAGTTTTGTTCCGCCGCGCTGGATAATGTCGCCCACATCTCCGGCTTCCATGTTTTTAATTCTGCCTTCAATCAATCCTTGATAACCAGAATACACACCGGATACTTCAATTCCGTGAAAAATCCCTTTTCGCACAACCGCCCGGATAGCCGCATTCATGCCCGGGGAATCTCCACCGCTTGTTAATACTCCGATTCGTTTCATAACTATCGCCTCCTGCAATTCCATTTACTCTTTTCACCATACCATGTGGATTCCCACCTGTCAGTCTTGAACATAATTCTTTCATCAAGATTTTGTAACGGCAGAATCGAACAAAAAAAGAAACCGCCTGGGCGGTTTCTTTATTCGCTGAAAATCCCAATAGATTTGAATTTATCATAACGCTGATCAATTAATTGCTGTTCGGATAACTCATTTAGTTCATCCAAAGACTGTTTGATCGCTTCGCCGATAAAGCGGGCTTGTTTATCATAGTCGTGATGGGCGCCTCCCCGGACTTCTGGAATCATTCGCTCGATGATTTTCATCTCCAGCAGATCCGGCGCTGTAATTTTCATCGCTTCTGCTGCTGTTTGGGCAAGCGCAGAATCTTTCCATAAAATCGACGCAGCACCTTCCGGAGAAATAACAGAGAACGTTGAATTCTCAAGCATCAAAATATGGTTGCCGACGCCAAGGGCCAGTGCACCACCGCTCCCGCCTTCACCAATGACGATTGACACAACGGGGACCTCAAGCCCCGCCATTTCAACCAGATTGCGGGCAATCGCTTCGCTTTGGCCGCGTTCTTCGGCAGCTTTCCCTGGATACGCACCTTTTGTATCAATCAAGCAAATAATCGGGCGTTTGAACTTTTCTGCCTGTTTCATCAAGCGCAGCGCTTTTCTATAGCCTTCTGGATGAGGCATTCCGAAATTGCGGCGTATATTTTCTTTTGTGCTTTTTCCCCGCTGGTGGCCGATAACAGTGACCGGCTGGCCGTTGAAAGAAGCAATTCCACCGACGATTGCTTCGTCATCGCCATAAAGCCGATCGCCATGCAGTTCAATAAAATCTTCAAACAAGATCGGAATATAATCGAGCGTTGTCGGGCGCTCAGGGTGGCGTGCCACTTGAACACGGTCCCATGGTTTCATATTTTCATAGATATCATTTTCGAGCTTGGATAATCGCTCTTCCAAGCTTTGGATTTCTGAACTTAAATCGACTTCTGCAGTCTTTGTATATTCTTTCAGTTCATCAATTTTTTGGCGCAACTGAATCAATGGTTCTTCAAAAGCCAATGTTTTCGGTGCCGCAGTATTTTTAGGCATTTTTTTCTGCCCCCTTATTGTGCAATCGCACGAGTGTCGCTAATGTATCTTGCATGTTCTCACGATGAACTACGGCATCCAGCTGGCCATGTTCCAGCAAAAACTCTGCTGTCTGAAAATTCTCAGGCAGCTTTTCCCGGACAGTCTGCTCGATTACCCGGCGTCCCGCGAACCCGATCAGCGCTTTTGGTTCGGCAATATTGATATCCCCGACAGAAGCGAAACTTGCTGAAACTCCGCCTGTCGTCGGATGCGTCAGAACCGAAATGAACAGCAAGCCTTCATTGCTGTGGCGTTTCAAGGCAACGCTCGTTTTGGCCATTTGCATCAATGACAATACGCCTTCCTGCATGCGTGCCCCTCCGCTTGCTGTAAAAATGATAAATGGCAAACGCTGTTTAGTTGCCGCTTCAATCGCCCGTGTAATTTTTTCCCCTACGACAGAGCCCATCGAGCCCATCCGGAAATGAGAATCCATAATTGCCACGACCACTTTCTGGCCTTTAAGCAACCCGGAACCTGTAAGCACCGCTTCATTTAATCCGGTTTTCTCACTGTCAGACTGGATTTTTTCAGAATACCCTGGAAATCCTAAAGGATTCTCGGATTTCAAATGGTCGTCCATGGATGTAAATGTTTCTTCATCCAGCAAGCTTTCAATCCGCTCGTAGGCGGTCATTTTAAAGTGATGATCGCATTTCGGACATACTTTATGAAGTTTGATGAGCTCTTTAGTCAGCGTAATATGTTTACAAGAAGGACATTTGGTCATTAATCCTTCAGGAACATCTTTGGATTTTTTTGTTGGAATTGTAGTTTCTCTTTTGTCTTTGTTTCGTTTGAAAATCTCACGAATCATCGCCATTTTGCATTCTCCTCTTTTGTATCCATCCACTCCATATTTTGAAGGACTGGACGGCTGACTCTGTGTCACGCTGTTCGAGCGCATTCAGTATCGGCAGTATGAGTTCTTTTTCCGGTTCACTGACAGTTTCTGCATAAGGATTGCCGCTATATTGCTGCAATAAAAACCAAATTTTTAAAGATAAACGATTTCCGGACAGTACCATTACTTCACGGACGAAATCTTCCCGCAGAAAACCTTCATCTCCGTCCAGCCTTTTTTTGAAGCTATCCCATACAAGCAGCCCGCTCAGCGAATCATTTTGGCAAATCAGACGAATTGCCGCAGCCTCATGCATAAGCCTTGTTTCCCAAACATCTTTTTGTGATTGGTTGTCCTGCAATATGAACGTGGATAAAACTTCTACTAGCTGATGATTTCTGTGGTCTGCCAGAAACGTGCCTTCTCCTCTCCGGGTTTCAATCAGGCCCAGCAGCTCCAGGCTGCGAAGTGCTTCCCGAAGAGTCGACCTTCCGACTTGCATTGTTTCAGCCAATTCTCTTTCAGATGGAATACGGTCGCCCGGCCGGATTTTTTCCCGCCGAATCATGTCACGAATATCTCTCACTACATCTAAATATCGCTTTGGTTGTTTCATGATTGCTCCTCGGTTTCCATTAATTTGAAAGTGGTCTGGCCACTCATAATGTTTAGGATACAAAATTTTTCACTTGCCGTAAAGAAAAAACTGCTTTTCTTGACAGAAAAGCAGTGATTGGAGCTTTTAAGCGGATTTCGCCGAATCTTCAGTAATATCCCCGCCCAAATAGCCATAAAAAAAGACTGTCACCAGCCGGAAAATTCCAAGATGGTTTACAGTCTTTTTTTCTCTGCCAACTGCCATTATGTTTCAATCGATTTACAAATAACTGAAACTTTATGATTGCGGTTTTCAATGGCTCCTTGTATTTCCAGGACGGCATGCTGTTCTAACAGCACATTGTATTTCGCATATTCTTTCGGAAACAACGTGACAGAAGCCAGGCCGGTATCATCCTGCAGACTGACAAATGCCATGGCATCTCCTTTTTTTGTACGAATCCGTTTGATTTCCTCCACCATGCCAAGAACAGCTACTTGCTCCCGGTCCCGCTTGTTTTTCAAATCTTTCAATTCCGCAAAATTTTTCGCCCGTTTTTCTTTTTCTCTGGCGATTGGATGCGTTGATAAATAAAAGCCGAGAACTTCTTTTTCAAAATCCAGTTTCATATTCTCTGGGATTGGATTGGCTTTTGCATATTTGGGTTTCATAAAACTCGTGCCCATATCGTCAAATAATCCCGGTTCTTCGTTCGGTTTCACCAGTTCTGCATGTTTTATGGCGCTGTCCAGAGAGGCAAGCAATACTGCCCGGTCCAGCCCAAAATCATCCAATGCCCCTGCTTTAATCAACGGTTCGAATGCTTTGCGGGTAAAATGGATGGCAGAAATGCGCTCCGCGATATCGAACATGCTGGTAAACGGACCTTCTTTCCGGGCTTCCATCAACGCCTTGACGGCACTTCCCGGCACTCCTTTGACCGTGTTCAATCCTATTCGAATCTGGCCTTCTTCGACCGAAAACGAATAAAAGCTTTTTTGGACGGAAGGCGGCAACAGGCCAATTTTCTTTTCTTTTATTTCCTGCAGCAATTGCTGCGTTTTTTCAGCGTTCCCTGCACTATTCGCTAAGATAGCCGCGTAAAAATAAACGGCATAATGGGTTTTCATGAAAGCCAGCTGATAAGAAATCATGCTGTAAGCAACGGCATGGCTTTTCGGAAAACCATAGTCAGCGAAACGGACGATCAAGTTATAGACTTCTGTAGCGGCCGCTTCCGTAAAGCCTTTCGCCATCGCTCCGCGGGTGAAGTGCAGCCGTTCCTCGTGGAGAATTTCACGCTTTTTTTTGCTGACTGCCCGTCTCAGCAAATCTGCTTCTCCTAGTGAAAAGCCTGCCATTTTGGCGGCAATCTGCATGATTTGCTCCTGATAAACTATGACTCCGTAAGTCTCACTTAAAATCGGTTCAAGTATGGGATGGACATAATCGACTTGTTCTTGTTTATGTTTTCGTTTTGCATAAAGCGGGATAAATTCCATCGGCCCCGGCCGGAACAGCGCATTGACTGCTACGATATCGCCGAATGCTGTCGGACGGATTTGCTGAAGCGCCCGGCGCATGCCGTCAGATTCCAGCTGGAAGATTCCCGTAGTATCTGAAGCTGCCAGCAATGCATAGGTCGCATTGTCCTTTAAAGAGATGCTGCTGTAATCGACCCATTTTTTCGTATCCATATGCACAAGCCGGCGAATTTGTTCAAGTATCGTTAAATTCCGCAATCCTAAAAAGTCCATTTTTAATAAACCTACCGCTTCAAGCTCTCCCATCGGCCATTGTGTGATGTAGATGTCTTCACTGCCTTTTTCAATCGGCACATGGTCGACTAGCGGGGTTGGGCTCAAAATCACGCCAGCTGCATGAGTCGAGGCGTGGCGCGGCAAACCTTCAAGTTTCAATGCCGTCTTGAACCATAGTTTGCGCTCTTCTTTTTCAATAATCCAGTCATTTAAAGCCGGAGATTCTTTTAGCGCCGACCTTAAAGTTGTACCGATTCGATTCGGGATCATCTTCGATATGGCATCCAGTTCTTCTGCTTCAAAACCGAAAACGCGGGCAGTATCCCGTGCGACTGCTTTTGCTGACAGCGTCCCGAATGTAATGATTTGAGCAGTGCGGGCGTCGCCGTATTTCTTCGCTACGTATTCGACCACTTCATGCCGGCGATGATCGGCAAAATCGATGTCGATGTCCGGGAGCGTAACCCGTTCAGGATTTAAAAAACGTTCAAATAGCAGTCCATGTTCCAGCGGATCGACATCGGTGATTCGAAGCGAAAATGCCACCAGTGAACTTGCCGATGAACCCCGACCCGGTCCTGTCAAAATGCCATTGTCCCGTGCAAATTTCATGAAATCCGAAACAATCAGGAAATAATCGATATATCCCATGTTGCCGATCACGGATAATTCATACTGCAAGCGTTCCGTATAAGAATCGGAGTAACCTGGAACCCGATCCGCCAGGCCATTCTGGCAAAGCTCTAAAATATACGCACGCCGGTCAATTCCCTCCGCTAAAGGAAATACCGGCAGCAATTGCTGATTCATCGGAATGGCCACTTGGCAGCTTGCCAGCATTTTCTTTGTTTCATCCAACCACTCCGGATTAGATGAAAACCAGGCAGCGAATTCTTCGGCTGCAGGAACATACGCTTTTGTGTGTTCAGGGCGTTTCCGTTCTGCATCACTCATTTTAAGCCCTTGGCCAATGGCAGAAGCAACTTCAAATGCAAAAGCATCAGCTTCCTGCAAATAACGGGTTTCCTGCGTCGCCATAATCGGTATTTCCAATTGACCGCAACTAGCTGAGAAGCTGTCTTCTTCTGCCATTTTTTCTCCGCCGGGCCGTTCAATGCTGCCATAGCAGCGTTCACTGAAAACGGATTTCAAATAACCCAAAGCTTCCATTGCGTTTGCCATTGTCCATTCGGTTTTATTCGGAATCGCACATATTAAACCCTCGCGGTAAGCTTTTAACCAGGATTCCGGAAGTGCCGTTTTATCCCGGGTCGATAAAGCGCTAGTTATTTTTAATAAGTTTTTATAGCCGGTGTTCGTCTGCGCATAAAGCACAACCGGATACTGCTGGCCTTCAAATTCGATGAACGTGGAAAGGCCGACCACCCCGTGGATGCCGGCCTTGTGGCATGCTTCCCAAAAAGGAAGGACGCCGTATAGTTTTGTATTGACGATGGCAGCAGATGCTGTCCCTTGTTCCATGAGAAAAGGGAAAAGTTCGTCAAGGCGCACCGTGCTTTTCAGCAAATCAGCCGATGTGCTTATATGCGGATAAACCATTGACAAGACAATCCCTCCTTTTTTATGACGCGCAAATTTCAATCAGCCGATCAATGACACGTTCTGCCTCTTCCCAGGAGTATGCCGTGGCACCGGATGCCATCGGATGGCCTCCGCCCCCGAATTCCTTGGCTAATCCATTAATGACCGGCCCTTTTGACCGAAGGCGTACACGGATTTCCGTTTCTTCTTCGATAAAGATCACCCACGCTTTCAATCCTTTGACGTTTCCGAGTGAACCAACCAGTAACGAGGTCTCAGTTGCGGTTACGCCAAATTCCTTTAACACATCCAATGTGATTTTGACATAAGCGGCTCCACTATCGTCCATCACAAAGTTTTGATAGATGTACCCTTGCAAATGGAGCAGATTGCGGTCCATTTCGTACATGCCATTATGCAGTTCGTTGCGGTCGAAATCGTACTTGATCAATTCGCCGGCAACTTCGAAAGTTTTTTGTGTCGTACTTGGAAACAGGAAGCGGCCAGTGTCTCCGATAATTCCGGCGTATAATAGCCGAGCCGCCGAATCAGGCATTTGCCAGTTTTCAACTTGCTGTCCATATGTATACAATTCATACACCAATTCCGATGCAGAACTGGCATTGGTATCCACTAATAAAATATCACCGTAGGCATCGTCATTTGGATGATGGTCAATTTTTATGATTTTGGAACCTAATGAATAGCGCTGATCGTCCACACGTTCGGTATTCGCCGTATCTGTAACAATCACAAGCGCACCTTCAAAATCACTGTCTTGAACTGTATCGGGAAAATCCATGAAATCCAGTGTATAGTCATGCTCCCCTGCTGCCAAAATCTTTTTCTCCGGGTAATTATGCTGAAGCAAGTATTTTAAGCCAAGCTGTGAACCGTATGCATCTGGGTCCGGCCGTACATGGCGATGGATGACGATTGTTTCGTACTGTTTAATTGTGTCGATGATTTGACTGTTCATTTCCAAGTTCCTCCGTTATCTAAGGAAATCCATTCGCATTTTTATCCATTTCTCAGTACAATAGAATTGAGTTCTGGAATACAGGAGGTCCCTAATGTTAGTATTTGTCGGTTTAATCATTGTATCATTTGTTTTTTATTTTTATTATAAAACAAAACAGTTCCGCGCAACGCTTCCAATTCGCAAGAAATGGTATGCGGCGGTTGCTTCTTTTTCACTGGGCAGTTTCATTTTCTTCTTTGGAGTCAATGTCCTTTTCGTCAACCAGTCGGCTGTAACGTATATTGTTTCTGCCATTTTTATCATTCTTGGCATTGCTATGATGATTACCAATTATAAAGCAGCTAAACATTACCATAAGTTCGTAGCAGAAGAAACACGGCTGAATCAGTAAAAGTCTCTCCTAATGGGGAGATTTTTTTTTGCCTCTTCAGTCATCGATCCAATAATTGGAACGTCAATAACGCTTTTCCGACTATCTTATTGTCAAATACCACTTCTACATCCACTTTGGCGGATTTTCGGCTGATATGCAAAATCACTGGTTTCACAAGCAAGGTTGAGTCCAGTTGAACTGGATGCAAATAATAAACGGACATATTTTCTAATGCGCTGTCTCTTCTGTTTTTCGTTTTAAGCGCTGCCGTCGCCGCTTCCACTAAAATCGTGGTATAGGCGCCATATGAAACAGAACCATAGGAGTTCGTCATTTGAGGGGAGACCCGGAATTCCAATACTAATTTCTCTGATTGCTGCAGACGCAGCTGGCTCTTGATGATGTCGTCAATCGTCTCTCCTTGCTGCGGTTGGCGCTGGGCCGTCTGAATGGCTTTTAAGACATCTTGGCGGCTGATGACCCCTTTCAGTTTTCCATGGTCATCGGTAACCGGCATTAAATCTATGCCTTCCCAGATCATCCGATGGCCAGCTGACGCGACACTTGTTTGAAGCGAAACAGTGATTGGATCCCGCGTCATCACTTTCTCAACAGTCTCTTCATCGGTATGGCCGATTACATCTCGGGATGTAATAATGCCAACCAATTTGCCACTTTGATCAATTACCGGGAAACCGCCATGCGTCGTTTCTTTGTTCAGCTCACGGTAACGGCTGATCGGGTCTTTTTCAAACAGCAAATGGGTGTTTTCCAACGGGATTAAAATATCCTCAATCAACAGGATTTCTTTCTTGATCAGCTGATCGTAGATAGCGCGGTTGATCATTGTAGCGACCGTAAATGTATCATAGCTGGTTGAGATGACGGGCAATTCATATTCATCTGCCAATCGCTTGACAGCGTCTGTGGCATCAAAACCACCCGTCACCAGTACAGCAGCTCCCGCTCTCAATGCATATTCATGGGCTTTAAGGCGATTGCCGACAATCAGCAGATTGCCCGCTTCCGTATAGCGCATCATGTCTTCAAGCTGCATTGCGCCAATAACAAATTTCGTCAACGATTTATGAAGCCCGGCTCGTCCGCCCAACACTTGGCCATCGACGATATTGACGATTTCTGCGTATGTCAGGCGTTCAATATTCTCTTTCTTCTTGCGCTCAATTCGAATCGTACCTACCCGCTCAATTGTCGAAACAAGCCGCTGCGTTTCTGCTTCTTTAATCGCCCGATACGCCGTTCCTTCACTGACCTGCAGTTCTTTCGCAATCCGCCTTACCGAAATTTTCTCTCCAACCGGCAGCGTCTCGATATACTCCAGAATCTGTTCGTGTTTCGTTGCCATAAACTCACCTTTTCTTTCTGCTTCCTCTTCCCTTTAGTGTACCATATTCCTTAGTGAAACGAAGAGGTCTGTGTGGCTGGAAAGTCTCAGCAAAATGAAATTTTCGCCTCAAAAAAATCCGGAGAAACGAGTTCTCCGGAAATCCGTTCACAGGTCGATTATTCCTCCAACCTGCATGATATTCACTTCTGCATTTTTCACCATCGCTTTGAACTGTTCCGGATCCTGTTTGATCGGCGGGAACGTATTATAATGGATCGGCACCACGGTTTTAGGCTTCAATAACTCTGCCGCGTATGCGGCATCTTCCGGCCCCATCGTGAAAAAGTCGCCAATCGGCAAAAATGCCACATCAATGTTGTTGCGTTCCCCGATAATCGCCATATCCCCGAACACTTCCGTGTCCCCTGCATGGTAAATCGTTTTTCCTTCCGCTTTGAAGAGAATTCCTGCCGGCATCCCGCCATAGATGACTTCGCCGTCATTGGTGGTGTATGAAGAACTATGGAACGCTTTTGTATACTTGACCGTTCCAAATTCGAATTTGTGAGAGCCTCCGAGGTTCATCCCCACCGCATTGACTCCAAGGCCTGCCAGGTAATTTGCCAGTTCAACCGGTGCGACAACTTGCGCTTCATTGCTTTTCGCCAGTTCAACCGTGTCGCCTACATGGTCGTTATGCGCATGCGTCAATAAAATAACATTCGGTTTTTCTTCCTCTACACTCAAATCCGTCAAGCTGTTGCCGTTGATAAACGGATCGATCAGAATAGTGGTGCCTCCTGTTTTGATTTTCACAACAGAATGTCCGTGATAAGAAATTTGCATGAAATCCCTCCTGAGTTTATTGGCAATCATTTCAAGCAGTATTATACCCTGATTTTTGATATGCTACACATATAAAGAAGGAGGAATACATATGAATAAAATTAAGCAACTGCAAGATTATTTAAACGAATTCGAAATCGACGCTGCGTTTGTCACAAATCCAGACAACGTTTTTTACACCAGCGGATTCAAGAGCGACCCGCACGAACGCCTCCTTGGAGTCATGGTTTTGAAAGATGCAGAGCCGTTTTTGATCTGTCCGCAGATGGAAATTCCAGATGCCCAAAACGCCGGCTGGAGCGGCGATATTGTCGGTCATGTCGATACCGAAGATGCGATGGCAGTTTTGCATCGCGCCGCTTCAGAACGCTCAAAAAATATCCGCAGAGTTGCGATTGAAAAATCGCATATGACGGTAGACCGCTACGATGCACTGAATCGCTTATTCGACACTCCGGAATTTATCGCATTGGATGATAAAATCAATGCGATGCGGGTCATCAAAGACGAAGCCGAACTTCAAATTTTAAGAGAAGCCGCTGAATTGGCTGACTATGCAATCGAAATCGGAGCCAAAACCTTGCGCGAAGGCATCACGGAAATCGAAGTGATGACCGAAATCGAATTGGCGCTGAAAAAACGCGGTGTCACCCATATGTCATTTGATACAACTGTTCTCAGTGGACCTAAAGCGGCATCGCCGCACGGCAAAACAGGTGACCGCAAAATTCAGAAAGGCGATTTGGTTTTATTCGATCTTGGCGTTGTCCATAAAGGCTATTGCTCAGACATTACACGGACTTTGGCATTCGGTGAACCGAATGAAGAACAAAAGAACGTTTACGATGTTGTGCTGCGCGCTGAACTGGCGGCGGTAAATGCGGTCAAACCAGGAATCACTGCAGCTGAACTGGACCAGGCTTCCCGCCAGGTCATTGAAGACGCCGGCTATGGGGAATACTTCACTCACCGGTTAGGCCATGGGCTTGGCATTTCGGTCCACGAATTCCCATCTCTTCATGGTTCCAATAATATGGCCATGGAAGCTGGAATGGTCTTTACGATTGAACCAGGCGTTTATGTGCCAGGAAAAGTCGGCGTCCGCATTGAAGATGACGTCGCTGTAACTGAAAACGGCGTCGAAGTATTGACGAAATATCCAAAAGAACTTCAAATCATAAGCAACTAAGAAAAGGCAGTTCCGCCGAAAACGGAACTGCCTTTTTTAATATTGTTTTGAAATCACAATTTTATGACATCATGATATTTCGCAAAAAAGTTTCAAAGACACCACACCAGGTTTGTGAGGACAAATCTTTGTCTTTGCGACGAAGCGTGCAGCACAGCGATACAGAGACAGTAGCAATACGGTTTTCTCCACTGTTAAACTTCTAACTTCATATCTTGAGAGTAGAACCAATCAATAGAAAGCTTTCTTAAACAGTCCTTATTTTAGAAAACAACTAAAAGAAACCTAAAAGAAGCTGAATGCAGCGAAAGGCGGCGACTTCTGCGGGAATAGCGCGAGCTGAAGACCCTGGACTGAGCAAAGCGAAGGAAGCGGCTGAAGCCGTGCCCGCGAAAAGCGTCCGCCCTGGAGCGAAATGCTTCCTAACAAGTTCTTAACATACAAAAAAGCAGTTCCGCAAAAAACGGAACTGCTTTGGTATTTCTTATGCCAATAATTCGTCGACTGATTTGTATTCGACGCCTTGGTCTTTTGCAACAGCTTCATACGTTACATAACCTTGGAAAGTGTTGACGCCTTTTTTCAATGCTTCGTTTTCAAGCACAGCTTTTTCAAAACCTTTGTTAGCAATTTGCACTGCATACGGAACCGTTACGTTTGTCAGACCCATTGTTGAAGTCCGCGGAACTGCTCCTGGCATATTTGCGACAGCGTAATGGACAACATTATGTTTTACATAAGTCGGGTTGTCGTGAGTTGTGATGCGGTCGCTTGTTTCGAATATTCCGCCTTGATCGATTGCGATATCCACCACGACAGATCCTGGTTTCATGGATTTAATCATATCTTCAGACACAAGTTTTGGAGCTTTTGCGCCTGGAATTAATACAGCACCTACAACTAAATCTGCTTCTTTTACAGAATCAGCAATGTTCAATGGATTCGAAATCAATGTTTGAACATCTCCACCAAACAAGTCGTCAAGCTGGCGAAGGCGATCCGGGTTCAAATCAAGAATAGTGACGCTTGCTCCCATGCCTACTGCGACTTTTGCTGCATTCGTTCCAGCAACACCGCCGCCGACAATCGTTACTTTACCGCGTGAAACGCCTGGGATGCCCCCAAGCAGAATTCCACCGCCACCGTGAATTTTTTCGAGGAATTGGGCGCCGATTTGAGTTGACATTTTGCCTGCTACTTCGCTCATCGGTGTAAGCAATGGCAATGATTTGTTTGGAAGCTGAACTGTTTCATAAGCAATTCCGATTACTTTAGAATCAAGCATCGCTTGTGTCAATTCTGGCTCAGGAGCCAAATGAAGATATGTAAAGAGAATCATGCCTTCTCGGAAATAACCGTATTCTGATGCAACCGGTTCTTTTACTTTCATAATCATTTCCTGAGCCCATGCTTCTTCAGCAGTTTCTACGATTTGAGCTCCAGCCGTTTTGTAATCTTCGTCTGTAAAACCTGAGCCAAGACCTGCCCCAGATTGGATAACCACTTCATGGCCAAAAAGCGCTAAATTGACAACGCCGGCTGGCGTCATTGCTACTCGATTTTCATTGTTCTTAACTTCTGTCGGTACCCCAATACGCATTACAAAACCCTCCATTTGTGTTCTTTAGAATAGTAATTTAAGAAAAATTTGAAATATGTAAAGCAACTCTATTCTATCAGATATTTCAGGATTTGACTTATTTTTTTGTAATTAGTCTCTTTTTTCATTTAATTGTTAATTTTCTACTTATAGTTATTCGGATTTTAGTATATAGATTTACTACCTTCTGTTATATAGATATAATAGTCTTCCGTATAAAAGACAGATAGTTGCAAAAGTTCAGGATAAAAGAAGGAACTTACAGTAATTTATCGAAATGTATAACTATAGACAAGGAGGAATGCAAAATGACGTTAAAGTATTCACAAATTCTAGTAGCAGTTGATGGTTCTAAAGAAGCGGAATGGGCTTTCAAAAAATCGGTTGGCATCGCCAAACGGAACCATGCCACATTGAATTTAGTAAATATCATTGATACTCGATCTTTTGCCGCTATTGAAGCTTACGATCGCTCAATTGCAGACCGTGCCCAGAAATTTGCTGAAGATTTACTCGGAGGCTATAAAAAAGAGGCCCATGCAGCAGGCGTCGAAAGCGTCAATATTCTCGTGGATTATGGTTCGCCAAAATCAATGATTTCCCGGGAACTGGCTAAAAAAGTAAGTGCTGATCTGATTATTTGTGGAGCGACTGGATTGAATACAGTTGAACGTTTCCTCATCGGCAGTGTCTCCGAGCATATTGTGCGCTCGGCAAAATGTGACGTACTGGTCGTACGCACTGAAGAAGTAGACGATGATATTAACGATGCCAATTCCTACAGAACAAGTGACGAAGCCGGCTCTGACCAGAATGCAGAGCATATTGTAGGCGACAAAACATTGATTCAAAGGGGTTCAGATTCAGAAGTAGGAAAAGATATCGGCAGACGATAATATTCCGTAAAACAAAGTAAAAGACTCTGTTTGCCGGCCATTGCAAACTGAGTCTTTTTTTACTTCTATATAGCTGGTATTCACCAAATTCTTATTTCGTTTTTATTAGAATTCAGCGATTTGTTGACGAAATCATATTCACTTGTTCACCTCCTTCCTTTTACAATTTAAAAACAAAAAGACAGAAAGCTCTTAGCTCTTTGTCTTTTTGTTTTTATCCTCTTTATTAAAATTCACCAGCATACTGTTTCTTTAACCTATTATTCAACTCTTCTACTACCAAAGGATTCCACACCAATTCTTGGTCCATAAGCATTTTATAGCCTCCCACAGGATTGGAGTCATTGACTTTTTGATAAGCCTCTATTAAAAGTTCAAGTTCTGCGGGATCATAATAATCCCCTTGTGAATCATTGAGCACCTGCGCTTCCTTCGCATGTACCAAAGACTTTTGCGGGTTGACCAGCAATTGAATTTCTGCTAATAACAAGTCATCTATTTTAAACTCCTCATTATCATTCTTGATTTTCTTTTCAAGAGAAACAATGGCTTTTCCATAAAAGCCTTGTTCTAAGTACAAATCCGTTCTAACCCAATGAGCTTCATCGGCATCATAAATATCGTAGCTTTCCATAAGTTCGTTTAGAGTTTCTTCAGCTTCCGCATATCGCTTCGACTCAATTGCAACAGAGGCCCGTTCGAACTTAGCATTTCTAGCTTGCTGCTCTTTTTCCAAGCCTCTCAAGAAAGTATTTTGAAATTCCTCTATCTCCATGCCGGTCAACTCTTGAAGATTTTCATAAAATTCATTTGTCGTCTTAGATTCTAACATCTCCGGGATGAATTCCGTGCCATGATCTCCGACTAATGACTGAATGGCTAAATAGCTCTGGGCATACGGATTAAAATTTCTCGAAGCCGCTCTTTCAAACTCCATAGCTGAATCCAAATTATGAAAATCAATGACTTTTACATTTTCAAGCTCATACCAGTAACTGCTGTCTTCCGCTAAAAAGTCTGCCAGTCCTTCTTCAAACCATACCGGTATCCGGTTAATAGACAAGTGATTTTCTTCGGAAAACAAATGGCTTTGGTAATGGGTGTATTCATGCAAAAGAATGACTTCCCACATAATATCTTCGGGAACTAAATGGATGGTCCGGTTGTATGTGCTGTAATAGCCCGCTATTCCCTCCATGCCTGAATTGGCTTCCAGCGATTTGTAGTTTTCATGGAATTCTATGGTCAATCCTTCATCGTTCTCAATAGCAAAATAGGAATCGAATAAATCTTCTTTTTCCTGCAGCAGCTCATCGATTTTTTCAACATGCTGTTCACTTTCCTGTGAATAAAAATAAGTAACGCCATTTTTTTCGGTCTTACTTAATTCTTTTTGAGATGGCACTTGAAAAACTGTGCTGGCAAAAAGCCGTGCTTTTTCTTCATATGCTAAGTTGTTATCTTTCACCGTATATTCCACGTATGAATTAGCAAATGTGATTAATCCGACGACGATAGACAATGAAACGGCAAAAATCATCAGAACAGTGTATTCGCCGGTGCTGCGGAGACTCATAAATTCCAGTCTTTGTGTCAAAATCCCGTAGACACTCATAATAAACAAGACCATGCATATTAGAAGAAACACGGCGGCTATCATCAGCCCGCCAAGCAGCCCTTGATTGAAAATCAGCAAATAACTCCCGAATGACATGGCAATCAAAATTAAAAATAATATAAAGTATTTCATTATTTTTTTCATTTCGGGCCTCCGTTATTTTTCATCGCTTAAGGGGTACAGGATTGAAAGTCCATCTACAATAAACGCCATATTCATTTCAATCAATTTCTCTATATTTCATCAGCAGCTTGTTTAGAAAAGTCTTCCCTATACTATTCCCGTGATAAGTTGCAATTACGCCAAAACCTGACACGAAAGATTGAAGAACTGATATAAATTTCACCAAGGCGCAAGCCGCCTTTATTTAGAGAATAGACTGGCAGCCAATTAGTTGAAACCTTTTACCTAATCCTAATAACCTTGTTCTTTCCTATATTTTAATAACAAATATAGACTGCTGTAATGCAAAATAAAACAGTGCTTCCAATATAGAGGCACTGTTGAGCCTAATTTATTTTCCGATGCTTAATATTATCGGATTCATATCTGAATCGCATTCAGCCAATACATAATCAGTAAAGTCTGCCTGTTCTACTTTTTCTATTGAAGTACAAGTCAGTTCCATGACTTCTCCAGAGCCATAGTTGTCTTTGCTGGAATCGTATACATATTGAATCATTTCCCCATTGAAGGTAAGGTCTTGGTATATCGGGTCGCCTTCAATGGTGTAATTGACAATGCGGATGGCATCTTCTTGCCCTTGGTCAACGTATGACAAGAACCTCTCAAACCTGTCCAAGTTTTCAATTTCTCCATGCCGGTTAAAAATTCGATCTCTTCCAGATGAATCATCGTCATTTGCATCAGGATTTCCTGGATCTTCAGCAGAGCTTTGGCAGCCGGCAGCCAATAACGCAAATCCGATCAGTAAAACCTTTTTCAAGTTTCCCATTATTCACACCTTCTTTTTCAATTAGACGAAAGTGTCCATTGAAAATTACATGTTCCTGCTAATTTATTTCAGCCAGCTATCCAAAAATTTTCTCTGCTCTTCCCCATAATAGTCTATAAAAAACTCTTTGAACTCAGGCGTATTGACATTCTTGAATTGAAATTCCTGATAATATGCGGAAAGAAATTCAAGCGCTTCTTCCTGGCCGCCTCTTTCATTGAAAAAATCCCGCAATAATAGCGGCGCTTCCCCGTATACAGTGGAAGCATATGACCCTTCATTGAACTTTTCCAGCGGTAAATTCACATAGTTTGCAGTTGGGTAGGAAGCAGCGAAGTCTTGGGCTGAACTAAAGCCGTACTGTTCATCATTATAGTAATCCGCTAAAAAAATGGATGCCGCAAATTCCGTCAGGCTTTCATCCGCCCAAGCGTCTTCGTACGGGTCATTGCCGACAATATAATAAAACCATTGATGGGCAATTTCGTGGACTAATACTTCGTCAAGGGCATCGCGAGTTTTAGCCACTTCTATGACGTTCGGATATTCCATATAACCGTCATTTGCAATGATATCAAGTTCCGGAAACGGGTTGTCCCCGATATTTTCTTCGAAGAAAGTATAAGCTGCTTTCGCCATGACTATATTTTCGTCAAGAAAGTCTTGGTCAATCGGCGTAAACAGCCGCAATACCGTGCCGTTTGCTTGTACGGATTCATGCAGCCATTCTTCCGTATTCAAAAAAGCCACATAGAAATCCTTGATGCGCTCTCCTTTTACGGTTCCCGAGGAACTTGGCTCAATGTTTCCTTCGATGGCCGAACTGGCTACGAAATACTCTTTAGGCAAACTATAGCTCACTTCAAAATTGCCGAAGCCGGTATGGTAAGATTCTCCGAGCATATCAAAGTCCTCAATATCCCATCCATTGTCATATTGAGCCAGCATCGGATACCATTGCGCTAGAAAGTAATTATCACCGACTTGGGACAAGCGCATGCCGTCCCTTGGAATCTGCAATGTATAATCAATCACCACTTGTTGGCGGTTTTCAGGTTCCAAAGCATTTTCCAACTCAATCAGCAGCTCATTATTCTCTAGGTTATAAGCCAATTCTCTATCGCCCTGCTTGACTGAATTGACGGCTATTTCTGCTGCTTCCTGCGCCAGTTCTGAAAGTTCTTGTGAGTTAATGGCATTGGGCACAAGATAAAAACCGAGGTCTTCAAAAGCTTCTTCTGATTCATTTAACACTTCGATTTCTGTGCTGATGTGAAACCGGTTCTGCTCATCCAGTTCAAGGTCTATGTTGTAGTCCGCGCTCGCGCCCATTTCGGTTGAACCTTTTTCATTGCTGTCACGCGACAAGAAAACAAGAAGCACTCCGACCACAACCGCAGCCACCGCCACTAAAATCCAAATCATTCGTTTGTTTTTCACCATGCTGGTCATTTGAAATCTCCTATCTTTCTGACGGCATTCTCAAACAGCCAATCAGCCTGTTCTGCGGGTTTTACTGTTTCTTCATAATAGGCTTCCGCTTTCCAATAGCGCCGCTTTAACAAATCGGTTTTGTTTCGCATGTCTTGAGGTTCCCTGAAAAAGCGGTCTTCTGCCGAACATTCCAAGTACACCACTTGATCAAAAAAGTTCCTCCATTCTTTGCGCTGCAGAAATACGCCTTCGATCAAAACGACTCCTTCATCTGGAAGGTCAATGGTTTTTAAACTATGGCTGTCTTTTTCAGTATCGTAATACCACAGCTCCAGAAAATTAGCGCTTTTCAATTTGCCAAAGAAAAACTCGGCCAGATGTTCAGCTTCCCATTGCAAAAAATAATACTCCTGCCATTCTTCCAACCCTGTGCCATAGCGCCGCTTGCGTTCCACAATAAAGTCATCGGTGTGGAATACCTGAACAGAAATACCGGCGCCTATTAAATACTTCTCTAATTCGCCGGCAAAAGTGGTTTTGCCTGACCGGCTTAATCCATCAATTCCAATAATCGTTTTACTTGGAAAATTATGCAGAGGGATATTCCTGAAAAAATCTTCGTATTCTATTTTCAACTTCCAATCAAACCTTTCCTTGATTCTTCTTTTTATCATTCGACAATTGGCTGTTTTTTCCTTCCGAAACTTTTTAAAATGGCACTATTCAAATTTGCTTTCATTACTATTGCCCTTGCCGTTCTATGTTATTATTAACAGTGGTCGAAAAAGAGGTTCGCAAACTCCCTCTCTAAAAAACTAAGGAGATGTTTTAATTGAAAAAAGAAAAAGCGGTTGTCGTTTTCAGCGGCGGCCAAGACAGTACCACTTGCCTGTTCTGGGCATTGAAAAATTTTAGCGAAGTTGCCACGGTGACATTCGATTACGGCCAGCGCCACTCAGCTGAGATTGAATGTGCACGAAAAATTGCAGAAGAACTCGGCGTTTCTTTCAAAGTGCTCGACATGACGTTGATCAATCAGCTGTCAGCTAATGCGCTGACCCGTGATGACATTGAAGTGACGGCAAAAGAAGGAGAACTGCCATCAACTTTCGTGCCAGGCAGAAATCATTTATTCTTTTCATTTGCAGCTGTTTATGCAGATGCCATCGGCGCACGGCATTTAGTCACAGGAGTCAGCCAAACAGATTTCAGCGGCTACCCGGATTGCCGCGATACATTTATCAGATCGCTGAATGTGACATTGAACCTCGCGATGGACAAACAATTCATCATTCATACGCCATTAATGTGGCTTGATAAGTCGGAAGTGTGGGAACTCGCAGATGAATTGGATGCCCTCGACTTTGTGCAAGACAAAACCTTGACGTGCTATAACGGAGTTCCAAGTACAGGCTGCGGCGAGTGTCCGGCATGCGTCTTACGCAACGAAGGACTTGCGGTATACAAAGCGCGGAAGTCAGCAGGTGAACCTGTATGATGCAGCAATTCTATCCAGCAGTTCCACATGAATTCCGTTTTGAACTGAACAAAGACTTGAATTTCTCGGCAGCGCATTTTATCCCGAGCGAAGACGCCGGGCAATGTAAGGAAATGCACGGGCATACCTACTTCGTCAATGTCACAGTCGGCGGAGATGAACTGGATGCTATTGGTTTTCTGATTGATTTTAAATCCATAAAAAAAGCCATCCATAAAAAATACGATCACTCGGTTTTGAATAATCATCCTGAATTCGAAAACAAGTTTCCTACAACAGAACTTTTGGCTCAGCAAATTTGGCAATCCATCCAGGATATTCTCCAGGCTACTGCCAATAAACCAACTTGCCTGCAAGTCATCGTGCGCGAGACTCCGACAAGCTATGTCGTTTACCGCCCGCGCAAGGAGGACTTGCTATGAAAATACCGGTAATGGAAGTTTTCGGTCCGACGATCCAAGGAGAAGGAATGGTCATTGGACAAAAAACGATGTTTGTCCGGACAGCAGGATGTGATTATTCCTGTTCTTGGTGCGACTCCAAATTCACTTGGGACGGCACAGGCCGCAGCGTTTCTAAGCAGCCAATCGACATTATTGAAGAGCTGAAGAGTATCGGTGGCGAAGCATTTTCGCATGTAACGATTTCCGGTGGCAACCCGGCCCTTCATAAAGGAATAGGAGAACTTGTCGACTTATGCCATGAAAACGGCTGGAAAGTCGGAGTAGAAACACAAGGCTCGATTTGGCAGGACTGGATGCCGAAAATTGACGACATCACAATTTCACCAAAGCCGCCAAGTTCTGGCATGGTCAGCGATTTTGAGAAATTGGATGGCTTTTTGCAGAAGTTGAACGACTCAAATGCCAGCTTGAAAGTCGTCATTTTCGACGAAGAAGATTTTAAGTATGCAGAAGATGTCCACTTGCGCTATCCAGGCGTCCCGTTCTTTTTACAGACAGGCAACAGCGACACAGCAACAACCGATGATGCACATTTGACGGCTACTCTTTTAGAGCGCTATGAATGGCTGATTGGCCAGTCGATCCGTTCTGCGATTATGAACGACGCCAAAGTCTTGCCGCAGCTCCACGCACTTGTATGGGGCAATAAACGCGGAGTATAAATATAAGAAAAAGCGTGGAATCATTATTGATTCCACGCTTTTTACAGGCTGTCGAGAAACTTTCGACAGCCTTTTCCATTTCGCTCCAGGACGGACGCTTTTCGCGGGGGACTGCCTGAGCCTCCTCGCTCGCTGGCGAAAACCGTGTGCTCCTGCATCACTGCGCTAGCTTCGTCGCAAATGAAAGGGGCAAAAGTAATTTGCCCCCTTCATTCCCTGCGAGGTCTCAGGACTCGCCCTATTCCCGCAGATGTCGCCGCCTTCCGCTGCATTCAGCTCGCTTTTGCCCCCTTTAGAGACGCTCTAAAAGTGTGACTGTTTGAGAAAGCTCTCTTCTGTTGCTTCCTGCTCTCCAGATATGGAGCCAAACAGCGGAGACGCCTGCGGGATAGCGAGACAGCCGAGACCCCGCAAGGCGCGAAGCGGCTGAGGAGGCTTGGCGCTCGCCCGCGGCAAGCGCAGCTGGTTGGCGGAATATCGGTTAATCGATGATACCTAATACAAATTTCAACTTTCTCAACAAGCTGGAAAAAGCGTGGAATCATTATCGATTCCACGCTTTTTTATTCCTTCTCAGCTGATGCTTTTCAAGGCTTGCTTTACAGTGGCAAAAGACTCGATTGTCGACATGTCTATGCCGCTTTTAATGATCGTCTGTGCCAAATCTGGCCGCAACCCGGCCGCAACCACATGAATCCCCATCAGCCTAAGTGTGCTTCCAATTTGATGAATCGCTTCTGCGACTTGAACGTTAATGGTCACCAGGCCCGAAAAATCCGAAATCACATGTCCTACATTCATATTTGCTAATCTCGGAATAACATTGTCGATAATATGCTTGATCCGCTCTTCATCAATAAAACCAATCAGCGGCAACACGACAATATCATCTTTTATAGGAACAATCGGAGCTGACAATCTTGTCAGTTCTTTTTTGGTTTCTTCCTGATACTGGGCAGAAAGCCGTTCAAACGCAAAAAAGGTTTCGTTCAAACTGACATCCAGCAGCGTATTAATCCGTTTGAATATGAATGCCGATTCCTTAACGGTCAAATCCAAGTCTATGCTGATATCAGTGAATAGTTCATTGAAAATTTCTCTTGTAGGAGAATAGCGGATGACGATTTCAGAGATTCTGCCTCCAGCTGACACTTGCATGGCGGCATTCTTTTTACTCCATTCGATTAATGGCTCTGGAACCGACTCTTCATCTTCGTTCACCAACAGATCTCCAAAAAAACTCAAAAGCTGATTGTACATTAAAATCGCTTGTTCCCTCTCCGCTTCCGAAATTATGAGATCCATTCTGCGGATCACATTATCGACGATATCAATGGGCAACGCGTCGATATTTTTCTGTATGTATTGGGAAAAACTATAAATTCCGTTCATTGTAATTCCACCTTTTTCTATTCTCGTCTCTTTATTATAGCTTAAAATAGTATTTTTTCTTAGCACAATTTGTAAGTACACGAAAATTTTACTTAAAATAGATTAATACAAAAAAGCTGCCTGCATTTGATCTGCAAGCAACTTTTTTAAAAATTAAATTTTATTGCGGTTCCACTTTCCGGAAAGTCAAGGTTTTTCCAGTGTAGCCATATAAAACTGTTAATATCGGTGATAATAGGCAGAAGAAAGCGAACGGCAAGTATTCCAAAGTAGAAACCCCTAATATGGAAGTGATGAAAATACCGCAGACGCTCCAAGGGACAAGCGGATTGACGACTGTTCCGGCATCTTCCATCACCCGGCTTAAGTTTTTACCGGTTAAGCCCAGTTTTTCATATTGTGTATAAAAAGCTTGACCGGTCAATAAAATCGACAGGTACTGCTCTCCAATCAATATATTGATGCCGATTGCCGTAAATGCAGATGCTGCAATGACAGAAGAAACCTTTTTCAAGACGCTTTCCAGCTTCGCCAGCAAACATTGGACAATCCCTAATGTGAAAAGCAAGCCACCCATGCTGAGCGCAAGCAAGACCAATCCAATTGTAAACAGCATGCTTTCCATGCCCCCTCGCGAAAGCAATGCATCTATTTCAGTAACACCTGTTTCAGATACGAACCCACTATACAAGACGGCCATAACTTCAGCAGCACTATAGCTGTGGTGGAAAAAAGAAACGATTACAGCCGTCAAGGAACTGATGGCCAATGTCATCATTGCTGGAACTTTTCCTATCGTCAAAACGATTAAGGCAAGTAATGGTATCATTGTATACCAATGAACAGCCCCCGTTTCAAGGAGCCCTTGCTGGAAGAATGCGACATCATCCACTTCACCCATTGATGCATCGGGAGACAGGACAGCAAAGAATATTAAAGACAATATGAAAGCAGGCACTGTCGTCCATCCCATATTGCGGATGTGTTCAAACAAATCCACGCCAACCATTGAAGAAGCTAAATTCGTCGTATCCGACAAAGGAGACATTTTGTCTCCGAAAAAAGCACCGGAAACAATTGCACCGGCAGTAATTGCGAGTGAAATATCCATTACAGCTGCCATGCCGATAAAAGCAACTCCTACTGTAGCAACGGTGGTCAATGAACTGCCAATCGATATCCCTATGATCGAGCAGACAACAAAAACAATTGCAAAGAAGAACAAAGGAGTTACCAGATTAAAGCCAGCATAAATCAGTGTTGGAATGGTCCCACTCATCATCCACGTACTGATTAAGATGCCAATAAAGAAAAACAGGAAGACGGCACTCATGCCTGCCCCAGCTCCCGCTACCAATCCACTTTCCAGTTTGTGATAAGGCACTTTTTTAAACAGGCCAAAGCAAAACAGCAACATGATGGATAAGAGAATCGGAATATGCGGGACTGCTTCAAATCGGATGAGGCTTACGCTAATGATCAGAACAATCGAGACGATCAATGCGACCGCTTCTTTGACTGATGGTGAAATAACTTCTTTAATTTGAAACATGAATGATTCCTCCTGAAATTAAAAAATTAGAATAAAAAAAACCTATCATCCCCATAAAAAAGGGACGAAGGTTTTCTCCGCGCTACCACCCAATTTGACGGCTATTAACCATCCACTTCATTAAAAAGTTGAAAAAACGGATGGCGTACTTCATCCATATCGCTGCCTGAATTTTCACCGCTCATCCAGTCTCTGCTTGCTGCACACGAAAAGATTACTGTACCATCTTCAACATTGCTTATTATATTTACACAATCAATTGTTTTAAATATTATCATGTTCCTAAAGCAAGTCAAGGCCATATTTTTACAATTTATGCATTCTGCTTAATTTCCATTAGCTGAATCGGCTAAATCGCTCTGTTTTGCTTTAGTTTCCCGCCCAGCCAAAAGTTTTACAAAAGGCACGATAAAAACTGAAAGAAATAAAATCCGGAATAATTGGAACGCAGTAACCACTGTGACATCCGCCTGGACCGAAGCAGCAATAATTCCCATCTGGTCGAGCCCGCCCGGCACAACGCTTAAAAAACTAGTGGAAAAACTTAACATATATATGTCCTGTAAAATAAAGCTGATGCCGTATGCCACTGCTATCAAAACAGCACTTGAAAAAAACGAATAAAAAATCAGTTTTGGCGTCAGTTTTATATCTTCTTTCTTTAAAAGAAGACCGATATAGATTCCTATCAGCAATTGGGCAATATGCAGCAAAAGACTTGGCATAAGCGGTACTTCGATGCCCACGATATTCAACAGCATGATGAAAAAAATGGGGCCAAGCAAAAAAGCTGTTGGCACTTTTATTCTGCTGAATACCATACCAGACACATAACAGAGAACTAACAGACCCAAAAGATAAAATGAATAATTGCCTTCAGCGATTTCCCCAGCCTGCGGTGAATTTCCACTTGCAACGATAAAAGGCACAATTGCGACGATCAGCAAGACTCGCAGTACATGATAAAACGTCACAGCAGCTAAATCGACGCCTTTCTGCTCTTCTGCGAAGGTGATGATTTGCGACATTCCACCTGGGACGCAGCAAGTCATAGCCGTGGCTTTATCCACTTTCGTCCGGACAGCCATGATAAAACTGATGAGCAGGAAAAGCAGAAAAAAGACAATATTAATCAGCAGCATGGCTCCAAAATACTGTTTCATTCCTTGCAATGCTTCTAAAGTAAAAGCAAAACCGATTACATATCCGGCAATCACCAGCCCCGTATTCCGAAAAGCTGGATGCCATTTCAAAGAAAGTGGGGTAAAAAATTGAACTGCTAGAACAGCAAAAAGCGATCCTAGCAGCCAAGGCATCGGAGCTCCAATAACTTCGAATAATAAAGCTCCAGCCAGTCCTACAATAAATGCTTTTCCCATCGGATGTATGGTCACATCGGTCATCTACTTTCTTGGAATCCAATCTCATTCTTCAATTATAGCTTTTTTTCCTCTCTGATAGAGTAAATATTTGCTTCACTGCCAGATTGTTTAAAAGCAGCAAAAAGCCTGCCCTTAGCGGCAAGCTTTTAAGTTGACTCTATTCTTTTCCACTCGGCTGAACGGCTTTCCATTACTTCGCCTTCTTCAAGAAATGGCCTGCTCTTTATAATATGGAATCGGCACATCGGATGTCCCTCGGACTTTGGCAAGAAATCTGGCTGCTTCTTTGGATAAATACATTTCTTTCTCTTGCATTTGATTACGCAGAACCTCCAGCATTCTTTGAGCCGTTTCTTCGCCTTGGTAAGACGGATTCACCGAGAAATGCAGAAGGATAAAATGGTTTTCATGCAGTTCTATCCCCACAAGCCCTGTTACATTGTCTCCTTCTTTCCAAAGAAACAATTGCCAATTCGGATTTTGCTCATATTCTTGGATGGTCTCCTGTAATTTTTTAAAATTAAACCCTTTGGACATTAAAGACAGTAACCCCATTGCGACCTTTTGATATGATTTTTTGTATTTGCATAACATCCTGCTACCCCTCGATTTCAAATTCTAAAATCTTTTTCTCTTTATTCTATAAATTGGCATCACCATTAAAGTTCCTTATCCTACGTTTATATACTCTTTTTTTCTGAAATTTAAACATTTATTTTTATTACGTATTTTTCGAGCATAGACATAAAAAAGTCCGCCATTTCAAGACAGACTTTTTTTATCCATATCATAAACCTTCAAAAAGATGCAAGATAATTCACCGAATGCAATGCACGTATGGCACTGGCTGCATGTGTGCCCCAATGAATTTCGAAATTGTATTTCCATTCCCAGACTGCTTCGGCATGGTCACCTTGTTCATAAAGGATTAACCCTCGTTTGATGTCACTGTAAATATCCAGTATGTCGTCAGTCAAAGTTTCGTTTAAAGGCTCTTCCATCATTTCTTCCAAATCCTCATCCGAGTGATAGGGATCATAAACTCCCCAGTAGACATTATGAGTTCCAAAATCAACTTGTGGAAGTTGAAAATCAATATCAAAAGAATCATCTTTTCCAGGCTCGGCTTCTGGCAGATAAAGGCCTTTCGTGTACAGTTCAGTAACTGCAACATGTAATTGCTTGAATTTCTCAATTTCGCCTAAAGAGCCTAACGATTCAATTAAATTGCAATAGTTCTTCGCTGCCTGCAAAAAAGTTTCTACTTTTATTGTTTCCATATCCCTGTCACATCCAGTCCTTGAGTATGCTTCTATATTAAATAGCCATTTTTCCATCTGACTGTTCGCTACTTCTTTTTCATGAGCTTCGTATACTCTTGATGTACAAAATCCCTGAATTTCTCCTGTTCTTCTGTGTATTCAAGAAGCTGCATGGTGTTTTTGGTGTCTCCCAGAAATTTTCTCACTTTCGAATTGTAACGGATGATATGGTCATACCTAAAATCCTGTCTAATCGCGGCAAACCAGTCTTCTTCATTTAACCGTTCCACATTCTTCTCGAAATTCGAAGGGCTTAAAAGAACGTTTTGCAGTTTATCCCCGGCTTTGAATAACACCGCATTCCCTAATATCCTGAATACAAATTCAAACATGAAAAGCCATCCCTTCTAAATCGTTCTTGAACCTTCCCTTATCTGATAATGAGCCAGTAAAGCCGTTTTTTAACAAGCGCTTGCTGCATTATATAGGAACACCCATAAAATCGTTAAATGGCTTCACTAAATTAAATTCTCGCTTTTCCTATTAAATTCCTTCTTTAGGAATTGCTTCTGCCATTCGCTTATCCGGCCAGTTCACTAAAAAAATCCCAGCGAAAATCATAGTGCCGCCGGCAAGCAAAGTAAAACCGATTTCCTCGCCAAGCAATAGCCAACCGGAAATGATTCCGAAGAATGGCGCTAAAAACAGAAACGCACTGACTTTTCCTGGGTTGCCGTTTTGCAGCAGGAAAAACCAGACAGCAAATTGGACAATTGATGCTGGAATAGCTAGCCATAATACGATAAAAATTGAAGCAGGGTTGATCACCAGCTGTGTATTTTCCAGCAGCAAGCTGCCCACCAGCAACAGGATTCCGCCAAAAAGCATTTGATAGGCGGTCAAGACCCAAATGTCAAAGCGTTGTCCCCATTGTTTAATCAGCAAAGTGGCCACTGCCCAAAAAACCGCACTTGAAAATCCTAAAAGGGTGCCGACTTCTGCTTGAAGCTGTCCGCCCATTGTAACAAATACTCCGATAAATCCAAGGAGCACGCCGCTCCATTGAACGGGCCGGTACTGGATGCCGAGGGCAAGTGTACCAAAGACCACCACGAGCAGCGGGTTCATGAAAGTCAAAATGGCAGATTCTCCGGCCGTGATTGTCCGCAAGCTCAAAAAGATGGCACCCATCACGCCTGTTGTCTGGAAAGCGCCGATCAATAAAATCCGCAGCCAATCTTTCAGTTTTTTCGGATGCGGCCGCTTTAAAATCAGTACGATGGCACCCATCAATATTCCCGCCAGCGTAAAACGCATGCCAATCAATAATAAAGGAGATATATAGGACATTCCGATTTTTCCTACCGCAAAAGAAGAACCCATTAAACTCGTTGTCAGAATGACCAGCAGCGCAAAAGCTAATTTATTGTTCAAATTCTAGTCTCCTTTAAAATTCTTAAAAACCTGTATCTCCAACTCTGTCGACTAAAGAGGACATTAATGTTTTCTTCACCTGTGCAGCATTACCCTTCTTTTCTAAAGCCGCCGCCAATATCTTAGAGAAACCGGATTTTCTTTTTCGATGGAACGGTATACTGGCTGTTCACTGCAGCATATAAATTCCCGTGCTTCATAAAAAGGGATGCCTTTTTGATTTTCTTTGGCGACTGATACCCATTGATCCTTGGCGCCGAATTCTTCTTTCTGCTGGCGGGTTATTGCGTCCAAAAGCATCGTCCCGATTCCTTCTCCCCGCCTTATGGGGTCCAAGTAAAGAACGAAAACTTCCCCCGTTGTTTCAGCGATCATTCCACCGCCTCCGGCTCCAATCACTTCACCGTCTTCGAGGGCGACGAAGTATCCGCCCCATTCTTTTCCGCTATTTGTCACTTCGTTCAATATTCGCTTCTCGTTATAAAATTCCTGGACCACAGCCTTAATATATTTTTTTGAGAACATCTCGCTATAGGTTGCCCAGTAGCCCTCCGTGCAAACCCGGGCAATTCCTTTTACATGTTCGGGTTCTGCTTTACAAATAAGCACCATTATAAAACTCCTTTCAATTGCTTGCATAACCGAGGATTTTTTAGCAATTTTTAACGAATTGATTTTTCAGGTATTCATATTCCATTTTTTTGTTTATGCTTTTATTAAAATAAAAGCCGTAGCAGGTACATTAGGAGGCTGGGCAATGATAACTCGGAAAACCGTCATTTTACTTGGCTTATCCCAGCTGATTTGCTGGGGCATCTCTTATTATTTGATCGCAGCATTCGGGGAAGTGATTTCCGGGGATCTTAATTGGAGCAGAACTTTGGTATATGGCGGATTCTCTGCAGCACTGCTCATCATGGGCCTCACTTCTCCTTTAACCGGCAAACTGATTGACCAGTACAGCGGGCGCTTTGTTATGTCTGCAGGATCTATACTCCTTGCAATCGGCTGTTCCGGAATTGCCTTATCCCAGTCTCTTTTGGTTTACTACCTGTCCTGGATTGTATTGGGTTTTGCCATGCGCTTGACTCTTTATGACGCTGCTTTCGCTTCATTGGTCCGAATTGCCGGTTCCGGAGCGAAACGGTCCATTTCGCAAATCACGCTTCTCGGAGGTCTCGCTTCGACCATATTTTGGCCCATCGGCTTTTTTCTTGCGGAATCATTTGGCTGGCGAGCTGCTCTTCTGGTGTATGCCGGTTTTGCTCTTTTGACTCTTCCATTGCATTTGGCTATTCCACAAGAACGTTTCACAGAAGGCAATAGCGCTGTGAGCTCGGATAAAGGTGCTTTACCGAAAATGAACCTGACCGGCCGTGAACGCTTTATTTCCGGCAGCCTCTATGCGCTGATTTTCTCTCTGCTTAGCTTTTTGAATTCTGCGATGTCCGCTCATATGATTGGCATATTATCCGGCCTCGGCCTCGCGGCAGCTGTTTCCGTCTGGATTTCCACTTTGCGGGGAATCGGCCAATCTCTGGCACGGGTGACTGAGGTATTATTCGGAAGCCGCCTGCATCCTTTCACGCTGACAATTTGGGCTTCTGGATTGCTGCCCCTTTGCTTTATCTTTGGCTTATTCAGCGGCAAACTTATTATGACTGCGTTCATCTTCGCGTTTCTTTACGGTGCCGGCAACGGATTGATGACCATCGTCCGCGGCTCTCTGCCGCTTGTTCTATTTGACAACTCCACCTACGGCTCATTTGTCGGTAAATTGCTCATGCCAAGTTTTTTATTGTCCGCTATTGCACCCATTGTCTACTCGTTGATCATCGAAAAATATGGTGAACAAGCTGCCCTTGCTCTTTCTGCCGCTCTTGCTTTTGCTGTTTTCAGCGCCGCTGTCCTATTGAAGAAGAGATATCCATATAGAACTTCATAAATCTTCAACTTCAGCTTTTTTAAATTCCATCAGCCAGCAATCTTTCATTTCCCCTTCATGCAGCTCATGCGCCGGAAGAAATTTTATTTTCTTGAAACCGCATTTCTCGTAGCAGGCTATAGCCCGTTCGTTCCAGACCTCTGGATCCATTACGAGAACATTTGCCTGTTTTTCAGATAATAAATATTCTTTAATCAGGTTAACGAGCAGTTTCCCCAGACCTTTACCCCAATAATCCACTTCTCCTATGAATTGGTCGGTACCATAGATAATTTCTTCCGGATTCCAATATCCATATTCCATTCTGTCTTGTTGATCCAAAGGATAAAATTGAATAAAGCCAATCGCTTTTTCTTCGTATTCGACGATGCACCTGGTCGTCTCATCTTCCTGTCGATAAAAATGCCGGTCTACTTTTTCCAAGTCATGGGGATTGTCCCGCCCTTCGTAGTATTTCAGTACTTCCGGGTCGGTCAGCCATTTCACCATCATTTCTTTGTCCGCTTCCTGCAATTTCCGGATCATCATTTTTTCGTTTTGGATCAACACTGCACTTACCTCCTCCGAAAGCAGATTAATTAATTGAGCTGTATGATATCAATTGGTCTTTTTCGTTATTTATAGTGGTCAAAAAGAAAATTTCTCCTTGATTAGATGAGCTACTTTATCGGGTTGCAGGTTGGAATTATCAATCCGGATATAATTCTCATATTCAATTTCGCCTTCCAGCGAATTTAGCCGGTATTTCTTCATAGAATCCAGTAATTCCCGTTCTGATTCTTCAATATTTCGTTTGGTTGGCTTTTCTTTAAGCCTGCTGGCCGATTTATTGCGCTCAATTCGTATTTCTGTTTCCGCTTCCAACTCGACAAAATAAACTTCATTGCCATTCGACTCGAAAATCTCACATGTTTTTCGAACGAAATTCCAGTCTTCTTCCATGTCAAATGCCCATACATAAGTGAAAATGATACCATTTATTTCGCTTTTAGATAACGCTTTGAATATTTCTGCTCGAAATAGATTCGACAGACGCCACATCTCAGAACTGAATCCAAAAAAGGGATGCAGCAATTCAATGGTCATATGATTATGAAATAGTTTAAGTCCTGTTATTTTTTCAAGTTCTTTTCCTATTGTCATTTTTCCGGTTGCTTGAGGTCCGAATAATAAAATTAATTTCATAATTGCTCCTTTAGTTCAGTTTTTTTATTGGCTTCCAATATCAATACATGCATTTCTCCCATCGGCTCTCTTCTTTAATTGTACCTAAAAATTCCAGTTACCGATAGAACTATTAGAATGTTCCGTTAACATTCCGCTCTAATGCCAAATATAAAAATCCTCCACTCATATGGGATGCATGAGCGGAGAAAATTTATAGAACTGCTTCAGTTGTTTCCGTACTTTTCGTACTTGTCCCTCTGATAAACAAACCGGTATAAACAAGGAAAGTGCCAATCATCAAAATAATGCCGATATAGACGGACATCATTGTGGGAACTAGATATGCGCCAATAACAATTGTGGAGCGTGCGATCAGGTCGGCTCCACTGAATGAAAGATTGGAGAAGGCAGAATAGGAGCCCCGCTTGTCAGCCGGAATCATATTTGCCACTTCAGTATTCCGCACCGGTGAATAAATCAGCTCTCCAAGAGTGGCGATAACGTTAAAAAGAATCAGGATGTACCAGCTGTCCGCTGAAGTGACCGTGATATAGCCAATGCTATAAACAATCAGCCCTACCAGCAACACTTTGCGATTTTTAAAACGGTCTGTGATTTTGCTGATCAGGAATGTAAAGCAGACAACAAACAGCATGTTTTGGATATTGAGGATACTCAGCATTCGGACGCCCGCAATATCGAAATTCCCGACACTTACAGTTTCAAAAGTTTCCGCGAGCCGCACCCCGATATAGCTGTTTAACGAGAATTCCGCAGCGAAGATAAACATCGATCCAACCACTACTTTGACAAAAGGCAAATCCTGAAATGCCACTTTGTAATTTTGGAAGACATCTACTAACACATTGGCATGCTGTTTTTTCAGCACGCTTTTTTGTTCATCAATCAACCAAAGGTGATAAGCAAGCGGCAAACAGATGGATGTGACGGTCAGCAGCACAAATAATTCAATTTGATGATTGACGTATAATAACCCGCCAAGCGCTGCGCCGATCGCCATCGATAAATTCGTTAGCCAGTATTCAATCGTATAAACCGCTTTCCGATTTTCAGGGGTAGTCGAGTCGATAATGATGGCATGCATCGCCGGCCTCCCGAGACTGCTTGAAATGATGAAACCGATATAGGAAGCCGCAAAAAGCCATATGAGGTTCTCGCTCGGCACTAAGCTGATGGTCATCGTCAGAAATGCCAAAGCACTCATCAACGATGTCCATACGACAACTCCTTTGCGAGGAAAGCGGTCAGAAATATAGCCGCCAATCAAGTTGATAAAAAAGCTGATGATGACGGTGCCGACTAAAAACAACCCAGCCCAGACTTTGCTCATCTCCAGCGCAAAGAACAAGGCCATAAACGGCATAACTGCTGAGCCTACTGCCCGGTTGAAAAAAGATGTAATTAGGCGGACTTTAATATTTTGTGGATAGTCTTTCCAGCTCATGTTGTCAACCTCCTTTGTCTTATGTATATTAAACTAGACGAATAAATTGAAAAATGGACATTTTTAGAATATATGTCTACTTTTTAGGAGATGGTGAAGTGGAAAAGAATTTATTGGCGCTTTGGCAAGCAGTCCCTTCTGGTGAAATAAAAAAAGAGAAAATTGTTGAGGTCCTCGATTTAAGCGCCAAACAAGCCACTCGTTATATCCGAAAGTGGGCAGCGGAAGGCTGGTTTAACTACATTTCCGGACGTGGAAGAGGCAACTCTTCTGAACTGCAGTGGCTGAAAAATGTGGAAGAAATTTATGAGAAACAGCTGATGGAAATTATTGAACAAGAAGCAGTTGAAACAAGCAGCAAGTATTTAATGTACGATTGGTCAATCGACAGCAAAACTCGCCTCATCAATAAATTTCGATCGAAATTCGGTTTTTTCCAACATACCAGTGATGTCGACAAATTAATCATTCCGAGAAAATATGCAGTTACAACGATGCATCCTTTGGAAGCGGCCGATATTCAAAGCGCTAATGTCGTCGCCACTATCTTCAATCGGCTTGTGGCTGTTGATGCAGCAGGCAAGGTTTTGCCTGAACTTGCCCATAGCTGGGATGTGTCGGCAACCAGGTTGAGAATGTATTTGAAAAAAGATGTGAAGTTCCATGATGATTCTTTTCTGACGGCTGAAGATGTGGCGGAGTGTTTGAATCGACTGCGTACCCATGTCCACTACAAAGAATTATGGGAACCGGTTGAAAAGATCCAAGCAGTTGGTCCTTTAGTGATCGATTTTGATTTTCCCTCAGGCTGCAGTTATTGCCTCCAAATGCTGGGCTTGATGAACTCAAGCATTTATAAAGAAAGTCAAGGACAGTTGATTGGAACCGGCAGTTTTTACGCTGACAACAGCCATGATTTCAAAACAGTTTTACATGCTTTTAAGGATTTTTTTGGTGAACGCCCTTTATTGGATCGGGTTGAATTCGTCCAAGTTCCGAGCGATTTCGACTTTGTCTACCGCTCAGCGACACAACCGGATACGGAAAAAACGTTTATGGTGGAAAGCGACTCAGGTGTTGGGGTGGTCATCATGAACGCCTTTCGGAATTCAGATATCCGACGAAAAGAAGTGCGTGATTATCTCCACTGGATCATTGCAAAATACCGGCATGAAATCGTCCAATATAACCCTCGGGCTTTGCCTAATCACCAAAGCATGCTGATTGGACAAAATCAGCATTATCAAGTCGAGGAAGTTAAACGACCTATTTTCACGAAACCGCTTATCATCAAAACAACGGATTACTTGGAAAAAGCTACCGCATGGATTCAAGCTGCCTTTGAAAAAGAAGGGATTCCGATCGAAATTCAACATTTGCCATTTGAAGAAATGTTGTTTGATAATGGAATAGACCAGCAGGCAGACCTTTTCATCCGTGGGGAAGTATTTGAAATGAATCAAAATTTCTCTTTTTACCATTTTCTTAAAAACGGAAATTCCCCTCTGGTGAAGATGATCAATACAGATGAAAATTTAAGCCATTTGTTAGAAAAGTATGTACATAGTCCCTTTGAAGAATGGCTTTCATTAAATTTAAAAGTTGAAAAAGCATTGATGGATTCATCTATTCTGATCCCCCTCTATTATGAAAAACGGCAAATTCCTTTTTCCGCTGACTTGATGAATATCAACATCAGCCATTTTGGATATGTGGACTTTTCTAAACTTTGGGTCCGGCCAACTATTGCAGGATAAAAATATTTTTAGTCTGAGCACTGCGAATGATAATGCAGCTGCTCAAAGACGGTATGAAAGAAATGGCTATATGCCAGACTCAATATATCTCCATTACGAACTGCCTTTATAGTTTTTCATTCTCTTAATCCAAGATAGGAGCGATTTCATGAAACCGACAATGAAGAAAACGGAGTTGAAGGACTCTGCAGATATTTGGAACGCGGTCATTTTCGAAATCAGCAGCCATGATTTTCCTACGAATAATCCTTTAATAAACGAAAGTTTTCTAGCTTTCCAGTACTATTCCGAACTCGAAAGCGGTGGCCATGAAATCTTGTTCAACTGGGTTCAGGAGTACATTGAGGAGGTTGGAATCACTCTTTATCTGAATGATTTGTCAGTTGCTTTGGAGAAAATCGGTGCTGACGACTATGGACAGATTATAAAGAAATACGGCGAAGAGCTGTGGCGCTTGTTTAGGGCTTTGGAGAATGGTGAAATGGATGAACAGGCATTTTATGAATTGGTGGAAAAAGCGGACAGAGACTATTATGCTTTAGGCGGTAAATTGGAACAACAATTGGAAGCGCATTTCCTAAACATTTATACAGAGCTGTTTGAAATCATTTGATTCCACTTGAACAATTTCTATAATTTGCTGGACACAACCATAAAAACAGTTCAGTCGAAAAAACCTGAACTGTTTTTATGGTTGTGCTTATTCCATTTACGCCATATATAATAAACAAATTTCACTTGCTCACCGTTTAAAATAATTTCTTCATCCATAATTTCTATTTGCTTGAATCCATTTTTCTTCAATACTTTTTGAGAGGCTTTATTGTTGGTTGTAGTTTTCGCTTCTATCTGCTGAATGTTTATATCATCGGCTGATTGAAGAAGAATTTTTACAGCCCGGCTGGCAATTCCATGGCCGACGAATGATTGTCCCACTCGATACCCCAAATATCCGCTTTGGTTTGTTTGATCGATATCCGCCAGATTGAGACGCCCCAGGATAGAACCTTCCCCATTTTTTATTAAATAAAAGACAGAATCCCCTGCCGAATGTTCTTTTAGTAAAATTTGATGATTTCGCTCAAATACATCCCGCTGATAATATTCGTCTCCACGGCTAGGAATTCTTTCTTCAAAAAAACTCCTATTCTTCATTTCAAACTCAAACAGCGCTTCTGAGTCAGCACCAGTCAATTGCTCAAGTTTTATTTCCATTTTGCCACATCCTGCTTCGCCATAATAAGTATATTGTAAACTTAAAGATTCTCATTCTGTTATAAGCTTCTTTTTGTTTCTTGGCGCGTATGGATTTCCACCATTTTTCTGAGCAATGTTTCTATCTGGTCTCTTTCCGCGACTCGGGCAAGAATCCATTCAATTTCCTCTTCCACTAGCTTGCTGATTTGCGAGGCTGCTTCTGCATGCCGGCTTGCGGTCATCTGATTGAATATATTTTCTGTTTTCAATAAAACCACAGCCGGCAGCGCCTTGCTGATCGCCTTCAACCCTAAACGTGCACGCTCTGGAGCATATTTATAAAGCAGCACCCTCGCCAAATGGTCCATGACGCTCGACAGCATCTTCACGGCCCAGATACCATTACCTCTGGCTGCCGCTTTTTGATACTGGAACAGGAACCATGCTACATCGATTACATCATCCCGGAATTCACTTTCATCCAATTCCAGGCTCTGTGTAGCCACAAATCTTTCCATTACGTTATCAGGATCATATAGCACCTTGAAATAATCTTTTTCCGTAAACTTCTCTGGAGTTACCGTAAACAAATCGATATGCAAAAGATTGTCGAAGACTGCGATGATTTGAGGAGCAATGATGAAAATATCGTCTTTGAATATAACCGGCCGGTATGCCTGTAAATGGTGCAACCGATTATCCATAAAATGTTTTTCATTTTCTTCGTCAACGAGACAATAAAGATCAACGTCGGAATGCTCATCGTGTTCATTCCTGCCCATTGATCCTTTTAGATAAACCGCCCGTACGAATGGATCGGTTTTTAAACTTGCACAAATCTTCTGGACTGCGAGTTCCTGGGGCAACATGGCTTCTCCTGCTTTCAATAATTTATAGATCCGTTAAAAAATTCTCGGCTTCTTTGCCCAATGGTCTGGCCGCGAGATCGCTTCCGGCAATTTCGTATGGCAATCTCCGATGGCCGCGTTTGCCTGAACCTGTGTCAGGAAAAGACTTGTGGACAAATCGGCTCCGCTGATGTCGGCATCCCGGAAATCAGCACCGATTAAATCTGCCGTCCTCAAGTCCGCTTGACGCAAGTTCCCCGCTATGAAATAAGCTCCTCTAAAATCGACGCCCTTCAAGTCGGCTCCTTTTAATTCTGCTCCCATCATATCTGCATTCCGCTGGGTTAGTTTTTTGCTTTTCCGTCCTTTGTTTCGTTTTAAAACATCGGCTCTGGCCAGTTCACTGGCTTTCACCAGCAAATCGTTGACTTGAGCACGATGGATGGGGATATCCAAAGCCATTAGTTCCGGCACTTCCAATAAAGTCAGCCGTTCTGTTTTTTGCATCATTTCTTCCAGTTCATTATAAATTTGCTTAGCTGTTTCTTGTTTCATCGCATCCGCTAAATACCATAGCATTTCATGCAGCTGGGTCATTACCGGAAACACCGCAAACATCTCTTTCGCCGCACCGGGATCTTTCCGCCAATCTTTTCCCTTGAACGTCACCTGTGAGACCTTTTGGCCGGACCCGTAGCAGTCGAACACCGTGCATCCTTTAAAACCGCTCCGACGGAGATCCTCATGAATACCGCAGCGGAAATCGGATTGCAGATTTGGACAAGGCACACCGGCCGCTTTATCAAAAGCAAAATCAGCAGATGCTGTAAAACAAAGACCCGCACAGCAGAGAGCGAAACAATTTCCACAGTCGGCCTTCAGGTTTTTCTGCACAAGCTCTAAATTTTTTTTTGCTCCGTCACGGTTTTCCATCATGATTTACACTCCTTTTGCATATAGAAATAGACAACCGGATTGATGAATCCAAGAGCGAGAATGGCGAGAAACAGGTAAGTCTCAACAGGATCCCCTCTAACCCAAGCTCATCCACAAGAATTCCATGGTAATACATAAGCTGCACTGCCAGCCATACAGTGAGTGCCGATAAAGAGACAACCGCAAAATGATTTAGAAATTTGTTTCTAAATGCCAGAATAAGAATCGCCAGGAATAAAACCAATGGGAAGATGACAAGCGTATAGAATACCGTGCGCAGCAGCGTAAATACGCCAAAAGGTCCATAAGTATAATTAGCTTCTGCTCCCCCAAAAAATCTGTTTTTGCTCACTTCCTTAATAAGTATTTCCATTATAAAGGAATCAGCGATGAATTAAACAAACATTTCAAAAAACATAATGAATTTTTAAAAAAGGCAAAAAAAGAGATGCCTCAATCTCCAGGCATCTCTTGTCTGACTTTCATTTCCTTTTTCCAGCAACTTCTTCCTGAACCATTTCAGGCAAATGCTTCGTGCAGTTATAAAGCGTGCATTCCCATTTGCTTTCAATATTCTCCAAAATCGTAATCGATGTATTATGTAGATTTGTTTTAGTGAAACGTTCAGGCAAAAGGCTTTTCAATGTAGTGCCAATCAAAGCACCGTGGCTGACCATTAAAACTCGTTTGCCCGGATATTTTGCTAAAGCTGCCTCAATGGCTTCCCGTCCTCTTTTAGCGCCTTCTTCCTTCTTCTCCATGCCAAGATCCAATGTCCGCCAGTCCACACCCCATTTTTGAATGCGTTCTTCTTCTGTGGACCCTTCAATCTGGCCGCCAGACAGTTCACGGATGAGAGGTTCAATCCGGCTGACCGACATCCCCAGTTTCTCAGCAATGATTTCCGCCGTTTCCCTGGCGCGGATCAAATCACTGGATATGATGGCATCCCAAGGTTCTTCTTGTGCCAGCCGCTCTGCAATAGCACGCGCTTGCTCTCTGCCGGTTTCGTTTAACGGAATGTCCGAACTGCCTTGCGCAATCCGCTGCATGTTCCAATCTGTTATGCCATGTCTAACAAATCCGATTGTGGTCATTTCTCATTTCCCCTTTTGTTGTATTGAATTCCATCATACTGGATTTTTCACCTGCATGTCGATTGAAGTTCCTTCAGCAACTGTTCCACTCAATAGAAAAAACCCGGCATCCAAATGCCGGGTTCCTCATTACACGCCCATTTTCCGCCGTGTATTATTCACTTTTTTGGTTTGCTGGCTCTTCATCTTTTTTGTTTCCAGTGAAGCGCCACTGCCGCCTTTGTTGTTCGAAGCCTGGTTTTTCTTTGCTTCCAACTGGCGTTTAACCGCTTCCTGCAAACTTACTTTTTTAGGAGTTTCATTTGTTTCCGTCATGTCCATCCCTCTTTTCTTTTAAGACTATCAATCACGGATGTATTAATGACTTCCATTATAACACAATATGTTCCATATTTACTGTTTATTTTCTTTGAACCACTGGCTGACTTGCGAAAAGAATTTAGCCATTGAATTGGCATTCGACATGCTCGGTACACGTGCCAACAGGACTTCCTTCGGCGCTTTAATGCCTTCTTTTTTCTTCTGCAAAATCAGAATGCCTTTAGCAAAAGCTGAATTCTTGAATAAGCTGTCAGGCAGCTCCATAACCGACTGAATGTAAGCCGTCTTTTTTAAGAAAGTATGCAGCTGGCCGGCCTGGGGCGATTCAAATAAGGCTTTTGGAATGACCAAAAACAGATAGCCACCGTCCACTGTATGCTTCAATGCTTGTTCAATAAATAAGTGATGCGCATACGACAAGCCTTCTTCTGCCTTCAATTCATAAGTTGCCGCTATTTCTTCATCCGGATAATAACCAACCGGCAAGTCAGCGACTACTGCATCCACAGGATCAATCAATAAAGGCTGCAAGGCATCCTGGCGGTAAAAAGTGACCGGCTGTTCGACCAAATCCGCCGTTGAAGCTGCCAACCGGATCAGCATATCATCAATTTCAACACCTGCTCCGGTAATGCGGCCATCCAAGTAATTCATCACCGTCAACAGCAGATTTCCTGTGCCAAGCGCTGGATCGAGCAGCGTGAACTCTTTCTCTTTCACAAAAAGCTCCACTAAATAACCCACTAAAAGGCCAAGTGCATCCGGCGTCATCTGGTGATGCGGCTGTACATGCTCCTTCATCCCTTTTAATACAGCCAGCTGGATTGCTTTCCGGACATCTTCTTTGCCCGCTTGTTCCGAAGGCTGGATATGCCCATCCAGCCATGTCTCAGTTGTTTCCAGTAAACTTTCCAGATACGGCAGATCCTGCTCTTTCTGCATTTCTGTCGCATGCTGATCAATAAAATTAAAAATCTTTTCCATTGCTGAATTCATCTATAATCCGTCCTCAATAAGGAAACCCACTCAGCAGGAGTGGGTTTCTTGTATTAGTTTGTTAATGCCTTCACGGCTTCAATTGCTTTATCGTAATCCGGATGATCAGTGCCTTCAGAGACATATTCCACGTATGCGACTTTATCATTTTCATCGATGACAAAAATCGAACGTGCCAATAAACGAAGCTCCTCCATGGCAACACCGTATTCTTCACCAAAAGACAGATCCCGGTGGTCAGACAAAAGAGTAATGCCATTCGTGCCGTTCTCTTCAGACCAGCGTTTCTGAGCAAATGGAAGATCAGCTGAAATCGTCAATACTTCCACGTTATCGCCAAGTGATGCCGCTTCTTGGTCAAAACGTTTCGACTGCAGCGAACAAACACCGGTATCAAGCGAAGGAACTACGCTGATTAAACGAACTTTCCCTGTCGTATCCTGCAATGTAACCGGGCTTAAATCATTTGCCAGAACTTTGAATCCTGGAGCCTGATCTCCCACTTTCACTTCTTTGCCTGGTAAAGTCACAGGATTTTGCTTGAACGTAATTTGTACCAATAATAACGCCTCCCTTTCAACATACCCTTATCTTACTAGAACGTTTCGGCCTCTTGCAACTCAGACCCTTCAGAACGTTTTTTCTCAAACAGAATTCGCTTGCGGTATGTCTCTTCATGGATGACAGTAGTATCTGCTACAAAGTCATGGATTCCTTGTTTTAATTTTGTAAACCCGACAATCCAGTACAAAGGCCAGATGGTGGCAGATATAAAACGGCCTATCCATTCACGGAACAACAACGTCCCCCATGACAGCTTTTCTTCTTTTAAAGAAACGACACGCAGCCCTAAAATCATTTTGCCTACTGTCTGTTCAAAAAACTTCGTCATCAGCACGAAATAGGCATAGAAAACGACAGCGGAAATAATGGCGTATGGGGCGTACCATGTATTGCTGGATGTTTCTAATCCGATCAATAAAAATATCGGTTTAATTAAAATCGAAGTAACGGAAGCAATGAGCAGAAGATCGATCAAGTATGCCCAGAACCGCACCCAAAAGCCAGCAGGCTTGCGTTCATAAAACATCACTTCTTTATAATTCGGTTCAACAGGGCGATTGTTCTGCACATTTTCCACAGAATGAGTTTCATTATCCATATGATTTGTCATTGTCATCGCCCCTCCTTATTTTTCACCATACAAATACATCATACGCGGCGAGCTATTTTCGGTTAGCAATTTAGTGATCATTTGCGATTCCAGGTCTTTGCCAAACAATGAATTAAGCTTCATTGAAAACAGTGACCCAAGCCCTTGAGATGCTCCATATTCAAAGACTTGAGCATCTTCCAAATTGAAGTCTGTGCGAAGCGCTGCCAGCACATCTTCTTCGAAGCCGAAGTCATCTGCCAGCTTCGCGTCGACTGCCTGTCTGCCGTTCATGATGCGTCCATCAGCAAGCTTTTTAACCTGTTCCTCGGACATATCCCGCCCTTCGGCGATTACGTCAACAAACGATTCGTAGGAATCATTCAGCATTTCCTGGAGAATGGCTTGCTCATCCGCAGTCATTTCACGCGTCGGATTTCCGATATCCTTGAATGGCCCCGATTTGATGGTTACAAATTCCACTCCATATTTTTCTGCCAATTTCCCATAATTGACCGTTTGCATAATGACACCAAGAGAACCCGTCATTGTTTCACGGTTCACAAAAATTTTGTCCGCCGGGGCTGAAATGTAGTAGCCGCCGGAAGCTGCAGTGGCGCCCATTGAGACATAGAAAGGTTTTTTTGTTTCTTCCTGAATTTCTGTAATTTTATCGTGGATTTCCGCTGATTCGACTACTCCGCCGCCCGGCGAATTGACTTTCAGCATGACAGCTTTTACCGTATCGTCATTTTTCACTTGCTCTAATTGTTCCATGAACAAGCCGTGGTTATATCCGGTCTGTCCGAGCAGCGCAGAAGCTTCGCCGGTATCCTGGATGGTTCCTTCCACATTCAAAACCGCAATCCGCTTATTAAAATCGCCGTCTTCAATCACTTCTTCTGAAACATCTGTTTGTGCCGTAGCCAGCAAATCGTCAACGCCTGTGCCTAGTGTGCTTTGGAAAATCGCAAATGCTGAGTTGATGACCAACGAAATCCCCAGTATAGCCGCTGCTACAACCAATGCTATCCATCTCTTCGTATTCATTTATCATTTGACCTCCTTTTTTCTCTCTTTATTATACGGCTATCTTGTACAAATGTTTCATTTTACCTCGGATGAATCAATGCTGCGCATTCAACTTCTCTTTTTTAATGCCTCTTGCTTCCAAAACTTTTGAGGTCGTAAATATGATCAACGCTACCCAAATGAATGAAAATGAAATTGCGCTGATTCGATTGAAGGATTCACCGTAAACCAATACGCCCAAAAGGAGCATCAACGTCGGTGCGATGTATTGCAAAAATCCGATCATATACATGGGAATAAGAGGAGCCCCTGTTGCAAATAAAACCAAAGGAAGCGCTGTAGCGGCACCGCTGATGATAAGCAGAATATCTGTCGAAGCTCCTTCGTTCAGGAAAGAAGCCTGGCTGGTGGAAAACAGATAAATATAGTAGATAATCGCAAGCGGCAGCACAAACAAAGTTTCAAGTGCCAGTCCCCGCAGCGCATCCAATTTGATGGTCTTTTTGATCAAGCCGTAGAACGCAAAACTTAAAGCCATCCCGAAAGCCAGCCATGGCAGCGTACCATACGAGATCGCCAAGATGCTGACACCAATTGCCGCAAGCACAAAAGCGACTTTAATAGCCGGTGATAATTTTTCCTTTAAAAAGAAAACACCCAGCAGCATCGAAACAAGCGGATTGATGTAATAGCCCATGCTCGTTTCAACAATCCGGTCGTTTGTAACGGCAAAAATATACAAAAACCAATTGGCGGTTATCAAATAAGATGCCAGCATTAATGTAAAGAAAGTTTTTTTGGATTGCCATAAACTCTTCAAGTCAGCAATCAATTGTTTTCCGCCATTTATCACAATGATAAATAAGACTGTCAAAACAAAAGCCCATAGGATGCGGGACGTCAGTATTTCGTCACTTGGTACGTGGTCGACTTGTTTCCAGTAAAGAGGTAATATTCCCCAAATGGCGTAAGTTAAAATCGTATATAGTATGCCTTTTTTTTCTGCTGCCATCTCGCTTTTCTCACCATTCTTCCTTTTATTTTGTTTCTCGAAATAATAGAACTATTATATGCCCGTCTTATTCTAAAGTAAACAATTGAAAAAAGCAGCCAGTTTGCACCAGCCGCTTTTGCTTTTCGTTGAGATTGCTGAATAGCCTTGCACTCTCGGCCATTTAATGGGTATTCCATGAAAAGCACCCACCTGGAGTGAAATGGAATATCAATCCCCATACTTCTGCTTATTTTAATAAAACTTCCGCTCTTACTTTTTCGCTTGTTCTTTTTGGCGCAATTCGACGCGCCGAATTTTTCCTGATGCGGTTTTTGGCAATTCCTCTACAAACTCGATCGCCCTCGGATACTTATAAGGAGCTGTCAGTTCTTTCACATGATCCTGCAAGTTTTTGACGAGGTCTTCGGAAGGCTCGTTGCCTGGAACCAAAACGACAAATGCTTTAACGATCGTTCCGCGGATTTCGTCAGGCGCTCCGATTACTGCACATTCCTGGACAGCCGGATGTTTGACGAGTGCATCTTCCACTTCGAACGGTCCGATTGTATAGCCGGAGGAAATGATGATGTCGTCGCCTCTTCCTTCAAACCAGAAATAACCGTCATCGTCTTTCGATGCCTTGTCTCCCGTCACATAGTATTCACCACGGAACTGCATTTTTGTGCGTTCGTCGTCTTTGAAATATCCTTTGAACAATGCAGGTGTATTCACATGGACAGCAATGTCTCCCACTTCGCCGGCTTGCGCAGGCTTACCGAATTCATCAATGATTTCCACCCGGTTGCCCGGCGTCGGTTTCCCCATTGAACCGATGCGGATTTCCATCCCTTTCATAACGCCGACAAGCAAGGTATTTTCTGTCTGGCCATAGCCGTCTCGGACTTCAAGGCCGAAGTTTTCTTTAAACACGTTGATCACTTCCGCATTCAACGGTTCACCGGCGGAAACTGCACTGTGCAAAGCCTTTAAGTCGAATGATGAAAGGTTTTTCTGTTTCGCCATCAAGCGGTACTCGGTTGGTGTACAGCATAATACATTGATTCCGCGGCGTTCCAGAATCTGCAGATAAACTTCCGGATCGAATTTGCCATTATAAACAAATCCGGTTGCTCCGCTGCCCAAAGTAGCAAGGAATGGGCTCCAAATCCATTTCTGCCATCCAGGGCTGGCTGTCGCCCAGACCAAATCGCCTTCTTTTGCACCGAGCCAATGCTCTGCAGAAGTCCGCAAATGTGCATAAGCCCAGCCATGGCTATGCACTGCGCCTTTAGGGTTCCCTGTCGTTCCTGACGTGTAAGATAAAAACGCCATATCGTCATTTCTCGTGTCTGCAGCTTGATAAACGTCAGAAGCTGATTCCATTGCTTCTGTCAACGAAACCCATGACTGATCGGAATGGCCGATAACGAATTTAATGACATTTTTCATTTCTTCCACTTCATTGAATTGATCCATAAACGGCTCATACGCAATGACCGCTTTTGCGTTACTGTGGTTTAAACGGTAGGAGATGTCTTTTGCCCGCAGCATTTCCGAACTTGGAATTACAACCAAGCCTGCTTTCAAGGCGCCGATATAGGCTACATACGCTTCAATCAAGCGCGGCACCATCACGAGGACGATATCTCCTTTTTTCAAACCTGCTTTTTCAAAACTGTTCGCTGCCTTATTGGCACGGAGAATCAGTTCATCGTATGTAACTTGCTGGGAGTCTTCTTTGTCATTTTCCCAAATAATCGCTAATTTGCCGTCGCCTGTAGCAAATTTCTCAATTTCTTCGACTAAATTATAACTTTCCGGTGCCAGCAATTCTTCACGATTCATTATATATCCCCCTGTATGAGTGAATGACTTTATACTTCTATTATTATACAGGAAGATTTTAATTATTCAAAATCATTATAAAAAAAGAAAAAACAGCTATGAGTAAAATTCGGCTTTTACTCATAGCTGTTTTTATCGTTGTTTTATAGCAAGCCCTCGAACTTCGCTTCCTGCACCCTCGGAAATTTGATGGTTTCTCGTTCTTGCACCGCTTCTTGAATCAGATCATCAAATGATACAAATTTTTCGTAATATTCCACTTTCTCAAGCTTCGGCTTCGTTTTCGGACTAGACGGCGTGAAAATCGTGCAGCAATCTTCAAAGGGACGAATGGAAATCTCATAAGTACCGATTTGCTGTGCCGTTTCAATGATATCCAGCTTGTCCATCGCGATCAACGGCCGCAGCACTGGCGTATTCGTTACTGCATTGATGGCATGCAGCGACTCTAAGGTTTGGCTGGCTACTTGCCCGAGGCTCTCTCCTGTAATGATTGCCTGGCATTTTGTTTCTGCAAGCACCAAGTCCGCGACGCGCATCATCATCCGCCGCGTCGACGTCATCGTGATATTATCCGGCACTTGTTTGTGCACTTCCTGCTGCAGTTTCGTAAACGGAATAATATGCAGATTGACCGAAGAACCAAACTGGCTCAACTTATCCGCTAAATCCAACACTTTTTCTTTTGCCCGGTCATTGGTGAATGGAGGGCTGAAGAAATGGATCAACTCCAGCCTTACCCCCCGTTTCAGCATATGATAGCCGGCAACTGGGCTGTCGATGCCACCGGACAGCATTAAGAGCGCTTTTCCGCCCGCCCCCACCGGCAAACCGCCAGCGCCTGGAATCACTTCTGCCATCATATATGCCGCTTCTTCACGAATCTCCACTTTCAGTTCAACATCCGGATGCTTCATTTGGACAGTCAATTCCGGAAAGCTGCGAAGTACATGTGAACCGATTGCCTGCGTAATTTCAGGTTTCTCATATGGAAAAGCTTTATTCGGCCGTTTCACTGATACTTTAAAGCTTTTGTTTTGTCGGTCCACTTTACTGACCACTGCAATCGCTGCTTGCTTCATCGCATCAAACGTCAATTCTGACTGGGTTACCGGGCTGAATGATTGGATGCCGAAAACCAGTGGCAATCTTTCCAACACTTTCTCCATATCCTTTTCCTCATCTGAATAGATAAACATGCGGTCGCGCTCTGCTTTGATCCGGATGCTTTCTAAGTCAGAAAACGTCTGGCGGACGTTATCCCGCAGCCGTCCGATAAACGAGCTGCGGTTTTTTCCTTTGGTTGATAGTTCCCCGTAACGGACAAGGACTTGGTTTGTTTTCATGCTGTTTAAACTCCTTTATTTCCCTGTAAATTTATTAAACTAAACGGTAAACCCGCTCGAATGCTTTTTTCAATTCCGCTATATCCTGCGCGGTGGTAAACGCTCCAAAGCTGATGCGAATGACCCCTTCTTTAAATTCACGGGGGACACCGATTGCTTCAATCACATGGCTGATTTCTTTGCTTTTGGATGAGCAGGCACTGGATGTGGAGACAATGACCGATTCCTGTTGAAGCCCTGTTACCAAAATCTCACCTTTCAAGCCTTTCAGTGCAATCGCTAATATATGTGGAGCCGCTGTTTCCGGACTGATAATTTTAACCCCATTAAATCCTTTGAAAAATGTGCGAAGGTCTTTATTCCATTCTGCATAGTCAGGCTTTGGTTCTGCCAGGCGTAATGCCTTTGCTAGCGCTGCCGCTTGCGGCACGGCTACTGTCCCGCTTCGCAAACCGAACTCCTGCCCACCGCCGTGGAGAATTGCCTCTAATTCCACTTGGTTATACGCCAAAACCCCACTGCCTTTCAGTCCATGGATTTTATGGCCTGAGATGCTCAATAAGTCCGGCATGGAATCAGCAAGAAGTTTAACTTTCCCAATGCTTTGGACGGCATCTACATGGAATAAAGCCCAAGACCCTTTCAGAAGCTTTTTGATTTCTGCAATTGGATGGACTGTACCGATTTCATTGTTGACATGCATCAAGCTTACAAGAATCGTATCTTGTCTGAGTGCGTTATTCAACTCATTCAAATCAATGGCACCTGAACGATCGACCGGCAAACGCGTGATATCAAACCCTTGCTGTTCAAGAGCTTCTAAGCTTTTCAGCACAGATGGATGCTCGGTGACTGCTGTTATGATGTGTTTTCCCCGGTGCTGGTAAGCTTTAGCAACACCGAACAATGCTAAATTATTCGATTCGGTCCCTCCAGATGTAAAGACGGCGTGTTCCATCTTTAATAATTGCTTGATTTGGGCACGCGCCCCTTCCAATAAATCCTCAGCTTCGTTTCCCATCCGGTGAATGGAGGCAGGATTCGCATAATATTGCTCGTTTACTGTAATAAAAGTTTCGAGCACTTCTTTTCTAGGTTTGGTTGTTGCGCTATTGTCCAAGTAAATCATTTTCTCCACCTCCGAAAAGAAAACCACCAGCACGGGAGCTGGTGGTTTTCTTTTTGTTTTTAAACTCGCCACGCCTCTTCTTTAACCAGTACCTCAATCCGTTTCATTGAACCTGGTTCAAAGCTTTCGACTGCTGTAGCTGCCTCGTCTAATGCTTTCGTATACCGGAGCTGTCTGAACGATTCTTCTGCTTCCATCAACTTGGCATGCATCTGTGGATTCGTTTTTCGGTAGCGGTTGCCGTATTGGATGATGCGTTCAATCAGCAGCACGTTTTCAATCATTTCTTTTGCTTTTTCTTCTACGTCTTCAATGCTTTTCTCAGCTTTCACTAAGTAATTATCAACTAAATTCATATTTAATGGAACTTCTTGCAAGCCTTGCATGGCAACAAATAAATGCTCTTCCGCTTCTTCAAGCCGGACATCCATTTCTTCTGGAATGCCTGGTACATTGGCTTTATACAGCATTCTGTCAGTTTCCTGCAATTGGCGCTTCAAGTCTTCCACTCTAGTGCGGGCTTCAATTTCATCAATTCGCAGGCTCTTCAGCGAGCTTGTGAAGTCATGCTGAATGACATCGATTTTTGCCAGCTCTTCCTGGATGATTAACAGTTCTTCTTCGAGACTGGAATATGCAGCATGTTTTTCTTCAGAACGGGATTTAAGTAAATCGAATCGCTGCTGCAAATCTTCCAAAGTTTGCAGACATGCTTTAGGAATCGCTGCATCGCTGTCCGGAATTTTATAACTTTGCTGGACCACTACGCACTCATCATACATATCACGAGTATCACGTGTAATCAGTTCCAGATGGCGCGATGTTTCTGCTTTATGCTGATCCACATAATGCTTTGCTTTAACTTCTTTTTCAAGCAGTTCGTAAAACGAATCAATGCGCTCTTTCATCGCTTCGGCTTTTTCTTTTGTCTCCGCGACATTCAGTTCCGCAATATTCTGTTTCATCACAACCAGCTCTTGCTCCATGTCATCTAATTGGTCCGTCAATTCCAAGTGGTTCAAATAATAAGACTGGCTTTCCATTTCGCGGATTCCATTGCGCAGTTCATTGATATAAGACGGTATTTTCGAGTGGATGTCCGTTAACAGCGGCGGAATGTCATCGATCAAAGAGAAAACATAATCTCCTTCATCTGCTAAGCCCATAACAATTTCACGAGCTTTCAAATAATTTCCTTGCTCAGTCAATTGATCGTATTCGGCAAATAGCGGTGAGAACGATTCCAGTCTTTTTTCAAGAGGAACAGCCGCCGCTCCATACGAATGCTGATGAGCCAATAAGTTTTTCCGTGCCAGGCGGTAATGGTCTCTCATCATATCCATTTCGCTGCGGTTTTTTTCTTCACTGCCGATTAATTCTTCAAGTTCACTTAAGATTTCATTCATCTGCCGGTCGACATCATCGATGCGGACTTCGACGTCATTTTCAATCTTTGAAGCTTTTCCGAATCTGAAGCGGTCAATCGCATCTTCTGCATCAAAGAGGGAAGCATCAATTTTCGGAATATGTACATCCATAATTTCCGTCCATATGTCACGCCAGCGCTCGAACATTTCTTCGGTCTGGCCGTTCATGTTCAATTGTTTTACTTTTGTCAATTCTTCGAGTATCGGTTTGTTTTGTATTTGCAGTTTTAATTGTTCCAAGCGTTCAATTTCCGCGTTATGCTTCTTGCGAAACAAAAAGCCGACGATAATTACCGCTAATAGAATGATGACCGCAATGATGATATACTTCATCATAAGTCATATAGCCCCCTGTTCAAAATCACATTTCCTATTCTATATAAATGTTTTACATGATTCTACTATTTTAACATGTATTCTACTCTTTTGTTCGTGAAAATAGAATAAATGAAAGAAATATTTTCAAACTTTGAAAGAAAGCTGGTGTTTTTATGAAAAGAGATGGACATATCCACACTCCTTTTTGTCCTCATGGCACTAAAGACAAGCTGAATGCCTACATAGAAAAAGCGATTGAATCCGGTTTTGGTGATATTTCCTTTACCGAACACGCTCCCCTCCCCTCTTCTTTCATGGATCCGACTCCTGAAAAAGACAGCGGGATGACTTTGGAGAATATGCTCCCTTATTTGGACGCCATACGACAAGCAAAAGATGCATACAAACAGGATATTCTCATTCGAGTCGGATTGGAAGTGGATTATATCATTGGCCATGAATCAGAAACCCGTTCTTTCCTTGAAGAATACGGATCCTCTCTCGATGATTCTATTTTATCCGTTCATTTCCTTAGAGTAAACGATGAGTATCTTTGCATGGATTACAGCAGTGAAGTTTTTATGCAGCTTGCTCAAAAAGCCGGCTCGGTTCAAAACGTCTACGATCTATACTACGATACTGTAGAAGCTTCGATTGCAGCTAATCTTGGCCAGTTTAAACCAAAAAGAATCGGCCATCCGACGCTCGTCCATAAATTCCAGCTGGCTCATGGGGAAAAAATCGATGATTCCCGCCGCATACATGGCGTCCTTGAAAAAATCGCTAAAGCCGGCTATGAAATGGACTTGAATGGCGCCGGCTATTCCAAGCCGGATTGCCTGGAATCTTATCCGCCGGCAAACTTCATCCCTGTTGCCGAATCTCTTCGTATTCCGCTGGTGTTCGGTTCAGATGCCCATAGCGTCAATGGCTTGCATAAGCATTACGACAAACTTTATAATTAAAAAAGCACCAATACCGATATAATCTTCAAGGCATGGAATTCTTGTCCATGCCAATCATAATACGAAATGAGGCCTATCATGTTCACTCAAACAAGTTACAGCGGTACAAGCATAGAACAATACACGCTGCTTGGAAAGCAGTTAGATGCTCTGTTGGAAGGTGAAACTAATACCATCGCTAATTTAAGCAACGCTTCCGCATTGTTGAACCAATTTTTAGAACGGATCAATTGGGTCGGTTTTTATTTAATGGAAGATGGCGAACTTGTACTCGGTCCATTCCAGGGTCTTCCGGCATGTGTCCGGATCCAGGTAGGCAAAGGGGTTTGCGGAACTGCGGTTTCTGAAAAGAAAACCATGCTCATTGAAGATGTCCATGCTTTTCCTGGACATATTGCCTGTGACGCAGCTTCTCAGTCCGAAATTGTCATTCCATTGATTAAAGACGGTGAAGTGATTGGTGTTCTTGATATCGATAGCCCGGAACTCAGCCGCTTTACGAAAGAAGACCAAGAAGGCCTGGAACTGTTTACAACCGTATTATTGAAGCATCTTTGAAAAAATGAAAACGCCCGGACTTCTATTTGAGAAGTCCGGGCGTTTTGTTATGCTTTTTGCAATTTCGCTTTTACCGTTTTAAACGCTTCTGCCAAGTCTGCCGTCAAATCATCTATATGTTCAAGACCGACCGATAAACGCATCAGCGATTCTGTAATTCCCATCGCTTCCCTGCTTTTTTGCGGAACCACAGCATGGGTCATTGAAGCGGGATGCTGGATAAGTGTTTCAGCATCCCCCAGACTGACGGCAATCTTAATCAGCGATAAAGCGTTCATAAACGCCTGTGCTTCTTTTTTGCCGCCTTCAATTTCAAATGAAATTAGCCCTCCGCCGTCGCGCATCTGGCGTTTTGCAATTTCCACTTGTGGATGGTCTTCATCAAATGGATAATAAATCTTTTTCACCAGCGGTTCTTGTTTCAAGAACTCCAGCACTTTCTTTGTATTTGAAATGTGCCGATCCATCCGGACATGGAGAGTTTTCATACCGCGAAGCAAAAGCCAGGCATCAAATGGTGACATAATCCCTCCGACATCTTTCTGGACGCTCATTCGAATCCGCTGCATTTCTTCTGCATCTTTGCCGACCAATATTCCGCCAACCACATCCCCATGGCCGTTCAGATATTTAGTAGCGCTGTGCAAAACAAAATCCGCGCCTATCTGCAAAGGATTCTGCAAATAAGGGGAGCTGAATGTATTATCAACTACTACACGCAGGCCGCGCCTTGCAGCCACTGCACAGACCGCTTCCAGATCCACAATTTCCATCGTCGGATTGATCGGAGTTTCAACATAAATGCATACGGTTTCTGGACGCAATGCCTGTTCAATTTCCTGTTCAGTAGTCATGGCAACCAAATTATGGGTAATGCCATATTTCTCTTCCATCATTTCCAGAAGTCCAAAGGTACAGCCGTAAATCCCCCGAGAACAAAGAACGTGGTCTCCGGCTTTTGTCAGGTGAATCAATATCGCGCTGACAGATGCCATCCCCGAGCCAAATGCAAGTGCCCCTTCCCCGTATTCAATTTCTGACATGCGTTCTTCCAATACACGGACTGTCGGATTTCCTAAGCGGGAATAAATATTGCCTTCACAGGTTCCGGCAAAACGGTCTTCCCCTTCTTCCGCAGTCGCAAACGAAAATGTCGAAGTCTGATAAAGCGGAGTCGCTAAGCTGTCATGATGAAGTGAACTTTTATACCCCTTATGAATTACTGCCGTCTCCAAATTAATCGTTTTTTCATCCATAGTTATACACCCCTTAGCCAAAATAGAAAGCGCTTACATTCCATCTAATTTCATTTTACCTTGAATAGTAAAAAAAGGAAAGCTGCCTTTTCTTGAAGCTGGGTATAACTATTGACTTTTGATTGGCTATCCGGTTATACTATAGTTTGTGTAAAATAATCGCAGCAGTTGTATGTGCGTGTCCGTCCATTTTATTCCTCTACAGTAGGTGTATCGCGTAACTCATGGCTGCAGGGCGAAGGTACAAGAATATAAAATGGCTTACAGCATGAATGCATCTGGTTTTTATTTTACTTCAAAAACCAAAAACAGAGGAGGAGACATATATGTCTCGTTATACAGGTCCAGCATGGAAACTGTCCCGTCGTCTAGGAGTATCTCTTAGCGGAACAGGTAAAGAATTAGAAAAACGCCCTTACGCACCAGGTCAACACGGTGCTAACCAACGCAGAAAAGTTTCTGAGTACGGTTTGCAACTTCAAGAAAAACAAAAACTTCGTTTCATGTTTGGGGTTAACGAACGCCAATTCAAAACTTTATTCAACAAAGCCGGCAAAATGCCAGGTAAACACGGTGAAAACTTCATGATCTTGCTTGAAGCTCGCCTTGATAACGTTGTTTATCGTTTAGGTCTTGCGCGCACTCGCCGCCAAGCTCGTCAATTGGTAAACCACGGACACATTCTTGTTGATGGCAAACGCGTTGACATTCCGTCATTCAGCGTAAAACCAGGACAAACAATCGCTTTCCGTGAAAAATCAAACAACCTTGATATAGTAAACGAAGCAATCGAAGTAAGCAACTTTGTACCTGAATATGTATCAATCGATGCTGACACTAAAGTAGGTACTTTTGTACGCTACCCAGAGCGCAGCGAATTGTCTGCTGAAATCAGCGAACAGTTGATCGTTGAGTACTACTCACGTTAATAAAAGTGCTTAGTAAACAATAGTATTTAAAACCCTGAAAACCTTGTTAAATCAAGGACTTTCAGGGTTTTTTCTATTTACCTACTTTTCGTAATACATCGGACTAGATCGTTCTTTTTTGGGGGGGCAAATAATAAGTGGACAGGCGCTCATCATACAAAAAAACGCCAAACCTTTCATCAGGTCAGGCGTTTTTTCTAATTAATCATATTTACTGATACCATTTCATCGATAATTAAGTGTCGCTGCTTAAACGGATCTTCATATGTGAGTATTCGGGACTTCAAATCAATGCTCACAATCTTACCCTCATGCCGTATTATCTTCCCGTCTATATCTGTGGTTTTTGGATTTCAAGTATTTGTTCAGTTTAGGATCACTCACACTGTTGGGCAGCTTACAATATAACTCCCTCTTCTTCCGCTCTTTTTTTAATTTTAAAATCTGTAAACTGGATATACTGCCTTTATTCACAAAGACAATATAGTAAATTAACATAGGTTTAATACTTATGTCTTATAGTTTAACTACATCTTAGAAAAGGAGTGTATTTTATGAAATTAAAATCATTAACCGGAATAATCATCATTGTATGTGCGGTAATTTTAGTTACTACCAACTTCACCACTTTCTCCGTTCAAGGAAAGGGCAATGAGAATGAAAAATTGCAATTTAACTCTGATGGCAAGTATAAGATTGTACAATTTAACGATATCCAGGACGACGAAGATGTCGATTCCCGCACGATCGAATTGATGAACACGGTGCTTGATGATCAAAACCCGGATATAGCCATATTAAATGGTGACATGCTTACTGCTGAGATTGATACTGCTGAAGAAGTGAAACAAGCCTTGGACACCATTGCACAGCCGATGGAAGATAGAGGCATCCAATGGGCAGTTACTTTTGGTAATCATGATGAAGACCATACACCTAAGACCGGTTTGGATGAAACGGACATGCTCGAAATTTATATGTCTTATGAACACAATGTAAACAAGCCGGGACCTAAGGATGTTACTGGAACTGGCAATACAAACCTGGTTATCAATAACTCCAAGAATACAGATCCAGCCTTTAACATCTGGCTATTTGATAGCGGCAGATATGCTCCAGACGAAGTTGCAGGACAGAATTTTGATGGTTACCAAACATGGGATTGGCTCCGCCACGATCAAGTTGAGTGGTACTCTGAAACGTCAAAAAAACTGGAGCAAACAACTGGACATAAAGTTCCATCACTGGCATTCATGCATATTCCACTGCCTGAATTCGAAAACATGTGGTATGCAAGTCCATCCGACAGAACAGAAGAAAGCCATCAGAAAGCAGTAGAAAAACATAATATCGTAGGTGAAAAGAACGAATGTGTATGCACAGGTCCTTTTAACAGCGGTATGTTTGCAGCTATGCTGGAAAGAGGCGATGTGAAAGGCGTCTTCTCTGGTCATGACCACATCAACACATTTGTTGGGGACTATTACGGAATCAAATTGGGCTACGCAGGAAGTACTGGATTTGGAAGCTATGGCCTTGGGGGCGAAGAAAACGACAGGCTGCGCGGTGCACGGGTATTCAACCTAGATGAAAATGCAGAAGATGTACTCGTTGACACAAAAATGCTTTTCGCTGAGGACTTTGGGATTCAATAACTTTATTAATTGCATATAGAAAATATCATTAGTTAAGCCACCTAATATACATTCAGGTGGCTTTTCATATGATTTTCTTTCAAAAAGTGACAGACCTCCTGACTATAAAGACTTACATTCTTTTGTGGCTTCAGTATTGCTTATCCCGCCAAACTCCTGCACTAGGCCATAAACTTAAAGCACATAATACCGATAATCCAAACCTATGCTTTTCAGGAATCTTGAATCATAATATTCTGTTAGATGAACAAAAAAGTTTTGACTGTCCTACAATGTTTTTGTTTTCTACGATTAACCTGCAAAACCTCCTAAACGATTCAATCGTTTAGGAGGTTTTGATATTCGAGATGATTGATAGAAGTGGAAAACTGCGGTCTGCAGGTTTGGGATGTCTCACGCAGAAAACGTCCCCCTGCTTCTGTATTGCTTCGCTAACTTCGAAACATGAAAATGCGTTGGAGCACTTTCTTCAACCCTTCTCTCTCATTACATTATTTAACAAGTTCATTTTGATTCACTTTCAACGCCTGAGCCAACGAATTATACACTTCAATATCTGTAAACTTAATGCCTAAATGCACAGCGGTCTGGGCAATCACTGGGCTTATGCCGGATAATGCCGCTTTCACTCCGATGATGTTCAAACCGCTGATCAGCTGGAAAACTTGCTGGGCAACCATCGTGTCGATAATCGGCACACCTGACAAATCAATCACCAATCTTTCAAGATTGTGTTTCGAACATTGTTTCAACGTTTTCTCAAAAATGATCTGTGCACGGTGTGTAGTGATTTCTCCTACAAGAGGAAGAAAACCGGAACTTTTTGTCAATAAAATAACAGGTGCACTCATTTCAACAATCATTTGCTGTTGAGCTTGCAGCCGTTCTTGTGCCACTTTCGCATTCTGAGAAGTAAATTCCAGGATCACTTTGCCGATGGCTCGGACCACTCCAAGATTCCATTGGTTCAACTCATCGAAACTGACTTGTTCTTTGTGACGGGAGGCATATTCCGCAATAATTTCAAGGTATTGCTGCTGTGTGCGGAAAAATTCTTCAATGACGACGACGATTGGTGTTGCTAAATGAGCGTCATCTGTTGCGATTTCCTCAATCCATTCCTGAAAATCCTTAAAAAAATCATCTTGCTCTTTTGAAAACATTGAACAAAACCGCACATGAAAATCATGATTTTGGCGTTTAAGATTTTCGATTTCATCAGGGTTGTTCGTGCTATAAACTCCCCCCTTGTTTTTATCCAGCGTTTCATACCAATACTCCGTCATTTCCCAAGTGCGTCTACGTAAATATTCATATAACTCCTGATTTTTCAACATTCTTTTCCTCCTGCTTCAGCCCACACGTTCATCCAGAATTTTAACTTTCCAAGATCTTTTGCAGTCTGCCGATAAGTTATACTTTTAACAATGATAATACATTGTTCACTCTCATGCATTCTTTCATAACAACTATTTCAATATGTTCCAATTTAACAGAAATGTTAAAGCCTTGTCTATTTTGGTTCTAAATCCCGCTATGGTAAACTGTAAAAAAGCGGAGGTGCAACTCATGAGAATCATTTCAATTTGTCCCAGCAATACTGAGGTCCTTGCTTTCATTGGCGCGGAACATTTACTGGTGGGGATCGACGATTATTCTGACTGGCCGAATCACGTGACAAGTCTGCCGAGGCTTGGACCTGATTTGTCTATTCGGATGGATGAGCTGGAAGCATTAAAGCCGGATCTGGTGCTTGCCTCACTCAGTGTGCCGGGGATGGAAAAAAACGTAGACGAGCTGGTTCGACGGAAAATTCCTCATTTGGTCTTGAATCCACAATCGCTCTCTGAAATCGGCCATGACATGCTGGCTGTAGGCAATGCATGCGGAATCGACGCTCAACCCGTACACGCTGAATTTCTTTCAATCATCGGGGAAATCAAAAACCGCTCGTCACTGGCCAAAAACCGCCCATCACTTTATTGGGAATGGTGGCCGAAACCCGTTTTCACGCCTGGCAGCGTCAATTGGCTGACCGAAATCAGTGAGATTACTGGGGCCCGCAATGTGTTTGATGACGTTCCATCGGCTAACTTCCAAACCGACTGGGAAGATGTATTGCAACGGAACCCCGATTACATCCTTCTTGCCTGGGTTGGCATTATGACATCTAAAGTAAAACCAGAGTTAGTCCGGAAAAGGCCCGGTTGGAATTCGATGAACGCTTATGAAGAAATCCATATCATGAAAGAAGAGCTGTATTGCCGCCCTTCTCCGCGGCTGATTGAAGGAGCAATCCGTCTAGGCAAACTAATTCATCCTGAATTGTTCGAAGACATGGAATTGCCGAAGTTCATACTTGAAAAGCAAGCATAGAAAAATGATTTGGCACCTTTCAACTCCATATAAAATGCGCAGCCCGGGTACCGGGCTGCGCATTCAGGCTGTCGAGAAACTCTTATTCTCTTCTTTCATTTCGCTCCAGGGCGGACGCTTTCCGTGGGGTGTGGCCCTAAGCCTCCTCGCTCGCTGCCGCTCCCTGCGGGGTCTCAGGACTCACACTTTTCCCACAGGAGTCGCCGCCTTCCGCTGCATTCAGCTTCCGTTTGACACCTTTAGAGTTTCTCTGGAATAGGGAGCAGATTCGGAAGCTCTCTATTGTTTGTACCCGCTTTCTAGATATGAAGCCAAACAGCGGCGAAAACCGTACTGTCTCTGCATCGCTTCGTTAGCTTCGAGACATGAAAGTGCGCTGCTCCTGCATCGTTTCGCTGCTTCATCGCAAAGACGTGGCCTCACAAACCTCGGCCACAAAACATGTGCTCCTGCGCAAGCTCGTCGCAAAGCCATCGTCCGAAGTAGCTTCGGCCAATGGCTTCGCAGCTGGTTGGCGGAATATCGGTTAAGGGATGATACCTAATACAAATTTCAATTTTCTCAACAAGCTAAATGCGCAGCCCAAGTATCGGGCTGCGCATTTTATCTTCTATATTTTAAATTACAATCCTGCCTGACCTCTTTTATTCGGTCCGCCTAAATCATCTTCTAGATCGGCATTACTGTCACTGCCTAATGGTGAGCTTTTATCGCCTCTTGTTGTGGTGCTGCGCTCACTGCCGATCAATGGATCCTGATTATGATTTAACGCAGTGCTGTCTCTGATCAGTCCGGTATCTGCATCTCGATCACTGGTATACGTTTCGCGGGTAATCCCAGAATCTGAGTCACTTGTAAATGCATCTTTGGTCGAGCCTATATCTGCATCTCTTCCGCTTGTGCTGGTAAAGGAGTCCCGGTCATTTCCAAGACGTGAATCGCGATCATTATTTATAATTGAATCTCTTTCTAATCTAGTATCGGTTTGGTCGCTAATATATGTTTCACGCGTGACGCCGGTTCGCGAGTCACTGCCGCTAATGAACGCATCACGATCATTGTGGTCAAGAATTGCGCTGCTGTTATCATCCACTAAAACTAAAATCCGGCCTTCATTAAACTGGGTTTCGTATTCCTGCGCCTCATCTTCCGGAATCCCCATGCCGATCAAACCACCAGCAAGACCGCCGACGCCAGCGCCCGCTGCCGCTCCAGTTAACCCGGCCACAATTGGGCCTGCCGCTACGATCGGGCCAATGCCAGGTATAGCCAAGGCTCCGATTCCAGCAAGGACTCCGCCAAGGCCGCCAAGCGCACCTCCCGTTACTGCTCCTGTTGCCGCGCCTTCTCCTGCATGGGTGCCGGTTTCTCCTGTTACATTATCGATTTCTTTTTTGTCTTTGCTGAGAACTGAGATATCTTCAGAACGATACCCTTTTCTTTTAAGATCTTCAATCGCACTGATTGCTTCATTTTCAGAATGGTAAGAACCAACTACTTTTGACATTCCGTAACGCCTCCTCAGTTTTTGGTGACTCAAAGCTATCCTACAACTTCAAAATACCCTGAGGTCTTTCTTTTAAACATGGCAGGCATGACTCCGTGCTATATTTAAAACAGATGTAATACGAATGTTACCGGCACGACATTGTTGTATCTTTAGAGCTTCTGTCGATGACTTTAATCTATCAGCCAGAAAGGTTCCCCGAATTAATGCTCATGTTAAATGACTGTCATGAGACAGCCGCTTCATACAGATTGCTGTAACTTTTCCTGTTCATTCCAGTCTACTTCTGAAAGACTTAAGGAGGGATTCCCATTATCAGGAACTTTTCAATCCTCATTACTTTAGTTTTATTAGTCACCGGCTTTACTTATTTTGCTTCACCTCCATTTCCAGCTGTCAAAATCGGCACCAGAAATATACAGGCAACCGCTGGATCTTACTGCTGGGACAGCTTCTTAAAATCCGAATGCGTCGACATGGGCTACGCTTCTCCATGGGAACAAGGACATCAGAAAGCCTTGGCAGAAGTCGATGCTCAGTCGAAAATCACTTTGTCATTCACCAAAGAACCTTTATCGGAAAGCTTATCTATTGAAGTTTGGACTAGCGAAACAGAAACCGCTGAAGCTTTATTTGAAAAAGGCAGAATCACCGCACCAAGCGAACCCGGCATCTATGTCTATCATTTTTATGCCAGCTGGGAACAAAGCAGCCGAAGTTTTGCTTTTCCTATAAAAGTGAATTAAAAAAAGCCGGGAAAAATCCCGGCTTTTTACTATCTCCATTAAGTTTTATTGAAACTGTACCATATGATATTTTTTCTTGCCGCGCCGTACAATGGCAAAGGCATCTTCCAAACGGTCTTTTTCATCTACGACATATTCCAGGTCGGTCACTTTCTCTCCGTTCACTGAAATCGCCCCGTTCGTCACGTCTTCTCTGGCCTGGCGTTTTGAAGAAGTAATCCCCGCCTCAACGATCAAATCAACAATGCTTTTGGGTTCTTTCACCATTTCAACAGAAGGGACATCTTTGAACGCCGCTTTCATCTCTTCGGCCGATAAGGCTTTCAAGTCACCGCTGAATAATGCTTTGGTAATACGCTGCGCGTCTTCAAGCGCTTGTTCTCCGTGGATGAGTTTGGTCATCTCTTCTGCAAGAACCGTTTGGGCTTGGCGCAGATGTGCTTCTGCTTCCACAGCTTTTTCAAGCACTTCGATTTCGTCGCGGCTGATGAATGTGAAGATTTTCAAGTATTTAATAACGTCGGCATCCGCGGTATTGATCCAGAACTGGTAAAACTCGTACGGTGATGTCTTTTTGGCATCAAGCCAAACTGCGCCACCGGCCGATTTCCCGAATTTTGTACCGTCCGCTTTTGTTACCAGTGGAATCGTAATGCCGAATGCTTTAGATTCTTCATCATGGGTTTTGCGGATCACTTCAAGCCCTGAAGTAATATTGCCCCATTGGTCAGAGCCGCCGATTTGGATGCGGCAATTGTAATGGTCGTACAAGTGGTTGAAGTCGATCGCCTGGATCAGTGTGTACGTAAACTCAGTAAACGAAATGCCGCTTTCCAAACGGGACGCCACTGATTCTTTCGCCAGCATGTAATTAACCGAAATCAGTTTTCCGAAATCGCGTAAAAACTCAATCACGCTCATTTCGCCGATCCAATCCCGGTTGTTGACCATGCGTGCCCCATTTTCTGACTCAAAGTCGAAAATCTGTTCCATTTGCACTTTGATCGCTTCTACGTTTTTATCAATCTGTTCAGTAGATTGAAGCTGGCGTTCTTCGTTGCGGCCGGAAGGATCTCCGATCATTCCAGTAGCCCCTCCAACCAGCAAAATCGGCTGATGGCCGTGCATCTGGAAACGGCGCAGCGTCAGCAGCGGCACGATATGCCCAATATGCATGCTGTCAGCAGTAGGATCCACTCCGCAGTACAAAGAAATTTTCTGTTCATCAAGCAGTTTTTCCATTCCTTCTTCGTCTGTTTGCTGGTACAGCAAACCTCTCCATTTTAAATCCTTAATCAATTCGTTACCCATTCCAATTCCTCCTCTATAAAATAAAAAAGCACTAACACTCACACAAGCCCAAGAGGCTGTGTGCTGGGTCTGGACAATAAAAAAAGTCCCTGCATGAAATTCATGCAGGGACGCTTTTGCGCGGTACCACCCAGCTTGGAGAAACAGATTCTCCCGACTCTAATGTGCCATACGGGGCACTTCCGTAAACTCCAAGCCTGTAATTCAGCCGCTGCGTTTTGACCGGTTCGCACCATCCACCGGCTCTCTTGACAAAGCTCGCACGCCCTACTTCGGACTCTTCTTCGTTTGAATATGAAAATATATTAGTTAGTTTACTTTAATCTCACACATTGTCAATCTTTTTCGTTGCAATAAAGAGAATATGCTATAATAAAGCCAGATTTAGGAGGAGGATTACAGTGCAAGAAAAGATAAAAAACGTTCTCAGGCAAACTGAAGAAACTTTAAATAGATGGACCTCCGCAAAGTGGTATAAAAGGCTAAGCATCACCACTGGCGTCTTTTGGAACTTGGCCCTTTTGCTGGCCATTATACTGGTAGCCGGCGGGGTTTTTGCCGCTTCAGTAGGAGCCGGATATTTCGCATCTTTGGTGGACGAAGAAAAACTTCGGACCCCTGATGAAATGCGCGGTGAAATCTACAGCTATGAAGAAACGTCCGAGATGTTTTTCGATAATGATGTTTATATCGGAAAAATCCGCACCGACTTGGAACGGAAAGAAACCCAGCTGGATAAGGTTTCAAAAAAAGCGCTTGACGCCGTTCTTGCTACAGAAGACGAGTATTTTCTGGAACATGATGGAATTGTGCCAAAAGCCATTCTTCGCGGACTGTTCCAAGATGTATCAAACTCGGATAGCCAAACAGGCGGCTCTACATTGACCCAGCAGCTTATTAAAAACCAGATTTTAACGAATGAAGTTTCCTACGAACGGAAAGCAAAAGAAATTCTGCTTGCCATGCGGCTTGAGAAATTCATGACAAAAGACGAAATCATGGAAGCTTATCTGAATATCATTCCTTACGGCCGAAATTCTTCCGGAGCAAATATTGCCGGAATTGAAACAGCAGCCAATGGCATTTTCAACGTTCCGGCAAGTGAACTGAACCTGCCTCAAGCGGCATTTATTGCCGGAATTCCAAAAGCTCCTTTCCGCTATACACCTTATTCTTCAACCGGGGATTTGAAAGAGCCCGAAGGATTGCAGCCGGGAATTGACCGGATGAAAACCGTTCTGTTCCGAATGAAAGAAACTGGCTATATCACGGAAGACGAATATAACCAGGCACTTGCTTACGATATCGTAAAAGATTTCCGTACAGACGAACAGCGTTCCTATGAAAAATATCCGTATATCACTGTTGAATTGGAAAAACGGGCGTCGCGCCTCATAATGGATGTGCTTGCTGAAAAAGACGGCATCGATCCGGCATCTCTAAAAGAAAATGATAAGCTATACGAAGAGTATGCTATTCTGGCTGACCGGGCTGTCCGTTCAAACGGTTACCGGATTCACTCAACCATTAACAAAGAAATGTACGACGCACAAGAAAAAGCGAAAAATGCATATAATAAGTATGGAACTACCCTTACAGTAGCATCGGTCAATAAAGAAGGCGAAGAAGAAATGAAAGAACTTCCGGTCCAGGTCGGCAGTATGACGATTGAAAACAAAACCGGCCGGATCTTAAGCTTTGTCGGCGGACGTGACCATGATATAGAAAAGTTGAACCATGCTACACAAGCCTATCGTTCAATCGGTTCTACGGTTAAGCCTTTGCTGGTTTACGGACCAGCTATTGAATTTGGCGCAATCGGAGCCGGCAGTCCGGTTGTCGACGTGAAATTTAAAGTAAATGACAACGGAAAAGCATGGGAACCGGCTAACTTCATCCCGACCAGCGAACAAGGCATTATGCCAGCGCGCGATGCCTTGGCGCAGTCACAGAACTTGCCTGCCCTTCGCTTGTATGGCCAGATTAAAGAGAAAATGCCGATCAACTATTTGATCAATGCAGGCTTCTCGAAAGTAGTTGAAAGTGAAAATTACAATGCTTCTGCTGCTCTCGGAGGCGGTATTGAAGGTTCAGTTGAAGAACTGACAAGCGGTTATGCCACACTTGCCAATGGCGGCAAAAAAATAGAACCATTTATGATTCAACGAATTGAAGATGCGGACGGCAATGTGCTGTATGAACATAAAGCGGAAGAAAAAGAAGTTTACACACCTCAAACTGCTTATATTGTGACAGATATGCTCCGCGATGTATTTGAAACAGACAGAGGTACCGCAAACCGCGCGAATGGATTACTGGAATTTGAAGCTGATTTTGCCGGCAAGACCGGTACAACTCAGGAAACAAGAGATGTCTGGTTAGTCGGCTACAATCCGAATGTGACGATGAGTGTTTGGCTTGGTTATGATCAAGAAAAATATTCACTTGATAATTTCAGAAATACCAATATCCAGCCCTCTACCCGCGCCAATCAGCTATGGGCCAGCTTGATGAACACGGCATACGAAACAAATCCTGACTTGATCGGGACAAAAGAAACATTCAAAGCTCCAGAAGGTGTCGTGACCCGTTCATTCTGCAGCATTTCCGGACTTGCGCCGGGTGGAGGCTGTTCGTCAGGCAGCCTTGTAGCATCTGATTTGTTCAATAAAAATGTCATGGTGCCAAAGAAAGCGGACGACAGCTTAACATCAGGTTCTTATACAACTGTTGACGGCAGCCGTTATTTAGCACTTGACAGCACACCAAGAGAATTTGTAACGAGCGGCGGTTCAGGCGTGTCGCAAGCCTTTATCGACCGGATGCTTGCACCGTTCGGCGGAGATGCCAGCAAGCTGTTTCCTGGAGATTCAAGATTTTCTAAAGTTGTTTCCGGAGCTTCATTGAAACATGACGGAGTCGCCCCAGCAAGCGTCAGCGCCAGCATTAGTGGCACAACCATCACATGGAGCGATTCTCCTTCCAGTGACATTGTTGGGTACCGCGTCTATAGAAGCGGCGGCGGATCATTGGCTTCCATTTCCGAATCCCGCAGAAATTCATTCAAAGTTCCGGGATCCGGCAGCTATTATGTCGTCGCGGTTGATATAACCGGCAAGCAATCTTCGGCATCCAATACGGTAAGTGTCGCAGAAGCGAAGCCAAAGCCTGCTCCGAAAAAGGAAAAAGAAAAAGATACGGAAAAAGAAAAACCTGATACTCCACCGGCAGACGAACCTGAAGAAACGCCGGAAGAACCAGCGGAGCCTGAGGAACCGACGGAAACGCCGGAAGAACCGACGGAACCCGAAGAGCCTGAAGATCCAGCAGACGAACCTGCAGAACCTGCAGAACCAACGGAACCAGAAGAACCTACAGAACCGTAAGCACATGCAACAACTCGATCCACAAAAAAAGTCCTCAGCTGAATTCTCAGCTGAGGACTTTTCAATTAGCTTATTAATCTTCCATAGTCGATAAATCACCTGTCGGCAAATCTAATTCCCACGCTTTCAAGACGCGGCGCATAATTTTTCCGCTGCGTGTTTTTGGCAGCTTGTCTTTAAATTCGATTTCTTTTGGCGCCGCATGTGCAGCAAGCCCTTTTTTAACGAATTGCTGAATATCCTGGGTTAACTCCTCAGATGGCTCATAGCCTTCATTCAATGCGACAAAAGCCTTGATGATTTCCCCTCGCACCGGATCCGGTTTCCCGATGACCCCTGCTTCCGCAACAGCCGGATGCTCAAGCAATTTGCTTTCCACTTCAAATGGGCCTACGCGCTCGCCTGACGTCATGATGACATCATCCACCCGGCCCTGGAACCAGAAATACCCTTCCTCATCCATATATGCCGAATCACCCGATACATACCATTGGTCTTTTAAGAAATATGATTCGTATTTTGCAGGGTTATTCCAGATTTGGCGCATCATGGATGGCCATCCTTTTTCAATTGCTAAGTTCCCCATTTGATTTGGAGGCAGCTCATTCCCTTGATCATCTACAATGGCTACTTTAATGCCTGGAACCGGTTTCCCCATCGATCCCGGCTTAATGGCCATGGACGGGTAATTACAGATGGTTTGAGCTCCTGTTTCAGTCATCCACCATGTATCATGGATTCGTTTATCAAATACTTGAACACCCCATCGCACCACTTCCGGATTCAATGGTTCTCCGACTGATAATACATGGCGCAATGTAGACAAATCGAATTCTTTCACCAAGGCGTCACCGGCGCCCATCAGCATACGGAAAGCGGTTGGCGCACTGTACCAGACCGTTACACCAAAATCTTCGATTGCTTTATACCAGCCTTCCGGCGAGAAACGTCCGCCTAAAATAAGCGTAGTAGTTCCCGTCAGCCATGGTGCAAATACTCCGTAAGCTGTTCCCGTCACCCAGCCTGGGTCTGCTGTGCACCAGTATATGTCCTGTTCTTTCAAATCCAGTACCCATTTCGCAGTCTGATATTGCTGGACCATTGCATACTGGGCATGCAAAACGCCTTTTGGTTTGCCCGTGGACCCAGATGTATAATGCAGCACAAGCCCGTCTTCTTTATCCAGCCACTCTATCTCAAACTTGTCGGAAGATCCGTTAAGGTGCTTCAGGAAATCCACTGTTTGGCTGTCTTCTTCGATGTTTTCCCCGACCAGGAAAATCGTCTTCAAATTCGGCAGGCGGTCATATGGCACACGCGGAAGCAATTCCGGCGTTGTAATGATTGCCTTTGCGTCACTGTCATCCAAACGGTCATAAATTGCGCCTTCCATGAACGCTTCAAACAATGGCCCGACAATCAGCCCCATTTTTAAAGCGCCGAACATCGCAAAATATAACTCAGGTGAACGCGGCATAAAAATGAACATACGATCTCCTTTTTCCAAGTCCGAATGCACTTTCAATAAATTAGCGGCCCGGTTTGTCATCCGCTTCATTTCATAAAACGTGTAGGCTTCATGTCTGTTCTGGTCTTTATAGTAAAGAGCCACTTTGTTTTTGCGATCGGATTCAGCGTGGCGGTCAATCGCTTCATAGGCCATATTCACTTTGCCCGTCTGATGCCAACTGAATTCCTTCTCCACTTCAGCCCAATCAAATGCTGAAGCCACTTCTTCATAATTATGTAGGTGATGCTCCCCTTGTGTTGCTGGTATAGTTTCCACTTTCATCCCAATCATCCTTTCGCATTGATTCTCTTTCATTCTACAACATTCTGACAATTGAATGCGAACAATTTTAACTTTTTAGAAAATGCCCACTTTTTCAAATGAATTTTGGTACTATAATTCCTTTTCATGTATAATATACCTAATTGTACCCAATAGGCGGTGAAAGTATGGAACATAAGAAGACTTATAATGCCATGGAGTTAAAAACAAAACACGGTCCGATTGTCATTGAAGGGCCCATTCCATCGAATGAATTAAAAGCGCTTGAATTTCATGAAGACCTTGTGGCTTTTCGCCAGCCGTCCCAGCAGCATAAAGCCATCGTTGAAATTGCTGATTTGCCGGAAGGACGGATTTTAATTGCCCGTGATCAAAACATGATCGTTGGTTACGTCACTTTCCTATACCCCGATCCTCTTGAAAGATGGTCGGAAGGAAAAATGGAAAATCTTATAGAACTCGGAGCAATCGAAGTCATTCCCAAGTTTCGCGGCAGCGGTGTCGGCAAATCCCTGCTGAAAGTATCCATGATGGATGACACGTTTGAAGATTTCATCGTGATCACTACGGAATATTATTGGCACTGGGATTTGAAGGGCACTGGTTTGAACGTCTGGGAGTACCGAAAAATAATGGAGAAAATGATGCAAGCGGGCGGGCTGGAGTATTATGCCACCGATGATCCCGAAATCAGTTCCCATCCTGCCAATTGTTTGATGGCCCGTATAGGCAATCGCGTCGATCCTGAGTCCGTGCAAAAGTTCGACCAGCTTCGCTTTATGAACCGCTATATGTATTGAATCAAATAAAGGGGTGTTTTGATGCTTATTGAAGAAATTATGAAAACGGAAGTTTACTCGCTGGACCCTAACCAAACAGTTCAGGATGTCGTTGATCTTTTTAACGAAAAGCGGATTCGCCATGCACCTGTTTTAGAAAATGAAAAAGTTATTGGAGTGGTGACTGAACGGGATTTGAAAGATGCCTTGCCTTCCAGATTCTCAGTTTCCCCTAAAATCAATGCTTATGAGAAAAAAGTATCTGAAATTATGGCTAAAAACCCGATAACTGCTCATCCATTGGATTTTGTGGAAGAAACTGCTTTGATTTTCTATGAACATAAAATCGGATGCCTGCCAGTTGTAAGCCAAGACAAGCTGGTAGGGTTTCTCACCGAGACGGATTTATTGTACAAATATATCGAATTGACAGGTGCCCATCAGCCAGGTTCTCATATTGAAGTCCGCGTCCCTAATCGGGCAGGCATTTTATATGAAGTGTCCAAGGTCTTTTACAATCATCAAGTCAATGTATTGAGTGTGCTTGTCTACCCCGACAAAAAAAGCAGCGCCAACAAAATTTTGGTCTTCCGTGTTCAAACCATGAATCCGTTAGCCATTATTAATGACTTACAAAAAGAAGGTTTTGATGTCTTATGGCCAAACACACCACAAATGAACGAATAAAACATGCTGTATTCGTCTATTCAGAAGATCAACTGGGGTATAAATTTTCTGATACGCATCCTTTCAATCAAAAAAGACTGGTGTTGACCGTCGACCTGCTCCGGAAAATGAATGCGCTTCCAGAAGCACTTATTGTGCCTGCCCGCATCGCAACCGATGAAGAATTGATGCTTGCCCACGATCAGCGCTATATTGAAATTGTGAAGCAAGCGAGCCGTGGAGAAATTTCACCGGAAGCTGGGGAAAGCTATGGCATCGGAACAGAAGACACTCCCATCTTTGAGAATATGCACGAAGCCAGCGCCCGCTTGGTTGGTGGGACGCTGACTGCGGTCGATTATGTCATGGAAGGCAAAGCGCAGCATGCTTTAAACCTTGGCGGCGGCCTCCATCATGGATTCCGCGGCAAGGCCTCTGGGTTTTGCATTTATAATGACAGTTCGGTTGCCATTAACTATATGAAAAAAAAGTACGGTGCCCGGGTACTTTATATTGATACCGATGCACACCACGGTGATGGTGTGCAATGGTGCTTTTATGATGATCCAGATGTCTGCACCGTATCCATCCATGAAACCGGACGTTATCTGTTTCCGGGCACCGGCAATATAAATGAGCGCGGCAGTGGACAAGGCTACGGCACCTCATTCAATTTTCCGATAGACGCTTTTACGGAAGATGAATCGTTCCTGGAGATTTACCGGACTGCTATGAAGGAAATTATCGAATTTTTCAAGCCGGATGTGATTTTAACCCAGAACGGCGCTGATGCGCATTATTTGGACCCTCTGACTCATTTGTACGGCACGATGAACATCTACCGGGAAATCCCCCGTATCGCCCATGAGCTGGCTCATGAGTACTGTGAAGGCCGATGGATTGCAGTTGGAGGCGGCGGCTATGATATTTGGCGGGTTGTGCCTCGAGCGTGGTCGCTTATATGGATGGAAATGAACAATTTCCCTCTTCCCACGGGTAAGTTGCCGGAGGATTGGCTGTCCAAATGGCAGCCTGAGTCGCCGGTCCCTTTAATCGAAACATGGGAAGATCCGGTAAATATGTATCAAGCCATTCCCCGAAAAGAAGAAATAACCGATAAAAACCATCAAATGCTGAACAAAGCCTTGTATATGATCCGGAACGGATAAAAAAGGAGCATTCCCTGCCAATCAGGGGACGCTCCTTTTTTAATTTTGACCCATAGTTCGGCCATTCTTAATTTTTAGTAGACTCCCGTTCTTCAATACGGTAAGGAAGAATGACTTGATTTTCTTCTATTTCTTCTGCATTCATGTACTTTGTCAATAGACGCATGGAAACGGCTCCGATATCATACAGAGGAAGTGCCACCGAAGTTAACATAGGACGAGCCATGCGTGCTAACTTGGAATTTTCATAACTGATGATTTCGACATCCTCTGGAATCTTTTTCCCGATAGCTTCTACCGCATGTATGACGCCGATTGACATTTCATCATTGCTGACAAAATATGCTGTAGGATCAAGAGGTTTTAAGGTTTCAACAGCCTCAATTGCTTCATCATAGGAATTGTTGCATTCAACAACAAGTTCTTCGTTAATCTCAATTCCTGCATCTTGTAAAGCCTGGAAATAAGCTTTTAACTTATAATCCTTATTGACTTTCGAGCTAAGAAGCCCCGAAACAAAGGCGATTTTCTTATGGCCATTATCAATCAATTTCTTCACAGCTTCATAAGCCGCTCCATAATAATCGATATTTACCGATGCAATCTTATTCGATTCATCAATAGATCCCGCCAGAACGATCGGAGTCGGTGATCGTTCCATTTCATAAAGAAGTTCACTCGAGATTACATCGCTCATGAAAACGATGCCATCCACTTGTTTTCCGAGCATTGTTTCAAGCAATTGAAGTTCTTTGTTCTGCTTTTGGTCTGAATTCGAAAGAATGATATTATAACGGTACATCGTTGCAATATCTTCAATACCACGGGCAAGTTCGGCATACATGCTATTCGAAATATCCGGAATGATGACGCCGACCGTGGTGGTCTTTTTGCTTGCCAGCCCTCTTGCTACTGCATTAGGGCGATAACCTAGCTCTTCTATTACTTTTAATACCTTTTTCCTTGTAGCAGGTTTTACGTTCTGGTTGCCGTTGACTACTCGAGAAACCGTAGCCATCGAAACGTTCGCTTCCCTTGCTACATCATAAATTGTAACGGTCACGGGTGCGCCCTCCTTTCCTATATCTTTCATCATACGATAAAAAGTTTAACCTTATCAACTAAAAATAAGGCAATGTTAGATTCTACTGGTGACATTTTACAAAACTATTGCGCTTTTCATAAAAGTATCGGTTGATAGCCTCAAAATCCATCATTAAAATGAAAATCGTCTTGAAAAAATAACCCAGCAAAGTTGAATTAAAAAATGTTTTTTTGCCTACCGCTTTGGGCAAGGCAAAAACTTATTTTTCTGCATTGCACCTGCATCGCTACGCTAGCTTCGAAACATGAAAGTGCGCTGCTCGTCGAAAAGGCATGGCCTGACAACTGTTTTAAAGACTTTCCCGTACTAAAATTCTCAGTTCAACTTATAGCCCAAAAAATAAAAAGCCGGGGGCTGCCCGGCTTTTATCAATTACATTTTCAATTCGTATTGCTTCATGAATTTCATCAAAGCATCGTAGTATTCGTCGAATTGGTTTAAATCCATTTGCTGTGCAGCATCTGATAAAGCAACGGCTGGATCTGGGTGCACTTCTGCCATAACTCCATCAGCGCCGATTGCGATTGCCGCTTTAGCAGCTGGAAGCAATAAATCACGGCGTCCAGTTGAATGAGTTACATCCACAAATACTGGAAGGTGAGTTTCTTGTTTTAGTATTGGAACAGCTGAAATATCAAGCGTATTTCGTGTTGCTTTTTCATATGTCCGAATGCCGCGTTCACAAAGAATAATCTGATCGTTTCCGGAAGCAATGATGTATTCGGCAGCATTGATGAACTCATCAATTGTTGCTGACATTCCTCGTTTTAGCAAAACAGGTTTGTTGATTTGGCCAACTGCTTTCAGAAGTTCGAAGTTCTGCATATTGCGCGCACCTACTTGGACTACATCCACGAATGGCAATGCTTCTTCCAAATGATGAGGTGTTACAATTTCAGATACAACAGCTAAATTATATTGATCTGCAGCTGCTTTCAACATTTTTAAACCTTCAAGTCCCAATCCTTGGAAATCATAAGGAGATGTACGTGGTTTGTATGCTCCGCCCCGGATTAAACGAAGGCCTTTAGCTCCGATAGCTTCAGCGACTTTAGAAACTTGTTCTTGGGATTCTACTGCACAAGGACCAAAGATGAATGATGGCGTACCTTCACCAATTTGTTCCCCATTAATCGTAATAATAGTATCTTCAGGTTTCTTTTTACGTGATACTAAAAGTGCTTTGCGGTGATCTTCTTCTTGCATATCAAGGGCTGATTTAAAGATTTCTTTAAAAATATGATCAACGGTTTTTTGTGCCAGTGGCCCGTTATTATTTTCTTTTAACAAATTCAGCATATGGCGCTCACGTAACGGATCGTAACGGTTTACACCTTGTTTCTCCTTGATCTTACCGATTTCTTGGATGACTGTTGCTCTCTCGTTGATAAGAGAAAGAATTTGCAGGTTGACTGCATCGACTTTTTCTCTAAGCTGCTCTAACTCTGAATGGCTCATTCTTTTACTTCCCCTTTCGTAAATCACCTTACTTAGTGAGTAATGTTAACACATTAGAACTATTATATGCAAAGTATTCGGTAAAGTCACGAAATTTCTTTTAACGATTTAACGTACTAAAGCGTTAAAGACATCAAAAAGCCGAAGCAACAAGGCTTCGGCTCTTTGTTATGCAATAAATTCCTGCATGGATTTACTTGTAATATTGCCATGCGATGCATGCCAATCAACTACTTGATTGGAAAAGTGAAATAATTGTGGCGATTCATGCTTGATTTGCGTTAGCGCCTCAATATTTGTCGATAACTCCCGGTCTTCCTGGACTACCAAGAATAAAAATAATTGATTGGGATGCAAAGAACAATATTCGTTGAACTCATTCCAAGCTGCAGCTGAAACTGGACACGTACTGCTATGTTTGAACAGCCAGTAATGCTGTGTACCAGCTGTCGCCTGTTTTAAACTGTCTAAATCTTGTACACGCACTAAATTTTCCATTTAACCCGCTCCTAGATTATTTCGTTGATTTGTTGTTGCTAGAACTGTTCTTGTTGGAGCTATTGCTGCTTGAATTTGATTTATTGGAACTATTGTTGTTTTTGTTGAAGCTGTTATTGCTGGAGCTGTTTTTGTTTGAGCTGCCAGTGCTTCCAGATGTTCCAGAAGTGCTTGTGCTGCCCGTTCCTGTTGAGCCGGTAGTGCTTGTTGAACCAGTCGTGCCTGCAGTTCCAGTAGTGCTTGTAGAACCGCTCGTGCTAGAGCTTGTGCTGCCTTTTTGTTCTGCTTTTTTCTCTTCTTTAACTTCTTCTACAGCTTCTTTCAATGCACTTGCAGTCGAAGCGAATGCTTCATGGCCTGCTGATTCAGCTTGATCTACTGAATTTTGAACAGTATCCAGCATTTCAATTTGTTCTTCGCCTTCAGAAGAGGCTGTGCCGTCATCCATTGGTGACTGGCCGCCTTTAAGGTTTTTCACTTTATCAACAACTTTTGTTGACTGTTCTTTCACTTGCTGAGTCAAGCCGCTGGATTTCTCTTTAGCTGTATCTGTATAGCTTGAAGTTTTTTCTTTTAACGTGCCAGCATGCGTATTCAAGTCCGAACGCAATTCTTTGCCTGATTTTGGTGCCAGGAATAAAGCAGTTGCTGCGCCGATGATGCCTCCGATTAATGCACCAATAATGAAATCTTTTGAGCCTGCTTCTTCTTCGTAATCATATAGATCGTCGTAGCGGTTGCCCATACCGTATGACTGCGGCACGTAATCACTTTGGTTAAAAGCACTTTCATTTGCGTAATAAGTGTTTTGATTGGAATTTTGGTTGGGATTCTGATTCGTATTTTGCTGATTTGGAGAATAATAGTTTTTATTGTATTGCGATTCATTATAATCTGGACGCTGGTTATTAGTATTATTGTTATTGTTTTGTGTCATTTTACATTCCTCCATTATTGTTTTGGTCAATTAAAACTGATCGTTATGCGGCAAGCGCTTTTGCCCAGGAACTGGTGCATAAGATGATGAAGCGCGTGCTTCATAAATTTTGCGTTCTTTCCATTTATCGCGGATTCCCATGACAACATTGCCCCATTGTACAACTTGGGCAATCTTATCTTCATTTTCTTCAACTTGTGAAGAAACTGTTGTGGTGATGCGTCTAACTGAAGAGTTCAGGTCTGTGACGGCATTGCCCACACCCCTGACGGCGTCAACCACCGTATTCAACTTCTCTGATTTCACCTGGATGTCTTCTGCTAATTCATTTGTCTTATGCAGAAGGTTTGTTGTTTCCAACGTCACACCCTGTAATTGGTTTTCCAGGCCGGATACTGTGCCTGAAACTTCTTTTAATGTGTTTTTAAGGGAATTTAATGTCATAGCCAATGCTACGCATAAAATTAAAAATCCGATAGCCGCGACAATTGCAGCTATGTAAAGCAGTATTTTCCAATCCATGCTGTTTCCTCCTTTTCCAAAACTGTTATACTATCTTTTCTACCCTACCCTTAGCCTACCTAAACACTGGGTCTTTAGATTAATTCAACAAATCTATAGGAATTCCTTCATAAAAAAAGACAATTTGACTTAAAAGTCAAACTGTCTCTTCTGCAGTGATTAATTTTTCGAATGCTTCTTGGAATTTAGTGACATCTCCTGCACCCATAAATATAAAGACGCCTTTGTCATGTGAAAGCAAAGGAGCCATATTATCTATTTGCAGAAAGTGGCTGCCTTCAATCTTCACTTCGAGATCATGGATCGTCAAAACTCCTGCTGCTTCACGTGCTGAACCAAAGATATCGCATAGGTAGACATGATCCGCTTCCCTTAAACTGTCTGCAAATTCCTGCAGGAAAGTTTGCGTGCGTGAAAATGTATGCGGCTGGAATATCGCAATCAATTCCCGGTCCGGGAACTTTTGGCGGGCCGATTGCAACGTGGCTCGGATTTCTGTCGGATGATGGGCATAATCATCGATAAGAATATGGCCGCCTACTTCCGTTTGCGTAAACCGGCGTTTTACTCCGCTGTAATCTGAAAACTGCTGCTGTATAATGTCAGCTGGGATATTCTCATAATGGCAAAGTGAAATAACCGCCAAAGCATTCAATATCGCATGGTCTCCAAACATCGGAATCGTAAAGGTGTGGAAAAATTCATTTCTGATAACCACATCAAAAGTAGTACCAGTTGTTGTCTTAATCACATTTGTTGCCTGAAAATCATTTTCAGGTCCAAATCCGTAGTAAACCACTGGAACCGGCGCTTGGATTCTTTGCAGATATTCGTCATCTCCACAAGCAATGATGCATTTTTTCACTTGCTGCGCCATTTCTTCAAATGCTCTAAAGACGTCATCGATTCCTCCAAAATAATCAGGATGATCGAAATCGATATTTGTCATAATGGCGTAATCTGGGTGATAAGCTAAAAAATGACGGCGATATTCGCATGCTTCGGCAACAAAGAAATGGGAATTCGCTTTGCCGAATCCAGTGCCATCCCCAATCAAATAAGAGACCGGTTTATACCCATCAAGTATATGCGCCATCAAACCGGTCGTGGATGTTTTCCCGTGTGCCCCGGTAATCGCAACTGATACATACTGCTTCATCAAGTCACCCAGGAACTCATGGTAGCGGATGATTGTCGCTCCCAGTTCCCGTGCTTTTACTAACTCTGGATGATTATCGTTAAAGGCATTTCCCGCGATGATTGTCATGTTTTCATGAATATTATTCTCGTCGAAAGGCAGAATCGTGATGCCTCTTTCATGCAGACGATCTTCTGTAAAGAAATACTTTTCAATATCTGAACCTTGCACTTGCTCTCCCATATCATGCATGATTTGGGCAAGCGGGCTCATACCAGAACCTTTAATTCCGGTAAAATGTAAAACTGTCATAAATGAACCTCCTGTGGAAGTTGAAAATTAGTCTATACGAATCGCCGAGCGAAATCTATAGCTGGTCACATAATGCAATCACTCGATTATACCATCTTTTATGGAGCCGATGATATAACCGATATTTCCTGTTGTTTATAGCTTCATGGGCATTATTTACTGAAAAACATCCGCCATATCCTCTTCTGTTATCAAAACCGCTCTTGCCTTGCTGCCATTTTGTTCAGAGATAAAGCCATGCTGCTCAATCATGTCCATTAATCTTGCTGCCCGATTATAACCAATATGGAACTTCCGCTGCAACAGAGAAGTAGAAGCGCTGCCTTGAGAAATGATAAAACGGCAAGCTTCTTCAAATAAATCATCTTGCATATCAGGAGAATCACTGCGTTTAATCAGTTCTTCTTCTTTAAAGAAATATTCTGGTTCACCTTGTTTTCGGACATGGGCAATAACCTCTTCAATTTCTTCATCTGTAACAAACGTGCCTTGAAGGCGGACCGGTGCGGACATTCCATTTCCAAGATACAGCATGTCCCCTCTTCCAAGCAGCCTCTCCGCTCCTTGAGTATCCAGAATCGTCCGGCTGTCGACTTGTGAAGACACTGAAAAAGCAATGCGCGTCGGGATATTCGATTTGATAAGGCCGGTAATCACATCCACTGAAGGTCGTTGTGTCGCAATTACAAGATGTATTCCGCATGCACGTGCCTTTTGGGCAATCCGGCAAATAGCGTCTTCAACATCAGAAGGCGACATCATCATTAAATCGGCTAACTCGTCAATGATGATTAGAATATAAGGCAAATGCTGGGCATGATCGCCCTTTTCTTTAACCAGTTTATTGTAGCGGTTTAAATCCCGTACTCCGACATGCGCGAACAGCTTGTAACGCCGTTCCATTTCTTCTACTGCCCATTTAAGCGAAGCTGTCGCTGCCTTGACGTCAGTTATGACAGGGCTGATCAAATGAGGGATATGGTTGTACGGCGCCAGTTCCACCATTTTAGGGTCAATCAGCAATAATTTCAAATCGCGCGGAGACGATTTATAGAGCAAACTTATCAATACTGAATTGATGCATACACTTTTGCCAGAGCCAGTAGCTCCTGCTATTAAACCGTGCGGCATTTTACGCAAATCCAGCGTAACCGGTTTCCCTGTCAAGTCGAGCCCCAAAGCTGCTTCAAGCGGCGATTCTGAACTTTCGAAAACAGGGCTGCCAATTACTTCTGAAATTCGGACAGGACGGGATTTGCGATTAGGTATTTCGATGCCAATCGAACTTTTCCCCGGAATCGGCGCTTGAATGCGTATATCTTTTGCTGCTAAAGCCAATTTCAAATCGTCTGCTAAATTGCGGATTTTGCTGACTTTCACCCCTTGTGCAACCGTCACTTCAAATTGCGTAACTGCCGGACCTTGCACAATGCTTAAAATCGATGCTTGGATCTGGAAATGAGACAACGCTTCAATAAGCCGTTCTCCTTGCTCTTCCATCCATGTTTCATCAATCAAATCATTTTCAGGTGGGCGCAGAACACCAATTTCCGGACGTTTATATGGAACTGCTTCTTTAACTGCTTTAACCGGTTCTATCGATTCCTCTTGTTTTGAAGATGCTATTACTTCTGACATTAATTGCGTATTAACATCGATTTTTTTAGGAGGTTTTTCTTCAGTTGTTACAACTTCCTCTTTTTTGCTTTCCAAACCAGGGGATTTCGGCGGAAGAGGCTTTTTAAGCCGCTCTTTGTCTGATTTCAACATCAGTACATTGAATGGTACCGTCTTCTCACGTTTCCCTTCTGGTTTCGTTGCTTTTTTCAGAGGGTTTGGTTTTTCGGCTGCTGTTTCTTGTACTTCAATTGCAGCAATTTCAGCAGGCGCAGATACTTTTTTAACTTCTTGAGCTTCTACCATGATTGGAACGTCAGGCACTAGCTGTTCTGAAATTTCCGGTTGTGGTTGAACAATCGGTCTATCTTCAATGATTGCCATGTTTTGGATTTCCGGCAGTTCTTCAATAACCGGATGTTCTTGCACTATTGATGTCTCTTCCACAATCGTTTGCTCTTGCACAGCTGGCGTCTCTTCAATAACCGGATGTTCTTGAACTATTGATGCCTCTTCAGTCATCGGCGGTTCTTGGGAAGCTTGTGCTTGCAATGCCGGTTGTTTGTCAGGCGTTGCAGTTGTTTGACTTTCTGGAGTTGCTGTTGCATCCGGCGCTTGCCCTAAAGCCTTAATTCTTTTCAAATCAATAGCATCTTGGGCATAAGTTGACAGAATTTTTTTCGGATAGAATCTTATTTCTTTTTTCTCTAACTCGTTTATCGTCGGAGTTGGCTTGCTGTCATTGTAGCCATGAATTGGCGAAGGAACCCGACCTGGTTCAAAGCTGCGGGTTTTCTTTATTGGCTGCGTGTCAAGACTCCGAGGTTTTGCCGGCTTTACCGGTTTCGGCGCTTCATAATTTTTGATTTCCGGTTTTTTCGGTACGGATGGGACTGGCGCTTTTTCCACATTTCTTGCGGTCCTTGGTGTTTCATATGCTTGTGCTGCCGGCCGTGCAGGGTTTGGCGGCGTATAGTCTTGTACATAAGAACCGGCCGGTTCATAGCGGCGATTCTTATTTAATGCAGGACTGCTCGGTCTGCGTTTTGATGGTGCTGTTCTCAGAGCTTCGGCTTTTGTTTTCTCCTGCTGCAAAGGTTCTGTGGAGAATCCTGTGCGAGGGTTCTGTTTTAAAAACTTGCTTTTTTCATCATCTGTTATAACCGGAAAACGAAATGGTGATTTTTTAGAAGGGGCTTTCGGTGCCGCTTCCTGCTCTTGGGCCACTTCATTTACTTCTTCTTCCGTGTCTTGGAAAAATAAACGGTCCCATATATTTTTAAACCAACTCATGCCGCGTCACGCCTTTACTTCAAATGTAGAACCCGTTTCTGCATCTTCCGGCAAAACGAGGATCCCTTTTTCTTGAGGTGCATCAGGCAATGCCAGCTCTTTCGCTGAACAAATCATGCCGCTTGAAGGAACACCGCGCAGTTCCGCATCTTTAATAACCATTCCAGATGGCATTACCGCGCCAACTTTTGCCACTACCACTTTTTGCCCTTGTTCAACATTCGGAGCGCCACAGACAATCTGCAATACTTCTGTTCCAATAGAGACTGTACACACACTTAATTTGTCTGCATTTGGGTGTTTTTCTTTCGACTCTACATACCCCACCACAAATTTGGGTGAAAGATCTACTTCCAGAGTTAGATCCACTCCATTTTTCTCTAACGCATTTTGCAACGCCGTAACCATTTCTTCCGACACTTCTACTGTCGCCGCTTCTGTCAGATCCAAATATTGGGAAGCGTTGAATAAGTTAAACGCAGCAATATTGCCGTTTTCGTCTTTAATGAGTGTAATGTCATCAAATTGTTCCGTATGGATTTTTTCCGGTGTTTCTGTTTGTAATTGTGCTAATAGGACGTCGCCTATTCCCTGTTTGTTGTAGAATGCATTCATTTTTTATCGTTCTCCTTCTGCTGTCGGTTTTTAGCCAGGATGAAAATCGGCTCTAATTCATCATTTTCGTAAATGAAAGATAATGAAGTAATGGGCACTTTGCCGTTTGTGAAGAAATGCATGGCCATCTGGGCCAACACATCATAGCCGGTTTCGTTGCGTATATCCCCTATAATCAAGACATCTTGATGGGGGACCGAAACTGTCATATCACCTGTTATTTTAGATTTCATTTCTTTAAGGAAAGCTTCATTCAAGATGCGTGTCGCATCGTACCCGTCGTTTTCGTTTAAAAAGTAAAACACATTGCCTGCGACGTGGTCTTCTTTTACAGCCGTCTTCAGCTTCTTCACTTGAAATTTTGCAATTTCCTTTAGCTGCTCTTCAGTCAGACTTAATGAATTTAACATATTTTCATCAATTAAGCGATAGGTAGTCCCAGCATCCAACGCATAAAACACTCGTGTTTCTGCTGTATGCTCTGAAGTGATGAATTTATGTCCTTCTTTGGATTCTGTTGGAAAAGACGTCGAACGGATAATGGGATAAATGTGTTCGGATGATTTGAGTTCACCTTTGGCTTCTTTTTCCATGGCGTCAAAAGTCTCTGTTATCGTATAAACGATTTCCTGAATCGCGGAATCGCCTTTTGCTTCATAGCGGTTAATCACTTGCGGCAAAGAAAGCGTCATTCCTTTTCCGATTGCTTTATGTTGAATGTTTAAAATATTGTTTTCCCGGTCATAGCGCCATTCCAATTGCTTGCTCGGCATACGCTCTCTTAATAAATTTACCAGTTCGGTCGGTTTCATAAAAACGTGTCCCTTCTCTCAAAAATAAACGGCTCTGCCAGAATTTGGCGAACCGTCATTTTGTTATTTAGACAAATTGGATAAAAAAGCTTCAATCTCTTCTTGTGTTTTACGGTCTTTGCTGACTAAACGCCCCGATTCGCTGCCATTTGCATACGCCAGAAAACTTGGTATTCCATAAATGTCTTTTTCAATGCATAGATCAAGGAACGCATCCCGGTTTACTGACACAAAAGTATAGTCGCTGAAGGTGGATTCAACTTCAGGCATAATTGGATCAATAACCCGGCAATCCGGACACCACCCAGCAGTAAACATAAAGACAACCGGACTATTTGCTGCTAGTTCATGAAATTCTTCCGTGCTTGTTAAATCTCTCATTTGTTTATCCCCTATCTCGAATTGTCAATAGAGCGGACGGTTTTCATCATCCATTCCATATTAGGATCAATTTTACTTCCTTCAGAGATGGTCGTCATTTTTACTCCGCCTGCACTGACGACAACTTCAAATCGGTCATCGGCAATTTCTCTTACGGTTGTAAAACCAAACCGGCCATTCTGTTCAAATGTTTTATCAGCCACCCATTGCTGTTCAGGGTTCGCTTTTTGAAGGTCGTAGAATAAAGTGCTGTCGCTTGCCTCGTTTGGATTGATAAATAAAACGAATGAATCGCTTCCTTTGGTGATGACGATATTTTGGTCATCAGAGGGTTCTTCGATAGTATAGCTTCTTGGAACATAAAGTTCTGTATTGTCCACTTTTTCATTGGTTTCGGCCGGTTCATTTTCAAATACTGCTGTGGCTTTGGACATCCCATTAGCAATTTTCTCTTCGGGAGATGCCAAGCAGCCGCTTAACCCGGCAGATAATAAGATTAAAAGAATGATAAATCCTTTACGAGGCACATTTATTCCTCCCTACCTATACTGTTTCTTATTTTAAAGATGTTTAGGGGCACTTGCAACTGAATCGCTGCCTTGTATATATTGGCCAAGCAATAAACTGACGATATGCTCAAACATTTCATTTCGGTTGACGTATTCGGCTGTCAGAATACCGATTGCCCCTTTATGAGTGCGCACTCCGATTTCATCAGCATATTCATCCATCACCAGGCCCAATTCATTTCCTGCTCTCAATCTTAAGGCAATTTCTTCAGGCAAAGGGATTTGAGCGCCGGCTGCTGTGTACAGCCTCCCTTCTGAAGTTACCAATGCTCCCCAATTGCATAAATACATTTCGCCTTCCAATTCGTAGACGCCTCCCTCCAATCCAATCGCTACATCAAGAGAGTCAGTTAATGCGGCCTTTGACCGGTTGATTGCCCCTAAACGAGTCTCTTCAAGAGTAATCGGCTGTGCTGAAACACCGGAGTCTACATCTTTGGTTACCAGTTCAAAATCAAATTGAAATTTTTCAAATACAGCGGTCACCGCATTGACTTTTGCAGGATTTCCAGAAGCTATAGCTGCCATGATTTTTTTCATATTATTTATTCCTTTCACTCAACATAATGTTTATTTTTATTGGGATATTACGGATTCAAAGAATGCTATTCTAGCTGTTCAAAAAAAAGAGCCCGAAGGCATATTTTCAGGCATTTTGGCGAATCGTTTCAAGAGTTGAGCGATCTGCAGCTTTTACGAGCTTTGTCAGCAGTTCTTTTGCTGCAGCATAGTCATCTGTATGGATAATAGATGCCGATGTATGAATATAGCGTGAGCAAATACCAATTACTGAACTTGGTATTCCGTCATTTGCTGTATGCACCCGTCCGGCGTCTGTTCCGCCTTGTGAGACGAAGTATTGATACGGGATGCCATTAGTTTCTGCGGTGTCTAAGATAAACTCGCGCATACCGCGATGGGTCACCATCGTTCTATCCAAGATTCTCAGCAAAGCCCCTTTGCCTAATTGCCCAAATTCATTTTTATCGCCATTCGCATCATTTGCCGGACTCGCATCAAGCGCAAAAAACAAATCAGGCTTAATCAGATTAGCTGCTGTTTGTGCTCCGCGCAGCCCTACTTCTTCCATGACGGTAGCTCCTGAAAATAACTGATTCGGCAATTTTTCATCTTTAAGTTCTTTCAGCAATTCAATGGCTAAACCACAGCCATATCGGTTATCCCAAGCTTTGGCCATTATTTTTTTATCATTCGCCATAGGTGTGAACGGGCTGAAAGGCACAATTTGCTGGCCCGGCCGAATGCCGAATGACAACGCATCTTCTTTATCGTCTGCACCGATGTCTATGAGCATGTTTTTGATCTCCATCGGCTTTTTGCGCATTTCTTCATTCAAAAGATGAGGCGGAATCGATCCGATAACGCCCGGGATTTTTTTATCGCCGGCAATAATTTCAACGCGTGTAGCCAGCAGCACTTGATTCCACCAGCCGCCTAAAGGCTGAAAACGGATCAATCCGTTATCGGTAATTTGCGTGACCATAAACCCGACTTCATCCATGTGTCCAGCAACCATTATTCTTGGGCCGTCTTGCGATCCATGTTTGACACCAAAAACACTTCCTAAATTATCTTGAACCAATTCATCAGAATACTTTTCAAGTTCTTGTCTCATGAATTTTCTTACAGCGTGTTCATTTCCTGGGGCGCCCGGAAGCTCCGTCAATGTTTTGAATAACTTTCTTGTATTACTATTCATCTGTCAGATTCCTCCTAAAGGGATTGCTAAGTTCAAGTTTAGAGCTTTTTTCAGTCAATTTCCAGCTTGCTCTTTCGATTATCGAAAGAAAAGAGTCCGCTTCCTCACTTTAGTACTGTGAAATAAATTTTTATGGTACAATCTATTCAGCAAGTATAGGAGGGATTTTTGTGAAAAATCGTGATTTATTGATTGGATTTGCAACAGGTGTGGCTGCGACTTATATCATCAAAGAAGTTTATGATCGAAAAGAGAAGCTTTACCCCGCAGACGATGTACTGAAAAGCGTAAAAACAGCCTTTAAAGAAGAAGGGCCGATCGACGGCTCGTGGATTTTCATGAAAACCGAACCGTACAAACAGCATGCCGTTTCAACAGAAGTTTATAAAGGCGGAATCACCCGGCACCGCGAAGACGAGCTCGAGCAATTCGAGTTTCTTGCAGATGCTTATACTGGAGCAGTCCTTGAAGTAAACAAAGTATAATTAAATATTTCTTGCTAAAAGCAAAAAAGGAGCCGATTTTTCATCGGCTCCTTTTTCCAGCTTGTTGAGGAAGTTAAAGTTTCTATTAGTGATCCTTCCTTAACCGATATTCCGCCAACCAGCTGCACTTGCCGCGGGCGTCTCCGCTGGTTGGCTCCATATTTGGAGAGCAGGTACAAACATTCGAGAGCTTTCCGAATCAGCTCCCTATTCCAGAGAATCTCTAAAAGTGACAATAGAGAGCTGAATGCAGCGGAAGGTGGGCGAAGGGCAAAGAGGTGCTCCTGCATCGCTGCGCTAGCTTCGTCGCAAACGAACCGCGCAAAAGTGCTTTTGCACAGTTCGCTTCCTGCGGAAATAACATGAGCTGAAGACCCTGGACTGAGCAAAGCGAATGTTTTTTCAATTTGCGACGAGTAATCGCAGGAGCAAAGGAAGCGGCTGAAGCCATGTCCGCGGAAAGCGCCCCACCTGGAGCGAAATGTGAAAAGGCTGCCGAGAGTTTCTCGACAGCCTGAAAAAAGGAGCCGATTTGTCATCGGCTCCTTTTTCTATATCTTTTTCTCCTGATACTTTACTGATTCACCGATCTCTTTACCATCCTGGCTCCATTTAAGAACCCGGTAATAGGCATCATGGTAAAAGGTGAAATAATAACTGTTTTCCAGCGCCTCTTTCATCAGCTTTTCTTTCGCATAGATCGAATCCATCGGGTAATCATCATACGCGAGCACCCAAAGCGGATTTTGATGGGCATGTGTCGGCATAATATCGCCCATATGCAAAATGGTTTCGCCGCTGCTCATCAGTTTAATGACGCTATGGCCATTGGAATGTCCGCCGGTATGTATCATTTGGATCGCATCAAACAAGGTTTTTTCGCTTTCAAAAGTTTCAACTTGTGCTGCAATCGGCTCCCAGTTTTCTTTCCAGTAAGTGTTGCGGGAACGGATATTTGGATGCTGCATTTCATCCCACTCTATCGCAGAAACATGTATTTTCGCATTGGGGAATGCCGAAACAAACGATTCTCCCTGGCGCTTTGTCAACCCTGCAGCATGGTCTCCGTGCAAATGCGTCATCAGTACAGTATCGATATCTTTTGCCGTAAGTCCCAATTCCGCCAAGTTCTCCTCAAGCTTCGACTCAGACGACACGCCTAGATTGCGTTTTTGGCGGTCAGTCAATTTGCCTTCTCCAAGTCCGCTATCTATGAGGATATTGTGTCCTTCATACTGCACCAGAATTGGATGTGTCGGCAGCTCGATCTGATTTTCCGAGTTCACCGGATATCTTTTTGACCAGACAACTTTCGGCACCACACCAAACATCGTGCCTCCATCAAGCCAAGTAGTACCCCCATCTAACCAAGTTAATGCCATATCATGAAACTGAAATTTCTCCATCCCAAATTCCTCCCGATGATCAATTTGCTTGGAACTGCGCCTCAAGCCGGTAAATCGGCTGGCCTTTTTTCGAAAACTTTTCTTCGTACTCGGTCATGATATTCCATTCCGGTTCATTAGCATGAAGATCCAATGAAACATCTTTCAATAACATGCCATATTTCGAAATGCTGACAAGCGAATATTCAAAGAGCCCTCGGTTATCTGTTTTAAAATGAATCTCGCCATTTGGCGGCAGTACCGATTCATATAGTTCCAAAAATGTCTTATAAGTCAAACGGCGCTTTTCATGACGCGTTTTTGGCCATGGATCTGAAAAGTTCAAATAAATGCGCTGCACTTCGCCTTTTTCAAAGAAATTCAGTAAGTCTGCTCCATTTACTCTCAATAGACGCAAGTTAGGTACTCCTTCTTCGTCATCGAGAATCCCTTCAAGAGCACTGACGATCACACTATCAAACAATTCAATGCCGATATAATTGATGTCCGGATTGGCTTTTGCCATACCGATGATAAAACGGCCTTTGCCGGTTCCCACTTCAATATGAAGCGGCTTATCGTTGCCAAAAACTTCTTTCCATTTGCCTTTTTGCTGTTCTGGGGACGAAATGACAATCTCGGGGTTGTCTGCGATTAAATCTGCTGCCCATGGTTTGTAACGTGATCTCATTTAATTTCCTCTTTCTTTCTTATATTTACGGCATACCAATATTTCTTGCTTACTGCATACGACACCGTTTCATCTTTCGGTGTTTCTCCCGCATAATCTCCATCAACATGGCGGAAGATGGAGTCGTCAACGGTTAGTCTGAATTCAGCGCCGCTCTTTTGAATGACTTCTTTAAACCGTGTGTGGCTTCCGGTAAAAACCGTACCAAAGACCAGCAGCAGTTTCAAGCGGGAAATACGATGGACCACCGTCAGTTCCAATAAGCCGTCATCTGTTTTAGAGTTTGGGGATATCTTCATGCCTCCACCAAAATACGGCTGATTGCTGACGGTAGCGAGCCACACATCTTCGTATATCTGCTTTTGCCCATTGTGCTCCACTATCAAACTGAATTTCTTAGGCCGGACGAGCATTTTTATAACGTACAACAAATAAACCAATTTCCCTGCATTGATTTTATTCAGCCACTTTTTCAAGTTTGAACGATTGACCAAAAAAGATATTTCCGCATCAAAACCAATGCCTGAACTGCTGACAAATTGATAGGTTTCTCCATTGTGGAATTCGCCAACATCTTCTTTTGTAGTGATTGGCTGCTTTAAAAATTTTTCAATTTCTACAGCATCTTCAAAAGAGCAAAACCCTCTGCCAAAGTCATTCCCTGAACCGGCAGCAATAGAACCGATCATCAATTGCTCGGCTCCGGCAGCACCGGCGATAATTTCACGTAAAGTGCCATCCCCGCCAAAACCGATGATCAGCGCCTTTTCACCTGATTCTTTTATGGACTTTACTAGATTTGTAGCATCTCCAGGGAAATGGGTTAAAACCATTTCGTAAGGAAAGCTTATTGTATTTTTAAAATGGCTCCATTTTTTCAACGCATTGCCATTGCCTGCCACCGGATTAATAATGAATACAATTTTCATATGACCTCGCCTATAGCGCTTTACACGCCTTTTCTCAATTGATAAGTAAATTCTGGAATATACTTGGGCACGCTTCCAGGCTCAATCCGGAATAAGGAAAATTCTGTTACTTGGAACGTCATCGGCTCAATTTCCATTTCTATTTCTAAAGGCGGCCCTCCTGCCCATTTTCCAGCAAGAGTGATATGCGGGACAAATGCCTTTGTATCTGGGCTCAGATTGAATCGAAGCAATGCCTCTTTGACGTTCCTTTGCAGATCTGCCAACTCTGAACTGTCTCCTACGGATGCGTAAATGATGCGGGGTTTAGCCGGATTTCCGAACGTCTTAACGCTGCCTGTCGTTAGCTCAAATGGCGGGTGGCTGATATTCGCCAATTCCTGCGCGGCTGCTTGAATCTCATTATGCGGATCGTTGCCGATAAAAAGAAGCGTAATATGCATATCCGACCAATGGGTGTACCGCTTATGGCTTTTTAAGTTCCAGCTTCTTCTCGCCTTGTCCATCTCTTTTGCCACTGGCTCAGGAATTTTAACGCCAATAAAATAATGTGCCTGCATAATCATCACCTTTCTTCAGTTTACCATTCAAATCATTACAAAAAAATAGCGATCGGCTTTCGCCGACCACTTTATTCACTAATTATGATTTTACTGTTAACTTCAAGTTGGCTTCGAATGCTTGCTGAAGCTTTTGCGTCAGTTCACCAGGAACTCCATCTCCAATATCCTGTCCATCAATTTGGATAATCGGCATGATTTCAGCTGTTGTCGATGACATGAAGAATTCATCCATTTCGAGTGCCTCGGTTTTAGTAAAAGCAGTTTCTTGGACAGTGATTCCCAGCTCTTTGCAGAGATTAAAAATCACTCTTCTAGTAATGCCGTTTAAAATCAAATTGCTTGCTGGATGTGTATAAATAACGCCATTTTTTAAGCCGTACATATTTGAAGAAGAACCTTCCGTGACAACTTCTCCACGGTGCAGAATGGCTTCGTAGCTGCCAGCTTCATGCGCTTCCTGTTTTGCCAGAACATTTCCCAGAAGGTTCAAGCTCTTGATATCACAGCGCAGCCAGCGAATATCTTCAATAAATTTCGCTTTAACGCCTGCTTCCATCATTTCCACAGGACGCTCCACTTTTTTCGTATAAGCCACAATCACCGGCGATGTCGCTTGCGGGAAATGGTGCTGTCTAATCGCGTCTCCGCGAGTCACTTGCACATATACTTGCCCGTTATCGATTTCGTTCATTTCCACTAAGTCATACATCTGTTTGTGAAATACATCTTTTGTAAACGGAATGACAATTTTAATTTTCTCAGCGCTTTCGTAAAAACGGTCGATATGTTCTGCAGCGGTGAACAAATTGCCTTCATATACCCGGATAACTTCATAAATTCCATCTCCGAATTGGTACCCCCGGTCTTCCTTAGAAACGTTCAACTCATTTTCCCGAATAAATTCGCCATTATGCAAAATCCAATCCATGTCTAATCCCTCTTTTCTCATTTTTTACTGGCTAGCTCTGACGCCCAGTCTCTCGGGGTCTTAAGTCAGCCCACTACTTGGCCAGCTTCAACAGCCAAGTTCTCGGGTCATAAACCGTCCCACCTGTGCGGCCAAAAGCGCCGCTTCGGCAGTCCGTCTTATACCTGCCGAACTTAAACGGCTGTTTCCGCTTTTCCTGAAATCAGGATTTCCTGCGTGTTCTGTCTTAAGCCTGTCGAGATTGATCAGGCTTCTCCGCTTTTCTTACAAGCTAATTGATAGATTGCCTCAGCATAAATTGCTGTGGCTTTTATTAGATTGTCGATATCGACAAATTCATCCGCTTGGTGGGCAACATCCTTCTCGCCTGGAAACAGCATGCCGAATGCCACACCTTTTTGCAATACCCGCGCATAAGTTCCTCCGCCAATGGCTAGAAGGTTTGCGGTATTGCCAGTTTGTTTTTCATAAGCATTTTGAAGCGTTTTGATGAATGGGTCGTTGCCATCTACATAATGAGGAATGGAATTGGATCGGATTTCTAAAGCAAAATCATCCGGGTTCACATTTGCCATTTTTTCTTCAAATGGATAACTGATTGAATACCTCATGCTGACTTCTACTGCCGCCCGTTTATCTTGTTCAAAATGAATAATTCCGGCGTTAAACGTCGTATCTCCGGAAACCGTATCGGTGAAATCAAGGCCAAGATGCCGGCCTCGTGAATCGTTATAAAAATGATCAGCGACAAATCCGGTGAATGCTTTGCCATCGCCGTCCAACTTGTTTCTTAAAAACAACGCCAGCAGGACACCCGCATTCACCCCGTCATCCGGCTCCATTGCATGAGCCGACTTGCCATGAAGGGTTAAATGGAGCTTGCCATCATCGGCTTCAATTTCACCTTGAACTCCTTGTTTACTGCAAAAACCTTCAAAGTCTTGTTGCCACTCGCTCAAATCCCCAATGACTGCAGCTTCTGCTAAATCCGGTACCATATTGGTGCGGCTGCCGGAAGAGAAAGTGATTAATGCATCTTTTTTTGTCCACGTCTTTTTTGAAAAAACAAGTGATGCAATCCCTTTTTCCGCATTGATAATCGGGAAATCAGCATCTGGAGCAAAAGCCATTGTCGGCATTTCTTCTGTTTCAAAATACCGCTCAACGCAGCGAAAGCCGCTTTCTTCATCCGTACCGATGATTAAACGTACCCGTTTCGTAAATTCAAATCCTGCTTCTTTCACCATATTCAACGCTGTCCAAGCCGCAATTGTCGGTCCTTTGTCATCGATTGCTCCACGGCCATACAATTTGTTTCCTTCAATTTCTCCGCCGAACGGATCTTTTGTCCAGCCGGTTCCTGTTGGAACTACATCCACATGGCCTAAAATTCCAAGCAATTCTTCGCCTTCTCCTGTTTCCAGGTGAGCTGCCATATTGGCTACGTTTTTCACTTGATAGCCGCGTTTTTCGCCTTTGTCCATAAACCACTCTAAAGCTCGTTTAACTTCTGTTCCAAAAGGGGCTTCCAGGGTGTTTTCTTCACTTAAAATACTTGGAATTGCGATTAATTGCTGCAATTCCTCGATGATTTCATTTCTTCGTTTTTCAGCTTCTAATTGCCAATCCATAATTCACTCCCCTTTTAGTTAAAATTATTGTACACCTTTTACGAGAAATTTAAAGAACTAGAAGCAAATTTACACAAATTATAATATCTCTGCAATGTTAATTTTATATGAAATAATCGTTAATTGTAGAATTTAGATTGTTTTTTCGCTATAATCAAATTGTCAGATAATACTATTTGACAGATTTTTATAAAAAAAGGGGATGTCATTGGCTTTTATTTCAAGACCGTTGAGTATACCTCAGCTTATCGTCCGCTAGTCTTTGCCTATTGGAAAAAAGATGAAGGAGTGGTTCTAATATTGAAACCTACAACTGATCGCATGCTAATTCGAATTAAAGATATGTATAAGTACATCCGTGATAACGGAACTGTAACTACGCAAGATTTAGTCGATGAATTCGGCATCACTCCTCGCACCATTCAAAGAGATTTGAATGTGTTAGCCTTTAACGACTTGGTAGAAAGCCCAACTCGCGGCAAATGGACAACGACGCATAAAAAGGTCAAAATGACATCGTAATAAGCTCAAGCGCCCGTTAGATTCGACGGCATAAGACGATTTAGCAAAACGACGCTTTTTGTCAGAAAGCTGAAAGCTTACATCCCCCAGAACCTGGGCGCTGGAGTTCAGACAATGCAAAGATGCTCCCTAAACAAAGAAAATGACCGCAACAGATGCGGTCATTTTCTTTGTTTTAATAATTCGATTTCCTCTTCAGCCAAATGGCGGTATTCTCCGAGTTTAAGTTTCGGATCTAATTCCAGCGGCCCCATGGACAATCTTTTTAAATAAGTCACTTCTTTTCCAACACTCTGAAACATCCGTTTCACCTGGTGGAACTTTCCTTCAGTGATGGTCAATTCAATTTCGGATTTTTCTCCGCTCTTCAAGATCTTCAGCTGTGCTGGCTTTGTGACATAACCGTCATCCAGCATAACACCCTGTTCAAAAGCTGCTCCATCTTTAGCAGTCACCTTTCCATCTATCACAGCGAAATATCTTTTATCGACATGCTTTTTGGGGGACAATAATTCATGCGCCAGTTTGCCGTCGTTTGTCAGCAGCAAAAAGCCTTCCGTATCTTTATCGAGCCGGCCGACAGGAAACGGCTCAAAATTCCGCTCTGCTTCCTCCAGCAAATCGATTACCGTCCCTTCGTACTTGTCTTCTGTCGCCGAAATCACGCCTTGTGGTTTGTTCATCAACAAGTAGATAAATTCCGTGTATTCAACTTTTTCTCCGCTGACTGTGACAAGATCCGCTGTTTCATTCACGTGGACTTTCGGATCACGCACCACTTCCCCGTTTACTTCCACAGCTTTTGATTTCAGCAGGACTTTTACTTCTTTTCGGGAACCGTAGCCCATATTCGATAAAAATTTATCTAAACGCATAATGCCCTCCTAGAAACCGAATTTCCGTGTATATTTGGTCAAACGCTCTCCCAGCAGTTTTTGGGCGATGCCCGTTTTTAAACTGATATAGCCATAAACTGCTCCGCCAATTCCACCGACAATCAGAATGCGTACAACCGAATGGAATTTCGTATCCATGCCGATAAACAAATCTACTCCGGCCAAAACAAAATACACCACTGCTGCCATCACTATATTCAATATAACAATCAGGAATAAACGCCGCACAACCATGTTCGACCGGTAATCCATTGTTTTTTTAATGACAGCTAAGTTCATGCCGATAGCCACGACATAACCGATGATTGTGGCAGCAATTGCCCCATCTGTTTCAAAACGCTCAATCAACGGAACGTTCAATGCCAATTTTAATAATAAGCCGATCAGTAAATTTAAAATGATCCATTTTTGCTGGTTGATTCCTTGCAGAATCGAAGCGGTAACCGGGAACATGGCAAACAAAATCGCCACCGGCAAATAATGTGAAAGAATTTCTGATCCCGGCGCACTGATTTCATAAAACACATGGTAAAGTTCGTCAGACAACATCGTCATTCCGACAACTGCCGGCAGTGTCAAAAATAAGAGAATCTGGAACGTTTGATCCAAAGTCCGGTTGACCGAGTTATATTCTTTATTCGTAAAGTATTTGGTGATCAATGGAATTAGCGCCATCGAGAAACCTGTAGCAAGCATTACCGGAATCATCACCAGTTTATGCGTTGTTAAGTTCAGCATGCCCAAGTAAATACTTGAACTGGCTGCATTTTCTGTTGTGCTCATCGCATTGTTGAACGTCAGCATATCGACAAACTGGAACAATGGATTGGCAATTCCTAAAAAAACAACAGGTACGGCATAGATGGCAATTTCTTTATACATATCCCGCAGCCGCACATCGTAGGATTCAACCGATTTAGCGCGCAGTTCGTTGTACTCCGGCTTTTTCTTTCTCCAATAATAGAACAGAACGAGAACGCCGCCAAGTGCCCCGACAAATGCGGACAGCACTGCAATCTGAACAGCGGTTTCCGGAGTGCCGTCAAAGACATTCAGAACCAGGTAGGCTCCTCCAAGCAGAAACACAATACGGATGATTTGCTCAATCAGCTGGGATACGGCTGTTGGCATCATGAAATTGTAGCCTTGGAAGAACCCGCGGAACAAACTCATGAACGGCACGACGATCAAAGCAAAACTTACCCATTGAATCACTTCTTTGACGTCCTGCACGGTATGGACTTTTTCGTTTTTATTGATGGTAATTTCCGCAAGCGGACCTGCAAAGAAATACAACAGGAGGAATGCAGCAAAGCCGGTGATCATCATCGTCAGCAAACCGGATTTCAATAATCTCCTGCCGGTTTCATAGTCTCCGAGCGAATTGTATTTCGCGACAAATTTCGAAAAAGCGATCGGCGCTCCCGAAATTGCCAGCGACAGCATCAAGTTATAAGGTATATAAGCATATTGGTAAAGGCCGATATTTTCTTCCCCTACCATGTCGTAAAACGGGATGACGTAAATGACTCCAAGGATTTTTGATAAAAACAAACCCAAGGTTAATATAGCAGTTCCTTTAATTAGCGTTGACATTTTACACTTCCTGACTTTCTCAAAATAAAAAACATTCATCAGCGTGGAAAACTTCTTCTAACACACTGATATTATAGCGGGATAAAAAAACAATCTACACGATAGTGTACACCTATAAAAGAAATTACTCAACGAGTTTTCTCGCATGGTGTATACTTGAGAAAAGCGGAAGCGCCTGTTCAGCTCCGGCAGGCATAAGACAGAACAGCGAAGTGGCGTTCTTTGCCGCACAGCTGGGCTGGCTTATGACCGAGGAGCTAGGCGCTGGAGTCTGGACACTAATAAAAACGAAAGCGAGTTCTTATTTTATGTATGACGTTATAATTATCGGCGGGGGTCCCTCAGGATTAATGGCTTCGGTCGCTGCGGCTTCCGAAGGCCAAAAGGTTTTATTGATTGAAAAAGGCAAAAAGCTGGGCAAAAAATTGGTTATCTCAGGCGGCGGACGCTGCAATGTGACCAATCGCTTGCCTCTTGAAGAAATTGTCAAAAACATTCCAGGCAATGGACGATTTTTATACAGTCCGTTTTCCGTATTCAATAACGAAGACATCATCGCTTTTTTTGAAGGCTTGGGTGTCTCGCTTAAAGAAGAAGACCATGGTCGCATGTTCCCGGTTTCAAACCGGGCACAGGACGTGGCTGATGCCATGTTCCAGGAAATGGACCGGCTGAACGTTAAAGTTTTATTGGATTCACCTGTAAAAAAGCTGTTGATGACTGACGAAAAAGTGACAGGAGTTCGCCTTCATTCCGGGGAAGAATTTACAGCAAAAGCGATTGTTGTCGCAGTTGGCGGAAAAGCGGTACCGCAAACAGGCTCAACTGGAGATGGGTATCCATGGGCGGAAAAAGCCGGCCATACGGTTACCGACTTATACCCCACTGAAGTTCCGTTATTATCGAAAGAGCCATTTATCATCAACCGCGAACTGCAAGGTCTTGCTCTTCGCGACGCGGCAGTATCCGTGTTGAATAAAAAAGGAAAAACACTCATCACACATCAAATGGATATGCTGTTCACCCATTTCGGCTTAAGTGGCCCGGCGGTTCTCCGCTGCAGCCAGTATGTCGTCAAAGAAATGAAGAAAAACGGCGGCCAGCCTGTGGAAATGCGCATCAATACGCTGCCGGAAGAAAATGCCGAATCGGCCTTTCAATTGCTTCATAAAATGATGAAAGACGAGCCGAAAAAAGCGGTGAAAAACGTTTGGAAAAGCATCACTCAGGAACGCTGGCTGCTGTTTTTGATGGAACGCGCAGGAATCGATCCGCAAGCAGTCGGAGCGGAGCTTGCAAGCGACAAAGTGCGCGCATTTGCCCAGCAATTGACAAGTTTCTCAATGTTCGTTACAGGCACGCAACCGATTGAAAAAGCATTTGTTACTGGCGGCGGAGTGTCGATTAAAGAAATCGAACCAAAAACAATGGCTTCCCGCAAAAAGCCCGGCCTGTACTTCTGTGGAGAAATCCTGGATATCCACGGCTACACCGGGGGCTATAATATCACTTCCGCACTGGTCACTGGAAATGTGGCAGGCAGAAGTGCTGCTGCATTTGCCCATACCTCTTAATAATATTTTCCTTGCCGTCCGCCTATACGTGGACGGCTTTTCTATTAGGACTGAAATGCTGGGAAAAGGATGCCGGATTGAACGTTGATTCTTTATGAATCCATATATCTGCGTTTATTTCATTTTATCTGCGCCCATGGAATTATATCTGCGTTCCTGACAATTTATCTGCGTTAGAAAATGTTTATCTGCGTTCAGCATGATTTTTTGGATTCAGCCGCAATTTTGAGTTCATGATCCCCTTTGCTTGCACCAGTACAAAAAAGCCTGTCCACCAGCGCTAAGCTGGTCCGGACAGGCTCTTTAAATTTCTCTTTATTACGCAATTACGACGTTTACCAATTTCCCTGGAATCGCGATCACTTTACGGATCTGTTTGCCGTCCGCCGCTTTTACGATTTGATCGTTCGCAAGCGCTGCTGCTTCCAATTGTTCTTTCGTTGAGTCTTTGGCAATAACAAGTTTCGTTCTGACTTTGCCGTTTACTTGGACAACCACTTCGATTTCGTCGTCAATCATTTTCGACTCATCGTATTGTGGCCAAGCTGCATACGTGATCGATTCTGTATGGCCCAATTTCTCCCATAGCTCTTCAGCTACGTGAGGAGCAATCGGAGACAAGAGTTTTACAAAGCCTTCTACGTATTCTTTTGGAATCGACTCTGCTTTATAGCCTTCGTTAATGAATACCATCATTTGAGAAATAGCGGTATTGAAGCGAAGCCCTTCAAAATCTTCCGTTACTTTCTTAACCGTTTGGTGATAAACTTTTTCCAATTGGCCGCCAGTTCCAGCAACGACTTTGCCGCTCAATTGCTCTTCTTCAATCAATAAGCGCCAAACACGGTCAAGGAAACGGCGAGCGCCGTCAAGGCCGTTTGTGGACCAGGCGATGGAAGCTTCAAGCGGCCCCATGAACATTTCATAAAGGCGAAGTGTGTCCGCTCCGTGGCTTTCGATGATCTGGTCAGGATTGACGACATTGCCTTTGGATTTCGACATTTTTTCGTTGCCTTCACCCAAAATCATGCCTTGGTTGAACAATTTTTGGAATGGCTCTTTCGTGGAAACCACACCGATATCGTAAAGCACTTTATGCCAGAAGCGCGCATACAATAAATGCAGAACGGCATGTTCTGCCCCGCCGATATAGACATCAACCGGAAGCCAGTGCTTCAATAGTTCCGGATCGGCCAAAACTTCGTCATTTGTTGGATCGATATAGCGCAAGTAGTACCAGCAGCTGCCTGCCCATTGCGGCATTGTATTGGTTTCCCGGCGCCCTTTCATACCTGTTTCCGGATGGACGACATGGACCCATTCCGTAATATTGGCAAGCGGTGATTCGCCTGTGCCGCTTGGTTTAATGTCAGTCGTCACTGGAAGCATCAACGGCAAGTCTTTATCTTCGACAGGTGTCATTGTGCCATCTTCCCAGTGGATAATTGGAATTGGCTCGCCCCAATAACGCTGGCGGCTGAATAACCAGTCACGAAGGCGGTACGTAATTTTCTTCTCACCAACGCCGTGCTCTTCAAGCCAGGCAATCGCTTTTTCAATCGCTTCTTTTTTATTCAATCCATTCAAGAAGCCGGAGTTGATCAATTCGCCGTCCCCTGCATAAGCTTCAGTTGAAATATCTCCTCCTGAAACCACTTCAACAATCGGCAAATCGAATTGCTTCGCGAATTCATAGTCGCGTTCGTCATGTGCTGGAACCGCCATGATGGCGCCTGTTCCATAAGTCGCAAGCACGTAGTCCGCAATCCAGACCGGCATTTTTTCACCGCTTACTGGATTAATAGCGTAAGCACCGGTGAAGACGCCGCTTTTCGATTTCGCCAAATCTGTGCGTTCCAAATCGCTTTTCGTCTTCACTTCATCAATATAAGCTTCAACCGCTTCTTTGTGGTCAGGAGTTGTTATTTCTGACACCAATTTATGTTCCGGCGCCAAAACCGCATACGTCGCACCAAAAATCGTGTCCGGGCGAGTGGTGAAGGCACGGAACGAATGGCTGTTTCCATCTATCTGGAATTCAAGTTCCGCCCCTTCCGATTTCCCGATCCAGTTGCGCTGCATGTCTTTCAAACTTTCCGGCCAGTCAAGCTCATCCAAATCTTCCAGCAACCGGTCAGCATATTCCGTGATGCGCAGCACCCATTGGCGCATTGGGCGGCGCTCTACCGGATGGCCGCCGCGTTCGGAAACACCATCGACCACTTCTTCATTGGCAAGCACTGTTCCCAGTGCCGGGCACCAGTTTACAGCCACTTCATCAACGTATGCCAATCCTTTATTGTAAAGCTGGATAAAGATCCATTGTGTCCATTTATAGTAAGATGGATCCGTTGTATTCACTTCGCGGTCCCAATCATACGAGAACCCAAGTTCCTGGATCTGGCGTTTGAATGTCGCGATGTTTTTCGCAGTGAATTCAGCCGGATCGTTTCCGGTATCAAGTGCATATTGCTCTGCAGGAAGGCCGAATGCGTCCCAGCCCATCGGGTGAAGAACGTTATAGCCTTGCATGCGCTTCATGCGGCTCAAGATATCGGTTGCGGTGTATCCTTCAGGATGCCCTACGTGAAGGCCGGCACCTGACGGATATGGGAACATATCCAAAGCGTAAAACTTTGGCTTTGAAAAATCCGTCTCCAATTTAAAGGTTTTATTTTGTTCCCAGTATTTTTGCCATTTCTTTTCAACTGTTTTGTGCTTGAATGTCATCTCTGTTCCTCCTCAAAATAAAAACTCCCGTCCCTCTTAAATAAGGGACGGGAGTTTCCCGCGGTACCACCCAAATTAGCGGCTGCCCGCTCAACTTGACTCCTTAACGCGGAAAACGGTGTATATTACTCAATTTCATATACACGGACTCCAAGGTGAGTTCGACTGTTACATTCACCGGCTTGCACCAACCGCCGGCTCTCTTGGGAATAGAAACAATCTACTGATCCTCTTCACTGTCATTTATTATTACTATTCATTCTAGCGGAGCCGCCGTTTTTTGGCAATACATTAAGAAACTTTCACATTTTCTGTATTCAACGGCGCATCGGTTGAATCGATGATGTCCTGCACGGAGAATCCTTCGAACACTTCGGACAGCACCAGGCCGTTATCGGTCACTTCGATCACCGCACGTTCCGTGATGATTTTATTGACGACGCCTTTGCCGGTCAATGGCAAGTCACATTGCTTTTTGATTTTAGGCGAACCGTCTTTTGACACATGGTCCATGATGACAATGACTTTTTTAGCGCCATGCACCAAATCCATTGCACCGCCCATGCCTTTGATCATTTTCCCTGGAATCATCCAGTTCGCCAAGTCGCCGTTTTCAGCCACTTCCATGCCGCCAAGGATGGCGACATCGATATGGCCCCCGCGGATCATTGCGAACGATTCAGCGCTTGTAAAAAAGGCAGAACCCGGGATGGTAGTAACTGTTTCCTTGCCCGCATTGATCAGATCCGGATCGACTTCTTCTTCGGTCGGATAAGGGCCGATGCCAAGCAATCCGTTTTCAGATTGCAGCACGACGCTTTTATTGTCCGAAATGAAGTTCGCTACCAATGTCGGCATACCGATGCCCAAATTGACGTAATCGCCGTCTTTAATTTCTTTTTCGGCACGTCTTGCAATTCGTTCTCTCACTAAATTTTTATCCACAGAGTTCCCGTCCTTTCTTAAACAGATCGAGTCGTTAACCGTTCAATTCGTTTTTCCTGTTTTGCCTGCAGCAAGCCTTGTACATAAATGCTTGGTGTTTGAACGTGATTTGGATCTATTTCACCGATTTCCACGATTTCCTCTACTTCTGCAATAGTGATTTTCCCTGCTGCTGCAGCCAGCGGATTAAAGTTCTGAGCCGTTTTGTTATACATCAGATTGCCCATCTTGTCGGCTTTAGCTGCACGCACCAATGCAAAATCAGCTTTTAACGCATGTTCAAGCACATATTCCTTGCCTTCGAATTCACGTATTTCTTTTCCTTCTGCAACGGTCGTGCCGACCCCTGCCGGAGTAAAGAATGCTGGAATGCCAGCTCCGCCTGCGCGCATTTTTTCTGCTAGCGTCCCTTGAGGCGTCAGTTCCACTTCAATTTCACCGGACAGCACCTGACGTTCAAACTCTTTGTTTTCACCCACATAAGAGCCGATCATCTTTTTGATCTGTTTATTTTTAAGCAATAATCCCAGTCCCCATTCATCTACGCCGCAGTTATTCGAAATAACGGTAAGGTCTGTTACTCCTTTGTCCACGAGCGCCAAGATCAATTGTTCCGGAATTCCAACCAAACCGAATCCGCCCACCATAATCGTGGCGCCGTCCTGTATTTGTTCAACTGCTTCTTGAGCAGAACCATAAATCGGTTTCATCAAAAGTGGCCTCCATTTCATTTTGCAGAATATTATTTAAATAAAGCGCTTCCTTTCTAATTTAAACAAACTCTCTCATAAAACGCAATATGAAGAGAGCCGAAAAAAGGGGTTCCCCCAATCTTCCGGCTCTAAATGGATTAATTCAAGTTTTCCTGCAGACGCTGTGCCTGTGCTTGCTTTAAGGGGCGGTCGTAAAACAAAGTTGTCACGATTGCCACTGCCACCAATAAAGTCACCAGTATAAATAATGCCGGTATGCCATATAAATCGACCATTACGCCGCCAAGCAGCGGCCCGACCATGCGCCCTCCTGTTGCGACGCTGTTGACGACTCCCTGGTAAAACCCTTCACGTCCTTTTGGAGCCAACTGATTAGCGAGCGCCGGAACTGCGGGCCAAACGAACATTTCTCCAATTGTTAATATCACCATCGCGGCAATAAACATCGAAAAATCTTGTGCGAACGCCACGACGATATACGAAACCATCATAATCAGAATACCGATAACCAATTGGCTTTTGATATTATCTTCAATTTTTTTCATGATTGGCCGAATAAACGGCTGGCCAGCCACGATCAAGAAGCCGTTCAATGACCATAAGAAGCTGTACTGCGTTAGCGTAATGCCAATTTCCTGTGTATAAGCGGAAATGGTCGACTGCCATTGCACATAGCCAATCCAACAGAGGAAATACCCGATTGAGACGATTAATAATGCATTAAAGGGTGCACGATTGCGTATTTTCTTCCCTTCATTAAATACAGAAGTATGCGATGAAGGAGAAATCGACATAGATTTAAAGCCAAACAGCGCGATAAAGAAAAACAAGATATACATCCCTAAATTTGCTGCGAATATGTAGTCAAAGCGGTAAGCCGCTAAAAAACCGGCCATCGCCGGTCCTATTGCCACGCCCACATTCTGGGCCAAGTAAATGGCATTAAAAGCTTTTCTCCCGCCCTCTGGCCACACTGTTCCGACCATGGCGTACATGCTTGGAAAGACAATTCCTCCACTAAAGCCAATAATTGTATAAAAGATGACAAACGGCAAAAACTCATGCCATAGAGTAAGCCCTGACAAAGCCAGGACGGTAACGACAATTCCGCTGATGATGGATTTATAGCCGCCAAATTTATCAAAAAGTGCTCCACCAAGCAAATTTCCGATTACGGCAGCTCCTGCGTTTGCCATTAAAACGAGTCCGGCGATCGACAAAGATTTCCCTAAATGATCATATATATATATTGCAGTCAAAGGCCATAAAAACGAATTTCCTGTTACGTTAACGAGCATTCCGATGATTAAAAGCCAGACACGTTTTGGCATCGCAATCCCTCCCTTTTTTCCAATTCCAAAAGACATTGTATTCCCTTTAAATCCTCTCTACAAGAAAAATATTTCGATTCCCGTAAAATCAGATTTTTCAGGCGTTGTAGCCTTAATTCAGGCCATGATACAATACTTTTCAGAGGAGTTGTTAGAGATGGAAACCACCTTGCCTTTTGCATCTGATGGAAAACGCTACTATACGTGGAACCGCCATTTGCGGGACCACTTCGGTTCGAAAGTGATGAAGATTGCACTCGATGCCGGCTTTGACTGCCCAAACCGTGACGGCACCGTTGCCCACGGCGGCTGCACGTTTTGCAGCGTAGCGGGATCCGGTGATTTTGCCGGCGACCGGATCGATTCGATTGCCGTCCAGTTTGAAAAAATCAAAACAAAAATGCACCGCAAATGGAAAGACGGCAAATACATGGCCTACTTCCAAGCTTATACCAATACCCATGCCCCGCTTCCCGTCATCAAAGAAAAATTTGAAGCGGCGCTCGAACAGGAAAACGTTGTCGGGCTCAGTATTGCAACTCGTCCCGACTGCCTGCCGGATGATGTCGTCGATTATTTGGCAGAGCTGAACGAGCGCACTTACCTTTGGGTGGAACTCGGTCTGCAAACTGTCCATGAAAGGACAGCATTGCTTGTCAACAGAGCACATGATTTCGAAGCGTATGTGGAAGGAGTGGCCAAACTTCGTAAGCGCGGCATCCGTGTCTGCACGCATATCATAAACGGTCTGCCGCTTGAAGATCGCAGCATGATGCTCGAAACTGCACGGGAAGTGGCTAAACTGGATGTCCAGGGAATTAAAATCCACTTGCTTCACCTGCTGAAAGGAACGCCGATGGTGAAGCAATATGAAAAAGGGATGGTTGAATTTCTGGGCAAGGAAGAGTACATCCAGCTAGTCGCTGACCAACTCGAAGTACTGCCGCCGGAAATGGTCGTCCAGCGCATTACAGGAGACGGCCCGATTGATTTGATGATTGGCCCAATGTGGAGCGCCAATAAATGGGACGTGCTGAATGGCATCGACGCAGAATTGGAAGCACGCAATAGCTGGCAAGGAAAATTATTTACGGAGCGTGGTGAAATATGACGCTGCAGCGAGTCCTGCCTTTTACAAAAAGCTTATTGGAACAAACGGTCCGCCGGGGAGATATCGTCATTGACGCAACTGCCGGGAATGGACACGACACATATTTTCTTGCCGGGTTGACCGGTGAAAGCGGCAAGGTTTTCGCTTTTGATATCCAGCAAGAGGCAATCGATGCTACACGAAAGCGCACGGAAGAATTTACGCATGTCGAACTGATCCATGACAGCCATGCAAAAATCAGCGAGTATGTAGCGGAACCGATTGCAGCAGCTGTCTTTAATCTGGGTTACTTGCCAAAAGGCGACCATAGAATCATCACAAAAGCCCAAAGCACCTTGGGGGCAATGGAGCAATGTTTAAGCCTTCTGAAAGAACAGGGGCTGCTGCTTGTCGTCATTTACAGCGGCCACGACGGCGGCAGCGAAGAACGGGATGCCGTCATGGAATTTGTCCAGGACTTGCCACAGGTTTCTTATGACGTATTAAAATACGAGTTTATCAACCAGCGCCATTCGCCGCCATTTTTGGTGGCGATCGAGAAAAAGAAAAAGAAGAAATAAAAGAAGAGCAGTCGGCTTTTAATTAAGCCAGCTGCTCTCTTTTGTGTTTTCAAATCTGCGTACTGATGGATAAAAATGAATTTCTGAAAAGCCCTGATATGTTAGCTGCTGCCCTTTCACTGGCATTTCAAATTAAGGTCCCCCTGTTTTATGGTCGCCGGCTTTCATGGATTAACTCCTTCTTCATAGCTAGCTTTCGTCGGCTCCATTTTTGAGATTTTCTTTCCTTTTGCCAATAGCCATATGGCTAATGCTAGTTCCCCTATTATTCCAAGAAAGAATGGCACCAGAACAAATATAGTTTCGTATTCGATGTAGTTGGCAACCAATAAAAAGGCAAAGTTATCGAACAGATAGCCTAGCCCTGCCAGCATCACCAATATTCCAATGATTTTGGACATGAACGCTGATTTAAAAACCAAATATCCGAGAAGGAGTAAATGAAAGCCCAAAAAAACGAGTCCAATGAATCCACCATGATAAATAGCATCCATTAAGAATATCACCTGTGCATGGAACTGGTTTGTTTCCAGCACCTCCAAGTAGATTTCTTGCTGAATCAACTGCAACAAACTTAAATAATTAAAAATAGATGCTGCTAAAGTAGCGGTGTAGATCAGCCTAAACAATACCGCCAGCAAGGCAAGGCTCTTATCTACCTGTCTTAATAAGGTATAAAGTGCCCAAGCTACGACTACCTCCAAAACAATCACGAGGGTGAAAACTGCAATTCCTAAACGGAATAACAAGTCATTCGCAGTAATGCTAGTTACAGTTGCTGCTGCATCTCCTGGTATAAATAAGCTTCCGAACACGAACATATTGAGAATTAAGGTGGTTAGAATTACTATCAGCAATCCAAGTCCAGCGACTCTTGCATAAAAAAGATGTGATTTTTCGGCAATAATGCTTGTCATTTTGATCTCTCCAATTTTTTTGAATTCAACAATTGACAAAGCAATAAAAAACAGTTGTTTTATGCACCGATGTTTTTAACACCCCATATAATGCCACTAAACTTTAAAACTTCCGCGACTTCCGGTAATAAGGAATACAAAGTTTTGGATTTAGGAAATCTTCGGCTCACCTTCTTTATAAACAGAATTTTCTGAATTATTTTTTAATTTAACACTATACCTAAAAGGTATAATTGGCAATATTAATTAACTTTTTTTTCGTAAACATCTACAACTGTTCGTAAAGGTGTCCAACCACTTTGCGGACATCCGCCGTTTCTCAAATGCTTTCGCGAAGACACCCTAAAAAAGCAAAAAATAAGAGGGCAGCCAGCTTGATCCCAAGCTGGTTGCCCTCTTTGATTTTCATTTAATTTTGATTGCTAAATTAGTTTAACTTTCCACCAGGTCTTCCGAAGGTTTTTGGATATCGAACGCTTTATTGATAGCCACTGCTTCTCCTTCTTGCAGACGCTTCTTATATTCAGCCGTTGCTGTGAAAAGGACGTCTGTTGAAGAGTTAAGTGATGTTTCAAATGAATCTTGCAATACCCCAATGATGAACCCTACACCTACGACTTGCATCGCTACATCATTCGGAATTCCAAATAAGCTACACGCTAATGGAATCAGCAGCAGTGAACCACCAGCAACGCCAGAAGCCCCGCATGCACAGATAGCTGCCAGTACGCTCAGGATAATAGCGGTAGGAATGTCCACTTGGATGCCAAGTGTATGCACTGCAGCAAGAGTCAGAACAGAAATCGTAACTGCCGCTCCTGCCATATTAACCGTAGCACCTAATGGAATGGATACTGAATAAGTGTCTTTATCCAAACCTAGTTTTTCACATAATGTCATATTCACAGGAATATTCGCTGCCGAGCTGCGTGTAAAGAAGGCAGTAATGCCGCTTTCTCGTAAACATCTAAATACAAGCGGATATGGGTTTTTGCGGATGTTTATATAGACAATCAGTGGATTGACCACAAGAGCTACAAAAAGCATACAGCCAATCAAAAGAGCAAGCAATTTTCCATAGCTTAACAGCGACTCAAGGCCGTTTGCCGTAATCGACTCAATTACTAGACCCATGATACCAAGTGGCGCAAGTTTAATGACCCAGCCGACCAATTTGGCAACAGCATCAGAGAAATTTGTGATTAAGGTTTTTGTTGTATCAGCGGCATTTCTTAATGCCAGCCCAAGGACAATTGCCCAAGCTAAAATGCCGATATAGTTCGCATTGATAAGAGCGTTGGCCGGATTATCGACAACGTTCAATACCAAGGTTTTGATTACTTCAATTGCACTTCCAGGAGCCGCCAGATCTTCAGCGCCCTGAGTAAGGCTTATACTTACCGGGAATATAAAACTAGCGATTACGGCTATTAATCCCGCTAAAAACGTTCCTAATAGGTAAAGGAAGACGATTGATTTCATATTGGTTTGCTGGCCCTTTTTGTGCTGGGCAATCGATGCCATAACCAAAAACAGCACTAATACCGGAGCGATTGCTTTCAATGCTCCTACAAATAATGCCCCGAAAATGGTTAAAGATTTTGCTGCTTCCGGAACCGAAACAGCCAAGATAATCCCAACAATCAAGCCAATCAAGATTTGCTTTACGATACTTAAGCGATTCCACATTTTTAACACTTTCATTAATATTCCCCCTGTTAATTTCTCTTGATGCTACACCCCAACAGTTAATGTGTAAATTATTTCTTGTGACACGGAACCTCCTTGTACAGCAGGAAATTTTAAATCTAACCCCTTCTATACCTAGAAAAGAACGAATTAAACAAAAATTTCATAAAATCAATTTTTAATTTACCACGGTTTGGGTAATATAGCTATTGTTTTTTCTCTCCTCTTTTAACTTTTTGATTTTTCGGAACTTTTTTAACAGGATTTCCTAAAAAAGATAGATAATGATCAAAACATCTCCAAAATTGTTAAAAGCACTATTACTTTCCTCTTTTCACGTCCATTCTATGTGCAAAGGAGTTTGCGCAGGAATAATCTGAAAATCCGTTTATAATCATTGCAGAGCTACCTGTATTTATTTGGAACCGGAAAAAATGCACTTTCATCTTAAACTTTCAAATACGCCCCTGTATAAGAAGCCGCATTTTTGGCGACTTGTTCCGGCGTCCCTTCCGCTACGATGAACCCTCCAGCTTCTCCGCCTACCGGTCCCAAGTCGATAATCCAATCGGTTTCCTGGATCATTTCCGTATTGTGCTCGACAATGATGACCGTATTGCCGGCATCAACCAATTTATTGAGCAATAAGAGCAGCTGTTTGACGTCATTCGGATGCAAGCCGGTCGATGGCTCGTCAAGAATATATAAAGTTTGCCCTTTCGCCGGTTTGTTTAATTCCTTGGCGAGTTTCAGCCGTTGAGCTTCCCCGCCAGACAAAGTTGTAAGCGTCTGGCCCCATTTCAAATAACCAAGGCCCACTTCGAGAAGTAAACTTATCGTCGCCATCACTTTCTTATTCTCTAAAAACAGCGGCATGCTTTCTTCAATGCTGAGGTCCAGAATGCTTGAAATGGAATGCCCTTGATACGTCACTTCCAGGACTTCTTCTTTAAAACGTTTCCCGCTGCATACCGGACACATCACTTCCAGATCCGGCAGGAAATGCATATTGACAAAGACATATCCCATTCCTTGGCAATGCTCACAGCGCCCGCCTTCCGTATTGAAAGAGAAATGCTTAGCGGTCAGCTGCCGCTTTACCGATTCCGGCAGTTTGGCGAAAAGAGTCCGGAATAAAGTATAGACTTCCGTATACGTAGCGACATTGGACCGCTGCATTCTGCTCAGCGCGGATTGGTCAACGGTCACGATCCGGCCAATCGCTTCCATCCCTTCAATTCGGCTATATCCTTCTTTTATATGGTCTTCTTCCGCGCTTGCTGCCAAGACATCAAAAAGAAGCGAAGATTTCCCTGATCCGGATACACCCGTTACAGCGATAAAACAGCCGAGCGGAAATGAAACGGTGACGTTTTTCAAATTGTTTTTGACAGCGTTATAGACTGTGATTTCTTGGCCATTGCCGGCTCTTCTCTTCTGCTTCGGATGATACGTTTCTTTTAGGTATGCCCCGGTTACCGATTGTTCCTGGCTCATCAAGGATTCCAACGTGCCTTGCCCGACGATTTCACCGCCCCGCATTCCTGCTCCTGGGCCAATGTCAATAATCCAATCAGCGTGTTCCATCACATCCACGTCATGTTCAATCACCAGCACCGTATTGTCGAGATCCCGCAATTGCTTCAAGACTTTTAAGAGTCCTTCAGTGTCTTTTGGGTGAAGGCCCGCAGTCGGCTCATCAAGGATGTAAAGGACCCCGGACAAGGCAGATCCAAGAATGGTTGCCAACCGGAGACGCTGCGATTCTCCGCCCGATAACGTGACCGATTGCCGGTCCATGGACAAATAGCCGAGTCCGACACTGACAATCCGCTCGATTTTCACTTTCAATTCAAAAACAAGTGATCTGGCAATGGAACCTTCCCTGTCTTCTAATTCCTTTGCGATTTCCTGGATCCATCCAAGGATTTCATCCAGCGGTATCCGGGAAACTTCAGAGATCGGCTTGCTGGCCACCAACACTTGCCGGCTTTCTTTTTTCAGTTTTTCGCCCTGGCATTCCGGACAGGTTTGATGATAAAAATAGACGGCCTCGTTTGAAACGCCTTCTCTTTCTCTGTACCTCCTCCACATCGCTGTCAATATCCCTTCAAACTTCCCTTTATTGGTTGTTTTTGGAGGTGCTATGTCCGGAAAATGTCTCTTAAACTGCTCGCTTTCCACTCCGTAATACAGCAAGTCCCGCTGTTCCGGGCTATAATCTTTTAACGGCATATCTGCATCAAACTCAAAACCATAATGTTTAGCAGCCGCTTTTAACACGAGTCCGTAATAATCATTCAAATTTTGAAACCAGATTCTGACTGCTCCCGTATTCAAGCTCCGTTCTTCGTCAAATACCAGCTCTTTCCGGATGCTCAATGTCTTTCCTAAACCCAGACAAGTTTCACAAGCCCCTTCCAAAGTATTGAATGAAAAATGGGCTTTGTTCAGGTTTTTCATCTGAAAACCACAGTTCGGACACGGCATCACCAGACTTTCTTCGTCCAAATCGGCTGGCTTTTTTACCATGGCACGGCAATTCGGACATTCCCGCTCTCCTAATTTTTCATAAATGACTCTTAAGTACGTATACATATCCGTAACCGTTCCTACAGTCGAGCGGGGATTGCGGTTGGTCGTCGTATTCTGGCTGACCCCGACAGACGGCGACAACCCCATAATCGATCCAACTTTTGGTTTATTGATAAAATTCGTTGTCATGCCGTTCATTTCAAAATATTGCCGCTGGCTTTCCCGCTGGAGAATATCAATTGCCAATGTCGATTTTCCGGAGCCAGATGGACCTGTAATCACCACAAACTTGTTTTTGGGAATATTCACGGAGATGTTTTTCAAATTGTTTTCTGCAGCTTCTTTAATTTGAATAAAGTCTGTCATGCCTTCTCCTCCTCAACAGAAATCGCTAAATTTTAATGTCCTCCATTACCGTGTTCTTCATGAGAAATCTGCTTGTCCAATTCCCGGTCCATCATAGCCGGAAAACAGAAAAAGTCTTTTTCGGCACAGCGCTTCTTATAATCCTCGATTCGCATGCGGTCGTCGGGGTCCATTGATTCCGTCAACACATAATCGATTGAAAGAACTTCCTTTCCTGCATCTCTGACCATCTCCAAATAAGGAAGACGTTCTTTCACATCGCCGCTTTTTTCTGCTTCATCATACCAAAGATCTTCCGCCCCTATTCCATCAATGGCAGTTAAATATGAACCGTCATCATAATCAAAGATGCTTTCGGCGTTTTGCGGAAACACTTGAAAATCAGGAGAACTTTCTTTGGCCTCTGCTGAAATCCGCTTTACCAAATTCATCATCCGTTCTGCAGCCTCCTTCTCATTTTGCGGGTCCGCAGCAAGATGCGGTTCGTGTAAATAAGTCGCTTTATCTCCCCAATAAAAATAAGCGTCAACTATGTCCAGGTATAGGCCATCAAAACCGGCACCTTTGATTTTATCCAGTTCTGGCTCTAATATGTTCCACCAATGTTCGTCCCAATATCGCACTTTTACGCTTTCTGGCCAGTCCGGATTCGGCTTACGGCCAATCCACTCAGGTGCATCTTCTGCTACATTTATTATGCCTTCTTCTTCAACACCCCATGCCGTCTGCCAATAAGGCAAATAAGCACTTGCTTCCCCTATGCTGAGATACGCCAAAACTGTCGTGCCGCTCGCTTTAATTTTATCTATTTGTTCTTTTGTGAAGCGCGTTTTCCCATCGACCGTTGGATCGATGACCGCAATTTCATAACCGCTATCGGCAATTTGAACCGGATTGGTATTTTGCAGCTGATAAAGCCAAGTCTTTTGAATGGTTATTTCTCCTCTAGCTGTTTGGCTCTGAGTGTTTTCTTCTCGCTCCACCGAACAACCGGCAGCAGCTAAAAAGAGCAGCAATCCGAAACAGGAAACAATTTTAACTCTACCCAACATGCTGATCCCCTCCCGCAGCGATTTTCTCTATCAAAACTTAGGTATCTCCTTGCAGACAGAGCATTTCCCTCATGCTGCACTTCTTTTTGATTTATTATAATTCCAGGTCTCGCTTTTATACAAATCGCCGCGGTTAATTTTTCCAGCGCATAATTGCCGAAAAGAAGGGTAAATTAACATCTGAGGTGATCAAATGGATCAGGAACAAGCCAAATCATTATTGAAAGAATTAATTCAAATCAAAAGTGTCAACCCTCCCGGAAATGAAACGGAGGTCGCCAAAAGATTGAAAATCCTTTTCGATGAGCATGGCATAGAAAATGAGTTCGTGGAATATGACAACAATCGGGCCAATTTAATTGCACATATAAAAGGTGAAGAAGAAGGTCCTGCCCTCGGGTTCACTGGCCATATGGATGTTGTCCCGACAGGTGAAATCGAATGGGAACATGATCCTTTCGCAGCCGAAGAACAAGACGGCAAAATTTATGGGCGCGGTGCCTGCGATATGAAAAGCGGACTCGCAGCCTGTGTGCTCGCTATGGTTTCGCTGAAAAAAGAAGGCCTCCCCAAAAAAGGCAGCATTACACTTTTGGCCACAGTCGGTGAAGAAGCAGGAGCAGTCGGCGCCAAACAACTGACGGCATTAGGCTACGCTGATCCGCTGGATGCCTTGATTGTCGCGGAACCGACTCGAAATCAAATCAAGATTGCCCATAAAGGTGCATTATGGCCACAAATTATTACTTATGGAAAAACTGCCCATGGCTCGATGCCGGATATGGGAACGAATGCGGTGATTCATATGAATGAAATCATCCATAAGTTATTAGGGGAAGAATTTAAAATGCAATTTGAGGAAGACGATTTGCTGGGCGGCGCTACATTTAGTGTCAACGTCATCAGTGGCGGATCCAACACAAATGTCGTGCCAGACCGCTGTATGGTAAATATCGATATCCGTACGGTCCCTTCCCAGAACCATCAACAAATTATCGGGCAAATTGAACAGATCATCCAATCTGCGAACCTAAGATATCCGGACCTAAAGGCAGATATCCGGATATTAAACGATCAGCCTTCTTTAAGGAATTCACGTGAGGATCCTTTTGTCCAAGTGGTTCAAGACGCAGTGAAAGCAAAGGGCGGTACGACTGCGCTTGGGGGAATGACAGGATATACCGACGGCTCACAATTTTCCCAAGCGAGTAAGAAGTTCCCCATCATCGTATTAGGTCCAGGCGATACAAAGCTTGCCCATCAGCCGGATGAATATGTTGAAGTTGATGAATATCTGAGCAGTATTCAACTTTATAAGGACATTGCAAAAAAGTTTTTAGCGTAAATTCCTAACAATAAATGAATAAAAACCGAGTAGTCTTCATTGGAAGACTGCTCGGTTTTTTAAATTAGAAATACAAAACTATACTTTCAGTTTCACCCGGTCTTTTAACGAAAACCTTCCCTGCTAATAATTTAAAGCTGATACATCATCGAATTTATTTCTGTGGCCGTCTGCTTTTTTCACGCTTCTTCATTTCTTCTGCAATCAATTGGAAAGATTTCAGTTTGTCTTGAAAATCATAAGCAATAGCTACAAGCATCACTTCATCCGCGGCATAACCGGCAGCCAGCTTTTCCAGCCTGTCCACCACTTGTTCAGGCGTCCCGACAATCATCCGCTTGCGATTTTCTTCAACCAGCAGCCGTTCAAATTTTGAATAAGGATAATTCATTGCCCGTTCCGGCGGCGGCGTGCCTTTAGACGGCATGCCTTGTGCCCCCATCACAAGGGCCAAATCCATAGATGAAGCTACCCACTCCGCCTGTTCTTCTGTTTCCTGGCACATAATGAAAATAGCAACACCCTGGTATGGTTTACTGCCATCATTCGATACAAAGCGGTCGCGATAAGTCCTTGCAAAACTTTGGCCTCCTTCTCCGTTGATGAACTGGGCAAACATATAAGGGAGGCCTTTTTCGGCTGCCAGTTCCGCAGAACTCTGTCCTGTCCCAAGCATCCAGATTGGAGGAGCAGCAGCTGTCACTGGTGTCGCTTTCATTCCGTAATAAGAATGTTCTTCCGGAATAGAATCCGTCAAATACATTCTTAAATCTTCTATTTGATCCGGGAATCGGCTGACATCGCGCTTCCGCCCTTCGTTTAAAGCATAGCTCGCCCGTGGCATGCCGCCTGGTGCCCGTCCAACTCCTACATCAATTCGATGTGGATAAAGCGCTTCTAATAATTTAAAGTTTTCCGCTACTTTGAATGCTGAATAATGCGGAAGCATAACTCCGCCTGACCCGAGGCGAATGGTGTTTGTCACAGCACCCAGATGAGCGATCAAAACTTCGGGAGACGAGCCCGCAAGTGTTGTAGCATCGTGATGCTCTGAAACCCAAAAACGCGTATATCCCCACTCTTCCGCTTTCTGTGCCAGCATCGCTGTGTGTTTCAACGCCTCTTGCGGTGTACTTCCTTCTGAAATCGGTGATTGGTCCAAGATGCTGTATTTCAATGGCGCCATAAGTCTATTGCCTCCTATTTATGTCACTACATAGCCGAGAGAACGCAACACATTCTTAATGAATAAATGAGATGAAATAAATACATCTTCACGTTCCGGTTCCTGAAAAAGATCATGATAACAACGCGGCCATTCTTTAAAGCTGAATTCTTTTAATTCCTGTTGTTTGAGCCATAGTTTCGTATATGCTTGGTCAGCGATTGCATCAACTTCACCTGTTTGGATAAAAATCGGGATGTCCGGAAATTTCCCGATGTTTTGCGCTGTTTGCTTCAAATAAGTCTGCAATTCATGATACCATCCAACGGTCACAGTAGAGTTATACAAGGAATCGTCTTTTTCTTGTTCAATTACTTCTTTATTGCGCGTTAAGTCATGGATATGAATATGATGTTCAATTGCCATATTAGAGGTCAGTTTATGCAAGCCTGTCAGTGCAGCCGAAAATTTCGATGGAGTTTTTATCAAACGCAGCCAAGGAGAACTAAAGACGACGCCAGCTATTGGGTAAGGGTTATGGCTTAAGAAATTCATAACAATAGTAGCTCCAAGTCCATGGGCAACGATAAACACCGGGAGCTGTTCTTCTAAAGCAGCAAGAGTCGAAGCCCGGACCGATTCCTCATAGGCTATAAACGATTCCTGATGCGGCTGATTTGCCGGTGCACTTTTCCCATGGCCTGGCAAATCTCCTGTAATGACGTGAAAATTCTCAGAACGCCATTGATCGATTTGCCAGGCATAGCGAATATGGTGTTCATACGCGCTGTGCACGAGCACTATAACTGCCTTTGCTTGTCCTTTCGCTTCCCATTTCCACATCTGCTGCACTCCTTTCTTCATCTTTTATCCAACCAACAGATTTGACCTTTGCAGTAAATTTGTTACGATTATAGATATCTTATCTTTTTTAACGGAGGTTTTCCATGATTTACCCATTCAACGGCAAGCACCCATCCATTCATCCATCCGTATTCATCGCGGACCATACAACAATTACCGGTGATGTGACAATTGGTGCTGAATCATCCGTCTGGTTCAATACCGTCATACGCGGTGACGTCTCTCCGACTATCATCGGAAACAAAACCAATATCCAGGATTTATGCATGCTTCACCAGAGTCCAGGGAAAACATTGATTCTTGAAGACAATGTCACGATTGGCCATCAAGTGACACTCCATAGCTGCATTATCCGAAAAGGCGCACTGATTGGCATGGGATCCATCATATTAGACGGCGCTGAAGTTGGAGAAGGCGCATTCATCGGAGCTGGAAGCCTCGTTCCGCCCGGCAAAGTCATTCCGCCCGGAATGCTGGCGCTTGGGCGTCCAGCGAAAGTGGTCCGTGAACTCCGGGATGATGATAAGCAAGATATGGAACGCATCGTCCGGGAGTATGCGGAAAAAGGTGCTTACTATAAATCATTGCAAAAAACCTATATCGAGCAAGAAAAATAACAATAAAAAGACGATCAGGCATTTTTGCCTGATCGTCTTTTTGTTGTTTTTAAGCTTGTCCATTAAAGATGCCTGATTGTTCTCTAAGAACTTCCACTTTATCTGTACGTTCCCATGGAAGGTCGATATCGGTGCGTCCAAAATGTCCATATGCTGCTGTTTGTTTGTAGATCGGGCGTCGAAGATCCAACATTTTGATGATTCCAGCCGGGCGCAAATCGAAGTTTGCACGGACTAGATCGTCCAAAGTTTCTTCGTCGACTTTGCCCGTTCCAAATGTATCAAAAGCGATTGATACTGGATGAGCTACGCCGATTGCGTAAGCCAATTGCACTTCGCAACGATCTGCCAAGCCTGCTGCCACAATGTTTTTCGCTACATAACGAGCTGCATAAGCCGCTGAACGGTCCACTTTCGTCGCGTCTTTTCCTGAGAATGCGCCGCCGCCATGGCGTGCAAAGCCGCCGTAAGTGTCAACAATGATTTTGCGCCCTGTAAGGCCCGCATCTCCTTGTGGACCACCAATTACAAAACGGCCAGTCGGGTTAATGAAGTATTTTGTTTCATCATCCATCAAATGTTGAGGGACAACTTCATTGATGACATATTCTTTGATGTTGCGCTGTATTTGTTCAAGTGTCACTTCCGGGTGATGCTGTGTGGAAATAACGATGGTGTCCACGCGAAGCGGTTTATTGTTTTCATCGTATTCGATGGTAACTTGTGTTTTGCCATCGGGACGCAAATATGGAAGTATTTCTTCTTTGCGCACTTGAGCCAATCGGCGTGCCAATTTATGAGCTAGTGAGATTGGTAGAGGCATTAATTCTTCCGTTTCGTTGCACGCGAATCCGAACATCAGACCTTGGTCTCCTGCTCCAATATCGTCTAATTCTTTATCAGTCATTTGGCCTTCACGCGATTCAAGCGCTACGTTTACTCCAGCAGCGATGTCCGGTGATTGCTCATCGATAGATGTCAGAATTGCACTTGTTTCTGAGTCAAAGCCATATTTAGCACGTGTATAACCGATTTCCCGTACTGTTTCACGTACAACTTTCGGGATATCAACGTAAGTAGAAGTCGTGATTTCCCCTGCAACAAGCACTAACCCTGTAGTTACAGTGGTTTCGCATGCAACACGCGCATTGGGATCTTCTGCTAAAATGGCATCCAGGATTGCATCTGAAATCTGGTCACAGATTTTATCCGGATGTCCTTCTGTTACTGATTCTGATGTGAATAATCGACGGTTTTTCAAAATGTGTTTCCTCCTTATATCCTGCGAGATTGCTCTCGAAATTGATACGGTACTCGTTTCCCATGTCAAGTCCGTTCCGTAAGGATTGAACTTCAAGCCGTTGTGGCCTTTGTACACGAGGATTAAGGGCAATTTCATAAAAAAATCCCATCCATCATTTGCATGTGGAAAGGAGAAATCATCATAAGCACCTTTCACTCTTATCGTCCAAGGTTGAGTTCCTTGCTTCAGGTTTGGCACCTTCTCTGCAATTTGCAGCAGGTTGCCGGGTTTCATAGGGCCTGTCCCCTCCACCAGCTCGGAATAAGAGTATCCGTTCAATTTTTCATCATACGGAAAGTATAATGTTATGTCAACGTTTTTCAATCAATCTGTCCATATTAAATCATTAATAGGTGATAATAGGCGAATCAAGATCCTTAAATGTATTTTTTTCATTACAATCAGTTATTAGTATAGACTAATGGGCTCAATGTGTTATACTAATGTTCGAATATACATCCTCCCCATCACCATGGGAATAACCGAAAAGGAAGGTACATATAAATGAATCCAGTGAACTTCGCAAACAACTTAAAGGATCTTTTAAATGGCCAAAATGTGCACGTCCAGCTTTCAGTTCCGCAATTAGTGGAAGCAGCAACATCACGTGGGGAAGCCGTATTGACTCGAGAAGGCGCAGTAAAAGCTGAAACAGGCAAATACACAGGCCGCTCACCTAAAGACAAGTATATAGTAGAAGAAGAGATTTCAAAAGATAAAATTGATTGGGGCGCTGTCAACCGTCCGATTTCTTCTGATGTTTTTGAAAACTTATATAACAAAGTAATTGAGCACTTGAAACAACAAGATGCATTATATGTTTTCAAAGGCTTTGCAGGAGCAGACCCAGAGTCTCGTTTGGCTATCCAGACGATCAATGAATACGCTTGGCATAATCTGTTCGCCCACCAATTGTTCATCCGCCCGACTGCAGAAGAACTGGCGGCGCATGAAGCGGAATTTACCGTTGTCTACGCCCCGACATTCCAAGCAGATCCTGCAGTGGACGGCACTGATTCTGAAACATTTATCATCGTTTCTATGGAGAAAAAAATCATTCTGATCGGCGGCACTGAATACGCCGGCGAAATGAAAAAATCTATCTTCTCCATCATGAACCACATCTTGCCTGAAAAAGGCATTCTTCCGATGCACTGTTCAGCTAACGTAGGCCATGAGGGCGACGTAGCATTATTCTTCGGTTTATCCGGAACAGGAAAAACAACTTTATCTGCTGATGAAGACCGTAAATTGATCGGTGACGACGAGCACGGCTGGTCGGATAACGGCGTCTTCAATATTGAAGGCGGCTGCTACGCAAAAACAATCAATCTTACACGTGAGCACGAACCCCAAATCTATGACGCCATCCGTTTCGGTGCTGTTTTAGAAAACGTTGTCGTTGACGACGATACACGCATCCCGGATTATCACGATGGATCATTGACTGAAAATACACGTGCCGCTTACCCGATCCAGGCAATTGATAATATTGTGGATCCTTCGGTAGCAGGGCACCCAAAAACAATCGTATTTTTGACAGCTGATGCTTTCGGCGTGTTGCCTCCAATCAGCAAATTGACGAAAGAACAAGCAATGTATCATTTCTTAAGCGGCTACACATCTAAACTGGCTGGAACAGAGCGCGGGGTTACTTCTCCTGAAGCGACATTCTCAACTTGCTTCGGATCACCTTTCCTTCCTTTGCATGCGACTGTGTACGCTGAAATGCTTGGACAAAAAATCGACGAGCATGGTGTTGATGTATTCCTTGTAAATACGGGCTGGACTGGCGGCGAGTACGGAGTCGGCAGCCGTATGAAATTGTCATACACACGCACAATGGTGCGTGCTGCAATCAAAGGCGAACTTCATGATATCGAAACTGATAAAGAAGAAATCTTTGGTCTGCAAATTCCAAAACAAATAACTGGCGTGCCTTCTGAAATCTTGAATCCACGCAATGCATGGGCAGACAAAGAAGCTTACGACAAGAAAGCAAAAGAACTTTCTCAGGAATTCCAAGAAAACTTCAAAAAATTCGGCACCGTTTCAGCTGATATCAGCGTTCAAGGCGGACCGGCAAAGATTTAATAAGCAAGCTAAAAAAGCTATCCTTTATGGATAGCTTTTTTCATTGAAAGTTCACAAATTTTATTAATCTAAATATACAACGATATTCAGTGAAATCTCTTACTCCTGTCTCTGCATTGTACTTGTATCGCTTCGCTAGTTTCGGCCATCACCTTTCGTTCCTTCTCATCCATTCCGTCAACGCTTTTACGGTTTTGCGATTGGCTGCTGGCGGGAAAAAATGAGTATATTCCGGGAAATACCAGGTTTCGTGCTGTTGGCCATTAAGCTTTAATGCTTCTTCCAATAAATACGCTTGGCCAGGCGAGACATTTTCATCTTTTAAACCGTGGATGATTAGAACAGGCGCTTTTGTTTCGTCTAGCCGCAGCAAAGGGTTACGCTCTTCATACGCGGTCAGTGCCGTATTTGGCGTGCCTCCGTACAGTCTTTTCATCATCCGCCGCATATCCGGCCGCTCTTTATAGGTTAAAACGGTATCGGTTACGCCTGCCCATGTAACGACTGATGTGATGTCATCTCTTAATACAGCCGTCCATAGGGCCATGATGCCTCCGCGCGAAAAAGCCAGAATGTGGACCCTACCGCTGCAGAATTCCTTTAAGACTTCTACCGCGTATACCGCATCCCATCTATCCGCTCCTCCAAATTCATCCCGTCCTTGCCCTCCCCGATTTCCTCTGTAATACGGGGCAAACACGACAAAGCCTTGAGCCGCAAATTGAGCGATTCGTGCAGGACGCACCATTCCAATTGACTGGATGCCGCCTCTCAGATAAAGAATGCCGCTCCAATTCCCAGACTTTTTCGGTTCAGCCAAGAGACCTTTCACTTTCAATCCATCGGACCAATAAACGATTTCTGTCAGCCGGACATTCGGATTTGGCGATGGATAGATTTTTTTCGATTCAATCGTCCCATTTTCCATGTTGCATCACCTTCTTTATAATTTCCTTCATTCCTTTGTCTTTCATTAAAAAGCTGTATGAATCATCCAAAAGGAGCTGTTCCGACAAAACAATGCCTTCTGTTTCCATCAAAGCGATGGCTTCCAAGCGCTCTGTCTCCGCAATAAAAACCGTTTTGCAAAACGGTTGATCTGAAAAAACCATGTACTCAGCCAGCCATTCCAGTTTGCCGATGACCGCACCGGTTTCTTCATATACTTCCCTAACCGCTGCCTGTGCTAAACTTTCCCTTGGCTCCACTTTGCCGCCCGGAAATTCCAAGCCGCGGGTTTTATGCTTTGTCAGCACCCACTTGCCGCTATATTTGCAAATCACTAATACATGCTTGCTTTCAACCGAAAAGATTCCAGGTTCAAAAGACAGTTTGCACAGATTGCCGTTCAAGTCTATGTATTCCATTCATTCACCTCTTGGACATTAGAAAAAGCGTACACTGATTAACAGTGCACGCTTCTGTATCTCTATTTTACTTCTTTTCGCCCAAAAATGCTGACAACATCCAAGAATGTTTTTCTAAGTTTTGGTGAATGGCATTTAACATGTCTTCTGTCATGTCATCATTGTCTTCAGCTGCCAGTTCCATGCCTTTTTTCAATGACTTCATGATTGTATCGTAATCAGACACAACCGTCTGAACCATTGCATCCGAATCTTCTTTGCTTGTGGCTTCTTTTACGACCGATAGCTCCAACTGCTCTTTCATCGTTGCCACCGGTTTTCCGCCAAGAGCCAACAAGCGCTCTGCAATTTCATCCATATATTGAGTTGCTTCGTTATATAATTCTTCAAATTTCACATGCAAGGTAAAGAATTGATGGCCTTTTACATACCAGTGAAAATTATGTAATTTCGTGTAGACTACTGACCATGTTGCGACTTGTACGTTTAACTCTTTGTTTAATTCCGTTGACATTCAAATCACTCTCCAATGTTTTTGATAAGCTTACATACTTTATTTATACCTCTCTTCTGCTTACAATAAACATAATGACAATTTTCCAGAAAGAAGCTGACCTCAAATGAAGACCATTCTGCTTAAGATGATCCGCTTTTATCAGCGTTTCATCTCTCCTTTATCTCCTCCGAGCTGCCGTTTTTATCCCACTTGTTCCCATTACGGAATTGAAGCAGTGGAAAAGCATGGTGCTTTAAAAGGCGGATACTTGGCAGCGAGACGCATCCTGAGATGCCATCCGTTCAATAAAGGCGGAGTCGATTTTGTTCCGGAGAAATGGCCACCAAAAAAATAATTGGTGGTTTTTCTTGTGTTTTCAAAAAAAATCGTGTAACATTCATTTTGTTCTTAAAACGTAACCGTTACAATTTGGAGGTACAAAATGAAAAAACTGATCCCATTAATCGCCCTTATTCTTTTACTGGCAGCTTGCGGCAATCCTGCAGGTGAAACGCAAACCGAAGATGATTCAAAACTGCAAGTTAAAACCACTGTCTATCCGCTTACATACTTTACGGAACGCATTGGCGGTGACCGCGTCGCAGTCGAATCGGTTTATCCCGCGGGTTCAAACGAGCACAGCTTTGAACCTACCCAACAAGATATGATTGCGCTCGCTGAAGCGGATTTGATGTTTTATATTGGGCTGGGATTGGAAGGATTTATTGACAGCGCGAAAAAAACCTTAAGCAATGAGAATGTTGAATTTGTCGCTACTGCTGATTCAATTACCGATGAAGAATTGGAAGCTGCCAGTCATTCCGAAGAAGAACATAGCGAGGAAGGCCACGCAGAAGAAGGTCACGATGGCCATAACCATGGTTCAACAGACCCGCATGTGTGGATGTCTCCTGTTCTTAGCCAAAACTTGGCGGAGTCCATCAAAGATTCATTAATCAAAGCAGATCCGAAAGGTTCCGAGACTTACGAAAGCAATTACACGAAATTAATCGCTGAACTTGAAGCGCTTGACCAGTCGTTCGCCGACCTTTCTGAACGAGTAGAAAACAATACGTTCTTTGTTTCTCATTCAGCGTTCGGTTATATTGCTGAACCATATGGCTTCAACCAAGTGGCAGTAGCTGGGTTAAACAGCCAAGATGAGCCATCTCAAAAAGAACTGACTAAAATTGTTGATTTGGCAAAAGAAAAAAACATCCAGCACATTATTTTCGAGCAGAATGTTTCTTCAAATCTTACCGAAGTCATTCAAAAAGAAGTAGGTGCAGAAGCGGTTCAAATGCATAATTTGGGCGTCTTGACGCAAGAAAACATCGACAATGGTGAAACGTATTTCACATTGATGGAAAAGAACTTGCAAACCTTGGAAACAGTATTAAAATAAATTTGCCAAAAAGGCGTATTCCGATAGGAGTACGCTTTTTTTGTTTATAATGAAGCTATGACTATAATGAAAAAAAGCGGTGTATTAAGAATTCACAAGGAGGAGAAAATATGAAATCAGAAAATGAAGCAGTTAAGACTATTGATGAGTATATCGCCCAATTTCCTACAGATATCCAGGAAACACTAGAGAATCTCCGGAAATTGATCAAAGAGGAAGCTCCTCAAGCAGATGAAAAAGTCAGTTATCAAATGCCGACATTTTATCTACACGGAAACCTTGTCCACTTTGCAGCTTTCAAAAATCATATCGGCTTTTATCCCACTCCCGCCGGCATCACCGCTTTTGAAAATGAATTATCCAAGTATAAAAGCGCCAAGGGATCCGTCCAATTCCCGCTGCATGAACCTTTGCCATTAGATCTGATCCGGCAAATTGTCAGGTACAGAGTAAAAGAAAACCTGAAGAAATCCAAAAACAAGCCGCAATAAAACAGCCAATCTGCCATCACAACTTTTAGTTGAATGGATGACAGATTGGCTGTTACTTTTGTGTATGAGCAAATTCCCAATCACTCCCTGAACTTAGTTTCTTCTATATAATTTAATCCTCCAGCAGTTCTTTTAAAAACTTTTCCCGGTGATCCAGGAAGTATTTCGTGATTTTATAATGGTCTGTTTCCTCATAGCTGATTTCTTCAATGGCTTCGCCGTCAAAGCTTAAAATCTGAGCATCAGGATAGCCCAGAAGAATCGGTGAATGCGTGGCGATGATAAATTGACATTCCTCCTGCTGCACCAATTCATGGAGTATGCGCAGGAACGTCAGCTGTCGCTGCGGTGACAATGCCGCTTCCGGCTCATCAAGCAGATAAATCGCTTGGCCATTAAAGCGGTTCATGAACAGCGATAAAAATGATTCACCATGAGATTGTTCATGTAAAGATTGCCCTCCGTAACTTCTGTAAGCATCTGCACCTTCTTTTTGCAGCTCATCGATATGAGTGGCAAAGTGATAAAAAGATTCCGCTCGCATGAAAAACCCGTTCGAAACTTTCGGCATCCAGGAAAGCCGGATATAATCCGCTAAAACAGATTCTGCGGCATGAGTTTCATATGTATTATTGCGCCCGCCTCCAGCAGAATTAAAGCCGCATTTATCAGCGACGGCTTCCAGCAACGTCGATTTTCCCGAACCGTTTTCACCGACAAAAAAAGTGACGGGACTGGCTAAGTCAAGTTGGTCTATGCCTTGTATCGCGGGAATATTAAAGGGATATTGATTGTAATTCGGTACTTGGTCCTGCAACAAACTGATTCTCTTTAAAAACACTGTACTCACTTCCAAGCTTTTTATTTCATCATGATTCTTGAATGCGTTTCCGCTTCATGTATTTAGAGGCTTCAACTATTCATATAAAAAATAAAATCCAGACAAGCGGGGGTTTCAACGAAAACCCCGCGACGAATTGCCTCCCAGTAAGCTCAAGAAAATGAGGAGAAACAGGATATAAAAACCGGCAAAGACATTCCACTTTAAAGCCCGTTTCTGTTCTTTTTCTTTGTCAGCAAAAAAAACGATGCTTATAAAAAAATTAGGATTGAAACTATTAATGCCCATTCCGGTATCCTCGAAGCCCTTAAAGCGTTTGGAAAAAAATCGTTGACCATCAATAAGGTAAATCCCATCATTCATATAGAAACGCCCCACCGCACCCTTTCACCTCCAGTAACTATTTTATTCTTTGCTCTTTAAACGCCTGACTTCTTCCTCCAGAACTGCAATGCGGGCTTCCAAGCTTTTTTGAGGAGTAGACTTTCTTTTTACCATAACTAAAACCGCTCCGATGATGAGAACTAAAACAATCCATAACAATAACGGAGAAAGAGCTATTAAAGTACTCAAATTCTTGCCTCCTCTTTAGGTCTCTTATTCAATGAATAACTATACGAAAAACAGCTGGAAATAGTTTCAATTTCCAGTGTCTCTTTTTATATCATTAAACATGTCCTCGGCAATGAGACGTGTTTTCCAATCTTTAAAATTCTTTGCTCCACTCCTCGTCTTCCAATATTTCTCCTGTTTCAGCTACATACCCTGCAATTAATGTGCCTTGCTGCAAATGACCTTCATTTTGAAGAAAAGAAATCAACTCAGCAAACCGCTGCTCATCTTCTGCTTCTTTATTCCTTGAAATGGATAAACGGACAACTGGGCTAACAGCATGTTCTTTATAACTCCCTGGAGTTAAAAGATCAATGGCTAAATCCCGCCCAATCAAATTGTCAAAAAAGACATGGAATTCTACAGAATCCCCAAACAGTTGCGATACATAGGGACGAATTTCACTTTCCAACTCAGCAGCCCATTTTTCAGAAACAAAAGTATCCACCATTTCTTGTGCGTTCTCATCATAATAAACCAGAAATTCTGTAGAACTTTTTTTGTCACGCACCTTTGCTGCATAATCAAACGTGAAATTGCCCATATTGTCGTACAACACATCGTAGATTTCAAAATCCTTATTAAAATTTTCTTCTATATAAACTTCTGCCTGGCCTCGAATTTTTTCTTCTTCATCTTTATCCGGTTTCATGCTCCAGAGAAAAGAAACAATAAGCAATCCCATCCCAAGTGCAATAACAGCTAAAAGAACCAAGACAACTTTAATGGCTTTCCTCAAGCAAGAACCTCCTTTTTAAAAAGTGAGAATAGGTCGCTTAGTTACTCTTTTTTTAAATAGGACTGGCTGTCTATGCAATATGTTCCGGTCTCGTTATTTTCTATAAAGCAGAGCTTGATTTAATCCTATGAATTTTATCGATTAATTTCCCACTCTGGTTTTGCAGAAAAATAGCATGAATTCCTTGGGGGAATTCATGCTGTCTTCACAACTTTACTTCATAACCAATTCCACTTTCCACGCTCAATTCAATTTCTCCATTTTCCACAATTATTTCTGGAATGATGATATCCTCGTTCCAGAAATGCTGAGAATCAGAGAAATCGCCGGGCAGCGTAATTCCTGGCAAAGATGCCAATGCCAGATTATGCGCTTTGGAGACGCCAAATTCAATCATGCCCCCAACCCACATGCCGATAGAATGTGTTCGGCATAACCTCGCAACTTTTAATGCTTCGCTCCAGCCGCCCAGCCTGCCCATTTTCAAGACAATCATATCGCCGGCTTGTTCATCAATCATGCGCTGAACATCTTCTATGCTTGAAATGCTTTCATCCAAACAGATAGCGGTATTCATTGCTTTTTTTGCCTTAGTATGGAGCTGCCATTGCTGTTCCCCAAAAGGCTGTTCGATTAACGTGAATCCTGCCTGGTCGAGTTCTAAAAGCTTGTCGAACGTTTCTTCCGCAAATGCTCCATTGGCATCTGCGAAAAAGAGCTGGTTGGGGTATTTCCGAATAATTCCTGCCAGCATATCCAAATCGGAGTCCGGGCTGATTTTAATTTTTATGCGGCTATACCCTGCTGATACAGCTTCCGCCACTTGTTCTTCTACTTTTTCTGGATCTGCAGCCACCACTACACCCGCTGGAATCGCCCGTTCTTCGCCGCCGACCATTTTCCAAAGCGGGATATCTTTTTTCTTGGCGAATAAATCCCACACAGCCATTTCGATTGCGGCTTTTGCCATACGATTGCCTTTCACTTGCTGAAACATCCGGTTTACATGGCCGGGATGCTTCAAACTTTGATGCAGCAAGATCGGAACCAACACTTTTTCAATGACAAACCGGCTGCTTACCACCGTCTCTTCCGTATACCAAGGCGTCGAGAACGCCACACATTCTCCGTAGCCTTCCACACCTTCTGCATCGGTCACTTTAACAATCAGGCTTTCACGCTCTTCCACAGTCTGCAAAGACGTCTTAAACGGCCTTTTTAAAGGTTTATTCACCTCTCGCAATTCAATCCCCGCAATTGTCAGTTCCATAGCTTCAGCTCTCTTCGGAGAAGCTTATTCGATGCATTGCGCGGCAACGCATCAGCAAATGATAACCGCTTCGGCACTTTATAGGAAGCAATTTGCTCCCTGCAGTATGCCAATAGCTCATCCGCTTCCGCAGATTCATTCAATACGACAAAAGCCACTGGAACTTCACCCCATTCTTCATCCGGTACTCCGCATACTCCCGCTTCCCGGACAGCCGGATGCGCAAGCAGCACTTTTTCAATTTCCGCCGGATAAATATTTTCTCCACCTGAAACGATCAAATCCGATCTTCTATCCACCACAAACAAAAAGCCTTCCTCATCCAAGTAACCAACATCTCCTGTATGAAGCCAGCCCTCTTCCTGGACTTTTCTGTCGGAAAACCTGCCGATATATCCCGGAGTTACTTGAGGACCATGAATCAGGATTTCTCCTTTTTCTCCAGCTTTTGCTGTGCCATCTATTTTAACTTGATACAAAAACAGCGGTTTGCCTGAAGAACCGATCTTCCGTTCTGCATCCGCTGATTGCAGCGTAGTCGTCTGCGAGGATGTTTCCGTCATGCCATAAGTTTGCAGAACCGGTATGCCACATTGTTCCGCACGCTTGATATAGGCAACCGGAATCGGACCGCCTCCTGCAAGAATCGCTTTAAAACGCGGAGATGCGGCCAAAGAAGCTTCTTCCACATTTCTCAAAATACGTTCAAGCATTACGCCGACCATAGACATATGTGTCACGGTCCCGCTGCATATTTCTTTGGCACTGCGCTCAGCATCAAATTTTTCATACAGCCTTACACCCATGCCATATATAAGAGACCGCATCAAGATGGAAAATCCGCTGATGTGGAATAACGGGACAGAACAAAGCCAGACATCATCAGGGGAGATTCCAATATTTAAAGCCGATGAAACGGCACTCGAAAAATGGTTTTCCGCAGTCTGCCGAACACCTTTGGGATTTCCCGTCGTCCCGGATGTATACATGATGGAGATTGTACGGCCTTTCTCCCACTCATGCTGAATTTCAAACTCAGCCGGAACCGCTTCCCGGATGGAACTGAATAAAATCGGATTGTAATCCTTCACTTTTTCTTTCAATTCATCATCTACTAAAACAAATTCAGCTTCAGAGTCTTCAATTTGATAAGCCAGTTCTGGTGGCGCCAGCCGTTCATTGAGCATGACCATTTCGCAGCCAACGTGCATGCAGCCATACATGACAAAGACAAATTCGGGATTGGACTTTGCCAAAATGGCGACACGAGACTCTTTTGCAACTCCCAGTGCTGTCAGTTTACCAGCGTACTCGAGCGCTATTTCATTCATTTCAGCAAAAGTCCATTGCTGCTCTTGGAACGATAACGCCATGCGGCCACCGCTTAAATGGCTGCGTTGGCTCAACCAATTCGGATAAGTCATTTAAAAAATCCTTTCTTCAAAAAAAGCTGCCCTAAAAGGACAGCTTCTGATTATTCGGTGATCACGGGAAACGAGGGAATTGGCCAAAGTCCGGTTTGCGTTTTTCTTTAAACGCATCACGTCCTTCTTTTGCTTCATCCGTTGTGTAGTAAAGCAATGTAGCGTCTCCAGCCATTTGCTGAAGACCAGCAAGGCCGTCCGTATCGGCATTCATTGCCGCTTTTACAAAGCGAAGCGCAGTCGGGCTCATCTCAAGCATTTCTTCGCACCATTTTACTGTTTCATCTTCAAGCTGCTCTAAAGGCACAACTGTATTAACTAAGCCCATATCAAGTGCTTCCCGCGCATCGTATTGACGGCATAGGTACCAAATTTCACGTGCTTTTTTATGGCCGATGATGCGGGCCAAATAGCCTGAACCATAGCCGGCATCAAACGAGCCGACGCGGGGTCCTGTTTGTCCGAATCGTGCATTGTCAGCAGCAATCGTCAAGTCGCACACTACGTGCAGTACGTGGCCACCACCAATTGCAAATCCTGCAACCATCGCCACAACAGGTTTTGGAATAACACGGATCAAACGCTGTAGGTCCAATACGTTCAAACGTGGAATTTCATCTTCTCCGACATATCCGCCGTGGCCACGGACACTTTGGTCCCCGCCTGAACAGAATGCTTTCTCGCCTTCACCTGTTAAAACGATAACGCCTACTTTTGAATCGTCGCGTGCACGTGAAAATGCATCGATCATTTCATGCACTGTTTTTGGACGGAAGGCATTGCGCACTTCCGGACGGTTGATCGTAATTTTGGCTATGCCATTATACGTTTCGTATTTAATATCTTCATATGTACGTTCTGTAACCCATTCGCGTGTCATGATTTTCCTCCTCGATAATTAGAACTTAAATACTCCTTTACCATTGTAGCAAATTCAGCAGGTTTTTCCACATGTATTGCATGTCCCGCTTCAATAACGCCGTGCTGCACTTTTGGCAAGGCTTGTTTCATCTCTTCAGCAATCGCCATAAACTTCGGATCCATAGCTCCTGTTACCAATAAAACCGGCAAATTTAACTGCTTTACCTGGGACCAGTAAGACTTTTGCGTACCGGTTCCCATGCCGATTAAGCTATTAGCGAGCCCGAGCGGATTTTGATGCAGCCGTTCTGCGCGGATGGTTTGCTTAACTGTTTCCGGCAATCGTTTCTGGGTGTCAAAAAGTGGGATATTTTCCCATTTATCTACAAACGAAGTAATGCCATTTGCTAAAATCTTCAGCGCCAGCTCACTGTCTCGCTGTTGCCGATCAAGCCGTTCGTCTGCTGATTTTAATCCAGGAGAAGCACTTTCCAGTATCAGTGCCTCTATTTGCTGTGGGTAAGTGCATGCATAAGCAAGAGCTGTGCGGCCGCCCATTGAATAACCCGCAAGCGCAAAATTTTCTAATCCAAGTTGTCCGAACAGCAGATTTAAATCACGGATTTGGAGTTCCATCGTATAGCGTGCAGAATCTTCCGGTGAATCCGTCAGGCCGTGGCCAAGCAAATCAATCAGAACGATTTTATATTCCGGTAAAGCTTTCTCAATTCCACGCCATGTTTTTGTGCTTCCAGTAAAACCGTGAAGAAAAACAATAGTGGATTTCTTGTCAAAGTTTAACACTTCTAGATGGTAGCGAACATCTAAAATTTGAATCTCCATTACTTCGACAGCTCCTCGCTAAACCGGTTCCACAACTTCCGATGGACCTCCACATTTTGTTGCCTGTCTGTAAAAACTTCAATGATTTTTACAAGCTTTTGCTTGTGGCTGCGCAAAGCCGAAATCAACTCTTCTTTCGAGTGCACTGCTGCATACTCAGTATCATACATATTCGCTGCATCCTTAAAATTCATCCCTGTCGGCGTGCCGAACAAATCTTCAAAATACCGCTCTTCCTGCGATTGCGGCAAGTAAGAGAAAATTCCTCCGCCATCGTTGTTCATGATAACAATGGTCAAATCCGTATCTTGCATTTTCGAAGCTATCAAGCCATTCATGTCATGCAGGAATGACAAATCGCCGATAAATAAATACGTCGGGCGTTTTACTGCTGCCTGAACACCAAAAGCTGTCGAGACAACTCCGTCAATACCGTTCGCACCCCGGTTTGCATAAATCATCACATCACGTCCGTTGGTTTTGAAAAACGTATCCAAGTCCCGAATTGGCATACTGCTGCTGACGACGAGATGACATTTATCCAGTTCGTCGAAAAATATCTTTGCCAAGACGCCTTCATCGAGTTCGTTTTCACAATGCTGCTCCACCAATTGCCAGTACAATTTTGATGCCTGCTGCCATTTAACGGCATAGGCATTTTCTTCTTTGGCTTTGATTGGCAGCTGCCATAAGCTTTTTGCTGCCGCTTGGATATGATGGGTTACAACAGACTGGGCATCGCGCATCATCGGGCTTTCATCAAACACGACATAATTTTTGGGTTTGATTGCGGCTAAATACAATGTCAGCGGTTTCGACACCGGTTGAGGACCAATTCGGATGACCACATCTGGAATCATCGCAGCTTTGAACTGTTCACTTTTCAAAATGGCATCATATGAATCGATGATCAAATGCTGATTATCCGGTTTTACATTAGTACGCAAATTGGACAATGGATCTGCCAGAACCGGCCACTGCAAATTCTGTACAAATTCCCAAAAGGTTTCCGGCATAGGAGCAGTCATTTCTCCGACCACCAATACCCCTCTCTCTTGTTCCAATAACCCCTGCAAAAATCCCTCTGTTTCTTTATTTATTATAAGTTCACCAGTGAAATGCATCATTTCGCCCCGGCTTACATAGCTCTGCTCAAAGTCGATGCGCAGCGGTTCACGAAATGGCACATTTATATGGACAGGCCCTTTTGGTTCTGTCTTTGCTGTTGCAACTGACCGGTGGAGATGGCGAGCCAGGAATTCCAATAGATTTTGTTCTTCCGGCATCGGCAAATCAGCAGCCCATTTCACATGGGAACCAAATAAATTGATTTGATTAATAGCTTGCGGCGCACCGACTTCCCGCAATTCAGGCGGCCGGTCTGCTGTCACGACCAGTAATGGAACCCTTGCATAATAAGCTTCTACAACAGCAGGAAAATAGTTAGCAGCAGCCGTTCCTGAAGTGCAAAGCAGCATGACCGGCTTGCCGGATGCTTTAGCCATTCCCAGCGCAAAATAAGCCGCAGAACGCTCATCAATCTGCCGGTATACAGTCAAACCTTCTTGTTTCATACATGCGTAAGCAAGCGGCGTTGACCGGGAACCCGGGCTAATGACCACATCTGTGACGCCTAAGTGTATAAGTGAATGTGTAAAAGCTGATACATACTCTGTTAACGATTTACGATTCGTCACTCAATTGACCTCCAAGCGCACGAAGCATTGGTCTAAATTTAACCCAAGTTTCTGCATACTCCGACTCAGATGTAGAATCTTCTACAATCCCGCCTCCTGCATACAAATAAGCTTCTTTTTCGTTCAGCAGCGCTGACCGGATGGCTACTGCAAACTCGCCGTCGCCTTTTGCATCTATCCAACCGATTGGCGCAGCATAAAATCCTCTGTTCATCGTTTCATACTGGCGGATCAAGCTCAGCGCTTCCTGTTTCGGTTCACCGCCAAGAGCCGGGGTAGGATGCAAATCCTTAACCAAATCGAACAAAGTCGAATCTGGTTTCAATTCTCCTTCAACCGGTGTATAAAGATGCTGAATATCCCTTATCTTCATTAATTTAGGTGTTTTTGGCACAAACATATGGGAACTATGCTCGTTAAAGACTTCACTGATCATGTTAACCACAAATTGATGTTCCGAGCGGTTCTTTTTGTCATTCAGTAATTCATTGCCAAGCTTTTCATCCTTTTCCACCGTGTTGCCTCGGGGAGTGGAACCTGCCAAACATGTAGACAGGGCTAACCGGTCCTTCACTTTTACAAGCCTTTCCGGCGTAGCACCGAAGAACAATTGATTTTGTGCTTCCAAACCAAATAGGAAACTTTCAGGCTGTTCTTCAGATACTTGATAAAGAGCCGACGCAGATGAAAGCGGCTGCTCAAATTCTAATCTCAGGGAACGTGCAATCACCACTTTTTCGGCTTGTTTTGCTTTAATGAGAGCCGTCACTTTAGTAATCGAGTCCATGTATTGCTCTTTCTTAATTTCAGTACGTTCCACTACGAGCGGTTTTTGGTATTTCGGCCGTTCCATAACTTGGGCAGCATGGATCAGCCGATCACGTTCTTTCCGCAAAGCCTCAAATGCATTGAAGGTGGCGTCTTCATTTGTAATTAAATTGATGCTGACATACGCCTGATCATCTTTAATTATCATTTGAAATGATGGCACTGCAAAATAAGCTTGTGGAAAATGGGTCCATTCGCTTTGATTTTCATTTAACGGATCAAATGAAAATCCGCCAAATAATATGGGTTGCACATCTGCTTCTTCATTAACAATCTGGCTGCACAAATTCTGCCAATCTTGCTTGATTTCTTCAAACCGTCCATGATGATTTGGTGAAGCAAGAACATGGGCATGTCCAAGCCCAACTAAGGTAAATGTCTTTTCACGATTTTGCCAGAACATTCGCTTTCCTTGATAATGCTTATCCCCTGCTTCAAAAAATGCCAACGCCGACATTCTGGAGACTTCAATTGTTTCTGTGTAAAAACTGTACGCAAGATATCGCGTACTCGTATATTTTTCTGTCGATGAATTCTGTTGTGGATTCATCTTTTTCCCTCCGTTTTAAACTCGTTGCGTAAAAAATCGCAATCTGCTTCACTTTTTAATCTCTATCTTCTATCATACTCTTTTCTATTAAATTGAGCACAACATTTGCTGTATTTCCAATGAAATTGAAGGTGAATACAAAGGGAAAATTGTACAGAACGACACAATTATTTTTAGCTGACAATGGCTGCCTGGATGATTCAATAAACTTGTCTTTTAACCTTGAAAGACTTTTGTAAAGAGATTCTCAAAGTCATGCCAATCATGATAAAGATAGCAGCATTGTCTTTAGAAGTATTTTTTTGTATTGACTAGAGAGGTATGGTTTCTACCTATTGCTTTTTTAGCTGTTTTTCTTTGTAATGTGTTTGCCATTGTCATAATCGGTATAACCATACATAGCTAAACTTCATTTAAAAAGAATTATCGTTCCATTCAAGCCATTAGCAATAAAAAAAGAGCCACTTTAAAATCAAGTGACTCCTTTATTGAACTTTATCAAAAAAAGAGACATGCATTAGAATGCATGTCTCTTTTAGTATGACCCCTACGGGATTCGAACCCGTGTTACCGCCGTGAAAGGGCGGTGTCTTAACCGCTTGACCAAGGGGCCAATTACTGGCGGAGAAGGAGGGATTTGAACCCTCGCGCCGGTTTCCCGACCTACACCCTTAGCAGGGGCGCCTCTTCAGCCACTTGAGTACTTCCCCAGTATGGCTCCGAAGGTAGGATTCGAACCTACGACCATCGCATTAACAGTGCGGTGCTCTACCACTGAGCTACTTCGGAATGGTGGGCCTAAATGGACTCGAACCATCGACCTCACGCTTATCAGGCGTGCGCTCTAACCAGCTGAGCTATAGGCCCATATGTATAATAATTAATGGAGCGGGTGAAGAGAATCGAACTCTCATCATCAGCTTGGAAGGCTGAGGTTTTACCACTAAACTACACCCGCAAAAAAATGGTGGGTCAGGACGGAATCGAACCGCCGACACTTAGAGCTTCAATCTAATGCTCTACCAACTGAGCTACTGACCCATTTTGTTATGTAAAAATGGCGGTCCCGACCGGGATCGAACCGGCGATCTCCTGCGTGACAGGCAGGCATGTTAACCGCTACACCACGGGACCATTTTGGTTGCGGGGGCAGGATTTGAACCTGCGACCTCCGGGTTATGAGCCCGACGAGCTACCGAACTGCTCTACCCCGCGACAATAATATAGAAGAAATAAAAATGATAGTCCACACATTTTGAAAAAAATGGAGGAGGAAGAGGGATTCGAACCCCCGCGGGATTTGACTCCCCTGTCGGTTTTCAAGACCGATCCCTTCAGCCAAACTTGGGTATTCCTCCGTGCTAATAAAATGAATGGTGGACCTTGCAGGACTCGAACCTGCGACCGGACGGTTATGAGCCGTCTGCTCTAACCAACTGAGCTAAAGGTCCTAAAAAAGTGGCGGCAGAGGGGATCGAACCCCCGACCTTACGGGTATGAACCGTACGCTCTAGCCAGCTGAGCTACGCCGCCAGGATCTTTATTATATAGTTGGTGGAGCCTAGCGGGATCGAACCGCTGACCTCCTGCGTGCAAGGCAGGCGCTCTCCCAGCTGAGCTAAGGCCCCATTGAATGGTCGGGAAGACAGGATTCGAACCTGCGACCCCTTGGTCCCAAACCAAGTGCTCTACCAAGCTGAGCTACTTCCCGAACTGAATTGCTGAGTGGTGAAAAAATATGGCGCGCCCGAGAGGACTCGAACCTCTAACCGCTTGATTCGTAGTCAAGTACTCTATCCAATTGAGCTACGGGCGCATATGATGAAAACCTACGGTTTTTGCAAAACCAAATGGTGCCGAGGACCGGAATCGAACCGGTACGGTAGTCACCTACCGCAGGATTTTAAGTCCTGTGCGTCTGCCAGTTCCGCCACCCCGGCATAGGGTCGGCTATTGGTGCAAAAAAATTGGAGCGGAAGACGAGGTTCGAACTCGCGACCTCCACCTTGGCAAGGTGGCGTTCTACCACTGAACTACTTCCGCAAAAAATGGTGCGGGTGAAGGGAGTCGAACCCCCACGCCCGAAGGCGCTAGATCCTAAGTCTAGTGCGTCTGCCAGTTCCGCCACACCCGCGTGGCAATGAAATTGTGAAAAAATGGTGAGCCATGAAGGATTCGAACCTTCGACCCTCTGATTAAAAGTCAGATGCTCTACCAACTGAGCTAATGGCTCGAACAGGAATGGTGCCGGAGAAAGGACTTGAACCCTCAACCTACTGATTACAAGTCAGTTGCTCTACCAGTTGAGCTACTCCGGCGACAGAGAAAAATGGTGGAGGATGACGGGATCGAACCGCCGACCCTCTGCTTGTAAGGCAGATGCTCTCCCAGCTGAGCTAATCCTCCGTTATGTATGCCCAGCAATGTCCTACTCTCGCAGGGGGAAACCCCCAACTACCATTGGCGCAAAAGAGCTTAACTGCCGTGTTCGGGATGGGAACGGGTGTGGCCTCTTTGCCATCATCACTGGACTGTTTGGTTTTTAAAAGACAAGGTTTATTATACCAATCCCCGATGGGATTGCAAGCTTTTTTTGAAAAAAACTTGTGCCTTGCGCCTTCAAAACCGGATATGCGACATTGAACAAACGTATTTGGTTAAGTCCTCGATCGATTAGTATTCGTCAGCTGCACGCGTCGCCGCGCTTCCACCCCGAACCTATCTACCTCATCGTCTTTGAGGGATCTTACTTGCTTGCGCAATGGGAAATCTCATCTTGAGGGGGGCTTCGTGCTTAGATGCTTTCAGCACTTATCCCGGCCACACATAGCTACCCAGCGATGCCCCTGGCGGAACAACTGGTACACCAGCGGTGTGTCCATCCCGGTCCTCTCGTACTAAGGACAGCTCCTCTCAAATTTCCTGCGCCCGCGACGGATAGGGACCGAACTGTCTCACGACGTTCTGAACCCAGCTCGCGTACCGCTTTAATGGGCGAACAGCCCAACCCTTGGGACCGACTACAGCCCCAGGATGCGATGAGCCGACATCGAGGTGCCAAACCTCCCCGTCGATGTGGACTCTTGGGGGAGATAAGCCTGTTATCCCCGGGGTAGCTTTTATCCGTTGAGCGATGGCCCTTCCATGCGGAACCACCGGATCACTAAGCCCGTCTTTCGACCCTGCTCGACCTGTCCGTCTCGCAGTCAAGCTCCCTTGTGCCTTTACACTCTGCGAATGATTTCCAACCATTCTGAGGGAACCTTTGGGCGCCTCCGTTACTCTTTAGGAGGCGACCGCCCCAGTCAAACTGCCCGCCTGACACTGTCTCCCACCCCGATCAGGGGTGCGGGTTAGAATTTCAATACAACCAGGGTAGTATCCCACCGACGCCTCCCCCGAAGCTGGCGCTCCGGGCTCAAAGGCTCCTACCTATCCTGTACAAGTTGCACCAAAAGTCAATATCAGGCTACAGTAAAGCTCCACGGGGTCTTTCCGTCCTGTCGCGGGTAACCTGCATCTTCACAGGTACTATAATTTCACCGAGTCTCTCGTTGAGACAGTGCCCAGATCGTTACGCCTTTCGTGCGGGTCGGAACTTACCCGACAAGGAATTTCGCTACCTTAGGACCGTTATAGTTACGGCCGCCGTTTACTGGGGCTTCAGTTCGCACCTTCGCTTGCGCTAAGCACTCCCCTTAACCTTCCAGCACCGGGCAGGCGTCAGCCCCTATACGTCACCTTACGGTTTGGCAGAGACCTGTGTTTTTGCTAAACAGTCGCCTGGGCCTATTCACTGCGGCTCTCTCGGGCTGTTCACCCTACCAGAGCACCCCTTCTCCCGAAGTTACGGGGTCATTTTGCCGAGTTCCTTAACGAGAGTTCACTCGCTCACCTTAGAATTCTCTTCTCGCCTACCTGTGTCGGTTTGCGGTACGGGCACCTCCCGCCTCGCTAGAGGCTTTTCTTGGCAGTGTGAAATCAGGGACTCCAGGGCATACGCCCCTTGCCGTCACCGCTCAACGTTATGGAAATGGGATTTGCCTCATTTCCCGCCTCACGGCTTGGACGCGCTCAACCAACGGCGCGCTCGCCTTATCCTTCTGCGTCCCCCCATTGCTCAAACGGCGGGGAGGTGGTACAGGAATATCAACCTGTTGTCCATCGTCTACGCCTATCGGCCTCGACTTAGGTCCCGACTGACCCTGAGCGGACGAGCCTTCCTCAGGAAACCTTGGGCATTCGGTGGACGGGATTCTCACCCGTCTTTCGTTACTCATACCGGCATTCTCACTTCTAAGCGCTCCACGAATCCTTCCGGTTCCGCTTCAACGCCCTTAGAACGCTCTCCTACCACGGACATCGTTGATGTCCATCCACAGCTTCGGTAATCCGTTTAGCCCCGGTACATTTTCGGCGCAGTGTCACTCGACCAGTGAGCTATTACGCACTCTTTAAATGATGGCTGCTTCTAAGCCAACATCCTGGTTGTCTAAGCAACGCCACATCCTTTTCCACTTAACGGATATTTGGGGACCTTAGCTGGTGGTCTGGGCTGTTTCCCTCTTGACTACGGATCTTATCACTCGCAGTCTGACTCCCAAGCATAAATCACTGGCATTCGGAGTTTGTCTGAATTCGGTAACCCGGGATGGGCCCCTAGTCCAAACAGTGCTCTACCTCCAGGATTCTCAATCTTGAGGCTAGCCCTAAAGCTATTTCGGAGAGAACCAGCTATCTCCAGGTTCGATTGGAATTTCTCCGCTACCCACACCTCATCCCCGCACTTTTCAACGTGCGTGGGTTCGGGCCTCCAGTAAGTGTTACCTTACCTTCACCCTGGACATGGGTAGATCACCTGGTTTCGGGTCTACAACTGCATACTCATTCGCCCTGTTCAGACTCGCTTTCGCTGCGGCTCCGACTTCTCATCTTAACCTTGCATGCAATCGTAACTCGCCGGTTCATTCTACAAAAGGCACGCCATCACCCATGAACGGGCTTTGACTAGTTGTAGGCACACGGTTTCAGGATCTGTTTCACTCCCCTTCCGGGGTGCTTTTCACCTTTCCCTCACGGTACTGGTTCACTATCGGTCACTAGGGAGTATTTAGCCTTGGGAGATGGTCCTCCCGGATTCCGACGGAATTTCACGTGTTCCGCCGTACTCAGGATCCACTCAGGAGGGCACGCCTTTTCGGCTACGGGGCTGTTACCCAGTGTCGCGGACCGTTCCAGGTCGCTTCGCCTAACGCGTGCTTTTGTAACTCCGTATTGAGTGTCCTACAACCCCAAGAGGCAAGCCTCTTGGTTTGGGCTGTTCCCGTTTCGCTCGCCGCTACTCAGGGAATCGCATTTGCTTTCTGTTCCTCCAGGTACTTAGATGTTTCAGTTCCCTGGGTCTGCCTTCTCATGTGCTATGAATTCACACATGGATCCTGCCCCATTACGGGCAGGGGGTTCCCCCATTCGGAAATCTCCGGATCAATGCTCACTTACAGCTCCCCGGAGCATATCGGTGTTAGTGCCGTCCTTCTTCGGCTCCTAGTGCCAAGGCATCCACCGTGCGCCCTTTCTAACTTAACCAAGTTGGTTACATAGAAAGTCGACCGATCGCTCGGTCTCATCACTTGTGTTGCGTTGTTTCGTTTGTTTCAATGTCGTCATATCCAGTTTTCAAAGAACAAGTTGTTGAAAGTCACAAAAAAAGGCATCGCTGCCAAGGTGTGAACCTTCAAAACCGAACGCAAAACGTCAACCGGAACCGTGAGGTTCCGTTCCGAAGTAATCCTTAGAAAGGAGGTGATCCAGCCGCACCTTCCGATACGGCTACCTTGTTACGACTTCACCCCAATCATCTGTCCCACCTTCGGCGGCTGGCTCCCACAAGGGGTTACCTCACCGACTTCGGGTGTTACAAACTCTCGTGGTGTGACGGGCGGTGTGTACAAGGCCCGGGAACGTATTCACCGTGGCATGCTGATCCACGATTACTAGCGATTCCGGCTTCATGCAGGCGAGTTGCAGCCTGCAATCCGAACTGAGAACGGTTTTCTGGGATTGGCTCCCCCTCGCGGGTTGGCGACCCTTTGTACCGTCCATTGTAGCACGTGTGTAGCCCAGGTCATAAGGGGCATGATGATTTGACGTCATCCCCACCTTCCTCCGGTTTGTCACCGGCAGTCACCTTAGAGTGCCCAACTGAATGCTGGCAACTAAGATCAAGGGTTGCGCTCGTTGCGGGACTTAACCCAACATCTCACGACACGAGCTGACGACAACCATGCACCACCTGTCACCGCTGTCCCCGAAGGGAAAGCCTTGTCTCCAAGGCGGGCAGCGGGATGTCAAGACCTGGTAAGGTTCTTCGCGTTGCTTCGAATTAAACCACATGCTCCACCGCTTGTGCGGGCCCCCGTCAATTCCTTTGAGTTTCAGCCTTGCGGCCGTACTCCCCAGGCGGAGTGCTTAATGCGTTAGCTGCAGCACTAAGGGGCGGAAACCCCCTAACACTTAGCACTCATCGTTTACGGCGTGGACTACCAGGGTATCTAATCCTGTTTGCTCCCCACGCTTTCGCGCCTCAGCGTCAGTTACAGACCAGAAAGTCGCCTTCGCCACTGGTGTTCCTCCACATCTCTACGCATTTCACCGCTACACATGGAATTCCACTTTCCTCTTCTGCACTCAAGTCCCCCAGTTTCCAATGACCCTCCACGGTTGAGCCGTGGGCTTTCACATCGGACTTAAAGGACCGCCTGCGCGCGCTTTACGCCCAATAATTCCGGACAACGCTTGCCACCTACGTATTACCGCGGCTGCTGGCACGTAGTTAGCCGTGGCTTTCTGGTAAGGTACCGTCAAGGTGCCGGCAGTTACTCCGGCACGGTTTCTTCCCTTACAACAGAGTTTTACGATCCGAAAACCTTCATCACTCACGCGGCGTTGCTCCGTCAGACTTGCGTCCATTGCGGAAGATTCCCTACTGCTGCCTCCCGTAGGAGTCTGGGCCGTGTCTCAGTCCCAGTGTGGCCGATCACCCTCTCAGGTCGGCTACGCATCGTGGCCTTGGGAGGCCGTTACCCCCCCAACTAGCTAATGCGCCGCGGGCCCATCCAGCAGCGACAGCGTGAGCCGTCTTTCCGTCGGCTCCCAGGCGGGAGCCGAACCTATCCGGTATTAGCCCCGGTTTCCCGGAGTTATCCCGAACTGCAGGGCAGGTTGCCCACGTGTTACTCACCCGTCCGCCGCTGAAAACTTGGAGCAAGCTCCAAATTTTCCGCTCGACTTGCATGTATTAGGCACGCCGCCAGCGTTCGTCCTGAGCCAGGATCAAACTCTCCATTATAGAAGAAATTGATTGCTCAATGTTCTGCTGGCGGGATTGCCGCACGAATGCGCACAATCTCGCTTGATCTGCTTGCGCTGATCAGTAAGTTTGCTCGGATCGCTTTGCGACGATCCTCGCAGAAAATTCGTTGTCGCGCCAAGGCGCTTCAACAATTTTTGTTGACGTTTTGCTGTTCAGTTTTCAAGGTTCAGGTTTTCTTTTGTGAACGCCGCACTCATTGGCGACTTTATTAATATATCCTACTTCCGAAACGTTGTCAATACTATTTCAAAATATTTTTTCCGCTCGTCTTAAGGACATGTATAAATATAAACCGCCACGCGGATAAAATCAACCCCTTTTCTTAAAAAAGATTGATTTTATTTTTTCGTAATCTGCAACGAACAAAATGATTCCCGCCAATACTACACTTCCGCCAACAATCTGGCTTAAGCTCAACACCTCTCCCAGTATGAAATAAGCTAATACAGCAGCCCCTACTGGCTCAAATAAAATAGCAATTGAAATCACGTTCGTACTTACCCACTTCAGCGCCCAATTAAATAAAGTGTGTCCGAGCAAGTTAGGGATTATTGCCAACAATAAAAACCACATCCACTCAGATGCTGGATAAGGACCAAATGATTCTCCTTTGAATACGATATAGAAGAATAACGTTATGGTACTAAAACTATAAACTACAAAAGTATATGTAATTAACGACAGCCTCTTCCTAACATCCTGCCCAAATAGAAGATAAGCTGTTATTAAAGCACAGGCAATCAGAGCTAATATATCTCCATACAATGCTGATCCACTGACTTTAAAATCTCCATAACCGATTAAAACACTTCCGAGCACCGCAATCATTCCAGATATTAATGTCTTTAAAGAAATTTTCTCTTTAAAAAAGAAATAGGTACCGGCAAAAGCAAATAAAGGCTGCAGCGTAACAAGCACAGTAGAGCTTGCAACAGAAGTATAGTTCAATGATTCAAACCATAAGATAAAGTGAAAAGCCAAGAAAACACCTGCAATTGATGTGAAAATCCAATCTCTTTTGCTTAGCTTTTTAATTTCATGGGTATATTTCATAAAGAAGATTGGGCTCATGATGAGAATTGAAAACAGCATTCGGTAAAATGCGGTAACTCCAGAGTCCGCAGATGTCATTTTCACAAAGATTGCTGAGAGAGCAACTGAAAAAACACCGATGATGATGGGAATAAAGGGATGAACCGCTGGTCTTTCCATATTGACGCCTCTTTTCTATTAAGTTCTGTTTGAAAATACATAGTGGATTTCACACTTTTAATAGTGTGACACGTCCAATCTTCTTTTTCAATACTCGAAACGAAAGGAGGCTAAACATGTGGATCTTTTTTCTTCTCTTGAAGTTTTCTCGCTTGAAACTTTTCTAAAATTATTTTTAGCCGCTTTATTAAGTTTAATAATCGGCTTAGAGAGGGAATTAAAAAGAAAGCCTGTAGGTTTAAAGACGAGCATTGTCATCGCCACCTTCAGTTGTTTGTTGACCATCATCTCTATTGAGTCTGCGTATATTGCAAAAGGAAGCGAGCATGACAACGTAAATATTACAATGGATCCACTTCGTTTGGCAGCTCAAATAGTTTCTGGTATTGGTTTTCTTGGAGCTGGTGTTATATTAAAGCGAGGCAATGATTCGATCTCCGGGTTAACAACTGCAGCGATGATTTGGGGAGCCGGCGGAATCGGCATTGCGGTAGCAGCAGGTTTTTATATTGAAGCCGCTGTCTCTGTACTGATTATTCTGATTGGGATTGAGCTCGTCCCCCCCCTGCTCTTTAAATACGGTCCGAAGCGGCTACAGATGATTGAGGCAATCATCAAGATTATTGTTACTGAAAAAAACTCAATCGCTTCAATAGTAGAAGATATAAAAAAAGTTGGTGTCGTGATCGAGACTCTTTCTATTTCCGATCAACAGGAAAAGGGCGAGCCGCAAAAACATGAATTGATTATGCGGACCTCCTTTTCACAGGACAAACAAACACTTTTTCTTTATCAAACGATCGGTTCGATCGACTACGTTGAACAAGTGACGATTGAGTTAATTAATTAAGGAGGAAATGGAATGGCAGAATTTTTTGGATTACTTAAGAACGGAAACAAACCATCGCTGTACGCAGCCATCACAAATACGTTTATCGCAATAATGAAAGGTGTAGCTTTCTTTTTCACAGGAAACGTTGCCATGTTTGCGGAAACGATGCACTCGATCGGTGACGCAGCGAATCAATATTTCGTCTTTATCGGTTCAGCATTATCAAAAAAAGCCCCTACCAAACAATTTCCTAATGGGTTTGGCCGGTTGTTGAATATCGTTCTGCTTGGTGCCGTCCTGATTGTTGGAATCATGGCTTATGAAACTATCGTCGAAGGCTGGCATCAAATGACTCAACCGGTTGAAGCAGAAGGATTCATCATCAGTGTTGTGGTGTTATCAATTGCCATTATTTTAGAAACTTTCGTTCTATATAAAGCCGGAAAAGAAATTCTTCATGAAGCAGGCGTCAAAGGTGGAGCAATGGCTCCATTGACAACAAGTTTTGCTCATATGGATCGCGCAAAGCCTGCAACGAAACTTGTCTTTATGGAAGACTTAGTTGCAACTGCCGGTGGTCTACTCGCTTTGATTGCTGTATTGATCGCCCATTATACCGGCTTCCTTGCAGTTGAAGGTGCTGCATCGATCGCCATCGGGTTAATGATGTTTTACGTGGTTATGAAAGTATTTCTTGAGAATGCACGGGGAGCTATCGGAGAAACTGATGAACAGATGGTTAATCACATCGCCCATTTACTGAGTGAACATCCGGATGTAAAAGATATCCGAAAGCTTGAAGTCATCAAGGAAGGTGAATTTCTTCATGTAGAGACGAAAGTTGAAGTTAATCCTTCACTAAGTGTCGCAGAAGCAGATGAACTTCAAGATCGTATAGCCGAGGTGCTGTTGAGCCAGCCAAGTGTCAATGACGTCGTTGTCTCGTTAGATGCAGATGACGGAGTGAAACATTGGACGCATGTAAGTAAACGCCCTGAATCCATGCCTCCAGTAACCGAATAATTAAAAAAGCTTGAGCGCAATTTTATGCGCTCAAGCTTTTTTTATAGAGATGCTTGCAATATTTCTTTCACATCTTCATCTTTCAACTTCGTAAAGTTGCCGAATTCCCCATAAACCATCGCTTTTTCAACCATTAAATCGATTTTAGTATCATCGATATTGTAGTCAACCAAACGCGTCGGGGCTCCAAGAGATGTCCAGAAATCCCGCAAACGGTCAATTCCTTCAAATGCTATTTCTTCTTCAGTCTTTCCTTCAGGATTCACATCGAAGACGCGAACAGCCATTTGAGCGAATCTGGAAGGATTAACTTTTACATTGTGGCGCATCCACTGCGGGAAAAGAATCGCAAGGCCACCCGCATGAGGAATATCATAGACAGCAGACACCGCATGTTCGATATTATGCGTAGCCCAGTCTCCGTTATAGCCCATTTGCAAGAAGTTATTCAGCCCCATCGTACCGGCGAATAAAATCGTTTCCCGGTGTTCGTAACTTTGTAGATCTTCCATTAATTTTGGCGCAGTTTCAATAACTGCCTTTAATACACCTTCACACATCCGATCTTGGACCGGTGTGTTTGTAGCATTGTTAAAGTATTGTTCAAAAATATGCGACATCATGTCAACAATTCCATAGACTGTATGATTTTCAGGCACTGACATGGTATAAGTCGGATCTAATATCGAAAATTTCGGGAAAGAAAAAGGACTTCCCCACCCATATTTTTCTTGCGTTTCTTCATTAGTGATAACAGATCCGGCGTTCATTTCAGAACCTGTAGCCGCAAGGGTCAATACCGTTCCGAATGGCAAAGCACTTTTCGGCTGCGCTTTGCGTGATACGAAGTCCCAAGCATCGCCTTCATATGTAGCGCCACAAGCTATCAGTTTGGTGCAATCGATAACAGAACCGCCGCCCACGGCTAGCAGCATCTCAATTCCTTCTTTTTTGCAGATTTCAATCCCTTTTCGCGCTGTCGAAATGCGAGGATTCGGCTCCACTCCTGATAATTCAAAAATTTCAAGTTCTGCTTCACCAAGAGTTTGCATCACTTCATCGTATATGCCGTTTTTCTTGATGCTGCCTCCACCGTATACAACCAGGACTTTCTTGCCGTATTTAGGCAATTCTTTCTTTACTGCGGCCAATTGACCTTTACCAAAAATTAACTTAACAGGATTATAAAACGAAAATGCATTCATTTTTCAGCCTCCTTTTCAAACTCTATTATGTCCATTCTATGAAAAAAACGCAAAAATTTGGATTAAAAAAACCGCTCAGGAAATTCCCAAGCGGTTAATCTTCAATATTATACCCATCCACGGAAGCGGGCAGCTTCTGCCGTTCTTCGGACACCTACCATATAGGCAGCTAAGCGCATGTCAATATTGCGCGTAATAGCTACATTGTATACATTTTCAAATGCATCAACTAATTTTTTAGTTAACTTTTCATCGACTTCTTCTTGTGTCCAGTAATAACCTTGGTTGTTCTGAACCCATTCAAAGTAAGAAACAGTTACTCCACCAGCGCTCGCCAATACATCAGGAACCAGCAGGATTCCACGATCAGATAGAATCTTCGTTGCTTCTGCAGTAGTAGGGCCATTTGCAGCTTCCACTACGATTGAAGCTTTGATGTTCGGTGCGTTTTCTGCAGTGATTTGATTAGAAATCGCAGCAGGAACAATAATGTCGCAATCCAATTCAAACAATTCTTTATTGGTAATCGTATTTTCAAATAATGTAGTCACTGTACCAAAACTGTCGCGGCGATCGAGCAAATACTCAATATCCAAACCATCTGGATCGTGAAGAGCACCGTAAGCATCGGAAATACCAACAATTTTTGCACCTTGATCATGCAAGAATTTAGCTAAGAAACTGCCTGCGTTTCCGAAACCTTGAATAACAACTCTAGCGCCTTTCATTTCCAAATCGCGTTTTTTAGCAGCTTCATTAAGAACAATCGTCACGCCTTGGGCTGTTGCTTTGTCCCGGCCTTGAGAGCCTCCCAGAACAATCGGTTTTCCGGTAATAAATCCTGGTGAGTTGAATTCATCAATTTTGCTGTATTCATCCATCATCCAAGCCATGATTTGAGAATTTGTAAATACGTCCGGTGCCGGGATGTCTTTGTTCGGTCCTACGATTTGGCTAATAGAACGCACATACCCACGGCTCAATTTCTCAATTTCATGCATTGACATTTCACGGGGATCGCAAATAATGCCGCCTTTACCGCCGCCGTATGGCAAATCAACGATTCCGCATTTCAGTGTCATCCACATAGATAATGCTATAACTTCTTCACGGTTCACTTCAGGATGGAAACGAATTCCACCTTTCGTTGGTCCTACTGCATCGTTGTGCTGTGCACGGAACCCGGTAAACACTTTTGTTTTTCCATCATCCATACGTACTGGAATACGGACTTCCATAATTCGCATCGGTTCTTTTAGAAGTTCGTACATCGCTTCTTCATATCCAAGTTTATCCAAAGCAGTTTTAATAACACTCTGCGTTGAAGTCAACAAATTCAAGTTTTCAGCCATTGTTTTAATTCGCCTCTTTATATTTATAGTTATAACTCCGCAACTAGTGTAACATAATTGAGTTTATATTTGTCAGTCCGTTCTTATTTTAAGAAGACTTTTTGAATGCGCTCAATTGCCCAGTCCAAGTCTTCTTTTGAAATAATCAGCGGTGGAGCAAAACGGATGACTGTGTCATGAGTTTCTTTGCACAGTAAGCCAAGTTCTTTCAATTGTTCGCAATATGGACGAGCTTCTTCTGTCAGTTCCATTCCGATGAATAAACCGCGTCCGCGAACTTCTTTAATAGAAGGATGATCGATTTCACGCAATTTGCCCATGAAATATTCTCCTAGTTCAAGTGAACGATCTGCCAGTTCCTCTTCTTGCAGCACTTCCATCGAAGCAATTGAAACAGCACACGCAAGCGGATTTCCGCCAAAAGTAGAACCGTGTGAACCTGGGTTAAAGACACCAAGGATTTCATGGTCAGCTACCACGCAAGAAATCGGGAATACTCCGCCGCCCAGCGCTTTTCCAAGTATGTACATATCCGGATTTACATCTTCCCATTCACAAGCAAACATTTTACCAGTACGCGCAAGGCCGCATTGAATTTCATCGGCAATGAACAGGACGTTGTTTTCACGGCAAAGTTCTCTTGCAGCTTTCAAGAAACCTTCTTCCGGCATAATGATTCCAGCTTCGCCTTGGATAGGCTCAATCAAGAATGCAGCTGTGTTCGGCGTGATGGCATTTCTTAAAGCTTCTAAATCACCGTAAGGAATCAAGTTGATGCCTGGAAGCATCGGTCCAAAACCTTTGCGGTATTCAGGATCTGACGATAATGAAACAGCAGTCATTGTACGGCCATGGAAATTCCCGTTGCAGGCAATGATTTCTGCTTGGTTTTCTTCAACGCCTTTAACATCATAAGCCCAGCGGCGGGCTGCTTTGAAAGCGGTTTCCACTGCTTCCGCACCCGTGTTCATCGGCAATGCCATTTCCTTGCCTGAAATATTGCAGATCATTTCATACCATGGAGCGAGCATATCGTTATGGAAAGCACGAGAAGTCAAAGTCACACGGTCCGCTTGATCTTTTAATGCCTTGATAATTTTAGGGTGGCGATGGCCCTGGTTAACTGCAGAATATGCAGAAAGCATGTCCATGAATTGATTGCCTTCCGGATCTTTTACCCAAACACCTTCCGCTTCAGTAATAACGATTGGAAGTGGATGATAGTTGTGAGCACCGTACTTTTCAGTTTTTTCAATAATTTGCTGTGTTTTTGTCATGTTATTTCCTCCTTTTTTAAAAAAGGCAGACGTTGCGTCTGCCTCTTTATGAATTACTATAACATTTGCCGAATAATTATAACATCTCTGAAGTTGTTTTAGCTTGCAGATGAAGAGTCAGGTAATCCGGACCGCCTGCTTTTGAATCCGTACCAGACATATTGAATCCGCCAAATGGCTGGTATCCAACAATAGCGCCTGTGCATCCGCGGTTGAAGTAAAGGTTACCGACATGGAAATCTTCACGTGCTTGCTCTAGGTGTTCACGGTTGTTTGTGATGACCGCTCCAGTCAAGCCGTATTCAGTGTTGTTGGCAATTTCAATCGCTTCAGTGAAGTCTTTTGCTTTTGAAATGCCGATAACTGGCCCGAAAATTTCTTCTTGCATGATGCGTGATTTTGGATCAAGGTCAGCAATGATTGTCGGGTTAACGAAGTAACCTGTTGAGTCATCTCCAGTACCACCAGCAACTAGACGGCCTTCCCCTTTTCCAATTTCAACATAGTCCATGATTTTCTTGTATGCCGCTGCATCAATCACTGGTCCCATGAAGTTGTTCTGGTCAACCGGGTTACCGATTGTCAATTCGCCCGTCAATTCAATGACACGGTCCAACACTTGGTCGTAAACATCTTCAACGATGACTGCACGTGACGCTGCAGAACATTTCTGTCCGCTGAATCCGAATGCAGATTTCACGATGGTCTGAGCTGCAAGTTCAAGATCTGCTTCTTTATCCACGACCATAGTATCTTTCCCGCCCATTTCAGCAATTAAACGTTTCATCCAGATTTGTCCTTCATTTACTTTAGAAGAACGTTCTGCAATGCGAAGTCCGACTGCACGTGAACCAGTGAAAGAGATAAAGCGAGTTTGCGGGTGATCAACAAGGTAATCCCCTACTTCAGCGCCAGGTCCTGGAATGAAGTTGACAACGCCTGCCGGCATTCCTGCTTCTTCTAGAACTTCGATGAATTTATAAGCGACAACCGGAGTTGTAGAAGCCGGCTTCAATAGTACTGTGTTTCCAGTTACCATCGCAGCTACAGTCGTACCAGCCATGATAGCGAAAGCGAAGTTCCAAGGCGAAATGACAACGCCCACGCCTAAAGGAATGTAATCATAACGGTTGTATTCGCCCGGACGGCTCATAACAGGCATGCCGTCTTTTAAACGAAGCATTTGGCGAGCATAGTATTCCAGGAAGTCGATTGCTTCTGCTGTATCTGCATCCGCTTCGTTCCATGGCTTCCCTGCTTCTTTTGTTAATAGAGCTGAGAATTCGTGTTTGCGGCGGCGAATAATTGCTGCTGCTTTGAATAGTACATCTGCACGTACTTCAGGTTTTACTTTTTTCCAAGTTTTAAATGCTTCAAGAGCTGATTGCATCGCTTTTTCAGCTAATTCTTTATTAGATTTAGAAACGCGGCCAACGATTTCTTCTTTGTCAGCTGGGTTGAATGATACGATTTTGTCTTCAGTCATTACACGCTCTCCACCGATGATCAATGGGTAGTCTTGGCCTAAATATGCCTCAACTGTTTTCAAACCTGCTAGAAAAGCATTGCGGTTTTCTTCGATTGAGAAATCTGTAAATGGTTCATGTTTGTAGGGAATCATGTAAATCCTCCTTGAATTTTGTAGGTATGCAAAAAAAATTTGCACTTCTAATATCTTTACATATATAATAATGCAAAAGATTGTTGCATTAATCAAGCATTTTCTATCAAAAAGCTAAAATAATTTTGAGGTGATAGTATTGACCAGCGAAGAAATGGACATGACGCCTTTTTTAAAATTCGCTGCCGAGCATGTAGCGGTTGGCATTCATGCAGTTGACCTGAAAGGCAAGACCATTTTATACAATAATAAAATGAAAGAAATTGAAGGATTCGACTTTGAAGAATTGGTTGACCGCTCCTTGTTGGAAATGTTCCGTTTTGACCAGCATGAAAGTACATTGCTTCAAGTGCTGCAAACAGGAGAAGCTGTTTTTAATGCGAAGCAAACATACTGGAACCGCAAAGGACAGCAAATTACGACTCTAAATGATACTTACCCCATTTATTCAAAAGGAAAGTTAATTGGAGCGATGGAAATGTCCCGGGATGTTACGACGCTTGAGAAAGTCGTGTATCAGCCATTGAAAAAATATGAAGAACCGATTACCTTCAACAGCATTACAGCTGTTTCGAATAGCATGAGAAAAGTGCTCGAAACCGCCGAGAAAGCGGCTGCGACCAAATTGCCGGTGTTATTGATTGGAGAATCCGGCACAGGAAAAGAGCTGATTGCTGAAGCCATCCATTGGGCTTCTTCTTCAAAAGGGCAACTTTACACCCTATACTGCCACGGCACCAATGGTGAATTGATTGATCAATTGAACAAAAACCTGTCCGCCAAATCCGGTGGCACGATTTATTGCGAACGCATCGATTTATTATCGCGGCCACTGCAAATCCAGTTATTGAAGATGGCTCAAGACCAAATGAGTGGCGATACATATTTTATCGCAAGTGTCGGCGAAGATCCGGTAGAGCTGATTGCTTCGAATAAATTATCAAAAGAGCTTTATTACTTCTTTTCCGCAATGACCATCAAATTGGAACCATTGCGGAACCGCAAAGAAGATATACAGCCTTTCATCGACGATTATTTATCACGCCACCGCATGAATTTCGGTTCTATGGTTCGCGGATTAGATGATGAAGTCAAAAAACTCTTTATGGCATATGATTGGCCTGGGAATTTGAAAGAACTCGAACTTCTTTTGGATGAAATCACCTCACTGATCACGACTCAGGAACATATCAGCTTAAATTTGCTTCCCTCGCATTTTAAGTCTAAAGCGATGAACAAAACCGCTTTGGCCCCTGAAGATTTTATCATCCGTTCCGGCAGGGAATTACTGCCGCTTGATGATTATTTGTTTGAAGCGGAGATGTACTATTTGCAGAAGGCAATGGATCTTCATGGAGGCAATGTAACAAAAGCAGCAGCGGCTCTCGGCATGAGCCGGCAAAATCTGCAGTACCGCTTAAGAAAAATCAAAAAAAATGAAGCGCAGACATGATGTCTGTGCTTCATTTTTTGCATTTGCGGCAATATGGCCGCCTGCATATTTCTTACTGTCTAGCTGCAACGGCCAGATTCTAGGGTCGTAAGCCGTTCCGCCTGTGTGGCTGAAAATACGCCACTTCGGCAGCCCGTCTTACGCCCGTCAAATCTAGACGGCCGTTTCCGCTTTTCTTATTGTCCAGTTCCGGCGATCAGGTCCTCGGGTCATAAGCCACCCCGGCTGTGCGGCTGAAAACATGCCGCTTCGCCAGTGCGTCTTATGCCTGTCGGACCTTACTCGATCGCCTACACTTTTCTTATTGCCCTGAACGTTTGATCCATTCTTGCATTTTGTCTTTCAATGAGTTGAATCCTTCAGAATCATTTTCATTCACGTGTGATTGAAGTGATTGTTTTGGTTTTTCAGTGCGTTGAGCTGCTGGTGGCTGCTCTTGAAGTGCACGGATTGATAAGCTGATTTTTTTTGATTTTTCATCAACTTCCAATACTTTTACGTTTACTTCTTGGCCTACTGCCAAATATTCGCTTACTTCTTTTACGTAGCCGTGAGTGATTTCTGAAATGTGGACCAATCCTTGTGTTTGATCGTCCAATGCCACGAATGCCCCGTATGGCTGAATTCCTGTTACTTTACCTGTTACTGTGTCGCCTGCTTGATATGTTTTTGTCATGTTCTACCCGCTCCTATACTTATCTAATTATCCTGTACACCTATTGGCATCTGTATATTATAGCACAGTACTAGCCCGGTAGTAAAATTAGTACATATTTAAATCTCCTATTTTCCAGCCTTTCTCGGTTTTCACCATAGTCAACTGGTTGCCATTAAAGGGTTCGCTCTCCACCGGCTGCTGGTTTTCAAAATACAAAATGCCGGTTTCCACATTAGGAATAAACCCGTAGTTGGCGGAATCCATAGAGAAAATCACCCGATTGGCCTCTGAAAGACCAATCACTCCGCGCGATTCTATCTGTGCTTCAAGAACTTCCGGTGCCTGCTGTGTTTCATCTTCGTACAAGGCAGACATTGTGCGGACGTCATCCTTTTCTTTTGCCAGCAAGAACATGCCGCCTATTTCACCAGGAGAAGCCACATTCAATATGTCTTCTTCCAGGTCAGCAGAAAATTCAGCATAGAGAGATTCCACTTTTTTAGTGAAGCTTTGTCCTTTTTCTGCAAGATCATAGGATTCATATAGATGATACTTTACGAGCCAAAGATCTTTTCCCGAAGTGACAAGCCCTGGCATATATTGCATTGGGCCATTTTCTTCAAAAAAATTCAGATATGGAAATAGCTCCAGGTTCTTGCCTATTCTGTGCACATTTTCCGGACCTGCTTCAATCCATCTCATGCCTGCAAAAAAATCAGGCTGTTTTCTCCAAAAACGCAGGTAGTCCTCCAGCTCCGGTTTCGCGCCTTCGTCTTCCATTAAATTCCACATTGTCACTGGATCCTCTTGCTGATTTGCATACTGATACAAAATTAAAGTATCCAATGGCGCAAGCCCTATTAACAGATTTTTATCATGCCCAGCAGAAAATGATTTATAAAGCTTAGCCATCGCTTCAAAATCATAATGCTCGATTTCAACTAACTCCTTTTCAACCACGACATCGCCATTCGGCAGTTTTTCTGCTAAGAGCCCCTTTTTTTCCATTTCCATCGCTTCCATAATATTCTCATACGCTAGATTGTCGTAGCTCTTGGATGAGGTCCAGCCACTGGCCTCCATTTCCTCCACAATCGGCAGCATTAGATAAAGCAGCGGGTTGCCCGCCTGTGTGCTGAAAGTTTTCCAAGCCAGCTGATATTCTTCTTTAACTACTCCATGACTATCGAATATCGTTTGATCTTCCGTTCCTTTAAGCAACAGGAAAAAGGAATGCTGAAAAATGAAAGCAAATTCCTGATACAACTTTGATGAAGTCTTTGCTTCCACCAAGTTAAGTTCCATATGACTCAATATTTGCGCCATATGCTCTGACGGCAACAACAGCCCCTTATCATCAAAATAAGGATCGTTCGCCAGAAGATTGAAATAAGCATTAGCTGTATAATCCTGATTCATTACATCACTTGAATACAGAGCTTCCGGGTGCCTTCTCACTATAAATCGCTCTTCTGCCGGATGCTTAACAACCGTCAGCCCCCTCTCCCTTAAAGAAGCCAGCAAACCTTGCACTTCAACAGGCAAGCCCTTCGGCTGTGCCATTAATTTTTCTGCAGATAAAAGTCCATTGAACTTCACTTGTGCTAAAGCTTCCTCGTGCTGCACCAATACTTGTTCAGCCGAAATCAGCAATTCTTTAGTTTTTGCTCCATAGCCATACAGGAATTCCAAGTTTTCTTCTCCAGTGAGGAAAACATCCTGCACCCCCATCGCCATTCCGTTAGGCGTATCGATTGCAAGCAGCAGCTTATCAACTTGCCGCTGCATCTTTTTCTTGTCATTCCCCATCTTTTCTATATTGCTTTCCTTAAATGTCCTCTTCATTAAAGCGTCCGCTTCTTTAACAAAAGCAAATTGCTCATATACTTCTGGATCTACCCCGAGGCGTGCAGGAGAAGATGCGCGAATATCATTGAATTCCGCACGCCATTCTTCCACCATTTTTGCTGTAACAGTTTCGTCAGCTTCTACTGAAGCCGGAGAATTGATGTTTGGATTGGGGTCATCAAACAGAAAAGATGCCCCGACCACTCCCGCCATGGCGATTCCCGCAACAGCAAGCAGGACAGTAGACCGTTTGGCGGCCGTCCTTTTTCCATCAGCATCCATTGCGTCAATCTGGATCTCCTCTTGTTGCTCATTTGTAGAAAAGTCACTTTCAGAAAGCGAAAAAGGTATTCTTGCATATGATTTCTCTATAAATTCCAGTCTTTTTTCTATCTGGACATCGTTCTGCAAAGCTAATCGATGAGTTAAAAAAGCCTTGGCTTGGATCACACTTTCGTGGATTTGCTGCTCTGGCTTCCCTAATATCCCGCTAACTTCCCATAGGCTTTTTCCATAAAAATTAACCAAAAGGAACGGAATTCGTTGTTGCTCATCCATTCCCTGTATTGCCTCATGGGTTTCCTTGTCTTCCTCAAATCGGAGCGCTTCCGTTTCCATGGATTCCGCTGTTTTTTCCCGATATCCAGTTAACAATTTAATGGCCGTCTGCCATAATCTTTTTTCTGCTTCTTCAGGTTGGATGTCGCTTAATAATGTATAGATTTTCCGGAACACTTCACCCTGATAGGCACTGGTTGCAGCTAATGGGATGCCATTTTGAAAGCCAAACCGGCCAATCAGTAATTGGTTTGCAAAACACCATTTGCTAAAAGCCGCACGGTCACCAGATTTAGCATGGAAAAACAACTCGTTTATTTCCATTTGGCCCTCTCCTTTATTTCGGACTATTCCAACAATTCCTTTTTTTGTTTATTATACACGAAGATAAAACTAGCAAATTACTTAAAGCTATTTTTTTTATTATTACTCGTGTAGAATAATAAAATGTTTGATTATTAGGAGTGAAGAAATGCATAAACGAGAACAATGGACTTCCAAAATCGGTTTTATCCTTGCAGCTGCTGGAAGCGCTATCGGGTTAGGCGCTATTTGGAAGTTCCCTTACGAAACCGGTTCAAACGGCGGCAGTGTTTTTATACTAATGTTCATTATCAGCACGATTGCTATCGGCTTGCCCATACTGATTGCGGAGTTTGTTATTGGCCGCAGAGGCCAGGCTGATGCTGTTACCAGTTTTAAAAAACAAGCACCAGGAAAGAAATGGTTTTTAATCGGCTGGTCCGGTTTTTTCTTTTCATTTATGATTTTGTCTTTTTACAGCGTAGTCGGCGGTTGGATTTTATCTTATTTAGGACGCTCCATCCTGCTGCAGCTTTCTGATTTAGGTGACAATGATTTTGCAAATTTGTTTAATGGAATTATCGGCAACCCAGTAGAAGTTTTAATTGCGCAAGGCTTGTTTATGTTTTTAACCATTTGGATTGTCCAAGGTGGAGTCCAAGCAGGAATTGAACGCGCCAGCAAAATTATGATGCCGGCATTATTGTTATTTTTCCTGGTGTTGATGATCCGTTCACTGACACTGGACGGCGCTATAGAAGGCGTTAAATTTATGCTTGTGCCGGATTGGTCATTCTTTACATTTGAAACAGCCTTAACTGCCCTTGGCCAGGCCTTTTTCTCATTGAGTGTCGGTGTTGCAGGTATGATTACATACGCTTCTTATTTATCAAAAGAAGAAAACTTGACTCGTTCTGCGCTCAGTGTCGTTTCACTGAATATCATCATATCTGTAATGGCTGGCCTTATCATTTTCCCGGCCGTCTTTGCACTCGGCTATTCGCCTGACCAAGGACCTGGACTGGTCTTCATCATTCTCCCGGCGATTTTCGATCAGCTGTTCATGGGTGAATTTTTGCTGATCATTTTCTTTGTGCTTATGCTGTTTGCAACACTAACCTCTTCTATCGCTATGCTGGAAATTGTCGTATCGATTGGTGTAAAAAACAAATACGAACGACGCCGCAAATTAGCATGGATATACGGCTTGATGATTTTCCTTGTCGGTATTCCAAGTGCCTTATCGTTCGGTGTTATGTCAGAACCGTTTTTGTTCGGTTATATATTCTTTGATTTCATCGATATTCTTACCAGTAAAATCGGTTTGCCGCTGGGAGCTCTCTTCACTTCCATTTTTGCCGGCTATGTTTTGACGAAAAAGGACAGCGCATTGGAATTGGAAGGCCAATCAACATGGTTCTCCATTTGGCGCTTCCTGGTCAGATATGTTGCGCCAGTTGCCATCATCATTGTCTTTATCCAAGGCATCCTGGATGTATTCTGAAAATAAATATCTTACTATGCCATAATTTGAGTTATTGAGAAGACATGGTTGTGGTATGATTTTAATAAGCAATTGCAATGCCATGCAAAGGAGTGTATGAATATGAGAGAAGATTTGCACGCCCAATTAAAGTTCCTTCGGGAAGAGCGCCGTTTGTCATTGGATGAATTGGCATTGAAAGCACGCGTTGGCGTTGCTCGCCTCCAAGCTTACGAATCAGGGGAAGAAATACCATCTGTCCAAACCATTCTAAAGCTTTCCAATGCTTTAGAGGTACCGGCTTCTAATTTGCTCGATTCGCTGGAGACATCTAACTAAAAAAGCTTTCGGCTATTGCAGCCGAAAGCTTTTTCTTTTTAGATGATGCATTTTGCTTCATATTTCAAAGCAAGCAATTTATACGAGATTTCTACGCATTTCTCGAGTGGAATCCACTTTTTAAAAGAAAACTCGTAAATTCTTTGAATCTGTTTCGCTAAGTCAGAAGGATGGTCCAATATATGTAATTGAGCTACTACAGCGACAATTTCTGTGCCGTGTAACTCTTCGCCTACCGAAAAAGGGTTCCATTCTTCAAGGATTCTGACTGCCCGCCGGTTCATTTCACTGGTTTCCATTTAATTTCACCTGACATTTCTGTAGTATTAAAGGCTATGATATCATAGAAAACAAAAAAGAAAAGAGAGATATTCCGAGTATTTTGAAGATGGTCCGGAATCTTGCTGTTTAAAAAGACTGGCCTCAAGATTTTTCCGGAATAACAATGCTTCTTTCGTATTGCTGATGTATATAGATATCGGGCTACGATAACCTTCTAAGCAATAATGAACAAGATTCGAACATTATTTCCAGTTAGGTGCAGCGGTGCTAGCCTAAACATAAAAAGAGGGGATCCGTTTTATGGAATTCCCCTCTTTTTATTATTGCTGTAGAATCTCGATCGATTCGATGGTAATGTCTTCGACGGGTCTGTCTTGTTGGGTTTCAGCAGCAGCAATCGCATCAACCACTTCCATTCCCTCTATCACTTGGCCGAATACCGTATGGGCACCGTCAAGCCAAGGAGTTCCGCCTATTTCGCTATAAGCCTTTTTCACTTCTTCAGGATAATCGGACGGAATGTTGCTTTCCGGCACTTCACTCGCCTGGACAATGAAGAACTGGCTGCCATTTGTTCCAGGTCCGGCATTTGCCATTGAAAGCGCTCCACGGAAGTTATACAGATTATCACTGAACTCATCTTCAAAAGGTTCACCGTAAATGCTTTCTCCTCCGCCTCCTGTACCGGTCGGATCACCGCCTTGCAGCATGAAATCTTCAATTACCCGATGGAACAGGAGTCCGTCGTAATAACCTTTCTCCGCATGTGTAAGGAAGTTTTCGACTGCCTTGGGAGCCAGTTCAGGGAACAGCTTAATTTGGATAGCGCCTTCTGATGTATTCATTTGCACCAAAGCTTCGTCCGGTGCCACTTCTTTAGTTAACTGAGGAAAACCTTCTACAGTTTTCGTTTCAGAAGCAGTTTCCGAAGATGTTTCCGCTTCTGTTGATGTCTCTTTTTTTGTTGTGTCGTTTTCTGCATTGCAAGCTGTTAGAAAAGCAGCCGCCAATACGGTTAACCATATCTTTTTTCTCATCTCATTCACCCCGCTTTATTTTAACATAAAAGTTTTTTGAAAACACTTGTAATTCACCTTCCTTTTTTCGAGTGACGAAATACATTATAATAGAACTAGATTCGCGGTTCAGAAAGAAGGGGTTCCGGATGAATAGACAAAAAAAGAATTTCTTTATAATTATGTTTACTAATTTCTTGGTGGCCGGCAGTACAACGATGATCATGCCTTTTTTATCTCTTTATATTGAAACGCTTGGCAATTATTCAGATGCCTATGTTCAGCGCTGGGCGGGACTTGTGTTCGGGGTTACGTTTGTTGCCGCTTTTTTGATGTCTCCTATTTGGGGAAGAATTGCGGATAAATATGGTTACAAACCGATCTTAATCATCAACGGGTTTGGGATTGCCATCAGCATTTTCTTAATGGGAACCGCTGATTCGGTCCATGAATTGTTCTTTATCCGGCTATTTATGGGAGTGGTGACTGGGTTTATCCCGACTTCCCTCGCATTTGTAAGTTCACAAACGCCTAAAGAAGAAGCCGGCAAGACGCTTGGCACGCTTCAAATGGGCAGTGTGTCCGGCACGTTATTTGGTCCGGTAATCGGCGGTTTGATGGCAGATACTTTCGGTTTTATATATACATTCATTATCACATCCGCCGTAATCGGAATTGCAGCGCTGCTGGTGGTTGTTGGATTGAACGAAATCAAACGCGTCAAGAAAAAAGACGCTCATGTATACGCAAGAAAAACGATTATTCAAGGGATTATCAATCATCGCCTGCTGTTTAATGTCATGATTATCACTTCTTTGATCCAAATCGGCAACTTTAGCATACAGCCGTTATTATCTTTATATGTCGCACAATTAACGGACGGGACACAAGTTGCGCTTTTAGCAGGAATAACTTTCAGTGCGACAGGTGTCGGCAATTTGCTGTTTGCCCGCCGTTGGGGACGCCTTGGCGACCAGATCGGCTACGAAAAAGTTTTGACGTTTTTACTGATTCTTGCTTTCGTCTTTATCATACCTCAAGCATTTGTTACTGAGCTTTGGCAATTGATGGTGCTGCGTCTGTTATTCGGCATTGCAGTCGGCGGGATGATACCGACCACTACAGCACTTATGAGAAGAGAAGCACCCATTGAAATCCAAGGAGAAATCATGGGGTATAATACAAGCTTCCGGTTTTTAGGCAATATCATCGGTCCGATGTTTGGAGGAATTGTCAGCGGATTTATCGGAATTCCTTCCGTTTTCATCGTAACAGGCTCCTTATTCTTAGTTTCATTTTTATTTTTAAAGTACACCACTTCGAAGCCTGAGCAGGATTTTGAAGATGTTTTGCTCGAACAAGAATTGAAATCCATGTAGAGAAAAGTCGATTTTCATTAGAAAGTCGACTTTTTTATTACCTTATAAAAAGTCACAAAATTTCCTTAATTGAGTTTCTTCCTATTACAAATGAAATTGAAAATTTAGAGCGTAGGCAAGCGGTTCTGTTTCTTACGGTGCAAATTGTCATGATGTACGTTATAATTTCTTAAGAAAGTCATCACGTATCCGCTTGAAAGGAGGATTCATTTGTCACTTGTGTTTTTGATTTTCTTACCTATACTTGCAGCGTGTTTGGTTCCGCTGTTGTTCAAAAAAATCGGCCGCATTCATACCGGCTGGTTTGTTTTAATTGTTCCGCTGGTTTTATTCGTGTATTACGCTACGCTGCTCCCTATTACGATGGACGGCGGGACACGGGTATCTGAGTTCCAGTGGATTCCATCACTCGGCCTCTCATTTGTTGCCTACCTGGATGGATTGAGCCTCCTGTTCTCGCTGCTGATTACAGGCATCGGATCTCTCGTCGTATTGTATTCAGTATTTTATCTGGATAAAAACCGCGAGCAATTACATAATTTTTACGTCTATTTACTGATGTTCATGACTGCCATGCTGGGCATTGTCCAGTCAGACCATATGATTTCCCTTTATCTTTTCTGGGAACTCACGTCGATTTCTTCGTTCTTATTGATCGGCTACTGGTATACACGCGACCGTTCACGGTTTGGGGCATTAAAGTCGATGATGATCACAGTTTTTGGCGGTTTGATGATGCTTGGGGGATTTGTGCTTCTCAGCATTATGGGAAATACATATTCGATCCGGGAACTCGTTTCCCAGGCTCCTGAACTTGTGAATCACGAGTTCTTTACGTGGGCTTTGGTGTTGATTTTGCTCGGTGCATTTACCAAATCCGCTCAATTTCCATTCTACATTTGGTTGCCGGATGCGATGGAAGCGCCGACTCCTGTAAGCGCTTATTTGCATTCTGCCACCATGGTAAAAGCAGGGCTTTATCTGGTCGCCAGATTTACCCCTATTTTTGCTGCTTCCGGCACTTGGATTTGGCTCGTAACCGGAGTCGGGTTGTTCACCATGTTCTGGGGTTCGTTCTTTGCATTGAAGCAGAAGGATTTAAAAGCGATTCTCGCTTTTTCAACAGTTTCCCAATTGGGCTTGATCATGAGTTTATTGGGTGCATCCGCACTCGGTTTCCATGTCGAAGATGCGGCGGGAACAGTCTTTAAATATGCCGCATTCGCAGCCATTTTCCACTTGGTCAATCACGCAGTATTTAAAGGCAGCCTATTCATGGTGGCGGGAATCGTCGATCATGAAACCGGCACACGCGATATCCGTAAACTGGGCGGTTTGATGAGCATCATGCCAATCAGCTTTACGCTTGCCATGATCGGGTCATTCTCGATGGCAGGAATTCCGCTTTTCGGCGGATTCCTGAGCAAAGAAATGTTTTTGACGGCTATGCTCGCCATTGCTGAATTCAATTTGTTCTCAATGGATGTATGGGGTGTCTTGTTCCCTGTACTGGCATGGATTGGAAGTGTCTTTACGTTTGTTTACAGCTTCTATTTTGTGTTCCATACTTTTGCCGGCAAGCACAAGCCGGAAGAATTGCCGAAACACGCTCACGAAGCGCCAATTGGCATGCTGGTATCCCCTGCTATTTTAGCAGCACTTGTCATTATCATTTTCTTTATTCCGAATCTGGTTGGCGATTGGATTGTCAAACCGGCAGTATTGGCTATCCAGCCGTTTATGTATAGTTCTCCGGATGAAGTTGATATCCATGTTTCTGCGTGGCACGGAGCCAATACAGAATTCTTTATGACACTCGGTATTTTTGCCGTAGGAGCTTTGCTGTTCTGGTCATTCCGTAAATGGAAGCGGGCATATGAAGTATTTCCCGATACCGTATCACTCAATCGCTTATACGATACTTTTACGTATTTGAGCGACGGCGGGGCAAACCGTTTTTCCGCAGTTTACATGACTGGCTTTATCCGTTCCTACCTGGTCTATATGTTCGGCTTCCTGGTGCTTATCGTCTTAAGTACATTGGTTCTAACAGAAGCCTTTGTCCTTGATTTGACTAATTCAGCACCGGTCGGAATTTATGGTATTGTCATTATCGCTGCACTGGTCGGCGGCACGACCACGATCCTTTTCGCAAAATCCAGATTGACTTCAATTATTGCGCTCGGAGCGGTCGGCTATTCGGTGGCTTTGTTCTTCGTCATGTTCCGGGCTCCGGATTTGGCTTTGACCCAGTTGGTTATTGAAACCATTTCTGTGGCGTTATTCCTTTTAGCGTTTTATCACTTGCCGAAAGTCAGCAAAAAAGAAGAACGGATGGGCTTTAAACTCGGGAATGCAGCAATTGCTTTAGGTGTCGGGGTGACCATGACACTGGTTGCTTTAGCGTCGCATTCGCAAAAAGTCTTGCCATCCATTTCCGAGTATTACAAAGAAACCGTTTACTCTGAAGCAGGCGGCGGCAATATCGTAAACGTTATTTTAGTCGATTACCGCGGTTTTGATACGCTATTTGAAATTACTGTTCTTGGAATTGCGGGAATTGCGATTATCACCATGATTAAACTCCGTTTAAGCAAAAAGGAGGAGCAACATGAAAACAAATGATGTGATGCTTCAAACCGCTACTAAAGTGGTGACGTTTATCATTTTAATGTTCGCTATCCACATTTTCTTCGCAGGGCATTACACCCCTGGCGGCGGTTTTGTCGGCGGGCTTTTGACAGCGAGCGCTATCGTTTTGTTGATGCTTGCCTACGATATTGAAACGGTAAAAAAAATCATTCCGTTCAACTATGTAATGATGACAGCTATAGGCTTATTGCTGGCTCTCGGAACTGCGAGTGCTTCCATTTTCTTTAATGTTCCGTTCTTTACGCATGCTTACGATTATTTTGATTTGCCGCTTTGGGGTGAAACGTCCTTGCATTCAGCTGCTTTGTTTGACCTAGGCGTTTACTTGGTTGTTGTTGGAGTTACGATGACCATTATTCAAACGATTGGAGAGGATGAATAATGGAAATTATTATGTCGGTTGTCATCGGCTTTTTGTTTATGGCAGCTGTCTACTTGATGCTTTCGAAAAGTTTGATCCGCATTATTATCGGTACCGGTTTGCTTAGCCATGGCGCCCACTTGTTGATTTTGACAATGGGCGGGCTTGGTGGAACCGCCCCCCCTGTTGTTGCTGAGGGAGTAAGTATTTCGGATTATGTCGATCCCCTTCCACAAGCGCTTATTCTGACGGCGATTGTTATCTCATTTGCGGTGACTTCATTTTTCTTGGTTCTTGCTTACCGCTCTTATCAGGAGCTTGGCACCGATAACGTGAATTTAATGAGAGGAACTGAAGACGATGATTAACTTACTTCTATTTCCTGTCTTAATTCCGTTGCTATTTGCTGCGATTTTGCTGTTTTTCCCTAAAAATATCCGCATGCAGCGAAGCATCGCTGCTCTAGGTGCCGGATTGGCATTAATCGCAGTCTTATTTTTAATAGCTAAAGTGAAGACAGATGGCATCCAAGCCGTTACACTCGGCAGTTGGGATGCGCCTTTTGGCATCACGATGGTATCCGACTTGTTTTCCGCTTTACTAGTACTAAGCGCGACAGTCATTACCCTATTCGTTATTTTTTATAGCTTTCCGACAATTGGCGTGGAGCGGGAGCAATCGTTTTATTACCCGGCAGTGCTTTTCCTGCTGACTGGTGTAAACGGCGCTTTTACTACTGGAGATATCTTTAACTTATTTGTTTTCTTTGAAGTATTATTGATGTCATCGTATATGCTGATTGTCCACGGCGGACAAAAGCCGCAATTGCGCGAGACGATCAAGTACTTGCTTGTCAACATCATTTCTTCCGCTTTATTTGTATCCGCTGTAGCTTTTTTGTATTCCGTTACGGGAACATTGAATATGGCTGATTTAGCCGTGAAAATCCCGCAAATTGAGGCTACTGGAATCCTGACGGTCATAGCCGTCCTGTTCCTGATTGTATTTGGCTTTAAGGCAGCTATTTTCCCGTTATATTTCTGGCTGCCGGGCGCTTATTACGCCCCGCCAATCCCTATTTTAGCTTTGTTTGGTGCTTTGCTGACCAAAGTCGGGGTTTATGCAATCATGCGTACATACACGTTATTTTTCACAATGAATACAGATTTCACGCATGAATTGCTGGCCATTATCGCAATCTTGACGATTCTTGCCGGCTGCATCGGCGCCTTGGCCTATTTTGATGTCAAGAAAATCATTATTTATAACATCATTATTGCGGTCGGTGTTATTTTGTTCGGCGTTTCTCAATTAAATGAAGCCGGTGTAAATGGGTCCATCTTCTATTTGATCCATGATATGCTGATCAAAGCAGCTTTGTTCTTCTTAGTCGGGATTGTAGCGGTCATTTTCGGCACATCGAACTTGCGCCAAATGGGCGGGTTGATGAAGACTTATCCGGTTCTCGGCTGGGTTTACCTGATTACCGCTTTCGGATTGGCAGGAATTCCACCGCTTAGCGGGTTCCCCGGTAAATTGCTGATTGTCCAAGGCGGTTTTGAAGGTCCGCAATTCTGGGGAAGCATCGTTATATTAGTCACCAGCTTGCTGGTACTGCTGAGTGTTATCCGCATTTTCGTTTATGCTTTCTGGGGAGAGCCGGTTGAAACCGTGCCGCTCAAAAAATCGACTTACCGCCAAATGATGATTCCTTCAGTGCTTTTGGTCGCGCTCACTGTGTTCCTGGGGGTCGGCGCTGAATTTTTCATGCCATTAATCAGCGGTGCAGGTGAAGTTCTATTAAATCCATCCATCTATATAGATGCGGTATTAAAGGAGTAGATGAAGATGGCATTGCAAATTTTACTTAATTTCTTTTTAGCTGGTGTTTGGATGTTCATGACCAACGCATTTACTCCTACAGGTTTTGCAATAGGCTTTATCGTAGGATTGCTGCTGATCATTCTAATGCGCAGATTCTTTTCCTACCGGCTGTATACTTCAAGGGTTTGGGCAGTCATTTCACTGTTCTTCCTGTTCTTGAAAGAATTGGTCCTTTCAAGTTTTTCAGTGTTTATGCTGGTTATTCAACCGCGTTTGAATATACGTCCGGCAATTTTCGAACTGGAAACCGAATTGAAGCATGACTGGGAAGTGACTTTGCTTTCCGCATTAATCACTTTAACCCCAGGAACTTTGGTCGTTGGCATTTCAGATGATCAAAAACGGCTTTACATTCATGCGATTGATTTCGAAGATATTGACGATGCGGTCTCATCGATCAAAAACACGTTTGAACGTGCCATTTTGGAGGTGAGCCGGCCTTGATGATGTTTTATTGGATATCCCTTTTGATTATCAGTTTTGCTTTTGCCGGCTTGCTGTACCGCCTGGTAAAAGGGCCTACTGTCGCTGACCGTGTGGTTGCGCTTGATGCCCTCGGCGTAGCACTTGTTTCTATAGTGGCTTTGTTGTCACTTATAATCGGAACTGAATTCTTCCTGGAAATCATTTTATTATTAAGCATCTTGTCTTTTATCGGGACAACTGCTTTTGCGAAGTTTATTGAGAGAGGAGTGATTTTCGATCGAAACAATAATCGTTAATATCCTCATCATCATATTGATCAGCACAGGTGTCATTTTCAGTGCCGTTACAGCTCTTGGGCTGGTTCGGCTTCCCGATGTCTATACACGGACGCATGCAGCTTCTAAGAGCTCTACACTTGGGGTGATGGGCATTCTGGCTGGAACGTTCATTCATTTCTGGCTGATTGAAGATCACTTTAATCCACAGCTGATTATCGCGATTGCCTTTTTGTTTATCACTTCCCCTGTAGCAGGCCATTTAATTGGCAGGGCATCTTATATGTCTGGTATTCCATTAGCTAAAGAAACTGTTCGGGATGATATGAAAGCTGCTGTCGAAAAAAAGTTAGACGAAAAAAAATAAAACAAGCCATCAAGCAACTTCTGCTTGATGGCTTGTTTTTTTGCTTACTGCCCTTCTGCCATTCTTTCAACCATCATGGCAAGTGTCCGGACCATCGCTCCAGTGCCGCCTTGCGGTCCCAGATCATGGCTGGACGCAGCATGGGAAGTTCCCGCTATATCCAGATGGATCCACGGTGTATTTTCAGCAAACTCCCCGACAAAACCGCCGCCGAAAATCATATGGCCGTCACGGCCAGGTGAATTATTCAAATCTGCAACATCGCTTTTGCGGATGCGGTTTTTGTCTCGTTCTGTCAGCGGCAATCTCCAGACAAACTCTCCAGTTTCCAGTGCCGCTTCCATAAACGTTTCAAAAAAGGCTTCGTCGTTTGTTAAAGCGCCTGTTTTGTCATTCCCTAGCGCAATGATCACGCCGCCAGTCAAAGTAGCTACATCAATAATATGTGTTGCTCCCAGCTGTTTCGCGTACGTTACAGAATCAGCCAATACCAAACGTCCCTCGGCATCCGTGTTCAAAATCTCAATCGTCTTGCCGCTCAGCGAAGTGATAACATCATCCGGCTTAAATGCATTGCCGGACACCATGTTGTCCGTAGAAGCGATGACAGCCACGACATTTTTCTCAGGCTTTAATTCGCCGATCACTTTCATTGCCCCGAGAACCGCAGCAGCACCACCCATATCGCCTTTCATCCCGACAATTCCGTCTTTCGGTTTTAATGAATAGCCGCCCGTATCAAACGTAATTCCTTTCCCGACAAGCGCAAGCGGATTTTCAAAACTGTCAGTCGCTTTGTATTTCAAAACGATCAAACGCGGTTCTTCAACCGATCCCTGGTTGACTGCTAGAATTGCGCCCATGCCCAATTCTTCAAGCTCCTCTTTGCCCAAGATATCCGTTTCAAAACCATAAGTTTCTCCCAGTTCTTTTGCATAATCAGCTAGTGCCGTAGCAGTCAAAAGATTGCCCGGCATATTTACAAGCGTCCGTGCTTCGTTGACCGATTCGCCGAATACTTGGCCAATAAATGCAGATGCTTGAATCTCTTCAGCATCCTCAGCAGTCAAAATGCTTAATGACTGGAGTGAAACTTCGGCTTCATTGGATGAAGTTTTATAATCATCAAAACGGTATGTCCCCATCGTGATTCCTTCAGCAGCCAGGTATGCCGCGTCTTCTGCTGCAATGCTGTCATTCTGGAAAGAATCCAAATAAATGGCTGCATGCTTGATTTTTTTCTTTAGCAGCTCTTTGCCGACCTGTCCGAAAGAAATTCGCAAATCGTCTTCCGTCAGTTTTTTCCGGTCATTCAATCCGACGAAAAGCACACGTGGAATTGCGCCTGACAGAGTTGGATAAATGACCAAAGAGTTGGAGTCAAAAGACAAATCTTTTTTGGTCCATTCTTCCAGCTTGCCGTTAAAGCGTCCTGAAAACTCGCTCCATCCTTTACTGTTTTCCGGATGGCGGCTCAAGCCAACCACTAAGATTTCAGCTTCAATATTTGCTGCATCCCTTTGTACGATAAGTTCCATTAAGATCCTCCTCTTTTTGGCTTTCCTTCTAAGTTTATCATGTATCTCAATCATCGAGTAGTTCGGTTTTCGAAATAGTTTGTTTAAAATGTGGTCAATGATTATGCTATACTTACAAAATATACCGTTTTGAAAGGTTGTGAAGTCATGGAGATTTTCTCTAACTTGCCTCTTATGATCGCGCTGTTTGCCATTTTGTTTGCCCAGTTTGTAAAAATACCCATCCAGTACATCGTATTCCGGAAACTGGAATGGAAATTGTTCATGTCAACAGGAGGCATGCCAAGTTCCCACTCTGCGGCCGTCACTTCCCTAACTACAGCTGTTGCTTTTGAACACGGCGTTGATTCCACTATTTTCGCTGTGTCGACTATGTTTGCTGTCATCACTATGTACGATGCGACGGGTGTCCGTTTCCAGGCAGGACAACAAGCATTGACGATCAATAAAATGCGGAATGACTTCTACATATTCATGGACGAAACAAGAAAATGGCCACAGAAAAAAGAAGAAGAAAAAATAGAAGAACTGAAGACCTTGCTGGGCCATAAGCCAAGTGAAGTTCTAGTAGGTGCCATCACCGGCATTGCCATATCCTTTTTCTTTTATGGCCTGCTAACATAAAAAATCCGCCAAACCGGTATTCCGGTTTGGCGGATTTTTTAAAGCTTTTAAAACATTTGATAACCCATTTTACGTAAAACCTTCATCACAATCCCGGAAGTGATCGCACCAGCAAAGCCAGCCAGCAACACCGCAATATCACTTCCTGTCAAAGAAGTCAGTGTATCCCCTAACATTGAAAAAGATTCACCTGGATTAGTGAAATAGTCAAAAAAGCTGACATCGTCGATAATCAACAATACAACAATCGGATAAACGATTGCCATAAGCCAGGTCATGCGCAAAAGCATATTCAGCAAAAAGCCGATGCCGAAAAACATGACAAAAAACAAAAGAACCGAAATTATTAATTGAACAATACTGAATGATGTATTCATGAACTCTAACCTCCGATATTCCTTTCATCAGTTTACCCGAAATACCACAGGCTTTCAACGAAGCAAACCAGAATTCATCGCTTTGTCAAATGTTGAACGAAAAGCGGAAATGGCCGTTAAGGTTCGACAGGCATAAGATGGATCGGCGAAGCGGCGTTCTTTGCCGCATAGCTGGGACAGCTTATGACCCGAGAACCTGGCCATTGCAGCTGGACACTAAGAAAAGCGGAGACGCTTATTTAATCAAACAAAAAAAGGTGCCTATGGAGCATCCTCCACAAGCACCTTTAAAGGAATCATTTCTTACCAGACCCTGAACAGTGGGAGCACGTTTCCGAACCGCCCAAACGCAATTGGAAGTAGCCTTGGCCTGCACAATAAGGGCATTTATTAGCAGGCAATGCTTTTTTGAAAAACGTCATTCGAAACACCTCCCCCTGTTATTGTTTGTAATATTCTGATAATATACCACGCAAGATTTCATTATGCAACTATAGAAAAAGGCGATGTAAACGGATACATCCCCCTTTTTCTTCCTTATGCCTCTTCTACCTTTGCTATACTCTATTTCTTGAAAAATAATTTATATGTAGAATAGCCAAAAATATCCCCTGGGTTAACATCTTCTATCTCTTGAAAACCTTCTTCTAAAACATAATTCACCATTTCCTGCAGCATAACGGATACAGCCTCATCTTTTGCCAGCTCATCCGGCGACAGCCATGCCGCTTCATACAATTCCGATAACTGCACTTTAACTGGTTGAGATTCATCAATCGCTGTTAATAAAAAAATGGCCATGTTGTCGCTGATTTCTTCTCTTATGACACCTGTACGGAAGCCAATCATTCCAAGAAGTGCACAATCGATGCCTGTTTCTTCTTTGACTTCCCGTATGGCAGCTTGGTCAATGGTTTCATTAGCCATAACAAAGCCGGCTGGCAAAGACCACTTGCCATACAAGCCGCCATATCTTTTTTTCACTACGAGCCATTGCTTTTGTGAATTGGTCACTAAACCGGCTGCTGCCAGCCATATATTGCCCCGCCTATGTTTTGTCATCAACTCTTCTCCTTTAACAAAAAAAGCCCCCGCAAGCGGGAGCTTTTGATTTTGATTACAGAACGTTGAACTTGCCTTTTTTCATGACCAGACCAGCGCCGCCTACTAAGAATAAAGCGCGGTTGTCGATCATTTTCTTCATGAATGAAGCGCGTTTGCCAGTGACTTTTTTGCCGAACACAACACCGATAGCGTCGTCTTCGCCTAATGAACACACAGTCCCTTTTAAGTCCGGGATAAACTCATGTGTGTCTTCGCCTTTAATCAATGAATTGATGTTTTTCGCTACTATTTCGCCTTGCTGCATAGCAATCTGTGCAGTTGGCGGATAAGGGCGGTTCGTTTCTTCGTTGATCATCAATGCGCAATCCCCAAGGATGAAAACATCTGAGAATCCTGGAGCACGGAGGTCTTTGTCTACTTTGACACGGGCACGCATGTTTTCAATGCCTGATTCTTCAATCAGTTTGCTTCCGCGTACGCCTGCAGCCCAAACAACTGTGCCAGCTTTAATGAATTCGAAGTCATCGTCGCCTTTTTTGATATTAACACCTTCAGGAGTCGCTTCAACAACCGGAGTTCCGATCGAGAATTCAATTCCCTTAGATTCAAGTTTGCCGACTGCGTAGCTGACAAGCTCAGGATCAAATCCTGGCAAGACCATTGGTGCAGCTTCAACACAAACGACACGGACTTTATCACGCGGTACGTCGAACTCTTTGCAAAGTTCCGGTACCCGGTTTGCAAGTTCCCCTAAGAATTCGATTCCTGTAAATCCTGCTCCGCCAACAACGATAGTCAAACGGCTGTCGTCTTTGTCTTCTTCTGCCGACCAGTTAGCGAATTGGAATTCGATGTGTTCGCGGATATAACGCGCTGCTTTTACGTTGGCGATTGAAAGAGCGTATTTATCAAGGCCAGGAATTCCGAAAGTTTCTCCTTCGAAACCTAAAGCGATTACAAGATAATCATATGTAAACACACCATTATCAGTTGTCACTTTCTTGCCTTTTACATCAATCGCTTCAACTGTCGCTTGGACAAATTTCGTTTTAACGCTGTCGATTACATCTTTGATATCGTAACGGACTTGCTCAGGAAGCAACGTTCCTGCAGCTGCTTCATGAAGCCAAGTGCTTTCGTAATGATATTCATTTTTGTTGATCAACGTAATGTCTGCGGCATCTGTGCCCAGAACTTTCTGCAAGTTCACTACAGTAGTTAACCCACCATAACCTGCTCCTAATACTAAAATTGACGGTCTTTTCACCACAATCGCAACCACCTTCAAATATTTTTTTAACCGGAAAAATAATAAATACGAGTCGTCTTTATTCCTTCAAACTCCTACCCTCTATACTAGCCCTTTTACATCTTGTTTTCAACCGGCAATTCCCTGACAGAAAGGTTTATACCTAAAGTGTGAAGGATTTATTACAGATAGCCGCAGGTAAAGGGAATTAACTTCATTAGGCTGCAGATTTCAAGTAAAACCAGTCCGTTACGAGGCCGAAGAAAGCATAAGTGGACATCAACTAAAAAGCCCTCTCAATAAAATGAGAAGGCTTTGGTTCCAATCTGTTTATATAATCAGCAGTTTTCAGGGGTGCCTGCTTTCTGGGCAGTCCGGAATGAAGTCCCGCAACCACACGAAGCAATCGCATTCGGATTTTCAATTGTAAATCCGCCGCCCATCAAAGATTGCTTATAATCGACAATTGTACCTTTTAAAATGGGTGCATCTTCTCTCGCCACTAAAATCCGGATGCCGAATTGCTCCAGTAAATCATCGCCGGACCCTTGTTCTTTCTCAAAAGCCATGCCATAAGTCAATCCGCTGCAGCCGCCGCCTTTTACAGCTACACGAAGAAAAGAATCTTCCTCTTCGTTGTGGCGCATCATTTCTTTTACTTGAACAGAAGCTGCTTCAGTAATCTCAACTACTTGTGTCATACGTATCACTCCTCTTTTGTCATCATAGCAATAAACCTTTGCTTGCTTCAAGTGAACAAGCTTGCTTGGAACTTATCTATTTGAACCAAAAAAAGGGACCTGTAATGGGTCCCTTGGCATTAAAATACTTGTTCTACTTCCACAACGCCAGGAATTTCTTCCATTAATGCGCGTTCAATTCCAGCTTTTAATGTTATGGTCGAACTTGGGCAGCTTCCGCAAGCTCCAAGAAGACGAAGTTTTACAATTCCATCCTCTATATCAACGAGTTCACAGTCTCCTCCGTCACGCAAAAGGAATGGACGCAATTTATCTAGGACTTCCATTACTTGGCTTTCCATCATAGCTTCAGTCATTTATATCGACTCCTTTCATTATAATCATTATAATGTGATTGAGAGGAAAAAGCCACTAATGAATTTACAGGAGGTTCACCACTATGCCGAAAGAAATATCCATCGAAGTTTACGGAACTGAAGTTATCTGCGCCAGCTGCGTCAATGCCCCTTCATCCATTGATACATATGAATGGCTTGAAGCTGCTATTTCACGCAAATACAAAGACCAGCCATTTTCAATTACCTATATCGACATTGAGAAACCACAAACCGAAGAGCATAAAAAAGACTATGCACAGCGTATTCTGGAGGATGAATTTTTCTATCCGCTTGTTCTGGTTGAAGGCGAAGTTGTCGGTGAAGGCTACATTCAGTTGAAACCTGTTTACAAAGAACTTGAAAAACATGGATTTCAAGCAGAAGCATAATAATAAAGCGCTCAAATGAGCGCTTTTTATTATGCCTTGCCCATTCGGCCCTTTGCAAGGTCGCGGAATTCAACCGGATTCAACAGCAGTAAAAAGAGGTCTTTATATAGGTTTCAATTAGTTTCTGTTTCTGTTCCATCCTATCTCTGCCTCCATAGAAACAGAAAAGCACCCGACCGAATCAGTCAGGTGCTCCATGCTATTATTTATTTGCGTTAGCGCCCATAGACATAACGTAAACATGGCTGATCCAATGCCCTTTTCAGTCTGATCAAGTTCAGCTTTTTCTATCTTTTCTGCTCTTTTTAGACTGCTTGATTTTTTAAAATGGCCTGGTAATTCAATTTGAAGCTTCAATAGGCTGTTTTGCTGTTGGATCGCTCTGACGATTTTTCTCCAGTTTCAATGTGAAAAGTGTAATCAGGCTGACAAGCATAAAGCCAGCAATTACGAACATGCCTTCTCTTAACTCGACAACCCCCAGCAGCATCGGTCCTATGAAACCACCCATTGCAGAAAGTGAACTTACTAATGCGATGCCTGCAGGTGCTGTCGATTGCGTAAAGAAGAACGTTAAATACGCATAGAAAGAACCCGATATTCCATACAATCCTGCAGAAGTGATTGATAACATTAACACCATTAATGGTGCAGTCGGTACTAGCGCACAACCAATGAGCCCAATCATGGCAATTGACATACATCCAATTAAGTGCTTTTTATAGGAATTTGTTCTGTCAGCATTCCACCCTACAAACAGAATTGCCGGGATGGCGATGAGTGATGGAATCATGGCCAACCAGCCAATTTGAATGTTCGTCGTTGAAGATGAAGATAAAGATTTAAGAATCGTTGGCATCCAATAAGCCAATCCATTGACAGCGACGAAGCCCGCTATATTAACGAGGGAGAGCTTCCAAACCTTCGAATCTTTCAACATAGCAAGATGGGAAGATTTATTGACCTGGGAACTCAGTTTTCTCTCTTTTTCCAATTCGCCTTCCAGCCATGTTTTTTCTTCGACCGTTAACCACTTGGCATCAGCAGGTCTATTGGTCATGTAAAACAGAACGACAATCCCCAATAGGACAGCTGGTATGCCTTCTAAAATGAACATCCATCTCCAACCGGCTAAACCACCCCATGAAATAGTATCGATGATCCAAGTTGACAGCGGCGCACCGATCAATGCACTCAATGGCAAAGCAACAAAAAAGACAGCGGTTGCTTTCCCTCTTTCACGTGCTCTGAACCAATACGTTAAGTACAGAATAATCCCCGGTGTAAAACCTGCTTCAGCCACTCCAAGTAAAAAGCGTAAGATGTATAAATGTGCAGCTGATTGTGCAAACCCGGTTAATACGACGATAATCCCCCAAGTAACCATAATCCGGGAAATCCATAGTTTAGCACCAAACTTTTTTAACATCAGATTGCTTGGAACTTCAAACAGGAAATACCCGATAAAGAACAAACCGGATAACAAACCGAATACTTCAGCCGTTAAAGCTAAATCTGCATTCATCTCCAAGGCAGCAAATCCAAGGTTGATCCTGTCTAAAAAAGCAACCGCATATAAAAGTAAAATAAACGGCAAAATCCTTTTCATCGTTTTCTTAACCGTTCTTTTTTCAATGGCAGTAATTGAATGTGTTTGATCCATTTCTTTCCCTCCGCTTCCATTTATGTATCCGCTTTCAAATTTCTCTTCACAAAGACTTTCAAGCTAAAATACCGTGGTAAATTCAGCAAGACATTTCGTATAAATCTTTCGTCTGATTAATGGCCAATACATGGATTAGAATGGAAAACTTTAAATATCTCCGCCTCCTTTTTCTTTAATTCTTCAACGCCACTTCATGTGATATTCCCTAAAAATTCAGACTATATCGATACTTTACGTGGTAAGCCACTTAAGTTCTAGAGTGTTAATTGTTAGTTTTCCAACGAAAACTCCGCAACAATTTTACAGTTTTTTCCGTATAGGCGTCTTAAAGCCTGATATCGCATAGGTTTCTCCTAATAAAATAAAAGACCTTAAACACTACTGTGTTTTAAGGTCTTTACAAAAATCATATTGTTTTGGTGAATTGGAAAAGCAATTCTTCTGCATATATAGAATAATGGCGGTGTGAATCTCGGCACGTCATGAACAAAGTGGGTCATGAGGATTCCCAGACGGCAAAAAACATCCATACCTATTTTACGAAGAAAAAAAGACGCCGCCGAACAAGTTCACACTCGTTCCGGCAGCCTCTTCCAAATTAAGAATCTTTAATTGCGTGCGGCTATTGTGCGAGCCGCTGAGAAATCCTCATTTATTCCCTGTTACCCCTTTATGCAACTGGGTTAACGGCACTTCTCAACCATTATGCCATTTGTACATCCACAAAACACCCGATTTCATTAAGCGGGCAATCCGGCCTGTTACCGTCCGGTCTGCTAAATAAGCAAAGCCTTGTTTTTTGCCGAGCGATCCAAGGAATCCTTTAAGCTGGATTTCCGGCATCTTCTCAGGCAACGGTTCGTTTCTCCAAACCGATTTCAGCACTTTGACGATTTGTTCTGCTTGTTCTTCAGCTAGCTGTGCGGATGGCGCCATTGGCAAGGCCGCACAATCTCCAACTACATATACATTCTCATAGTTGGGTATTTGATGGTATTGGTTGAGGACCACGCGTCCGCCGCTGTCGCTTTCAACACCTAATTCGCGCACCACTTTCACCGGCTGGATTCCCGCTGTCCATACAACTGCATCCACCGGGATGGTTTCTTCATGGTTGTAGAGAAGATTAGGCTCCACTTTCGTAATGTTGGAGCTAGGTACCACTTCCACATTGTTTTTGTCGAACCATTTTTTAACGAAATTACTCAATCGTTCCGGGAAGTCCCGCAAAATCCGCGGGCCTCGGTCAAACAGTTTGATTTGAAGATCCTGTCTGCTTTCACGCAGTTCACTGGCTAATTCGATGCCGCTGAGGCCAGCTCCCACAACCCCCACTATGGCTCCTGATGGAAGTCCCAACAGCGTATTGAAAGTGTCGCGAGTTTTTCCGATGGTCTGGATGCTGTACGTAAATTCATCTGCGCCTGGCACATTATGGTATTTATCTTCACAGCCTAATCCAATCACCAGATCATCGTATTCAATGCGCTCCCCGTTTTCCATAAAAACAAATTTTTCATCGAGACCGATTTTCTCGATTTCGCCGTGAACCAATTTCAAGCGGTCGCTTTCCGGGAAAGGCACACGCACTTCATTGTCTGATGCCGTTCCTGCTGCGAGTGCATAAAACTCTGTTTTCATGCTGTGGAATGGTGTCCGATCGATTAAAATAATTTCCGTATCCAATGGAAGGTTATTTGGCAATAAGCGAAGCAATATCCGCATATTTCCATATCCTCCGCCAAGCAAAACTAATTTTCGCATAAAGATCTCCCTTTTCATCCGTTTATCTGCACAATTTCTCAAATACGAGTATAGCCGATTGTGATAACTTTCACAAGCTATTATATAGAAATCAATTAATTGACTAACGCTATAAAAAAAGGTAGGATTTCGTAGTAGTGAGGTGACCAAAATGAAACCGATTGTGGAGTTTTGCATCAGCAATATCGCAAATGGATCACAAGAGACTTTTGAAAAACTAGAACGGGACCCTAACTTGGACGTATTGGAATATGGCTGCTTAAGCTACTGCACAAAATGTTCAGAATCCCTGTACGCACTCGTTAACGGCGAAATCGTAGAAGCCGATTCTCCTGAAGAATTAACTCAGAAAGTCTATGAATTTATAGAAGAAAATCCTTTATTTTAAGCCGTTGGAAAACGGCTTTTTTATTTATTGTCCAGACTCCAGCGCCCAGATTCTAGGGTCATAAGCCATCCAGCTGTCCAGTCTGCAGCACCTAGCCCCTCGAGTCGCTTCGGCCTTGTCGATAATGGCAAGGAACGCCATTCTCTTCAAGCCCTCCAGCGCTTGTCGGGACTGAACAGGCGCTTCCGCTTTTCGCACTGTGTGGCAAAAAGCGCCACTTCGCCGGGTCACCTTATGCCCGTCGAATCTATACGGGCGCTTGCGCTTTTCTTATATGTCCCAAAACCCTAGATGTTCCAGCACATGCGTCGGCTGGATGTCTTTTTTTATGACGTCTTCCATTGGAGTGACTCCTGTATTGACATGGACGGTGTCGATTTCAAAATGAACGCCTGCCAAGATATCGGTATCGTAATTATCACCGATCATGACCATATCGCTTTTATCAAAATCATGTTCATACATGATGGCATCAAGCATATGCCCTTCCGGTTTGCCGATATATATAGGCTCCACTCCGGTAGAAACGGAAACGAGTGTGGTAAATGCTCCGTTCCCCGGCACCAATCCTCTTTCTGATGGAAAGGCCAAATCACGGTTCGTGGATATGAATACCGCTCCTTTTCGGACTTCCAGGCAAGCGGTCGCCAGTTTATCATAATTCACATTCGGATCGATGCCCATTACCACAATATCTGCATCTTTTTCAACACGCGAGATGCCTTCTTGCTCCAATGCCTGGCTGAGTCCATCAGAGCCAATCATAAAGACGCTTCTGTTTGGATACCAGCGCTTGATGTATTTAGCAGCGGCAATAGCGGAAGACATGATCTGGGATTCCGTTGTCTCAATGCCAAAGCGTGCAAGCTTTTGATTCAACTGCTGTTGTGTCATCGACGCATTGTTTGTCACAAAAAACGGCTCAATGCCTTTTAACTGCAGCCTGTGGACAAATGCTGCCGCTTCCGTAACCGGCTCGGTCCCCCGGTAAACCGTTCCATCCAAATCCAGGCAATAAGCTTTATAATCTTTCATTTTTAGACTCCGGCAGAAATGCTGAGACTGGTCCCAGTTCATGTTCTAAATAATATTCGACTTTTGGTCCGAAATCCTTCAAAGATTCAAGGCGGGAACCGATTACAGCCACTAGTTCCTGATGGTCCACTTTCATGAATTCACGCACCAGCATCTTCCTCAATTCGACTACTTGCTTTAATGGTTCATCCATTTCTGCAGTAATCACTTTTTCATCAACCAAGATGTCTATGATATCCTCATAACTTCCCGGATCACGCATAATGAAACCATCAATCATCGAGTTTCCTACATCAATGATTGATTCGATGATATTATTCGCCAGGCGCTCCAAGGCCAACTGATCGACTAAAGTAGACCATTCCTTCTTTTCTTCATATAATTCCACCAGTGAAGACATATAAGCCACTGTCTCTGTAATTTTATTTCTATCAATAAAATACATCTAAAACCCTCCATTAAACGAATGCTTGTTTCAAATTTTCTCTTCTTTATCATATCATATAGACATGAAAAAACCCTCGCCAGATTATGAATCTGTTTCGAGGGTTTCCGTTTGCTGCTCTTCAACCGGAGCTGGCGCTTTGCCGGTCTTTTTAATGACAAAATAAGCACAGCCAAAATTGCAGTATTCATATAAATAATCCTGCAAGGTGCTGATTTTTGTATCATATGTTGCTTTATGATTGGAATCTTCAAAGAAACCTTTTAAGCGCAGTTGCCCATAGCCCCAGTCGCCTAATATATAATCGTATTTCGCAAGGATTTCGCTGTAGCGATTTGCTAATGCTTCTTGTTGAAATCCCTCCCGATAATCGATTATGATTTCATATTCCCATTGATCTAATGTAATCATCTTCGTCACCACCCATTAGCTGTTAGAAACAGCTGCTTGTATATCCCCAAGACGTTGACGCTCTTTTGCTGCTGCATTCACTTGTTCATCGGCATGGTAGCTGCTCCGCACAAGCGGACCTGCCTGGCAATGCGAGAATCCTTTAGTCATCGCAATTTCCCACAGTTCCTTAAACTCTTTTGGTGAATAGTATTTCTGAACCGGCAAATGCTTTTTGGACGGTTGCAAATACTGGCCAATTGTCATGATATCAACATCGTTTGCGCGCAAATCGTCCATCACTTCGATAATTTCCTCTTTTGTTTCACCCAGTCCAAGCATCAACGATGACTTCGTCGGAATTTCCGGGCGAATATCTTTAGCACGCTTCAAAAGTTCAAGAGAACGATCATAAGTGGCACGGGCTCTGACTCTTGGAGTCAACCGGCGCACTGTTTCAATATTATGGTTTAAAATATCAGGTTCTGCAAGCATTAAGCGTTCCAGATTTTCATACACACCGCCCATATCAGAAGGCAGGACTTCCACTGTTGTAAATGGATTTAAACGTTTGATGGCACGCACAGTTTCAGCAAACACTTCCGATCCGCCGTCTTTCAAATCGTCCCGGGCCACTGCGGTAATTACCGTATGCTTTAAGTTCATCAATTGCACAGACTTCGCTACGCGTTCCGGCTCTTGCAAGTCCAATTCATTCGGCAATCCAGTCTTGACTGCACAGAATCGGCACGCACGGGTGCATACCGCTCCCAAAATCATAAAGGTAGCAGTCCTACGGGTACCCCAGCACTCGTGGATATTCGGGCATTTCGCTTCTTCACAAACGGTATTCAGATTATTTTCCCGCATCATTTTCTTCAAATCTGTATAGTTCTCATTTGTATTAAGCTTAATCTTTAACCAATCGGGCTTTCTTAGATGTTCCTGTTTGACTGACACGCGCATCGTCCCCATTCTATTCAGCTTTATGTATGATTATTCTTCCCTTCCAAATGTACCATAAAGATTCACTGCCTACAACATAGCAAAATTTCCCATGTGGCAATGTCGACATATAAAAACCCGGAAGCGTTTATGCTTCCGGGCTGACATTTTTAAGCGTTTCCTCTTGCTTTATTTGCTCTGCTTTTGCTGACGGCATGAATGATGCTTGCTACTAATCCGCCCCAAATGATGACCATTCCGATAATCATTACTACGATTGCGCTTGTTGACATCGTATACGCCCCCTTATTTTTCTTCTTTAAATTCTGCGTAATCTTTATGCCATTTTCCAAAAGAAGCCAAAACGCCTAAGATGATGGCCGCTGCAGCTACTGTTACTCCAGCCGACATGATAAACATATTGGAATAGCCTTCATAGTTTCCATTGTCTGTATCGAATTGTTTTAGAATGTTCACTCTAAACAAACCGAACATCATGTAACCTAACACGATTGGTGTCACAATGCCTAAGCAGAATTTCCACCAGCCGCCAAGGCGGATATCAGAAATGCCATTGGCGTGGTCACGCAGCATATCCGCTTTTCGGAATACCCACACCACTAAGATCACTTCCACTAAACCAATGAAAGCTACACCAAACTGATTGATAAAGTAATCGACTACATCAAGGAAGTACAGACCGCCTTGAGTAGCAAACAAAATCGAAATCAAAGCAGCCAAACCTCCGCCGAAAGCTAAAGATTTGTTCCGGGTAATGCCAAATTTTTCTGAAACGCCGGCAACATACGTTTCTGTTATTGAAATCAATGAAGTCAACCCGGCAAGCGTTAATGATAGGAAGAAAAGTGCTCCAAAAAAGCCATTAAATCCTGGGAATTCATTGATGATCTGCGGGAATACAACGAACGCTAAACCGACACCAGCCGTAGCTACATCGGCAACCGCCACTCCTTGCTGGTTTGCCATGAACCCTAGAGCCGCAAATATCCCAATACCGGCAAGCAACTCGAATGCCGAGTTGGCAAATCCAGTAATAAAAGCATTATTGGTTAAATCTGATTTTTTCGGAAGGTAACTTGCGTAAGTAATCATGATGGCAAATGCTACTGATAAACTAAAGAAAATATGGCCGTAGGCAGCGACCCAAACAGCTGGGTTCATAAGCTCTTCAATGTTCGGTTTGAAGAAAGCATCAAGCCCCATCAATGCGCCGTCCAAAGTTACAGCACGTATTACGACAATCAAGAAAATGACAACAAGCGTCGGAATAAAGATGCGGTTTGCCAGTTCAATCCCCTTTTTGACACCGGCAAACAAAATCCCAAGAGTAATAATCCAAGTAAACGCTAGTGGAATAAAGACTCCCCATACAATTCCGCCCGTTTGTCCAGGCTGCACGGTTAATTGTAAAAATTCATTAAATAAGAATCCTTCTGTATCTGTTCCCCATGCTAGATTGAACGAGAAAATGGTATAGCGAATTGCCCATGCAATGATTACGGCATAATAACAAGATATTACAAACGATACAAAAACCGCCCACCATCCAAGCCATTCTAATTTTTTTCCGCTCATTCTAAAGAATGACAATGGCGCTGATCCACGAAACTTTTGTCCAATGGTGAATTCCATAATTAAAATTGGGATTCCTGCAGTTAGCAGTGCGAATAAGTACGGTATAAAAAATGCTCCTCCACCATTTTCATAAGCGACGTATGGAAAACGCCAAATGTTTCCTAGTCCTACCGCGGAACCGATTGCCGCCATGACAAAACCGGCTCGCGTACCCCATTGCGAACGTTCCATTTTTGTTCCTCCTTTGTTTCTTCCAATTCCCTGACAGAAAAATAGGAAGTTTGTTTATTTTCAGATTATTAGCTAATCTAAAAATAGTATAACGAGAGGATTTGGCAAAGTAAAGGAATTTCCGATAAATTTCCCACAAAGCTATTACTAAAATAATAAAAAAGCAGAGAATTAAATTCTCTGCTTTTTCTTTACTGCGTATTGACTTGCTTTTCAACTACAGACCCTTGTTTAGACCAAATTGTAAACAATATCACTAGAATAACAATAACTGAAGTTAACGCCATCCAAAGTGATCCCGTAACACCTATGACGATATACCCTACTGCCCCTATTGCTGCAGCAGTCAATGCATAAGGCAATTGGGTCAGAACGTGGTCCATATGATTGCTTCCTGCTCCTGTTGACGACAAAATTGTTGTATCGGAAATTGGAGAGCAATGATCCCCAAATACTGCACCTGCTAAAACTGCAGCCAATGCCGGCAATAAAAGCTCAGGTGCCGCTTGGGCCATGATATTTCCTGCAATCGGCAACAATATCCCAAACGATCCCCAAGAAGTTCCTGTTGAGAAAGCCATAAATCCAGCTAATACATATAACAAAACCGGCAATACCGCAGTCGGCAAGTTCCAGGCAGTTACCAAGTCAGCAAGATACGTACCTGTTTGAAGAGCATCGATTAAATAGCTCAATGACCAGGCAAATATTAAAATGAAAACTGCTCCTGACATCGATCGGATTCCTTCCGAAATTCCTTTTGCCATCCATGTAACATTCGCAGATTTATTTTGTTTGAACTGTCTCACATACAGCAGAACAGATGAAATTGCTCCAAGCAATCCGCCTATCAATAATGACAACGGCACATCCGTATTCTCGAATATCAGCCAAATATCAAAAATCTGGCCAGCGTTCTGGTAACCTGTATAAAGCATAGCTCCGATGGTTCCTGCCAGCAGCAATAAAATTGGAAGCAGTAAATCGATCACCCTTCCATGAGAATGCACTGGAAACTCTTCTTTCATTTCACCCGGAATTGTTTTATTGGCGTCATACAATTCCCCGGTTTCAATAGCAAGTCTCTCATGTTTTTTCATCGCTCCAAAATCCACATCACGAATAGCGATAAAAAAGACGATTGCTAAGGTAGCTACTACATAAAAATTCATCGGCGCCATCCATATAAAAGCTTGAAGCGCAGACATTTGCACATAACTCTGGCCCGCCAAAATCGTCGCTACAATACCGATGATGGCAGCTCCCCAACTGGATACCGGTGAGATTACACAAACCGGTGCAGCGGTCGAATCGATGAAGTATGCCAGTTTGGCGCGGGATACCCGGTAACGGTCGGTAATAGGGCGCGCAACTTGCCCAACGGCCAAAGCGTTAAAATAATCATCGATAAAAATGAGCATGCCCAGCATCACTGTAAGCATTTTCGCGCCTCTTCTTGATTTGATGCGCTTGGATGCCCATTCTGCGAAAGCTAAACTGCCTCCTGACAAGCTGACAAACGCAGTAATAATACCCAATAAGAAGAGAAATAAAATGATATAAACATTATAAGCATTAAAGCCTTCGTCCCAAAAAGTGACGGCAAATGAGTTAAATAATTCCTGCAGCGCTGCAAGCGGTGCAAAAGAAGTCAGGATGAGCGCTCCTGCTACGATCCCTGCCCCAAGCGACAACAGCACACGGCGAGTCAGCAACACCATGACAATCGCAATGATTGGCGGCAAAATCGAAAAAATTGTATTTTCCATGAAAAAGATTCCTCCTGTTTTCTAGGATGGAAGAGAAAGAAAAAAAGCTGACCGTGTCCAAATGGATACAGTCAGCTTTCTACAATTCGTCTGTGCTTCAAAACATCAAACAACCCTGTAGCTCTTCGCCTATGATTCATCATAAACGACAGTGGCATTCTTGTTCAGAATACCCCCAGCTCTTTTTTCAGTGACAGCAAAAAAAGAACTTCGGCAAAACTTCCTTTTGGATGTGTTCAACGTTGTCACACTCGCACATCGGACTTATAAGTTTTGCAGCCTCTACCCATCTATTTTTAATTCTTTGTAAGCATAGCTCACTCTTATTATAAAATCAAATGTATATTAACTTTGAATTTTCTTTCATTTAACGGCTTTGCTGCGAAAATATTGGCTGAAGACATCCCGCAAGAATTCCGGCATGAAATACTTTTTTGGAGCGCGTTTCAGTGACGGGAAAAAGTATCCGAATGTGAACATGTCCAATGTGACCAGCTGAAAAGTTTCATTATGTCCTGCCAACTTTCCGCCAATAAACAATTGATGGTTTTTCATTTCCAGATTGATGCGGATGATATTGCCAAATACCGCTCCCCGGAATCCCATGCCTTTCAACTCAATATTGGGCCATTCCGCATTTAATGACTGCTGGTAGATTTCTTTCAATTCAGCGCCAGTCAGACTGATGAGGCATGGATTAATCGGATGAGGCAGCATTTTATGGAAATCATAACGGGTCGTTTCCCCGACCGGCATGTCTTCCATAAATAATCCTGCATTGAAGATGGCGCAATCAGCTCCAGAGAATTCCAGCAGCGCTTCTCCGAACAGTTCAGCCAGCTGGGAATCTTTAAACCATTCCGCTTTCAGTTCATCTTCATTGTAAAAGACCGGTTCATTCAATTGTGATTTCCCTTGCTCGATGAGCATGTCATTAAAGTCTTCATCTGATCCACGAAGCGAAGACGTTTCAATCAATTCGGCTTTTTTCTCATGAATGGCCGGTTCAATCGTTACATGGCCAATATACATGCCAAATTTGCCAGCCGCCCCGAGCAATGTATCCCCGATCATTTTTCCTTCATGAAAAATGTGATGCGTATGTGCTCCCAGAATCACATCAATTTCCGGGCATAGTTCCGCCAAATACTCATCTTCTTTCACGCCAAGATGAGAAAGGCAGACAATTAGATCCACTTCATCTTTAATGGCTTCTACAGCCTCTATAATGGCATCCTTGGCATCAGTGATTGTCCATCCCAGCCGTTTATAGAAAGGGGTAAACTCAGCGGTTGCTCCGACCAGTCCAATCGTTAAGCCTCCTTGAGTTTTCAGCAGCTGGTAAGGTTTTGCCCATTCGGGGCGTTTGCCATCCGGCTCATATAGATTAGCTACAATCACATCGAAATCCGCTTGCACATATAATTCTTCCAATTCTTTTTTTGACAGCGTTATGCCTTCATTATTGCCTATTGTCACAGCATCGTATTCAGCATCATTTAATAACTCTACGTTGCCTTTTCCGGCAGTCCCTTCAGTGTATGGATGAGACCGGTCAACATGGTCCCCAATATCAAGGATTAAACAAACATCTCCTTCTTCCTGATGCCACCGTTTTCGTTCACTCAATAAATTCTTGATGCGAGGCCAATTGGAAAAATGGCTATGCAAATCGTTTGTATGATAAATATGAATGGTTTCACCCATAACTTACACCTCTTTAAGAACTAAATAATCCTTCGTAAATTGAACGCAGTCCCAATAATAACAAAGCAATCCGCAAGATAGCTACTAGCGTCTCTGATTTCAGTTTTTTGTTTAACGCCGCCCCTACCTTCGCTCCTATATAAGCCCCTGGCACTACCGCCAATGTATAGATCCAGGGAACATTGCCAAGAGACATATGGGTGATGGAGTTTACAATCGATGATAAAAAGACCATGAACATTGAGGTTCCGACGGCAACATGCGGTGGAAACAAAAATAGTAAAATCATGGCTGGCACCATAATTGATCCGCCACCGATACCAAACAAACCGGAAGCAAAGCCTACTGCGAAAGTCAGCAATAGAGCGGCCCACACGGGATAACCATACACATATTCTTGGTTCATAGAGTCTTTGAACTTTATTTTTCTGCCATTATTAACAAACCATTGCACTTTTTTCAACCGGTTCCGGACCAACAGTAATACGGAAAGAAATACCAGTAAGATGCCAAAATATAAGTTAAAGGAAGGCAAATCCAATCCTTTATTTACAAATGCCCCAATAATGGTTCCAGGTACACTGCCAATAAAAAAGATAAAGGCGCTCTTATAATCGACCGTTTTTACTTTCATATAAGAAAGAGTTGAAGACAATCCAGTAAAAATCATCATGATCACGGATAGCCCGACAATTTTCTGCGGGGTCAATTCCGGGAAAAAAGTAAAAGCTGTTCCGAGAAAAAGCATAGACGGAACTAAGATAACGCCACCGCCTAAGCCGATTAAAGCACCGACGATTCCTGACAGTAAGCCAACAATCGCGATTAATACAAATTCCATCAAAATTCACCTTCAAATAAGTCTAATTGTTTTTCGCTTAAGCCTTTAAATTCTAAATCATTCATCTGCTGAAACTCTTTTGCGTCTCCTGCGGCATGGCCCCCGGAATTATTATTAAAAATCACATAAACCTGATCCGTTGTTTTTTCCAATTCCGCTACCGCGCGACTGATTTCCTGCAGTTCTTTTTGGTTGTAATCGTATAAATAGCGGACTTCCCGCCATTTCTTGGCATTGCCGGTGTTCAGCCAGCCATGTACATTGCGGCCGTGCAGGCGCAGCAGCACTTTGTCTCTGCGGGTAGAAATAGGCACCAGAGGAATAGAACCATCCCCTGCCTGCGGTTCATCACAAACTGAATGGATCAAGTTGTTTTCTTTTAAAAATTCTATTGTTTTATCCCGCAATTCCGGCGCGTACCAAGATTGATGGCGAAACTCAATCGCCAAATCGAACTCTTCAAGACGCGCAGTAATTTCCCGGATTTGCTCAACATTATCCCGCTGGCAATCAAACCAAGGCGGAAATTGAAGCAGCACCATCCCCAGTTTCCCTGCTTCTTTCATCGGCCGAATCGATAAGCGAAACGCTTCGAACATTTCATCCCGGCTTGCAAATGGGTTTTCTCCACGCTGATGGCCGGTCATGCCTTGGTATGCTTTCACGACGAACTGAAATCCTTCCGGCGTTTCATTGATCCATTTGCGGATATTGCGTTCCGGCTGGACTGCATAGAACGATGAATCCAATTCTACAATTGGAAAATGCGCGCTATAATCTATCAGCTTTTCTGTTTTCTTTGAACCTGGGCTATAGACATCCGGATGGTCGCCCCAACCCGTCAACCCTACATAAATCATCGTTCCGCCTCCATTCATCGTTGTTATTTTATGATAGCATAGAAAAAAAAGAACGTCTTTTTTTAGGTTTACTCTCTACTTAATAAAAGAGTTCCTTTTCAAAAGTCATTTTGATGGCCGCTAAATAATATTCCAAAGACTGTGCTACACTTTTTAAAAGCTTATTTTAGGAGATGAAGCCATATTGAAAAAAGAATGGGACCACCAAGGAATTATTGAGAAATTTGAAGCCAATCGCAATGAGGAACTGGCTGTACCGATGGCAGCCTATATGAGAAACCAATTCCCTTTTTTGGGCATTAAAACACCTCTGCGTAATGCGTTGCTGAAAGAGCAGTTTTTGGAATACCAATTGCCGGCACCGGAACGATTGGCTGAAGAAGTTTTGAAAATCTATGATCTGCCGGAACGGGAATACCAGTATGCTGCCATCGCTTTGCTTGAAAAAATGAAAAAGCACTTATCGGTTGATGAATTGCCTTTTCTGCGTCAATTAATTGAAAGCAAGTCCTGGTGGGACAGTGTCGATTCTATAGCTCCCCGGATTGTCGGGCATGTGATACAAATAGATTGTGCTGCCGGAACCCCTATCATGTTTGAATGGACTGAAGCCGGCAATATTTGGACAAACCGTGCCGCTATCCTCCATCAATTGAAGTTCAAACATCAGACAGACACTGCAGTGCTTAGCCGCATTATATTGCAGCATGCCGGTTCTTCTGAGTTCTTCATCCAAAAATCCATCGGCTGGGCGCTGCGCGAATATGCAAAAACCGATGCCGACTGGGTCCGTTCATTCGTATCGGCTCATCGCTTGATGCCCCTCAGCAAACGGGAAGCGCTGAAGAATATAAATGACATAAAAAAGCCCGACGCATCGCCGGGCTTTTCAGGCTGCCGAGAAATTCATATGTTCTTCTTTCATTTCGCTCCAGGACGGACGCTTTCCGTGGGGTGCGTCCTAAGCCTCCTCGCTCGCTGGCAAAAACCTTGTGCTCCTGCATCGCTTCGCTAGCTTCGTCGCAAATGAACGGGCAAACTGCTTTTGCCCCATTCATTCCCTGCGGGGTCTCAGGGCTCACACTATTCCCACAGGAAAGGCATCAGCCAACCATAGTTGGGTGGTGCCTTTGCGACGAAGCGCCTGGCGCTGCAGGAGCACATCTTTGCCCTTCGCCGCCTTCCGCTGCATTCAACTTCCTTTTATCACCTTTAGAGATACTCTGAAATAGGGAGCTGATTCGGAAAGCTCTTCAATGTTTGTATCTGCTCCTTAGATATGGAGCCAACCAGCGGAGAAAACCGTACTGCTCCTGCAGTGCTGCGCACTTCGTCGCAAAGACTTAGCCTCGCAGGCGTCGGCTAATGTCTTGCCTGCGGGAAAGCGAGACAGCCGAGACCCTGCAACGCACTTTCATGTTTCGAAGCGGCTTGGCGCTCGCCCGCGGCAAGCGGAGCTGGTTGGCGGAATATCCGTAAAATGATCAAAACTAAATAATTTTCAACTTTTTCAACAACCTAAAAAGCCCGACGCATCAGCGCCGGACTTTTTATTATTCATTAACCGATAGAGCCTTCCATTTCGAACTTGATCAAGCGATTCATTTCTACCGCATATTCCATTGGAAGTTCTTTCGTGAATGGTTCGATAAAGCCCATTACAATCATTTCTGTCGCTTCTTGCTCAGAAACGCCGCGGCTCATCAAGTAGAACAATTGCTCTTCAGATACTTTTGAAACTTTCGCTTCGTGCTCCAAAGATACGTTATCGTTCAAGATTTCATTGTACGGAATTGTATCAGATGTTGACTGATTATCCATAATCAATGTATCACACTCAATGTTTGAACGAGCGCCATCAGCTTTACGGCCGAAGTGAACGATGCCGCGGTAAGATACTTTACCGCCTTGTTTCGAAATGGATTTCGAAACGATTGAAGATGAAGTGTTTGGAGCCAAGTGAATCATTTTCGCTCCAGCATCCTGGTGCTGTCCTTTACCGGCGATTGCAATCGACAAAGTCATGCCGCGTGCGCCTTCGCCTTTCAAGTAAACAGCTGGATATTTCATAGTCAACTTCGAACCGATGTTGCCGTCGATCCATTCCATTGTACCGTTGGCATCAACAAATGCACGTTTCGTTACAAGGTTGTAGACGTTGTTTGCCCAGTTTTGAATCGTTGTATAGCGGCAATAAGCATCTTTTTTCACGATAATTTCTACTACAGCAGAGTGCAGGGAATTTGTCGTGTAAACCGGTGCAGTACAGCCTTCTACATAGTGAACGCTTGCGCCTTCATCAACAATGATTAACGTACGCTCGAATTGGCCCATGTTTTCCGAGTTGATGCGGAAATAAGCTTGAAGCGGTGATTCCACTTTAATGCCTTTCGGGACATAGATGAACGATCCGCCTGACCATACTGCCGTATTCAAAGCTGCGAACTTGTTGTCTGCAGCTGGAATAACTGATTGCCAGTATTCCTTGAACAAGTCTTCGTTTTCACGAAGTGCAGAACCGGTATCTTTAAAGACGATACCCATGTCTTCCAATTCCACTTTCATGTTGTGATAGACTACTTCGGATTCGTATTGTGCAGAAACACCGGCAAGGTATTTTTGCTCAGCTTCAGGAATCCCCAGCTTGTCGAATGTCGCTTTGATTTCTTCTGGTACTTCATCCCAAGAAGTTTGGCTCGCTTCAGATGGTTTTACATAATACGTAATTTCATCGAAGTTCAAGGAATTCAAATCTCCGCCCCATTGTGGCATTGGCATTGAGTAGAATAATTTAAGAGCTTTTAGACGGGATTTCAACATCCATTCAGGTTCTTCCTTGATGTTTGAAATTTCTCTAACTATCTCTTCTGTAAGTCCACGTTTTGATCGGAACACCGAAACATCTTTATCGTGGAACCCATATTTATAATCACCGATCTCCGGCATTTTTTTTGCCATCGTCGTTCCTCCGTTCTATGTTACGATTTTTCTTCGCTTTGCACGCCTTTTTCCATGGCTTTCCATGCAAGAGTAGCACACTTAATACGAGCTGGGAACTGGGAGACACCTTGTAATGCCTCAATATCCCCTAAATCAATTGAATCATCGTACTCTTTTCCCAGCATCATATCCGAAAAGATATGTGAAAGTTTTAACGCCGTATCTACATCTTGCCCTTTAACTGCTTGTGTCATCATGGAAGCTGATGCCATGGAGATTGAACAGCCTTCCCCATCAAACTTCGCGTCTTTGACAATATTGTCTTCGACTTGAAGGGTCAGCTGAATGCGGTCTCCGCAAGTAGGGTTATTCATTTCTATATTGACACTGTTTGATTCAAGTGCACCTTTGTTGCGCGGTGTTTTATAGTGGTCCATTATGACTTGGCGGTAAAGTTGATCCAAATTATTAAAAGACATTATTGAAATACTCCTTTGCTGTACGCAGCCCTTCTACTAAACGATCGACATCCGATTCGTTATTGTATAGATAGAAACTAGCGCGTGCTGTAGCTGTCACATTAAGCCATTTCATCAGCGGCTGCGCACAATGGTGTCCCGCGCGGACAGCAATGCCACTCATATCAAGAACAGTTGCAACGTCATGAGGATGTACGTCATTCAAATTGAACGTTACAATGCCGGCGCGTTTTTGAGGATCTCGGGGACCGTAGATTTCAAGCCCTTCGATACCGCTCATTTTATCCATTGCATAAGCAGCCATGGCATGTTCATGCTGTTCAATATTGTTCAATCCAATTTCGTTCAGGAAATCGATTGCAGCGCCAAGCCCTACTGCTCCTGCGATAATTGGAGTTCCGCCTTCAAATTTCCAAGGCAGCTCTTTCCATGTTGAATCATATAGGCCGACAAAATCAATCATTTCTCCGCCAAATTCAACAGGTTCCATATCATTCAATAATGCTTTTTTGCCATATAATACGCCGATTCCTGTAGGCCCGACCATTTTATGTCCGGAAAAAGCGAAGAAGTCACAATCAAGCTGCTGAACATCAATTTTTAAATGAGGTGCTGCCTGCGCACCGTCCACAACAAGAAGCGCGCCATTTTCATGAGCAATCTGTGCAACTTCTTTTACCGGGTTCATCGTGCCAAGCACGTTGGAAACATAAACCATGGAAACGATCTTTGTGCGTTCAGTTATAGCTGCCCGTACCTGCTCCAACGAAATGGTTCCATCTTCTTCAAGTTCAATATATTTAAGAATGGCTCCGCGTTCTTTAGCTAATTGCTGCCACGGAATGATATTGGAATGGTGCTCCATATACGTGATAACAATTTCGTCGCCTTCATCCACGTTTGCTCGGCCGTAGCTTTGCGCTACGGTATTGATGGCAGTCGTCGTACCGCGGACAAAAATGACTTCTTCAGTTGAACTCGCGTTGATGAATTTCTGGACTTTTTCACGTGCGCCTTCATACTTTTCCGTCGCCCGGTTGCCGAGCGTATGAACGCCTCGGTGAACATTGGAATTGTCGAACTCATAATAGTTTTTCAACGCTTCAATCACTTGCACCGGTTTTTGGGAAGTGGCGGCACTGTCCAGATAGACAAGTGGATGGCCATTTATTTCTTGGTTCAGTATTGGAAAATAGCTTTTTATCTCTTGGTTGATCATTAGCGGACTTTCCTTTCGATAACCTCCGTCAATTGCTTTTTAACGCCTTCGATTGGCAGCACATTTACCACTGGTGCCAAGAAGCCGTGAATAACAAGACGTTCAGCTTCCTGTTTTGTAATACCGCGGCTCATCAAATAATACAATTGAAGCGGATCTACTCGGCCAACTGAAGCAGCGTGACCTGCAGTTACATCGTCTTCATCGATCAACAAAATCGGGTTTGCATCTCCACGGGCTTTCGGGCTCAGCATCAGTACACGGGATTCCTGTTCAGCATTCGCTTTAGTGGCACCATGTTCGATTTTGCCAATGCCGTTGAAAATAGCAGATGCAGCTTCTTTCATAACACCATGCGTCAGGATCTGGCCATCTGAGTTTTTGCCCCAATGCGTTACGGTCGTCGTAAAGTTCTGTTTTTGCGAACCTCTTCCAACAACGACAGTTTTTGTATCTCCTACCGAATTGTCGCCAACCAGGTAAGTTGTGTTTTCAGAAATCGTGTCGCTGTCATTCATCATGCCGAGTGCCCATTCGATGCTTGCATCACGTTTGGCGACCCCGCGGCGGTTAACATAAGTAGTAAATCCTTCAGCCAATACATCAACTGCTCCATAAGTGATTTTCGCATTGTCTTCAGCAATAACTTCAGAAACAATATTCGCCAAACCGTTCGCTTTTGGAACTGTTGAAATATATGTTTCGACATAAGTCACTTGGCTGCTGGTATCTGCTACAACCAATACATGGTTAAACAATGAAGCATCTTCATTGTCATGAATAAATACAACTTGGACCGGCTCTTCAACTACGATATTTTTCGGAACGTAAAGGAATACTCCACCGTTCAAAAGTGCCGCATGCAAAGAAGTCAATTTATGCTCTTCCGCTTTAACTGCTTCGTTCATGAAATATTTCCCTACAAGATCCGCATGATCGCGGATGGCCGTGAAAATATCCGTTAGGATGACACCTTGAGCTTTCAGCTCATCTGATAAAGCTAAATAAGCTGGTGTATTATTATGCTGGATATAAAGGTTTTTCTGCTTCAAGTCCACTAGAGATTTTACTTCCTCAGGCAACTCTGAAAGAGATGCATAAGCAGCACTATCTGTAGAATGGACTGGGAATTCAGTAAAGTTCCAGCCCGTTATTTTTGTTTTATCGGGTTTCGGCAGCGGCAATACTTCCGCAGCTGCAAGCGCTTGTACGCGCAAGTTCGTAAACTCTTCAGGTTCTGACTTTGAAGCCGAGAAGGAGCGCACGTCCTGCTCGGTTATTTTTAAATTTGTTTCAACCGTCACGTTAGTTTCCCCTTCCAATTAAGCTTCTTGTCCTACAGTCTCATCTTCAATTCCAAGTTCAGTTTTGATCCAGTCGTAGCCTTCTGCTTCCAATTTATGAGACAATTCTTCTCCGCCGGATTTAACTACACGTCCTTGCATCATAACGTGGACATGGTCAGGAGTGATATAGTTCAACAAACGCTGATAGTGAGTGATGATCAAGCAGCCGAACTCTTCACTTCTCATCTGGTTAATGCCATCTGCAACAACTTTCAAAGCATCGATATCCAATCCAGAGTCGATTTCATCTAAAACAGCGATTTTTGGTTTGATCATCATCAACTGAAGGATTTCATTGCGTTTCTTTTCCCCGCCTGAGAAACCTTCGTTCAAATAACGTTGAGCCATATCCTGTTCCATATCAAGGACTTCCATTTTTTTATCAAGTTCGCGAATGAATTTCATCAATGAAATTTCGTCGCCTTCCGCACGGCGGGCATTCATCGCTGAACGCATAAAGTCAGCATTGGTAACTCCCGAGATTTCGCTTGGGTATTGCATGCCAAGGAAAAGACCGGCGCGGGCGCGTTCATCAACTTCCATTTCCAATACGTCTTCTCCGTCTAAAGTGATCGTACCTGATGTTACTTCATATTTTGGATGCCCCATGATAGCAGAAGCCAAAGTTGACTTGCCTGTTCCGTTAGGTCCCATGATGGCATGAATTTCACCTGTATTAATTGTTAAATTTACACCTTTTAAAATCTCTTTTCCTTCGATTTCAACGTGTAAATCTTTAATGACCAAAGTTGACATGTAAATACCTCCATAAAGTTGATGTTGAATGGCAAACCATTCTTAATTAGTATCATTCTAATCTTAACCCAAATCAACCTTAGTAGCAAATCATTAAACCGGATAGCAATTTAAGAAATAAGCTTTTAAAAATACTGTATTTTCCTTATACCCCTAACATGATACACATAGAAAATTGAATATTTTAATTTTCAATGGAAAGGTTCTAAATGAGAATATATATCAATAAAAAAACCAGCGCCTTTTGGCACTGGATTCTTCCTTACTATATCAATGACGGTGTACCAGACGTTCTAAACGCGCAGCTACTTGCTGGCCTTGCTGATAGTCCTGTTCTCTACGTTGCTCTACTACTACAATTTTATCAGTGTCGTTTTGATATTCATCAATACCAAATCCGTGTACATCTCGAAATGCCTGTTCCATTTTCTCTGTATGCTCTATGCCATTTGAATCGATAGTGAACCATTCCTTTCGAATTTTAAAGTCAATTATATTATACCCTTATCTTTCTTGATAAAACGCTGACATGTTAATTTGTCAGAAAATAGAACTATTGTCATGCTTACTGAAAAACAATAGAAAAAAGGCCCAGCTTGAAATTGCTGGGCCTTTAACTATTTATTTTGCTACTTCTGTATATAGGCTTGAAGGGTTAAGTTCTTGCGCTTTTAGCAAGTCATTGAGTTTTTCATCTGCTTCGGCAAATTTTGCAATTGCAGCTTCGAAATCCGCTTCTTTTGTTAGTTCATCCGCTTTCATATCATATGATTCTTCAATAGAACCAAGAGCTGTTTCGATATCCTTTTTTTGATCAGCCAAAGTTTCCGGAATCTCGATCCCCTCTACCGCTGCTGCTATTTTCTCGGCAGATGCCTTCGCTGCATCTTTCATCGCTTGCAAGTCAGCGCCTTCTGGAAGAGTGCCTTCTGTCTGGTTTATTTCAAATGTATTCAAGTCGGCATCTGTGGCGTTAATCGTTTTAGATACCGACATGTAAAAACGCATGAATTCCTGTTTTGCATTTCCTGTTTCTTGAGCTGTTTTTTCAGTTTCCTTTTGTTCTTCGGTTGTTTCTTCTGTAGCAGTTTCTTCACTGCACGCCCCCAACAAAAGAGCTGCTAAAAAACCAATCATTAGTAATTTCTTCATTCAAAATCCCCCTTAGATATAAAATCCTTAGCTATAATAGCATAGCTTGTGGAAATCGTATACATAAGGGGGAATTGCCGAAATTCATAGAATTTCCTATTATTGCAACACTTTTTTACCGTTTGTGAAACGGTCGACAATCATAGCTAAAGCTCCGTCACCTGTTACGTTAGTAGCTGTACCAAAGCTGTCTTGAGCCAGATAAAGAGCAATCATTAAAGCAATCATTGTTGAATCGAAACCTAGCATTGCTTCCAGTAAACCGATCGCTGCCATGACAGCTCCACCCGGTACCCCCGGAGCGGCAATCATTGTTACGCCGAGCATAAAAATGAAAGGCAAGAAACCGACGAAAGTCGGCATATCACCAGTCAGTAGCAAAACACCGATTGCACACGAAACGATGGTGATTGTGCTTCCTGATAAATGAATTGTTGCAAATAATGGTACAGCGAAATCTACTACTTTCTCATTTGCTCCTGTTTTACGTGCTTGCTGTACTGTTATCGGAATAGTTGCTGCTGATGATTGTGTACCAAGCGCTGTAAAATAAGCAGGCAGCATTGTTTTCAATAAACGAAGCGGATTTTTTTGATTTAATGTTCCGGCCGTAGTGTATTGAAGCAATAGCATAGCCCAATGCAGGATAAGAATCATAACAAAGACCACTGCAAAGAGTGCCAGGATTTTAGCAACTGCTCCGCCATACGCCATATTGGCGAAAATACCAAAGATATGGAAAGGCAATAACGGAATAATGACATATGAAATTGTTTTTTCAATAATTTTCTGGAACTCATCGAAAAATGAAATCATGGTCTTGCTGCCGGTCGAAGCCATTCCGATGCCGAGCAGAAATGCCAGAATCAACGCTGACATTACACCGAATACAGGCGGCATATCCAAAGCGATGAATGAAGTTGCCAAAGCATTTTCCGGATCCTCAATGCCGCTCATCGAACCAGCTTTCATAAAGTTCGGAAGAATAGTAGTCGCAGCAAAAAATGCAAGAATCCCTGCTACAATCGTAGAGGCATAGGCGAAAAATGTAGCAAGCCCGAGCAATTTCCCTGAACCTTTCCCTAGCTGGGCGATGCCGGGTGCAATAAAACCAAGAATGATTAAAGGTACAACAAAGTTAAGAAAGTTCCCAAAGATCGATGTAAAAGTGGCAAAGATCCGTGCCATCCACTCTGGCGCAAAAGAACCGATTAATACACCTAAAGCGATAGCGACGATAATCCTCGGTAAAAGACCGAATTTAATTTTCATGATGTGTCCTCCCTAGATGAACATTTGTATTTTATTATTATACAAAAGTATCATATCGGTCTAGTAATTAGAATAGATTCTACAATACGCGAAATATTAAAATTATTTTATAAAATAAAAAAACTGGACATAGACTCAAAAAAATCGAGTCTACGTCCAGTTTTATGACGTGTGTAAAGCTATATCATTATTATTTGACAGGTACTACTGCCCCGCCCCATTCTTCTAAAATGAAGTCTTGGATTTCCTGTGATTTCAGGGTTTCCACTAATGCTTTGATATTTTCGCTGTCTTCATCGCCTTTATTGACTGCAATGATATTGACGTATGGAGATTCTGAACTTTCAAGTGCAATTGAATCTTCCAATGGGCTCAATCCTGCATCGATTGCATAGTTTGAGTTGATCAACAAAGCATCGCCTTCGCCTGCTTCATAAAGTTGAACCATCAATGCTGCTTCATAGTTCGCATCAAACTCAAGATTTTTCGGGTTTTCCACAATATCCTTCACTTCAGCAGTCGTTTTGTCTATGCCTTCTGCCAGTTTGATCAAGCCTTGAGCTTCAAGCATCGATAAAATACGGCCATGGTCAGCCACCGAGTTGCTCATTAAAATTGTTGCCCCTTCAGGAAGTTCTTCCAATGAAGCATATTTCTGAGAATAAACACCGATCGGTTCAATGTGGATTCCGCCTGCGTTTTCAAAATCATAGCCAAATTCCTTCTTTTGAGACTCCAAATATGGAATGTGCTGGAAATAGTTGGCATCAATTTCTCCAGCTTCTAAATCTTGGTTCGGCAAAATATAATCCTGATATGTCTCAATATCTAATTCAATTCCTTGCTCTTCAAGAAGCGGCTTTGCCTGTTCCAAAATAATTGCGTGCGGGACGTTTGAAGCGCCCACTTTTAATGTGCTTGTCTCTTCTTCGCTTGCTCCGCCATTGCCGCCTCCGCAGCCTGCAAGTACAAGTGCTGTCAATAATGATCCTGCTAGTAATTTTTTCATGTAACCGATCCCCTTTTTCTATGTTTTTTATAGTTCAGCTGTTAGCGTTTATCTGATTTTGTAGTCATTCGGTCACCAATAAACTGGATTGCGAAGACGATAATCAAAATCAAAATAGTTGCCATAAGCGTAACATCTTCCCGGCTTCTCTGGAAACCGTCCAAGAACGCAAGTGTTCCTAGGCCGCCCGCACCGATAATTCCGGCCATGGCAGTATATCCCACCAATGCAATCGCTGTAACTGTGATACCTGAGATTAATGCCGGTTTGGACTCTGGCAGCAACACTTTACGGATAATCGTCCAAGTTGTTGCGCCCATAGAACGCGCAGCCTCGATGACTCCTTTATCAATTTCCTTCAGCGCAATCAATACCATGCGCGCATAAAATGGCGCCGCTCCAATAATCAAGGCAGGCAATGCAGCATTCGGCCCTCGGATCGTGCCGATGAGAAATTTCGTAAACGGAATCAGCAAAATGATTAAAATGATAAACGGAATCGAACGGAAAATGTTGACGAATGCACCAGTCAACCAATTTACCACACTGTTAGCCCATAATTGTTTCGGTGCCGTCAAAAATAAGACGATTCCCAAAACCAATCCGATGACAAATGTAAAGAACGTCGACATGGCTGTCATATATAATGTTTCGAGCGTCGCTTCCCACATACTGTCCCAATCGACATTCGGGAATAATGACTCAATCATTTGCCATCACCTCCGTCTGTACACTTTCAGCGTTCAAGAACGCGAGAGCTTCGGATATCTGTTGCTGCGAACCTTTCATTTGTAATACCAATGTGCCATAAGCTCCTCGCTGCGTATGCGATATATTTCCTTGCACAATATTGATCTCTACAGGGTATTTCCGGATCAGCTTAGTCAAAATAGGCTGTTCCGTCTGTTCACCGACAAAAACCAATTTCACCAATTCGCCTGTCGGGTAAAGTTCCCGCAGATGTTTAATCGTTTCATGCGAATCTTCCGTATCGGTGACTTGAGCGACAAAGCGCTTCGTAATTGGCTGCTTTGGCGCCTGAAAGACATTCAATACGTCTCCCAGTTCAACGACGCGCCCGCCTTCCATAACAGCGACACGATGGCAAATCTTCCGAATAACGTGCATCTCATGGGTAATGAGAACAATCGTAAGCCCGAGACGTTTATTGATATCGACCAGGAGTTCCAGAATCGAATCGGTTGTCTGCGGATCGAGTGCTGAAGTGGCTTCATCACATAGCAGCACTTCAGGTTCATTAGCCAGCGCACGGGCAATGCCGACACGCTGTTTCTGGCCGCCCGACAGCTGGGACGGATAAGCATGTTCTCTACCCGTGAGCCCAACTAATTCCACCAATTCCTGAACGCGGGCGTCGCGCTTGTTTTTTGGAACACCTGCGATTTCAAGTGGAAATTCAATGTTTTCTTTTACTGTGCGTGACCACAGAAGGTTAAAATGCTGGAAAATCATACTGACTTTCTGGCGCGCTTTCCGCAGCTCTAGTCCTTTACTTGCCGAGATATTTTGGCCGTTTATTGTTACCGTCCCCGAAGTAGGCTTTTCCAATCCGTTCAATAAACGGATCAATGTACTTTTCCCTGCCCCGCTATAGCCGATAATGCCAAAAATTTCACCGGATGAAATCGACAGATCGACATGGTCGACAGCTGTTAAAGTGCCTTTGCCTGTGTCGAAAACCTTCGACAGTTCTTTTAATTCAATCATCCTTTTACAACTCCTAATCCAAAATAAAAAACCCTTCCGCGCAGAACTGAGCAGAAGGGTAACCGTGAAAACACGAAAACCGCTCTCTCATCTCCCAAAGCTTTTGCTTTGTGTGATTTGGCACCATTTCATTTTCATGACGGTTGCCGGGCTTCATAGGGCACTTCCCTCCACCACTCTAAATAAGAGTTACGATATGAAATTATTGTTCAGAAATCCAATTTACCATGCTCGACATTTTTCGTCAACAGATTTCAATTTCCCGTATAGGTAAGGCACAGACTGGAATGCGTAAATCTTTTCTTTCAGCTGCCCGTTTTCTGTAATGAGCAGGCAAGGTACACTTTCCACCTTGTACAATTCGGCAATTTCCTGAACAAAATTCAAATTCGCTTTGCCCATCGGCAAATCCGGGAACAACTCTTTTACGACATCCATCATTTTAGAAGCAACTTGGCATGTACCGCACATCGGCGTATATAAATAATAAGCCGCGGCAGAGCTAGTGTTCTTTTCTTTTAGCCAATCTTTATGTGTCCATTCTTTCATCGATTTCATCCCTCAGTTAATAACTTATTGACTTGAACATTTGCTGAAATCAGCACATCGAGCAAGATCCGGATCGGCGTCGCTGCCACTTCCTTGTAACTGCGATTGATATAAAAATGCCGGGCTTCAGGGAATTCGCGTTTAACAAGTTTCCGCAGCCGTTCACCTGATTTATCCGCATCCACCAATATGATGATATCCAAACCTTCATAAGGCAGCAATAATTCTTCAAGCCTCGATGCACTAACTGTACCATTTGTGCAAACAATCGTCACGGGTTCTGCAATGAGCGGCGCTATTCGTGTTTTATCCGTTAGCCCTTCAACCACAATTACTTTATCCATAAGTCAACACCTCGCTGATATATGATGAAAGATTAGGTGTAAAAGCTGCTCCTTATTGGATCAGCCTATAGATGCTTATTTCATCCAGTGCCCAGCTAGCAAAAAAAGCGCCAAGTAATAGGCGCTTTTTAGGATATTACTCGTTGATCATTTCCTGATATTGTTCAGCTGACATCAAGTCGTTGATTTCAGCTTCTTCTGGAGATTCGATTACCACCATCCACGCATTTTCATACGGAGATTCGTTTACAAATTCAGGACTGTCTTCAAGCTCAGTGTTGACTTCAATTACACGCCCGCTAATAGGCGCATAAAGCTCCGAAACAGTTTTAACTGATTCTACGCTGCCAAATGGCTCATTTCTTTTTATTTCATCGCCAACTTGCGGCAATTCTACGAAAACGATATCGCCAAGTTCAGCTTGTGCAAAATGCGTGATGCCAATACGTGCTGTACCGCCTTCAACTTTAACCCATTCATGCTCTTTAGAATAACGAAGTTCTTGTGGTGTGCTCATCGAAAACCCTCCAAATTATGTAGTGTACTCATTTCTCAGTTTGACATAAAGCCTGGGGAAATACAAGATTTCACTGCTCTCTCTTCCAGGTATTTTCAAACTCTTCTTCTTTAAATCCGAGTGTCGCTTTTTCCCCATCCCAAGCCAAGGGGCGCTTAATCAGCATTCCGTCTGACGACAGCAGCTTCAGTTGCTGATCTTCAGGCATTTCTTTCAATTTGTCTTTCAATCCGAGTTCCCGGTACTTCAAGCCGCTTGTATTAAAGAACTTCTTCAATTCAAGTCCGCTTTTCTCATAAATCCCACGAAGTTCGCTGTCAGACGGCGGTGTTTCAGCAATGTTTATTTCATTGTATTCAATGTTATTTTGTTCAAGCCATTTTTTTGCTTTGCGGCATGTTGTGCATTTCGGATATGCATAATAGGTAATCATTCTAAAACCTCCTTTTAACCAAGCTTACCAAAATTAGCACTCTTGGTCGATGTAAAAAAACGCAGCCGAAGGCTGCGTTTTCAAAGAAAGCTTAGACTACATATTTCTCTGCTTCCACTAATCTAACAGCTGCTTCCCGCTTTTTCGCAATCACGTTATACGGAGTTGAACGCGTCAGTTTACGCAGTGCAGAAAGCATCATGCGCTGATTGTCGCCTTCCACAGCCGCAAGCAATGTCTCTTTTGCGTCTTTCTCAATTTTGTCAAAGGCTTCTTGGCAATATATTTGCGTATACAACAATTTTTGCTGGGCTTTTTCTTCTCCGGATGCTGCAATCGCTTTTTCCGTGCGGAGCACAGCAGATTCCATCGCAAAGACGTTCGAGACGATATCCGCGATGTTCACAAGCACTTCCTGTTCTTGTTCGATCTTTGCACCATACGTCTGCGCCGCAAGGCCAGCTGCAAGCAAAGCGATTTTCTTGGCGTTTTTCACCAAGTATTTTTCCTGTGCCAACGCTTCTGTGCCAACTTCTTCCGGCATCATCATGAGCAATTCCTCTTGCAATTTCTGTGCGTGCTGCAATAAAGGAAGCTCGCCTTTCATCGCTTTGCGCAGCAATGTACCTGGTACCAGCAAACGGTTGATTTCATTTGTTCCTTCAAAAATCCGGTTGATGCGGGAATCACGGTAAGCGCGCTCGATTTCATACTCTTGCATGAATCCGTATCCACCGTGCAGTTGAACGCCTTCATCAACAATATAATCCAGCGTTTCTGTGCCAAAGAATTTATTCATTGAACATTCCACCGCAAATTCTGCAATCGCATCCGCCACTAACTTCCCATTGGCATGCTCTTCTTCTGTAAAGCCGCTCATGCGGTCTTCAAATAGACCAACTGTGCGGTATACCGAACTTTCCAATGCATACAATTGAGAAGCCATCGTCGCCAGTTTTTCACGCGTCAAATTGAAGGAAGAAATGGGTGTTTTAAACTGCTGGCGCTGATTCGTGTAAGGAATCGTGATTTCCATCGCACGTTTTGAACCGCCGACTGTGCCGACCCCTAGTTTGTAACGGCCGATATTCAAAATGTTAAATGCGATAATGTGGCCGCGCCCTGCTTCGCCCAATAAGTTTTCTACTGGCACTTCCGCATCCTGCAAGACTAATGTGCGCGTGGAAGAGGATTTGATGCCCATCTTCTTTTCTTCCGGTCCAACAGAAACACCGTCATAAGCACGTTCCACAATAAAGGCTGAGAATTTCTCGCCGTCAATTTTCGCATAAACAATGAACACATCCGCAAATCCTGCGTTTGTAATCCATTGTTTTTCACCATTTAATACGTAATGCGTACCGGCTTCATTTAACTTAGCCACTGTTTTTGCACCCAGTGCATCTGATCCGGAGCTTGGCTCTGTAAGGGCATACGCGGCAATCAGTTCGCCAGTTGCCAAACGCGGCAAGTACTTCTGCTTTTGTTCTTCATTGCCGAACAGCACAATTGGCAATGAGCCGATGCCAACATGGGCACCGTGTGTAATCGAGAAACCGCCCGCTTTCGACATTTTTTCCGCAATCAAAGCGGAAGCGATTTTATCCAGGCCAAGGCCGCCGTATTGCTCCGGTACATCGGCACCGAGAAGGCCGATCTCTCCAGCCGTTTTCAATAGCCGCACAGAATGCTCAAACTCATGGTTTTCCAGTTTCTCCACCACAGGCATTACTTCCGTATTCACAAAATCCTCGGTCGTTTTAGCGATCATTTTTTGCTCTTCCGTAAAGTCTTCCGGTGTAAATACTCGGGATAAGTCTGCATCTTCGATTAAGAAACTGCCGCCTTTGATTAACGTCTTAGATTCTGCCATTTTTTATTCCTCCTGTTTTATCGTTAGGTTATATTAAAATGCATGAATTTTTTAATCGATATTCCGCACAGCAGCTTCGCTTGCTGCGAACGTCTCCGCTGTTTTGCTCCAAAGTAATTAATAATCAAAGAGGTATATTAAGTAATCATACTTTTATAGAAAACCTATCCAGCGCAGGCGCGTCCACGGGCTAGGCGAAGCAAGAAGACAGGCGTTCTTTGCCTGGCTTCTTGCGAAAGCCATGCCCAAAGCGGCCTAAGCGGTATACAAAAAGCCATTTCTTCAATTCAACTTACTCAATAATTTACAGCATTTCAAAAACGCCGGCTGCGCCCATACCGCCGCCGATGCACATTGTCACAACGCCGAATTGTTTTCCTTGGCGTTTTAATTCACTCATCATCTTCATCGTCAAAATAGATCCTGTTGCTCCAAGCGGGTGGCCTAAAGCTATGGCGCCGCCGTTTAAGTTCACTTTATCGATATCAAGGTTGAGATGGCGGATGACGCCTAACGATTGGGAAGCGAAAGCTTCATTCAATTCCCATACATCAATATCCTCAATTGAAAGGCCAGCCAATTTCAATGCTTTCGGGATGGCGACAATCGGACCGATTCCCATCACTTCCGGCGGCACACCTCCTGTTGCAAATGAACGGAATTTTGCAATCGGCTTTAATCCGAGTGCTTCTGCTTTTTCCCGGTCCATGACCAACACCGCTCCGGCACCGTCTGAAGTCTGCGAAGAGTTTCCGGCAGTTACTGTGCCGCGGGCCGAGAAAGCTGCTCGGAGCTTGTTCAAGGATTGAATGCTTGTGCCGTGTCGCACGCCTTCGTCCATTTCAAACATGAATGTTTTTTCCTGGTATTTATTATTGTCATCGACGAAACGCTTAGTGACTTCGACCGGCACGATTTCTTCATCGAATTTGCCGGCAGCGATTGCTGCAGCCGCTTTTTCATGGGACCGGACAGCAAAAGCGTCCTGATCTTCCCGGCTTACGCCGTATTGAGTAGCGACTTGCTCTGCCGTATGCCCCATGCTCATATAGTATTGAGGAGCTGTCTCCGCCAGCTTTGAATTCGGCCGGATCACATTGCCCATCATCGGCACCATGCTCATCGATTCAACACCACCGGCTATGATTGCTTCTGCGCTTCCGACCATGATCCGTTCGGCTGCATAAGCGATCGACTGAAGCCCTGATGAACAGAATCGGTTGACTGTTACTGCTGATACCGTATCCGGCAATCCTGCCAATGCACCGATATTGCGTGCAATGTTCATGCCTTGTTCAGCTTCCGGCATCGCACATCCCATGATCAAATCATCTATCGGGCCATCATATCCGCCTGCCCGGTTTAATGCTTCCCGGACTACCAATGCGCCGAAATCATCCGGACGCACAGTAGCAAGAGAGCCTTTTTTCGCTTTGCCGACCGGAGTTCTGGCCCCGGCGACGATTACTGCTTCGCGCATGTGTTTTTCCTCCTTTAATATCTTCGATTAGTTGCGGAGCGGTTTGCCTTTGACCAGCATATGCTGCATCCGCTGCTGAGTTTTCGGTTTCGCAACCAAGCTTAAAAATGCTTCACGTTCCAGATCCAACAAGTATTGTTCATTCACTTTCGTACCGTATGGAAGTTTTCCGCCGGACAAGACAAAAGCGAGTTTCTTGGCGATTTTCAAATCATACTCTGTAATATAGCCGGATATGAACATGCCTTCTGCTCCGAGTAAAAGAGTGGCGTATCCAGGCTCACCGGTAACCGGCACTTTTTCGCGAATCGGTGCCTGGTAGCCATTTTCATATAAAGCAAGTGCTGCTTGTTTTGCATCATAAATCAGATGATCGCTGTTGACGCTGATGCCATCTGTGAAATTCAAGAAGTTATTTTCACGCGCTTCTTCTGCTGAAGTAGACACTTTTGCCATTGCAATCGTTTCAAACACATTGCTTGCGATATTCTGGTAATCGACCGTTACGCCGTTCGGCAGGCCTTTCAAGTGCTTGATGTAAAGTTCTTTGTTTCCACCGCCGCCAGGAATCAGCCCAACGCCCGCTTCCACTAAGCCCATATACGTCTCCATCGAAGCCTGGATATGTGCTGCATGAAGCGCAACTTCCGCGCCTCCGCCAAGCGTCATGCCGAACGGTGCGACCACTACAGGTTTGGAACTGTATTTGATTTTCATTAACGAGTTCTGGAAGGTCCGGATAGTGAAATCCAGTTCAAAGATATTGTCATCTTGCGCTTCCATCAGGATCATCCCAAGGTTCGCGCCGACACAGAAGTTCTTGCCTTGGTTCCCGATGACCAAGCCTTTGTAATTCTTTTCTACTTCATCTATTGCATAATTGATCATTTGCATAATGTCCAAGCCGATTGCATTTGAACGCGAATGGAATTCCAGCAGCAAAATGCCGTCTCCAAGATCAATCAAGCTTGCTCCTGAATTTGACTTCAAGACCCCGTTCTTTTTCTTATAACGTTTTAAATCAATCGCTTTTTCGTTGACTGGCACCGGCTGGTAATCGGTTCCATTAAAGAAATACAGGTTGCCGTTTTCTTCTTTATAGAAGCTCTCATTGCCGCTGTCGAGTAAACTTTGAACAAAGGCAGGAATCTGTAAACCTTCCTGCTGCATTTTTTCGACTGATTTTCGGACGCCGATTGCATCCCATGTTTCAAACGGCCCTTGTTCCCAGCCGAATCCCCATTTCATGGCATTGTCAATGGCCACTATATCGTCTGCAATTTCACCAGCTAATTGAGCGGAATACAGGAGTGTCGGCGAAAGGATGCTCCATAAAAGCTCTCCTGTGCGGTCGTTTGCGTAAACGAGCGTTTTAGTTTTCGCCGCAAGGCCTTTCTGTTGTTTTGCCATTTCTTGTGAAGGCGTTTTCAAATCGCCGGCTGGGCGGTATTCCAAGGTTTCCGGATCCAGTTCCAGAATTTCTTTGTCTTTTTTAAGGAAGAATCCTTGTCCTGATTTGGCACCGATCCAGCCTTTCTCAATCATCTTCTTCATGAATTCAGGCGTTTCAAACACTTTCTGTTCTTCACCGGAAGTCTGGTCATAAACATTTTTCGCTACATGCATGAATGTATCGAGGCCAACTACATCCAATGTACGGAATGTCGCTGATTTCGGGCGTCCGATCAACGGCCCTGTAACCGAATCCACTTCTCCGATGGAATACCCGCGGTTCTGCATTTCACGCAATGTCACCAACAATCCGTATGTACCGATGCGGTTGGCTATGAAATTCGGCGTATCTTTCGCAATCACAACGCCTTTACCCAATCGGTCTTCTCCGAATGACGTCATGAACTGAAGAACTTCAGGTGCCGTCGTGTGCGCCGGAATGATTTCCAGGAGTTTCAAATAGCGCGGCGGGTTGAAGAAATGAGTACCAAGAAAATGTCTGCCAAAATCTTCTGAACGGCCTTCAGCCATCCCGTTGATGCTGATGCCGGATGTATTGGATGAAACGATTGTGCCAGGTGTTCTGACAGCATCAATTTTTTCATAAAGCGATTTTTTAACTTCTAAATTTTCAACGATTACTTCGATGATCCAATCCACGTCTTTCAATTTCTCCAAGTCATCTTCCAAGTTTCCTGGTGTAATCAGCTGCAAATTCTTTTTAGAAGTCAATGGTGCCGGTTTCTGTTTCAACAGTTTTTGAATAGATGTGGCGGCAATCCGGTTTCTCACCTGCGGATGTTCTAATGACAATCCTTTTGCCTGTTCTTCTTCCGACAATTCGCGAGGAACGATATCCAGCAGTAAAACCGGAATTCCTATATTTGCAAGGTGTGCTGCAATTCCTGAACCCATTACACCGGAACCAAGCACCGCTGCTTTTTTAATTTGGTAAGCCAATGAAAAACCCTCCTCGTTTTTTTGAATGAACCCTCATTCATTTTTTACTTAAAAAAATAGAACGCTCTCTATGTCCTCAGTGTAAATTATTTTCATTGTTTTCGCAATATTTAATCGTTAAAATTATTGAACTCTTTGAGTTCAATCTCTTCCCGAAAGTTATCCGGCATTGTAAACTGGTTTAGAGACATTTAGGAGGAGATTTTATGAAACCCATTACATCAACTGAACAATTCAATGAAATCATCGAAGGAACTGAACCAGTAATCGTTAAATTCCAAGCCGGCTGGTGTCCGGATTGCACGCGCATGGATATGTTCATCGATCCAATCATCGAAGAATACAACGAATACAAATGGTTTGACGTGAATCGTGATGAATTGCCTGAGCTTGCAGAAAAATACGACGTTATGGGCATTCCCAGCTTATTGGTTTTCAAAAACGGTGAGAAAACAGCCCACCTTCACAGTGCTCATGCAAAAACACCTGAATCGGTAACAGACTTTTTAGCAAGCCAGAAGAAATAGACAACCGTCTATTTCTTTTTTTGCGCTATAATAAAAATCAATAATAGAAATAGAGGTGTCTTAATGGATTCATCGCAAGAAATTAGAGAGTTAAAAGAACTGGTGCTGCATTATGAAAAAGTGATTCAGAATATGTCGGCTCCAATCATTCCTTCCATTGTGCCCGATACGATTCTCGTTCCAATCGCCGGTTTTATTTTCCGGAACCGTTTTGAAACAATCCGCACGAAAGTGCTTCAATACGCATCTGAACACCGTGATATCGAGTGCGTCATTTTTGACTTTACCGGTGTGCGGATCGAAGATGTGGAAACATTCGATTACAACGAATTAGCCTCTGAATTGTCCCAGCTCAATAACGCTCTCAAGCTGATGGGCCTCCGTCCAATTTATGTCGGCTTTAATCCGCGCTTTGTCCGGGAAATTGTCCATGCGGGCATACAAGTGGAACTGGAAGTTTTTAATACATTCCGGGCAGCGCTGAAGAAACTCCTGGCGGAAAATGAAAGATCCTTGTATTCAATTTAAATGCCATCCAAGAACGTTGAGGAGGTCTGAAAACTGAAAATTCTTCTTCCATTTGAAGGCATGTCTCAATACGCTGCAGCGATCGATGCCAAAAAACAGCGATCTGCCTGTGGGCCGACCACCATTGCCGCTATTCTAAAGCATCATGAAAAAATTGATTATGGAATTGAGCAGCTTTATGGCCTGCTTGGCACTACGCCAATCGGCCTTTTTACTTGGCGGCTGATCAAGAACTTCAAAAAAGCCGCCGGCCAGCGCTATCATATTGAAAAAGTCCGTTCATTGGAAACAGTTAAAAGTGAACTGCTTGCCGGGCGGCCGCTCGCAATGAAATTCGACCGCTATTTTTCATTCCGCTGGTTCTCTAAACCTTTGTATGACTACCACTGGGTGCCGCTTATCGGATTTGAAGACGAGGACGATGATGTGGTCCTGTATATTCACGATAACGGAAAAAGAAACCGCCCGAGTAAAATACGGGCGGTTTCTTATAATGAAAACCGAAACGTCTTAACGTTCGTAAGGATCTGTCCGGTCAAAAGGAGATAGTTCCGGAATCAAGCTTTTTTCCAATTGGCGCGCCAGCAGTTTCAATTCCTGGCCGTCGAACAGTTCGACCATATCGCTTGTATAATTCGGCACCACTATTTCATCAAGAGCCACAGCGAGCGGAATATCGCATTTGATGACAGCCAGTTCTTTAGATAGCAGCAGCATATCCTTATGCTCTTCTATCTTTTTCTTTTGGGCAGGTTTCAATTCGTCAATCGCTTCAAGCACTCCATCGGTCGATCCGTATTTTTTGATGAGCTCCAAGGCAGTCTTCGGTCCAATCCCTTTTACTCCCGGGTAGCCATCGCTCGCGTCTCCCATAAAGGCTTTGACATCCGCGAACTGGTCTGGCTCGATGCCATATTCTTCTTTAAACCGGGTTTCAGTGTAAACATCGTATATATGATAACCTTTTTTCATAAAAGCGATTTTCACGGAAGGGTTTAAGAGTTGCAGCATGTCTTTGTCGCCTGTCATGATGGTGAAATCTGCTTCACCTTGCCATTGCTTTGTAAACGAGCCGATAAAGTCGTCAGCTTCGATGCCGGCTTCTCCGTAATTCTTCCAGCCAAGCTGCTCCGATACCTTTTTTGCCAAATCGAATTGATGCAGCATATCTTCCGGCGGCGCTGGCCGGTTTGCTTTGTACCCGTCAAACATTTCAGTACGGAATGTCTGTGCCCCCATATCCCAGCATACTGCCAGATGCGTCGGCTTCATCATGGTTTTAGCGGCCAGAACGTGCCGTGCAAATCCCTGTACGCCGTTAGTTGCCAGCCCTTCCGTCGTCCGGAAATACTGTCCTACTGCGGAAGTTGCAAAAAAAGAGCGGAATAACAAAGCCATTCCATCTACTAATAAAACATGTGGTCTTTCATTCATTGTAAATCCTCCATCCTTTATCAAACACTCTCCCCATTATACCTCTTACTCACCGTAAAAGTCGGATTCGACCTACTGGCAATCAGTAGGATAACATCCGTTGATTGAGTTTCTTTTTAGCCAACAAAAAAACCGCCGAAGCGGCGGTTTTAACGTTTGCGTTTGACTGCTTTGAAATCAAGACTGATTGATTTGTAAAACGATATCATCATTAAGAGTATGATGAACGAGAACGGAAAAGCAGCTATGATCAACGAAGTTTGAAGTGCACCTAATCCACCAGTTGACAATAAAACTACAGCAATCAGTGACTGAGAGATACCCCACGATATCTTAACGGAATTGGCTGGATTTAGCGATCCATTTGTCGATTGCATTCCTAACACAAAGGTTGCCGAGTCTGCTGATGTCACAAAGAAAATAGCAATCAGCACAATAGCAATGACTGACAAGAAGGAGCCAATTGGCAGTTGTTCAAATACAGCGAACAAAGTTTCTTCCGTCAACAGGCCAGTTAAATCTGTCCCTTTATTCTGCACATCCATGGCCGCCGTGCCGAAAGTCGCAAACCAAATGAAACTGAAAACAGCTGGAATCAAGAGAACCCCTGACAAGAACTGGCGAATTGTCCGGCCTTTCGAAACCCGGGCAATAAAGATTCCCACAAAAGGAGCCCAAGAAATCCACCAGGCCCAGTAAAACACAGTCCAGCCATCTATCCAGGCTCGTTCATCTGAATTGACCGGTGCAGTACGGAAACTCATCTGAGCCAAATTTTGCAGATAGCTTCCGATCGTATCCGTGAAAGTGTTGAGAATAAGCAATGTCGGACCTAATACAAGTACTAAAATCAATAAGAAAATAGCCAAAACCATATTCGTATTGGACAAGTATTTAATCCCTTTACTTACTCCGCTCCATGCGGAAACCGTGAACATTATGGTTACAATAATGATAATGATGACCTGGACGATGAAATTATTGCTTGGAATTCCTTCAAATAAGAAGGATAATCCTCCGTTAATCTGTATTGCACCAAATCCAAGTGTGGTGGCCACCCCCATAGCGGTAGCAAAAATGGCAATGACATCGACCAGCGTTCCCCATGGCCCTTTCATTTTATCACCGAAGATCGGTTTTAACGTTGCTGATATTAAACCAGGCTCACCTTTTCGGAATTGGAAATAGGCCAGTACTAATGCTACGGCACCATATATAGCCCATGCGTGGATTCCCCAATGGAAAAAGGTGAAACGCATCGATTCCCGGAATGCTTCGGCAGAACCTGGCTCTGCAGTTGCCGGATCAATGGCAAAGTGAGATAGTGGTTCAGCTGACCCCCAAAAGACCAGGCCAATCCCCATTCCCGCTGAAAATAGCATGGATACCCATGATATAAACGAAAATTCCGGTTTGTCATTTTCTTTCCCCAATTTGATTTTCCCCATCGGGCTGACGAGGAAAAACAGACAAAATAGAACTATGAACGAAACGACCAATAAATAATACCATCCAAACGAAGTTGTCAGGAATGACTCTATATTGCCTGTAACTTCTGCGAAATTTTCTGGCGCGAATGTACCGTACGCAACTGCCAATAAGACGACGGCAAGCGAAATCCAGAAAACATTGGTTACTTTTTTCATATAGTATCTCTCCTTCTCTTTTAACACATTTCTTTATGTTAAAGAATATTGGAAGTGATGTCAAATCAGCTTCTATTTGAAAAGATTTAGAATCATAAGTCTTTGAGTTGCAATATGCATATATTAAAAAGAATGGAAGAAACCCCACCAGTAGATGATTTCGTTTCCTTCTTCTAAGAGCCTTTCTAGCAAGTTTACCTCTTGAACCATTTGTACAAGTTAATTATTCACCATATACAATAATTCTATTCCCTTTCTCTTTTTAAATTATCCCTTAACTTCCCTTCTTCAGAAAATAAAAATACCGCCATTCAATTGAATGGCGGCCAGAATGTAGACTAAGTGTACTAGGAATGAATAAAACGGTATAACCCCCAACCGGTTCGGCCACTTCGCTTTCCGTGGGCACGGCCTTAGCCGCTTCCTTCGCTTCGCTCAGTCCAGGGTCTTCGGCTCGTGTCGCTTCGCTGCTCCCACAGGAGTCTCGTGGCCGAATCGGCTGGGGGTGTCGCTTTACTTCAAGGAATCCCTTCCATCCAGGATGCCTCTTTTCAGATAAGTGAAGAGAAGCAGCATCCGGTTTTTATTTCACTTCAGGTTCCGCAGCGGAAACCGGCGAGGGCAAAGATGTGCTCCTACATCGCTGCGCTAGCTTCGTCGCAAAGGCTTGGCCTTACTACCTTCGGCCAATGCCTTTCCTGCGGGGCAGCGTAGCGACGAAGTGCCGAAATCCACTTGGGCGCCCGTCCCAAGTTAGTTCGGCGCGAGCCCGCGGAAAGCGTCCGGTTGAAGCGCAGGAACCGGGGGGAGAACCTTGTTTTTTGTAGTTATTCACGTGATTGAAAGTAGGATTCTTTTGTCTACAAGCTCCACCGCCATTCAATTGAATTGGCAGTAACATATACGAATGACTTAGAAAGTAAGAACTCCGAAGGCAAGTGCTGCGAATATCATAACAAAACACGATCCCAATGCCCATTTAAATATGAATTTTTGATGGTCTCCGAACTCTACGCCAGCCATCCCTACAAGCAAGTAAGCAGATGCTATTAATGGGCTCATGGCATGGACGGGTTGGCCAAGCAGTGATGCACGTGCAATTTCTACCGGGTCTACGCCATAAACTGCTGCAGTTTCAGCTAAAATCGGCAATACGCCAAAATAATAGGGATCGTTTGCCATAAAGTAAGTGAACGGAATACTGGTGACAGCTGTAATAATCGCAAAATACGGGCCAGCCGATTCTGGAATCACGGCAACTAAACTGTTAGCCATCGCGTCAACCATTTCTGTTCCTGACAGGATTCCCGTAAAGATGCCGGAAGCAAAAACCAATCCGACTACTGCCAAGACGTTTCCTGCATGATTGGATATTCTTTCTTTCTGGTCATCCAATTTCGGATAGTTGATCATAAGCGCTATGACAAAAGCAATCATGAACAAAGTCGATAATGGCAATACAGACGCCACCAAACAGATGATCAATGTAACGGTTAACAGAAAATTGATCCAGATTAATTTTGGCCGCTTCGTATTTTCCATAGCGGCAGTTGCACTTAATTCACTGATAACAAGTTTTTCTTCCTTTGAATATTGAATCTCTGCAATTCCTAAACGTTTGCGCTCTCTTTTTCCTAGGACAAATGCTGTAAATAATGTCCATAAAATCCCGGCTGCCATAACTGGGATAAGCGGCGTAAAGACATCTGCTACATCAAGTTGAAGTGCAGCAACCGCTCTTGCAGTCGGCCCGCCCCAAGGCGTCATGTTCATGACACCGAATGAAAGCATGGCTACACATGTCAAGATAAGCGGATTCATTCCAATGCGTTTATAAAGCGGCAGCATTGCTGTTACAGTGATCATATAAGTGGTCGTCCCGTCGCCGTCAAGTGCGACAGCCATGGCAAGAACAGCGGTACCTATGACGATCTTCAGTGGATCCCCTTTAACGATTGATAGTATTTTTGACACTAGCGGATCAAACAATCCCGCATCAATCATGATACCGAAATACAGAATAGCAAACATCAGCATGACTCCCGTCGGTGCCACTTGCTTAATCCCTTCCAGCATCATATCACCGAGGCCTGTCCAAAATCCTCCCAGCAATGCGAAGATAATCGGTATCGTCACTAACGCAACCATCGCGGACATCCGCTTGGTAATGATTAAAAACATGAATACACCGATCATTGAAAACCCTAAAAGTGCTAACATATTTATTCCCCCTCTATTGTTCTTCCATTGTCCGTTGATAAATTCAATAAATAATTCAACAATTTAGATATTGTTTATTAATATAGATGAGCTACACAGCTATGTAAACGTTTACAAAATATTGTTATTTAAATACTTAAAATCTATTTCGTACATTAAAACTATTGTCAGATTTTTCTGCTCCTTTTATTTAAAGTGCAAAACAATAAAAAGAGGCTCCCATAGGGTCTGTTTTAACTCTCCGCCAGCCTGCATAAACCGGCGGAAATACTAACACAGTTATCCCTAAGGCAACCTCATGATAAGATGATTTCTATATTTTAAAGTGTCTACAGAACAAGAAATGGATGCCGAAAATATTTATTTTGTTAAATCCATTTCAGCTTTTTTATTTATCCAGAAACTTATTCGTTTCCCTCATTAGTCTTCATCAAATCCTCATACATCTTACTTTGCTGTTCTAGAAATTGAGTTGTTTCACTGCTATTCATATAAAAATCTTTCCACATATACTTCTCGAGCGTTTGCTGCCATTGTTCTGTTTGCACCATTTTTTCAATCGTCTGATCCCAAAATCGAATTTCATCTTCCGTCATATCAGGCGGTCCCATAATGCCGCGCCAGTGCTCGAATACAATTTCAATTCCTTCTTCTGACCAAGTCGGGACTTCAGGCAGTTCTTTTAACCTGTCATCAGACGAGATCACGAGTATTTTCACTTGATCAAGGTCATAGTATTTTTTCGCTTCCGCTAACGTCATGGTTGCCACATCTATTTGCTTTTTCAATAAGGCATCCACTACGTTGGCACTGTTTTCATAAATTTGAAAGTTAAGTTTTTCCGGCTGCACGCCAGCTCGTTTGCTCGCCAGTACAAACGACAGTTGATCATCATTTCCTAATCTGGGAGAAACGCCAATTTTATAATCATGCGGTGCATCTTTCAGGTTTCCCATCATGGTTTTGGCACTATCAATGCTTGAATCTTTTGAAACCACCACCACTTCCCACTCTGTAGCCAATATCGCCAATGGAGTAAAATCTTTATAAGTCAACTGGCTTTGGCCCAATAAATGATTCGTGATAAGCAAGCTGGAGTTGACCGCTAATACGGGATCTTTCTGCTGCTGCGTATATTTCCAGCCTAGTTCTCCGCCAGCCCCAACTTTATTGAGTACATGAATCTCCCCATCAATCAGGTTTTCACTTAGTAAACTGTCCTGCATCGCTCGTGCCGTTATGTCCCATCCTCCGCCAATTGACCCGGCAACAATCGTGACTTCCTCTGTTGCCAGTTCCTGATTTTCTTCAGGAGTACATCCCGTTAAAAGAATGGCAACAAATATGGAAATGGTCATTATCTTTTTTCTCATTCTTTATCCCTCGTTAACTTAATGAAATAAACCATGGCGTATTCCTATTCGCCAAAGTTGCCATTTTCTTGAATCATTCTACAAAGTAATATTTTCTTTGAGGCCTTCCGACAATCCCGTACTCATGTTTTGCTACGCAGACATTTACCGAAACCAAATACTCCAAATATCTCCTTGCCGTCGTTCGGGAAATCCCCATTTCTTCACTCATTTCATCAATGGAAACGCCTTTCAGTCTCTCCACTACAACTTTCACTTTATCCAAAGTATGGCCATCTACACCTGTCGGAAGATCATTTTGCATGGCAACTGGCTGCTTTGCAGATCCAAATAGTTGGTCGATCATTTTTTGATCTACTTCACCATTAGAGCCGAGCAATTTTCTCTTTCTTTTAAACTCTTCAATCGTTTCCACAAACTTGTCCATGGTTACTGGCTTTAAGAGATAATTGAAAACACCGTATTTGACGGCTTTCTCAAGCATCGCTTTTTCGGTAGCAGCAGTCACCATAATAATATCGACCAGCGGATAACTTTCCCGTATTTTCGGCAATAATTCCGTACCCAGTTCATCAGGCATATAAATGTCCAGCAACAGCAAATCCACTTCATTTTCACGTAAAAGATCCATCGTTTCCTTCGCATTTAATGCCTTTCCCACCAACTTTACATCGCTTACTTTTTGCAAGAACTGCTCCTGTACTTGAGCAATCCGAAAATCATCTTCTGCTATAACCACTTTAATCATGGTATTTCCCTCCTGAGTTTATCCCATCATTTTTTTTGGGAGGTAAACGGTAAAAATAGTCCTGCTTTCTTGTTCAGTGCTTACTTCAATTGTGCCGCCCAAGGATTCGACAATGCGCTTCACGTTGAATAAGCCGAATCCTCTATTTTCACCCTTCGAGGAGTATCCCATCGTAAATAGCGCATCTAATTTATCGTTTGGAATTCCTTTTCCATTGTCCGTTACTTCTATTATAATATCGTTGCCAAAATCCGTAATTGAAAATGCCACTTTCTTCTCTTGCTGCTGCTCTACTGCATCAAAGGCATTATCAATCAGATTGCCAATAATGACAACCGCATCTGCTGCCTCTATATGGCTTGGCAACGGATCGACATAGCTGTCAGGATCCACTTCAAAGTGAATTTTCTTTTCCGAAGCCTTTCCAATTTTCCCCAACAAAATAGCCTGGACATTCGCATCGTGAATTTGATTGAACAAAATCTGGTTTTGATGCTTATGTGTGACAGACTCTTTCTGGATAAACTCAAATGCATCCTGGTATCGCTCTAATTGCAATAACCCGGACAGCAAAAATAATTTATTGGCATATTCATGGGTTTGTGCACGAAGCCCTTCCGAATACTCACGAACCTCTGTTATCGTATTCATCAGATTCTTCAATTCTGTTTTATCCCGGAAACTGGAAACAACGCCTGCCACCTGGCCATTTTCAATAATCGGAATGATATTGAAGATGAAAATCTTTTCATTAATCAAGACCTCTGCATTATTAACCGATTTCCCTGTCTGTAACACGTCATCTATTTGAATCTGTTGAAGAAATTGGTTGAGGGGCTGGCCTATAAGGTTGTCCTCATCAAAATCTAACATCGACTTCGCTGAATGATTGATCAACGTGATCCATCCATTTTCATCAATCGCTATAATCCCTTCTTTGACGGATAACAGAATGGCGTTTCTTTCCCTATACAAGGCAGCAATTTCGTGCGGCTCCAGTCCCAATGTATCTTTTCTAATACTTTTCGCCAGAAATATGCCTCCCAATATTCCCACCAGCAAAACAATCAAAGAGGCAATCATAATAACTCTGATTCGTTCATAGATACTTTGGTAAATATCCCTTTCCAAAAATTCGACGGACACGGTCCCAATGATTTGCGTGTATTCACCGTAATCCGCAATGATCGGCACTTTCCCGATGATCACAGTTCCTTGTTCCCGTTCCACTTCAAAATTATTCGAGCCCCCGAAAATTAATGCCCGGTAACTGATAGGATCGATGCTCTCTTGGCCAACGAGACTTGGATTCACATGTGAATAAATGATTCTTTCGCGATCTTCGATGACGATATCCGCTGCATTTACTTGATCTTTTATCTGCTCAGCAATTGGGCGGAAGCGGCTGTCTGCATCATTTTCTTCAATGGCCTCCCGAAGTTCAGGCAAAAGAGAAATCGTCTTGGCCGATTGCAAAGCCAATTGCTCCACTTGGTCCCTGGTATCTACAGATTCTAAATAAGCGAAGATACCGGCAAGCAGAATTACGATAAAAAGGATCAGCGCACTGATCAGCCCAAGTATTTTGGTTTGTAATGGAATGTTTTTCATTTTATTCATTAGCATGACTCTTTTCTTAACATTACGATTATTTTCTCATCACTCATTATAGCTTATGGGATTCTAATTGGGGGTTTGAATCTTATCTTTATGATATAAAACAAATAGAAAAACGCACCGCTTGCAGAACTGGTTTAACGTTCTGCAAGCGGTGCATTTCTTCTTAAAGAATAAACTTTAGCTAATTTTCAATTCCCATCGACTGTCTATACCCTTTTAGATAGGGAATTTCAGAGGAACTGCCCAGCTCCATTGAATTCATTGCCCGGTGCCAGTGTGGATAGAGAGGTGCCGGCCTAGCGACTGATTCAATCCGGTCATGCTCATCCGCAGTGAGCTGAATTTCAAATGAAGCGATGTTTTCCTTCAATTGCGCCTCGTTGCGGGCTGCGATGACTATCGGACCGACATTCGGGCGGTCCCTCACCCAAGAATATGCGATTTGCGGAACGGAGGCGTTGTGGTTCATCGCAACCTCTTCCAGGGCATCAATCACTTGGTAAAGGCGTTCTTGGTCCTGAACCCAAGGCTCCGGCCATCCGGTGCCTTGGCGCGTATTGTCAGGGGCTTGTTTATGCCGGCCAATCTTTCCGTTGAGCAATCCTTCGCCGAGCGGACTCCAGATCATCGAACTGACGCCAAGTTCCGCTCCTGCCGGCAGCAGCTCATACTCCGCTTCCCGTGCTTCTGGCGTATAGTAGATTTGCTGGGTGACCGGTGGGATGCAACCCAGCTGCTGTGCAACTGAATAAGTTCTAGCCAGTGCCCATCCGCTGTAATTTGAAACACCCCAATGCCGGATTTTTCCGGATTTAATCAGGCTCGTCATCGTTTCCACCGTTTCTTCGATTGGTGTCTGCCCATCCCATAAATGGACCAAATACAAATCCAAATAATCTGCTCCAAGCCGCTCCAAGGTTTGGTCAATGGAAGATAAGATATTGTTTCTTGAAGCACCTCGAACGTTCGGATTTTCGCTTAAAGGAAAGCCCGTTTTCGACGTCAGCAACACTTCATCGCGGCGCCCTTTAATAGTTGTGCCAAGTACTCTTTCAGCATCACCTTTCGAATAAAGATTTGCTGTATCAAACATATTGATTCCAGCTTCTAAAGCCAAATCCACCATCCGCCGAGCTTCTTTTTCTTTGATGTTGCCGGCTGCTTCAAAACCATTTGTGCCGCTGAACGGGACAGTTCCCAGTATGTATTTGGGTACGCGTAAGCCTGAGTTTCCTAGATAGATATATTCCATAAGATCCTCCTATCGAATAAGCATTAGTTTTACTAATGCGGGATATTAGTGGATTACCCTACTGTTGTGTCAGTAAAACTGCTTGTAATGCCGGCTGGATAATTTATTAGCGTTAGATTTGGTTAATGCTAAAAACAGTTATCGCAGAAATAACAAAAAACGCCAAAACCTCATAAAAAGGTTTTGGCGTTTTCTTAAAATCCTTTTTCTCCAAATGGAGACGGCGGGAGTCGAACCCGCGTCCAGAAACTCCGCTACTTGAGCGTCTACGCGTGTAGCTTACTTATTAGGGTTTCATGCGCCATTCTGCCAGTAAGCAGGCGTCCTGGGCACTAATTTGAGAATCTCTTGCCGGCAGCTCAAATGGCACTGCAAGCCGTATCCCACTAAAGTTGAGCTTTACCTAGCCACATGGGCGATGGATAGATAAAGCAGATCCGAGCTTACGCTGCGAATGCTAGGTTTTGGTTTGTTTTGCCAGTTACTATAGTTACGTTGGTGACGGAGCCGATCCTCCGACGCGCGACCCAAGCCCAGATCATCCCTGTCGAATCCGTAACGTCCCCTCATTATAAAGGAACACGGGAAGGCGATGAGCCTTATGTGCTATAACATTATTATAAGGCAATAATGGTCAGACATCAAGTGTTAACGGTTGCGGTCTTTCATAGCGCGGTCAATTTCTCGTTTTGCGTCTTTTTTCTTTAAATCCTGGCGCTTATCGTAGTTTTTCTTACCTTTACCGATACCGAGCAGCACTTTTGCATAGCCGTCTTTCAAGTACATCTTCAACGGAATGATTGCCGATCCCTGCACTTTTGAGACGCCTACAAGTTCATTGATCTGCTTTTTATGCAGCAACAGTTTCCGGACTCTTGTCGGATCATGGTTAAAGATATTGCCCTGCTCATAGGGCGCAATGTGCATATTGGAAATCCAGGCTTCGCCGTTCCGGATCCGAACAAACGCATCCACCAGCTGCACTTTGCCGTTTCGTGCAGATTTGATTTCAGTTCCTTGCAGCACAATTCCGGCTTCAATCGTTTCTTCGATGAAATAATCGAATCCTGCTTTTTTGTTTTGTGCGATAACTTTTCCTTCGCCTTTTGCCATGCTGTTTTCACCTCAAATAGATTCAAAAAGGGCGGCAGTTGAGCCGCTCCTTGTTATTTCTTTTTGCGTCCTGGACCTTTGCCCTTAGCAACGCCTTCATAAAACTTTTTCTTTTTGTTTTTCGGTTTGCGGGTCGGACTTCCTGGCTTGTCGCCTGGTTTGCCACCCGGTTTCCCGCTTCTTCCCGGCTTTTTATCGCCGTCTTTTTTCGTGGCGCGGATGACTTTTGGTGCGTCTTTTCTCGTGCGGCGCACGCTCTGCGGCATGCCGACGATTTCAAAGTCGATCGATGATTCTTCCGGCTTGACGCCAATCACTTTCACTTGAATTTCGTCCCCGATGCGGAACTGGCGTTTTGAACGCTCACCCATCATCATCATCTGGCGGTCATCGAAGCGGTAGAAATCATCCGTCATGTTCGACACGTGGACTAATCCCTCAATCGTATTCGCCAATTCGACGAACAAGCCGAAATTCGTTACGGAAGAAATGATGCCTTCAAATTCTTCGCCGATTTTATCTGCCATGTATTGTGATTTCTTCAATGCATCTGTGTCGCGTTCGGCATCGACTGCACGGCGTTCGCGCTCAGACGTATGTTCAGCAATTTCATCCATATGCGCTTCCCAGTGCATGATGGTCGCTTTCGACAAGTCTTTATTGATCAAATACGTGCGGATCAAACGGTGAATGACCAAATCCGGGTAACGGCGGATCGGCGATGTGAAATGCGTATAAAATTCACTGGCAAGCCCGAAATGGCCTACGCTTTCAGCCGAGTATTTCGCCTGCTGCATAGAGCGCAGCATCATTGTCGAAACGACCGCCTCTTCTGGTGTGTCTTTGATGGAATTAATAATTTCCTGCAAGGCGCTCGGATGCACTTGCGTACCGCTGCCTTTTACCATAATCCCAAAATTGGTGATAAATTCGAAAAAGCGCTGAAGCTTCTCCGGCTTCGGATCTTCGTGAATCCGGTAAAGCGAAGGCACGTCCATATTATGGAAATGTTCTGCTACCGTTTCGTTCGCCGCCAGCATGAATTCCTCGATCAACCGTTCGGAAACCGTGCGTTCACGAACCACGACATCCACCGGATAGCCATCTTCATCAACAAGAACTTTTGATTCTTTAAAGTCGAAATCGATCGCTCCGCGGCGCATGCGGCGTTCTCTGAGAATTGCAGCCAAGTCTTTCATCAACTCAAACATTGGAACAAGATCTGCATACTTTTCTTTCAGTTCCTGATTGTCCGTTTCCAGTATTTCATAGACATCTGTATATGTCATCCGTGCGGAAGTATTAATGACGCTTTGAAAAATATCATGCGAAAGTACTTCGCCCATATCATTGAAAATCATTTCACACGACAGCGTCAAGCGGTCCACTTGCGGATTCAGTGAACAGATGCCGTTCGACAAGCGGTGAGGAATCATCGGGATAACCCGGTCCGTCAAATAAATACTCGTTGCCCGGTCATAAGCTTCCCGGTCAATCGGTGATCCTTCTGTGACATAATGGCTGACGTCGGCGATGTGGACGCCCAATTTATAAGTTCCATCCTCTAATTTCATCACTTGGACAGCGTCATCCAAATCTTTTGCATCGGCGCCATCAATCGTCACAATCTGCTGATCGCGCAAATCGCGCCGATCTTTTAAATCTCCTTGATCGATTTCTTCCGGCACATTGTTCGCTTGCTCCAGGACATCCGGTGGAAATTCTGTCTCAATGCCATGTTTATGAATAATGGATAAGATATCAACGCCGGGATCATTTTTATGGCCCAAGATCTGTGAGATGATTCCCGTTGCGGACATCCGTCCTTCCGGCCAGCCCGTAATTTCGACAACGACTTTATGGCCATCAACCGCGCCAAGTGTATCGTCTTTTGCGATAAAGACGTCCATATTCAATTTCTTATCATCCGGCACGACAAAACCGAAGCCGCGATTGTCTTGGAAGGTGCCGACCACTTTGGAAGTGCCCCGTTCCAGAATCCGGATAATAGCGCCTTCTCGACGGTCGCCTGCTGAAGCCTCCGATACACGAATCATGACTTTATCGCCGTTGACCGCTCCATTCACTTCGTTCGGTGGAATGAAAATATCATCCAAACCGGCTTCTTCCGGTGCCACAAAGCCGAAGCCTTTGGCATGGCCGATGAATTTCCCGCGCATCAGATTCATCCGCTCCGGTACTCCGTAACGGTTGGCACGCGACCGGACAAGCAGCCCTTTTTCTTCAAGCTTCACCAAGGTTTTCACCAATTCTTTAAATTCATCGGCATTCTCAAAGCCGAATTGCTCTTCTATTTCCTGTACAGTCAGCGGTTTATAAGCGTCTTCACGCATAAACTCCAATAACCGTTGGTCCAATGTCATTTCTTTATTTGCCATACTGAATTCCTCCTCTAAGACGGTCTCACACGCTCCAATCGAGCGATTCGAGAAATGCTAAAATGTCTTGATGCAATTGTTGTTTTTCTTTATCGAGCGTAATGACGTGCCCGGATTTCTCGTACCACTTGATATTTTTCTGGAAAGATTCTGCTTCTTCATAAATAATGTTGGCAGAATCGGTATCGATCACATCATCCAATGAACCTTGGACGACAAAAAGCGGAGCGTATACATGATCCACCTGTCCTCTGACATGGCCAATCAATTTCCGTAAATCGGCAAGTGACTCCATTGGAGTTTCTTGAAACTTCTTCATTTCTTCTTCGATAACTTGTTCGTCTTTTCCTTCATACTTCTTATAATCCCGGGCATATTTTAACACGCCTTCATACATCAATTCGGTTGTTTTCATATGCATAGGCGCACACATTGTGATGAGTCCCTTTACAGGGAATGTATACCCTATCTTCAGTGTAAATACGCCGCCAAGCGATAAACCGGCAACGGCAATTTCCTCATAACCTTCTTCTTTTAATTGGTTATAAGCTTTCTCAACATCTTTCCACCAGTCTGCCGGACCTGTAGGAAGCAATTTCTCCGGCTCCACGCCGTGTCCCGCATAATGGGGAGCAATAGACGTATAGCCCTGTTTTTCAAGAAAACGGCCGAGCATCCGGACGTCCGCTGAGTTCCCTGTAAATCCATGCAGCAAAAGCACGGCTCTTGGCCCTGCCTTAAAGAAAAATGGTTTTGGCTGCGAAATCCGCATAAATATCCTCCATTCATTTCAATTTGTATCAGTTGGACTACATATTTTATTCTTTAGTATGACATGTTAAACCTCGTCTTCTACTTATGAAGAGCGGATGAAATTCTGCCAACTAGCAAACACCTTATATCGTTACCATATTCCTGTACGATTTTTTTATTAAATTATCTAAAGATATGGAGCAAAACAGCGGAGACGCCTGCGGGATAGCGAGACAGCCGAGACCCTGCAGGAGCGTAGCGGCTCGGCGCTCGCCCGCGGCAAGCGTAGCTGTTATGCGGAATATCGACATTAGACTTCATCAAAGCTAAAATTATTAATATCTTATCTAAAAGAAAACGCCTAACCAGTTATTGGTCAGGCGATTTAATCATCTACATTAAACTTTTGTGACGGCGATAGCCAGAATAAAGAATAAGGCAGCAAGTACAATCGTAACGCGTTGAAGGACTAGGTCCAATCCACGGGCTTTTTGCTTGCCGAAAAGTTGCTCTGCTCCACCGGAGATGGCTCCTGAAAGGCCTGCACTTTTTCCTGATTGCAATAAGACGACAACGATTAAAGCGAGCGATACGATGACGAGTAATGTCATTAACAACGTATGCATAAATTCCACCTCCTGAAAAGAACTTCCACAACAAGAATAAGTTTACCAAAAACTGCGAACTATGACAATAGCAACAGAACTAATGGGTTCCTTATACCTTATTTCTTCAAGTTGTAGAAAGTTTTAACGCCGAGGTATCTAGCTGTATCATGAAGCTGGTCTTCGATGCGCAGCAATTGGTTGTATTTCGCAACGCGATCCGTACGTGAAGGTGCTCCTGTTTTGATCTGGCCAGCGTTTGTTGCTACCGCGATATCGGCAATCGTCACATCTTCCGATTCTCCTGAACGGTGGCTGATGACAGCGGTGTAGCCCGCGCGTTTCGCCATTTCAATCGCATCAAATGTTTCTGTCAATGTACCGATTTGGTTTACTTTGATCAAGATCGAGTTTCCGATGCCTTGTTCAATTCCCTGCGCCAATTTTTTCGTATTTGTTACGAATAAATCATCACCGACTAATTGAACACGGTCACCAATGCGTTCTGTCAGCAATTTATGGCCTTCCCAGTCATTTTCATCCAAGCCGTCTTCAATTGAAACGATTGGGTATTTATTGGAAAGTTCTTCGTACCAGTCAACCATTTCAGCAGAAGTTTTCACTGTATTGTCTCCTGGCAAGTTATATACGCCTTTTTCTTTGTCGTAAAGTTCAGAAGAAGCGACGTCCATAGCAAGCAATACATCTTCGCCTGGTTTGTAGCCCGCTTTTTCAATAGCTTCCATAATCGTTTGAAGTGCTTCTTCGTTTGACCCAAGGTTTGGAGCAAAGCCGCCTTCATCCCCTACAGAAGTGTTATAGCCTTTTTCTTTCAAGACACTTTTCAGGTTATGGAAGATTTCTGCTCCCATGCGCACTGCGTGGCGGAATGTTTCTGCACCAACCGGCATAACCATGAATTCCTGAATGTCCACATTGTTATCAGCATGCTCGCCGCCGTTTAAAATGTTCATCATCGGCACTGGCAATTGCTTAGCGTTGAAACCGCCTAAGTATTGGTATAACGGAACATCTAAGTAATCAGATGCGGCGTGGGCTACTGCCATGGAGACACCCAAAATAGCGTTTGCCCCTAAACGGCCTTTGTTTTCCGTACCGTCCAGTGCAATCAATGCCTGGTCGATGGATACTTGGTCAAGAGCCGAGAAGTTGCCTTCAATTTCTGCAGCAATTTCATTGTTAACATGGTCAACTGCTTTTAATACACCTTTTCCAAGGTAACGGCTCTTGTCGCCGTCGCGAAGTTCAACTGCTTCGTGTTCTCCAGTCGAAGCTCCAGATGGTACGATTGCGCGTCCAAATGCTCCGCTTTCTGTGAATACTTCCACTTCGATCGTTGGGTTTCCTCGTGAATCTAATACTTCGCGTGCTAAAACGTCTGTGATAATTGGCAATGAAAACATCTCCCTTTTAATATAATGGTTTTCCGGTCATTTCTTCCGGTTGTTCAACATTCAGCAATTTCAATACGGTCGGAGCCAAATCGGCTAGAATTCCGCCTTTTCTCAACTCCACGCCTTTTTTAGTCACAATGACCGGCACTTGATTCGTCGTATGGGCAGTCATCGGCATGCCTTCAAGCGTTACCACTTCATCGGCATTTCCATGGTCAGCTGTTACGATGGCATATCCGCCTTTGGCGTGCAGCGCCTCAATGATTTTGCCTAAGCATTCATCGACCACTTCAATGGCACGGATTGTCGGCCCAAGCATTCCACTATGGCCAACCATATCCGGATTTGCAAAGTTCAAAATGATGGCATCATGAGCGTCGTTTTGAATTTGTTCGACCAGTTTGCCTGTCACTTCAAAAGCACTCATTTCCGGCTGCAGATCGTATGTCGCCACTTTTGGGGAATCTACTAAAATTCGATCTTCACCCGGGAAAACATCTTCTCTTCCTCCGCTCATAAAGAACGTGACATGCGGATATTTCTCGGTTTCGGCAATTCGCAATTGAGTCAGTCCGCTGTCAGACAACACTTCACCGATCGTATTTTCCAAATTCTGCGTTTCATAAGCCACTCGTGTCGGCAAATCATCGCTATAAGATGTAAACGTGATGAATGACAGATTTGTCGGATGCTTCACGCTCAGCTGCAATTCCTGGAATCCTTCACGCACGAATACAGAAGTCAGCTGAATGGCCCGGTCAGGACGGAAGTTGAAAAATACGACAGAATCGCCTGTTTCAATCGTTGCCACTGGCTGGCCTTCTTCAACGATGGCAAAAGGCACGACAAATTCATCATGGATGCCCAAATCATAAGAATAAGTAATACCGGCATTAGCAGATGGAGCCGTCTGGCCCGCACCATCCACTAAAACGCGGTAAGCAAGGTCTACCCGCTCCCAACGCTTGTCGCGGTCCATTGCATAATACCGGCCGCTAATGGAAGCGAATTTCCCGACGCCGATTTCTTGCATTTTTTGCTCGGCTTCTTCCACATATTTAATTGCTGTCTGTGGCCCGACGTCCCGGCCATCCAAGAATCCGTGTACATAAACACGTGTTAAGCCATAAAATTTCGCCAATTCCAGCAGAGCGAACAAATGCTCATAATGGCTATGCACGCCGCCGTCTGACAGCAAGCCCATCAAATGGAGCGCTTTGCCGTTTGCTTTGGCATTTTCAACTGCTTCTACAAAAGCGGCATTTTGAAAAAAGTCGCCATCGCGGATTGATTTATGGATCCGTGTCAGGTTCTGATAAACGATTCTTCCGGCACCGATGTTCAAATGGCCAACTTCTGAGTTGCCCATCTGGCCTTCCGGAAGCCCTACCGCTTCGCCTGAAGCCGTCAAAAGGCTATGCGGATAGTTTTCCCATAATTGATCAAAATTCGGTTTATTTGCTTGAGAAACAGCATTGCCAAAAGTCTCTTTCCGGCAGCCGAAGCCATCCAAAATGATTAACGCTACTGGATAATCTGTATTACGCATGCGATCCCGCCTCTAGTAGTTTTACAAAGGAATCCGTTTCAAGGCTGGCGCCTCCAACAAGCGCGCCGTCAATGTGTTCCATACCCAGCAATTCTTCAATATTGGCGGGTTTAACGCTGCCGCCATACTGGATGCGGACTTGCTGAGCAATGCCGTCATTGAATAATGAAGCCACTTTATTTCGGATAATGCCGCAAACTTCGTTGGCATCTTGGGCAGTAGCTGTCTTGCCTGTTCCAATCGCCCAGATCGGTTCATAAGCAATCACCAATTGCTCGGCTTGCTGTTCCGATAATCCAGCGAGCCCTGCTTCTACTTGTGCTTCAACCACTGAGCCGGTTTCGCCGTTTTCACGCTGTTCCAAGGTCTCGCCCACGCACATAATCGGTGTTAAGCCGTTTTCAAATGCTGCATGGACTTTTTTGTTGACCGATTGGTCCGTTTCATTGAAATACTGCCGGCGCTCTGAATGCCCGATAATCACGTAATTCACTTTAATATCAGCCAATTGGGCAGCACTGATTTCTCCAGTAAATGCACCTTCTTTTTCTTCATGCATCGTTTGAGCGCCTATTTGAAGCGAACTTGATTCTGTTGATGCGACAAGCTGCTGCAGGTAAAGAGCAGGAGCGCAAATGACCGAATCAACTTTGTCTGCATCCGGCACGAGACCTTTTACTTCTTCTACAAATTCCTTTGCTTCAGATAAGGTCTTATACATTTTCCAGTTTCCAGCAATAATCGGTTTTCTCAACAATACCACTCCTTCTATTTGTCGGTTAAGGCAGTTACGCCTGGCAATTCTTTGCCTTCCATAAATTCGAGGGAAGCTCCGCCGCCGGTTGAAATATGATCCATTTGATCAGCGACATTGAACTGCTCTACTGCAGCGGCTGAATCGCCTCCGCCGATAACTGTATAAGCTTCTGTTTTTGCCATAGCCTGTGCTACTGATTTTGTGCCATTTTCAAAAGAACTCATTTCAAAGACGCCCATTGGCCCGTTCCAAATGATCAATTTAGAGTTCAGAATGACATCGGAATAAAGCTCAACGGTTTTCGGTCCAATATCGAGGCCCATCCAATCTGCAGGAATTTCATCGATACTAACCACTTTGGTCTCGCCGTCATTGGAGAATTTTTGTGCCACAACTACATCTAGCGGCAGATAAAGTTTGACACCTTTTTCTTCCGCCTTTTTGATGAACGATTGTGCCAGCTCGATTTTGTCTTCTTCGAGCAAAGAAGTGCCGATTTCATGGCCTTGAGCTTTCGTAAAGGTATAAGAAAGCCCGCCGCCGATCAGCAGGTTGTCGACTTTATCCAGCAAATGGTCGATTACGCCGATTTTGTCTTTTACTTTCGCTCCGCCGATAATCGCTGTAAATGGACGCTCCGGCTCAGATAAGGCTTTCCCTAACACATCCAGTTCCTTTTCCAGCAACAGGCCGGAAACAGCAGTCAGATGCTTAGCGATGCCGGCAGTTGAAGCGTGCGCTCTATGTGCCGCTCCAAAAGCGTCGTTGACGAAAACATCTGCCAATGCAGCAAACGCTTTAGCCAATTGTTCATCATTCTTTTCTTCGCCGGGATGGAAGCGGACATTTTCCAATAAAACAATGTCGCCATCGTTCATTGAAGCAATTTCCTGCTCAACTTTTTGCCCGATGGATTCATCAAGGCTTTTCACTTCTTTATGTAATAATTCACTTAGTTTGGCGCCTGCAGCTGCAAGCCTCATGTCTTCGTTGACTGTACCTTTTGGCCGTCCCAAGTGGCTGGCCAAAATTACTTTTGCTCCATTATCAACCAAATATTCGATGGTTGGAATGGCAGCGCGGATCCGTGTATCATCTGTCACTTTTCCTTCTGACATCGGTACGTTAAAATCCACTCGGCAAAATACGCGTTTTCCTTTTAAGTCCACGTCTTTCATAGTCATTTTCTTCAACATGACACTACCTCCCCGTTCGTCTAAAAAAAATAAGGGGTGGGGTAAATCCCCACCCCTCTACCCTCTTCCATTATAGAGGTTCATCGGAAATTAAGCTATAAATTTGGGATTACAATCCTGTTTTATACATGTGAAGAGCAAGGTCGATACAACGTGCAGAATAACCAGATTCGTTGTCATACCATGAAAGAACTTTCACCATGTTTCCGCCAAGCGCCATTGTAGATGCACCGTCGATTGTAGATGAAGCCGGGTTGCCGTTATAGTCGCTAGAAACCAGTGGCAGGTCCGTATAAGCCAAGTAACCTTTCAATTCGTTTTCAGTAGCTTCTTTCAACGCATTGTTGACATCTTCAACAGTAGCTTCTGTTTCAAGTTCTGCCACTAAGTCGATCAATGATACGTTCGGTGTAGGAACGCGGATAGCCATTCCGTCCAGTTTGCCTTTCAGTTCCGGCAATACTTTTGTTACTGCTACCGCAGCTCCTGTAGTTGTCGGAATCATGGATTCTGCTGCTGCCCGTGCACGGCGATAATCTTTGTGAGGTGAATCCAATAGAATTTGGTCATTTGTATAAGAGTGGATGGTCGTCATCATGGCATGTTTGATGCCGAAACGATCATTCAATACTTTTGAAATACCTGCAAGGCCGTTAGTCGTACATGAAGCATTTGATACTACGTTGTCCGTTGCTGGGTCGTAGCTGTCATGGTTCACGCCCATAACCAATGTTTTCATGTCTTTGCCCGGTGCTGAAACGATAACTTTCTTAGCACCAGCTTCGATATGTTTAGCAGCCGCATCAGCGTCTGTGAATCGGCCTGTCGATTCAAGGACGATGTCAACCCCTAATTCTCCCCATGGAAGAGCTGCAGGATCTTTTTCAGCGAATACACGCATTCTTTTGCCGTTCACGATAAGGTCTTCGCCTTCAGCAGAAATCTCTGCATCTGAAATACCGTGCACTGAATCATATTTCAAAAGATGTGCAAGCATTTTTGCGTCAGTCAAATCGTTTACTGCCACTACTTCCACTTCCGGGTTTTCCATTACCTGGCGATATACAATACGTCCGATACGTCCAAATCCGTTAATTGCTAATTTTAAAGTCATTTAAAATTCCTCCTGTTTTTGAGTTAACTCGATTATTTTTCGTGCCGCACCTTCGTCTGTGATTAAAACCGTTTGTTCCGGTGCAATCTTGAAGTAAGAAAGAATTGCTTTAGCTTTCGATCGCCCTCCTGCAACTGCCAGGATGAAAGGCGCTTTTTGAACTTGTTCAATTTGGATTCCCGCTGTGCGGATGCGATAAACTACATTTCCGTTTTTGTCGAAGTAATAGCCGAAAGCTTCACTAACCGCTTCGCCTGCACGGATTTTTTCCACTTCTTCAAATGAGGACTTTCGCTGCAGCGCAATTTCTTCAGCGTTTCCGATGCCATGTACAACAACTTGTGTCTGGTCGTACAATTCCATCATTTCTTTGATCACCGGTTCCCGCATCATCATCTCGTACGCCTCGGCACTTAAATGATCAGGCAGATAAAGTGTTTTGACCGCTCCACCGGTTTTTTCAGCAAACAGGGAGGCGATTGTATTGGCTTGATGGAGGACATCTTCTCCTAAGCCTCCTCTTGCTGCAATAAATTGCAAAGAGCTATCTCTTTTATCGGAAGCTATTTCTTTTGAAATAGCAGCCATTGTACTGCCGCCTGTTACCGCGATTTTTTTATACAGTGGGAACTTCGCTTCCAATAAGCGGGCAGCTTCTTTACCAATATTCGATTTAACTGCTGGAATATCGTCGCTGTTCTGAGGCACGATCAGCACTCTTGATATTCCTAAAAGGGATTTCAGCTCTTTTTCCATGTTGGACAAGCCCGACATTTCTCGCATAAAATCCTTCAAAGCTTCAAGCACTTCAAGCCCCTGTTCAGAAACAATCATTCCAGCGGTCTTTGTTTCAATCAACTGCTGGTTGCGCAACAGATCTGTTTCTTTTCGGATATCCCGTTCAGTCATTCCGGCAAGCTCACTTAAAGGGCGCCTGCCAATGGGCTGTTCCATTTGAATGGTCTGCAGAATTTGATAACGCTTTTTCAGGAGCTCGGTCATTTCCGGCATCAGCTTTTTTTTCGCTTCCGTTAATGAATCCATTCGTTCACTCCATTTCAAGCTGGGCAATTTTTGTCCCACTTAGAATTTTATTGTCCCACTAGTTTCATTCTAACGAAGCCCTCTTTAAAATGCAAACAAAAAGAAGCGTTAGAATTCTAACGCTTCCAATAATTCGATATATCCGATGTTTCCATAAATCACGACTTTCCCGTCTTTTTCGATCACGGGAATCATCAGCATGTATTTTTCATGTATGGCATCGTCGCTCTCGATATCGACTTCCTCATATTCGAAAGGAAAATCTTCCCGGACAAGCTCAAGCATCATTTTTGCTTCATCACATAAAGGGCAATTTTGGCGTGTGTAGAATGTAATCATTTCTTCCCTCTTTCATCAGAATTTGCGGCCTGCTCCGCCGCCGCCTCCAGAACCGCCACGGCCACTTCGAGAACCACCGCCACTGCTGCGGGAGCTTCCGCTGCTGCTCCGGCGTGAACTTGATGAACTTCTTCTTCCTGAATTTTTGCTATTCCCTCTCCCAGCCCCATCGCCGAACAAGGAAATGACAATCCATATGACAATACCGGCAACAATGATACCCCGAGGGATCAACCAATCGTCCTTCTCATCGGGAACACTTGATTGCTGAACCGCCGGCTGCGCCGCTAAAGACGTATTGTTCCAATCATAGGCAGCCGCTACTTCTTTGTAAAGCGCTTTATAAGTGTTCATAATTCCTTTTCCATATTCATCCTGCTTCAAATACGGTATAGCATAGCTGTCAAGAATCCGTCCCACTTCACCATCCGGAAGAACCGCTTCAAGTCCATAGCCGGTGGAAATGTAAATTTCCCGGTCGCCCGTAGAAATGACCATAAGCGCTCCGTTGTTCTCCTCTTTCTTTCCTATTCCATAATGCCGGAGAGCTTCCAATGCATAATCGGCAATCGGTTTGCCTTCTAATGAAGGAACGGCCATCACCGCGAGCTGGGCAGTGGTTGCATCTTCAAGCTCTGTTCCCAATCGACGCAGTTCCTCTTCTTCTGCTGGCGTTAAGACATCAGCTATATCCTGAATGTATATATCCTCCGTCAATTCAGGAAATTCCACAGCCCCGACAGGAGCCGAAACCAAAAAGCTGAACGTTCCTAACAAGAAAATTACTTTCTTCATCATTCCTTGTCGCTTCCGAATTCCACTTTAGGAACTTCTGAAGCACCTGGAGCCGCTTCAAAATATGCTTTTTCACTAAAACCGAAAACGCCGGCAATCATATTGCTAGGAAAACTTTTTGCTTTTCGGTTAAATTCCGAAACGGTTTCATTGAAATCCCGTCTGGCCACCGCAATTCGATTTTCCGTACCGGCCAATTCATCAGCCAGCTGCTGAAAATTCTCACTGGAACGAATTTCTGGATAATTTTCCACAACCACCAGTAAACGGCTTAACGCACCATTCAATTCGGCATCTGCTTCGGCTTGCTCATTGACGCCTTCAGCACGGGCCAAATTCGAACGTGCCTGCGTTACATTGTCAATAATATCCTGTTCCTGATCAGCAAACCCTTTAACCGTTTCAACAAGATTAGGGATCAAGTCGAGTCTGCGCTGCAATTGATTTTCAATCTGTGCATACGATTCGTCAACATCTTCTTCAAGCTGCACAAAACTGTTATAGCTTGGAATCAACATAGCTGCGGAAATAAAAATAAAAGCGATTAGGATAATAAACGGAACAAAAATTTTTTTCAATGCTTCACCTCTTCAGTAGTTTTGAATTTATTTCTTCTTCTAAAGTATAAAGCAATTAAATAAAATTATTGGAATTTTATTCCTCTATATTAATAAAACGAAAAGTTTATTTTGATAATTACTTTTAACCACACAAAAAAAGCCCGCTTTGCCAATAAAGAGGCAAAACGGGCTTCCTAAATCTATATGCCCTCGGAGAGAATCGAACTCCCATCTTAAGAACCGGAATCTTACGTGTGATCCATTACACTACGAGGGCTTTTCGTTATTAACGACTTTTCTATTATAACCATAACAAAACAACTTTTCAAGCCTATTTTTTTAATTCGTTAGATTTGACCTTCATTGACCATAATGTGTATGATAATAGTACAGCTGGAAGAACTTTCAGCATGAATTGACTACTATTTATTATGAGGAGGAAATATCTTATGAATTTAATTCCTACAGTAATTGAACAGACTAGCAGAGGCGAACGCGCTTATGATATTTACTCGCGCTTGTTAAAAGACCGTGTCATCATGCTCGGTAGCGGAATCGACGATAATGTTGCCAACTCAATTGTAGCACAGCTCTTATTCCTTGAAGCTGAAGATCCAGATAAAGATATCTCCATTTACATCAACAGCCCAGGCGGAAGCATTACAGCCGGTATGGCGATTTATGATGTTATGCAGTTTATCCGTCCGGATGTTCAAACTGTCTGCATCGGCATGGCAGCATCTATGGGTGCTTTCCTGCTTGCAGCTGGGACAAAAGGAAAACGCTATGCACTTCCAAACGCTGAAGTCATGATTCACCAACCACTTGGTGGAGCTCAAGGACAAGCGACAGAAATTGAGATTGCAGCGAAACGCATTTTGCACCTACGTGAAAAATTGAATCAAATCTTGTCAGACCGTACTGGCCAGCCGTTAGAAGTGATTTCAAAAGATACAGACCGTGATAACTTCATGACTGCTGAACGTGCAGTAGAATATGGTTTAGTCGATCAAATCATCACTCGCAACAAATTGCTGGACGAAAAAAAATAAAATGAACAAAGAGGATTCGGGATGAGTTATTCCGAATCCTCTTTTTCTGTTAACGATTTTGCGAATAGAAAGAGTCCACAGTTGGTTGCTGTGACTTTTTTCAGGCTGTTGAGAAACTCGAATGTTCTTCTATCATTGCGCTCCAGGCGAGACGCTTTTCGCGGACATGGCTTCAGCCGCTTCCTTCGCTGCATTCAGCTCGCTATTACGATTTTTATAAACGCTCTAAAAGTATGATTGGTTTGAGTAAGTTCTCTTTTATTGCTTCCCGCTCTCCAGATATGAAGCCAACCAGCGGAGACGCCTGCGGGAAAGCGAGACAGCCGAACCTTGCAGGAGCGTAAGCGACGAAGCGGCTTGGCGCTCGCCCGCGGCAAGCGTAGCTGGTTGGCGGAATATCGGTTAAGAAATGATCACCAATGCAAGTTTTATCTTTCTCCACAAGCTAGAAAGAGTCTACAGCTGATTGCTGTGGACTCTTTTTATGCATCTTTTTCAATAAGGGCAGCCAATGCTTCGACTGCCGTTTCTTCATCTCTGCCATCTGCAGAAATTTTGACGGTCGTTCCTTTGCTGATTGCCAGGCTCATGATGCCCATAATGCTTTTGGCGTTTACTTTTTTGTCGTCTTTTTCTAAGTAAACATCCGAATTATAACGGTTTGCTTCTTGAACGAACAAAGCCGCTTGCCTTGCTTGTAATCCTGATTTCAATTGTACTTCCACTTGTTTATCAACCATGCTGATCCTCCTCTGAAACTTGGCTAAACACTTTAACTTATATGAAAGAAAGGCCTAAAATCACTGGCCAATCATTTCTCCTTTTCTCAAGGTTTCGGCAATTTCATCAATTTTCCGCAACCGGTGATTTACGCCTGATTTGCTGACATTTCCCGTTGAGACCATCTCGCCCAATTCTTTCAACGTGACGTCCTGGTATTCTACCCGCAGGCGTGCAATTTCACGCAGCCGTTCCGGCAATTGGTCAATCCCGATCATTTGATCAATAAGGCGAATATTTTCCACTTGCCGCAGCGCCGCATCAATGGTCTTATTCAAATTGGCGGTTTCACAATTCACTAAACGGTTGACACTATTGCGCATATCGCGAATAATCCGCACATCTTCAAATTTTAATAAAGCTGAATGCGCACCGGCAATGCTGAGAAAGTCCGAAATTTTTTCCGCTTCTTTCAAATAAGTGACAAACCCTTTTTTCCGTTCAATCGTCTTTGCGTTCAAATGGAATTCGTTCAGCAAATTCACTAAAGAATCCGCATGGTCTTTGTAAAGCGAGTAGATTTCCAAGTGATAGGAAGAGGTCTCCGGATTATTAACAGATCCCCCTGCTAAAAATGCACCACGCAAATACGCTCGTTTACAGCAGTTCTTCTCGATTAACGCTTTATTGATTTCATGTTCGAACTGGAAGCCTTCTGAAATAATAGCCAGGTCTTCCAACACATGTTTAGAACCTTCCCTGATTCTGCAAATATAAACGTTATTCTTTTTCAGCCGCATCTTTTTTCGGACCAGCAGTTCCACTGGATAAGCCCGGTAAAAGCGCTTTAATAATGTGTAAATCCGACGGGCTATAGCCGCATTTTCGGTTTGTATATCAAGGCTCAATTGCCGATTTGAAAATGATATGGTGCCGTTCATGCGAATTAAAGCGGACAATTCCGCTTTCCCACAACAATCGTCCACTTCGACTTGTGTCATCTCTTTTTTGGTTTCCGAAGCAAAAGACATCCATATTCCCCCTTCCAAGCATTAAAAATACAAATGCTCAGGATCTTCTTTGATAAGGCCTCCAGCATATTCAAACAGCCATTCTGCTACTTTCATCGGTTCATGCCGGACTGTTTCTCCAAAAATATTCGCGATGTCCTGTTTGAATATTTCAAGGCCCATATTGTGCAAACGTTCTTCATCATATTCGACTGGCCACGCTTTTTGTTTTTTATAGCGTTCTACAACTCCTTTAGGCACTTGTTCCTTATTGAGCAGAATCGCATCTAAAAACGGTTCACCTACATGGTCGTAAATGGCTTGAACATGGTCACAGGCTGTATATTTGTATGTTTCTCCTGCTTGGGTCATTAAATTGCAGATATATATTTTTTTAGCTTCAGCTGCAACCACTGCTTTTTTTATGTCTTTTACGAGCAGATTCGGCAATATACTGGTATACAACGAACCTGGTCCCACTACAATGACATCCGCTTTAGTGATAGCTTCTATCGTATCAGGCAAAGTTTTCACATCACGCGGTTCTAAAAAAACTCTTTTTATTGGCTGCAAATACGCCGGAATTTTAGATTCTCCGCTGACAATCGTGCCATCTTCAAACTCGGCATGAAGCGTGACCAACTGGTTTGCTGCTGGCAGCACTGTCCCATTGACGTTCAAAACACGGCTCATCTCCCTTACTGCATGTGAAAAATCACCTGTGATGTTCGTCAAAGCAGCAAGCATAAGATTGCCTAGAGAATGTCCTTCCAAATCCGGGGAGTGTTTAAATCGGTATTGAAACATTTCCGCCACCAATGGTTCAGCATCTGATAAAGCAGCCATGACGTTTCGAATGTCTCCTGGAGGCGGTATATCTAAGTCGTTTCGAAGCCGGCCTGAGCTTCCACCATCATCAGCTACGGTAACAACCGCAGTTAAGTCCAGCGGAAACTTCTTTAATCCCCTTAGAAGCGTAGATAGTCCTGTGCCTCCACCAATAATAACGACCCGTTTCCGGCGTAAAGTACTTTCCATGCACTCAGCCCTTTCTTGTTTTGACGTCCCGATGAGTAACGATCGTTTTGTTTTGTTCTGCCAATAGTTTTCCGTAATATTCAGCAAGCGTCACTGACCGGTGCTGGCCGCCGGTGCAGCCAAAAGCGATCACCAGTTGCGCTTTGCCTTCGTTTTTATATTGGGGAATCATGAATTCTAAAAGGTCCGTCAGTTTACTGATTAATGTTTGGGTCTCACTCCATTGAAGAACATAGCTTGAGACCGGTTCATCCAGTCCGGACAACGGTTTCAATTCTTCAATATAATAAGGGTTCGGCAAAAAACGAACATCGAAAACCAAATCTGCATCAATTGGAATGCCGTGTTTAAAGCCGAATGACATCACATTGACGGTAAATTTATTGCTTGTTTGCGTAGCGAAATCTGTCACAATTTTTTCTCTTAGCTGTCTAGGAGTCATGGTGGAAGTATTGTAAATGTACTTCGCACGCCCTTGCAGATCCATCAGCATGTCGCGCTCTTTTTTAATGCCGCCAAGCACTAGGCCGCCTGGAGATAATGGATGTGACCGGCGTGATTCCTTATACCGGCTGACAAGTGTTTGGTTGTCGGCATCAAGAAACAGAATCGTCGTAGACACTTTTGGCTCTTTCGAAATATTGTCAATGGCATCCACAAGGCTGTCAAAAAAGTCGCCGCCCCGTAAATCCATAACTGCAGCAACCCGCTTCATTGATTTGCCGGAATCTCTCATCAACTTGATGAAAGTAAGCAATAAAGCCGGCGGCAAGTTATCAATTGTAAAAAAACCCAAGTCTTCGAAACTTTGGATTGCGACTGTTTTGCCTGCTCCTGACATGCCGGTTATTATAATTAATTCAGTTTCATTCGTATGCTTATCCATTATGCTGGATCCCCTCTTCAGTAGACATTTGAATGCTTTCTTTAATTAGCTGGAATTCCGGCGAATAATGAAAAGTGCCATATTGCATACCTATTTGGCTTGCAGCAAATTGCAGGTTTGTACGGTCTCCTTCAGCCATCGGCAAAAATGCCAAACTTTCAACCGGATGCCATTCAAGAAGGCCTTCTCTCGTTTCTTCGAAAGGTTTGCCAATCAAGCCGGTTGCCAAAAAAGTGAAAAGCATCCATTCATCAACGATTTGTTCTTTTTCTTGAATCATCATCGTGTAGATCCCTTTTAAATGAGTTCCAAGCGGCTGTACACCTGTTTCTTCCGTGAACTCTCTGATCGCCGCTTCATAAATTGATTCTCCTGTTTCCATTTTACCGCCCGGTGCAACGTACCAATCACGCCGGGGTTTTTTTAATAGCAATACTTGTCCTTCATGGACCACTAATAAATTTGCGATTCGCTGCACTGTCGACACTCCGTATCTATTGTAAACTCTCTCCATTATACATCTATCCTGGCGTGTCATGCAAAAAAAGAAAAGCGTAGGCGGCTTACTCAGCCCTGACAAGCGCTGGAGGGCTTGCAGTGAATGGCGCTTTTGCCATTCGCAGTAAGACCGAAGCGACTCGAGGGGCTAGCCGCCGGAGCTGGACATTAAGAAAAGCGTAGGTAGCTTGCTCAGCTCCGACAAGCGCCTATGGAAGAAGAATTTTAAAATTTATGCATAAAAAAAGAGGCCGTTCTCCGATTATCTCGAAAAACGGCCTGTCAAAATTTCTTTATAAAAAGGGGGTCAATTTACTATTCCTACTTTACCACCATCTTATGACAACAGTGTTACAAGTAGATTAAAATAGCATTAAATCAAGCTTTAATCCCGATTTTTTCGACCAATTCCTCAATATAATGCTGAACCGCTTGAGCAGCGATACTTCCGTCGCCAGTTGCTGTAACAACTTGGCGCAGCATTTTTTCACGTACGTCTCCTGCTGCATATATACCCGGAACTGCTGTTTCCATTTTTTCATTGGTAACAACATAGCCTTCGTCATTTAGGATTCCTAAATCAGCAAATGGTTTAGTCAATGGCAGCATTCCGATGTAAATGAATACACCATCCGCTTCAAATTCCTGTTCATTGCCGTCTTTTGTAGAAACCAGCGTGACACTTCCCACTTTGCCGTTTTCATCATTAATTTCTTTAACCGTATGGCTCCAGATAAAATCAATTTTATCGTTTGCAAACGCCCGGTCTTGAAGAATTTTTTGTGCGCGAAGCTCATCGCGTCTATGGACGATGGTTACTTTATCTGCAAAACGCGTTAAATAAACGCCTTCTTCAACTGCAGAGTCTCCGCCTCCGACGACAACCAGATTTTTCTGTTTGAAGAAGGCTCCGTCACAGACTGCACAATAGCTGACGCCTCGGCCGCCTAGTTCATTTTCACCAGGGATACCCATTTTTTTATACTCAGCACCTGTAGTAATAATGATGGCACGCGCTTTATATTCTTTCGAACCAGCGATGATGGTTTTGTACTCTTCACCATCAATGATTTCTTTTACGTCGCCATAAGCGTATTCAGCACCGAATTTTTTCGCGTGCTCGAACATTTTGTTTGAAAGGTCTGGCCCTAGAATATGTTCAAAACCCGGATAGTTTTCAATTTCTTCCGTGTTGGCCATTTGGCCGCCTGGAATTCCGCGTTCAAGCATTAATGTAGATAAATTCGCTCTTGATGTGTAAACAGCGGCTGTCATGCCTGCTGGTCCTGCTCCAATAATGATCACGTCATAAGTATTATTCGTCTCAGTCATAATAGGCCCTCCTAAATCTCAGTAGCTAAATCGTATAAGATTACCGGCATTGCAGCAACTTTTTTGCTTATGATTCGAAAAGCGGCAAATACTGGATCAACTGATTAACATATTTGGTCAGTGTAGCTGATGTTATGCCGAAATGTGCGGCAACCGCTTTTTTGGTGACAGAACGGTCTCTTGAAGATCTGACCATATAAGCAACCGAAGCGGCCAATGCTTTTGGATTTTTAAATTCATAACGGCGTTCAAACGCTTTTTCCACTAGCATAAACCACATTTGGAAAGCGTAGGAGCCTTGCTCAGTTATCATACTTTCTTCTTGGTACAGAATTTCAGTCGCTTCCATTGCCCGCATGAATGCTTGCTCTTCCGGCACATGTGCTTTAAACGGATGGCCTAGCGCATAACCAAGCAGATAGGTTTCAAGCACGGTTGGCTGTTCAGATTTCAGCCAATTCGGATGTGAAACAATTTCCTGCTTGTGGGCAGACTTTCCTAATAGAAAAAGACCAAACAACCGCTCGCTCGTCTGCGGATGATCAAGTTTCCCCACCAAATAATCCCGGTCATGTTCAAGCGCGTCTGGATGTGGCATAGCCGCCTGTTCTGCCCATGGTTCGTAGCCGTCTTTGCCCGGATCCATTTGCGTCAAATGCTTCCAGGCTTGCTTGGCAATATCTTCATGGCCGGAGTGATAAGCTGCATGAGACAACCAGAAATAGAACGCAGGATCACCGTCAAATCCGCGTTTCTGCAAGCTCCGCAACCAGCGGTACGCTTCTTTATACTTGCCGACCAATGCAAAAGTAGCTCCTAATTTATAGCGATGCTCAAAGACATAAGGCTGAATTTTCTTCAGCAAATCCAGCACGTCTTCAAGTTCCTCATTTTTTTCATAATAATGAAAGACTGCCAGATTGCAAAGTGCATGCAAATTCCCTGTATTTCTTCTTAATACATCATGCAGCAGCGCTTTTGCCATTTCCGTTTCGCCGATATAAAAGTAAGCCAAGGCAAGATTATTATGTGCTCCCCAGAAATCCGGCTTTTCTTCAATCAGCGATTCCAACAATTTGATGGCTTCCGGAAAGTTCCCTTCCTCCATCAAGCGCCGGGCTTTTTCTTGCTGATAAAAATGCTCACTGTCTTGAGCTTCTCCGTCGTCATCAAAAAGCTGCCAGTCTTCTTGTTCTGCAAAATCGATGATTTCTAAAGCTTCCGCTGCATACTGGCCCTGTATGTCGTTTTCCACGTATTTCTTCGCAAAATTGCGCGCTTCTAAGAACATTCCCATATGTGCATTCACTTCTGCTAAGAAAAACAAGGTCTCCGTCTTATATTGATCAAGATCATATGCTGTACGCAATGCTTCCATTGCCTGCCCGAATTCCTGCATCTCCATAAGAACGATGCCAAACTGGACCCAGATATCCGGGTCTTTCGGGCTTAATTCTGTAGCCCGCTGCAGATACTTATGGGCTTTGGGATACTGATCCCGCTGTAACTCTTTTAATGCCTTTTTGTAATAATATTCCCCTGTTGGAATGAATGACAGGACATTTTCATAGTTTTTCTTTTTTTTATTCTCCAAAATATGCCTCCGAAAAAGTAAAAGGAACGATTGTCATCGCTCCTCCACTTAAATGTGCTGTAATTATAGCATATTTCCTTATTGTTTACCCGCAGTTTTTGTTGCATGACGTTCTTTTAAGACGTTAATGACGTCTTCAAACCCGACTTTCTGTTCTTGCAGCAGCACCAGGACATGATAAAATAAGTCCGCCGTTTCCATCGCCAGTTCTTTCGGATCTCTGTTTTTCGCTGCAATGATCACTTCTGCCGCTTCTTCTCCGACTTTTTTGCAGATTTTATCGACGCCTTCTTCAAACAGGTAAGTCGTATAAGCGCCGGCTGGCATTTCTTCTTCCCTTTTTCGGATCAATCCCGTCAGGTCACTGAACATGTCCACTTTCGACTCGTTTGGTGCACCGGCAATGGTGTTATGGAAACAGCTTTCTTCGCCAGTATGGCAAGCCGGGCCATTCGGAATCACTTCATAGATCAACGAGTCTCCATCACAGTCAAGGCGGACTGCTGTCACTTGCTGGGTATTGCCGCTAGTCGCGCCTTTGTTCCATAATTCAGAGCGGCTTCTGGAGTATAACCAAGTTTCGTTTGTTTCTAGTGTTTTTTGTACGGCTTCTTCGTTTGCATAAGCCAATGTCAGCACTGCTTTCGTGTCGGCATTTTGAATAATAACGGGAATCAGCCCGTTGCCATCATATTTGATATCGTTCATCGGACATTCACTCCCTCTTTCCTTAAATACTCTTTCACTTCAGCAACGCTCGTTTCTTTGTAATGAAAAATTGAAGCCGCAAGAGCAGCATCTGCATCCACTTCTTTGAAAACTTCGGCGAAATGTTCCCGATTTCCTGCCCCGCCGCTTGCAATCACCGGGACTTCTACCGCTTCCCGCACCGCTTTGGTCAGTTCCAAATCAAAACCATCTTTTGAGCCGTCTTTATCCATTGAAGTCAAAAGCAGTTCCCCTGCTCCCAGTTCGACGCTTTTCTTCGCCCACTCCACTGCATCCCAGCCGGTTTTATTGCGTCCGCCATGTGTATAAACATCCCAGCCTGTGCCGTTGCTTTTGGCATCAATGGCTACGACGATGCATTGAGAACCGAAATAATCCGCCCCTTCTTTGATTAGCTCGGGCCGGTCAAGCGCCGAAGTGTTCAAGGAAACTTTGTCGGCTCCCGCACGCAGCATACGCTTCATATCTTCAAGAGAACGAATGCCGCCGCCAACCGTAAACGGAATGGATAATTCAGTGGCCACTATTTTGACCACTTCAATCATCGTTTCTTTGCCTTCGTGGGAAGCAGAAATATCCAAGAAGACCAATTCATCCGCTCCTTGCTTGTCGTAAAAACGGGCAAGCTCCACCGGGTCCCCGGCATCACGAAGCGACACAAAGCTTACGCCTTTGACAACCCGTCCTTCTTTGACATCGAGGCATGGAATAATTCGTTTGGTCAACATGACAGCGCCTCCTCCAGTGTAAAGCGGTTTTCATACAGCGCTTTACCGATAATGACTCCGGCAATCGGGCTTTCGCCTGCTGCCTGTTTGACGTTTTGGATATCTTCAAGAGAACCGATTCCACCGGAAACGATTACTTCTGCTTGATCCGAATCGACGAGCGTTTTATTGGCATCGATATTCGGCCCCTGCAGCGTGCCGTCCGTTGCGATATCTGTGTAAATAAAATGCTTGGCTCCTTTGGAAACAAAAAAGCTGGCGACGTCTTTTGCCGATTGCCCCGAAGTTTCAATCCATCCTTCGGTTGCAGCCATTCCGTTTTTGGCGTCAATGCCAATGACGATCCGTTCTGCCCCGAATTCCTCAATAAACGATGCGACCAGTTCCGGATTGCGGATTGCAAGGCTCCCGATGATGACGCGGCTAATGCCGTTTGATAAATAATGTTCAATATCTTCACGCGTCCGGATGCCGCCGCCAATTTGGATATTGACCGGAAGCTTCGCCGCTTCAATCACAACTTTATCATTGATCCGGACGCCATCTTTGGCTCCGTCCAAATCGACCATGTGAATCCATTCCGTTCCGGCATCCACAAATTGCTTAGCCATATCAACTGGCGAGTCGCCGTATACGGTTTCCTGTGCATAATCTCCCTGAAAAAGCCTTACGCATTTTCCGCCGCGCAAATCAATTGCGGGATAGATTTGAAACTTGCTCATCTTGGTTCCTCCTGACGTTTGCAATCCATTGTTCAAGTAAATAATGACCGAAATCACCGGATTTTTCCGGGTGGAACTGCATTCCTGTAATCAACCCTGAACCGACGACGCCTGGCACATCGATGTTGCCGTAGCTTGCTGTCGCCCATACCTGCTCCGGGTTTGTGTTCACTGCTAAAAATGAATGGACGAAATAGACATGGGTATCCACTTGCAAATCATCCAGCCAATACGGCATGCGGGAAAATTCAAGCCGGTTCCAGCCCATATGAGGTATGCGGTACGCCCCTTTTTCAAAACGGCGAATCTGCCCTTTCAACAAGCTGAGCCCTTTTGTCGGTTTTACTTCTGAACTGTCTTCATACAGCAGCTGCATGCCAAGGCAAATTCCAAGAAGCGGAATGCCTTTTTCGGGCAATGATTGAATAAAAGAAGAAAGTCCTTTGCGGTCCAGCAATTCCATCGCATCTGGAAAGGCGCCGACTCCCGGCAGTAAAATTGCTTCTGCTTCAAGCAGCGTCTCCGGATCGTCAGATAAAATCACTGTGCAATCCAGTTTTTTCAATGCTTGTTCCACGCTGAACAGATTGCCCATGCCGTAATCGATAATTCCGATAATCATGTTAACAGCCCCTTTGTAGATGGCACGCCTTTCACTCGGGAATCTATGATTGTCGCTTCGTCCAGCGCACGAGCGAGCGCCTTGAAGACCGCTTCGATGATGTGGTGTGTATTATGGCCGTAGTGAATAATGACGTGGACATTCATACGCGACTCCAGTGCAAATTTCCAGAGAAATTCACGTACCAGTTCTGTATCAAACGTGCCGACTTTTTCGTTCGGGATAATGCCCCGCATTTCCAAGTGGGGTCGATTTGAACAGTCGACGACCACTTGAGCAAGAGCGTCATCCATCGGCACAAAGGCATTGCCATAGCGGCGGATGCCTTTTTTGTCGCCCAGCGCTTCTTTCACTGCTTGTCCAAGGACAATGCCAATGTCTTCTGTTGTGTGGTGATCGTCGATATGGGTATCGCCGTCTGCTTTGATTTCCCCGTCAAACAAGCCGTGCTTGATGAATAAGTCGAGCATATGGTCCATGAACGGCACACCCGTGTTGATATCCGCTTTTCCATCTCCATCCAGCGAAAAAGAAATGGCTACTTTGGTTTCATTTGTATCGCGCTTGATTTCAGCTTTTCTCATCATTTATTCTCCTTTTTTCCAGGCACGGGATTCTACTGCACGTGCATGTCCTTCGAGTCCTTCAAGGCGTGCAAGACGGGCAATCTTCGCTTCATTTTGCTGCCAGGCCTGTTCACTGTAATAAACCACACTTGTTCTTTTGACAAAATCATAGACCGACAAGGCACTCGAAAAACGCGCCGTGCTGTTGGTTGGCAAGACGTGGTTTGTGCCTGCGAAATAATCGCCGATCGGTTCCGACGAATAACGGCCGATAAAAATCGCGCCGGCATTCTGGATTCTTTCTGACAGGGATTCTGCATCTGCCGTCATAATTTCTAAATGCTCAGGTGCCAGTTCATTCGCAGCCGCGATCAATTCATCCATCGTTTCTCCGACATAAATCATGCCGTGATCATTGATCGCTTTTCCTGCAATGGACTGCCGCGGCAGGGTCACCAGCTGGCGCTCCACTTCAAGCGAGACGGCATCTGCTAATTGCTGGCTGGTTGTCAGCAGCACGGCACTTGCCATCGGATCGTGTTCCGCCTGAGATAATAGATCCGCCGCCACTTCATCGGCAAAAGCTGTTTCGTCCGCAATGATGGCAATTTCACTAGGCCCTGCAATCATGTCGATTGCGACGTCGCCGAAAACTTGCCGTTTAGCCAGAGCCACAAACACATTGCCTGGCCCTGTGATTTTATCCACTGCTTCGATTGATTCTGTGCCGTATGCAAGCGCGGCAATCGCTTGGGCGCCGCCCGCTTTATAAATTTCATCAATTCCAAGAATATGTGCTGCAACCAACACTCCATCAGATAATCTGCCGTCTTTTCCTGGCGGAGAAATCAGTACCACCCGGCCGACACCCGCTACTTGGGCCGGGATGACATTCATCAACACGGAAGACGGGTAAGCGGCTGTGCCGCCTGGGACATACAATCCTGCCGAGCTGATTGCTGTGACCCGCTGGGCTACATAAGAGCCATCGTTTCTGGTGTTTTTATAACCCTCTTGCTTTTGGTTTTTGTGGTACTCCCGGACATTATCCGCCGCTTCCGTCAAGTCCTGAAGCAATCGGGCATCAAAGCGGCCGACCGCCTCCATGATTTCGCCATGGCTGACCCGGATGCTCTCCAATTTGACCCCGTCCCATTTCTCGGTGTAGCCGAGCAATGCCGCATCGCCGTTTTGCTTCACGTTTTGGATGATTTCCTTGACGGCAGCCAGCTGCTCGGCATTAGCTTCAGCAATCGTTCTTCTAATGGAAATGTCGGAAGATAATTGCATCTGTTTCATGCCTTCGCCTGCTTTCGTAAGTTTTCGACAAGTTCACGGATCCGCTCCTGCTTTAATCGGTAACTAACTGGATTCGCAATCAGCCGGGAAGTGATTTCAGCGATTTGCTCATACTCCACAAGGCCATTTTCTTTCAGCGTTTTTCCTGTTGATACGATATCGACGATGCGGTCTGCAAGCCCAATCATCGGTGCCAATTCGATAGATCCGTTCAATTGAATGATTTCCACTTGCTCCCCTTTGCCTCGGTAAAAGCGGGAAGCGATTTTAGGATATTTAGTTGCGATTCGCGGCGTCACCGGATTCATCTCTGTATTCGGTAATCCTGCAGTCGCGATATAGCAGCGGCTAATTCCAAGGTCCAGCAATTCATGGACGGAGCGGTCCAGCTCCAGCATAACGTCTTTACCAGCTATTCCAATATCCGCTACGCCATGTTCCACATAAACCGGCACATCCATCGGCTTCGCCAAAATAAAGCGGAAGCGTTCGTTCGGCGCTTCCACAATCAGTTTGCGCGAGTCATCCAGTTCTTTCGGCAAATCATAGCCTGCTTTTACCAGCAGCTCATAGGCTTCCTCAAAAATTCGCCCTTTTGGCATGGCAATCGTCAGTTCATCCATTTTTAGCACCTTCCAATCGTCTTACTTCGCTGAACAATGCAGTAAACTCTTCTAGCGCGTGTACAGCCGGAGCATATTGGAGCGTGGCTCTTGCTCCGGATTCGCGCAATTGCTGCGCTTGCTCATGTGCCTGTTCTTCGCTGGCTTCGTCAAATAAAATCAATATATGCTGCTCTTCCTCTTTGTCCGGCGGCATCACTTCCAGCAGCCGGTCTACACGCAAGCCGAATCCTGTAGCTCCGACATGCAAGCCGAACTGTTTCATCAATCCATCATAGCGCCCGCCATTGCCTAGCGGAAACCCGCTTCCTGCTCCATATATTTCAAACACCAGGCCGGTGTAATACGTCATATGGCTGGTAAAGGATAAATCATAAGTGATGGCTTCCGCCAGTCCGTTTCTTTGGATGATGGTCTGCAGTTTCAGCATTTCTTCATAAAACGCTGTTTGTTCACTATTTGAAAAATCAATGTATGGTTTCCAGTCTTCTAAAGATGACGTGATGATTAATTGTTTAAAAGAAGCCGCTTTTTCTGTATCCCCGATCAATTCATTGGCCAGTTGTTCAAAACGGACACCGTTTTTCGATACAAGAGCAGCACGGACCACTTCTATTTGATCATCGTCCAATCCAAAATCCCTTAATATGAGCTGCAGCAATTGTGTATGGCCAATGACGACACGGCCAGATTTAACGTTCAACTGGTTTAAGATATTCGAGGCCAGGATAATCACTTCTGCATCTGCGTAAAGCGAATCATCGCCGATCAGTTCGACGCCCATTTGTTCGAATTCTGCCGGCCGGCCGCCTTCCCGCTTTTGTGCCCGAAAAACGTTGGAATAATACCCGAGCCGGACCGGCATTTTTTCTTTCAGCAATTTTGATGCCGCCACCCGTGCAATTGGGGAAGTCATGTCGGGACGAAGGACCAGTGTTTCGCCTTGGCTGTCCAACAATTTAAAAAGCGCGTTATCTGGAATAGCAGAAATTTTGCCGATTGTTTCGTAATACTCCAGTGTTGGAGTTTGAAGCAAATCATATCCAGCACCTTGCATGATCGATGTGCCTTTCGCACGCAGTTCAGCTTTCTTTTTAGCAATAAACGGGAAATCGTCACGCATACCCAGTGGTTTCTCGAACATTTGAATGGTCATTGAAGGTCACTTCCTAAAATTGGTTATTTTGCTTTAGTTAGTTAGAGTGGTGAAGTAATTTTTATTTTAGCGCATCTTCCCATGGACCGTCAAGGAATAGTGTAAAAGTTAAGGGAAAGAAATTAACCTACTAGGCCGCTTCTTGACAAAGAAACGAGTTTCACTCTTATTACAAAAAAACCTGAAAGCACACCGCTTTCAGGTTTTTAGTTGGCGTTCGGCCATTTGTTCAGCTGTATAAATAATCACCATCGGATTTCCACCGACAAAAGCTCCGGCTGGCACGTCTTTATTGACCAGTGTGGCAGCGGAAACAATGGCACCGTCCCCGATTGTCACTCCAGGCAAAATAGTCGTATTAGCACCGATCAAAACTTCGTCTCCTATTATGACTTCCCCTAATCGATATTCGTTAATCAAATATTCGTGGGCAAGTATGGTCGTATTATAACCGATGACCGAATTCTTTCCGACCGTGATCTTCTCCGGGAACATGACATCCGGCATGACCATTAACGCAAAAGAAGAATGCTCTCCCACTTTCATATGCAGAAACGTCTTGTAGAGCCAGTTTTTCATAGGCAAAAAAGGTGTATAACGTGCGGTTTGAATGACAATGAAATTTTTAACGACTTTCCAAAACGGCACGGTTTTATAGACATGCCATAGCGAATTTTGACCGGTGACAAAATGGCGCTCGGTGTTTCTCATTGGACTTCTTCTTTCGTCAAATGCAGCAGATCACTGATGTGCTGCAGCATATAGTCGGGATTAAAACCAGCCAAAAATTCCTCGCCTTTTACGGACCAGGCGACGCCGGCAGTACGAACACCGGCATTTTGACCACCTTCTATATCGTGTGAATTGTCACCGATCATCAGGGCTTCGCCCGGCGCTGCATTCAACTGTTCCAATGCCAGCAAAATCGGTTCTGGATCCGGCTTCGGCTCTTTGACTTCATCCAGGCTGACGATGACGTCGAAAATATTTCCGACTCCCATTAATTCCAGTCCGTGTTTGATGGAAGCCCCTCTTTTGGTGGAAACGATCGCCATTTTCAAGCCGCGGTTTTTCAGCAGCCTCAAGGTTTCAGCTACGCCATCATATTCTGTTACCAACTCGTCATGCAAGGTTTTATTGATGGCACGGTATTGCTCAGTCAGTTCTGCTGTGCGCTCCGGGGCAATAGCAGTAAACGTCTGTTCAAGTGAAGGCCCGATAAAATGAAGCACTTCCTGCCTTTCGAAACGGCCCGGAAAATGCTCGTCCAATACCGAAAGAAAGGTTTGGATGATCAATTCATTGGTGTCGAGCAGCGTTCCGTCAAAGTCGAATAACAGTGCATTGATGTCTTTGGTCACGAGGAAAGCACTTCCTTCCGGTTTTCTTCTGTTTTCCGCCATACATAAGAAACAAAAATCGTTAAGACCAGTGCTGTAACAAGGCGTATGATAAACAATGGCCATATGGGGATGCCAAGTGGAACGAAAATAAGCGTATCTTCCACAATGGCATGGCAAGCCACTAGAAAGATAAAGGCCAATGTGGCATCTTTTTTACTGACGCCATCTTCCTGAACTGCTTGAATCATAACGCCCGCTCCCATGGCTAGACCAAACACCAAGCCTGATGCCAATGTCAGCGAAGCATTTTTCTGGATGCCCAGCAATCGAGTCAATGGTCCCATCGAATTGGAGATGCGCTGCAAAAAGCCTTTATCTTTTAATATTTGAATCATCAGCATCAACGGGATGACGATGATCGCCAGCTGTAAAATTCCGAAAGAGGCTTTTTCAAGTCCGAGCAGGAAAACGCCCATCCAGCTTTCCGGCGCAGCTGCAACTTCTGGAGCGAAACCATATTTGGCTGTTTCGCCGCCGCCTTTCCAAACGAGGTTGATGATGATTCCTGATAAAGCGGCCAATCCGAATCGGACAACCAGGACCACCCATAGCTTAACTCCAACTTTTAACGCAACACCGGTTTCGATAAAAATATTATGGGAGAAAGAAAGCATGACCGCCAGGATAAACACTTCTTTTACGGTCAGCTCCAGAGACAGAATCCCTCCGATTCCGGCATACAAGTTTAATGCATTACCAAGAACCAAGGGAATGGCAGCATCTCCGCTAAGCCCAAAGATCCCCATAATCGGAGCAACTAAATCGATGATGAATGGCAAGACCGGTGTATATTGGAGCATCGTCACCAATAACGTAATTGGGAAAATGATTTTCCCCAATGTCCAAGTCGTATGTAGACCCGCTTTCAATCCATTTTTCAACGTAGACATTCCATTCCTTCTTTCTACTTATCCAAGTAATGCGGTGGATTTTTTAGTTTCACTCGGCGGTAAACAACGAAAACAACTGAAATGATGATGGCTATTACGGATACCAATTGGGCAGCTCGCAGTTCCCCAATCACATAGAGGCTGTCCGTCCGCATCCCTTCTATAAAGAAGCGGCCGACAGAATACCAGATGACGTAGAAAAAGAACATTTCGCCGCGCACCAGATTAACCCGGCGCAGCAGCAGCAAAATAATGATGCCGACAAAACTCCATAACGACTCATATAAAAACGTCGGGTGATAATAAGCTCCATCTATGTACATTTGATTGATGATCCAATCGGGAATGAATAGATTTTCCAAAAATGCACGGCTTACTTCCCCGCCATGCGCTTCCTGGTTGATAAAATTCCCCCAGCGGCCAATGGCCTGGCCGATTAAAATGCTGGGAGCAAGAATATCCGCCACTTTCAGGAATGACGTATTGCGGCGCTTGGTAAAAATATACGCCACAATTACTGAAGCGATAAGCGCTCCGTGAATGGCAATTCCGCCATTCCAAATGGCAATGATTTCTCCAGGATTGTCTTTATAATGATCCCATTGGAAAATCACATAATAAATGCGGGCCCCCACAATAGCCAGCGGCACCGCCCAAATCAGCAGATCCGTCAGGAAATCGGGATGAAGGCCCCGTTTGACCATTTCACGCTGGCCAACCAAAAATGCGATGATGATGCCGGTAGCAATAATGACGCCATACCAGCGGACATCGATTGGCCCGAGCGAGAAAGCGATCGGATCTATTGCAGCTAAAATCGAATACATGCCATGCACCTTCCCATTCCCTTAGTTTGTATCTTGAGCAATAACTTCATCCAGCCGTTTTGAAAACTCTTCTGCTGCATTGACGCCCATGCGTTTCAAGCGATAATTCATGGCAGCTACTTCTATGATAACGGCTAAGTTTCGCCCTGGGCGAACAGGAATTGTCAGCTTCGTTAAATCCGTATCGATGATCCGCATCTTCTCTTCTTCCAAGCCAAGGCGATCATACGTTTTGTCCTGATCCCATAATTCCAGATCAATGACCAGTGAAATGCGTTTGAATGTCCGGACAGCACTTGCACCAAATAATGTCATGATATCGATGATGCCAACCCCTCTGATTTCAAGCAGATGCTCTATCAGTTTCGGAGGATGGCCGACTAACGTATTCTCGCCTTCCTGATGAATTTCTACGCAGTCATCCGCAACGAGGCGATGCCCTTTTTTCACAAGCTCGAGCGCAGTTTCACTTTTCCCCACGCCGCTCTTGCCCGTAATCAAAACACCGACTCCATAAATATCAACCAACACTCCATGGACCGCAGTCGTAGGCGCCAGCTGGCTTTCTAAATAATTTGTCAGCAAACTGGAGAAACGGGTGGTCGGCATTTTCGTGCGGAATACTGGCACGTGCTTTAGGTTCGATGCATCCACTAGCTCCGGCGGTACTTCCATTTCATGGGCTACAATAATAGCCGGTGTGTCGTCGGTGCAGAGTTTCAACATCCGCTCTGTCCGCTCCCTTTCTTCCAACAGCGCAAAAAAAGACAGCTCCGTTTTGCCAAGCATTTGAATCCGGTTCGCTGGATAATGTGTGAAATATCCTGCCATCTCAAGTCCAGGCCGCGAAATATCACTGATTGGAATATGCCGTCCCAGTCCGTCCTCGCCGCTGATTAATTTCAGATCAAAAGTGTCCATTACCTGTTTTACTGTTACCTGTCCCATCTTTACCCTCATTCCTTTTACACTCAAAACGCAAAGAACTTTGTTTGAAGTTCTTTCAGCATTCTGACGGTTTGCTCCTATTTTAACACGGAAAACTTTAATTTGAAGATTTTCGTGTCTCCTTTCTGCAAGCTTCCATCTATATGGACAGTAAAGGAGGAATTTGACAATGAAAATAATGATAGATGCAGGCCATGGGCCTAATACTCCGGGCAAGCGCTCCCCCGACGGACGCCTCCGGGAATTCCACTTTAATGCGGCAGTCGCAGATGAAGTCAAGAAGCGGCTCATATTAGACGGCCATTCCGTCTTTTTCAGCCATCAACCCGATCAGGACGTTCCTCTCCATGAACGAACGGCGCTTGCTAACCGGTTAAAAGCAGATTTATTCGTCTCCATTCACGCAAACGCTTTTGGCTCTGTTTTTAATGACACCCAAGGAATTGAAACGTTCATCTATACCAAATCAAGTGCAGATAGTATAAAATTTGCCGGTTCGATTCAACAGGCATTGATTTTGTCAACGCACCGGAAAAATCGCAGCGTCAAAAAAGCCGATTTTGCTGTACTCCGTGATACCGGAATGCCGGCTGTTCTAATCGAATGCGGCTTTATGACAAACCGTGAAGAAACCGAATTATTAAAACTGGATGCTTACCGGAAACGCTGTGCCAGCGCTATCGCATTTGGCATCGGTTGTGCCATTTAACATCCGTGCCCCTTGAAAGCTGAATTTGCTTTCAAGGGGCTTTTTATTTTGCCGTGCTTTAACAGTCCGACTGGTTCATCTGACAATCAGCGGGGATAAAGCCTCCAGTTCTGCTACACTTATTGCATAGTGAACAAAATGAAGAGGTGGACTATGAACAAAACAATTGGCATTCTTGCACATGTTGATGCAGGAAAAACGACGTTTTCTGAACAATTGCTGTATCATGCCAAAAGCATTCGGCAGCGCGGGCGTGTTGACCATCAAGACGCTTTTCTCGATAGCCATGAAATTGAAAAAAACAGAGGCATCACCATTTTTGCGGATCAAGCGATGTTTTCCTACAACGATTCTACTTATTACTTGATCGACACACCGGGACATGTCGATTTCTCAGCAGAAATGGAACGCGCCATTCAGGTTTTGGATATTGCCATCATCATCGTCAGTGCCGTTGATGGCGTTGAAGGACATACGGAAACTGTTTGGCAGCTCCTGAAGAAATACCGGGTACCGACTTTCTTCTTTATCAATAAAACCGATCGGGAAGGCGCAGAGGTGAATCGGGTTTTAACAGAGATCCGCAGCAGCCTTACGCCGGATGTTTTTGATGTGACTGCTTCTTTTCATAACGGTGAAATGGACGATGAACTGATTGAGTTTCTGGCTGAACGCAATGAAACGCTTCTCGAATACTATCTAAATTCCGGGTATGATCCCGAGCTTTGGCTGCAAACTTTAAGGACCATGATCCGGAATCAGCAGTTTTTCGCTGCTGCCGGCGGTTCAGCATTGAAAGATACTGGAGTTATTGAGTTCTTCGATCAAATTGACCAACTGACGGCAACTGCGTATTCAGATGAAGAAGAATTTGCTGCTCAAGTGTATAAAATCCGCCATGAAGCGAACGGAAACCGCCTTACTTTTATCAAAGTGCTGAGTGGCTGTCTGCGGGTACGGGACGAAGTCGCTTATGGGGCTGCCGAAAACCGGCTTCAGGAAAAAGCGACTCAGCTCCGCACATACAACGGCCATAAATTCCAACCGGTAGAGCAAGCGAGAGCCGGCGAACTGGTCGCTGTTGCCGGACTTTCAGAAACTCGCATCGGAGACGGTTTGGGGAAATTGGCTGCGCGGGCATCTTTTGGCATGGTGCCGGCATTAAAATCAAAAGTATTAGTTGATCCTGCCGCCAATATCAAGGAAGTATTGAAAGGCTTTATGCTGCTCAATGCTGAAGATCCTTCACTGCGTGTAATATGGGATGAGCATTTCCAGGAGATCCATATCCATGTCATGGGCGTGATCCAGCTTGAAATCCTTGAGCAAATCGTCAAAGAGCGGTTCGGCTTTCAAGTTTCATTCGGAGATCCTGAAATTCTTTATAAGGAAACAATTGAGCAGCCAGTTATGGGCTACGGCCATTTTGAACCGCTCCGCCATTATGCAGAAGTCCATCTCAAGGTTGAACCGGCACCTCGCGGAAGCGGCATTACATTGGCCAACATTTGCCATGCCGATGCTTTATCTATCGGCAACCAGAACTTAGTGCTCCATCATTTAAATGAACGGGACCATCATGGTCTGCTCACCGGCTCAGCATTAACTGATGTCAAAATCACTTTATTGACCGGCCGTGGCCATAACCAGCATACTGCCGGCGGCGATTTCCGCGAAGCCGCTTACCGGGCACTTCGCCAAGGACTTGAAAAAGCCCATAACCGCTTGCTGGAACCTGTCTATCATTTCAAGATCAAAGTGGAAATGGACCATATGGGGAAAGTTTTATCTGATATCCAGCAATCCCATGGCAGTTTTAATGCCCCTGAATTATTAGACGGCAAAGCTTTTATCGAAGGGAGGGTGCCAGTTGTCACTTTTATGAACTACAGCACTGAATTCGCTTCTTTCACCCACGGAAAAGGGGCGCTTACGCTGCTGCCCGGCGGCTATGATTTTTGCCATAACGAAGAAGAAATTATCGCAAAACAAGGTTACAATAAAGATGCGGACCCGGAATACACATCAACCTCTATCTTTTGTGCCAAAGGACAAGGCTATAAAGTTCCTTGGGACGAAGCAGAAGCCGCTATGCACTGCCTTTAAAATTTATTGGAAAAGAGGAAATCCGTATGTATGAAGCAAAGATGAAAGAAACAGATTCAGATGTCATCCGATTCATCGAAGAGACGGTGGCAAATCCAAAGAAAAAACAAGATGCTTACCGGTTGCTTGAGATTTTTCAAGAAACCAGCGGATACCCGCCGAAAATGTGGGGGCCGAGCATCATCGGATTCGGGTCGTATCATTATGTTTACGCTTCCGGCCATTCAGGCGATGCACCGCTTGTTGGCTTTTCTCCACGGAAAGCGAAAATCAGTTTGTATATTGCATCTGGTGATCCGGACTATGAACAGCGGCTTGCTAAACTGGGCAAACATACCAGCGGAAAATCCTGCGTCTACATCAACAAACTTGAAGACATTGATACCGCAGTCTTAAAAGAATTGATTGTCCAATCCATGGATTTTACTCAAAAACTATATGCAGAATACAATTGAAAAAGCCAGAAAAGCGGTTATCTGCTTTTCTGGCTTTTGCTATTCTATTAATAAAGACTCGCAAATATCTTTTACTCCGGCCATCCCTAAAATCGCCATAAAACTTTTTTGGATGCCCAAATGGCCGTTTTTAGGATTGTGCCATTCTTCCAGTGTATGGGCCCCGCCAAAGTCACCGCCGAGCCCAATCGTAATCGAAGGAATCCCCAGGCTCATCGGATAATTTGAATCTGTACTGCTCGGTTCTCCCAGCCTCGGCTGCCCACCGATCGATTTGACGGCGGCACAGGCAATTTGGACAATTGGCGCTTCTGGCGATTGGCTGGCCGGTGCCCGGTTGCCGAACCGGGCCACTTCCACTTTTAAGCGGTCATCGCCCCAGCGGCGGTTTTCATCTTCAGCCGCTTTTTGGACAATTTCCAAAAAGCGGCTTTCCAGTGTTCCGAGTTCTTGTTCATCATTGGATCGCAAATCAACAGCCATGCTTGCTTCTTGGGCAATCGCGTTAACCGAAGTGCCTCCTGATACTTGGCCAACTGAAAACGTCGTTTTCGGCCGGGAAGGCGTCTCAAGATCCGCAATTGCTGCAATCGCCCGGCCAAGCGCATGCGTCGCACTTGGTGTCCCGAATGCCCCAAAGCTATGGCCGCCCGGACCTTTATATGTAATGGTATAGCGAAAACTTCCTGTTGCAAGGTAAGTGATATGGTTGAATCCTTCACCGTCTATCGATACAAAAGCATCAATGTCAGAACGCGCAGCAAAAAACGCTTTGACTCCTCGCAAGTCCCCGGCTCCCTCTTCGCCGACAGTTCCACCGAATAGGAGATCTCCGCTGGTTTTTATCCCTGCTTCCTTCATCGCCCGCACGACCGCCAGCAATTCTGCCAGTCCCCGTGTATCGTCGCCAATTCCCGGTGCGTAAAGAATGCCGTCTTTCTGGTGCACAGTTGTATCCGTGCCTTCCGGAAACACCGTATCCAGATGGGCTGAAACAAAAATCTTTGGTCCATCTCCACTTCCTCTGCGCATTCCAAAAACATTGCCTTCTGCATCCATTTGAACTTCTTCAAGTCCAAGCGCCTGCAGCCGGTGCATAAAGTTTTCAGCCCGCTGCTGTTCTTTAAAAGGCGGTGCTGGAATTTCCGTTAAGGCAATCTGGTCTGCAATGGTTTGATGGTGATCTTGCTCAATGAACGATAACCCCTTTTTTACCGCTTCATCTTCTTTCAACTGATCAAAAACTTCTGTTATCCGGGTTGAAATGGTCGTTTCTGCCACGTACTCTCCTCCTTATCATTTTTAGTTCTTGTTCAATTTTGAAGTTGCTACCTTATTTAAACAGTACCGCATATGTCATTAGAGCTCAAGAAATGGAAAAAAGCCGGCATGCTATATGCCGGCTTTTTCTATAATTTATTCTACTGTCAAATAACGCACAAGTACAGAACCGGTTTTGGTTTCTCCATAGACCAAAAGAGGCGCTGCCACAGCTTCTCCGCTTTCTTTTGAAAAACGGATGGACTTTTGCATAAATTGTCCTTGTTCATGGGTATGTTCAACATCTGAAAGCAAGACATCCATTTTGCCAAGGTTGGAAGAAACTTCCCCTCTTAAAGGCAAGTGGGAAGGAATATAAATTTCTACATTTCCTGCCAGTGTTTTCGCTTCCACTTTGCGGGCTTCTTTGCATCTCGATGTCACTACGACATTGCCATTCAACGATTTTGCTTCTGTTGTCTGGATGTCACCATCAATATAAATGCGGCCGTTCAAAGTTTCTGTCTCCATTACTTTCCCTTGGACATCCTGCACTTGGATTGCACCATTTGCTGTTTCTAGTTCAGCATCATCAAAATCGACATTTTTCAATTCGATTTTGCCGTTTGCAGTTTTCACTTTAATCAAAGCTGCATCGATGCGCTTCATTGAAAAACCACCGTTGAATAAACGGGCAGCAATGTGGGTATACTTTTTGGCTGGTACATACAGCACCACATTTACTTGCGTTGTTTTCATATCACTGATGATGCGGAGTTTCTGATCATCTGCAATGAAAACAAATTTATCAAGAAAATCTTCTTTTGCCTGCTCTTCCGATTCTGCCCGATAAGCTTTTACGCTGCACTCAGCACGGATTGTATCATCTTGCGACGGGAAGATTTCCAGCTGGCCATTCGCAATATCGGTGATGATATTGTTGACATCAATATTTTCCTGTTTAAAGGTATGGCTGAACTGTATCGCATCCCCGAATGGAGAATCGAATTCCATCGTTTTCAATTTCCCGACTGAACTTTGCATAAACTGCATCATGCGGTCGCTCAATTGGTTAAAGTCTTTGGAAAGGTTTTTCGAGAAATCTTTCGAGAAATCACGCGAAAAATCTTTAGAGAATTTTTTCACCATGTCTTCCGGACGGAACAAGCCCCGTCTGCCGCGCTTTTCCCGATAATCATTGCGGCCGTAATCACGCGAGGACTGTTCCCGTTCTCCACCGCCGTCTATTGCTCTCAATAGCTCTACTGCTTCTCTTGCCGTAATGGTGCCTTTTTCCACCATATCCAATATGCGTTCTTTTTCACTTTGCATGTATTGCGGCCTCCTCTTTGTCGGTTTGATGAAAAGCGGAAGCTAGACAAAAACCGAACTTGATAGTCTCTTAATTGATACGTTTCGAATCAAAAAAAGTTTCACTTCGCTACTTTTTTCTTGCGCGTTGCTTTTTTAACTAAGGTTTCCATACGGGCGCGATCACGTTCCAGAATCGGTCCCAGATATTTCCCGGTATAAGAATCCTGGGAGGCTGCTATATCTTCCGGTGTTCCGGTTGCAATAATTATCCCGCCTTTGTCTCCGCCTTCCGGCCCAAGATCGATAATATAATCAGCAGTTTTAATGACATCCAGATTATGCTCGATGGTCAAAACCGTATCGCCATTATCAACCAAACGCTGCAGCACAAGAAGCAAGCGTGAAATGTCATCCGCATGGAGACCAGTTGTCGGCTCATCCAATATATAGAAAGATTTGCCGTTGGAACGTTTATGAAGTTCAGAAGCGAGTTTCACCCGTTGCGCTTCTCCTCCCGACAAAGTAGTTGCCGGTTGCCCTAGCGTAACATAGCCTAAACCGACATCGACAATCGTTTTCAATTTACGATAAATTTTCGGATGGTTCTCAAAGAATTGTGTAGCTGTTTCAACGGTCATTTCCAATACATCGGCAATGCTCTTGTCTTTATACTTCACTTCCAGCGTTTCCCGATTGTAGCGTTTGCCATGGCAAACTTCGCATGGAACATAAACATCCGGCAGGAAATGCATTTCTATTTTTATAATACCATCTCCGCGGCAAGCTTCACAGCGTCCACCCTTAACGTTAAAACTGAAACGCCCTTTTTTATAGCCTCGCACTTTCGCTTCATTTGTTGAGGCGTAGACATCGCGGATATCGTCGAATACCCCGGTATAAGTGGCAGGATTGGACCGTGGCGTACGGCCGATTGGTGATTGGTCAATATCAATCACTTTTTCAAGTTCATCGATGCCTTCCAAGGACTCATGTTTGCCCGGTTTTGTTCGAGCCCGGTTCAATCTGCTCGCCAGTGATTTGTACAAGATCTCATTGACCAATGTACTTTTTCCTGATCCAGAGACACCCGTGACGGCAACGAATAAGCCCAGCGGAATATCAACATCCACTTTTTTTAAGTTATTTTCGTTTGCTCCACGAATGGATATCGCCCGGCCGTCGGATTCTCTGCGCTCTGCAGGCAGCGGAATAAATTTCGTTCCATTCAAATACTGGCCAGTCAATGATTTTTTATTCTTCATCACTTTTTCAGGTGTACCAGCGGCGATGATTTCGCCTCCGTGTACTCCTGCTCCAGGCCCGATATCAATCAAATAGTCTGCCGCGAGCATCGTATCTTCATCATGCTCTACGACGATTAATGTATTGCCAAGATCACGCATTTCTTTTAATGCGCCAATCAAGCGGTCATTATCTCTTTGGTGAAGGCCGATTGAAGGTTCATCCAAGATATAGAGCACTCCTGTCAGCCTTGAACCGATTTGCGTCGCAAGCCGGATGCGCTGGGCTTCTCCGCCCGACAACGTGCCGGATGCCCGATTCAAAGTCAAATAATCGAGGCCGACATTAATCAAGAAGCTAACCCGTTCACGGATTTCACGGACAATCGCACTGGCAATCTGCGCGTCTTTTTCCGATAAAACCAGGTTTGCAAAAAATTCGTCCGCTTCCACGATGGAAAACTCGGAAACTGCACCAATATGCAATTTATTCACTTTCACTGCGAGGGTTTCGGGTTTTAAGCGGTAGCCTTGGCAAGCCGGACATGGTTGCTCGCCCATGTATTTTTCCATTTGTTCCCTTGTCCAATCTGAAGATGTTTCACGGAAACGGCGGTCTACATTGGTTACGACACCCTCAAAATGAATATGGTTATCACGGATTTGCCCGTAATCATTTTCATAACGGAAACGGATTTTATCATGGCCGGAACCATACAGCAAAATCTGGACATGCTCTTCCGGCAATTCGCTGACTGGAACCGTCATATCAATCTTATAATGTTTGCAGACAGCTTTGAGCATTTGAGGATAATACTGTGAGCTCGTCGGCTTCCACGGAGCTATCGCGTCATTTTCCAACGATAAGTTCCAATCCGGAATAACCAGTTCCGGATCTACTTCCAGTTTATGTCCAATTCCGTCGCATTCTGCGCAAGCACCGAACGGTGAGTTGAACGAAAACATCCGCGGTTCCAGTTCGCCGATGGAAAATCCACAAATCGGACAAGCATGGTGTTCACTAAACAGCAATTCTTCCTGTTCCATGACATCTACCAGAACCCGGCCATCCGCAATTCGCAGCGCGGATTCCAGAGAATCGCTCAGCCGCGGCGCAATGCCTTCTTTCATGATGATCCGGTCGATGACCACTTCAATGGAGTGTTTTTTGTTTTTATCCAAATCGATATTGTCATCAAGATCTATTAAATCGCCATTGACACGGACGCGGACATAACCTTGCTTTTTGATGTCCTCCAGTAATTTGACATGCGTCCCTTTTCTGCCTGCCACTACCGGTGCTAAAATCTGCATTTTTGTCCGTTCAGGATACTCCAGCAAGCGGTCCACCATTTGCTCAATCGTCTGGGAAGAAATTTCAATACCATGATTGGGGCAGACCGGTTTACCGATACGCGCATACATCAGCCGCATATAATCATAAATTTCTGTTACCGTTGCTACAGTAGAACGGGGGTTTTTGCTCGTTGTTTTTTGATCGATCGATATTGCCGGCGATAATCCTTCAATCAAGTCGACATCCGGTTTGTCCATTTGCCCAAGAAATTGGCGGGCATAAGAAGACAGCGATTCGACGTACCGACGCTGTCCTTCTGCATAAATCGTATCAAATGCCAAAGAAGATTTGCCTGACCCGGAAAGACCTGTCATTACCACCAGCTGATCCCGTGGAATGACGACATCGATATTTTTCAAATTATGTGCACGCGCACCTTGTATACGTATTTCCTGGTTTTTCAAGTTTTATCACCCTTCCGCTTTCAATTCGAGCACAGTGTCTCGAAGTTCGGCTGCCCGTTCGAAATCGAGCGCTTTTGCCGCTTCTTTCATTTCTTTTTCCAGCAGCGTAATCAGTTTCATGCGGTCTTCTTTTTTGAGTTTTTTGCCTGCTGCCGCTTTTGAAACATATTCTTCTGTCTCTTCAGCTGCTGTAGTAGCCCGAATAACATCCCTGATTTTCTTTTGTATGGTAATCGGTGTAATGCCGTGTTTTTCATTGTATTCGGCCTGTATGGTACGCCGGCGAGTCGTTTCATCAATCGCTTTCCGCATTGAATCGGTCATTTTATCCGCATACATAATGACATGGCCATTGGAGTTTCGCGCAGCGCGCCCCATCGTCTGAATAAGTGAACGCTCTGAGCGCAAGAAGCCTTCTTTGTCTGCGTCGAGTATGGTCACCAAGGAGACTTCCGGAATATCGAGTCCTTCCCGAAGCAAGTTAATGCCGACAAGAACGTCATAAACACCCATCCGCAATTCCCGGATGATTTCAATCCGTTCTAACGTCTTAATCTCCGAATGCAGGTAATTGACTTTTATGCCTGCTTCTTTTAAATACGCCGTCAAATCTTCGGACATTTTTTTTGTCAATGTCGTTACAAGCACCCGTTCATTGCGCTCGGTGCGCTGCCGGATTTCATCCATCAAGTCATCAATCTGCCCTTCTATCGGACGCACTTCAATGGTCGGGTCCAATAGTCCTGTCGGCCGAATGATTTGTTCCACCATTTCCGGTGTATGTTCAAGCTCATAAGGGCCTGGCGTCGCTGATACGAAAACAGCCTGGTGGATATGCTTTTCGAATTCATCAAATGTCAGCGGCCGGTTGTCCATAGCCGAAGGCAAACGGAATCCGTGATCCACCAATACTTTTTTGCGTGCCTGGTCCCCATTGAACATGCCGCGGACTTGCGGCAAGGTTACATGGCTTTCATCCACTACCAGCAGGAAATCATCCGGAAAATAATCAATGAGCGTATAAGGCTGAGCACCTGGAGGCCGCAGCGTCAAATGGCGGGAGTAGTTTTCAATGCCTGAACAAAAGCCCATTTCGCGCATCATTTCCAAGTCATAGCGTGTGCGCTGTTCGAGGCGCTGGGCTTCGAGCAACTTATCTTCTGCCCGCATTTCCTTTAATCGCTCTTCCAGTTCCGCTTCGATGTTCTCAATGGCTTTGACCATTTTTTCTTCCCGCGTAACAAAGTGGGATGCCGGGAAAATGGCAACATGTTCCCGCTCGCCGATGATTTCACCCGTCAAAGCATCCACTTCACGGATCCGGTCAATTTCATCTCCAAAAAACTCAACACGCAAACAGCGTTCATCGCGGGATGCCGGAAAGATTTCCACTACATCTCCCCGTACCCGGAAAGTTCCACGGATAAAGTTGATGTCGTTGCGTTCATATTGAACGTCGACTAATTTTCGTAAAAGCTGATTGCGCTCGATTTCCATTCCTTTTCTAAGGGATACTACAAGTTCACGGTATTCCTTTGGCGAACCGAGGCCATATATGCACGATACCGAAGCTATGACGATGACATCATCCCGTTCGAACAGCGAACTTGTCGCCGAGTGCCGCAATTTATCGATTTCATCATTGATGCTGGCATCTTTTTCTATATAAGTATCGGATTGCGGCACATAGGCTTCCGGTTGATAGTAATCATAATAGCTAACGAAGTATTCAACCGCATTATCCGGAAAAAATTCCTTGAATTCACTGTAAAGCTGTCCTGCTAAGGTTTTGTTATGGGCCATGACCAATGTAGGTTTTTTCACTTGCTGAATCACATTTGACATGGTGTAGGTCTTCCCAGTGCCTGTTGCTCCAAGCAAAGTCTGGCAGCGCTTGCCGTTTATGATTCCTTGAGTCAACTCCGCAATTGCTTGAGGCTGATCACCTGCAGGTTCATAAGGGGCCTGGAGTTTGAATTCCTGTTTCATAATTGATGTCCTCCTGTTTGTTTCACTCTCTCTATTTTATCATATGCCCTAAAATTCCCCTAACAAAAAGCGAACGTATGTTTTTTTGCTTGTCTTTTTTTAGACAAAATAAAAAAACCGCTCACTGAGGAGCGGTTTTTTCGTTATTCTTCATCGCATTTTAAAGCCTGCAATTGGGCTGAATAGTTGGCGAATGCTTCACGGTCATTAGTGTCCAGGGCTTGGTCGATAAGCGTCATGAGCTGTTCTTCTTGCTGAGAGCGGTGTACATGCTTCAAAAACAAATCCAAATAGATATCATTGAGCAGTTTTTCCGCTTCTGTAATTTTCTTTGTTTGAGCCATCGCTTTCATGAAGTCAGCATAAGAATAATAGTTTTCCATTCTTCATCACCCCGAATGCTTTTCATTAGTATACATTAAAAGTCTATCAATAATCAAATGTTTTTTGAAAATTCTAATGAAATAGAAAAGATTTTATTTTTAGACTAAGCCATTGCTAATCTTCCATTTGTTGTTACAATATTTATGTATAGTAAATTTAGGGGGTATAAGTTAATGGGCAATAAGAATCATAATCCCTCTTCATATACGGTGTGCAGCAATACATATGCACTTTTGCCGTATATAGACGGACATCGAACGTGGACACGTGTAATTGAAGATCGAAGTGAATTCATTGTGGAAGAATCGGTTTATAAAATTGTAAGTTCTTCTTGTACTTTCTACAGAGGATCGATGGAAAGCGCCACTCTTTATTCTCAAAAAGCAGTTCGCGTCAAACATAAGCCCCCCATTATCATCGGTGAGTATTACGGCAATCCGCTTCTGTTCTTTCCTACTCACTCTCCGAAAAACAAAGAATCGGTTTGGTTCAACTTTGATGCTGTCGAGCTAGTCGAAAGCGATGATACAGGAAAAGGCAGCATAATTTCCTTAAGCAATGGTGTAGCTGTCCCACTTGATGTGTCTCCTGTCGCGTTAAGAAACCAGCATTCTTTTGCAGGTTCTCTGCGCAGGTTTTTTAAAAATGCCCAGCAAGTCCATCAGCATCAAATGGTATATTTGACGAAACGCAGATATCCCCCCAGAAGACAACATCCTCTTGATTGAGTTTTCCGATTGAAATAACAAAGAGACAGACTGAAACTGCTGCAGCCTTTTAAGCATCACGCTCTTGTATGTATAGCTCTGCCTCTTTGTAATCTGCCCACTGCCAAGACCTCCATTATAAAAACACCTTAAATTTCCTGGTAAGACATCGCTAAATAAACACGCAGCAATTCCTCTACCCGGTTGCGCAAACGCACATTCAAATAGCGCCGGTGGTCTTCATACCCCCCATGGTAAAATACGTATTCGGTGAATGTATCATCTCCAGTGCCTTTTATCATCTTCATATGGTGCTTGCGCATATGGATTTTTGTTTCCTGCAGTTCTTTATGAACCTGCTTGATGGCGCCATCCACTAATTCAATATACGGCCTCTTTAGTTTAAAAGATCCTTTTTCGAATAACATACGGTCACGTTCCAAGATGATTAAAACCATCGGCAAATAAATGGCTTTTTCAAAATGGGCAATTTCCTCTTGTGAGATCAACGGCATTTTTACACCTCCTCAAAAGGGAACGTTTGTTCTCTTTATTAATTCTACTCCGAATTCAGTAAATTGCAAGACTTGAAAGCAAAAAAATCTGTGCCGCTCTTGGCACAGATTTTTTTATCTTATCATTATCTATTATTTAATCGACCGGTAAACCCATAGTGAACCGACAAAGAAAATGGATGAAACCCACATAAAAGCTTCATGTGAAAACCAGACAGCCATCGATATGCCTGTAAACGATAGAATCGTGAAAATCCCGGCGAACATCCGGCTCTGTAAATCCCGCTGATGCTCCCGCTGCCGCCCATCCCGGTTTTCCAAGTAATGGCGCATCCGTTCCGGCTCTTCAAGATAATTGATGATTTTTTGCGGAAGAACGCGGAGCGGGCCTGTTGCATTGATTGCCCAGCGCAGCACGTCTTCTTTGCCAATAATCCGCTTGCCTTCTTTTTGAGAAGCCGCCCATTCCAATATGCGGGGCCGGGCGAGCGCCAATAAATCAATAGCGGGATCCAGAACATGGAGAACACCTATAAAAATTGATGTAGCCCGGCCAAAAAATGCAAATTCAGCAGGCAGCTGGACAGGCTGCGTCCGGACAATATCCTGTATATCGCGGAGCAAGCGCTCTACAACAAAACTGTCCATCTGCATCAATTCATTAGACTGATACGCTGCAACCAGCCGCGCAATGGTGTCTGCTAAAAGATCCCGATCCGCATTCGGCAACAGGAAACGCAATTCTTCAAGGGCATCCAGCACTTGATCGTAATTTTGGAAAACGATGCCTTCAGCTATCCGCAGCACTGCTTGGGCGTCCGACTTGGAAATAGTTCCGGTCATGCCGAAATCTATCAGCACAATAGTGCCGTCCGGTTTCAACAAAATATTGCCGCCATGCGGATCGGCATGAAATTGGCCGCCATTAAGGACCTGTTCCAAAAATAAAATAAACAGCCGTTCTGCGATGGCATGGCGATCAAGATTATGTTTCTCAATAAAAGCGAGGTCGGTTATGCGCGCGCCTTCGATCCACTCCATTACCAGTACGCGGCGCGTTGAGAGATCGTCAAAATAAATTGGAAAACGAACGCCTTCCGTCTCTTTGAAACGGTCGGAAAATGAGCGGCCGCTTTGAAGTTCCTGCAAAAAGTTCAACTCTGCTCCAATTGTTTCGGTCATTTCCCGGTACAATTGCCGGAAGTCGATTTGTTTGGACAGTGGCGTGAACGTTTTCAACATCCAAACAACAATCCGCATCGCTTGAAAATCAGCACGTAAAATACGGTCTGTTCCAGGCCGTTGCACTTTTACAGCCACTTCGGTTCCGTCTTTCAGTACGCCTTTGTAAACTTCCCCGATAGAGGCTGAGGCCACAGCAGCATCCGATAAATCAGTCAAAAAACTGGAATATGGAGAGTTCCAGTCTTTTTCAAGAACAGAAACGATTTTTTTGCGTGACACTGAAGGTACACGGTCTGTCAAACCTTCGAGTTCCTGAAGAAATGTCGGAGGCATAATATCCGCCCGCGTCGACAAAAATTGTCCCAGTTTAATCATAAGCCCGCCAAGCTTCAAGGCCAAAATTTTATAATTTTTTGCCTGCTTCGTGACAAGCTTTTCCCATTTCTCTTCAACAAGCGGATTCCAATTTCCGCGGTAGCGGCGCTGGAAAAGCATCGCTTGGGTGTAAAATTTGATGGCCATATAAACAATCCGATAAATGCGGATCAAAGCGATACGGTTCATAAAAAAAGTCCCCTCTCTGCGCTTAATTATAGAGTCTGATGGCGGAATAGTCCAAAAAGTGGTATGTTTTTAACGGATGGAACGATTAAAAGGGGGATGGAAATGGACACAATTCATTACGAACAGCATGGCAATTTGGCCTTCATCACATTGAACCGGCCGGATTCCATGAATGCCTTCAACTATGACATGTTGGCTGAACTGAGCCAAGTGGTCGAAGCGATCCGGATCAATCCGGATATCCGCGTCGTTATCTTTACAGGCGCTGGAGAAAAGGCGTTCAGTGTCGGAGCCGACTTGAAAGAACGCAAGACGCTGACTGAACAGCATGTGAAGCGCAATATCTTTAAAATTGGTGAAGTTTTTACGACGATTGAAAACTTGCCGCAGCCGACGATTGCCATGATTAACGGTTTTGCCTTTGGCGGCGGAATGGAGCTGGCACTCGCTTGCGATTTCCGCATCATCACGGATGATACGCTTCTCGGGTTAACCGAGACCAGCCTTGCCATCATCCCAGGAGCCGGTGGTACACAAAGGCTGCCGCGTTTGATCGGCGAGTCAAAAGCGATGGAACTGATTTTGACGGCACGCCGCTTAAAGCCGGCTGAAGCGCTGGACTATGGGCTCGTCACCAAAGTGGTGCCTCGCACTGAACTGGTTGAGGTCACTGCCCAGTTCGCTGATATGATGCTCGCCAATGGCCCGATCGCATTGCAGCAAGCGAAATTCGCCATCAAAAATGGCATGAACGCTGATTTGCAAACTGGCTTGAATATCGAACGGAAAGCTTACGAGCTGACCATTCCGACAGAGGATCGTGTAGAGGCATTGATGGCATTTAGTGAAAAACGGAAACCTGTGTTTAAAGGGAAATAATATCGGATCAGAAAAAAGCCGTGCTGGATGCACGGCTTTTGGATTGGCGTTGTGTTGACGCAGACAACTTGAAGAAAACCCATAAAAAGAAGGAGCATCTCTTCGGAGTGCTCCTTCTTTTTCTATTCACTGCCAATTTACTTATGGTCAAAAGGCTTTTATACATAAATTCTTATAAGTTACAGAATGCCTTTAAGCAGCCTAGCATTTTGAAGGATAAATTAACTATTAAAAATAATATTTTTAATTAAAAAAATTTCTTATAGTCTAATTGTACGTCTGAATAGTAAAACAAATGGGTACTTCTATATTAATAACCGTTAACTGGGACAAAAAGAGTTTATTCTAAAATGATTTCAATAAATGCGAGAGGTGAAGCATAGTTATGGCTGAGCAAAACACTCCATTAAAAATTTATGTTTGGATACTGGGCATTTTGAATATTCTCGATGGAATCCTGACTTTCTGTGGCATCAAGTTTGGTTATATAACAGAAGGCAATCCCTTATTAAGCTCTTTTTCTCCTTTCTCCATTCTAACAATCAAGTTCCTATTATCCCTTTGCCTTTTCAGTTTGCTTTTTACGCCATTCATTTCTAATCACTCCCGCCACTGGCGCTACCTGCTAATTTCCGCTAATGTTTTATACTCCCTGATTTTGTTTCTTCATGCCAGCTGGATTGCCTTTGTTGTCATGGTTCATAATTTCATGTTCATCATCCAGATGAATAGCGGTCTATAAAAGCAAAACGCCCAACAGAAGTCGGGCGTTCTTGAGATTTTAACTCTTATAAGTACTTCTCCATCCAACCGGTAATCTGTTCGAGGCGTGCAAAGCGCAGATTCGGTTTTCCTGTACGCGACAAGTTGTGGTCGGCTTCAGGGAAACGCACAAATTCAGTTTCTTTGCCCATGCTCTTCAAGGCTACGTAAAGCTGTTCAGACTGCTCAATCGGGCATCGGTAGTCGTTTTCGGAATGCAAAATCAGTAAAGGCGTTTTTATATTTCCCGCGTATTTCAACGGGGAATGCTGCCACAGCTTATCGACATCCGTCATATCAGCGCCCAATTGCCAGTCGCTGAAATAATAGCCGATGTCTGATACTCCGAAAAATGACACCCAGTTGGAAATTGAACGCTGTGTGGCAGCCGCTTTAAAACGGTCCGTGTGTCCGACAATCCAATTCGTCATAAAGCCGCCGTAACTGCCGCCGGTGACACCAAGTCGATCTGCATCAATCCAGCTATGTTCTTCGATCATGCCTTCAAGGGACTTGATAATGTCCTGGTAATCGGATCCGCCGTAGTCCCCACGCACTGCATCGACAAATTCCTGGCTATAGCCATGGCTGCCGCGAGGGTTGACGTACAACACACCGAAACCACGTGCAGCAAGCAATTGCATCTCATGAAAAAACGTGTTGGCATACATAGCATGCGGCCCTCCATGTATATTGACCACAAGCGGGTATTTCTCCCCTTCTTCAAAGCCGCGCGGTTTCATGAGCCAGCCATGTACATCCCAGCCCTTATCTCCTTCTGCCATGATTGAAGCAGGCTCGATCAATTCAGTTTCTTCTATATATGTCTTGTTGAACTCGGTCAATGCTTGGCGTTCGCCTGTGGCAATGGTCAATTTATACAACTCTCCCGGATTTACCGGAGTGCTGATTGCCGCTATAGCGAATACACCATCTTTTGAAATGTCGTAGCCGTAAACATGCTCCATTTCCGGAGAGGCAGGGTAAACGGCGCCATCAAGTGACGCAAAGTATAGACGTACATCTCCCATGGCGGAAACTTGAAAATACAAATGATCATCTTTTGTCCACACCACTGCCGGAGCATTTGCACCTTGCTGGAAATCCGCCACGACGTAATCGCCAATCGGAGCATCCAAACCTTCTGTCAAACAGAAAAGAGATTCTTGTGCAACATCATAGATATAAATGTTCGAATGTGTGGCGTTTTCAAATTGGCGGGTGCTCCCCGCAAAAGCGATTTTCGAATCATCATGGGAAAAAGCAGCTCCGTCAAAATAACCTTCTTCTTCCACTATCGGAATTTCTTTTTTTGTTTTGACTTCATACAGATATAGCGGCTGGCGGAAAACGAAATCAAGATTTTCTTCACGTGTTACGCCGTAAACCAGTTTATCCCCTCGGTGTGATACTGCTTCCAGCCCATAATGATAATTGCCTTCCGTAATTTGCTCAACATCGTTGGAATCGATATCAATTACACCGATATGGCGATGAAAGTCCATCGGCAATAAGCCCATGCCATCCATTTTATATTTCAGATTTGTTACAAAAACCGGTTCCGGCTTTTTCTTTTCATCTTTATCTTCTTTGTCTGTAAAAGTCTTCCCTTCTTTAGCAAGCGCATTAAACCAGATTTTTTTGCCGCATGGCGACCAAAGGAACGCATCGACTCCTTTTTCAAAATCGGTCACTGCCCGTGCTTCCCCGCCTGTTGACGGCATTACATATAATTGATTTTTTTCATCGCGTGTAGATAAAAAAGCAACATAATTGCCGTCCGCTGACCATGCCGGAGCAGAAACCCGCTCTTTGCCATGCGTCCATTGCATCACTTTTCCACTTTCCAAATGAATATGATATAGATGGCCAACGTATGTATTTTCTTCTTCGTCCATATGAGTCCGGATAAATAATGCTCTCGTACCATCTGGTGAGATATGGGGATCTGTGACTGACACTAAATTTGTTAAGTCTTTTATTTCTACTGCATTTTTTTTCAATGAAAATCCTCCTAGTGAAATCTATTTCGAAACTCGCAATACTTGTTTCTTTAGTATAAGGAAAACTGTCAGTTTTTTCAATCAAGTCCAAAACAAAAAAGCTTCAGCATTAATTGCTGAAGCCATTCTATCATTTATTCAATGCTTGCTCTTTTAAAGAACGGCGAAGAATTTTGCCGGTTGTGTTTTTCGGCAGATCTTCCAGAATCTCAAAATGCCTTGGCACTTTGTATTTGGCTAAATGTTCAACGCAATATGTCTGCAGGTCTTCAGTAGTCACTGAAGCATCTTTTAATACGACATAAGCATGGACAGCTTCGCCAAAATTTGGGTCTGGCAAACCGACAACAGCGGCTTCCGAGACTCCTGGATGGGCAAACAGCACTTCTTCAACTTCACGCGGATACACGTTATAGCCGCCAACAATAATCATGTCTTTCTTGCGGTCCACAATATAGAAATAACCTTCTTCGTCAACCCGGGCTAAGTCGCCTGTATAGAGCCAGCCGTCACGGAGAGCGGCATTGGTCTCTTCCGGCATTTTGTAATAGCCTTTCATCACATTCGGGCCACGGACAATCAATTCACCGACTTCGCCGGCCGGCACTTCTTCCCCGAGTTCATTGACGACTTTGTTTTCAACGTTGATGATCGATGTGCCGATCGAACCGGCTTTGCGTTCGCGGTCAATCGGATTAAAGCAAGTCACCGGTGAAGCTTCTGATAAACCATAGCCTTCCGAAACGCGGACCTTGAACTTTTCCTCGAAATTGTGAAGCAGCGCGACCGGCATCGCAGAGCCGCCTGAAATGGCTAGCCGGACTGTTTCAAAATCGGCTGTCTGAGCTTCCGGGAACTGGTACATAAAATTGAACATGGTCGGCACCCCGGCAAAAATCGTCGCCTTTTGTGATTTGATCGCTTCAAAAACTTCTTTCGGATTGAAGCGCGGCACTAGAATAATAGTGGCTCCTTGCATCAGAGGCGCATTTACTACGACTGTCAATGCAAAAACATGGAACACCGGCAAAGTGGCCACTACCCGGTCGTCAGGCGTTATGCCCAAGTAAGCACCCACGTCGCGTGCGTTTGAGTAAAGGTTTTCATGCGTCAGCATGGCACCTTTCGGCTTGCCAGTCGTCCCCGATGTGTACAAAATGACTGCATTGTCATCTGTTTGCACCTCGACGGTTTGCTCCAACGATCCCGGCTGACGGATAAGGTCTGAAAATGCATGCACTTTCGCTTTTACATCTGCCGGCAATTCAGCCAGCTTGGCTGCCGTTTCCGGGGCAGTCTCACAAACGATAAAAGAAGAAACCGCTGGCAGCGCCAGATGAGCTTTTTCGATAAGCGGCAAGAGAGCATCGAGTGCAATGACTGCTTTTGCATCACTGTCTTTCAGTATGTAAGCGATTTCATCAGGTGCATAAATCGGGTTAATCGGAACAGCTGTCGCTCCTAATCGCATAGTCGCGTACAACGAAATGAGGAAATGCGGTGTATTGCTTAACAAAAATGCGACATGGTCCCCTTGTTCGATTCCCAGTGATTTCAATGCTCCTGCGAATTTTGTAACGGATTGATCAAACTCCCCGTACGATGTATCTTTCCCCATAAAATGATACGCCGTCTTGCTTGGATCTTGCTGTGAAATTTCATGAACAAGCTTCCCTAAATTCATTTCCCATCCCTCTTTCGCGTTGAATGAATACTCATTCATAATTTACTTTGTATTCATTATAAAATAAATGTTCAGACAATACAATAAGGTTCGTAATTTTGCATAGTTAAGGGACAGAGGCTAAAACGATTTTCAACTTTCTCCAGAACAAAAAAAGCATCGTAAAATTACGATGCTTGCAGATGGGCGATGTAACGCCAGCGTATTAAAAAGAAATACAAGATTTGAGCAACTGTAAAGCCGCTCAACACGAGGACCATTTCGCCCAAAATCGATAATTCGGCAAATTCATCCCATACTACTTGAAGTGAGATGAAAGCGAATGTACTGTGAAGCAACGCTACTGCCCAAGGCAAAAAGAATTGAGGAATCAGCTGCCGGTTGACAATTTTTCCGAGTTCCTTTTCTGTCATGCCAAGGCGGACCAGCAGCAAGTATTGTTTCCGGTCACGTTCGAGCCCTGTATAAAGCTTGAAGTAAATAAAGCTGCCGGCTGCCAGCAAGAATACAGCCGCTACCATCACACCGATGAACAAGAGAATCGCAAAGGACGACTTGAACCATCGATAATCTTCCCCAGGGTTTTCAAAGAAGAAATTCACATTACTGAAATCCGCCTTTGCTATCGCTTGTTGCATCAGCTCAGTCAATTTTTCACCGATCGTCACTGTTTCCTCCCATTCAGGAACAGCAAAAGCATAATAAGTAAAAGTTGATTCTCCTGGTGCATAGCCAGCAAGCGGTTCATCTATTGCTTCATAGTCCTCGTCATTAACGACGATGCTGTTTACATTCATCGTATGATTCGGAAACATAATCCGCTGATAAACTTCATCAATCGACAGCGAAATGCCGCTTTCCACTAAAGTGGTTTGGGAAGTCAGATTTTCCAACTCTTTTAACGATTCTCTTGAGTATGGAATAAACAGCCCTTTCCCTCGTTCAGGATAAACCGGTTCAAAATCGAGCGCAAAAGCCAAACGGTTGAACTGTGAGGCCGGGACAATATCCACGTCATTCCCAGTTAATGCTGAAGTTTGGCGTTTTATAGGAATGGGCACCAGATCATATGCCAATTGCTTTTCTTCTAATTGCGAAGTCAGCCCTTCTATGTGTTCCTGCTCTGCTTCATTGCCCTGGAATGAAATATAAACCAGTCCCAATGGGTTGGATTCACGGAAATCTCCTGTATAAGACATGAAGGAAGCCAATGTTCCTACTGTCAAGAAAGCGACTGTCGACACAATCGTCACGATAAAAAACATCTGAGCGCTGTCTTTTAGTTTCACCGAAGCTTCAGCAAGAGAGACAAGACGTGTTTTGTGCCAGTAAACCCCTTTTTTCCGCTTGTATATATTCAGCAGCGAATGAATCGAATGGGTAAAAAACAAATAAGTTCCGAGCGTGGCAAGCGGCGGTATGATCACTGCCAGTTGATAAACGGTTTTATCAGTCACAATGGAAGCTAAAATATATGTACATATAAGAAGTACGATTCCAAGAACTGATAATACTTTTGACACATTTGATACTTCTTCCGTTTTCCAATAGCCCTGCAGCAAATCCAAGATTCCTTTTGTCCGGATAAACGCAACACTGATAAAGGAAATGATGATGAACAAACTGGTGAACGCTCCTATAGTCAAAGCAAAAGGCTTCCAAGACACATAGAGCGGCAAGGATTCCAGTTCCATGATTTCGCGTCCTATCATAAAGAAGAACTTGGAGAAGGCAAAACCTAGAGCAATCCCAGCTATAGTCGAGACAGCGCCGAGAATGATTGTTTCGAAGAAAATCAATTTATTCAATTGTTTTTTTGTCATCCCCAAATGCATCAGAATGCCAAATTCTTTAGAACGTGCCTGCAAAAAGGCGCTCATGGAATACAATAAGAAAAACAGTGTGAAAACATATAATACAATTTCTGCGATGAACATGCCGCGGACGGCTAATTCCTGCAGTCCGTCTTCTTTAAAAAGCGGATGAAAAATAAACATCGAGTAAACAAAAAACACCATAACGGAAAAAACACTGGCCAGAAAAAAAGCGGCGTAGCTCCGCCGGTTTCGAAGGACGTTATGGTAAGCGAGTTGCCGAAAGGTCATTCACATTTCCCCCAAGCAAGGATAGAACATTCAAGATTCTTTGATAGAACGTCTGGCGGCGTTCATCGCCGTATATTTCATTGAAAAATTCACCGTCTTTGATAAACAAGACCCGATCACAATAGCTGGCGGCGATGGGATCATGGGTAACCATCACAATGGTAGCACCTTCGTTGGCACTGACTCTTGACAATAAGTCCAGAACGTCACGGGAAGCTTTTGAATCCAGGTTGCCCGTCGGTTCATCCGCCAGAATAATGGCCGGTTTGTGAATAAGTGCACGTCCGATTGCCGTGCGCTGTGCTTCCCCGCCTGAAATTTCGTTGGGGCGTTTATGAAGGATCGAAGTCAAATCGAGCCGTTTGGCAAGCTCCAGCACCCGCAATGCCATTTCATTGGTCGGCATATAATCGAGCGTCAGCGGCAAGACAAGATTCTCTTCAACTGTCAGCATTTGCAGCAAATTGAAATCCTGAAAAACAAAGCCGAGTTTGCGTCTTCTGAATAATGCTAAATCATTTTTATCCAGGCGATGCGGATTAACCCCATCAATCAGAATTTCACCAGCAGTCAGTGTATCGATAGTGGAAATTAAATTCAGCAACGTTGTTTTTCCGCTGCCGGATGGTCCCATAACAGCGAGAAACTCACCTTTTTCCACTTCGAAGCTCAGCTGATTCAATGCCCGATGTGTGACTTTCCCCTCGTACACCTTCGTCACTTCGTCGATTTTCAATAACGACATCGTCTTTTCCTCCTGTTGGTATGTCTTGGTTGTAGAACGACACCGATACCGTCGTGCCTTGTCCATGGACTGAGGAAATAGCTAGTTTATGCCCAAGTTTTTCACATACTTCTTTGGCCAAATATAAGCCCATACCGGTCGATTCCCCTATTTTCCGGCCATTCTCGCCAGTGAAAAAAGCTTTTGTGATGCGCGGCAAATCGGATGATGGGATACCGATGCCTTCATCTCGAATGGTTAAAACGGCATGGCCATCTGCACATTCTGCATGAATGTACACTTTTTTATTCGGTTCAAATGTGTATTTTAAAGCATTGGTCAAAAACTGACTAAAAATGAATTTCATCCATTTTTTATCAGTCGCCACCATACAGTCTTCCGCCATATCAATTTCAGGGTAAATGCGTTTAGAAATGAACAAACGTTTATTTTCTGTGATGGTTTCTGACACCAAGGTGCGCAGAGAAATTTGTTCAATTTGCATATCTTCTTCAAATGTATCAAGACGCGCATTCATCAAGACGGTATCAAGCCCTGACTTCAGGCGATCCACTTCTTCCCGGACGCTGTTTTTGTCGAGTTCCCCTTCTTCCTGCAGCAATAACTGCATCACGGATAAAGGCGTTTTCATCTGATGCACCCATTGGTTCATAAATTGCAAATGGCGTTTTTGGGAAGCATACAGGGCCTGCGCTTCATTTTGGTAAAGACGGTACAGCTCTTGTAAATATTTTTCACTTTGAAGCTGTTCAGGTGATTTTCCTTCCCGTTGTATCGCGTGTTCCATGTTTTCCGGAATGGCCAGGATTTTTCGGTAGAAATGATATCTCTTAACAAAACGGGCAGCCAGAAAAGTACCGACTAATAGCGTGCTAATCACAAAAGAATAAATGGCTGTATCCAAATTGCGAAAGCCATCCAGCCAATAAAGCGCCATGATAAAAGCCACTAAGACAACTTGAAAGACGATAAAAGCTGCGTGCTCTTTAAAGAACAGTCGGAACATTACAGTTCCTCCTCATGAATCAGCAAGCGATACCCGGATCCCCGAACTGTTTCGATTGATGAAAGCACTTCATAGTCAGCCAATTTTTTCCGGACGCGCGTCATGTTTACATTTAATGTGTTCTCATCAACAAAAGCTTGATCATCCCATAATTCTTCCAGCAGCTGCTCACGCGTCACTACTTTCGGAAACTGGGACAGCAGCAATTCCATAATTGTGCATTCTTTTTTCTGCAATGGGATGATAATTGTTTTGACATGAAGCTCCATTCGTTCAAGGAATAAAGCGATGCGCCCCGCTTTTACAGACCGTTCTTCTTGCTTCGGTGCATATTCCCCATAGGCCCTGCGCAGATGGCTTCTTATTTTTGCAAGGACGATTTCATAGTGAAAAGGTTTCGTGATGAAATCATCTCCGCCATTCTCCAAAGCAAATACCTGATCCATTTCTCCGGATCGGGCAGATATGAATAAAATAGGACAGGTGGATATTTGGCGCAGCTGACGGCACCAATAATACCCATCATAAGAAGGCAAGTTAATATCTAGCAGAACCATATGGGGATCAAATACTTCAAACTCATCGAGGATGCGGTCGAAGTCTTTCGCGGTTTCCACTTCGTAATGGTATTTGCGCAAAGTCTCGGCCAGCAATGCCGCAATTTTCAAATCATCTTCTACGATGAAAATCCGTTGAGCTGCCACATCGATTCCCCCTTTCCTGTTTCTTTCTATTTTAACAAAAGAGCCTGCTCAATAGCAGGCTCTTCATGAATTCTTAATAAATTAATTTTAAAAACTCTTCTTTTGTAATGCCGCCGAGATATTTTGGAATATCGAAATTGCTGATGGCTTCATCCAGCGATGCCCGTTCATACTTGATCCCTGTGATGGCTTGTTCGATTTCAGATACATCGCCTACTCCGAAAAAGTCGCCGTAAATATTGGCATCCTGGACGATTCCGTTTTCTACTTGAAGCCGGACATCAATGCCGCCGACCGGGAAACGGTGAGAATGCTTCACATTGAATTTAGGGGATTTGCCGTAGTTCCAGTCCCAATTCGCGTATCGTTCTTTCGAAAGCTCGCGGATGTTTTCCCAGTCCTGGTCGGTCAATTCCCAGTACTGAATGTTTTCTTCACCTTCAAACAATGAAGCCAGAATAGCAGAACGGAATTCCGTAACCGTCATCGGCTCTTTCAAAAACTCTGAAATATTGGCCACGCGGCTGCGGATGGACTTGATGCCTTTTGATTCGATTTTTTCTTTGCTGACTTTCAATGCGGAGACGACTGCATCTATTTCTGTATCAAACATCAGCGTTCCGTGGCTAAACATGCGGCCACGGGTCGAGAACTGGGCATTCCCTGAAACCTTGCGCCCTTCCACGATCAAATCATTGCGTCCTGAAAGTTCTGCATTGACGCCAAGGCTATGCAAAGCGCGCACTACAGGTTCCGTGAATTTCCGGAAGTTGCGGAAACTATTGCCGTCGTCAACAGTGATAAAGCTGTAATTCAAGTTTCCGAGGTCGTGGTAAACCGCACCGCCGCCTGACAAACGGCGGACCACATGTATGCCATTTGAATCCACATAATCGGTATTGATTTCTTCAGCGGTATTCTGGTTTTTCCCGATGATAATGGAGGGTTCATTTATGTAAAACAGTAAAAACGGATCTTTTTCAACATCCATCGTTTTCAATAAATACTCTTCGATTGCCAAGTTAATGCGCGGATCAGTAATGCCCTTATTATCTACAAAATACATAATTTCTCTCCTTTGAAGTTCATTCTTTCTTTAGTTTAACGGATTATTTAAAAAAATTCACGATTAAGGGTTGACGAACTCTTTCTGTTATAATACAATTCAATAAACCATCACAGTACTATAACAAAGGAGCTGGAACAAATGATTGAAAACGTAGTGGAATTTTTCAAGAATCTGCCCCCGAAACAATGCTCGAATTGTGGAGAAAAAGTCGAAGAACAGCATGAATGTTATGGTAGCCAATGTGAATCGTGCAATAATCTATAAGAATCCATAAAAGAAGCGGACGCTGTCAATCAGCGTCCGCTTCTTTTATTTTTGTTTGGAGACGGTTTTGCTGTATTAATTTCTGTATTACTTTAAATGTACTAAAGAATGGCCTACTACTACGCCGTATTGGTCGCTTGGGCAAGACTTCCACCATGAGCTGAGAAAACCATACTATTTCTTAAGTTCATCTATACTAACAAAAGCCGGCTGCATAACGCAGCCGGCTCTCTATTTATCTCAATGACCAGAATGATTTTCCATCTTATTCATGCCTTCTGAATCTTCACTGTCGTCAGGTACAATGGAAGCCGGATCTGGATCCCCTACTGTTATTTCCTGCTTCGGCATCACATGCAAACGGCGAGCACTGGTATGGGCCTGCATGAAATATAAGCCTTCTTCTTCAAAAACCGTCTCTGCTTCGTATACACCATTTCCTGTATGTTCAGCTTCAATCATTTCTCCACTGTCACGGTGTCCGGATTGCCACACTTCATAAACGACTTCATCCGCATCTTCTACCGCTTCATCGCCTTGTGTTACTGAAGCAGACAAAACCACTTCTTCTGCTGCTTCTGCAGTTTCAGGCGTATTGATTTCCACCACTATTTCTTCCAGCGAATTGCCTGCCCCTGCAGAATCGGCTTCCTCACTGCCGCACGCTGCGAGCAGCAAAAAAGGCAATGCCAGCCAAATTAACTTCTTCATATCGTACCTCCGCTTTATTGTTCCACATGGCATCGTTCAATGATTTTGCGCGCCGCGGCTGCACCTTGGCCAACACAACTAGGCAGTCCATATCCTTCAAATGAGCTTCCGATCATTTGAACCATGGGAAAAGCTGTTTTCATTTCTTTTCGCATTTTTTCAATGCGTTCTTTATGCCCGACTAAATATTGCGGCATTGCTTCTTTCCAACGGGAAACGATTGTGAATTCCGGATCTGCTTCGATTGCCATCGACTTCCTCAAATCCGCCAAGACAGTTTTTTCAATTTCCTTGTCTGATAATTCCACAACGGCTTCATCGCCAACGCGGCCGATAAATGCCTTGAACAGCATTTTTCCGTCCGGTGTTTGCGATGGCCATTTGCAATGTGAGGCAATACATGCCGTAATAGCAAAATCGCTGTTTCGCGAAACCACAAAACCGATTGCATTATCCGTGTATTGCTTGACCGCTTCAGCGGGAAAAGCCATAGATACAGTTGCCACTGACGTCGCCGGCATTTCCTTCAATTCTTTCAATAAGCCATAAGGTTCAAACAACGATTGAACTTTCGAATGCGGAAGTGCAAAAATCACGTCATCGGCAATAATCGTTGAATCGTTATTTAATGTCAGCACGGCTTTAGCATTGTTGTTTTCAATGCTTTCCACTTTCACACCTTTTAAAATAGTACTAGCGGAAAGTTCTTTTTCCAGTGCTGTCACTAACGTTTCTAAACCATGCTGGAATGTTTGAAAAACCCCGTTCTTATCGGTAGTAAATTCTTCCGGCAGAATATTCCCGTTTTTTTTCATTCCGAAAATCAAACTGCGATGCTGCTGTTCGATTTCATAGAATGCCGGAAATGTGGCATTTATGCTCAACCGGTCAATATCCCCCGAGAAGTATCCAGAAAACAGCGGTTCGATCAAGTTTTCAACAACCTCCGTACCAAAACGTCGACGGACAAATGGTCCCACCGGCTGATCCGTTGCAGCAGGAGACTTAGGCAATACCAAGTCACCGACTGCACGGATTTTACCGCTCCAGGAATACAGATTCGAAGTAAGGAAGGGACCAAATGCAGTCGGCACTCCCATTACAGAACCTTCCGGTACAGGATGCAGTTTATCTTCAACCATCACATAGGTTTTACCCGCTCTGCTTTCAATCAATTGATCATCGATCCCTAATTCCTTGGCTAATAAATTGATGCTATTTGTTCGGGCGAGAAACGAGTCAGGTCCACGCTCTATCACAAAACCGTTTTTGCGAAGCGTCTGAATTTTACCGCCTAAACGGTGTGTGGCTTCGATTAACGTAACCTCCAGCGAAATGTTTTGCTCTTTCGCTTGTTTTTGTAAATAGTAAGCAGCAGACAGACCTGTGATTCCTCCGCCCACGACTGCTACTTTTCGCGTTCGTTCCGTCACGTTTCGCCTCTCTTTCGCTAATGAAATTCTATTATTTTTCTGCTAATTTCTTTAAAACTACGTCCGCCAAACCGTCGATAAACAAAGGCTGCACGTTTGGCATTTCCGGGCGTCTGTAAGTCGCTCCGATTTCGTCGCATACTACTTTGCACTCGTAGTCGTTATCGAATAACACTTCTAAATGATCAGCCACAAAGCCGACTGGCGTATAAACAAAAGAAGTATATCCTTTTTGGACGAATAATTCACGCGTCAAATCCTGGACATCTGGACCGATCCAAGGCTCTGGAGTTTGCCCGGCACTTTGCCAGCCGACTTCTACGTTTTCGATTCCTGCAGCTTCTGATATCAATGCTGCGGTTTCTTTTAACTGCTCCGGATAAGGGTCGCCATTTGCAATGATCTTTTCTGGCAAAGAATGCGCGGAAACGATCAAGCAGGCTTTTTCCCGCTCTTCTTCAGACATTTCAGCGAAAGCCGCGCTTACTTTTTCGCTCCAGTATTGGATGAATTTCGGCTCTTGATACCAGCTTTCCACTGATGTTAAGGAAATGCCCGCTTTTTCTGCTGCTTCTGCAGCCCGGCCATTATATGATTTTACAGAGAATGTCGAGAAATGAGGCGCCAATACAATGGAAACCGCTTCTGTAATGCCGTCGCGCTGCATTGCTTCAACTCCGTCTTCTACAAACGGTTCAATGTGCTTCAAGCCGAGATAAACTTTAAAATCGATGTCATCTTGCACTTCATTCAAACGGCTGCAAAGTGCTTGCGCTTGATCTTGCGTAATTTTCGCAAGCGGCGAAAGCCCCCCGATTGCTTTATATCGGCTGCGCAAATCTTCCAGGCTTTCTTCGCTTGGTTTGCGGCCATGTCGGATATGCGTGTAATAGCGTTCGATATCCGCTTCTTCATAAGGCGTACCATACGCCATTACCAATAACCCCATTGTCTTTTTCAACCTGATCACCTCAAAGGAAATTTGTCATTCAATTAGATGCGTGCTTTATGGGCAGCGCTGTATTCATGTACAAACGAAGTCAGACGCTTTAATGTATCAGGCTGCACTTCCGGGAATACCCCGTGGCCAAGATTAAAGATGTAGCCATCTTGCTGCAAGCCCATATCCAAAATTGCTTTTACCCGTTTTTCGATTGTCGGCCAGTCAGCCAGCAAGTAAGCTGGATCAAAGTTCCCTTGCAGGGTTTTCGTCAATCCCATAGCGCGCGCTTCAGAAATCGGCAGGCGCCAGTCCAGACCGACTACATCCACTGGAAGGTCGTGCCATTCTTTTGCCAAATGGCTTGCACCCACACCAAAGATGATAAGCGGTACGCCTTCTGTGCGAAGTTCTGCGAAAATACGTTCCATTACCGGTTTGACGAAAATGCGATAATCTTCCACATTCAATGCCCCAACCCACGAGTCAAAGATTTGGATTACTTTCGCGCCAGCTTTGATTTGTGCTTTTACATAAGGGATGATTGTATCTGCCAGCTTATCCATCAGTAAAAACCACATTTCCGGCTGAGACACCATCATCGATTTGGTTTTGTTGTAGTTTTTTGAAGGTCCGCCTTCAATCATGTAACTTGCAAGCGTAAACGGTGCTCCTGAAAAGCCGATCAACGGAACATTTAATTGTTCCTTCGTCAAAATGCGGATCGTTTCCAGTACAAAATCAACATCTTTTTCAGGATTGATTTCCCCCAACCGTTCAATATCCGCCATAGTCCGGATTGGATTGTCGATTACAGGGCCGACTCCAGATTTAATTTTCACATCTACGCCAATTGCCGGCAACGGAGTCACAATGTCTTTAAAAAGAACAGCGGCATCCACATTGTATTGGTCGACAGGAAGCTTTGTTACATAAGCGCAAAGTTCCGGTTGATGAGTAATTTCCTCCAAGGAGTATTTCTCTTTGATTTCTCGGTACTCCGGCTGAGAACGGCCAGCTTGCCTCATAAACCATACAGGTGTGTGATCGGCTTTCTCTCCGCGTGCCGCTTTCAAAAAAGTGTCATTAAATGCTGTCATTTTAATATTCATCCCTTCAAGTCGTTTCATCTTATGCAGTCTATATCCGTATATACTATAGACGCTACGCTTTCTATTGTATAGATTCCTTAAACAAATGTCATAAATTAGACGCTTATCCCTTCACCGGATTGCCATTTTGTGTTTCAGCTATTTTTTTGAGGGAACCATATATAATAAACGATTAAATTCAAGGAGGAATTTTGATGAATCTCTATATGACCACAGGAACTTACGACTATATGAAGAAAATGCGTGAAAAACACCCAAATGAAACCATGGTGTTAATGCAAGGAGAAAACACTACTTTGCTGCTCCACGAAACAGAAGGCAAGACCATCTTTCAAACCCCTCGCCGCTATGAAGTCGTCGACGGCACAGGAACTTTTAAAGAAAAAGGTTTTTTTGTCTTCAATAATATCCCCGTGACGGATGAAGGCCGCCCGATTTTCGAACATCGCTTTAAAAATCGTGCCGGAGCGATTGAGAACGAACCTGGCTATGTCGCTTTCCGTGTCTTGCGCCCACGTGATTCGGATACGTATGTGGTTTTGACCGAATGGGAATCACCGGCATTCTTTGAGAAATGGAAAGAATCTCAGGCCTTTTCCAAAGCACATGCTAAACCCGCAGACAATGCTGGAGAAAAACGGCCGAATATTTTCTCTGGTGCTTCTTACATCACTACTTATAAAGCAAAACCGGAAGAGGAATAAGTTCTTCATTAATTGAAAGACTTGATGCCTTTGCAGCAAAGCGCCGTTATATCTGGAGCATATAGCTTTCTTCATAGTTTGCTATTCGAATCTCACACATTAAAAAAGAGCTAAACGCTCTTTTTTTTATGCTATCATTTAAGTAATATTATTTTGACAATTGAAAGGGGTTTACAAAATGATTGAGAAAATTTATGAAGAATTAGATTCGAGCTATGAAGAAATGGTAGACATCCGCAGACATCTGCATATGCATCCGGAACCTTCTTTCAATGAAACTAAAACTGCTTATTACATCCGGCATTTTTATGAACAGCTTGGCGTAGAAGTAAAGCATGGGGTCGGCGGAAATGGAGTTGTCGCCACCATCCGGGGCAGTAAACCAGGAAAGACTGTCGCTTTGCGCGCCGACTTTGATGCACTTTCCATCCAAGACCAGAAAGACGTCCCTTACAAATCGACTGTTCCAGGCGTCATGCATGCTTGTGGCCATGATGGACATACAGCCACATTGCTCATACTCGGCAAAGTTTTGCATACTTTCCGCAAAGAACTCAGCGGCACTTATGTTCTGATCCATCAGCATGCGGAAGAACTGGCTCCAGGCGGTGCTAAATCGATGATCGAAGCGGGTGCCCTTGACGGCGTAGACCTTATTTTTGGCACCCACCTCTGGTCGACCACTCCTTTCGGCAGAATCGATTGCCGCGTAGGACCGATTATGGCTGCAGCAGATTCATTTGAAATAAAAATTCAAGGACGCGGCGGACATGGTGCCAACCCGCATGAAACAAAAGATGCCGTCGTCATCGGTTCTCAGCTCGTCACTAACTTACAACAATTGGTTTCCCGCCGCGTAGATCCACTGGAATCAGCTGTTTTATCCGTCACTTCCTTTGCCGCCCAAAACCCTTACAATATTATTGCCGATAATGCCGTTCTTGGCGGTACTGTCCGTACTTTCACTGAACATAACCGGGTTTTAATGGAGAAGGAAATGCAACGGGTTATCGAAGGTACCAGCATTGCAACAGACAGCTTGTACGAATTTAACTTCATGCGCGGTTATCCGGCAGTCGTTAACCATGAAAAAGAAACGATGTATTTGAAAGAAGTGGCAGCAAACGTTCCAGGTGTAACGGAAGTTTTCAATTGTGCACCAAGCATGGGTGGAGAAGATTTCGCTTATTATTTGCAGCATGTGCCAGGAACCTTTTTCTTTACAGGCGCTATGCTGGACGGCGATGTTTACCCTCACCACCATCCTAAATTCGATTTTAAAGAAGAGGCGATGCTCATAGCCGCTAAAACCTTGGCAGCTGCTGCATTAAATGCCCATGAATAAGAAAAACCCCCGCAATTCAATTTGCGGGGGTTTTTCACAGGCTGTCGAGAAACTCGTATGTTCTTCTGTCATTGCGCTCCAGGACGGACGCTTTTCGCGGGGGGCGGCCTGAGCCTCCTCGCTCGCTGGCAAAAACCTTGTGCTCCTGCATCGCTTCGCTAGCTTCGTCGCAAATGAAAGGGACAAAAGTAATTTGCCCCTTTCATTCCCTGCGGGGTCTCAGGACTCGCCCTGTTCCCGCAGAAGTCGCCGCCTTCCGCTGCATTCAGCTCTCTTTTATCACTTTTAGAGACTCTATAAAAGTGTGATTTTTTGAGAAACCCTTCTCTTATTTGTTCCTGCTCACCAGATATGGAGCCAACCAGCGGAGGAAAACATACTGCTCCTGCGCAAGCTCGTCGCAAAGACTTGGCCTCGCAGGCGTCGGCCAATGTCTTGCCTGCGGGGCAGCGTAAGCGACGAGACAGCCGAGACCCTGCAACGCCCTTTCATGTTTCGAAGCTAGCGCAGCGATGCAGAGACAGAGACAGAGACAGAAACAGGAGCGAAGCGACGAAGCGGCTTGGCGCTCGCCCGCGGCTGAAAACCTATGCTCCTGCAGCGCTGCGCGCTTCGTCGCAAAGACTTGCCCTCACAAACCTCGGCCAATGTCTTCGCAGCTGGTTGGCGGAATATCGGTTAAGGGATGATTACCGATACAAGTTTTATCTTTCTCAACAAGCTGAGAAAAGCCCTCGCAATTCAATTTGCGGGGGCTTTTCATTATTTCTTTTTCTTTGATACAGCCAGCGTTGCAGCTGAAACAATCAATACTGCTGCAAACGCAACAAGAGCCACCAGAGGAGCTCCAGCTATTAAAAGTACCGCAGCAATAAGAAGAGCCTGCAGCACTTGCATCACAATAACAAGTTTTCTGACTGCCCGTTCCCTGCTGAAATTTTTAAGCGGGAACAAATTATCCATCCGGAAATGTTGGGTTTGGTTCAGCCCCTGCCAAATTTGGATGGCTGATGCGAAAGCGAGCGCAGCCGAAAAGATTACGACAGCAATTGGAAAGGGAATGAGCCAAGCCCCTGCCATCGCAATAACCGTCAGCCGCACCCATAGATAAAACAATTCATCGGAGCGGATGAACGTCCGCCATATTAAATAATAATGCGCATTTTCCGGCCCTCTCTTGATAAACCGGTAAACCCAATTTAGCCAAGCGCGCTCTTTAATCTTCCCTTTAATATGCGGGACATCGGTGAAATAATTGGCGAACTGGTAGAAACGCAGCATCCGGTTTTCTTCCAGCGCGATAAAATGTTCGTAAGCGAACGGCTTTCCTGCCGCTTGCTGCTGTACCCATTTTCCATAAATGATGATGGCAAACAAAACCAGTATCGCAAACAGCATTTGTCCACTGACATAGAGATAAACAAAAACCAAGACCAAAGTGAAACGGACGAGGCGATCTATCCAAGCTTTGTCTCCAGCACGCGCTTTTCTGAATGCGAATTCCGTTTGGAGATTCCACCATTTTAAAAGCAATACCAATATCGGAAACCCGATGAGAAGCGACGAAGGCAAGCCATACAGGGCGTTCACCATCGGCAAGGAAACGACAAAAGCAATCACCGGCAAGTACAGCTGGGAAAAGAACGACCATTTTAATGCCGGTTTTAAAAATTGGTCCAGTTTGCTTTCAAGCGGCAGAAAATAAACCATATCCGCTTCTTTCAATAATGTAGTCGGTGGACTGTATGCCAAAAGCAGTCCGAAAACGACCGCAAGCAGCCAGGCTCCCGGAAAATCAGGCGGCACGTTCTGCACCCATTCGCTATACGCATAGCCAGCCGCTCCGATAGCGAAAAGCAAAACGACAGCAATATGTCCGGTAAATACATATTTTAAATAATTCTGGACTTCAATGGTATATTTCTGAAGCCGTGTGGACCATACTTCATGCAAGTTCTTCATTGACAGCATCCTCAGTCATCGCAATATATAAATCATCCAACGAAGCATTCGGCATATTGAATGCTGACCGCAAGTCATTCATGGTGCCCATAGCGCGGATGCGCCCATTATGCAGCAAAATAATTCGGTCGCAATAGCGTTCTGCCGTCGACAGAATATGAGTTGACATCAGGACCGATGCCCCTTTTTTCTTTTGCTGTTCCATCTGGTCAAGCAATGATTTGATGCCCAGTGGATCCAGCCCTACAAACGGTTCATCGATAATATAAAGAGCCGGATTTACCAGAAAAGCACTCATGATCATCACTTTTTGCCGCATCCCTTTAGAAAAGTGGGACGGGAACCATTTCAGCCGTTTTTCCATACGGAATTCCTTGAGCAATGCAGCTGACCGCTTTTCAAAAGCTGCCGAATCGATATTGTACGCCATTGCCGTCAGTTCTAAATGCTCCCTCAATGTTAATTCTTCGTAGAGAACCGGTGTTTCTGGAATATATGTAAACAAGGACCGATAAGCATCCATGTCTTCTTCGAATGTTTTGCCGTTTAAGCGGATTTCTCCGGACTGTGGCTGCATTAAACCAATAATATGCTTGATAGTTGTACTTTTTCCTGCACCGTTCAATCCGATCAAACCGACCAGTTCTCCTTTATTGATTGAAAATGTCACGTCTTGCAATACAGGCTTTCTTGTATAGCCGCCTGTCAAGGACTGGACTTCTAATATTGCCAATCAAAACACCTCTTTCTTTCAAACTATTGTATCAAAACTGGCCGCTGATTTCTTTTACCAACAATTAAATATGATAAAATGGAAAAAATGGAAAGGATGATGACAATGACCAATTGTATTTTCTGCAAGATTATTGCCGGCGATATCCCAAGCGTGAAAGTGTACGAAGACGAGCATGTTTATGCCTTCATGGATATTATGCCGCTTTCTAAAGGCCATACCCTGCTCATTCCGAAAACCCACCGGGCGTATATTTATGATTTGGCGCCTGACGAAGCTGCTCATTTATTTTCCGTAGCTCCTAAAATTGCCCTTGCCCTAAAAGAAACTTTCGGACTGGAAGGTATGAATCTATTGAATAACAATGGCGCCAAGGCGGGGCAAAGTGTGCATCATTTTCATCTGCACTTTATCCCCCGTTATGATCAGACCGACGGCTTTGGCGCGAAATGGATCACAAAAGAAAAAGAATATACTTCAGAGCGTATTCAGGAACTGGCTGAACAAGTAAAAGAAAAATTAGTTTCGAATACTTGATTTAATGCACTATACAGGATAAAATCAGAATAAGTTTTTTCGCCGGCGGCTATGAGGGCACGTCCGGGAAAAGAAAAATAGCGTAGAGCTGAGGAGAGATGAGAAAATGAATACGAAGAATTTAGTTTTAATGGCGTTGCTGGTCAGTGTGGGAGCTGCACTTTATGTGGTGATTCCCGGATTTAGCGGCGGGATGAAGCCAGACTTTATGTTAACGATGATGTTTATTGGAATCCTGCTTTTCCCTAATGTGAAGTCCGTGTTTTTACTGGCGGTTACCACAGGAGTTTTATCCGGATTGTTTTCAACTTTTCCAGGCGGGTTTTTACCGAACATCATTGATAAATTCATTACCGCATTCGTCTTTTTAGCCTTGGTCCTTATTATGAAAAAATTCGTTACCAAACTTCCAGTTGCCATTTTCTTATGCGGGCTCGGCACGGTATTGTCCGGTTCGATTTTCCTGTCAGCGGCGATTTTTGTCATCGGGGCGGAAATTCCTTTCGGCGCTTTGTTCCTGACCGTGGTATTGCCGGCAATCGTTTTGAACGCCGTTGCGTTTGCAATCATTTATCCAATCGTCATCAAACTTGTTAAACGCTCGAAATTTGAAACAGCCGTGACACGAACCGTATAAAATAGAAGCTTTTCGGCAGTAATATTGCCGAAAAGCTTTTTTTCATTGAATCCCCATTCATCTTTATGTTTTAATTAAGTGAAATAAAGGAAAAGAACGTTATAGGACGAAAGGGGCGTTTGGCTAATGAAAGCATCAACATTTTTTATAGGACTTGCTACTGGGCTTGCGGCAGGAGCTGCAGCTACATTGTTTTCAACTCCTCAATCCGGGAAAGAGCTTAGAAGCTCAGTGAAAACGGCATCCACGGATTGGAAAGAGAAATTATCAGATGTAAAAGAAAAAGTGAATGGATTGAAAGAATCTGTTGCGAAGCTATCAGATGAAGCGAAAACCGCCGTTCCAGAGGCGACTGATGGATTAAAAGCGTCTATGCAGGAATGGCAGGAAAGCACCGCTCCAGCAAAAGAGCATCTTCAACTTGAAATTTTGGCGATCCAAAATGCAATTGAAGCCCTGCAGAATTCCATCAGCAAAGATAAAAGTGACAAAAAAGATAGAAAAGATGATCGTGATAACGGATAAGCTGCCTTGTGCAGCTTTTTTGTTTTTTTCCAGGCCTGCCGCAGCTTATTTCACTTCACATCGTTAGTTAAATTCAAACATTGTTGGTTTAATTATTATATTTTTAAATTTTTTTATTATTCACACTTCAATAAGGTTTGCTTTATTGCTATAATAAAGAAAAACATTTTGGGGGAAAGTTGGTGCTTTAATGAGCGATCGAAATTATACCTATAAAGAAGCCATGTTGTTTAGCCAGCGCATCGGCCAGCTGTCAAAAGCATTATGGAAAGCTGTCGAAAAAGATTGGCAGTTGTGGATAAAACCTTATGATTTAAATATTAATGAACATCATATTCTATGGATTTCCTATCATTTAAAAGGTGCTTCCATTTCCGATGTGGCAAAATTCGGAGTGATGCATGTGTCTACTGCGTTTAATTTTTCTAAAAAGCTGGAGGAACGTGAATTATTGGCTTTTTCGAAACGGGATACAGACAAACGCAATACATATGTAGAGTTGACTCCCAAAGGAGAAGCCTTAATGCAGGAAATGATTGAGAAGTATCATGATACCCCTCATGCCGTCATTGATGGCTCCATGCCTATAAGAGATTTATACGGCAAGTTCCCAGAATTCATGGATGTCATGGCTGTCATCCGCAACATCTACGGAGATGATTTCATGGAAATCTTTGAAGCGTCATTCAAAAATATTGAATCGAAGTTCAATGAGGAAAATCACATTATCGAAGCGGTTGAGAAATGATGAAAACGCTCTATAAAATTTAATGTTAATCTTTATTGCATTTCCTGCCAATTCGTTGTATTGTATGTAACGAATCAAAAGAGAAATTCACTTTTAGGAGATGCAAAATATGCACTGCTGGAAAACCATTAACGTAAAAAAACAATACGGGCTCGATCGTTTATATATGATGTCTGCGTTGATCGCATTGGGAGTTTTTATGAGCTTCTATGTGGTGCTGAACATCCTTTATTCCGATCCTTTGTCCGATCAAAATTTCCTATTATTCCTTGGTGCCATTCTTGCAATATATCCGTTGCATAAAGTATGCCATTTCCTGCCGCTCATCGGCTGCCGCAAATGCATAAAATTGATTGTAAAAAAACAGCTTAAAGTATTCCCGATGATTTCATTGCACATCAATGAACCTGTATCAAAAATGCGCTTTATCCTGACTCTCGCTTCCCCTTTCCTGCTCATCAATACGTCAATTGTCGTAATGAGTTTGCTGATGCCTGTCTACAGCCATTACTTTGCGATGCTGCTTGCCTATCACTGCGGGCTATGTTTGACTGATGTAGTTTATATGCGGAACTTGGCACATTCACCTAAAGATGCGTTAATCGAAGAAACCGATTCAGGTTTTGAAATTCTTGTTCCTGAACCGGTAGCCTAATCCTGTTTTTTCTTCCCGTCTTTGTTATACTAGAACCTAAAGTCAGAGGGGAGGAAACTCATGATTATCGCATTTGTAGTAATGTTCTCTGTGTTTTACTTGTTCCAGATCAATCGAATGACATTGGCACTTGTAACTTCACGGGAAATTCCTGAAGAAAACCACCAGAAAATTTTTCGTACAATCAATATATTGATTACCATTTTATTGGTATCGTTGTACGTTGGCGTAGAATTTACTCCTTAAGTTCATTTGCCTCGGGCATTTGAACTTTTTTTATCCCATTTTAATGGTCATTAGCGGTGAATCCCTTCTATTGGCTGCGTACTCTCTTCAAAAAGAAACTTTTTGATTTTTTAAACGTTTATGTTATAGTAACAACTGGATTTAGTTAGAAAGTTGGGAGCGAAAAAAATGAAAAAATCAATACTTACCTTGTCTTTGGCCGCGTCAGTTCTTGCGTTGGCTGCATGCAGCGACAGTGGATCAGGCGATGAAGTTATCGTAGAATCAAAAGTCGGGGATATTACACACGAAGATTTATATGAAGAAATGAAAACTTCTGTCGGAGATCAGGCACTTCAAATCTTAATGATTGAAAAAGTGCTTGCCGATAAATATGAAGTAACAGAAGAAGAAATTGATGCTGAATTCAAAAGCAATAAAGAGCAAATGGGTGAAAGCTTTGAACAATTCCTAGCACAAAACAATCAAACCGAGGAAAGCTATAAAAAAGTGATCCGGTTGAATTTATTGCAGGAAAAAGCTTTGACAGATGGCGTTGAAGTAACGGATGAAGAAATCCAAGCGCAGTATGACCGCCAAGGCACTGAATTGAATGCCCGCCATATTCTAGTGGCAGATGAAGAAACAGCGAACAAAGTGAAAAAAGAATTGGATGCTGGTGGAGATTTTGCAGCCCTTGCTGAAGAGCACTCAACTGATACAGGTTCGGCAGCAAACGGCGGCAGCCTTGACTGGTTCGGTACAGGCGCAATGGTGCCTGAGTTCGAAGAAGCCGCATACGCATTAGAAGTGGATGAAATCAGTGAACCGGTTCAATCACAGCATGGCTTCCATATTATCCAGGTAACTGAAAAACGCGAAGTTAAAGATCAGCCGAAATTGGAAGACCAGAAAGAGCAAATTCGTTCAGATCTGGCTATTGCAAAAGCAGATCAAACGACTTTAGTTCCTAAAATCGCTGAAATGATGAAAGAAGCGGATGTCGAGATCAAGGATGAAGATTTAAAAGGCGCCCTTGACGAAATCATCAACGCTGAAGCTGCACCAGCTCAATAAGCAATGGAAACCCCCTCGTTCTTTGGAACGTGGGGGTTTTTTAGGTTTTTGAGAAACTCTCGAAAGCCCTGTTCATTTCGCTCCAGTTGGACGCTTTCCGCGGGCACGACTTCATCCGCTTTCCTTTCTCCTGCGATTACTCGTCGCAAAAATTTAGCCTCGCCGGCTTCGGCCAATGTCTTGCCCGCAGAGCAGCTTAACGACGAGACAGCTAAAACCCTTCAACGCCCTTTCATGTTTCGAAGCTGACACAGAGAAACAATCGTCTTTGCGCTACTCCAAGCGGCTGCAGTGGTTGGGTTGCTTCAAGCAATATAAAAAAGACCATAGACAGCTCGAATCTTTCGAGTTTGTCTACAGTCTGGAACTCCCGTTCTTTGGAGCGGGAGTTTTTCTATTCAATAGTAGGTTTATAAAATGACCGGTTATCCAACGGGAATAAGCGCTCCGTGAATTCGCCCGGCTTGGCTTTATCCAGTGCCCGATCGAGCATCATCATCTTCGCATCGATATTGTCTATATAATGGAGGATTTCCGCTTCTTTGATCATCGGCTTTTTCGGGCTTCCCCACTCTTCTTTTCCGTGGTGGGACAAAACCATATGCTGAAGCAAAAGCACTTCTTCTCCATCTATATCCAGCTCTTCTGCCGTTTTAGAGATTTCCGTGACCATAATAGAGATATGGCCAAGCAAGTTCCCTTCAAGTGTGTAAGTCGTGGCAATAGGACCTGACAATTCGAATACTTTTCCGACATCATGAAGGATGATGCCTGAATACAGCAAGTCCTTATTTAATGACGGGTAAATCTCGTATAGCGCTTTGCCGATTTTCAACATAGATACTACATGGTCAGCGAGCCCAGAGACATAATCGTGATGGTTTCTGGTTGCTGCCGGGAACGTCAAGAATTGCTGCTGGTACTTTTTCAAAATATGGCGGGTGATCCGCTGAATATGCGGGTTTTCCATTTGAAATAAATACTGCATAATTTCTTCAAACAACTGGTCTGTCGTTTTATCTGAAGAAGGAAGCAAATCGGCAATCGATTGATTTTCTTCCGGTTTAGCTGGGCGGATGCTTTTGATGCGCAATTGGTTCTTCCCGCGGTAGTTATGGATTTCTCCTCCTACCCTGACAATTGTTTCAGCGGCGAATAATTTTTCATGTTCGTCTTTGGTGTCCCATAATTTCGCTTCGATATCTCCGCTCTTATCTTGAAGGACAAGTGACATAAACGGATTACCGGTTGTCGTGACGCCTTTTACTGACTGCTTAATCAGCAAAAATTCATCAACCGTTTCTCCGACTGCACGCTGGGTGATTCCTTTTATCATATTTGAACACTCCTCTCGATAGTAGCCACGTCAATTACTGAAGCATTCGGCCAAGTTTCCGGCATTGCTTCATGACAAGTAAAATAGATGAATTGATGGTTCGCTTGCAGCTCTGTTATTAAGTTTATCATTTGCTGCAGCCGGCTGCGATCAAAATGAACAAAGGCGTCATCCATGATCAACGGAAAAGGATGGCTTGACTGCATGGATACGGCCAATGACAACCGCAGCGATATATATGCCTGCTCTTTTGTCGCTTGACTCAGTTCAGCAATGTGAAAACGCATGCCATCACTGCGGACCGCTTCAAAAAATCCTTGCGGGTTCATTTCCAGTCCGTTATAGGCGCCTGAAGTCAGCTTCTTGAAATAGGATTGTGCTGAAGTTATCACCGCCGGCAATTTCTTTTCTTTCAGCTCTTCCATCGTTTGTTTAATTGCAGCGATGATTGCTTTATCGATGGACCAGCGTCTTGCAAGTTCAGCCAATTCTTCTTTTTTCTCTTCAAACTGCTGCAGTTTATCTTCGTACGCTTCATCTTCTAAAAGTGATTTCGTCGTTTGCCGTTTTTCTGCTTGTTCTGCCAGCAGCACATTGCGCTCTTCTTTTAACTTCTGCAAAGCGGCTTCACTCTCCGCCACATGGCTTTCTGCGTTTGTATGATCCAAACCATCCGGGACCACAAAATCGCCAAAGGCTTTAAGCTGAGACTCGATCGGTGCCAGTTCTCTTTCCAACTCCGCTTTTCTCTCCCACTCATCACAGAAACGATAAAATTCTTCTACTGTTTGCGTACCGGCTTCTGTTAATAAATGCTGCTGTTCTTTTTGGATTTGCTCTGATAAAGCAGACAATTGCTCTAGGTTTTCCTGTAATTCCGCATTCTTTTCCTGCTCTTTAATATGTTCTTCAAGTTTCTGCTTGCGAAGATTCAATTCTGACCGTAAAACAGCATACAGATTCTCCGCAGTCAGTGGCTTGCCATATATTTCTGAAGCTTGCTCCAGCCACGCCTGAAGCTGCTGTGAAAGCGCGGCACCCTCTTCGTTTATCCGCTGCGCTCTTGAGTGAAATGCATGGGCTTGACGCAGATTTTCAAACAAACTTAACACCGTGTTTCGGTTAGTACCCGGATTGAGGCCGAGTTGCTGAAGAAAAGTACCATACGCTTCTTTTGCCGTCTGAGTTGCTGCTTCTCTATATAAATCCGTAACTCTTCTTTTAGCTGTATCCACATTTTCAAGCAAATTGTCCAGTTTGCGGTCAAATCGATCCAATTTTTGCATCAATGCTTCAAGCTCGGCTTCTTTTCCAAAGTAGCGCTCCAATAATTTCGTGTATTCTTTTGACAGGCTGTCGGGTTTTTTGTTCGTTAAACGGAACCAGATTCCCCCTGCAGCTGCCAGTATGCCAAGAGCCGCCATTAGAACGTTCGTCTGCACAAGGCCTGCAGTGATCCCAAGGATTCCAAGAGCCATAAGCAAATAGAACAAAGTCGGCGAATTGCCTGATTGCTGCAGTTGTTGGGCCGCTTTAGCCTGGGCAAGTTTTGGCTGGGCAGCCATCCACTCTTCTGCCAGCTCGCGTTCTTCTTCTGTTGGTTCTGCACTTAAGAAATACTTTAGCTCTTTTTCTGCTTCAGCCAATTTGTTCTTCTCTTCTGTCAATTTTCTGTCCCGATAACGCTTTTCTTCTTCTTCTAAATCCGCTTTTTTAATATGCTCGAGAAGCAGTTCTTCTTGGCTTAAAGAAACATCCGCCTGAAGGGCATCTTCCTCAGTCATCCCGATTAAAGCAAGAATTCTTTGCTGTTCATCAACCAATTTTAAGGCTTCTTCTTTTTTCTGGCGCAACACTGAGCGCAGCTGAAGCCATTCTGATTCTCTGGCAAGCATTTGCTCGAGCTCTTCCGTATCCGCTGGACCTTCAGCCTGTCCCGCCATCCCTGTCATTTCTTTTTCTGTGTAGTCCACTTTAGCCTTCACTTCTGACAGTCGATCTGACAAACGATCCATCCGCCGTCTGCCATCTGACGGAAAATCGAAAATGGCTATTTCATTGATCTTTCTTTCCAGACTGTCTTTTTTGTCCATCAGCGGTGCCGCTTGCTGCCATTTTTCCAGTGATTTCAATTGCCCGCTGAGCTTCTTCTCCACATCATTCATTTCATGCAAGCGCTGTTCAATGGCTTGGAGCCGGCTTAAGTACGGTCCGTATAATTCTGTGCGGGACCTGTATTCTTTTAGCTCGCTTTCAATTTTCTTCAATTCTTCGATAATCTGATTGATCTCCGGATTGCGCCCTGACTTTTTAAAAACCGCTGCCATTTCTTTTTCTAAACGGCTTTCCAGTTTTGTAATAGCGTCCACACCCGTTGTCCCGGAAGCGAGCAAAGTCCGGCTCAGCTCATTTTCTGTCATGCGTTCAAGCCCTTGCAGCTCATGGATGGAAAATGAAAAAATGGATTCAAATGAAGCTCTGTCATAATCACGCAGAATCATTTTCAATTCCGCATCTGTTCCGCGGGTGCCATCTTCAAAATAAACGGTCACATCCCCGGCTGATTTGCCTTTTACCCGCTCTATAATCACCCGTCCAAAAACATCATCATTGATATGTAGCTGACCGCCATACTTACCGCCCGACTTAGGCTCATAGCGCTGCATATTCTGATTGCGGGAAGGATAACCAAATAAGGTCTGGATGATAAACTGTTGGATTGTTGTTTTCCCTGCTTCGTTTGCTCCATAAAAAATGGACATTTCGGGGTCAACTGTGATTGTCCGGTCCTGGTGCTTGCCGAATCCGTAGATGACTAATTTCTCGATTTTCATCTGCTCACTCCTCCATATGCATGCCAAGACGAATTTTTTGTGCTGCTGCTGCCCGAATTTCAGCCGTTGCTGAAGAATTTAACGGTTCTAAAAAACGGCTGCCTTTGGGATGCCGGTATAAATCTTTCAGCACATCTTTCCAGTCATGCAGCTGCCAGCTTTCCATTGCCTGCATAATTTCTTCGCCAAGCGGTGTCAGTTCAGCATCTGCAAGCGTGTCATCAAAAGAAACGGCTTGCGCCCAAACAAATTCATCCAGCAATCCGAAAGATTCACGGATCGTGTCCATCAGTTCTTCTCCAGACGTTTCCTTTAACATTTCTGTTGCTTCCTGGTCCATATTGCTGAATTTCAATTCAACTATGCCAGGGCCAAAACGTTCGGCAAACTTTCGGGCTTCTGAAACACAGGCCTCAAGCAATTCGTTCATATGCATCAAATCGCTGCAATCGATATTGATCGTATCAAACTGAATGACAGAGGATGGAATAAAGGACAGCTGGGAAGTTCCACCTGAAATACGTACATCATAAAACCCTTTTTTGCCGTTTTCGTTCTGGTGCCGGCCTTGCAGGTTGCCCGGATAAACGATTGGCGGATCCATATGCAATTCCTGCCGGACATGAATATGGCCGAGCGCCCAATAATCATAATTCTTGCTGAGCAATTGCTGTTTTGCAAACGGAGCATACACTGCATGGGAAGTTTCTCCTTCCATGCTGCCATGGAGCATGCCAATATATACCGCTTCCTTTTCTTCAGCAGGCGGATAATAATCGATCATCGGCTCTTTTACATGGCGTTGCCCATAGCTGAATCCGGTAATGACTACATCTCCATTTCGGGTTGCCAAGTGGAATTGGGACACGGACTCGCCAAAAACATGCACATTTTCCGGCAGTTCAAAACGCGTCCATTTGCCGCTCAAATGATCATGGTTGCCATGGCTTAGCACTACTGGGATATCAGCATCAAAAAGTCGTTGCATCCCTTGCTGAAAGCGGTGCTGCGACCGGATGCTGCGATCTTCCCCGTCATAAATATCACCGGCAATCAACAAAAAATCCGGCTGCTCTTCTACCGCATAATCGATCAGCCGGTCAAACGCATCCAATGTACTGTCTTTCAGCTTTTTCCACTGATCTTTCTGCAAACCTCTCATGCCGGAAAATGGACTGCCTAAATGCAGATCTGCCGTATGAAAAAATCGTATCTCCCGCATAATTAAACTCCTTCGAAAACCGAATATTTGTTCTTATTTTAACATGATAATGAACGAAAAAAAACTGTTTGCAGAAAACTTCCTGCAAACAGTAAAGGCGGTTATTTATTTTCACCCAAACGAATCGCTTTGCGGATATCTTTCAATGATTGCGAAGAGCCGTACATCAACACGCCACCGCGGTAAACCCTCGCTCCGAACCACCCCAAAATGCCGATTGTCACGAGCATGATGGCGATTGACAGAAGTGGTTCCCATAGCGGAATATCCAGCATTCCGACGCGCAAGAACATCACGAGAGGCGCAAAAAATGGAATATAAGAGGATATCGTGACAAACTTCGCTTCCGGAACGGAAATTCCTGAAAAGGCGATAAATGAAGCGATTATGATTAAAAACATCATTGGCAGCATTAATTGCTGGACATCTTCGGTCCGGCTGACCAGTGAACCGAGCAATGCCGCAAGAACAGCGTATAGGAAGTAGCCCAGCAAGAAAAATAGGACTGCAAATAAAAAAGTGCTGATTTTCACATCTGAAAAACCAAAAACACTGAATGCACCTTCTGAAAGATTAGTGCCAGCCGTTTTAATAGCAGTAAAACCGGCCAATCCAAATACCAGCATCTGCAAAATTCCAAGCGTCCCGATTCCAGCAATTTTGGCAAACATATGCTTGACCGGTGAAACGCTGGATATCAAAATCTCCATCACACGCGAAGACTTTTCGGTGGCCACTTCCATCGCAATCATATTCGGATAGTAAATGACCGCTACGTAAATAATCATGATCAATATATACACGAGCCCTCTGGCCTGGCTCAATTCTTCTTGTGATTTGGAGGATTCTGAAATAGCTTCTCGCTCAAATGATGCCGGCAGAAACAATTGACTGACTTCGTTGTTATCGAGACCCATGGTTTCAGCTGTCACGGCTGTTTGAAGAGACTGTACGGCTTGTTCAATGTCTGCGCCGCTGCCCATTTCATTCGCAGATTCCGACACATAGCGGGCTGATAACTGGCCTTCTTGTTCTAATACTAAATATGACTCAATAGTTCTTTCGCTGATCCCTTCTTTTAATTGCTGTTCCGTCAAATCGGTTGGCATGGCTTGCGTGTCACTATTGGACATCGTAAGCTGTTGCTGCAGGGCCGGCACGAGTTCACCAGAATTATCAATCACATGAAGGACATTTGCCTCTTCATCATTGCCTTGAAAGGCTTCAATGATATTTGATAAATTTGCGAGCAGAAAAAAAGCAGCGCATACGATAACAGTTGTAATAATGAAGGATTTGGTTTTCGCCTTTGTCAGAAAAGCCTGTTTAAAAATAATCCAAAAACTATGCATAAGCTTTTCCCACCTTCGCGATAAATATTTCCTCTAAAGATGGCTCTTCAATGGCAAAATGGCGAAGTGCTCCGAGCTTCATCGCTTCTTCTAAAAGATGCTGGGCTGTGGCTTCATCCGTTATCTGGAATAAAGCTCCGTCATGGGTTTTAGTGAAGTTTTCCACACCCCTTATGCCGCTTAACCCAGAAAGGTCCTGATCCATTTTAATCCGGACATTCTGTTTGCCAAACGATCGCTTCACTTGGCGAATAGAGCCACCAACAACAATTTTCCCCCTGTCCAAAATGCTCATGTCATCACATAATTCTTCCACATGGTCCATGCGATGACTGGAAAAAACGATGGTCGCACCTTGTTTCTGAAAATCCAAAATCGCGCTTTTCAGCATTTCCACATTTACAGGGTCAAGTCCGGAAAAAGGTTCATCCAATATCAGCAAAGATGGTTTATGCAATAAAGAAGCGATCAGCTGAATTTTCTGCTGGTTCCCTTTTGATAACTCCTCCACTTTTTTGGACGCATAATGCGGAACCTCAAAACGCTCCAGCCATTTATGGACTTCCCGTTTTGCTTCTGCGCTTGGCATATTGCGCAATTGAGCCAAATAAACCAACTGGTCCTCCACCTTCATTTTCGGGTACAGTCCCCGTTCTTCCGGCAAATAGCCAATTTCCGGGCTTTCAGCATATGTAATAGGTTTCCCATTCCAGTGGATCGTTCCCTCCGTCGGTTTCAAGAGTCCAAGAATCATCCGGAAAGTAGTGGTTTTTCCGGCCCCATTGGCACCCAAGAATCCGTGCATCTGTCCTTGCTCAACCGATAAAGACAGATCATCGACCGCAGTAAAATCACCGAATTTTTTTGTCGCATGTTCCACTATCAAAGCCATGTTTATTCCTCCTTTCACTAGTTATTATACGAAACAACTGTCAAAATGTTTCAAAAGTGGAGGACTTTTTAAAGGAAACCCGATATACTTAAACTGAATAAGCATTCAGAAGGAGTTGTGCTTCATGAGAACCTATAAACTGACCGCATACGAGCAAACCGGCAAGTTAATAATAGAAGAAACATTCACAGCTGAAAACGACGAACAGGCAAAAGACAAAGGGCAAGCTATCCTGGAAGAAAAAGATTTCGTCAACCAGACCCACCGCCTCGCTTCACCTGCAGGTAAACTCTTGTTGTTTCATTCATAAGAAAAAAAGCATGGCAAAGCGCCATGCTTTTTCTCATTTCCCTTGAAATTCTGGTTTGCGCTTTTCTACAAAAGCCTGTATGCCTTCGAGATGGTCGGCGCTTTTACGCATCTCGGATTGTGCCGCCGCTTCCATTTCCAGCACCTGCTCCAATTCTCCGACTTTCAATTGATGCAGGATGTGCTTAGAAGCAAGCCGCGCTCTAACAGGGGATTGCAGCACTTGTTCCGCATAGTTTTCAGCGTGCTCTAGTGCCAAGCCTTCAGCAGTCACTTCATCAATCAATCCTTTTGCCAGTGAGTCATGTGCTTTCAAAATCTGACCAGACCAAATCAGCTGTTTTGCTTTCGGCACACCTATGCGCTCTTTCATAAAGAAATGGCCGCCTCCATCAGGCACGAGGCCAATGCCGATAAAATTCATCGCCAATTTGCTGTTTTCCTCAGCAATGATGTAATCGCAGGCAAGCGCCATGCTGAAACCGAGACCTGCAGAAGCGCCGTGGATCGCTGCCACTGTGATTTGCGGCAAGGTATAAAGTGATTTGGCCAGCCGCGTCACTTCTTTCATGACCACATCAATATCCATCGGATGTTCAGGATCCATCATTTCTTTGATGTCCCCGCCTGCTGAAAACGCTCTTCCGTCCCCGTGGATAATCAGTACTTGCAGCGTGCTTTCCGCCAATAGCGATTCAAAGCATTCCGCCAGTTCCGCCATCATTTTTCCATTCATCGCGTTCATCGATTGAGGCCGGTTCAGCTTTAAATAGCCAATGCGCCCTTGTTTTGTCAGTTCAATTGTTTTAAACATACAAAAAGACACCCTTTCGTAAAAATGAATTGTCATTCATCTTACGTATTCGGTGTCTTCTTGTTAAAATCCTTTATTTAACGGAAATTACATTGATTCGTATAGTGACTGAACCGGCTTGATCAAAACGCGGTTTACTTCATCGATAATTTGGCTTAATCCCATTTCGGCTTCAAGCATTGCCAAAATTTTCGGATCTGCCTGTGCTGCTTGAGCTGTCGCTTGAGCGCTGACCATTTCTTCTTCAGTAATTTCTTCGCCTTGCGCTTGCTTTTGCTGAAGCGTAATTTGCAGGTCACGGAAGTTTTTGAACAATTGGCTCGATTCGCTGTCTGCTGATACAGCTTCCACTGCTTGCTTCAATTTGCTGAATTCCTCTGTGCTGCGGAACGTGCTTTCAAGTTTGTTGATATCATCATAAATATTGACTGTCATCATCATTCTCCTCTACATTGTATTCATGGCTAAGCTAAAGAGTCCTTGGAATATCCCAATAAAGCCTCCTAGCAAAAAGCCGAGTGCAGTAATCATTTTTAATTCCCTTTGCGAAATTCCCAGAACCAATTCTTCCAGGCGGCTTAATGGCAAAGAATCTACCTGCTCTTTTACCATGCTTTGAATGTCTATCTTCTGCAAGGCATCTTCCAATTTCACTTCCCCTTGCTCGAAAACAAAATCCGTCAGAAGCGGGATAAAGTTTGCACTTGTCCATTCTAACCCTGTCGGCCAAGTCTCTGCAAGTGTTCGGTCCATGCGGCCTTCCACATTGGCAATCTCGTGCACATATTGTTTAACGGCATCAAGCGCCGGATCAAAATCAAATTCTTTCAGTAATTCATCCGCACGTCGGTCCTGAAGTTTTTCCCATTCTCCATAAGCCAAGGTAATTATTAACTCAAATGTTTTCGGCGAGTTAAGAAATTTGATGATTTCGGGCTGAATCCGGTCGACAATCGGTTTCGATTCGCCCAATAGGGAATGGAGCATATGCCCGAAACGGCCGCGTGATTCCAGAAATTCATCAAAAAATGTTTTCACCGTTTGGCGTCCTTCAATCGAAGCGAAATAATCCGATCCTTGGTCGATGCCATACTTCACCCCGTGAATCATTTTTTGTTCTGTTTCTTCTTTCCAGTTCTCCGGAAGCAGCTCTCCAATTGTCTTGCCTTCAATATAATCACGCAGTCCCATGGCTTGGCGGTCAACCAATTCGTCCAGTTTCAATCCAATCCGGACATCAATGTTTTTTTGGCCGGCAATCTCCAGCCAGTCATTTATGGTCCGTGGCGATTCGAAAACATAGGCTTTCAGTTGTTTATAAATCCACGCTTCCATTCTTTGACGCATGTCTTCATTAAAAAAGCGCTTTTTAAAGGTTTCCGGCGTCAGCAAATGCTGAACAATAGTGCGCCCTAATTGTGTCGAAAGTTCATCACGCCGCTTAGGGATCAAGCCAGGAGTGAATGGCAGCCGCCAGCTGCCGATATAAAGGGCCTTATAAGGGCGGAAAAGCATTTTGATGGCGATGAAATTTGTGACGCCTCCGATTAAGGCGCCAATGACGGCCATAAAAACAATTGTTATTATACTGTTCACTATCTTCACTCATTTCTTTTTCATCTTTGTCAATCACATAGAATCCGCTTATAATGGAGTTGAATGATAAGGAGGATTTGTATGCTGCAGCATTTTAAATTTAAACCAATGTTTGAAAATTCCCAGCTGCCAGGCTGGAACATATCCTTTTTTTATAAAAGTGAACGGATAACCGGGGAATACCATCCTGACGGCAGCATTGTCTGGCTGTCCAAACAACCTGCGGATGAAGAAAATGTAAAAAAAATGATACATGAGCTGATGCTCTTTCATGTATACGATTGAAACGCCGGAAAGTTCCGGCGTTTTTTTATTTACCGCTTTATTATTATATGTAAGGAAACAGGATTTTAACAGTATTTGCATTTAGCTTTGGAACAGGACGGCCTTTTTAAAAAGCTTCTTGTCTGTATACTCTTTCAATTCTAATAGGCGCCCTTTGAGTTGGCTGAAGTTTCCATGGTATATCCCCCTCTTTTCCTCTCTTCGATAAGGCCTTAAAAGAACATAGGAACTATCCAATCAATAAAAAGGGAATGCCCTTTACCCAACGTGCTGGGTATGGGACATTCCGGATTGAATTTGATACATCTGGTAATACTGGCCGCCAAGTTTCATCAACTCATCATGGGAGCCCGCTTCTGCGATTTCCCCGCGGTCGAGCACTAAAATGCGGTCTGCGTTTTTGATGGTCGACAGGCGATGGGCGATAATGAAAGTGGTACGCCCTTTTTTCAGCACTTCCATCGCGTGCTGAATAATTTCTTCCGTTTCAGTATCGATATTTGATGTCGCTTCATCCAAAATCAGAATAGCCGGGTCAAATGCCAAAGCCCGGGCAAAAGACACCAATTGGCGCTGTCCGGAAGATAAAGTACTGCCTTTTTCCACTACAGGCTCATCAATGCCGCCAGGTAAATGCTTCAGCACACGGTCTCCGCCAACGGCAGCAAGCGCATCCTCCACCATTTTGCGGGTAATCCGTTGATCGCCAAGCGAGATGTTCGACTCGATTGTGCCTGTAAACAGATACGGATCTTGCAATACGATGCCCATATGTTCACGGACCGACTGACGGGACATGCCCGCAATGTCTGTTCCATCGATGGTGATCCGTCCTTTTGTAGCATCATAAAAGCGGAACAGCAAGTTCATGATGGAACTTTTCCCCGAACCTGTATGGCCAACCAATGCGATTGTTTCGCCTTGTTTCGCTTCAAAAGAAATATCCTTTAAGACATACTCTTCTTTTTCATAAGCAAACCAAACATTTTCAAAACGGACATTTCCTCTGTAGCGAGCCACTTTTTCGTCATTTACCGGTTCGCCGCTTCGATCAAGCAAGCGGAAAACCCGCTCCGCTGCAACGAGGGCTTGTTCCAGCTTGGCAAACTGGTTGACAATGCCGCTTATCGGATTGAATAAGCGGATGATATAGTCTACAAAAGCATAAAGGACACCCACTGTTACAGCCGAATTTGCTGTAATGGCATTTGTTCCGAAATACCAGATAAACAACACAAAAACCAATGAACGCAGCACGCCGACCATGTTATAAGAAGCGGTTGCCTCCAAAATGAGCAGCTTCTGCTGGAATTTGTAATGTTTATTATTCATTTCTTCAAATTCTTCTTTCATCTGCTTTTCACGGCGGAACGCCTGAATAATCGTCATTCCTTGAATGGATTCATTGATCATGGCGTTCATATCACTCAACTTTTCGCGGACAACATGATTATATTTGGCCGCGAATTTCCGGTATATGAGCATCCAGCCGTAAAGAAGAGGAACCAGCACCAGCATCATCGCCGCCAATTGCCAGTTCAGATAAAACATCGCTACATAAATACCGGCCATATACATAAAGCTTGTGGCAAATTGCGACAGCACCGTAACGAACAATTCACGGATCGCTTCCGTATCGTTTGTAATGCGGGATACTACCTTTCCGGCAGGCAGGCTGTCGAAATAGCGGATTGGCAATGTCTGTACATGTTTATAGACATCATTGCGCATTTTTTGGATGATGCGGTTTGCCCCTTTCTGCAAGTATAAATACTCCAAAAAGCGGAATACTGCCGCTACCACTCCGAGTCCTAAGTAAATAGCCAATAAATACGCAATCGGCTCAAAGTTTAATGCGCCGCCGGCCGGTGCGATGTGGTTGTCGATGATTTCCTTGGCCACAAGCGGGGCAGCCAAATCAGCTGCTACTGTAATGGCTAAAAGCACCAATCCCCAGATCAACACCCCTTTAAACTGCATGGCGTATTGGAGTAATCGTTTTCCTGTCCCCATGCTTACACCTCCTCGATCTGCTGGCGGAGGAATTGTTCACTATACCAACCTTTTGTTTTCAGCAAATCTTCATGTGTTCCTTCTTCGATGACTTTGCCGTCATCCAGTACTACAATCCAATCGGCGTGCTGAACTGCTGACAGCCGATGAGTCGTAATAATTGTTGTTTTTCCAGAACGCTCTGCCTGGATGTTCTCGATGATCTTCGCTTCTGTTTTCGCATCCACTGCAGAAAGAGAATCATCCAGAATAAGAATTTCCGGATTTTTGATCAATGCCCGCGCAATGGATATCCGCTGTTTTTGGCCACCGGATAAAGCAACGCCTTTTTCTCCCACCAAAGTCTCTAAACCATTCGGCAGCATCTCTAAATCTTTTTCGAAATGCGAAAGCCGGATCGCTTCTTGGATATCTTCTTCGCTGGCATCCGATTTTCCAAATAAAATATTGGCCCGGATTGTACGGGAAAACAGCACATGGTCCTGCGGTACATAGCCAATCCAACTGCGCAGCTGATCTTTTGTAAAATCGCTCAATTCAACGCCATTCATCATGACAGACCCTTCGCCGATTGGATATTCTCTCAATAATTGCTTCACAAAAGTTGTTTTGCCACTGCCTGTCTTTCCAACAATGCCCAGTGTTTGGCCGCTGTTCATCGAGAGATTGATGCCTTGCAGATTGATGGAGCTCGATTGTGGATAAGTGAAACTGAAATCTCGGAAGCCGATATGGCTTGGTTTATCGATGAATTCCGGGTTTGACGGATCTTTTACATCTTCCTGATAATCAAGTGTTTCGTTCACTCGGTCCACTGACGCATTGCCCCGCTGCAGAATGTTAATCATTTCACCGATAGCAAACATCGGCCAGACAATCATTCCGAGATAAACGTTAAAGGCAACCAAATCGCCCAATGACATGGTGCCTTCCGCTACGAGGACGGCACCGTAACCCAAGCCGATCATATAGCTGATGGTTGTCAGCACTTTTGTGACCGGCATAAATAAAGCGTCAATGCGCTCAACTGCCATGTTTTTTTCGTACACATCATTTGTCATATCCGAGAACTCTTTCTCAGACGCCCGCTCCTGTACGTATGCCCGGATTACCCGGACACCCCCTACGGATTCCAATACGCTATCGTTCATTCCACCGAAAGCATCTTGGGCTGCTGTATAGCGCACATGAATTTTCTTGCCGAGTATTTGAACAACAAGCGCAAGAATCGGCAATGGGATGAGTGCAAAAAACGTCAACTCCCATGACACCAAATAGCCCATAGCGACAATGATTGTCGCCATATACAAGGTAGAGTCGACCAACGTCAAAATCCCAAATCCGGCAGTCTCGGAAATGGCCCGCAGATCATTTGTTGCCCGTGCCATTAAATCACCAGTCCGATTTTTCTCATAAAAGGTTGGCGTCATTTTCAAAAACTGCCCCATCAAGCTTGAGCGGAGCTGGCGTTCAATCACATACGCCCCTCCAAACAGCTGATATTGCCAGACAAAGTTGATCAAATAAGCCAATACCAGCGAGATGACAAGGACAGCGATATATTGCCAAAGTAACTGGCTTGTCAGTTCCTGCTGGGCAATCGAATCGATCGCGATACCGATAAGCCAAGGCGGAACAATTTCAATGACATTCGCTACCATCAATAAGCCGACCGCAATGGTATAGCGAAGCCAATTTTCTTTAAAAAACCATCTTAATTTCCATAACACACTAAACATCAGTTACTCCTTCTTTCTGTTCCGATTTCTGCTAATCGCCTTCCAACGATTCCTTGATCATAATTTTCAGTTGCCGAAGTCGCTTCATTTTCGTTCTCCCCTTTAGTTTTTTATATTTGAACAGCCCAGGGCTGGACAAAACACCTCAAAAGTTTTGCCAATAAAAAAACACGCACCTATTTTCTAGGCGCGTGCGCATGAAAAAAGGACTGGTATTCAGACCAGTCCCATATATTTTCGCTTCCGAAATAAATTCAAAGGCAAAAAAACGGATGGTCTGACAACAATATAGAATTAGGCAACAATGCAATTGCTATTTTTTTCATTGTCAAAAACCTCCTTTTCCTTTGATTTGGTAATTCAAGAGTACCACCGGCATTTTTGGATTGTCAAGATTTTTCGAAATAAATTGAATCTTCATGTCATTTCGATACTTCTAATATTCTTTAGGGCACCATAAAATCATATTCTAAAAGAAGAGAACAAATATTCCTATCATTAAACGCCAAAGGTTTCAATTTCCAGGTCTAGGGTATTTTATTAATAAGAAAACTGAATCGGAGTTGAATAGTATGTACCAAAACATTGCTGTTGCCTATGACGGTTCGGATGGAAGCCGCTTAGCCTTTGATAAAGCGATTGAATTTAAAAAATTGCTTCCTAATGTCAAAATGACCATTATCTATGTCAATGAACAATTCCACGAAAGCATGGGGCTGATGGAATCCGGCGGTGCAGCCGCTCCTCGTGTAGTTTCAGCAAATGTCGACAGCACGTACGCACAGTTTATGCCGCCTGATATGGAAAGCGGCCCTCAGCGCCGCACGAATGATTATGTAGATACATCAATCGAGTTTTCTAAGCATATGCATAATTCCATTCATCAGCAGCTCGATTCAAAAGGTGTAGAGGCGGATGTATTAGCATTAGAAGGAAGCGCCGGTAAAACCATTCCTGCTTTTATCGAAGAACAAAATGTAGATTTATTGATCATTGGAAACAGCGGGAAATCGGGACTGCAAAAGTTTTTTGTAGGATCTGTCAGCCGCAAACTCATTAAAGAATCTTCTTGCTCAGTATTAGTAGTAAAATAACCCCTAGTCTACCCGATGTGCAGTAGATCCTAATATCTGCTAGGGTAGACTATTTTTATGATAAAATATTGTTTTTGTGCTATAAAATGGCACGTTTTTATTAGTTTAGAAGCTTTCGGGGTGGGTATAGAATACTAAGTAGAAAAGCTATTAAAGAGGAAGAAGGGAATCAGCCATGTCTAAACATACCGTATATTTTCTTTCTCCTCACCAGCACCGCGGTCTCATGGCTGAAATTTGGGCTAACCGCCTGGAGCTCGCCGACTGGGATATTAGGAGTGCTGCATGGGGTGGCCAGCCTACTTTTACGGATACTCCCTTTGAGATTATGAAAGAGATTGTATTGGACTTGCCGGAAGTCCAACCACGCCTTTATAACTCAAAAGAAGTAAGCGAAGCGGATTTGATCATTGCTTTGCATGATGGAGAATTTGATGTCGCCGACATCCCCGCTGATTTGCCAGCGCAAAAACTCGTGCGATGGGATATCAAAAACCCCGAACTGCGCACATCTGATAAATCCGAGCAATGGGCACTTTATCAGGAAGTCTGTGATGAAATTGCGATGAACATAAAAAAACTAGAACCTTATTTCCGTTCCGTTTATATGTAAACCCCTTCACTTATAAAAAAGTGAAGGGGTTTTTTCAGGTGTGGAGAATGGCGCGGACCGGACTTCCTTCTGCGCCTTTAATCTTAAGCGGCAATGCCACGAGTTGATATATGCCTTCTGGTACTTCGTTCAGAACAATTCCTTCGAGGATGTAGCGTTCATTGCGGCTCATCGCCATATGCATTGGCAGGTCTTTGCTTGTTTTGGCGTCTACGGAAGGCACATCCACGCCCAAAAGCTTAATCTCCTGCTCTGCCATCCATTCTGCAATCGTTGGATCAAAAAGCGGCCAGGTTTCCGGAAATTCTGTGCGGTCATTCCAGGAATCCGTCTTCAGCAAGATTGCTGTTACTTCAGGTGCCACCTCCGGCAAATCAGTGCGGGTAATTTCGGCTTTGCCTCTTACATCAATCACTTGTGCTGTAGTCAAATAATAGTCAAGCGGCAGTTCGTCAATTTTTATGCCATCATTGTCGTAATGGAATGGAGCATCGACATGCGTCCCGATATGCGTACTGGTGACTACTTTCCCGACGTTGACCGAACCGCTTTGTTCAATCGTTGCTGCTAGTTCATATTGAAATGGGATGTCTCCTGGCCATTCCGGTGTCTGTCCACTAAGTTCCATTGAAATATCGTAAATTTTTCTATTCCTCATCTATGCCACCACATTTCGTTCATTGGTATAGTTCTTGTACAATTCCCAGTCCATGATCATTTTCAGGCGGCTGACCATTTTTTCCACATCTTCAAAAGAAGTGTATAAAGCGATTGGCGCCAGCCGAATGATGTTAGGTGCGCGGAAATCAGGCACAACGCCCGCTTCTTTTAAAGCTTTGCAGATCCGTGCGGCTTCTTCATGGGCCAGTGCGATATGCCCTCCTCGTTCTTCATCTTTATCCGGTGTCACATCTTTCAATTCTGGAATCTGTTCGGCTACCAATTCCCGCAATAACCGGGTCAACTGCAGCGACTTTTTACGGATGGCCCCAATGCCGGCTTCTTCGAATATCTCGATGCTGCCAAGCAGCGGTGCCATACTGAAGATATTCGGAGTTCCCATTTGGTAAGCCCCTGCCCCTTCCGCTTTTGTAAATGAATGATCCATATCGAATTGCTTCGTTTTGTCTGATCCGAACCAACCAGCCATTCCTGGCAGCAAATGGTGGTGGCGCTCGTGGAGGTACAATCCGCCTGTGCCGCCTGGACCGGAATTCATATACTTGTAATGGCACCAGACAGCAAAATCCACTCCATCTTTATGCAAGTCATGTGGAAGCGCACCGATTGAATGGGCCAAATCAAAACCGACGAGAACGCCTTTTTGATGCGCAGCTTGTGTGATTTCCCGAATCGACAGCAATTGCCCGCTTCGGTACAAAACGGATGGCAGCAATAAAACAGCTACATCTTCCGTTAATTGTTTTACTATGTCCTCCAGAGACAACTTATAGCCATCCCGGCTCTGAATTTTTCTCATGGACTTTTCAGGCTCTAGGGCACGCAGGCGGAGATGGCTTTCCACCGCATATATATCCGATGGGAAATTCAACTCATCCACTACAACGACGGAACGGTTTTCCGTTGGCTGGAAAACCGTCGAAAGCATTTGATGGATATTCGAAGTGATGGATCCGGTGACCATCACTTCATGCGGCAATGCCCCGACGAGAGGGGCAATCCGTTCACTCAACTCTTCTGCCAGCGTAAACCACGGGTGGCTGCCTTCTGTCCAGCCGTCGATGCCATGGCTTCTCCAGCTGCCTGCCAATTCCAACAGCTTGGTTTCCGCTCTTTTCGACATCAGCCCAAGTGAATTTCCGTCCATGTAAATCTGGTTTTCCCCTTGATAAAACTCCTCTTTAAAACGATCAAGCGAGTCTTCCCGTTCTCGTTTATCTGCGTTTGCCATCCTACATCCCCCTTATTATAGAAATGCGTATGCCCCCGCCCCTAGAATTGCAGTAATCAATACGACAATCCAAGGTGCCAGTTTAAAATAGACTAACATTGTGAAGGCGATAATCGCAATCCCAAAGTCAACCGGCCCACGGATTCCAGAAGTGAAAACCGGGTCATACAAAGCTGCAAGCAAAATGCCGACAACACCCGCATTAACTCCTTTTAAGGCAGCTTGGACTCCAGACTTGGTGCGGATGACGCTCCAAAACGGCAATGTGCCGATTACCAATAAAAATGACGGCAAAAACATGGCAACTACAGCTAGCAAGACCCCAAAGCCGCCGCCCATCACTTGTCCCAGATAACCGGACAATGTGAACAACGGACCAGGGACGGCTTGAGCAGCCCCATAACCGGAAATAAAGAGATCCGCTGACATCCACCCCGGCACTACTTCCCGCTCAAGCATCGGCAATACCACATGCCCCCCGCCAAAAACAATTGATCCGACGCGGTAGAAAATATCAAATATGGCATAATAGCTTGATTCAATGACCGGGCGAAGCAACGGCAAGCCCATCAGCAGCCCCGCAAAAATCGCCCATGCTGCCAGTCCGGTCTTTTTGCCGAAAGTCAAAGCCAGCTTTACTGCTTCCGGCGCTTCTATGCCTCTGTAAAGAAAATAACCGATAATACCAGTCAACACAATGACTCCAATTTGTGCCCAAGCAGTCGGCATCATCAAAATCGCCACCGCAGAACCAACCGCAATGGCAATCCTCGGTTTATCAGGAGCGAGTGATTTGCCCATTCCCATTAACGCATGTGCCACAACCGCCACCGCTACTATTTTCAAGCCTTGGATCCAGCCGCTGTCGAACGATCCGTTCATCATAAGCATCGCGAATAATACCAATAGGATTACAGACGGCATTGTAAAACCAAACCATGATAAGAATCCCCCGAATATCCCCCCTCTTAGCATGCCGACTGATATTCCTACTTGCGAACTCGCAGGACCCGGAAGGAATTGGCACAATGCCACTAAATCGGCGTATGCCTTATCGTCCAGCCACTTCCTCTTTACTACATATTCATCCCTGAAATAACCTAGATGTGCAGTGGGCCCCCCGAAAGAGGTCAGTCCTAATTTCGTCGATGCTTTTAAAATTTCTATGTATTTTTGTTTGGTCATATGCCTCTCCTTTGAAGTTCTATTTCCTTAAGCATAACCGAATGCTTATATGCATAACTATTACGAGTTTGTAAATTTGTTTTCACTATAACTTCTTTTAAATCCGCTTTAATTGTCTTCTCCGTTGAAATCCACTGCACCAAGAAACCAATATGTGTTTTCTGCTTTACATTGCTGCCATTTAAAGATGGATTAAGCCCAAAAGTTTTGATACAATAAAAGTGCAAAAATTTCAGAGCAGAACAGCAACTTTTTTCTGCAAAAATTATGGATGTTCAAAAACCTTTATTTGGAAGCATAAATGGGAAAATAATGATAAATGAAGAAATTTCATGAAACGGCTCTCATTCGAGGGTCGTTTCCCTTTGTTTAGAAGACTTGGAGGCGGGAAACATTATGGAGCTCTATACAAATTTGCGCAAAGGAGAAAAAGGTGCCTGGATCAGCATCGGGGCTTATGTTTTTCTAAGCGCTATAAAGCTCTCATTCGGCTTCGCCGGATCTTCAGAAGCATTAAAAGCAGATGGATTAAACAACTTGACCGACATTATTGCTTCAGTAGCCGTTTTGGTGGGCTTACGGATTTCGCAGAAGCCACCGGATGAAAATCATCATTACGGCCATTTGCGGGCAGAAACCATCGCATCTTTGCTCGCTTCGTTTATTATGGCGGTTATTGGGCTGCAAGTGCTCTTCGGGGCCATCCGCAACTTTTTCGATCCGGCTGAAGCTGCTCCATCGCTGTATACAGCAGTTATCGCTTTTTTCAGTGCTTTGGTCATGTATGTGGTGTACCGCTATAACCTGAAGCTTAGCCGGCAAATCAAAAGTTCTGCTGTCAGAGCTGCGGCTTATGACAACCGTTCCGATGCGCTTGTCAGTATCGGTGCGGGCATTGGAATCGTTGGAGCCGTTTTTGGCGCTCCGATACTTGATATCATCACTGCATTTATCGTCGGTTTAATCATTCTCAAAACAGCTTTGGATATTTTTAAAGAATCTGTTTTGACCTTAACAGATGGCTTTAATGAAGATGAAGTAGAAACGATGTCGGTGTTGGTCAGAAAAGTGCCGGGAGTCAGCATTTTGCGGGACTTCAAAGGCCGCAATCACGGCAATGTGATGTTCATCGATTTAACTATTGCTGTAAACCCTTCGTTGAATGTAATAGAAAGCCATTGGATAACAGAAGAAATTGAGAGGAAAATTCAAAAAGTGAAACCGAATTGCGTCATACTCGTACATATAGAACCGGATTACGACAATCCAGAATGGTCCGAATGAGGAGATATGGCTTATGTATGACTTTGCCGATCAAAAAAGAATTGTCTACATCGCGTTCGCTATTATTTTATTGATTTCTTCGGCAGTGGCACCCGTTGCTGTTTTCTATCCAGTGAAAGTAATCTTTATCACTCCTGCTGCAACAGCAGTCGGAACTTCTTTTGTCTCGCTAATTACTGGAGGACTTGGCCTTGCCTTGATTGCCGCAGGTTTTTTCGCACTGGCACTGCTTGAAAACCGCATGAAGAGGTATTTGGCTGCGGGCCTTTTGTTTGCAGTAGGTATATTAGGGGTTTTGCTGTCGCTCAGTGATTATTATTATGTGACTCCGGATGGATTTACTTATAACGGCCCTTTCTCTATTTCTTCGCAAAGTTATCAATGGGAGGATTTCGAGAAAATCGAAGAACGGATTGGAACTCAAGACAATACCCGCTCGGTACAATCCATCGCTTTGTATTTTAAAAATGGCGATATTATTGAAATGTCATCAGGCAAGATTTATGAAATGAGTGGCACACTGATCAGCAACATTAAAGAGGCTGGCGGAAGCCACGAACGGATTAATTTAGAAGAATAGAAGCAACAAAAAAGACTCCTTTTCAGGAGTCTTTTTCTTATCTATCGTGCTGCTGGTCTCGTGTTGTCGTGTTTTTCAGTGAAGACACTGCGGTCGAGGTATTTGTGGAAGAACCATTCCCCGCCGCCGATTACCAGAGCGGAAATGATTGCTGGCGTAATAATTTCTATATTATTGCCAACAAGTGCATCTGCCATCAGCCAAATAACCAAAAACGCAACCACAATATCCGATACGGTAGCAATTGCATTTCGTTTAGTTTGATCTGAGCGATTTCCGGCTTTACGGAAAATCATTAAATCGCCCATCACATATGCGACTAATGTCAACACTAGACTAATCCATAACGTATCAGCAAAAGGCACATTAAACATCAAAGTAAGAATAATTAGTAAGACTGCTGCAATCATGACGAACTTCATAACCAATGCTTTCACGTGATTCATTTTTCTTTCCTCCTTTACTTATTGTTACTAATTTTTTCCCCGTTCATTAATTTTTTAATCATTTTCCCTAAAAAAACATTGACTTTTCAAACTTTTTTCTGCTTAGCCATTAGCTTTTAAGGTTACAGAATGCTGACCTGTAATTCTCGCTAGTTCATTGACTTTCTTTTGAAGAAAATCACGGTCTAAGGTTTTCAATTCCCCATCATCTATAGCTTCCAACAGATAAAGCTGGATTTTCCAGATGGTATCATATCTTAAAGCTGGAGCCAGCGCCGCTGTAACAATCAAAGCATCTGTCATGGAAGAATGGACAGAAACATCTTTTTTACTGTGATAGGATATTTGATAGAAAGTCTTATAAAGAATATCGCTGTAGGATTCAAACTGGTAAAGGAGCCGGTTGTTGCCTGCTTCATCGGTCAATACCAGACCATCTGTCTTCAAATGGCTCATATTCCCCAGCAAATGCCCGAGGCGGATCAAGATATCTTTTGCGGTATTCGGGTCTTGCCGCCCTGGAGAAGTAGCTCGTATAGCTACTTCAACAATTTTTTGGATCGCATAGCCAAGATCCTGTTCCGCTGTCCTTTCATCTCCAATCGTTATATATTGATTTAAAGGGAGCTCTTTTTTCTTATCGGAATAAAGATAAAAAAGCGGTTTTCCTTCGTAGACATAATCACCTATTTTTATGGCCACTTCAATTGCACAGTCATTTTCTCTTGCCAGTTCGACCAGACTTGAAAGGTCGATAAATTGAACATATCCGGCCCTTGCGGCAGAAACCGTTTCTTTCGGTTCCCGGGGTGCCCAGTTTTCCAGCGATACGTATTTCTTTTCATAAAGCCTTATATACTGTGCAATAACTTGTTTTGCATCAGCCGTCAATTTATTGATTAACGTGCTGACTTGTACATTTGAAGCTACAAAATGGATGTAATAAGCAAAAGTGGCGATGCAGAAAAAGACGATGAGGATTCCAGCAGTTGTCGAGAGAACTTCATGATCAAATACATCTTCCTGCAAGTATAGCAAAGACAGCATATTAAAGATAAACCCACCAACAAAAATACCCAGCACATGCCGCGTTGTCGCGCTCCGTATGAAATTTTCCGGTGCACGGGGAGAAAATTGGGAAGTGTACATGGTTAACACGACAAGAACAGTTGAAAACGTGAATGTGGTCATCGTCAGCATCGCAGCTGTTAAAATCCCGAGTATCGTTTGTCCTTCTGCCACTTTTGTTAAGAAAATAGAGGGAATATGATCAATGAACCGTTCTACCAAATACAAATCCGTATAAAAAGCTGCCAGCGACAATAGGATTGCGACGATGCTGTAAACTGCCGGCGTAATCCAGATTCTCTCTTTCAATGTATATGAAATGGGTTTCAACTTAATCCCCTCCTTTCTTTTTCGATTAGCATCTTTTTCCCCCTATTACCTTTCAACAAACAAGGCAAAACAAAAAGCCGGGATGGCCAGCCCGGCTTTCATTTATTCAACTAGTAGCGGAATCTCTTTAACGCCACGGACAATCATTCCTGGCCGCCATACAAGTTCACTTTCATCGATTGCCAGTTTCAATTTCGGAAAACGCTTAAGTAAACTGGAAATGGCAATCTCACCTTCCAGCCTTGCAAGAGGTGCCCCAAGGCAAAAATGGATGCCCATGCCAAAAGCAAGGTGCGGGCTTTTTTCCCGCTGAATGTCATAAAGTTGAGGGTCCTTGAACTTTTCAGGGTCATGGTTAGCAGCATTCAGCGAAACCACCACTAAATCTCCTCTTTGAATCCGTTTGCCTCTAAACTCCATATCTTCGTTTGCCCAACGGGAAGTGCTAAACTCAACCGGTCCATTAAAGCGAAGCGATTCTTCGATTGCTTGGGAAACCAATTCCGGTTGTTCTCTCAGCTTCTTCTGCTGCTCTGGAAATGCCAATAATGCCAGCACCGTATTGCCGATCAAATTTACTGTTGTCTCATGGCCAGCAATAATGAGCAGCGTAACAATTCCATATAATTCCTTTTCTGTCAGACGATCTCCTTCTTCTTCAGCAATGATCAACTGGCTGATCAAGTCATCGCCCGGATGTTCATGCACTTTCGCAAACCATTGCCCTAAATATTGAATAAACTGATTCATATGTTCATAAACAGTGACGCCAATTTCACCGCTCGTTCCTTCAATCAATGAATTTGACCAAAGACGGAATTTGTCTTGGTCTTCTACCGGAACTCCTAAAATCTCACAAATGACACTGATGGGCAGCGGAAAAGCAAATTCGTCGATTAAGTCGATTTGCTGTTTCTTTTCCATTTCATCCAGTAATCCATCGGTGATTTCCTGAATACGATTCCGCATCCCTGAAATCATTTTTGGAGTAAACGCTTGTTGAGCAAGACCGCGCAAGCGTTTATGGTCTGGCGGATCGGAAAACAGCATATTCTGTGTAAAAACTGACAATTGATCCATCGATCCACCGAATAATTTCGACATATCTTTCGTAAACCGCTGATCTTTCAAGATGGCAACTGCATCTTCATAATCAGTCACCAGCCAGCCGAGCTGACCATCCGGAAACCGCACACGATGCACTGGATCTTCTTTTCGAAGCTTCTCATATATTGGATATGGGTTTTGGATAAAACCTTCCGTAAATAATCCTGCTTCACCTGAATTGTGCATATTCATCGTTTCCCCTCCTTTTTCATACATATACCCGTACTTCCAACTTTCTGTCTCGTTCTATATGCTTAAATTTCCATTTTTAGAAACAAAAAAGGAGTTGTCCCAAAAGTAATTTGGGACAACTCCTTTGCGACAAAGCTAGCGCAGCGATGCAGAGACAGAAACAGGAGCAATAGTATTAACTTACGCTTTATTAGAAGCAAGGGGCCGTCCCCTTTACACTGCAGCCGTTTCCGCTGCAAATAACTTCCTTGCATTATCCGTAAACATTTTATTGATCTGGCTTTCCGTTACTCCGCCTTTTTTAAGTTCTGGCACCACATTTTCAAATAGATGTGTCGGATGCCAATTCGCGACTGCCGGCTGTACAGGCTCAGGAATTACCGGCGGGCGGCCAAGCCAAGTACTGATTGAATCATGCGAAAGCATGATGCGGTCTTCAAATCCTGCATCCAGCAGCTCTAGTAAAGTGCTGATCCGCTGATGGTCTAACGGTGCTCCAACTATCCCTTGCAGCCCAAAACGGTCGAATGAGATGTATACACCCGTTTCGAGTGTTCTTTTATGATAAGCAGCATCCGTATTGCCGCACATATGGCCAATGACGATTCCTGCCGGATCTGCACCAAGTTCAAGCAGAAACTGCGCCTGTTCGGGTCCCATAGTCCCTTCTTGAGTATGGGTCAACAACGTAATGCCGGTTTCTTGTTGAGCTCGTGCAGCAGCTCTGAAAAACATTTTTTCATAATCCGTGATAACATCTCTGCTGGAAGCCAGTTTAATAATTCCCGGTTTGATACTCGTCCCGCCGATGCCCTCTTTTATTTCCGCCAAGAACATTTCATTAATTTCCTGCTCAGCACTGCCAAGGGATGCACGGAATTTAAAATATGGAGTTGCACCTTCCCCTTCGTAATAATAGCCGGTGGCGCAAATGATTTGCAGTCCGCTTTGCCGGGATATCTCTTCTAATATTTCCGGGTCGCGTCCACATTCATTCGGAGTAGGATCGACGACAGTCTGTACACCATGAGCCATCATTTTCTTAGCAGCTTCAACGCCAGTCGCTATCGCCTTTTCCCGATTGAATGGCCCCAGCGTAATGTCTCCTTGGAATCCTGGATAACCAAAAATGAAATGTTCATGGATTAATGTTTTCCCCATAGCTTCCGGAACAATCGTCCCTGTCACAGTTTCCACTCTTTTTGTCACCTGCAAAACCTCCTCAGCATTTGCTGTCCTTCTTGCAATTGGAAAACACGATATTTTGCTGCTGGTTTTGTTATCTTGCTTTCACGGGTGTTATACCGTCTTTTGCTTCTTCAGGCTCCTTATACTTTTTTAACTCCAGACTGGCAATTTGGTTGCGGTGAACTTCGTCCGGCCCATCCGCCAGCCGAAGTGTCCGTGCGTTCGCCCATTGCGCCGCCAATGTAAAGTCTTCGCTTACTCCTGCTGCCCCGAATGCCTGAATGGCCCGGTCAATTACACGGAGCGCCATATTTGGAGCTGTCACTTTAATCATCGCTATTTCCGCTTTTGCTTCTTTATTGCCAACTGTATCCATCATATAAGCGGCTTTTAGCGTCAACAAACGGGCTTGTTCAATTTCAATTCTTGAATCAGCAATCCATTCGCGCACCACGCCTTGGCTTGCGAGCGGCTTGCCAAAAGGCTGCCGGCTTTGCACACGTCTGCACATTTCCTCGAGCGCGCGTTCTGCTGCGCCAATCAGCCGCATGCAATGATGGATGCGGCCTGGCCCTAAGCGCCCCTGGGCGATGGCAAATCCTTTTCCTTCCGCCCAGATCATATTGGCTGCCGGCACCCGCACATTGTCAAACGTGATTTCCGCATGGCCATGCGGCGCATGATCGTAGCCGAAAACAGACAATAGCCGTTCAATTTTTACGCCCGGTGCATCGAGTGGCACCAAGATCATGGACTGCTGTTCATATTTTGGTCCATCGGGATTGGTTTTCCCCATTACGATGGAAATTTTGCAGCGCGGGTCCCCTGCTCCTGACGACCACCACTTGCGGCCATTAACGACATATTCATCGCCGTCCCTGACAATTGAAGCTTCAATATTCGTCGCATCACTTGAAGCTGCGTCCGGTTCAGTCATGGAAAAACACGAGCGGATTTCTCCTGCAAGAAGCGGTTTCAGCCATTTTTCTTTTTGTTCTTCCGTGCCGTAACGGACCAGCACTTCCATATTGCCGGTATCCGGCGCGTTGCAATTAAAGACTTCCGGACCGATCAGCGACCTTCCCATTATTTCGCATAACGGTGCATACTCCTGATTGGACAACCCTGCCCCGTACTTGCTTTCCGGCAGGAACAAATTCCATAAGCCCGCTTCTTTCGCTTTTTGTTTTAATTCTTCCATAATTGGCGGAACTTGGGCCCAGCGGCTATGCTGCGCATTCAATTGCTCTTCAAAAATCTTTTCACTCGGATAGACATGCTCCTCCATGAATAAAATCAATTTTTCTTGGAGTTTAACTGTTTTCTCTGAATATGAAAAATCCATTTTAACTTTCCACCTCTCTGTTGCTAACCATCTGGTATGTTCAGAATATTAACTTAATGGTAGCGCTTCCAATTTGTAAAAGCAAGAGCGTTTCATCCAGACTTTTCATTTCTATCCTTTTTATTCATAAATAAAAGAAGCCACATTGCTGTGGCTTCTTTATCGGTATTACGGTGCATCTCCATCTTGTTTCTTTTCATTGCTGTCATCTTCCAATTCTTCATCTGAGTCTTTACCGCTATCGTCATCTTGATCGTTTTCATCACGTGCCGGGTCTTCAACTTCAATATTATCGTCGTCTCCGTCTCCATCCCCACAAGCACTGAGCATGCTAATAGAAAGAGCGGCAGCTGCGCCTAATTTAAGCCATTTAGCTTCAACCATGCAATTTCCTCCTTTCAAAGGTTGTCAATTTGTCCTTTTTCTTTTATTCCCTTTTCGGCAATGAAAATAACAAAAATCCTGAATCATTGGATAAATTTATATTTTCAATCAAAAAACCTTGACCCTTGTATCCGGTTGCAGTATCTTTAAGTTAACTTGAAGAAAGAGGTGAGGCATTATGGCTATTTTATTTTTGAATACGCAAATCCAATCCATAATGTCCCGCTCTGTGTATCGCTGACGATACGCTTCTTCCATTATGCCTGGGACCATGGATTGCGATTTGCGCGCATCCATGGTTTTTTATTATGCATAACAGGAGGAACTAACATTGAATTTAATTGAACAATTTGGCTGGAATAATTCATGGCAAGAAAAAATCGGCGCTGCTGGTATACCGGGGCGCGTTACATTAGAACATAAAAATATTTATCGGGTAGTTACGAATAATGGAGAATGGCTAAGCACCCTTTCCGGAAAATACCGTCATCAGCACTTGCACAGCGAATTTCCTGCGGTCGGCGATTGGGTCATGGTGGAACAGATGCCTGGTGAGGAAAAAGGAATCATTCATCAAGTCCTTCCCCGCTTTTCCCAGTTTTCACGAAAAGCGGCTGGTGATACATCGAATATCCAATTGATTGCAGTCAATGTCGACTATGTTTTTTTGGTGATGTCCTTGAACCATGACTTTAACGTCCGCCGCTTGGAACGATATTTACTGGCCGCTTGGGATTCAGGATCAAATCCCATCATCGTGCTGACTAAAAAAGATCAATGTGCCGACTTGGAACCTTATTTGCGGGACGTGGAATCGGTGGCTTTCGGAGTTCCGGTCCATGCGGTGTCCAATGTAACCGGCGAAGGAATTGAAAACCTGCAAAATCTCCTTGCGCCAAATAAAACCGGCGCATTGCTCGGTTCATCCGGTGTTGGAAAATCATCACTGATCAATGCTTTGTCCGGCAGTGAATTGATGGCTGTCCAGGACATCCGTGAAGACGACAGCAAAGGCCGGCACACTACAACACACCGTGAGCTGGTCCGGCTGCCTGGTGGAGGTCTATTGATCGATACACCGGGAATGCGTGAATTCCAGCTCGGTGATTACGAAGAAGGCGTTGAAAGCGGTTTTTCGGATGTCGAACAATTGGCAGATGAGTGCCGGTTCCGTGATTGCCAGCATGGCAACGAACCCGGATGCCGCGTGCAGGAAGCCTTGTTGACAGGTGAATTGCAGCACGATCGTTTTAGAAGCTATGTCAAGCTGAAACGGGAACTGGCGCATATGGAACGAAAAAGCGATGCAGCTGCCCAAAAAGCGGAACGCAATAAATGGAAACAAATTACGAAAGACAACAGAAAGCGTCCCGTCAAAAAACGTTAATGGAAACGTTGCTACATGAGGGGTATTTCCCTGCATCTAGTGAAAGCAATAAAAGAAGCAGACACGATACGGTCTTCCGTACGGGTCTGCTTCTTTTATTTGGGCGCTTCGGTCAAACCATGCTTGACCGCATAAAGAGCCGCCTGCGTCCGGTCTTGGACTTCAAGTTTAGTGAAAATATTGGATATATGCGTCTTGACCGTCTTTTCAGTTACATACAAAGCTGATGCAATTTCCCGATTGCTTTTGCCTTTTGTCAATTCCGCCAACACATCTTTTTCCCGCGGCGTCAATAAATTGACGGTATGCGGCGCAGCTTCGGCTGGCCCTTTCATCAGCTCTGAAGTCGCTTTCGGGTGCAGGATATTTTCTCCCCGCATCAAACTGCGCAGCGATGCCACCAGTTCATCCGGTTCAATATCTTTTAGCTGATAACCTGCAGCTCCTGCTTCGATGGCTGGCACTACATGATCTCGGTCAGAAAAGCTTGTCAGCATCAATACAATAATATGGGGATAACGTTCTTTAATTTCCCGGGTGGCTTCGATGCCGTCCATTTCCGGCATTACCAGATCCATCAGCACAATATCCGGCTGCAATTGCCCAGCCATGGCCACTGCTTCTTTTCCATTTACCGCTTCACCGACAACTTCGATGTCTTTTTGCGTCTTCAGAAAAAATAACAATCCGCGCCTAACTACATGGTGATCATCAGCAATCAGTACTTTCACCTTGCTACTCACTCCTTATTTAATACGGAATCCGAACGAGAATTTCTGTCCCTTTTCCTATTTTGCTTGACCAGTCGACTGTGCCGCCTTCAGCACTTGCACGGTCACGCATGCTTTGAATGCCGATTGATGGGATATACAGCCGCTCGTCAATCAAAAATCCACGGCCTTCATCTTTTATGACCAGCAAAACATCTGAAGAAGTTATAGACATATACAGTTGAACGTTGTTAACGCCTGCATGTTTCCTGATATTATTCAATGCTTCCTGCGAAATCCGGAATAGCGTCTCCTCTGTCCGGGAAGGCAGCTGGATGACCCCCGTCACTTTCAGCTCCATAGACAACCCAAGCATTTCAGCATACCCTTTAATCGCTTCAAGCAATCCGCTTTCCAGGCCTTTCGGACGCAATTGCCAAATAAGAGCCCGCATTTCATTCAACGCTTCCTGTGTCAAATGTTGGATGTCTCGGAAAGTGTCCTGAATTTCCGGGTCTTCAGACATTTCAATGCCGCCTCTGGCCGTCAGCGTGACAGAAAACAGCAGCTGGTTTACCGAATCATGCAGATCACGCGCCAACCGATTGCGTTCTTTTACAAGAGCCAACTCTTGCTCTTGTCTCGTTAAACCGATTCGCTTTATCGCTGAACCAATTTGGAAAGCCACTGACTCCAGAAGTGCCAATTCATCTTTTGAAAAGCCGATTCTTTCAGAAGCAGCGATATTGAGAAGCCCAAACTTTTCAGTTCCCGACTGCAGCGGCACCGTCGCATGGTGGGTGATGCCCCCGGAATCTCCCGAATTCGACACGATGGAATTTTCTATGCGTTGGCAAGCAATAATATTTGAAGCTTTTTCAAGCTCCCCGTCGCGAAAACGTTTGACGCACCAGCAGCCGCCTTTTTGCAGATGCCGGCAGCCGTTGTCTTTTAAAGCCGGAGGCAAATTTGCCTCCGCCACTAATCGATGCTTGCCTTGTCCATCGATGAAGAAAATCCACGCAGTCTCAAAATTGGAACCGTTCAACAGCTTCCAAACAGCCCCTTCAAGCATGCGGTCCATGTCGGTTTCCTCATTCAACAGTTCTGCAATTTCCTTTAATAATGTCACATTGGAATGATCATCCAACAACATTTTCCTCACCCCATCACCGTTAGTTCTACCATACACGTTTTCCGATGGCCTTTGCCTCGTACTTTTGAATGAAAAAGCTCCCTTCATGAGGGAGCTTTCCTGTTATCCTGCTTTACTCCTTACTGAGTGAAGCATCTCATTACCTGCTATTCACTTCATCAAGAAACGATTCTTTAATGAGCTCCAATTTTTCGTCGCTTTCCTGCTCCGTATCGGCAAAGACACCGAAATAATATTTCACTTTCGGTTCGGTGCCGCTCGGACGCAGGCAAACCCAGGAACCGTCTTTCAAGAAATACTTGATGACGTTCGCTTGCGGCAGTTCGATTTTTTCATCCGTGTTCAAATCCACGAAAATGCGGTTTTGTGTTTCATAATCTTCTATAGAAACTACTGGAATTCCAGCAATGGCCTGAAGCGGTTTTTCACGCATGCCTGCCAGCAAGTTCTGGATCTCCCGCGCGCCTTCTACGCCTTTTTTCGTTACCGAAACAAGCGATTCACGGTACCAGCCAAAACGGCCATATAACTCGATCAGCACATCATGCAGGCTTTGGCCTTGTGTTTTGTAATAAGCAGCAGCTTCTACAAGCAATAAGACGGCCTGTACGGCATCTTTGTCACGGGCAAAATCACGGATCAGGTAGCCATAACTTTCCTCATAGCCGAATAAAAATTCAAATTCTTTCGTGCTGTCATTTTCTTTCAGCTTTTCTCCGATAAATTTAAAACCAGTCAATACATCGACACAGTCGACGCCATAGGAATCGGCAATGACGCGGCCAAACTCCGAAGTGACAATGGTTTTAAAGATGCGGCCGTTTTCCGGCAACGTAGCTTTTTTCTGTTTTTGCCGCAGTACGTATTCAATCAGAATGGCTCCTGTTTGATTGCCCGACAGCAATTCGTAATGGCTGCCGCTCCAGACTGCGATTCCAACACGGTCCCCGTCCGGATCCACTGCTATCAATAAATCCGCTCCGTTATCTTTGCCGTAAACTTGCGCCATCTCAAAAGCCGATGCTTCTTCAGGGTTCGGTGATTTAACAGTCGGAAATTCACCGTCCGGTTCCATCTGTTCTTTTACATAGGTGATACCGTCATAGCCTGCAGCTTCAAGCAGCCGTTTAACAGTGGCTCCTGACGCTCCGTGAAGCGGAGTGAAAACCGCCGAAATGGGTGAAGCGGAATGTTCCTGGACCGTTAAAGCATTTGTGATATAAGCTTGGTCAAGTTTCTCGTCAATGGTCACAAGAAGGTCTTGCTGATAGGTGTCATTGACAATATTCAGTTCATCTTCCACTTTGCTGACGTATTCAATGACCCGGTCCGCGTCTTCCAAGTTCAGCTGTGCACCGTCTTCGCCATAAACTTTATAGCCATTGTATTCAGGCGGATTGTGGCTTGCTGTGATGACAATGCCCATGAAGGCGTTCAGATACCGGACACTGAATGACAACTGGGGCGTTGTCCGCGGTCCGCTGTATAAATACGTATGGATGCCATTTGCCGCAAATGTGCGGGCTGCTTCCTGCGCAAATTCCGGAGACATCCGGCGGCTGTCATAGGCAATGACCATCCCGCGCGCCATAGCCTGTTCGCCATTTTCTTTAATGTAATTCGCTATTCCTTGAGATGCTTTCCGGACTGTGTAGACATTCATGCGGTTCGTGCCCGGACCAATTTCGCCTCGCATGCCTCCTGTACCAAACACCAAATCTTGATAAAACGCGTCTTCTGCCAATTTTTCATCATCTTTTAGCAGCGTCAAACTCTCTTTTGTCTGTTCATCGAGCTTGTCATGTTCCAACCATCGTTTGATACGTTCCTGCCATGTCATATGCATCCCTCCATACCATATAGTTTACCAAAAATTCCAAAGAAAAACCGCTTCCTTTTTTGGAAGCGGCTTGGCGATCAATCTTTTTTATAATTTATGCTGTAAACGTCATGCCGGCGGTCTTTCAGCTGCTTGACGGTACCATTTTGGCGCTGGCGGCGAAGGATTTCAAGATCGACATCCCCGATCAGCACCATTTCAAGGTTTGCATTGGTTTCTCCAACAATGCCGTCGCGGGCAAATTCAAAATCAGACGGCGCAAAGATGCCGGACTGAGCGTATTGGATATCCATATTTTCCGTTTGCGGCAAGTTGCCGACCGTTCCGGAAATAACAGTATAAATCTGATTTTCCACAGCCCGGGCTTGTGCACAATAACGAACGCGCAAATAGCCTTGGCGGTCTTCTGTACAGAAAGGAGAAAAGATGATATTCGCACCCATATCTGTCGCAATACGCGCAAGTTCCGGGAACTCGATATCATAGCAAATCTGAATAGCGATTTTACCGCAATCCGTATCAAATACACGCACGGAGTCTCCAGCAGAAATTCCCCACCATTTCCGCTCATTCGGTGTGATGTGGATTTTGTATTGTTTATCAATGGAACCATCCCGGCGGAATAAATACGCGATATTGTAAATTTCATCGTTTTCTTCTTTTACAAAATGCGATCCGCCGATGATGTTGATGTTGTAGCGCACCGCAAGGTCCGTAAACAATTCAATATACTGCGGCGTGTATTCCGTCAATTTGCGGACTGCCTGACTAGGTGATGGCTCATTCAGGAATGACATCAATTGCGTTGTAAAAATCTCTGGGAATACCACGAAATCGGAATGTGCATCTGATGCTACATCCACGAAGTATTCTACTTGATTGGCAAGGTCGTCAAATGATTCAATGGCACGCATCAAGTACTGGACCACACAAATTCGCACTGGCAAGCTTGTTTTAAAATGCCGCTTGGAAATTGGTTTATAATCGACGTTGTTCCATTCCATTAATGTCGCGTACTTCCCGGATGCCAAATCATCCTGCAAATAATTCGGATTGATGCGCATCAATTGGAAACCGTTCATCAATTGGAATGTTAAAACTGGATCATAGATTTTATGGCGTGATACTGCATCCACGTATTCCCGCGGTGACATTTCATCCGCATGCTTATGGTAATTCGGAATGCGCCCTCCAAGAATGATGGATTTTAAATTCAATTCACGAGCCAGTTCTTTTCTCGCTTCATAGAGCCGCTGCCCTACTTGCATCCGGCGAAAATCCGGATGCACCATTACTTCAATTCCATACATATTGTAACCATCAGGGTTATGGTTCGTAATATAACCACCGTCAGTCACATCGTCCCATGTATGGCGATCGTCGTATTCATCAAAGTTGATCAATAAGCTTGAACAGGAACCAATGACTTTGCCATCCAATTCTGCTACAAGCTGACCTTGAGGGAAAATGCCTAAATGGCTTCGTAATTGTTCTTCTTTCCATGGGTCCATCCCAGGAAAACACAGACGCTGCATTTCCAGGATGGCATTAATATCAGAATAAGTCATTTCCCGAATGACCATGCTTTTTTCGAAATCGGATAAATCGAATTGTTCTGGCACTGCAGACACTCCTTCACAAAAGTTTCAAACTTTATTATATAGGATAAATGCGGAAGTTAATATTAATTTACTTGTTTGCATATAACAATTATACTTTTAAGGAAGTAAATTTTGAAATGAGGTACCAGCCAATGTCGAAGCGCCAAGAGAATATTTTGCTTTCAATGTGGGGAGTGGCACTTGTTGCTACAATGGGTTCACTGTATTTTTCTGAGATCCGGGGATATGAGCCATGCGAGTTGTGCTGGATTCAGCGGATATTCATGTACCCGCTCGTAATTATTATCGGCGTCGCCTATGTTCAGAAAAATGTTAGAATTGCACTTACCACACTTATATTTTCAGTGATTGGCGGATGCATCTCACTCTACCATTACGGAATCCAAAAACTGGACTTTCTGTCCGACTCTGCTCCGGCATGCGGACGCGTGCCCTGCACAGGCCAGTACATCAATTATTTCGGATTCATCACCATTCCATTTTTAGCCCTGATCGCTTTCATATTGATTGCCGGGATGAGCCTTTACTTATGGAAGTCTTTGAAGGAGGAAAAGTAAAATGAAGAAAATGTTAATCATCGGTGCGGTTGTGGTTCTGATTTTCGGGTTAATCATCTTTTTGACTAACCAATCGAACAATCAAAAACTGGCCGACAATCCATATGATAAAGAAGATTTAAACCAAGCGACAATCGATCAGTTGGATGATGAGAATTACCAGAACATCATTCTGCCTGATGCCTTGGATGAGCAGATTGCAAGCGGCGAGCCGACTACGGTTTACTTCTTCAGCCCGACTTGCTCGCATTGCCAGGCTACTACGCCAGTGTTAATGCCAATCGCTGAAGATATGGGCGTAGACGTCCAGCAGTACAATCTGTTAGAGTATGAGCAAGGCTGGCAGCAATATTTCATCGAAGCAACGCCAACACTCGTACATTATGAAGACGGCAAAGAAGTTGCTCGCTGGGTTGGATCTCAGCCGAAAGAAAACATTGAAGAATTCTTTAACCAAGTAGTTTTAAAATAATAGGCATAAGGGTCATGTGCTGTGCGCATGGCCCTTTTATATGGAGGAATAAACATGACATGGAGTTATGAAGTGCAAGACGACGGCATGACCGTTGAAGAGTTATTAAGAAAAGATTGGGGCCTCGGCAAAAAAGTCGTCCACGAAATGCGGATGGCGAAAAGCGTTAAGAATGATAAATTCCAGGAAATCATTTGGAAAGAACCGCTGCCAAAAGGAACTATGCTGCATTTTGACTTGCCGCCGGCGGATTCCCCTTACGAACCGAATCACGATATAGAACTACCGATTTTATTTGAAGATGACCATTTTATCATTGCCAGAAAACCAAAAGGCATGGCGACGCATCCGAACGAAATCGGGCAGACCGATACATTCATCAATGCCATCCTCGGCCATATCATTCGAGGCGGCGGAACTTACGGCGAGCACGTGCACCGGCTCGATCAAGGAACATCCGGCTTGCTGATGGTTGCCAAGCATCCGGTCGCTAAAAACGTCCTCGACCGCATGCTGGAACAAAAACAGCTGGTCCGGGATTATGAGGCAGTCGTGAAAGGCAAAGTCCATAATAAATCGGGCACAATCGACTTTCCGCTGGGCCGTGACCGCCACCACCCGACGCGCCGGCGTGTTTCCCCTACCGGCCAAAGTGCGGTGACTCATTATAAACTCTTAAAGCAGATGGAAGGCAAATCTTTGCTCCATCTGACTTTGGAAACCGGGCGCACGCACCAAATCCGTGCCCATTTGTCCCATATTGGACATCCAATCATCGGTGATGAGCTGTATGAAGGGCCATCAACGCAAGATGGTTCATATCACCTCCATGCGTTCCGCATGTCGTTCATCCATCCGTTCACCAATGAAAAAATCGTCGTTGAAGATACGGCACGCTGACAAGATAAAATGCTCCGGGAAATTTCCCGGTGCATTTTTATTTCGTTAATACCAGTCTTCTGCAATTGCCCACGATTCCTGCATTTTGCGGATGTAAATGATTTGTCCGATATGATAAGCGTTATGGGTACAAAGATTGGATAGAGCTTCCCACCAGACCGCTTCTTCCGGGAAACCCGGGATACTGCTATGGAGTTTTTCCTCACTTGTCTGCTTGATTGCTTGCTGCCACTTTCCCAAGCTTTGATCAAGGTCCGCTGCCAGTTCTCTCCAACTTTCTTCTGAGGAATCGATCAATCCTTTAAATGTGGAAGCATTGGTTTCTGGATAATCATCAGTCATCTCTCCACCGAACCGCTGAAACCAACGCTCGTTATAAAAAAGCAGATGGCTCGCGATTTGAGCGATGGTATGAGAATTTTCGTTTGGCTTCCAGCTTGCTTGTTCTTTTGTCAACCCTTCTATTGCTTTGCTTAAAGGTTTGAACCAACTGTCCGTATTGCGGCATACCGCAAGTTGGTCTAAAATAAATTCTTTTTTGCTCATAAGTGGCCTCTTTTCATTTTAATATGCAAAATATTCAGATTTATCATATCATAGTTCTACTCCGCCTTCTATCCAATATAAAAAGCCGCCAAAATTCTTGGCGGCAGTAGGTTGCATTATACAGTAATTTGATCAGGGTGCGTACCTGTACGCCAATCCTGGTTCAAGCCATCAATCATCTTCATCTCTTCCTCGGATAACATAAAGCCATAGACATCCGCATTCTCCTTGATGCGTGATGGAGTTACAGACTTCGGAATGACGATCAAATCACTTTGCAGATGCCAGCGGATCACGACTTGGGCAATCGTCTTGCCATGGGCTTCTCCAATTTTCGCCAACACTGGTTCGTCCAGTAAACGGCCACGTGCCAGCGGTGACCAGGAAGTTACAGCGATGTCATTGTCTGCACAGAATTGGCGCAGCGGCTCCTGTGTGAGCTGCGGATGCAATTCTATTTGGTTGACCATTGGTTTCATATTCGCTTTGGCCAAAATCTTCTCTAAATGGTGCTGCTGGTGATTGGATACTCCGATCGACCGCACCAATTTTTCATCATACAAACGCTGAATGGCACGGTAGGTTTCTTCGTATGTCTCTGGAATTGCCCAATGGGTCAAATACAAATCGAGATAATCAAAACCAAGCCGCTTAAGAGATGCTTCAAAAGCACGCAGCGTATTGTCATAACCTTGATCGGTGTTCCAGACTTTTGAAGTGATGAACAAGTCTTCGCGTTTAACGCGGGATGAACGGACAGCTTCCCCGACTTCTTCTTCGTTTTGATAAATCGCTGCAGTATCAATTGCCGGATAACCTGCTTCTATTGCCGCCAGCATGGCTTCCACTGCGGCTTCTTTGTCGGTCATTTTGTAAACACCAAGGCCGAAGCGCGGCATTTCTACTCCATTATGTAATGTTTTTGTCGATTTTATTGTTAAATCCATTTTCATCATCCTTTCATTTCCTATTGTACAAATATTCCTGCCATATTTCGACTTTGGGGATTATTTTTGATTAAACCTCTTGCTTTCTCACCTAAAAGCGAATAATATATTAAATGTTGTTTAAAACGTTCGTGTTTTGAAAGGGGCTTATTATATGTTTCATTTAAAAGAAAACGGCACTACTGTTAAAACCGAAGTTCTTGCCGGCATGACGACTTTTTTGACGATGGCCTATATCGTAATCGTTAATCCAGTTATTTTAAGTTCTGCAGGCGTTCCTTTTGACCAGGTTTTCCTGGCGACCATTATTGCTGCCGCAATCGGCACATTATGGATGGCATTATTCGCTAATTACCCAATTGCTATCGCTCCAGGAATGGGCTTGAATGCATATTTCACTTCATTGGTGCTTGCCTCTGATGGTGCCATTGATTACGTCACTGCTTTTTCAGCCGTGTTCGTTGCTGGTCTCATCTTTGTTGTATTATCAATGACTCGTTTGCGGAAAATATTGATTCAGGCAATTCCTGAAAACTTGAAGCATGCCATCACCGCTGGCATTGGGCTGTTCATCGCTTTTATCGGCATGCGGCTTAGTGGCTTCATTGTAGCCAATGAAGCGAACTTGGTAGGTTTGGGGGATTTGACCTCACCTCCGGTTGCGTTGACTTTGGTCGGATTGCTGATCACATTAATTTTTATGTCGCTAAACATCCATGGCGGGATTTTCTTCGGTATGATTGTAACGGGAATCATTGCTTTCTTTACGGGGCAGTTGAAATTCGAAGGTGCGCTGGTTCAGCTTCCTTCGCTTCCGGAAGGCATTATCGTCTGGAATCCGGTTGAAGCCTTCCAGATGGTCATCGAATTCGGTTTATACGGAGTCGTCTTCTCTTTCTTATTGGTCACTCTTTTTGATACAACCGGCACAATGATTGGCGTTGCTAAACAAGCAGGGCTGATGAAAAACAATGATATGCCACGCATGCGTCAAGCTTTACTGGCCGATTCTGTTGCAGCAACAGCCGGTGCGATGGTCGGAACGAGTCCGACAACCGCTTATGTAGAATCCTCTGCAGGTGTCGCCGCTGGCGGCCGGACAGGTTTGACTTCTTTGACTGTCGCCGTATTGTTTATCCTGGCCGCCTTTTTCGGGCCGCTGGTCTCTGCATTGTCAGGTGTTGCAGCGATTACCGCTCCTGCTTTGATCATTGTCGGCAGTTTGATGATCGGTGCGGTAAAACATATTGAATGGGAAGAATTCGATGAAGCCTTCCCGGCTTTCTTGATTGTCCTTGCGATGCCGCTTACTTCAAGTATCGCTACGGGTATCGCCCTTGGTTTCATCTCATATCCGCTGATGAAAATCTTCAAAGGAAAAGGAAAAACCGTTCACCCGATTTTATATGTATTTGCCGTGTTATTCACAATCCAAATCATCATTGCACCTCATTAAACAGAAAAAACCGCCATCAAGGCGGTTTTTTTATTTATTAGATTCTAGCTCTCGTTCCGGAAACGGCAGCTGAAATGATTAACACAAGTGCGGTCAGCAAGTGCATTGCCCAGCCGATCAGCGGAATCCATGCCAGTAAGCTAGTGATAATTCCGAGAATCGAACCGCTTTTCGGTGAGTATTCACGGAAACAGAAGAACAAGGTGATTGCGTGAAGAACAAACATTACACCAAGCGCTGCATAGCCTGTCGAAATGACAAGACTTCCGCCTATAAACGGAATCGCCAACGCCGCTTCTGCTAAACCGGTAATCCATAACAAAGCGATTGAAATTTTCATTTTCATCCTTTTCACCTCTTTTAAAAACTTATTTATCTTATATACGGCTAAAATCCGCTATGGTTTCGTTTTTTTAATAAAAACCTTAGAAAATTACGGACCATTGGACAGAAATTCTCCACATTTCAATTAGCAGTTATATTTCATTTTTCCCTCCATTACGCTATACTAAACACAGATGCAAATTTCAAGGAGGTCGTTACGTTTGAACTTGATCCTTATTCTGGGTATTTGTGTAGCGTTCTTGTCAGCTATCCTTACTGCTGGCTACGATGACAAACCAGGTACTTTCGAAAAGAAATAATGTAAAAGCAAAAGGACAGCCCAGCGGCTGTCCTTTTTTCATGCTGTCGAGAAACTCTTATTCTCTTTTTTCATTTCGCTCCAGGACGGACGCTTTTCGCGGGGGGCGGCCTGAGCCTCCTCGCTCGCTGGCGCTCCCTGCGGGGTCTCAGGACTCGCCCTATTCCCGCAGAAGTCGCCGCCTTCCGCTGCATTCAGCTCGCTTTCATCCCTTTTAGAGATGCTCGAAAAGAGTAACAGTTCAAGAAAACCTTCTCCTGTTTGTTCCTGCTCTCCAGATATGGAGCCAACCAGCGGAGACGCCTGCGGGATAGCGAGACCGCCGAGACCCTGCAACGCCCTTTCATGTCTCGAAGCTAGCGAAGCGATGCAGAGACAGGAGCGTAAGCGACGAAGCGGCTTGGCGCTCGCCCGCGGCAAGCGCAGCTGGTTGGCGAAATATCGGTTAAGGGAGGATCACTGATACAAATTTCAACTTTCTCAACAAGCTGACAAAAGGACAGCCCAGCGGCTGTCCTTTTGTCATGCTTCTTTTTAAGTTAATGCTGGAAAGTCCTGCTGGCGCAGTGCCTCGTACATTAGAATCGCTGCGGTATTGGACAAATTCAGCGAGCGGATATGTTCGTTCATAGGAATGCGCAGGCAATGATCCAGATTTTGTTCAATCAATTCTTTCGGCAGCCCTTTGGTTTCCTGGCCGAACACAAAGAAATGGTCCTTTTCACGATTTGAAAAATCGAACGTCGAATATGTTTTCTTCCCAAACTTCGTAATATAATAAAATTCTCCGCCGGGATAGTGATCGAATAGTTCTTGCAAAGAATCATGATACATGAGATCAACATGCTCCCAGTAATCCAATCCTGCCCGTTTCAGCATTTTGTCATCTGTTGAAAAACCGAGCGGACGGACCAAATGGAGCTTTACCCCTGTTCCTGCACATGAACGTGCAATATTTCCTGTATTTGCTGGAATCAGCGGTTGATATAAAACAATGTGTATAGCCAAATCTTTCACTTATCCTTTCATTTCTTCGGCGAAAAAAGCCAACCCTTTTTGAATTTCTGCTAATGCTTCTTCATCTTTCTCTGCGTGCTGCGCCTGCTTTAGCGCCTCCAGCCCTTCGGCCGTACCAATCTTGCCCAGTGCCCAAGCTGCTGTCCCGCGAATTACTGGCCGGTCATCTCCAGTTAGAAGTCCGATCAGCGCTGGTACAGCACTTTTTTCTTTAAAATGGGCCAGCGCCAGAATGGCATTGCGCTGAATCGGCTTTTTGCCTCTCCAGGAACCGGAGACATAGCCGAACTTCGCTTTGAATTCCCGGTTTGAAATGGTCAACAGCGGTTCCAACAGAGGTTTCGCAATTTCAGGATCCGGTTCGAATTCTTGATGGATCTGATTGGCTTTGCGCTTGTTTTTCGGACAGACCGTCTGGCATGTATCACAGCCATACAAACGATTGCCAATAACGCTGCGGAACTCATCCGGCAAAAAGCCTTTTGTCTGCGTTAAAAAAGAAATGCAGCGCTGGGCATTCAGCTGGCCGCCTTCAACAATGGCACCTGTCGGACAAACATCAATGCACAATCGGCAGTCGCCGCATTGGTCTTCTATCGGTTCATCAAAACGGAATGGAATATTGGTGATCATTTCACCCAAGTAAACATAAGAACCGAATTCCGGCGTAATAATGGACGTATTTTTGGCACTCCAGCCGATTCCCGCACGTTCCGCTACCGCACGGTCTGACAGCTCACCGGTGTCCACCATGGAACGCATGCGGGCTTCCGGGTAATGAGCGGCGATGAAAGCCTCCAGCAGCGTCAGACGCTCACGCAATGCCGCATGATAGTCTTTCCCCCATGACGACCGTGAAAAAATGCCTCGCCGAGCTCCTTTTACGCCTTGCGGTGCATCCTTCATCTTCGATGGGTAGGCAATCGCAATCGCAATAATACTAACGGCCTCATCCAGCAAAAGAGCGGGCCGTATCCGCTTTTCGATATCCGGTTCTTCGAATCCCGACTGGTAGTTTAACTGCTGCTGGCGAATCAGCCGGTGTCTTAAATTATAAAAAGGTTCCGCCGATGCAAAACCGATTTTATCAATTCCGATTTCCGAGGCATACGCAACAAGCTCTTTTTGAAATTGATCAAGATTCATGTTGTAACCTCTCATTCTTAATATATGATACGATATCCCTAATACATCATCTGAAAGGAAGATTGCAATGGAACTGTCAATCAATCCTAAAATTATTGAAATCTTACCTGACTTTAAAATAGGATTCATTCATTATAACAATATCACCGTTTCCGATTCACCTCAAATGTTAAAAGGCCGGCTTCAGCTTTTCCAGGAACAATTATATTTCGATCTCGAAGAAAAAGAGCTGACCGATTTTCCAGGCCTTCTGGAATGGCAGTTGATCTGGAAAGCTTTAGGCGCGGATCCAAGCCGTTACCGTCCTTCTGCAGAAGCGCTGTACCGCCGCATCAAAAAACAAAATTACTTGAAACCGATCCATTCTGCTGTTGATATGAACAGTTTCTTGTCGCTGCAATACGAAATTCCGCTGGGCTTATATGATGCCGACAATATTGAAGGCAATGTCGAAATTGCGCTTGGCACCTCCAGTGATCAATTTGAAGGGTTGAATAACCGAGTGAATACCTTAACGAATATTCTTGTTTCGAAAGACAAACAAGGTGCTTTTGGCAGCCCATATGTCGACTCCAAGCGGACGGCAGTGACGGAAGCTACTCGAAACGCATTACATATCTTTTATTTGCGGCCATCGATGGAGAAGGATGTGGCGCTGCAGCTGTTGACCGCTGCTTCTAATATGTTTATAGGGATTAATAGCGGAGAAGCCGAGATTCAAGTGGTTTGAAGTCCTAAGCATATTCTTTTCTATTTGAGGCAAGATGCAGTAGAATCTTGTTAATCTGAGAGAAAAAGAGGGTCTTCAAGTGAAACGAGTGCATAGTGATATTATCCAATTCCGGGGAAGCCATTATGATTTCGGATTTATGCAAGGGGAAGGGCTGAAAGATTCAATTCTTTTGCCGAACCGCCGCAAACAAAGAAATTCAACAAGCAAAAGCTTATTGATAAATGAACAGCAAACGAAGCAGTTGCTATTGGCTTTTGCACCCAGAGTTTGGGAAGAAATCAACGGATTGGCCGATAGCCTCAAATGGAATATGCATGATGCAATCCGGGAATTCGGCGGTTATTATTTGGAATATGTGCGCAGCGGCTGTTCCATTTTCACCGGTTCCGATTTTATGATCCGCAATTACGACAGTGCGCCGCAAGGCTATGAAGGCCGTTTTGCTCTATATCAGCCGACAGATGGCGGCTATGCAACAATCGGCCCGACGATGCAAATCACTGGGCGGACTGATGGGCTGAACGAAAAAGGCTTGTCGATGGGCTATAACTTCATCAACCGCAGAAACTCAGAAGACGGCTTTATCTGCAACATGATTGGTCGGCTGATTTTAGAGAATTGTGCTTCAATTGATGAAGCAATTGCTTTGCTGAATGAAATTCCCCACCGCCGTTCATTCAGCTATGTACTTCTTGACCGCAAAGGAAAATCAGTTGTTGTGGAAGCTTCACCACGCTCAGTGATGGTCCGTGAATCAGCGGTTTCCACCAATCATTTCGAATTGCTGACGGAAGAAAACCGCTATCAGACAGATGATTCCCGCCGACGCGAAGAGACCATGCTCGCATATCAGAATATGGCGGATGCCTACAGCGCTTTCCGCTTGCTCAATGATTCCGATCAAGGCGTCTTTTCCAAAAAATACTCTACTGCTTCAGGCACTTTGCATACCGCATCTTATTTCCCGCACAGCCTGGAAGTCGGATTTGCGATTGGTCCCGACCGGCTCCCTCTGATGTTTGATTTTGAACGCTGGCTTCAAGGTGAGCGGCTATTCGCCAAAAAAGTAAATGGAAAAATCGATACACACCTGCCATTTGTCCATATGGCTGAAATGTAAAAGGGGTTGTCCAATAAGTCTATTATTAGACTTATTGGACAACCCCTTGCTTCTAATAAAGCGTAGGTTAATACTATTGCTCCTGCATCGCTGCGCTAGCTTCGTCGCAAAGGAGTTGTCCCAAATTACTTTTGGGACAACTCCTTTTTCACTTATAAGCGTAGTTCTTTTCCATATGAGCAAAACCAATGTCCGTATCGATTTCTCCATAAATTTTATCAGCCGCCAGATTTTCCCCTTGAAGCCATTCCCCAAAGTCAAAAACAGCTGGTTCTTGATTGCCTCCGATTGAAAACCACATCTGCTTGTCCTTCGGCAAATAAACAGATGTATGGATTGTGCCGGCCCAGCTTTTATAATCGGATGAAAACACGCCTTTCTCCGGATCATTAAAGAGACGGTAAGTTTTATAGGCATCTGTCGTCTCTTCAGGCTGTGCCTCGATTGCTTCAAGCCGCTGATAAGAATCTTTTAAGTAATTGCGGTTTTCATGGGTCTGGATTTTAAAATGATTGGTGCAGACATTTGTTTTCCTTACTTCAACCGCTCTCGGACTGGCTTCAATGACGAACGTCTCGCCGCTGATATCCGTGACAACATAACTGAAGGAGCCGCGATGAGGAATTTCTTTCACTAACTCCACTGTTTCCTGCACCGTCGCGCATGTTTCCAAAATGATGCGGCCAATCATATAACAGACAAAACCATCGCCCGGCTTTTTGCGATGGGTAAAATTATAGCCCATTGCGAGGCCTTTTTCATTCATGCCATCCATGCGCCCTGTAATCCGCGATGTCGGTCCAATAATGGCATAACCGCCGTCGGTCGGCTGAAACAGGCTGAAACGTCCTTCGTAGGTTTGCGGATGGAAATCATAGTTGCGCACCATGAAGCCGTCCCCTGTAACAATCGAACAGCCTGAAGGCATCGCATCAATCCGATAGCCTCCAAAATCGCGCACAATCTCTTCCATCGGCAATTCCAGGCTGTCACGCAAACCCTTCAACTCTTGCCAAATCCCTGGAGCAAAACGTTCGAAAGCGTTTTTCGTTTCTTCTACATCGATTTGAAACCTCGGCCGTTTCACTTTCCACTGTTTTCTCCGGTTTTCAAGCGTGATCGAATCTTTTAAAAGCTGCCCCTGCTTCCACCCAAAATCATAATGAGTTCCTCTAAATTGTAGGATATCGCTATGTATCTGTTTCATGAATGCCCTCCTCTGTATGCACTATTGTAGAGTATTTATGATATTCAGTTATTATAACAATTAAGTACAGCGTGATGACAGAAATACGGTTTGAGAGGAGTGGGCACATGCCTCGCTTAAAAATGCTGATTGGCCTTCCGGGCAGCGGAAAGTCGACTTATGCAAGAAGAATGGTTAAAACTGAACCTGGCTGGGTGCATTTGTCATCAGATCAAATCGCCCATGGAAAATTTGAAATTGGGCAGCCCATCCATCATCGCGAAGTTTTTGAAGAAATGTATCAGCAGACTGTTTTTTCCCTTAAAGCTGGCCATGATGTTATTTACGATGCCACCAACTTAGCTTCTTCAAAAAGGAAGAATTTCCTGAACCGGATCCAAAAACTTGAAGCCCGAACAGAAGCGGTCATGTTCTGGACGCCTTACGAAATCCTGAAACAACGAAATCAGAAGCGAACTGACCGGGAGCGGGTGCCTGAAGCGATTCTCGAACGCTATATCCGTTCTTTTGAATTTCCAAGAAAAGATGAGAAGTTCAATAAAGTCAGCATCCTATCCGATTTCAAGACCTCCTTGGCGCTACAAAATATCCAGCCAATCCGGCACCTCATGCAGAAAGAAGCCGCTTCTTTTGAAGAAATCCTGGCATTGTATGCAACGTTCAAAGAAACCAAAGCCCTTAGCAACCAAGAAGAAATGAGCAAAATTATTAACTGCATGTATACACTGTTTAAACAAATCCACCTTGAAGCCTTGGACCCTAAAGAACGGGAACTTTTGTCGTGGGCGGCACTGCTCCATGACATCGGTAAACCTTACGTGCGAAAACATTTGCCTCTTGAAAAAGATAATTTTTATGGTCACGAACATGTTTCGATGTATCTTGCCTATCCAATCCTTTCTTCCCTTCAATACGCAGAGCCGTTTATCTTCGACGTGCTCCTGCTGATTGATGAACATAGATTGGCGTTGACGATGAAAAGCGGAAAAATAAGACGGAGAATCGGTGAAGAGAATTATGCACGGCTGCAGTTTCTATTGGAAAAGTTGGAAAATGCAATAGAGTAAAACTGGAGCACCATGTACCGGTTTATACTCTATTGGCTTAAATCCTGTTTTCAAAGTGAATGAATCCGTTTCTAAAAAACGGCTTGAATTTCATTAGTTCCATATGTTTAAAACCTGTTAATAGTGAACGGGCTAATATCCAGTGCAGATTGACGATTTCCAGTTGCCAATTCACTTAGAATTTCTCCAACTGCACTGCTGAATTTAAATCCATGGCCGGAGAAACCACAGGCAAGAATGACATGTTCATAATCAGGGTGCTTATCAATAATAAAATCCTCATCCGGTGTATTTGTATAAGTACATGGCTGACCCGAAACATGTTGCCCGACCTTTGACATATATCGATTAGCAAAACGGCTGACATCTTGTTGATCTTGTGGATGAGCTCCAAATTCCTCTGGCGGTTTGCGCATATCCCGCGGACGCCCTCCATCATGCCGCCCGATTTTAACGCCTGCTCCGTTGATGCTCGGAAAACCGTAATACATTTCTGTAGGCAGTTCAAAAGTGAAAGCTGGAAAACGATTAGCAGGATAAATGCTTTCGTCTGTTTCAAACCATGAAAATGTATTTCTTAGCTCCTGCAGCGGCAATTCTAAACCGATCAAGGGCAGCAGCTTTCTGGCTGCAGCACCTGGTGTGAGAATTAGCGAATCTGCTGTAAAACTCTCATCTGCTGTCGCCACCTGCACATGTTCATCAAAAATGGAAATTGAAGTGACAGCGGCATGAGCTTTTAAGACAGCCCCATGTTTTATTGCCTCTTTTTTGAATGCTCTTATGCAGTTTTCACTCATCAAGACACCGGAATCCAATTCATAGCAGCCAATATAGCCTTCTGGCACCTGAAAGCCTTCCCATCTTTGATTGATCTCCTCCGCTGATAATTGCTCAACGTTCAGCGAATATTTTTCTGCACTCTTGATGACATTTTGAATGAACCTGGAATCTGGTTGAGCAATATTTATGACTCCCGTATTTATAAATAGTTCTTCATCTGACAGTTCTTGAAGCTCATTCCATAATGCCTGGGCTCTTAAAGCCATCGCCACATAGCTTTCGCCTTCCCCATAAGCATGCCGAATGATGCGGGTTTCTCCATGATGCGACCCTTCTGTGTGCGGCGGGTCATAAGAGTCCAGCAAAAGGATCCGCTTCCCTTTTTTCGCCAAGTAATATCCGGCTGCCATACCCATTGAGCCAGCTCCTACTATGATTACGTCATAATCCATCTAATGACCTCCTGCAATTAATTTCTTCTATCAATACTATATATGCAAAAAAAGAGATTTTCTTTTGACAAAGTCCCTTCGGCTCCTTAATGATAATTTGAAATTTCGATAAGATTTCCATCAGGATCTCTTATGTAGACGGAGGTGATTGAAGCTGTTGCTCCCGTCCTTTTAACCGGCCCTTCTTCGATTTCGACTTGGCAATTTCTCAAATACAAAATAACTTCAGGGATAGATGTATCGGTTATCAAACAAAGATCAGCACTGCCAGGCATAGGAGTTTTAGCTTTCGGCTCAAATTCCTTTCCTGCTTCATGAAGATTGATTTTCTGATTTCCAAACTTTAACGCCTTTCTATTATCTCCAAATGCATTGATTTCCATCCCCAAAATACGATGATAAAACTCACAAGTGTCTTCAATGCTTGCTACTGTTAAAACCAAATGATCAAGCCGATTGATTTTCATTTTCCACATCCTCTTTTAAGTGTTCTTCACCAGGTATTATTGCTTCAACCTCTACTGCTTGCTTTCCTGTTAAAGCTGATAAAACAATAGGATAAAACTCTTTCAACTTATGTGGTTCAGATCTTTCAGTTCTTATGAGGATGGCTTAAAAAATTTGCGGACCACCCATTTTTCCAGTTCTACAGTTACAAACACACTGGTGCCGATAAGCAGAGGCCAAGTCCAATATTCCAGTGCAAGTGGTGCGGTACCCAATAATACATTCATAAAGGGAACGTACGTGACCGCCAGCTGGACAGCTATTAAAATGCCGGATACCAAAAAGGCGGCTTTATTCGAAAAGAAATCCCGGTTTAACGCAAAGCCCTTTTCACTTCTGCAATTGAATAAATAAAGCAATTGAGAAATCACCAGCGCTTGCAGCGCCATTGTATGAAGGATGGCTGCGCCATAGTTTTCCTCCCTCACTTCAGACAACATAAACAATATCCCGCCGCAGATTACAACAGAAACAAAAGCGATGCGAAAAAGGTAATAAGGGCTCAGCAGCTTCGTATCCGGCTTTCTGGGCGGCCTTTCCATTGCACCGGCCTCCAGCTTTTCAAAAGCGATTGCCATGGAAATCGTGACAGCTGAAATCATATTGACCCATAGAATCTGCACGGGAGTCAATGGCATCACTGTTCCGAACAAGATGCTGACAAAAATCAAAAAACCTTCCGCCACATTAGTCGGCAAGATAAACAAAATCGTTTTCTTCAAGTTGTCGTAAACACGCCTGCCTTCTTTAACCGCTTTGACAATCGTATTAAAATTATCATCCACCAAAACCATCTCCGCTGCCTCTTTTGATACTTCCGTCCCTTTAATGCCCATCGCCACACCAATATCCGCCCGTTTCAAAGCGGGGGCATCATTTACTCCATCTCCAGTCATCGCGCAAATATGTCCCTCCGCTTGAAGTGCCCTTACCAATTGGAATTTGTTGTCCGGGCTTGTCCGGGCAAAAATATCATATTTTAAAGCAGCCTCTGCCAATTCCTCATCGTCCATGCTGTCCAAGTCTTTGCCTTCCAATACCAGACCATTGCTTCCAATGCCCATTTTAGCGCCAATTGCCAACGCCGTATCCTTATGGTCGCCTGTAATCATTTTGACTTGGATTCCCGCTTTTTTGCATTGCTGGATAGAGTCGATCACTTCTTCACGCGGCGGATCGATAATTCCCGCCAGGCCGATTATTTCAAAGCCGCTTTCCATGTCGCTATGGTCTATGCTCCTGGCCGAAAAATCAACCGATTTTACAGCTGCTGCTATTAGCCGTTCTCCTTTTTTCGCATGTTCCTGTATTTTCTTTTGCCACATCGCCAATTGATCAGACTTTGTTTCTAATTCTGCCATGTCAAAGATTGGTTCGGGAGCCCCTTTCACGAAAATGAATTTTTCCCCTTCGATTTCCACAAGCGACGCCATATATTTATACGACGAATCAAAAGGAATCTTAGAGAGGCTTTTCAATTTATCGACCCTTTCATCCGCTTTTTCTGCCAATGTGACAAAACAGCCCTCTGTCGCATCTCCACTGATGACCCACTGACCTTGTTCGTCGCGTCTCAAGTCTGCTTCGTTGACTGTTTTAACACAATCCAGGAATCGCTTGAGTTCCGGAAACTCTGAAGGCCTGGCTTCTTGCTGATTCACTAAAATGGAGCCTTCTGGAGAATAGCCTGTGCCTGTTACTTCGAAGTCTTCATCTTTCAGTAAAATTGATGTGACGGTCATTTCATTTTTAGTCAGCGTCCCGGTTTTATCTGAACAAATAACAGACACTGCACCAAGTGTTTCAACAGAAGGCAAACTGCGGACGATGGCATTTTCTCCTGCCATTCTTTGCACACCAATTGCCAGGATGATGGACAAGACAGCAGGAAGCCCTTCAGGAATCGCCGCTACTGTTAAACCGATAATAGACAATAGCAGCTCTGCCGTTCCATAATCATGGAAGACGTAGCCAATAAGAAACATCACAACCGCACTTATCAAGATAATAGCAGAAATGACTTTTCCAAATTCTGAAATCTGTCTGAGCAATGGAGTTTGCAACTGGTCCACGGCAGAAATAGAAGCGTTGATTTTTCCCAATTCCGTATTACTGCCAATTTCAACTACTATTCCAAGGCCAGATCCTGAAGAAATAGAGGTGCCTGCATATACCATGTTCTGCCGGTCGGCCAGAACTGCCTCTTTTGGCAAAGCCGCCCTGCTTTTCTCTATCGCTTCCGATTCACCCGTTAAAGACGATTCTTCTACATTCAGATTAACTGCTTCGAAAATACGAATATCTGCAGGAATTTTATCTCCAGCACTTAAGACAACGATATCTCCTGACACCAGATCCGAAGAACGGATAGCCGCTCTCGTCCCGTTCCGGACCACCGTCGCTTTTAAGGACAGCATTTCCCGTATGCCCTCCAATGCTTTTTCTGCTTTGCTTTCCTGGATAAACCCGATTGCCGCGTTGATCACAATTACCAGCAAAATGACTAATGTATCAATATAATGCCCCAATAGAATGGTAATGATCGCGGCTCCCATCAATACGTAAATCAGTACATCTTTAAAATGTTTGATAAAACGCAAAATGGCTGATTCCTTTTCGGGTTCCGGCAGCACATTCAATCCCCATTGTCTGCTTCTATTTGCCGCTTCTTCTTCTGTCAAACCTCTGTTTACATCTGTCTGCAGCACTTCCATAACTTCCTGTACAGTGAGTTGATGCCAGTTTGTTGTTGGCATGAAGCCGCCCCTCTCAGCCTATTTATTTCAACTAATCCAACCGGTTGATACTTAACTTTTCACATCCCCTTTTGGCTCTTCTTTTCCTATGGTTAATACTTCAACTTATTCCGCCTGCATTCCTCTCAAAAGGGGTGAAGTAACAGAACAAATTCTTATTCTTCATGTTTCGGCCTTTGCTTCTTTCTTTTATTGGCAGCCTGCATTCTCTTTCAGCAAAAGAAATTAGTTAAACAAAGACCCATTAGAAGTATTATATATCAATTAAATTATTCAGATTATTTTATACAATTGTATTGCATTTTACAGCATCAGGTATATAATGTAGGTGAAAATAACATTAAATATTTAATACATATATCAAATATTCATCAAGGAGGAAGTACAATGAAAAGGCTTCTCGTTGCCCTCATGGTCACTTTTCTCAGCCTGTCTGCCATGTCTACAGTCAGTGCCCATCCACACCACGATGACGATGACGACGATTACAAGTACAGTGTTCGGAAGGAGTTAGCCATCAGCAAAAAGGCACTTAAGAAGTATCGGGACATTGAAGTCGCACTCGATGAAGGATTCACCGGATTAGTACCTGGAGCTTGCGTGCCGAAAATGGGGATTCACTTGGTTAAACCGAGCCGGGCAGATGATGCGAAACTTGACATTAGAAAACCTGAAATTTTGGTTTATGAGCCACTGAAAGATGGAAGCTATAAGTTAGTCGCAGCTGAATGGTATGTGCCGGATGAAAAAACTGATAAAACGCCAAAATTATTCAACCAGAAATTCCAGGGACCAATGAAAAACCACGATGGTTCTAAAGGTAAGCATTATGACTTGCATGCATGGCTCTTTAAAAAGAATCCGGACGGAATGTTTACACCGGAGAACAAGCTTGTAAGCTGTAAATTCGCTAAATGACTGGGCAAAAATGAATAACAAAAAAGCCAGTGCAGAAGTGATTCTTCTGAACTGGCTTTTGTATTTGAATAACTGTTTTTAATTAAATTTTTTGCTGTCAATTGCGATGATGATATTCACAGATTTCATTCTACCTTATTCGCGCGGTTTTCCCAGCTCTTTTTGCAAAAATCGGATCTCCTTCTGCATAGTAGCATACCCTTTTATTTCGAGAGTCTCGGCTTACTTTGGCGAAACGCTTCGCTTTGCTGCATTTGCCATGGTTTCAAATTCAAAAAAGCGGCAACTGCCCAAGAATAAGAGGCACTGAACATCCCTAAATAAGTAACCAGGGACAAGCACGGGACTACCGAAAAGATTTTCTTTGCCCGCTGCGCATAGGGGATGTTAAACACGTATAGATAGGTAAAGTCCTTCAATCCTGCAATTAACCCTTATTGCAGATTGTCATAGGCCAATACGTTCATCATCGGCAAAGCCGCTGCTCTCCCGCACTAACTGCTTTTAACCAAGGAAATAATAGCTGATGTCTTTATGAAAGTCAAAAAAAGCCAATGCTCTGAAGATCTCAGAACATTGGCTTTCTTAAGTCACCGCTTGGCATGGCGATGATAATGATACCGGCGGTCGGGGTCGAACCGACACTCCGGTGAAGGAACGGGATTTTGAGTCCCGCGCGTCTGCCAATTCCGCCACGCCGGCATGTCAAAAAGGACATTAATAAATATAACATAAATTAGTTGAAACGCCAATAGTTTTTCGCGATAGTATTAATAAAAAAAGAACTTTGAATTTCAAAGTTCTTTTTTCATTACCTTATAGGAAAATATTAAGAATAAAGTAAAAACCTCCAGCCAACAGCGCAGAAATTGGCATGGTGATGATCCATGTAAACAACATCGTTTGCGCTGTTCCCCACTTTACGCCTTTCAGCCGGTGAGCAGCCCCTACACCCATAATGGATGAAGAAATGACGTGCGTAGTACTGACTGGCAAATGAATGAATGTAGCCCCGAAGATTACCGCAGCCCCTGTAATGTCAGCTGCTACACCATTGACAGGACGGATTTTCATGATCTTTCCGCCAACTGTTTTGATGATTCTCCAACCGCCTACAGAAGTTCCCAAAGCCATCGCAAGCGCACATACAAACTGCACCCAGAATTGAATGTCATCTGAAGACTGATAACCATTTACAATCAAAGCCATTGTAATGATCCCCATTGCTTTTTGGGCATCGTTTGTACCGTGTGAAAATGATTGCAATGCCGCAGTCGCAATTTGAACAAGGCGGAAATTCCGATTTGTTTTGGTAAGGTTGTGATTTCTAAACACTACTTTAAAGATGCTGTAGACAATATAACCCGCAACAAAAGCCAGAATCGGCGAAAAGATCAATGCTTGAAGAATCTTTAAAAATCCTCCATAATTCAAAGCTGCAAAGCCTGCTGCGGCGATAGCTGCACCAGCAATAGAACCGATTAAGGCATGGGAGGAACTGCTTGGAATCCCGTAATACCAGGTAATCAAGTTCCATGCGATGGCAGCTAGCAAAGCTGCAAGAATCACAACTGATCCGTTAGTTAAAGTGAACGGATCCACAATATCTTTCGTAATTGTTTTAGCAACACCTGTAAATGCCATAGCTCCTACAAAGTTCATGATAGCAGCCAATAAAATGGCATGGCGCGGTTTCAATGCTTTCGTAGACACCGAAGTAGCGATTGAGTTGGCTGTATCATGAAATCCGTTTATGAAGTCAAAAATTACAGCAAAAACGACAATTAATACCGTTAAAAGCAGAACCATATCCATGAGTCATCTTGCTCCTTAAGCGTTTTTCATTATGATTGATTCGAATGTATTTGCTACCTTTTGGCAATGGTCTGCAATTTCTTCTAATTCTTCATAAATTTCTTTGTATTGCATAATGCGGATTGGATCTTTTTCCGTCTGGAATAAATGTTTGATAGCGTGGCGTCTAGTCACGTCACATTGTGATTCGTAATCTTTAATTTTTATTGCATGCTCTCTCATTGCAGGCAATTTCTTAGAAGACAATAAGTCTACGGCAGTTTCGATTTCAATCGTGCTTAAACGGATTGCTTCAACAAATTCCAGCATGAATTCGTCGGCATTGACTATAGAATACATTTCAAACATAGAAGCCGTGTGATCTAACCCGTCTAAAACATCATCCATTGTCATGGCCAGCGCTAAGATATCTTCCCGTTCAATCGGTGTAATGAAAGCTTGGTTTAGATCTTGAATGACTGTATGAACGTAGTTGTCACCTTTGGTCTCATAATCTTTCATTGTATTAGAGAAAATTTTCAAATCGCTGGTTTCTCTTAGCTTGAAATCTGCAAAATAGGCAGCACTTTCTTTTAAATTCAATGCGATTTCACTTAACAAAACTGCAAACTTATCTTTCTTTTTGAAAGCCATTTTCTTACCTCCGCTATATTCATAAAGTAAACTCTGAGCTTTTATATAATATACTACTTTACATTAAATTCATACTATATTAATATAAATTTACATTGCTGTAACATTACGAAATTATTCGAAAACTATCTTACTCGCCTTTTTCGACTCCGTCCATATTTCTGCCTAATTAAGGTATTTAAAAAATCAAATTCTTTTCTATAATTCCATCTTTGATCACGGCTACTATATTGTCTGTATTTTCAAGAGAGCGAATATCTTCTATAGGATTGTTTTTTGTGATAATTATATCCGCCAATTTCCCGGCCTCAACAGTTCCAATTTGTTCATCCCATCCCAAACACTCTGCAGCCACTTTGGTGGTTGCTACAATGGCCTCCATCGGAGACATGCCGATCTCACACATTAAGCCCAGTTCACGCAAGTTTGTGCCATGGGCCATTACCCCAGCATCAGTCCCCATTGCGATTTTGACTCCTGCTTGATAAGCTTTTGCTATGCTTTCTTTATGGACCTCCACTATTTCAGCTGCTTTTTTTACTGCATAATCCGGCATGCTTTCATTCATTTTACTTGCTTCTACAACTGATACCGGGGCCAGTAAAGTCGGCACCAGATAAGTCCCTTTTTCGAGCATCAACTGTATCGCTTCATCATCCAAAAAGATGCCATGTTCAATCGAATGAATGCCTGCACGCACGGCATTTTTTATACCTTCAGCTCCTTGGGCGTGTGCCATTACTTTTATGCCACCCCGGAATGTCGCTTCTTCTACAATAATCGACAACTCTTCTTGGGAATACTGGGTGAATTCCGGATGATCTGTCGGACTCATCACTCCTCCTGTCGCATGTACTTTAATTACTTCAGCACCCGCTCTGAGCATTTCCCTAACTCTTTGCCTCACCTGTTCGGGGCCGTCACAAATCCCTTCTGGCATTCCCGGATAGCTTTTAGCGGTAATGTCCAGCCCCGATCTCATCCAGGAGTCTCCATGTCCACCTGTAATTGTTAGAGGATTAATGCTCAGCTGCATCCGAGGACCCGCAACCAACCTGTTTTCTACTGCTTGTTTAATGCCAAAATCCGCAAATCCTGCATCACGGACAGTAGTCACTCCAGCATTAAGAGTGTTTTTCATATAGCCGATTGCTTCATAAAATTTTAAGGCGAACGGTGTCTTTAAAGTTTCGCGTATATCTTTTATCTGCATAGCGATATGCACATGTGTATCAATCAATCCTGGAAGAATATAACCGCCTTGTGCATCAATTTCCTCTATACCTTCTTCAGGAATTTTCATTTCTGAAAGCTTTCCTATAACTTCTATACGGTTGCCGTTTAAAAGTATCGCTGCTTCATGAAATACCTGATTCCCCGTTCCATCAATTAAATGCCCGTTCTTAATCAACTTATAAGTCATAGCATCTCCTCCATCCCTATGAATTGTCTGAATATTAATAACAATATCATTTATAATAAAAGATGCAAAGTTCTTTGCTAAAGAAAGAAAGCACAAAAAAGCCCCCAGTTTTGAAGTTAATCAAAACTGGGGGCTTATAAAGGACAGGCAGGTCCTTTTAAAAGATACCGGCGGTCGGGGTCGAACCGACACTCCCGTGAAGGAACGGGATTTTGAGTCCCGCGCGTCTGCCAATTCCGCCACGCCGGCAAATTATTATGGAGGCGGCAACCGGACTCGAACCGGTGATAAGGGTGTTGCAGACCCATGCCTTACCACTTGGCTATGCCGCCAAAAATGTTGGAGCGGAAGACGGGGGTCGAACCCGCGACCTCCACCTTGGCAAGGTGGCGTTCTACCACTGAACTACTTCCGCAAAAGCTGGGGTACCTGGATTCGAACCAGGGCATGACGGGATCAAAACCCGTTGCCTTACCGCTTGGCTATACCCCAATAACTGGATGGGGCGGACGAGGGGAATTGAACCCCCGAATGCCGGAATCACAATCCGGTGCGTTAACCACTTCGCCACGACCGCCATATTATCATTAGTATATAAATCATTCATTAAAATAAAAAACATGGGGCGGACGAGGGGAATTGAACCCCCGAGTGCCGGAATCACAATCCGGTGCGTTAACCACTTCGCCACGACCGCCATCATATAATTTAAAAATTGGCAGGGGCAGTAGGAATCGAACCCACATCGGAGGTTTTGGAGACCTCTGTTCTACCGTTAAACTATGCCCCTATAAAACTGGTGGTGGGGGGCAGATTCGAACTGCCGAACCCGAAGGAGCGGATTTACAGTCCGCCGCGTTTAGCCACTTCGCTACCCCACCTAGTGGTGCCGGAGAAAGGACTTGAACCCTCAACCTACTGATTACAAGTCAGTTGCTCTACCAGTTGAGCTACTCCGGCATGGAGATATAAAAAAATGGTGGGTCAGGACGGAATCGAACCGCCGACACTTAGAGCTTCAATCTAATGCTCTACCAACTGAGCTACTGACCCATTTTGTTATGTAAAAATGGCGGTCCCGACCGGGATCGAACCGGCGATCTCCTGCGTGACAGGCAGGCATGTTAACCGCTACACCACGGGACCATTTTGGTTGCGGGGGCAGGATTTGAACCTGCGACCTCCGGGTTATGAGCCCGACGAGCTACCGAACTGCTCTACCCCGCGACAATAATATAGGTGATACTTTGTTTCTCTTACGCGCGTTTCGTAATGGACACCTGCATCGCCTTCGGCTGCTTCGGTGTTAATCGCTGTCTTCGTTCAGCGATTTGCTCTACCCGCGACAATAATATAGGTGATGATTTTCTTTCCGTCTACTTCTTCAATGGCCATTATATTATATAGAAGAAAATTTTTAACGCCTTGTTGAAGTTATGTATTTAGGAAATGGTGGAGGATGACGGGATCGAACCGCCGACCCTCTGCTTGTAAGGCAGATGCTCTCCCAGCTGAGCTAATCCTCCAGGTAATTAAAGTGTTGGTGACCCCTACGGGATTCGAACCCGTGTTACCGCCGTGAAAGGGCGGTGTCTTAACCGCTTGACCAAGGGGCCTTGATTATTGAAGTTATCTACTGGCGGAGAGCAAGGGATTCGAACCCTTGAGACGGTTGCCCGCCTACATGATTTCCAATCATGCTCCTTCGGCCACTCGGACAGCTCTCCAAAAGAATGGCTCCGAAGGTAGGATTCGAACCTACGACCATCGCATTAACAGTGCGGTGCTCTACCACTGAGCTACTTCGGAATAATATTGATCAGCCTGGCAACGTCCTACTCTCGCAGGGGGAAACCCCCAACTACCATTGGCGCAAAAGAGCTTAACTGCCGTGTTCGGGATGGGAACGGGTGTGGCCTCTTTGCCATCATCACCAGACTAATTTTGTTTTGAAAGACAAGTTTTATTATACCAATAATATAAAGTATATCAAGCTTTTTTTGAAAAAACTTTTTACTTGCGCCTTCAAAACCGGATATGCGACATTGAACAAACAGTTTGGTTAAGTCCTCGATCGATTAGTATTCGTCAGCTGCACGCGTCGCCGCGCTTCCACCCCGAACCTATCTACCTCATCGTCTTTGAGGGATCTTACTTGCTTGCGCAATGGGAAATCTCATCTTGAGGGGGGCTTCGTGCTTAGATGCTTTCAGCACTTATCCCGGCCACACATAGCTACCCAGCGATGCCCCTGGCGGAACAACTGGTACACCAGCGGTGTGTCCATCCCGGTCCTCTCGTACTAAGGACAGCTCCTCTCAAATTTCCTGCGCCCGCGACGGATAGGGACCGAACTGTCTCACGACGTTCTGAACCCAGCTCGCGTACCGCTTTAATGGGCGAACAGCCCAACCCTTGGGACCGACTACAGCCCCAGGATGCGATGAGCCGACATCGAGGTGCCAAACCTCCCCGTCGATGTGGACTCTTGGGGGAGATAAGCCTGTTATCCCCGGGGTAGCTTTTATCCGTTGAGCGATGGCCCTTCCATGCGGAACCACCGGATCACTAAGCCCGTCTTTCGACCCTGCTCGACCTGTCCGTCTCGCAGTCAAGCTCCCTTGTGCCTTTACACTCTGCGAATGATTTCCAACCATTCTGAGGGAACCTTTGGGCGCCTCCGTTACTCTTTAGGAGGCGACCGCCCCAGTCAAACTGCCCGCCTGACACTGTCTCCCACCCCGATCAGGGGTGCGGGTTAGAATTTCAATACAACCAGGGTAGTATCCCACCGACGCCTCCCCCGAAGCTGGCGCTCCGGGCTCAAAGGCTCCTACCTATCCTGTACAAGTTGCACCAAAAGTCAATATCAGGCTACAGTAAAGCTCCACGGGGTCTTTCCGTCCTGTCGCGGGTAACCTGCATCTTCACAGGTACTATAATTTCACCGAGTCTCTCGTTGAGACAGTGCCCAGATCGTTACGCCTTTCGTGCGGGTCGGAACTTACCCGACAAGGAATTTCGCTACCTTAGGACCGTTATAGTTACGGCCGCCGTTTACTGGGGCTTCAGTTCGCACCTTCGCTTGCGCTAAGCACTCCCCTTAACCTTCCAGCACCGGGCAGGCGTCAGCCCCTATACGTCACCTTACGGTTTGGCAGAGACCTGTGTTTTTGCTAAACAGTCGCCTGGGCCTATTCACTGCGGCTCTCTCGGGCTGTAACACCCTACCAGAGCACCCCTTCTCCCGAAGTTACGGGGTCATTTTGCCGAGTTCCTTAACGAGAGTTCACTCGCTCACCTTAGAATTCTCTTCTCGCCTACCTGTGTCGGTTTGCGGTACGGGCACCTCCCGCCTCGCTAGAGGCTTTTCTTGGCAGTGTGAAATCAGGGACTCCAGGGCATACGCCCCTTGCCGTCACCGCTCAACGTTATGGAAATGGGATTTGCCTCATTTCCCGCCTCACGGCTTGGACGCGCTCAACCAACGGCGCGCTCGCCTTATCCTTCTGCGTCCCCCCATTGCTCAAACGGCGGGGAGGTGGTACAGGAATATCAACCTGTTGTCCATCGTCTACGCCTATCGGCCTCGACTTAGGTCCCGACTGACCCTGAGCGGACGAGCCTTCCTCAGGAAACCTTGGGCATTCGGTGGACGGGATTCTCACCCGTCTTTCGTTACTCATACCGGCATTCTCACTTCTAAGCGCTCCACGAATCCTTCCGGTTCCGCTTCAACGCCCTTAGAACGCTCTCCTACCACGGACATCGTTGATGTCCATCCACAGCTTCGGTAATCCGTTTAGCCCCGGTACATTTTCGGCGCAGTGTCACTCGACCAGTGAGCTATTACGCACTCTTTAAATGATGGCTGCTTCTAAGCCAACATCCTGGTTGTCTAAGCAACGCCACATCCTTTTCCACTTAACGGATATTTGGGGACCTTAGCTGGTGGTCTGGGCTGTTTCCCTCTTGACTACGGATCTTATCACTCGCAGTCTGACTCCCAAGCATAAATCACTGGCATTCGGAGTTTGTCTGAATTCGGTAACCCGGGATGGGCCCCTAGTCCAAACAGTGCTCTACCTCCAGGATTCTCAATCTTGAGGCTAGCCCTAAAGCTATTTCGGAGAGAACCAGCTATCTCCAGGTTCGATTGGAATTTCTCCGCTACCCACACCTCATCCCCGCACTTTTCAACGTGCGTGGGTTCGGGCCTCCAGTAAGTGTTACCTTACCTTCACCCTGGACATGGGTAGATCACCTGGTTTCGGGTCTACAACTGCATACTCATTCGCCCTGTTCAGACTCGCTTTCGCTGCGGCTCCGACTTCTCATCTTAACCTTGCATGCAATCGTAACTCGCCGGTTCATTCTACAAAAGGCACGCCATCACCCATGAACGGGCTTTGACTAGTTGTAGGCACACGGTTTCAGGATCTGTTTCACTCCCCTTCCGGGGTGCTTTTCACCTTTCCCTCACGGTACTGGTTCACTATCGGTCACTAGGGAGTATTTAGCCTTGGGAGATGGTCCTCCCGGATTCCGACGGAATTTCACGTGTTCCGCCGTACTCAGGATCCACTCAGGAGGGCACGCCTTTTCGGCTACGGGGCTGTTACCCAGTGTCGCGGACCGTTCCAGGTCGCTTCGCCTAACGCGTGCTTTTGTAACTCCGTATTGAGTGTCCTACAACCCCAAGAGGCAAGCCTCTTGGTTTGGGCTGTTCCCGTTTCGCTCGCCGCTACTCAGGGAATCGCATTTGCTTTCTGTTCCTCCAGGTACTTAGATGTTTCAGTTCCCTGGGTCTGCCTTCTCATGTGCTATGAATTCACACATGGATCCTGCCCCATTACGGGCAGGGGGTTCCCCCATTCGGAAATCTCCGGATCAATGCTCACTTACAGCTCCCCGGAGCATATCGGTGTTAGTGCCGTCCTTCTTCGGCTCCTAGTGCCAAGGCATCCACCGTGCGCCCTTTCTAACTTAACCAAGTTGGTTACATAGAAAGTCGACCGATCGCTCGGTCTCATCACTTGTGTTGCGTTGTTTCGTTTGTTTCAATGTCGTCATATCCAGTTTTCAAAGAACAAGGTCATTCCAACGGTATGGAATGATTGGTGGAGCCTAGCGGGATCGAACCGCTGACCTCCTGCGTGCAAGGCAGGCGCTCTCCCAGCTGAGCTAAGGCCCCAAGAAGGTATGGTGGGCCTAAATGGACTCGAACCATCGACCTCACGCTTATCAGGCGTGCGCTCTAACCAGCTGAGCTATAGGCCCTCTTGGGAATTCAATTGAGATAAAGAAGGGTTCAACGAACCTTCAAAACCGAACGCAAAACGTCAACCGGAACCGTGAGGTTCCGTTCCGAAGTAATCCTTAGAAAGGAGGTGATCCAGCCGCACCTTCCGATACGGCTACCTTGTTACGACTTCACCCCAATCATCTGTCCCACCTTCGGCGGCTGGCTCCCACAAGGGGTTACCTCACCGACTTCGGGTGTTACAAACTCTCGTGGTGTGACGGGCGGTGTGTACAAGGCCCGGGAACGTATTCACCGTGGCATGCTGATCCACGATTACTAGCGATTCCGGCTTCATGCAGGCGAGTTGCAGCCTGCAATCCGAACTGAGAACGGTTTTCTGGGATTGGCTCCCCCTCGCGGGTTGGCGACCCTTTGTACCGTCCATTGTAGCACGTGTGTAGCCCAGGTCATAAGGGGCATGATGATTTGACGTCATCCCCACCTTCCTCCGGTTTGTCACCGGCAGTCACCTTAGAGTGCCCAACTGAATGCTGGCAACTAAGATCAAGGGTTGCGCTCGTTGCGGGACTTAACCCAACATCTCACGACACGAGCTGACGACAACCATGCACCACCTGTCACCGCTGTCCCCGAAGGGAAAGCCTTGTCTCCAAGGCGGGCAGCGGGATGTCAAGACCTGGTAAGGTTCTTCGCGTTGCTTCGAATTAAACCACATGCTCCACCGCTTGTGCGGGCCCCCGTCAATTCCTTTGAGTTTCAGCCTTGCGGCCGTACTCCCCAGGCGGAGTGCTTAATGCGTTAGCTGCAGCACTAAGGGGCGGAAACCCCCTAACACTTAGCACTCATCGTTTACGGCGTGGACTACCAGGGTATCTAATCCTGTTTGCTCCCCACGCTTTCGCGCCTCAGCGTCAGTTACAGACCAGAAAGTCGCCTTCGCCACTGGTGTTCCTCCACATCTCTACGCATTTCACCGCTACACATGGAATTCCACTTTCCTCTTCTGCACTCAAGTCCCCCAGTTTCCAATGACCCTCCACGGTTGAGCCGTGGGCTTTCACATCGGACTTAAAGGACCGCCTGCGCGCGCTTTACGCCCAATAATTCCGGACAACGCTTGCCACCTACGTATTACCGCGGCTGCTGGCACGTAGTTAGCCGTGGCTTTCTGGTAAGGTACCGTCAAGGTGCCGGCAGTTACTCCGGCACGGTTTCTTCCCTTACAACAGAGTTTTACGATCCGAAAACCTTCATCACTCACGCGGCGTTGCTCCGTCAGACTTGCGTCCATTGCGGAAGATTCCCTACTGCTGCCTCCCGTAGGAGTCTGGGCCGTGTCTCAGTCCCAGTGTGGCCGATCACCCTCTCAGGTCGGCTACGCATCGTGGCCTTGGGAGGCCGTTACCCCCCCAACTAGCTAATGCGCCGCGGGCCCATCCAGCAGCGACAGCGTGAGCCGTCTTTCCGTCGGCTCCCAGGCGGGAGCCGAACCTATCCGGTATTAGCCCCGGTTTCCCGGAGTTATCCCGAACTGCAGGGCAGGTTGCCCACGTGTTACTCACCCGTCCGCCGCTGAAAACTTGGAGCAAGCTCCAAATTTTCCGCTCGACTTGCATGTATTAGGCACGCCGCCAGCGTTCGTCCTGAGCCAGGATCAAACTCTCCATTATAGAAGAAATTGATTGCTCAATGTTCTGCTGGCGGGATTGCCGCACGAATGCGCACAATCTCGCTTGATCTGCTTGCGCTGATCAGTAAGTTTTGCTCAAGCCGCCGAAGCGGCTCTCGCAGAATGTGGGGGCCGCGTTCGGAACGCGGTCCCCCCTATTTGTTGACGTTTTGCTGTTCAGTTTTCAAGGTTCAGGTTTTCGAGCGTCCTGTAAAAGCGACTTCTCTAATTTAACATCGTTGCTGAGAAGAGTCAAGCTTTTTTTATTATTGTAGAAAAACTTAATTTCTCTTGGCGACGTGTATAATCATAATACAGTTCACAAGCAACTGTCAACAACAAAAACAAAAAAGTTTAATTCTTTTTTCGCTGCCAATTCAATGCCGTTCTTTACTATAGAACGAACGCCTGACAAAGCCCTTCTACTCTTGCACGGCTTTGCAGTGTGAAACAATATATCTTACCTTGTACAGCCGTTCAGATTTAATAGTGAAAAGTGCATCAGCCTAAAGATCATTTTCAACTAGACTTAAGTACGTATTCAACAAATACTGAACTTTTGAATTTACGATAATATTATTTAAATTCTTATAAGCTCCAATTTCCCTGCAAAAAAAGAACCGATTCTTTACAAAAGAAATCAATTCTTCCGAGGAAACATTTTATTTTAGTTTTTCACATAATAGTATCGGTGAAAAATCCCTTGACTTTTCGTTTTCACCCCTTCTACCGAAATCAAGTCTTTCTCTACCAGGAATTCAATAAAGACTTCCAGGTTAGATGAATAGTTCCTCAACTCTTCCTCCTCATGCAATTCCTGGATCGTCCAGCGTTCTTTCTGTTCCATTACTTCTCTTATGTGCTGGGCTCCATCTTTGGTGCGGGAATGGATAAAGAATTCACTGGCTAGAAACAATAGCTCCAGTCTTTTCTCAAGTGCTTCATCACTCAGAACCAATTCTTCATAAAGTTTATAAATAGCCGGCTCCATCTGTTTCACTTGCGTCCACACAGTCACTTCAGGCGGAAGACCATTCTCCAGAACAGCAAGCCTCGCCAAATGGTGAAGTGATTCTACTATATGATGATAAGCATCCAGATAGTTTTTCTCTTCAAAGAATACTTTGCCTTCTAAATAACGGCGAATCAGTTTCGAAAACTCCATGCCCATTTTTATCTTACGGCCATAAAACGGATAGTCTTTCAATTCCATTTTAAGTTTTTCCATAAATTCGTTTCTATCATAAATAATTCGCCCATGAAATAGCCAGTCGACAATTTTTCGATTTGTTCCAAGCAAGAGCCATTTATGCAATTGTCTCTCTGTCACAATATGCATAGCAGCTTTCTTATTCAGATAAGTGTAATGTTTCGTAAAAACCGGCGTTTCGTTTTCTTTTGTGATGATTAACAAAATCGAATCGAATGTATCGGTGATAGGGCTCATCTTTTCTCTTTTCTCCACTAGCACTACACCCAGTGTACTTTCTTGGCTGGCACGTTCTTGATAGATGGGTCTTAAAATTTGTTCCATTGAATCCACTCCTTGCAATTCTATCGCTTATATTCCAATTTAGTGAGACTCGCTTATTGTCCCTCGGAAATAAGCAGCACTCTTCTCCATATGAATGCAGACGTTTCCGTTTTTCTTTATTTCGACAAATTTAATAAGGATTCCTGCATCCGTTAATCATTATCACTTTTTCACTTTGTTTATGATATAGTATGATGGATGCAAGGAGGAAAGAATTTAATGAAACCTTATAAAAACAAAATCAATCGTATCCGGACTTTTGCCTTAGCGCTGATTTTCATCGGTATCGTTATTATGTATGTCGGCATTTATTTTAGAAACCAACCAGTTGTCATGGTGATTTTCATGCTGCTTGGGGTTGTCGCAATTGTCGGCAGTACAGGCGTATATGCTTGGATCGGTTTGTTGTCGATGAAAACAGTTCCGGTTGAATGTCCGAATTGTGGAAGACATACAAAAATGTTGGGCCGCGTAGATATCTGCATGCATTGCAATGAACCTTTGACTATGGACCCTGCTCTCGAAGGAAAAGAGTTTAACCAAGATTACAACAAAAAAAATTCGAAGATATAAATACCTTGTCCGCTTGAACTGATTAGTTCAAGCGAATTTTTTATTTGCTGTAATATAATTTTGCCCAAATAAAAACGAGCATGAAATTCATGCTCGTTTTTATTGTGCTTTTGCAGTTTTACCAAGGCAGTCCTGGCAAGTCCCATAAATTTCAAGACGATGGTAGTCCACTTGAAATCCAGTAACGTGAGAAGCTAAATGCTCTACTTCATCGAGTCCTGGATAATGGAAGTCGACAATTTTTCCGCAATCATTACAAATTATATGATAATGGTCGTGTGTCACAAAATCAAAACGGCTGGAAGAATCACCATAAGTCAATTCCTTCACCAATCCCGCTTTTCTAAACACACGTAAATTATTGTAAACTGTTGCTACACTCATATTAGGAAAAGCTTTCTCAAGCGCGCGATAAATGTCATCCGCTGTCGGGTGCGTCGTTGAATGAATCATATACTCCAGAATCGCATGACGCTGGGGAGTGATTCGAACACCTGTTGACTTCAAAGCATCAAGCGCGTCTTTTAACTGTATTTCAGACATCGCTGTGCACCTCACTTCATCAATAATTCTTACATTGTAATCGTTATAAATAGTGTACTCAAAAATGAGGGGCGATGTCAAGAAATCACTATATTGCTTACATTTCCAACTGCTTCATACTTATTTTTGGTGCAAATCTTTTTCGCTTCTTCCTAATCGCAAGTTGACTAAACGAGCCGCAACGAACAGGAAATCGGACAAACGGTTTAAATAAGCTAGAACATTTGGGGATACATCATTGCCAATAGAGATGGATGCTCGTTCTGCTCTTCTGACAACTGTGCGCGCTACATGTAAAGCTGCACCAGCCGGATGCCCCCCAGGCAAGATAAAGTTTTTCAATGCCGGTACTTCTGCATCAAACTGATCGATCCACTGCTCTAATTTTGCAATATCCTCTGCAGTCAGCTTCCATTTCACTTCTTTCCCTTTCGGAGTGGCCAGTTCAGCCCCTACATGGAACAAAGTTGTCTGGATTTCATGAAAAACCGTTTCCAGTTCTTCTTTTTCTTCGAAAAATTCATTATGCAAATGGCCAACCGCTAGTCCAATCATCGAATTTGCTTCATCACAAGTACCATATGCTTCAACTAAGACATCATTTTTCGCTACACGCGTCCCGTATACGAGTGAAGTCGTACCCTTGTCGCCGGTTTTCGTATAAATCTTCACAGTCAATACCCCTTTTCCATATTGACGAGATTTGTTGGATAAGCATCTTCAGCAAGCCACAATTTCAAATTCGGAATAAATACATCAAGCGCCCGTTCTACATATTTCTCTGAATGGCTGGACACATGCGGCGATACCACCACATTTTCCATTGTCCAAAAAGGATGGTCTGAAGGCAGCGGCTCTTGTTCAAAAACATCCAATACCGCGTATGCAATTTCTCCAGTTTCCAGCGCATCAATCAGCACTTGATCCTCCACTAAATCCCCTCGGCCGAAATTCATAAAGATCGCTGTGTTTTTCATGGCTTGAAAATGCTCTTTTTTCAACAAGTATTTTGTTTCGTTCGTGCTCGGTAAAACGGAAATCACGGTATCCACCGTCGGCAATACCTTGAGGATGCTATCGAATGACACCATCCCTTCCATATAGTCAGCATGTTTTCCCGAACGGTTGCAACCGATAGTACGGACGCCAAGCGCTTGCAGCACTCGCCCGATTTCCATTCCGATGGCTCCGGGACCGATGATTAACGCTGTAGATTCATGAAGTTCCGTCGAACCTGTCTTCCGGCTCCATTCTTTTTTTCGCTGATTGTCATAAATAGATGGAAGCGACCGTTTCAATGATAATAAATGGGCCAGAACCGATTCAGTCATCGGTGTTTTATGGATCCCTTTTACATTGGAGACGACGATTTCCCGTTCCGCAATAGCGGCATGCGGCATTTTTTCCACTCCTGCACTCGCGACCATAATCCATTTCAACTGCCCGGCTTGCTGGATATCTTCTGCTGAAAGATCCTCGCCGAACGTCACCAGAATATCTGCAGATGGCAGCCGTGCTTTGTCTTTATACTCAAAATAGAATTGCACTTCTGGAAACTCATTTATCAGCTGTTGCCGCTGATGCTCTTTTGGAATGAACGTGAACAGGACTTCCATGTATTTTCTCCCCTTTTAACGATTGGTAAGCGTCTTTAATGTTTCGAGAACTTCTTTAATATGGTTCTCCACTTTTACTTTTCTCCATTCTTTGACGATTGTCCCAGTTGGATCAATCAAAAAAGTGGAACGTTCAATTCCCATGAACTCTTTGCCGTACATTTTCTTCTGAACCCACACATTATAGGCTTCTGACAATTGATGATTTTCGTCCACTAATAAGGAAAATGGCAAACCATGCTTTTCAATGAATTTGACATGCTGTTTCTCAGAATCTGCACTGACACCCAGAATCACAGCGTTCAACTCTGAAAAGTCGTCTTTTGCATCTCGGAAATCACAAGCTTGAGTTGTACATCCTGGTGTCATGTCTTTTGGATAAAAATAAAGCACTACATACTTTTTCCCTGCAAAGTCTTCTAATGCCACCGTTTCTCCTGCTTCATTTTTTAATTTGAAATCCGGTGCTTTTAAACCTTCTAATGTAGTCATCATTATCACTCCTTTTCTTCCTTCTATCGTACCTAACCTGGTGAGGAGTTTCAATTTCTTTGGCGTTCGGCAATGATATTGTCTACAATAGATAAGAGATTACACTAGGAGGCAATAAAAAATGAATCATTCCACATCCGAAAAACTTCATGATGAAGCGCTGCAGCATATCGTTGGCGGCGTGAATAGTCCATCGAGATCGTATAAAGCGGTCGGAGGCGGTTCGCCGATAGCGATGGAACGCGCCAAAGGAGCTTATTTTTGGGATGTCGACGGCAATAAATACATCGACTATTTAGCGGCATACGGCCCAATCATAACTGGCCATGCCCATCCTCATATAACAAAAGCCATTACGCATGCAGCGGAAACGGGCCTATTGTACGGAACTCCGACAAGACATGAAATCACATTTGCAAAAATGCTGAAAGAAGCCATGCCAAATATGGATAAAGTCCGTTTCGTCAACAGCGGCACTGAAGCGGTCATGACCACGATCCGTGTTTCCCGCGCTTATACCGGGCGCACGAAAATCATGAAATTCGCAGGCTGTTATCACGGTCACTCCGATTTAGTGCTTGTGGCTGCCGGTTCCGGCCCTGCAACACTTGGAACTCCGGATTCTGCTGGAGTGCCAAAAAGCATCGCTGAAGAAGTGATCACTATTCCTTTCAATGACCCAACCGCTTTTTCAGAAGCCATGGACAAATGGGGCACTGAAATCGCTTGTATTTTAGTAGAACCGATTGTCGGCAACTTTGGAATCGTGGAGCCGAACAAAGGATTCCTTGAAGAAGTACATCGCATCGCCAAAGAAAAAGGCGCTTTAATTGTCTATGACGAAGTCATCACCGCTTTCCGTTTCCATTATGGCGGAGCCCAAGATTTGTTGGGGCTAACTCCTGATTTGACAGCTCTCGGAAAAATCATTGGCGGCGGCTTGCCAATCGGTGCTTACGGCGGGAAAAAAGAGATTATGGAAACCGTTGCACCGCTCGGTCCTGCATATCAAGCTGGAACGATGGCTGGGAATCCGGCATCTATCCAAGCAGGTATCGCCTGCCTTGAAGTTCTTCGCGAAGAAGGCGTCTATGAAAAAATGGATGAGCTTGGCCGTCAGTTAGAAGAAGGAATTCTTGCTGCTGCCAAAGAATTTGGTGTGACCATTACAATTAACCGTTTAAAAGGGGCCTTAACGATTTACTTTACAGACCAAAAGGTGGAAAATTATGAACAAGCGGAAGCAACCGATGGAGAAATTTTCGCACGCTTTTTCAAACTGATGCTTGAACAAGGCGTCAATCTTGCACCTTCTAAGTATGAGGCATGGTTCTTAACGACTGAACATACTGAAGAAGACGTAGCGAAATCGATTCAAGCAGTCCGTGAAGCCTTCAAACAGCTTTAATAGCCAAAACAGCGGAATGAAAGGGAGGAGGCCACGCGTTTATGCAATTAGGTGCACGAATATTTAAAACCGGAGTAGCTATTTCGCTGGCACTCTTTTTAGCTGATTGGTTAGATTTACCAATTCCGATCATGGCTGGAATAGCAGCTATCTTTGCAATCCAACCTTCCATTTATCAGTCTTATTTAACAGTGCTAGATCAAATCTACGGTAATATAATCGGGGCAGTTATCGCTATTATTTTCGTGCTGACGCTAGGTGCGAACTATCTGACTGTCGGCCTTGCGGCAGTGTTAGCCATAATCATTATGCTGAAATTGAACCTCAATAACCCAGTGTCGCTGACTCTTGTTACCATTATTGTTATTATGGAATCACAGGAAGAGGCATTTCTAGAGTTTGCCGGGTTGCGTTTTTTGACAATCCTCCTCGGCATATTGTCCGCTTTTATTGTTAATATCATTTTTTTACCACCAAAGTATGAGGCGCGCTTATTCACTTCTATTCACGAAGTCACAGAAGAAGCCATACGTTGGATCCGCGTTTCGATAAGGCATGTATCAGACCACACTTCCGTTAAAAACGATATTGACCGTTTATCTGAAAAACTTGAAAAAGTGGATCAATGGTATTCCTTTTATAAAGATGAACGAAGTTATAGTAAAAAACAGCAATACGCCAAAGGCCGAAAATTGGTGCTTTACCGGCAAATGATCACTACTAACAGAAAAAGCCTGGATCTATTAAAAAGGCTGCACCGTTATGAGAATGAATTAATGGAACTCCCGGAGCATTTCCATATGATGCTGCAGGATCATCTTGAAAGCCTGACCAGCTATCACGATCAGCTTTATATGAAGTATGTCGGAAAACTGCGTCCGGAACACAGCGAAACTTCCGAAGAAGACGTCATTTTAAAGCGCAATGAAGTTCTGTCCATTTTTGTCAAAGAAATTGCGATTGCCCAGGAAGAAGCAGGAGATGATTTATCCATTTATCGTTTAATGCACATTTTATCCGCTATCCTTGATTACGAAGAACAGTTGGAACATTTAGATTTGCTTATCATGTCTTACTATAATTATCATTCGGAAGAAGTTGGCTCCGATTTGGAAAATATCATATAAAAAACGCGCCAAGGCAAATGCCGGGCGCGTTTTTCTATGTTTTTCTACGATTTCATGCGCGGGTCAAGTGCATCACGCAAGCCATCCCCCATCAAGTTAAAGCCCAGAACCGTCAACATAATGGCGATCCCTGGAAAAATCATTGTCCACGGTGCATTGGTCAAATACGACCTTGAATCCGCCAGCATTTTCCCCCATTCGGGTGATGGCGCCTGCGCACCCAATCCTAGAAAACCAAGAGCTGCCGCTTCGATAATCGCAGTGGCAATTGCCAAGGTTCCTTGAACGATAACCGGAGCCATCGAATTCGGCAAAATATGCGAAAACAAAATCCGGTTATCCTTCATGCCAATTGCCTTGGCCGACATAATATATTCATCTTCTTTGATGCTCAGCACTTTCGAGCGGATCAAACGGCCAAAATTCGGTACGTTGATAATGGCAATGGCGATCAATGCATTGCGAAGTGATGGCCCAAGAACCGATACCACTGCAATCGCCAATAAAATACTAGGGAAAGCCAGCATGATATCAAAAATCCGGGATATGATGGTATCGACCCAGCGGCCATAATAACCTGCCAGTATCCCTAAAATGCTGCCAACCACTACCGAACCGATAACCGCCAAAAAACCTACCCAAAGGGAAATTCTTGCCCCGTAAACAATTCTCGATAAGATATCACGACCAAAATCATCCGTCCCCATCCAATGCCCACTTGAGGGAGGCAAAAGCCGTTGGGATAAATTCTGTTCATTGATTCCCTGCGGTGTAAACAAAGGACCGAAAATCGCCAATAAGATAAAGAACAACACGATCCACATGCCCACAACAGCCACTTTGCTTTTCCGGAATCCGCGCCATGCTTCTTTCCATGGACCTGCGACTTTTTCCATCTGCACTTCGTTCTTATTTGCCGTTACATTAGCCAATGTGCTCCTCCCCCTTTCTAATCATATTTGATGCGAGGATCAATCAGGCCGTAAAGCAAATCGACAAACAGATTGATCATAACGAAGATAAAGGCAACAATTAAAATGCCTGACTGGATAACCGGATAATCACGGAACCCAATCGCTTCATAAATATAGCGCCCGATTCCAGGCCATCCAAAAATGGTCTCAGTTAAGATAGCTCCGCCTAACAGCAAGCCCATCTGAAGGCCGATAATTGTCAAAACTGGAATGATGGCATTTTTTAAAGCGTGTTTATAAACTACCCAAAACATCTTCAAACCTTTCGCGCGTGCAGTACGCACATAATCCGAACGCATCACTTCCAACATGCTCGAACGGGTCATTCTGGCAATAATCGCCATCGGGATTGTCGCTAAGGCCGTCCCGGGTAAAATCAGATGTTTTAAGACCGTCGATAATTGATCAAACTGCCCTGTTATTAAAGTATCAATGACATAAAAATTGGTGATAACGTCTACCGGATCTCGTACATTTTCCCGGCCCGTGGTCGGCAATATTCCCAGTTCAATCGAGAAAATCCACTGATTCATCAACCCTAGCCAAAAGATTGGCATCGATACCCCAATCAATGCAATAATCATGGCCAAATAATCAAACCAGGAATTCTGGAACCAAGCCGAAATGATGCCGGCATTAATGCCGATAATAACCGCGATGATAATAGCAAACACCGATAATTCAATCGTAGCCGCCAAGTACGGCCAAACTTCGTCAACTACAGGTGTCCGAGTACGGAGAGATTCTCCCAAATCACCGGTTAGTAACCCTTTCAGGTAATCAAAATATTGGATATACCAAGGATTATCCAATCCTAAAGTTGTCCGCAGCGCCTTTATTGCTTCTTCGGATGCTTGCTGGCCAAGAATAACTTGAGCAGGATCACCTGGTATCGCCCGGATAATCAGAAAAACAATAAACGTCATACCGAGCAAAACCGGTATCAATTGCAGAATTCGCCGTCCGATATAGTGAAGCATTTTCTCCACCTCTCCATCCCTTGCATATGTATACATTCAGCTTGTTCAAGTTAACTAATTTAGCTGATATTAACAGAAAACGTTAACTTCGGTTTAAGAAAAAAAGAGGAGAAATCACAATGACCTCTCCTCTGATTCTACCTACTTCAAATCTACAGATGCCAATTTGTCAGAACCGGTTGGATGCGCTTTAAAGTCCACTACATTCTTGCCGCCAGCTAAAAGCGGAGTTGAGTGAGCAAGTGGCACCCACGGCGCATCTTCATGGATAATCACTTGCGCTTGTTTGTATAATTCATTGCGCTTGTCTTCATCCACTTCTGTTTGAGCTTCAATCAGGATATCGTGCAATTCCTGATTTTTGTAATACGTGTAGTTGTTGGAACCGATATTGTCTTGGTCAAGCAAGACGTATAAGAAGTTATCGGCATCGCCGTTATCTCCTGTCCAACCAAGCAAGAATGCATCCGCTTCTCCGTTTGCAGCTTTTTCAAGATAAGTTGCCCACTCAAAAGAAACGATTTTCGCAGTTACACCAACATCTGCCAAGTTTTTCTGGATGGCTTCTGCCACTTTTTGGCCGTCCGGCATATATGGACGCGGAACCGGCATTGCATAAAGTTCCATTTCAAAACCGTCTGGCAGGCCAGCTTCTGCTAGTAATTGTTTGGCTTTTTCCGGATTATAGTCGTAATCTTCGATGTCTTCGTTATAACCGCTGATTACTGGAGGCATCGGGTTTTTAGCGACTTCACCGCGGCCTTCGAAGAATGCATCAACAAGCGCTTGCTTATCAATTGCATGGTTCATCGCCTGACGAACTTTCGGATCATCAAATGGTTCACGTGTAGTTGTTAAACCAAGATAGCCAACGTTCATTGAAGGGCGTTCAAATAATTGTAAGTCTGCATTGCCTTCAACAGTTGCACCGTCAGAAGGTGTAATGCCATCTGCCAAATCGATTTCGCCTGACAATAATGCATTCAAGCGGGCAGAGTTATCAGGAATTGACCGGAATACGACTTGATCCAATTTCGGTTCTCCTTCAACCCAGTAATCCGGGTTTTTCTCGATCGTGATTGAGTCATTGCGTTTCCATTCTACAAATTTAAATGGACCTGTTCCAACCGGTGCGTCACCAAATTTATCGCCAGCTGCTTCAATTGCTGCAGGCGAAGCAATTCCGAATGAGCTCATTGCCAAGTTTTTCAGGAATGGTGCCTGCGGGCGTTTCAATTTAAATTCTACTTCGTAATCGCCAGTTGCAGTCACTGATTCAATGACATGGCCTTCTTCGTCACCGAAACCGCCAAACATCGAGCCGTAGTATGGGAATTTATCAGCATCTCCGCCTGCCCAGCGCTCAAAGTTGGCTACAACCGCTTCCGCATTAAAATCAGTGCCGTCGTGGAATTTCACGCCTTCTTCTAAAGTGAAAGTATACGTCAATCCATCTTCAGCCGCTGTCCATTCAGTAGCCAGGCCTGGGTGGATTTCTGTATCCTGTTCACCGAAATTCACCAACGTATCAAATATGTTCTTTGTGACTTTGTATGATTCTCCGTCTGTAACAGCGATCGGATCAAGCGAAACTGAATCTCCGCCGCGGCCAAAAATCAATACTTTCGGATCGCCTGATTTTTCTGTATCCCCACTATCCCCTTCGGTGTTCTCTGAAGCATTATCGGAACTACAGCCATACAATGCTGTCGCAAGCAATAAAAGCATCAGAAACGCCAGTGAAACGAGCTTTTTCTTTCTCAAATTGACCCCTCCATTTTTGTTATTTATTATCATTGCGGCCTGGACTCTTCGTAAAGGTGGCAGGCTACAGAATGACCTTTTTCAACTTCTGCAAAAATCGGTACAACTTTTTCGCAAATATCCATCTTAAATGGACAGCGCGTGTGAAAACGGCATCCACTTGGCGGATTCGCAGGACTTGGCACATCCCCTTTGATCACTACTTCTTCACGTATAAAATCCGGATCGGGCACCGGTACCGCTGACAGCAAAGCCTGGGTATACGGATGAAGCGGCTTTTCATATAACGCTTCACTATCGGCAAGTTCCGCCATCTGCCCCAGATACATCACTCCCACCCGGTCACTGATATGGCGGACGACGCCAAGGTCATGAGCGATAAATATATAAGTCAGTTTCAGTTCTTTTTGCAGATCCTGCATCAAATTCAAAACTTGGGCTTGAATCGATACATCGAGAGCTGAAACCGGTTCATCCGCAATAATGAGTTTAGGATTGGTCATCAATGCCCGGGCAATGCCGATGCGCTGGCGTTGCCCACCGCTGAATTGGTGCGGGTAACGTTTGGCGTGGTAACTGCTTAACCCAACAATCTCCAAAAATTCATGGACTTTTTTCTTCCGTTCTTTCGGATCGCCGAGGTTATGTACGTTTAATGGCTCCATCAGGATTTTTTCGATGGTATGGCGTGGGTTCAAAGAAGCATATGGATCTTGAAAAACCATCTGGATATCGCGGCGTGCTTTGCGCATGTCGCTCGCCGAAAGATTCGTCAATTCCTGTCCGTCGAAAAACACTTTGCCTTCTGTCGGCTCCAATAAACGCATGAGCATACGGCCGGTTGTGGATTTTCCACAGCCGGATTCTCCTACGATTCCAAGAGTTTCTCCTTCAGCGACCGTGAACGACACATCGTCTACAGCTTTTACGTAGTTTTTTACTTGGCCTAAAATTCCTGATTTAATAGGAAAATACTTTTTCAGCCCTTCAACTTTTAACAACGGTTCTGTCATGGGCCTGAACCTCCTTCGGATCAAATAGGAAGCAGCGGGTTTGGTGGTCTTCTTCCGTCTGATAAAGCGCGGGATTTTCCACTATACAGCGGTCAAAGGCAAATTCGCATCGCGCAGCGAATTTACAGCCTGTGCGGATTGTTCCAGGCTTCGGTACATTTCCAGGAATGGAATATAACCGTTCTTTTTTAAACCGCATATCAGGAACAGATTCGAGCAGTCCTCTCGTATAAGGATGCTGAGGGTCTTTAAAGATTTTATGCACCGGACCTTCTTCTACTACTTTTCCTGCGTACATGACAATAACGCGTTCGCACGTTTCTGCTACGACGCCTAAATCATGGGTTATTAGCAATACGGCTGTATTCAGCCTCTCGTTCAGGTTTTTGATCAGCTTCAAAATCTGGGCTTGTATGGTTACATCCAAGGCCGTGGTAGGTTCATCCGCTATCAATACTTTCGGATCGCATAAAAGTGCCATCGCAATCATTACCCGTTGGCGCATTCCGCCTGATAATTGATGCGGATATTCTTTCATCAATCCTTCTGCACGAGGCAACCCTACAAGTTTCATCATCTCAACAGCACGTTCTTGTATTTGTTTCTTGTTCCAATCGCGTTTATGTATTTTAACTGCTTCACGCAATTGATCACCGATAGTGAATAGAGGATTCAGAGAAGTCATTGGCTCCTGGAAAATCATTGCTATATCGTTGCCTCGAATGGCACGCATTTCTTTCTCGGAAAACTTGGTCAAATCTTTATTTTGAAATAAAATTTCTCCACCTGTAATTTTCCCCGGCGGGCTTGGAACGAGTCCCATAACCGATAAAGAAGTAACGCTTTTTCCACATCCAGATTCGCCGACAATTCCTAAAACTTCTCCTTCGCGAATGTAAAAATCAATATCGTCTACTGCCGGAATTTCGCCGTCATCAGTGAAAAAAGATGTTTTCAAGCCTTTAACATCCAGTATCATTTTTCGCTCTTCCATCTCGGCACCCCTTTTGATTCTGAAAATTCTATGTGTTTTAATTATACGTAAGATTAGTATTATTGCAATAGTTTATTTGGAAATTGATAGTATTTCCACGCTTCATTAAAAAAAGACCCTCGCAGATTCCGAGGGTCTTTAGGGCTATCAATTAAAATGTTGGACTTGGAATAAATTATAGTAAATTCCTTGCTGCTTCATCAGTTCATCATGGGTGCCCTTTTCTGCTAAATGGCCATGGTCGATTACAATAATCTGGTCCGCATGGGTAATAGTCGATAGTCTATGGGCTACGATTAACGTCGTGCGGTCATGTGCCAACCGCTCCAACGAATCTTGAATCAGCGATTCGCTTTCTAAGTCGAGCGCTGAAGTGGCTTCATCTAAAATCAAGATCGGCGGATTTTTCAAGAACACACGGGCTATCGCAATCCGCTGTTTTTGGCCGCCAGATAATTTCACGCCGCGCTCTCCCACTTTCGTATCGTATCCTTCTGGAAGCATTTCGATAAAATCATGGGCATTGGCTGCTTTTGCCGCAGCAAACACTTCTGCATCGCTCGCTCCTGGTTTCCCCATCAGGATATTCGATTTCACAGAGTCACTGAACAAAATGGAGTCCTGCAGCACCAAACCAATTTGGTCACGCAGCGTATGGATGGATACATCTCTCAAGTTGTGGTCATCCATATAGATGGCGCCGCTAGTGACATCATAAAATCTTGGAATTAACGAAACAATGGTCGATTTGCCTCCACCGCTCATTCCAACGAAAGCAACGGTCTGTCCCGGTTTTACGGTGAAATTCAAATCGGACAATACTTCTGTTCCTTCTTCATTATAGTGAAAAGAAACATCCCTGAATTCCAATTTGCCATCCACCACTTTCAAATCTTTAGCTCCGTCTTTATTTGTTACGTCATAGTCTTCATCGATCAATTCGAATACACGGTCCATCGACGCGAAAGACTGCGTCAATGTCGTAGATGAATTGACCAGTCTCCGAAGCGGATTGTAAAGGCGTTCAATATAGGCGATAAATGCTACCATTGTTCCAAGCGTCAGGTTTCCCTGGATCACTTGATACCCTGCATAAGCAATAACAAGCAATGGTGCAATATCCGTAATGGTATTGACTACCGCAAATGCTTTGGCATTCCATTTTGTATGATCGATGGCTTTGTCCAGAAACTCATCATTTGTAGCATCAAATATTTTTTGTTCGTGTTTCTCAAGCGCAAAACTTTTAATGATGCTCATGCCTTGGACACGTTCATGCAAATAGCTTTGGACATTTGCCAAAGCCTGCGAACGGTTGCGTGTCAAATCGCGCAGGCGGCCGAAGAAAAACTTGACGCTGAATGCGTAAAAAGGAAACGCCAGCAGCGCAACAATCGTCAGCGGCACATCCATTGTCAACATAATGCCGATGGCAATCAAAATAGTCGCCAGATCGAGCCATAAATTCATCAGTCCGATCATGATGAAATTCTTCGTTTGCTCCACATCATTGATGACGCGGGAAATGATTTCCCCTGCGCGCGTATTGGCATAATAACGGAGACTCAGCTTCTGCAAATGCGCGTAAAGGCTTTGGCGGATGTCATATAAGATTTTATTGCTGACATATTGCGCATAATACTGGCGGTAATATTCAATAGGCGGGCGGAAGATGAAAAACAGAATCGCTGTTCCGCCCAGCCATAAATACAGCTGCCTCAGTTTTTCATCGCTCGATAACCCATCGGCTCCGATAATATCATCTATGACAATCTTTATAAGCAACGGAATGAAAAGCGGAATGGCAAACTTGAAAATACCAATAACGATCGTTAAGGCAATTTGCCAGTAATAAGGCTTTACAAACTTCATATAGCGCTTCGTCGTACTCAAAAAATTCACTCCATTCTATTCCATACGAAAAACCTGTTGGCAAGCAACAGGTTTTCTTTTATTCCGTGAGCCGGTATTGTCTATGAAATTCATACCGGCTGGTCCAAACTTCTATGAAGTCCGGAGCAAAAGGACCTCTTCGCTGTTTAATCCATCCAATCAGCTTATCCACATTCCGATGCAAAATCTGATCGATCACTTCCGGATATCCCATTTGCCGTTTATGCTCTTCATATTCGTCTTCGTCCAACAAGGTATACGACATATCTGGAAACACTTTAACATCTAAATCATAATCGATGTACTTTAATGATCCATTGTTATAAACAAAAGGAGAGCTCACATTGCAATAATAATAAACTCCATCGTCACGAAGCATGCAAATAATATTGAACCAATGTTCTGCATGGAAATAACAGATGGACGGCTCTCTCGTGAGCCATGTCCTGCCATCCGATTCCGTCACCATGGTTCGCTCATTTGCACCGATTACTATGTTATTTGTTCCCTTCAGTACCGTTGTTTCCTGCCAGACACGGTGGATTCGGCCGTTGTGTTTGTAACTGTGGATTTGTATTGTTTCTCCCTCCACGGGTATCGCCATATCCATCCCACCTTTTCGTCTAAGCCGTATATATTTTAAGTGTCCTCATGATTATATCAATCAATTCTGAAAACATACAGCGAAAAGGCAAGGGAGAATGGTTTACAAGATGACTGAACGGCCTCCATCAACAATAATTGTTTGGCCGCGAATCATATCCGCATTATCTGAAATAAGGAAAAGAGCGGTTTTCACCATATCATCTATTTCCACCATACGGCCGGCTGGCGTGTTCACACGAGCATCGTTAAGCAATTCTTCGCGGTTCGGGAAATGCTTTAATGCTTCTGTGTCGAGAGCCCCGCCAGAAACCGTATTAACGGATATCCCTTGTGGCGCCAATTCAACCGCCAAATATCTAGTAAGTGATTCCACTGCCGCTTTGGAAACTCCGATTGTCGTATAATTCTCCAAATAACGAATCGAGCCCAATGAACTGATGCCGACAATTTTCCCGCCTTTATCCATTAGTTTTGCTGCTTCCTGAGCACCAAACAGCATCGCTTTCGCATTGATGTTCATTGTCCAGTCCCAATGCGATTCTTCAAGCTCCATAATCGGACGAAGCACTCCGGAAGCCGCATTTGAAACAAACACATCCAGCCGGCCGAATTCTTCTTTGATTGTTTCAAACATGCCGCGCAGTTTGTCCACATCTCCGACATTTGCGCGGACAAGCAGCGCTTTCTGTCCTCTAGCTTCAATTTCTTTAACGGTATCCAAAGCAGCCGTTTTGCTTCTTGCATAGTTTACGACAATGTCATACCCTTGTTCGGCAAGCGCAATCGCCAATGCTTTTCCTAATCCTCTGCTGCTGCCTGTGACCAATGCTACTTTTTGTTCTGCCATAGTCAAACATCTCCTCTTTGTTTTAAGACTGCTTTCATTTTTTGGACTGGACCTGAAATCGGAAGCAATTCCAGTTCTTCAGCCGTTACCCATTTCATGTGAGATGGTACGTTCAGATTTTGGCCTTTTGCAATATAGCCATCCACGTTCCATGTTAAATGAGAAAACACATGTTTGAAAGAAGTAATTTTTTCAGCGTTGCTGACGACACCTTGAAAGTTTTCCGAAAGCTGCTCTTCTATTTCAAGAGGGAGCACTTCTTCAGTCAACTCTATCATTGGAAATTGCCACATATTGGCAAGCAATCCGGTTGACGGCCTTTTTTCCATTAACACAGATTTCCCGTAAAGGATTGCCAGCATAGCGTACTGCACTGCTTTGTTTTTTTTCGCTTTTGTCTTCGTTGGCAATTCATGCTGCTTTCCTTCATGAAACGCTGCACAATGTTCCCTTACAGGGCATAACAGGCATTTCGGGGAAGTCGGTGTACAAATCAAAGCCCCCAACTCCATCAGCCCTTGGTTAAATGACGAAGGATCTTCATGGCTAATGAGTTCTGTCACTGCCTCTTCAAAAATCTTCCGGGTTTTCGGCTTGGCGATGTCTTCTTCAATCAATAAAATCCGGGACAGCACCCGCATGACGTTTCCGTCGACTGCATGTTCCGGGATTCCGTATGCAATGCTGAGTACAGCGCCCGCAGTGTAAGGGCCGACGCCTTTCAATGATGAAATTTCTTTTCGGCTTGCCGGCACAATGCCATCGTACTTTTCAGCCACTTCTTTTACGCCTGCCTGCAAATTGCGGGCACGGGAATAATAACCCAATCCTTCCCATTGCTTGAGCAGAATTTCCTCATCTGCTTCTGCCAAATCCCGCAAAGTCGGAAACTTTTCAACAAAGCGCTTATAATAAGGAATGACGGTATCTACTCTTGTTTGCTGCAGCATAATTTCCGATATCCAAATCTGGTAGGGATCTGATGTACGGCGCCAGGGCAAATCACGTTTTTCCTCCGCGAACCAGCTAATTAAATCTTTTTGAAATTGCAATTTATCGAGTGCTATTTTGAATGCCTCCATTCCAGTAGATTACACCACCGGATTCCGGGGTATATATATGTTATAAACTTTTCAGCCGGATTTATATTTTTCCTGACATAATAAATGAAGAAAGGGGATGTGGCCATGGATACAGGTACACATATTGTCATGGGCATAGCTCTTGGCGGCCTGGCAATGGCAGATCCAGTTGTGGCAAGTCACCCTGCTACAATGACCGCTGTTTTTGCCGGAGTCATTATCGGCTCCCAGGCACCTGATATCGATACCGTACTAAAATTGAGAAACAACGCCGTTTATATTCGCCATCACCGGGGCGCTACCCACTCCATTCCGGCGGTCATTTTATGGCCATTGCTCATAACTGCTGCTTTGCGGCTTATCCTGCCGGAAGCAAATTCACTCCATCTATGGCTATGGACATTCCTGGCTGTATTTTTGCACGTTTTTGTGGACATATTTAACTCCTATGGCACACAAGCTCTCCGGCCATTTTCCAACCGTTGGGTTGCGCTTGGAGTTATTAATACTTTTGATCCCATTATTTTTGGTGCCCATTTGATCGCTCTTATGTTCTGGGCATTCGGTTCTGATCCTGTCTGGACAATGCTCATTTTATATGGGCTGCTGTTTTTCTATTACATTTCACGGTTTGCCGTTCAATCTGCAGTCAAACATGCAGTGCGCAACACGATACCCGGTACAACCAATATTATCGTCGCACCTACAATGCGATTTTTCCAGTGGCGGATTGCCGCTGATACAGAGCGTCACCACTATGTAGGAAGAGCTTATGGACGTTCTATCAACATTTATGATAAGTTCCTAAAAAAACCATTACCGGAATCGAATCTGATTCAAGCCGCCTTAAAAGACAAAAACCTGGCAGCCTTCGTTTCCTTTTCCCCTCTCTATAGATGGGAGATCAACGAATACGAGGATTTATATGAAGTTCGCTTGATTGACTTGCGCTATCGAAGCAATGATTACTACCCATTCGTAGCAGTGGCCCATTTAAATGAGCAATGCAAAGTCGTCAATTCCTATACCGGCTGGATCTTCAGCGAAGACAAACTAAGGAAAAAACTCGACTTCAGCCATAACTAATGAAAGGTGGAAACGGCCGTTCAGGTTCGACAACCACATTAACTCTTTAACAATCAAAGAGAAAAACGCACACAACTAGAGTGTGCGTTTTTTAATTGTTCTGCTCATTCAATAAATGGGCGTACTTCGGGTTTCTCCCAGCAAATTCATGTATTTTGTCGCCGTAACTCGTAATCCATTGGCGGATCACTTTTTCTACTACTGCGCTTCCTTGGTAATCGTATCCTGCTTTTGCATAGGAAGATTCGAAATCGGATACCAGCAATTCGATCCATGTACGGGCTTTTTCTTCTGTTAAATTGGGATTCTTTTCACGCAGTTCCAGAATCAACTGATCAATCATCTCATTCATTCGCCTACTTCCCTTCTTTCAGCGGGCGCAGCATGGAAATCGGCAACGCTTCAGTGTGCTTTTCTCCTCCAAGGCGATAGCCCCATGCAAACCGGCCTTTTAAATAATCTATTTGGAAAAAGACATTCGGATCACCTTCGATGCGGTAAACTTCACCTTTTTTGAAATCTTCCGGATTGATCATATAAGCGGCTGCCATTACGGCTTTTCGTTCAAGCACTGCAAATTCATTGACCATGCCCAACTGCTCCGCTTTTCTCGCTTTTTCTTTCAGCCGCGCAATCTCATTTCGCAACTCATGTTCATCCATTTCACTGTAACGCTTTTCTTCAGTCATCTTCCTGCTCCTTCTTCTCCAAGTATTCATTGATTACTTCGCTCGGGAATCCTTTTTGATACAAGCCCTGTTTGACTTTCGATTTCAAGTCATAGCCTGTCAGTTTACTGCTGTGTTTTCTCCATAGTTTATCGCCTTGTTCCTTAACGCTATCTGTCCACTGGTCTTCATCCTTTTCAAAGTCCAGGTCTTCCATGGCTAGTTTAATCAAGCTGTAGGAATAACCTTTCCTCATCAGTGAATCATTGATTTTCTGCTTGATCTGGCTCGGAGTTTTCATCTTTTCTTTAGCCGCAATTTTTATCGCCAACTCTTTGGCAATTTCCAATTGTTCTTCTTCTGAATAGGAATTTAAAACGTCTTCCTGCATTTGTTTATCAATCCCTTTTTTTTGCATTTCCTGCTGAATTGCACGCGGCCCCTTTTTCCCTGAGTTCACCTGGGTTCGGAGGAGCGCTTCTGAAAATGCCTGGTCATCCAAAAATTTATGGGTGTAGAGCTTTTTGATTGCTTCATCGATCACGGCGTTGCCAAATTCTTTTTCTTTCAATTTGGTGCGCACTTCGTCTTCACTGCGCATGCGGAAGCCAAGATAATTCAGCGCTTTATTGTAAGCCTTCCGGACTTCATCTTCAAAGTTCATTTCTTCGATGGTCCATTGGTCTAACTCTTTCCCTTTTGTGAGCTGGTACCGGATCAGCACCGCTTCATCCACACTAAAAGCAAATTTCTCCTCAAGGTAGATATTGTACCTTTCCGGATTTCTTTTCCCTCTGGTGATTTTCGAAATAATCGGCATTTACGGCACCTCTCTTCCTTCCCTATTATACCCTTTCAAATGCTTAAATGCATGGATTGCGGGTATTATTAGAAGAAATGGAGGCGATATGGATGAAGATAGCAATTACAGGCGGAACAGGTTTTGTCGGCAAGGAATTGACCCGATTATTCCATAACAAAGGACATATGGTTTACATTTTGACAAGAAGCCCAAAACGCTCTACTGCGAACACCAAATACGTGCAATGGCTGAAAGAAGGAGCGGCCCCGGAGAAGCAGTTGGAAGGCATTGATGCCATCATTAATTTGGCCGGCACATCGATCAATGACGGCCGGTGGAGCAAAGAGCAAAAAAGAGAAATTTATAATAGCCGGATGGAAGCCACGGAAGAAGTGCTCCGGATTATCGCCAAATTGAACAAAAAGCCTAGAGTATTGATCAACGCCAGCGCCATTGGAATTTATATGCCCTCGACCCAGGTTACATACACGGAAGCTTCGGCAGATTTCGCTAAAGATTTTCTAGCCCAGACCGTTAGAGATTGGGAAAAGCTGGCGGATCATGCAAAATCCCATGGAGTACGAGTGGCATATGGCAGATTCGGCATCATCCTGGGGGAAAAAGATGGTGCTCTGCCATTGATGGCACTTCCCTATAAACTTTTCGTGGGTGGTACGATAGCTTCAGGAACACAGTGGGTATCATGGGTCCATGTGAAAGATGTAGCGCGAGCCATCCAATTTGCTCTGGAAAATGAGGAAATTGAAGGGCCGTTCAACGTCACAGCTCCCGACCCAAAACAAATGAAGGATTTTGGCAAACAGATTGCCAAAACGCTTCACCGTCCACACTGGTTCCCTGTTCCGGCGTTCGCTTTAAAAGCTGCGCTTGGAGACAAAAGCCAGCTGGTTCTTACAGGACAGCGTGTAGTGCCGACGGTGCTTGAGCGCCACGGCTTTAAATTCGATTATCCCGATTTGCAGTCAGCACTGGCTGATATCTATAAATAAGCATATAATGGAGGGATGATTACCTAAAGGACGTGAAAACAATGAACGATAAACCCATTATCGAGGAAGGCCAAAAGTTTCCTTTGACGATAAAACGGCTCGGCATTAACGGTGAAGGCATCGGCTTTTTTAAACGCAACGTCGTATTTGTACCCGGTGCATTGCCTGGTGAAGAAATTACTGCACAAGTAACGAATGTCAAACGGAACTTCGCTGAGGCCCGCATTTTGAAAATGCGAACGCCTTCTCCTCACCGCCAGACACCTCCGTGTCCGATTTACGAGGCATGCGGCGGATGCCAGCTGCAACATATGACTTACAGCCAGCAATTAGTCGAGAAACGCGATCTTGTCGTCCAAGCACTCGACCGCTACTTAAAAGGCGTGAATGTCAAAATCGAAAACACCATTGGAATGGAAGACCCATGGTATTACCGCAACAAAAGCCAATTCCAAACACGATTAAAAGGCACTCAAGTCATTGCCGGCTTATTCGCCGAAGGCTCGCATCAACTGCTCGACATCGAGCAATGCATTGTCCAGCATCCAAACACTACGCGCATCACGAATGAAGTGAAACGGGTTTTGGAAGATTTAAAAATGCCGATTTATGATGGCAAAACAATGAAAGGCATTGTCCGGACCATCGTCGTCCGCACAGGTGTAGAAACTGGTGAAATCCAGCTTGTCTTAATTACGACCAGAGCCAGAATGCCGCAAAAGGAAATGCTGATCGACTTATTGAAAGAGCTGGACCCCAACATTGTTTCTATTGTTCAAAATATCAACAAAGAAAAAACTTCATTGATTTTTGGTGAGGAAACAATTACTCTTTGGGGCAAAGATACCATCCACGAAAAACTTGGTGAACTGTCATTCGATTTGTCAGCCCGGGCATTCTTCCAATTGAATCCAAAGCAAACTGTTAAGCTCTATGACGAAATTAAGCGGGCAGCCGATTTGACCGGAAACGAATCTGTAGTCGATGCTTATTGCGGAGTCGGAACGATCGGCTTATGGCTTGCTGACCGCGCAAAAGAAATCCGAGGCATGGATTTGATTCACGAAAGTGTCGTGGATGCAAAAGCGAATGCCAAAAAACATGGCTATGATGCGAAATACGTAACTGGAAGCGCTGAAAAATGGCTGGAGACCTGGCGCAATGAAGGTTATGTGCCGGATGTATTGACTGTTGACCCTCCGCGCACCGGCCTAGGGGAATCCCTAATTAAAACCATTTTGAAAGTAAAACCAAAGCGCTTTATTTATACGTCCTGCAATCCTTCTACATTGGCAAAAGATTTACAGCAATTAACGAAAGTCTACAAAATCGAATATATTCAGCCGATTGACATGTTCCCGCAGACAGCACAAGTAGAGTCTGTAACAAAATTAATATTGAAATAGGAAAAGGACAAGAAAACCAATTGGTTTTCTTGTCCTTTTCTTTGCGCTTCTTATACGGGCAATGGATGATGAAGAAAAGCATGCTCTTTGAAGATGCTTTTATTCGAATTCGGCAACTTGTTCTTTTCCTCGTTCTCCCCGCAGCAAAATAATGAAAAAAAGTACGAGCAGCATAGCTGCAATCAATAGCAAAAAGCTTAAGCCGCCAGAATACTCGACAAAAAGACCCCCTAAAAACGGTCCTGACAAACTGCCGATGCTAAAAGCGATGCCGCACAATAAATTCCCTGTCGGCAATAAATCTTTTGGCATCAAATCCGCCATATAGGAGATTCCTAAAGAAAACGTTGACCCTACAAACATTCCTGCCAAAGCAAAGAATGCCACGGTCAGCCATCCGTTCGATTCGAAAAAGCTGGCGGTCCCAAAAACGGCGGCGCCTCCTACTAACGCAACGAGCAGCACATTTCTTCGGCCTATCCGGTCACTTAGAGCTCCAAGCGGTAATTGTGTAGCGATGGCCCCCAATGAAAAAGCGGCCAGCATAATTGAAACCATTCGGACATCAATTTCTTGGCGCAGCGCATATACCGGATAAATTGCGTTTAGAGAAGCCTCCAAAAAGCCGTATCCAAGCGGCGGCAGAAACGCGACCCAGGCAATCACAAGCGCAGTTTTGAAACGCCCAAGAGTTCCCTTTTCTGACATGCCTCCCGCAGTCATTTGCGGGTAATCGTTTTTCAGCAAAAAGACCAGCGACCAGGCAATTAAGCATAAAATTCCAGATACGATAAACGGCAGCGCTTCAAAAATTTCAACGAGCGGCACAAAAAGCGGTCCGGCACCGAAGCCAACGCTAAATGACATGCCATAGATTGCAATATTCCGCCCCAGCCGATGTTGCGGAGAAAAACTGGTGATCCAAGTCTGAGTTGAAAAATGCAGCGCCTGGTCACCAATGCCAATCAATACCCGCAGCACGAACCAAAACAGCACACTTTTCCAAAGCGGAAACAATAACAGAGAGGCAATCACCAATCCGCCACCAAATAAAATTAGCGGTTTATAGCCAAACCTGCGCAATTGCGGTTCCATAAAAGGGGCAACCACCAACGTTCCTATGTATAAACCGGTAGCACTTAAACCATTTAAAGCTGATGATACGCCGTCTTGTTCAAAAATAATGGCAATTAGCGGCAACAGCATCCCTTGTGAAAAACCGGATATTGAGACGATTGCAACCAAAATCCAAAAACGGGCACGCTCGCTTTTTAAGAAAATCTTCATCTGTACCTCCTGCGCAAGCTCGTTCTTTTTTACTTTCAATGGAATTCAGATACAATTTTAACATAAGGAGGCGTCAAGCGATGAAATTTTTGATGAATGAAAACGGCTTTACAGGAGATTTGCCATATGGGAAATTATTAGTGTCAAGCAATGAAGAATACGGCTTCCGTCCCTATCAGCTGCTCGTGTCTTCTTTAGCCGTGTGCAGCGGTGGAGTGATGCTAAAAGTTTTGGAGAGAATGCGGATGCCTGCAGAAGATATTCAAATCGATGTGAAAGAAGTAATACGCATTGAAGAAGAAGCGAACCTGGTTTCCAAAGTATATTTGCATTTCATTTTAAAAGGCAAAATTGATCCTGCTAAAATGCCGCGTGTGATGGAATTGACCCGCAAGAATTGTTCCATGGTCCGTTCGGTGGAACATTCAATCGAAATTATTGAAACTTATGAAGTCCTTTAAAACACAAATAAGGCTCAGTCCGTATCTAATTTCAGATTCCGGCTGAGCCTCTAGGTTTTAGCAATATCCGTTTGAATTTTCATAATTCGATTTCTTCGGCTTAAAACGCCGGTGAAATATTCGAACAACCTCCTTTTTATTCCTACAGTGATTGGTTTTGGCTCTTCACTAATGCCTCCCCTCTCTATTGATTAACGTTAGCTTAACATAAGATTTTCATTAAGTAAATATTTAAAACATTCTAAATGTTGAAATCGCTCTTTTTACCTAGATTTTATTGTATTCTTCTCTGTTTTCAGCTACCATTAACATGCGAAAAGAGGTGTTTCGAATGGGCAAATCCATTACGAATAAAGAGCAGCAAGTAAAATACATGAAACAACGCTTAAATATGTTTTTGGAAGTGTTGGATGCTATTGAACCGGAAAATACCGAGTTAGAAGATATTGATCGCCTTATCGCCATGGTTGATGAACTGGACGATAAAATGCAGCAATTCAGAGCACGTCCGACTGAAGAAGAATAAACATGCATAAAGAAAACGATCCATGCCAGCGACATTGCTGACATGGATCGTTTTCTTATTCTCACAAAATGCTATTACCTCTTCACTAGCCAGCTGCGCTTACTTTTCTTCGTCGCAATCATATCTATACGCCCTTGCATAACCGCATTGATCTGCCCTCCTATTAACAGGAGCATGGCCGATATATACAACCAAAGCATCAAAATGATGATTCCTCCGATACTGCCGTAAGTTGCTGAAAAATTGCCAAAATTATTAATGTATATGGAAAAGGCATACGAGATGATCAGCCAGCCAACTGCTGTAAAAGCGGCTCCGGTCATAACGCTTCTGACATCCAGTTTGATATTGGGTGCTACCCAATAAATTACTGAACACACCCCGAAAATAATCAGCGGCGGTATAGTAAAACGAATGGTAGCCCATAACTCCAGAAAGCCTTCTTCCAATCCAAGGAAAGTGAAAATAAAAAGACCGATTTGCCGTCCAAAAATCGGAAGAACAAGTGCCACGATTAAGATAAAGATGAATAGTACCGTAGAGATGATCGACATTCCCCGTGCTATCAGCAAAGGTCGATTTTCTTCCACACCATATGAAAAATTCAATGATTTAATAAGTGCATCCATGCCAAGGCTCGCCGACCAAATAGTAGCGATAATACCAAAAGATAAAAGACCTCCATTTTGATTGGTCAATATTTCTTTTAGCGTCTCTTCAATAATCGTATACACTTCTATTGGAGCTATTTCTTTCATAAAACTGTAGATTTGATCTTCCGATAAATTTAAATAAGGCAATAAAGTTACTATGAAAATCAAAAGCGGGAATATCGACAACAGGAAAAAGAACGCCAATTGCGCTCCTAGTCCTGTTACATCTATATCTTTGATACGTTTAATTAATTCTTTTAAAAAACCTTTTCCGGTTGTTACATCATGGCTTACCGCCAGATTATGCAACCGTTCCTCTGGCTCTGTATTTTTGCCTTTGTTCCCTGTTTCTATTGGAATTAGACCTTTTTTGAAGTATTCGTGCCAGAAGTCGATCCAGTTCTTGAGCCGGTTGCAGACCCTGAATTAGATCCTGAGCTGCTTCCAGAACCAGATGATGATGAATCACTGCCTTCTGTCAAAGATGAAGTGCCAGATGGGCTGTCTTCTTTCAATGCAGACAGTACATCATCTTTCGAGTCGATCACTGCATCTTTTGTGTCAACAAACGCGTCTTTTGTTTCCATTGCCAATTCTTTGACCTGTGGAGTCAAATCTTTCAACTCATTGACTTTTTCCCCTACATAAGAAGCGTCTTCTGAAATTCGTGAATAGATATTTTGAACTCTTTCTGTCTGCTGCTGTACAGCAGACACTAATTCTTTTCTATTTTGAGCATAATATTGAGCACTGCTGCCCACTTTTTTCGATTTATTCATTACGTCATTTCGTGTATTGCGGTCAAATAAAGATACGATCACTCCAACCGCAGCTCCCATAAGTAATCCTGTTAATAGTTTGTTTTGGCTCATCCTGAATTCCTCCCAATAATTGTAGTACTTGCGTCTCTTTTGGATTTTTCCCTAATCTCCAGAAATTTAAACACTAAGTAAATTTTATTTTTCAAAAAACCCTTGACTCTTTGGTTAATATTTCAGAATATTGAGTCTAAAGGTGGTGAACAAAGGGGGAAGTATTAAAAAATTATACATACAAAGGGGAAATACGATGGAGAGACTAGAATCAATTTTGGGCAACATCAGCAGTTTTGTATGGGGTCCACCGCTTTTAGTATTATTGGTGGGGACAGGGATTTATTTAACGATTCGTTTAGGTCTTTTACAAGTACGATTATTGCCTTATGCGTTAAAACTTGTGTTCACCAAAAATCAAGACACTAAGTCAGAAGGAGACATCAGCCATTTCCAGGCGCTGTCAACCGCTCTGGCAGCGACTGTTGGAACAGGTAATATCGTCGGGGTTGCAACAGCCGTTATTTTGGGTGGTCCGGGAGCTGTATTCTGGATGTGGATGTCCGCATTTTTTGGCATGGCTACCAAATACGGAGAAGCGGTGCTGGCAGTAAAATACCGCGTCGTTGATGCCAGAGGATTGATGGCTGGCGGACCAATGTATTATTTGGAGCACGGCCTGAAACAAAAATGGCTAGGAGTGTCATTTGCCGTTTTCGGTTCGATTGCTGCATTCGGCATTGGCAATGGAACTCAATCAAATTCAGTAGCAGCAGTGGTTCGGGATACATTTAATGTACCCACATGGATTACAGGCATTATCTTAACCGTTTTCGCTGCATCAGTCATTTTGGGCGGCATTACGACAATCGGAAAAGTCACTTCTTATTTTGTTCCGTTCATGGCATTGTTTTACATTATTGCCGGAGCTATTATCATGATTACAAATGTCGAATTGATTTTGCCGGCCATCGGCACTATTCTTAGTTCGGCCTTTACTGGCGAAGCAGCTGTAGGTGGTGCAATAGGGGCCGCTATACGCTACGGAGTTGCGCGTGGGGTGTTCTCCAACGAAGCGGGCCTCGGGTCTGCACCAATTGCGGCAGCAGCGGCTAAAACCGATATGCCCGGCCGCCAGGCTCTCGTTTCCATGACACAGGTATTCATTGATACATTGATCATCTGCTCCATTACAGGCATCACCATTGTTATGTCCGGCCTTTACACAGATAAATCTCTGGAAGGTTCTGCACTGACAACGGCGGCTTTTGAACAGTTTTTAGGACCGGCTGGACCGATTGTTGTTGCAATTGGATTAATTTTCTTCGCTTCTTCCACCATCATTGGCTGGTCGTATTACGGAGAGAAATGTTTCCAGTATTTATTTAAAAACCCTAGCCTTTTGATTGTGTACCGCGTTGCCTTTATTGCAGTCGTGTTCATCGGGGCAACGGTTTCGCTCGATGTGGTTTGGATGTTCTCTGATATCATGAACGGTTTAATGGCTCTTCCGAACTTAATCGGACTTCTCGGTTTATCGGGTGTCATCGCTTTGGAAACAAAACGGATCGTTTCAAAAATCAAAGAAGAAAAAGCACAAGTGATTGCCGACAAAGAAGCGGCACGAGCTGGCAATTGACTTTTATTTTGAACAGTGAAATGATGAGTTATACCCTTCGAAAGGCAGGAACCCATCATGGACCTATCAAAACCGTCAAATGAAAACGTCTCGTTTATGATTGAAGAAATAAAAGCGAAATTGCGCATGGTCAATGCCGACGCGATGAAGCCGGAACATTTCAACTCATCGAAATACGAAGACTTGAAAGAACTGTATGAAATGGTCGCAAGCCGCGACAGCATCACACCAAACGAAATGCAGGCAATTGCGCAGGAACTTGGTTCATTGCGCAAATAATAAAACACCTTGGCATTCAGATTTTTCTGGAATGCCAAGGTGTTTTTTCTATGAATGCAAAGAACGCCCTTTCCGCTAAGCCCTCCAGCGCTTGTCGGAGCTGATCAGGCGCCTTAGCTTTTCTTAATGTCCAGCTTCAGCGCCTAGCTCCTCGAGTCGCTTCGGTCTTCCCGGGAATGGCAAAGAACGCCATTTCCGTTAAGCTCTCCAGCGCTTGTCGGAGCTGATCAGGCGCCTTAGCTTTTCTTTTGATATTGCACAATATACCAGCCGCCTTCTTTGATGACGGTTTGGATGCCAAGCATGGCGAGTCCTGCTTCTTCTCCCCATTCATTAAGTTCCTGTCTGGTCGGCAACCGGTATAAATTATCAAAAGAGGAGAAAAAACTATTAAAGACGTTGGCAAATGGAGGATCATCGCTGGTTCCGGCAATTGGCGTCACAATTGATAGAACTCCATCATCTTCCAGCCAACTGCCCAGTTCGGTGAATAAGGCTTGCCGTTCTTCCAGATCAATATAGTGGATGACATTGTTCATCATAACCATGTCCTGGAGTTTTTGTGGTTTGTAATGCCACAAGTCTGCATTTTCTATTACAATATTGTCATTGTCTGCCGTCAGCTTTTTAGCAGTTTCTGCTACTGTAGGACTGATTTCAATTCCAGTGAATTGAGTATCTGGAAAACGATCCGCCAGTTTCTGGATATACCCTGCTTCTCCGCAACCGATATCGAGAACTGTTCTGCTTTTGCTTTCTCTGATCCGTCTGGACATTTTAGGCATCGCCAATACTTCCAGCAAACGGCTGGTTTCCGCTACTGTCGGTGCGTGTTTTTCTTCATCAAAGTGGCGGCGGTTCTGTTTCCTCATCATTTCCGGATAGCTGAGAAGCGTGGGAATATGCAGTTCCATCATTTCTTTCAGCAAAACCCCTGAGGAATTATGGCCTTTCGGTTTTGGCAGTTTCCAAGCATTCCATGTTTTATAGCGCCCTCTTCCAGCTTCTTTCAAGTGCCCTATAGAAACCCCTACATTGACCCATTGGTTCAGCAGTTCTTCATCCAATTGCAGCGCATCCGCCACATCAAATTTTGTCACTGGCCGCTCAAACGCTTTAAATAAATCCAGTTCATAACCTACATAGGCATGCCAGCTGTATAAAAACGGTTCGTTGCGTTTCATGTACATCCGGGCCTTAAACATTTTCATCACATCTATCATACAAGTCCCTCCACTTTCCACGGATAATCTTCTTCTCTGGTAAAATATTTCAATTCTTTTGTATCTGAGGTTAAATCTCTGCTTCGCACAGGCATGAAACCTCCTTGAATAAACCGGTCACGGACATTTTCTTTCCACATGCCCAGACCGGAAACGTTGAGCATTTGCTTGAAATGAAGAATTGGGTCTTCTTCCATCCGTTCAACGGTCTTTTTCCGGAGATAGCTGACCGTCCGGAAAGGAAACGAATAGGCAAGAGCTGACAAATGGCTAAGCTGCAGCACATGTTCTGCTCTTTTGTAGCGCACTTTTTCATACCACAATAAATTTTCAGGCTGCCGATTCCCGGACTCCATCATATCAGCCAAAAGTTCACCGAGGATATCGGCATCTTGGATGGCCATATTCATGCCTTCACCAGCCATTGGGTGAACTGCGTGTGCAGCGTCTCCAATAATGGCTTTATTGCCTTTTATATAGGCAGGGGCATGGAACATGACTGGAATCATCAGCTGAATTTTCTTCCAGTCTTGCAGCTGCTGAACATAGCCATCAAGAGAAGGCGCCAAATCGGTGTAAAGTTTATGGAAATGGCTGATCGGTTTTTCTTTCAATTGCTGATAATCTCCTTCCGGAATCAAGTACACACTTCGCACCAGATTATCAGGCAATGGAAACAAGCCTAAGAACCTGTTGTATGTAGAAATGATTTGTCCATCTCTGAAATTTTCAGGCCTCGGAAACGTCACGGTTAAAAAATGATGATTGTAGGCGCTTTGTTTTATTTCGATGCCCATCGCTTTACGGGTGATGGAAGCCCGGCCTTCCGCACCGATGAAATAATCGGCCTGTACTTCTATTTGTTCTTTGCCTTTTCGCAAAATGGCCTTATCTTCAGTAACTTTTTTGCATGTTGTTCCTCTCAAATAATGAAAGTTGGAAAAGTGTGAGGCAGCCCCGAGAATAATTGATTTCAACTCTTCATGATGCGCCATATAAGCGGCATTATATTTTCCTGGCAATACACTGTAGTCAAGATATGACTGGTCCCGAACAGCTAGTGTACTCGACAGTTCCAGCATATCGAGTACCTTTATTTCATTAGCGCGTTCCTTAATCTCCTCAAAGAGTCCAAGTCCGTCAAAAATCTGCATGCTTTTAGGCTGCAGCAATTCGCCTTTATAAGCCGGGGTATGGGAAGCCAGACGTTCAGCAATGACAACATCCACCCCGCGCTGTGCCAGCTTCAGCGCCAGCGTCAAACCGCCGACTCCGCCGCCGCTTATGAACACATCTGTTTTCATGAGTTTCAGCTCCTTATTTCTGTTTACCCGCAAGTAAAGGCCGGGAAAACCTTTCTTCTACGGGCATAAAAAAAGAAGCTCTCAAATATTGAGAGCTTCTTCTTGTCCACTATTCATATATCCTGCGAAAACCTCTGACTGCTTTAATTAACAAACCGCGGGGATAAAAAACCCCCGCGGTTTAAAGTGTCTCTATTAAAGTTTGTTATATGCTACAGCTAGCTTCGCGCCAACTTCAGCGTTGTGTTTCACTAATTCGATGTTCGCCACTAGACTTGTGCCTTCAGTCAACTCTTTCACTTTGCCTAGAAGGAAAGGCGTTGTTTCTTTACCTGCAATGCCGTTTTCTTTAGCCTCAGCCATAGCTTGGTCGATTATGCCGTTAATGAAGGATTCTTCCAGAGCATGCTCTGCAGGAATCGGGTTAGCCACAACTGCGCCGCCTTTAAGTCCAAGATCCCATTTCGCTTTCAACACTTTTGCCAATGTGTCAACGTCATCCGCACGGAAAGTCAAATCAAATTCGCTTGACTGCGTGTAGAATGCCGGCATTTTATCTGTTTTATAACCGATAACCGGTACGCCTTTTGTTTCAAGGAATTCCAGAGTCAAACCGATATCTAAAATTGATTTTGCTCCAGCGCATACAACCGCTACTCCAGTAGTTGCCAACTCTTCAAGGTCAGCAGAAATGTCCATTGTAGTTTCTGCACCACGGTGAACGCCGCCAATGCCGCCTGTTGCAAATACGCGGATTCCTGCCAGTTCTGCACAAATCATTGTGGCTGCAACAGTAGTAGCTCCAATTTTACGTGTCGCAATCAACTGGCCAAGGTCGCGGCGTGAAACTTTTGCCACATCCGGGCTATTGCCGAGGAGTTCAAGCTCTTCATCGGACAAACCAATTTTGATTTTGCCATCCATAATGGCGATTGTAGCTGGTACCGCTCCGTTATCACGGATAATTTGTTCAACGATGCGGGCAGTTTCCACGTTTTGCGGGTAAGGCATGCCGTGGGAAATGATCGTAGATTCCAACGCCACGATTGGCTGGTTGTTGTCCATTGCTTGTTGTACTTCTGTTGAATAAGTAATCATTGAGTTCATATAAGTTCCTCCAGTTCATTTTGTAATTGCATTGCCGATAATTCGGTTCTTACTGTTGCTTCGCTTTGCAGCGTCTTGGCTGCATTGACCAGCCCCGTTTGAATAATTTTTTCAAACGGATGGTCTTTTAAATAACTATGGATGATGCCGCTGGAAAAAGCGTCTCCCGCTCCTGTGACATCGAGCAGTTCAGGAACACTGATGGCAGAAAATTGGCTGACCTGTTCCCGGTTCCCAGCCATTGCACCATCTTTGCCGCCGGTAATTACCACATTTCCCGCTCCATGTTCCAATAAGCGAGTAATCGCATCCTGCCAAGTTTCCTCGGAGTCTATCGTAATGTCTAAAAAGCGCTCCGCTTCTCCCCGGTTTAAGATCAGCCAAGTAATACCCGACAAATCTTTTTCAAGCCGGTCGATTTTGGGAGTCGAAACAGGAATAACCGCGAGCGGAATGCCTCTGGCCTTTGCCAGTTCTCGCACATACTGGACCGTTTCTTTTGGACAGTTCAAATCGATGACCAGAAAAGCCGCTGTTAATAAAGCCGGTTCATTGCGTTTGACATAGTCCACTGTCAAAGAATCATAGATGGCCATGTCGGCCATTGCCAAAATCATCTCTCCATCCGGCTCTAATATTGCGGTGTAAGTGCCGGTTGAGAATTCATTATGGGGTATGGTCAAATCGGTATCCATGAAAGGAGACGAATTTTCTTCAATCAATTTCCACTCCTGGTCATTTCCAGCAATGGACATCAGCTTTACTCGGTGCCCCATCCTTCCTAAGTTCTCCGCAACGTTCCGCGCGACTCCGCCGATGCTGACGGAAACCTTAGCCGGATTGGAAGTGCCCATTTGAGCCGCCTTATCGAGCCAGAATTTCCGGTCGACATTGGCACCGCCGATGCAAACAACTGTCCCTTCTTCCGGAAGTATGTATGCACGGCCAGCAATCTTCCCTTGCCGTATGAGACCTGATATTAAGTTGGCTAAAGAAGGACGGGACATTTTCAGAGAATCCGCCATTTCCTGCTGAGACAGATAAGGGTTTTTCTTGATCAAGGCGATAACTTCCTGCTCTTTTTTATTCATTTACCCACCTCCTCGTTGAACATTTGTTTAAATCATAAACTTTTATAATAAAAAATGCAAGTAAATAATACTGTGATTTTCTGCCTAAAGATTGCCAAGCTTGACTGAAAATTGCTAATATAATAATGATGAGAGGGGAGATTTATTTGACAACTTTTGATGAAAAATTAGCCCGCTATGCCCATTTAGCTGTAAACGTTGGCATCAATATTCAGCCTGGTCAGCCGCTTTATATCAATGCAACTCTTGATGCTGCACCTCTGGTACGATTGATTGCAAAAAAAGCTTATGAAGCGGGAGCAAAACAAGTTCACGTGGATTGGAGCGATGATGAAATAACCCGTCTTCGCTTTGAATTAGCTCCGGGAGACTCGTTTTCTGAGTTTCCGGTATGGAAAGTACAAGAACGTGAATTGCTTGCAAATCAAGGGGCTGCCTTTATCAGCATCATGTCTCAAAGCCCGGACCTCTTAAAAGGCATCGACTCTAAGCGTATTGCCGCTTTCCAAAAAGCAACCGGTACTGCTTTAAGCAAATATCGCCAGTATGTCCAATCGGACAAAATCAGCTGGACTGTCCTGGCTTCTCCTTCTAAAGCATGGGCTGCGAAAGTATTCCCCGAGCTTCCGGAAGAACAGCAAGTGGACGCTTTATGGGAAGCGATTTTCAAAGCGGTGCGTGCCGATTTGGACAACCCTGTTCAGGAATGGCTCAACCATGATGAAAAGCTACATACCAAAGTCGATTATTTAAACAATAAAAAATACGCGAAGCTTCATTACACAGCACCGAATACCGACTTGGAAGTCGCTCTTCCAAAAGGACATTTATGGTGCGGAGCAGGATCTGTGAACGAAAAAGGACATACCTTCATGGCAAATATGCCGACTGAGGAAGTGTTTACAGTGCCTGACAAAACAGGGGTCAACGGTGTTGTAGCCAGTACAAAACCATTGAGTTACGGCGGCAATATCATTGATGATTTCAGGATTACTTTCGAAAACGGAAAAATTGTTGAGGTCATTGCTGAACAAGGCGAAGAAGTTTTGAAAGAATTGGTCGCAACTGATGAAGGATCCCATTACTTGGGAGAAGTTGCACTCGTGCCGCACCAGTCACCTATTTCAGCTTCGAACATTTTGTTCTATAACACCTTGTTCGACGAAAACGCATCTAACCATTTTGCTATTGGCAGTGCTTATGCATTTTGCATCGAAGGCGGCAAAACAATGTCCAAAGAAGAATTAGCAGCTCATGGATTAAACCAAAGTATTACGCACGTAGACTTTATGGTGGGGTCAGATGAAATGGACATTGACGGTATTTTAAATGATGGCACTCGAGAACCGATTTTCAGAGCTGGAAATTGGGCTTTTTAAGTATCATTATTTCGACACTTAATTTCTACCTGACTTTCATGTATAATGAAATTTGATGAACGCAGATATGAAAGGAGTTTTCATTATGTTAGAAGGCATTACGATAGTTCTTGGGTTTATGGTTGTCATTTTCTTGCTCTTCTTCACATTGTTGCACTACTTGGGCAAGGAACTTCACGCACACGATGCGGAGCACGTTGATCCACTACCGAAAAAGAAATACTAAAAAAAACCGTTCTCTAATTTTAGAGAACGGTTTTTAATATGTTGAGACGGTTATTTTAATATAATCTTGTTTCATTTTCTTTAAAAAACAATGATATAGTAAATCTTTTTACCTGTTTTTTGTAATTTCAACATACAATAGACCTTTCTAAGGTATCATTTTCATATCAGGTACTTTTTACATTGTTTTTTCCATGGTAAAATGCAGAGTGGTAGTCGTTTATAATAGGAGGAGTTTAGGCATGTTTTCTTCAACAGATATCGGAATTGATCTAGGAACAGCAAATATTTTAGTATATACAAAATCAAAGGGCATTATATTGAATGAACCTTCAGTTGTAGCATTGGACACGAAGACAGGGAAAGTGATTGCTATTGGTGAAGATGCCAAAGCAATGATCGGCAAAACGCCAAGTTCAATTCGGATCGTACGTCCGTTAAAAGAAGGCGTTATTGCAGATTTTGACGTTACCACTGAATTATTGAGATTAGTTATGCAAAAAGCAGCAAAACAAATGGGTGGATCTTTACGCAAACCGAATGTAATGATTTGCACTCCTTGTGGAGCCACATCTGTTGAACGACGTGCAATTCTTGATGCAGTCAAGCAAAGCGGAGCGAAAAGCGTTCATTTGATTGAAGAGCCCGTTGCTGCTGCAATTGGAGCAGATCTTCCTGTCAGTGAACCGATTGCCAGTGTAATTGTAGACATCGGCGGTGGGACCACTGAAGTTGGAATCATCTCATTTGGTGGAGTTGTTTCAGCAAATACAGTGAAAGTTGCAGGAGACCGGATGGATGAAGACATCATCCAATACGTCCGCAAACATTACAATGTATTGATCGGTGAACCTACTGCAGAAAACATAAAAAAAGAAATTGGCTACGCGTTGATTACGCATAAAGAGGAAACGATGGAAATTCGCGGCCGTGATATTATGACCGGATTACCGAAAATCGTTAATTTGACATCTACTGAAATTCAGGAAACATTAAAAGAATCTTTGCTTGCCATTTTGGAATGCATTCGTGCAACACTTGAAAATTGCCCAGCGGAACTGTCCGGCGATATCGTAGACCAAGGAGTTGTCATTTCCGGAGGCGGTGCTTTGCTTAAAGGAATGCAGCAATGGCTGTCAGAAGAAATTTCAGTGCCCGTCCATATTGCACCACAGCCACTTGAATCAGTAGCGGTCGGTACAGGAAAGTCACTTGTAATGCTTAATAAATTGGATAAAATCGCACGTTAATCTAGATAGCTCGGAGGCAATATGCTTCTGGGCTGTTTTTTTCAGTAAAAAGTATTATGATAAGAATAGATTTCTGAAGGAGGAACCGCCATGACCAGATTAGAAGAAATTTTAGAGTACAATGAGTCGTTTGTGAATAATAAAGAATACGAAAAGTACATCACTACGAAATTCCCTGATAAAAAAATTGTCATTCTCACTTGTATGGATACCCGGCTTCTCGAAATGCTACCAAAAGCGATGAATTTAAAAAATGGCGATGCGAAGATTGTAAAAAGCGCTGGCGCCGTGATCAACCATCCTTTCGGAGGAATTATGCGCAGTCTGTTTGTAGCCGTCTATGAACTGAATGCAGAGGAAATTTACATAATCGGCCATCATGACTGTGGAATGGCCGCTATCGATCCTATCACCATTTTAGCTAAAATGAAAGCTCGTGGAATAGATGAAAAAACAATTGAACAAATGGAATATTCCGGAGTTAATCTCGAAGAGTGGCTCCGTGGATTCGACGATGTTACAGAAAGTGTCCGACATGGGGTAAATATGGTCAAGAACCATCCGCTAATGGATAGTAAAGTACCGGTTCATGGCCTGGTCATCGACCCTACAACCGGAAAGCTTGAAATTATCGTCGATGGAAACGAAAACCGCTGAGAAAATTCTCAGCGGTTTTTTAAAGTCCAAAACGGTTTGTCTCACGACTTTGAAAGCAGACTTTTTATCAGTGCTTATTGTTTAAAATATAAATAATCGAGTGCAATGCCTTCCTTGCCAAATTGTCGCAGGAAAGACGTTACTTGTCCTCTATGGTAAGCTCCATGGTTGATGACTGTGAACAGCATTTCTTCACGTGTATTCTCAAAATCATCACCGCGTAAATTTTTGAATTTCAACGGCTCCTGCCATTGTTCTTCTGACAGCGAGGACATGTACAGCTCCATCTCAGCATGCAATAGCATAAAGGCTTCAATTGCTTTTTCAGTTGTCGACACATCAAAATATTCAAATGCCGGGCTCTTTGTTCCAATCATCCGAAGCAGCCATAGTTTTTCAACACCAATCACATGCTCCATTGTTTTTTCAATCGAAGAAAAGGAACTTTGCCCTTCCCTTTGGTAAAGCTCTTCACCAAAAGTCCCAACATGGCGAAGGCTTTCAAGTGTAGCCCATTGATGATAGGAAAATAGCTTATTTCTATCCATAATTTATCTTCCCTCTCCTTGCTTCTATTCAAAAAACCATCTCGCAACTGATTTCCACCATTTTTTATAGGCGGCCTTGCCCTTTCAAAATTCACCTTCCAATAACGCATATTGAAAATGGTCTTCCCACACTCCATTAATATACAGGAATTCTCGCAACAATCCTTCTTTTAAAAAGCTGGATTTTTCCAATACACGAATCGAACCGATATTTCTTGGAGACACATAAGCTTCAATCCGATGAAGATGGAGTTGTTCAAACCCAAAAGCTACGACTAGCTGGACCGCTTCAGTGGCGATCCCTTTGCCGACACATGCTTCATCGATGGAATAGCCGACCAGCGCACTGAGGAAAGGAAGGCGTTTAATGCCATATATTGAAATATGGCCAATCATTTTATTGGATTCATGCTCAAATATCCCAAAACTGTATTCACGGTTTTCTCTCGCTTGATAAATTGATTCCCTTATCTTTTCCCGCTGAACCATGGCAGTAAAATAACTATCTTGATGGCGCGGCTCATAGACAGCCCAATACTCCCGGTTGCGCACCAAAAGTTGTACCATCTCTTCCGCGTCATCAACTGTTAAATTCCGAATGTAACATGTATTGCCGTAAAATGTTAAGTTCATAACATCATTCCACAGAAGAAATTAGCGCATTGAATTCTTCAGCATCTTTTACACACAAAGCAATTCCTTTTTCCCAGAATGCTTCTTGTGTGATGTCTTCATCCAAATGCTTCAGCGCTAAATCTTCAGCTGTCATAATCGCTGTATCACGAAGTAATGCTGTGTACTTTTCTTCAAAACCACTGCCTTCTTCTAAAGCTTTTGCATAAATGCTCAGCGAGAACAAATACCCGAAAGTGTAAGGGAAGTTATAAAACGGTACATCAGTAATGTAAAAATGGAGTTTTGACGCCCAGAAATGCGGATGCGTTGATTTTAATCCTCCAGCAAACCCTTCTTTTTGCGCATCTTCCATCAGTTCATTCAGCCTGGCAGATGAAACAACCCCTTTTTTCCGTTCTTCGTAAAATCGGGTTTCAAACAAGAAACGGGCATGGATATTCATAAAGAAAGCTACGCTTCGCTGTAATTTATCTTCAAGCAATGCGATTTTCTCTTCTTTTGCTTGAGCATTTTTAACTGCAGCATCGGCCACAATCATTTCTGCAAATGTTGAAGCTGTTTCGGCTACATTCATTGCATAGGAACGGTTCAATGGGTGGACAGGACGCAAGGCATACGTATGGAAAGCATGGCCCAGCTCATGCGCTAATGTTGCTACATTGGACATTGTCCCGCTGTAAGTCATGAAAATTCGGGATTCGTCTGTCATCGGAAGCCCCGTGCAGAAACCGCCTGGACGCTTATTCGGCCGGTCTTCCGCTTCAATCCAGCCTCTTTCAAACGCTTGAACAGCAAATTGCTGGAGTTCCGGACCGAATTTTCCAAAATGCTCTAATATGAATTCCGCTCCTTCCTGATAGGAAAAATGCTGTGTACTTTCAGTTACAGGAGCATCAACATCAAACCAATCCAATCCATCTTTTCCAAGAATCTCGGCTTTTTTGTTCAAGTAATTGACAAAAGGCTGTTTGTTTTTGCTGATGGCGCCCCACATGGCATCTAATGTTTCTTGTTTCATGCGATTGATGTGAAGCGGCTCTTGGAGAACACTTTTCCATCCGCGTTTTTTATATACTTCCAGACGGAATCCGGCAATCGAATTCAGCGTCTTCGCAAAAAACTCCTCTTTTTCAGTCCAAGCTTCTTCCAGTTTTTCGTATGACTGCTGGCGGACTGCTGCTTCAGCATGTGAACTTAAATTATTGGTTTGGCCAACAGAAAGAATTTTTTCTTTCCCTTCAATGACCATTTTTATTTTGATCTCTCCGACGAGCATATCGTAGAGCTGGCTCCAGCCGTGGTAACCATCTGTACTAAGCGCGGTGATGATATTTTCTTCTTTTTCAGATAGCAGCATATTTGCTTCTTTTCGCCATTCGTTCAGCACGAAGCTGAAGTCTTTCAAGGATTCAGACGCAAGAAGTTCATTCCAGACACCGTCTTCGGCTTTTGCTAATTGTTGCTGGATTTTTTGAAGTGAAGTCTGAAATTCAGCATTCAGTGCAGATGCTTCACTCTGCAAAATTGCCGCTTTTTTATCTTCTGTATTTTGAGCCATCAAACAGCCAATAAATGATCCCGCTTGGTTCAATTGCTGCATGACTTTTTTGGCTTGTTCCAGCAGGTCTGCAATCCGTGAAGCATCTTCTAAAGAAGCTGGCACTTCAAAGCTTTGGGACATTCTTTCAAATTCCTTTAAGGCAGATTCTGTGTTGTCTATATGTACGCGCAAATCTTTTGAATCGCTTCCCCCTGGGAAAAGCACATCTAAATCCCATACTTCCGGAAATTTCACCGTCATTGTGTTACCCCCTGGTAAACTAAATTTTCTAAAAACACTTATTAGTATATCATTTTTATTCGGCAGGCGGAACAAATGAACGGACTCCCACCATTCAATATTTTGCGGAAAAGTGTCCGACATTTCACAAATTCCCTTTTATTTCAATTTTCTTGGAAATTGCAGTTTGTTGTACTAAACAAGGACAGGTATACTTAAAGAAGAGGAGGGATTTCTAATGTTTCGGATACTGCTGATGACTATTGCTTTTATAGCTGTCATCATTGTCAATGCTTTGGCAAATATTCTACCAATCAATGGCCAGACAACTGGGGAAATTTCTAATCGGGTTCCTGTACTGTTTACACCTGCTGGTTATGTATTCTCAATCTGGTCACTTATTTACATACTGCTTGCTATCTGGATTATCGGTTTTTGGGTGCGCCTGAAAAAAGGACAAGTTCCCTCAACTAAAATAGCCCTGTTCTTTTCTTTAAGCGCCCTTTTCAATATTATTTGGCTGTTTCTTTGGCATTATGAGTTTTTCGGATCGTCGATTATTGCCATGATCGGATACCTGCTTTCTTTAATTGGGCTTTACCTTCAATACGGCAATGAAGAAAGAAGCATTATGGAACGTTTTCCAATTTCGATTAATTTTGGGTGGATCAGTATTGCTACCATTGCCAATATCAGTTTTGTACTCACTTACTATAACTGGGGCGGCTGGGGACTGAGCGATCAGCTCTGGGCCGTCATCATGCTGACAATCGCCACAGCGCTGGCACTTCATATCCGGTTCCATTATTCCGATGTTCCATATGCATTGGTGTTCATCTGGGCATTTGTCGGAATTGCAGTAAAACATGGAACCGATGAATTGCTTCTTACCACAGCTTCCTTGTTTTTATGCGGTGTGATTTTAACCGGAATCTTATTAATTAAAAAAAGACCCTAAGGGGTCTTTTTTTTTATCAATCTATTTTCGTCAGTAAAATCGGCTCGCCTTTTGTAACAAGTACAGTATGCTCAATTTGTGCAACGAGAGACTGATCAGGTGTGATGAACGTCCAGCCGTCTCCAGATTCTACAATATGCTCGGATTTCTGCGAAATGAACGGCTCTACAGCCAGGACCATTCCTTCTTTTAAAATAGTAGTTTCCCAAGCATCATAATAATTCAAAATATGCTGAGGAGCTTCATGCAATGATTTTCCAATTCCGTGGCCAGTCAGGTTCTTGATAACAAATAAGCCTTGCTGTTTAGCTTCACGTTCAACTGCTTTGCCGATCTGGTTTAATTTTGCGCCAGCTTTGACTTTTGTCATAGCACGATCAAATGCAGAAGCCGCTACTTCACAAAGCTTTTCTTTTTCAGGATGTCCATCCCCTACTACAAAAGAAATACCTGTATCTGAAAAATAGCCTTCATAGGATCCTGATACATCAATATTGACCATATCGCCTTCATTGATGACCCGTTTTCCTGGCATGCCGTGTGCCACTTCCTCGTTCACACTGATGCAAGTATAGCCCGGGAAATCATATTCTGATTTCGGGCCTGAGACGCCGCCAAGTTCTTCAAACATTCGGCCGCCCATCTCATCGAGTTCTTCTGTGGTGATGCCCGGCTTAGTGGCAGCTCTCATCGCATCACGAATTTCAGCGACCATTCGGCCGGCTTTTTTTAGCATTTCAATATCTTTTTCTGTATTGGCAATCATTTAATACCCTTCTTTCAACTTGTCTAACAAAAATTATACCATAAGAAAAGAGGACTATCATAACGATAATCCTCTTACAAGCTGATGACATGCTCTCAATAGCTATTTTAAGAAAGCCCGGTAATTCCATTTAAGCTTTTGTATCTACCAGTTTAGGGGCAGCTGCAAAAAGTGCCGAGCAGACAAAAGCCGCAAGCAGAAATACTGGAATCATATATGTGGCATTATAAACTGCTGAATAGATAAAAACATTGCCTTCTGCAAACATGCCAAAGAATAAGATGCCCGTAATTACGTGGGTAATATAACGCAAGAGAGATCCAATAAACAGCCCAATTACTACTGCAGTAATCATGCCGCCAGTGCGATGTTCTCTGTAAGCATGCAAATATCTTCCACGCATCATCCCAGCAAGGCCAACTACTCCGTAGGCAACCAGATAATCCAGGAGCACTTGCATCACTACAAAACCAAACGACAGCGGAGTAACTGAAATGACTCCTGTGACAATTTGCAGCAAGCCTATAAGAAGACCGGTTAATACACCTGCCAGAACGCCTCTTCTAAATGCTATCAAGACGATGGGAATCATTACAAAGCTGACGGAACCACCCTGTGGCATTTTAAACGCCACAAAATCCAGAACATAGCCTAGCGCTCCGAAAATCGCTATTTCCACCATCAATAAAACTCGTAAATTTCTCATGACTTCCTCCTTATGTGTTATGCACATCACCAGAAGGGCCGCAGAAAAAAACCATATAAAAGCGGCGCCAGGATAGATCCTGGCGCCGCGTTAAGGGCAGGTTTCCATCCACATCCCTGCGCAAGTGTTAACTTACAGGTTCGAAGGGTAAGAACAAAATGTTCACTCTCAGCAATTAGCTCCCCTTGTGGTGTATACATTATTTCACTAACACTTGTATTGTACACAAGAATCAGCTTTAAAGCAATATCGTTTCAAGCTATACCGTTAGGGTATACTTTTATAACTGTAAAATTTGAAAGGTGGTGCAGGCAGCTGAACAAAAGCTGCCAAAAAATGATTGAACTGCTTAAGGATTTGATTAAAATCGAAAGTGATACAAAACAGGGAGCGAACGATGCCCTTCTTTTTTGTGCTGACTGGCTGAAAAACAACGGGCAAGATATCACAGTCCATAATAACGATGGCTATTTGATGCTGACAGCCATTAAAGGCCAAGGAACCAAAACGATTGTTTGGAACGGGCATGTCGATGTAGTGCCCGGACATGCCGAACAATTTGTTCCTATGGAAGAAAGCGGTCGAGTTTACGGCCGCGGAGCTGCTGATATGAAAGCGGGAGTTGCCGCCATGATGCAGGCTTTTGTGGAGTTAGATGAAGGCAAGCTTAATCAGATTGTCCAATTACATATCGTCACCGATGAAGAAATCGGTGGGCGCAATACGTCAAAATGGCTAGTGGATCAAGGTTATCATGGAGATTTTGTTATTTGCGGGGAACCCACCGGCTTGAAAGTGGGTCTGCAATCTAAAGGGATACTGCGGATGGATTTGACTTTCAAAGGCAAACCCGCACATGGCAGCCGGCCTTGGGAAGGCATCAACGCCATTGAATCTGCCATGAAATTCCACATCGCCATGGCAGAATTGCCATTCCGAAAAGAATCCACGGAGTATTACGAACAGCCTTCGGTTAATCTGCCAATTATCAATGCCGGTGAACGCTATAATGTAGTTCCTGAAATCTGTCATATGTCTTATGATATCCGCTTTATGCCAGGGCAGGATAAACAAGAAATCATCCGGCAAATGGTGGAGCTTTCCGAAACTTTAAATCTTGATATGGAATATAAGGCAAGCGGTTCAACGCCGGCTCTGACCACTTCAAAAGAGAATCCGTTTATACAAACCTTGCAAAAAGCCATTAAACAGACGACCGGCAAAGAGCCGGTATTGTTCGGCCAGCACGGAGCTGCCGATACCCGTTATTATGCGTCTGTGAACGGCGGTGAAGGAGCTATAGAGTTTGGCCCTGCCGGAGATGACTGGCATGGCAACGCAGAATTCGTTCTGCTTTCCAGTGTCCAGGAGTATAAGGAAGTTCTTATTTCATTGGCCTATTCCTAAAGGTTAGGTTTATAAAAATAGAAACAAGGGAAACTAGTTTATACCTCACTTATGATAGGAGAGATAGCTGTGAAAATAAGTCGTATTGTAAAAACTGCTATTAAAATAGCACCTGTTGCTTATCCGATTATCCGAAAAGCAATGCAAAAAAGCAAAAAAACCGGAAATACCAGCCAATACAAAACTCCACAGGCCAAACGTTAAAGATAACAAAGGGGGCTGTCCAATAAGTCTATTATTAGACTTATTGGACAGCCCCCTGCTTCTAATAAAGCGTAGGTTAATACTATTGCTCCTGCATTGCACCTGCATCGCTGCGCTAGCTTCGGTGCAGAAAAAACCGCCGCTGCGCTAGCTTCGTCGCAAAGGAGTTGTCCCAAATTACTTTTGGGACAACTCCTTTATTATGCATATTCGGCATGAATGGCCAGTCGGTGAAACAACCATTAAGAGAGATGGCAAACCCTTCGTTTGATAAAAGGCTGTTTTCAGGCATAAGGCACAACTTCACGCAGCGCTAAATATTCGATTTCCATCTTCTCAGAAGGACGTACCGAGGTCACGCCATCAATCGTCGCGCTTCTTTCTTCCCCGCCCTGCTCCAGTATTTGCAGCATTTCTTCGAATGTTTTAGGAGCAGCCGCTGGCAATTCCTTATCTTCTACTTCCCAGCCATTTTGATATTGCTCTAAAAAAGCGTTCGCCATCGCTTGATAACCTTTTATATTGGGATGGACATCTGCCGGATTTGGAATTTTATCGATTGCATTTTTTCCAAATGATTGATCTACAGAAACAAATTGCGCTCCTGCTTTTTCTGACGTTTGCTTTAATATGGCGTTAAGTTGGTCAAGCTGTTTTCCGGTACCTTGTTTTTGCGTATCCCGGACATGAGGATAAGCAAAATAATAACCCATTACATACAGGTCCGCTTGAGGAGCGGTCTTTTTCAGCTCGGCAATAATAGCTTCCAGATTAATCCGGGCCTTGTTTAAAGCAAAATCTACTTGGATTTGCTGAAATGCTAATGAGCCTTCTGCTGGATTTGATTGGATTAACGGCAGGAGATCATTCGCCCCCGCAGATAAGGTAATGATGTTGGCAGAAGCGAGTACTTCTTTAGCTTCCAGTGACTGAATCCGTTTCAAAACATCTTCTGTTGTAAACCCGGGAAATGCCAGGTTTTTCGTATAGAAAGCAACCGGTTGATGGCGCGCCAATTCTTGCGCAATCATATCCGAATAACCTGCATCAATTTGAGAATTTGGCGTTTGCCCTGCTGCTAAAGAATCGCCAAGTGCGATATAAACCGCCGGAATTCTCACTTCCGCTTGCACCGTCATCGATCCACTGATCAAAAAGGCAATAGCCAACATTGCTGTCCAAAATTTCTTCAAATTGCTCACCTCTTAGAATGCCCAGTTTCCATTACGGAAAATCGGCTCTTTTGTCCCGTCTTCCCGAATGCCGTCGATATTCATCTCTGCGCTCCCGATCATAAAGTCTTCATGGACAATGGAAGTATTCAAACCGATCGACTCTAATTGCGTCCGCTCCAAGTCACGTGCTCCTTCGCAGCAAGTCGGATAAGAATCACCGATTGCCAGATGATTGGAAGCATTTTCATCAAACAAGGTATTGAAAAACAGGATATTGGCATCCGATATCGGTGAATGGTGAGGCACTAAGGCAACTTCGCCTAGATAAGCTGCTCCTTTGTCGGAGGCTATCATTTCATCAAGCAGTTCCTGCCCTGACGCTGCTTGTGCTTTGACGATTTTCCCTTTTTCAAATGTCAAAGTAAATCCGTCGATGATATTGCCTTGATAGACAAGCGGTTTAGTATTGCGTACCACTCCTTCTACACCGTATTTCAAAGGAACTGTATAAACTTCCTCGGTCGGCATATTGGCGATAAACGGATTGCCTTGCGGCGTTTTCGAAGCTCCAGACATCCAAATATGCTTTTCAGGAAGAGCAATCGTCAAATCCGTTCCAGGCGCTGTGTAATGCAGCTTCTCGAATCTTCTATCATTTAACAAACCTGCGCGCTTTTCTAAAGTGTCAATATGCTCTTGCCATTTTTTCACAGCATCTCCTTCTCCAATGCGCACGGTCTTAAAAATGGCTTCCCAAAGAGCTTCCATCTGCTGATCGCTTTCAAGCTCCGAAAAAACTTTTTGTGCCCATTTCTGGGAAGGAATCGCAACAATTGACCAGGCTACTTTATCTGATCCTACTGCCTGACGGTAGCGCTCCAAAGCCTTTCCTGAAGCTTTTTGCGAATCAGACAGGCGTTTTGCCGGAATCCCCGTCAATAAATCCGGATCTTCTGCGTCAATCCATAAGAACGATCCACCAGTATTGATGACTTCGTCCCGTTGAACTACCGACCATTCCGGATACTCAGTGAAAGCTTCATCCGGCGCCATTTCGAAATGGATTCTTGTTTGAACAGGATCGGCGTAATTCACATAAACGCGTTTTGCTCCTGCTTCGTATGCTTTTTTTACCACGAGGCGGGTAAACTCAATCGTATCAACCGTTGTATTAATCATGATGGTTTGGTTTTTTTGGACGTTCAATCCTACGTAAACGGTAAGGTCTGCATACTGCTCCAATTTTTCTTGGAAAGTCATCGTTTGTTCCCCTTTTCGGACATTGTTTTACTGTTTCCTTCAATCAACTGGCCGCCATGAAGAATTTTCTGAACTGGTTTTGAAGGCAGTTCTTTCGTGAATTTCTTATAATGGCGCTCATCTTGATAAGCTAGCAATGTCAGAACTTCCCCGTCTGCCCCTGCCCGCCCTGTCCGGCCGGAACGGTGCAAATACTGGTCTACTGTTTGTGGGACGTCCACGTGGATTACATGCGTTACTGCATCAATATCCAAGCCGCGCGCAGCTACTTCCGTCGCAATCAGTACGGAAACTTCCCCTTTTCGGAATGACTCAAGCGCTTTTTTACGTTCTTCTTTTTTCATTTCAGAGTGCAGTGTAACTACTTTTGCGTCACGGAATTTCAGTTTATCTTCTTTCATCAGCAGCTGATCAAGATTATTGACGAAAGCCAGTGCTTTCACACCGTCGATATGCGAAATTCTGCGAAGCATATCAGTCTTTTCACGTTCTTCCACTTTAATGAACGAATGCGTCACTTTCCCGAACATCGGCAAATCCTCCGCAGTTACCTGAATGCGCGTCGGATGCTGCATCAGCCGATCCGCTACCAACTCCACTTCTTCTGTTATGGTTGCTGATACAAGAACCAATTGACGGTCATGCTGTGTTTTTTCAATCAAGTCTTTCATGATATTGCGGTGCTCGCGGGCCATCAATTGATCGCCTTCATCCAAAATCAGCATGCGTATTTCGTGCATTTTAAGTTTTTTGCTTTTGACCAATTCGTTTAAGCGGCCCGGTGTTCCCACAACAATCGTTGGTTTTTTCTTTAACTTCTCTAGTTGGCGCTGCACGTTGGCTCCGCCAATCAGTTGGGCGACTGTTACATCGGTGCCTTCTGTCCATTCGCGCAAAACATTGACAATCTGCATAGATAACTCCTGAGATGGGGCTATGATCATCGCTTGAATTGCCGGTTTTGCCGTATTCACACGCTGTAAGATTGGCAATACATAAGCCAAGGTTTTACCAGAGCCTGTCGGAGACTCAGCAACGATGTCATTGCCAGCGAGCATTTCCGGAATCATTTGTTCTTGAATAGGCATGGCCGTTTCAAATCCTGCCTTATTCCATTTTTCTTGCCAAATCGGATTTAATTGTTCTATAAAGTTCATGTCTTATTCCACCTTCTTTTCGATGCTAATAGTGTACCATATTTGGCGTTTCACCGCTTTTTTAAAAAGAAAAGCGCAAGCGCCCATTTAGCCTCGACAAGCGCTGGAGGCCTTGGCGGTAATGGCGTTATTTGCCATTGCTGCCGAGGCTGAAGCGACTCGAGGAGCTGGGCGCTGAAGTCGGACAATCAGAAAAGCGCAAGCGCCCATGTTAGATTCGACGGGCATAAGACAGCCCGGCGAAGCGGCGTGTTTTCAGCCGCATAATCAGATTAGCTTTGGTTCCTCAATTTCTGAGCCTTGGAATCCGAAAATGAAAAAGCTGACCCAATTGCTTGGGGCAGCTTTGGCTTTCCTATTCAGTTACTTCTTTGCGTTTATAAACAATCTCCTTTTCAGCTTCGGAAACTGGGCGAACCGGTTTCTTGATGAAGATGGACAGCGCTAAAGCGACAAGCGCAATGAATGTCGAAACAAAAAACGCAAAGTTGATGCCATCAAGCATCGCTAAATTTAAAATACTTGCCGGATCGGTTCCATTGGCAGCTAAATCCTTTGCAGTTGACTCGGTGCGTACATTCATAATCGAAATCAAGAAAGCCGAACCGACGGCTCCTGCCACTTGCTGAAGCGTATTGTTGATGGCAGTACCATGTGGATATGATTTCATCGGCAAAGTGTTCAACCCGTTTGTCATGACCGGCATCATGACAAGAGAAATCCCTAACATGCGAATTGTATAAATCAGCATGATGTTGAAAAAGCTTGATTCCAAACTTAATTGACTGAACATATAAGTGGTTGCCACTACGATAGCCAACCCGGGAACTGCCAGTACTCTTGCACCGAATTTATCGAACAGACGGCCCGTAATTGGCGACATAACGCCCATCACAAGGGCTCCTGGAAGCATAAGCAGCCCTGATTCAATTGGCGATATGCCTTTGATGGTCTGAATATAGATTGGCATCAAAATCATTGCCGAAAACATCGACATTGAAATTGCCACTGAAATGGCGGATGACAAAGCGAACATCGGATATTTATAGATTCGAATTTGAAGCAATGGTTCATCCAATTTAAGCTGTCGGAACCCGAAAATTAGCAATGAGACAATTCCGATGGCGATTGTTAGCACTACAACAGGGTCAGTCCAGCCCATGGTCCCTGCTGAACTGAATCCATATAGAATGCCGCCAAACCCTAAACTTGAAAGTGCGAGTGATAATTTATCCAAAGACAGGTTTCTGTCCTGGAAAGTTAAGTTTTTTAACTTGAAGATTCCCAAAGCAAGTGGAATCAACGCAATCGGCAGTACAATCCAGAAGAGGACGCGCCATGAATAATGTTCAACGATGAATCCTGACAGTGTAGGCCCGATTGCTGGAGCCACTACCATCACGAGGCCAAAAAACCCCATTGCCGATCCACGCTTTTCAATCGGGAAAGCGGCCAGCATGACGTTCATCAATAACGGCATCATCAATGCCGAACCTGCTGCCTGCACCATCCGGCCAATCAGCAGCACGCTGAACACCGGTGCTATTGCAGCCAGTAAAGTTCCTAATGCAAACAAAGACATGGCCACAATAAATATAGAACGGTTCGAATAGCGCTGGATAAAATATGCACTCGCTGGAATCAAAATACCGTTGACTAACATATAGCCGGTCACCAGCCATTGCACCGTCGAAGCGGTAACATTCAAGTCAATCATGATTTCCGGCAAAGCTATATTCAATAATGTCTGGTTAAAGATTGCCACAAACGCCCCTGTAAACAAAATTGCTATTATGCCATAAGGCGGTTTTTTCTGTTCTGTCATTCTTTTTATTCCTCCGTAATTTCTTGCGTTATTTTAATGTTTTTTCTCCATTGCACAATTCTATACCCACAGTATATTTTTATCAAGTAAAATATACTGACAGTCCAAAAACATTGATTTAAAAGTATTTTCAGGCTACTATAGAACTAGACTGAGAGTATAAAGGTGAGAAACATGAATCTAAAAAAACAGCAAATCATCAATGCCGCTTATTCACTGTTCATCAACAAAGGATATAATTCTTCTTCTATTCAGGACATTCTGGATGAAGCCGGCGTATCAAAAGGCACTTTCTATAAATATTTCACTTCGAAGACGGAATGTCTGATAGCCATCATGGAATCAATCGGCAGTGAAATCCGCCAAAAGCGAATGGCAGCTGCAGTCGGCAAATCAGTGAACGACTCTGAAGTTCTTGCCGAGCAATTGTGCATCCGAATACGGCTTAACCGGGAAAAAAATCTTTTTTCATTATATGAAAGCATTTTTCATTCTCAAGACGAAGAGCTGAAAAAGTTTGCCAAAGAAACATATATTAATGAATTAAACTGGATTAAATTTCGCATAACAGAAGTATTTGGAGAAGAAGCTGAACCTTATGCTTTAGAAAACGCAGCAGTGGTGCATGGATCCATTCAGCAGCTTACCCATATTTGGAAGCTTAGCACCGAAGAAGACCTGCCCACTGATGAATTGGCCTCGTTTGTGATTAGGCGCTTGAAAGCGGCAATCACCCAGCAAATCAAGTCGGGTGACCGGTTTATCAGAGAAGCGAGTATTTCCAGCGAAGCACCAGCAGAAAAGCTGTCTTTAGAGGAACTAAGCAAAAAGCTCAAACAGCTGTTGCAGGATGAGGAAGAAGATACAAGGCAGCTTATCAACTTTTTAGCGGAGGAATTAGTTGCAGAAACTCCCCGCAAAGTGTTGATGGAAAGCGTCTTATCCACTTTGACCCAAACAAACGCATATGAACATGAACTGGTAATGGCATTCGAACAAGTTTGGAAAGAACTGCAGCAAATGTAAAAAGAGGCATCGCCGCAATTGGCGTTGCCTCTTTTCTTATGGTTTTCTTCGGCCTTTCGTAGCCTGTTCAAATGCATAAGCATATTCAATCAGCGCAGGTTCGCTGAATGCATGTCCTGTAAAAGTGATGCCGAACGGTTCGTTTTCCGCTGAAAAGCTGAAAGGCACGGTAATAGAAGGAAAGCCTGCAGCCGCTCCGATATTGCAGCCAAAATCTTGAGGCAATAACAGCGCATCCGCCCTAATTTCATTTAACGTGCTGGTGATTCCCTGCTCGGCTGATAAAAAGCGGTTCCGCTCCAATGCCTCGACGTATTCCCGTTCGTTCAATTTCCCGCTCATGCTATTCGCCTGTTCCATGAGATTCTGGCCAAACTTCAGCATGGTTTCTTCATGTTCATTATTGAAAGCAATGACGTCGTCCATTGAACGGATTGGATTTTGCGGATTCGATTTTGCCAAATATGCGTTAAGATCCGCTTTAAACTCATGCAGCAAAACCGCGAATCCCAAATCATCCTGATCGGCTCCAAGGTCCACGTTGTCGATAATCTCTGCACCACATTCACGCAGCTTGTCCATCGCTTTTTCAAATTGCTCCAATTGTTCCTGTGAGATACCGCCCTCGAACAGAGCTCTTGGCACCCCCAACTTGATGCCTTTCAATCCATCTTTCTTGAAATGCTGCGTCCAGTCATAATCTTCAAACTGCTGCGCATAGACTGTGATGGGATCTTCCGGATCAAAACCGGTCATTGCTGCAAAGACCGTGACAGCATCTTCCACTGTGCGTGCCATTGGTCCAGGAATATCCTGGGTATGGGAAAGTGGAATAACTCCATTCCGGCTGACCATGCCGACAGTCGGTTTGATGCCGACCAAACTATTATGCGCTGCTGGATCAATGATGGACCCGGACGTTTCGGTCCCAAGAGCGGCTGCCGCTAAGTTGGTGGCCACAGCAGCTGCAGAACCTGAACTGGAACCTCCGACATCGAATGGCCCGTATGGGTTCTTTACCTGCCCGCCGCGTGAGCTATAGCCGTTGGGTAGTTTATCTGACATGAAATTAGCCCACTCGGTCATATTTGTTTTGCCAAGTATGACAGCACCTGCTTCGCGCAATTTGACGACTATTTTAGCATCCTCCAGTGCATAATGGTCTTTCAAGGCAAGCGACCCTGCACTGGTATGCATTTTATCTTTGGTATTCATACTATCTTTTATTAAAACCGGAATGCCGTGAAGCGGTGAACGCACTCCGATGTGCTGCCGTTCAAAATCAAGAGCTTGTGCAATCTGTAAAGCATCCGGATTGATTTCCAAGACAGCATTGGTATTTTTATCACGCAGCGAGATGTTTTCCTTGTACATCAATACAAGCTCTTCTGATGTAATGTTCCCATCAGCCAGTTCCAGCTGCAATTCTGCAATGGTTTTTTCATCTAATTGGTTGAGCCGGTATTCTTCTAATTTTTTATGATGCATGCATTTTCCTCCGTTTTCTCATTTATCAAATTTGATATTCAGTTAAATCTCTGTATTGAAAAAAGCCGGAAGCTCCGGCTTACAGTTCTTCTGTATATGTTTTCATCAATTCATATAAAGACAATTCGTAGAGCTGTCTGCCATCGATTTTAAAGACATTTTGCTCTACCAGCTGTTCAATGATGATTGATCGTTTATCTTCAAATTTAGATTCTGGTATTTGTTCCATCTTGTTCTTTCTCTCCTTGTCACGGTCTCTCTTCTCTCTACCCCGTAAAGCGCTTTCATAAAACCTGAAAAGCGATTTATTTGAGTTACTTTTCTAGTTTTTCGGATTGAAACGATGAAATAAAAAAATGATGCGCTAGGCATCATATCAGACTGTAGACAAAGTGTGCTTGAAATGAATAAGACTGTATAAACCCCAACCGGTCCGGCCACTTCGCTTTCCGTGGGCTCGGCTTCAGCCTCCTCGTCACTGGCGTTCCTGCGGGGTCTTCAGCTCGAGCTGATTCCACAGGAGTCTCGTGGCCGGACCGGTTAGGGATGTCACTTTTCAGATAAGTGAGGAGAAAAGGCATCCGGTTTTTATTTCATTTCAGGTTCCGCAGCGGAAACTGGCGAGGGCAAGTCTTTGCGACGAGCTAGCGCAGGGGCACAGGTTTTCGTTAGTTCGGCGCGAGCCCGCGGAAAGCGTCCGGTTGAAGCGCAGGAACCGAGGAGAGAAGCTTGTTTTTGATAGTTATTCAATTGATTGAAAGTATATTCTTTTGTCTACAAGCTCCATTTCTTACTTATTTCAGAATTGAATCCACAGCCAATTTTGCAATTGTAGCATTTGAAAGAATAAAATTATCCACTTTCACATGTGAAAAATTGGGGATATGCTCTTCACGCTCTATTTCGACGGTTGTATGCACTCCAGGCGATATGCGTTCAACCGCGCAAGCAATCATTAGAGATTTCCCGTCTGCCAGGACTTGATCATCAATTTTTTCATCGGAAAATATTAATAGCGCATCAGCATGCTGCACATTGGCTTTGTTCAAAACATCGCCGTCAGTCGCGCGCCCTCTAACAAAATGAATCCGATCATGAATTTCCTTCGCCTTTTCAATCGTATCAATTACGACAATTTCCACTTTGGAATCTCTTGCTAATATTTCTTTAATCGCATTTTCCGCTTTATGGGACCAATCAATGATAACAATATGATTTTTTCCTTCGTACATCAAACCACCGCTTTCTTTCTGTCGTCTGTAAAAGGTTATGCTGTCAATCGCTTTGCCAATGAATGTAGCGAATAATCCAATGCCAATGATGTATAAGAACAGAATGGTGAATACTCTGCCGAGAATAGTTGCAGGGAAAAAATCACCGTAGCCGACTGTCAACATTGTCGTCATCGTAAACCACAAAGCGTCAAAATGTGACGGGAACGTTTCCGGCTCAATCCATGGCAGCAACAATGTGCTGAGAGCTATCAAGATAACTGTACAAGTTGTTAAAATCAACCATGAAAGATTAGTCGCTTTAAAATACAATTTCTTCAGGATAATCATCTTGTCATCTCCCGCCCTGCTTGTAACGTCAGAAAATTTATTTTTCTTTCTCAGTATACTCTTTTCTTTATTTGAAACTCATCATTTTTATTAAATAAACACACAAAAAAACCGATACCTGTTTATGGATATCGGTTTTCATCAAAGTTAATTTTAAACTTTTCTCCTGCTATTTTTCGAAGCAAATCCTGCCTGTTATAATCACGAGATAGAAATCAAGTCAGTATCTTGTTTTTCGTCATTGCCGATTGCTTTATTCAGTCTTGGTATAACTTCGGTTGCCAGCAATTCGATATTTCTCTCTACTTTATGGAATGGAACTCCTCCAATATCAACTTGCGCCAAAAAACGTGTATGCCCAAATAGTTCATGCTGGCGGAGAATTTTTTCTACAACTTGTTCAGGACTTCCTACAAACAACGCTGTTTCCGGACTAGCTAATTGTTCAAAATCACCTCTGGACATTCTTGTCCCCATCCCGCGTTGGCGATTGACATAATTCCAATAGTTAGCGTAATAAGGGTAAAACTCATCCATTGCCTGTTCGGTCGTTTCTGCCATATAAGTATGCCCTGTCACACCGACTTTTAATGCATCCGCTGTATGTCCCGCTTCCATTCCTGCTTGGCGATAGATGTCAACAAGCGGCTTAAACCGCATGGGATCTCCACCTAATATGGCTAAAGCCATTCCGACACCCAATTTCCCTGCACGTTCAGCACTTTCAGGAGTCCCGCCAACGCCAATCCAAATTGGCAGTTGTTTTTGTATTGACCGGGGGGCGATTTCGGCTTCCGTTAATGCAGAACGGAACTTTCCGTTCCAAGAAACAATTTCATTTTCATTCAGTTTTAAAAGCAAATCCAGATGCTCGCTGAAAAGTTCGTTATAATCATTCGTGCTGTAACCGAACAGTGGAAAAGATTCTACGAAAGCTCCCCGGCCAGCTATAATTTCGGCACGGCCACCTGAAATCAAGTCTACTGTAGCAAAATCTTCGTATAACCGAACTGGATCAAGCGTGCTTAATACACTTGTAGCACTTGTTAACTTAATTTGTTTTGTGGCATATGCCATGGCAGACAATACTACTGCCGGAGAGGAAACAGCATAATCCAATCGATGATGTTCTCCCACTCCGAAGATGTCAAGGCCGGCTTCATCAGCTAATTTTGCCGCTTGAATAATTTCGTCCATTCGTTGCTTGGCACTGATCGTCTTTCCTGTAAAAGGGTCTGGACCTATATCTGCCAGTGTATATACCCCTATTTCAATGCTATTTTGTTTTTTTGCAGTCAATAAAATCTCTCCTTCTCAAATAACTGACTTTACAAGTCATTCATCTTTCTTCCTTATTGTTACTTTATATAACTAAGTTTATAATCGTAATATAATAATGTCAAGTAATCATTTTTATTATTAAAGTTATTTTATTGATATTATGAAGACAAAGTGTCTAATATTTTTTGGCCCTTAGCAAAAAAAATTATTTGGTATCCGAGAAAACATAATAAAATCCCGGATTCCAATAGGAACCCAGGATTTTATTGTGTTTGGCGTAAAAATGACCATTTTCTATTTAATCACCCAACTAGTTTTAGCCAAGCTACTGCCACATAGTTTTGCTGCTACCATCATTGAACATCGTTCAATTCAAAGTTATCAAGCAAGGTACGTACTTCAAGAGTTGATTTTGTATTCATTAATTGATTTCTTAATTCACCTGCTCCACGGAAGCTTTTGACATATATTTTAAAGAAGCGGTGAAGCCCTGTAACTGAACGCGGCAATTCTTCTATATAGTGATCATGTAGATCCAGCTGCAATCTTAGAAGATCAAGGTATTCCTTACTGCTATGTTCTTTCGGTTCTTTTTCAAAGGCAAATGGATTTTTAAAAATTCCGCGCCCAATCATAACTCCATCCACGCCGTATTGTTCAACGAGCTTCAGGCCTGTTTGACGATCAGGAATGTCTCCATTGATTGTTAGCAGCGTATTTGGTGCCACTTGATCACGCAATTTTTTAATTTCCGGAATTAGCTCCCAATGCGCATCTGCCTGGCTCATTTCTTTTCTTGTCCGTAAATGGATGGAAAGGTTGGCAATATCCTGTTCCAATATATGTGTAAGCCAGTCTTGCCACTCGTCTAACTCTGTATAGCCAAGCCTTGTTTTTACACTGACAGGCAGTCCGCCTGCTTTTGCTGCCTGGATAATTTCTGCAGCAACATCCGGGCGGAGAATAAGGCCGCTGCCTTTGCCTCTTGATGCCACATTCGGCACTGGACAGCCCATATTAATATCGATGCCTTTAAACCCCATCTCTGCCATGCCAATGCTCATTTGACGGAAATGTTCAGGCTTATCTCCCCAAATATGTGCCACCATCGGCTGTTCATCTTCTGTAAAAGTCAAACGCCCACGCAAACTTTTCTTGCCTTCTGGATGACAATAGCTTTCCGTATTCGTAAACTCTGTAAAAAAAACATCCGGTCTGCCTGCTTCGCTTACTACATGACGAAATACAACATCCGTCACATCTTCCATTGGGGCAAGTACGAAGAAGGGTTTCGGCAAATCCTGCCAAAAATTTTCTTTCATCTTCTTACAAATCCTTTCGTTTGAAAACAAAAGCAGATGATTTAAAAATACAATCCGTACTTTTAAATAGTCTACTTTTATCTCACCACATATTAAATTAGATATTAACGGATATCTTAAAAGCAGGCTACTCAGCTAATTCCAGCCAAGCCACCGCTTCACAATGCGTAGACTGTGGGAACATATCGACCGGCTGCACTTCCTGTGTGCGGTAGCCGCCATCTTCCAAAATGCGTAAGTCACGAGCCAGCGTTGCCGGGTTGCAGGAAACATAGACTACCCGTCTTGGGCGCTGCTTCAGGATAGTTTGCAGCAGCTGCTCATCACAGCCTTTCCGCGGCGGATCGACCATTAAAACGTCTGCTGTCTTGCCTTCTTTATACCAGCGCGGAATCACTTGTTCTGCAGGTCCTGCTTCGAATAAAGTATTTGAAAAGCCGTTTAGCTCGGCATTGCGCTTGGCGTCTTCAATGGCCTGTGGCACTATTTCAACACCCATCACAAATTTTGCACGTTCCGCTAAAAACAACGAGATTGTACCGATGCCGCAGTAAGCATCGATAACGGTTTCGTCTCCTGTTAATTGTGCATATTCCAAAGCTTGTCCGTACAACACTTCAGTCTGTTCCGGATTGACTTGATAAAACGACCGGGCAGAAATTTCGAAACGCACATCGCCGATGCGGTCTTCAATGACATCTTTGCCCCATAGCGTTACTGTTTCATTGCCAAAGATGACGTTGGTCTTTTCACTGTTGACGTTCTGGACGATGGATGCGACTTCAGGGACAAGCGAACGGATCAGTTCCACAGCACGCTCCGCTTGAGGAAACTTCTTTTTCTTCGTCACGAGGACGACCATAATTTCACCGGTTGCGCGCCCTTTGCGAACCACAACATGGCGAAGCAGGCCGCGGTGCTTTTCTTCATCATATGGCTCAATGCCCATTTGATGAAGACTGTTTTTCAAGCCGGTCATAATGGCATCCGCTTCCGGAGTTTGGATGAGGCAGATATCGGTGTCAGCGATATCGTGGGAGCGTGTCTGGTAAAAGCCTGCAACTACGCGGCCATTTTCCGTTCCGAAAGGAATCTGTGATTTATTGCGGTAACGCCAAGGGTTTTCCATTCCTTTAACGGGATGGACCGGCACATCCGGTAATTTTCCGATGCGCGTAATTGCATCGCGGACCAATTTCCGCTTGAACGTCATTTGGCCCTCGTAAGACAAATGCTGGATCTGGCAGCCGCCGCATGTATCAAATACTGGGCAAGGCGCCGTTACACGAAACGGCGACGCCTGCTCGATTTCTATCAATTTTGCAAAGCCATAAGACTTTAAAGTTTTTAAGACATGGACCTGAACATCTTCTCCCGGCAAAGCGCCGTGGATGAAAAGCGGATAGCCGTCGACTTTGGCAACGCCTGCTCCGTCATGCGTCAAATCCTCCACATGAACAAGCAATCGGTCATTTTTTTGTACTGGTTTCAAATCGTTCACTCCATTTCACATTGCTATATTGTATCACAAAAGAAAGGCGAAAGTGACCGTTTAGATTCGACCGGCATAAGACGCTTTGGCGAAGCGGCGTGTCTCCAGCCGCACAGCCAGAGTGGCTTATGACCCGAGAATCTGGTCACTGCAGCTAGACATGAAAAGCGGAAGCGCCTGTACCAGGCACGACAGGCTTAACAGTGGCATCGTAAAACTTTAAAGGCAACAAAAAAACGCGGCAGGCCTAAGCCTGCTCGCGTCTATTATTTGTCTTCTTTTGTCGCGAGTCCATCTTTCAGTGAAAACCAGAAGCCAAATCCAATAGCTCCAAATAACACTAAAAACGGCGCATAAAATATTAAGAAATCCGTCATTCTGTTTCCTCCTTACGCATGATAATCCGATTTCCCTTTAACGTAATCTTTATCAAACAAGAACAGGCGGAACAGCAAGTAAAGCGAAGGCAATAATAAGCCAAGCCCTGCTATGAATGCTACGATCAGCGCAATCGCCATCGATTCATTCGTGAAACTGTCGTAGATCGTTAAATACGGATACAGCAAATACGGAAAATGCGAGATGCCGTATGCGAAAAACGCAGTGAAGAACTGGCCGACGAGCAAAATGAACGCCCAGCCGTAATTCCGGCGTTTCCAAATCAAGTATACGGTTCCCAGGAACAATAGGAACGATATGCCGAATGCCCACCATAAATCAAGAAGGGCTTCGAAATGCCCTGTATTGTGGCTGCGCAACTCGAAAATAATGCCTGTTGCTGTAATGATTGCCGGCCCTGCCCAGATGAGCGCATATTTCCGCATCAAATTTGTCGCTTTGGCGTCGCCTGCTTTATCCGCATACCAAGTGAGGAAAACAGCCGAAATGTAAAGGACTGCTGCCAAACTTAATACTACGATACTCCAGGTCAACGGGCTCGAGAACAATGCCCAGTAATCAAGATACGGCGTGTCGCCATTCATTTTGATAAAGCCACCTTGCGACATGGCGAATACCGGCGACAGAGATGCTGGAAGCAGCAGCCCGGACAATCCATACATATAGATATAACCTCTATGATTGATTTTTGCCCCGTATGTTGCAAAGGCGTAATAAGAGCCGCGAATGGCCAGCAATACGAGCGCTATGCTCGCTGGCACCAGCAAGGCTGTGCCGTAATAAAAGGCGGTCTGCGGAAAGAATCCGACGATGCCGACAAAGAAGAAAACAAAAAAGACATTTGTGACTTCCCATACCGGCGACAGATAGCGCTGGATAATATTCGTTAAAATATGCTGTTTGTTGGTAAAAGCGCTGTAGGCATTGAAGAATCCGGCACCAAAATCAATCGATGCCACAATGACATACAAGAACAAGAATAGCCATAAAACCGATATTCCGATGATTTCAAGCGTCATCCTTGTTCACCGCCTTTTTGTTGTGCTTCTCGGTCAGCTAGTTCTTTTTCGACCGGATTGCGTTTATACATCCGTGACAGGACCACGATAGTCCCGACTCCAAGAATAAAGTACAGTCCTGCGAACAAGATAATCATCAAGTCGACTTGACCACTCGTTGTCGCGGCATCAGCGGTTTTCATATAGCCCCGCAAAATCCACGGTTGGCGTCCGACTTCTGTAAACCACCAGCCGGCTTCGATTGCAATAAGTGCCAGCGGTCCACCAGCCACGATCAGCCAACGGAACCATTTCGCTTTGATAAACGACCAGCCGCGCCATGCAGCCACGACATAAACAAAGGAGAAGAACGCCAGCCACATGCCGATTGTTACCATAATATCAAAGAGGTAATGGATCCACAGCGGCGGAATTTCATCTTTTGGAAATTCTTCCAATCCAATAACTTCCGCGTTAGGCAGACTGTGAGCAAGAATACTTAAGGCATACGGAACTCTTATTTCGTATTTCACATCTTCCCCATCCAAAATGCCGAACAGGATAAGGTCTGCCCCTTCTTCCGTTTCAAAATGCCATTCTGCAGCCGCCAATTTTTCCGGCTGGTATTCAGCTAAGTATTTACCAGAGAAATCTCCGATAAGCGCTGTCGCGATTGAAAATACTAATCCTAACTTCATGGTTAAGAATAGCGCTTTTTTGTGGTAAATATGATTTGACCCGCGAATCATCCGGAAAGCGGCGATAGACGCCAGTAAAAATGCCGAAGTCATAAAGGCCGTTGACATAACATGTGCTACTTTTGTCGGCATTGCCGGACTTAGCATCGCAAGCAATGGACTAACATTGACCAATTCACCATTCAATACTTCAAAACCTTGCGGTGAGTTCATAAAAGCATTCACAATAGTGATGAACACCGAAGATGCAGCCGCTCCGAGAGCTACTGGAATCAGCAGCAAAAAGTGTTTGCGCTGATCTTCAAACCGGTCCCATGTGTATAAATAAATTCCAAGGAAAATTGCTTCAAAGAAAAACGCGAAAACTTCCATAAATAACGGCAACGCAATGACATTACCGGCCATTTGCATGAAATTCGGCCATAATAACGACAATTGCAGACCGATAGCTGTACCGGTTACTACACCGACCGCAACCGTAATAACAAACCCTCTTGCCCATCGTCTTGCCAAAAGAATATAATGATCATCTTTCTTCTTAATCCCTACCCATTGGGCAATCATGATCATGAGCGGAACGCCGACGCCAATTGTTGCATAAATAATATGGAATGAAAGCGTCATTAAAGTCAAAATCCGGCTTAGTAACGCTGTATCTTCAAATCCCATTTTTTTTCTCCTTTCAAAATCGCATTAATTCTGATACTCAACTCTACACCCCTATTGTACCTTATCGCTCTTTTTTTTTAAGTTTTTAACCACTGTAAAACCCCAACAAATGCGCAGCTTTGAATAACTTGTGACAGCAAAAGTTTCAATATTTGAAATATTACCGGAAGTTTAGTATTCTATTTGGAACAAAAACAAAGGATGGGAAAACATGAAAACAAGCCGGAAAGTCTACGCTTATATCACTAGAGGCGTGGAAAACCAAAGGGAGTTGCTGGTCTTTCAACATAAAGGAGAACCAGAAGCAGGACTGCAAGTGCCGGGAGGAACAATCGAAGAAGGGGAAATGCTGATTGATGCCCTTTACCGGGAAGTACATGAAGAAACAGGCTTGCCGCGTGTGGTTCTGGAATTTGTAGGCAAGGTCCATAAATACAATTACTACCCTGAACATCAAGATAAAGTATATGAACGGAATATCTTTCATTTTGAATATACGGGGGAACCTGTAGATTCCTGGGAACATACTATCGTCAGCGATGGCCAAGACAATGGCCGGACCTTCCTATTCCACTGGGAACCGGTGAATAACTGCCCGAAACTGGCGGCCGACCAAGATGCTGCACTTGAACTTATGGAATAGTCAAAGCTAGAGTGCATTAAAAGCTAAACGCTAAAAAAACACATGGCTGGAAATCCATGTGTTTCCTTGCAGACACTCGAATATTCCGAGCTTGTCTGCATTTTTTGGGCATCAAATGCTAAAGATGCTGCTTAAAGAACTCCTGTCGTTCACTTAAATATCTCGGGCATCTGTTTCTTCTTTTAAAAATTCAATAATTTCTCCGTCTGGCTTAACTTTCACTCCGGTCAAATATCGGGCGTAAACAGCACCTGTGTCGATATTCCAAGCATGGCTCTTGCTGTCATACAGCGGTTTTTCGCGTGGCGTATGACCAATGATCTGCAGCTTGCCAATATTTTTTAAAGGGCTGCGGTTCCAGAGAATGCCGTACATATCATCTTCTATATAAGGGTTTTCTGCTTGCATGGATATTCCTGCATGGCTTATGAACAAATGCTCGGTTTCAAAGAATAGTGGCAATCGGCTCAGCCATTCCATATCAGACTTAAAATCCCGATTTGAATTTTTATACTGGGCAAGCGTATCAGCACCGCCCTGCCATAGCCAATTCGGATTGGGCCCGCGGAAAACATGTTCCTCCATCTCAAGCTCATGATTGCCTTTCAGGAAATTGGCCTGCTCTGGCAATTCTCTGCTTAATTGCCTGGCCAGCCCAACCATTTGAGGCGAATTCTTTCCTCTGTCTATTAAATCTCCTACTTGCACCATTACCTCATTTTCTTTATCCCAATAGCGGTTAATCATATTGCTGAACGTGTAATAGCAGCCATGCACATCGCCAATCACAAAATAGTTCATCTGCTAGCCCCCTTTGATAAAGTAAAGGTAAAGATGACAAAAGACCAAACCGCAACCCGATCTGGTCTTTTCGTTTATACAAATTTACTCTTATTTCCGGTCTCTTTCAACAATTGAAGAAAGCGGAACTAAAACTTCGATATGGCGGCCTAGGTTTTCAAACTTTGCGGGCAATAAGCCTCCAAATTCACCATCAAGGTTTAACAGCACCCGTTCATCAGAAGAAACTGAGATCTTGCTGGCTTTTGCATAAATCACATGTGGATCTGATAAATGTTCTCCACGCAGCGCCAAGGAAGCTACGCGAATAAACTCTGCCATGTTCAATTCTTTCAAAATCAGCAAAGTGAATTTTCCGTCATTGATGCTGGCATCAGGAGCCAATTTTTCAAAACCGCCAACGGAATTTGTCAATCCAATTAAAAACATCATTGCCTTGTCATCAAAAACTTGGCCATCATATTCGATTCGGACGTTTGAAGCACGGATAGACGGCAGCATCTCGATGCCTTTTAAGTAATAAGCCAGCTGGCCAAGCACTGTCTTCAGTTTGCTCGGGACTTCATACGTCAATTCGGTCAGTCTGCCGCCTCCGGCTATATTGATAAAATAACGGTCATTCATCATGCCGACATCAACCGGTATAGAATCGCCTTGAATGATGATATCAACAGCTTTATTAATGTCCCGTGGGATGTGAACGGCACGGGCAAAATCATTTGTCGTCCCCATAGGAATCAAACCGATTTTCGGCCGGTCTTCAAATTGGGAGACTCCTGCAACCACTTCGTTCAATGTCCCGTCTCCGCCAACAGCCACAATCAAGTCAAATTTTCTATTTACTGCAAGGGATGCTGCTACTGTGGCGTCGCCTTCACCAGTGGTGGCATGGCAGGATGTTTCATATCCTGCTTTCTCCATTTTTTCAAGCACTTCCGGTAAATGCTTGCGGAACAATTCTCGTCCGGAAGTCGGATTGTAAATGATTCGTGCTCGTTTCATACCATATTCAGCCTTTCTCAACGTTCTATAGAATAAGACTCTTTTAATCGGGCAGAAGTTGCTTTCAATAAAAAAGCCGACATATTGCCGGCCTTTCCACTTCTTACTTCAGTACTTCAATAAAAGTCTTGCGCAAGTCTTCATAGACTGCCTGCCAAAAATCACTGTTCCATGCAAAGCCATCTGAAATTTCACCGATGACCGTTTTCAAATGCAAGTCATGCTGAGGGTCATCTTTTTCAGGAAGTATGGATCTTTTTTCAGTTACGAATTCCTGGACTTTCGGTGCGCGCGGCCCCCAGTCCCCCAGTACTTCGCCTTCTTTGGAAAGAATAATGTATTTTGGGATGGACCGGCCTCCATTCGTCAAATACTGGTCCATCAATTCCAGATTTTGATCGCGGTATACACATCGCACTTGTACTCCTGCCGCTTCCGCCATCTTGCGTAAAATGGCATTATTCATCATCGCATCTCCGCACCAGTCTTCTGTAATGACCAATACATGGGGCTGTTTTTCTTTTAATAGATGGATAAACTCCGGATCTTCCGGAAGTTCGAATTTTTCATAGATTGAATAGGATTTTTCCTGATTTGACTCCATTTGAGCCATATAGCTATCTAAAGTGATAGCATTTTCAAAATACTGCTGTTCCGTTGACATAGTAAGATCACTTCTCCTTTATCCTGCTTTCATACCCAGTAGATTACCCTTCTTCCGGGCAGCGAAAACTCAAATGAGTCAACTTCACACGGTTCAGTGGTTCAGGTGAAGTTTCTCTTTATCCTTAGTTTACTTGTAGTAAGTGGAAGCTTCAACCTATTTTAGCCTTTAGCACATTAATATGTAGACATTAAAAAGATGGCCCTAGAAGGGCCATCTGCTATATTACCGTTTTGCAATTTCTTCAAGCAAGATTTTATTGAGCAATGGCGGATTCGCCTGCCCTTTCGTTGCTTTCATGATTTGCCCTACTAAGAATCCGATTGCACGATCTTTACCGTTTTTAAAGTCTTCAATCGATTGAGGATTATTATCCAATGAGTTTGTCACCAGTTCACGCAAAGTGCCTTCGTCTGAAATTTGGACAAGGCCTTTCGCTTTGACGATGTCATTGGCGTCTCCGCCTTTTTCAATCAATTCTTTAAAGACTTTTTTAGCAATTTTAGATGAAATGGTGCCATCTGAAATCAGCTTGATCATGCCAGCCAATCCTTCTGGAGACAATTTTGTATCACTCAACTCTTTTTGTTCGGCATTCAGGTAAGCAGATACTTCACCCATCAGCCAGTTCGAAGCGAGTTTCGCATCTGCTCCGGCAGCTACAGTCGCTTCAAAGAAATCCGAAATCGGCTTCGCCAATGTCAATACCATAGCATCGTATTCAGACATGCCAAGTTCAGAAACGTAGCGCGCTTTACGGGCATCCGGAAGTTCCGGAATTTCGGCACGTACGCGTTCAAGCCAAGCATCGTCGATAATGATATCCACAAGGTCGGGTTCCGGGAAGTAACGGTAATCGTCTGATCCTTCTTTGACACGCATCAGGATTGTTTTTCCAGTTGATTCATCATAGCGGCGAGTTTCCTGTCCGATGATGCCGCCTGACAACAATACTTGTTCTTGGCGGATTTGTTCGTGCTCAATCCCTCGACGGACAAAGTTGAATGAGTTCAAGTTCTTCAATTCCGTTTTGGTGCCGAATTGCTCTTGTCCGTAAGGGCGCAACGAAATATTCGCATCACAGCGAAGTGATCCTTCTTCCATGCGAACATCGGAAACTCCTGTGTACTGGATAATCGCTTTGACTTTTTCCAGGAATGCATAAGCTTCTTCCGGTGTACGCATATCCGGTTCTGAAACGATTTCAATCAGCGGTGTGCCTTGGCGGTTTAAGTCTACCAATGAATGGCCGTTGCCTGTATGAGTCAGTTTCCCAGCATCTTCTTCCATATGGAGACGCGTAATGCCGATGCGTTTTTTCTCGCCTTTGACTTCGATTTCAACCCAGCCATGTTCGCCGATTGGCTCATCAAACTGAGAAATTTGATAGGCTTTCGGGTTATCTGGGTAAAAATAGTTTTTACGGTCGAATTTCGTGTGGCGGTTGATTTGGCAGTTTAACGCCAAAGCGGCTTTCATTGCCCAATCCACTGCCCGTTTGTTTACTACAGGCAATACTCCTGGATACGCCAGGTCAATGACATTCGTATTGGTATTCGGTTCTGCACCGAAATGGGCCGGTGCTGGTGAGAACATTTTAGATTCTGTTTTTAGCTCGACGTGTACTTCGAGGCCGATTATCGTTTCAAAATTCATTGTGCAGCTCCCTCCCAAACTTGAGGAGTTTTTTTATGGAAATCGGTTGCTTGTTCAAAAACATCCGCAACGCGGTAAACTGTTTCTTCATCAAAATATTTTCCGATGATTTGCAAACCAAGCGGCAATCCATTTTCAAATCCGCAAGGGATTGAAATTGCAGGAACGCCTGCCAAGTTAACAGGGATCGTCAAAATATCGTTCGCATACATTGTCAGTGGGTCATCAATTTTCTCACCGATTTTGAAAGCCGGTGTTGGAGTCGTCGGCCCAATGATAACGTCGTATTTTTCAAACGCTTTATCGAAATCCTGTTTGATCAGCGTGCGCACTTTTTGTGCTTTTTTGTAATAGGCATCGTAATAGCCTGAGCTGAGTGCATAGGTCCCAAGCATAATGCGGCGTTTCACTTCATCGCCAAACCCTTCTGATCGGGTATTCATGTAGAACTCAAGCAAATTGCCCGCTTTTTCTGTACGGTAACCGTAACGGATGCCGTCGAAGCGTGACAGGTTGGAAGAAGCTTCCGAAGAAGCGATCAAGTAATACGTAGCAAGTGCATATTTAGAATGCGGCAAAGAAATCTCTTCCCAAGTCGCGCCTTTTTCTTCAAGTACTTTCAATGCATCGCGAACTGCCTGTTTTGCAGCTTCTCCCACGCCTTCTGCGAAATATTCTTTTGGCACACCGATGCGAAGGCCTTTGATATCGCCTGTCAATGCAGCAGCAAAATCAGGCACTTCAACGTTTGCAGAAGTTGAATCTTTTTCGTCATGTCCGGCAATCGTGTTCAAAAGCAAAGCGTTGTCTTTAACTGTCCGTGTGATAGGCCCTACTTGGTCTAATGATGAAGCATAAGCAATCAAACCAAAACGGGAAACCCGTCCGTATGTCGGCTTCATGCCCACCACTCCGCAAAATGCAGCTGGTTGGCGAATCGATCCGCCAGTATCTGATCCAAGCGTAAACGGTACTTCTCCTGCTGCTACAGCAGCCGCTGAACCGCCTGAAGATCCACCTGGGACTGTTTCAAGGTTCCATGGGTTTTTCGTGTTTTTGTAATAGGAATTCTCGTTTGAAGATCCCATCGCAAATTCGTCCATGTTCAACTTGCCGACGATAACCATTCCTGCAGCTTTCACTTTTTCGACAACGGTTGCGTTGTAGATAGGATTGAAGCCTGTGAGGATACGGCTCGAAGCCGTTGTTTCAATCCCTTCAGTCACGATATTGTCTTTAATGCCGATAGGCAATCCAAAAAGCGGACCGCGTTCAGCAATTGGCGTTTCTTCCAATTTTGCCGCTTGTTCCATTGCGCCTTCTTTATCAAGTGCTAGAAAAGCGTCAACTTTCGAATCCAATTCTTCGATGCGGTCGAACGCTTTTTCCGCCATTTCAGCAATGGTCAATTCTTTTGTATGTATCAATTTCTGCAGCTCCGCTGCAGTCTTATCTGCTAATGACATCTTTTTCCCTCCTTGTGATCAATCTAAGATAGTTGGAACTTTAATCTGTCCAGCTTCATGCTCTTTAACGTTTTTCAAAACCAATTCCCGGTCTAATCCAGGTGCTGCCTTATCTTCGCGCAAGACATTAACCATTTCCAGCACATGTGTTGTCGGCTCGACATTTTCCGTGTCCAATTCGTTCAGCAATTCCATTGCATTCGTAATTGCTTCCAATTGATCCGCAAAATGCACCGCTTCTTCATCAGTAATAGCTAATCGTGCCAAATGTGCCACTTCAATTACTTCGTCTTTTGTTATTTTCGCCATATTTCTACACCTCCGGATTCAGTAAACATACGCTATATCATACCATTTTTCTAAAAAAATGAATAGGGACAGCCGTCTGGCTATCCCCATTCTTGAACAAATTAATCATAAATATGAACATTTGGTTCCTTTTGATCAGCTTTTCTTAGAATGAGTGCTTCAGGTCCATTTGTCGAAGAGACATTAACTTCCACTTCGATGTTTTTAGGGAAATGCTCGAGGACAAGACCCGTCAAATATTGGCTAAAGCCAATCAACTCAGCTGCTCCATAAAATTGTACTGGAATATCAATTTGTATTTTCCGCAATTGGTTTTCTTGATAAAAACCGGTTCCAATAACACTGGTGAAATTTGAAAAATACTCTTCTACATCCATTTTAAAATTTCGGAACGTTGTATCGACTTCACGGTATTTTTCTTCTGAGCCTGACGTTGGAAAAATTACATACTCCTCATTGATAGCCGTCCAATTGACGACTGCATTTTGCCCTCCAGGAGCTACTCCGTAAGAGAAATACGTGCCAGGCGCGATAGCACCGCGGCTATTCTGCTTGTAAAGACCTACCGTAATCGGAATTTTTGCCATTCCTTCTTTTTCACGAAGACGCTTAACGATTTCATTAGCCAGGCGGATTCCTTCTTTTTCGATGTGCGCTTGAGGAATCGCTTCTTCATAGGGAATATCATTGACCGAATTGTAATAGGTGGAATTCAAAGCCAGGCCGACAGAAACTCCGCCTAGCCGAATCGTCTCTTCATTGGTTTTCACCAGGTAATTCTGTTCGACTATATGGGCAAGAATTTCTGCCGGCGGACGGTCTCCCGCTTTTTTCTGGGCTTCAGTACGCGGATCGGCAGGATTCAGCCCTAAAGGATTGTCTTCGCTTTTTCGGCTGAGCCAGGCAGTAGCGTCTTCATCCGTTATTTTTTGGCCTTCCTGGAAATAATAATCATCCGGAGAAAACTGATGCTGCGACAAACGCAGAAGCCCGTTTTCAGCTTCTTTAATGTCATAATGTGAATTTAACCGGTTGACAATTTTTCCTCGGGTAGCACTTTGTTTATAAGGAAGCAAGGTCCGGTAATACCGGTCATCAAGTTGAATGCTCGGGATGATTGCCGTCTCTGCTTCTTCTTCTTCCGTCTTAAGCACTTCTGTGTCATCCGATACAGAAGGCACACATCCCGCAAGCAACAATATGCCAACCGGGATCCACCATATGCGTTTCATCTATAGATCTCCTCATTTGCTCAATTCTTCAATGAGACGTTCTTCGTTCCAAACGTCCACCTTGAGTTCTATCGCTTTCACTAGTTTCGAGCCCGCTTCTTCGCCCGCAATGACCAAGTCTGTCTTTTTGCTGACGCTGCCGGATACTTTGCCGCCAAGCGCTTCAATCTGTGCTTGGGCTTCTCCCCGCGTCAATTTTTCGAGTTTTCCGGTCAAAACGATTTTTTTGCCGGCAAAGGCATTTGCTCCCTCTTCAACACGGATGCGTGAACCGGTGTATGTTAAATTGACGTTTGTCTCTGCCAAACGTTTCATCAATTGTTGAACTTCTTCCGTCTCAAAATAGGAAACGACTGAATCCGCCATTTTCTCGCCAATTTCGTGGATTCCGACTAATTCTTCAAAAGTGGCAGCCATCAACTTTTCCATGGAACCGAAATGCTCGGATAAAATGCGTGCCCCTCTTTCTCCAACATGGCGGATTCCAAGGCCGAACAGCAGCCGCTCCATTGAATTGCTGCGTGAGGCATCGATTGCTGCAATCAAGTTGGAAGCTGATTTCTCTCCCATTCGTTCAAGATTCAATAACTGTTCTTTCGTTAATTTATAAATATCCGAGATGTCAGCAATCAGTCCTTCACGGTACAGCTGCTCAATCACTTTTTCGCCAAGCCCATCGATATTCATGGCATTGCGCGACACAAAGTGGATCAGCCCTTCCGTAATCTGTGCCGGGCATTGCGGGTTGACGCAGCGCAATGCCACTTCCCCTTCAATGCGGATCAATTCACTGCCGCATGCCGGACAGTTTTCCGGCATTTCAAAAGGAAGTTCACTTCCTGTACGCTGCTCAATAAGTGCAGAAACTACCTCTGGAATGATGTCGCCTGCTTTTCGGATAATGACTTTATCACCGATGCGGATATCTTTTTCCCGGATCAAATCCTCATTATGCAAGGAAGCACGCTGGACAGTCGTGCCCGCTACCGATACCGGTTCAAGAATTGCCGTCGGTGTGACTACGCCAGTTCGGCCGACACTGAGTTCAATATCCCGTACCGTAGTCATCACTTCTTCTGCAGGGAACTTGTAGGCCGTTGCCCATTTCGGGCTTTTTGCCGTAAAGCCCAGTTCCTGCTGCTGAAGGTAGCGGTTTACTTTGATGACAATGCCGTCAATTTCGTAGGATAGATTTGAACGTTGCTCGGTCCATTTTTCAATATACGCCAGCACTTCTTCTACACTTTTGCACACTTGGCGTTCGTTATTCGTTTTAAAGCCAAGTGCTTCGATGAATTGAAGCGTTTCTTCATGTTCATTTAAGCCATGCGACTCGGCGTCACCGCCAATGCCGTAAATAAAAACATCCAAATTCCGGCTTGCGGTAATTTTGGGATCCAGCTGGCGCAATGAGCCGGCCGCAGCATTCCTTGGATTTGCGAATAATTCTTCGCCCCGTCCGCCTCGCTCGGCATTCAAATTATGAAACGATCTTTTCGGCATAAACACTTCTCCGCGCACTTCCAATGAAACAGATTTTCGAAGTTTCAACGGGATCGTTCGGACTGTACGCAAGTTAACGGTAATGTCTTCTCCAACCCGGCCATCCCCGCGAGTCGCTCCACGGACAAATTGGCCATTTTCATATATCAGAGACACAGCGAGCCCGTCTATCTTAAGCTCACAGACGTATTCAATATTGTCGCCGGCGCCGTTTCGAACGCGCTTATCAAATTCCCTTATATCCTCTTCATTAAAAACGTTCGACAAACTGAGCATCGGCAATGTATGCGTCACTTTATCAAAATTCGTAATTGGCGTGCCTCCAACCCGTTGAGTAGGAGAATCGGGAAAAATCAAATCGGGATACAAGGTCTCGAGTTCAATTAATTCGTTCAGCAATTGATCGTAGACAGAGTCAGGAACTGCCGGTTTGTCCAGCACGTAATAAGCATGGCCGTATCCCCGAAGTAGTTCATTTAATTCATTAACGCGTTGCTCTGCTTGTATGCGGTCCATTTGGTTTCCTCCCGATTATTCTTTTTCGATTGGCGCAAATTTTGCCAACAGCCGTTTAATGCCTACGGGGCTTGGGAAAGCAATATCAAGTTCAGTTTGTTCGCCGTCCCCTTTAACACTGACCACTGTGCCAGTTCCCCATTTTTTATGTTTCGCCCGGTCTCCCGGTTTCCACCCAAGTTTGTCTCCGCCAGAAGATTGATAAGCAGGACGGCTGACCGCTGCCCGTTTCTGAACTTGCTTATAGCTTGTTGCGCCACCAGCCCGGTGAACCGGTGTTGTCTGTTCAATCAGATCTTCCGAAATTTCATTGATGAAACGGGAAGGCATATTGTAATTGCTCTTTCCGAACAAAGTACGGGAAGATGCATGCGTCAAATACAAGCGCTGTTCTGCCCTAGTGATGCCGACATAAGCCAAACGGCGTTCTTCTTCCAATTCATCATCATCGTTGTTGGAACGGGAATGCGGGAAAACATTTTCCTCGAGTCCAATGATAAAGACCACAGGGAATTCAAGCCCTTTTGCAGCATGCATCGTCATTAAAATGATAGGGCCATCTGCATCTTCTTCATCATCGACTGCATCTATGTCAGAAATCAAAGCTAAATCCGTCAAGAAAGCTACCAGTGACTTATCATCACTTTGCTTTTCAAATGCCTGGGTAACTGACAAGAATTCGTTCAAGTTTTCCAAACGGCTTTCCCCTTCAATTGTTTTGTCGATTTGCAGCATATGCTTGTAGCCTGATTTCTTCAGGACTTCCTCAACCAGCTCTGTTACCGATAGATATTCCTGCATCTGCGTAAAACCGTCAATCATCGTGCGGAACTCGAGAGCTGTCTGCGCCGTTTTCGGCGTCAGCCCCATGAAATCGACTTCTTGCAGTGCATCCATAATGGTTCGGTCCTGTTCAATCGCAAAACGGGCCATGCGCTCAAACGAAGTGGCGCCAATGCCGCGTTTCGGTTCATTGATGACACGGGCCAGCGACAAATCGTCATCGTTATTGGCAATCAACCGCAAATAAGCAAGCAGGTCCTTGATCTCTTTTCGGTCATAGAACTTGGTCCCGCCCACAATCGTATACGGCATATTCGATTTGACGAACATTTCCTCTAATACCCGCGACTGGGCATTCGTCCGGTAAAGAATCGCGAAATCTGAGGTTTTATAGCCTTCTTCCTGCATTAATTTCTGGATCGTCTGCACGACGTATTGTGCTTCTTGGCGTTCATCTCCAGCTTTATGCAAAGTGATGGCCGGGCCATCCGCATTATCAGTGCGCAATTCTTTCGGATAGCGGCTGGTGTTTTTCTTGATAACATCATTTGCAGCCTGCAGAATCCGTTTTGTCGAACGGTAATTCTGCTCCAGCATAATGACTTTGGCGTTCGGATAATCTTTTTCAAACGATAGGATATTTGTGATATCCGCGCCGCGCCAGCGGTAAATCGACTGGTCCGAATCTCCGACGACGCAAATGTTTTTAAATTTGCTCGCAAGCTTTTGAACAAGCTGGTACTGCGCATTATTGGTATCCTGATATTCATCTACATGGATGTAGTGAAATTTGTTTTGGTAATATTCCAGCACTTCAGGCACTGTATTGAATAAAATCAATGTTGTCATAATCAAATCATCAAAATCGAGCGATTGATTTTTTTTCAGCCTTTTCTCGTATGCAGCGTAAACATCTGCCACTGTTTTTTCATATGGATTATGTGGATTCATATTCGCCGCGAACTCTGTTGCGCTGATGCACTCGTTCTTCGATGAAGAAATAGCGTTCAGCATGGTCCGCGGTTCATACTTTTTCGGATCCAAATCAAGCTGTTTCAAGACATTTTTAATAACGGTCAGCTGGTCTGTTGTATCCAGAATCGAAAAACTCTTTGAAAAGCCCAGCCGGTCAATGTCACGGCGCAAAATACGGACGCACATCGAGTGGAACGTCGATACCCACATACGTTCCCCTGTGCCATGCCCAAGTAATCCATCAATTCGGTTGCGCATTTCTCGCGCTGCTTTATTCGTAAACGTAATAGCCAAAATATTAGAAGGATAAACTTCTTTTTCCAGCACTAAATAAGCGATTCGATGTGTCAGCACACGTGTTTTGCCTGAACCGGCGCCTGCCATGATCAGCAATGGGCCGTCAGTCGCTTTAACTGCCCGTTCTTGCTCGGGATTCATCCCTTTTAGTAAATTCTTTGTTATCATTTCCATTGTGCACCACCTCGAACATCTGTTCTTTTCATTATAGCGATTCTTTAGTCATTTCCGCAACCGCCTGGACGGTCGAAATCGCTTTTTCCATATCTTCATATATAATATTGCCAATCACTACCGTATCGGCAATTCCGGCCATTTCTTTTGCTTTTTCTGCTGAATCGATTCCCCCGCCGTAAAATAACCGGGTATGATCAAGAACTTCTCGTATTTTGCTGACCCATGCGGCATCTCCATACGTTCCGCTATATTCCATATAAAAAATCGGCAAACGGAAAAAATGTTCAGCCATTCTTGCATATGCCACCACGTCTTCCAATGACAATGCTGTATTGGCACCGGTCAGTTCTGCCGCTTTGCAATCGGGATTTAAAATACAATAACCTTCAGGAATCAGTTCTTCCCAGTCCATTATATCTCCATACTCACGGATTGCTTCGTGGTGAAGGCCTTTAATCCATAATGGATTGTCGCTGTTCAGCACAGTTGGAATGAAATAATAATCAAACCCCGGCGTAACCGATTCTACCGTGGATACTTCCAGCACCACCGGTACCGTGTAGCGGCGCACCCGCGCCATTAAATCAAGGACATTGTCGAGTGTGACATTATCGCTCCCGCCAATCAAGATGGCATCGGTCCCAGATTCGCAAATTCGTTCCAACTGTTCATCTGCAATGGGTTTTGCCGGATCCAATTTAAACACATGTCGCCATGTTTGAAAGTCCACAATCATCCACCTAACCTTGGTTCATTTTTCATCAATTCATTATAACAAAAAAATGAGGCTAACCAATAAGTCTAGTTTCCGACTTATTGGTTAGCCCTCTTTTTAAAATCAGCGTGGAGTAATATCTCTGCTGCTGTCCAGGAGTTGGCCCAAAGTAATCTGTGCCAACTCATTTATTCATTCTTTTGGCAGTTGAAACGGTTTTTCGTCAGGATACAGCCTGCCCAGCATTTCATCATAGCCATCGTTGCCGTAATGTAGGCAGCGACGCACTCGGGAAATGGTAGCTGTACTCGCACCAGTTTCATTTTTTATTTTTTCATATGTTTTTTTCATTCTCAGCATATGGGCTACTTCCAAACGCTGGGACAGCGACTGGATTTCACTGATGGTGCAAAGATCATCAAAAAAACGATAAGCTTCTTCTTTGTCTTTCAACGCCAATATCGCTTCGATTAATTGGTCTGTTTGAGGCCCCCGGATTTTATCTACCTGCATGCAGCTTCACCGTCCTTTCCTTTTGTTCCTCTTTACTAAGCCATGTCTTTCTATGTAAAAGGCATGAAGAAGCTTGCTTCTCCATGCCTTTTAAGACAATAAATTTAGAAGCCTGTTCCATTAGTTTAGCACTTTCAGCAAAGAGACAGAAATAATACGGCTATCCATAAGCTGAAACGGCTTGCCTTAGCGCATAAATGCTGGGAACAGGATTTTTTTATTCATTACATCGTATATTCCTTTTTGAGTAATTCGTACATATGGAAGATGGGTCGCCTGTAAAAAGAGCAATGTGTAAACTGCATCTCCATGTTTATACCCTCGTGACGCCAACGCTTCTTTTAATGCCGCTTCCTGAACAATCAACTGCTCCATCGGCAAATCAGACATGCCTCCGCCGATTGGCAGCGGCAGCGTGCAAACGTTTGTGCCATCTTCCATCAAGACGATGCCGCCTTTAATGCGTTTCAGTTCTTCAAAAGCGGCCCACATATCTCTGCGGTTTTTGCCGATTAAAATGACATCGCCCGTATTTGTATAAGAAGAAGCAAACCCGCTGACGCCCGATGCAAAACCTTTGATCAACGTATTTACCCGCCATTTGCCATGTCTATCAATTAGCATCAGGAAACTTTCCTCATGATCTTTCGATAAATTGCCGTCATGAGTATCAACACTGACCGAATATGGTTTGGTAATAACATCATTCACCATTTCAAGTCCGAAAGGCATCGAGAATTGGAAGTCGTCTTCGGTCAATTCAAACTCCATATTGAGTTCAGGCATTACCGACCAGTCGATATCCGGAAGCGTATACACTTTTTCTCCGTTTCTTTTCAGCCAAACACCTTTTGATATTACTCCGGAAGGGACCGGATTTGCAATATCGTCCAATATATTTAAGTTGGCTATTCTGCCCGTTGCGATTAGTCCATGAAGATTCGTAACGTTGTAATAACGGGCAACGTTATAAGATGCCATCATATAAGCGTCGATCGGCGGTACCCCCGCCTCCAGCGCAATCTTGATGCATAAGTCCATAACACCATCTTTATGGAAACCAGGAGTTGAACCGTCAGTGGTCATCATCAATTTATCAAACACATTCAACTCACGTTCAACAATTCCCTTTAGCAATTCCGGTAAATCAGGACGGATGGATGAATGCCGGAGCGTTACGCCATAGCCGTGCAGCAAGCGCATTTCCACTTCCTCGACGGTCATTGCTTCGTGATCGCCATCGGCTCCAAGCAATCTCATGCGCGCCAAAGTCTTTTCGGACGCGCCAGGAAAATGGCCTTCGATTTTCTTTAGACCCAATTTCGCTTTCTGAATCCAGTACAGCATCTGGTCATCGCCTGCCATCAGTTTAGGCCAGCCTGTCAATTCTCCGCCGAGCAGGACATCCGGACGGTCCAGCCATTCGCCAACCGCTTTGGAAGTAAATAAACCGTCCTCATTACTCAACTCCGTCTGCGAGTCAAAACGGGTCCACCAATAAAAATTAAAAGGCAGCTCTGCCAGTTTGTCCAGCAATGAAAACGCTTTCTCGTTTTCCAATGCTAAAAACAAAGTCAGATTATCGGATAAGAACGTCGTGGTTCCGCCTTGAGCTGCATAATCAGCAAAAGTTTGCGGGTTGTAAAGCTGGTATGGATGAACGTGCGGTTCTATGTATCCTGGAACGATGAATTTACCTTCCATATCTGCTACTTCAGTGGCAGCGCCAATTTTCGGCATCTCTTGTCCAGCGTATACAATGCGGTCTCCCTTGATCCAAATATTACCTGTTACCCATTTTTTAAAGATCCCATGTAAATAAGTGGCATTCGTCAGAACAAGATCCGGCGATGCTTCTTTAGTAATAATCTTCATTTGTTCTCTGATTTCTGTATTTCTCCATATCGGGTTTACCATGTGCCGGCACCTTCTCTCTCTATTTCTCTACTTAATATCGTAGCATAACATTGTATGAAAATACAGAGAGGACTTCCAAATATAAGAACATTCAGATTAAATTCAGACACAAAAAGTCCACGCTTTCAGCTTGTTGAGCAAGATAAAATTTATATTAGTGTTATCCCTTAACCGATATTCCGCCAACCAGCTGCGAAGACATTGGCCGAGGATTGTGAGGCCAAGTCTTTGCGACGAAGCGCGCAGCGCTGCAAGAGCATATGTTTTCAGCCGCGGGCGAGCGCCAAGCCGCTTCGTCGCTGCGCTGCCCCGCAGGCAAGACATTAGCCGAAGCCTGCGAGGCTAAGTCTTTGCGACGAAGCGTGTAACGCTGCAGGAGCAGTACGGTTTTCTCCGCCGGTTGGCTCCATATCTGGAGAGCAGGAAACAATAAAAGAAAGCTTACTCAAACAGTGACACTTTTAGAGAGTCTCTAAAGGTGACAAAAGAGAGCTGAATGCAGCGGAAGGTGGGCGAAGGGCAAACATGTGCTCCTGCATCGCTGCGCTAGCTTCGTCGCAAACGAACCATGCAAAAGTGCTTTTGCACGCTTCGCTTCCTGCGGAAATAACATGAGCTGAAGGCCCCACAGGAGCGAAGCGACGAGGAGACTGAAGCCATGTCCGCGGAAAGCGTCCCACCTGGAGCGAAATGAGAAAAGGCTATCGAGGGTTTCTCTACAGCATGAAAAAGTCCACGCTTGCCGCGTGGACTTTGTTTTAATTTGAAATTGTATTCGTGAAAGGTTCCAATACATCTTCTTTGGTTTCTTCTTCAAAAGTCAAAACCTTTGAAACCGAATCATAAGATTCTCCATAAAAATGGACGTCTTTATACGTATGAATGTCTTTATACATTTTCTTCATTGCTTCAAAAATTTCTTCTTCAGTTTCCCCGTTTGGAGCCCAATACAAGATCTCCATTGAGTTTTCTTCGCCAGTTGCAAGCGACCGGCGGCAATAGCCGATCGATGACGCATGCTCGAATCCTTCACGAGCATAAAAGCGGAGGCGTTTTTCAGTATCTGTATCTTCATAATTTACCGGTTCCACTTCAAGGATAATCGGCTTGTTTTTGTCTTTCAGCATTTGCAGTGATTTTTTTCCGAGACCCATGCCCCGCGATTCTTTTGAAACAAATAAATAATCAACAAAAGAAAAGTTATCAAACTCTGCGTACATCAATACATGGTATGGACCTTCGTCTTTACGGTAAACATTGCCTTTTTCTTTCAGCAAAGTATCCATATGTTCTTTTGATTTCATTTCTTCTACTGGGAAATACTGATTTAATTTTTCGTACCAATTCATTAAAGGTGCCCCTTTCGTTTTTGCAAATCTTTTTTGTATGGCTACTGAAGTTTGCTGTTATACCGTTCTGGAGTGTACATAGAGGTGTAATCGACGGGTATTTGAAATCTTCAACTTGAATCATATACCCCTTTGTCTTAGGGAGAAAACAAAAAATGGCGTATTTCTTTCGAAATCTACGCCATTTCCTATTTTTTTATTATAGCACATAGAAAATTATTTTGCACGCCATCCGATGTCAGAACGGAAGAAGAAACCGGTCCATTTCAGTTTGCCCAGTTGTTCATACACTTGCCGCTGCGCATCTTCAAGATTCTCACCAGTGGCTGATACTGAAAGAACACGTCCGCCGTTTCCGGCATATCCTTTACCAGCTTGCTTCGTTCCAGCATGAGTGACTTCAACATTTTCTAGCTTGCCAAGATCCGGCAAGGCTTGCCCTTTTACGACAGCTTCCGGATATCCTTCTGCAGCCACGACCACGCCTAGTACAGCTTGGTCATCCCATTCAAGATCAAACGGTTTATTTTTTAATAGGCTATCGATAAAAGCACCGAAATCAGATTTCATGCGCGGCAAGACAACTTGTGTTTCAGGATCGCCAAAACGTGCATTAAATTCAATTACTTTCGGGCCGGTGCTTGTTAAAATAACGCCCGCATACAAAATGCCATTAAAAGGCGTTCCTTCTGCTGCCATTCCCTCAACTGCTGGAACGACGATTTTCGTAAAAGTCTCCTCTACAGCTGCGGCAGGGATTTGAGGGACTGGCGAATACGCACCCATTCCCCCGGTATTGGGCCCTCGGTCTCCATCATACGCACGCTTATGGTCTTGCGAAACGACCATTGGATAAATCTGTCCGTCTTGAACAAATGACATATATGAAAATTCTTCGCCTTCCAAAAATTCTTCAATGACAACCCGTGAACCGGAATCTCCAAATTTTTGGTCTTCCAGCATATCATGGACCGCTGAGATTGCTTCTTCTTCGGTCATGGCTACGACCACTCCTTTGCCCGCGGCCAAACCATCCGCTTTAATGACAATAGGAGCCCCGTGCTTACGAATAAAATCAGTTGCAGGTTTTGTTTCCGTAAACGTCTCGTAAGCTGCTGTCGGAATGCTATACTTTTCCATCAATTCCTTGGCAAAAGCTTTGCTGCCTTCAATTTGAGCTGCCGCTTTCGAAGGCCCGAAAATCCGCAGTCCACGTTCTTCAAAAAAGTCGACAATTCCGGCAGCGAGTGGCTGCTCAGGACCAACAAATGTAAAATCAATACGCTGTTGTTCGGCAAAATCTGCAAGCGCCTGAAAATTCATTTCATCGATTGCTGTGATTTCAGCATCATCTGCCATTCCATCGTTGCCTGGAGCTGCATAAATCTTTTCAATCGAAGCTGAACGTGCAAATTGGCGTACGATAGCATGTTCTCTTCCGCCTCTTCCAATGACCATTACTTTCATCAAATTGCACCTCACTTAGTGTTTGAAATGGCGAACGCCTGTGAAGACCATAGCAATACCATGTGCATTGGCCATATCGATTGAATCCTGGTCTTTTTTCGAACCGCCCGGCTGGATAATTGCTTTGATTCCGGCTTTTGCAGCGGCTTCAACCGTATCAGACATCGGGAAAAATGCATCAGAAGCCATGATTGCTCCTTTGGCACGATTGCCAGCTTGTTCCAAAGCGATTTTTGCAGAACCCACGCGGTTCATCTGGCCAGCGCCAATTCCTAATGTCATATCCGAGTCACAAACAACGATGGCATTGGATTTCACATGTTTTACAACGCTCCACCCAAGTTTCAAGGCTTCAAGTTCTGCTTCAGTTGGTTGGCGGTCGGTTGGCACTTGAATTTCTGCATCTTTATAACTGAAAGTGTCAGGCTGCTGCACAAGCAATCCGCCTTCTACAGAGACTGTATTCCATTTATCTTGTTTCGTACCATCGAAAGGAATCGTCAATAAGCGGATATTTTTCTTCTGCGTCAATATTTCCAGCGCTTCTTCTGAGAACGCTGGTGCAATAATAATTTCAAGGAAGATGCCGGCTAATTGAGTTGCCGTTTCAGCCTCCACTTCCCGGTTCAAAGCAATAATACCGCCAAAAATCGAAGTAGAGTCAGCTTCATAAGCTTTAGCAAATGCACCGGAGATCGTTTCTCCTGTTCCAACCCCACAAGGGTTCATATGCTTCACCGCAACAGCAGCAGGCATTTTGAATTCTTTGATGATCTGAAGAGCAGCATTCGCATCTTGGATGTTGTTATAAGACAATTCCTTGCCATGTACTTGTTTTGTATTCGCAATCGAGAAATCCGATCCAAGAGGGCTGCGGTAGAATGCGGCTTTCTGATGCGGGTTCTCGCCATACCGGAGCGGCTGTTCCAGTTCATATGTAAGGGTAAGCCCTTCCGGATATTCTTCGCCAGTCAATTCTGTCAGGTAGTTCGAGATATACGAATCATATGCTGCAGTATGACGGAAAACTTTCGCTGCCAAACGGCGTCTTGTTTCTGGAGTAGTAGAGCTTTGAGCACGCAATTCACTGATCACAACCGCGTAGTCCTTGGAGTCGACAATAACCGTCACATATGCATGGTTTTTCGCAGCAGAGCGGAGCATCGTCGGGCCGCCGATATCAATGTTTTCAATGGCATCATCCACTGTGACATCCGGTTTAATAATCGTTTCGCGGAATGGGTATAGGTTTACACAGACAACCTCAATCGGAGCAATGCCGTTTTCCGCCATTTCAGTTTGATGCTGGCTGTCATCATGTTTAGCAAGAAGTCCGCCGTGGATTAAAGGATGAAGAGTTTTCACACGTCCGCCCAGAATTTCCGGGAATTTTGTTACTTCATCAACAGCCGTTATGTTAACGCCGTTTTCTTCCAAAAAACGTTTAGTACCGCCTGTCGACAAAATTTCATAGCCCATTTTGTCCAATTCCTGTGCGAATTCCAAAATTCCTGATTTGTCCGATACGCTAAGTAATGCTCTTTTTTTCACTTGGAGTCCTCCTAAAAAGTAAAACCGGTAACATTACCGGTTGAATAATTGCTGTAAAGTTGACGGATATAACCGGTGTTCAATCGCATGTATTTCTTTTTCAACGGCTTCTTGATTGCGGCCGTTTATGGAGAAGGTTTGTTGGGCGATAATTTTCCCGGTATCCATTCCGGCATCCACAAAATGCACCGTGACGCCTGCTCTGTTAGCCCCGGAAGCCATCGTTTGGCCAATCGCATCTTTTCCTGGGAAAGCCGGCAAAGCAGATGGATGGATATTGATAATCCGGTTTTCAAATGCTTCAAGAAGCACCGGACCAATCAACCGCATATAGCCGGCCAGAATAATCCATTCCACTCCATGGCTTTTCAACTTCTCTTTCAGCATCTTTTCATATGTTTGTTTAGAATCGTATTCAGTTGGAATAAAAGCAAAAGAAGCGATTCCTGCTTTCTTCGCGCGTTCCACTACAAAAGCTTTCGGACGGTCTGTCACTACAAGCAGCAATTCAGCCTCCAGCTCACCTGTTTGAATCGCATCGGCAATCGCTTGAAAATTAGAGCCGTTTCCAGAAGCGAAAACGGCAATTTTTGGTTTATTGTTCATCGAGCGTTCCGTCCTGTTCACCTTTGAATTGCACGCCGGATTTGCCAGAAACTTGGCCAATTACATAAGCCTGTTCACCGCTTGCCTCTGCAGATGTTAAAACCTGTTCAGCATCCTTTGGTGCTACGGCAAGCACAAAGCCGATCCCCGCATTGAAAACTGAGAAGATATCGCGGTCTGTCAACGAACCTTTTTCCTGAAGCATTTCAAAAATACGCAATACAGGCCAGCTGCCAAGTTCAACTTCAGCGCCTAGACCTTCCGGCATCATGCGGGGCAAGTTCTCGATAAATCCACCGCCGGTGACATGAGCCATTCCATGGATTTCAGTATCTTTAGCAATAGCTGCCACTGTCTTTGCGTAGATTTTGGTCGGCGTCAGCAATTCATTGCCAATCGGCCCGAGATCTTCGAATCCTTCTACGAGTTGATCCAGCTGGTAATGGTGCTGATCGAAAACAATGTTGCGGACAAGAGAATAGCCATTGGAATGGATTCCACTTGAAGCAAGCCCGATCAAAACATCACCCGCTTGAATCTTTTCGCCGGTGACAATCTTGGATTTTTCTGCCGCACCCACTGCAAATCCTGCAATATCGTATTCTTCTTCATCATAAAGTCCAGGCATTTCTGCAGTTTCCCCGCCGATCAAAGCTGCACCGGCTTGAACGCAGCCGTCCGCCACGCCTTTAACAATCTGTTCGATTTTTTCCGGCACTGCTTTGCCGACTGCTATATAGTCGAGGAAAAACAGCGGTTCTGCACCTTGTGCCACGATGTCATTCACACACATAGCCACACAATCGATGCCAATTGTATCGTGGCGGTCCGCCATAAATGCCAATTTCAGTTTCGTGCCTACACCATCAGTTCCAGAAACAAGAACCGGTTCTTTCAAATTCAGCTCGGATAAATCGAACATGCCGCCGAAGCCGCCGAATGCACCCAGCATTCCTTTGCGCGCAGTCCGTTCCACATGGGATTTCATGCGGGTTACCGCTTCATAGCCTGCTTCGATGTTTACGCCTGCCTTTTCATATGCTTTTGACACACCGGTTCCTCCTTATTTCACTTTCTCTTTTTCATGCGGCAATACCGTATCCGGATAAATATTGGTTGGATATTCGCCGGTAAAACAACCTAAGCAATGGCCACATTTAGAACCCGGGTCTGTACGTCCGATATTCTGCACCATGCCGTCCACTGATAAAAATGTCAAAGAGTCCGCTCCAATAATTTCACGCATTTCTTCGATTGTATTATTCGCCGCAATCAATTCGCCTGATGTTGAAATATCGATTCCATAGAAACAAGGGCTTTTAATCGGCGGTGAACTGATCACGACATGGACTTCTGTTGCTCCCGCTTCTTTCAGTAAGTTGACGATGCGGCGGGAAGTCGTTCCGCGCACAATCGAATCATCTACCATGATGACGCGCTTGCCTTTTACAACTTGGCGCACCGGAGAGAGTTTCATCTTCACGCCTTGTTCCCGAAGATCCTGGGAAGGCTGAATAAATGTCCGGCCAACATAGCGGTTTTTGATCAAGCCAAGTTCATATGGAATGCCGCTTTCTTCCGAAAAGCCGATTGCTGCTGAAATACTCGAGTCCGGCACACCGGTCACGACGTCCGCATCAATCTGGATTTCTCTTGCCAATTGTTTGCCGAGGCGTTTCCGCGCAGCATGCACGTTGATGCCGTCAATGTCTGAATCCGGACGTGAAAAGTAGACATATTCCATCGTGCAGATTGACCGTTCTGCCGGGTAAGCAAAACGCTCGGCCCGCAATCCATCGTCTGTGATCACTAAGAACTCACCTGGTTCAACAGAACGGACAAATTCCGCCCCAATGATGTCAAATGCGCATGTTTCTGAAGCTACCACCCAAGCATCGCCTAAATTCCCAAGAGATAATGGGCGCAAGCCGTTCGGGTCAAGTGCGATATACATCGCTTCTTCTTTCAGAATCACACAGGCAAAAGCGCCTTTCAAAAGAGATAATGCATTTTTCGCCTGTTCTTCAAATGTTGCATAGCCGCTCCGCTTAATCAGATGAGCCAGCACTTCTGTGTCAGAAGTCGTTTGAAAAATGCTTCCCTGTCGTTCCAGGTGGCTTTTCAAATGGTTGGCATTGACTAAATTGCCGTTATGCGAGATAGCTAAGCTGCCAGTTGTCGAGTTAAAGAGCAGCGGCTGAACGTTTTCAATGCCGCTGCCGCCGGCTGTTGCATAGCGGACATGTCCAATTGCCCCAGTCCCAGCTATTTTCTCGATTTTTTCAGGAGAAAATACTTCACTGACCATGCCTTCGCCTTTTAATGCTTGTAAAGAAGCTTTGTCCGTTGAAACAATCCCTGCACCTTCTTGGCCTCTATGCTGCAAGGCATGCAGTCCGTAATACGTTAGCTGAGCAGCATTTGCATGTCCCCATATTCCAAAGACGCCGCATTCTTCATTTAAGCTTCTGATTTCAGCAAGCATGGGATTGCTCCTTTCCAGGCTGAGCGAAGCGTTTCGACTGAATCATTAATCCAAGCCGTACCGTCTTCACTTTTGATCACTAATTCTTGAGTGTCAGTGACAGTTCCGATTTTCTTGGCATCTGTAACGATCTGTTCGAATTGCTCTGCTTTGCCAGGAGACACCGTCAGAATGAAACGTGATTGGGATTCGCTGAAAAGAGCGGTAGTAGCTGAGCCGGTCAGTGTAATATCCAGCCCTAACCCTTTGCCAAACGCTTTTTCTGCAAGAGCTACGGCAACACCGCCTTCTGCTACATCATGAGCTGAAGCAACAAGCCCTTGCTGAATAGCGGACAAGATTTGCGCTTGGCGCTGTGCTTCAACAGTCAAGTCGATGAAAGGTGCTTTTCCGAAAATGCGTCCTTCGACCATTTTCTGAAGTTCACTGCCGCCGAACTCGGTAAAACTTTCACCGATCATATAAATGAAATCACCGGCATTTTTAGCATCCTGGGTTGTCACATGAGAAAGATCTTCTACCAGACCGACTAAACCGATTGTCGGTGTTGGATAAATCGCTGTCCCGTTGGTCTCGTTATATAAAGAGACGTTACCGCCAATAACAGGTGCATCCAGAATTGTACAAGCTTCAGACATGCCGTCTGCCGCTTTTTCAAGCTGCCAGAAGATTTCCGGCTTTTCAGGGTTTCCGAAATTCAGGCAATCGGTAATCGCAAGAGGTTTTGCACCGGATACCACAACATTGCGCGCTGCTTCCGCTACTGCAATCTTGCCGCCCATTTCCGGGTCCAAGTAGATGTACCGGGAGTTGCAGTCTGTCGTCATCGCTAAACCTTTGTTTGTGCCGCGGACGCGGATTACTGCTGCATCAGATCCCGGGCTGACGACTGTGCTTGTACGCACTTGGTGGTCGTATTGATTATAAACCCATTCTTTAGAAGCAATTGTCGGCTGTTTCAATAAAGCCGTCAGTGTTTCACCATAGTTTTTCACTTCCGGTTCCACATTTTCCATTTGCTGATATTCATTGAAGTAAGCAGGTACACTTGATGGTTTGTGGTAAACCGGTGCGTCTTCTGCAAGCGCGTCAACCGGAACTTCCGCTACGACTTCGCCTTTATGGACCAAACGCAAAGTAGAATCGTCCGTTACTGTTCCGACTGTTACAGCATCAAGGCCATATTTCTCAAATAGCTCCACGATTTCAGGCTCACGGCCTTTTTTCACAACAATCAGCATGCGTTCCTGTGATTCCGACAGCATCATTTCATAAGCCGTCATCCCAGTTTCGCGCTGAGGCACATGATCCAAATCCATTTCAATTCCAGATCCAGCTTTTGAAGCCATTTCCGCAGATGATGAAGTCAGCCCTGCCGCTCCCATATCCTGAATGCCGACAAGCGCATCTGATTTTACAAGTTCCAGACAAGCTTCCAGCAATAATTTCTCCATGAATGGATCTCCGACTTGTACAGCCGGACGATTATCGCCGGACGATTCCGTCAATTCCTCTGAAGCGAATGTCGCTCCATGGATGCCGTCTCGCCCTGTTTTAGCGCCGACATACATTACCGGGTTGCCGACGCCTGAAGCTACCCCTTTTTGAATGTCCTTATGATCAATCAATCCAACGCACATAGCATTGACCAATGGGTTCCCATCGTATGAATCATCAAACTGCACTTCACCGCCGACTGTCGGGATGCCGATGCAGTTGCCGTACCCTGCAATTCCAGCGACTACTTCTTCAAATAAGTATTTCACACGTGGCGTTGTCAATTCACCGAAACGAAGAGAATTCAGCAAGGCAACCGGGCGTGCGCCCATTGAGAAAACGTCCCGGATAATGCCGCCGACACCCGTCGCTGCACCTTGATAAGGTTCGATCGCTGACGGGTGGTTGTGGGATTCCATTTTAAAGACCACTGCCTGGCCGTCCCCGATATCGACAATTCCAGCACCTTCGCCCGGTCCTTGAAGAACACGCGGCGCTTTTGTCGGGAATTTCGCCAGCACAGGCTTAGAGTTTTTATATGAACAATGCTCGGACCACATGACGGAGAACAAGCCGGTTTCTGTGTAGTTTGGCAATCTGCCTAAAATTTTCTCCACCATGGCAAATTCTGCATCGGACAATCCCATTTGCTGATAGATTTTCTGCTCTTTGATTTGCTCAGTATTTGGCTCAAGCATGACTGACATTTGCTTCCCTCCACTGTTTCACAATTGATTTAAATAATGCCAAGCCGTCACTGCCGCCGATCAAATCGGTTACAGCACGTTCCGGATGCGGCATCATGCCAAGCACGTTGCCGCGCTCATTGATGATTCCCGCAATGTTGTTGCGGCTGCCGTTAAAGTCATCCGCGTATGAAAAGACGATTTGGTTGTTCTTTTTCAGCTGCTCGTAAGTCGCATCGTCGCAATAATAATTCCCTTCGCCATGTGCGATTGGAATTTGGATTTCCTGGCCATCTGCGTATTCGCTTGTAAACAGCGTATTGGCATTTTCAACTTTCAAGCCGACTGTTTTGCACATGAATTTCAAGTTTTTATTGCGGAGCAAAACGCCTGGAAGAAGTCCCGCTTCAGTCAAAATTTGAAAACCATTGCAGATGCCGAGAACCGGCTTGCCGGCTTCCACTGCTTTTTTCACTTCATCCATCACGGCCGAAGACTGGGCAATCGCCCCACAGCGCAAGTAATCGCCGTATGAAAATCCGCCTGGCAATAAAATTCCGTCATAACCGCTCAAATCTGTTGAATCATGCCAAACATATTCTGCTTCTTCACCAAGTTCATCCTTGACTGCGTGATACATATCCAAGTCACAATTTGATCCAGGAAATACAATTACTGCGAATTTCATTGCGAGACAGCCTCCTCAATTTCGAAACGGTAATCTTCAATTACCGTATTCGTCAACAACTTCTGACACATTTCATTAACTAAAGCATCGATATCACGTGCGTCATCTGAAACCATCAATTCCAAGTATTTGCCGATCCGGACATCTTCAATTTCAGCGTAACCCATCTTATGAAGAGATCCCATTACCGCAGACCCTTGTGGATCTAATACGCTTTCGCGCAACGTAACGTAAATTTTTACTTTTTTCATGAATGTTGTCCTCCCAGTTTAGCTAAAATGAGTTCGTAAGCGTCAGTTAAATTGCCCAGATCCCGGCGAAATACATCTTTATCAAGTTTTTGTTTTGTTTCGCTATCCCACAGGCGGCAAGTATCCGGTGAAATTTCATCTGCCAATAAAATGCGGCCATTATTGTCGCGGCCAAATTCAATTTTAAAATCCACCAAATCAACGCCGACTTCTTTGAAGAATCCAATCAGCACTTCATTGACTTTTAACGCTTTTTCACGCAGTTCCTGAATTTCTTCCGTTGACGCAAGTTCCAGCATTTCAATATGGTCTTCTGTAATGATCGGATCACCAAGTTCATCATCTTTATAATAGAATTCAACGATTGGACGTTTCAGGATGGTTCCTTCTTCCAAACCGAGGCGTTTCGCCATACTGCCGGCAACGATATTCCGGGTCACTACTTCGACTGGAATGATTGCTACTTGCTGCACAAGCTGCTCGTGGTCAGACAATTGTTTAACGAAATGGGAAGCAATGCCTGCTCCCTGCAATTTTTCAAAAATCAATGATGTAATTTTATTGTTCAGCATGCCTTTGCCGACGATTTCCGCTTTCTTCTCGCCGTTGAAAGCTGTTGCCGAGTCTTTATATTCCACCCATAAGATATCCTGCTCATCTGTTGCATATAAACGTTTCGCTTTGCCTTCGTACAATAGCTGACCTTTTTCCATGTTCGATGCCTCCGTTTAGTTTAATCCAAGACGATTGAAAATCATGTCCACTTGCTGCAAGTGGTGGTTATAGTCAAAGCAATCATCCAATTCTTCTTTAGACAATTGCGAAGTGATTATTTCGTTCGCTTCCACGATTTGGCGGAAATGCGTTTGGTTTTCCCAAGCTTCCATCGCACAAGGCTGAACTGTATCATAAGCCGCTTCACGCGCCATGCCTTTATCGATCAAGGCCAAAAGCACGCGCTGTGAATAAATCAAGCCAAGCGTCGAATCCATATTGCGCTTCATGTTCTCTGGGAACACCGTCAAGTTTTTCACAATATTTGAGAAGCGGTTCAGCATATAGTTCAAAGCGATTGTTGCATCCGGTAAAATTACCCGTTCTGCAGAAGAATGCGAAATGTCGCGTTCATGCCAAAGCGGAACGTTTTCGTAAGCTGTCAGCATATAACCGCGGATCAAGCGCGCAAGCCCTGTCATGTTTTCAGAACCGATCGGATTGCGTTTATGCGGCATAGCTGAAGAACCTTTTTGCCCTTTCGCAAAGAATTCTTCCACTTCACGCGTTTCTGATTTTTGCAAGCCGCGGATTTCCGTTGCGAACTTCTCAATTGACGTCGCAATCAATGCCAACGTGCTAATATATTGCGCATGGCGGTCACGCTGCAAAGTTTGAGTTGAAATAGGAGAAGCCGCAAGCCCAAGCTGTTTGCAGACATATTCTTCGACAAATGGATCGATATTTGCGTAGGTTCCAACAGCACCGGACATTTTGCCGGTTTCAATTGTTTTAGCAGCTGCTTCAAAACGCTCTAAGTTGCGTTTCATCTCTTCATGCCATAGAGCCAGTTTCAAACCGAATGTAGTCGGTTCTGCATGGACACCGTGTGTGCGCCCCATCATGACAGTCATTTTATGTTCTTTGGCTTTATTCGCCAGGATCTCGATAAAGTTATTCAAATCTTTGCGGATAATTACATTCGCTTGTTTAATCAAATACGATAACGCCGTATCTACCACATCTGTAGAAGTCAGCCCGTAATGTACCCATTTGCGCTCTTCGCCCAATGTTTCGGATACTGCCCGTGTAAAGGCCACCACATCGTGGCGGGTTTCTTCTTCTATTTCTAAAATGCGGTCTACCGAAAATGAAGCGTTCTGACGAATTTTCACAACATCCTCTTTGGGAATGTCTCCGATTTCCGACCAAGCTTCACAAGCCAGAATTTCAACTTCCAGCCAAGCATTGTACCGGTTTTCGTCTGTCCAAATTGCGCCCATTTCAGGTCGAGTATAACGTGCTATCATAATTTAATTCCTCCAATTATTTCGGCCAAATGCCGGATTCATCTATTTCTATTAAAGTCCCTTGCAGGTCTTCCGTTAATATTGTAACATGGCCCATTTTGCGTTTATGTTTGGCTTCATCTTTGCCGTATAAATGAACGGACCAGTTCGGATATCTGGAAATCTTTGCCGTTAGTGGAGCTACATGCTCTCCAAGAATATTCACCATCACTGTATCTGCCCATAGTTTCGGTTCTCTGAGCGGCCATCCGCAAATGGCCCGCACATGCTGATGAAATTGGGAGATATTCGTTCCTTCTATTGAATAATGGCCTGAGTTGTGCGGCCGAGGCGCCAATTCATTGACCAGGATTTCTCCGTTCTCAAGCACGAACATTTCTACGGCCAGCGTGCCAATCATATCCAAGTGACTGGCGATCTTTGCAGCAGCTTCTTTTGCTTTTTCAATAGTTGATTCCATAACAAGAGCAGGAACGATTGTTTGGTGAAGAATATGGTCTCTATGTACATTCTCCCCGATTGGCAATATCGTCATCTCGCCTTGGACATTACGTTGAATAATGACAGAAATTTCTTTTGTAAATTCAACGAATGCCTCTGCTACACATTCGCCATTTTGGAAAAGCGGTTCTGCTAAAGCCAATTCTTCTTTGGAAGTGACCGTTTGCTGGCCTTTTCCGTCGTATCCGCCTCTGGCAGTCTTTACGACAAAAGGAAAAGGCAATTGACTGCTTTTCTCTTCTAATTCACTAAATGATGAAGCAGAAATGTATTCTGCAATCGGTACGCCTGCTTCCGAGATTGCTTGCTTTTCAAAAATGCGATTTTGTGTAATCCGGATCAACTCAGATCCTTGGGGTACATATGCTATTTCTGCCAGCTTTTCTAAGCCGGTAACGTCTATGTTTTCAAATTCATAAGTAATAACATCACTGGCTTCCGCCAATTCTTCAAGTGCATGCATGTCGTTATAAGGAGCGATGATTTGAACATCGGCCACTTGGCCTGTCGGTGAATCCATTGCCGGATCTAACACGGCTATTTTAAAGCCTGCTTCTTTAGCAGCTAATGCCATCATGCGCCCTAGCTGTCCTCCGCCAATAATTCCAATCGTTTGTCCCGGTAAAATAATTTTTGTCATGTTAAATCACCTGTACTTTTTAAGACTTCATCATGCGTTCGATTTCTTCTTTCCTGTAATGCCTGTGCTACTTGTGGATCAGTCGTGCCTAAAATCTGAGCAGCCAGAAGGCCGGCATTGGTGGCGCCTGCTTTTCCGATTGCAACAGTTGCTACTGGAACGCCTCCAGGCATCTGAACAATCGACAATAACGAATCCAGACCGTTCAATGCTTTTGACTGAACTGGAACACCTATGACAGGAAGTGTCGTTTTTGCAGCAACCATCCCCGGCAAGTGAGCAGCTCCTCCAGCACCTGCGATAATCACATGCAACCCGCGGTCTCTTGCTTCCTCTGCATAAGAAAACATTAAGTCAGGTGTACGGTGAGCAGAAATAACTTTTTTTTCGTAGGCGATGTTTAATTCGTCCAGAACATCACATGCATGTTTCATCGTTTCCCAGTCGCTCGAACTTCCCATTATTATGCCGATTCGCGAATCCATTGTGAAATCTCTCCTTTAAAACAAATAAAAGCCCTCAAGTAAACTGCTCACATTACGTGAAAAGCAGTTTACTTAAGGACTTTTTAATAAGACGAAATTAAATGATGCCTTAAACAAGCACATTTTTCGCCACGTATCCATAAGTTGCTTTCCCGCATAGTCCAGACATTCCGGTGTCTTGGTAGAAACGCAGAAGCCAATTCTCCTGCATATATGGGGTATCCTCAATCATCATAACAAGATACTGTTACCTAGTCAATAAAAAAGTCGAACGATTGTTTATTTACTAAACTAATCGTTCGGCTTTTTATAGGTTCTATGCTTATTCACCTAGCTTAATTCCCTTAAATTTTACAATTTGCCGTATTGGTACCGGCTTGCCATCAATTTCTTCAAATAAAGGTTCTTCTTTACGGCCGACTGCTGCATATCCTTCCCGCTTCATGCGTTCAAGACAAGCATCCATTGTTTCATTTTCGCCAACCTCAAACCATATTGTCTTCTTGTTCATTTAAATAACTTTCCTTTCCTTACTTGTTTCACCCAGAATCCGCCATGGATTGTTTTTGGTTCATAAGCGATGATAAAAGCTTTCGGGTCTAGCTCTTTAATAACCGCATATAATTGAAGCTCCATTTTGCGTGGCGTTAAAATTTGCATAGAATGCCGCCCGCCTTCCATGCCGTTAGCTATCCAGTCTGTCACTCCATAACCTTTCTCCCGCAATTTCTTCGGAAGTAATTGATTTTCATCACTGGTGATAACATTCACGGTGATATAGCCAAGTGCCATTTTCTCTTCAATTATCGATCCTATAATCACGCCTGATCCATAACCAATTGCATAAGCTACCAAATTCTGAATCTGATCCAAGTTGTCTAAAACAAGTCCTAAACCTACTATATAAATAACTACTTCGACCATACTCACAACCGCAGCAATATAACGATAACCTTTAAGCGTCATAATCATCCGTATTGTAAAGAAGGTTACATAAACGATATTTATAGAGAAAATAATAATAACCATTAACCATGGATTAATATCCACATTTCGCACCCTTTCTGTGTTGCCTTAAAACATTCAAGTTTCATACTAGTAGAAACTACTTGGGAATGCAAGGCAGAGTGCAATAGACTGTAGGAAACGATAGGAATTGCTTCATAAGTAACATGGAAAAGAAGGTGTTAGCAAGAATTTAGAGCAAAGAAGTTAATACACGAAGCACACTTTTTAATTTTTGTTTTATGGCTGCCTCTTATTGAATGAAGCGAAGTAGAACAAACTGTGTTCAATCAAGAACGACTATTAGATTTTATTAATCCTTCATTAATAAACTCCCGCTACTACATAAATTCTATTTGTTCGCTTTAAGATGTAGCAAATGGGCAAAACCGGGCTTTCAAATTCATTCTTGAATAGATATTCCTGGCAGCGCGGTAGTATTTGATAAAAATGCGGTCACTGCCTTATATCAAGCTGAACATTTAACAATTATGTGCAAAACAAAACTTCATTAATACAGCCCTCAGAACTGCTGTCGTCTCCATTTTTGACGTAACTTTAATCAATAATGGTCATGCAGCCAGCCATTCTGTAGAATTGTCTCTTGAAAAATTATTCCCTATCATAATAAAGCGTTTCATGACCTAGACAACATAGACAGTTTTTTCATTAGTTCTGAGCACTAGTGATGGTTTATTCAACTCAACTCGCGGTAATTATCGTCAGAAACACAAAAAAGCCGTAGCCGGGAATGCCGGCTACGGCTTTTTCTTCTTACAGGGCCCAGCAATGTCCTACTCTCGCAGGGGGAAACCCCCAACTACCATCGGCGCAAAAGAGCTTAACTGCCGTGTTCGGGATGGGAACGGGTGTGGCCTCTTTGCCATCATCACTGGACATGAGTGCTTGCGCCCTCAAAACCGGATATGCGACAGTTGAAACAAACAGTTTGGTTAAGTCCTCGATCGATTAGTATTCGTCAGCTGCACGCGTCGCCGCGCTTCCACCCCGAACCTATCTACCTCATCGTCTTTGAGGGATCTTACTTGCTTGCGCAATGGGAAATCTCATCTTGAGGGGGGCTTCGTGCTTAGATGCTTTCAGCACTTATCCCGGCCACACATAGCTACCCAGCGATGCCCCTGGCGGAACAACTGGTACACCAGCGGTGTGTCCATCCCGGTCCTCTCGTACTAAGGACAGCTCCTCTCAAATTTCCTGCGCCCGCGACGGATAGGGACCGAACTGTCTCACGACGTTCTGAACCCAGCTCGCGTACCGCTTTAATGGGCGAACAGCCCAACCCTTGGGACCGACTACAGCCCCAGGATGCGATGAGCCGACATCGAGGTGCCAAACCTCCCCGTCGATGTGGACTCTTGGGGGAGATAAGCCTGTTATCCCCGGGGTAGCTTTTATCCGTTGAGCGATGGCCCTTCCATGCGGAACCACCGGATCACTAAGCCCGTCTTTCGACCCTGCTCGACCTGTCCGTCTCGCAGTCAAGCTCCCTTGTGCCTTTACACTCTGCGAATGATTTCCAACCATTCTGAGGGAACCTTTGGGCGCCTCCGTTACTCTTTAGGAGGCGACCGCCCCAGTCAAACTGCCCGCCTGACACTGTCTCCCACCCCGATCAGGGGTGCGGGTTAGAATTTCAATACAACCAGGGTAGTATCCCACCGACGCCTCCCCCGAAGCTGGCGCTCCGGGCTCAAAGGCTCCTACCTATCCTGTACAAGTTGCACCAAAAGTCAATATCAGGCTACAGTAAAGCTCCACGGGGTCTTTCCGTCCTGTCGCGGGTAACCTGCATCTTCACAGGTACTATAATTTCACCGAGTCTCTCGTTGAGACAGTGCCCAGATCGTTACGCCTTTCGTGCGGGTCGGAACTTACCCGACAAGGAATTTCGCTACCTTAGGACCGTTATAGTTACGGCCGCCGTTTACTGGGGCTTCAGTTCGCACCTTCGCTTGCGCTAAGCACTCCCCTTAACCTTCCAGCACCGGGCAGGCGTCAGCCCCTATACGTCACCTTACGGTTTGGCAGAGACCTGTGTTTTTGCTAAACAGTCGCCTGGGCCTATTCACTGCGGCTCTCTCGGGCTTTTCACCCTACCAGAGCACCCCTTCTCCCGAAGTTACGGGGTCATTTTGCCGAGTTCCTTAACGAGAGTTCACTCGCTCACCTTAGAATTCTCTTCTCGCCTACCTGTGTCGGTTTGCGGTACGGGCACCTCCCGCCTCGCTAGAGGCTTTTCTTGGCAGTGTGAAATCAGGGACTCCAGGGCATACGCCCCTTGCCGTCACCGCTCAACGTTATGGAAATGGGATTTGCCTCATTTCCCGCCTCACGGCTTGGACGCGCTCAACCAACGGCGCGCTCGCCTTATCCTTCTGCGTCCCCCCATTGCTCAAACGGCGGGGAGGTGGTACAGGAATATCAACCTGTTGTCCATCGTCTACGCCTATCGGCCTCGACTTAGGTCCCGACTGACCCTGAGCGGACGAGCCTTCCTCAGGAAACCTTGGGCATTCGGTGGACGGGATTCTCACCCGTCTTTCGTTACTCATACCGGCATTCTCACTTCTAAGCGCTCCACGAATCCTTCCGGTTCCGCTTCAACGCCCTTAGAACGCTCTCCTACCACGGACATCGTTGATGTCCATCCACAGCTTCGGTAATCCGTTTAGCCCCGGTACATTTTCGGCGCAGTGTCACTCGACCAGTGAGCTATTACGCACTCTTTAAATGATGGCTGCTTCTAAGCCAACATCCTGGTTGTCTAAGCAACGCCACATCCTTTTCCACTTAACGGATATTTGGGGACCTTAGCTGGTGGTCTGGGCTGTTTCCCTCTTGACTACGGATCTTATCACTCGCAGTCTGACTCCCAAGCATAAATCACTGGCATTCGGAGTTTGTCTGAATTCGGTAACCCGGGATGGGCCCCTAGTCCAAACAGTGCTCTACCTCCAGGATTCTCAATCTTGAGGCTAGCCCTAAAGCTATTTCGGAGAGAACCAGCTATCTCCAGGTTCGATTGGAATTTCTCCGCTACCCACACCTCATCCCCGCACTTTTCAACGTGCGTGGGTTCGGGCCTCCAGTAAGTGTTACCTTACCTTCACCCTGGACATGGGTAGATCACCTGGTTTCGGGTCTACAACTGCATACTCATTCGCCCTGTTCAGACTCGCTTTCGCTGCGGCTCCGACTTCTCATCTTAACCTTGCATGCAATCGTAACTCGCCGGTTCATTCTACAAAAGGCACGCCATCACCCATGAACGGGCTTTGACTAGTTGTAGGCACACGGTTTCAGGATCTGTTTCACTCCCCTTCCGGGGTGCTTTTCACCTTTCCCTCACGGTACTGGTTCACTATCGGTCACTAGGGAGTATTTAGCCTTGGGAGATGGTCCTCCCGGATTCCGACGGAATTTCACGTGTTCCGCCGTACTCAGGATCCACTCAGGAGGGCACGCCTTTTCGGCTACGGGGCTGTTACCCAGTGTCGCGGACCGTTCCAGGTCGCTTCGCCTAACGCGTGCTTTTGTAACTCCGTATTGAGTGTCCTACAACCCCAAGAGGCAAGCCTCTTGGTTTGGGCTGTTCCCGTTTCGCTCGCCGCTACTCAGGGAATCGCATTTGCTTTCTGTTCCTCCAGGTACTTAGATGTTTCAGTTCCCTGGGTCTGCCTTCTCATGTGCTATGAATTCACACATGGATCCTGCCCCATTACGGGCAGGGGGTTCCCCCATTCGGAAATCTCCGGATCAATGCTCACTTACAGCTCCCCGGAGCATATCGGTGTTAGTGCCGTCCTTCTTCGGCTCCTAGTGCCAAGGCATCCACCGTGCGCCCTTTCTAACTTAACCAAGTTGGTTACATAGAAAGTCGACCGATCGCTCGGTCTCATCACTTGTGTTGCGTTGTTTCGTTTGTTTCAATGTCGTCATATCCAGTTTTCAAAGAACAAGTTGTTGAAAGTCACAAAAAAAGGCATCGCTGCCAAGGTGTGAACCTTCAAAACCGAACGCAAAACGTCAACCGGAACCGTGAGGTTCCGTTCCGAAGTAATCCTTAGAAAGGAGGTGATCCAGCCGCACCTTCCGATACGGCTACCTTGTTACGACTTCACCCCAATCATCTGTCCCACCTTCGGCGGCTGGCTCCCACAAGGGGTTACCTCACCGACTTCGGGTGTTACAAACTCTCGTGGTGTGACGGGCGGTGTGTACAAGGCCCGGGAACGTATTCACCGTGGCATGCTGATCCACGATTACTAGCGATTCCGGCTTCATGCAGGCGAGTTGCAGCCTGCAATCCGAACTGAGAACGGTTTTCTGGGATTGGCTCCCCCTCGCGGGTTGGCGACCCTTTGTACCGTCCATTGTAGCACGTGTGTAGCCCAGGTCATAAGGGGCATGATGATTTGACGTCATCCCCACCTTCCTCCGGTTTGTCACCGGCAGTCACCTTAGAGTGCCCAACTGAATGCTGGCAACTAAGATCAAGGGTTGCGCTCGTTGCGGGACTTAACCCAACATCTCACGACACGAGCTGACGACAACCATGCACCACCTGTCACCGCTGTCCCCGAAGGGAAAGCCTTGTCTCCAAGGCGGGCAGCGGGATGTCAAGACCTGGTAAGGTTCTTCGCGTTGCTTCGAATTAAACCACATGCTCCACCGCTTGTGCGGGCCCCCGTCAATTCCTTTGAGTTTCAGCCTTGCGGCCGTACTCCCCAGGCGGAGTGCTTAATGCGTTAGCTGCAGCACTAAGGGGCGGAAACCCCCTAACACTTAGCACTCATCGTTTACGGCGTGGACTACCAGGGTATCTAATCCTGTTTGCTCCCCACGCTTTCGCGCCTCAGCGTCAGTTACAGACCAGAAAGTCGCCTTCGCCACTGGTGTTCCTCCACATCTCTACGCATTTCACCGCTACACATGGAATTCCACTTTCCTCTTCTGCACTCAAGTCCCCCAGTTTCCAATGACCCTCCACGGTTGAGCCGTGGGCTTTCACATCGGACTTAAAGGACCGCCTGCGCGCGCTTTACGCCCAATAATTCCGGACAACGCTTGCCACCTACGTATTACCGCGGCTGCTGGCACGTAGTTAGCCGTGGCTTTCTGGTAAGGTACCGTCAAGGTGCCGGCAGTTACTCCGGCACGGTTTCTTCCCTTACAACAGAGTTTTACGATCCGAAAACCTTCATCACTCACGCGGCGTTGCTCCGTCAGACTTGCGTCCATTGCGGAAGATTCCCTACTGCTGCCTCCCGTAGGAGTCTGGGCCGTGTCTCAGTCCCAGTGTGGCCGATCACCCTCTCAGGTCGGCTACGCATCGTGGCCTTGGGAGGCCGTTACCCCCCCAACTAGCTAATGCGCCGCGGGCCCATCCAGCAGCGACAGCGTGAGCCGTCTTTCCGTCGGCTCCCAGGCGGGAGCCGAACCTATCCGGTATTAGCCCCGGTTTCCCGGAGTTATCCCGAACTGCAGGGCAGGTTGCCCACGTGTTACTCACCCGTCCGCCGCTGAAAACTTGGAGCAAGCTCCAAATTTTCCGCTCGACTTGCATGTATTAGGCACGCCGCCAGCGTTCGTCCTGAGCCAGGATCAAACTCTCCATTATAGAGATTCGACTTGCTCAAATCTGCTGGCGTCTCGCCATCCCGAAAGATGCGCGAGTCGCTTGATCTGCTTGCGCTGATCAGTAGGTGTTGCTCGGATCGCTTTGCGACGATCCTCGCAGAAAATTCGTTGTCGCGCCAAGGCGCTTCAACAATTTTTGTTGACGTTTTGCTGTTCAGTTTTCAAGGTTCAATATGCGTTGCTTTCAAACAGCAACTTTATTAGAATACCTCAACTCACAATCCATGTCAATAACTTTCGTTATTTTTCTCATTAAATTTTTAATGAACTTACATCGAGTTGTTTTGAGGACAATTACTAATATATCAGAGGTTGTATTTGAAGTCAACGCTTTTAATAGAAATAATAAAAAAATATTATTTCGTTTACATTTCTTATTATAACAGAATATTCTAAAAATGAAATTACAAAAGTGTTACAAATTTGAAAGGGAATATCTCCTTTACATTGCATCTATTTACCATCTATTCATGATCTCGTTCTGATTCAAAAACTCTTATTTCATTTCTCCCCTTTTTTATATCTCTATTTTCTTTTTCTTCTATATAAAACAATCAGACGCCTCCATAATGTTCCGCGAAAAATTCTTAAGTTCTAATAATACGGACACCGAAACCAGCCCGATCAAATTTCTCTTCTATAATTAGCTTCGCCCCCAACAACTTCCTTCTATATAAAAAAGCCCGCCAAAATTCTTCGGCGGGCTTTCTCTTAAGCGATGAACACAAAATAAAGAACGAAGATCACAAACAACCCATACATAATCGGATGCACTTGCTTCCACTTGCCAGCGGTGATCATCGTAACAGGATAGAAAATAAAACCAATAGCAATACCTGTTGCAATACTATAACCAAGCGGCATCGCTATCATTGTTAGGAAAGCAGGTACAGCGATTTCGAATTTCGACCAATCGATTCTTCCTAAAGCTGAAACCATCAGCACACCTACAATAATTAAAGCAGGAGCAGTTACAGCACTCGTAATTACTTCTAATAACGGATAAAAGAATATGGAAATCAAAAATAGTAATCCGGTTACAACTGCAGCAAACCCCGAGCGAGCTCCTGCAGCCACTCCTGCGCTGGATTCGATATAAGATGTTGTCGTCGAAGTCCCAAAGATTGCTCCACTTACTGTTGCAACCGCATCTGCCAATAACGCTCTTCCAGCACGTGGAAGTTTATCATCTTTAATCAATCGAGCCTGAGTGGCAACTGCCACCAAAGTTCCGGCAGTATCAAAGAAGTCCACAAACAGAAATGTTAAGACAATAACCAGAAACTCAATATTTACCAAAGAACCAAAGTCATTAATGATTGGCTCGAAAGCCACTCCAAATGTCGGAGCCATACTCGGAACATTAAAATCGACGATTGCTTTAGGTAAATCAACCACTTGGAAGATCATACCCACTACAGCCGCAATCAGCATCCCGAAGAAAATTCCGCCTTTAACACGGCGAACCATAAGAATTACAGTAACAAACATTCCAAAAATGGCCAGCAGCGTTGAAGGCATTGATAAATCTCCAAGACCGACCATCGTTGCTTCATTGGCCACAATAATTCCGGAATTTTGCAGACCGATAAATGTGATGTAAAGTCCAATCCCCGCTCCAACCGCCAATTTCAAGTCATTAGGGATTGCATTGATAATCATTTCACGGATCCCGGACAATGAAAGAACGATAAAAATTAGTCCAGAAAATAAAACACCAGTTAAAGCGGTTTGCCACGGCACACCGTAAGTTAAAATAACTGTATAAGCAAAAAATGCATTTAAACCCATACCAGGTGCAAGTGCTATTGGATATCTTGCGACAATCCCCATCATTAAACACCCTACTGCAGCCGCCAAAGCCGTCGCCATAAATACGGAGCCGTAATCCATGTACATTTCAGCAGGCAAATCCGGGATTGAACTTAAAGTCAGCGTCAAAGGATTGACCACTAAAATGTAAGCCATCGCTAGAAATGTTGTTAAGCCGCCGATTATTTCACGGCGATAATTGGTTCCCAGCTCTTCGAACTGAAAATACTTTTTCATGTTTTTCTCCTCCGCGTGTCGTCGCGATAATGCTTTAAATAAAAAACGCATACAGCTTTATGCCGTATGCGCTCGATTTATCCTTTCAAAGCAAAAACTCTGAAAATAGTCCTGCTTCTGGGAAGCGGACAAAAATCGTAGTCGAGTCATTTACGGTAACTCGGTAGAAACTTTCGGGCCATATCCCCGACATTATACGACAACGTTATTTAATTTCTATCGTAATATAACATGGTTCCGTTTTTCTAACAAGATTAAATACGAACATTTCTTTGGATAAAGTGAATAAAGTTCGTAAAAACAAAAAACTGTACTCCATAAACAGAGTACAGTTGCTTCAAGTATTTTATTCCCACTCTATAGTGGCAGGTGGCTTGCTCGTAATGTCATACAATACACGGTTGATATGTGAGACTTCATTGACTAAACGAACACTGATTTTCTCCAGTACATCCCAAGGAATGCGCGCCCAATCTGAAGTCATGCCATCGATCGAGGTAACCGCTCGGATGCCGATCGCATAATCATACGTGCGGGCATCTCCCATTACCCCAACGCTGCGGATGTCAGGAAGGACAGTGAAGTATTGCCAAATATCACGGTCAAGACCGGCTTTACTGATTTCGTCGCGTAAAATCCAATCAGATTCGCGGACGATTTCCAGTTTTTCTTCTGTTACTGCACCCATAATGCGAATTCCAAGGCCTGGACCCGGGAATGGCTGGCGCCAAACGATTTCTTCGGGCATGCCAAGCTCAGTTCCAAGCACCCGCACTTCATCTTTAAACAAAGTATTTAACGGCTCGATTAATTTGAATTGCATATCCTCAGGAAGGCCACCTACGTTGTGGTGAGATTTGATCGTTTGAGCTGTAGTTGTACCACTTTCAATAATATCTGTATAAAGCGTTCCTTGCGCTAAGAAGTCCATGCCTTCAAGTTTTGAAGCTTCATCATCAAATACATAAATAAACTCGTTGCCGATAATTTTCCGTTTTTGTTCTGGATCTGTTACGCCAGCTAATTTATTCATGAAACGCTCACGCGCATCAATTTTGATGACGTTCATGTGGAAGCCGTCAGCGAAAGTTTTCATGACGCTTTCCGCTTCCCCTTTGCGAAGAAGACCGTGATCAACAAACATGCAAGTCAGTTGATCGCCGATTGCTTTATGGATCAGTACTGCTACAACGGAAGAATCTACACCGCCGCTAAGTGCGCAAAGAACCTTTTTATCGCCTACTTCTTCGCGAATCTTCTCGATTTCGAGTTCAATGTAATTTTCCATTGACCAATCGTCTGTCATACCGCATACATCAAAGACGAATTGGCGCAATAACTCATTGCCGTAAATAGAATGGCGCACTTCCGGGTGGAATTGGACACCGTAAAAACCGCGGGATTCATCTGCCATAGAGGCAATCGGACAGCCTGCGCTTGTACCAATTACATCAAATCCAGGAGGCGCAGCGGTAACCAAGTCACCATGGCTCATCCAGACAATTTGCTCTTCCGGCAATTCTTTAAATAACTTACTTTCTTTGATCAGCTTCAGTTCCGCTTTGCCGTATTCACGATTTTGCGCTTTTTCCACTTTACCGTTCAAATGCAGCGCCATTAATTGCATGCCGTAGCAAATTCCTAAAATAGGCAATCCCATTTCGAAAATAGCGTCATCTACTGAAAAAGCATCTTTATCGTAAACGGAATTCGGTCCGCCTGAGAAGATAATCCCTGTCGCATTCATTTCTTTGATTTCTTCAGCAGTAATGGTATGAGGATGCAGTTCACTGTAAACTCCAATTTCTCGAATACGCCGTGTAATCAATTGGTTGTACTGGCTTCCAAAATCCAAAACCACAATTTTCTTTTGCTCTTTTAACATCGGGCTTGCTGGCACACTCTTCACCTCTTCTATTCAATTCAGGCCTCAAAAAACAAAAGAACGCGAAAATACTCCTCGCGTTCTTTTGGCTCTACATCAAAAAGGCGAATGCACATGTCGAGGCATGCGTCATCCACCTTCATAGTCAAGTCATTTCCGGGGACTTGGTAGAGACATCTGGTCCATATTACCAGACATATATGAGGGCACCTGTAACTTTAATTTTCTCAATTGTACAAGGTAGACCACTCAAAATCAACCGGTTGTTTGTTTGATTAAATTTTCCCAACTTTCCTGCAATTCCCGCCATTCAACGGCATCTGTATGCCCGCCGTATATTGACTGCTCATAAGCATTCGTTAAACGGGTCATATCTTTGGTGCCGAAAAACGTATCGATGTAAGACGCGTACGATTTTAAAGTCTGGCCTTCTCTTCTTTTAATGCCATACAGATCCAGCTGTTTCAACAGCCGCAAATACGCTTTTTCGAAAGCAGGAGTTCCGCCGCCGCGAAGCCGGTAATAGGGAATCAGCACGACTGGCAGCCATTTCTGGCGAACCTTATAAAATATGGCTGTCAGCAGGGCTAGCCCGATAAAACCCCAACCGATTTCACTTCGGTTTTCGTCTAAAAATGCATTAAAGCGGCTCCATATGGAAGGCCCTGCATTCCCTGAAGCAGCAGCTTCACCTTCTGTTTCTTCCGGTTTTGGCGGTTCAGGGCGATCCGGCATTTCGTGCTCATCCCTTTCTGCCGCATCCACTTCCACATCGAATTCTACAGCCGAGGAGCCAGTAAAACCAATAGTTGGTTCAAATAGCATCCAACCTACATCCGGCATATATGCTTCCACCCAAGAATGGGCATTATTATTAGTGATTTGGTAAATATCTCTTTCCCCGTCAGTCTCCAGCAATTCACCTTCGTTAAAGCCTTTAACCCAACGGGCCGGAATATCAAGAGAACGGAGCATAACAACCATCGATGTGGAAAAGTTATCGCAATATCCCCTTTTCGTTTCAAACAAAAATTGGTCCACGTAATCTTGGTTTTCAGTAGGAACCGGGATATCCTGCTGGCTGTATTCAAATCCCGCATTGCTGAAATACCGTTCGATATCTCGCGTTTTGTCATATATCGTGGTCGAGCTCGCCGTTATTTCTGCTGCCAAATTCCGGACTCTTTGCGGCAGTTCCGCGGGGAGCTGCAAATAGCGGTCAAATTCAGCAGGCAATTCAGCCAAATCAGCGTCTGACGTTTCGCGCAATGCCGTTAAACTGAAAGTAGGTTCGCTGTAAGTAATCTCGTAAACTTCCGGCTCGTAAACATTGCCTTGCCGATAGGTTTCTATCCGCTGGTCCGCCGAATTATATTGATAATCCAATTCTGTATCCATTACAATCGATTCTGTGCCATATGGGTATAAAACAAAAGGGAAATCTTGATCCATCGACAGTAAAGCGGTGTCTTGTTCTTCCGGATCACCAGGAGTAAAATCAGTAGCAATAAAATCCCCATTTTCGTAAAGATATGAATCCCCGACGTTTTCTGTCAGCTCCCAGCCTTTTGTTGTATAAATATCTTTTGACTCTACTTTCCAATATTGGCCGCTTGTCACTTCCGCTTGAAACACCGGAGAACTGTCGCCTATAAAGGATCCACCCAATTGTGAATCATTTACTCCATATCCAATCCTTCCAACTGTACTGCCCGGTCCGCTTCCCGCTTGACTTGATAGGGATGTAATATATGGCACGGGATCCGGCCAAACTGGTCCTGTTTTCGGCAAATACAAGGCGAATGCAGTGGATGCCGCAATCATAATGAAAAGAGGAATGACAGAAGCAGCGATTTTATCACTGCTCAACTCAATATGATGCCGTTCAGTCCATCTGGCTAAGTGCAGAAGTCCCGCAAGCAATAAGCCAATGACCATAATACGGATGATTGCAGTGTTTCCAGTATAAGGGCTGAACGTATCCAAAACAGCGATAAATACTACCGTTAACAAGTAAAACAAGAAAATACTCAAACGGAAACTCACCCAATAGTGAATCAAATAAACGGCCATCCACAGCAAAGCGAAAAATAAAACCGTTCTAAAAATATCAGTCGTCTGTGCCCAGTTCTGTGAAAACAAAGCACTTATATTCGTTTCTGTATCTTGCCAGACAAATGCTAATGCCTCTGAAGTGAAAAATACTTCACCGGTGTACACATAAATGATAAACCATAAAATATAAATCAATTTCAATGGCCCTGAAATCCGCCAATCTACTTTTAACAAAGCCATCAGCAATCCCATGCCAATAAACATTAAAAACAAAGGCTTATAGGCTGTAGCTGTCAAAGTCATAACCGGAGTCAGCCATTCGGCCAGCAGGAAAAAAACTAAAACATATAATCCAGCCATAAACCATCTATTTTTCCGAATGGAAGTCATTTGCCGTTCACCTCCGTGAATACCGATGCAAAATTCTCAGGGCTGACTCGCTTAACAATAAATCCTTTGGAACGGGCAAATTGATGGGCCATCTCATCTTTAGGTGAAGGTCGCTCTCCTTTGTTCATCACGATTAAACACATGCATGTGTTCAAGTGTTTTACGTTCCGCTGAATAACTTTTACCATATCAATCGTTAGATGGCTGGTAACATACAACAAACTCGAAGCTTGTATTTTTTGCAAATCACGATTCGCAGCTTCTTCTACGGGCTTTTCCAAATCAGCTTGCACTTTTGTCAAATGGTACATAATTCGGTGCAGATGTTCTTCCGTCTGGATCACCGGAAAATAATTGCGCGTATCTCCAACAGATAAATAAGCTACACTGGAATTCGCCCGGACAATTGCTTGTAGAATCGAAGCCACTAATTCAACTTGATTTTCAAATTTTTCTGAAGGAACCCGGTCATCCATTAAGAATAAGTCCTGTGATTGCCGATCTTCAAACTCTTTCGTTCTCATTGTTTGAGTTCGGGCAAAAGATTTCCAGTGAATCCACGAGACCCGATCGCCGGGATGATAATCGCGGATGCCGGTAGCCATGGTCGTGTCTTTCACCAAAGTAAAAGGAGCAGCCATTGAACCATGGTCATATTTGGACTCCATCGGCCGATAAGGCATTTCAACCGTATTAGGGTAAACGAGCACTTTTTGCTGCAAAGGCACTAGCCTGCTTTTACGGACCCAGCCAAAAAAATCAGCAATTTCTATCTGAACTCCTTCAAGGATATGTTCTCCGCGAGGCATTTGCTCAATTTCATAGGTCCAGGAATAGGATTTTCGAAACCCTGGAACGATCATCTTTTGATGGCCCCCAACGGCTCTTTTTTTCAATGCGGGAGAATTGGTTTTTTCTGTTAGGACAGTATAAAGCAAAGGAAACCTCATTTTACGGCGAATGTGAATCGTTGCGGAAAAACTGCTCCCTTTCCGCACCTGAGCTGTATGAATTTCACGGGAAAGTTCAATATCCTGCAAGGGATAAAAAGTAAGTAATATTGAATACAGTGCAAAGGGCAACGCCATATAAAAAATAAACCAGCTTACAAACCCGCCTTGAAACATAGCAAACGAAAATGTTAACAAGAGGATGCCGAATACAAAAAGCAGCCTCCCCCACAAATTAAAGAATTCTAACGCTTTATTCATTGGCCTACAAGCCTCTGAACCGGCACCCTGGTCTTGGCCATAATTCTGTCTGTAATTTCTTCAGCAGTAACTCCGTCATACCGGGCTTCAGAACGAAGCATAATCCGGTGGCCAAAGACAAATTTCGCTAAATGCTGCACATCGTCCGGCGTGACAAAATCCCTTCCTTTCAACATGGCATAAGCCTGGGATGCTTTCATAAGAGCGATGGATCCCCGCGGACTTACCCCCAGATAGACATACGGATCAATCCGGGTCTGTCTGGCCAAATCTACAATATAGCTTCGGATTGTTTCATCTACCCTAATCAATTTTACTTCTTCCTGAAGTTTCAATAATTCTTCAAGTGACATCACTGGCTGAAGTTCATCAATTGGGGCTGAAATTTGGGAACGGTTCAAAACTTCCATCTCTTCCCGTGAAGTTGGATAGCCAATTTTTATTTTCAAAAGGAATCGGTCCAGCTGCGCTTCCGGCAATGGATACGTTCCTTCGTATTCAATCGGGTTTTGGGTTGCCATAACAAAGAATGGTTTAGGGATGTGCATGGTGACGCCATCAATCGTAACGGAAGCTTCTTCCATTGCTTCTAATAGGGAGGATTGCGTTTTAGGGGAAGTCCGGTTTATTTCATCGGCCAATACAATATTGCCCATAATCGGTCCTGGTCTAAAATGAAATTCCATATCTTTCGGATTGTAAATAGAAACGCCTATGACATCAGACGGAAGCAAATCAGGGGTGAATTGAATTCTCTTAAAATCGGCGCCTATCGATTTTGCAAGCGCCCTTACCAGCATCGTTTTCCCTACTCCCGGCACATCTTCAAGCAAAACATGCCCTTGCGATAACATGGCTACTATACTCAATTCTGCAATGTGCCGTTTGCCTATAATCACTTTTTCTATGTTATCTATAACGATATTTAATCGGTCTTTTGCGCTCATCCTGATTCCCCCAGTATGTGATGAAATTTTCCAAATTGTCGAAATCTTATCATAAGCATAACGAATTTAAGTAAATTTCTCAACTGTCCATCACTTTTCGAAGGACTTTTTCCGCAAGAAAAAACAGAGCTTAGCATGCTAAGCTCTGTTAGTTTCGGTTATTTCCAAAAATCATCAAATATGGTGACGGGCAAATGCCGTTTATGCTGAGAGCGCAAATAATAGTCTTCCAGCTTTTCCTGCGCATCTTCTGGAATTTTCTTGCCTTCCAAATAGTCATCTATCATGTCATACGTCAATCCCAATGCTACTTCGTCTGGAATTGCCGGTTTATCTTCTTCTAAATCCGCTGTCGGTATTTTCATATACAAATGCTCCGGCGCCCCTAGCTCTTTCAATATTGCGCGGCCTTGCCGCTTGTTTAAGCGGAACAGCGGTGTAACATCCGCCGCGCCATCTCCGAACTTGGTATAAAAACCGGTAATCGCTTCAGCGGCGTGGTCCGTCCCTAAGACGACTGCATTGTGCGTAGCTGCTATTGAAAACTGCACTTTCATCCGTTCACGAGCTTTTTCATTTCCTTTAGCGAAGTCCGTCAATTCAATGCCAACTGCATCAAGCGCCCGTTTGCTGGCATCTACTGCTTCTTTGATATTGACTGTATAAATTTTAGTCGGATTGATAAAATCGACGGCATCTTGTGCGTCGTGTTCATCGAATTGTTCCCCGTAAGGCAGCCGGACAGCATAGAAGCTGTATTTTTCTTCACCGGCTTCGCCATTAAGTTCATCGACTGCCATTTGTGCCAACTTCCCGACTAAAGTGGAATCTTGTCCGCCGGAAATTCCTAATACGTACCCTTTTAAAAAGGAGTGATGAGCCAAATACTCTTTTAAAAATGAAACAGTACGGCCAATTTCTTCTTTTGGATTTATGGAAGGTTGAACCTTAAGTTCTTCAATGATTTTCTTTTGCAACTCTGTCATCAATACTCCTCCTTATTTCCCAGTAAGCTGTTGGATCATATCTTTCACTTCTTGGATATTGCGCATTTTATTGTCCCAGCATTTTTGGCTTAAATCTACAGGATATTCTTCCGGATTCAATGAACGCTTGTATTCATCCCAAAGCAACTCCAAATTTTTTGCCGCAAATTGCTGCATTTCTTGTACAGATGGGTTTTCATATATGATTTCTCCATCTTTGATGACTTGATGATGGATATCCACTGCATCAAAATTGGAAACAAATTTTGAAACGTAGGTATGGACAGGATGGAACATCTTCAAGTGATCTTCTTCAGCTGGGTTCTCATCCTGCAATGTAATATAATCGCCCTCTGACTTTCCATTTTCCCTATCTATAATCCGGTAAACGTTTTTCATGCCAGGAGTTGTAACTTTTTCCGCATTTCCGGAAATTTTAATGGTATCTTCCATTTCGCCGTGTTCATTTTCAATGGCTACGATTTTATAAACTGCACCGAGTGCCGGCTGATCATATGCTGTAATCAGTTTAGTCCCGATTCCCCATGAATCCACTCTAGCTCCTTGTGCTTTTAAGTTTAGAATGGTGTATTCATCCAGATCGTTCGAAACAACAATTTCCGCTTCCGGGAAGCCTGCTTCATCCAGCATTTTTCTTGCTTCTTTCGATAAGAACGCGATATCACCGCTATCCAGCCGAATGCCTTGGAAATTGATTTTATCTCCTAATTCTTGCGCTACCCGGATAGCAGTCGGCACACCCGATTTCAGCGTATCGTAAGTATCCACTAGAAACACACAATCTTTATGGCGTTTCGCATACGAATGAAATGCTTCATATTCATCTTTATAAGCCTGTACCATCGAGTGGGCATGAGTCCCGGCAACAGGAAGGCCGAACCGTTTCCCTGCCCGTACATTGCTCGTGGCTTCTAGCCCTCCGATAAATGCGGCGCGCGTGCCCCAAATAGCTGCATCCATTTCCTGTGCCCGTCTGGTGCCGAATTCCATGACCCGCTGTTCTTTAACAATTTGTTTAATCCGGCTTGCTTTAGTCGCGATTAAAGTTTGGTAATTAACAATGTTCAAAAGCGCCGTTTCGATCAATTGCGCTTCAACTAACGGTGCTTCAATCCGCAGCAGCGGCTCATTCTGAAAAACCAGTTCTCCTTCAAGAACGGAATACACATTGCCTGTAAAACGGACTGTCCGCAAATATTCGATAAAGTCCTCTTTATAGCCGACTTCTTCTTGAAGATAGGCAAGATCACTTTCAGTAAAACGGAAATCTCTTAAGTAATCCAATACCCGTTCCAATCCGGCGAATATGGCATAGCCGTTGCCAAACGGCAGCTTCCGGAAAAAAAGTTCAAATACGGCTTTTCGTTCATGCATTCCATCTGCCCAGTAAGATTCGGACATATTGATTTGGTACAAATCGGTATGTAAGGCTAAACTGTCATCTGAATAACTTTTCTGCATATGAATCTCCTTCTTCCACTAACATTGTTTTTTTTATTATACCCTAATAGGCAAATTTCATTAAATTAAAAAACGGCCAAACAAATAGATTGACCAATTCCTGAAAACATGAGATACTATTCCAGTTAACAACGAGGTAACTGATATATTTTGATAATCTGGCATTCTACAATTAATGTTTTTGAGAATACTTATTCACACTGGCGCGATTTAAGGATCGCAAGGACGTAAAAGAAGGTAGGGTTTACGTTGCTTAAGTTAGAAAGCACCCAGTGGAACTATGACCGCGGCACTGAAAGAAATACTTTTCAATGGAAATGATTCCCCCGATTAAACGGGATGAAAAATTGAGTCAAAAATAAGTGAATGTTACCTTGCAAAATCAAAGGGATGCCCCCAACTCGGGGGCATCCCTTTTCCAATTGTTCTTATTTAATTTTTTACTGCTGCTGTTGATGCGGTTGTTTCTTCTCGGTTTAAATAATCGGTAACGGCTCCTTTAGAAGAACAAGTTACATTGTGCGCATATTTGCCAAGGACGCCTTTTTTATGCAAAGGAGGAGCAATCCATGCCTTGCGGCGTTCTTCCAGTTCAGCGTCTGATACGTCCACCGTAATTTCCTGTGTTTCTGAATCGATGGTTACGATGTCGCCTTCTTTCAGCAAAGCAATCGGTCCGCCGACTTGCGCTTCCGGTGCAATATGCCCTACGACCAGTCCGTGAGTTCCCCCAGAGAAACGGCCATCTGTCAGCAATGCAACTTTTTCGTCCATTCCTTTACCAACAAGAATTCCCGAAATTGACAGCATTTCCGGCATTCCCGGCCCGCCTTTCGGTCCTACGTAACGAATGACCAAAACATCGCCGTCGTTGATTTGATCCGCCATAACTGCTGCAGTCGCTTCCGGTTCATTGTCAAAAACGCGTGCAGGGCCAGAATGGCGCTTCACTTTTACGCCGGACATTTTCGCGACTGCTCCACGTGGCGACAGATTCCCTTTCAAAACGATCAGCGGACCGTCTTTTCGCTTCGGATTATCGAGCGGCATGATTACTTGCTGCCCTTCCAGCAAACCAGGTGCATCTTTCAAGTTTTCTGCCACTGTTTTACCCGTAACCGTCATGCAATCACCGTGGATGTATCCCGCTTCAAAAAGCATTTTCATCACCGCTTGCACGCCGCCTACACGGTGCAAGTCCTGCATGACGTATTTCCCGCTCGGCTTTAAATCAGCGATATGCGGCACTTTTTTTTGAATCCGGTCAAAGTCGTCGATCGTCAAATCGACTTCAGCTGCATGGGCAATCGCCAGCAAATGCAGAATGGCATTAGTGGAGCCGCCAAGCGCCATCACGACTGTGATCGCATTTTCAAATGCTTCTTTGGTCATAATATCTTTTGGATAAATGCCTTGTTCAAGAAGATTGTATACCGCTGCTCCCGCTTCTTCACAATCCGCCAGTTTCGCTTCTGTTTCAGCCGGGTTGGATGAACTGCCCGGCAAGCTCATGCCCATCGCTTCAGCAGCAGATGCCATCGTATTTGCCGTGTACATCCCGCCGCAAGAACCAGCTCCTGGACAAGCAGCACATTCGATTTTGCGAAGAGCGCCATCGTCGATTGTTCCGGCGTTATGCTGGCCTACCCCTTCAAATACTGACACAATATCGATATCCTGCCCGTTGTTTCTTCCCGGGGCAATCGTTCCGCCGTAAACAAATACAGCAGGCACTTCTGAATTCGCGATGGCAATCAAACACCCTGGAATGTTTTTGTCGCAGCCGCCAATTGCTACGAGTCCATCAAGGCTCTCCGCCCCAACAACTGTTTCAATTGAATCTGCAATTACATCGCGGCTGGAAAGTGAATACTTCATCCCTTCCGTCCCCATTGAAATTCCATCCGAAACTGTGATTGTGTTAAAAATCATCGGCTTTCCGCCAGCTTCTGCTGCGCCTTTTTTTGCGCTTACTGCCAAATCATGAATATGTATATTACAAGGAGTGACTTCGCTCCATGTACTCGCAACGCCGATCTGTGGTTTTGTAAAATCATCATCTGAAAACCCTACTGCCCGGAGCATCGCCCGGTTCGGTGCTTTCATGGACCCTTCAAACACTTTACTGTTAATACGCAAATCTTTTTTCATAAGGCATCTATCCTTTCTTTTAACTCATTATAGAGCAATATTTACGCAATTCAATGAATTAAAAATTTTATTAGGCAAAAAATTGATATTTGTCAAAAAACTTTCACATGTAAGCATTTACATTTTCGAAAGAACTTTTATTATTATTTTTGTTGCTAGCAAGGAAAAAGAAATCCGCTAGCCAGAAAATAACCATTAAAAATGTTATACTTACCGAAAATACTTTTAATTCAAGGCTTTTGTGAATACTGAATTAAATAGGAGATGGTCATTTGTTAATCAGAAAAGCGCATGACAATGAATACGATATGATTAAAAAGCAGCGGCTTGCCTCATACGCCGCTTATAAACATGCAATTCCGGAAGGCCATTGGAACGTCTTAAAAGGCACGTTGTCGTCAGAGAATGTAAAAGACTCAGGCGCTGAAATATATGTTTCTGAAATAAATGGAGATATTGCAGGGAGTGTCGTTTTATTCCCTTCAAAGACAAAAGCTTATGAATGGGATTCACAAACTTTAGAATACCCCGAGATCCGCATGCTTGCCGTAGACGCTAGCTTTAGAGGCAATGGGATCGGAAAAGCTTTAGTGCAGCATTGCATCAAGCAAGCCAAAGAAGACGGTTCCACCTTTGTCGGTCTGCATACGGCAAATTTCATGGAAAACGCTATGCGGCTGTATGAAAAATTAGGGTTCAGACGCATCCCTGCCCTCGACTTTGAACCACTGGACGATGGCATTGTGGTCAAGGCATTCCGGCTTGATTTGAATTCATAAAAGGAGCGGTTTCTGCTATTGCAGAGACCGCTCCTTTTTATGAGTTGGAAAAGATCTTCAAGTGCAAAAAGGGTTTTTCCATTCCATTAATAAGCCAAAGTTACGCGATTCCGCATCTTCCAGATATCCAGGCACCAAGCATACCGGCGTACGGCCGCAACGAAGCAAAAAAGTGATGACTGGATCTTTTATTTGACCACTGATTATCTGCTGCACATATTGCTCTGGTGTCCATTCATTCGCATAGCGATGATATCCCGGAAGCCGCCCCCCTCCAAGCAAGCGGTCCAATTTAAACTGGATAACATGTTCGTACATCGATTGCATGAGCAGTTTACCCAAATCCAGCTTGCGATAGGATGGTTTAACACATATATCAGCAATGTATAATGTATTTCCGTCCGGTTGGTGATTGCCTATTGAGCCATTGTCGGTGATGTCCTCCCAAGTATGGTGAGGATGAAGCGGATCGAAATCCACTATTAAGCTAGTCACAGAACCAGCGATTTCCCCGTTTACTTCTATGCATAGTGCACCTTCCGGAAAATTTTCCAAATGGCTTTCCAGTTGATTCTCCGTCCACCATAAGTCTTCTGGGAAAGGAGGTGGAAAACTTTCCCGCTGCACTGCCATCAAACCTTCAAAATCCTTTTCCAGATAGTTTCTGACAGTGGCCAGCACTGGTAGGCCGTCTTGAAAAACGTATTGTTGCTTTCGATACATCACTTTCCCGCCCTTTCAATGAACTTTCTCTTTCCATTATATTAAAAAACCTTTCGGCTGATAGGCTGAAAGGTTTTAAAAAACACTTCAATCAGTTACCACTGTACCGGCACTAACAAAGCCGGAACCAGCCTAATTTAAACAGAATGGCTTTAAATCGCTACAGCAGATTTTCAACTTATTTTCTTAGTTGATACAACCGGGCTTCAAATGGCCGCAGTTTATTGGCATCTTCCGATCCATAATTATCGAGCAGCAATGTCGCTCCATCTGGCGCCGTCCACTTAAGAGGATCATCTTTGTGATTGGATACTACAAGCATTTTTGCTGTTTCATCTTCTCTAGTGTACGCGTAAACGCAGGAATATGGAGTTTCAAACAGTTTATAAGTCCCATAAATCAGAACTTCATTTTCTTTCCGCAAAGCGATCATGCGCTTATAAATGTTTAAGACAGATAAAGGATCGGGGAGCTGTGCTTCCACATTTAGCCATGTATAATTGGGGTTCAAATTGAGCCAAGGCTGTGCGGTCGAAAAGCCGGCATAACTGCTGCCATGCCATTGCATCGGTGTACGCGAGTGGTCTCTACTGCTCATTTTAATCATTTCCATAATGGCATCATGGTCCATGCCTTCCGCTTTTTTATAACGGTATAAGTTCAAGGTCTTCACATCATCGTATAATATGATGTCATTGAAAGGGGCATTGGTCATCCCGATTTCCTGGCCTTGATAGATAAAAGGCGTTCCTTGCATGAAAAAATACATAAAAGCGATCGAAGTCGCACTTTCACGCCAATAGACATGATCATCTCCCCAAGTTGACACAATGCGGGACCGGTCATGATTTTCGACATAAAGCGCATTCCATGCTATCCCTTCAGCCGCTTCCTGCCAGCGGGTCAACACGTCTCTGAGCGCATCTATATTGACACCGCATGGTTCATCCAGCTTCCTTAAATACCAGGTTTCGAATTGAAACAGCATGTTCATTACGCCGTTCTCTTCACCAATCCACTCTTCCAGTTCATCAGTGGTTACTCCATTTGCTTCTCCGACTGTCATTACGTCGTATTTGGCGAATGTTTCATCCCGCAATTCCACTAAAAAATCAAGTACCCCTTCAACATCGGTCATCTTTCCCCAAGCCGGAACATAATCGCGGCCTTCCGGATTCGGCATATCTGTATAATCTTTTTTAATATGGCTGATGGCGTCTATGCGGAAACCATCAATGCCTTTGTCCAGCCACCAATTGGTCATATCATATAACGCTCGCCGGAGTTCAGGATTTTCCCAGTTTACATCCGGTTGCTTTTGCGCGTACAAGTGCAGATAATATTGCCGGGTTCTTTCATCAAATGCCCATGCGGGCCCACTGAAAATACTTTCCCAATTGGTCGGTTCATCACGCCAAACATACCAGTCGCGTTTGGCATTTTTTTTCGATGAACGGGATTCGATGAACCAGGGATGTTCATCACTTGTATGGTTAAGCACCAGATCAATGACCAATTTCATGCCGCGAGCATGGACTTCAGCCAGCAAGCGGTCAAAATCCGCCATTGTTCCCATGACTTCCATAATGTCTTGATAATCACTAATATCATAACCGTTATCTATATTTGGCGATTTGTACATCGGACAAATCCAGATAATATCAATTCCCAGTTCCACTAAATAGTCCAGCTTTTCTATTACACCGTTTAAATCACCGATGCCATCCCCGTTTGTGTCTTTGAAACTTCGGGGGTATATCTGATAAATAACCGCCTCTTTCCACCATGTTTTTTTCACTAACAGCGCCCCCTTATATCTTTAATGCAAATTCTTAAAGATTTTCATACTAGGCTGGGCCAAGCAAAATTTAAACTTCATAATCCTTTATCTTAGTTCTGTTCCTTCTAATAGCAATGCCGCACCTAAAACTCCCGCTTCATTGCCGAATTCAGCCATTTTCACGGACAGTGGATTCAATAGCAGCGGCTCGAGCTGCTGCATGAATTGATCCCACCACAAAGGAGCTGCTTCTGACACGCCGCCGCCAATCACGACAACTTCCATATCGAAAATGGCTTGCAGAGAACTGATGCCTTGTGCCAAATCAGCTGTGAACTCTTTGACAAGCTGCATAGCGTGTGGATTTGTCGCCGCAACTTCAAATAATTCATGTGAACTGATCGTCAGGCCTGCTTCTTTAATGCGCCGATTAAGCGCTGTTCCTGAAACGTATTGCTCGTAACAGCCGCGCCGGCCGCAAGGGCATAAGACTCCATTCGGATATAACACCATATGCCCAATTTCAGCAGCACCGCCGTGCGGTCCCCCGCTTAACAATTTACCATCCCAAATAATGCCGCCTCCAAGACCCGTGCCAAGGGTCAAACAAACGACGCGGCTGTTCCCTCTTGCCGCTCCGATCTTAGCTTCTGCAAGAGCCGCACAATTTGCGTCATTGTCTACTTCAACTCTTTTTCCTGTTGCAGCTTCCAGCTGTTTTTTCAAGTCGGTTCCTGTCCATCCCGGCAGAATGTCAGTGGCATAAATCACTTTTCCATTAATGGAATCCACGAAGCCATGTGTCCCGATGCCAATTGCATTCACTTCGGGGTGATGCTTGATGATCCGCAGAATTTGTTCTTCCAGATAAGGATACAGCGGAATTTTTGTCGGCACAGTTTCATCAAATGACAGTGTTCCCTGCTGCCCGACAATTGCCAGTCTGATCTTCGTCCCGCCAATGTCGACGCCTAATACATTATTCATGTTCTTCCTCTTTTCTTGTACGCAAATTTCTAAAACTGTTATAACAGTTTTACTGCTTCATTTAACTCATGCGGCCATTTCCAATCACTGATATTCACCGCTTCTGTCACGTGCTGCGGCTTGCTGGCTCCCACAATTGCCGAAGTGACCGCCGGTTGATTCAAAATCCATGCCAGCGAAAACTGTGAAAGATTGACACCTTGCTCTTCTGCCAACTGTTTGTATTTATCAATGCGTTCGAAATTTGCATCTGTGAAATAATGCTGGATCAATTGTTCTCCTTTGGCAGCCCGGCTTTCTTCCGGCAGTCCCTCTTTTGAGTCATACTTGCCAGACAGCATACCGCGTGCCATCGGACTGTAAACCAGTAATCCCATTCTTTCAGAAAGGCAAAAAGGGATTACTTCATGCTCCAATTCTCTGGATAGCAGATTGTATTGGGACTGAGAAGAGATAAAATGTTCGAGCCCATAGAAATCACTGAAGCCGTTCGCTTTTGCCATTTGCCAAGCCGCGTAGTTCGAGCAGCCAATATAGCGGACTTTTCCCTGTTTGACTAACTCAGTCAGCGCCGATAACGTCTCTTCCAACGGAGTCCGTCTATCAAATCGATGAACCTGATATAAATCAATGTAATCGGTTCTGAGCCGCTTCAAAGAATTTTCCACTTCTCTCATGATATGAAATCTTGACAGACCGGCATCATTGACATACTGCCCGACTGGTAGACCTACTTTTGTCGCCAAAACGATTTTATCCCGTCTGCCTTTCAAATTGCGTCCAATGATCTCTTCAGATTCACCTGTCCCGTATTTAAAAGCTTCATCTTGTCCTTTTCCATAAAAGTTAGCGGTATCGATTAAATTAATGCCGGCATCAATTGCCCGGTCTAAAATTTCTGCAGAAGCTTTTTCATCGATCCATCGGCCAAAAGCCATTGTTCCAAGACTAAGGTTCGAAATGCGCAAACCCGATCGCCCTAAATTTGAATACTTCATCTTGATCCCTCCAGTATTCATATTTCTTACGCAAAATACCTTTCCCTTTTTATTCGCTGCTTTGTTCAGGAATCCCTTCAATACCGCTTGTTTTCAATCATTCAATATAATAACAATTACAATAGAAATTCGATATACTTGAATTGACAGAATTTTCTTCGGGAGGGAAGAGCAATGATCAGTGATTGGTTGAACTCTTCAAGGTATACTGTGATTTTTACCGGTGCAGGCATGTCAACGGAAAGCGGTCTGCCAGACTTCCGTTCAGCCAACCAAGGCATGTGGCAACAAAAAGATCCGAGCAGAGTTGCAAGCATTGAAGCTTTGAATAACAATGTGGAAGAGTTTATGGATTTTTATCGAAACCGAGTGATTAGAGTAAAAGAATACGGACCGCATAAAGGACATCGCTTGCTGTCCGAATGGGAAAAACGTGGACTCGTCAAATCGATCATCACGCAAAATGTGGACGGCTTTCATCAAAAAGCAGGCAGCGAGCACGTTGCTGAACTGCATGGCACGCTGCAGACGGTTTTCTGCAATTCGTGCGGCAAAGTTTTCAATAGCGAAGAATATGCAAATGGGATTTACCAATGCACAACTTGCGGCGGATACTTGCGCCCTTCTGTTGTGCTGTTCGGTGAAATGCTGCCGGAGGAACCGTTTAATATAGCGTTCGAAGAAGCAGCACGCGCCGAATTATTCATTGTTCTTGGCTCATCGCTCAGTGTCACACCGGCCAATCAATTTCCGCTCATCGCAAAAGAAAACGGCGCACAGCTCGTGATTGTCAACCAGGAAGAAACGCCGCTCGACCGATTCGCGGACCAAGTGATCCATGACCGGAAAATCGGTGATGTATTGGTGGAGTGGGATAGGCTGTTGAAATAAAAATGGGTTAAAAACGAAACAGAATGGAGGCAAACTATGACAACTTTGAATTATGAATTGATTGATGTTTTTACCAGCCGCCCTTTTGGTGGAAATCAGCTGGCAGTGTTCCACGATGAAATTGAGCTTTCGGCAGAAACTATGCAGAAAATCGCCCGTGAACTGAACCTTTCGGAGACGGTTTTCATCCGCCCTCCCAGCAATCAGGAACACCATAAAAACCTGCGGATCTTTACTCCGAAAATAGAATTGCCGATGGCTGGACATCCGACAGTAGGTGCCGCTTTTGTCTTAGCAAGCAAAGGAATCATTCCAACTGAAGCGGGCACAAATGAGTGGCTTTTAGAAGAACAAATAGGAGAGGTCCCTGTAACGGTTTACAAAGAAGCCATGGAAATTACAAAAGTCGAGATGACACAGCCGCTCCCTGTTTTTGGCAGCCCTTTTCAAAAACCCGGACTTGTTGCTGATTTGCTGTCACTTTCACCTAAAGATCTGGATAACTGCTTTCCGATCCAATCCGTTTCATCAGGTATCCCCTTTTTATTCATCCCTGTCCGTTCTTTGAATGCCATGAAAGAAATCAATTTTCGCGCTGATATCTGGGAAAGGCAGTTTAGCCAAAATCAGTACACACAGCATATCTTCGTTTTCACGATGCAAACCGAAGAAAAACAATCTACCGTCCACAGCCGAATGTTCGCGCCGGCAATGGGCATACAGGAAGATCCCGCCACCGGGGCAGCAAGCGGTCCATTAGGAGCTTATCTGGTGGAGCACGGGATGATTCCTGCAACAACAGACGGCACTTACTTGATACGCAGCGAACAAGGATTTGAGATTGAGAGGCCCAGTTATATCGATATCACTATTGTTAAAAAAGGGAGCACCATAAAAGAAGTGAAAATTGGAGGACAGGCCGTAACGATGGGAAAAGGCCAAATTATTCTTGATGTGTGATCCAGCTCTTCATATTAGCCAGTACAAATAAAAAAGCCGTTCCTTCAATATTTCAATTGAAGGAACGGCTTTTCATTTATTTTCTTGAGTATTTACTTGGAATTGCTTTCCACTGGTCTTCGAGCCATTGGTCGAAGTCAGCGCCTTTATCGCCTTTATACGTATCATAAATATCCACACGTGTTTTTTGCAATTTCACTTTGAAATCCTCAAAAGTATGGTCTTTCGGCAAACTTTTCTTAAGGCGCACAAATGTTTTTGAAGTATCTTTGATCAAGTCGAATTTTTTGCGCTCCGGCATTTCCACCTCTAGCCCAAAATCCTGCAATGCCTCAAAAGCGGCTTCTTGCACTTTATAAACGGGATCGTTGTTCAAGCGGTGCGTCAATATATCAATTGTCTGTTTATGCTTCCATTTGCTCAGCTCTTCAACCGCAGCCAAACGTTCTTTCCAGTTTGCTGTCCGGTTTACAGCCTTTCTCAATTCGTCGTAATTCGGTGGTAAAGTATTGTTGTGTTGTTGACTCAAAAAATTCATTCTCCTTTGATCATTTTCCTTTCCGGAAAATGAAATGATCTCTTCCGTTATCAGAAAAGCTTGTCCTTGTATTGTACCATATATACCGGAAAGAACAAAAAGGCTGACAATGCATTTATTTCCGAAAATTTTAATTGGAAAATATTTAAATAATTTGAAAATAATTGTTTGAATTTTTAAACAAAGGATAATTTAAAGATTGTTACATACAATTTCTAGGAGGCGAAGGAAAAATATGTTGAAAAAAACGGTATTAGGCAGTTCGATGATTTTGCTTCTGGTTGCTGGCACTTCTCTTGACATACAAGCCGCGGTAAACGACAAGGATTGCGGGGATTTTTCATCCCATCAGGAAGTAATGGAATTCTGGTATGCAAATGGCTTTAGTGCTGACAATGATCCCCATGGCCTGGACCGCGACAATGACGGCTTGGCTTGTGAAGTAAGCCAAAGCGAATACAATAGTTTTGTTGCAAGCAAAGAAGCAGATGATTCTTCGGACGATGCTGCAACTGAAGAAGAAGCTGCAACAGGTGAAGAGCTGCCTGATACGGCTTCCAACAATCCACTTATGATGCTGTTTGGCGCAGGTATTGCCGGACTGGGTTCGTTGTTGTTATTCCGCCGGAAAAGCCAGCAAGCTTAATACTTAATATTTCAAAAAGGCAGATCCACTCCTGCCTTTTTCCTTTGAGGTGAATTATTATGAACAAATGGTTGGGGCTGGTCTTAATAATTGCCGGCTTAGCAATCGGCCTTTTTAGTCTGTCGGAATGGTACACAGCGAAAAGTTCGGCACAAAACCTGACCAATGCGGAGATTGAAAGTTTTAAGAAAGTCGAAGCAGCAGCTGGCAGTGAAACTGGAAAAGTAAAAGAAGAATCAGGCAAAAAAAAGCCGCAACCGCAGCCGATGCCTGAACCTACTCCTATATTGACTTCAGGAATCGACCGGCAGCTTGGTGAACAAACAGCAAAGTTGATAATTCCAAAAATCGAACAAAAATATTCGGTTTATTGGGGTGCTGATCCTGCAACATTAAAAAAAGGTGTAGGCATGTATATCAGTGACCTCACCACTGTCCCCGGCGGCCATGGTCATACGGTGTTGAGCGGACATCGCGACACCGTCTTTGTAAAACTTGGCGAACTGGAAAAACAAGATCAAGTGCTGCTGGAATACGAAGACAAAATCTATGTCTACGAAATCACCGATATGTGGATCACTGATGCTGAAGACCGCAGCGTAATTGTGGAAAAAGACGAGTCTGTTCTGACATTGACTACCTGTTATCCGTTTGACTTTATCGGCTATGCTCCAGACCGCTATATTGTACAAGCGAAACTGGTTTCAACACAGGATCCTTTCTAAGGCAAATGAAAAATACCTATTTCTAAATATAAGAAAAGCAAGGTTCAGCCGAATGCTGAACCTTGCTTTTTTGATTTTAAAGTTCTGAAACCGCCTTTATAAATCGTTCGACTTCCTCAAATGTATTGTACGGCGCCAGCCCGGCCCGTATCCAGCCGCCGCTTTTATTGATATCCAGACGGTCGGCCAGCGTCGATGCATAAAAGTGTCCAGAGGCGACAAAAATGCTGTGCTGTTCCGCCATGATTCTGCATACTTCTTCCGGTGCAATTCCTGCTACTTGAAAAGCGATTGTCGGAGTTTTAGGAACGCTGTGATCCGCTTCAAACAAAGTAACTTTATCAAGAGCCGCCAGCCCTTCTCTTAAACGGGCAGCTAAGTTGTTTTCGTATCCTTCAATCTTCTCGAGCCCAGAAAGAATCCGTTCCCTTCGCGTGTCACCTCCCCCGAAACTTGCAAAGAATTCAATTGCCGGACGAATTCCGGCAATGCCTTCATGGTTTTGCGTACCGGTTTCTAATTTATCCGGATAGTAACTTGGTGCCGGCACCAGTTTATACGGCTCCAACTTTTTGAAAACATCTTCTTTGATTGCCGCAATTCCAACATGCGGTCCGAAAAACTTATAAGCCGAACATAACAGGATATCTATGCCTTGGCGGTCGCGGTCAATCGGAATATGCGGCGCTGCATGGACGGCATCCGCTGCCACCAAAGCGCCGACTCTTTTTGCACGCTCCACAATGGGTTTCAGATCAACAATGGTTCCAATCGCATTCGATGCAAGTCCAATCGCCACCAACTTGGTTTTTTTGTTGATTGTTTCTTCTAAATCCGATAAATCAAGCGTCAACGATTCCGTATTCACTTTAATCCATCTGACTTTCAGCCCTCGGTCTTTTGCCATCAATAGCCACGGATCAACATTTGCCCGGTGGTCCATTTCCGTTACGGCAATCTCATCCCCTGCTTCAAATTGCTTGCCAAGTGCATTAGCGATGGCAATCGTAAGTGTGGTCATATTTGCTCCAAAAGCCACTTCATTCATCTGAACTCCTAAGAAGTCCCCCACCGCTTTTTTAGCTTCTGCGATGACTTCTTCCGTTTCCCAGCTTGAAGGGAATGCACCATGCAAATTCGCTCCGCCGTTTTCCATATATCCGGCAATCGCTGCAATTGCTGTCTTCACTACTTGGGAGCCCCCGGGGCCGTCAAAATAAACAACCGGTTTTCCATGATACGTTCTTTTTAATGCTGGAAATTGTTCACGCACTTCAGTAATCGGAAAAGTTGTTTCACTCGTTTTCATGCATTGCAGCTCCTTTTCATAGTGATTCCCTTCTAATAAACCACGAAAAAGTCTCCCATGTCTATTGTTAAGGTATAAATACTCAGAAAAATCAATAAATATTTCTTGAGTAAAAAAATAAAAAATCATGCATAAAGAAAAGAAGAGCGGATAAAACCTGACTAGTGTTGCCTTTACAAACTTGAAATTGGAGGGATTACTGATGGCAAAAGAACTTGCTGCACATGAATTACTCGAAGTCCATGAACTATTAATCTTTAAAACAGCTTGTGTCGCGAAAAGCAAAGTATTCAGCGGCTTGGTTGAAGACAAGAAATTAAAAGAAATTCTTGATGAAGACGTGGAACTTTCTACAAAAGCAATTAAAGATTTACGTAAAATCCTGGAAGATTCTACAAAATAATTGACTGGAAAGGAAGAATATTATGGCTAAACAAGACGAACAGAAAAAAATGACGCAGCCGAAAAAGAAGCGATTAATAAAGAAAACTTAGCAATTCCTGGCTCCATGTTGGATGATTTAGCAATTGCAACGGATTTTCTCGTTACGGCAAAAGCTGCTGTCCGCAACATCGCCGTAGCGATTACAGAAACGGCAACACCTCAAGTCAAAAAAATATTGCGCCGTGAGTTAGACAACGCCATTGAAACTCACGACAAAATCGCCCAATACATGATCAAAATGAAATGTATCATGCCTATGATGTCGATGAACAAATTCAGCATGATTTGAAAAAAGCCGATATTGCACTAGAACTGGCTAAGAAAAATTAATAAAAAACCGTCCAATGCTTCTTGGCAACGGACGGGTTTCAGGCTGTTGTGAAACTCTCAGCCGCCGTTTCATTTCGCTCCACGGCGGACGCTTTTCGCGGGGGGCGGCCTAAGCCTCCTCGCTCGCTGGCGAAAACCTCGTGCTCCTGCATCGCTGCGCTAGCTTCGTCGCAAATGAAGGGGGCAAACTGCTTTTGCCCTTTCATTCCCTGCGGGGTCTCAGGACTCGCCTCGCTTCGCTGCTCCCGCAGGAAAGGCATCAGCCAACCGTAGTTGGGTGGTGCCTTTGCGACGAAGCGCCTGGCGCTGCAGGAGCACATCTTTGCCCTTCGCCGCCTTCCGCTGCATTCTGCTCTCTTTTATCACTTTTAGAGACTCTATAAAAGTGTGATTTTTTGAGAAACCCTTCTCTTATTTGTTCCTGCTCACCAGATATGGAGCCAACCAGCGGAGGAAAACATACTGCTCCTGCGCAAGCTCGTCGCAAAGACTTGGCCTCGCAGGCGTCGGCCAATGTCTTGCCTGCGGGGCAGCGTAAGCGACGAGACAGCCGAGACCCTGCAACGCCCTTTCATGTTTCGAAGCTAGCGCAGCGATGCAACGCTTTTCCATGTCTCGAAGCTAGCGCAGCGATGCAACGCTTTTCCATGTCTCGAAGCTAGCGCAGCGATGCAGAGACAGAAACAGGAGCGTAAGCGACGAAGCGGCTTGGCGCTCGCCCGCGGCTAAAACATATGCTCCTGCAGCGCTGCGCGCTTCGTCGCAAAGACTTGGCCTCACAATCCTCGGCCAATGTCTTCGCAGCTGGTTGGCGGAATATCGGTTAAGAAGTAATCACTGATACTAATTTAAACTTTCTCAACAAGCTTAAAACCGTCCGTTGCTTAGTGGCAACGGACGGTTTTGATTTTATTGCGCAGTATATCCGCCGTCTAAAACAACAGCCTGTCCTGTGATGCCTGACGCTTTGTCGCTTGCTAAAAACATCGTATAGTCCGAAATTTCCTGTACAGACAAGAGCCGTTTTTGCGGCACTAAAGGATAGATGACTTCTTCCAGCACTTTGTCCAAAGAGACATTGCGTGTTTTTGCCAAATCGCCCATCTGGTTGCGCACGAGCGGCGTATCAACATAGCCTGGACACATTGCATTTACTGTGATGCCATGCTCCGCCCCTTCAAGAGCTGCTACTTTCGTCAAACCGATAACGCCATGTTTCGCACTATTATAGGCTGCTTTTCCAGCAAAACCTACTAAGCCGTTAATGGACGCCATATTGATGATGCGGCCTTTGCCTTGCTTTTTCATGATTGGAAAAGCATGCTTTGTTGCAACAAACGGAGCGACCAGCATAATTTTCACCAAGAGCTCGAATTTTTCAGTTGGAAATTCTTCAATTGGAGACACGAATTGCATACCTGCGTTATTGATCAGAACATCAAGCGAACCAAATGTCTCAACGGTTTTATTGATTGCCTGCGCAAGTTCCGTTTCATTTGTCACGTCCACTTTGATGCCAATCACTTCATGGCCTTGATCTTTCAGAGTTTGTACCGCTTTCTTAACTGCTTCTTCATTAATATCCGTCAATACGATTTTGGCACCTGCTTCGGCAAAATCTGCACTAATTTCATACCCAATGCCACTTGCTGCTCCTGTAATAAACACCACTTTATTTTCTACCATTCATATGACCTCCAGAAATTATTAAATTCCCATACCTAGTGAAAACAAGACGATGGCAATAATGGTTCCAAGGGCTGGCACAATAACCGTTACCGCACCGACAGAGCCGTATGCAGCTTTATGGGTTTCCCCGCAAATGCCCTGGATTGTCGTTACGACGTAACCGTTATGCGGCAGTGAATCCAGCGCTCCGGAAGAAATTGCAATCGTCCGGTGAAGCGCTTCTGCATTTACACCCATATCCAAATAATGCGGTGCCAATAATGGCAAGGCGATGGCCTGTCCACCGGAAGATGAGCCGGTGATGCCGGCGATGACACTAACCGCAATCGCTCCGCCAATCAATGGGCTTCCTGGAATGTTCGTCATTGCGTCAACTGCTACCTGAAATGCAGGCGCAGCTTTTGCAACACCACCAAACCCGACAACCGCTGCCGTGTTTCCGATGGCGATCAGTGCACCAATTGTACCATCAGTCAATGCTTTGCCTAAGTCATGGAAATGCGTTCTATTCAATAAGTAAGTGGCAATTACACCGCCAAGAAGCGCAATGATCAATGCTGATGTTTTCAAAGAATCATGGAAGATATACGAAATCACCAAAACAACCAATAGCGGAATCAATCCCATAATCGGACTTGGCAAATTACGCTCTTCTACCAATGGATCGGTTTTGCGTGTTTCAAAGCGTTCTCCTTTATTGACCGCTTTATTGATCATGCGTTTCAGCCACCAATAACCGAATACCGCCATAAATACAGCAACGACGATGCTGACTTCCCATCCGGCGTATGGGCTAGTTCCCAAGAATTCGATTGGAATCCAGTTCTGGATTTCCGGCGATCCGGCTGAAGTCATTGTGAATGTAACTGAACCTAAAGCCAGTGCAGCCGGAATAAATCGGCGCGGAAGATCCGCTTGTTTGAATAAGCTGAGCGCCATCGGATAAACCGAGAATGCCACAACGAACAAACTGACTCCTCCGAAAGTCAGTACCGCACAAGCGATGACAATAGCGAGTACCGCTCGCTTGATGCCAAACTTCCCGACCAGCCAGCGTGATACACTGTCAGCCGCTCCACTGTCTTCCATCAATTTCCCGAAAATTGCTCCAAGCAAGAACATCGGGAACCAGGAAGTGATAAATCCGGAAAACCCGGTCATATAATTGCCTAAAAAATTCACTTCCCCTTCCGCTACCATCTGCGGGAACAGTGGAAGGCTGCTGAACAAAGCGACGACAAGCGCGCTTAACGGCCCAGCAATCAGCAAGTTCATGCCTCTCATCGTCAAATAGATAAGTAAGGCAAGTCCTCCAATTAATCCGATCATACTTAACATGTTTTTCCCCCTTTGATTTTATTGCAGCTTCTTCGTTTTTCAGCAGTTCCCCTTCTGCTTTTAACAGGCATCTTGCTTCGAATCCGCTGCAATTTTTTTCGCATATAATTATTTCCGTCAGTGTCCCCATAAATAAAAGAGCTAAAATTGAATATGAAAGCGCTTTCGATGAGCTCAAATAAAAAAGATCGCGTTTTCAAAATATTTAGACCTGACGATTTTTTTAGTGTACACTTCATTATCTGATAGGTAAAATGAATAATACCTATAGTTTCCATAACTAAAAGTTATAGAAAGGCCGTGAAGAAATTGGATATTCGCCAATTAAGTTACTTCATTGAAGTAGCCAGGCATAGAAGTTTTACTAAAGCTGCATTAGCGCTGCATGTCACGCAGCCCACTTTAAGTAAAATGGTTAAAAATTTAGAAGAAGAAATGGATGTTACTTTATTTGATCGTACTTCCCGCAAAATCGTATTGACAGATGCAGGAGAAGTGGTTTTTATACAAGCACAAAAAATCGTCAATAGCCTTGATGACTTAACGTCTTCCTTGTACGATGTCATGAATTTGAAAAAAGGCAAAATTAATATCGGCTTGCCTCCTGTAATCAGCACATTGTTTTTCCCTACCATAATCGCTGAATTCCAAAAAGCTTATCCTGATGTGGCAATTTTGCTGGCAGAAGATGGCGCCAAGAAAGTAGAGCAGAAAGTGCTCGACGGAGAAGTCGATTTGGGTTTCGTCATGCTGCCTGTCGACGAGGAGAAATTCGATGTGGTGCCTTTTGTACATGAGGAAATCAAGCTGCTTGTCCATGAATCCCACCCATTGGCGAATCGGGGCATCATCAATTTAGTCGAATGCAAAAATGATTCCTTTTTGCTGTTAAGCAAGGAATTTACGCTGAACAGCCGAACTGTCGAATTCTGCATCAGTGAAGGCTTTACTCCAAAAATCGCTTATGAAAGTTCGCAATGGGATTTTATAGTCGGCATGGTTGAAAAGAATTTAGGTGTCACTTTGATGCCAAAACTTATTTGCGAGCGGGTCAAAGACGGTCCCTTTAAAACGCTGTCTCTAACTAATACTTTTCCTTGGGTGCTTGGTATTATTTCTGCTAAAAACCGTTACATCCCTTATACTTCCCGTTCATTTATTTCACTTGTGAAAGATCTTCCGAAAGTTTAAAAGATAAAAACTGCGCCCCCATCAGTGGATGAAGGCGCAGTTTTTAAATGGAAAATTTTCTGTTATCAATAATCCTGTATAAAACAAATCGCAAAAATGGTACGCTTTCTTTGATGGATTGAATTGACTAAATTCTCAGTTTTCCGAAGACATTAATCGATGCCTATTATAATTCTAAGCGGGTGACTTATGCGCAGACTTCTTCCTTATATGCTTTTCGGTATTTGTTGCTTATTGTTGAGTGCAGCGGCTCATGGCATCTTTCTCCGTGAATTAGCCGCCAACCGTTTTATGGCGGGGCCAAACGACGGCTTGTCGCAAATGCTGCCATTTAAACATCTTCTTTATCATCAATATACAGCAGGAGAATTTTTCTATTCAACTCTCTTTGGCTTTGGCACCGGCACATATAGCGAACTGGCTTATTATTTTTCTACTTCTATAATCTTCATCATAACCGTCGCTGCCGTTTTCCTTCTTGAATCAGCAGGAATCATCGGTTCACCGGATATCTTGTTTTGGGCACATGCTGCCGTTATCATCAACATCATTCGGCTCGCTGCTGTCTTATTTATTGCCACCTTCGTTTTTCGATATATGAAATTCCGTCCCGTACCGGCTTTTCTTGGTGCATGTGTTTATGCTTTTTCCAACATTTATTTTCGCCATGCCACCTATTGGGAGTTTTTTGCTGATGCTTATTTGTGGCTTCTGCTTCTCATTTTCGGGGCAGAGAAAGTTTTTCGTGAAAAAAAGGGCGGCTGGTTTATGGCCGCTGTCGCTATATCGATGATTGATAATTTCTACTTTGCTTATGTCAACTTCCTGCTGATCGGCATTTATATTCTTTTCCGGCTCTTTCTGCCACTTGAAAAAAGCGAATCACCTAAAAAGACAGCTATAACCAAACTTTTGATAAGCGGTTTGATAGGTGCCGGTATCAGTGCGGTGTCGTTTATACCAGCCGTCTATGCTTATTTGAACAATCACCGCCCGCCTTTTTCTCAAGACGTCAACTGGTTAGGATTCATCGACAATATTTTATTTACCAGTGCTTTTATAGTACTGCCGGCCGTTTTTGTTTTGCTGGTCTTCGCGCTTCCGCTTTATCGTGAACAGAAATTCCGTTTTTTCGCGTTTCTTGTGCTGTTTTGCATTCTGCTTCACTATAGCCCGAAAGCGGCAAGCATGTTCAATGGCTTCTCGGCTCCCCAGTACCGCTGGGAATATTTTATGGCTTTTGCTGCCGGCGGGGCAGTTGCTGCCGGATTCAGTAATCTGTCTTGGTTAAAGCTAAAGCATATTGCCATAGCCGGCGGCCTGGCATTGCTCAGTTATGCGTTATTCGCCTTGATCGATCCGAATCTGGGCATTGAGCGCTCAATACTGGCCGTTGTCATTGCCGTGACACTGCTGCTCTTTTTTTCATATGTATGGGCTTTGCATAAAAAGTCCAGAATTGGCCAATCCGTTGTCCTCCTGTTATTGGGGACGGGAATTGTGGCAAGTGGTTATCAATTTCTGCTAGCGCTAATGGAACAAGGAAGAACGGTTCAGTTTCCTTTATTTCTTGGAGTCATGGGAATCGCCCTTTTTACATTTGTGCTGTTCGCCCAGGCGAGCCGCGATGCTGTTTATGGGAAAGTTGCTGCTGTCTTTATTGTATTAACGTTGCTATTTTCTGTAAATGGTTCTGAATATGTCTTATTGGTAATCAGAGGGGAAACCCAGCTTGTGACTAAGGAGTTGATCACTGGCCCGGATTATAACGATCCTGAAATTTTTGGTTTGCTTGATGAAATCCGGAAACGGGAAACTGATCCTGTCTACCGCATTGAGTGGATGGAGGGAATTCGAAATAACACTCCTATTGCCATGAACTATCGGGGTTTAAGTGCTTATTCCAGCATTTTAAACGAGCAGCTCCTCCGCTTTTATTTATATGACTTGGAAATTGACATGGCAAGGGAAAGCGTCAGCCGTTATGCGACTCTCGGCAAACGAGCAAATCTGCATAGCTTGCTGCAAGGGAAATACAGCATTTTACCACTCGAAGATGTTAATGTTCCGGCCGGATTTGAACAGGTGTTGGCTTCGGATAATTATGCCGTTTATGAAAACCGCTATCCTTTGCCGTTCGTACATGGAGCTTCGGCAGTGTACAGTGAGGAGAGATTAGAAAGGATGCCGATTTTAATGCGTGAACATGCTTTGTTAACGGGTGTCATCTTGAAGGAAACGGAGATTTCCTCCCCACTCCCTCCTGCTCCCAAAAAGTTATCATACGCAATTGAAAATAAGAATGCGCTATTGGAAGACGGCATTTTAAATGTGACTGGTGAAACAGGCGGTGTCAATCTCCTGCTCACTGAGCCTGTGCCGTCTGGAAGTGACTTATATGTATCGTTTCATCTTGAGAACCAAGCATTGGATGCCCGTTTTCCGCTTACAGTGAATTCATACAGAACTTCAAGAAAATCGAATATTTCCGTTTATAAAACGTTCGTAGACGATCTTACAATCCGTGTGCCAGCGGATGAGTCGATTCGAATCCGAATGCCAAAAGGCACTTACAACCTGACAGAGCTCGAGGTTTTTGAAGAGCCTTACGATGTGCTGCGTGCTGCTGCAATGGAAAAACACCCGAATCAGCAAGTCAAATGGAATGGCAGCCGCTTGGAGGCCCAGTATTTGAATGAAACGGAAGCAAAATATCTGGCCATGCCAGTGCCGTATGAAATCGGTTGGACAGCCGAAGTTAATGATAAAAAAGTCAATGTGCTGGAAGCAAATTATGCATTTATCGCAATTCCGGCTGACATTGGCCTCAATAAAATTTCGCTCACTTACCGGCCGCCGCATTTTTATAAATCGCTGTTGATTTCACTGTTATTTCTGATTGCTGGAACTCTCTATACGCTGAAACAAAAGAGATTATAGAAGCTATTGCCTTCCTTTTTCCTGCCAGCTTCCTCAGGTAAGAAATGATTAACTTTCAGAGAAGAGGGAAATCCATTAAAAACACCATCTTTTGAATGGAGGAATAGCCATGAGTGATCAAAGCCTGCAAAAGATTTTTTATGCTGGCGCAGCAGCGGCTACAGCTTTTGTGTTAATAAAAACGTATACTAACCGAAAAAAGACATTTTGGGTATTTCCGGATCATGACATGCGCAATAGTGTAGAAGTCGACCATAAAGAAAGTCCGAATGCACCTTATGACCATGCAGAAATCGGACTATCGGAACTGGATTCCGCATATCGTTCAGAATGGGTTTCCATGGGGTATCCAAAAACTTATCATGACCTTGAAGAAAATGAGAATTGAAACAACGAATCGTACAAAAAACAGGAAAGACTTCTATAGCCTTTCCTGTTTTCTATTCCTCTGGAACTGAAAAGCCAAGTCCAAGCTCTTGGCAATTCTTCATTCAATTAAGCTTGCATAAACAATGAGCCGTTCTTCACGCGTTCCCCTTGAGTGGTCATAATCTCCAGAACAAGTGATCAGCACAAGTTCCGGGGAAGAATGATAACCGAAAATAGCGGACAAATCTGCAGTTTCCAATGGAATTGATTCCATTTTATACACCTTAAACTTTAGTTCCTTATCTCCTTCTTTTAAAACGATTTCATCACCTGATTGCAATTTGAAAAGATCCCAGAAAACAGCCGGACCATCAACTTGATCCACATGCCCAGCAATGACTGCCCGCCCATTTTGGCCAGGCTGATAACCGTGAGAAAACCAGCTGACATCTTCTCCATTGTCCGGCACAGCCATTTCTCCTGTTTTTGTAAGGCCAAGGTGCTGGACAGCAGCTTTTGCTTTGATAGCCGGGATTTCCAAGGTTGCTGGCAGAATTCCCGATCGTTTAACAGAATTGATGGGATTTGCTGCTTGGACTGGCTGCCTGGCTTCTATTGCTGCAGGCTGTTCAGACTCAAATCCTATTCTTTCGCTGCGTACACTGACTTCATCTGTTTGTACGTGACAGCCACAAAGAAAGGCAGCTGCAATCACAATCAATAATTTATTCTTGAAATCGTTTTTTCCAAACTAACCCACTAGCCGCAAACAATGCAAATGTTCCAAGCATCAAGATCCAAGGAGTCTCGGAATCTGCTGGTACACCAAGACCAGTAGTCGGCATTCCATCAGGTGAAGCTGCTGCTTCATAGTCAACCAACGCAATAACTTCCAAAGCATCCGCATTATTCACTGCAAACACACTATAAACTGTTCCTGCCGCTAATTCTGTTCCTTCCAGAGGCAACACTTGAGTGCCGTCCGGCAAGCGAATTTCTAAATCGTAGGTCCCTGCATCCAATTCTGCATAATCAGTGATTCCAGGGAATTCTGCTCCGCTAAATAATGCGTCCCCACCAATTAATCCAACGTCTACTGCTGGTGCATCCGGAGATAAATGACCAACACGGACTTTTGTTTTTCCTTCTGTCACTTCCATCGAATCCTCAGCAACCACAAATTCAAGAGCATCTACTGTATTTGCTGCTGCCACTGTATACGCTTTCCCAGCTTCAACAGTTAAATCGGCTTGCAATACCGCTGACCCTTCTGCGTATTCAGTCCCAGTAGCAAAAACTTCGACGTTATGGGTTCCGGCCGGCACTTCTAAATATCCTGAATCGGCTTTGAACGGCACATTTTCCAGCGTTAAATCGCCATTGACGTAGACATCTACTGCAGGGGCATCCGGTGACGCGTGGACAACTCTGACTTTAGCCATATGGCTATCCGCAGAGACTCCAATAGCAAGTGAAAAGACAAGGACTAGAGCGACAGAAACTAAAGCGAAAATTTTCTTCATGTTCACTTCTCCTTTGTATCGTTTTTGTAAAACTTTTGTACAACTTATTTATAATACTTCCGAAACGAAAAAGCAAGTTAAAAATCTAACTATTCAGATTTTTTATTTGAAATAAAAAAGAAACTGCTCACTTTTTTGTCACAAAGTAAAAATACTTCCCTCATTAAAAGTGAACAATTTCAGATTTCTTATGCTCTTTCCTCCAGAAGGAGTTTTAAAATGGTTACCGTTTTAAGACACAGTTGATAAAATTTCATTGATTTCATCCATCAGCTCTGCTTCCAAGCGTATTTCTGCAGCTGCAACGTTTGAAAGCACCTGCTCCGGCTTTTTGCCTCCTGGAATGACTGCGTCTACGCCTGGCTGTTCAAGTAGCCAAGCGAGTGCCAAATTGGAAACATCCGTCCCTTTTTTGTCGGCCACTTTTTTCAGTTTCTCTACAATATCCAAATTCTTCTTGAAAATGCCTTTTTGGAACAAAGGCACGCGATTGCGCCAGTCTCCTTCTTCAAGCTGTAGATCTTTTGTATAATTGCCGCCAAGAATGCCAAACGCCAATGGACCATAGGCCACAACAGAAATATTATTTTGTACACAATAAGGCAGAATGTCTTTTTCGATGCGGCGATCGAGCATATGATATTCCAGCTGTACAGCCGAGATCTCCAGGCTTGAATTTGCTTCACGGAGTTGTTCCAGTGAGACATTCGAGACGCCGATCGCTTTGATTTTCCCTTCCTGCTTCAATCGGGACAGTTCCGCAATCGCTTCCCGGATCGGTGTTTTTTCATCCGGCCAATGAATATAGTATAAGTCAACGTAATCCAATTGCAGCCGTTTCAGGCTGTCTTCGAGAGCGCTCCGAAGATATTCTGGGCTATTGTTCCGTGTACCAGTGCGCCAATCGCTTCCACCTTTTGTAGCGATGACATACTGATTCCGGTCATATTCTTTCAACACTTCCCCCAGCAGTTCTTCCGAGCGCCCTTTGCCGTAGACATCTGCTGTATCAATGAAGGTGATGCCGTGGTCCAACCCTGCTCGGACAAAATCTTTTCCATCTTCTTCGCTCAAGCCTTCAAAGAGGTTATGTCCTCCCACTGCATTCGTTCCAAGGCCAAGAACTGAAATTTGTATATCTGTTTTTTTCAATGTAGAAAATCGCATGAAAACACCCTTTCACTTTTCCGGAATCAATTCGATTGTTCCAGAGATTTCCGTCCCATTCAGCGCCTGGGTGGCTAGCCGGTCTGCTTCTGCATTGGCTTTACGCGGCACCAATTCATATTCTGGCTGAATGCCAAGATCTTTCAGCTTCTGGTCAATGCGGTCAGCCCAGCGCATTAAATCCTTTTCAAGTGTGGGCCATTCCCCGCTCATTTGGTTAATGACCACTTTGGAATCCCCAATAAACCGGACCGGCAAATGGTGGACATTCAGTTGCTCTAGTTCTTGAATCCCCATATAAAGCGCTGCGTATTCAGCTTCGTTATTGGATAAAAGCTCTGCTACTGCTGCATTTTGGCGCAGCCGATATGACTTGCCGTTCATTTCATAATAAATGGCGCAGCCGAGACCAGATTTCTGCGTCTCCCGGTCATAACCGCCATCAAAATAAACGGTGACATTGTGAGGTTCCGTTTCAACGCCTTTCAAATACCCCTTCATCTCTTTCATGGTCCAGGAACTATCGTAGTTATCAATGAACACCAGGTTTTTGCTTCGGCCTGTCCGTTCCAAATCTTCTGCGATAATCACCCCTTTGGCTGCCGGCATCTCTTCGGAGCGAAAAAAAGCTTCTGTGCCTTTTGCTGTTCTATATGTGCATTCGATCCGGATGTTCAACGCGCCATGCCTCCTTCTGCAAGCAAGTCTTTATACAAGTCTTATTTCCTTTCCTCCAAATGATAAACTAAAGAAGCGCCAGAAGTTCGTGTTTCTCTCAATGCGCCGTTCTTGAATCCGCTTCTTCAATCTTAATTCTACTGAAGTGAGCCCCCTATTAAAGTGGCTCTTGATCAGAGTTTAGAAGTACGGAGCTGTGTCTTTGACCTATGCGTTCATCCGCGTCTCCAGCCTAGGCATCTAAAAAAAAACCGCCATTACAACAGCTTCCTCCCGAAAAGAAACATATGTTGAACTAATAGCGATTCGCTTGCATAGCTTGATATTCTGTTTTCTTGTTAAATTCCGCTTTGGCAAATGAACAAAGCGGAATTATTTTTTTATTTTGTTCTCTCGCTGTATCTACTGCCGATGCAACCAACCTGCCTGCGATTCCTTGCCCGCGCAAAGAATCAGTGACAAATGTTTGATCAATAATCAGCAAGTTGCTTTCAGTAGGAACAAAACGGATTTCAGCAATCGTTTCTCCTTTTTCGTTCTCTATACAATGTCGACTGTCACTTTTAATAATTTTCATCCTTCTCCTCCTTTCTTCATAGTCGGCTGGGATTTCATCAGCAAGGGAGTTTCGAAATAATCGCGGCCTTCCCATTTTAATTCATCAGCTAAAATGTCAAATGTGGTATGGAAAAATTGCTGTACAGCCTTGCTCGGCGCAGGCGAATCAAAAACGGCTTGAGCGGTCAGAAAATATTCACTCGCTTCTTGATCATAAAACGCTTCCTCAGGTTCTAAAGGTAACTTATTCAAATCTTTATTCAAGAATGGATAAGGCAAAACAAAAAAAGAAGGCTCATCTGTCCGCTCGTCCCCCAACCAAAATCCATATTCGATAAACTGTTCATCAAATGCCGCTTTCTCAATGATTTTATCTTCTGGGAACGGCTCAGAGATGTTTTGCACAATAATAGCGGAGACATCAAAAGTCCCCCAAAATAAGCCCGGCTTTACTTTCCGGCAACGCAAAGGGCCGATGAATTTCATTTCTTCACGGAATGCAAAGTGAAACAGTTCTAAGCCCCGCAGAGCTTGAAGAGGTTCATAAACATTATGGACCATGTCTTCATTCAATAAGGTTTTCACGTTCATCTCTTGCGGACGCGGATTGATGGTAATGCTGATTTGATGCTGCCGCAAAGAACGGAAGATAAAATCATAATACATTCTTATGGGCGTACCATTCCGCAGATGAGTGGAATGGGTATGGCCATCTACATTGATGCTCACCGTACTGCTCCGAATATCAACATCTACTTGAAAAACATGATTTTCATAATAAAGAAGCCCTGTAGAAAATCCGTCCGGTGTCAGCGCCAACATTACATGCGCCCACTGCGGTTCTTGTGGAGCCGCCTCCAAGCGGATTTTGCCTAAAATCTGAGACAATAATTGCAAAGTTAATTTGGTATCTTTCCATTCAGAGTGTTTCAGTAATTCCATGCACAGTCCCCCTCTAAGTAAGAGTATGAACATTAAATGATTGGCATTAAAAAAAGATTAATTTCATAATATCATTTTAACCCTGAAAAATATTAACTATTTCAAAAATTTTGATAATAAAGAGAAGAACTTTGCATTTGTTTCATCGTTATTTAAAATACTTTATGACTATTTTCCTTCGATGCTTTAAGCCTACTAAAATAGCAGCATCATTTTTTCACGCCGCAATTCTTTTATTCGGCCTCTTCAAATTGAAAAATCATTACATTCCTAGTTCTAGTTTCAAACTAAGTTTATTAACTGCCATCCCATATAAATCGCTATTCCCCAAATAATTATTGCAGATATTTGATTCAGCCGAGTAATCACTGTTCCTGTCTTGTCCAATTGGCCGATTTGCCTTCCTACCGAAGCTAAAGCGAAAAACCAAACCCAAGAAACTCCAATGCAGGAAAAAGTGAAAATCCATTTTTCCATTCCTGTATAAATCAAAGAACTTGTGCCAATTACAATAACGATATCGATAAAGCCATGAGGATTTAGAAGTGAAACTGAAGCGGCGAATATAATTTGGCGTTTTGTTGTAAAGCTGCCCATAACTTGTTTGTGGGTAGCTTTAGAGCTTTTCCATAATAGCCCTCCCATATAAATCAGGAAAAAGAATCCTCCCAAATATAAAGTGTTCCTCAGCCAACCAAAATCGATTACTAAAACCGAGACACCCGCTACTGCTGAATAAATCAGAATTGTATCGCAGACGCCTGCGGTTATTATTGCAGGTAAAGCATTGGAAAACTTTTTATGGGCAGTCCCCTGATTGAAGATAAAAACATTTTGCATGCCTAACGGTAAAATTAAGCCGAACGCTAAAACTATTCCATGAAACAATGGTTCCATGCCACTTCCCCTCACTCTACTTAAGAATGGATAATAACGGAAGCTTGAATTAACGTATTAGAACGTGTCATATGTTCTGATTCTACCCTGTAAACTGAACCCCGACTTTTTGACATAACCTGCCATTCTTTCTTTCTGGTAATTCTACTTCTGATTCACTTGCTGGAATGATGATCAAAAAGCTCAAAATATCACTTCCATCTTTTTAAAAATTTTTGCTAAAATTAGTAAGGACTTTTTTAAAAAAGGGATAAAAACAACAGAAGAAGCAAGCTGTTGAATAAGTTTCCCTCTAAGTATGTGTTGCAGCAATTCTTTTTTACATAAATTACTCCACTAATAAAATCATATAAAAATGACAACTCATTCTCTAAATATCATTTTCATACTTTTTAATATCAAATATTTGATTTAAATTAACTATTTATAATTCTTAATAACTATTATACCAAATCAAAGCCGGAATATATATCTGAAATTTCTGAATTATTAAACAAATTAAAAAGCACCCTTATATAGGATGCTTCTTTCCCCAACTATTTTATTTCCACGCTTTAAAAACTTCCGCAGCCCTGGCTGCTGCTTCTTCGCTGTTTTCGTCCTTTTCTTGATTTTCAATCATTAGCGCGAGGATGAACAAAGGATAATCAGAGTTATAGCCGACAAAATAATCATTTTCTCCAAGGCGATTTTGTGCAGTACCGGATTTCCCAGCGAGTGGAACCCCACTGAGACTGGCTGCTTCGGGGAAACCTTCAGCCACAGCTTTACGCAGGCTTGTACGAATAATCTCAGCATTTTCAGCGTCGATCAACTCTTTTTTCCATACTTGCCCGTCTTCTTCCTCTAAGAAAAAGGTGGGTTTGTAAATGGTTCCTGCTGTGAAAAAGGGCTCGTACATAGCTGCTAGATGAAGGATGTTCACTTGCATCTGGCCCTCGCCAAGTGAAGTATCCGCAAGCTGCCCTTCCGATCGGAGAGTGCCTTCATTTGAAATTTGAGAAGAGATGAGGGGAGTCGGAAATGGAATTTCTTCGCCAAAACCAAATTGCTTCAACCCATCAACCAAGGCGTCTCGTCCGATATCCATCGCTTGCCGCGCAAAATAAATATTATCAGAGTAAACAAGCGCTTTGTTCAAGTCAATTGGATTCGGCACTTTATCGTACATGCGCTCTACCCGGTAATTCCCCCAGGAAGGCACTCTCTGCCATGTCTTTCCGTTAATTTCCAATCCTTCAGCTGGATCCAGTGTCCCTAATTTTATCCCAATGGCTGCGGTCACAGGCTGAATTGTAGTACCCGGAGCATATGTCGCCGCGAAACGATTGAATAAAGGATTCAAAGGGTCTTTTTGCAGTTTCCTGTATGCCGACCCGCTGATGCCTAAAATAAAATCATTCGGATTGAAACCTGGGGAGCTGAACAGCACAAGCGTTTCGCCGGTTTTCGGATCTACTGCGGCACTGGTCCCCGCTTTTCCACTCATTGCCTGGTAAACTGTTTTCTGCAACTCGGCATCTATTGTTAATTTGATGATGTCTCCTTGCTTTGCCGGCTTCTCAGCTGCAATGATCGGTTCACTTCCTGCATGAGGTTTTTGGATCAGAATGCGCACTCCCTGCTCTCCTCGGAGCCGGTCCTCCAAAATACTTTCCAGTCCTTGGCGTCCGATCAAATCCTCTTGTTCATACCCTTGGCCTTGCCGCTGCTTTAATTGTTCTGCGGTAATCGGTCCGATATACCCCGATACATGAGACAATGCAGCCCCGTAAGGATATTCACGCAGCGGCACTTCTTTTTGTTCAGTGCCTGGTATCGCAAAGATTTGCTGCAAAGCGTCTGTCGCTTTAGCAGGCAGCACTGCGAGCGGAACATAATGCCCCGGCTGCACCCAACTTTGATTCAGTTTTTCTTCGATTTCTCCAGGGGTGATATTTAAAAGAGCAGCAAGATCATTTTTCTTTTTTGCCTCGTCAAAGTTTGCGGGCACTACTCCGATTTCAAAGCCTTTTCCATTGACTGCAATCGGCTTCCCGTTGCGGTCATGAATCTCTCCCCGTTCAGGATCAGTTCGTTCAATTTCAACAAGATCCCCTTCTTCAAGCTGCGGAAAAATGAAAGAGGGATTCCATTCCACATACCAGTCTGCTGTTTCTTCTTGGGTTTCAAATAACATCGTCAATGTCCGACTGAACTCTACCGGTCCTGCTGCGGTGTCCATCTTGATTTGAATGGGAAAGTCAGCAGGCTCACTCTTGCTCCAGCCAACACCGGTGTCAGGTTCCTGATAGCTGATGCTGACATTTTCAATGCCCAAGTCTTGATATAATTGTTGCTGCCATGCCACAAACGTTTCTTGTCCAAATGCCATTTTAGTGCCTTCCGTTAAATAACCGCCATACATCCCAGTGAAATCCGCTTGTTCCCAGTGGCTAATGTATTCCAAAAAGCGAATCTCCGGTGTGGCTTGCTCTTCCAGCGGCTGTTCTTTAGGTGTTATTTGCTGTTCTTCCTGACAGCCTGCGAGGAGGATGCCAAGTAAAAGCAAAAGAATGACGGACCTTCTTTTATCCATCTACTAACCTCCGTTCCAGTCTTTTCCCCCCCAATACCCGATTAACGGAAAAGTTAAATGCCGCAACGGAACAATTGAAAAATAAAAGCCAACAAACTTTTTATCCTCTAGATGTTTCCAAAGCTAATATCAATACATCTTCCGTGGAATCCGCTAATTTCCACAACTTCATTTTTATCAATGAAATTCCACACGAGTTTCTTTAAATTCTGAAACTAAACTTGCATCATTGCCTGTATATTTACCATAATAGACAAAAAGGAGGAGTGCTGATGAATCAAGATGTATTAGTTGTCGGCGCCGGGTTTGGCGGTTTAACCGCCGCATCATTGTTGTCGAAGCACGGAATGAGTGTAACGCTTCTTGAGGCCTCTTCTGAACTGGGCGGCTGTGCCGGCAAATTCACACGCCATAAGTTCGTTTTTCCTGTAGGGGCGACTCTTGGAATGGGGCTTGAAGAAAACGGTATTCTTGAGCGGGTGTTTCGTTATTTGGAAAAACCGTTTCCTCTTGAGCCTCTTGAAACTGTCATGGAGATGATTCATCCCGAAGCTACGTTTCTTTTTTTAAGAGACCGCAACCGCCATGTGGAGCAGCTTATTCTCGCGTTTCCACAGTATAAGAAGCAAATTCAGTCGTTCTACAGCGAAGTTTTTTCAACCGCTTCAATCATAAGGACACTCATGGGGCCGCTTCCTGTCCTTCCTCCTTCCACGGCGAAAGAATGGACGTTTTTGATTGGTTCTCTTCGTCCGCGCCACATCAAATTATTGCCTTTTTTCAACCAGACACTCGAACATCGGCTAGAGCGCCATGGCCTGGCCCATCTTACTCTTTTCCGCCAAATGATTGATGGGCTGCTGATGGACAGCATGCAGACAGACAGTAAAAATGCCATGTACCTGCTCTCTGCGCTGGCGCTTGATATTTATCATGAAGGAGCCTACTACGTGCCTGGCGGGTTATATCGTTTTGCCGAATTAATGGGCCAAAGCCTGACTGAAAATGGAGGCACATTAAAAAAGCGCCGTACCCTGGTCAACTTGCAGCACGCAGATGGCAAGTGGATGGCAACCGACCACCGCGGCACGCAATACAAAGCAGCACATGTCGTGTTAAATGTACCAATACATCAGCTGCCGAAAATTTTGCCGGCAAATTCACTTGAACAATTAAAAAAGCCATTACGGGATGGCCTTTCCACCCCTACCTGGACAACACTGGCTTTATACATTGCTGTTGATTCGTCGAAACTTGGTACTCCTTTGCCGCTCTTCAGGCAAATTGCAACAGAGGCAGGAGCCGGGCTAGCTGAAGGTGCACATTTTTTCATGTCAGCGTCACGTCCAGGAGACTTGCTGCGTGCTCCTCTGGGCATTCAAACAGTAACAATCTCCACTCATTCACAGGTACAGCATTGGGATACTCAAGAAAAATATGAATCAACCCGAGAAGCAGTCGCGGATCGCATACTTCATTCAATCGAGAAAGTAGTGCCTAATTTCAAAGAAGCCATTATCCATTTCGAAACCGGCGCCCCAAAAGCATGGGAACGCTTTGCAGGGCGCCCAAACGGCTATGTAGGAGGGTTCCCGCAAACTTTAGATAATGCCCTCTTTAATGCCATTTCGCACCGATCCGGGCTCCCAGGCCTTTATGTCTGCGGCGATCATATTTTTCCAGGTGGTGGTACAATCGGGGTGGCGACAAGCGGCATACATGCGGCCCGTTCGATAACCGGAGAGCGTCTGATTCTTTGAATCCCTTCATTCTCTTAGGATATTTTTCATGGATCATAATCCCTAAAAATTTTCTTATGGGAATTCCGTTTCGTTTTCAACTGTCATATAATGAAATAAAAAATTTCATTTTTATTGAAGGGGAAATCGAAATGATGCAGCCGCCATCCGCACAATTTCCGTTATTAGCATGGGTTGTACTAATTATCGGAGCTTTCTTTTTCGTATCTATGCTTCCAATTTTTTTTATGACTGTCATCCTCCCTATTTGGAGGCCGGAAGAATTCAGTTTTGTTTCCGTCATTATGCTATTGATTGCTGCAGGTTTTATGGCGATTGCTTTGCGAATGATGAAATGGGCAAAACAGGAAATGAAAACAGCTGGCAGACAAAAGAAAGAAATGTCCCTGCCTTCTGAAGAAAGGCCATCTCTTTTATTGCTGGAAGAAGTTCCGGACAAAAAACCGATTTGGCCATGGCTAGTAATCGCTCCAGGGGCTTTGCTCTTAATCAGCGCTGGCCCCGGCGCGGTGATGTTCCCGATTATGCCTTTGTTTTTGGCAGGAATGTCGACTGATTCAGGAACTGTCCCAAAGTATGTGCCTTTACTTATTATCCTGATTGGATATGGGGTAATGGGCGGGTATGTATACTGGCTTTTCCGCGCCATCAAAGCTTTGCGGAAAACTTAAGGTTTTGCTGTTTTTAGAACTCCTAAGAACTATCTCACTGCTCTTTATTTAACAGCTATTCCGTAAAACAGCCGTCTCCAAAGACAGTTGTTTATATGTAGAGAGTGGCAATGCCGAATTTAAATGAATTGAACCACAAAAAGAAGCACTTGAACCGAGTAGTCCAGATGCTTCTTTTACTTTTAATATTTATCTGTCCTTCAATCTCCGGATGCCACCGGCTTTTCTTTTTCTTGATAAGATACCGCTTTAACAGTCACGTCTGTATTGCCCCGCACTGCTTTGGATACTGGACAATGTACATGAGTTTCATCCGCCAGTTTCTGTACTTCTTTTTCGCCTAGCCCTTCGATTGCAACTTCTAAATCTACTGCGATTTTATTAAATCCTTTGTCCATTGGGTCAGTAAGCAATGAAATCTTGGAACTCACCTGCGTTCTGCCTGTGACTCCTTTTTCCTGCATAATTTTGGAAAGGATAAAACTGAAGCTTGAACTGTATCCCAATGCCAGAAAGCGTCCTGGATTAAAAGCTGTTCCCGGTCCTGTTCCTCCAAGTTCTTTTGGCATATCGACTGGTGCTGAGAAGGCACCGTCCTCCAAATAACTTTCTCCACCTGGTCCGTCAACAGTGATTGCAGCAACTGATCGATGCAAGAGCTGCGAATCTTCCATTGCAAAATCTCCTTTCTGGATTTAATTTCACCGCCAGTATACTTCATTTACGTTTATTTTATTATTTGGCTTATCGAAAACAGGATGATGAAAAAATCTTCTATGAAAATTTATGCTCATTTTCAAATGAACGCCCGTAAAATTTTTTCATCCAATTGCAGCATCCATTTCCGGATTGATCGGCGATGGCGTTTTTCGGCAGGCAAAATTTCTTTTGCCCGGTCCAACAATTCGGCACATTTTTCTTCAAGAGCCGGATTTTCCTGCCAGCAATACTCAGACAGATAATAGTAAAGCAGCTTAATTGCTTCGATATAAGAATCCAGACTAACAGGGGCTAGCAAGTCGATGCCGACCAATAACAATACGGCTTCGTCATCTTCTTCGAGGTCTTCCTTATTGGGTCCATAAAGCCGGCTAAACTCTTTCATTTCTTCGAAAAGCACCTGAACTTCCCCCAAAACCAAAGCGGCGACATAATCTTCATTAGAATTGATCAACATCTTCTTTCCCCCCTCTTTTTTTCGTACCTAGGCACTTCTGTTATTGTAAATCGTATTCACTAGCTTCTTTAGATATAAATCAAAGCATTTAAATTTATAAATATAATTCTACAAACACTCTCTTTATTCCTTCTTCTATTATTCCCTTTTTAGAATAAATATTAAACAAAACTTTTTAATAATGTTAAAGGTCATTGGCATATCAGAAAATATTTAAATTAGCCTGTTTATTTATATCACCGAAGTAGATTGTTACATTTTTCACAATAAAAAGAGCTTTTGATGATAGAACATTCATCAAAAGCTCTTTTTAATATACATTGTATATGCATAAAATATGCATTATCAAAACCTTTTCTCCATTGTTTATACAAATGCTTCCAGATAAAAGTTCCTGTTACTCACAGAACTTCATAATCAAGTTCTTCTCCATTCAGTAATTTTTTTATATTGGAAATCGACACATTGCTTATCCGTGCTACCGCTTCATAACTGGCTCCTCCAATATGAGGTGTGGCAACGACATTTTTTAAAAGAGGCAATTCATTTACAGGCGGTTCTTTTTCAAAGACATCCAAGGCCGCTCCTTTGATCTGGTGATTTTTTAATGCATCAATCAAATCCTTCTCATTGACCAATTGGCCACGGGAAATATTGATTAAAAAAGCGGTAGGTTTCATCAACGCCAAGGTTTTCTTGTTAATGAACTGCCTATTTTTGTCTGTCAGGGAAGTAGCGATGATGATGTAGTCGGCTTCCTTAAATAACTGATCACGTTCTACAAAATCAGCGTTGAGCTTTTCAGCCAGTTCATAATCTTTGTAGTTGCCAAAAACCATGGTTTTCATGTCAAAACCCATAGCACGCTTAGCCAAGGCTTTCCCAATCGCCCCAAAACCAATAATGCCCAATTTTTTATTATAAATTTCAAATCCCATCGTTGTGTCCCAATGGTTTGACTTCACTTCTTTGTCTTTCCCAGGGATATCGCGGGCTGCCGATAGCATCAAACCGAAAGCATGGTCCGCCACTGCCTGGGCATTTAATCCGGGAGCGCTTGTCACACGGATTCCTTTTTGCCGGGCATAACCTACATCTATATTGTCTACTCCTGCCCCGAATTTGACGATGTACTTTAAATTCGGTGCTGCATCCATTATTTCCTTATCAATTTTCACGATATTCACGAGAATGATGTCCGTATTTTTCACTTCTTTTTTCAGCTCTTCTTTATCTATTCCTTTATCGGTGTATAAGACTTTAACATCACCAATTTTCTTCAGTTCTTCAATCAAGTGCGGATCAGCTCCGTAAAAGGCTTCCCTCAGCATAAGCAAAATATTCATAAAATCCCTCCAACTAGTGAGTTTTCTATTTATATTTCTGAAAAAAAAGCTTCCCTTTAAACATACTATAGCGACTTCTGAAATTCATTGAAACTAAATTTCTTTTAGAATTGAACAAACAACTGGAACAGCCCTGCTTTCTTCAAATTTAAAAGCACTGGCTGTATTCCCCAGTGCTTATTTCCAGCTTCTAACGATATACGCGGAAATAGGTTTGTCTCCTTCAAAACCTTCCCCATTGTAAATAACGCCAAGTTCTTTTACAAAATAATACAAAACCGTGATGTATTCTTTAAGGCTGTCTGCTAAAACGACGCGGTCATCGTATTTATAATCGACTTCAATCACTTGTCCGTACCGCCCTTCGGTCCCAGGATCCAAATCAATAGCGATAAAATGCCCTCCCCCGTCGCGGTAAATCGGAATCTTCCGAGAAAGCATAAAGTTATCTTTTACAAACCCCTCAGGAATGGATTGAACTTCTTCCTGGCGTCCAGCATCCTTCACTGCATCCTCAGCCTCCATAAGGATTTCCTTCAAACTCATTAACGGATATCCCGTAATATGGGCATATGCCAGCTGGCCGGCTTCCATTAATTCCATCCAAGGTTCTAGATCGTTGCCATTGCAGTATCGGTAAAGCGACACAAAATCCTCAATCCGTTCAGCTTCATACAAATCAAAAATAGCTGCAATTTCCTTTTCCGCATTGCCAGGCATTAAAGGCACCAGCAACTCCCCGAATTTTTCTTTCAAAAATTCATGGTACTCTTGCCAAATTTCAATAAATGCCATACCTCTATACTTGGTTAAAAACTCTTTCATTCCGGGTACAGAATGATAAATTCCAAATTGATGCTCCAATTCAATTATTTCAGATGGATTTTCTTTATTGTGGTACTCTTCAATCGGCTCTTTCTTCCACCAGACGCATTTATAGGGCAAGCCCGCCTCCAACACTTCAGCAATTGCATAACGGACCATTTGTCCGTCATGTTCATATTCCATCAACTCAAATGGATATGGCTGTTTGCTTATTGGATGAACTAATTCGATCTGGTCCGTTCGCGCTATATTGTCCTCACTGTTTTGAAACGGATTCGGCATATCATCGGGCAGCTGAAGGCCTGAATGCTCCGAAAATAACAAAGCCGACTCTTTAAAATACAATAGATCCCACCCTTTTTCATACATGGAGGTTCCCCTTTCTGATTGGCATTTACTTTCCCACTGTAACTATTCATTTTTTACATTCCTATTCTATACCCATCTTTAATGAGGTTTAGCCGCTGCATAAAGCTGCTTCCCTTTTTTCTTCATAAAATCCCATTTTTTCTATAATAACTGGTAAACATTTTGCGAAAAGCGGGTATGCATTAGCTACAAGTATGGTTCCTACTTTCAGAAATGGAATGATTGTTTTGCTTATGCCAAGCATTGTCGTCATTATCGGCTTTGTGCTCGTTCATCTTTTCGCAAAGAATGTCAGATTTCTTAACGCCCCTGAAAAGAATATATTCATGTCACTGCTCTCCGGAGGCTCCATTGCTTAATTGTTCTTGTAGCTTCTCTTCTTCAGCTGATTTTATAAATTCAGCCCCCTTTATTGCCAATAAAATAAAACATCGCAACCTCCAGTAAAACTGAAGAATGCGATATTCATTGAATAGCAGGCTTTCCGAAAGACATCAAGGCGTTCAGATGACTTAATTTAACAGAGGTTGCGATTGCAGCTTTAAATTGGATCCATAGATTGAAAATAAGATTAATGCCCTGCGCAAAGTACTTGAATCCTTTAAAAAGCAGTTTATTTTCAAGGTCTTGAAATGAATTTAAGATGTTTGCTTTTAACAAGTTCGATAAAATGCAGCCGCTCTTTTTCATCATTTAGCAAAAGGTCGACGTTTTTGGGCCTCACTAAAAAGCGTTTTATGTTCCTATCATGCCAAATGATATAATTATACCGGAAATCATCCTCGAGTTCTGCAAACCATTCTACTTTCTTTAGTCTCTTTATATTTTTTTCGAACTTTGAAGATGGAGTATAAAAATACAGTACTGCTTCCACAAAACTTTCTGCCAGACCCAGCAATATTTCAAAAATAAACCCGATAATAGCCTCTCCCAAAGTCAACACCTCAGATTTTTGAAATAAATGGAATCCCTCAGTCTTTTTCGCAGGTATACGAATGACTAAAATATATTTCTCTTCTTATTTTCTGCTTGATATTCAAAAAAACAGCACCATCATTAAGACAGCGCTGCTTTTCTATACTCTGCTGATTAAAACCCTAATCGTTTAAATTCTTTCGACATATAGATAGGTGTTAAAAAGTAAAGATTTTGATGATGTCTGCCAGAGATATTCATCAATTCCTTGAAAATGTTCTCAGATACGGCGTACAGGTACATGGCATTCGGCATGCTTTTTAACTTAGGAGGCGCTTGATCCCATTTTACTTCTTCGATTTCAACCCATGCGCTTTTTGATTCTACAGAACTTTGAATGGTTAATCTACCAAATAAAGTGATGAATTTTTGGCCGTTCTCTTCGTGTGTGTCTTTCACGCGTGTAAAAGTGTACTTAACGTTTTCTGCAGATAAGGGCTGATTCAAAAGCATAGGTCCCATCTCCTTCTTAGAGTGTCAGCTTGGCTAGGCAACAAGAAAAGAAAACTCTTATATAAAAGAAAAAATCTGAAATAAAATTTACGTGCCCGCTTGTTATGTAAAAGAATGCATTAGACGAACTATAGAATACTAGCAGATTCAATTTCTCTGCCTATAATAATCTCTCACATGAAAAGTTGTCAGGTACAGAAGAGAACTCCGGAGCCAATATAATAAATAAGGCAACAGCAGGACTTATTGTTTTTTGCATAATTAAATAGTAGCGCAAAATCTTCTTGTTGTGTCAGAAAATTTATAATTATTTATTTATTTATCTAAAATACATCATTTTTCCCATATACTTACTATTTCACGGTTGCCGGTTCACTTTTCAGAATAGTCATTAGGACTTAGTTCAAACAAACATGGCAATAAAGGCATTATCAGACTTACAACGATTTAAATTTACTTTTCTGTGATGTCTAAAAAGGCACGAGCCTCTCTCAAGTTAGACTCTAAATCCTCACTAAAAATGTGTTTGGATATCTCTGCAATACCGCTTCTTTTCGCCAGGCGGTCCAGTTGATTTTGCATAAAAGTCGAATTACACAAAATGGCAGCTTTTTTCATGTAAGGCAGCATCCAATTCAGCAATTCTTCCCACACATCATATACTTCAGGAGTAAAGACAAAAGGCTCTCCGTCCATCACCATTGCCTGATTATCAACCAATAGTTTGATTTCTCCCTTTTTTAATAGCAATGCCAGGCTTTTAATAGTTTGAGCAATTCTCCGCGCCTCATTTTCTTTAATCGGACCCGTTATTCTCCATAAAATAACTTGCTGAACTAAATCAATGTTATAGGTAAAGCGGCTTTCCAATGGCCTTTTAAATTCTTTTTTCAATAAAGCAGAGCGTGGCGTGAACCGTTCATGCTCAAACAAATAAGATAAATTTACATCGAGCGCATTTGAAAGTTTCTCGATATTCAGCAGAGATAAGTTTTTCTCTCCTCTTTCAATCGCTCCTACGTAAGAGCGATCCAATTCAGCACGAGTAGCCAATGCCTCTTGAGTGATGCCCGCTTGTAAACGTAATTCTTTTATCCGGCTCCCAAAATCTTTTAATGTATTCAATGGAGTTCTCCTTGTCTTCACTTTCTTTTTATTTATTATAGACTCCATTTTTACGAAAACCACAAAAAAATTTCTTTTAAATGAAATTACCTGTCCGATGGCTGATGAATTCTTTTTCTTTTTCTTGAACATTCCTTCTGTACATTTCCATCTCTCAGCATTCCGGCAAGTAATTCAAAAATCCCTCTCTTTCAAGATTATTCCCATCCTTGATTCCTATCCGGTATTTGTAAATTCGGGAACAGCTTATCAATCATTATAAGAAGCAGCTCTTATAAACACTACGGACAATAAATCCCATTTTCATTATTAACTAATAATTTCCAGTCTTTATCCGACTATCGTATTGTTTTGTCATCACTTTATTACAGCAAAAGGCAGTTTGGATAGGATTCCAAACTGCCTTTTGTATAATGATTTCTTTTACTCGATGGGAATGCGGTGCCCAATATGGTCGTTATGCAGGTCATGGGATTTTGGTACGTTTAGTGTTAAAACCCCATTTTGAAAAGCAGCTGTTACATGATCTTCGTCGATTTCCCCAATATAAAAACTGCGTCGGAAAGAACCATAGGTGCGTTCTTTTCGGATATACCGCTCATTCTGCTCATCTGACTCCACTCCGCGTTCTTTTTTGCCGCGGATTTCCAAGTACCCGTCCCGGTATTCTATTTCGATGTCGTCTTTTGTGAATCCAGGCAAGTCGACCTGCAGCTCATAAAGTTCATTTTTTTCTTTAATATCCACTTGAGGATAATGCGTTTCTCCAAAGAATTTGTTAAAAACATCTGTTTCCACTGTACTTTCAAAAAGGCTCGGGAAAAACTCATTTCTTCTTTTCGGTCTGAGCTTAGCCACGACATTCCACTCCTTTTCGTTTTTTGAATCTCATTGTCCGTAAAACAAGATCAAACATGGACAGGAGATAAAACTGACATTAAGGCTTCTTTCAACAGACCTCCTGCAGCTTCCTGAACTGCCCCTTCTTGCTTTACATCACCAATCGAATTCTACAGCTTCAAAATCCCTCTAGTTTGGTACTCCCAGACTGTTTTCTAAATAGATCTCTTCACCATGGATTATAATAAATTTGATGTTTTTGTCAATTCATCCGCATACCTATCAGGCGTTGAATTTCCGAAAACTATATTGAAGCTTCACCAAGTATCTCCGCCAGAAGAGGGGGGCCATGCATCTATCATCCGCCGCACCAGAACAGCTTGTCCAGCATGATAACTATTATGGTTGATAATCACCATCAACAAATCTGCTCTTGTTCTTCTTTTGCCGCCAAACCCTTCTTCAGACAACTCTTTTGCTGCTTCCTGCTCAGCTTGCTGCAAGCCGTGCACGAACTTTGAGACCTCCTCATTCCATTCCTCTTCACTCGCTGGCATTGCTTCTTTGGGCCAAGTCTCTTCTGCATGTTCCGGGTTTTTAGGTGCTTCGCCTTTCAAATACGCCAGCATGAACTCCTGCCAATAATTCATATGCCATAAAAGCTGCCAAACGGAATGTGGGCATTTATCGGGTTTGTCTCCAGCTTTTTGCCAATCCAACTCTTTAAATACTGCAGCTGCATCAATATGCGCACTTGTTCCGCGCATTCCTTTTTGCAAAAATTCATTGGCCATGTATATTCCTCCTGCTGTAAGAAATTCACAAATTGAAACAGAAAATCTTTCAATCCATAATAACCGCCCTCTAAATCGTTTGATTTATGAGGACGGCTTTTTTTCAGCTAGTTAATATAAGTATTTGTTTTATCTGCGATGTATTTTCCCTTACAACAAACCCATTAAGAATTTTTCTTTTTCTTTTTTTCTTCCTTCTCTTTTTTCTTTTTCTCGTCTTTTAAAAAACGCTTTGGCCTTTCCAACACTTCAATCAAGTCTCCCAGGAACTTCGCAGCCGGTGCGCCGTCAACTGCCCGATGATCTATCGTCAAGCTTAGCGGCAGCCGCTTTCTTTCCTGGACTTTGCCATCTTCCATTACAAGGTAATTTTCGATTTGCCCAATTCCAAGAATCGCCGCTTCCGGCGGATTGATAATCGGTGTGAAAAATTGGACCCGATACGAGCCAAGGCTGCTGATTGTAAAAGTGCTGCCGGTACTTTCCTCACTCGACAATTTGCCTTCTCTTGCCTTTTCAGCAAGTTTAGAAAGCCGCTTCTGCAGCTTGGCTGGCGAGTGCTTGTCTGCATTCTGAAGAACGGCTACTTGCAGACCGTTTTCTGAATCAACTGCAAAACCCAGATGGATTTTCCTTTTTGGAATAATTTGATTTTCAATGATATGGGCATTCAAAGCCGGATGTTCACCAAGCGTCTGTGCCACAGCTTTTGCAATAAGAGCGGTCCAGCCCGCTTCCTTTCCTAACGAGTCTTTTCTAGCTTCCAGCTTTGTGATATCTGCCCACGCAGTTTCTGTAAGCTGGGCACTGTTTTGAAGGCTTTCCGTCATCCTTCTGGCGATTGCCCCCCGAATACCCGAAAGCGGAATAACTTCATTTTGCAGAGTTTCATCTTCGTTTTCGCCGCTTGACTCTTCTTGGTCAGAGGTGGATGAGTTTTCAGTCTCTGATTCTTTTGGTGCTGTTTCTTGTAATGCCTCATCCTCAGGCATTGCTGCCGCCTGCTCTTCCATTGACGATTCTTCTTTTGATGTTTCTTCTTGCACTGCTACTGCCTCAACTGCTTCTTCTGTTAATGCTTCTTCCGTTGCCGGCTCTTCTGTTAATGCTTCTTCCGTTGCCGGCTCTTCTGTTAATGCTTCTTCCGTTGCCGGTTCTTCTGTTGATGCTTCTTCCGTTGCCGGTTCTTCTGTTGATGCTTCTTCCGTTGCCGGTTCTTCTGTTGATGCTTCTTCCGTTGCCGGTTCTTCTGTTGATGCTTCTTCCGTTGCCGGTTCTTCTGTTGATGGTTCTTCCATTGGAGGTTCTCCTTTTGGCATTTCCTGCTGTGATTCTTTTGTTTTCTCAGCTGCGTCCATCACTTCAGTTTGTCCAGCCACTCTGCGAATATCCTTTTCCGTAATCTTGCCATTTCTTCCCGTTCCCGCTACTGACTCCAGTGGAACGTTAAGTTCGCGCGCAAGCTTTCGCAGACCTGGAGCCAAACGCATCGCTTTTGCCGGTTCCTTTTGTTCAGTAGCCGTTTCCTGATTTTCGGCTGTTTCTGTTGTTTTCTGTTCTTCTGGCTTCTGATTTTCTGTCTCTGCACTTTTTTCCGGTTCCACTTTTTCTACCATTCTTTGCTCTTCCGGCTTAGTTTCCTGAATTTTTCCTGTTGGATCAATCGTAGCCAACACCTCCCCGATTTTTGCTGATTCCCCTCTTTTAAAGACAATTTTTTTAATGATCCCACTGGTTTCAGCTTCTATTTCAGACACTTCTTTTTCAGTTTGTATTTCAAGCAAAGGGTCCCCTTTTTTAACTGCATCTCCTTCGGAAACGAACCAGATGACCACTAAGCTTTCGTCGACATCCTCCCTTATTTTCGGTAATTTCACTTCAATCATTCCACCGCCTCCTGTTTTCCCGTTATCCTTCGTTCACTAACTCTTTTACTTGTTCATAGATTTTTTCCGCGCTCGGTATCACAAAGTCTTCCAGCGGACGGCTGTAAGGTACTGGCACATCCGGATTGGCCAGACGCCGTGGCGGAGCCTCCAAATCGTAAAACACTTCTTCCGCTACAATTGCTGTCACTTCAGCAGTCATGCCGTAAGATTTGTAGTCTTCATCAACAACGAATAACCGATGCGTCTTCTTGACTGACTGGATAATCGTATCTTTATCAATCGGAGCGATTGAACGCAAATCGATCACTTCCGCCTCGATTCCTTCTTTTGCCAGTCTTTCGGCCGCTTCTACCGCGTAATGGGTCATCATTTGGACGCCCACAATCGTGACGTCAGTCCCTTCCCTCACAATTTTCGCTTTATCAAGCGGCACTGTATAAGCTTCTTCCGGCACATGTTCGGCAGATGCCTCCAGCTGTTCCATCCATCCCAGCCCCTGCAGTGATTTATGGAACATGAACAGGACCGGATTGTCGTCCCGGATAGCAGAAATCATCATACCTTTCAAATCATAGGGAGTGGAAGGGGCTACCACTTTCATGCCTGGCATATGACCGAATGTGGCATAAAGCGTTTGGGAATGCTGCGCTGCATCGTTATATCCGCCGCCGACCGCTGTCATAAGCACCATCGGCAACCGGACGTTTCCTCCAGACATATAAGGAATTTTCGCCATGTGATTGTAAATCTGGTCCATGCAGACCCCGAAAAAGTCGACAAACATCAATTCAGCAATCGGCCGCATGCCTTCCGCAGCGGCACCGATAGCAGCACCAATAAATGCCGTTTCAGAAATCGGCGTATCCAATACCCGCTGCGAACCGTATTTTTCAATCAATCCTTGCGTCGATCCAAATATGCCGCCATAGTTTCCAATATCTTCTCCCAGCACAAAAACGTTCGGGTCTCTTTCCATTTCAAGTGCAATCGCTTCAGCCATTGCTTTATTGCCTGTTAAGATTCTTTTTTTCGCTGTCTCCATTCTGAATTTGCCCCTTCCATTTTAAGATGTGAATACATCTTTTAACGCTGATTCAGGTTCAGGATAGCTGCTGTCTCTTGCAAATTGATATGCTTCATCCACTTCTTGCTTAGCCTGTTTTTCAATTTTCTCAATTTCCTTTTCTGTAACTCCTTCTGCTTCTACAAGCATTTTCCGCAGTTTCAGGATTGGGTCTAACTGGCGCAACCCCGGCACTTCCGCTTTGTCGCGGTATAATTCCGGATCTCCCTGGAAATGGCCCAAATAGCGATGGGTTTCAATCTCGATAATTGTCGGTCCCTGTCCAGACCGCGCTCTTGCAACCGCTTCTTCCGAAGCTCTATACATTGCAATCGGATCATTGTCTTTGACATAAGCGCCTGCAATTCCATATGCAGCTGCCCGCAAATCGTTTGAAGCCACAGCAGTCGAGGAAGCTTTTGGGACAGAGATGCCATAAGAATTATCTTCGACTACCACAATTAACGGCAGATTCCATAACGCCGCAAGGTTTAACGATTCATGGAATGCGCCTGCATTGGCAGCGCCTTCGCCGATAAACGCCACGGCTACCCAGTCCCTGCCTTGCATTTTGCTGGCAAGCGCCGCTCCGGCGGCATGTGGAATGCCAGCAGCAACAATTCCTCCACAGGAAAATTTGGCGTCAGGATCAAACAAATGCATATGGCCGCCTTTGCCTTTTCCAAGACCTGTTTCCTTACCAAAAATCTCGGCTGTCATCTTTTTTAAATCGACGCCTTTTGCAATGGCATGGTGATGCGGACGATGCGGTGCCGTTACCGTATCGTCTTTTGTCAAATGCACACAAATGCCTGCTGCAGCCGGCTCTTGCCCTGTTGACAAGTGCATCTCACCAGGAACCGGACCGGCACCTATATTAAATACAGGAGTCTTTCCTTCGGTATACACTTCTACCATCTGGTCTTCATAATATCGACTTTTCACCATATGTTCGTACATCCACTTCAGTTTTTCCACGGACACGGCAGGCTGTTTTTCCTCGAAAGTAGTCAATTTTTTTCCTCCTTTTTGAAATAGTGAGCCTTGCAATTGTTGGAAAACACCTTACAAAGTGTAACTAGTATTAATACTATCTACTTTCTGTTAATTGTCAATATTCTGTCAAAATTGCAATTTCCGCTGCCTTTATTGTCCATTGCTCAACCAATCTCTTCACATTCGTTCATTAACAGTACGTCGAAAAAACTTATTCAACTATTCTTTCAGTTTTCTGCTTATGCTGGTTTTTTTATCAATTTATCGAAAGAACAATGCATTCCGGTATTACAAAAAGACTATTTCTTTCTGCGTTAGTATAGTACGATATCAGTAATGTCATATTCGGCCATTTCATTTCTTTTAAGCTTTAAAGACAAAACATATTTACTAGACAGAGGTGTCGACGTTGAAAAAGAACCAAAAATCCATGATCCTTCTCTTCATTCTACTCGTACTGTTTTTGTCTGGTTGTTTTTCAGAAACAGGGGCTCCTATTGCAAAAGTTGGTGAATTTGAAACTAGAAAAGCTCCGGTTGCTGTTATTCCCTCTAAACTTGTTAAAACAAGCGTGGCTTCCTTATCGGCAGTCGGCGATATTTTAATTCATGAACGGGTTTATCTGGATGCCCAAACCGAAAACGGTTATGATTTTAACCCCATGTTTGCCGAAGTAAAGCCTTTTCTCGAAAAATCCGATATCACCATCGCTAATTCCGAAAGCATTGTCGGAGGAAACGAAGTAGGTTTATCCACTTATCCTTCGTTCAACAGTCCGTTTGAAGTGGCAGATGCAATGAAAAGCGCAGGGATTGATGTTGTTTCGATGGCGAACAACCATACACTCGACAGAGGAGAAAAAGCGATTGTCAGTGCGCTGAAATACTGGGATAAAATCGGGATGACGCATACCGGTGCCTCTGCTTCTGAAGAAGAACGCAATCAGATTCCCACCATCACGAAAAATGGCATTGTCTTCTCTTTTCTTTCTTATACGTACGGAACGAACGGAATCCCCACACCTAAAGGAAAAGACTATCTGCTCAACCGTATCGATAAAGCGAAAATGAAAACAGACTTGATAAAAGCGAAAGCCGCCTCAGATGTTGTGGTATTGAGTTTGCATTTCGGAAATGAGTACGAAACTATGCCAACCGATGAACAAAAAGAATTGGCGCATTTCGCTGCTGAACAAGGTGCCGATCTTATTCTCGGACACCATCCCCATGTGCTGCAGCCTGCAGAATGGATTGAAACGACGGATGGAAAGAGAAGCTTCGCCATCTATTCTTTAGGCAATTTCCTGTCAGGCCAAGAAGGACTGCAAAGGCAGATTGGTGGAATTCTTCATATCCATGCTAAAAAAACAATAGATGCCAATTCGACAACTATCGTCCTGAAAGAGCCTTCTTTTACACCTACTTATGTGGAAAGCCAGAACCATAAAAATTACAAAATCACATTATTAAAAAATGCTGATCCAGCTGCAAATCAAGCGATTAAAGACCATCTATCCTTATGGGTAAAAGACCTTGCATTTGATGAATAAAAAGAAAACCACTCAGTGGTAATTATTTTCCGCTGAGGGGAAGTTGATCCATTCGGACTTATAGGTCAATGGGATAAAACAAAACAACGCCGCATTCAATCCAATTGATTGAATGCGGCGTTGTTAATTTTTTCATTTTTAAGCTTTTATTCGATTTTGCTCCAATGCCACTCCGCCCGCACACCCAATCGCAATGCCAAATCCAAGCCCGACTGCCACATTGCCAAAAATCATGCCGATAATTGTACCGATTAAAACGCCTAACACAATGCCAATGCCTATAAAAGGAGTCTTTTGATTGTTTTCATTATTGGGATTGGTAGCCATTATGCTTCTTCCTTTCTATTCTTAATTAGTAACGGATAGAAAACCTGGAATAAAGCTGATCGATGCGTTCTTCAATGCCAACTGCATATGCATGAGTTCCCGCTATAATTTCTTACCTATATTGTAGGGGCTTGCAAAAGGTTAAGCAAAGAACCTTACTTCATATCCCTGTAAATGAAAGGAAAGCCCTGGCTTTCTCTAAAATTTTAAGACTATATGCCTGTTTGGCATGGAAAGTAAGCAAATTAAATATGAAAGAGCGAGAGGACTGCTCTTCACAAATCGAGTGAAAAGCAGTCCTCTATATTCCTTAATGCCATTTTTCATACTGCCGAATTTCCACTTTTTTCTCCGAACTCAGTTCAATCGGCTCTTCATGATGAAATAGGATTACCTTTCCTCCTTCAATCAATTGATAGCTGACGGACTCCTTGTCGATACGCATATAAATCAAGCGGCCGTGAAACTGAAAATGAAAAGCAAAAGAATTCCATTCATCCGGAAGCGCTGGAGCTAAATGAAGACCGTCTTCTTTTATCCGCAAACCGGCAAATCCATATACAATAGTGAGCCATGAACCTCCCATATTCGCCATATGAAGTCCGTCTTTTGTATTGCCATGGCTATTATCCAAATCCAAACGGGCCGTTTCTTGGAAATACTGATAAGCTTTCTCTCTATAGCCCAGCTTCGATGCCATGATGCTGAATATACAATAAGACAGCGAGGAATCGTGAGTCGTGATTTGTTCGTAATAATCATAGGAATTTTTTATCGTTTCGAAACTCTGTTCGTCTTCCAATAAGAAATGCGCCAGTACAGTGTCTGCTTGCTTGCATACTTGATACCTGTAAAGAGCAAGCGGATGATAATTCAAGAGCATCGGAAACTTGTATGGCGGAATCTCATCCAGATTCCAGCGGGCCTTTTGTAAAAAACTATCATCCTGCGCATTGATTTTATATGCTTCATTATATGGAAGAAACATCTTTTCTCCTGCTTCCCGCCATTCCGTCACTTCCTCATCTGTGAGTTTCAAATGTTCAGTGAGCCTCTCGAAATGCATTTCGTCGTTTTCTTTAATCTGCTGATAAACTCGTGCAGCCCATAAAAGATTATGTTTGGCCATTACATTTGTATAATAATTATTGTTGACGATGCAGGTATATTCATCTGGACCCGTGACACAGTCAATTTTAAACTGCCCATTATCCATATGCCCTGTATCCACCCATAACCGGGCAGTTTCAAACAGCACCTCGGCCCCGACGTCTTTAAGAAATGCTTCATCTTTTGTTACCAAATAATATTGGATATAGCTATAAGCAATATCAGCGCTGATATGGTATTGGGCAGTGCCTGCTGGAAAAAACGCAGAGCTTTCAGGGCCATTGATGGTCCGCCAAGGAAATAATGCGCCTTTCTTATGTCCAAGGACAGTCGCCCTGGCTCGTGCGCTGTCTAATATGGAATATCGGTATAAGAGAAGATTTTTGGCTATTTCCGGATTAGTCATCAAGAAAACAGGAAACATAAAAATTTCTGTGTCCCAAAAATAATGCCCTTCGTAACCTTCTCCTGACAGTCCTTTCGCCGAAATATTGCTGTGAGGATCTTTGCCGACTGATTGCAGCAGGTGATAAAGATTAAAGCGAATGCCTTCTTGGAGGGCGGCATCCCCATCAATCTCCACATCAGAATGCAGCCAGAATCGGTCCAAATACTCTCTTTGCTCCATCAGCAAATCTTCAAAACTGGTTTCTTCTAACCGTTCCTGAATTTTGCGTGCTTCTTCCACTACTTCAATTCCGTGTCTAAGTGTATCCGTATAGACGTTGAATTTAGTAAATTCAATCGGCCGATTGCCTTCGCACAAATAGATTTCTTCAACACGGCTTTCTGCCGCTTGGCTTTCATACGAATACTTTTCAGCGCAGATATCCGTAGCGGTTACACAAGCCACTTCAAGTTGAGTGACGTACGTCAAGTCTTTGACAATACTGTAGTCCTCTTCTTTTCGGGCTTCCATTACATACAGCCTTTTCGCATGCCCGGAAGCCACTCTTGGATCCCGAAGGTCCACAAAGTTCGAGACATCTCCTTCAACTGCAGAAATAATTTTCACTTGCCGTATGCCGTCAATCGGCTCTATGTTAATTGCAATTGCAAATAATTCTCTCGTAATAAAAGAAGTAAGCCTTCTGAAATGAATTTTCACTTCTTTTCCTTTTGGCGATTTCCAGTGGATTATCCGTTCTACAAATCCAGCTTCCATATGTAAACTTCGTTCAAAATGAATAATTTCTCCTTCAAACATTGAAAACAATTCATCATCCAGATAAATCTGAACGCTCTGGGCATCAATGACATTAAGGATTTTTTGCTGCATCACGGGATAGCCGTACAGTTTCTCCCCATATACAATTTCCACTTCATCATGAAAAGCGTTAATATAAGTCCCTCGAATAGAGCTAAATGATTCCGGGTAGCCTTCTTCAAAATTTCCTCTTACCCCCAAATAGCCATTTCCCAGGGATAAAATGCTCTCATCGAGCAATAAGTTAGGATTATCTAGTTCGCATTTTGTCAGTTTCCACGCCATCGGTTTCACTCCTCAGCTGCTCCCGAAGATTGCAAAAGAATCTGGAAGCCATTTGTCCGCTTATCTTTTGGCGTTAGCCTGCTGATAGCGCTCGATAATTTCTTCAAATACCAATTTTGAAGTATCGCTAACCAGATAATCTGCCTCGGAAAGATGAGCGGCATCTCCTACTCCAACGGAAAACATGTTTGCCGCATTTATTGCTTCAACTCCAGCAGTTGAATCTTCAATACCTATGCAGTCGGAGCAGCTGAGTCTTAATGCATCAGCGGCAACTATGAATGTTTCAGGATCCGGTTTTCCTTTCTTCACTTTTTCGGCATCGACAATGTAATCGAAGTAGGCAGTCAACCCCAGCTTTCCAAGGATATGGCGGGCATTCTTGCTAGCTGAACCGAGAGCGATTTTAATGTTTTTTTCTTTATTGGCGCTTAGCAGCTCTAAAATTCCTGGAAGAATATGAGATGGATCTATCGTTTCAACCAACTCTAAATAATGCTCATTTTTTTTGCTGGCCCAATTTTGTTTCTCTTTTTCCGAGAGCTCAGAAAGAGCGGGATTTAGTTTTAAGATCATATTCAGCGAATCCATCCTCCCTACTCCTTTAAGCTGTTCATTGAAATGCCGGTCAATTGGAATGTCGAGCTCACTCGCAATTTTCTGCCATGCCAAAAAATGAAATTCTGCTGTATCTGTAATCACGCCATCCAAATCATAAATAAAAGCTTGTGGAAATTTTTCCATAGTCATCCTTCTCTCCTTGCTTTTCTTTCTTCTGGAACCAATGCCGTTCAAATCGACGATTCTGCTTTTTTTTGCATTTTCAAAGAAAATCGGTAAAAAACAAGAAAAGAAAGATACGCACTGATTGATACTGTAAATAGTGGAATCAGGAAGTATAATCTTGTAGCACTTACATAAAACAGCGACATATTGCTTACCAGGATGAACAAGCTTAATAACGGATTACCAAGTGTGATAAAAAATGCATTTTTCAATAGAGTTCTTGTTTTCATTCGGTAATGCACACAGAGTGAAAAGAAATTAAGCGTATACACAAACAAACCAAGCCCAATCAGCGTAAATAGCAAAGCCATAAAATCATTCGACTGCTTAAAAAAATAAATATCCACCAGCCAGACTAACCATAATGCCAATAGGGCCAACCCCGCTAAAAAATTCTTCCGGTAATTCGCTTTCATGTGAAAAAAATACGTTTTTGTAATCGAAGACTGGTCTTTTTGCAGAATCCATTCCCGGGCTGTCGCAAATAAGGCAACGGTACTTGGAACTGTCACTGCTGGAATCAACAAGACAAGCGGCAGTAAATACACCACAAACCCAGGGCCGAATCCATTAATGTAAACACTCAGCAAAACAAACAGCAAAGGCAGATTAACGATAATCCATAAGAGGTTTGCCATCGAAAATCGCATGATCCATTCTGCAAAAACATATAAGGCGCCTGTCAAACCTGGCAAATCACGCATGTTACGCCCTCCCTGCATCAATAACTCTTAAGTTGAAATCTCCTCTTATTTTACTGCCCCTTCTCCGATGCCTTTAATGATGTGTTTTTGCGCCAATGCATAGAAAATAATTACCGGAATGATGGTTAAAGTCAATCCCGCCATCGCTAAATTCCATTGAATAGTAAATTCACCAAAGAAAAAGAATGTCGATAAAGGAATTGTCCGCAAGTTCGTGTCAATCAATGTAAGGGAAGGCAATAGAAAATCATTCCAAATACTGATAACGTTCAAAATCATGACTGTAGCTGTAATGGGTTTCAGCATCGGAAAGATGATTCGCCAAAAAACCCCGAATTTCGAAGCTCCGTCTATCGTAGCTGCTTCTTCTAATGTAATGGGGATAGACTTGATGAAGCCGTGGTATAAAAAAACAGAAAGACTGGCATGAAAACCGATATTCATGAAGATCAGCCCTTCCCGGGTATTGTACATAGGGATATTCAAGTTTTCAGTAATGGAACTCATCAATTGCATAAGCGGCATCATCAAGGTCTGAAAAGGAATCAGCATCGTCGCGATTAAAGTCATGAAAATGACAGTACTTATTTTGCTTTCGGTTCTGACCAGCATCCAGGCAGTCATAGAGGATAAGACGACAATCAGTAAAACTGAAATAATCGTAATATAAAGTGAGTTGCCGAGTGCGCTTAGAAAATTCATTTTCTCAATTGCTTCAATATAGTATTGAAAACTAAAATTTTCCGGCAGAGATAAAGCATTATCGTATAGTTCCTGGCGATCTTTAAACGAGTTGACAAAAATGATGTAAATTGGAGACAGGAAGAAAAGCGCTAACAGAATCAGCAAAACCGCTTTCAAGACATTTGTGGTTTTCCTCATCACATCTCAACCTCCCGTTTTTTCGTCATATATACTTGGGTCAGCGTAATGGCAGCGACTATCAAGAAAAAGACAATGGCTTTCGCTTGCCCAAAGCCATAATTGCTGCTTCCAAAAATCTCCTGGTAGATATTCATCGCAAATAGCTCAGTGGCATTTGCCGGTCCCCCGCCAGTCAGCGACAAATTGACATCGTAGATTTTAAAAGCGGATGAAAGGGTCAAAAATAAACTGATGGTCAGGGCAGGCATCAACAGAGGCAGCGTAATTCTGGTAAAGCGTTGCCATTTACTGGCTCCATCTATTTTGGACGCTTCGATGACATCATTCGGAATAGCTTGAATTCCTGCAATGTAAATGATCATGATATAGCCGGCCATTTGCCAGGTGAAGACAAAAACTAAGCTGTATAAAGCAAACTCCGGATCAACAAGCCAATTAAAAAATACTTGGTCAAATCCGGTAATTTCTCCGAAGAACGTAAAAACATCCAAAAATACAAATTGCCAAATGTAACCTAAAATCAGTCCACCAATCAAATACGGCATGAATAGCAAAGTCCGTGCCGCATTGGCAGACCGGACCTTGGACGTGACCAGCATGGCAAAAGCAAGCCCGATGATGTTGATGGTGATGACCGATAGTACAGTAAACAAAGTCGTCAGCCAAGTCGACCGAAGAAATTGTTCATCTTTCCATAATTCGATGAAGTTATCCGTGCCTACAAAAACTTTTGGATTTGCTCCGATTCCGTCCCATTCAAAAAATGAATAATAGATGCCGATGAGAAAAGGGATAATTACCACTATCGTAAAGATAAAGAGCAAGGGCACAGTGAATAATACAAACCATTTGATGTTGCTTCTTTTCGTCACGTCCACCCCTTCTTTCCTGTGATTGATAAGCAGGGACCTGATAAAGGAATAGTGGACACGCCTGTACAGGCGTGTCCCAGACTGTTGATAACCCTTATGCTTTTCTTTCATTTCGCTCCAGGGCGGACGCTTTCCGCGGACACGGCCTCAGTCGCTTCCTTCGCTTCGCTCTGTCCAGGGTCTTCGGCTCGCGCTGCTCCCGCTGGAGTCGCCGCCTTCCGCTGCATTCAACTTCCTTTTTCCACCTTTAGAGATTCTCTAAAATAGGAACTGCTTGAGTTAGCTCTCTATTGTTTGCTCCTATTCTTCAGATATGAAGCCAAATAGCGGAGAAAACCGTACTGTCCCTGCATCGCTGCGCTAGCTTCGAAAATTAAAGTGCGTTGCAGCTCACTAATACAAAATTAACTTTCTCAACAAGCTGTGGACACACCTATAAAGGCGTGTCCAGATCCACTTTTATTTAATTTTTATTGAGCGCCTTTCCATGCTTCATCCATGCCTGCAATAAATTCTTCGCCGGTCATATCTTCTGAGAAGAATTGCTGAGCTAGTGGCGTTAAATCGTTTGGAACGATATTAGCCGGATAATAGTTGATGGCCCAAGGAATGGTCTCCCCACTATTGCTGGCATCCAGAACAGCTTTTGATAATGGATCCAATTCGCCCGCTTCGATATTTGTCAGAGCCGGAACAAATCCGAACTCTTCTACAATGTAGCGGTGCCCTGTTTCACTAGTAGCCATCCAGTTTAAGAAGTCGTTTGCCGCTTGAATTTCCGCTTCTTCTTTTTGGCTATTGATCACCCAGTTGTTGCCCACGCCAACCGCCAATTTATCATTGCCCATCAGCGGAAACGGCATCATGCCGACCTCAAAATCAAAATCGAATTCTGAGAGCATACCGAACGCCCAGTTTCCTTGGTGGATCATCGCAGTTTTTCCTGATGCAAAATCACCGATTTCCTGGTCATATGTGATGCTGAGCGGATTCGGTGTGTTCGCTTTTATCGCTTCCATGAACTTTCCAAACTCCTGGAATTCAGGTGTTTCTGCCATGGTTACTTCTCCAGCATTCAATCGATCAATAAAATCAAAATGATCTTCTTGAAGGGCAAAAGGATAGTTGCTCATGTGTCCGATCAAGAAATACGCATCTTGAGCAAGACCGAAGCCATTGATGCCTTGGCCTTTGAATTTTTCCAGCGTGCTGACAAAAGATTCATAGTCGGCAATATCTTCGGGTTTCACAAGGTCTTTGTTGTACACTATTCCAAATCCTTCTACTCCGTATGGAACACCAACTGTTTTGTCGTCGACTTTCAACTCCATATTTGGCGCTATGTGCTGTACGTATTCTTCCTTGCTCAGATCATAAGCATATGATTTCAATTGTTCAGCTTCGGTTTCATTTTGAAGCGTGAAAATAGATGGTCCCTGGTTGCTGTTCAACCGGATCTGCAGCTGCTGAAGATAGTCGTCGCCAGTTGTGCCGAGAACTTCCACTTCAACGCCTGTTTCTTCTGTATATTCTTTGGCCATTGCAGCCAGCTGATCTGAAATTTCAACTTTCCGGTTGAAAACCGTAATTTTTTGGCCTCCTGACTCTCCGGAATCTCCAGTGTCTCCGCCACTGCCCTCACTTCCCTCTTCGCCGCCTCCGCTGCACGCAGCTAAAATCAGCAGCACAAATGCCAACACTAAAGCACTCCATATACTTTTTTGGAACCTCACGCAAATCCCCCCTTTTAAAGTTTGACTGCTATAGTAAATAAAACGAAAATCCGTTTTATCACACCCAAAATTAAGTTTGTTGAAGTTATGGTAAATGGCTTAAAGCGTGAATGAGTTTTACTTCGGGTAATAGAGCCATTTATTATTGCTGGCTGTTGCGGATATCAGTTATTCAGATTTTGCCGTATGTATTTATCTGGGTGTTTAACTTGACCTCTATCTCACCATGTAAAATTCAACAATATTGGTTAGGCTTAAAAGCTTTCACATCCGTAATTATAAATTCAATATTCGGAATAGTCAATATCTTCAAGTTTTGAGCACCCGTAAAGTATTGCATTAAAACATAACGCTACTCAAAAGGGTTTTTGAAGCATACAATAGATTAATATGGTTTCTTTTTTTATTCCATAGTAAAATATTTCGAATGCGAAGTATTCAATTTATAAAGTAATAGAATTAATTTAAAGTGAATTTTTCTTAAATACCATCGAAAAGGGGAAACTGACGTGGCACAGGCATTAGAGAACTCAAAAGAACTAAAAACTTTTTTCGAAAATAATAGAGAAGATTTCGAGGAGCATCTGTTATCGGAAGCTGTTAATGTAAAAGAGAAAATCGATGAAATCTTGGCTATTGGAAATATTGATCTTATTTCAAATGCTCATAAATTAGTTGTTTTTATCATCGATGGCCAAGAAGAACAACTGAATTTATTTGCCAAGCAAGAAGGCATCGCTTGGGCTACGCATTCCATCGCCTTAACCTTCAAGCTGGAATGGATTCAGGCAATTCGACGCACTCTCTGGAAATTTATTGAGCATTACAACTTAACCTTGGCTAAAAAAATGCCTATGGATTTTTTCCGTCTGGAAGAAGGGCTCAATTCCGGAATTGATACGTTTTTAAATACTTTTTTCATAAACTACTCTACATATAAAGATTCATTGATTCTGGCCCATCGCCAGCTGGTTGAAAATTTGTCAGTTCCAATCATTCCGATCAATGCATCGGTCTGCATCCTGCCTTTAATAGGTTCAGTCGACTCTTTTCGGACTAACATCCTGGAAGAAAAGGTATTGACAGAAATCGGAAGATCCCGCATCCAAACATTGATTATCGATTTGTCGGGCATCGCTGACATGGAAATTGAAGCCATCCACCACTTGATGAAAATTATCGACGGCACTGCTATGATGGGCTGCAAATCCATCATTACCGGTTTACGGACTGAAGTGGTTAGAAAGATGATTCAGTTGGATTTATCGTTTGACCAAAAAACAAAAACACTTGGCACGCTTCAGCAAGCGTTAAAAGAATACTTAATCGTTTAATCATTAAAATATAAGCTCCAGTAAAGGAGGCATCCCATTTGGATCCTTTAGATATTCTTGAAAATCTGGACAAAGTAAAACCGGTTTTCCAACCGATTGTCAGCGCCGTTAAACACTCCATTATTGGCTATGAGATTTTTGGCCGTTTTCAATCCGATGGCGACTGGATAAGCCTGGCCGATTTTTTTCATGATTTGGATGTACCGGATGAATACAAAGCCGAAGTCGATCATCACCTGCTCAAACAAGCGATTGATGAAATGCTTGAATCGGACAATAAAGGTTCCCTGTTCATCAACCGCAATGCCAGGCAATTACTGGTCAACGGCGGCGAAGATTTTTTGCAGACCTTGATGGAGTTTGAGAAAAAAGGCTTTTCAATGGACCGCTTGGTACTGGAAATTACAGAGCATGATTTTGAAGAAGGTTTTGACGTCCTGAATCATTTGCTAATCTATTATAAAACCTACGGCATCCAGATCGCCGTCGACCATGTCGGCGCAAAAAGCTCAAATATTGATCGCATTCGGCAAATCAAACCCCATATCCTGAAAATTGATACCGGCATCATCCGTCAAAGTAATCCAGATGTTTTTCAGGATATCCTTTATTCCTTATCATTATTAGCGCATCGGATTGGAGCAAAACTTTCTTTTGAGAATATTGAAGATGATTACCAATTAAATTTCGCCTGGAAACATGGCGGTCATTATTACCAAGGTTTTTATTTGGCGAAGCCTGATTTCACTCCTTTATTGGATGATTGTTTATTGATTGATGTGGGTGAAAAAGTAATCGGTTTTATACAGCATGAAAAATCACTTGTCAAAGAACGCCTCGCTTTTGCCTTGAGCTGTGAAGAGAAAATAAAAAAATTGATGAGTAAATGGGATGGTCCCGAAACGGCAGACTCTTTCATTGAAGTTGTCACCCGTTCTTTTGACGAGGAAAGTTTCCGGATTTATATTTGCAATAGCGACGGCCAGCAAATGTCTTCAAACTTTAGAAAACAGGATGAGCATTGGAAAATAGAAAAAGGGCAAGTCGGATCTCACTGGGGTTTCCGTCCTTATTTTTTGGAAAACATATTGCATATGCGCACTTGGCATAAAGGCATCCTTTCGGATTCCTATGCAGATATTGAGACAGCAGAAATGATTCGGACTTTCAGCTTCCCACTTTCCGAAAAGTACTTCCTTTTTATCGATATCAGTTACTCGTTTATTTTTAACCATGATTATTTATTGATCGAATAGAACGTGAAAAAGCAAAGAAACCGCTGTCCTTGAAATCTTTGGATTTCATAAGAAGCGGTTTCTTTTTGAGTTAGCAATTGCTAATAAACATCAATAATTATCCTGTTCAGCCATTTAACTTGCCGACACGTGGACGCGGCGACATTAAAATTTTATGATGATGCGTGACGATTCTCCTTTTGCCAGAATATCGAATCCTTTGTTCACTTCATCCAAAGTGATAAAATCCGTTATCAGTTTATCGACTGGCAAGCGGTCTTCCTGGAACAAATTCATATATCTTGGAATATCCCGGCTCGGTACACAACTGCCAATGTAGGATCCCTTTAAAGTCCGCTCTTCAGCAGTCAGCGAGAGATAGGGGAAAGAAAACTTATGTTCCGGATGAGGAAGCCCTGTTGTGACAGTAGTTCCGCCCCTCTTAGTGACGGCATATGCCACTTCCATCGCGGGAACCACTCCTGCTGTCTCAAACGCAAAATCCAAGCCGCCTCCGGTAGCTGCTCGAATCTGCTCCACTACATCCGGATCTTTGGAGTTGAAGGTGTCGGTCGCCCCTAATTCCTTTGCCTGCTTAAGTTTGGTTTCATTGATATCAACGGCAACGATTCGGCTGGCACCTGCAGCAAGAGCGCCGAGCAAAGCACTAAGACCGACACCGCCAAGGCCAACAATGGCTACCGTACTGCCCAATTTCACTCCTGCCGTATTGACGACTGCTCCAACTCCCGTAATGACCGCACAGCCGAATAAAGCCGCTTTTTCAAAAGGGATGTCTTTGCTTACTTTTACCACTGAGTTTCGGGAAACTACGGCATATTCCGAGAAAGCCGAAACCCCAACATGGTGGTTCACCACTTCACCTTCATTATGCAGGCGTTTGCCACCGCCAAGCAGCGTACCCGCCGTATTCGCGGCAGCTCCCGGCTCACATAAAGCTGGACGTCCTTCTCTGCACGGCCCGCATTGGCCGCAGCTCGGAACGAAAACGCAGGCGACATGGTCTCCGGCCTCCAAATCTACCACGCCTTCTCCGACTTCCACAACAACCCCTGCTGCCTCATGCCCTAAAGCCATCGGCAACGGACGCGGCCGGCTGCCATTCATCACTGACAAATCCGAATGGCAAAGACTGGCAGCTTTAATTTGAATCAGCACTTCTCCCCGTTCCGGAGAATCTAACTCCAATTCTTCAATCTGGATCGGCTGGCTTTCTTCATATGGAGTCTGTGCTCCTATTTCACGCAATACAGCTGATTTTACTTTCATCTGATCCTCTCCCTATTAGGATTTTCACGTTTTATCTAAAGCCCTGCAGCATCCATCAATACAGCTTAATCCCGACAAATTTCAAATCCGTCATTTCCTCGATGGCATATCTGACGCCTTCTTTGCCGATGCCGCTGCTTTTTATGCCTCCGTATGGAATATGGTCGTAGCGGCGGACTGACACTTCGTTGATCCAGACTCCTCCCGTCTCAATCGCATCGGCCATGCGCATCGCCCGGTTGATGTCAGCGGTGAAGACGCCGGCATGAAGGCCAAAATCCGTGTTATTGGCATGGGCAACGACTTCTTCTTCCGTTGAAAACGGCATGACGCTGACGATCGGTGCGAATACTTCCACACAGACCACTTTCATTTCATGAGTCGCGTTGCTGAGGACAGTAGGTTCCAGCAGTGAACCTTTCCGGATTCCACCGGTCAGGATTTCCGCTCCTTGTTCTTCCGCTTCTTTCACCCATGACTCTGCGCGCTGTGCAGCTTCTTCCGTAATCATCGGTCCCATGTCTGTAGCTTCATCCAATGGATCTCCCGTTTTAAGCGCGCTTACTTTTTCAACAAGCTTGTCCAGGAACTTTTCATAAATCGTTTCATGGACATAAATTCGCTGCGCGGAAACGCATGCTTGTCCGGCGTATGTATATCCGCCGAGCACAATGGCATTGACCGCGACATCAATATCTCCGTCTTCAAAAACAATATTCGGTGCATTTGATCCCAATTCCAGCGTCACTTTTTTCCGTTTCGCCATTTCATGGATTTTCCATCCTACGGCACTGCTTCCGGTAAAAGAAACCTTCTTGACGTCTGGATGGGTCACCAATGTTTCCACTAGCTCCTGCCCGGGTCCCATAACAATATTCAAAGCGCCTTTCGGCAATCCGGCATCTTCCAATAATCGATGCAGCAGCACCGATGAAAACGGCGTTTTTTCAGCAGGCTTCAGAACCACGGTATTGCCTACTGCAAGGGCAGGCGCTACTTTATGAAGAGCCAGGTTCAAAGGGAAGTTAAATGGCGTGATGGCCGCTACTACACCTAACGGCACTCGCTTGGCTATGCCAATTTGATTTTCTCCGCCAATGGCGCTGTCGAGTGGAATCGTTTCTCCGTAAATCGCTTTCGCTCCTTCTGAAGCAAAGCGTAGGACTTGGACGGCACGCAGCACTTCCACTCTGCTTTCTCTGATGGGTTTTCCCGCTTCCAGCACAAGCATTCGGGCAAACTCATCCGTTCTTTGCTCCAACAAATCCGCCGCTTTCCGTAAAATTTCTGAGCGTTTATGGGCTGGCATCTTTTTGGTTGTTTTGTTATAGACACGCTGGGCCGTTTCGATAGCATCTTCAACATCTTTCGGAGTAGCACAGGATATTTTGCCGATCACTTCATTGGTATAGGGATTAAAGACTTCAAGGTCTTTTCTTCCGTCTTTGCTGATTTCTGTGCCATTGATAATGGAGCCAAAATAAAGATTCTCAACTTCAATCATTTGTTGTTCCTCCTTCATCTTAAAAAACCAGCCCTGCAACATCCGAAATTCAGTTGTCAGAGCTGGTTCATTTAGGCGGACTTATTCATAAAAGCCCTCGGTGGATTTGATGAAATTCCGGAATTGATTGGAATCGTGGCCATACCAGACTTGTGAGTTGGTGCGCTCGGCATACTTTTTAATTTTTTCCACTGCACTTAAATAGCCCAGCGAGTCATAAATGATTCCCGGGATTTTAACGGGCGGCCCATAGTTCTCGGCAGAGTAGACGGCATCCGATGCTAAAATGACACCGCCTTCTCCCGGCAGATCGATATGGAGCCCGAGCAATCCCCAAGCATGGCCTGGACCAAAGTTTAAAATTTTAACGCCTTTCGCAAGCTCGAGTTCATCTTCATGAGGCATGACGGTTTTCCATTTTAAATCTTTGCCGATCCACGCATTAATATCCGCCCATATGTAGGCGCCCATATCTTTCGTCATCGCGTATTGCTTCATCGTATTTTTCAATTCCGAATCATGCACGATGATGGTGGCATTTGTAAACAGTTCCAGACAGCCTGCATGATCCAAATGCAGGTGAGATGCCACTACGTATTTAATATCGTCCGGACGCACATTCAACTGTTCCAAGCGGTTGATCAAATAACAGGATTCGTCTTGGAATGCCGGGAATAACTTCTGGACGCCTTCCGGCCATCTTCCTTCTTTCCCCATGCCTTCCGGATTGCAGCCCGTATCGAATAAGATTTTTCCTTCCGGGTGGTCTATTAAAACAGCATATACCGGAAACTCTATGAATTCTGCCGGGGGATTTGGATTGTCGATGCTTGCCGGATTGTGCGCGGCCACCATAAAGTTTTTGTCCATTTTCATTGTTCCTGTATCCAATACGTATAATTTTGGTTTATCCATTGTATGACCTCCATTTAGTTGTTATTTTCCCAACCTGAATCAGACCCACATTTCTCTAAACCTTTCATGAATACAAAACCAGATTATTTCTCCATAATGATGGTGGCTCTTGTCACTTCTCTTGCAGCGGATTTATCCAATGCCAATTTAATATCATCCATAGAAAACTCGGCGTCTATCATCCCGTCGAACGGATATTTGCCTTGAGTATCTGAAAGAAATTTCAACGCTTTATACAAATACCACGGGTTATAGCGGACTACTGGTATAATTTGAATCGATTTTCTGGTAAGCAGCCCCGGATCGAATTCAACGAGTTTGCCTGGTGTGATATTTCCGATGGTGACATATTTTCCGCCTGGCCGGATATAGTGGATTCCTTCAGCGAAAGCTGCAGGGACACCCGCCACTTCCATGGCAAGTTCGGCTCCTTTTCCATCCGTTAAATTGAGCACTACTTTTACCCGCTCTTCAACAGTTGCATAGTCATTTAAATTAAGCGTATGATCTGCGCCAAATTGCTTGGCTTGCTGCAGCCGGCTTTCCACGCCATCGACCACTATCACCGTCGCCCCTTTTTCCTTGGCTACCGCAGTGGCATTCAAGCCGAGTCCTCCCGCACCTTGAATCACAATGGTTTGCCCGTAAGTCACTCCGGCTTTATCGAGGCCGAAATAAACCTGTGATAAAGCGCAATTTGCACTGGCTGCAGAAGCTTCTGAGACATTGTCGGGGACTTTGTAAAAATATTGGTCTGGGTGGATGTAATAATGCGAAGCAAAGGTTCCATGAAAATGAGGGCTTACTTCCGGTGGCTGATTCCAAAAGTCATAGGCATGTTCACATAAATGAAAATGCCCTTCTCTGCATGCCGCACATTTTCTGCATGTAATGTAGTAAGCTGAAACGATTCGGTCTCCTTCTTTGATCGGAGTTCCTGCATAATCCGTCTCAACCCCTTCTCCGAGCGAATGGACTTCCCCGACCATTTCATGGCCCAGTACTCCTTTTTTTTTCGTCGGATGCTGGCCTCTCCAAATATGCAGTTCCGATCCGCAAATATTGGAACGCAACACCTTCAGAAGAACCGCTCCCGGTCCTGGAAGCGGCAAGTCATATTCCCGGTAGCTCAATTTTTCCGGTTCGTCCATTACCGCAACTCTTCCTTTTTGAGGGTTTCCCTTCACATTTCTCCACTCTCCTCTCGTAAATGAAAAGCGCTTACTTTTTCATTATACTTAGCAGAATATGGGATAACAATATATTATTCTGATTATTCACAATATTTTAATATAAAAATGAAAATTGATAAGAAGGCTTAATTTGGTATCGCTATTTTTCCGAGGAGGTCAAAGCTTCTTTAGGAGCTTCATTTTTCACCGTTCCCAATATAAATTTCGCTAAGAAAAAACCTGCTGCAATAGCAATGCCCATGGCCATCAGTGAACCAGCCGTTTCAAGCTTCATAACCATCAAAAAGAGAATTCCAATCGTCACGAGCGTCATAATAGAAACTGCCTTCCAGAGAATGCGATCCCGCACTTTATTAAGCAAAGCACTTGATGGAACATTGTCGGTTTCACGATTAGCAGCTTCCCCTATTCCTTTCAGTCGAATCAAATTAAATAAAATCCCTAAAATACTGTTGCCGATAAGTGCTGCCACAGACACATTGATCCAGGCATATCCCCATCCCCAAGCGGAGAACACGAGATAAAAAGCAGAAGCTAAAGTAAGAATCGTACTGATCGGGAATAAGATGTCCAACTTTACAGCAAGACTGGACCATTGGCGTATCCCTTTTACATCCTTTGCATGGAGCATAGAAATCATGGCGGTAAAAAGCAGTCCGATAGACATAAAAATCAATGCCGCTCCTAAAATGTGAAAAAACAGCACGATATTATAAAGCATGTCCTCATCCTCCTTTTGTGTTCAAGTTCAGGGTATAACAGCAGAGTTTTCAATTCTCCGGCAAATCCTCTTTTTCCCGTAATGTCTTAATTCAAAAAAGCCACTTTAGAAATAATCGGCTTTATTTCAAAAGTGGCTTTTCGATTATGAAATTGATTGAAAAATTCACAAGCAGCTTGAGCTTATCTGAACGAAACAGTATCAGAAGAGGTTTCCGCTTTGGTTTTTGCCAGCATAAAATGCGCCAAGGCAAGACCAGCAACTACAGCGATTGCCATCGTGATTAAGGATCCCCATAAAGTGAGCTTAACGGCCATCAAAAAAAGAATGCCGACAACCAGCATGAACATGATTGAAACTGAATTCCAAAGAACCGGATCTCTCACTTTATTCAACAGCTCAACGGAAGGCACAGCATCTGTTTCTATATTGGCAGCAGCCAGAATTCCTTTTAAGCGGCGAAGGTTAATAACCGGCCCCAAGAAACTGTTTCCGAGAAGCGCAACTAAAGATACATTGATCCAGGCATGGTCCCAGCCCCAAGCTGAAAAAACCAAATAGAAAGCAGGCAGCAAGATCAGCAAAGAGCTTAGTGGAAACAAAGCATCCGTTTTTACAGCCACCCCCGACCAAAGTTTAACGTCCTCTGTTCCTTTCGCATGCAACATGGAAATCATTGATAAGGCAAGTATGCTAATTGCCATAAAGATGGTAACAGCGCCCAATATATGGAGAAACAATACAACATTGTACAGCATTTTATTCTTCCTCTTCTCCAGTTAAGTCATCAAAAGATTGACTTCGCTAACTTTTCGAGTGACCGGGTTTGGGTGAAAAATATGCGCTATTACTCTTTTCCTTTTTCTGCTCCTTCCTTTCAGTTAGTTTCTTAAAGCAAAACATAATTCCTTGATTAATTTCGTAACCATTATACGCCTTTACAGCTCTAAAAACCACCTATTTTCTAATTATTCAGAATACGTTACAATGATAATAAATTATTAACTTCTATTCATCATTAGGAAAGGAGCAAATACATGGAATTTAAACTTCAGGAAGCAATAGAAATTTTGGAACGTACGCCAGACACGCTGATATGTTTTTTATCTGGTTTATCGAACGAATGGCTCCTTGCCAATGAAGGTGCAGGAACCTGGAATGCGGAAGAAGTAGTTGGCCATTTGATTGAAGCAGAGAAAACCAATTGGCTTCTCCGTGCAGAAACAATTCTTCAAAAAGGAGAAAATGAGCTGTTTCCTCCATTTGACCGCTTTGCACATTTGAAAAACCAGTCCAGCAATTCAATCGAAGAAAAACTCCACGAATTTAAGACAATCCGGATGCAAAATATTGAGAAGTTGAAGGAGATCATCGATTCCGAGACGCCTTTCGAGTTGACCGGTATACACCCCGAATTTGGTCCTGTCAAATTACGCGAGCTGCTTTCTACATGGGTAGTTCACGACATGACGCATATTTCACAAATTGTGCGGGTTATGGCTGAAAGATATCGGGAAGACGTCGGTCCTTGGGCAAATTACCTTGGTGTTTTAAAGAGAAAATAATAAGGCTTATACAAAAAACCACTATCCAACACGAGTTTGTTGGATAGTGGTTTTCGCAAAATGTTTTATATTTTAAATAACCTCCACAATAGCCGGTTAATCATTTTCCTAATCATCCTTTTGCCGATTCGGCTTCCAATTGTTCCATTTCGTACTGCTTTAAAATCACCTGTCAGCCGATCGATTTTATATAATATTCCTCTGGTCTTATTAAAACTCATTCCTTCACCTCCCGTTATTGCAATCATAATTAGTCATATTATTTAACATCTCCATCTAAGTATCAAGAAATATTTTTTAATGGTTCTCATTCTGAATCGCAGACATTTAATTTTTCCATTACATTTCTCTTGTTCCCCTAGGTTTCTTGATAAAAATATGATATCATAAGCAATATCTGAATTTTCCAATAATGTTTTATTTACAACATTTTCAGTTCTCAACTCACATATGCGGTTCAACCGATAGAATCATATTGTATTATTCCAGTGCTGTCTGCACCTAATTAGAGGAGGAATTCCAATGGCCAAGAAAAAACTGTCTATTGCCACAAAACTGCTAGCATCTGCTTCTATATTTTTAGCAATCGGTTTCACCCCAGAACCTGCCGAAGCCCATAATGGAGAGGGCAATTGGCCTTCGCATGCGGTCGGTTCGATGTCGTGTGCCGGAAAAATGGTTAAGGCGGCACCTCCCCGCTTTGTAACCGCTTGGAAAGGACGCGAAATGGATACGGTTTTTTGGAAACCGGTCCTTTACCGATACAATGGATCAAAATATGAACAGTATAAATCGCTTGCAGATTGGCCAGGCTATGCCTACGTCACACTATATGGATTTAACCCAGATACTAAACCGGGCTGGCGCAATACTTCGAATGACGGAAAGTTGAACTTCACTTCATTCAAAAGCCTTCCAACTGGAAGTTATAAAATCCTGAATCAGATCCATTGGGTGAGCAGCGGATCTACACATACGGAATGGTCACCAAATTCGTGCAGTATAAAATAAGAAATTTAAAGTCCGTTGAATAAAACCAGTGGTCGAATCGCTGATTCCACTACTGGTTTTTCATTCCGGCTTCTGTTGCAGCAAATTGAATGCAATCTTCCCTTGTCCGCAGTTATAATGGTCAAGAAAAGCATATAATTCGACAGTAGCAAGGAGTGCCGGCAATGGAACAAACCATCCGTGTATTAAATCTTGAAGATTTGCCTTATTTAGAAGAAATGGAAACAGGTATAGAAGATGATTATGTTAAACGGATCTTTGAGTGGCTTGTCACTTCCGACAATAATCGCCTGTTCGGTTTATTTTTAGACAATCAACTGGCGAGTATATGCGGCTACTCACTATTTGCCAAACATTATGTGATGCTCGGCAGAATTCGCAGTGATATCCGTTATAGAGGCAAAGATTTGGCTACCGTGCTGACTGGCCGTGTCATGGATGAAGCATTCAAACTTCCGGAAGTCCAATGGGTCGGAGCGAATACACAAGAAAAAAATCTTCCTGCGCGGCGTGTTTTAGAAAAGCTCGAACTCACGCCTTATGCTCCCATTCACGGAGCGACCACAAAAGATGTGTCAAAGCTTGCAAAAGGTGCTCCGGTTTGGCATGAAATTACAGACCTTGAGCGAAAGAAAATATGGGTCGATAAATTATATGTAAAGACTGGCGCTATTTTTCCATATGAATGCTATTATTCTTTCCCAGCTTCTAAAGAATTGTTTACAGAAGATGAGCTGAAAAAATGGTCCTTTTTTGAAAATAAAAAGGCGACACGATTCCTGATTGTCAAAAAAGATATTAAAAAACATCATTATTTGCATACCATTTATCCGTGGAATGATTTGGCGGAACAACCGGGCTTGTGGGAAACCATTGATGCCGCTTATCGGAGGCTGTGCCAGGAAGTTGGAGAAGATACTTTAATTTGGATGGATTTTACGAAAGTTCAAGCTTCTGCTCTTCCTCAAAACCATGACTTTGAACTCTCTTCTCCTTGGATATTGTACGGAACCGGGCGGCTTAAGAGTAACCACAATCAGTAAGATTTCTCTTCATTTTACGGGCCTTTCAAAAGGAAGAAAAACGAAAGTGCATAAGGCAAAAGAAGAACCGGAAGCTCTCTTTCCCGGTTCTTCTTTTATGCCTACGCAGCTTTAAAAATAAGCAGGAATCGGCTCATTTATTACTCGGCCGTATAATTCCTTACTTGCCCGTATCATACAGACTCCTTGACTGGTATGCTGATACTCTGCAGGCAAGGCACAGAAACCGAAGCGTGCGTAATAAGCAATGCCAATTTCGCTGTACAGCATGAAAGCAGCATGAGGTTGCTGTTTCAGACACTCTTCTATGATTCTTTCTCCAAATCCACGGCTGCGAAAAGCTGGGTTCACTACAATGGAGCCGATGCCAAATAAATAAGGTGTGAACTGCAACAAAATAAGCGAAGCAATAATTTCTTCATTGCCGTCCACTACTATAAAACGCTTTCCATACTCCTCCTCTTTTTTATTATCTTTTATGTATTGCTCAAACGAGCGGCCTTTTGCCCATTCCCGGTAACCTTGTTCATAAATTTTTATATACTCGTGTGCAGATGCCTCCCGGAACTTCACCAGATTTTCCTCCTTTTTATTCAAATCATATCTTCTATATAAATTGACCCCATAGTTTTCAGCTGTGGATATTCTGCAAGCTCGCCGCAAAACGGCCGAAGCGTTATAGTAAAGGACGATTCTTTAGTTCAGCATATATAAATTCTATTTTTCATTAATTGAAAGAATCACAAAAAACGAAAAAAGCCTCTCCTTAAAAATATTGGAGAGACTCGGTTTCAACTGTTACCACGCGCTGGGTCTCAGCTGCTTCTAAAATGGCTAAGATTACGGCTAATGACGATAAGGCTTCCCGGCCTGTAACCATCGGTGGTTGATCCAAGCGGATGCTTTCAATAAAGGCGTCAATCATACCCGTGTTTGTCTGATTGTCATTGGTCTGGATGCTCTCTAATTCATAATTGACTTTCTCGCCGTCTTTTGTCAGCACTTCCAACTGGTATTGATCGCTATTGTATATTTTCAAAATACCTTTTTCACAATACAGGACAGTGCTATTGTCTTCTTGCCCGTAATGGGTCCAGGAAAAAGAAGCTGTTCCTAATCGCCCTTTTTTCGTTTTCAAACTGCAGACAACGTTATCGCATACTTCAATCGGTTCACCGTGTTCATTGACTTTATCCAGTGCTCCTTGAAATGCGCTGACTTGTTCAATTTCGTCATCCAGCAGGTATTGCAGCACATCCACTTTATGGATTCCCAAATCCCCTGCCACCCCCAGGCCGGAGCGTTCTTTTTTAAAAAACCAGGTAGAATTGGTTTTGTTATACCCCCATTGTTCAGGACCCGAATGCCCGAACGTCGTCCGAAAAGTCAGCACTTTCCCCAGTTCTCCACTTGCAACGATTTCCTGAGCTTTTTGATGGGCACGCGTAAAACGCTGGTTGTGGTCGATCATCAATTTCTTTCCTGATGCTTTTTCGGCGTTGAGGATTTCTTTGGCATGTTCGATTGTCAGCGATATGGGCTTTTCGCATAGCACATGCTTGCCGCTCAGTAATGCTTTGGACGAAAAAATGTGATGGTGTTCATTTGATGAACAATCACTGATAATCTCGATAGTCGGATCCTCCAGTAATTCTTCAACTGTTTTTGCAACTTTCCCACCGAATAACGCCGCTAAAGCTTCCGAACGGTCCAGATTGCGGTCATAGAAAACAATTTCATCTACGTACGGATTCGCGGTATATTCTGGTGCATGGCGCAGTTTGGTAATGGAACCGCACCCGATGATGCCTACTCGATATCCCATTTTTTGGCCCCCTACTCTCTTTTTTGGAATACTACCGCAATAATGATGATCAACCCTTTTACAAAGCCTTGCAAATGCGGTGAAACGTTCATAAGATTCATCATATTATTCAAAATGCCCAAAATTAGAACGCCAAAAAGCGTGCCGATTATTTTGCCGCGGCCGCCTGTCATCCGGGTCCCGCCGATAATGACAGCTGCGATGGCATCCAATTCGTATTGCGCACCAGAGCTGGAAGAAGAAATCGAATTCAAACGGGATGTCTCAATCACAGCCGCCACGCCAACCAATGTTCCAATTAAGGTATATACACCAATTTTAATGCGGTCTACACGGATCGCTGACAGCAAAGCCGCTTTTTCATTGCTGCCAAGCGCATAGACATAACGGCCGAAACGGGTTTTATGCATCAAGAGATAGACAATTGCCGTCATCACAATGAAAATGATGACAGGAACATCAAATATCCATAAGTCACTATTGGCAATGGCGGTAAATCCCGTAACTTCCCCCGATACGCTGCCCCCGTCCGCAATATAGAGCGCAATGGAACGTGCACCTGCCATCATTCCAAGCGTCGCAATGAATGAGGCAATCCTGCCTTTTGCCACCATCAAGCCATTCAGAAATCCCGCAAATGAGCCGACCAGCAATGCAGTGAAGACGCCCACTAAAACGCTGCCCGAAGCATTCAACGCCAGAACAGATATGACTCCAGCTAAAGCCAGGACAGAGCCGACTGACAAGTCAATGCCGCCGGACAACATAACAACGGTCATCCCCATCGCTATAATCCCGATAATCGAAACTTGCATCAAAATATTCAACTGGTTGTTCATGTCCAGAAATCTGGGGTTCATAATAGATGAGGCGATGAAAATGACAACAAAGGCGATGATGACACTATATTCCGACCAAAGCCAGGAAAGCCGGCTTTTCGCAGTTGACTTTTGAGGCTTGTATTCTTTCACATTGATATTAGCCAATTTTTGCAGCCTCCCTTTTCGAGCCAGTGGCATAATTCATGATTTCTTCTTCTGTTGCTTCTTCACCAGTAAATCTTGCTGTTATTTCACCTTGGTACATCACGTTGATATTATGGCAAATCCTCAGTACTTCCGGCGCTTCAGACGATAAGATAATGACCGTTTTCCCCATTTTGGCTAATGCGGTGATTTCATGATAAATTTCCTGCTTTGCTCCGACGTCAATTCCTTGTGTCGGATTATCAAAAATCAAAATGTCTGCACCAACTTCAAGCCATTTGGCGATAATGACCTTTTGCTGGTTTCCTCCACTTAATTTGTCGATGGTAATCCGGGGGTTATGAACTTTGATATTCAGCATTTCCTTGTACTTCTGAAACTTCGCTTTTTCCGTCTGCTCCCGTATGAATCCGCTTTTCTCAAAATTCCCCATTGAAGACAAACTCATATTGTGAATGACGCTCAAATCTTTGATAATGGCGTTTTCTTTGCGGTCTTTCGGCACAAGCCCTATCCCGGCTTTGACCGCTTTTCTTGGATGATCTATTTTTACAATACGGCCATGGACTCGCACCTCACCCGTGTATTTTTTCCGGTAGCCAAACAAGCTTTCAAAAAGTTCTGTTCTGCCATCACCGCTAAGGCCTGTAAAGCCAAGAACTTCTCCTTGCTTAACGGTAAAATTGATGTTCCTGAACAATCCAGGACTTGTTAAATTGACCACTTCCAAAGATACGGGACCAAATTGATGCTCATGTATAAAACGGTCTTGTGAAATTGATTTGCCGACCATTAGTTTCGTAATCGTTTCAATATCTTCTTCTTCAACGCTGCCGCTTTTAACCCGCTCACCATCCCGTAAGACTGTAAAACGGTCACACACTTCTTTGATTTCTTTTAGCTTATGGGAAATATAGATAATCGAAACCCCTGATTGTTTTAGATTCTTCATTAACTCAAACAGGCGGTTCACTTCATGTTCAGCTAATGATGTCGTAGGTTCATCCATAATGATCAATCTGGAATTATGCAGCAATGCCTTCGATATCTCTATCAATTGTTTGTATGAAGTAGCCAGATTCCGGACATATTCCTTTGGATCGACATCTACGCCAAGCTTTGTCATTATGTCATGCGTTTTCTCGCACATTTCTTCCACTTTTAGAAATCCGACTTTATTTCGAAGTTCAGATCCTAAAAACATGTTTTCATAAACCCGAAGATCAGAAACCATATTCAGTTCCTGGTGTATAAAACTGATGCCCTGCTCTTGAGAAACCCGTGGATTCAGCATATTAACTTCTTGTCCGTCTATGAAAAGTGAACCATTATCTGGTTGATGGACCCCGCCTAAAATGTTCATCAAAGTCGACTTACCGGCGCCGTTCTCTCCCAGCAATGCATGTATTTCCCCTTTTTCGACTTGCAGTGTTACACCTTTTAAGACAGGTACCCCATTAAACGACTTTTCGATATTCTTCATAAGCAGAAAAGGGTGTGTAGCCATGGCTTAGACTCCTTATATAGGAAAAGAGGAAATACAACGGCCAGCATTGTATTTCCATAGATTCCTTTAGAATTTAGATTCCGGATCGTAATATTCATCGACGTTTTCTTTTGTTACTTGTGTTGCTTCTTTAACAACCATTTTTTCAGCTGGTTCCTCGCCTTGAGCTATATCTGCAGCAATTTTCACAGCATCTTCAACCATTTTCGGGGAATACAGGAATGTCGCTTTCATCAAACCATCATTTTTCATATCTTCAAATACTTCTTTTGCACCGCCTGCACCTGTTACAAACTTGATATCAGTGCGCCCTGCTTCTTTGATCGCCTGTAATACACCTAATGCCATTCCGTCATCTTGTGTGAAAACTGCGTCAATCTGTGGATTAGCCTGTAAAATATTCTGCATCACTTCCAATGATTTTTCAGTCGAGAAGTCGCCGCTTTGTGAAGCGATGATTTCCATTCCTTCCTGGCTTGCCACTGCTTCTTGGAAACCAGATCCACGCTGCTCAGTGACTGAACTTGGAGGTCCAGTAATTTCGACGATTTTTCCTTGGCCATTCAATTGTTCTATGAAATACTTGCCTGCATTGACGCCGATTCCTTCATTGTCGCCTTTTACTACTACTGTCGCCGCGTCATTTTCAAGTTCCCGGTCAACAATGACCAGCGGGATGCCTGCATCTTTTACTTTTTGTCCGACTGGCGTTAAAGCTGCCGATTCAATCGGCAGCATGACAATCACATCAACGTCTTGAGCGATTAAATCATCCACATCGTTTGCCTGCTTGTTCGGATCTGCCGCGTTGGTCATTACATAATCTATGCCTTCACTTTCTTTTAATGCCTGGGCTTGTTTCTCCGCACTGTCAATCAACGCTCCCATCCATCCGTGCGTTGCAGAAGGCAAGGATATGCCTATCATCAGCGTTTCGTCTTCTGCTCCGCTTCCTCCTGAACCTGCTTCTTCATTTCCTCCGCAGCCTGCTAAGCCGAAGACTGCAGCCAGCGATAAAATCAACAATTTCTTCATTCAATTCACCCCTTTGTTTTTTTAAAACAGCTTTCCTTCGAATGTAAGCGTTTACACCCAAAACTAAGGCCAGCGCTCTATCATCAAGGTCCATTAATAACAGAGCGCCGGCCTTAGCTGCTTTATCCCGATGTCGATCCACGTATGACCAATTCATGCTCCAATATAATATTGTCCACTTTTTCTCCTTTAATCTTGCCGATCAACATATCTGCTGCAATTGTGCCCATTTTATACATTGGCTGAGCGACAGTTGTCAATGTTGGATTTGTCATATTTGAAAAATCAATCTTGTCAAAGCCGACTACCGCAATATCATTCGGCACATGCAAACTTGAAGCATTTATCTCTTTTAACGCTCCGATTGCAAGCATATCGGATACCGCAAAAACAGCAGTCGGCCGATCCGCCAGCGCTAATATCTTCCTCATGGCTTGCTGTCCATGTTCAAAGCTTAGTTCTGAGGTATAAATCATATAATCTTTGTTCAAGGAAATGGTGTTTTCCTGCAAAGCCCGCTGGTATCCCATTTTCCGCTCTCTTGCGTACAGGAACTTTTCATCTGAATTTATGAGAGCGATTTTCTGATGACCTATCTGAATCAAATGCTTTACTGCCCGATAAGAAGCTTCTTCGCTATTGATGGTTACATAAGGAATTCCAATACCACCTCCATATTCGCTGCATTGAATGATTGGATAAGTTTCTGCCAATTGTTTTAATGTCTCGACATTGACAGCAGGATCCATCGAAATAATGCCATCTGCCATTTTCTTACGAACGAGATCAAAGTAAATATTTTCTTTTTCCGGATTTGAATCCGTTTCACACAGTAAAATGTTATAACCTTGGCTAAGCGCCATGTTTTCAATGCCTTTAATAATTTCCAAGTAAAAAGGGTTCGATAGATTTGGGATTAAAACCAGCAAGATCCGGCTTTCAGAATTCCGGAGATTTCTCCCCAATATGCTTGGCTCATAATTCAATGTCTTTATGGCCTCTTCTACTTTGGTTTTCGTTTTCGTCGAAACCGAATTTTGGCCATTTAAGACTCTTGAAACGGTTGCTACCGACACTCCTGCTTGTTTTGCTACCTGCTGGATATTTGCCATATTGTTTTTCCTACTTTCCACAATTCCCATACATAATAAATGAAATCGATTACATTTCTATAGTAAATTGTTCAGAATTATCTGTCAATATATTTTTTAGTTAAACATTCTTGTTGATTTACTCCATGAATTTATATATGTTAATTATGTAATGGATTACATTTCTGTATTTTCTGATTTTTATAAAAGGAGGTTTTTTAATTGAAACTAGGGGTCTTTACTGTTTTATTCTCCGACAGAAATTTTGAAGATATGCTGAGTTATGTGTCAGCCAAAGGAATTGAGGCTATTGAACTTGGCACCGGCGGCTATCCTGGAGACGCCCATTGCAAAGTGGATGAATTGCTGGAGGATGAGCAAAAATTGCAGCGCTTTAAGCAGCAGATCAGCGACTATGGCTTAATCATCAGTGCGTTGAGCTGCCACTCGAATCCGCTTCATCCTCAAAAACAAATTGCTGAACCGGCTGATGAATTGCTGGTAAAGACCTTGCAGTTAGCTTCCAAGCTGGAGGTTCCGGTAGTAAATACTTTTTCAGGTTGTCCAGGCGATCATGAGAATGCTCTTTATCCGAATTGGCCTGTTGCTGCCTGGCCACACGATTTTCAGGAAATATTAAAATGGCAATGGGAAGAAAAACTGATTCCTTACTGGAAAGAGAAAAACGATCTGGCAGAATCGCTCAATGTAAAAATTGGTTTGGAACTCCACGGCGGATTTTCGGTACATACCCCCGCCACTTTGCTGCGGCTGCGTGAAGCCTGCGGTTCTGCAATTGGAGCCAATTTAGACCCAAGCCATATGTGGTGGCAAGGCATTGACCCGGTCGAAGCCATCAAGATTCTCGGCCGTGAAAATGCCATTCATCATTTTCATGCGAAAGACACCATATTCGATCAGCAAAATGTGAATCGAAACGGCTTGACGGATATGACGGAATATTCGCAGATGCGTGACCGGGCATGGTATTTCAGAACCGTCGGCTTTGGGCACAACCAAAAAACCTGGGCAGACATCATCAGCGCACTGCGGCTTTATAATTATGACTATGTGGTCAGCATCGAACATGAAGATGGCTTAATGTCCATTGAAGAAGGATTTACAAAAGCCGTTGAGAACTTGAAGCCGGTTTTGGTCAAAGAGTCTGTTGCCCAAATGTGGTGGGCTTAAAACAAAAAAATGGCTTTGGCACAATCTGCGCCAAAGCCATTTTTTTGCTGCCTGCTTTTCTGCCGTATATATCGATGCATGGATGCACTTGGAATATTTGCTTACATCACCTAATCGATTCTCTCAGGTAGTGGAGTGAATTGAAATAGGCTTGCTCGGGATTTTCGCCCCGGACTCTGCATTCAAGCGTTAAATCCCCTTGATAGCCATCCTTTTTCAATACTGAAAATAGACGTTTAAAATCAATGGATCCACTTCCAGGCTGGAACCGCTGATTGTCTGCCAAATGAATATGCCCGATCACATCGCGGTGATCATGCAGCGAAACAGCCGTATTATCTTCTTCTATATTCATATGATAGAAGTCCGCAATAATTTTCACATATTCAAAGCTATTTTCTTCAATATAGCTTCTCGCTTCGGCAATTGTATTAATCATATGGTCCTGATAGCGGTTCAGCGGCTCTAAAAATATCAGGGTCCCAGTTTCTTTAGCTGCATGGTTCAAGTAAACCAAGGATTTCGTTACAATTTCCCGGTCTTTCTCTTTGCTGCGCGGAGAAATCATGGGCGGCAACCGGTAGGTGAACATCCCCCACGCAGCAGGGACGACAATGCCTTTCCCTCCTATCTGCTGCAGCGCCTTTAAAATCCCTGTTATTTCCTTTAAGCCATTAAGTCTTTTTTCCTCATTGAAATCACCGATCCAGCCATCATATCCCCCGCAAGCAGTTGTAACGGAGAGACCTGTTTCTTCTTGTTCTTTTTTAACGCTTTCCATATTTCCCACCAGTAATTTGCCGTCAATTTCGTAGCCGTCAAACCCCATCTGTTTAATATAGCGAAATTTTTCATTGATCGCTTCAGGAAAGAACGGCTGGTTTTGTGTGCCGATTTTCATTAAAGTTTCCTCCTGTCAACGACTTTATGCTTCGGGCACTACCTTAAAGTTATGGAAAGACTCTTGTTTCAAATCAATCGCCATTTTAATGCTCAATTCCGGATGCTGATCGACAAAACGAATATACGCCTCTGCGCTATCCTGGAAAGGAATAATGGGGTCGATGATGTCTTCGCAATTAAGGTGGCCGGACATCAGCAATTCCCAGCACGTGTCTTCAATGCGTTTCCGGTTCCATCTAGGATAATCTGGATTCGGTTCACTGGCTGCTCTTGAAAACACAATTTTCGCATTATTGAAATGGGCTTCCCGGCCAAAATTTAATCCTTCCGGAAAAGTTTTGCCGAAAGCTACATAGGAAATGATGCCGCCATAACCAATGCCTTTGAGTGCGCCTTGTAGCGCTGCTGCATTGCCGCTCGTTTCAATGATGGCATCTGCTCCCAGTTTATTCGTCAGCTTTTTAATTTCAAAGCCGGCATCCACCATTTGGGGATCCAAAGCTGCATCAGCACCATTGCGAAGAGCCACTTTTCGGCGATGAGCAAGCGGATCAACAGCGATAACCAAAATAGCCCCTGCTCTCTTCGCCAATTGAACCGCAATCTGGCCAATGGCCCCGAGCCCAACAACCACGGCGTAGTCGCCGGCACGAACATGGGCATCGCGCACTCCGCTAAGCGCAAACTGGGCCGGGTCATAACAAATAGCGTTCTGCCATTTGGCTCCTTCCGGCATTTTACGCAACCGCGGATTATTTATGCCATCGACAATTAAGGTTTCCATAATAGGACCGTATGTACAAACCAAATCTCCAATTTCATATTTGGTCACATTCGGCCCTGTTTCAATAATACATCCGACAATCATATTTCCTAATGGAAATTCACCGAACACAATCCCTTTAGCGGAACCTTCTTTTCTTGGCATAAACATCCGCCATTCCTCTGAAAACTCTTCTTCCATGAAAGGCGACTGCCCTCTAAAATCAGCCACTTCTGTCCCATGCTTCGGGGAAGCAATCTCTACTGCAATTTTCACTTCATTAGGAAGAACCGGCCGATCCTCATAATCAATCAATGCAGCGACTCTTGGTTTGATTGCTACAAGCTTTTTCATCTGCACGTAACTCTCCTTTTATTTTTTAACCTTTAACCCCGCCTTCAGTTGCTCCTCCTTTAATAAACCGCTCGGTGATCCCATACATGATGACAACAGGCAAAGCGGTAACAATGGAAGCTGCCATCATTCTGCCCCAAACATAATCCGGCGTACTGAACAAAGCATTTAACCCGATCGGAAGTGTGAAATTCTCTGAGCTCGACAGGAAAATGGAAGCGAATAAAAAGTCATTCCAGGCAATCATAAATGAATAGACAAAAACAGATATGATTCCTGAAATGGATAACGGGATAATAATGTAAAAGATAATCTGCACCCGGTTTAAGCCGTCAATCATCGCAGCTTCTTCCAAATCATCAGGTATCGTATCAAAATAACTCTTCAACATATATATGGCGGCTGGCAATGTCTGAACAATAAGCGTAATGACTAATGCGGTTCTTGTGTTATACAGCCCAAGGCTTGAAATGATTTTAAAAAGAGGTACGACCAGCAAAAGGCCGGAAAACATATAAACGACATAAAAACTTGAATTAATGGTAGTGCGTCCAAAAAACTTTAGTTTCGACAAAGCGTAAGCACCAAAAATAGAAAACAACACGGATATCGCTGCCACAATCAGAGAAACGATCAAACTATTATTGAAATAAGTGATATATGGAAAGAGAACCGGATTAAAAATATCCAGATAATGTTCGATTGTCCATTGTCTCGGAAGCAACGTAGGCACTTGTGCAATCGCTTCAGCGGAGTTTTTCAAAGACACCATTAGCATAATGAAAAATGGGAAAAGGGAGACCAGCAAAACGAAAGCCAATCCGATGTAAAACAAGATTTTCCTTGTCATTTTTTCTTTCTTGCTGCTAGCCATTGCCATCAGCATTCACCCGCTTTCTCATTAATAATATGACTGCGAACAAAATGATAAAGAGAATAACTGAAATAGAAGCAGCTTTCCCAAGATCATTAAATGCAAAAGCTGTTTCATATAAATAGATCCCAAGCGTATTAACTTGATTGGTCAACAGGTAGACGTCTTCAAACATATAGAACATCCAGATTGCCCGGAGAGTGACGACAATGACTAAAACCGGCATAATAGCAGGCAGCGTCACAACTTTAAATTTCTCCCACGCTGAAGCTCCATCTATTTCCGCTGCTTCATACAAGGTGTTGTCAATGGTTTGCAAAATAGCTAAAAACGAAATGAATGCGTATGGAAAATACCTCCAAATGGCAAATATCACAACCAGTACAAAGCTGCTGGCTGGCCGGTCAAACCAAAGCGGTGCCTGATCGAATAGATGGAGAACATCCACGGTTAAATAATTCACAATTCCATAATTATTGTTGAACATATATTTCCAGGCAAATACGAGAGAAATCGAAGGAGCTACATAAGAAGCAATGATCAAAGAACGCGATATCTTCCGGAATTTAAAGGGCCGGTTAAAGAAGATTGCGACAGCCAGTCCCACTACCGTACTGCCTACTACTGTCAGTAAGGTATATAAAAAAGTAATTCCCAGTGATTTTAGAAAGACCTCGTCTGTCAAAATTTGTTTGTAATTTTCAAAACCGATGAAAGTTGGATCCAGGTTTGGATTAATGGATTGCTCAAAAAAACTGATTTGTATATTAGAGAGCATCGGATAAGCGACCAGCAATAAAATCAAGAAGATGCTTGGAAAAAGCAGAACGGCTGCAAGTTTTGTATCGGTTTTTCTTTTAGCCTTTCTTTTCATAGTTTCCCTCCATTTCCGGCTTCGTCAAAATCGGCCTAAGCAAGTCTTTCAGAATCACTCCGCTAAGCTTTCTTGCCACAATAAGGAGGGGATCACCTAAAGGCATCCCCTTGTCTTTTCTTATTTTAAAATGCCTTCTAAAGAAGTTTCAGCATTTGCAATGGCGTCGTCGACATTTTGATTGCCAACAGTAACACCATTCACCATTTTCGGAATCTCACCCGAACTTGTAATATCCCCCATCTTCAAAAAGTTTTTTCCATCAACCAGCCCAAAAATTTGAATATCATTGAAAGAAGACGCAATTTCAGTTGAAAGGTCGCCAAATGCATTGACCACTTCATTCGCTTGATAGTCTTCATTTTCAGTAACCAAATCGCTGACCGGCTGTGCTCCTCCCGGGGACATTAAAACCCAGTCCGTCATATTTTCCGGCTGTGCCATGAAAGCAAGGAATTTTTGTGCTGCTTCTTTTTGTGCGTCTTCCAAGCCGGATGTAACAGTCAATGCCGAAGCGGATCCATAAACGGCTTTCGTTTCATTTTCCGGAATCGCAAATCCGATATTTTCCGCTTTTCCTTGTTCAAAAACTCCTGGCAGAATATAAGTAGAGTAAATCGCCATCGGAACCGATTCGTTCATAAAAGCATCGTTCACTTCAGTTGTGTCGTTCGAACCCGGCATCGTATATTGAGCCAAGTCTTTGTAATATTGCAGCGCTTCTTTCATTTCCGGTGTATTCAACGTTAATTCTCCGTCTCCATTCAACACATTGGCATTGTTTGACAAGGCAAACTGAGAGAATACTTGCTCGGAGAATCCGCCTTCTACAGTCGGTATGGCGATTCCATATTTCTTGTTTGCTGCATCTGTAAAGGCTTCTGCCACTTCCATGACTTCCTGCCAATTTTCCGGTTCTTCAAATCCTTTGGATTCAAGCATCTGCTTGTTATACCAAATCCCTTGGACCCATCCACTGACTGGCAAACCGGTATAGCTTTTACCGTCTTCAGTGGCAAGCAACTTTAATGCCCCTTCATAAAAATTATCTTCACCCGCCTCTTCAATGACAGATTGGACGACTTCCCGGTCAATCAGCTGATCCTTATCCATTACCTTTGCGTAGTCCTGCCCTACTTCTACAATTTCCGGCAATTGACCGGCGCTGGCCAGCGTGACAATTTTCGTATTATAAGCATCTTCTTCTACCGGTACTTGCTCTATAATAATATCCGGGTTTTCTTTCTGGAACCGTTCAATCAAGTCAGTAATGACGGCCAAACGCTCTTGCTCTACTGATGAATGCATAAATTCGATGGTAGCGCTTTCCGCATCACCTGCTTCTTCACCGCCGCAGGCAGCCAAAAAGCCAGTCAGTAAGATTGCAAAAAACAGTAAGTATTTTCGATTCATTTTCTCTCCTCCTAATCGATTGGTTTTAACCAGAAAAATTGATACGGCTCCAGTTCAACGCTTTCTTCAAATTTTATATTTTGTTGCGTGAGTATATTGCAGTAATGCCCAACTACCGGCAAAACGACTGATTGATTTGCCAGGTTGTGCAGAAGCAGAATTTGTTCTTTGCTTTTATTGATTCGGTAAAAAGCAAAAATTGATTCCCCGTAATCCAGCATTTTCATTGCGGCATTCGGATGAAAAAGTGGTTCGGCTTTCCTTATTCCAATCATTTTAATCATTTCTTGAAAAACTTGATTTGTTACGGTTCCACTTTGAAGAAGTTCCTGCTCTATGTCACCCAGCCAGTATTTCTCGCGATTGATGGAACGGGCTGCACCTGTTTTTTTTACTCCATCATAATCATTTCTTGCCCCTAAAACACTTTGAATATAAATGGCAGGAATGCCGGGCAATCCGAGTAAAATTGAATGCGCAACCAAAAAACGTTTAATGCGAAGCGCTTCTTCATCGCTTTTTCTATTCAATGCATCAAAATAAGTAGCATTAATTTCATAGGGGACATCTTTTCCGTCTTCGTTTTTCTTGTACGAAATTAAAGCTCCTTCTTTTTTCAATGCCTCTGCCATCTCAATGATTTTATTTTCGGGAATAATTCCGCGGATCGGATTTAAGCCGATTCCATCATGAGAAGCCAAAAAGTTGTAGAAAGCCGTTTCTTTGCCCATATGCGGAAAGCTTTTCGCCCACTTGCTCAAAGCACTTGCATCCCCATAATGGATAGAGTATAAAATCAAAGGCGGCAAAGGGAATTGATAAACCAAATGGGCTTCGTCACGGCCATTTCCAAAATAGGAAATATTGTCTTCATGAGGCACATTTGTTTCAGTAATCAGCAGCGTTCCTTTTGCCGCTTCGTCTACTACTTCTCTGAACAATTTTATGATGTTATGTGCCTTTTCATGATGAATTGATGAAGTCCCAATTTCTTTCCAGATAAAACCGACAGCATCTAACCGGATATATTCTGCCCCTTGTTCTATATAAAAGAGAAGGGCATCGATTATTTCTGCCAGGACGGCAGGGTTGGAAAAATTCAAGTCGATCTGATCTTCGCTAAACGTCGTCCAGATATGTTTTTCTTCCTCTGTCGATAAAGTGAATTTGGTCAATAGCGGATGCGTCCTTGGGCGTGTCACTCCACTTAAATCCACTGTTGGATCCACTTCTATAAAATAGTCCCGGTAGACAGGATTTCCTTTCAAATACTCCTGAAACCATTCGCTTTTTGCAGACACATGGTTGCACACCAAATCGACCATAAGGCGGGCCGACGCAGAGAGTTGCTGGATATCTTCCCAGTTTCCCATCACAGGACTTACTTCTTTATAGTCAATAACAGAAAAACCATCATCTGAAGAGTAGGGATAAAACGGAAGAATATGGACGATTTCAAATACAGTGGAAAAATAATGGTCATATATCTTTTTTAAAGTCTGTAAGGCTGGCTGCTGCTGTTCTTTAAATTGGTCACCATACGTGATTAAGACAACATCTTTTTCATCCCAATACTGTTTCCTCATTTTCAAAGGCTTCTGCTTGGTCTGATGAATGGCTTTCATTATATAGGAATAAGTAATTTCAACATTCTGATTATTGTAGATAGAAAAAAGCCGTTCTCTTATACGTTCCATGGGTACCTCCAATTCTGAAGTACTTGTGACCCAAAAAAGGATGCCTTTATTAAATTCGTATTCAGCTTAATATTACTTCTGCTTTTGGTTAAAACATATAATAGATAGCACTTTCTGTCAAATTGATTTTAGAATTTTCTGTGAAATATTAAGTGGCTGCCAATAAATTTAAGAGCCCTTTTTACTATTCGGAAAGAGTCCTAAGTCTGAGAGATTACATTTAACACTGCACAGTCAGAACTGCCAATAATAAGAAAAGCGGACAGCAAAGGAGCAGCTTCTTTTCCATATCAAAATTCAAGAAGCTGCACCGTCTACTAAATATTATTTCCCTATCATCTGTTGGCCAAAATTCCTGGAAATTCGTCACCTCATAAAGTTTCCACCTGAAATTTTCATTGCTTCACCTACAATATTGCGGGCAGCGTCCGTCAGCAAGAAAGCGATCATGTTCGCCACTTCTTCTGTTGTTGATATACGGCCCGATGGAATAGCGGCGGCTGCCTCGTTCATCCCTTCCTCAAAAGAAACACCTTTCTTTTCCGCTTTCTTTCTGATGCTGTTCCACGCCATTTCCGTGTCTACATATCCAGGGCATACCGCATTGACGCGGATCTTGTGTTCAATCGCCTCAAGAGCCATCGATTGCGTCCAGCCAATCACAGCAAATTTGCTGGCGGCATAAGCCGTATTTCCATGCGTCCCTCTTAGCCCTGACAGCGAAGACAAATTGACTATATCGCCTTCTTTCTTCTCCAGCATTCTGCTATACACCAGCTGAGTTAAAAAGAGCGTGGATTTGAAATTCACATTCATGACTCGTTCAACCGTAGCCTCATCCAGTTCCTCTACTACCCCACCACCGCCAATGCCGGCAGAATTGACAAGTCCATTTATAAATCCAAGTGCTTTATCAGCGCTTAACACAAGTTCTTCTCGTTCTTTTTCAACTGTAAGGTCCGCAGTTTTAACGAAGACATTTTCCTCTCCAACAACCGGAATCAGCTGCTGTTTCAACTCATTCAGCTTCTCTTCGTTTCTGCCCGTAATGGTCAGCCTTGCTCCCATTCCAGCTAGCACCTTTGCAGTTTCGTAGCCGATGCCTCCAGTCGCACCCGTAATTAGAACATGTTTATGTTTTAATGCCTCATTCGAAAAAATAGACATGAACATTCCTCCGTTTGTTTCGTTTTGCGATGAATGTTCATCTTTTCCCTTTCTGCAGCGCTAATCAAACATAATGTGCCGGAATGGAAAGCGTTCAAAAACAGAATGCAATGAAGAAAGCAGTCTTTAGAAGCTCAAAATTGTTTAACAAACAGGTAAATCAGGAAAAGAGACATTAACATAAAAGAAGGTGGGATCAATATGCGTATGTCTTGTATGGGGAGCATTCTTATTTCGATTATTATTTCAATAATTTTAACCATCCTTATTAATTTAATTTTCCTTTAAAATAGACAAAACAGCCGATTTTGAAATGAACATTTCAAAATCGGCTGTTTTACTGCATTGCTTACTTTTATTGTTACATCTGATTTAAATACTGTTCCAGACGGTCAAAGGTTTCTGTCATGCCTTCGACTACACCCATATCCATTACTTGTTTCAAATCTTCCTCTTTTTCAAATAAAGTACGGCTGACAACCCGGGTTCCATTGCCTTCTTCCACAAATTCAACCGTGATTTTCATGGTCGGAAAACCTTCAGCATTATTTCCCTTTTCATCGGAAAAAATATCCTCATAGATGAGCCGCTCTGGTTTTGCCACTTCCTGATAGACGCTTTTTCCCCATGCTTCTTCACCGTCTGCTGACCGCATGCAATAATGCCAGATCCCTCCCGGCCGGACATCCATTTGATAAGTAGTCGTTGTCCAGCCGACCGGCCCCCACCAATTTTTAATGTGTTCAGGTTCAGTATGCATCGTAAAAACAAGCTCTCGTGGGGCCATGAAAAACCGTTCCATCACCATTTCCAGTCCTTCAACTCTTGTAAAGGCGTCATTTGATCCTTTGTTGACTGACATTGGAACTCCTCCTTATGATTTGTTTGATTTCTTTGGCTCTAGTTCCCGGCATTTACAGCTTTTCTTCCTCCTCTCCGTTTTTTTGGACTTCTTTTAAATAATCATCCAATCGATCGAAGCGATCTTCCCAAAGATGGCGGTACGTATCCGTCCATTCCTGCAATTCCTGAAACGGCTGCGGATTCAATTGATAGACACGCCGGTTTGCGATCGGATGGACAATCACGATGCCAGCCTCGCTGAGCACGCGCAGATGCTTTGATACCTGCGGCTGCCGGAGTCCAAGTTTCTCAGCAATTTCTCCAACGGTAAGCGGACCTTGTTTCAATAGTTCGACGATGTTCCAACGGTTCGGTTCTGCCAGTGAATTCAATAGTGTTTTCATAATCCTATTATACTTCCAGAGGAATATTCCTGCAAAGGAATATGAACTGATTATTCAATCTTTTTTCATTATTTTAAGGCTTTTATCTAAAAAAAGAAACCGCTTTAGCCGTATATGTAACTGCTAAAGCGGTGAATTTTTCGTACTTATTCATTTTCCAACGCCGCTATAGCTTCTTCCAGCTTTTTCTTTTCCTCGCCAGAAATTGCCGGATACTGAGGATTGATTTTTTCAAGCATTTCAACCATCACTTCCGAAATGATATAGCGCGAATACCATTCGTTGTCAGCTGGCAGCACATACCACGGTGCATAATCCGTGGAAGTCTGGTTGATGATATCTTCAAAGATGTCCTGGTATCCTTCCCAATGCTGCCGCTCTTTTACATCATTAAACGAGAATTCCCAGTTTTTTTCCGGATTTTTCATCCGCTCAAGCAGTCTTTCCTTCTGCTCTTCTTTCGACATATTAAAAAAGAATTTCACGACTGGAAATCCATTTTCTACTAAGTATCTTTCAAATTCATTGATCTGGCGATAACGGAATTTCCAAATGTTCTCATGGATCAATTCATTCGGAAGCGGTGTCTCCTCCAGCAAATCGTGAACTCTTGGAGCGATTACTTCTTCATAATAGGAGCGGTTGAATATGCCGATCTGCCCTCTTTCAGGCAAACCTTTATGGAACCTCCAAAGATAATCATGTTTCAGCTCCTCTTCCGTAGGCTTTTTAAATGAAGTCGTTTTTAAGCCTTGTGCTGATAAATTAGAAAAGATATAGCTGATGGCTTCATCTTTTCCTGCGGCATCCATCGCCTGTAAAACAACGACAATGCCTTTCTCCTCTTCTGCACGCAGCTTCGTATACAATTCTTTCAATTTCTCGACGCTTTTAGGAATCAAATGCTCACGCAGCTCATCTTCTGATGGGCAATCTTTTTCATGGGTATTGTAGTTTGACAATTCCACTTTCTCATCTTGTTTTATCAGATACTCACTCGTGTCCATAGTTTTCCTCCTTTGTTTCCTTCTTTAAGATAAACCTATAGTGCAAAGAGTAGCTGGCAAAAATTAAAAAACGAGCACATTATGCCTTGCTTCTTTAATTTACCCGCCCCGCTGAGCGACAAACTGCTTCAAATACATTAACTGTGACATGTTTTAAAAGTTTAAATAGCAAATTAAAAAGAACAGCATCTTTCAATAATGACTTAGAAAGATGCCGTTCTTTTAGTTTTATTAAGGACCTACCAATTCCTTAAGGTGTTCATATTGCCAATTTCTTTCTTCCGCAATTGCCGCTTCTTCAAAATCCGTTTCAAAAGCTACAGCTTTGACTGCATATGTTGAAGCATGAATGGCATGGCCAATCATATGAGGAGTGGAACTCGCTTGTCCCGCTGCTCGGGCAGCAGCTATTGCCGCTTCACCGATTGCTTCTCGCGCTGCCGCATGCGCAGGAAACGCTGCTTTTCGGGCATCGCCTACCCGGATTTCACCTCTGGCCCATCGCCTGGAAGCTTCAAGGGCTCTTTTTAACCGTTCGTCTTGCGGACGCTGCTTTTCGTAATAGGAAAGCACACGTTCGGCACAATCCGATGCCCAGTTCGCAGCCGTTTGATGATTGGTCTTTTCCAATAATTCATCGATGAATTTTTTGGTCTCTGTATCTGTAAATTCTTTTGCCATCGATTCCCATCCCCTTTGGCATATCTCTCAATTCCCTTTAAAGTATAGAGGAAAAGGCATGATAAAAAAATAGAACTATTGGAATATATTACTGGCGAAGGTGATTTTCACGGGAAACTTCATTTGAAATGAAAGACATTCGGGTAGTTTGAGACTATAATAAAGGCTATTGTTTTTAAATAGTCGGCTGTTTTTCTTATGCAGTTGGGAAAGCTGAATAAGCAGCCACTTAATAATCAATGGAGGAATTTTCTTGAATACAAAAGCTTTTTCTTTGGCCTTATTCACAGTTTTAATATGGGGTTCATCTTTTGCGGCCATTCGCGTCAGCCTGCAAGAGGGATATGGTGCTGGCCAATTAGTGCTCGTACGTTTTGTAATTGCGTCAGCGTTATTTCTTGTCTATGCCTTGTGGCCAGGAACAAAATTCCGGCTGCCGCGTAAAGGCGATATTGTCAGTATTCTAACACTTGGCTGGATTGGCATCAGCGTATACCACCTTTGTGTCACATTCGGAATGGAAACAATATCAGCAGGTACAGCTGGCATGCTGATCGGTTCGGGTCCTATTTTCACTGCATTGATTGCAGTTATTGTTTTAAAAGAACGTTTGACTCCGCTTGGCTGGCTTGGCCTCGGCATCGGATTTATCGGAATTGTGCTGATCGCTTTTGGAGCTGCCGGAGCTTCGTTGACACTTAACAATGGCGCGCTGCTCGTCTTGATCGCTGCTTTTGCGACGTCCGTATTCTTCGTTTTCCAAAAGAATCTGTTGACTCGCTATACAGCTATTGAGTTGACTGCCTATTTTACGTGGGCTGGGACTTTGCCGTTCTTTATTTTTTCACCCGGAATCTTCACAACGCTGCAAAACGCTTCACTAGAAGCTCATTTATCGACATTGTATGTCGGTATTTTTCCGGCTGCCATCGCTTACGTAACCTGGTCGATGGCTTTGTCTTTGAGCAACGCCAGTTCCGTTGCAAGTATGATTTACCTGGAGCCTGCAATCGCAATACTTGTAGCTTGGATATGGCTGCATGAACTTCCAACTTCCCTATCATTGATTGGCGGAGTTATCGCGATTTCCGGTGTGCTGATTGTCAATGTGCTAAGCAGAAAGAGCCAGCGTATGCATTCAAGCCGCACAGTTGAATCTTCATAAAGAATGGAAAATAGAAAGCCATAGCTAGGGACGGAGTCTTTTACTTTTTGTTAATAATTTAAATGGAGGGATAAAGAATGGCAGACAATCAAACAGAAATCGAACACAGCTTACCGCACGGAATAGGGAAACCTGCAACACGTGCCTTTTTGTTAGCCGGTTTTGCGCGTTTGGAGCAATTCACCACTGTTTCGGAAAAAGAGATGTTGAAGCTGCATGGCGTCGGCCCCAAAGCAGTCGCTATCATTCGCGAGGCACTGGCTGAAAAAGGGCTCTCTTTTTCCCAAAAAACCACTGACTGAAAAAGCCTTGCAAAGGATCTGCATCCTTTGCAAGGCTTTTGTTTTTATTTTCCCGCAATGCATTAATATGATTATTGCTTAGTGGAGAGCACCGAGATGTACTCTTTTACAACTTCATAAACATAATCCTGATTAGCTGAAGCTGTATCCGGATTGTAGGCACCGTCGTTTGTCTTGTTATTCGATAGAACCCGGATACCGAGAAACGGAACGTCATATGCTGCAGAAATTTGGGCAGCAGCTGCGGTTTCCATTTCTTCCACAGAGGTGCCATATTTCTCATGAATCCAGTTGATGCGGTCCACTTCATTGTTCCAAAAATCAGCAGAACCGATTGTACCTTCTACAACTTTCCCTTTTGAATACGTATCTTTCACCGCATTGGCCGCAGCCAATAAATCTTTATCACCTTCGTAGTAACGGATATTTTCAGCATCTGGATCTTCTCCGGCACTGCCTTCCGAAGCCATCAAATCCATGGGCTTCCATTCCGTCGGCTCAATGCCTTCGCCTTTTGCCAGCTCACCCGTTTTTAAAGCTCCTATATTTACAGAACGCTTGCCGAGGACAATATCAAAGACGTTTAATGCCGGATCATGTCCGCCTGAAGTCCCTTGATTGATGATTGCAGCTGGATTGTATTTTTCGATTGCTAGGGCCGTAGCGGCACCAGTGTTTGCGAAACCTTTGCCTGTCTTCGTTACAATTACCGGATAGCCTTCCACTGTACCGATGTAAAATTCAAAAGTTGAACCGGATTCTTCAACTTTCACATTTTCCAGCCGTTCCGCAAATTTTTCCGCTTCAATCGGCATTGGTCCTTGGATTAGAATAGGCCGCTGCGGCTTTTCTTCCGCTTTTGTCTCGGCAGTTGTATTGCATCCTGCAAGAACCAGCAATACGGCCATGATCATGGCTAAAATCTGATGTGCTTTTACTTTTTTCACACTGTCTTCCTCCTAGTTGTCAATTACTCTCGTGTTTGGACCAATAGAAAAAGGCCGGAACAGGTAGCATATGCTCTACATTCCGGACCCACAAAGTCAAAGTATAATGGATTGGCAAGCCGAAGGAATGCCAACTACTTTAACCCGTAGTCCAGTTCATTTTTGGGAACTTGGTAGAAACGCCCGGACCATATTACCGAGCATATACGAGAATCAATATGTATTTATTGTACTTGGTTAATATAGCAACGAGATGGAATATCGTCAACCTATAAACGAACATTTGAAACTAATAGACCATTTATCGTTCGTCTTTGACCCTTTATTCCCCCTTTTCTCTTTCGTTATTTCAAATTCCCTGTCTCATTACATCTAATTGCTTACTGCCGATTATTTCCTCAAAATTTTCTTTGGCAAGAAAATACCGCTGATTTTGAAAACTCTCAAAATCAGCGGCTGAGCCGTTCATCATTCAAATTGATCGTTGTTCCCTGACAATCGTCTGGGCATAGACATCATGCGGTAGTTTCGCACCTTCCAGCCTTTCAAAGCCTTCACGATTTTTGAACAAATCAATTGGACTTTTGAGATCCCGGTAAAGAAAACGCTTGGCGATTTGTTCGCCGCTGAGCTGAAGGCCGTCTTCGCTTTCCAGTATCAGCCCTTGGGCTTTGTATCCAAGCGTCTGCCCGGATTTGGCTAATTGGACATATTCGAGTCCCCAAACGACAAGCGTCGGCACCACTAGGGTATACACAGGATTGGCTTTAACTTTCTTTGGCACCGCTGTTTCCAACACTGCTAGCGCTGCCGTTGCCGCGATAAAATCAATGAACATTGCCTTAGAACGTTTCTTAGATAAATCTTTCATCCAACTCCTCCTTTATAATCCTTTGCTACAATAAGAGTAGTGGAAGAAAAGGCTCTTTACAACAAAAAAGCGAGTGGCCTAAGCCTTCCCGCTTTTTATCATTTGTTTGCGGGAAACCTTTTTTTAACTGCTCTGAGTATTGACACAAGCATATCACGGATTGCATATACCGGCCGTACGCTGCTTTTGCTTTGCCACTGAATCCATTCAAGCGCAATCAAACACAGAATAAGCCAAATGGCGCCCGCTATGAAACCGGCCAGCACATCACTCGGAAAGTGTGCTCCCAGGTAAACCCGGCTCATGCCAATTAAGGTCACTAAAATAGCCATTAAAAAGATGGACACCCACTTAAAGAGAGCATTTCCATTTCCGCGTATTACCAAATACATGATAAATCCGTAAAAGATAAGGGAACCCATGGAATGGCCGCTCGGAAAACTATAGCCAACTGCATCAATTTCGGGATTGATCGATGGACGGCCTCTTTCATAAAGTCCTTTAAGCATCTTAGTCAATAAACCGCCGATTCCGACTGCCACCAGAAAAAAAAGAATGCCCCATTTATCTTTATACTTAACCCACAGGACCACTACTGTCAGTGTAGATAAGGTGGTTAAGAACCATACTGATCCCATCTCAGTGATAAAAATCATCGCACTGTCTAAAAAAGGAGTATCAATCGCTTTAAAATAACCGATAATCGTCCCGTCGAATCTTCTCATTTCATTTTCCATAACTTCTTCAGCCAATTCCGTAAATATGACAAGGAACAGAGCCGCAATTCCAAGGCCAAGACCCAGCAGCAAGAAGGTGATGCCGACTTTTGTATTCTCTTTGATCATCTAATCGCCCCTCGCCTACTTCCTAAATTGTTAAACATATACCCCTAACCCCCGGAATTTATTCGCTGAAAAGGAAACAGCTGCCCCTCAAATTTATTGGCAGGAGCAGCTGACATTTTATAAAGCTGTCGTCTTTGATGATTCGCAAACATCTTTCAAATTTTTCAATGATTGGTCCATAGCATTACTCATCAGCTTTTTAATAATCAGCTTATCAGCCATTTTCATCAATAAACTATGCGGTACCTCGTATTCTTCAAAATAGTCGACTCTCGTCCCATTTCCTTCAGGCGTATAAGTCCAGTTTTGAAGGGAATCAATTGAACCTTTAACCATGCCTTTCCAAGTATATCCGTTGCCGTTCTGCGAGTTTTCCGTGACGGCAACAATAACAGGCAGCTGCATTCCAAGAATGTTGAAGTCCAAATCCATGGTAGTTCCTGTTTCGCCTTGCCCTTTTAAATTACGTGGTTCAGACAAACCCGCATACCACTGATACCACCGGGTCGGATCTGCTGCATATTGATAAACTTCATCAATCGGACGCTCAATCAAGATGCTTTTTTCAACAGTCACCATAAATTCTTCCTCCTTCTAAAAGTATGATTTGGTTAAATCGTAAACTTAATCTAAAGGAATGTACAAGAAATACCTTTCATTAAAAGTTTTTTCTTTAGTGCCGTTTTTTATTTCTTATGCTCTTCAACTGAATAATGCTTATCCAGAAATTCTTTCACAATCACCCGGTGGCTGCCAATCATCTTCTCGGGCAATTGATCTGGAAAAAAGAACTCAAAACTCACCGATTCCGATTCCTCAATTACCAGTTCCCCTTCATAGCCTTCTGAATAATACGCTATGGTAACGAGATAAAATTCGTCCCCGTTTTCAGCCACAACAAAATGATCCGGACCGGAGTAGACATTGATAAGGTGCAGTCCGCTGACCGTCAATCCCGTTTCTTCCAGCACTTCACGCCGGGCTGCCTGTTCTGTTGATTCGCCCAATTCCATCAATCCTCCGGGCAACCCCCAAGTCCCTTTTGGAAACTTCCGCTCCTGCAGCAGCAGCCGTCCCTTATCATCCGCAATAACTGTCACAGCTCCTGTAAATATCACCGGCCGGTGTCCGATCATTACTCTCAAATCCTCGACATAGCCCATTCTAAAACTCCTTTTCAGCAATCCCGTTTGTTTTATTATACCCAATAATACCTACCTGCCACCCAAAATAAAAACCACCATCTTTAAAGAAAGATGGTGGCTTTGTGAAATTAAGACAATCCCAAAAATTTCATGAAGCTGAGGATCACTATCCCGATGACACCGAAATCAGAATCCCCGAATGTTGTTCCTTCGAAACCGATGTCTCCCATCAGCACCAGCAGGATTGCTGGTATAAAACTGATCAAAAGTCCATTGGCAAATGCGCCGGCCATAGCGCCTCGTCGGCCGCCTGTGATATTTCCGAACACACCCGCAGCGGCACCCGTGAAGAAATGCGGAACGAGTCCCGGAACAATCACACTCAGACTAAGCGAAGGAAGAACGAACATCGCCAAAAGACCGGCTAAGAAACTGAATAGGAATCCGATGATTACAGCGTTTGGAGCAAATGGAAAAATTGTCGGGCAATCTAATGCCGGTTTGGTATTCGGCACTAGTTTATCGGCAATTCCTTGGAACGCTGGAACGATTTCAGCGATTAGCATCCGTACTCCAGCAAGAATTATGTATACACCTGCAGCAAATGTAATGGCCTGAATGAAAGAAAATACAATGAAATTGGAACCGCCGGAAAGATTGGTTTCAATATATTCCTGTCCGGCAAATAATGCCACGATTACAAAGAACACTGTCATCGTCAAAGATACCGCAACCGATGTATCCCGTAAAAACCCTAATGATTTCGGCACTTTGATTTGCTCGGTCGTCTTTTCCTTATTGCCTACCCATTTTCCGACTGTTGCAGAAATGAAGTAGCCGACAGATCCAAAATGGCCGATGGCAAAATCATCGCTTCCTGTGATTTGGCGCACGAATGGCTGCAGCAAGGCAGGAAACAGAACCATACACGCCCCCAGCAAAACGGATCCGACTGCAATAAGCGGTATGCCGGATAATCCACCGATTGACAAGGTAACAGCCAATAAGCAAGCCATAAACAGCGTATGATGGCCTGTCAGGAAAATATACTTGAATGGTGTGATACGAGCCAAAATAATATTGAAGATCATCCCAAAAACCATGATCATAGCAGTCGATGTCCCGTAGCTGCCTTGGGCTGTCGCTACGATGGCTTCGTTATTCGGAATGACGCCCTGTACATTAAAGGCATGATCGAACATTTTGCCGAATATATCAAGCGCTCCGATTAATACTGCCGCTCCTGCGCCAATGATGATAAAACCCATTACTGTTTTCAGTGTTCCAGATACTACATCCGCGCTGGACTTCTTCTGCAACAGCAACCCGATGAGCGCAAACAGCCCGACGAGAATGGAAGGTGTCCCTAAAATGTCTGTCATAATTAGCTCAAGCATTGATTCTCATCCCTTTGATATGAATTTTATTGGAAATGCGGTTCTAGTTTAGATTTAATCTCCGGAATACTCATCATATTCTCCAGTGATACAAGCGTCCGTTTTCCGTCGTCAAGCTGGCCGATGATGTCTCCTGCTCCAATAAAGATATCGGCCTGCTCCGATTTGGCTGAAGTCAGATCCGTATGGTCCACTTCTGCTGTATGTTCCATTTCTTTCAAGGCTTTCTTGACATTCAATTCCATAATAAAGCTGCTTCCTAAACCGTTTCCGCATACTACCATAATCTTCTTCATTGTGTTTCCTCCTTTGAATTTTCATGAATGAATTCCATGAGCTCCGTTTTATCTGCGATTTCAAGCATCCGCTTAATATTAGCCGGTTCATTAAGTAACTGCGTCAGTTGGATCAGTGCACGCAAATGCGAGTCACTGTCAGATGCGGCCAATACGATAATCAACTGCACTGGCTTGTCCGCTGCAAATTCCACAGGCTCTTCCAATTTCAATAAGCTCATCGACAAAGAGTTGACTCCTTGTTCCGGCCTGGCGTGTGGAATGGCCACGCCTGGAGTGATGACGACATATGGGCCATTCGCTTCGATGCTGTCAATCATTGCCTCCACATAACGCTCTTCAACTGTTCCTGATTCAACAAGCGGCTGCGCTGCAGATTGAATGGCCTGCTGCCAAGACGCCGCAGAGGGGTGCAATTGAATCGTCTGCAAAGTGAGTAATTCTCCTAACACTGGTTTTTCAGCCTCCTTTAATGAAAATTTTGTTTGCTTTCGTGAAGGGCTGTACAAATTGGATTGCAATGCTGTTTCAAGTTCTGTTGCATTGTGAATAGTCGCATACTTGGCAATGATTTTTAACAAAGAACCGGCATCAATATTCCCAGTTGTATAGCCATACAGTTCCTGCATCACTTGCTGACGCAGCAAATGCTTTTCCTGCACTTCCAATATGGGCGGTACGACAAAAAGAAGGGCATCGGTCCTCATGTGAACAGTCGAAAAAACCAGATCGTAAGGCAGCTGATAATTCGCGGCTGAACGGACAGACAGCACATCCAAAAACAAAATGTCCGGGAACAATTCCCTTAAGGTATAGATAAGGATATTGCTGATCCCTACCCCGTTTGGGCATACGACGATCGCCCGCTTTCGGTCATCAAGTGCCGTTCCTTGCCTTCGCAGCCAGCCGCCAAAATGAATGGTAAAATAGGCCACTTCATCTTCAGGCACTGCCTTCCCCAGTTTTCTCTCCAGCATTTGAAGAGTTTTTCTGACGAGATGATGCAATTCTGGATAAACTTTTTGTACCCGGCCGGTGATGGGATTGACTTGTGGAAGACCATATTTCAACCGGTGGTAGGCCGGTTTGAAATGGATATAAAGCTGTTCATACAATAATTCCTTATCTTGCAAATGGACAAAAGCCAGCCGTTCAAATTCTTCCACTATCTGTTGCAGCAGCACTTGAATGGTTTCGTCTTCTTTTAAAGGAGACAGATCTTTTGTCCGGTTCATACTTAACAAATGCAACGTAGCATACTGTTTTTCCGTCTGGCTCCAATGAGCTTGAAAAGCTGATGTTTCAGCCAGTTGTTCAACCATCCGATATTCATCCGTAGCTACCAGCTGGTTCCAACTATCATCATTCTGCAAGCCCTCGCCTCTTCGAATCAGCAAATCGGTGCAAAGAAATAAATAACTTAACTCATTAAGCCTTTCATCGGTGAATGTTACACCCAGCTTCTGCTCTATTTGTTCGAGCTGAACTTTAATGGCTTTGATTTGCTGCTCATCATCTTTCCAAAGACACTCAACAATCGCCCGGTTATTCGGATTACTAAATACCTCACTGACCAAGTATTCAACCGCATACCTCTTGGCCAGGCTATCTCCTGAAATCACATAGCCTTTTTGCTTCGAATACTCGAGTGTTAAGTCGAGCTGCTGTGTTTTCTTCTTAAGCTGCCGCAGATCCGTCAATACTGTATTGCGGGACAGCCCGGTTATGGATTGAAAATGATAGACGGATAATTCTTCCCGCCCCAATAAAATCATCAGGTAGAATAAATTTTCCCTTTCTTTTTCGGAAAAAGTATATGTATTCTTGGTCATCTTGACATTTAAGGCCTCTTCATTGATCGGCTGGGTTAAAAAATAACCTTTTTGCCGATTGAATTGAATAGTGGAATAGCTGTTAAATTCAAGCCAATCATTGGCTTTCCCGATAGCATATTGAATCTGCCTTCTTGTAAGTCCTGTCTGAATTTCCAAGTCACTCATTTTAGATATAGGTGAATGTTGAAGAAGAATCAGTAAAGCTGCGCTTCTCTCATCCAATAACATCTTGTATCCTCTCCCTTCTTCTACGATACCGCATCCAATAGTCGAAAAATACTGTTTACAAGCCCCATTCTTGTGTCAGTCACTGCACAGAATTGTATTGTTCAGTTGCACCAATGCTGACTATCTCATTTTTGGAATGGTTTCACAACCTGCCTATCGGATCGAGTCCATAGAAAAAGCCTTTCTGGAAATCACCTGATTCCCAAAAAAGCTTTCATTTACCTTACAATAAACCAATAGACGCAAACAATCCCAAAGTCCGACAGCGCGTGGCTGATAATCGTCGCTGAAATGGAGGCGGATTTTTCCCGGATATATCCCCAAAATAATCCAGCAATGAAAACAGGAATCACCGCCACAAAACTGAATCCTGTTTCAAAAATCGGAATGATCGACAGCAAATGATACAGCGTATAAAAAGCCGCAGACATTCCGATGGCATACAAGGCTTTCCCTTTCCCCCTCAACCTGTCATACATATAACCTCTCCAATATAATTCCTCAAGCACCGGATTCGCTAAAAGCAATACGAGTATTAGCCCCACTTCTCCTGGACCTGAAAATCCCCAGTCGAGCAGCAGCGCCCGAAGATATTCGATATCCAATAGATAGATATGAAGCCAGCTCAACCCGCCAAAGATAAAAATGAAAAAAAGCACACCGCTGCCAATCCCTAATGCCATTCCCTGTTTGTCCAACTTCAGCCGCTCTTTCGGAAATGCCTTGTCAACCAGCGGCACAAACAGCAGCCAGCTATAGAACAGCAAAAACGTGATGGCGACGTTTTCCAGCCATTGCAGCCCGATAAAAATCATTGCCGTTGGTCCGATCAAACGCACAAAATTCTTCATAGCGGCTGCCTTGATTTCAAGCCATTTTCTTCCTGCCTGTAGTGTTCAGCAATCGGCTGCAAGTATTGGTTTATCACTGCATTAAATTCCAGGAAGGACCGCGGCGGCAGCTGATGCGTCCCTTTATCGATATAAGCGACCTGCGTTTGAGGAGCAGCCTCTAAAAAGGGAATCTGGTAATGATGCATGGGTTTTTCAAGCGTTCCATAGATTAGCAGAATCGGCATTTTCAAGCGATGGAGGGAATAAGTTGAGACATAGTCCAAGCCCGTTCTGCAAAATTCATAGGCAGCTTTCGCATTCGATTTTCGGGCCAAATGGTAGATGGCTTGTTCATCGCCCACAAGCTTCCGGTTCAATTTAGCCTGTAATTTTGCAGCCATCGGCAGTTGCCGGAACTTGGCCATATACATCACCGACTTGATAAAGAATTTTGGGGTGAAGTTGTTTATTTCTGAAAAACCACCGGACATGATCAAAGCGATTGTCCGTTCCGGATAGTTCAGCGCAAATTCCTGGGCAATCAAACCACCATGCGAATAACCGCAAAGCACGACTTTTTCAATCCCTATTTCATCAAGCAGTTTTTTTAAATGTTCCGCCAGAAGGCTAATGGTCAAGGGCTGGTCTCCTCTTGTGCTGTGCCCATGCCCCGCGATATCGTAAAAAATAAGCTGATATTGTTCAGCGAGCGGTTCTTGGTGTTTAAATACATTATGGGCCATGACAAAAGGATGGATAAAGACAATCGGCATTCCCTGGCCTTTTAGATGATAATAAAGCGAAACAGATTGATCGATAGTGATATGCGGCATAAAAAAGAATCCACTCCTAAATCAAAAAGCGCGATGTGTACGCAGTTTTAGTTTTTTCTTTTTAATTACCCTAACTGCTGGCAAGTCAAAACGTTAAACCTACATGGTCTACAGCTCCCTTTGTCCAAGCAAACTCAAGCAAGCAACATTCCATTGTTGAATTGTACAGACGCATTAAAAAAGCACATGCTCACGACTGAGCATGCGCTTTTCATTTCCCCCGATTCCCCCCGTTTTATTCTCTTATTCCTGTTGTCCGTAAGAACCATCATCACAACTGAATTGCCAAGAAACTCCGAACTTGTCTTCCAGCGCTCCGTATGCAGGACTCCAAAAAGTTTCCTGCATATCCATCGTCACTTTGCCATCCTGGGCCAAACGGTTGAATTGAGATTTCAATTCATCCATATTGTCCGAAACAACGGTCAAATTGATATTTTGTCCGAAAGTTACAGGCGAATTTGGCATGGCATCTGAAAACATCACTTCACTGCCCATGATATTCAAATTGGTGTGCATGACCAGCTTTTTCATGTCTTCAGCCATTTCAAAGCCTTCCTCCGGAGGCATATCCCCAAAACGCATAATTTCCGGCTTCGCTGCTCCAAAAACCTCTGCATAATACCCGACCGCTTCTTCGCAATTCCCGTTAAACACCATGTACGCATGCACTGGCACTTTAAACTCTCCCTTCGTTTGATCCTTTTTTATATTTTCCATGCCTTATTTTGATGAGTCCTCTTCAACAAAACGGCACGAAATTCCAAAATAAAATCAGCCACTTCGAAGTTATCTTTCCTCTTGGTGTACGTTTCTTTTTGCAATGAATAACATTTATCAGAACAAACGTTCTTATACTTTATATTATATACCGGATTCAATTAAATGAACAGTATATTTTCTTTTTATTCAGTTATTTTTCCTTGTGTAAATGCACTCGCCCTTCTCTTTGCCATTAAAAGAGACAAGACTCCAACGACCTTATATACTTAAACTATCTTGTATTAAATCGGAGGAACGGTATTTATGGAGAAGAAAGACATAACGGTCGGCGGAATAGAATTAAAATGGGATCTTGAAACAGGAGAAGTTCTGTTTGAGGACGGCGACGTCGTATTTTTTTGGATTACGGCAATGAAGACCTTCTTCGATACCATCAAGGAAATATCCGGCGTTGAAGCAACCAAGCTGGTGCTGGAAACTACCGGCTTTCGCCAAGGCGTAATTGTAGGCGAAGGGTTCGGGGAAATGAAGCATATCGATACTTCTAATATTGTGGAGTGGATTTCTAATACCTACGCTCCAGCTGGATGGGGGAAAGTTGAAATCACCAAGATGGATGCACAAAACAATACTTTCACGATGCACATCCAGAACGACTGGGAATACAAATTAAATCAACTGGATGATGCAAAAACGGAAGGGATTTTCGTTCCTTCTCATTATGCGGGTGTATTGAGCGGCATTTTCGGCATCAATTTCTGGTACAAAATCATTCAATATCAAAACAATGAAAACCCGTACAGCATCGTTGAGTACTTTCCTTCTGATGTGACCGTACAACGGAATATCCATGAACTGTCAAGACGCCAAGAAGCAGACCAAATCAGGCAATTGGAGCAGTTAGTCAACGAGAATACCAAAACGCTGCAAAGTCTTGTAAGGGAACTTTCGTCTCCGATCATTCCTGTCCTTGAAGGCATTATTGTCGTTCCGATGATTGGCAGCTATGACGAAGAACGGGCCGAAGACTTAATTTATAAAACACTCAGCCACCTGCCGAAGCATCAAGCCAGCTACCTGCTGCTGGACTTGACCGGCTTGAATAAAAACATCTCAGCGCATACTGCCGAACTGATCGATAAATTGGGAGCGTCTGCTAAACTTCTGGGAACAGAAGTGATTTTAGTCGGCGTCTCTCCTGAACTGGCATTGCTGATTACACAGACTCTGACAAGCCTGAAAAAATTTGAATGCCTGCAATCACTTCAGCACGGCATTTATTATGCCTTAGGAAAAAGCGGACGGAGAATCGTATAACGATGAAAAAAGCAGAGCGCCCTTGCTTACAGGGGCGCTCTGCTTTTTATGATCTAATGGAGAAATGCTAAGGCCAGCACATAAGCGACATAACAAACCGTTTCCCGGATAAAAAATGGCAATTGGCTGCTGAACGTCTGGAAAATCGAACTTTGCGTCGGCGAAGAATACGCATCGATGCCCGCAACTTGCGCCATCAATAATGCCCGTTTCATATGTAAGGGGTCACTGACGACAAGAAAGCTGTCCAACCCATGCTCTTCTGCAATTTCATTGGCATATAAAAAGTTTTCTTCCGTGATCATCGATTCGGTTTCAATGAGGATGTCTTCCGCTGGCACGTCCAGTTTCAGCGCATAATTGCGCGATACTTCCGATTCCGCCATGTCTGCGCCGTCCGTTTTGCCGCCGGTGAAAATGATCTTATCAACGAAACCATTTTCGTAGAGCCATACCGAATGATTGATGCGTTCCCGCAGCATCGGTGATGGCTGATTGCCTACCACTTTTGTGCCAAGCACTATTGCTGCATCGGTTTTTATATTTTCGGTTTCCGCCGCATATGTCCAAATGCCATAGGCGGCAAACACAGTAAAAGTGAAAAGTGCCGTCAACAGCACTTGTAAAGTTTTTATTAATCTATACAATTAGCTTCGTCCTTTTGGCCTTCTATTCTTCAGATCCGCCTTGAACGGATTTTATCCTTCTACATTATCAGATGAAATGGGACGAAAGAAAAGAGCAATGTTGAAAAAAACAACAAATGATCACAAAAGCATTGAATACCGAAAAGAACCCCTTCCATTCAAAAGGGGTTCTGGTACTAAATCAATAAATTGAACAATAATGAATCGTTGTTGATGTCTTTATAAGGAAAGCCGTTTTCCGCCATTCGTTTCACTAATGGCTCATAGTCTTCGCGACGCTTTAGTTCGATGCCGACGAGTACCGGCCCGTGTTCACGGTTTGTCCGCTTTGTGTATTCAAAATGGGTAATATCGTCTTCTTCACCAAGCACTTGCTCCATAAATTTGCGAAGCGCCCCTGCCCGCTGAGGGAACGTGACGATGAAATAATGCTTCAATCCTTCATAAATCAAGGATTTCTCTTTGATTTCCTGCATCCGCTCGATGTCGTTATTGCCACCCGAGATGACACAGACGACATTTTTCCCTTTGATTTCGTCTTTATAGAAATCTAGCGCGGCCACTGACAACGCCCCCGCCGGTTCTGCAACAATAGCATTCTCGTTGTATAATTCCAAAATGGTCGTACATACTTTGCCTTCAGGCACCACGATAATGTCATCAAGGACTTCCTGGCAGATTGTCATCGTCAAATCTCCGACTTGCTTCACAGCTGCACCGTCGACAAATGTATCGATTTCGTCCAAACGGGTCACTTGCCCGTTCTTGAGTGAAGCCTTCATGCTGGCTGCTCCTGCCGGTTCAACGCCGACCAGTTTTGTGGATGGACTGATCCCTTTCAAATAAGAACCGACTCCGGATGCCAATCCCCCTCCGCCAATTCCGCAGAATAAATAATCCACAGGTTCCTGCATCTCATTCAACACTTCTACTGCAACCGTGCCTTGTCCTGCAATGACATGGTTGCTATTAAATGGGTGCACAAATGTTTTGCCTTCAGCAGTACAGGTTTCCATCGCTGCTGCAAATGCGTCATCAAAAGAATCACCGGTTAAAACGACGGATACTTGATCGCCGCCAAAGCGCTTGACCTGGGAAACTTTTTGGCTTGGTGTCGTGAGAGGCATGAAAATTTTGCCTTCAATGCCGAGCGCCTTGCAGGAATACGCTACTCCCTGGGCATGATTGCCGGCACTCGCACACACAACGCCTCTGCTGCGTTCTTCCATCGTCATGCAGCGGATGAAGTTATAAGCGCCCCGCAATTTGAAAGAGCGGACGACCTGTTGATCTTCCCGCTTTAAAAAGACGTTGCAGCCGTACCGGGCGGACAGAATTTCATTCCGCTGAAGCGGCGTTTTTAATACGACGTCTTTTAACGCCTGATTCGCCACCATGATGTCCTCCACTGTCACTTTCGCCGCTTCTGCTGTTCTATCCAGCTCTGTGGTGTTGCTTCTTGTCATCTGTATCACCCTTTTGATTTTAGTTATTTCATTACTCTAACACAAAGAAGCGGGTTGTTGATAAAAAATTTCGACAATTATTTGACTACTTTTCAGAATAGTATGAGATACTTTGAATAGGAAAGCTAGCCTGGCACGGGCTGATGATTTATACGCTGATAAAAGGGTATAAGTAAAGGTGTAAAAAATTTGTTAAGGAGCTGGGAAGATGAACAAAGAGCAATTTGATCTGGTGAAAAACGGTAAAGGGTTTATTGCAGCGCTTGACCAAAGCGGCGGCAGTACACCAAAGGCGTTGAAACTGTATGGCATTTCAGAAGATGCCTATTCCAACGAAGAGGAAATGTACGATTTGATCCACGAAATGCGGACGCGCGTCATGACCGCCCCTGCATTCAATTCAGATTCGATTCTCGGAGCTATTCTTTTCGAGCAAACAATGGACCGCGAAGTTGAAGGCAAGTATACACCTGATTATCTATGGGAAGAAAAAGGCGTGGTCCCTTTCCTGAAAGTCGATAAAGGATTGGCTGATGAAAAAGACGGCGTCCAATTGATGAAACCAATCCCTAATTTAGATGAACTATTAACAAGAGCCAATGAACGGAATGTTTTCGGTACGAAGATGCGTTCAGTCATTAAAGAACCGAACGCCGAAGGCATCAGACGCGTCGTGGTCCAGCAGTTTGAAGTCGCCAAGCAAATCATCGCGGCTGGACTGGTTCCCATCATCGAGCCGGAAGTCGATATCCATAGTGCTGAGAAAGAAAAAATCGAAGCTTTGTTAAGAGAAGAAATCCTGAATCATTTGGCCGGCTTAAGCGAAGATCAGCCGGTGATGCTGAAACTGACGATTCCAACGGTTGATAACTTCTATAAGGAATTGATTGAGCATCCACGCGTAGTACGGGTAGTGGCCCTTTCCGGCGGCTATACACGGCAGGAAGCCAATGAAAAACTGGCAGCGAATAATGGGCTGATTGCCAGCTTCTCACGCGGGTTATCCGAAGGAGTCAGCGCGGATCAAAGTGACGACGAGTTCAACAAAGCGATCGCTGATTCGATTCAGACGATTTACGAAGCGTCCATTACGTGAGCTGATGATCAATAAAGGCGTCTCCGGTGACCTTTTGCAAGGTTGCTGGAGACGCCTTTTTATGGTGTAACTTTTCTGTCCCAATAACGGTCTTATAATAAATTGGATTCCTATTTTTTTAGCAATATATGAAACATTACGCCAAACATCTAATCTTAAGGAGGAACAAGTATGCAAAAACGAATATGGCTGTTAATGCTGCTGCTTTCATCCCTGTTGCTGCTGGCAGCGTGCGGCGCTAACGAAAACTCGGCGGAAAATCCGCCTGAAAAACCAACAACAAACGAAGGCACTTCCGGCGGGATTGCAGCTGGCGCACCGGAACCTGCAATTAAGCAGTTGGATGATCAAACCTATCTGTATACCGTAAAAAACCAAACAGAAAAGCCCCTGACTTTTGATTTTACCAGCAGCCAGCGCTATGATTTTGCATTGTTGGATGAATCGGGCGATCAGGTTTTCCTGCAGTCTTCTGTCAGCATGTATGCACAGGCTCTGGGTGAAGAAACAATTAAACAAGCCGAAGAATTGAGTTATCCACTCGAAGTGCCCCCACTTGATCTTGAGCCTGGCACCTATACACTTGAAGTTTGGCTGACGCCGGAGCAAGGGCCGGCATTTCGCACTGAAACTGAATATATAGTGGAATGAAGAGTAATGCAAAAGGAGCAGCCTAAGCTGACCGCTCCTTTTGCATTCTACTCAACCTTTTGCTCAACGTTCGCCGCAATAACCTGTCCCAGCAACTCGATTCCTTTCACTATTTGCTGTTCATTCGCATAGCTGAACGACAGACGGAGAAATTCGGTGCCTTCCTCTTGGTTCAAGAAAAAGTATCTGCCCGGCACATAAGCCACACCGGCCGCATAAGCTTGAGGCAGCATTTTGGCTGTATCGGCTCCTGGAACATTGACCCAGACAAAATACCCTCCTTCCGGTGCATACCAGGAAACCGTTGGCGGCAGAAATTTTTTCAATGCTGCAATCATCGTGCTGCTTTTTCTTCGATAGGCGTCCGTCAACTCTTTAATGTGGCCGTCAAAATCAATTCCTTCTATATAGGAAGCCATAGTAGCCTGTGCAAACGGATGATCCAAATCCTTTTTGAACCACTTCATTGCCGTAACCAATTTTTCTGCTCCTGCTACCCAGCCGATGCGCATGCCTGGCGCCACAACTTTGGACAATGAACCCACATACAGCACACGGTTATTTGCATCCATCGCTTTTAGCAAACGCGGCTTTTCTTCGAATCCCAATTCACCGTACGCATCATCTTCTAAAATAAGAAAATCATATTGTTCCGCCAACTTCAGTACATGTTCTCTTCGTTCTGGCGTCATCGTTGTCCCCGTAGGATTTTGGAAAGTGGGGATTGTATAAAGTACGCGCGGCAAAGTTCGTCCCTGCTCTTTTCTATCAGCCAGCATTTGTTCAAAGCGGCCGGTGTCGAGTCCGTTTGCGTCAGTTGGCACACTCATGAAATGTTCCGTATAATTCCGGAACACTTCCAACGCTTCCATATAGGTCGGCGACTCGATTGCCACAACTGCTTCGCCATCCAGCAGAATGCGTGAGATTAAGTCAATCGCCTGACAAGCTCCGGAAGTGACCAAAAGTTCTTCTTCTGAAATTTCGGCTTCACGTTTTAGCATCCGCTGCTGGATAAATTTCTTAAGCGCCGGGATTCTCGGGCTGCCGATATAATGGAGCGGCAAGTCCTGCTCTTCATCAAGCAGCCGGCCAACCGCCTCTTTTATTCCTTTTGATGGAACTAGTGCCGGTTCAGGATAACCAGAATTCAAGCGGATGCATCCTTTTGGAACGGCCGACATCCACAGTCCTGGCGGATCATTTTTAAATGCCAAATCTATGTCTTTAGAAAAAGGGAATTTTTGCTTCATTATGTATGTGCTCCTTTCTGGATTGAGGTAATTTTTCTCTTACTGTCCATTCTACATTAAAAATTATGAAAGCATTCTGGAAACTCTATAATATTCATTAATGAATGCAAGAAAAGGGTTTCTTCTAGACTTGTTCAAGCCACTTCTATTTATCTAAGCTCCTTCCAAAAATCCCTGAAAAGCATAACATTTAGCCTATTAAGTACCTCCTTGATATAAGTAAATAAATTAAAATTACTTACTCTAAATTATATGAATTTTTTGACCTTTATAGTATAATTATCGTGCAAGCGAATCCATTACTGTTGCAAGCCACTTAAAAAGGGGGTCAAATTTCTCTCAAAAAATACCTTAAAATGCTGATGTTTATTTTAATCTCTTGCGTCACTTTATGAGGAGACTAACAGAAAATCAAATTTTAAATAAGGGAGAATATGACATGAAAAAGTTTGCAATGCTTTTACTGACTTTCATTTTGGTATTCGGTTTTACCTCCATGACATTTGCTGGCAGTAATGATGATAAAGGAGACAGCAATACAACTGAAAAAGTGACTTTCCATAAAGGCGTCACGACTATTGTAAAAACGACAAAAGAAGTAAGCTATGACAAGATCGTCAAAGTGGAAAAAGACACTAAATACAAAACTGAGAAAAAATCCAAAACAGACACTTATTATGAAACTAAAGTTGAAAAGAAAAGAGAAAAACATCCAAAACACGATTGGTATAGAGACGTGTACGTTAAAACCACTTATAAAATTACCAAAACAACCACTTGGGATGAAGTGACAGCAATTCACACCATTAAAAAATTCACTACACCGGTTAAAATCACAAAAACAACTGTAACTACTATTAAACATAGAGGCAAACCGGGAAGCAATGGCAAAATCATCAGCAAGAATACCGAAACGTTCGTAGATAAAGAATACGGTAAAACTACAAAAGAAGTGACGAAAGAAAAAGAAACATTCAAAAAGAACGAAAAAACTCATTATGATAAAAAAGTCGTGGATGTAGAAACAACTCACGGCAAATGGGAGAAAAAAGACAAAGATCATGGAAAAGACAAAGATAAAGGCAAAAACCGTAACTAATTTACAGCAACAGGCTCCTGCTTAAGAGGGGGCCTGTTTTTAATTTCTGGATGTTTTTTCTGCATGGCAGACCGATGATGGCAATGCCGTATATGGCATTCCAGCAAAGAGGAATGTTCTTTTGTCCGAAAGCCATCAATTCTTTGAAGCCATACGTGTACTCGGCAAGTTGATCTATCGAAGGCGTTGGAGTATTGCACTGCCGGGCTAAGTCATAAAATTCATCGGTTAAAAGCTTTACTTCATCAAGGATGTTGTCCAAATGCCCTAACAGATTTTCAAACGCAACACTTTTACCATTTTTCCAAGAGCCAGACCGATAGGGTCTAAAAACAAGAATTTTTATTAAACAGAACAAGTTTCTATATACAAAATCCCTTGAAATACTGCAGTTTTCCGAGCAAATTAAATTAAATTAAATAAATTTTTAAAATTTTTCGAAAAATTGTAGTAAATTTTTGATATATGTTGTACAATAACTTCAAGGACAAGAAATTTCTATTAAATAAACATTTTTAGAAATTTCTTGAAACCGAAATACATACACCTGAGAAGGAGGTTATACTCTCTAAAAGTATATAAATAGGCAAGTTTATAACTCCATGACACTTATGTCCAGAGGATAAACAAAATCTAATTATGAAATGGAGAGACAAAACATGAAAAAATACCTTACGATTTTAATGGCATTCTTTTTAGTCTTCGGATTCTCCTCAACTGCAGCATTCGCAGGTGGCGATGATCACGACGGACACGACAGAGATGGTTACCATCATAAGTACAAAGATTACGATGATGACAAAGACTATGACAGAGACCATCATAAAAAGTATAAAGACCGTGATGATTACGACAGAGATGACAAATACGATCGCAAACACCATAAATACCATAAACATCACAAACATCACAAACACGGCAAACACCATAAACATCATAAAAAACACAAACACGGCAAACATTACAAAAAGCATCATAAACATGATGACGATTGCGACTGATTCAATCAATAAGAATGCCGGATCAAGCTCCTTTTTCTAAAGGAGCTTGATTTTTTTGTGCTAAAAACACTCTGTTGAAAGTGCCTCGATAGTTCGCCACTTTTTTAATGCAAGCAAGCCACTCCAAAAACTTTTTTAGCTTTCGTACACTTTTTGCAGCTCCGTAAGATCGATCTTCTTCATTTGCATGAATGACTTCATTACTCGCTCCACTTTTTCGGTATCGGAATCCATCAGCATTTCGTTTAAAGCAATCGGCGCAACTTGCCAGGAAACGCCAAACTTGTCTTTCAGCCAGCCGCAGATTTGTGCCTTTTCATCGCCACCTTCGGTCAATTTATCCCAGTAATAATCGATTTCTTCTTGAGATTCGCAATTGATGATAAATGAGATGGCTTCTGAAAACTTAAATTCTGGACCTCCATTCAAGGCCAAGAACTCCTGGCCTTCAATTTGGAATTCCACCGTCATGACTGAACCTACCGGCTTGCCGTGAATTTCCTGCCCTTCTTTCACATAATGCGTGATGCGCCCGATGCTCGAATTTTTAAAGATGGAAACATAGTAATTTGCTGCTTCTTCCGCTTGTCCATCAAACCAAAAATTAGCAATGATTTTTTGAATCTTATTCGTCATGCTGTTCTCCTTCCTTCCCAAAAGTCAATTTGTAATTAAGGAGCGGCTATGTATAGTTATTTAAATAATCAAATTATTAACACCTTCATCTTACAACATTCCTCTTCATAAATAAATCTCTAATTCAGCCTTGATTGCTTGGATTCCCCTCTCGTGATAAGTTGAAAAGGACTTTAAAATTTAATTATCCAAACTGAGAAACAGGAGCTGATGTTGTGGAAACAAAATCACTGACAGGAAAAACCGCAATCATTACGGGTGCTAATAGCGGAATTGGTTTGGAAGCAGCAAAAGTTCTTGCTGGTCAAGGAGCCCGGATTGTCATGGCTATCCGCAATATGGAAAAAGGCAAAGCTGCTCGGCAGGAAATTATCCGTGTCTATCCTGAAGCCCAAGTCGAATTGATGCCGATCGATTTGACAGATCTCAACAATATACGTTTTTTTACGGAACGATTCCGGAGTGAAAACAATTCACTCGATTTGTTGATCAATAATGCCGGCGTCATGATGCCTCCCTATACGAAAACCAAAGACGGTTTTGAACTGCAATTCGGCGGCAACCATCTTGGCCATTTTGCATTGACTGGCCTGTTATTGCCGCTGCTTACAAAAACAGCCGGTTCGCGCGTTGTGACCATTGCCTCTTTAGCTCATAATCGCGGAGCCATTGATTTTAACAATCTTGATGGTTCACAAAGTTATAAGGCAAAGAAATTTTATAACCAAAGCAAGCTGGCAAACTTGATGTTTGCACTTGAGCTCGATAAAAAGCTGAAGCAGCATGGCCATCAGACTATTAGCGTTGCTTGCCATCCAGGCATTTCGGCTACCAATATTTTTAAACTCGGAAAACGGGACGCGCCAAAACCCCTGAGAAGGCTTGCCAATTTCTATCTTCAGCCACCGGAAATTGGTGCACTTGCGACTGTATATGCGGCCACCAACCCGTCCTTGGCTGGAGGCGAATACATCGGCCCTGACGGCAAAGGTTACCGCAAAGGCTATCCAACCTTGGAAACGCCTCACGCTGTGGCAATGGATGCATCTGTATCCAAAAGGCTTTGGGAAGTTTCTGAAAAATTGACGGGCATGGAATTCGATTTTTCACGTTGACACCTATAAACAAAGACTTTTACAAATAAAACCGACAGCCTCAGTTCAGGGGCTGCCGGTTTTATTTTCGTGTCCGAAATATGGACAACCGATGATTTCTTTAAAGGTTTGTCGAGTGCGTTCAATGTATTTAAATGGCAATCCGCTATATGATAAGCGTAAATAGAAGTAATTGATTTCCCATACTGCAATTGCTCCCCGAACGTCCATAAAGATATCCAGTAAAGGATGATCAAGATGAATGTACCGATTAAAATTTTCTTCGCCGCTGTTCTTGCTTTTGTCTTAGCCAGCTGCTCCAGCAATCAGGCCACATCTACGGCCACTGTACAACCTATGAATGCCGGCAAACAAGCACCCGTTTTTGATTTAGTCGATTTGGAAGGCAACCAGCATGACCTTACCGAATATGCCGGTAAAAAAGTGTATGTGAAGTTTTGGGCTTCTTGGTGTTCTATCTGCCTTGCCGGCATGGAAGAACTGAATACACTTGCAGGTGAAGACACGGACTTTGAAGTGTTAACCATCGTATCACCGAGTTCTAATGCTGAAAAAGACAGCGAGTCTTTCGCCAAATGGTTTGGCGGTGTTGAGAATGCTTCGAACATCACAGTTTTATTGGATGAAGGTGGCGCTGTTTTTGAAGAATATGGTGTACTCGCCTACCCGACTTCCGTCTATATCGGTTCTGATGGTGTACTGGTAAAAAGTTCACCGGGGCATTTCAGCAACGCGCAAATTTATGAGAGCTTTGAAAGCATCCAATAATGAAAGGCGGCCATTAAGAGATGAACTTCAAAAAAGCCTTTATGTTACTATTGATGCTGCTGTTAGCCGGCTGTTCTGTCCCAAACTTCAATCCGGCAAGTGAAACAACTGCGGCTGGGTCCGAATCCCGATTTCCCGATAATCCGAATAAGGAGTTAACGTTTGATACCAATAATTTGAAGGATATTTGGTTTGCCGGCGGCTGTTTTTGGGGAGTCGAAGCTTATATGGCGCGTGTTTTCGGCGTTTATGACGTGACTTCCGGCTATGCCAACGGCAACACCGAAAACCCGACTTATGAAGAAGTGACACGGAAAAACACTGGGCATGCGGAAACGGTCCACGTCCGTTATGACCCGGAACGTGTAGACCTTGAAAAGCTGCTGTCCCACTATTTTATGATTATCGACCCGACGCTGTTGAATCAGCAAGGCAATGACCGCGGTGAACAATACCGCACTGGAGTTTATTTCGAAGATGAAGCGGACCGCTCCGTCATTGAAAAAGTGATGGCGAATGAAGCACCTAAATACGACGACCCGATTGTAACCGAAGTCGAACCGCTTGAACATTATTACCTTGCCGAAGAATACCATCAGGATTACCTTGAGAAAAATCCGAACGGCTATTGCCACGTTGAATTTGACTCGCTTGAAGATCAGAAAGTGCCGGCATTGATCGATGCTGCACTTTACCCGAAACCGAGCGACGAGGAACTGAAAGCCAAACTGACAGATGCCCAGTACAATGTGACACAGGAAAATGACACCGAATTCGCCTACTCCAATGAATACTGGGATAATTACGAGCCAGGTATTTACGTGGACGTAGCGACGGGCGAACCGCTTTTCTCTTCCCGGGATAAATACGATTCCAAATGCGGCTGGCCAAGCTTCACTCAGCCGATTGAGCCGGATGTAGTAACCGAGCATAAAGATACCAACTTTAATATGACACGCATCGAAGTCCGGAGCCGCTCCGGCGACAGCCATCTTGGCCATGTCTTTAACGACGGGCCAAAAGACAAAGGCGGTCTGCGCTATTGCATCAATAGTGCATCGATCTTGTTCATACCTGAAGCGGAGATGGAAGCTGAGGGTTACGGGTATTTGAAAGAGATGCTGTGATAGCTGCTGGAAATAACCAAAAGAACTGCCCTTTTGTTTTATAAAAGGCAGTTCTTTTTATTGTTATTGTTCTCTTTCCATGAGCTCCTTCAATCCGCTATGATTCTTCACTTCTTGATCCGCCAAAATCCTCGGATGAAAGCCATTTAAATCTATGATGTCCCGTTTCCCCTGATAATGCACAATTGCGTATCCTTCATAGGGAGTTTCTTCAATGCTTTCAATTTCCACTTTTTTCTTAGTATATATTTCTTTAATTTGTTGTTTTACATCTGATGAAATCATTTTTTCATTGTCATTTGTAAGCGCAGTGGTTTTCTGTTGGATATGGCCATCTTCAAGTTCTCGTTGATTGAAAATGCCTTGCAGCAGATTAATCACTTCACCGAAACCAAGCAATAATACTCCATATAAGACTCCTTGGATGAAAATATCAAACGCCAAGCTGCCTCCTATCAAGTCAATGCTCGCAACGGCTCGAAAGAAGTTTATGGCAATAACTCCTATTCCTACTATTTGCACTGTTAACCCAATTGTATTTTTCATGCTTGTCAATTTGCTTCCTCCCTTAGCTGACCTTTTGCTTTCGATGTGGTGCCAGCAGAATTTTTATCAGTTCCCTAATTTATTTTGATTGATTTTGTCAATTCATTAGCGGATTTTATGAAAAGCTGCCTGCTTTTAAAATTCCTTTACACCTTTAAGACAAAATCCCTTTCCTGAATAACTCTGCAATCGCATGGGTCCGGTTCGTAGCAGCCATCTTTTTTATTGCCAGCTTTACGTATTGCTTCACGGTCTGTTCACTGATTCCCATTTTATCCGCAATTTCTTTGGTAGTACCTCCAAACGAAATCTCTTTCATCACTTCCAGTTCCCTCTTGCTCAATACTTGCTGTTTTCCTTCACATAGAGAAGACTGGAGGATTGTTCCGACTTCTTCACCAAACCGGGTAATATCTTCTAATACCTCCACAGTAAAATCCGCATCCTCTTTAATACTTAAACTATAAATAAACCCCATAACCGCCCGGCCGCTGAAAAGCGGGACAACCAGAAAAGAATTTACATTCGAATCAATGATGTAATTGCTGCTGGTTTTCTCGAATAGCTCCCTGCCTTTATAAAACTTTGCTTTTTTCTCAAAGATGGCTGCTTCAATCGTCGGCAAAGTCCTGATATCATACCGCAGATCATGGATGTACTTGATTTCATTTTGTTCCAGCGAAATAACTCCTTCGCCTAAAAAGCCAATAGGGGAATAGCGGCAAAGATAGACATCCAAAACAGAAAAGGCTTCAGAGAAAACCTCTAGTATTTCAATGATCAGCTTCTCATGAGAAGCTATTCTTTTTATTGTTTCCAACCGGTCATAAATGGTAGGCATCTGCATTGAATTCCACTTCCTTTCGGGGTAGGTAGTCCATACTAAATAGGGAATATACTAAATACTATGAATATTATAACATTATATTATGTAAGCGCTGATATTTTTAGTTCTTATGTTCTGTATCTAATTGCTTATAATTAAATTTTTCAATAAAAAGGAGAGAAATGATGAAAGCATTAGTTATTGAAGATGTCCAAAAAGCAGTAATACAAGAAGTCCCGGTTCCTGTGATTGAAAAAGATGGGCTTATTATTAAAACGATGGCCAATGGCGTTTGCCGGAGCGACTGGCATGTATGGGTCGGAGATCATGGGATTGTCCAGCCCGTAATCGGCCATGAGTTTTGTGGAATTGTTGAAGAAGTGGGAAGCGAAATTAAAAACTTTAAACGCGGCGACCGTGTAATCGTTCCGTTTTCAGGAAGTGACGGCACCTGCCCACATTGCATAGCGGGAAACACACAGCTATGTGACTCGTTTATCGTTCCAGGCACAGCTTATCAAGGCGGTTATGGGGAATATGTAGCCGTGCCAAAAGGCGACCGCAATGCCATTTCTTTGCCAGACAATTTGAGTTTTTCTGATGCGGCTGCGTTAGGCTGTCGCTTCATGACTGCCTATCACGGCGTTGTAGATCGTGTGAATGTAATGCCAGGAGAAAAAGTCGTGGTCTATGGCTGTGGCGGTATCGGCTTATCCGCCATCCATATCGCTTCTTCTATGGGCGCATTTGTTATCGGAGTCGATATCAATGATTCCAATCTGGCGTTGGCTAAAAAATTAGGTGCTGACTTTGTCATCAACAGCAAAGACAATGATCCTGTTGAAGCCGTGCAAGAAATCACAAAAGGCGGCGCAGATGTTTCCGTAGACGCCCTTGGAATCACAGAAACTTGTGTACCGGCCATCCATAGCTTAAAAAAAGGCGGCCGCCATTTACAAATCGGCGTGACTTCAAAGAAAGAAGCCGGATTCATCTCCATTCCAGTCGATCACATGGTCCTTACCGAGAAATCATTTATCACCACTCTCGGGATCCCTGCTTTCCGCTTCACTTCTCTTTTAGAGCAAGTCGCTCTTGGAAAATTGCAGCCTGGCAAAATGGTGACGCGCGAAATCGGATTATCGGAAGTTGAAGGCATTTTCGAAGATATGTCTAATTTTGCTACGACGGGAACTTTTGTGGTAACCGATTATCATGCATAAATAAAAATAACCAGAGTGCAGCTGATTTACAGCTGCACTCCGGCTTTTTGCGCTTCCCGATAAATAATGGGAATATGAGGCGATGCCTTATTCGATTGGAATCCGGTAACCTTTGTCTTTTCGTGACTGCTCAGTGGACTTAGGCACATCAAGCATCAATACCCCTTTTTCAAATGAGCCTGCAATTTGTTTTTCATCAATTTCACCAATATAGAAGCTGCGCTTGAATGCACCGTAAGAACGTTCTTTGCGTACGAAGCGTCCTTCTTCATCATTAGACTCCCAGCTTCGGTTTCTTTCACCGCGGATTTCCAAATAGCCGTCTTTGTACTCCACTTCGACTTCTTCTTTTGAGAATCCAGGAAGATCGACCATAAATTTATAGCCATCTTTCTTCTCTCTTATATCAACTTGAGGGTAGGTATTTTCCCCAAAAAACTTATTAAAGAAGTCAGATTCCAATCCGCTTCCAAAGAGGCTTGGGAATAAGTCAGTTTGTTTTCTTGGAAACAAAGTGCTCATTGTGATCTTCTCCTTTTTAAAGAATTTTTGGTTAATGCCAGCTTTTCAAAAGTCACAAGATCCTAATCACTTTTTTAAAAGCAACCGGTTTTCCTATGGCCACCCTTCTACAACTTGGGCTTGCCATGCGATGACTTTCAACGCCCACATTTTTTCTTACCCCTTTCTTCTTATTCTGGTCTTTCTACTTAAAATTATATTCAAAACTGTTTTGCTGTCAACAGATTTACATCGCTCAAAACCCTTGATACGATTGTTTTTTTAACCTTCTCCCTACCTTAAATCACTTTTTTTCAGGTATTTTTTTGTTTTTTTACCAACTTGAAAAATGTTTGCCGAGTTCTGTTTAATGGATGCATAGTAAAGAGAAAAACGAATACATTAAACCAGAAGCTGATTTAAAATCAAGAAAATAATTCTATCAGAATATTATGTTGACGATTAAATACAATGGTGGTAAAGTTCTCTACATAGTTTAATAGTAATTCGTTCTTATCATGAGAGGTGGAGGGAATGGCCCTGCGAAACCTCGGCAGCGGGCTCACAATTGAGCACTGTGCCAATTCCAACAAGCATGAGCTTGAGAGATAAGAAGAGCCGGATATTTAATGTGATTTCACATGTCAGCCTCTTCTTATGGAAGAGGCTTTTTGTTTGCTTTCATGTTAAGGCAATTCTATTAATATTAAACCAAGTAAACTTATAGAAAAGGAAGGTGTATCAAAATGAAAAACACGAAAAGCTTTTTATTATTGTTTGTTGTAGCCATAGTCAGTTTGTTACTGGCGGCATGCGGCAGCAAAGAATCCACCAGCGAAGCAACCGCTTCAACAGAAGGCAAAGAACAAAACGCATGGGAGCGCATCCAGGAATCCGGAAAAATTGTAGTCGGAACAGAAGGTCTTTATTATCCTATTACATACCACGACGAAACGACGAAAGAATTGACCGGTTATGATGTGGAAGTAGCCCGTGCTTTAGGCGAGAAACTTGGGCTGGAAGTCGAGTTTAAAGAAATGGAATTTGATGGCTTGCTTCCGGCACTCCGCAATGGCCAGATCGATATAGCAGCAAACGATTTTTCTGTCACAGATGAGCGCAAAGAGAAATTCGATTTCACCATTCCGATCAAGCACTCTTACGGTTCTGCCATTGTGCGTGAAAGCGATAACTCGGGCATAGAATCCGTAGAGGATTTGAAAGGGAAAAAAGTCGGTGGTTCCGCAACAAGCAATTACTCGAAGTTCGCCCAGGAACAAGGCGCTGAAGTAATTGTCTATACAGGTTCTGACACGGTCCTTCCGGAAATCGTCAACGGGCGCGTTGATGCCACGCTGAACGACTACCTCGTATTGATGCGCTCTCTTGAGCAATACGGCAAGCCAGGATTAAAACTTGCCGAAGGGGTAAAGTTCTCATTCAGCAGCAGCGCAATCGTATTGCCTAAAGACAGCCCGGAGCTGAAAGAAAAAATCGATGCAGCTCTTGAAGAATTGCTGGCTGATGGCACAATCAAGGAAATTTCAAACAAATTCCTGGGTGCTGACGTAACCCAGCCTCTTGAAAAAGAATAAAATTTCGGAGGAATCTTCAGATTCCTCCTCTATACATAATGAGTAAAGGAGTCTTCCGATGGCCGACTTTAAATGGGAATATCTTTTCAATATAGAAATTGCACTCGACTCCCTTCCCTTCATTTTAGAGGGAGCTTGGCAAACCATCTTAATTGCTCTTGTCAGTATGTTTTTCGCCTTAGTTCTGGGTTTGTTTGTTGCCCTTGCCCGCATGAACCGGTTCAAACTGATTTCAGTGCCTGCCCGTCTGTTTATTTCCTTTATGCGAGGCACACCGCTGCTGGTTATGCTGTTTATCCTGTACTTCGGCTTCCCGATGGTCGGCATCGAGATGGAGCCACTGACCGCAGCCATCATCGGCATCAGCATCCATTTTTCCGCCTACACAGCCGAAATCATCCGCTCCGCCATCTCTTCCGTTGCCAAAGGACAATGGGAAGCTGCGGAGACGCTTCGGATGAGCTATTGGCAGACTATGACCCGCATCATCTTGCCACAAGCGACACGCATTGCCTTGCCGCCTTTATCGAGCACGTTCATGGATATCATCAAAGGAACTTCCCTTGCAATGGTCATCACGGTTTCAGAAATGTTTTACCGTGCAAAAGTGGTAGTCGGACAAACCTATGAAAGCTTGACTTTGTATATTCTGGTTGCGCTTATTTACTGGGCAATCTGTGCACTGGTCACGCTGCTGCAGGATTATCTGGAGAAGAAAGCCAACCGTTATGTGGCAGCTTGATTGGAGGTACAGAATATGATTAAAGTGGAAAACCTAAGTAAAAAATTTAAAGATCTGGAAGTATTGAAGTCCATCTCGCTTGAAATTGAAAAAGGGGAAGTCGTCAGTATTATCGGTCCTTCCGGCTCTGGAAAAACCACGTTGCTTCGCTGTCTGAACTTACTGGAAACCCCATCTGCCGGATCGCTGCAAATCAACAATGTACACGTGGCGTTTACAGGAAAGACTCCGACAAAAAAGCAGAAAATCGATATCCGCCAATATTCCGGTATGGTGTTTCAGCATTTTCACTTATTCCCGCATAAAACGGTGATTGAAAACATCATTGAAGCACCGCTCGTCGTGCAAAAAAGAAACAAGCAGGAACTTGTCTTTGAAGCGGAAGGACTGCTGCAGAAAGTCGGCTTACTGGATCATAAAAACCAGTATCCCGAACAATTGTCTGGTGGACAAAAGCAGCGGGCAGCCATCGCACGCATCCTTGCCTTAAAACCTGATTTGCTGTTGTTTGATGAACCGACTTCTGCGCTTGATCCTGAACTCGTTGGAGAAGTACTGACAGTCATTAAAGAACTGGCATCGGAAGGACAGACAATGGTCCTCGTTACGCATGAAATGGACTTTGCCCGCGAAGTATCAGACCGTGTTGTATTCATCGCCGATGGCCATATCGTCGAGCAAGGAAAACCGGAGGACATCTTCACCTATCCGACCGAAGAACGCACGCAGAAATTTTTGCAAAAGGTTTTACTGCGGAGAGCATAAGAAAAGCGTATCGGGTAACCTCAAAGGTTATCTAATACGCTTTTTAATATTTATCTCCGGTATTCTCGATATAAGTTTCTTCGCCTGTCTTCCGGTCTTTGATGATTTTGTCACTCTGCGGCACGTCTTCCCTTCCTTCATCGGGAGCGTTTTGAAAAGGGCCCTCCAAATTGACTTTTTTGCTCTCATTTTTTCCCTAAAGCGTCTTTTGCTTTCTCGGTAATTTTATCCATCACGGATTTATTGTTTGAAGTGTTTCCTTCTGAAGAGTTTGATTTCACAGCGAACCCCTCCATCGTAAGTCTATACTTTGAAAAATTCCAGAGACCTCTCCCCTGTTAAGCTAGCGCTCTTTCGCTTATGCCGACCTCACTCGAATTGTAGCCTTATTCTTTTCTATACCCTTCTCTCCAAATAAAAAACGGCCTTGTTATTTCATTTTCTTCTATATCATAAAGCAGCTCTTAATAGAGAATTCATCATCATGGTTTCGAGTTAAAAGCAAAAAAGGCGTTTCCTATCACCTTTAAGGTAACGGGAAACGCCTTTTTCTTTTTCTTTATTAAGCTGTATGGCTGGATTCGTGTTTGCTTTGCTGTGATTTTGAAATGATGCCATCAACTGCCAGCATTCTGCTGCCGTTCACTGCAAGGAAAATAGCGATTGCCATGAAAGCGATGTCCAGTTCATATCCTGCTCCCACACCGTCGCCTAAAAAGCCAGCTGGCAATTTCGCAGTGAAAATTGCACCAAGCATTACTATTGCCAATAACGCCGATACGATTCGTGTACCTAGTCCAATAATCAACGCGAATCCGCCTACCATTTCAATTAGAGCCACTACATACGCTAAAGATCCCGGGATGCCGATGCTGTCAAACCAGCCCGCTGTATTGCCGATGCCTCCCTGAAATTTCACCAATCCGTGGATAAAGAAACTGATTCCCAATACTACACGCAACAATACTGTACTTGCTTCTGCTTTATTTGTCATTGTAATTTCCTCCTTTAATATCTGTTTCATTTTTTGGTCATGCCAGTGAATCCAGCAGCCATTTCTCAAAATCCTTGTAATTCTGCAGTGACACTGTATGCGGTACCGGATAGTGCTTAAATGTCACATCCGCACCCAAACTTTCAAAATAATCCCGGCTCGCCTGCCCCCATTCAAAAGGCAGTGCCTGATCCTGCTCCCCGTGTGAGATGAACAGTGACAGCCCATCCATTGAGCTTTGCTGGAATTCGGTTTTTACGAATTCCGGAATATAGCCGCTCAAAGCGACAATGCCCTTGATGCGCTTTCCTAATGCCAGCCCGGCTGCCATCGAAAGAATTGCCCCTTGGCTAAATCCAAGCAAGTAAATCCGGCTTGCATCCAATGGATATTCGCCTTCAGCCCAGCCGATAAAATCTTTGACTTTATCAACCGCTGCCTCAAATACTTCCTGATGAGGTTTCCCATATCGCTCAATCGTGAAAAAGGCATAGCCTGGAGGCCGTTCGAGCGGTCCGCGAATACTGAAAATATAAAAATACTCTTCCAGTCCGTTAACCAAATTCAGCATGTCCTTTTCATTGCTGCCCATGCCATGCATGACAAAAAGCGCTGGATAAGTTTTACCAGGATCTGCCTTACGTGGCTTTTGCAATTCGTAAACTAAAGGCGCGCTCATTCTGCTCATCCTTTCTGTGGTTATTTTTTCTCGGGTGTGAATTGAAATCTATTAAAAGAATAAAATATTCTTATCAAGAAACATCCTTGCAGAAAAAATGGCCTCTTCGGCTCAAATTTGTTTCCTAATAAGAATCTTTATTTTCTATAAGATAACAAGGTTTCACTGGAATGTCAACCATTTGTTTGCTAAAATAGAACTATGTTTCTTATGAAGCAACTAACGAGGTGAAAAAAATGGATATCGGATCAAAAATTCGGAGCATACGTAACCGGAAGAAAATAACTATTGCTCAACTGTGTGAAGAAACAGGTTTGTCAAAAGGCTTTGTCAGCAATATTGAAAATAATAATAGTTCCCCGTCCATCAGCACACTGCAAACCATCTCCAATTATCTGGATGTGCCACTGCCTTATTTACTGCTGGAAAAACAAGAGCATATGCGAGTGGTCAGAAAAGATAAACGGAGCTACTCCACATACAATAACTTGAAAGTGGAGCATTTATCATCGATTGGCGGATTGCGGATGATGATTGTCGAATTTCCTCCCGGCACATCTACTGGAGAAAGCAATGCACACGAAGGAGTAGAATCCCATCTGGTTCTGGAAGGTAAAATCCTTGCTGAACAAGGCGAAGATTCCATCGTTGCCGAAGCAGGGGATTCATTCAGCTGGAATGCCTGCGTTCCGCATTTCGTCAAAAATATCGGAGAGGGAAAAGCGGTTGTCCAGGTTTCCGTCTACTCAGATACGGAACTCACGGAAATATATTGAATTCCACTTTTCCTGTATCAATAAAAGCGTTTCTCCGCCTTCTAAAAGGCAGGGAAACGCTTTTTTTATCTTCTTGAGCACCGCTATAACTCCATTGAATTCACCGGATTACATGATTATACTTTCTTTAACAGTTCCTATACTGAATGGAGGAATACCTGATGGCAGAAAAGATGATTCACAGCGATGGCATAGAATTATTCACGGAAAGCTTTGGCGATCCAACTGACACGCCCCTTCTTTTGATCATGGGGGCGATGTCTTCGATGGTGTATTGGGATGAGGAGTTTTGCCGGAAACTGGCGAACCAAGGCCGCTTCGTAATCCGCTATGATAACCGCGATGTCGGCCGTTCCACTTGCTATGAGCCTGGAAAACTGAATTACACGGTATCGGATATGGCCGACGATATTCTCCGTATCATGGATGCTTATGGCCTTGGAAAAGCACATCTTATTGGCATGTCGCTTGGGGGGATGCTGGCACAGATTGCCGCAATCAAATATCCGGAACGCATTCAAAGCATCACATTGATTTCATCAGGCATAATTGAAACCGACGAATCCCGTGAATTTCCTCCGATGGACGAACGGATCCTTGCCTATCATGCAAGGAGCGCTGAGCTCGATTGGAGCGACAAAGCAGCGGTTGCCGATTATCTGGTGACAGGATCCCGCCTCTTGTCCGGTTCCAAACATTCTTTTGATGCTGAACGTGCAGCGGTGCAAGTCCATCAGGAAATTGAGCGCGCCAATAATTTGCTGAGTATGTTCAATCATGCCTTGCTTGAATCTGACGAGTCTTTCCAAGGTACTTCCAAGCAAGTGACTGTGCCTGTGCTCATCATTCATGGGACGGAAGATACCATCTTGCCATACGGGCATGCTCTCGCTTTGATGGAAGAAATTCCTCATGCCAAGCTGGTGCGCCTTGAAGGGACCGGGCACGAACTCCCCGCTGGCGACTGGGATGAAATCATTAAAGCGATTACTTCCCACACCGCAATTTAATCAGCTTCTCCAGTAACTTGCTTTTACTCCATGGCCTAACCAAAGAAAATATCGATGAAGGCCATTACATGACGGACTAACAGTTTAAATTAAAATAAAAAACGGCAGACCTAGTTGATTTGTCGCCCTTCTCTACAACTTCTTCTGCCTAAAAGTTGAATGTCTTATTGCAACCATTTAAAATGACAGTGTATTCCGTCAACTAACTTATAGAAAAGGAGAGGTTATTAGATGATTGATTTCACAGACAAAGTTGTATTGATTACCGGAGGCGGTTCGGGGCTTGGGCGTGCAGCTGCTTTAGCGATTGCCAAACAAGGCGCAAAACTTGTACTGGTCGACATGAATAAAGAAGCGCTCGAGGAAAGCAAGACAGAAATCCTTGAAGCGGCGCAGAATGCTGCGGTTGAACTTGTTGAAGCAAACGTAACAAATGAAGAAGAAGTTCAAAAGTATGTCCAGTTCACGGTCGACACTTTCGGGAAAATTGATGGCTTTTTCAACAATGCTGGCATCGAAGGAAAACAGAACCTGACAGAAGATTACGGTTCTGATGAATTCCAAAAAGTAATCAGTGTTAACTTGAACGGCGTGTTCTACGGCATGAAGTACGTCTTGAAAGTCATGAAAAAGCAAGGCTATGGTTCAATTGTCAATACAGCATCTGTCGGTGGAATCCGCGGAGTCGGCAATCAGTCCGGCTATGCAGCAAGCAAGCACGGCGTGGTTGGCTTAACTCGCAACTCCGGCATCGAATATGGCCAGTACGGCATCAGCATCAATGCGATTGCACCCGGTGCAATCATGACGCCGATGGTGGAAGGTTCCCTCAAGCAAATGGCAGGCGACAACTGGGAAGCTGCCGGCCAGGAATTCGTCAGTGTCAACCCCATGAAACGTTTCGGCAAACCGGAAGAAGTCGGCAATCTTGTCGCTTTCCTTCTCTCTGACAGTTCCCGCTTTATCAACGCAACTGTCGTCAACATCGATGGCGGCCAGTCCTATAAATATTAATAGACAAAAAACCATCTCCTGTAACCGATCTGGTTTACAGGGATGGTTTTTCATTTTGTCTATATCATTCTCTGGTGTCCTGCTCATAGTTCTGATTACAGCTCCAAGCTGCCCTCTACTTTATTTCTTGTTCTCTTTCACCGGAATCCAAATTTCACTATAAACATTCACCGGATTTGAAAAATCACCATTAAATGAGATTTCCGGCCCTTCGATCAGTTCATAAGGCGAAGACGGCAGCCATTCTGAAAATATTTTTGCCCATGTGTCTTGCAAAGTGTCAGGGAACGGCCCTTCCGAACTAAAAATCGCCCAGTTTCCTGCGGGTACTTCAACGACATCCAAACCGTCAAAATTTGCGTTCATTGTCGTGATGGAGCCGATCAGATGATCCAGCTGGCCTTCCTCTTCAAAACGTTTCTCGTCAAAATTGAACGATGCACTGACCACTGTTTTGACTTCCGTATTGCGCAGCTTTTGCAGTTTCTCACGCTGCTCTGACGTAAGTGACTTCACCATTTTCAAGATTTCCGGATTCTCTCCTTGAAATACGATGGGCACCCGTTTTTTGATTCCCACCAATTTGAATGCTTCTTTTTCAACGATGCGGTATTCCATATCTATTCCTCCCCGTATTGAAAGCTGGAAAGTCAGCTTCGGAAACACTTTGAACGATTCGCTGTTTTTCACTTCTGACGGATTCATGCCCGACCATTCACGGAACGCACGGCTGAAACCGTCCGCTGAATCGTAACCGTATTTGACCGCCACATCCAATACCCGTTCCCTGCCCTGCTGCAAGTCAATGGCTGCCTGGGACAGTCGGCGGTTGCGGATATAGGCGCCTAGGCTCATGCCGGACAAATACGAAAACAGTTTTCGGAAATGGTATTCTGAAACCCCTGCAATCTCCGCAACTTTTTCAAATTCAATATCGCCATCCAGATGTTCTTCAATATAGTGCAAGGCTGCGTTCATGTCTTTTAGCATATCCATATGCTGACCTCCTTTCACTTTCTATTGTAAGAGGAATAAAAGAAGCCTATCCGATTAACAATGTACCGAAAAAGTCGGCTCTCCTCACTCAAAAGTCAACGCTCCCAAGGAAGTGAATCTGCAAATAACGATTTTGGCACTGCGACTCTCACCGTAACCAGCTTGTTGACAATCTGGCTGAATTTCAAATCGCACACGGCGCTCATTAAGCGGTAACTGTCATCAAACGGCAGCTCAAGCCAGCTTGCCAATTGGGCTGCGGTTTGAAACAAAGCTGTCTGAATGGCGTCTTCGTATGATTCGGCTGACGCGATAAAATAGAGGAACTCCCTGTCTTCAACCATCGGATTTCCAAGCTGGATCGGAACTTTCGTGAAACCCAGCCGGATAACGCCGCTTGTTTCAACACCGGTTCCACTCAGTTCGCCATCGCCCATTGCCGCATGTAAATCGCCAAACGCGGCGAGTGCTCCGTCCACAAATACAGGAAGATACAGTTTATTGCCCGCCTTGATATCTTTCGTATCGAGGTTGCCGCCATGTGTGCCTGGAACGGCGGTCGAAATTGCATCTTCTTCCGGCGCCACACCGGCTACTCCGATCATCGCTTTTACTGGCAGTTGAAGATTTTCATTGAATTGGATACGCCCGTCACTGATCGGCAGGATTTTTGTCGTCGAGTCCGTAATGGATTTTCCTAAAGGGCCAAGTCCCGGCGCAGCCATCATGATGCCGAAATCGCCCGTTTCAATTGCCATCACTTCCACGCATAACGTATCCCCCGCTTGAATACCGTTGATATAAACAGGACCGGTCGCCGGATTCAGCTGGCTCCTGTCAATATCTGCACGCAGTGTTTCGGCGGTTTTCACTTGTCCGGCATAGCAGTCTAAGGTTTCAATTTCCACGACTTCGTTCAGCTCGGCAAAGTATGCAGGCTTGTGTTGCTTCGAAAAAGAAGTAATTGTTTTGACGCTTGAAAATCGATTCATTTTGTCCCATCCTTTTAAGCTTTTAAAATTCATTATAGCTGAATTGCTGGAAGCGAGAAATGGTTCTACTCAATTTATTAGATTTTTCAGCTCAATCATTCAATTGCTTTATTTTCGAGAAACTGAGTTTTCAAGTCATCGATGATTAACTTCCCTGCAGAAGGGAAAACACAAGTATCACGCAGAAAGGATGATTACGATGAAAAACAAGCTGGCCGCTGGACTGCTCGGAATCTTTTTAGGTGATTTTGGCGCCCATAAATTTTATCTTGGCAAACCCAAGACCGGTCTTTTGTATCTTGCCTTCTGTTGGACAGCCATTCCTGCGATTATCGGCTTTATTGAAGGAGTTACTTATTTATTGTCATCAGAAGAGAATTTTCAGGCAAAGCATGGAAGAAGATATTAAGGAACAAGAAATGCCCTGATGATCCGGCAGATCAACAGGGCATTTTCCTATCCGCTTTTTTCTTTGGCATCACTGGCAAAAGCTTTACTGTGGACTATTCCCATTGGGAGACCACCCCTTACCTTTTTCAACAGCTATTTTTTTGGAGATTGCCATCCAACTCTCACGTTCTCTATTCATCACCAAATTCATTTAAATGAAACCAGTCATCTTCTGGAACGTATCAGTATTAAAGAAGCTGTTTATAGTTTAGTCTCGGGGGTGTTGTGCTATGGAAAAGTTCTTTTTAGCCGTTTTGCTGTTATTCTTCTTTAGTTGGTTAGTAAAAATATTTCTCAGAAAAGCATTCGATATTAAAAAAGTGAAAAAGGAATTTTTCTCTTATAACCATGTCAACAGTCTGCACGGGAAAATCGACTGGACATTAAGAATTGTTTCTTTTGTGGCAAACATCTCTTTTGTTTATTTAACTTTTTATAAGGGACTTTCGTTCAATCTATTTCTGTTTGGACTACTTATTCTCCTGATTCTGGATTATTCGGTAACAGCTTTTTTTCAATGGAAATACTCAGAAGATCCGAAACAATCCATTTTGACAGTCAGTGAAATGTCTATTCTTGCCTTCGCTTTAGGAGCCGCTATTTGGTTTGACCTGCTATCTTCATTAACCTAACCAGAAGAGCATTAAATATTTTAGCTCTTGATGATTCTTTGCTGAAAAGCATCGCTTCAAGAGCTTAAGGCTGCCATTGCACAGTGGCAATAAAATGGGGAAACCATGATAAAGAAAAGCGGCTTATGGATCCCCTTGCCTTTTGGCAAGAGAATCCATAGAAAACAGAAACTCAGCCCTTAGCAGCCTAATCCAATAACTCCACATAGCCTTCAGAGCCGTTGATGCGGATTTTCTGTCCGTCTTTAATGTTCTTAGTGGCATTTTCCACTGCAACGACAGCCGGCAAGCCGTATTCTCTTGCAATCACTGCGCCATGGGTCATCAGTCCACCGACTTCTGTCACCAATCCGGCCAACGAAACAAACAATGGCGTCCAGCTTGGATCGGTAAAAGCCGTAACGAGAATATCCCCCGCTTCAATGTGCGCATCCTCCATTTTCACTACAACTCTTGCCCTTCCTTCGACCACTCCTGCAGAAACCGGCAACCCTGCCAATGCACCGTCCGGCAATTTGTCAGGATGATAAGTTCCGGAAATCTGCTCGCCTTCTGATGTCATCAGGCGCGGAGGCATCAGCTTCTCATAATATCGATACGCCGCTTTTCTGTCTTCAATTATTTGGCGATCGACGGTTCCACCATTCACCGCATTGCGAAATTCTTCAAACGATAAATAATAGACATCCTCAGCTTGTCCGATAACCCCCTTTTCCTGCAAGAGCGCAGCTTCTTGCATCAAAGCTTTCTTATAGAAGTAATAGCGTTTGATAAAGGCGAATTTCGGATATTCCCGGTATCCGATGAAATTCTGGAGTACACTGATCATTTTCTTTGTATTTTTTACTTTTCGCGTGCCTCCAGGCAATTGCTCCAAACGGCTTAGAATTTCTTGTCTTTTTTGTTTGGCTTTCCGTTTTCCTTCTTCTATTTTTACCTTTCGGGCATTGGGGCCAAAGTTTTTGATATTGCCTAAAATCACAGGCACCAGAATAGTCGGGTCTTCACTCCATCGGGTTTTGGAGATATCGATTTCCCCAGAACAGCGCATGCCATATTTTCCGAGATAATCCTGCAGCACCTGGCTAACTGCTGGCCCACCTTCCAGTTTTTCAAGATCTTCAAAAAAAGTTGTTTTGCTGGGCTTTTCAAAATACGCCACCACTTCAGGATACTTCCGCACCACATCAGACACATCCAATAATTCAAGCCCCATATTCGAAGTGACATTATTGGTGACGGATTGGCTGAGAATGTCCGCTACATCCTTTTCGCCCAGCCATTTTTCTATGTTTTTATTGAGCCAGAATGCTGCGTATACACCGACCATGATTGCAGCCATGCTTTGCGGATTGGCAATGACTCTTCTTAATTCATTTTGTTCTTCTTCGATTAATTCAAATAGCTCATCACCGGAAACCGTTTGGATCCGCCACTCCAATTCTCGGATAAATGCCTCACTAAGATTGATTAACCGGCTGCTCAGCCTGCGGTCATTGTTTCGGTAAATTTTAATGATTTCCCGAAAGAACCCCACAGAAAATTGGTCAGATCCTATTTTGAGCATCCGCTGTCCTCTAGGCAGTGCTTGTTTTCGATCAAGAAATTTCTCGAGTGCATCGTACAATAAAGGGTCGTTCGATTTCATTGTTCTCATGAAAATCTGACGGCCGCTCCATGCAGCTAGATCAGCTGACAAATCAAGAAACAACCGTCCGCCCGCAGGAATTAATTCAACATCCGAGATGAATCTGAAAAATGACATGCCGAGTGGATTGATCGGCTCAGTCATCATTTGCTGATGGCCAAATGAAAGATAAATGCGGTATTGCTCATCGCGTTTTTCCGGCAGCGGATACAAAGTTGTAATAGGACGGCTTTGCACAATAAAAACCTCTCCGCCCGCTAAGCACCATTCAATATCCTGCGGCTTTCCGAAATGCGCTTCTATGTGCCTGCCGATCTTTTCCAGCATTAAAATCTGGACATCTGTAAGCGCTTGTTGGCCTTGCTGCCCGACTGCCACTTGCTTCTGCTCTGTCCCACCGTCTGCCAGTGGATAAACAGCGATTTTTTTGGCAGAAACTGTCCGGCCGATGATTTTTCCTTCCCGCACTTTGTAATTGTCTGCTGACACAATCCCGGAAACCAGTGCCTCTCCGAGTCCGAAGCTGGCATCGATCGACGCGATTTTGCGGTTTGAAGTCACCGGGTCGGCGGTGAATAAGATACCGGAAGCTTGCGGAAAAATCATTTGCTGAATAACGACCGATAAATAGACCTTCCGGTGATCAAAGTCATTTTGAATGCGGTACACCACTGCCCGTTCCGTAAATAAGGAAGCCCAGCATTTAATGACATGCTTTATGAGGTCCTGCTTTCCCCGGATATTCAAGAAGGAATCCTGCTGCCCCGCGAATGACGCCGTCGGCAAATCTTCAGCCGTCGCACTTGAGCGGACCGCATAAGCATTTTTATCGCCAAATCGTCGAAAAGAAGAAATGATTTCCCGCTCTATTTCATCCGGCATCTCCGTTTGTTCCATGCCATGCCGCAGTTCCGCACTGACTTCCTTGATTTGTTTCTTGTCTGCTGCCGTTAAATCAGATAACTGTTCAAGCAAGGCAAGTGCCTGAACATTTCCATTCAGTACCTGCTTAAAAGCTTCAGTCGTCACGCAAAATCCGGACGGCACCTGGACAGTTGGTACTTTTGCCAATTCCCCCAAATTCAAGCCTTTCCCTCCAACAAGCAGCAAATCTTCTTTGCTGATTTCCTGAAAGTCCTTCACATACTTTTGCAAAATGTTCACCCCTTTGCAAATTGCCGTGATTTTGTTGCTTATAGAATTCGCCATCAAAATCGCAATCCCTTTAAACAGTTGCTGAGGTTGAAGAGAAGTTGAATAAAATAAAAAACCGCCTCCATGATTGTTGCTTCACTGAAGGCGTTACTGTAAAATTTTCAATTTTATTTACTGTCGTTGCTTGTTTCATTCACTTCTTCCGGCGGATAAGTTACTGTCCCGCCACTTTTCAATTCCGCCTGCGCTCCCCACATCCCTAATTCGTGATCGACCAGTTCCACAACTCCGTCTTTCCCATCAATGATGTGGCGTACTTGATAGCCATTCGCTACAAGCCAATTTGAAATCAGCAGCCGGTGGCATCGGGAAGGATGCCGTTCCGAACAGCAGTACGCCGTCTTCTGTTGAGATGCTTTTTGCAGAAGTTCCGCTACCCCCTGTTGAAATTCTTCCGATAAAGTGTAATCCGCGTAATTCTGAAAAGAGCGGTTGCGCCAGCCGGCATTCATCTTGCCATCCACTTCTTTCGACTTCCGGCGCCTGCCGCCGAGTTTCGGGAAATGCTCATATGTAATTCCTTCTGCCTCGAGCCACACGGGAAAGACATCCTTAGAGAACTGCGGCCACTTCCGGCTGCCCGGAAATGCCCGGACATCCGCCAATAGCTCAATGCCAGTTTCCTTTAACATCTTCTCAAACTGCTCTTTTGAATGGCTGGAATGCCCGATTGTATAAATTATCATAGCCTGCTTCCTCCTTGTTACTCTATTCCTGAAGAAAGTGCCGTTTAAACAGAAGTTGCCCCTCCATTCTATGGCAATAATATAAATTGGAGTTTTTGAAACACCGATTAAACCCTCTGCCAAAAGGCAAAGAGCTTGGAAGAATCTTCAACTCGTCATCGACAACAGAAATAGTCAGAGTCACTCTTTGCCGTCTTTCATTAATGCGTATATTTTCCGGACCGTATTGACGTTTCGGACGGTCATATGTTTATAAAGTTCGGAACCTGCCACTTTCATCATTCCGCTTTTCGTCACTAATTGCCTGTCCACTGCCCATAAAATTGCACCTGGAACATAATTGATTTGATCGATTTCCGGTTTAGCGACTAATTGGCCAAGCACGCTTTCATTATTAATTTCTTCCCATAAAAACAGCACATCGCTTTTCATTTGATTATCGTTTGTCCAGTTTTCCGGAACAGCCAATGCAATCTTTTCATAGTCCTCGAAATTATAAACCAGCACACGAATCTGCAAATTGAAGTTTTCGTAAATGGCTTGCTCCAAAGTCGCCGATAACGATTTCGCAGAAAGTTCATCGCTGCTGAAAATGATATTGCCGGAGTTGATATAGGTCTTGACTGAAACCATTCCCACGCGTTCAAATACTTCTTTAAGAGATTTCATATCCAGTTTGTTTTTTCCGCCAACATTGATGCCTCGAAGAAGTGCCACATATCGCATAGTAGTTCCCCCTATCAATTATCGTATAAATCTCAGCCGTATTAAAATCTACTTTATCTTTTATCTGTAGAATGGCAAGCATTTAATGAATTAGCGAAGCCCATAAGAAAGAGGATGCCGTGGCCATTTTAGAAATCAGTGGAAGCAACGATGATTCACCTTAGGCAACACCGCTCGTCTTAGGCACTGTAACTTTTTTTTTGGAGACCTTCACCGACAGCGAAGGTCTTTTCCATTATGGTGTTTGATTCTGAATTTTAGTTTGACTTTTTCGGAAGCATCGATAGATACCTTTCTAAACATCGATAGGAATTCAACGTCTAATTGTTTTAATTGCCCTTTTTAGAGGAATACAGGTAGGAGGAAAATAAAGAAGAAACTTTTCAGCCAAAAGATGGAGGTAGATTTTTGATGGATACAATTGCAATTATTACAGGTGCGGGAAGTGGTTTAGGACAGGCAACAGCCGTCCGTTTAGCAAAAGATGGAGTCAATATTGCCGTTGTGGACGTAAACGAAAAAGGCGGGAACGAGACCGTAGAAATGGTGAAGAAATTAGGCCATGACGCAATTTTCATCAAAGCGGACGTTTCAAAAGCTGAAGAAGTGAAAAAATATGTGGACCAGACAGTTGAACACTTTGGCCGCATCGATTATTTCTTTAACAATGCAGGGATTTCTGGAAGCGGGAAATTCTTTTTAGATACAGACATCAAAGAAATTGAACAAATCGTCGGCATTAATTTGCTGGGCGCTTTGTATGGCGTCCGTTATGTAGCAGAAGTCATGCTGAAAAATGGCGGCGGCTCAATTGTCAACACCGCTTCAAGCGCTGGAGTGATCGGGCAGGATTCTGTGGTCACTTACTCGGCTACGAAGCACGGCATTGTCGGGTTGACTAAGAGTATGGTTGCGGAATATGCAAAAGACGGACTTCGTGTAAATGCGATTGCTCCTGGCCCAACGGAAACGCCGATGGTAAAATCATTTTATGAAGCCAATCCCGAAATGAAAGCCAATGCTGAAGCCGGAATCCCACAAAGACGCCTGGGCACAGCCGATGAAGTTGCCGAACTGGTAACGTTTTTGCTGACATCTAAAGCTCAGTACATCAATGGCGAAGTGATTCGCATCGATGGCGGCTTTACAAACACGAAATAAGTTCAGCAAAGTATTTCCTTGGCAAACTCCTTTTGGGGTTTGCCTTTTTTATAGATCTTCCAAAGGAGGAACCTTTATTGCATTTAGAACCCATTCCCGACCACCTGCAAGAAAACTTAAAAATTCTCTTCGTCGGTTTCAACCCAAGCATCCGGTCTTCCGAAACCGGCTTTCATTATGCCAATCCCAACAACCGGTTTTGGAAAATCCTTTACGAAGCGGGTTTAACCCCGCGAAAGTTTGCGCCTAAAGAAAACAGGAAGCTGCTTTCTCTCGGCTATGGGCTGACAAATATCGTTGCCCGGCCAACAAAAGAAGCAGCAGAAATCTCCAAAGCGGAGTACGCAGAAGGCGCTGCGCTGCTGCAGCAGAAAATCAAAAAGTATCAGCCAAAAGCGGTCTGCTTTGTCGGCAAAGGCGTCTATCAGGAATACAGCAAAAAACGGGCTATTCCGTGGGGAGTCCAGCAAGATCCGGTGATTCCCGGAATAGTGGAATACGTCGCTCCTTCTTCTAGCGGCCTCGTTCGGATGAAGCTGGAGGAAATTGTCGAGATTTATAAAGGGCTTAAAGAGTTTAGTTGAAATAATATTTTTCATAATTTAAAACTAAAATAATGAAAACCCAAACGGCAGCCATATTCAGAGTGGCTGCCATTTGGGTTTTAAACCAGTAAGCTTTAAGAACTAATTTTCCTCATGGTCTTTAAATACTTTCTTCAAAACAGAAACGATAAAGTCAAAATCCTCGTCAGTGCACGACAGCGGTGGGCTAAGGGCCAGGATATTATTGAACCCTGCCACAGTATCTCCGTTCCTGCCGATAATGAGGCCGTTCGCTTTGCAGGCTCCCATAATTTTTGCGATGCGTTCGTTGGAAGCCGGTTCTTTTGTTTCTTTGTTTTCGACCATTTCAATTCCCAGAAGAAATCCGAGTCCGCGAATATCCCCTACATATGGATGATCTTTTAAGCTTTCCAGTTCTTTCAGCAAGCGGTCACCCAGTTCGGCTGAGCGCTCTACCAAGTTTTCCCGTTCCAAAATCTCCAGGTTTTTCAAAGCTACGGCACACGCTGACGGATTTCCACCGAAAGTATTAACGTGGCGGAAATGGCTATTTTCTTTTTCAGTGTCAAAGCGGTCGTAAATGTCTTTTCGGATAGCCGTGACGGAAAGCGGTAGATAAGCGCTTGTTAACCCTTTAGCCATCGTGATGATGTCTGGCTTAATATTGAAATGCTGGTGCCCGAACATTTTTCCGGTTCTGCCAAAGCCGCAGATAACTTCATCGATTATGAGCAGCACACCGTGGCGATTGCAGATTTCCTGCACTTTTTCCACGTAGACGGGATGCGGAATCAGGATGCCGCCGCCTGTAATAAGCGGTTCCATGATAATTCCGGCAATCGTCTCTTTTTGTTCCCAAATGATTTTTTCTTCAAATTCCTGGGCGCGTTGAAGGTTGTATTCCTCGACTGACTGGCCAGCTGGACGGCGGTAATTGTCCGGTGGCGCAATATGCAAAAAACCAGGGGCTAGCGGCTCATATTTATATTTCCGCAATGCCTGCCCTGTCGCTGCCATGGCTCCCATCGAACTGCCGTGGTAAGCCCGGTAACGGGAGATGAACTTAAAACGGGAATGCTCCCCATTTTGCTGGTGGTATTGGCGAGCCAGTTTAAAAGCCACTTCATTGGCATCCGATCCGCTATTAGAATAAAAGATCTTATAATCATCTCCTAGCATGCTGTTCAGCTTTTCTGCAAGTTCGATAGCTGGCTCATGGCTCTGAGTCATCGGCACATAAGCCAATTTCTTCATTTGTTCATAAGCAGCTGCCGCCAGTTCCTCGCGGCCATATCCGACATTGACACACCATAGCCCCGACATGCCGTCCAGATAACGGTTGCCTTTGTGATCGGTGATCCATGCACCTTCTCCGCTTTCCACCACCATCGGCCTTTTTGTATCATTGTAAGACGAAATATGGTGCCAAACGTTTTCGCGATCTTTTTCCACTAATGTTTTGGATGTTTCTTTTGCAGTAGCCATCTATTTTCCCTCCCCTTTTTAGAACGAATGCCTTGCAGTCATCATTTTCTTACGTGTATAGAACTCAATGCCGTCGCGGCCATTGGCATGCAAATCACCATAGAACGATTTTTTATAGCCTGAGAATGGGAAAAATGCCATCGGTGCCGGCACTCCTAAATTGATGCCTAGCATGCCCGCATCGATTTCTTCTCTGAATTTGCGGATGGCTTTAGCACTGTCCGTGAATAGGCACGCTCCGTTTGCAAAATCAGATTGATTGGCGAATTCAATTGCTTCGTCCAATGTCTCAACACGGACAATTGAAAGGACAGGAGCAAAGATTTCCTCTTTCCAGATTTTCATCTCTTGTGTAACGCCATCAAAAATGGTCGGCCCGATAAAATATCCGCCTTCAGAAGAAGACTGGTCGTTTCGCCCATCCCGCAGCAGTTTCGCTCCTTCTTCAATGCCGGATTCGATATAAGTGACTGTTTTGTCCAGATGAGAATCTCTGATGACCGGGCCCAGGAAGACATTTTTTTCCAAGCCATTGCCGATTGTCAGTTTGTTGGATTCTTCTACGAGCCTTTCTGCTAGCTCGTCCGCTACGTCACCGACTGCGACAACCACTGCACATGCCATGCACCGTTCGCCTGCTGAACCGAAAGCTGCATTGATGATATTAGTCAATGTCAGTTCCATATCCGCATCTGGCATAACGATTGTGTGGTTTTTCGCACCGGCAAGTGCTTGTACTCTTTTTCCATGCGCCGTTCCTGTTTTATAGACATACTCGGCAACCGGCTGCGAACCTACAAACGAAATTGCTGGAATATCCGGATGGCTGAGAATACCATTGACGATATCATGAGCACCGTGGACAACATTCAGCACACCATCCGGCAGACCCGCTTCCTGGAAAAGCTCCGCCAGACGGTTTGCCAAAAGAGGCGTCCGTTCAGATGGTTTTAAGATAAATGTATTTCCACTGGCGATAGCCAGTGGGAACATCCAGCACGGCACCATCATCGGGAAGTTGAAAGGCGTGATTCCGCCAACGACACCGATTGGATAGCGATACATGCCTGATTCAATATTGGTTGCGATATCCGGAAGTTGCTGGCCCATCATCAATGTCGGTGCGCCTGCTGCAAATTCAACACATTCGATTCCACGCTGCACTTCTCCGTATGCTTCGGCGTAATTCTTGCCGTTTTCAATCGTAATAATTTTCGCCAATGCTTCCCAGTTTTCAATTAATAATTGCTGGTATTTAAAAAGAATTCTCGCACGCTGTGGAACCGCTACTTTTTTCCACTTTTTAAAAGCTTGCTTCGCAGCGGCTACAGCTTTTTCCAAATCTTCAGCGGTTGAAATCGGCACTTCAGCTAAAATTTCGCCAGTAGCCGGGTTTGGGACTTTTTCGTATTTATCTGTCGTCGACTTTACCCATTGTCCACCGATAAAATTTGTAAGCGTTTTCTTTTCAGTTGCTGCCATTGTCATTATTATTCCTCCATTCGAATGTTCTTGCCATATCACTATAAATTCTTTAAACTACTAACTGTACTTTACAAATAATTCCGAATACTATCAATTGACACTTTGTATAATAAACAAAAGATTTTTTTGACGTTATGGAGGACTCTGCTATATGGAAAAGCTGAAATTGACGATTAAAGAAGTGCTCGAAAGAAAAAGTTTTGCCAATGCCCGCTTGATTGCCGGCAAAGAAGGACTCGACCGGCAAGTAAAGTGGTCACACATTCTGGAAGTAAAGGAACTTGATACTTTAATTAACGGCGGCGAACTGATTTTCACGACTGGCGTCGGCTTGCAATTAGATCTTCAGACGCAGCTGAAATATGTTAAAAGACTGATTGATGAGGAAGTTGCCGGCATCTGTATAGAAATGGGTCCTTATTTCAAAGAAATTCCGCAAGAACTCATTGAACTGGCAGACCGTTGCGCTTTTCCGGTTATCATTTTTGATAAGACCACCCGCTTTGTCGACATCACACAGGATCTGCATACTTTCATCATCAATCAGCACCATCAGATGCTTTCCCAGCTGGACGCATTGTCCAGAAAGTTCAATTCACTTTCCCTGACACATAATGGAATTCTAAAAATCTTACAGGAACTGCATCAATTTTTTCAGCAGCGCGCCATTTTTATCACAGACAATGAAAAACCTTATTTCTTCCCTTCTGACAGTAAAGTGTGGGAAAAAGAAATCCGTACTCAGCTGGAACAGTCGCCGGATGAATACATAGAACAACGTTTGCTGACATTTGAAGGCATTACTTTTGCCGTTATGCCAGTAGAAGGACTTGGACAAGTGCTCGGCCATTTGTGCTTGCAGCTCGATCAGTCTCGGCCTGAAGAATTTTCTTTTCTCATATTAGACAGAGCCTCCCTTGCCATTGCACAGATTTTGCTTCGCCATCGAACTATTGAAGAACGCAAACAAAATAATGAAGATGAGTTTGTCCGCAATTTGGTTAATGGCAGAACAGTTGAGCTGGATGATTTCCAAGCCTTTCTGCCGCCGCCAAGCCGCAATACCTATTACCGGGTCTTTACGATTTCTACCAAATCCACCGATGCGGAATTTCAGCAAAGCGATTGGGAAGAAATCAAATTACAGAGACTGATGAGTGTACGGGCGCTTTTCAAGCGGGCCGGATTTTTCCCTGCCCTGTCCTGCAGCAAAAGCGAGATTGTGGCCATCGCTTCCTTTATTTCCGCTGAACATTTAAAAAACGAAGCCAACCGGTCTTTACAAGTCATCCGGCAAATCACTGATATGAAAGGCCTCCATTTTATTGATGGAAAGAATTGCGCTTGCGGGGTCAGTTCAGTTTACCAGGATGTCGAAAAAGCAAAAAAAGCTTATGAAGAAGCTGGCAAAGCCGCCCGAATGATGCATAGCGGAATTGTAGAATCTCCTTTGTATGAAAATCTGGGCATTTACAAACTTTTACTGGAGTTTGAAGACAGCGGTTTTTTAAAATCTTACGCTGAAAGTTACCTGGCGCCTGTCTTTGAATACGATCAGAAAATGGACAGCAACTTATTTGCAACTTTAGCCGCTTACCTGGAGTCCAACGGCTCGAAAAAAGAAACAGCCGACCGCCTCTTTGTTGTCCGCCAAACGCTTTATCTGCGGTTGGAAAAACTGGAGACGCTGCTTGGCAAAGATTTTATGGCTCCCGCTAAACGGCTGGCTCTTGAAAGTGCAGTAATGGCTATCCGCCTTTTGGACGCTAAATAAGCAGTTTAAGCTGCAACTCTTATAGAGGGTATTAATCATGGCCCTCTTTTTTGAAGCATGCCTGGTTTTCATAAACTTCTGCTCAATTTACAGTTAGTAAAACCCACCGGCACTTTTCTTTACATGTTGTCTACATTTTTTTAAAAACATATTATGTATGATGATTGATATAAAAGAATATTCCGACATTTGTAACCGTTTACATTAGTGAGCGAGCAATATCGGAGCGATGCACATTTAAGGAGGGAAAAGCTCATGACGCAACAACAATTGAATCCGGACTTAAAAATCCGGCATATCAGCATGATTTCAATTGCAGGAGTAATTGGAGCCGGGCTGTTTATCGGAAGTGGAGCGGTCATCAACTCGACAGGCCCAGGTGCAGTCTTGTCGTATGCACTGGCTGGAACTCTTGTCGTACTGGTAATGCGAATGCTCGGTGAAATGTCGGCAGCTAATCCGACAAGCGGTTCTTTTGCGACTTATGCCAACGAATCAATCGGCCAATGGGCCGGATTTACGATTGGCTGGCTGTACTGGTTTTTCTGGGTAGTTGTCATTGCCATCGAGGCAATTGCAGGCGCAGCCATTATGCAATACTGGCTTCCGGATTTTCCGCTTTGGCTTATGGCATTGATTTTAACAATTGCATTGACGTTAACGAACTTATTTTCCGTTAAGTCATTCGGCGAATTTGAGTATTGGTTTTCACTTATCAAAGTGGTCAGCATTACCTTATTCCTCATTCTTGGCCTATGTGTTGTTTTCGGATGGTATCCGGGTGTAGATTCTCCTGGAACTGTGAATTTACTGGGAAGCGGAGGCTTCATGCCAACAGGCTTCGGTTCTGTATTACTCGGCATTACAGTGGTCATCTTCTCATTCATGGGAACTGAAATTGTCACCATTGCAGCCGGGGAATCCGACCATCCTGCCAAGGCAGTCCGGATTGCGACGAACAGTGTCATCTGGCGTATTTTAGTGTTCTATATCGGTTCCATTGCGCTGGTTGTCACTTTGCTGCCCTGGAACTCAGCCAACGTACTGGTCAGCCCGTTTGTAGCCGTTCTTGACCATATCGGCATTCCCGCTGCAGCGCAAATCATGAACTTTGTTGTATTGACGGCTGTGCTGTCCTGCTTGAATTCTGCGTTGTATGCAAATTCACGGATGCTGTACGGAATGGCGCAAAAAGGCGATGCACCGAAAGCCTTTTTAAAACTCAGCAAAAAAGGCGTCCCTATCCGCGCTATTCTGTTCAGCACTGTATTTTCGTATATTGCAGTCATCTTCAGTTATATTTCACCAGATAAGATTTTCCTGTTCTTGATCAACTCATCTGGTGCAGTCGCTCTATTAGTTTATCTGGTTATTGCATTTTCCCATTTGCGTATGCGCCGCAAGTTCGAGCGGGAAAATCCGGAAGCCCTGCAAATCAAGATGTGGCTTTTCCCTTACTTGACTTATGCCACCATCTTCGCCATTTCTGGAATCTATATCGCCATGCTGTTTATCGAATCGCTTCGCGTACAAGTTGTGCTTACTTCATTGATCGCCGGCTTTACTGTAGCATCGTACTTCATTTTCATCCGAAAGAAGAATATGATCAATAAAATGGATGAAAATGCTCTGCAAAAATCAGCGGACACTACACGTATCTGATGAATACCGAGGAAATGCCTGCTCCGAAATACTAAAACCCGCTTCAGCCAATTGGCTGAAGCGGGTTTTTTCATGTCATGTCATTTTCTTCGGATTTCTAAATTCATGAGAAAATCCTGTATCATTCATGACCCTTTCAAAAGCCTGCTCCATGACAGCCCCTTCGAGCTCATCCACCAGCCGTTCCAGCTCTTTCGAAAACACTTCATATTCTTCTCGCGCAAGCACCAGCTTCAGCAAATTCACCATAGAAGACACTGTCCCCTTACTGAGGCTTCCTTTTGGCATCGCCATCAATTCTTCTGCCCTGCCGAGTTCCACCGGATGCGCGAGCCGGAAGCGGTACAGCACTTCCTCATGCGCAGATTTATTGCGGTACGGGAAAGCGACAACAAGAATCGCATCAATTTCACTTGCTTTCAAACGGATCGGGCTGTATTCTTCGCTGTACTCTTCGGCAAAATCCCGGGCAATCCGTTCCCGCAGCTCTTCATCGATTACCGTGTAGAAATTGGTGATTTGGCCAAGCGATAAGAAATTGGCGAGCACCCATAGCGGCACATTCCGGTGCTTGTCGAAAAATTCTCGGATGGCGGGGTATCTCACACGGTCTCGCTTTTTGTGGCTTTTGATAAGATTGGCGAGCGTCGAAATGATGCGGTCCCGCTCGTGATGATGCCTGCTGTCGGGACTGTAATTTTCCGGTTCGAGAAAGCTGTCGGTCTCCTTGAACTTTTCTGAGAAACGGTACGCTATTTTTGATTTGATGTTTTTCTCGAACTTCAAGAGCTCGTTCAGCATCAGCATCCGCAATTCCCGGTCAAAGCGGTACAACGCATAGACATGGCCGAACTCTGTACCTTCTATGTATCGTTCCAGGCGATACGGATTAAGCCGTTCATCCTTTTGGAGAAACGGCTCTTTATAAGCATCAATCAACGCATAATAATTCTCGCGCGACAAAATCCGTTTGGCAGCCGCTTTATCCGGCACGCTCAATCCCCGCTCCTGAAGGATTTTAATCTGTTCATCATGTGACGCAAAGACTTTCATCATTCTCATCCTTTGATTTTCTTTCCTTTAACTCTAAGCTAGTTATTGAGAATAATAAACCCTTTATCTGCACAAAAAGGCTCAGTCTGCTCGACTGGCCTTTTCATGTCAAATTAATTGTCACTGCCATATAGACGGTCGAATTCGACGGTTTCGTTCAAATCACTGTCTTCATCCATGGTTTCCTTAGTCGTGAGCTTTTTAACAAACTTTGCGGCGCTCTTTAATTTATTTCCTGTCTCCCAGTACTCGGCTGTCTCCGCTGATACTTTAATGAGCACTACATTTGGATCATCATAAGTCGTTTCCAGTAATTTACCGAGGATCGGATTCCAGAATTCTTTTTTCTTCTCCAGATCTTCGCTGATTTCTGCGGTTCCGCTGATTGATACATAAGACTTGCCGGAATAGGCTAAGTTGACTGTAGGATTTCGGAGGATTTCCTGGTATTTTGCTGTATCTTTCATGGTCATAAACCACAAATCTCCGTCGAATTCCGTTTCCTGGGTCTGCATCGGACGTGATACCGCTTTGCCGTTTGATATTGTCGTGAACATCGCTACCTCAATGTCCTTGATCAACTCCTTGACTTTCTCAATTGCTTCTTGGGTTGATTTGTCTGCCATGGTCGATCTCCTCCTACACAATTTCTATTCATGAAAAATCCTAAAACATTGTATTTATAATATTTTCCCTTTTTTTCACCCCTCAAAACTTTTCCATCTGACAGCTGCAATATTAGTTGAGTTTTTCAAGATACAGTAAGGACATATTTTTCTGATGTCATTGAAATTTTTCTAAGAGATTTTTTATTGAATCTCCTTTTTCCAAAAGACATAAAATGGACACTTACCTTTTCGCAAATAATTTTGTTAAGGTTTAAAACAGACTGTATAGAGTAACAACTTTAAATTGAGCATAACCGCAAACGAATGGTTATCCAAAATGTATGTTTGAAATAGTAGAGATAGTAAACGAATAACGGAAATCCACAGGCAGACAATCAATGGCAGATCCACTATTGATGTTCTCCAAAAGCTGACCTTTATTGCCGCGACCATCGCTTCATTTGTACATGATTTATCGTATTGCCATGGTCAAATAAAAGCTTTTGGAAAGGAAGAAAAATATGCACCAAGAAAAAAGACTGCCGAGAAACGGAAAAGAGGGCCTATTATATGGCGCGCTCATTTCCACTATGACTGTTTTGTTCATGACTACATTCAGCATCATTTACTTTGCCGGAGAATTTAATGGCGAGATTGCTTTCAGCATATTAAAAACATTGCCGATCATGTGGATAATCGTCATGATTATTGAACCCGCTATTTTCGGCCGCATCGCAGAGGCATTAACCGCAAAGTTCACCAAACCGACTGACAGCTTCAACTCGAAAATCCTATTCCGTATTCTTTTCACCGTACTCGGAATGTCCGCCGCTATGACGTTGATCGGCGACATTGTCGGCAACGGTTTCCATCCTGAACTTTTCAGCAGCTGGCTGCAGTACTGGCCGCGCAACTTTATCATCGTGCTCGCTGCAGAAAGCCTAGTGATCCAGCCGATTGCGCGTTTCGCCATGGTGAAACTGCATGAAGCACAGGATAAAAAAGCCGGATTAGCAGCAACACCTCAAGTACAGAACTAAAAATTTGCTTCCAGGCACTTATGTGCATGGAAGCTTTTTTTCATCTCGCAGCAGAAACAAGATCTCTTCCCTGCCCTGCGCCCGCCTTCAGCGAAACTTCCACCGCATCTCCGGCATGAAATCGCGGCAAATACACCGGCTCGTGCACTGTCCATATGCCTCCTGCCACTTCCACGGTATAGTGGATTTCATGCCCTTGATACTGGAAAAATGTGACGCGTCCATGAAGTCCGTTCTTTTTCGCTGGAGATAATTGCAATTGTTCCGGCCGTACCGGGTAGATGCCGTCCGCTTTAAAGCTGCGTGCCACACCACGATCCGGCCAAATGCTGCCAGGGTCGATTTCCGGCACAAACCCTTCTTTTTTCCACTGCCCTTTGATCAAATTGCATTTCCCTACGAACGTCGCAACAAATGGAGTTTCAGGGCGCGTGTAGATGATTTCCGGCGGCGCAATTTGTTCGATGCGGCCATCGTTCATCACCACGATTTTATCTGCGATGGCAAGCGCTTCGCTTTGGTCGTGTGTGACAAAAACAATGGAAGCCCCTGTTTCCCAATGCAGCTTCTGAATTTCTTTCCGCATCTCCATCCGCAGCTCCACATCAAGCGCACTGAATGGCTCATCCATCAACAACAGATTCGGCAGCGGTGCAATCGCCCGCGCCAAAGCCACCCGCTGTTTCTGCCCGCCAGACAGTTCCGATGGATAGCGTGCTGCAAAAGCATCCAGTCCGACAAGCCCGAGCACGTCATTGATTCTGGACTGCAGTTCGGCTTTGCTTTCTTTTTTCCGGTTTGGATGGTGGTCGAGCGGAAACTTGATATGGTCCGCGACCGTCATATGCGGCCATAAGGCAAATGACTGGAACACCATCCCGATATTGCGTTTTTCGGGTGGCGTGACTCGTTTTGCCGTGGCCATAAGAGTGCCATCCATGACGATGTTTCCTGTTGTCGGCCCCATGAATCCTGCGAGCAATTTCAAAAGCGTGGTTTTGCCGCAGCCGGAAGGGCCGAGCACCGCGATAAATTCCCCGGTTTTAATTTTCAAATCGATCGAATGGAGCGCCGTAAAATCTACGTATTTCTTTGAAACGTCTTGAACTTCAATCATTTTGCTTTCAGCACCTTTCTGTCCCATAGCTTGCCGAGCATCATAAACAAGGCGCCGCTGAGCAGTATGCCCAGTACAAGCACCGTAGAGAATGCAGTCGAATACGTTGAGTAGCCCGCCTGCTCGTAGCCAAAGATCACCACACCAATCGTTTCAGAACCGGAAGACCATAACAGACTCGATACGGTGAGTTCCGTCAATGCCATCAAAAATACCAGCAACGCACCACTGAGGATTCCTGGGAGCAGTAATGGCAATAAAATCTTGCTCCACTTTGCCCAGCCCTTTGCCCCTGAAGTCCGTGCCGCTTCTTCCATCGACGGGTCGATCTGCAGGAAGGCTGTATAGCTGCCACGGACCTGCAGCACCAGGAATCGTGTGGTGTAGGCGATGAACAAGATAAAAACAGTACCGTATATTCCAGGATTCCATCCAGGCACCGGCTCCATCCACATGAAAATCATGCAAAGCGCAAATACCGTTCCCGGCAGTGCATACGGAATCGTGATGAACAATTCCGCCGTCTTCGTGCTCCAGTCAGGAGATTTAAACCGGAGATAGGCAAACAAGGTTCCGAGGAACAAGCAAATGGCCATCGTAACCAACGCGAGTTTCAAGCTATTCATAAATGCCGCTGCCGGTTTGGAATCATTTAAAAACACCTGCTCATAATTCTTCAATGACAGATTCTCTAACGTGAACGGTACGCCGTAGGCAGAAATCAGCGATAAAGCCCCCATCGCAATCAGCGGCATAACGCTCGTCACAAGCAAAAATGTCCATAAAGCGATTTCCAGCAATCTTCTTTTCATCGGCTCCAGGAAAATACGCGGCTGTGAATCGCTGCGTGCCGTTTCGGTAACCCGGCTCCGCCTGAGCAAAAACCATTGCAGCAATGTGCCGGCAAGCGCGATTACACCGAGCATGGCGGACAAAACAGCTGCCCGCGAGAAAGCTTCCGGTCCGAATCCTACCACTTGTTCGTAAATATAGGTACTGAGCACCCGGATATTCGAAGGCGTCCCTAAAAAAGCGGGAATCCCGAAATTGTCGAGATTAGATAAAAAGGCGATCAGCCCGCCGCTCGCAATCCCAGGCAGCGCCAGCGGCAGCACTACTTTTTGCAATGTCTGCTTTTTGGACAAGCCGGACGTCGCCGCCGCTTCTTCCAAATCACGGGGGATCTTGCGGAAGACGTTGACCGTAAAGAGATAAACGAGCGGATAATGCGACAAGCCGAGCAGCAGAATGATGCCGCCGATGCTATACAAATTTGGCACTTCCAGATTTCCCGGAAGCCGGGACAATAGCGCCGCCACTGGACCTGAGCCACTGAAAAACTGCGTCCATGCGAGTGTTGTGATATAGGAAGGAATGATAAACGGCAGGAAGATGAACAGCTGCATCGTCCGTTTCCCGCTCACATCGACATAGGCGACAATCCAGGAAAACACTACACCTAAAACAAGTGCCAAAAGCGTTGACCCCAGTACAATGATTAACGTATTCTGGACCGTCACCCAAGTCGCTGTTTCCTGCAGCACTTGCCGATAATAATCCAAGGTCAGCCCGCTATCATTAACAAAACTGAGCCATACGAGCCGAAGCACTGGCAACAGGAAAAGCAGAAACACTGCCAATAAGCCAATGCCTTTATAGAACTTTTTGTTTTGAAGAAAAAGAGAGAAAGAGGGCATGCCCTTTTTTCTCTCTCCAATTGCCTGCTGTTTTAACGTCATGTCGTTAGCTCCTTGCCTTGCAAAATCGATCACTGACCAAAAATCTCTCCGAACTTCGCTTTATCGTCTTCGCGTGTTTCCAGCAATTCCACTGAGTCGGCTTCCAGCACATTCATTTCATCCAATGATTTCAGGCCTTCTGGTGCTTCGATGCCTTCACGGATAGGCGTATATCCTTGTTCAGACGCCAATTCCTGTCCTTCTTCCGACAGCACAAAATCGACAAATGCCTGTGCGGCTTTTTCGTTATCCGTATTCGCCAGGATGCCCACCGGTTCTGTAATGACCGGCACCCCTTCTTTCGGATACACAAGTTCAACCGGAGATCCATCGCTCTTCGCCTGAGCTACAAGGTAGTCCACAATCATGCCATAATGCTGTTCGCCCATGGCCACTCCTTCAAGGACGGCTCCGTTTCCTTGCGTGATGGTGATGTCATTGGTGCGCATGTTTTCATAGAATTCCCAGCCCATATCTTCCTGTTTCGTGATGACGCCTAAATTATACGCGGCTGCTCCTGAATATAGCGGGCTTGGCATAACCGCTTTCCCTTTTGAAGCTTCTTCCGTCAAAACAGTCCAGCTGTCCGGCAGATCCTTCACTTCGTTCGTATTGACGACAAGCCCCGTTGCCATCACTTTCGTCCCGGTATAAGCTCCATCCGGGTCGATAAATGATTCGTCAATCGCTTCTGCTTCCGGTGACTTGTAAGGCAGCAGCAATTCTTCTTTTTTGAAATTCTCGAACGTCACGGAATCCGCTACCAATAAAACATCGGCTTGGATATCACCTGCCTGGTCTTCCGCCTGGATTTTCGATACCACTTCTTCTGTGCCTGAACGGAAAATGCTGACTTCCACATCCGGATTCTTTTCAGTAAAAGCGTCCACAAGCGCCTGTGCATCCGCGTCCGGCTGTGATGTATAAAAATCGAGTGAACCGGAAACCGCTGATCCGCTGTCCGCACTTTCCGCTTCTGCATTATTTGCCGCTTCTTCCCCGCTGCACGCTGCCAGCATCGCCGTCATGGCAAGCACACTTGCACCTGTAAACAATTTATTCATCTCAATTCCCCCTCAGTTTCTCTCGTTGTTTATTCATTTAGTGTAAAGCTCGATTATGAAGTTATTGTGGAGAATCTGTTAAGAAGTATAAGGATTGTGTAAAGGGGAATTTGCAGGAATGTTGGTAGAGATTTGTGAAACGCCGATAAAAAGTTTAGCAACACCGATAAGGAATGAAAAACCATCGATAGCATCCGCTGAAAATGCAGATAAAGAATATTTGCTTGGACTTTGAAGGCTTTTTGCTTTTGAAGGAGCTCTTCGCGGCAGGCGAAGAACTTTTCCAGTCAAAGTGTTTGGATCTTGAATTGATTAGCTCAGCCCAAAAAAAGCTCAGGCAAATTTCTTTGCCTGAGCTTTTTTCGTCTACTTTATCTAATCAAATTTTAGTTTAATCCATGATCAAGCATTGCATCTGCTACTTTTTTAAAGCCGGCAATATTGGCGCCAACAATCAGGTTGCCCGGGGAACCGTATTTTTCTGCAGTTTCCATGCAATTTTTATAAATGGTCTTCATGACTTGATGCAATTTAGCGTCAACTTCTTCAGAGGTCCAAGAATAGCGCATGCTGTTCTGTGACATTTCCATCGCAGAAACTGCTACGCCTCCCGCATTCGCAGCTTTCGCCGGTGCAAAGAGAACCTTGTTGTGCGTCAGCACGCGGACCGCTTCATCGTCACATGGCATATTGGCCCCTTCGCCCACTGCTTTGACTCCGTTGTCTACCAGGGCTTCTGCACTTTCTCTGCCGATTTCATTTTGCGTCGCACAAGGAAGAGCGATGTCGCATGGAAGTGTCCAGATCTCTGTTTTGTCTTTACCGAAACGTGCACTTGGATGATGTTCAAGGTAATGGTAAATTCTTTTTCTTTCTACTTCCTTCAGCTGCTTAACGGTTTCCACGTTAATGCCTTCCGGGTCGTAGATATACCCTTCCGAGTCGCTGCACGCAACAACTTTCGCGCCAAACTCAATCGCTTTTTCCATTGCATAAATCGATACATTTCCTGAACCGGAAACGATGACCTTGCTGCCGGCAAAAGAATGGCCCTGGCCTTTCAGCATTTCCTCAACAAAATAGACTGTGCCGTAACCCGTCGCTTCTTTGCGGATTAAGCTGCCGCCGTTGTCCGGGTTCTTGCCCGTGAAGACACCAGCCTCGAAAGCATTGCGGATGCGCTTATACTGTCCGAACAAATAGCCGATTTCCCGTTTGCCAACGCCGATGTCACCCGCAGGAACATCGATGTCTGGTCCGATGTGGCGGCTGAGTTCTGTCATGAAACTTTGGCAAAAACGCATGATTTCCCGGTCTGATCGCCCTTTGGGGTCGAAGTCGGAACCGCCTTTGCCTCCACCTATTGGCAAACCTGTCAAGGCATTCTTGAAAATCTGCTCAAAGCCAAGAAATTTCACGACGCTGACAGTTAAAGAAGGATGAAAACGGAGGCCGCCTTTATAAGGCCCCAGTGTGCTGTTGAACTGTACCCGGTATCCTCTGTTTACATGGACGTTTCCATTATCATCTTCCCAAGTGACCCGAAACGCGATAAAACGTTCAGGCTCGGAAATGCGCTCCAGAATGCCTTCTTGCACATATTCAGGATGCTGTTCAAAAACAGGCTGTAATGATGCAAAGACTTCCCATGTCGCCTGTAAAAATTCAGATTCTCCAGGATTGCGTTCTTTAACTTTTTTATGAGTGGCTTTTATATATTCATAAGCTGATTGTTGGATGACTTTATCTTCTCTTTCAATATACTGCAATTGTATTCATTCCTTTCATTAGAAACAGGGTAAAGGTGAATAATTATCCAAAAAAATAAGTGTTTATAAATCATTATACAAACTGATTTCTTTATAATCAATTAAATATTTTAAGATAAGAAGCTGCTTTTCAAAATCGGCCCTCTTTACAATAATAAAAAACTTTGGAATAGGCTTCAGATTTCCCTTTAAATGCTTATATAGCAAGCTTTATGGGATTTTTAAAATAAACAAAAAGAAAGAGGCTCTAACTTTCAGCTAAATAAAAAATAAAAATTCTTTCATCAACTACCTGCTGATGCAAGAATCAAATATTCACTCGTTATTTATGACGCATCTTAGGTTTCTTTTTTTAAGGGAGGCACAAAAGCTCTTCTATCTATACTTTATTATAAGTTTAAAAAAAATCAATTAATACTCATACTATCAGATTTTATTATTGTAAAGTAAGAATTTTATCTTTGAAAATAAAAAATAAGAACTTTTATTACACTTAGATTTAATATATTTACAAATTTATAAATAGTCTCCGTTTATTTAAAAAGAGAAAATTACATAAACATCTAAGAAAGATTTGGAGCTGTTCAATAATCTTCTTTTCATTATATTATATACGAACTTCGTATTTTTATTCAATACTATTTCCAGAAAACTCTGATCTCTTTTTTCTCAAATAAAGAAATAGATAAAAAAGCTTTATTTACAGCAAAAAAGTGACGGTTCTATAAAGGAAGTTTAAAATTCCCTTGTAACCCTATTCCTGAATAATGTATAGTGTATACATTATTGAATAAAAGAGGATGGAGGGGAAAACACATGACTACGCTTCAAAACTACAAAAAGACAGTTTCACCCGCATCAACCTGGAAATTCCTTGTTCCATCCCTGATCGGAGCACTCTTGTTTTTATGCCCCATATCTTATAACGGGGAAGTAACAATTGGTGTCGGCATCTTAGCATCATTCCTGCTCTCTACTTTCAGTGGAGTAATTCCGGCATTCATCTTATTCCTGCTTGGTTTTTCAGCCATCTCCAGTTTAGCTGCGACGGCTTTAAAGCCAGAGTTTGTGAAAAAGTCACCTTTTCTGCGCACGACATTCATCAACGGACCGTTCAATCTTGCAGTAAAGGTAGTCGCTTTCGCATTCTGCATCATGGCCTTTTATGAAATTGGCCCTGACGCAATCGCTTCCCGCAACACAGGCGGAGTCGTCCTCTTTGATCTGGCTCCAGTGTTGCTCACTTGGTTCTTGTTCGCCGGCATTTTATTGCCTTTGCTTGTAGAGTTCGGGCTGATGGAATTTGTCGGTGTACTGGTCAACAAATTTATGCGCCCCGTGTTCACTTTGCCTGGCCGCTCGTCGATTGATGCGATGGCATCTTGGATGGGTGCTGCGCCAGTCGGCGTATTGGTAACAATGAAGCAATACGATGAAGGCTATTACACAGAACGCGAAGCTTCCGTTATCGCCACGACCTTTTCGATTGCATCCGTCGCTTTCAGTTTAGTCGTGGCAAATGTCGTTGGCATCGGCCACTTGTTTTTGCCGTTCTACTTGGCTGTTTCCATCGCTTGTTTGGTAGCTGCCGTCATCATGCCACGTATTCCGCCGTTGTCCCGCAAAAAGAATGAGTATTTTGCGCCGGTTGGAAAACAAGTCGATGATACGATTCCTGAAGGCGTATCACTGGTCAAATGGGGATTCAACGAAGCGCGCCTTAAAGCAGACAGCGCCGCTAGCCCGAAGAAGCTTGCAATAATCGGCATTGAAACGGTGCTTGATATTTGGCTCGCATTGATACCGTTGGTTATGGCGCTTGGAACAATGGCATTGATCATCGCGGAATACACACCGCTATTCAAAATCATATCCTATCCGCTGATTCCGGTACTGACATTATTGGGACTTCCGGAAGCGGCTGAAGCGGCTCCTACATTCCTCGTCGGCTTTGCGGATATGTTCTTGCCGGCTGTTCTTGGCAGCGGCATTGAAAGCGAATTGACCCGCTTTGTCCTGGCCGGTGTGTCTTTGACGCAAATCATCTATATGTCTGAAGTTGGATTGTTGATCCTGCGTTCAAATATCCCGCTTAAGTTCTGGGAACTTGCCGCAATTTTTGTACTGCGCACTGTGATCACATTACCGATTCTGGTTATATTCGGCCATTTATTTGTATAAAAAGAATCCACTCCTTCGAACTTTCGGTTCGGGAGTGGATTCTTTTTTGCGTTCAAATTTCAAGCTGAAACACAAGTGGTTTGACTGATATAAAGAAACAGAAGCTGAAGATTTCTCTTCAGCTTCTGTTTTTAATTTAATTCCTTATAAGATCTCGCACTATACAGTTGCTTTCTTTCCCGTCAATGTGAAGAAAACAATCAGCCCCAGAACGGATGAGCCGAACAGGATAGCGCCCATCGGGACAGCAGACGTTTCGTTGATGCCAACAAGCGGTGAAACCAATGAGCCGATCACCAGCGGCAGCATGCCTACTACTGCACTGGCGCTTCCTGCCCTATGCCCTTGGCCGTGCATAGCCAGGGTAAAGGAACTCGTAAATGTCATTCCGACTGCAATCATGTAAATAAAAATCAGCGTGACGATGGAAGCGAGCGGCCCTTCGACAATGGTCATGATCAGCAGCAGGAATGTAGCTCCGGATGCCAGAAAAACTGCTCCTTGCAGCAGACGATGTTCAGAAACAATGCCGCCGAACTTGCCGATGATATAGCTCCCGAGAATCATGGCGATGCCGTTAATGCCGAATAGCAAGCCAAAGGTTTGAGGGGTAACTCCATAGATTTCCTGATAAACAAAAGGTGTTCCGGCTACATAAGCAAAACTGCCGCCGTGGATCATTCCAGCCACCAATGCATAGCCGATGAAAGGCCGGGTTTTCATCAAACTGCCCATCGTGCGGACAGAAGCTCCAAGTGAACTTGGCATGCGCTCTTCCTTGGGGAGTGTTTCCGGGAGACGAAAGATGATGATTACCGCCATTACTAATCCAAGAAACCCTAAAAAGTAAAAGATGGATTCCCAACCTGCAAATGGCAATGCCAGGATGGCGCCACCAGCAATCGGTGCTGCCATTGGGGCTACTGCATTGATAACCATCAACAATGCAAAAAACTTCGTCATTTCCCTGCCGGTGAAAACATCACTGACCACTGCTTTGGAAAGGGCAACGCCTCCTGCGGCTGTCAACCCTTGTAAAAAACGGCCTATGATCAAGAGCTCGATCGTCGGTGCTATTGCACAAAGCAGAGATGATAGCGCAAATAAGAAAATCGAGATGATCAACGGTTTCCGTCTGCCTTGCGAATCGCTCAATGGCCCAATAATGATTTGGCCAACCGCCAAACCAATCAGACAGGCTGTCAAACTCATTTGAACCAGTGACACATGGGCATTTAACTCTTCAGCAATCAATGGGAAACTTGGCAAATACATATCAATATTTAAGGGTGCCAGAATTCCGAGCATGCTGAGAAGCAAGGCTAGCCCAATTCGTTTTTTTCCTGTCGGATTATGTAGCATATCTTTTAACACCTTTCAGTAGAATACGTAACTAACTATACAGTACTCGGTTAAAAGGTTTAAGCATTTATAGGATAAATTCAATAGAAAGCCTTAAATCCCAAAATAGCACGCGTTCTATAACCCTTTGATTTAACTGTAAACGACAAAAGCCACCCGCTATACACAGGTGGCTCAGCCTTATTCACAAGAAGCATTAACGTTTGATCTCCGCCAGAACTTTTTCGTACATGCTGTCAATCCCGATGCCGGTCAAGAGCGGCACGCCGTCAATCACTTTGTCTTTTATTTTGTCCGGCACCAATGTAGTGGACAAAATAACGTCGTACTCATCGATTCGATTTATTTCATCACTGACTTTCGACTGGTAAATCTTAACTTCCTGGCTTAAATTATTCGCTTTCAGCCATTCTTCCACTTTTCCTTTTACCACTGTTGAAGTGGCAATTCCCGTTCCGCACATAATCAATAATTTCTTCATTTATGCTTCCTTCCCTTCTAAGCTATCATCTTCTTCTGTTTCATCTGTTCGTCCTTCTTTGGCTCTTGTCCGGTTCGGCTTGATCTTATTTTGATAAATCAAACCGAAAAGCGTCAACAGCCCTAAGGCTCCCATGCCATACCAGCTGAGTATTTTCGGAATCCATACGAATAGGAATGTTGTCCAAACCGCTCCGTCAATCAATGAAGAAATGCTGGAGTTCTCTCCCATATCGAAGTTCGAGGCAATGGCCGCTTCTGTAAATAGCGGGGCAATCCAAGTGGCGATATACAAGCCTACCCCAATATAGATAGTTCCCCCGATAACGGTTCGCACAATGTTCCCTCTGAATATCGGCACCATCAAACAGATCAAGAACGGAATCGATGCCAAATCGGCAAACGGCAGAACGGAGTTTCCAGGCAACAGCACCGCCAGGAAAATCGTAATCGGAATGAGCAGCAAAGCGGAAGACAATACCGCAGGGTGACCGATCGCCAAGGCACTGTCCATGCCGATATACAAATCTCTTCCCGGGAAACGCTTTTTAACGAAAGCACCTGCTGCTTCCGATACCGGGATTAAACCTTCCATCAAAAGAGCCACCATTCTTGGCAAAAGTACCATGACGGCACCTGTCTGAATTGCCAGCTGCAGAATTCCCGGCACATCGTAGCCTGCCAGAATCCCGATCAAAATCCCGATGACGACACCGATTATCGTTGAATCACCCAGGATGCCAAGTCTTTTCTGAATGGATTCCGGGTCAGCTTCCAGTTTGTTGAATCCTGGAATCCGGTCGAAAACCCAGTTCATCGGCAAGGCGACAAATGCCGATGGTGCCGATGTACCGTGCGGAAACGTGATGTTTTGAAATCCATAGAATCTCTCAATATACTTCGCCAGAACGTCCGCCATTAAATACAACAGCATCAAATGAACGATAATGGTGAGTATGCCCAGCCAAAAATCTGAAGTCAGCGCATAAACCAAAGAGCCTGTAAAAGCGACATGCCAGAAATTCCAGATATCGACGTTCAGCGTTTTGGTCAACCCGAAAGTCAATAAGAGAATATTTACACCGACGCCCAGTGGAATCGCTAAACTGCCTAACGATGTCCCGTAAGAAATGGCTGCAGCTGCCGGCCAGCCGACGTCAATTGTATTTAAGTTAAATCCGAAATTATCGACCATCGCTTGGGCAGCAGGGCCTAAACTATCCACCAGCAAGCCAATGACCAAGTTGATCCCTACAAACCCGATTCCGACGATAATCCCTGCACGAAGAGCTCGGCCTGGCTTAGTCCCCAGCACCAGCGCAAAGATAAAAATTAAAATCGGCAGGAGAACCGTAGCTCCGAGATCCACAAACCATTGTAGAAATTCCATCAAATCTCCTCCTCAAATTAATATATTGTGGCAGAGTATTGCAGCTTGAATGGATTAATAAAAAGTACAGTTTGAATTTTTTAGATTAAAGTTCAGCTGCTGCGCTGTTTCTACGATTTGTCTCCGACCAGCTCATTTAATTCGTCTACATTTTTAACGGCAGCCAATCTCGACACCGTATCCGGATTTTGAAAAAGCCCCACTAATTTCTGCAACATCTCTAATTGGCCGGACGGATGTTTCAAGGCAAGCAAAAATACCAGCTTTACGTCGACCAATTGGTCTCCTTGCCCCATTGCAACGAACTTCACCGGTTTTTTTAAAGTAGCAAAAGCTATTTTCGACTCGTTCACCATATTGCCGTCTGTATGGGGAATTGCAACACCGAATGGCACAGTGGGCAATCCCGTAGGAAAGGTTTTTTCCCGCTGAAGGATGCTTTCGACAAACTTTTCTTTGACGAACCCTTTCTTGAGCAGCTGATTGCCCAATTTGGTCAGCACTTCTTCTTTTGAATTGGCTTCCATTTCAATAATGACCAATTCTTCATCCAGCTTCATCGTCCACTCCTCCTAGTTTCATATGCTTGATGCTGCAGCGAACCATCATTGTTGTCCCTCCTTTTTGTTGGCTGTCATCATTTTTACAATTGTTCCACGTTAGCACATATGATTTTATTCATATTATAAGAGCGCTTTCAAAATTAATCAATAGAGTATTCGAAATATTATAAACTTACCTGGAATATAATCGTCTTGAATTTAAATCCATGCACGCTATGCAAAAAAGCCGCATGACGGATGCGGCTCTTTCGGTCGTGTTCTTCATTTTGCCCAATTGTGGAAGATGAAATACGTCATGATGAGAACAACTGCTATGGCGGCAAGTACGAGCAAGGGCACAAGACCAAAGGTTGGTTCCATCTTAACTCCTCCTTTTTAACTTCATCATAACCCCTTTTATTAGAAATGAAAACAACAAATCTAATAATTCAGACATATATATTTTCAGCCAAAAAAGCTCTCCAGCCGCTGGGATCTGGAGAGCTTTTCGTTATGTTCATCCGGCTATTTTCAGCATAGTTGCTTACAATTGGCCATTCATTTCCGGCGTCTTCTTAAAATTCTCGTCTTTTCGGAAATTGCCCATGACCTCCATCGTCTCGCTGATGCTGACAAAAGCGTCCGGATCGACCGCTTTAATAAGCGGTCTGACATATGCAAGTTCGTAACGCGAAATTACACTATAAAGGACTTTTACTTTGTTTCCTGAATAAGCGCCTTCACCGTCCGTTACAGTAATGCCGCGGTACAGATTCTCAAGCAATTGCTTTTTAACAGCTTCGCCTTTGTTCGTGACCACCATTAAGCCGAGCTTGATATGGCGGGTGTGAATCCGGTCAACAACAAGGCCTGTAATATAGATTGATGCCATTGTATACATCGCGAGTTCCCATGTAAAGATGAACCCGGACACGAAAACCACTAGGCTATTGAGGACAAATACTAAAAAACCAAGCGGGATATCGCGCTTCATCGTCAAAAGAAGGCCGACTACGTCAAAGCCGCCTGTCGAACCATAGGACCGGATGATGAATCCGACACCCACTCCCACAAGAACTCCACCGAATACCGAAGACAATAGTGCATCTTCTGTCACTTTCATCACCGGAATGTATAGCATCGAAACCGATGTCACTACGACCGAGTAAATGCTATTGAAAATAAACATCTTCCCCAGTTTCATCCAGCCTATGATCAAAATCGGGATGTTCAAAACAAACAGCCAGATTCCGGCATTGACGGGGGTCATCAAACTGAAAATCATGGCAATCCCTGTAATACCGCCTGATAAAATTTCATGCGGCAGCAATAACATATTAAACGCAAATCCAAGCAGCACCGATCCTGCGAAAATGACTAGCGCGCTGTAAAGTTTATCCATACATAATTCTCCGTTCTTTCTTTTGCTCATTGCCTAAAAAAGCCATAAAAAAAGATCGCGCATATTCCGCTTCGACCTTCCGTGGCTGTGGCACAATGTAACAAATTATAGAGGTTTGTGTAGCAGGAATGCAAGTTTTCTTGACGCATATTAAGCGACTCGTTTTTTCGTGTTTTTATTTTCGCCATATATAGAAGATCTATTGATTGGCGTTATACGCTAATACTAATAAGTAACTTTTCAGGTGCCTTCTTAGAACGAAAAAAGCATGAAAAAGCCCTCAAGATTAGTAATTCTTGAAGGCTTTGCCGCTATACTTATTTAAATACCTCAAACGTTATTCCTTATAAAGAGCCGCCCGTTCCCGGCGTCTTCTTGAAATTATCAGTCTTCCGGAAATTACCCATAACTTCCATCGTCTCGCTGATGCTGACAAAAGCGTTTGGGTCGACTGCTTTGATCAGCGGCCGGACATAAGCAAGTTCATAGCGTGAGATAACGCTGTAGAGCACTTTGACTTTATTGCCCGAATAAGCGCCTTCACCGTCCGTCACAGTAATGCCACGATACAGATTCTCAAGCAGTTTCTTTTTGACGTCGTCTCCTTTGCTCGTCACCACCATCAAGGCCAGCTTGATATGGCGTGTGTGGATCCGGTCAATGACCAATCCAGTGATGTAAATCGAAGCCATCGTATACATCGCAAGTTCCCATGAAAAGATGAAGCCCGATGCAAAAATAACAAGGCTGTTAAGAGCGAAGATTAAAAAGCCAAGCGGAATGTCGCGCTTCATCGTCAAAAGCAGGCCGATAATATCAAAACCACCGCCTGAACCGTAGAAACGGATGATGAAACCAGCACCAGCACCGACAAGAACTCCTCCAAATACAGATGATAGCAATACATCTTCCGTCACTTTCATGACCGGAATATACTGCATGGAAATCGATGTCACTGCCACCGAAAAAATGCTATTAAAGATAAACACCTTGCCTAATTTGAACCATCCCAGTATAAAGACCGGAACGTTTAGGACAAATAGCCAGATTCCGGTATTGACTGGTGTCAGCAAACCAAAAATCATCGCTAGCCCTGTGACGCCGCCTGATAAAATTTCATGCGGCAGTAAAAACATATTGAAGGCAAATCCAAGCAGCACCGATCCTGCAAAAATAATTATCAAACTATAAAGTTTGTCCATAAATCAGTCTCCATTCTTCAGTAAATTCAACATCAATGAAAATCAAAAAAGGCCATCTGTAATTCCGTTCGGCCTTTTAAAGTTCTGGCATAATGTTTCAAATTATAGGGGACAATATGGACGGAACGCAAGTTTTATTTCTCTAAATATAAGAACTTATTTTTATAGAACTATAATATTATGCTTATTGATTTTGTACAGCTACTTTACAGCAAAGCAAAAGCGTTTCCTCTTACTCTTATGAGCAGTGGAAACGCCTTTCCTTTATGCAGTCCCAAATCAGCGTCAAGGACAGCTTTTCAAATTTACATTTCCGCCTCTTTTACTTTAAACGGATTCTACTTTTCCTTTATCCAGTTCATAGACTTCAGATTCGTCATACTCTTTCACCCAGAAGTCTGCGTCTTTAAACCCCAATTTTAATGGATCGAAAACAGGGTCTTTCCCTTCTTTTTTCTGTTTTTCGTAGTCTCTCAATACTTTTAAAGCAGGCTTTGTAAGGAGTAAAATGGCAACAAAGTTCAGCCAAGCCATACTGCCCATCCCAAGGTCTCCTAATGCCCAAGCAAATTTGGCACTTGCCACACTGCCGTAGAAAGTCATAGCCAATAAGACAACTTTTAACACATGTTTTGGCCACGTTAAATCAGCTTTCGGATTCCGGCTTATGAAGACCAAACAGGTTTCTGCTTTATAGTAATAAGACATAGCAGTAGTGAAACAAAAGAAGAACAGCGCTATGGCCAGGAAAGCAGCACCGAATCCAGGTATCACAGATTCCACTGCCAATTGTGTATAGGCAGACGGTTCGGCATCTCCAAGGTTATTGACAATTGGAGCTCCGCCTTCCGGTTGAACATTATACATGCCAGTCAGCAGAATCATAAAGGCTGTAGCTGAACAGATGAGGATGGTATCAATATAAACTGAAAATGATTGAACAAGTCCCTGCTTGGCAGGATGAGATACTTCTGCAGCGCCTGCATCAAATGTTTCACTGCCGATTCCTGCAGCATTCGAGAATGCTCCCCGCTGAACCCCCCATGAGATGGCGGAACCAACAATTCCTCCAAACGCCGCATTGGCACCAAATGCACTTGAAATGATAAGTGAAATGACTTCAGGCAATTCGGTAATGTTTAAGACCAGAATAATCACAGCCATCAAGACATAGATGAATGCCATAATAGGTACGATAATTTCAGCGGCTTTAGCAATCCGTTTGACGCCTCCAAAAATAATGACTCCGAGAATTGCCACTACCATAATGCCTGTGATGTAGGGTTCAATTCCGAATGCATTTTCCATTGCGATCGCGATGGTATTAGCTTGCAGTCCCGGCCACAGCACGCCCATGACAATGAGTGTGATTGCTGCGAACACTACCGCAAACCATTTTGCTTTCAATCCTTTTTCTATGTAATAAGGTGTGCCTCCACGATATTCGCCATTTACTTTGCGTTTGTACACTTGCGTCAGTGTAATTTCAATAAACGAAGTGGCACCACCTAAAATCGCCATAACCCACATCCAAAAAACGGCTCCTGGTCCGCCAAATGCGATAGCAGTCGCTACACCAGCGATATTTCCGGTTCCGACCCTGCTTCCCAGTGACATTGAAAATGCTTGGAAAGAAGACACTCCCGCTTTCGATTTATCTCCTTTGAAAACCAGCTTCACCATATCCTTGAGAAGCCTTATTTGCAAGAAACGTGTTGCAATCGTATAAAACAACCCTACTATCAAAAAAAGGTAGACTAATGCCGAACTCCAAACGATTCCATTCATCCAATCTACAAAATTCTCCATGTGCCCTCCTTCGTATACCGGCTTTTCGGTGATACTTCATTAAATTTAGTGCCAATATAACTTCATCTCTAAACGCTCCTGTTCGGCGTTTTCCAATCCAACTATTTTGCTGTCGTTTGGCTGTTCAGCTGAATAGCATTTTTAAATCCGCCTCATGGAAAGTGGCGGAAATCCGATATTTCTTATGTATTAATGCTGCTGCGCATTATTCATTTCCACCAGTCAGTTCTTGCAACAGTTCTAAGATTAATTTTCTTATGTCGCCGCACAATATATTTCTCCTAGATTTATATCTGCAATAAGTATGGTCCTTCTAACCCCTCCCTATTAATTGATCTTAAAGCGTTTACTGTTTTATTTTCTAAAATACTTTTGGTATTTTAAAATATCTTTAAACAGTGAGTTCAAATCTACATATATTGATACAGTAATGTTCCCTTGCTAACAATTTATAAACGGAATTCTAAGAAGTTTTTGGAGAATCATAATTTAGTCATGCATGCAGTAATATTTTTTTGTGTATAAGGAACCATTCGAAGCCATGATTATCATAATGTTCCCCATTTATTTTACAAAGTATTTTGATTGAATGAAAAAAGCGGCAATCGTATTAAAAATCGGATAGATAAATTCATAATATTTTTATTTTTACAGAAACAAGTGTTTATCTGTATAATCATAAAGTGTAATCATTACTATTTAAAAGGAGTGTTAATAATGAAAAATTCATTAAGTAAAGGCATAGCCATCTTGTCAATCAGTTCCTTGCTGGCGGCTGGTTGTCAATCTGCAAAACTAGCTGAGGCTGAACAAGAAACCACATCTGCTTCAAGCATTTCTGCCAATTCCGCTGAAACACAGGAACAAGCAACGGAAAGCCATTCAGAGGAAAGCAGCCATGAGCACGAGCATGACCATGCCTCTGTTCATAGCCATGAGCTTGACGAAGCAACCCAGAAAATCTATGATGGATTTTTTGAAGACAGCCAAGTAAAAGACCGTCCTCTATCCGATTGGGCTGGGTATTGGCAGTCAGTATATCCATACTTAAAAAGCGGAGAACTTGATGAAGTGTTTGCCGATAAAGCTTCGCATTCAGACAAAATGACTGCTGAAGAATACAAAGAATATTACACCACTGGCTATAAGACAGACGTCGACCGAATCATTATTAAAGAAGATATTGTCACGTTCGTCCAAAACGGTGAAGAACTTTCAGGCAAGTATGTCTATGACGGCTATGAAATCCTTACATACGAAGCAGGCAATCGAGGCGTTCGCTTTACCTTTAAGTTAGAGGAAGAAACAACAGGTCTTCCAAAGTTCATCCAATTCAGTGACCATAGCATCTTTCCAACCGCAGCCTCCCATTACCACCTGTATTGGGGCAATGACCGCCAAGCTTTGCTGGATGAAGTCGTAAACTGGCCGACTTATTATCCTTCTACTATGGATGGGCATACGATTGCGCATGAGATGATGGCGCATTAATGCGGGAACTAGCCCTAGCTGGAATATGAATAAAAAAAGCCCATCAAGCAGGAAATCGTTTTACCTGCTTGATGGGCTTTTCGATTAAACTAATTTTTGCCCGCAATTCGGGCAGAACTTCGCACCTTCGTTTTTCTGGCCGCAATTCGGACAGAAATTCGGTGCTGCTGCATCGCCGTCCGCTGCTTGTGAGGTTTGAGTGCCTGCAGCGGCCTGATTTTCCGAACCGCTTCCTTTTTGATTGTCCATCATTTCTTTGGCGATATTCATCCCCATCATCATGCCGGCCATGTCGGACGCGGTATTGGAACCGGAAGATTTGCCCATCGCATCCGCAACGGAGATTTGCTGGTATTTCGAAATGTCGCCCACCATGCCGTGGGAAGCGCTTTTGTTGATCATATCCTGGATTTCCTGCGGATAGTTGAAGCTCATAACCTGGAAGCCGGTGATTTTCATGCCATCATCCATCAATTCCATATTCAAGTCATCTTGTATGCCAGCGCCAATTTCATGGGCGTTGGCCTGCAGATTGAACATATTCTTGCCTTCTTTGGTGATCCATTTCATCAGGAGCTGATCGAGAATTGCGGTAATCCGGATCTTTACTTCATCCACCAAATAGCTGTCCCGGATGCCCGCAATTTTATCGATCAATGCCATATAGTCATTCACTTTAAACTGGAAAGTGCCATTCGCCCGGATTGGCATGCCGCCTGGCAGCTGAGGCGCCGGAATATTGATGGGGTTTTTCGTGCCCCATCTTACGACGAACTCTTTGGTATTTACAAACAGCACTTCAACCCGCATGCCGGAGTTGAAACCGAAACGGAATCCTTTTAACGTCGATAAGAACGGCACAATTTCGGATTCGATGTCATACTCGCCGTCGTCTTCAAAAATCCCTTCGATTTTACCGTTATTCAGGAAAACGGCATCCTGTCCGGGACGGATGATCAGCTTACTGCCTTTTTTGATTTCCTGGTTGGTCCACTTCCAGAAAATCATATCTTCTCTGAATTCGTCCCATTCCACTACATCTGAAAATTGATTGCCGAAAAAGGCCATATTGTTCATTCCTTCCTTTAATTCGATTAGCGTTTAGAAATTGCGGCCGCCTCCGCTGAAGGAACGTCCGCCTCCAGTTGAACCGCCACCGCCGAAACCACCGCCGCCGCTATTGCTTTTCGGAATTCTGCGCCGCGATACGGTCTTATTCCGGAATTGGTCCCGTTGGCTTCTCACCCGCGTATTGTTGCCGTCAAAGTAAGTGCGGGCTGTTGTCGTGACACGTCCGCCTGCGTTTAAGACCATCGAGCCGACAATGACGCCGCCAAGCAGCAAAGATACCGCCGCCTGAAACCAGGTTTTCAAGAAAATGTTCTCTGGATTTACGCCTGGCCGGTATTCCATATAGCGGCTTGCTGTCGTCACTGTCTCACGGAACGCGCCGCCGTAATCGCCGCTCCGCATAAATGGCATGATGCGGTCGAGCACCATATCGACCCGTTGATTATCAAGCGACGTTTCCGCTGTCCCGAAACCGGCGAGGTAGACTTGCCGCGTCCCGATATCGATTGTCAGCAAGACTGCATTTTCCTGATTGTTTTCTACTGCCCATTGGTCAAAAAAATCGCCCATATATGTAGTAATAGGCAAACCACCCATGTTCGAAGTGGTCAAAAACAGAAAATCGGCTCCGTGTTTTTGGCTGTGCTCTGCTGCAAGGGTTTCAAGTTCCCTTATGTCCGCTTCACTTAGCAAGCCCGCGTTATCATAAACATGCTGGTCGGTCTGGGCTGAAACCACCAGTCCACCAGTTAATATTGTAAAAACCATCAACAGAAACAAAACCGGTGCTTTTAGATTCCATAATCTCACCAAAGAACACCTCCTATGACATACGAAATGGCTTTCATCACTGCGAAAGTGCCTGCAGCGATGGCAGTGAACCAGGCGGCTACTTTGCCTCCGCTGATCGGCGGCTTGCCGACCACTTTCCCGGTCTGTCCATTCATCGCAAAGGTGTGTTCCTTGTTTTCAAAGTCGTAGTACACCATCCACACAGGGAATAACGTATAGTAGACATTTTTTTTATTCGCCTGAATTTGTTTATTGGTATAACTGACGGTCGAGTAGCCCGAAATCGTGCCATTAATATACGCATCGATGTACGGCACGATTTTCGATTCCACTCTTGAGAATAAAACCTCATCGTCGTAATCGTATTTTTCCGCCAAATACCCGGCGAGATAGGGCATCTTAAAATCCTTAAGCTCCTGGTAATCATAAGGTTCTAGCTTGTCCATCAATTCATCGTCCATTTTTTCCGACGCATCCGCTGGCACTTTAAGGTAACTGAGATCGATTCCCCGGTACACATCGTAAAAGTCCGTCTCCGTGTAGATGGTATCGCCTCGCTGGTATTGATGCACGCGCGTCCCGATCGCCGCCACTTCAGCAGTTCCATCAATATCATAAAGCCAGAACGGCACATACATCCCAGTCATTTTCTTGATCCGGTCACCATTCATGAAGCCTCTCGGCGTCAACCGGCCGTTCCGCGTCCATTTCTTAAAAGCGGCGACAGCTTCTTCTTTAGTGATCGTGAAAGGAATGACTTTCGCGGGGGCGAACTCACCCGTAAGCCGGTCCGATAGCACAACCGGCGCGCCGCAGAAACTGCAATGGGTGGCTGTTGTACTGGCTTCTGTCAGAATTACGGCACCGCAGTTTTCGCAATGGTATTCTTTTGCTTCATCCATTTCAAACTTCTGCTGGATATTCTCTTCTGGAAACGTTTCAATATTATCTTGTCTTCCACAGCTGGGGCAGGACAATGTGCCCGAATCCGCGTCAAACGCCATATCCGATCCGCAATTGGGGCATTTATACTGAACAACCAATCCCGCTCTCTCCCTTCTGCATGCAGGAAATCATTTTCCTCTTCGTAGCCATTATTCGCCTTTACTAAGCTGGGATTTCAGCGCCTCCAGCTCATCGTCCACATTGATTCCACCTTTAAGCGATTCCAGTTCACTGTCCACATTCGTATCGGTCTCGTATTTCGCGGCCAAATCTTTGATATCGGTGCCTGAACTTTTATTCAGCTCTGACATGGCCATTGCTTCATCAAGCTGCTGGTTGATCTTCTCTTCCATTTTATCGAACGCGGAAATCCGCTCACCTGTGCTGCTCACAGAAGAATTCAAGTTGTTCATGCGTTTTTGCGTCTTCGCGACAGATGCTTTCCCTTTCAGTTCAGCACGGCGCGATTCCAGCTCCCCGATATCCGATTCCAGTTTGTCGTGCATTTGGCGCATCTGTGCGGTGTTGGTTGCTGCCAGTTCCACAGACGTCTGCATCGTCTTTTCCTTTTCCGTCAGTTCCGCTTTGCGTTGAAGGAACTTCCGGGCATCGTCTTCGTTTTGCGCTTCCAGCGCTTTCACTGCGTAGCGCTGCATATCGTCGATTTCTTTTTGCAGCTCCGCCAGTTCCCGGCGCTCCCGCTTCTCAGCCGCCATAATTGCAGCCGTCTCCGATTTCACTTTCCCAAAGTCGCTGTTCAAATCACGCAAATACTGGTCAATCATTTTCTCCGGATCCTCCGCTTGATCCAGCATTGCATGAATATTGCTTGCCATAATGTCTCTGAAGCGCTTTAAAATCTCCATCATCATTCTCCTTTTTTTCTGTATTTATCGGACTGCTCGGCAGTTCCTCTTATAAGGAGAGATTACCCTTAACTGCCGGTGAATAATCATGTGGGAATCTTAGCGCAGGTTCAGTCGACACTATAGTTTTTGCAGTCAGGAGAAGTTTTCAATTTGTACTATGTGAATTGTAGAACGTCGATAAAGATTTTAATGATACCGGCTTTTCGCCAGCGAAAGGCAAAAGGCATTGCCAATAAATCCATAGGATTATTGCCAATGCCTTATTACACATTTAACTTAAATCAATAAAAAAAGGTGCTTATTTAAAATATATTTAGCTTATAAATTTTTAAAATTCCTATCAGTTTTTGTTTCTATTCTTATCTCTTCTTAATTCAAACCAAACTTCAATTTTACTCTTCTCACAATATCCGCTTCCTTGCTTTGGATAAATTCATTGGCAATTTGTTTTACCATGCTGTTGATTTCTTTGTTCATTTCTTTCGTTATTTCTTTCTTCATAAGTAGCTGATCGATCACTTTGCCGTTCGGCATAAACTGTCTGCCGGTTAACTCATCAAGGGAAACACTATACAAGTCTGCCATCTTCATTAGAAGTTTAAGATTCGGCTCCGCACTTCCCGCTTCATATTTAACGTACACGGCTTTTGTGATTTTCAAATGCTGCGAAACGAGCTGTTGGGTCAACTTATTCTTTTCTCTGAATAATTTTAGGTTCTCAGCTAATTTTGGCATGGACCTTTCCCTTCTTTCTTAAATAATTTCTTTAATAATTCTATCACCATTAACAATTCTAAGGAAAATTATTAATTATTAAGACCTAACACTAATAATCCAATAGTAACATATTACCATTTAAGTTATAATCAAAATAACATTGATTTTTTAAAATTATTTTAGAGGAGGACCACCAAGTAATGATTAAAAATCTTTTAAATAAACTGCTCTCCAGCAGCACTGCTTCCAGTACTGCGAACACTCCACCGGTTGCCCAATCAAATAAAATATACCTCTTTGAATCGAATCAATACGAACTTGAAAAAGTCCTGGCATCACCTGATCTTCCAGGCAAGGCTCCAGGTTATGTATATTTTGTCCAGGAGTACATGAACGGATCTTTTAAAATTGGCAAAACCAAAAATGTTGAAAAGAGAATGAACGTTTTCGGCGTGAAACTCCCTTTTGAAAACAAACTTATCTATTTAATCAAAACCGGTAACCATCACCAAACAGAAGTCGCCTTTCACAGGCATTTCGCCGATCAGCGGTTAGAAGGCGAATGGTTTTCTTTGAGCAAAGATGATATTGCCTGGATCAAAGAAGGAAAATACACTTCTGAAATCAATGAAACGATTCAAATCCCAGAACCGCCAAAACCAGCCCCAACAATAAACGAAAATAAAGAAGATAAATTGCTAACTGCTAAACAAATCGAATTCGCTAAAACCTTGCTTGCCAAATTAGAAGACCAATATGAATTGGTTGCAGATTATTCTCTTCTGACTCAAAAAGACTTGAATCGATTGAGCGGTTATTTCCGTTTCAAGAATAAAGGAGCTTTGAATAACTTAGTGGCAGCAGGGGTTTTAAAAGAGAAGTAATTCTATGGACTTTTAATAGGACACCTCTAAAAAAAATACAAAAGGCCGACTTCTTCAAGTCGGCCTTTTCGCATATATCATCGCAATACCTTTTTTTCTTTCGCTTCTTTCAACCATTGTGGAAACTCATCCAGTAACTGATCGTATAATTCTTCATCAGTCACTTTATTTACATCTTCTAAATGAAAGAAGTTTGCGTTATCAATAAAACGCCCTTCCATTTAAATTTCCTTTTGGACTCGAGAACCGCCACTCAGGGTTCCGTCCTATGCCAGCACATCAAATCGCTTGATTTGTCAGCCCGAAACGCTGTATTTGTCGAAAGACTTCCCGATGATTCATTCCAGGAAGTAAAAGAAATTGTCTTTAGCCAAATTCTTTAAGAAAACAGCACAAAAAGCCCTCTTAAGATGATTCTTAAGAGGGCTTCTCACTTACTATGCTTTCAAAGATTCATACTGCCGAATCACTTCTTGAGTGATTTCGCTGTCTTCTTCCAGCCCGCTTACTTCTTTCAACACCGATGCAGGGCCGTTTTCCTGGATCATGCTTTGAATTTTCATTGCATCTTCATCTTCTGGATTGTCGAAAGCTAACGCAGCTGCAATCGCTTTGGCCAGATAGGTATAAGACAATCCAGCTTTTTGCGCTTGCGTCGCCGGCCGGATAAAGCGGTCATCCGGTCCTAGCTTGCGGATAGGTGCCCGTCCTACTCTTGTAACGCCGTCATTTAAAAACGAATTCTTGAAGCGCTCGATGTTTTTATTGATATAAGCCAAGTGTTCTTCTTCATCAAGGCCGTACTCTTTTATCAGATATGCGCCTGTTTCTTTCAGCGTTTCCCGCACTTGGTCTTCAATTTGCTTATCGGCCAAGGTTTGGTCAATTGTCGGCTTGCCGGCAAGATAACCAAGGTACGCAATCACGGCATGCCCTGTATTAACGGTAAAAAGCTTCCGTTCGATAAAAGGTGCAAGATTCTCGACAAGGGTCATGCCTGTTACCGGTGGAATTGTTTCGCTAGTTTCGACTACCCACTCGTAATAAGGTTCCACGAGTACATCGAGTGAACTGCTGTCTTGAATCGGCACGATCCGATCGACTGCGGAGTTGAAAAAATAAATTTTGCCTTCCAGCTTGTTCTTCGTTTCCTCGTCGAGATTGTCCAGAATATGCTTTTTCAAGATATCGGTTGCTCCAATTTGGTTTTCACAAGCGATGACATACAATTTTTCATCGGTAGCCTGAAGGCGTTCCGCAATGCCTCGGGCAATCAACGGTGCAATTCGCGGCAAGATATTCGGGCCAATTGCGGTGGTCAAATAAGTCGCTTTTTGGATAACTTCGATAACGCCGCCTTCATCTTTCATATTATTGACGCCTGAAACATTTTCAATTGTAATCGTTTCTTCTTGCGCTTGTGCCAGTTTTACGTTGTACTTTTGTTCTTCATTTAATTTATCGATAATCTGGTCTGCAACATCCACGAATGTCACATGATAACCGGATGCGGAAAATAACGCCCCGATAAACCCTCTGCCAATGTTTCCTGCTCCAAAATGAACGGTTTGTTTCAATGGGATCATTCCTTTATCAAATTATTTTGTAGGTAATCAAAAAATAAATCTTCCAGTTTGTTTCGGATCATGCTCTCATTGGAAGATGAAAAAATCATCATGGCTGCGTCGCTTTCGATCAAGCTTGAACTGATGAGGCTCAATATTTCCTGTTCTCTGGCACTCATGTCGAGCGGTGCCAGCATCAACAGCAGATTTCTCATCTGCACCCTTCCGCCGTCCATCCCTTTGACCGTGGACGGGGTATCCAAATGCACTATTTGAAACAAGAGCTCCCGAATAGATTCATCGCGGCAATGGTAAAGAGCCATATCGGTATTCGGAATCCCGAGCCCGCCTTTTGCTTCCCGCTCTTCTAATTGGCGCATGGCGACATCGGCACTGGCGACAAGCCCGTCCCGTTCTGCCTGCTCAAGCACTTCATTTAAAACCTTCCAGTGATCCTTGACCTGCTGTTTTCTAAACACCATAAAATTGGTTAAAATAGCATCCATGCTGGACTGCACATCTTTTATTTCCCGCAGGAGATTCTGTATGTTCGGCCGATTGTTCTCAAATCGGACTTCGTCCGGGTTTCCAAAATTCAAGTATTGCTTTTTCCTGGTGATTTTCTCTAAATTGTTCTGCAAGTAACTTTCGATGGATCCGATATCTTTGTCACTGAGCAATGGACTCACCATAATATAATCGACCTCTGTAATCGGCAGCCGAATCGTGGAAATCACCAAATCATAATCCTGAAAATGAGCTGTTTGAAAATCGTTGATCGATAAAATTTCTACCGAACTGATTTCCGTCAGCTCTTTTTGAATGCGGCTCGCCAGCATCTTGGAAGTTCCGATGCCTGTCGGGCAGACGACTACTGCATTGATTTGCACTCTTTCTTCGTTCATCAGCAAAGCCGAACCGAAATGCAGGACAATAAAAGCGACTTCATCTGCCGGAAACTCCAGCTTCTTGAATTCATTTTCCAGGCTCTGCTTTACTGCCATAAATAAGACTGGGTATTTTCTTTTGATTTCGTCGGTCAATGGATTAAAAGGTTCCAGGTTTTGCTTCAAGCGGAAAATGGATGGTCCCATATGCGCGAGCAAGCCTTGATACAGTGAAAAGTCATCGGTCAAATCGATATGCAACTGGGCTGACACATCATGAATGAGGTTTTTGATCAGCTTGCCAAGCAGCACACTGTCGTAATAGACCAAGTCAGCCGCCTGTACTTTTGACCCTTTTAAAATGACCGTCAAAAAATGCACGTCTTCCGTAGTCAGCGCTATGGCAAGCTGTTCGCTTAACTCTTCGCAAATCGCTTCCATCAATTGATGCTCTCCAGCCGATTCACTTGAAACCCCTTCACCTGGTTCCAGCAGGAATTGCTGTTCCGTCCGCTGCAGCGTCAAGCATATATACACCACTAATCCAATATAATCACTGTCCGCCAATCTTGTTTGTTCTTTATTGATTTTTTGGTTCACCAATCCATCGATCATGGCCAGATACTGCGGTGAAAAATAGCCGAGAATTTTCTCTTCCGGGTTTTTCCCTTGTTGCAGGAAATACAAACTTTCTATGAGTTCTTCGTAAAAATAAACAAGGAAGTAACTGGCCAGTGAATGCCTTTTATTGGCTTCCTGGCCGTCCACTTCTATCCCGACGCCTCTTCTCCTCGACAAAGTAACCGAAAACTTATGCAGCCATTCGGTCAAATCATCCAAGTACGACGTCAGCGTTGCAGTGCTGATCCCCACTTGTTTGGCTAGGACCTGCTTTTTGAAAGAAGAGCCTTCATGCAGCAAAATGATCAGCAAACTTAACTTCCGCTCTTCCGGCGTTTCGTCGGTCGGGCTGACACTGATCAAGCGCTGGATCAGCCGGTAGACTTGATCATCATTCCCTTCAATGAAGAGTCCTTCATTTGCTGTGCGCTTTACTTCTAAATCAAATTGCTTCAGCAGCTTCTCTACTGACTTCAAATCCCGCTGGATTGTTCTGGCACTGACATTCAGATAGGTAGATAGGGAGTGTACCGTATGCTTTCCAGATGTTCTGACAATCAACTCGATAATGGACTTTTCCCTAAATGTAATAAACATCTATTTCACTCATTTCACTTTTAAGATTCCTTCAAGAGCGAGAAATGCAAAATAGATATGTTGAACTAAAGAGCTTACCTTTAAATACCGCTTCGGCCGCTTTGGGCAGGACTTCCGCGATGAGCCGAGAAGAACACTCGACTCATCACTCCATCTCGCCCGTGGACGCGCCTGCACTTTATACGCTTTTTAGAAAAAAGAGGATTATTGATATAGCTTTTTGATGATAATTCTCTTAGATATGGAGCAAAACAGCGGAGACGCCTGCGGCAAGCCTATCTGTTTGGCAGAATATCGACAAGCAAAAACCCATTGGTTCAACATATAGGCAAAAAGGCAGGAAATCCTGCCTTTCTATTTGAAATATTTAGTTGCTGTTTATAATCTCTAATAATTCTTTAGCGGATTTTGCTTCCGCCAGCTGATCGACGTTGTCCTGTTCAGCACAAATGACTGCAATACCTGAAAGGATTTCCAAGTGAGTGCCGTCTTTGCCGGCGATGCCAAAGATCAATTTTGCATTTTCTCCATTAAAGTCTACTCCATTTGGAACCTGAACAACAGTAAAGCCTGATTTGTTGACCGATTTTTTGGCTTCTTCGGTGCCGTGGGGAATCGCAACATTGTTGCCCATATAAGTTGTCGTGATTTCTTCACGCTTCATCATTTCATCGACATAGGATTCTTCCACATAGCCAGCATTCACAAGTGCTTGTCCGGCAAAGCGGATCGCTTCTTCTTTATTGCTGAAGCTTTGGCCGATAAAGATGTTTTCTTCAAGCAGCAGCTGATCTTCTTGAGTTTCATGTGGTGCTTCTGTTGCTGCAGCTTCGCTTTCTTCCACCAGCTCCACTTGCTCGCCTATCACACCATTTTTCAGCCGATCGATCAATTTATCGTATTCCGGGCTTGATAGGAAGTTAGCCACTGAAATATGATAGGCGTTTGGCACTTTGCTTTGCGCCCGCGGAGTCAGTTCTTCCTGTGTGATGACGATTGGAGAATCGGAAGGAATGGTGCTGATTGCCGTATTCGTTACTTTAACATCCAGTCCTGCTTCTTTTACTTTCTTGCGCAGAAGAGAAGCGCCCATCGCACTCGATCCCATTCCGGCATCACAGGCAAAAATAATTTTTTCCACGTTTTCCGGGAATACACCTTTAGCCGTTGCTGCAGTCGCTCCTAACTCTCCAGCAATTGAGCTTTTCTTGCCTTTCATTTGTTCCATTTTCTTTGTCGCTTCGTTAATATCTTCATCTGTTTGTTTGCTCGATTTCAGAATGACAGCGGAAATCAGGAACGAAACGGCTGTTGCAACAAATACCGCTGCAAAGTTAGCCAAGTAAGCCATTCCTTCAGGCGGTGTTACTGCTGCAATCGCTAGAATGCTTCCTGGTGATGCAGGAGCCACCAAACCTCCGCCCATCAACACAAGTGTAAAGACGCCGCTCATACCACCTAAAATGACTGATACCAGCAACATCGGCTTCATCAGCACGTACGGGAAGTAAATTTCATGAATCCCGCCGAAGAAATGGATGATGGCCGCTCCTGGAGCTGATTGTTTCGCCATTCCTTTTCCAAACAGCATAAATGCAAGCAACACACCAAGACCTGGTCCTGGGTTTGATTCCAATAAGAACAGAACTGATTTCCCGGCTTGCTGAACTTGCTCCAATCCGATTGGCGACAAGACGCCATGGTTGATGGCGTTGTTCAAGAACAGAATTTTTGCCGGTTCGATTAAAATACTCGTTAACGGCAACAAGCCTGCTGCCAATAACCAGTCAACTCCTGAAACTAGCACTTCTGTAAATGCTTTTACAGCCGGGCCAACTCCGAGGAACGCCAGGATAGCAAGTCCGCCTCCCAAAATACCGGCAGAAAAGTTGTTGACCAGCATTTCAAATCCGGTCCGGACCTTACCTTCGATCAATTGATCAAATTTCTTAATGACAAACGCCCCGAGCGGCCCCATAATCATAGCCCCTAAAAACATTGGTGTATCCGGTGCCCCGATAATAACCCCCATCGTTGCAATCGTACCGACTACGCCGCCCCGCTGGTCATAGATTAGCCGGCCCCCTGTATACCCGATCAACAGCGGCAGCATATAGGTAACCATCGGACCGACCATTTTGCCGAGTTCTTCATTCGGGAAAAAGCCCGTTGGAATGAACAATGCCGTGATTAATCCCCAAGCGATAAATGCGCCGATGTTCGGCAGCACCATCGAACTCAAGAAGTTGCCGAACTTTTGTATGGAAACTTTAATTGCTGATTGATTCATCTCATTCATCCTTTCTATGAAAAAAGCCTTCGCTTTTTTAATCTTACTTAAATCATAGAGGATAAATGGAAGCGCATTCAATAACATTGAAAGTCAACTTTGTCGCCTGTGCCAGGACAACCCTTTCCTTTCTATATTTATATAGAAGAAAAAGCGGTGCCAGCAACTATAAGAGCTGCTGGCACCGCCTTATTAACCTTTCATTTTTAAATCGTTCTTCTTATACTCCTTAAAGCTTTTTGCAATGAATTTCTTGTTGCTCATCATCTCTTGCCATTTCTTATTTTCATTGCCTCTTTAATTAATTTAACTTGGTTTTGATAAATCAATTGCAGACGTTTAAGATTCATTTCTAAAACCAAAGGCGCTTCCAGCGATAAGGAGGGAAGGTTCTCCTCTATGTATTTATATAAGGCTTCTTTTTCTTTAAGCGTCGGAACGATCGGGGCTGACGGCAAAGACAATGGGCTTTTTTTAGCAGCTAGATCTTCTGCAGTTTTAAAGCCGATTCCAAAGAAATGATGCCGCTTTATTCTTTCTTCCTTACAGGTACCTGCCTCTTTTCCTTCTGAACTTAATACAAGCCGGTCAAACTCCACAACAAGTAAATCATATGGTTTTTTATTTCTTGTTTCATAATAAAGAATAACTTCCAGAACTCGTTGATTGGCTAACTCTTCTATTCCTTCATTTCCCTCATCCTGGGAGTGGGCAACTTTAAATACTCTTTGGTCATTTGCCAGGAACAACCTTCTTATGCCAGTCATCGGCTTCTCTCCTCTTTGCCTTTGTATTGTAGTTTTGACTGTCAGGAATGCCTTACTTATGCAATCTATTGGATTCGTTTTCGCATTCCAAATTACCTACAATTTTTTCACATTTTTTTATCCGTATACTTTCGTAGTTATATGTACCTTTTATAGTAGCATATCGCCATCATAATTATCATAGTTTTCTGCACATTCGAAATAATTAGTGCCATTTGCTTCTTCCTGTTAATACTAGATGCTACAAATGATACAACGCAAAAAAAGCCGCAGCTGAAAAACCGCTCTCCGTTGTTAGTCATCTCTAACTACGGAAGTTGCGCTTTTTAGCTGGGGCTTTTAAAATATGCATTTGCCGTAAACTTACTGGCCTTTCTTTAACAAAACGATCTTATTAACAATAAAGATGTGATTATTTTTTAATCGTTTCAGCTGGGGAACCAGCCATTTGGTTCAACATTCAGTCTCGTGTTAATTTGCTTTACCTCTTGGAAATCTTCCATGCCGTATTTCCCGAGGCTTCTGCCAATACCGCTTTGTTTATATCCGCCCCATGGGCCTTCCACATAAGTTGGATGGTAATCATTTATCCACGTAATGCCAGCGCGGATTTTCTTAATGACGCGCAGCGCTTTTGCTCCGTCATTTGAGAATACGCCGCCTGCAAGACCATAGTCTGTATCATTCGCCAATTGAATCGCTTCTTCTTCTGTACGGAATTTTTGAATGGTCACAACAGGGCCAAAGATTTCTTCGCGAACTATGCGCATGTCATTTGTAACGTCTGTGAAGACGGTAGGTTTGATGAAAAACCCTTTATCAAGGCCATCTTCAGTTAAGCGATAGCCGCCAGCCGCTAATGTGGCACCTTCCGCTTTGCCGATTTCGATGTAGTTTAAAATACTGTTCATTTGTGCTTCGCTGACAATTGCCCCTACATCATTGCCTTCTTCTAATCCAGGGCCGACTTTGATTTTATTGGCACGTTCCACGTAGCGTTCAACATATTTGTCGTAAATGCTTTCTTCCACTAAAATGCGGCTTCCCGACGAACATACTTGTCCGGCGCCCAAGAAGATTCCAAACAAACCGTAATCCACAGCTGTTTCAAAATCAGCATCTGCAAAAACGATATTAGGCGATTTGCCGCCCAGTTCAAGCGAAATTTTCTTCAGGTTGCCAGCTGCTGCCCGCATGATTTCGCGTCCCACTTCTGTGCTTCCAGTGAAAGATACAACATCTACGTCCATGCTTTCAGAAATGGTTTGGCCAATAATTGAACCACGGCCCAATACCATATTCGCAACCCCTTTAGGGACTCCAACTTCTTCGAGGATTTCAAACAGTTTCATTGCTGTAACCGGTGTTACTTCAGCAGGTTTGTACACGATAGAGTTTCCTGCTGCTAGTGCAGGCGCGATTTTCCAAACGCTCATAAGAAGTGGGAAGTTCCAGGGAACAATCAATCCTGCCACGCCTACTGGCTCTTTCACTACCATTGCCTGTACATTGTCAGGCACCTGATACGTTTCGCCTTCAGGATGCAGGATCAAGCCGGCATAATAACGGAAGCAAGTTGCAGCATCCGCGACATCAGCTGCTGCTTCATCTTTGCGTTTGCCGTTATCCATCGTCTCCAGAACCGTCAATTCTTCTGCCCGCTCATCGATTTTGTCTGCAATCGCATTGAGAATGGCTGCACGTTCATGCGTCGTTTTGCCGGACCAAAGACCGCTTTCAAATGATGCGCGCGCAGCGCGGATTGCTTCTTCCGTCTCTTCTTTGCTTGAACGCGGCGCATGGGCGATCACTTCCTGGTTTGCCGGATTGATGACCACACTCGTTTCGCCGGATTCAGCCAACCGCCATTCTCCGTTAATATAATTTTTCAATTCCAATACACTTGTTAATACTGTCATTTTATTTTCCCCCTTTATTATTTTGAGATTAAATTTTAATCGCGATTTTTCCGGATTTGGCGCGTGAACAGCAAGCGATAATAGAGTTTCGTTTTTGGCGGTCATCATCCGTCAAGAAGATATCACGGTGAAGAACTTCACCTTCTGCGACTTCTAATTCACAGCTGCCGCAGCCGCCTATTTTACAAGCGTACGGCGCGTCAATTCCTGCTTTTAACAGCGCATCCAACAAGGTTTCATTCTCTCCTACATGCAGCGTTGTTTCACTGTCGATCAGTTCGGCAATGAATGCATTTTTTGGTCCATTATCCTGGCCGCTGGAGAATAACTCGAAATGAATGGCTTTTGCCGGGTATCCATAGGATGCTGCTGCATCCCGGTATTCTTTTACCATGCTTACCGGTCCGCAGAAATAGACATGCGTGCCGATGCGGTGATCCAGCATGGAAGCCGGCGACATCTTTTGCGGGTTATCGCTGCGTGAAAAGTGGAAATGGCAACGGTCCCCGTACTGTTCTTTTAATTGTTCATAAAATGCACATTGTTCTGCCGTACGGGCAGTGTAATGGAGTTCGAAAGTCTGCCACTCCTCCAAATCTTTCGCCATTGTCAGAAACGGCGTGATGCCTATGCCTGCTGCATAGAACACATGGTGCTTCGCCTGGTAGCTCAATGCAAAATGATTTCTCGGGAAACTGATTTCGAGTTCTGTACCAACCTCGACTTCCGTATGCCAATAAAGGGATCCCCCTGTTGAATAATCATCTTGTCTGATCGCTATTTCGTAGAAATTCCGTTCTGTAGGCGGGCTTACAAGAGAATAAGCCCTTTCTAAAACCTCGCCATCTTTTTTCAGGAAGGTTTTTATATGAGCTCCTCCTGCAAATGCCGGCAACAGCAAATTATCGGTAGGAGCAAAGCGGAACCGCTTTACAAACTCTGTCTCTCGTGTAATTTGAACAACTTTTACTTGAATATTCCCTGCGACTCTCATCTCTATCAACTCCCCACTGTTTGTCGCTGTTCGACAGGTATAAAAGGATAACCAATATAACCTTTTCTAAACTTTGAAAAGAATGGCCCAACTTCTAAATGAGCGCTGCACTGGCATTGAACAGCTGACTCATTGACCGGAATTTCAGAAGTGCTGAAACACTTCATGCAGTAGATAAAGCGCTTTTTTTGACCGATAATGAGTGTTTGGATTTCCTCTTCTGATGCGCCTTCGTCAACAGCAGCAGAAAAAATCCGATAAGCCGTATCCCATTCGGCGATAATGCATAATTGGGTTCCCATTTTTTGAGAAACAATGAATTCACTGATTGTCTGGCTGGACGTGCTTTCTGAAATCAGAAGCGCAGTTGCAGGAATATTCCCCACTTTTTCCAACAAGTCTTCTGCTTGCCATTTTCCGCTTTCATCAAACAACACCGCAATTTTTGTGCGTCCTTGCAACAGTGAAAATTTATCGGCTAATGTAGGGGATTGATCAAATAATACCGGACGGCTGTACATAAAATCCTCTCCTTTATGCTCGGCTTTCTTGATTTGCTTTCATTTTTTCATCTTCTCTGCGCAAGTATTCAACCGTTTGCGGCAAGTAAGGCGCAATCCCTTTATACTCTGCCATCGGTTCTGGAATATCCTGCAAAACGCTATAAGTTAAATCAAACCATTCCTGGCGTAATTTCATGTCTTCCATTGGCAGGAACTGCGTATTCAAAACAAATAAAATCGCATTGCTTCTTGGCATCCGGTAAAACTTCTGCTCTTCTACCCGAAGGCGGACCAGTTCGCCGGCATTTTCAGCCGTGATTAAATCTCTCTCTGGCGCCCAAACATCCATTGTTTCGTAGTTAACGTCCCAGCGGTTAGCCATTAAGTTCCAATTGATGCGCGTCCAAGGTTCCCCCGCTTCAATCGAGTGCAAGAACTGGCGGACCCGATCTGCCAGCTGATCGCCTTTTCGCGATACGAATGGAACAGGGCCATGAATTTCATTAAAAGACATCCCTTTATTCCAATGAGCTGAAAACAAAGCGGCGTAAGACACTTGTCCAACTTCCAAGTAATAATTGTCATCGCGCTGCACCATCAAAACAAAATCGTTATGGAAATGGCGGCCAATATAATCCAAAGGCTCTAGCTCCAACGTGCTGGAGTCTCCAAAAACAAACGACTCTTCTTCTGCTAATATGTTGTTTTTGAACGTCCAGTTGGAGCCATCCTTCGTCACTTCAAAATGCTGTGGGTAACGGCTGACCGCCATGTCGACCAGCATTTCCAGCACTTCCCATTGCATTTCATGCGTATGTGGAAAAGATTGAAAACGGACATCCGGCTGTTCTTCTAACAGGCGTCTTTTGGCTCGGATCATCAACTCATACTCTGGAGTGATTTCCACGCAGTTTATATTTTGCAGTTTTTTCAAGTCGTTGGAATAGCGGTAATTCCCTGAAGTAAATGGAAACGGAAACGTCGTTAAATCGGTCGTTTTAAAATCCATGCTTTGTGTGAACATATTAAATTTCCCCTTTCGAGATTAAGGTACTTGCTGTTTCTTTAGTGTTTACAACAATAGTGCTGTTAACTTGATCAACTTCATATTTGAAAATATATTTAGCGGACACATAATACGAAATCAATGCTGCAAAATAAGTCGGGATTCCTGCTGACATGTATAAAAATAAGGAACTTGAGTTAAACGTAAGCGGATTATACAGCCCCCAGTAAACCAGGACACTGACGGCAATCGCGACAAGTGCGGATGGGTTTACCCCTTTCCAATACGTATAGGCGCCTTCTGTATCGTAAAGATGCCTTAAGGAAATCTTTTGCTTTTTAACAAAGAAGTAATCGGCGATAATAATTCCGCCAAGGCTTGCCATGATAAATGAAATGACTGCTATGAAAGACCCGAAAGCGTTATAGAAAGTAGCGCTTAATAATAGGAATACCGCAGGAATCGTAGTTGCCATTGAAAATAGCCATGTCTTTTTCGGGAACAAAGCTTTGAAGCTGACCGCTTGCGAATACATAAGGAAAATCGCTGCACCTACGTTGGCTACTGTCAGCATCACCAAACCGATAAATCCGGCGTATGGACCTGCGATTGGCATCATCCAGCTTGCCGGTGCCAGTGAACCTGCGATCAATGTTGAAAAAGCCGCGACAATCGATGCCAAAGAAACGATGACACCAAAACTATAGAAACCAGCTTTAAAAGCGTGCTTTTCATTTTTAGCAAGCCTGCTGTATTGCCCTAAATAAGGGAGCCACGAGAACCCTAAACCGATATTGATTTCAAGGGCGATGGCAAGTGAACGTGAATTGGTTTCAAATGGTTCAGTAGGAAGCAACGAGTTCAAGGCCGGAATATGTTGACCAAACAGGATAATCGCGACCAGCCCTACCAGAAAAATAATGAAAGCCGGAACTGCAAAAAGATTGAATCTCCGAATGGCTGCAGGGCCGCGCACCGTAATCATAAACGTGACTGCAAACAGGAATATGGCAAAAAACGGTGTACCGGTCCCGGGACTGGCAAAGAAAGAAGGCATACCCAGCCAGACAGCCACTTCAACCAAAGCCTCCCCTGCCATAAACAAAGCAATCGCAATATAGCCGAGAGTTAGAACCAAAAAGATGAAGAAAAATCCGTATGCGCCTTTATAACCCAGAGAACTGCGGAAGCCGACAAATGTATCGATCCCATACCTGGCGAAGAATAGAATAATGGGTGCGATCAAAAACATTGGAAAGGCATTTCCAAAGAGCGTGGCTGCCAAGGATTCGGATGACCCCAACATGGTTCCTGTATAAGCGCCGGTCAAGAGACCGAAAGCTGATAAACCAATGACAACTTGGACAAGCAGTAAATCCCCGAAATTGAAAATGCGCCCTTTTTTATCTGTGGGCAAAAATCCGAAAGCCACGTCATTTGTTACAGCCGATGTTTGTTTTGGCATAAAACCCCTCCTTCTTAACTGTCATTTTCTAGTATTGGTAAAACATTTTTTGCATGGTATTCTAGACTCTATATAACTGTAGCAACTAAGAGGATGGTAATCAGGCTCATAATGGCTATTACTCCCGTGGCATCTTTCCATTGGGTATGTTCTGTCTTGTCGTTTTCGCTATTTTCATAAACTTGGATTCTTTGTTCCAAGTCTTCATACATGCCTCGGATAAATGGGTCATCAGATTGAAGATTTTGTTCGTATTTGCTCTTCTCTTTCATAATTAACCTCCCATTTTAAAAATATTTAAATGTATATTAATTTATATAGCAATAAGCGTGCCAACTATGAAAGCGCTTTAATTCTTGCTTCACAAGAATGGTTTTCCGTAACTTCATTCATTAATGAAATATAAATTCAATTCTGAAATTTCGAATAGGAGCATTGCAAATGGAATGGAAATCTGTCTTACTTCAAATTTATGATTACTTGATTGTGGCCACCAAGGACGGCCATATTTGCTCAGCAGACGGGGAAGGCGCTGCCTTTCCGGATAATATTTCTGCATATAAAACAATAAATGAACTGGAAATCAAATTATTCACGGAAGGGGTTTATTCCCAAATAGAAGCAGGTTTAGAAAAACAGGTTTTCCGGCAAACCACCTGGATCGGGCTCGATGTCCTGACCACGGTCTTTAAGGATCAAAATCATTTCTACTTTGCTTATACACATCTGGTCCCTTCCTATATAGAGAAAGAAAAAACCGAATCGATTGATTTCAAATCTTCGTCTTTTATCGTGAACAGCCAAGCAATGCAGGAAGTCGCTTCTAAACTGCAGAAAGTTGCTGCAGTCGGAGTAACCGTCCTCTTGCTCGGGGAATCGGGGGTCGGAAAAGAAATGGCGGCAAAAACGATCCACCGAATAGGCAATCGCGCCGATAAACCATTTGTTTCCATAAACTGCGGAGCAATTCCTGAGAACTTACTGGAAAGTGAATTATTCGGGTTTGTAGATGGGGCTTTTACGGGAGCTAAAAGAGGCGGTGTCGAAGGGAAATTCCGCCAAGCGCATACTGGAATTCTGTTTTTGGATGAAGTCGGTGAATTATCGCTGTCACTGCAAGTGAAAATTTTACGGGCACTTGAAGAACGGGTCATTACGCCTATCGGCAGCAGTCAATCGTATCCAGTAGATATCCAAGTCGTTGCGGCCACCAACAGACCCCTTGAAGAAGCAGTGGCAAAAGGAGAATTCCGGGAAGATTTATATTACCGATTAAATGTAGTACCGGTAATGATTCCCCCTTTGCGGGACCGAGTGGAAGAAATCCCTTCCCTGATCCAGCATTTCATCCAGAAATTTAACGCACGTTACCATAAAGAAATCAGTTTTTCTCCAGATGCACTTGATTATTTATGTTTGCAGCCATGGCCTGGCAATATTCGAGAGCTGGAAAACATGGTGGACCGTCTGATTGTCCTCTCCAATGACTCCGTTATTACGAGCTCATTGATTGAACAAATCATTCCTCCGAAATTTCCATCCCGGGTCACCAGCCCTATGATTAGCCAATTGATGCCGCTCCAAGAAGCTGTGGAAATGGTGGAAGAAGAGCTGATTACAATGGCGATGGATCAATACAAGTCGGTCAAATTGGCTTCGAATATCCTGGGCATCAGCCAGCCCACCATGAGCCGGAAATACAAAAAAATCAGGGAAATGCAAAATAACGGAGTCGGCCAGCTCAGTAAGCGGAGAATTTTGGAAGAGCAGTTAAACAAACATTTGCGTTCTATCACCGTTGTCACAGCCGTGACCATTTCTCCCGAAGAAGTGCGAAATGCGATGAAAGATACAGCGAACGCAGCACTCCAAGCACCTCTTTCCCAGAAATTCACGGCAATCCATCAGCAAGAAGGCGGAATCAAATGGGTATATGTATTCCAGATGCAGCCGGATGGAAAAGTGCTCCATGTGGCAGCATCTAATGATTTTGTCATTGAACCCGGCGAAGAATATATCGGACCGCCTGAAATGATGAAAGTAATTTATGAGGCCTTTAAAGGTAAAAGCGGAGTCACGCCTTTATATGAAGATGAATACGGGGTATGGAAGAGCAGCGCCGCTCCACTTTACGATGAATTTGGCCAAATCATAGCAATAATCGGATTCGATTACAGTGAAGAATACGTCAACAGCGAATTGCAGCGGCTCAGCAAGCAGTTGAATATCACTCTATAAGCTTTGGCTAATAGAAGACTTGTGCAGAAAAAAGAAGGTAAAAGTATTGATGGCATATCCACCCATCAATCTTTTACCTTCTTTTCATGTATATTCTTATAAATTCATCGGCTTAACTGTAGGGTACCCTCTTCGCTGAATTGCTGATCAACAGTTCTTCTCTGTATTTCGCCACTGTTCTTCGGGAAATATGGACATTCTCCTCTTTCAATATAGCGGCCAATTTTTGGTCGGAATATGGTTTCCTGCTATCTTCCGACTCAATAATTTCTTTAATCCTTGCTTTAATATGGGAAGTGGACTCTGTTTGGCCCTCCGTATTCAGGAAACCTTTGGCGAAAAGCGTTTGCAGCTTAAAAACTCCAAAAGGTGTTTGGATGTATTTGCTGTTGACCGCTCGGCTAATCGTGGATTCATGGACTTCCAACAGTTCCGCAACATCTTTTAAACGCATAGGTTTTAAAGCCGCTAGCCCTTTTTCGAAAAAACTTGTCTGCACTTCTACAAGCAGTCTCGCCAGCCGATAAAGTGTTTGATCTCTTTGTTCCAAACCTTGGATCAAGATGCTAGCATCTTTTAAATTCGTTTTTAAATACTTTTTTGTCTCATCATCGCATTCTTTCATCATGTGCGCGTAATATTCATTGATCGATATTGTTGGTATATGCTTTCTATTAACGCTTACCACCCATTCGCCCCCCACTTCATCCACAATGATATCCGGGATGACATACTCCACCGCGCTTGAAGCCACTTCCTGCAGCGGCTTTGGTTTGAGCGTTCTGATGAAATCAACAGCAGCTTGTACTTCCGCTTTAGGCACTTTGCATAAAACTGCAATTTTTTTCAAGGCACCTTGCGCCAAATCATCAAGATGATGGGCAACAATTCGATAAGGCAAACAAGTTTCGGAGTAGGTTTCTACCATTTGGATCAACAGACATTCCTTCAAGCTTCTTGCGCCAATGCCAGCCGGTTCAAAGGTATGAAGAATCCGCAGGACTTTTTCCGCTGACTCGATTTCCACACCAAACTTGTCAGCCGCAGTGTCCAAGGCAACATCCAAATATCCCGACTCATCTAAGTTATTAATATAGAAAAGAAGGACTCTTTTTTCGATATCACTCAAATCGACATTAGACGGAATTTGTTCCACCAAGTACTTTTCTATATCCTCAACATCCTGGCTTACCGGTCTTTTGGTATGTAAATAATCCTCGCTTATATGTTTAACCGAAGTGGCTGAACCCGAATGATTCTTCAAAAGAGCCATCTTCTCTATTTTTTTAAAGTCCACTTGATGATCTTGGTATTCAATATTCAATAAAGGATTTTCCGACACTTTCTCTGCTAAACTTGCTTGCAGTTCCACTGCCGACATTTGGAGAACCTGCAGCGATTGTTGCATTTCCTGCGTCATTTTTAATGCTAAACTCTGTTTGATATTAACTTCTAGCTGCATGAACATTACCACCTTTTAAAACATTGTTAATTGTATGATAATACACATCAGCAACTTTTACTGCAATTTATTAAAAATATGTTTTTAAATCCATTCTGTTATAACAGTAAAGGCCGTGAAGAAGCCGAAGACGTTTTGATTGCTGGTCGATTTCATTTCGCTCCAGGGCGGACGCTTTCCGAGGGGTGCGGCCCTAAGCCTCCTCGCTCGCTGGCAAAGACCGTGTGCTCCTGCATCGCTGCGCTAGCTTCGTCGCAAATGAACGGGGCAAACTGCTTTTGCCCCATTCATTCCCTGCGGGGTCTCAGGGCTCACACTATTCCCACAGGAAAGGCATCAGCCAACCATAGTTGGGTGGTGCCTTTGCGACGAAGCGCCTGGCGCTGCAACGCCCTTTCATGTTTCGAAGCTAGCGCAGCGATGCAGAAACAGGAGCGTAAGCGACGAAGCGGCTTGGCGCTCGCCCGCGGCTGAAACCCTATGCTCCTGCAGCGCTGCGCGCTTCGTCGCAAAGACATGGCCTCACAGACCTCGGCCAATGTCTTCGCAGCTGGTTGGCGGAATATCGGTTAAGTAAGATGTATAATCTTTAGCTTTCTCAACAAACCGAAAACAGATAATCCGCAAAGGGATTATCTGTTTTTATTTGCCTGTATTAAGTTCTAGCGGTGATTGCGCTTCAGCTATGAAAGACTGCTTTACAGAAGTTCATATACTCTTAAAGTGCAGCTACCGCTTCGTTCAGGTTTTCTTCAATTGCTACATATTGATAGCCATGCGCTTCAGCTACCGCTTTATAAGTGACTTTCCCATCGACAACGTTGATGCCTTTGGCAAGTGCTTTGTTCGCTAATGCAGCTTGTTTATAGCCTTTATTGGCAATCTGCACGCCGTATGGAATAGTGACATTCGTCAACGCCATTGTTGATGTACGCGCTACCGCTCCTGGCATATTCGCTACGGAATAATGGACAACGCCATGTTTGATGTATGTTGGATCGCTGTGCGTCGTAATATGGTCAACCGTTTCAATCGAACCGCCTTGATCAATTGCCACGTCCACAATAACGGCTCCTGGCTGCATGGTTTTCACCATTTCTTCCGATACGAGCATTGGCGCCCGAGAACCCGGGATCAACACTGCGCCGACAAGCAAGTCAGCTTCTTTTACAGCATTGGCAATATTGAAAGGGTTGGAAGCCAAAGTCTTCAATCTTCCGCCGAACTGGTCATCCAGCTGACGGAGCCGGTCAATATTGACATCAAGAATTGTCACATTCGCTCCTAAGCCGACAGCCATTTTCGCAGCATTGGTTCCAACGATGCCGCCGCCGATGATGACTACATTACCTGGCGCTACGCCGGGAACTCCGCCTAAAAGGACGCCTCTGCCCCCTTTTGGATTCTCAAGGAATTGTGCGCCGATTTGAACAGACATCCGCCCGGCCACTTCGCTCATTGGTGTTAGAAGCGGAAGCGCTCCACTGTCAAGTTGGATCGTCTCATAAGCAATAGCCGTCACTTTGTTGTCGATCAACGCTTTAGTCAGTTCCGGTTCCGGAGCCAAGTGCAAGTACGTATAAAGAATCTGGCCTTCACGGAAATACTGATACTCCTCAGCTACCGGTTCTTTTACTTTGATTACCATTTCAGCTGACCATGCCTCTTCTGCTGTTCCAACAATTTTTGCCCCTGCGTTTTGATATTCTTCATCCGTAAAACCGCTTCCTGATCCTGCGGTTGTTTGGATCCAGATTTCATGGCCGTTCTTTTTAAAAGCGGTTACGCCTGCTGGTGTTATTCCCACACGGTTTTCGTTGTTTTTAATTTCTTTTGGCACTCCAATTATCATTACGTCCACTCCCAATTAATAATTTTGATTGAACACGACAAGCTTAAGTTCGGTCATTTCTTCAATAGCGTATTTAACGCCTTCACGCCCAACTCCGCTTTCTTTCACCCCGCCGTAAGGCATGTGATCGACACGGAACGTCGGAATATCATTCACCATTACGCCGCCGACATGCAGCTTTTTCGTCGCCATTAACGCCGTATGGATGTTTTCAGTGTAAATCCCTGCCTGTAAGCCGTAGCGGGAATTGTTGACTTGGTCGATCGCTTCTTGCACGGACGCGACTTTGTTGATGACAATAATCGGCGCAAACACTTCCTGGCAGGAAACTTTCAGTTCGGCATCGACACCGGTTAGAATGGTTGGACGCAGCATGTTTCCTTCTGCCACGCCGCCTGCCGCTATGTTCGCTCCGCCTTGTTTCGCTTCTTCAACCCATGCAAGCGCACGTTCTACATCTTTCGGGCTGATCAATGCAGAGACATCTGTTGATGGATCTTGTGGATCACCGAGTTTCAGCTTATTCGTGGCTGCGACCATTTTTTCGACGAATTCTTCATACAAGTCTTCGTGGACATAAGCGCGCTGCAGTGAAATGCAAACTTGGCCCTGAAACGCAAAAGCTCCGGCCACACAGCGGGCAATAATTTTATCCAGGTCGATTCCCCGGTCAATGATGACAGCCGCATTGGAACCCAGTTCCAGCGTTACCCGCTTTAATCCGGCTTTATTGCGAATGCCGATGCCGACTGCCGGACTTCCGGTAAATGAAATTTTCTTCACTCGGTCATCTTTGACGAGCACTTCGCCGATAACTGCCCCACTGCCTGTAACGACATTCAATGCACCTGCTGGCAAACCGGCTTCCTGGAACACCTCTGCTAAAAACAAGGACGACAAAGGAGTTTGGCCCGCCGGCTTTAGGACAACTGTGTTTCCAGAAGCGATTGCTGGACCCACTTTATGGGCTACCAAGTTCATCGGAAAGTTGAAAGGTGTAATCGCCCCAATCACTCCGAGAGGTTCACGGACCGTATACGCGATCCGGTTTTCCCCTCCTGGAGCCGCATCCATCGGAATGGTCTCGCCGTGAATGCGTTTTGCTTCTTCGGCTGCAAATTTATAAGTGGCAATCGTCCGGCTCACTTCTGCCTGTGCTGTTTTGATTGGCTTGGCTGCTTCACTGGCAATAATGGCGGCCGCTTCATCTGCACGTTCCTCAAAGATTCTTGCTACGTTCTCTAAAATTGCGGCGCGTTCATGCGCAGCCATTTCAGCCATGATGTCCGTTGCCTTAAATGCTGCATTGATTGCCTTGTCCACGTCTTCTGCAGTCGCAGAAGGAACCTGAGCAATTTCTTCATTGCTATAAGGTGAATAAAGAGGTTTATACGTTTCCGTCCCAACCCATTCCCCGTTGATGAATAATTGTTTTTTCGCTGCAATCGTTTCTGTCTGTGCCATATATTCCGCCTCCTTATACTTTTACGAGATTCTTGCCAACAACTGTAAACACTTCGTCAAGGATGTTAATCATCGCGTCCACTTCTGTTTGGCTGATGACTAACGGTGGAGCGAACACAAGTGTATCTTGCCCATCAAATACGACCGAACGGAAAATCAGGCCTCTATTAGCGGCCTCGGCAACGAGCTGCGGCACTAATGGTGATTCAAATCTTTCGTTTGTCTGTTTGTCTTTGACTACTTCGATTGCCCCTATCAAACCAAGAGCTCTCACTTCTCCGATAATGTCATGGCGTTGTTGAAGCTTTTTGAATCCTGCAAGCATGGCTTCACCCATTTGCTTGGAATTGGCGATTAAATTTTCCTGTTCAATGATTTCGATATTCTTCAAAGCGACTGCACAAGCCATTGCATGGCCGCTATATGTGTAGCCGTGTAAAAGTGTCCCAGTCGAAAGCTCAGCAAATTCTTTGTGAAGAGTCTCGGAGATCATCACGCCGCCTAATTGCGCATATCCGCTTGTAACGCCTTTTGCAAAACACATCATGTCCGGAACCACATCATAATGTTCGATGCCAAAGTAAGTTCCTGTACGCCCAAATCCTGTAATCACTTCATCAGTGATGAACAAAATGCCATGCTCATCGCAGATTCTGCGAACTTCTTGGAAGTATCCTTCAGGAACAATGTGGACGCCGCCTGCACCTTGTACCGGTTCAGCTATAAAAGCGGCAATGGTGTGCGCACCTTCACGTTCAATGACTTCCAGCAACGAGTCAGTTGAGAAGTTTTCGGCATAATGGAAGTCAGGTGCGATTGACGTGTTGAAATCCCGGAACGGTTTTAATCCCGTCGCACTTGTCGCTCCCATCGAAACGCCGTGATAGGACTTGGTGCGTGAAATGATTTTCTGGCGATTTGGCTGTCCTTTCAGTATCCAGTAATGGCGCGCCAGTTTATAGGCCGTGTCGTTCGCTTCAGATCCGCCTGAAGTGAAAAACGTCGCTGACAAGTTTCCGGGCGCAATTTCCGCAAGTTTTGCCGCTAAACGGATTGCGGGTTCATTGCTGAATGTGGCAAAGCAAGAGCTGAATGCCAGCTTCTTCATTTGCGCAGCAGCGACTTCACTGATTTCTTCGCGGCCGTGGCCAATATTGACATTCCAAAGTGACGACATGCCATCGATCAATTTCTTTCCGCTCATGTCAGTTAAGTAAATGCCTTGCCCTTCTGTAAAGATGAAAGAAGGCCCTTTTTCTTGCTGCTGCCCGATTGGCGAAGTAGGGTGTAAAAAGTGTTTTTTATCTAATTCCATTAATTCCTGGATTGTATTTTCTGTATTCATTAATAACATCTCCCTTTGATATCAATAATTTTTGTACTTATTATTTATATAGCAAGTTCCGTGCCAACTCTTTTTTGCAGAGATGGATAGAATATTTTCAATTTATTGATTCATATTTGAATTAAAATGTTATATTTGATTCATATTTGAATTATTCATTGAAATTGATTTATTTTTGAATCAATGTTGAATGATTTTTAGAGGAGCGATTGCATGCAGATTGATTTATTGCAAACAGAATTGGACAAGATTATCGAAACGTCGAATAATAACATCACCATTACGGATCAAGACGGCATCATTTTGCGTTCAAATCCCAATCACTGGTCCATCTATGGAATTGAACCGGATCAGTATATCGGGAAATCCGTTTATCAATTGCAAGAAGAAGGAATTTTATCCCCTTCCATTCACGCAATGGTCCTTGAAAGCAAGAAACCGGTTCAGATTCTGCAGAAGACCAATACTGGGCGAACCGTCATGGCTACTGGATTTCCTGTATTCAGCAATAGCGGCGAAATCATCCGGGCCATCAGCTACAGCCAAGACCAAACCGAAATATTCAATTTACAGGAACAATATAAAGATCTGGAAAAGAAATTGGTCAGCTATCAGAATGAAGTGGAGGAACTGAGAGGAAAAGAGTCGGATTACCACGGCATCTTGTATCGAAGTTCTTCCATCGAACAAATTGTACGAACGATTTACAGGGTCTCTAAAACAGATGCTTCTGTCCTTTTGCTCGGGCCTTCAGGCGTAGGAAAAAGCACATTCGCCCGCATGCTGCATGCCCAAAGCAGCCGAAAAAACGATCCTTTCATAGAAGTGGACTGCAGCACGATCCCTGAAACCCTATTTGAATCGGAAATGTTCGGCTATGAATCCGGCTCGTTTACCGGAGCCAGCAAGCAAGGCAAACAAGGGTTGATCGAGCAGGCTGAACAAGGAACTCTCTTTTTAGATGAAATCGGAGAATTGCCTTTAGCGATGCAAGCGAAGCTGCTGCGTGTGCTGCAAGAAAAAAAGGTGATGCGGATCGGGGGAAAAAAAGAAAGACAGGTGGATTTCCGGTTAATTACGGCAACGAATAAAAATATTGAAGAAATGGTCGAAAAAGAGGCATTTCGCTTGGACTTATTTTATCGCATCAATATCATCCCGCTTCAGATTCCTCCATTAAAGGAACGAAGAGAAGACATCCCTATTTTAGTCCAGCATTATGTACAAACGATCAACGAAAAATACAGCATGTCCAAAAAACTTCATGCCGTGACTTATGATATTTTGACCCAATACAATTGGCCAGGAAATGTGCGTGAGTTAGAAAATGTCATAGAGCGCGTCATACTGACAGCTGATGAAGAAACGATCCACCCTGAACATTTGCCCATCAATTTTAAAAATATCAGTCTTCCTGTTGAAGCTCATGCAACTCCAGAAATCGAACATGGCGTTTTTGATGATGCAGATTGGAAAACCGCCATTGAAAAAACTGAAAAATCCCTGCTGCTTAGAGCTCTGGAACGCTGTAAAACGACTTATGAAATGGCCGATTTTCTCAGCCTCAGCCAGCCGTCTGTGGTCCGGAAGCTGAAACAATACTCGATTGTCCGGAAAGGGTAAAACCGCACAGAAAAGCCATAGAGATATTCATCTCTACAGCCGCAAACGGTTTTAATTTTTATCAGCTTTTTGAAAATACGATTCACTACGCCTGAAATACGACCAGTAGTGAAGGAAATACGATTTAAAAGGTTTTATTCCATAAAAAAAAGCCCTTGAAGGGGCTTTTTCTTCACTATTTGCCATCGGTCTCCCTTGCCGGCGGATTTTCCGTTGCCTTCTTTGAATATTCTTTTGCGGCTTCCATTTCATCTTCGACATCTTCGTAATCAGTCGCTTCATTGTCGCTGTCTAAAGCTTGTTTTGTTTTATTGATTGCTTGGTCGATTCCCGATTCGGTTGAGCCCAATTGTTTTTTTGACATTCGTCCTGCTGTTCCTTTTCTAGCCATTGCCAATCCCTCCCGTTTAAAAATAATTAACTACAGTTTACCCATTGCGGCTAATACTAATCCTATTTAAATCAGCTTCAGGATTCACTTGTCCCGCAGAAAGAAGCAACAACAGCTGCCATAGCTTTCGCACTGATCAGCAGGCTCTTCTCGTCAATCTCGAATTTCGGATGATGATGCGGATACCAGTCTTTGCCTTCAGGTTTGGCGCCCACGTAGAAAAAGCAGCCTGGCTTTTCCTGCAGGTAATATGCGAAATCCTCGGACGGCGGCTGAGGCGCAACTTCCTTGACGGCATCCACTTCTGGAATCGCCGCTTGGATCAGCGCTTGGCGGACGCGTTCCGTCATTTCCGGATCGTTATAAAGTACAGGATAATCATTTACGTATTCAAGCGTTGTTTCAACACCGAAAGACTCTTCCAGTCCTTTGGCAAAATGGCGTACTTCCGCTTCCACCAGTTCACGGGATTCCTTCGACATCGTCCGTACGTCTCCTTCTAGAGCTACGGCGTCTTTAATAATGTTAAATTGCCCTTTCCCATCGAATGAGCCGATCGTGACAACCGCGGTATCGAAAGGATTGATCCGACGGCTGACAATGGTCTGGCAATTCATCACAAACGAACTTGCGGCAACTATGGCGTCATTCGCCATATGCGGAGAAGAGCCATGGCCTCCTTTTCCTTGGACAAGCAGCTTGAAGCGGGCTCTACCGGTTTGGGTATTGCCGCTTCTGTAAAAGATCTGGCCGGTATCCATCGTTGACATGACGTGAATTCCGAAGACGGCATCCACTCCTTCGAGAACGCCCGCTTTGACCATACCAATCGCTCCGCCCGGCGGCATTTCCTCAGCCGGCTGGTGAATGATTTTAACCGTCCCGGCCAATTGCTCTTTCATTTCTGCCAAAGTTTCAGCCAAAACCAGCATATAGGCGGTGTGTCCATCATGGCCGCATGCGTGCATGACCCCTTCGTTTTTGGAAGCGAACGGCAGCTCTGTTTCTTCCTGGATCGGCAAAGCATCAAAATCGGCACGGATTGCGATGGTCTTTCCGGGCTTTGTGCCGTTGATCGTCACGACAATCCCCCGGTGTCCTCCTACATTAGTATCGACCGTATCCACCGGCAGCTCTTTATAGAAATTTTCGATATAAGCGGATGTCTTTTCCTCTTCGAATGAAAGTTCCGGATGCTCGTGGAGATGCCGGCGTATCTCAATGATCCGCTGTTCTTTTTCTTTTAATTTATTCATCAATTCTGCAGTTAACATCAGAAAACCTCCTTTCCCTGATTCTACCCGTATCTTAATAAAAAAATGCTTTCCGCCTGCGATTTCCTCTTAAAGTCGCAGATGGTTGGAATGCAGCTTCCGATACTTCTTTATAATGGGCAGAATTTCTTGTTGCCAAGTCCTGGTTCATGGTCCAAACTTTGGACAAGTTCCACTCGTCTAAGTAATGTGTGGCATCATTACCTAAAAAAGCGGGCATCCCTTTGAAAGTTAAAGGGATGCCCGCTTTTAATGATCTTTTAGACGCCTTCTGTCAATTCGTTTTCACGATTCATTTTTTCTTGTTTGACTTTCAATTGCGTCATTTCATCTTCTGTCAAAAACTGTACTTTATAACCGACGAGTGCCATGATGATTCCGATGATTGGAACTGCATAATTGAGTACCGCATAAGGAGCATATGCAAAAGGATGGACTGCCAATGTCGCTAGGATAAAGACTCCGCATGTGTTCCACGGAACAAGAGGTGACGTTAAAGTTCCGCCATCTTCAAGAGCACGTGATAAGTTTTTCGAATGCAGCCCTTTTTCCTGATATGCTCTGGCATACATTCTGCCTGGCAGAAGAATCGAAATGTATTGTTCTGAAGCCGTGGCATTTGTGAAGAATGCCGAAACGATGGTTGCAGCGATCAAGCTGCCAGCCGATTTCGCCACTTTCAAAATTTGTTTAACAATGGCTTTCAGCATGCCGGTATGCTCTAGGATTCCCCCAAAGACCATCGCGAAAATGGTTAAGGAAACCGTAAACATCATCGCTTCAATACCGCCGCGGTTAAATAAATTATCAACCATATCGTTTCCTGATGTAATCACAAAACCGTCATGGAGCGTGTTGACCGCATCTCCAATATTTCCGCCTTGAACAAGAATCTGGCACATAAAGCCGAGGAATACCCCCGCCATCAACGCAGGCAACGCCGGTACTTTTAGCATTACCATGATGACAATCGCTAAAGGTACAAGCAATAGCCAAGGCGAAATGACGAAACTGCTGTTGAGTGCTGCCAAAATATTTTGGATATTTTCTTTATCAATCTCGGCTCCGCCGAATTGACGGCCAAGGAAAAAATAGACGATCAAAGCAAGGACAAGACCCGGTATCGTCGTATATGTCATATGCTTAATATGGTCGAATAGATTTGTTCCCGTAATGCCGGCCGCCATATTGGTGGTATCAGACAGCGGTGACATCTTATCGCCGAAGTACGCACCTGAGATAACCGCACCTGCCACCATTGCCGCCGGAATTCCCATACTTATGCCAATTCCCATGCCCGCTACACCGATCGTTCCCATTGTTGACCAGGAACTGCCGATTGCGAGTGAAACAATTCCACAAATGATGCAGATGGTCATCAGAAACAAAGAAGGTGTGATGATTTGTAACCCGTAATAGATCATAGTTGCAATTACGCCTCCACCAATCCAAGAAGCAATAATCATCCCCACAACAATGATGATTACCACTGCCGGAAGAGCCAGACGGATTCCTTTATAAGCCCCTTCTTCGATGTCTTCCCATTTATAGCCGAGTCGCCAAGCGATAAACGCAGCAACCACTGCCCCTACTGCTAAAGGCACATGCGGACTGCCTTCGAATACGATAACGGTAATAGCCATTAACGCAATCATGACAATCAGTGGAATAAGTGCTAATAAAAATGGAGTTTCAATCTCTCGTTGCTTTGTTTTAATCTCTTGCTGCTCCGTTTGCATCTTATGCAACCCCTTACATTTAAAGTATTACTTTATATTACATTAAAACTCAAAATAATCTAGAAAAAGTTTTGATATTAACTGTTTATTTCCTAAGTTGGTGAAATTTTTAAGAAATTACTTGTTTGGTTGAAAGCTGGGAAGCATATTTAAGGACGGTTTGCTATCGGGTCCGATGCTCCAGAATATAAATTGCAGCGGCTAAGTAAAGCCTTGAGGCAGAGAATAAAAATGGCTAGCCGATGAAGGCTAGCCATTTTTTAATTAATTTTGCAGAATCCCTTTCAGGTTTCAAGAGGCTTTTCTTTTTTCACTTTCTGCTGTTCTGTATCATAGGGCGGTGAATCTTCAGCTAGTTCTGATGCCGGTAACCCATCGCTTTCGTATTTTGATACTTTATGAGTATCAGGAACGAATAAGCTCAATACCAGCGAGACGGCTAATCCGGCCATCATGAAACCTCCAAAGACCCAAGGAGATGATCCGTAATTATCACCCATTACCGCCCAAAGCATAGGGCCGAATCCGACGATCGCTGCAGCCATTTGATAGCCAAAAGAAAGACCGGTATAACGCACTTTGGCAGGGAATAATTCTGAGAACAAAGTTCCTTGTGTAGCAAAGATCGATGCCCAAATCACACCTAGCATTCCAGCTTGCATATAGTAAAGCCACGTCGCACTTTGTTCGATAAGGAAAAAGTAAGGAACAGCTAAAATGAACATCAGTACCAAACCGGTAGTGTAAATGATTTTCCGGCCAATGAAATCCGAAATATATCCGATTGCCGGAATCGTAAGGATCATTGTTGCACAGCCGATGGTTAAAGCTGTCAATGCCACTTCATTGGAATAATCCAAATACGTGGTGGCATAGACTAGAACGAACGACATAAGGAATACGTTGAAAAATCCATCGCCCAGTTTAAGGCCGATTACATGGAAAAGGCTTTTGCGGTGATAGCGGAATGTTTCAGCAATAGGCACTTTTGCGATTTCCCCGCTATCTTTCTGCTTTTGGAAAGCGTCTGTTTCAGGCACCCCGCCACGGATCCACAACGCCAAAACAATCAGGACGGCACTGAATAGAAATGGAATCCGCCAGCCCCATGCCAGGAACTGAGCATCTGTTGTCAAATATGCGATAAAAGTCAAACTGAACGATCCAGCGACCAGTCCAAGTGGAACACCTAATTGCGGAATTGAGCCAAAGAGGCCCCTCTTTCCTTTTGGAGCGGATTCGGTTGCCAATAAAACCGCTCCTCCCCATTCGCCTCCAAGTGAAATCCCTTGGATTAATCTTAAAAACACCAGCAAGATAGGGGCAAGCAATCCAATTTGCCCGTACGTCGGCAACAATCCGATTAGAAACGAACTTCCTCCCATACCGATAAGCGTCAGCATTAATGCAGATTTCCTTCCTATCCTGTCGCCGTAATGGCCAAAGATCAGGCTTCCCACCGGTCTAGCTGCATAACCGATCCCAAACGTTGCGAAAGCTAAAAGAACCGAGATAGCCGGGTCCTGATTTGAGAAAAAGAGCGTTGTAAACACTAAGCCTGTAGCGGTGCCATATAAATAAAAGTCATACCATTCAATAACAGATCCTGAAAGACTGGCCAGCAAAACGCGTCTGTTTTTCTTCATCATATGCATCTCCTTTTTTGTGGACTTACTTTGTTGTTGAATTTTTCAGGATTGCTGACTGGATATTTGAGAATCCATTTTCCGCAATATATGCTTTTGGATTTTCCCAACTGAAGTTCTTGGGAAATCTTCTACAAATTCAATCATGTCCGGAACTTTGAACTTCGCCAGCCGCGTTCTGCAATGTTCAATGAGTTCTTCTTCTGCAACTTCAGCGTGTTCCTGGAGAATGACGAATGCTTTGATCGCTTCATCTCTTATCTCATCAGGGATGCTGACAACCGCCACTTCGTATACTCCTGGATAATCCGCTATGACGCTTTCAACTTCATTTGCTGCCACATTCTCTCCTGCCCGCTTGAACATGTCTTTGATGCGGTCCACAAAATAAAAATATCCATCTTCCCCGACCATTCCATTGTCTCCGGTATGCAGCCAGCCATCCTTCAATGTTTCCGCGGTGGCAACCGGATTCTTGAAATACGCTTTCATCAAAGTTCTTCCAGGTATTCCTTTAACAATAATCTGGCCTGGTTCTCCTTGCTTTGTTTCATTTCCTTCGGCGTCAATAATTTTTACTTCGTATCCTATTGTCGGCCTTCCGATGCTCATGTTTTTGCGGACGCCGTCTAACGGATTCATCAAAGGAACTCCGACAGTTTCAGTCATTCCATACATTTGCAGCAAGGGGACATTATATTTTTCTTCAAACTCGTTTAATTGTTCTTCTGTTACAGATTGGGCAAACCAGATGACGCGCAACGAATGCTCTCGGAAAGAATGTTTGTATTTCTGCGCCATAATCATGCGAATCGGTGCTGCAAATAAAGAACCGACTGTAGCCCCTAACTTTTCAGCCTGTACAAAATAGCGGGAAGCGCTGAATTTTTCTGTGATCGCGATGCTTCCCCCAACAACCAAAGCTGACATAGTGGAATAATATTGGGCATTTCCATGGAATAACGGCAGCACGATCAATTGCCTGTCATCAGGCGTCAGCCGAATGGATTTCGACATCACTTCGCCGGTATAGAGATAATTTGCATGGGTCACTTGGACGCCTTTTGGCTTTGACGTAGTGCCTGACGTATAGAGCATAGCCGCAACATCCTCGGTATCGATTGAAATATCAGGAGCGCTTGCTTCCGAGCTTTCCATCAACTTCGCCATATCTTTTTTGGCAAATTGGCTGCTTTTGGTCCGTGCCAGCACGATTTCTTCCAAATGCGGCAATTGTTCAGCAGTTTCTGTAAACTTGTCCAAATAATCTTCTTCTGTAATAAGCAGGACAGACTCTGAATGATTCAGTATATATTCCATTTCATCCCTTGTAGACAAAATATTTGTCGGAACCATAATGGCTCCTATATTTGCCAGCGCAAACCACGAAGTCATAAATTCCAGGCAATTAGGGAGATGCAAAGTTACATGCTTTCCTTTGGAAACCCCTAACCGGAGAAACGCATTACTTAAACGATTGACAGATTCTGAAAATTCCCGATAAGTCATTTCTGAAATTTCGTGCTCTAAATCCTCAAAAAGCAAAATGGTTTTGTCGGGATAACGTTCCGTCTGTTCCCTCAATACATCTTTCAAGGTTCTATTGCCGATAATATCCATATGTCAACTCTCCTTCTTCCCTTAAAGCTTGCCGACATTTGTAGAGAGCGCTTTTATAAATTCTTAAAAAGCAGGCTCTAGATTAATTTCACAAACTACAGTCTTTGAAATTAGTATAGAGAGCCCTTTCTCATTCGTCAATCTATTTTTCGGAATCTTCAAAACTATTGTTCAATACCTCTTTGTTCTATTCCGCTAATAAGATTAGCTCCATGAAAATATGTATAATAGATGATATCCCCCATAAACCAGCTGAAAGCCAGTACTGCACCTGACAAAGGAGGACTTGAGTATGTCATCGCCTACATCCAGACAGATAAAATCTCAGCAAACAAAAAAGAAAATTTTAGAAACCGCCTTAAAACTTTTTAGCGCAAAAGGCTTTAATGATGTAACAGTTGATGAAATAGTAGAAGCCAGCAAAACTTCAAAAGGCGCCTTCTATGTCCATTTCAAATCCAAATATGAAATATTCATTGAAAAATTCAGAGAAATCGATGAGTTTTACGCAAACTTTATAAGTTCAATGCCGGGGGATTTAACAGCCAGTGAAAAGATTTTATTGCTGGCAAAATCCCAAATGACTTACTTTAGAGATGATTTAGGAAAAGATTTAATGCGGACCGTCTATGTCAGCGCATTGATTCCCAACCAGCCTAAATCACTGTCAGATACCGACCGGCTTCTTTTTAAAATCATCCATTCACTCGTTGAAGAAGGCCAGGCTTCAGGAGAATTCTCTGCAGATATCCCCACCAATGAAATCACTATGCTGATCACTCGTTGTATGCGCGGGACTTTATATGACTGGCTGATATTCGGGGAAGACTTCGATTTGGTTGAAGAAGCGCAGAAGTTCATTAAAACACTTTTATTAGAAAATATTGCTGCCAAAACAAAAAGCCTTTAAAGCATTTTTCAATGCTTTAAAGGCTTACCACTTTCTATGTATTTAAAAATGATTTCTTGGCAATCGTTTTATCATATATAGTGATACTTTTTCATCCGCTGATTAAAGCTCACTAATCTTTTTATGCCCAAATCTTTTAACTTCTCGCTATTTTCAGCTGTATAATTTCCAAGATCGTCCGGATAATGGCTATCGGATGACAAAGTGAATTCGACTCCCCGCTCCGCTAAAGTTTTTAAAAAGGATGGTCCCGGGCACATTTCCTTCACCGGATACCGGTAATACAGCCCAGCATTCACTTCGGTGGCAGTTTTTGTTTCGACGAGCGCATCCGCTATGGCTTCGTGCCATTTTTGATTGAACGCCACATCTTCCACCTGATAGTTAAAGACTTTTAAATTATCCAAATGCGCTACAAAATCAAATAACTCTGACCGGATGGCGCTTTCCACAGTGGCATAAAATTGATTGTATAAATCCTTTAGATCAAACTTCTGGAAAGCATAGGCGGTTTGAGGGTTATCGAATCCCCATCCGTCTATAAAGTGAACGGATCCGATAACGAAATCCCAAGGATATTCTCCTAACAGTTCCACCAGCTCCGCTTCGCAGCCTTTAAAATAATCCGCTTCGATGCCGAGCTTCAATTCAATTCCTTGCAGTTTCCATTTTTCTTTTTCCCTTACGATTGCGTCAACAAAATCATCCATTTTCTCCGTCATGACCTGGTCCAGCCAGTCTGATTGAACTTTCCCGATGGGATGAGAATGATCGAGAATCATATTTTTTTCAAAATAACTCCGTGTTTCTTTAAAGCGATATAAATGGTCAACGATGCCGACTTCCTTCAAGCCTAACTGCTTCGCTTTTTCCAAATACAAGTCCAGCCAGAAACTGCTAAAGCAACCGTATGCCATCCGGTCTTGTAACTGCTTGACTTGCCAGATCATAAATTCCTTCGAGCCTTTCTTCAAATCACTTGGCGTTTCGAAGGACGCAAAGGTCTTAGAAGTGCGTTCCAGCCAGTTCAATGTATAGGGTCCTTCTTCCAAATGAACGTGATAATCCATCTTCATCATTCTATTCCTCCTTCAACTACCGTCCATAGCTGCTCGTATTCCGGCCAGTCTTTTGGGCATGGCCCATCACAGAGGACTTCGCTTAGTTCATCCATGCCGCAAATGCTGTAAAACGATTGCTGCCCGATTTTAGAAGCATCTGCCATCAAGATCCGGCTGCCGCTCCGCTCCAGCATTTTTGACGAAACCAGCGATTCGTCCATGTCAAAGTCAAAGACGGTTCCATCTTTTATGCCGCCGCAAGATAAAAAGGCTTTATCCAGATTCATTTTATTTAGCCATTCGATAGTTATGGAACCGGCCACTGAAGCTTGTGCCGGGTTTGTAATGCCTCCCAGCAAAATCACTTTTCCGGTTATCCGCCCTTCTTCCAATGCGAGGTTAAAACGCTCAGCAGCAGCGAGTGAATTGGTGACTACGGTCAGGTTATGCAAGCCGTCTAAATAATCTGCCAGGTATACCGTCGTACTGCCAGTGTCCACTCCGATGGTATCGCCATCTATAATCCGGCTGGCAGCAACTTTGGCAATTTGCCGTTTTGCTTCTTTCTGCATATCCATTTTCCGTTTGAATTGCGGTTCAACCCGAAGATTAACAAAATGGACAGCTCCACCGTGTACACGGGTCAATAATTTTCGCTCTTCCAATTCTCCCAGATCTCTCCGGATAGTTTCCGGTGCGACTTCCAATTGTTCGGCAATGTCCCCAACAGATATTCTCTGTTTTTCCAGCAACTGATTGAGTATATAATGGAATCTTTCGAGTTTAGAAAAAGTCATGTTAAATCAATCACATCTTCCGGCGCGACATAACATTCGTATTCCTTTCCAACTTCAATCGAATACCCGCGGTGATGCAGCTGTTCTACAGAAAACTCCCGCTTTCCTGACTGGAATACGGTGCGAATGACGTTTCCGCTCATCACTGATTTTTGGGCGACCGCTTTTAGACGGTAGTCCGCAGCATTTCCTTCAAACGAAATCGCTTCTGGACGAATCGCCAGTTTGTCTCCTATTTTCGCTACTGTTTCTCCTAGCAGCCCTTCCAGTTCCATTTTTTCGAAGACATTGTAATGGCCGATGAAGTTTGCAATAAACTCTGTTTTGGGCTTGGTATAGATTTCAGTGGGCGTTCCCCATTGGGCAATTTCCCCTTTATTCATGACAAAAATCTTATCCGATACAGCCATTGCTTCTTCCTGGTCATGCGTTACGAGAATCATCGTAATTCCCATTTTCTTTTGGATGGAACGCAAATCCGCCTGCAGTTTTTTTCGGATTTGGGCATCCAGCGCGCTAAGCGGCTCATCCAGCAGCAGCACTTTCGGTTTGACGATCAAAGCCCGCGCCAATGCCACCCGCTGCTGCTGGCCTCCGGATAATTCATGAGGGTAGGCAGCTCCTTTATCGGACAGATGGACAATCTCCAAGATTTCCCGCACTTTTGTTTCTATTTCTCCTGCAGGCATTTTATTGATTTTCAAGCCAAAGGCCACATTTTCATAAACCGTCATATTGGGGAACAACGCATAGGATTGGAACACCATGCCGATTTCACGTTTTTTAGTCGGCACTTTTTCCATGTTTTTGTTTTCGATTTTTACTTTGCCCGATGTGGCTTCCGTTAACCCGGCAATGATGCGCAAAATGGTGCTTTTGCCGCAGCCACTCGGGCCAAGAAGCGTAACGAATTCTCCTTTTTCAATCGACATATCAATGGAAGAAAGAACGGTGGAGGCACCGTAGGTTTTTTCAAGGTTTTCTATTTGGACATAACTCATGACTTCACCAGGCCTTTCGATTGTTTTGTCAATATGGAGATCGCCAAAGTCAGAATCCCCATCAACACAAGATATACAAAGACAACTGCACTCGCCACATGGCCACTGGTGCTCAGTTTTTCCATCAAATAGATTTGAACGGTTTCAAATCTTGAGCCGACGACCAGGTTGATGAGCACAAACTCCCCGAATAAAATCGAGAACGACAATAAAGCACCGACGAATAGCCCTGGATATACTGCTGGCAGCAAGACTTTCGAAAAAGCCTGCAGCTTTGAAGCACCCAATAGCTCCGCTGCATCCAATAATTGTTTAGCGTTAATGTTTCTAAGGCTGTTGCGTGTTCCTTGGTAAATATAAGGAAAAATGCTAATGACATAAGCGCCTAACACCGCCAAAATCATCGGCACTCCAAATTGGGAGTATGTACGGATCAAGCCAACCGCTAAAATGACGCCCGGGAAAGCATAGACCAGGACAACAATGGTTTGCATCCATTTTTCATATTTCGGAAAATACAGCACCACGACGAATATCGCCGGAACAATGAATAGGAAGGCAAGAAGGACTGCGCCTCCAGACAACAAAACCGAACGTCCGAATGCTTGAATGAAGTCGGCATCCTGGAACAGCACTTTCAGCCATTGGAAGGTTAGCCCTTCCGGAAATACTGTACTGTTCCATTTCGTTGCAAAAGCATAAAGCGCCGTGGCAATAATGGGCAATACCAAGTAAAGAACTAGAAAAAACAAGAATAGGTCAGGGAGCCCCTTTTTCTTCATCATAGATTCCTCCTCGTTTTCTTAATGCTCCATTCACTCAGGATCATCGCTGAAATCATCGTTGCCCCGAGCAGCACGGCTATGGCACTGGCAAGTTCCGGTTGGGCAAAAATATCTCCGGACAGCAAAGTTCCGATTCGGATAGCTGCTAGATTGAAGCTGCTGCCGGTGAGGGCATAAGCCGACGCATACGCACCCATCGCGTTGGCAAACAATATGCTGAATGTCCCGACGATTCCCGGAAGCATGACCGGAATTCCGATTTTCATCCAGAACTGAATCGTATTGGCTCCGAGCAAGGCAGCGGCATCTTTCCACTGCTGCTGGATTCCGTAGTAAATCGGATATAGGAGCATGAGTGAAAGCGGCAATTGGAAATAGATATAGATGAGCAACAAACCGCTCCAGCTATACAAAGAAAAAGAAGAAAATGCATCAATCCCCCATTTTTCAAACATTAAAGTAAACAGGCCGCTATTCCCAAGCAGGACAATAAATGCAAACGCCAAGGGAATACCTGAAAAATTCGAAGTTAAATTGATCATGACCAAGATCCGTTCTCTTACCGGATCCGAGAAGCGCATCATTGCGTAAACCGCAAACAGCGTCACGACAAGCGCGACCAAAGCAGAAACGGCTGACAGCGTAATGCTGTTTTTAAACCCTTGTAAAATATAACTGCTTGTCAAAGTCGTTTTATACTGATTCATGGTGAAGCCGTCGCTGTCAGTAAAACTTGAAATGAACATATTAACCAAAGGCAAGGCAAAGAACATGAGCATGAGAATGATGAACGGAATGAGCAAGAGCAAAGACTTTCTTTTCGGTGTCAAAATATCACTGCTTCCATTAAAGAATACAGAAAGGCAAAAGCCTTTCTGCTGCATATCAATTTGTAGCTTATCTTAGTTTTCCAAGCAAACCCTGATTTCCGAAATCAACGGCACCCTTCGAGCGTTAAAGAAACCATGGCTTCTGACGGTTCAATTTCCAGCAACCGGCAGACCAGCGGGGCAATCTCCAACTGGGAGACAAGCTCATCCGATACCGCGGCTGCCACTTTGTCAGATAGCACAAACAGCGGGACGTGACGATCTTCAGCTGTGTTTCCGCCGTGGTTGCCGTCTGCCGTCATTCCGTGGTCAGCAGTGACGATAACGTCGTATCCCCGTTCCATGCATAATGGAAGAAAGACTGAAAGCAAGGCGTCGACTGAAAGCACGCGATTCCGGTATTCTTTTGAATCCGCTGTAAACTTGTGGCCATCATCATCCACATTCATTGGATGGATATAGAGAAAATCGGGTTTTTTTTGCTTCAGTAACCACGAAGCTTCCGCAAAGAGGTGGCTATCCGGGTAATGGTCTTCGAAATAAAATAAGCCGTTTTCAATCGGCAGTCCTGTATCCAGTTGAATCCGATCTTCCATGACATTGAACGGCGCTGAATTATACAACTCACTCACCCAATGATAAGCGGCGGCGGCGGTCTTTTTTCCGCTGCTTTTTGCCAAATGGAACAAGCTTTGCTGAGTCGATAGCCGCACCGTCCGGTTGCTGTTGATGCCATGGACAATAGGTGGTGTACCTGTCAGAATGGTCTCGTATAATGGGCGGGACAGGGCGGGAACTTCTGAACGCACTTGATAACGCGCAGCCACGCCGCTTTCCACTAAATGCTGCATATAGCCCATATGGCTGCAAGCTGTATCAAACCGGAGGGCATCTACGACGATTAGAACGACTCGATTAGTTGCCATGGATCAATACCTGCTCCTGCCACATTTGCGGGATTTTTTTTGTTGCTTCTTCCCAAGCAGCCTGGTCTTCGACCGGTTTTGCTTTTTCATACATTTCATCCGGCAGCAGCATCGCTTTCACTTCCGGTGAAAGTTCTATATTTTCACGGATTGGACGGGCATAGCCTTTCGCCAAGTTTTCTTGCCCTTCATCAGACAGGATATACTCTCTTGCTAACATCGCCGCATGTGGATGTTGAGCATATTTATTGATTACAGTGGCATACCCGGAAGTAACCGACCCTTCTTCAGGAATGACAACATCGAATCGGGATTCGTCAATTTGGTTGCTGTAACCCAATGCATTGAAATCCCACATGATGGCCACATCAATTTCCCCTTTTTCAAGGTTTGCTACCGTCGGATCTCCCTGCAGACGTCCCTGCTCAGCCAGTTCAGCGAAAAAGTCGATGCCCGGCTGCAGGTTATTTTCATCGCCGCCAAAAGCCATCGCCGCTCCTAAAATGGCAAATTGCGCCTGGTTCGCCGTTAAGGCATCGCCAATGCTTACAACATAATCGCCATTTTTAATGTCTTCCCATGATTTCGGCGGATTTTTAACATTGCTGGTATCCGTCAGAAAAGCCATAGTGCCTGTATATCCGACTACCCAATGGCCTTCATCATCTTTCGCCCATTCCGGAATATCATCCCAATAACTTGTTTTATAAGCTTGAGTCAATCCTTTTTCTTCCGCAATTGGTCCGAAAGCAATTCCAACATCACCGATATCCGCAGAGGCATTGTCTTTTTCCGCTTCGAATTTTGCCAACTCTTCCGCACTCGACATATCTGTATCAGTGTGGTCTATGTTAAACTCGGTTTCTATTTCATTCCAAGTCTCTTCCCAGTTAGCCCATGTGTCGGGCATGCCTACTGAATTCACTTCACCTTCCGCTTTCGCTTTTTCCACTACTTCATCCTTCGACAAAGAATTGCCATCTACTTGAGCACTCACATCTTTACTATTATCAGAACATGCCGCCAGCAAACTGACAGCCATAATTCCCAGCATGCTTCGTTTTAAAATCTGTTTAAAGACCATTTTTAGAACCTCCGTTTGTTTTTGTTTGTTTTGATTTGGTTACAGTGATAATCATATTAAACAAACATTGAGCCAGTATGGAGCCTTCGATAACTCTTGATAAAGATTGTTGAGGAATTATGGAGAATATAAAGATGTTCTTTATTATTGAAATATAGTAAAAAAAGAGTTGACTTCTTTTCGGATTTCAGAGGGGATGGTTAAGTCTCCGGGGATTCCAAAGCGAGGCAAAAGGAGATACAAGAGGATAATCCTATAATTCAACTTAACTAAAATAAAAAGTTAATCCTCCATATAACAGCGGATGGGGTGTGGCATGAAAGTGGGTTTCTATAATTTTAAAGAGCCTCTCCGACAGATGCCGGAGAGGCTCTTCACTTTCTATATAACAGAAATTACAGGAAAACTTTATTCCCTTTCAATTCTTCGATGTCTGCTTCTGAAAATCCAAGTTCCTGCAAAATTTCTTCATTGTGCTGGCCAAGAGTCGGCGCCGGTTTATTGATTTGGCCTGGCGTTTCAGAGAATTTCGCCGGGAATCCCAGAGTTTTCACAGTGCCTGCAACAGGATGTTCAAACTGCTGGATCATTTGGCGGAAATTGATATGCGGGTCCGCCAATGTTTGATTATAAGAATAGATCGGGCCGCACGGAATGCCGCTTTTGTCCAATAATTGAAGCCAGTGTTCAGCTGAATGTTCAGCAAACACGGTTTCGATTTCTTGTTCCAGCTCTTCCGAATGATCATTCCGTTTGCTGTTTGTTTCATATCTTGGGTCTTCCAGCCATTCAGGTTTTTCAACGACTTCCAGACAGAATTTCTCCCACAATTTTTGATTGCCGGCACCTACCAGAATCGAACCATCTTTGGTTTCGTATCCTTGGTAAGGGGCAGAAACCCGGTGAGCCGTGCCATTGCGGGAAGCAACTTCGCCTTTTCCAAAATAAGCCGCCGCTTCCCATACTGTCCAAGCCAATCCGGAATCGACCAGCGATACATCGATGTATTGCCCTTCCCCGGTTTTCAGCTGATGGATATAAGCTGCCATGATTGACTGGATTGCCGTTTGGGCAGCTGCGATATCGTTGATGGCGATTCCCACTTTTACCGGCTTGCCTTGCTTTTCGCCGGTCATGTCGATAAAGCCACCGAGTCCTTGGGCCATAATGTCATAGCCGCCTTTTTGGCTGTAGGGACCGGTCTGTCCATATCCGGAAATCGAGCAATAAATAAGCGCAGGATTAACGGCTTTCAATGCCTCGTATCCGATTCCCAGCTTATCCGCCACACCTGGCCGGTAATTTTCAATCACCACATCAGCCGTCCGGATCAATTCCTTGAAAACAGCCAGTCCTTCCGGCGCTTTCAGATCCAGGCACATGCCGCGTTTGTTGCGGTTGACCATCATATACATATAGCTTTCTTCGTTTATATAAGGGCCCATTTTACGGGTGTCGTCCCCGCCAGCCGCTTTTTCAACTTTAATGACGTCAGCACCCATATCGCCGAGAACCATTGTGCAATAAGGCCCCGCCAATACTTGCGTCAAATCCACCACGCGCAGACCCTGCAAAGCTTGTTTCACCGTTAACCTCTCCTTACTCTCTGATCAATTTAATAGAAGCGAATTTTGATATATCCGGAATGCCAGCTAATGCCAGCGACACTTTCGTTTCTTCTATAAAGTTTTCCAGTACTTGTTCGACGCCAGCCTGCCCAGCAACAGCCAGCCCATAAATATAAGGCCGGCCGAGCAGCACGGCATCTGCACCAAGCGCCAAAGCCTTTACAAGATCTGTGCCTCTTCGGATGCCGCTGTCCAACAAGAGCGGGATTCTTCCGTTAACCGCTTCGGCAATCAGCGGCAATGCATCAAGTGATGCCGCTACACCGTCCAATTGGCGGCCTCCGTGATTAGAGACGATGATGCCATCAATCCCTGCTTCTATAGCCAGTATGGCATCATCCGGATGGAGGATGCCTTTCAGCAAGACGGGCAACGTGGTCGCTTGTTTGATGTCTTCGATTTTTTTCCAATCGAATGATGGATGATGGATATTCTCCAAAATGCCTTGGATAATGCCTGCATCACTCGTATCAGTCAATGATTCCATAAAAACACGGTCATTGAGGTAATTTGCTTTCCCTATGCCTTCACGCAGCGGGGAAAAGTTGTTTCGCAGATCTTCTTCCCGCCAGCCGAGCATGACCGTATCCACGGTCACCACAATGGCTTCATATCCAGCTTGTTCAGCGCGTTTCAGCATACTGTATGAAACGGCTTCGTTATTCGACCAATACAGCTGGAACCATCTTGGGTTAGTTCCTGCCGCTTCTGCGATGTCTTCCAGTGAATAGCTGGAGACGGTGCTGGCGATAAAAGGCACATTCCATTTTGCGGCTGCGCGGACAGAAGCGAGATCTCCGTCTTCATGGGCAAGTCTCTGCATGCCGATCGGTGCCAGCAAAAAAGGATGGGCGTACTTATGTCCAAATAAAGTGATTGAAGTATCAATTGAAGAAACATCATTCAGCATGCGGGGCAAGATGGCCCATTTCGAGAAAGCGGAACGGTTCCGGCGCAGCGTTTCTTCTGCTCCAGCACCTGAACGGATATGCCCGAACTCATGTGCTTTCATTTTCTGCTCTGCGCTTTGTTCCCAGTCTTCATGCGTCAGCGGAGAATCATTTTGAGAGGCGATGTTTTTTAAAAACGCATCCCCTTCTAATCTGCTGCTCATCAGAATCGCTCCTTTATCAAGTGAAATTCGGTTGTCTTTTCTCCAGGAAAGCTTGAATGCCTTCTTTATAATCATCGGACTCGAAAGAATCCAAAATCAGCGAAGCCATTTGTTCATCTTCTGATTGTGCTCCGTCAATGATGGCTTGAATCACTTTTTTATTGCCATGCATCGCTGTTGAAGACACAGCAGCCAGTTCCTGGGCAAAACTCCATGCCGCCTCATTGGCCGCATCTCCTTCGTGCAGCTGCTGCACGATACCAAGTTCTTCCGCTTCTTCCGCTTTGATCAGTTTCCCGGTATACAGGAGCTCTTTTGTTTTAACCGGGCCGATCACGTTCAACAAGCGTTTTGTGCTCCGCAGATTATAGATGATGCCAAGGCGTGCCGCTGTAATGCCGAATTTGCTGTCAGTTGACGCAATGCGGAAATCACAGGACATCGCCAATTCCAATCCACCGCCGATTGCCAGTTTCCGGATTAATGCGATGGTCGGCTTCGGAAAACGGTAAAGCTGCTCAATCGCTGCCAGGGCATGGTCGTTATAGTTTTTCGCTTTTTGCTGAGACAAACGATTGTCCATGAATTCCTTGATATCCGCCCCTGCTGAAAAAGCCCGGTTATCGACGCCTCTAAGAATCAGCACTTTAATAGAAGAATCTTCAGCCGCTTCAGTCAGCAATGACGGCAATTGCTTGAACATGTCGAGTGAAAATGCATTGCGCTGGTCCGCGCGGTTGATCACCAGTGTCGCGATCGCTCCGTCTTTCTCCAGATACAAGTCGTTTTGCATTGAAATAATCTCCTCTGTTTAATCTTTTTTTAAGCGTGCCGAGAAATAGTTTCCAAGACTTTGAACGCCTTGAACCAGAATGATTAAGATAAAAACGGTAGCATACATGACATCGACTTCATAGCGCAGATGGCCATAACGGTAAGCCAAGTCACCCAAGCCGCCTGCTCCGACAAGCCCGGCCATCGCTGTAGCGCCGATTAGCCCGACTGTAGCAATCGTCAACCCAAGGACAATCGACGGGCGCGCTTCGCGCAATAAAACATTCCAGATAATATGTCTTGTTTTGATGCCCATCGCTTCATAAGCTTCACGGACACCGCTGTCCACTTCCAATAAAGAAGACTCCATTAACCGGGCTATATACGGCGCGGTATAAATGACTAAAGGCACGATAACGCCTTGGACGCCAATCGTTGTACCGACAAGCAGCTTCGTAAATGGCAAGATGAAAAACAACAGAATAATGAACGGAATTGAACGGATTATGTTGACAAGCAGATTCAGGATTTGATATACCCATTTGTTTTCCCAAGCTTGCCCGCGCCGCGTCAATACAAGCAAAATCCCTAAAGGTATTCCCAGTACAGCGGAAATCGCCAGTGAAATCAACACCATTTGAGCTGTTTCAAGAACTGCGGTCCCAATCACCGGCAGCCATTGTTCAATGAATGTATTAAATCTTTCCATATTGATCATCCCATTCCTCAATCACTACACCCTTGGATTTTAAAAACTCCAACGAGCGGCCAACTTCTTCTTTTGCTCCTGCAATATGCACATCCAGGTTTCCAATGACCCCATTTTTCAATTCCATGATGTTCGCCGTTAAAATATTCGGCTTTACATCAAATTCTTTTGCCATAGCAGCAAGAACCGGATCTCCTGTAGCTTCTCCGCGGAACGTCAGACGCAGCACTGAACCGCTTTTCTTCAGGTTGGCGACAAACTCCTTCGACAATTTCCGCTGCGAAATCGTATTCAGGAAACTCCGTGTCGTTTTATGCTGTGGTTTTGAAAACAAATCGATTACCGGACCGTCTTCCACAATTTCACCACCGTCCATCACATAGACATGGTCGCATATTTTCTGAATAACATGCATTTCATGGGTGATCAGCAAGATAGTGATGCCGAATTCCGCATTAATCTTCAGCAGCAAATCCAGAATCGATTCGGTGGTTTCAGGATCAAGTGCGCTCGTCGCTTCATCGCTGAGCAAGACATCCGGCTCTTGTGCAAGGGCACGGGCAATGGCGACACGCTGTTTTTGTCCGCCTGATAATTGGGCCGGGTAAGCGTTTTTCTTTTCCGTTAAGCCCACAATCTCCAGATACTTTTCCACTCGCTTTGGAATTTCCGCAGCTTCCACTCCGATCAGCTTTAAAGGAATGGAGATATTCTCTTCGACTGTAGCGGTGCGAAGCAAATTGAACCCTTGGAAAATCATGCCGATATTTTTGCGTTCTTCCAACAGCTCGCTTTTCGACAGCTCCGTAAACTCCCGGTCATTCAGCCGCACTTTTCCAGCGGTTGGAGCTTCCAGTAAATTGACGCAGCGGATCAACGTGCTTTTCCCGGCTCCGCTATAGCCGATGACGCCATGGATTTCCCCTTTTTTCACATGCAGCGATACATCGCTCACTGCCCGGATAACTCCTTTTTTCGATTTAAATTCTTTTGAAACATTCTCTAGTTGAATCATGCTCGTTACACTTCCTTCTAAATAGGAAAGGCCCGTGGCATAAATGCCACGCGGCTCTCCGAATTTTACCAGATTGGCAATACAGACCCATCGAATTCTTCTTCGATAAAGGCTTTGACTTTATCAGACTGATAAGCCGCGTTCAGCTTTTCAAGTACAGCGTCGTCTTTGTTTTCTTCTCTTACCACAATATGGTTGACGTATGGAGAATCGCTTGATTCCAATAAAATCGAATCTTCAAGTGTATTTAATCCTGCTTCAATCGCCCAGTTTGTGTTGATGGCTGCTGCGTCCAGTTCGCTTAACTGCTTCGGAATCTGCGCTGCTTCCAACTCGATAAACTCAAGTTCCTGCGGGTTTTCTTCTACATCGAAAACCGATGCCGTTTCTTCCGTTCCTTCTTTCAGCGTGATGATTCCCGCTTCTTCCAGGATGAACAAGGCACGAGCGCCGTTCGTTGGATCGTTCGGCAAACCGAATGTTGAGCCTTTCGGCAATTTTTCAATGGAGTCATATTCGTTTGAATAAACGCCCATTGGGTTTAGAATCGTTGTAGCGCCAGGCACCAGAGTCGTTCCATGATCTTCATTGAACGCTTCCAGGAATGGTTTATGCTGGTAGCTATTGACGTCCAAATCGCCTTCAGAAAGCGCCGTGTTCGGCAACACATAATCGGTAAAGACTTTCAGCTCAATTTCCAGTCCGTCTTCTTTAGCGACTTCCGATACCACTTCCATGATTTGCTCATGGGGGCCAGAAGTAACACCCACCACTAATTTTTCTTCGCTCAATTCAGTGGACTCGGCATTGCCGCTGCATCCTGCCAATAAACCTGCTGCAAAAGTTAAAGCTGTAAAGACGCCTAGTTTTCTCATTTTAATATCCCCCAATAGTTTTTTAAGCTCGAAATACGAAAAAGCCTCTCTTTCCATAAAGAAAGAGAGGCACAAATTTATCGTAAATTCATCCTCTCTTATCTTTCAGAACTTTTCAGTTCTGCTGGATGTAGCACCTTTCCATGTGATTAACATGGATGGTTGCCGAGCTTCATAGGGCCAGTCCCTCCGCTACTCTTGATAAGAGATTAGTTGCTTATTCAATTGCGAAACCTTATTGATAAATTTAGCGCATTAACACATCAAAGTCAACGTTTTCTTAATATTATTTTTTCTTCAAATTGTATATTAATTATCTTCGGCGTTTTACTTCAACCAAAACCTTTGATGAACTGGCAGTTAGCGGACAAGCAATCGGATTCAAATTTCACAATTCTTTACATCTTCTTTGCAATAGATTATCAATGCTTTGAGATACTGTTGTTAACAAGCAAAAGAAGGTGTTGGAGCACAGGAGCAAAAGGCAGAAAAAAAGAGGCTATCTCCAAAGCCAGCAAAAGCCGGCTTCTCAGATACCTCTTCTATCGTTCAGTTATTTAATGGGTTCGACCGGTTCGACAGCCGGTTCTTCAACCGGTCCTACAGCCGGTTTGTTCAAATAATTATAGTCGGCTGGATTAATGGGCTTGAATCCATCAGGTGTATAGAATCTCAGCAAGTCGCCGTTGACTACCCGGTCTGACAGCTGCAATTCATAATTCCCATACTGCTGGAGTTTTTGCGCTTGTTCCAGTTGATTTTCTTCGATCGGCATACCTGTTTTCGGATCATAGAAATTGTCGCCGATTGAATAGATCTCCGGGCTGGCATAATCACCATTTCTGAAAGTCACCAGTTCTTCATGTTCATCGGACAATAGATCTGTACCGAACTGGATATAATTCTGTGTTTCAACTCCAAGCAAATGCATCACAGTCGGCAGAAGGTCAATTTGGCCGCCATACGTATGGTTGATGCCGCCTTCCATGCCTGGCACGTGAATGAACAGCGGAACCCGCTGCAGCTTGGTATTTTCAACTGGAGTGATTTCTTTCGAAAGCACTTGTTCCATCGCTTTATTGTGATTGTCGGAAATTCCGTAATGGTCGCCGTACATCACAATCATTGTGTTGTCCGCTAAACCGGATTGTTCCAGATCCGCAAAAAACTGCTGAATCGCTTCATCCGCGTAGCGCGCCGTCTGGAAGTAATTATCGACACTTGCATCACCCGTCGTGCCTTTTCCGATTGTCGTCAACTCTTGGTCGATTTTATAAGGGAAATGGTGTGACACCGTGATGAATTTCGAATAAAAAGGCTCCGGCAATGTGGCCAGCATATCTGCCGACTGTTCAAAGAACGGCTTATCCATGACGCCGTATTCTGCCATATCTGCTTCAGTCAAGCCGGTATAAGACTCAATATCAAAGAAATGGTCATAGCCAAAGGATTTATAGATTTCAGAGCGATTCCAGAATGTTCCATTATTGCCGTGGAATACAGCTGATGTATATCCTTTATCCTTTAAAATGGCAGGAGCTGACTGGTACGTATTGTCGCTTTTCGTAATAAAAGCCGATCCTTTGGACAAACCGAATAGCGAGTTTTCCAGCAGGAATTCCGCATCCGCTGTTTTACCTTGAGCGGTTTGATGGAAGAAATTATCGAAATACAGTGTGTTTTGATCTTTAATCATTGAATTTAAAAACGGAGTCACTTCTTCCCCGTTCAATTTATAGTCCATCAAAAATGTTTGCATCGATTCCAGATGCAGGTAAACAACATTCATCCCTTCAGCTGCACCGAAATACGCTTCGTTTGGAGCTGCATGATTGGCTTTTGTGTAGTTCAATACTTCTGTGACTTCGTCGCTGTCAGCCAATACTCGTTGAGAAGAGGATTTAAGCGTTTCAACGGAGTCGTAAAGAGCGTAATTATACATGCCTAAATACTTCACAATATAACTTCTGTCAAAACCGCGGGTCAATAATTCCGGCCGGTCTGCTTCTGCCAAGCCAAGATTAAAGAACGAAACGGCCAATGCGATGGTGATGACCGGAAGGACAGTTTTGGTTTTGAAGTTGCGGGACTCTTTCTTGACTCTTTTCGAAAATACTAAATATGCCAGTAAAACAACATCCACAAAGAAAAGTAAATCGGTTGGCTGTATCAGTGTAGCGATGCTGCCGCCCAAATCGCCGAAATTCTGTGTTTGGAACATTGTCGGCAACGTGATGAAATCACTGAAAAATCGGTAGTACACCACGTTCGCATACAAAAAGACAGACATGAGGATATAGATTACTAGGAGTGATATGTATTTTCGCGTTCCTTTAAAAAAGAGCGACAAGCTTAAAAGCAACAGCGCGGATCCGAGTGGGTTGATGAACAGCAGGAACTCCTGGAGGAATCCGTCGACATCTAATTTAAATTGTGTTTTTTGGGATACATAGGTCTTCATCCATAGCATAACAACAGCTAATAGAAAAAGAGGTACATACTTGTTATAAGTTTTAGTATTCGCAGTTTTGTTTTTCTCCATATTGCACCTTCTCATTATTAAACTTCACGGGAACTGTTCGGACATTGAACTAAAAAAGCTTGAAGTCAGATAACCTCAAGCGAGAACTTCTTACAAAGAATGACAAACTCCATTTTACTAAAATACTAATAAAAATGACAGTTTAAAGTTTTCCGCTCTCACAGCTACTGTTTCAAAAGAAATAAAACCCTCTATATTTTAGGAACGATTCGCCTTGCTTAAGGTTCCCAAAGCTTGGTTTTTCATTTCCAGTGCGGGCGGTTATTTTCCCCGCTGGCTTTCGCATATTTCGCTGTGAGATAAATAACCCGTTCCGGCTCGATTGTTAGCCATTCTCAGCGTCTAATGAAATAATATTATTAATTCGTATAAGCAACTTTGACTAGTCTTATAACGAAGCTGTTGTTTTATTAAAAAGTGATTAATGTTTGATTAAAATTTCCCTATCTTTCTAGTTTACCACAAATAGGGAAGTTCTTCCAAACTATTTAAATGAAATTGTTCCATATCATATTCTTCTCCTAACAAAAACAAGCAGCTACTGAAGCAGGAGACAAATTATCCTGCAGCAGCAGCTGCATCAAATACTTGAGCCAGATGTACTTACAGCCGGAAGCCAATAAACCTTTCCTACTTTAAAGAGCCCGTTGTTTCCAATCTTCCAGCACCGCTTTTTCTTTCTCTGGATCCAAGCCTGCTTGGCGCTTTGTTACGGTTCGCGCAGCTTCCCAGGCGAGCGTGTCGCGAACCGTTTCGCTGACCGGCCGGAACGTCAGCCCGGCTTTCAGCGCTTTTCGAATGTCGACCGTGAGGAAACCGGCCATCTTTTCCCGGTCCGGTATCCATAGCGGCATGTCCGTCCAGCCTTCGACTCCATGACCCAATAAAAAGTTTTCATCAACCCAGCACAATTCCGCATCGCTTTCGGCAACCGCCTTGCAGACTTCCAAAAACTTCTTCATCGTCAACTTTTTTTCAGGCCCTGTCGCATTAAAGGTTCCGGTAGTCTGCGCTTCCACCAGTTTGACGATCCACTCGGCCAAGTCCCGGACATCGATGAATTGCACTTCTTTGTGTCTTCGTCCCGGCGCCAGCACTTCCCCGCCTTTTGCAATGCGAGTTACCCAGTAATTGAAGCGGTCCGTGAAATCATGTGGCCCAACAATAAGCCCCGGCCGGATGATCAAACTGCGAGCAGGAAATGCCCGCTCCACTTCCTGCTCGCATAAAACCTTCAATTCCCCGTAACGTTCGCTGATTGCTTTACTGGCTTCCATTTTCTTCAGCTCTTCTACTTTTTCCGGTGCCAGCTGCCCGACCGCATGATTTTCATCAATTCCCGGTTCTTCCAATTCTGCATAAACTGAGGCAGTTGAGATGAAAGTATAATGCCCGGCTGCATCATTGAGCAGCTCGGCTGATTCCCGGACAGTCCACGGAACATAACCGCATGTATCAATCACTGCATCCCACGAACGCCCTTCCAGCGCCTTTAAATCCCCGTCCCGGTCTCCAATCAGCTTCTCTGTCTCCGGAAACAACTCCGGATTCGCTTTCCCGCGATTAAACAACGTCACTTCATGCCCTTTCTGAAGCGCTGTTTCAGCCAGAAAACGGCCCAAAAAACGAGTGCCTCCAAGAATCAAGATTTTCATATCCATTCCCCTTTCTTTTTTCAAAAAGGTTTATTAAAAAATCGAATCACAGTCATTTCTTCTGCAGCCATCAGCTTATAATATTCTACTGCGGCAGCGGACATTCCTTTTTTTCCATAGAAGCAACATTTTTAGATATACTTGAGTTATTACCTATATAAACAAACCCAAGGAGGAAAACACATGACAAAGACAAACAGCAGCAAAAACGAATTGACACCAGAACAACGCGAAGAACTGCTCAGCACATTGAAAGACCGTTTCGAGAACAACATCACTCGCCATGAATGGATGGAATGGGATAAGATTCAAGCCAAGCTGGAGGCGAATCCTGCCAAGCTGTGGTCGCTCTATGAGATGGAACGGACGGGCGGGGAACCTGATGTTGTCGATTACAATAAAGCGGAAGATGAATATATTTTCTATGATTGTTCAGAGGAAAGCCCGAAAGGCCGCAGAAGCGTTTGTTATGACCCGGAAGCGCTGGAGGCGAGAAAGAAAAACAAACCTGAAAACAGCGCAATCGGCATGGCAGCAGACATGGGCATTGAGCTATTGTCGGAAGAACAGTACCGGGCGCTGCAAAAATTGGGGAATTTCGATTTGAAGACTTCCAGTTGGGTACAAACCCCCGAGCAGATCCGGGAACGCGGCGGCGCTCTTTTCTGCGATCTCCGCTACGGGCAAGTCTTTTTGTATCACAACGGCGCAGACTCCTATTACGCTGCCCGGGGTTTTCGCGGTGCGTTGAAAGTTTAAACGGATGAAAAAGGAAAGGATTCTGTGTAATACAGAACCCTTTCCTATTAAAAATTGTCTAACCAACCTATTTGTTCAATTACTTTGCTTCTGGCTTCTCTTTTTCCATCGAGTTGAACAATTGAGTCGATGACAAGGCGTTGAATGGCATAGAAACATTGTGTTTGATGCCTTGGTTGTAAGACGCGATTAAGTCTTTCAATAGAACAGCCAACGCAGTTTCAGATGTCCACTCAGAAACATCGCTCCAGTTGCGTACTACCCAGCTGTCGCCTGTGCTGACTTTCAATAAGTTCAGGACTTCTTCTTCAGGCAAGTTGTAATGCGCACCTAATTTAAGGCCTTCTGCTACGGCATTCATGTTGATGCCGAGGATTAAATTGTTAATCAATTTCGCTGCCTGGCTATTGCCGACTTCTGTGCCATAGTAGAATGTGTTCGAGCCAACTGCATCAAAGTAAGGCTGTAACGATTTCACGATTTCTTCTGAACCGGAAGTCATAATCGACAACGTACCTGCTTGAGCACCAGATGCCCCGCCGCTCACTGCTGCGTCGATCAAGTTCAAATCACTTTCTGCTTCAACCTTTTTGCTTAATTGATTCATCGTCTCCGGATCCAATGTACTCATGACAATGATGGTTTTGTTTTTCGGTTGAGCCGATAACAAGCCGCCTTCGCTAAAAATGATGTCGACGTTTTGCGCATAGTCACGAACCATCGAGATGATCGCTTCGTCGGATTGTTCCGCTACTTCTTTCAAAGTCTTAACCATCGTGATTCCTGCTGCTTCCGCTTTTGGATAAACCGCCGGGAAGGCGTCGTATCCGATAACTTCAAATCCAGCTTTCAATAAGTTGACTGCCATTGGGAAGCCCATTGTTCCTAATCCTACAAATCCAATTTTTTTACTCATGTCGAATTCCTCCTAATAGTGTGTTGAATTTTTGGTGGTGCGGATTCGTTCTGATTTCATCGTTCTTTTAATGTTCTTCTTGTTTCGTGATTAAGCTAAACCTACCAACGTCATGATGATGATGACAACCAGCGCGATCCAGTGGGTTACGTTAATACTGATAAAGGCATTTTTGAAGGTGTCTTTCATCGGCAATCCCGTCAAGCTGTTGAAGATGATTAAGAAGCCAGAGTAAGGGACGATAGCCAATGCCCCCGCCGAGATGGCAATCGTACGGTGGATCGTTTCAGGATTCATGCCCATTTCCAGATAAATCGGGGCAAAGTTCTGGACTGCGATTCCGATGGCTCCAACTGCGGAAGCGGTGATCCCGCTGATCAGACCTGTACCGATCATCAGTGACAGGATCGGAGGTCCCGGAATCGATTGGATCATTCGGAAGACGCCTTTGAACGCTGGAACACTGGTGGTAATGCTACCAAATGCAATGGTACTGCCTGTCGTAATGGTGGATGCCAATGAGTCGGCAGCCCCTTCGTTTAATGCTTCTCTTTGTTGAGTGATTTGTTTACGGAATAAAACCGCACTCAGTAAAATCGCTACAATCAAAGCCACAATGATGATATTGTTCACTGAACTGAAAATCAGGATGATGGCCAGCAAAGTGACAATCGGCAGCAAGCTGACAAGGAATGAAGGCAGTTCACGGTCGACGACCGCTTCATCTTTCAATACGCCGTCTTTCACTTCGAAGGTTTCGTTCTTCTTCAAACTCTTATTGAGCGACCATTTCATGAATAGCAGGATGAAAACAATCGCAACAATCGAGGTCACAATCCCAATCAACGGTGCTGCTGTCAGAGAAGTACCCAAGCCCGTTGATGGCACAATATTATGCAGGGACGGTGCCCCCGGCAGCATCGTCATGGTGAATGTCGATGTCCCCCCGAAAATCGGAATGATCACCAATTTCCAGGAAATGTTCAACTGTTGGAAAATCGGCTTCGCCATCGGAATCAAAGCAAAGATGATGACGAAGACGTTAATGCCACCGTATGTGAGGATGGCGGAAATGATGAACAATGCCACTAAAGCATTGTACGGGTTCTTCGTTCCGACCACCGACAAGACTTTATCGGCGATCGAAACCGTCGCCCCACTCTTGTCCATATATTTCGCCAAGATCGAACCCAATAAGAAGATGGCAAAGTTGGCCGCAATAAATCCGGCAAGTGCCGTCATATAGGAGTTTTCTTTGCCAAATACCGTCTCCAGTATCGGGACTCCACTGAACAGCAGGACGACAATCGTAGCGATGGGAGCTGCCACGATGATACTGAACTTTTTCACAATAAAGAGAATGATTGTCAGGATTCCTAACGCAATTCCCAGTAAACCCAATATATCCATTTTATTTTTACCTCATTACTTTTTAGTAGTTTTACTCTTCCAAGAAAACTTGCTCAGTATGCGCATACAATGCTCATTCTCTTTTTCCACGATCAAAAAATCTCGAATTCAAGATATATAACTCACAAGTATGGCAACAGCTTTATGTCAATGCCTTATCCAGTTTTTATGCCTTGTGAAAATAAAACAGAAATTCTCTAAAAAATCTTATTCATTCACCATCCATTTCTTCTCTTCTAAGTTAAAATTGTTAACGACCCATATAGTATACAATCCAACTGATTATGAGTAAAATGAATGTTTAGAATGATAATCATCTATATTAATCATGGTTAGGAGTTTAAAGATATGGACATACGCCATCTTACTTACTTTATAGAAGTAGCTAAATATAAAAGTTTCACGGAAGCGTCGAAGTCCCTTCATCTGTCACAGTCTACAATCAGTAAAGTAGTCAAAGACTTGGAAGATGAATTGAATGTTGAACTGATTGACCGTTCGACAAAGAAAATTGACTTAACAGAGGCAGGGGAAATCGTCTTGGCGGAAGGCGAAGTGATTATGGAATCGCTGAATGATTTATCTGTTAACCTATACGATTTAATGAACTTAAAAAAAGGAAAAATAAAAATTGGCATCCCGCCAGTAATCGGGTTTTTGTTTTTCCCGAAAATCATCAAAGGGTTTAATAATCTATATCCCGATATCAAACTAAAAATTACGGAAGATGACTCGAAAAAAGTTCAACAGGATGTTAGAGACGGAAGATTGGATTTAGGGGTAGTAATTTTGCCAGTGGATGACAAGGAGTTCAATTCAGTTCCTTTGGTCGATGAACAACTGGCGCTTTTTGTTCATCATTCCCATCCCTTCGCGCAGAAGGAAAAAGTGGAAATTAAAGAGCTGGAACATGAAACCTTCATCCTGTTTAAACAAGCGCTCTTTCATAGCCTGATTGTCCAAGAATGCCAGCGAGCCGGTTTTCAGCCAAAAATCGCTTATGAAATTTCCGAATGGGGCTTCATTAGTGAAATGATTGCCGAAAACTTAGGAATTTCAATTTGCCCGAAACCTATCGAGAAAAAATTCGATCCTGAATTAATCAAAGCAATTCCCATCGTCAATCCAACATTTCCTTGGAAACTGGGCCTCATATCCAAAAAGAAGAAAAAACCTTCACCTGCGGTCCGTGAATTCATCCACTATCTATCGGATAACGCACCTTTCTAATCATAAAAAAGAGCTTCCGGGAGTAACTTGCACCCCCGGAAGCTCTTTTTGTCATTTATAGATATTCAACCCAAAGCTGATTCCCGCTGCTCCATCGCTTTGCGCCATTTCACCACTTCGCGCTCTTCAATCTGCTTCGCCAACGTCTCGTCCCAGCTCTCCTTCAGCGTATTCCAGACACGGGCATAAAAGACGTCCTGCTTTTGATCGTATAGTTGAAATTCAATACACGGAATCCAGTGCGTTTTGTGCTCAATGCAAGCTGTAATGTCTGTCACGATGATTTGAAAACTTTCTTCCTCCGGATACACCATTTCCTTGGCAAGAAGCTGCTGCATGCGGTCCTTTTTCAAGCTTCCTTTTGCTGCGTCATAGCGGTAAAGCGGAAGTTTCTCTTCAGCTTCCGGATGAGCAGTTTCTGCCGTTAACAGGTAGTCGTCATGGATGGCACTACAGGAGATCAAGGTTTGATCCCCTTCCATGTCTTCATCAAAAATGCCTTTTTCCAGGTAGTTGTATCCTTTAGCCGTCAATTTAAACCCCTTTTTTTCAAGCTGAATCAATTGCCCGCGCTGCATCTTGTCGATCAAATCGCGGATAAACAGCTCTTCCACCAGCAGCATATCCGCTAAAGCAGCGGCTCTTCGGATATCCGATTCCTGAAAAGCAAAGAGCAGCATTTTCATCAAGATGTCCATTTTCAACCGCTTGACCCGATTAAAGCTCACATCATAGGATACAATCGGCAACTTCCAAACCTGATCTTTTATAATGGAGATATCAGGAGTTGCCAATAGACTCGACCGCAGTTCTTTTATCAGTTGATCCATTCGCTCACCCCTTACTTCCCTGCAATAGCTTCAAGCCATCCTTCTGTTTAACGGTTTCCAATACATGCTGGTACATTTTCTTCGTTTCATCTTTTTTCGCACGTTTCGTAAACATTTCCGAACTGCCGACTAATACCAATAATTGCTTGGCTCGCGACAACGCGACGTTCAAGCGGCGGTAATCTTTTGCGAATCCGATATCGCCGTGGTTGTTTTGGTTATTGCGCACCATGCTGAGCAGAATGATTTCCATTTCGCTTCCTTGGAACCGGTCGACGGTTCCGGTCCGGATCGTCAAATGCGGCAAGCGCAGCTCTTGGTCGATCATCCGCTGCAGCCGTTTGACTTGTTCGCCGTAGAAAGAGATGACTCCGACGCTTTTCAGTTCATCTGCAGCCATTCTTCCCGCCCGCTTCGCTTCCGCCACTGCATCATTCATTTCCACTAACAGCGCGCTGATTTCCCCAAGTTCTGCTGGATTGTATAAACTTTTACCGCCGCTCATCCGTTCTTCAAAATATGCCGGTTCATTCGGCAGATCAATCCACATCAAATGATTGCTGCGTTTCACTGAATTTGACTCGAGTAAATGATCGCGTTCCCGGTCGGAATCCATAAGGCCGCATTGCAATTGCTTGTGCTCCCCTTTATAAAACGGCGAGATTGTTTCCATGATATCCGCATGCATCCGGTACTGAATCGCGAGCATCGTCTTATTGGCTTCCGGCAAGTTTTTATACAAACGCTCAAACAACGACTCTTCCAGCAGCTTCTCGAGCTCCCGCTTTTCTTCAAAGCCGCTGTTTTCTTTGATCATTTCCTCAAGCGTTTCTTCCAAAGTGTCATTTCCAAGAAGCGGCGGCAATTGATGGTGGTCACCGACCAGAATGATTTTTTTGCCTTTCAGCATTGGCAGCAACAGTTCCGGCGGTGTCGCTTTCGACACTTCATCGATGATCACGACATCAAATACCGGATAGTTGTCGACGAAATCTTTGCGTGCAGAAGCCACACAAGTCGTCCCAATGACATTGGCATGCTTGATATACAATTTGCGGATTTCATCTAAATCATGGTCATTCGCGCCTTCCAATAAATCCAGCCATTTTTTCTGGATGGACTGCATCAATGGCAGATTCTTCTTTTCCTGTTTGAGGGATTCCTGATCAAATGAAAGACTGGCGATTTTCTTCGCCGTTTCTTCGTATTCGGCCTCGGGGTTGGAAGAAAGGATATTTTTTAAAGCATCCACTTCTTTTTCTTTGAGGGATATGCTTTCTTGCACTTGTTCCAGTTCAGCGTTTATTTCAGCCATTCTTGCTTCCTGGTTCTCTAAAGCAGTTGCTTCTTGTGCACAGTCGCCTTGAAGTTTTTCCAGCCGCTTTTCTGCCTGTTCATACAAGGCTTTTTCTTTTTGGAGTTCAACGAGTTCAGCTTTATATTCACGGACGGCTGCTTCGATATCTTCAGGGATATCGGCCTCAACAGCCAGTTCTTTGTATTGCTGTTCAAGCGGAGCCAAGTCCTGCTGCTTCCGTTCCAGTTCTGTCTGCCATTTCCGGTCCAACTCGAGATAATGCTGTTGTTGCTTTAACAGCTCTCCGCACACCGCCTTTTTCAATTCCTGAAAAGTCCGCTTGGTTTCTTCGATATACGCTTCCGCAGACTTCAGCTTCGCGCCTCTTCTCCATAGATTCTGTTGGCGCTTGTACAATCCTGTGAGCGCTTTTGCCAAAACTGCCGGCTCGTTTCGCTGCGGACTCTTCAGTACTCCCCGCAGCTTTTCCAAAAAGGAATCGATTTCAGAAGAACGGTAGGCTTCCGGTTTTGCTAAGGCGTGCTGCTTCATTTCATCAATAGAAGGGTTAAAAGGCATTAATAATTGTTCCACATAGGAAATCGCTGCGGCAATCAGTTCGTTGTATTTCCGCAGTTTTTCAAATTCATTCATCTTTTCACGGATCATCTCTAATTTATTGAATGAATAAGTGATGGCCGGTGTTTCTTCAATTTTTTGCTCAGCCATCACCTGCATCAAGCCATCCACTTTTTTCACGCGTCCGGTTGCCTCTGCTAAAGCGTTCTTCTGTTCAATAACCGCCGTTACTTGTTTGCGTTTATCCGCAATTGCAGCAATGTCCCGCTTTTTACTGGCCAGTTCTTCTTCAAGCTTTCCAGACAGCACTGCACGCTCGAGTTGCTGGATATTATCCGATATCCGCTTTTGCTCTTCCTGGAACCACTGGATGCTCTTGCTTTCAATCATAAATTGATCTTGGTGAATCAACTTTTCAAACGCCTGCAGCTTTTGTGTCATTTCGCGCTGTTCATCCATGGCCTTTTGTTTCACAAGCTCGAATGCTTTTAGTTTGTCTTGTTCTTCTTCCAATGCCGTTTCAATTGCATGATGTTTTTCCTGCGCTGTTTTCTTTTCCTTGACGGCTGCCGCTAAGTTTTCGTAAACCGGCTGCAACTCTTCATAAGCTTGTTCCGTTGCCGCGAGTTCTTTTTCCAGCTGGGTTTCCCGTTTTTGGCGCGTCTCGTATTGTGCCGATATTTCTTTCAGTGTATTGTCTTTCCAATACTGGCCGACGTTTTCTTCGATAAATTTTTTGCCTTCTTCTTCGATGCTTTCGGTCCGGCCGACACGCAAAATCCGGATATCTTTATGCGCCAGCAAACGGCCGAGTGCATTATCAACCGCTAAATTCGACTGCGAAGCGACAAGCGTCTTCAATCCCTTTTTGGCATTTTGAAGGCAGATTTCCGCAATTACCGTGGTTTTCCCTGTGCCAGGCGGACCTTGGATGACATACAAATCTTCCGCTGCCACCGCGCCTGATACAGCCTGCTGCTGGAATTCATTAAGCCGATTATGGAATGCCAGCCGTTCTATTCTTTGGAGCGGCTGCACCGGCGGCTTTTCTTCAAACAACAAGCGGTCAAGATTCGGATTCACTGCCAAACCCTTTTCTAAATTCGTAAAACCTTGGCGCAGCCTTCTGATTTGGCTGAGGGCCGCAAAATTGCTGAACACCACTTCTCTTTTATTTAATGAATGTTCTTTCTCGCGAAGCTGTTTGACGGCGTAATTTTGAAGTTCTATTTCGACTGTCCGGTTCGCTGCTTTGATCACCGTTCCGACATCGCCATCAATCCCGGCAAGCCGAACACTTAAATTCTTCAAAGTTTTCCACTCATTGTCTTTCATTTGGCAGCCGGTCAACGTGATGCGGCTGAAATCGTGGCTAAAAGCCAGTTTCGAATAAGAAGTCTTGATATCCGGTATATCCATGCCGCGTTCCTGAATCTTCAAATAGCCTTCCCAGCTGGAAATCCGCTTTTTCACATAATCCGAACTTTCCTTTGCCGGTGTCATGCGATTGAACAAATTGAGGAGTACGACTGGCGCTGGGTCCCGGGAATTGTCAAAACGGATGGATTCTTCACGTTGCCAGTTCGTTCCGAGCGCTCCATACGCTTTTCGAAGCGTCACATTCGTCACCAGCAATTGATGGTTCTTGACGACACAGTGAAAGACGATCAATCCTTCCAGTTCCTTCTCGGTCAAACGGCTCCTCTCAGCCTTGTCGAAAATCAGCGCAACCGAAAGAGAGGCATCCGGATTTGAAGGATACCTTTCGATAAACACATTAAAAGCCTGTTTCTCCATAAAAAATGAGCGTTCGTTGATGCCGAACCCTCTCATTTTTTCCGTAGCGGTCTTTGTCATTCGTAAGGATGTGCTGTATGTACTTGTTTTTGCTAACACCATTTAATCACCTGTTCTGTATAACTGAAGAAATCTATTATTGATTCATTGCACCAAGATTGGGACCTTTTGAAACGGAGGGTCTAATCTTTTTTCATTTAATCATCATATCATCTATTCTTGAAAATTATGTTGTGAAGCTGTGAATTTTGTGATTAGAAAAATTGTATGAAAAAACTAATTTCTACATATCTCTTTCGTCTACTGACTTGTCTGAAGAACGTTAAAGTCGAGTTTCTTCCATGAAGGTGATGTTTCTTCTATTTCCACTTCCAAATCCCTCAATTCGATGAATAAAATTTAAGATACTACATCCTTTTGAGGTAGGCACTCCTTACTTTAAAGGGAATAGGCCAATTCCAGTAAGTGATGTAACCTTAACCATTAGAAGAATATTCTTTAGAAAGAATGTATGGATCTTCTTTTATTTTGTAAGTGAAAGAAAATATGCATATCGAGATATTTCAGCTACGGCGTAAAGACGAATCAGTTGTAAGACAAATTCGAGGAGGTTTTACCATGACAGAAAAAGTAGTAGTGATTACTGGTGGAGCAGGCGGCATCGGCATGGAAACAGCGAAAGCTTTTTTGGATCAAGGAGATACCATCGTATTGGTGGATATCAATCAGGAAGCTTTAAATAAAACAAAAGATTTATTAGACGTTGAAGAAGAGCGTGTGTTGGTTATTCAAGCGAATGTTACAGAAGAGGCCGATGTAGCGAATTATGTGAAGCAAACGGTGGATGCTTATGGACGTATCGATGTCTTCTTTAACAATGCGGGCATCAACGGACCACACAAACCGATTAAAGAACTTGATAAGGAACAATTCGAGACCATTATGGCCATCAATGTCACAGGTGTATTTTTAGGCTTGAAACATGTGATTCGGCAAATGGAAATACAAGGATACGGCAGCATTATCAATACCGCTTCGAATGCCGCTTATATCGGCGCAGCCGGCATGTCTGGCTACATCGCTTCCAAACATGCGGTGGTCGGTTTGACCAAAACGGCAGCTCTGGAAACAGCAGCCCATGGAATCCGCGTCAATGCGGTAGCCCCTGCAGCCATAGATACACAAATGCTGACGGCTATCCAAAGCAATATTTCACCGGGTGATCCAGAATTAGCAGCTTCCGCGATCCGCCAAGGAATTCCTGTTGGCCGTTTCGGCATGCCTTTGGAAGTTGCCCAGATTGTGCTGTTCCTAGCCTCTGAAAAATCTTCATTTGTTACAGGTTCTATTTATAATGTAGACGGTGGAATGCAGGCGGATTAAGTATCCGCCTGCATCATCACAAACCTTTTAAAATCATTTTCCTGTTTCAGGTAATTCACTGGCGCTTTAAATGATCAATGAAAAAGAGCTTCCAATGGGAATTTCCGTATCCTGTGGAAGCTCTTTTCTATTCATTCTTGGGAGTTGCCTGACAACATCCATACTATCCAAACCATAAAAAGAACCGCACCATTACGGATGCGGTTCTTCTCTTATTAAATGGTTGTCTCACTCGTTTGAGAAGTTTGTATTTTCACTTCTTTTTGTCTTGCATGCGATTCTTTATCGGGCACTAATCCCAAGGCAATTGCCGCTATCAATCCTGGTATCGCGAAGGCGATAAAGTTCATCTGGATTGGCAAACTGATCGATAACAGGAAGCCGCCAAGAACCGGTCCAAGCATGCCCCCGATGCGGCCGATGCTTGATGCCGTTCCTAGTGCAGTCGAACGGATGTAAGCCGGGTAATATTGCGAGACATAAGCCTGGACAATATTTTGCGCCCCGATGGTTGCTGCTCCGGCAATTGCCACCAAGACATAAATCACGACAATGTTGCCGCCGAACCCAAGTAAAGTCAGGACGACTGCGCCTGATGCGTACATCGGCACCAGCAATTTCTTAGCGCCGTACTTGTCACAAAGACGGGCAATGATCAAAGTACCGACAATCGCCCCGCCTTGAAGGGCAATGAGGAAGCCAAGACTTGAATTCAATGCATATCCTGCATCCATCATCAATTTAGGCAACCATGTGTTCAGTCCGTATACCATCAATAAGCAAGAGAAGAACGCAATCCAGAACATGACTGTACTCAAGCCGCGCTTTTCTTTGAACAAGCCGGCAAGCGGAACTTTCGAATCTGATTTTTCGAGTTCCAGTACTTCATCGTTTTCATTAAATTCCGTTTCCGGGCTTACTTTTCTCAAAATCCGGAAAAGTTCTTTTTTATTGCCGGTACGGATCAAATGGCTGGCAGTCTCCGGCAATTGTTTGTACATCCATGGCAGGGCCAGAAGCGGCAAGCCTGCGATCCAGAAAATCGATTCCCAACCGAATTGCGGCATCAAGTAAATGCCCAGCAAAGGCGCCAGAATTCCGCCGACGGAATAACCGCATAAAACGATTGAAACCATCATGCTTCTCATCGATTTAGGTGAATAATCCGTCAGCAACGCAATGATGTTCGGCATGATGCCGCCCAGTCCTAGTCCGGCCAAGAAGCGGTAAGTTGAGAACTCAGTTGGTGAATTTGCGAAACCGCATAGCACAGTAAACAAACTGAATAGGATAACTGTCATTACCACTACTTTTTTGCGTCCGATCCGATCTGCCAATGTTCCAAAGAAAACGGCACCGAACATCATACCGAATAATCCATAACTGCCCATGGCACCAGCTTCAACTGATGTCAGGTTCCAGTTCTCAATCAGTACCGGCACTACCGTACCGTAAACCACCAAATCATATCCATCAAATGCGATGATCAAAAAACTCCATAACAGCAAACTCCAATGGAAGCGATTGAATTTACTGTTGGCGATTACTTCGTTTGTATTTATTGCAGCCATACTAGTTCCCCCTCGTCTTTTAGTTCTTCTAAAAGAACTCCACTTTCTTTACGTGCTTGTTCTTTTCTTTGATAAACTTGCCTTATTTCTCCTGATTCGCTATTTCAGCCTTAATGCATGAAATGGCAAAATCATGAAGTTCGTACCACTGATTATGCAATGCTCTTACAAGCACTTTTCTTCAATACCATTCTTAAATTGATGCTTTAGTTGAAAGATGTTATTAAAAACAGAACCCCTTCCAAACAGCCGCATATGCTGTTTGAAGAAGGGGTATTCTGCCTAATTCAGCAGAAAGCTGTTTAAAATTTGCGGAGCCATTATGACGCCTAACACTTTCTCTCCTTCGCTTTCTCTGCCTAATTTGAATAACTTCCACAAATCAATTTAGCCAGTGAAAATAAATAGAGAAGCAAAAATACAGAAATAGATATATGAATATAATTCATTTAAAGCGCTTTCATAAGGCATTCTATAAATAGAGTACTTAGTACACTATTAGTATATTTACGGTCCATTGTAAAGTCAATGGAGAATTTTCTGCTTAATCAAAAACAGGTTTATGGTCCTATCAGGTTTTTAAGCATATATTGGGACGTTATTTTTAAATAGCTCTTAATCGAAATTCTTAAAAGATGGCTGCTTCTTTAGGCGCTGTAACCAGCTACAATCTTGAAAAGGTTTTGTCAGCGGGCGAAATCCAGATAGTCAAAAGCAATATTACTAAATATACGCATAATCGAAATTTGGACTTTTGATGCAGGAAATTCCAACTGGACACTCCTTGAATCAAAACGGCCGCAACCATAAAAAGCGGCAAAGGAGATTCCCTTTGCCGCTTTAATTTAGATTAAATTCTTAATTATTTTGTGACTTTTATTGGGAACCAGCCCGGAACAGACATCATTAACTCCCATAATGGATCCGGCACCTGAAGCTCATCCTGGTCATCGGAATGGATTGCCGTTTGAATTTTGGTTTCCTGTCCTTGTTCGACTTTTTCCACCCAATTCGGTTCCATGATCAGTTCTCTTCCAAGGGCAATCAAAGGAATACCTGTTTGCTCAAGTGCTTCGACAGCCTGGTCCGGTGTATGTATGGAACCTACACCAATAATAGGCACACGGCCTCCGATATGTTCCTGAATCAGTTCAATCCGTGATCGGCCGCTTTCCACACCGCGCCGCGGCTTCGACCAAAAATCATTCAAGGCCATATGAAGGTAATCCAGATCCGCTTCTTTTAAAGCATCGAGGAGCGCAAATGTCTCGGCCATTGTAATGCCCGGTGTCTCAGGTTCTTCCGGTGACAAGCGGTAGCCAAGGATAAACGGTTCTTTGGCATGTTCCGCAATGATTTTTTTCGCTTCCTCAATAACAGCTAATGGGAAAGCCAGGCGATTCTCAAGAGAACCTCCCCAGCAATCATTCCGTATATTGGAATGAGGAGAAAAGAATTGCTGGATGATGTAGCCGCTTGCGCCGTGCAATTCCACTCCATCAAAGCCGGCTTCAATCGCCCGTCTCGTCGCTTCGCCGAAATCCCGGATCAATTCCAGCACTTCGGTATCGGTTAAGCTCCGGGGTGTCTGTTCGATGCTATAGAAACCCCGGTCCAACATCGGTGCCACGCTGCTTGCGCTGACCGTTTCTCCATTTGAAATCAGATGGGGCACCGCTAAGCGGCCGCCATGATAAAGCTGCAGCACCGCTTTTGCGCCTTGCTCTTTTATAGAAGAAGCTACGCTGCGCAGACTTGGAATCATCGCATCCTGGTGTGCCGAAAATTGCCCTTCAAAGCCTTTGCCGTTTTCCTGGATATATGCGCAGGCAGTAACGACCATGCCTGGACCGTTTGAACGGGCGGCATAATAAGCCAGTTCTGCATCTGAAGCCGTGTCATCTGGATTTGCTGAAAAAGTAGTCATCGGCGGCATGACGATGCGATTTTTCAACTGCACGCCATTTCGCAATGTTAAAGGTTCAAATAATGGTTTATAACTTTCCTTCATCGGTTAATCTCTCCTCTTGATGTTTACAAAACTTTGTGGCTGTTGAATACGGAGCTATTAAAAGTTTAAGCCTTGCCATTCTTAATAGCGAAGGTCCAGCTCTTTTGTGATTTCTTTGCTGACGGCTTTAACTTTATTGGTCAAGCCTCTCAGCAAAGTCTTTTTCATCTTGTCGACGGGTCCGGCAATCGCAACTGCGGCAATGACGCGGTCTTTATAGAATACCGGTGCTGCGATGCAGCGGACTCCGACAAAACGTTCTTCATCATCAATGGCAAATCCCTGTTTTTGGATGATGTCCAAATGCTGCTCAAACAACTCCCGATCGATGAAGGTCTGGTCTGTAGCCTGGCTAAGCGAAAGGCAGGAAGAAATTCCCTCTAGTTCTGCAGGCTGTAAGTTCGCCAAGATGACTTTGCCAAGTGCGCTAATATGGGCGGGAGACCGGTCGCCAATCTCAGGCTGAAACGGTTCCTTGAAAGGCGGTTTGAGCATTTGCTTCATCACCACATCGTTGTTTTCCAATACGCCGATATAAACCCCTTCTGACTCCTCTACTCCTAATTGATAAGGCGTTTTCAATGAAGTCCAGTCAAAAGGGCGTGTGCTGTGGCCTTGATAAAATTTTCCCTCGTTCAATTTGAAGTATTTATCTTTTTTGATGACGTAATTCATGTTTTCCAAAGTGCTGAGCAAGCGAAAAGCCGTAGTTTTATTGAAAGACAAAGCCGTACTGATTTCTGTTAAGGTCAGAAATTCCTCTTCTTGCAGCAGGTCCAAAATCTGCAGCCCTTTTTTTAATGCGGCCACCTCATAATTGCTCATCAAGTTCACCTCATCTTTGAACTCATCTTAAAGGAGCATTTCTGCACTTACAACAACTTGGCATTTTGTTTCGCTATGTGAAATTTTACTGGTGCTTCCTATTTCGATACACAGTTCATTTATGGGCCTGGCTCCTGCTGTTATATAGATGGAAGCCGTCTTTGAAATCGTTGGTTTTATTGATATAAAAAAGTCGTCTTTCCTTCTTTAAATTCTGAATTGAGCAGGCTGTTTGAAAATGCAAAACAGCGCATTTAATTGTTAAAGGCCCCCTAAACCTATATAATTTAAGTAGTCTGATAATTCGAATAAAGAGGAGGATTATTGTGAACAAAACGGTAGTCGAAACGTTATTTGTCAATCATTTCGTAGACGGCATTTTGGATCCGGGAAAAGAAATGTTAGGGCCGGTGAAAGACGGTGGATACATTATTGCGAATACGGCTCCAGGCTGTTGGGGCCCTATGATTACACCAAGCATCAAAGGCGGCCACGAAGTGACAAAACCTGTTTATGTGGAAGGGGCTGAACCGGGCGACGCAATTGCCATCCGGATCCAGTCCATCACGGTCACTTCCCAAGCGACCGCTTCCGGCAACGACAAAATGATTGAAGACCGCGCAGACGGTGATGGCTACGTCGCCGCGAAATGTCCGGAATGCGGAACAAAGAATCCGGAAACCGTCATTAAAGGCATCGGCATGGAAGCCATCCGCTGTGCGAAGTGTGGAGCGGACGCCACTCCGTTCGTTTTCACGAATGGCTATACCATTTTCTTTGGGGAAAACGGCGATGTCGGCCTCACCTTGCCGCAAGAAGCAGCTGAAACCATTGCAAAAGCTGGACGGGATTACATGAAAACTCCCGAAGCTTCTGTACAAAATCCGGTCGTCACGTTTGCACCACATGACTTGGTCGGCACGATGGCACGCATGCGCCCTTTCCTCGGACAATTGGGAACGACGCCATCCCGGCCAACGCCTGATTCCCATAATGCCGGAGATTTCGGTTCTTTCCTGGTCGGTGCCACCCATGATTATGCGAGCACGCAGGAAGAATTGGAAACCCACCGGACGGACGGCCATTTGGATGTCAACCGTGTGCGCGCCGGTGCTGTTTTGATCTGCCCTGTTAAAGTTCCCGGAGGCGGCGTTTACCTCGGTGATATGCATGCGATGCAAGGAGACGGTGAAATCGCTGGGCATACAGCAGACGTTTCGGGCATCACCCATCTCCAAGTCCATGTCCTGAAAGGGTTTAATATCAAAGGACCAATCTTGCTGCCGAATGTCGAGGACCTGCCCTATACGGCGAAGCCGTTCACTGCAGAAGAACGGCAATCCGCCCAGCAAATTGCCGACAAATGGAACGTCTCTCAGATCGAACAATCTTATCCGGTCTCTTTTATCGGATCCGGGCCGAATTTGAATGATGCGACTGAAAACGGGTTGAACCGAGCTGCTGAATTTTTCGGTGTGTCCGTTCCGGAAATCATGAACCGTGCGACCATCACCGGAGCGATTGAAATCGGCCGCCATCCAGGTGTCATTACGGTGACTTTCCTTGCTCCGGAAGCGTATTTGAAAAAAACCGATTTATTCGACTTAGTCAAAAATCAGTACGGATAATACAAAAACGCCATTCCAGAAAAGGAATGGCGTTCTTACTGAATCAGTGCATGACCGGAATATGGATTTTAAACAGATGCAACCGAGACAGGAGGAACCGCAGTTGAAAATCGCCGTTTTATCAGACATTCATGAAGGGTTAAACCGCAAAAAAGCAGAAACAGATATTCTAGCTATAGTCGAACAATGGGTAAAAAACCACTCCCCTGACGTATTCATCGTGAGCGGAGATCTAGCTGCCGGCCCTGAAAAAGGCTTGGCTCTTTTAAATCGGCTGCAAGACGGTTTTCTGGAAACCAAGCTATTATTCGTCCATGGCAACCACGATGTCTATGCGGAAGATTCCGCCGCTGCCTATTCCAAACTTCTCGAGTTCCGCGGAAATCTTGGCAACGGCCCTGTCCAATTGAACGAGGACTGGGTCGTAATCGGCGATGGCGGCTGGTATGATTACACATTCGGCGTTGCGGGATTTACTGAACAGCAATTTGCCAAAGGCGTATTCGGCAGCTTTACCTGGCCGGATAAAACGTATGCCCACTGGCCAGTAACCGACTCTGCCTTGACGGAGCAGTATACCGCAAAACTGGAGAACTGGCTCAAAGAATATCGCGGCAAAAACATAATCCTGGTCACTCATGTTGTACCGTTCGCTCATTTTCTGCAAGTGAAGGAAGATCCGAGCTGGGATTTCTTCAATGCGATGATGGGAAGTTCGCGCTTTGGCGAACTGGCGTTGGAATACCAGGTCAAAAAGCTTATTTTTGGCCATACCCATACACGCTATCATGAACATTATAAAAACATTGAAGTAATCTGCAATCCACTCGGCTATTACCCACATGAATGGAACCTGCAGTCGGCTGAAGAAGAAATCGCATCAACGATTAAAATGATTGAAATTTAAAGATTTGCGCTTTCCGCATCTTCCCTTTTTCGATGCTGCGACTGCTGGCCAATACCGTTAAACAAAAAAAGCCGCCTTCGATGGATTCCATCGAAGGCGGCTTTCTCATTAGGTTTTACCATGAAGGAATAAGCGATCCGCTGAAATCTTTTTCAATGAATTGTTTTACTTCATCGCTATGGTACAGTTCAAGGAATTGCTTGATCGCTTCATCGTCTTTGTTTTCAGTGCGTGACGCAACAAGGTTGACGAAAGGCGAATCGCTTGGTTCGATGAAAATCGAATCTTCTGCTGGCACAAAGCCCGCTTCAAGTGCGAAATTGGTATTGATCGCTGCTGCATCCAGCTCGTTCAATTGGCGTGGAATTTGAGCAGAGTCCAGTTCGATAAACTCGTAGTTGTTTTTGTTTTCAGCGATATCCATCACAGTCGCCTGCAAGCCGACGCCTTCCTTCACTTTAAGAAGGCCCGCTTTTTCGAACAACGCCAAAGCCCGTCCGCTATTGGTCGGATCACTCGGCAAACCGATTTTTGCTCCTTCCGGCAGTTCGCTGACATCTTTGTAGTCTAATGAATAAATGCCCATCGGAAACGTGACCGTATCACCGACGCGGACCAAATCCAAGTCCCGGCTTTTTTTCATTTCTTCAAAAAACGGTTCCGTCTGGAATGAGTTCAAGTCAATTTCCTCTTCTGCTAACGCAACATTCGGCATTACGTAGTCAGAGAACACTTTCGTTTCAATGGTGAAGTCCAGTCCTTGCTCTTCTGCAAGCTCCGCAACTTTTCCGACGAGCTCTTCATGCGGGCCACCGGTTACGCCGACAGTTAAAACACCGTCACTGACAAGGCTTTCCGCTTCTTTAGTTGATGCCTCTTCACCACTTCCGCAAGCTCCTAAAACTGCTGCTGACAAAACCAGTACACTTCCTGCTATCCATTTCTTCATGTCATTTCCCCTTTTCCTGTTTCTTTTTCATTGCCAGTGTGGCCAGTAAAACCTTCAACTGCATGCAGCCGTTGTAATGACAACCGCTTCCTTTTTTGTGAAAAATAAAAATGCCTCTCTTAAAAGAGAGGCATTCAAAAAAGTTTGAGTTTACACCTCTCTTATTTTCCAAAATACCAAGTATTTTGCAGGATGTAGCACCTTTTCATGGTCGTTCAAAACCTTGAATGGTTGCCGGGCTTCACAGGGCCAGTCCCTCCGCCGCTCTTCATAAGAGATTTACATATTTAATTTATATTTTCATACTATTTCAATATAACGCAAAAAGCAAGACCCATTTTGTTTATTGTGAATTTTAGCAATAAAGAACCAGAGTGAAATACAACTTAGGTTTAGAATTTCCATTGATAAAGGAAAGCGATTTTTTCGTCTCTCTGCTTCCTTTAAATCAGTCTCACAAATGCTCCTTGAACCACTCAATTTGCGGTGGAAGAAAACCCGACAATCCTGGTTCTCCATAGGCACTATAGTGGCCGCCGGGAAGAATCACTAATTTTTTTGGCTCATGTGCTTTTTGAAATGCTTCTATGGTTAAATCCGCTGTCGCCAACATATCATTTTCTGCCACCAATATTAATAAAGGTGTCGGGGAAATACGCTCAATCGTGCTGCTTGGGCTATATTCCAAAAGAGCTTCCATTGTTTCAAGCGTAATTCTATTTTCCCAATTTGGTGCAATCGTGTTCCCTGTTTCAGTAAACCACTCAAAAGCCTCTGGAATTGGCAAAGCACTTACTTCACCTTCTGGTGCAACTACCGGCACATACTGGTGCTCGGCTCCCATATAACGGGCCAGACGGTAAGCACTTAGATTTTGGACGAATCCTTGGAATATATCATTTCTCATTAACCGTTGAGCACTCTTCCATCCGTTTACCACGGGAGTTTGGGCTACGACAACTTTCACCCGCGGATCTATTGCCGCCAAATGCAATGCATGAGCTCCGCTGTAGCCAGTTCCCCAAATGCCAATTCGATTTTCATCTACTTGATCATGAGTTGAAATCCAGCTGATCGCATTTCTATAATCTTTATGCTGCTCTGCAGGAATCACATGCTGCCTTGGCTCCCCTTCACTTTCCCCGATAAATCGGTAATCAAAAACCAATACGGCAAATCCTGCCTCTGCAAATTTTTCTGCGAAGTTTTTCAAATGCATCTCTTTCACCGCATTAAATCCATGCGCCATGACAATCGCCGGTTTCTTACTAGGCTCGCCTCCTTCCGGAACGTATAACCAGCCCTTGCAATTTAACCCTTCACTCGCGAACGTAATATCATTCTTGATAACGTTCATTCCATCCCTCCTTTGGAATTTATTATTTCGAAAATATAGCAAAAACTTCCTCTTTCTAAATATATCAGAAAAATCAGATAATTAATATAAAGGATTGATTATTGTACAGGTCAATTGAAGGAGAATTCCTTTTAAAGACCCTGGTTAGTATTTTTCATTACAAACCCTAGCAGAGCTGCCCGAAATCGGCCTGCCTTATATTCTTCTAAAACATTAAGTTTTGCTCTATAACCCATCATGCCCAATCATTCTACAAGAAAGGAAAGCGCAAAAAAAGGACCAAGAGTTTCCTCTAAGTCCTTGAAGGTTTTCCTATTATTTGTTCTTGTATTCCGTCACAATCGTGCCAATCAGAATCCCCATTACTCGGCCTTTGAACGCATCCGGCACAGATTCCCCGGTTGGGTTTTTGTAATACAGCCGATTGGCTTCTTCATTATACGTAAAGCCAAGTTCCATTAATTTCGTTTTTAACGGCTCCGGCAATTGGTCGCTGCCTGTCACTTCTTTAAAGTAAGGTGTTGTATAAATGGAAACATCGACGTCATCCAAGCTGGATTCGAGAACGAATAGATCCGTATCACTTTTCACAATCCATTGGCCTTTAGAGCTGACCGCTAATTGCATATGTTCCAAAGTGGAAATGCCCTCCAGATTAACGCCGAAAATCTGGTTGATCAGCACGCGGCTTTCTGCGCCAGTGAGTGCGTAATCATGTTCTTTCAGATAGCGGTCCATCACTTCATTTTTCGCCATTTCCATAATCCGTGCATCTTGCTTAGTCGATGCCGGTTCTTCGTTCAAAGAGACGCGCAAGCTTTCCATCACATCTGTAGGATAGCTGGCCAATTTGCTGCCATAATCCATCTTCGAAACGTAGTTCAGATCGATATCAAAGATCTCTTTTACCGCCAGCCGAACTTCATTTCCTTTGACCTTTTTACCGAATGAAGCTAAGTAACGGTCCATGACGTTCACTTTCGGCATCGTTTGAATCACGGCATCTACTTGTATTGACTTAGCATCCACTCCCAAACTAACCCGGACCGCTCTCATCACTTTCTTCGAGTACTTGGCATCCTGTTCAATATGCTGCGCTTCGTAAGCTTGAGTATTCGAGTATGCCGGTGCTTCTGCAGCATAGACGCTTCCTACTCCGCCAGTCAAAGTTACAGTTGTAATTGTGCTAAATAAAACAATATTTTTTGCCATGGTCTTAATCTGGTTTCTCATCTTCATTCCTCTTTCTAGTCATCCTATTTTTCACATTATCCGAGACAGGGGGGTCTTACTAATCTTTAATGTTTACAACTTTTCCTATATATTACATTAATAATTACTTTTAATCTACCTAAATAGTCTTTTATACCTGTCGTCACTCGTTACAATTCTAAAAAACGACACAATTTATTACATTAAATAAAAAACCGCCGCTTCCTAAACGTTAATACGTCGGAAGTGGCGGTCTATACAATTTAGATTATGTCGCATTTCCAGATTTATCGGGAATGGTTTCCAGCTGAAAATGGGTATACTACATTAAACTCAATCAGGAGGTTTTAATATGGCAACTCCATCAAGCTACCGAATCGATTCCGCTTCAAGAGTGATTAAGGCGTCGCCGAATGCTATCTACCAAGCGTTCATGAACCCTGTATCTTTGCGTTCTTGGCTTCCGCCAAAAGGAATGTCGGCCCATATGGACGTTTTTGAACCTCACGAAGGCGGAACTTACCGGATGACTCTTACCTACGAAACCGATCATCCAACCCCCGGAAAGACTTCCGACAATACGGACGTAACCGAAGGAAAGTTTTTGGAGTTGGTTCCGGACACCAAAATTGTGTGTTCCGGAAAATTCGATTCTGAAGATCCGGCGTTTTCCGGCGAGATGAGTCAGACTTGGTATTTGGAAGCCGTTCCAGCAGGAACAAAAGTGACAATCGTTTGCGAACACGTCCCTGAAGGAATACGAAAAGAAGACCATGATACCGGTTTAAATTCCACACTTGAAAACCTTGCTGAATTTATTGAAAAATAGAAGGTGGAAATTAAATGGCTTCTGCAGAAGCCATTTAATTTCCACCTTTCTTAAATCTTAGACAGCTTATCCAACTGCGTTTTGGGTGCATGAATTTCAACTCTGTATTCTGTTTCACAGGCAAGGTTGTCATCACGGTATTGCCGTAATCTTATAAAGTTTATTTATTCGTCAACGAAGCAATGGTTTCCTCTTGCCAAGCTGGAAGGGTTTTGCTTAACGGTTTGTCTTCCTTATAACCGAGTACATATTCCGCTTGCATAATGGTATGGATTTCACGTGTCCCTTCATAAATGACCGGCGCTTTGGAATTCCGCAAAAAGCGGCTGACCGGATACTGGTCTGAATAGCCATAAGCTCCATGAATCTGGAAAGCGTCGTCTGCAGCCTGGTTGGCAAAATCACAGGCTTGCCATTTAGCCAGAGACGTTTCTCTCGTATTGCGCTTTCCTTCGTTTTTCAGTTCACCGGCCCGGTACACAAGCAGACGGCTCATTTGATAGCCCGCTTCCATTTTCGCAATCATTTGCTGAACAAGCTGGTGTCTGCCAATCTCTTTTCCGAAGGTTTTGCGTTCGTGGCAATAACTGACGCTTGCTTCTAAACAAGCCATAATTTGCCCCACTGCTCCTGCAGCAACAGTAAAACGGCCATTATCGAGTGCCGCCATCGCGATTTTAAATCCTTCCCCTTCTTCGCCAAGCAAATTCTCTTTTGGCACTTTGACATCCTCGAAGAACAACTCCCCGGTATTGCCTGCCCGGATGCCGTGTTTCCCTTTAATCGCTTTGGAAGAAAATCCTTCCCACGTCCGTTCTACAATAAATGCCGAAATTGCTTTATGTTTCCCTGACTGTTCTCCTGTATAAGCGAAAACCAGGAAATGGTCAGCCACATCGCATAATGAAATCCATGTTTTTTGGCCATTCAGAATATAGTGGTCGCCGTCTTTTTTCGCAGTCGTCTGCATCGCAGCCACATCTGATCCAGCGCCTGGCTCGGTCAACCCAAATGCCCCGATCTTTTCTCCGCTGGCTTGCGGCGTTAAATACTTCTGTTTCTGTTCTTCGGTTCCCCACTGAAGAAGCGTCATGCTATTCAGTCCGATATGGACCGAAACCGCTGTACGGAAAGTCGTGTCGCCCCGCTCCAACTCTTCACAAACGATGGCCAGTGAATTATAATCCATGCCACTGCCGCCATATTGTTCGGGAATGCATACACCCATCAACCCCAGTTCTGCAAGTTTGGAATAAATCGCCGGGTCTGATTGCCCTTCGCGGTCCCATTCTTCGATATACGGCATGATTTCCTTGTCTACAAAATTCCGGGTAGCGCTGCGCAGCAATTCCTGTTCTTGAGTAAAGTTAAAGTTCATCGTTTTTCTCTCCCTTATTAGTTATATGTTTTCATTTTTTTCAAGCGGTTGAATACTTCCTCATTATGTTCTCCCGGCATCGGCGGATGACGTTTCACTTCCACTGGCGTTCTGGACAATTTCAGCGGGCTGCCGATCATTTTGATTCGGCCGGCTGTCGGATGATCGTGTTCGATAAACATATTCCGTGATTGAAGCTGCTTGTCATTTACAACGTCCTCCAAGTTCTGAATGGGACCACTCGGAACATTGCATCCTTTCAGTTTTTCTTGCCAAAAAGCTGTTTTCTCCGCTAATAATTGCTCTTGAAGAATTGGAATCAGCTGTTCCCGATTCTCTACACGCACCGGATTTGACTTATACTTGTCATCCCAGGCAAGCTCCGGTTTCCCAAGAACTTTGCACAGCGCTGCAAATTGATGGTCGTTTCCGACAGCAATTACCATTTCCCCGTCAGCAGTGCGGAATGTTTGATACGGAACAATATTGGCATGCGTATTTCCGAGAGCCGTCGGAATCTTTTCTGACATCAAGTAACTGCTGCCAATATTGATCAATGCGCTCACCGCAGAATCATACAAGGAAATATCGAGCTTTTGCCCTTTCCCTGAAACGGTGCGTTCCAATAAAGCTGCCTGGATGCCAATGCACGCATACAGCCCCGTCAGGACATCGACAATCGCAACCCCCGACTTTTGAGGGCCTGATTCTGTTGTTCCCGTTATGCTCATCAACCCGCTCATGGCTTGGATGATAAAATCATAGCCTGGCATATCACGCTCTGGCCCCGTCTCCCCGAACCCGGTAATTGAACAATAAACGATGCGCGGGTTCAACTCCGCCAAGGTCTCATACCCCAGCCCAAATTTTTCCATTTTCCCGGTTTTGAAGTTGTTGATCACCACATCACTTTCCGAAGCCAGCGTTTTAACGATTTCAACGCCTTCTTCCGTCCGGAGATCCACTGTTATGGCTTTTTTGTTTCGATTGGCACTGAGATAATAAGCGCTTACGTCTTCCTTGAAAGGCGGCCCCCACCTCCGGGTTTCATCGCTTCCTCCGGGCGCTTCCACTTTCAGGACTTCTGCGCCTAAATCGCCTAAGATCATCGTGCAATAAGGACCTGCCAGTACCCGTGATAAATCCAGGACTTTGATATTCTTTAACGCTCCAGACATGATTTCACTCCTTTCGTGGCAACAAAAAAGCCAGTTCAAATAGACAACAGCAAGCTGTTTATCCAAATTGAACTGGCTTTTATCTGTGGCGAACAACCTGGAAGAGGTTGTCGGCAGACTAGGCAGTATGGGATTATACATTTAAAAATTGACCATGCGGGACGAACGCGTTTGCGTTTCGGCATGATTCGTACTTCCAATCCTAACCTATTAAACCCTGCTTGTAAACAGAAAAAATAAAATAATCTGAAAAATCAATGGTAAGTTTCACGAGTCTCGTATTGTTTGTGCAAATCCTTTAAGGCGGAAATCAAGGCATTCCCTGCTTTTCCTAAGTAATGACTTTTCAGTTTTGCGATCGGTTCTTCTATCCCGTCTTGAAGGCTGTACCCTCTCAGCAATTGATGTATGAATTCCTGGCCGTGAGCCGTCGCTAAAGTGCAGCTGGCGGTTACAATCACGCCGTATTTTTTATCCACTTCTGCTGTAATCGTCAGCGTTTCGTATATATTTTGGGCTGCCATTCCAGAAGGCAGCCGGGAGTGGCCCGCAATAAAAATCGTGTTCATCTTTTCATTCCCTTCTTCAAGAAACAAATCTTAACTCTTTCAGTATAATAGCATTCCACACAGCTTGACGCCTTCTTTAATTCCGTCTCAATGATCTGTGTTGTCTTAATCTTTTCGATACACCACTTCGAAATCACGCTCCCAATTTACACCGTCGTCCGATTTTTCCAATAGGCTTCGTATGGTCTTTCCCGTGTCATCGACTTCTCCGGTAAAACGCTGCTGGAACTTCAAAGGCGAAAAATCGGCTGTGTTTCTCCACCATTTCCAAACTCCATTCTCCAGGTTCATGGAGTACAGACGGGTCACTCCCCGCGAATCGAAATAATGCATCAAATACTGGCCCGTATCCGGATTGCAGTCGTAAATAATCGTGTTATCGGGAAATTCGCTTTTGTTGATATGCGTGCGTTGGATGACATACTTCTCATCGAGCCACCTAAAATTGGTTTGGCCTGAGATTGGGCTTGGCTGAATATGAGGGTGAATCACTTCCATGTTCCAATTGCCGATGAAAAAGTCCATTCGCTTCATCATGTCGTCTCGAGCAGTTGTTTCCATCACTAATCCCTCCCGTTTCGTTGCAATTTGGCCGCTTCCTTCGTCATTCGCTGGGCACATTAAATATCTTCAGATTCTTTTTGACAGTATATTCGCCAACGGTTTTCCAAAGTCCTTTTATTTGCATAGATGAATCTTTTCAAATCAAAAAGGACCATGAGTCGCCTCTTGATCCTTGTCAGCTTTTCAATATTCTGCTGTCAGGCAGTGCCTGGGACTTGTTTTGCTTTTGGATGATCAACCGCTCTAAGCGGGGACGATTATACCGCTGGGTAATGATGAATGGAATATTAAAGAAAAAAGCATAGGCTACGTTCATCCAAAATGCCTCTGCCGGATTCCATAGACAAAAAAGCGGAGCAGGCAGCATCACTAACCAATGGGTCAATTCCGCTCTTCTGGATTCAACCACGAACTCAGCCAAAGACGGGCTATCGTGTCCATGAAGCGCCTGCTTGTTATAAGCGCTCGGGAAAAACATGGACCCGTCCGGCAAATGCCCTTTCCATCCTTTAATCCGAAAAAGCTGCTGCCACAACTCCCCATTCCGTTCAAAACGGAATGAGCGGAATAGCCGGTCATGGCGGACAAACCAGTGAAAAGGAATACGAGTCGCACCATAAGAAATGACGAGTTGAAAAAACGTCCATGCAGCAGCATCCGCCAATACAAGCCAACCGATGGGCAATTCAATTAACGGCATTTGCGGATCACCTCAGCATTTTATTTAAATTAGGGCATTGCGCCCCGCCAACTCGTTGATTTGCGTAGATGGTCAAATAAAGAAAGTGAACAAAGCAATAAAACCGGATAGAAACACAGTCATTGTGAACGGCTTATTTTCCCTTATCGCGCTTCACGATTTTATCGCTCACTTGCTGGCCGCTGAGTGTGACCATCGGCATGCCGCCGCCAGGATTTACCGTACCGCCGACAAAATAGAGATTATCAAAAAGCTCACTTTGTTTTTGGTGCTTGAAGCCTTTATTCGTCTTTTTATCAGAAACGGTACCGTAAATGGCTCCCCGGTCGGATCCGTAGGTGCGTTCAATATCATGGGGAGTCCAGACGTCGCGCGTCACAATATGATCCCGCAATCCATGCAAGCCCATACGTTCCAGCTTTTCCAGAACGCGTGCTTCGAACTTCACATAATCCTCCGCGGTAAATGGATGGTCTTGGATATAAGGGATATGCGGCAAGATCTTTAAGTTCTCATGTCCGGAAGGTGCTTGGGACGGATCGGTTTTGTTGGCATTGACGACGTAAATAGTGGGATCGTCCGGCAGCTCGTGTTTCTTGAACACTTTCTCCATTTGTTCATGCAAATTCTCCGAAAAGAAGAAGTTGTGGTGATTCAAGAAAGGATATTCCTTTTTCACCCCAAGATGCAGGACAAGGCCCGAACTTGACGGTTCAAACTTCTTCTCCAGCTTCCGCACAAACTTCCCTTTGGCAGCCACCATCTTTCTATAGAACGGAATCACTTCCATATTCGATACGTAATAATCGGCGGCCTTGAACGATCCATCTTCCAGTTCAACACCCGTGATTTGCTTATTTTTATTGGTATGCGCCTGTGCCACACCCATCCCGGTATGGATTTGAACGCCTTCTTCAACCGCCAGCTTCGTCAAGCCTTCCGCCAATTTATGCATCCCGCCCGGCACATACCAGCAGCCTTGCGCATGCTGCATGTAAATCATCATATTGAGAACCGCCGGAGCACTGTATGGAGAAGAACCGACGTATTTGACGAAATAGGAAAGCATATCACGCAGATGCGGGCTGCTGATCCGTTTGGAAATCGCTCCATGCACAGTTGAATTCACGTCGAAGCCTTTTAAAGCTGCCATGGCTCCGTGATGCTTAACGGCCTCTTTCACCGTATCAATGCCTTCTGCAAAATAGCCGGCTTCCGTCGTGTCATAAAGCCGTTTTGCGTACTTTAAAAATGCATAATACTCTTTCATGCCCTTATGGGAAAGCGCCGGATTTTCCCGTTCCATCAAGCGAAGATCTCCATATAAATCCAACACCGTCCCGTCCGGAAAGAAAGAACGCCATTCGCGCCCGAGCCGCTTGATGGGCACGTAATCAACCAAGCGCTTGCCGCTGCCACGGAATAGCTTATCGAAAATATGCGGCATGGTTAAAATGGACGGGCCCAGGTCGAAGCCGAAACCGTCCTGTTCCAGACGGTTCAGTTTGCCGCCCACATGTGTATTCTTCTCATATAAAGAAACAGCGTACCCGTTTTGTGCGAGAGAAATTGCAGCAGATAAACCGCCGAGCCCTCCTCCGATAACGAGTACGGATTTGTTGGGATTCGCCATATGTGTACCGTCCTTCTTTCCGAAGTTATTTTCATCCATATAAGTTGAACAAAAGAAATTCACTTTTGCATGCCGCTTCGGCCGCTTTGAGTAAAGCAAAGACTTGTGCCCTTGCATCGCTGCGCTAGCTCCGTCGCAAGGGAAATGCTGTATAAGAAGTAGTCAGAAGCTTTCTCTCTTTTTAACTAGAAGATATGGAGCAAAACAGCGGAGACTCCCGCAGGACAGCGAGACAGCCGAGACCCCGCAAGACGCGAAGCGGCTGAGGAGGCTTGGCGCGAGCCTGCAGGAAAGCGGAGCTGTTTTGCGGAATATCAAAAAGTGATGATTATTAACTAAACTTATATAATTGAGTCACTCAAAATCCGCACCATTTCCCGTTTCGTCACATAGTTTTTCCGGGCGAAACAATCGTAATTGTTTTGGCGGACACTCCCTAAAATCCCTCGGTAGACTTGTGCAGATACCAGCACAGGAAAGCGGCTGTCTTCGTCAAAGTTCGAAACGCATTCAAGAAACTCGTCATACAAATCTTCAGCACGCTTGGCCATCCCTTCCCACACTTCTATGAAACTGCCGGTGATTTCTGCGTTGGCCAATTGCTCAACGCGGTAGCCTGCTCTCTTGAGTTCTTCTGTCGGAAGGTAGATTCTTCTTTTCCCGCGGTAGTCTTCTCCGACATCCCGTAGAATATTCGTCAATTGCATCGCTACTCCGAGACTGACGGCAGAATCTGTACAATCCACTTTCGAATTTGAAGCAATAATCGGCAACAGCATCCGGCCAACAGATCCGGCAACGTAATAGCTGTACGTTTCCACATCTTCCAGCGTTTTAGGGGCGGAAAAAGAAATATCCATCCTTTGCCCTTTGATTTGGTCATAAAATGGCTCGAGGTCCATTTCATATTTGTTGAAGACCACACGCAATGCACGCCATAACGGATGATTGATTTCCTGCTTCCCGGCAAAACGATCAAGTTCGTCTGTCAGTTTATCCAAAGCTGCCAGCTGAGCTGCACTTCCAAGGTTTTCATCCACGCTGTCATCTGCCGTCCGGCAAAAAGCATAAAGGGCATAGACGGCTTGCGCTTTTTCCTCCGGCAGTTTTGAGAAGGCGTAGTAAAAACTTTTCGAGTGTCGTTTAATGATTTGTTCACAAAACGCAAAGTCGTCTGGAACAGACATTTGAGCAGTCATAGAAAGCTCCCCTTTCAGCGGGTATGGAATAGGATTCCTTTGTCATCATGCAATAGTTCCTCCGTGGCGATTCGTGCGGACAGCAGAACAATCGGAACACCGGCGCCCGGGTGAGTGCTGCTTCCTGTAAAGTAAAGGTTTTCACAATGAGTGGCCTTACTTTGAGGGCGCAAATGATTGCTTTGTGCAAGTGTTGGCTGAAGACCGAAAGTTGCTCCGTTGTAGGCATTAAAGCGCCGTTCAAAATCGGGCGGGGTCATATACGATTCAGATACGATTTCCTGTTTCACGTTTTCGAATCCTTTGACTTTCTCCAAAGCACCTAAGATATTGTTGCGGTAATGCTGGATTGTTTCATCGTTCCATTCATATTGTGAAACCGATTTGTCGGACACCGGAACGAGGACGTACAGCCCGTCTTTCCCTTCAGGCGCGAGGCTCGGATCCAGCTTAGAACCAATATAAACATAGAATGAGGCCGTGTCGAGACGTTTTCCTGAAAAGATGTCATTCAAGTTCTGTTCTAGTTCTTCATTGAAAATAAAGTTGTGGGCATTCGGCACTTCCTCATACTTCTTATCCATGCCGAGATACATCAAGAAACACGAGCACGAGTATTTCATATTGTCGATTTTCTTATCGGTATATTTTCCTTTTGCCTTTGGTTCTGCAACCAGATTCTTCATCGCATAAGGGAAATCGGCATTGCACATCACAAAGTCTGAAGGAATGAATTCGCCGTTCACTTGAATGCCTTTTGCTTGGCCGCTTTCAATCACAATCTCATCCACCGAAGAGTTGTAGCGGACCGTACCGCCCTTTTCCAAGAATAAGCGTTCAAGAGACTGTGCCAAGGTATACATCCCGCCTTTAATGAACCACACGCCATACAGGAATTCGATCATCGGAATCATTGTGTAAAGAGATGGGCCGCTGTAAGGAGAAACACCGATATACAGGGTTTGGAAACTGATCATTTGTTTCAGGCGTTCATTTTTAATGTATTTGCTGATGAAAGTATCCGCATTGTCGAACGTCTTCAGCTTTAACCCTTGGCGCAGCACCGACAGATTGTAAAAGTCGGATGGTTTGCGGAAAGGTTTTTGAAGAAAATGTTCTTTAGCGACTACGAAACGGCTGTAGATTTCTTGGATGTATTTAAAAAAGCCTTGTGCATCTTCTTCTCCAAATTGTTCGAGCGTTTTTGTCAGCTTGATCAAGTCTGAGCTGATTTCGTAATGTTCATCCCTCTCGCCTTCAAAAAAGACGCTGTACATCGGATCCAGACGCTGCATCGGAATATAGTCATCCGGGTCGACGCCGCACATTTCAAATACTTCACGGTAAAGTTCGGGCATCATGACAATAGTTGGCCCTAAGTCAAACTGATAACCGTCTTGTTGGATTCGGTTCATCTTTCCGCCAGCCATGGCTTCTTTTTCATATAAGGTAACTTCGTATCCAGCACACTGCAGTCGGCAAGCACTCGCAAGCCCGGCCACGCCTGCCCCGATGACACTAACACTTTTTTTCAAATGAATCTCCTCGATTCTACTTTTAGTCTAACGCTTCACTTGTACAAGGTTTGGCCAAAACATTTTACAGTTAACCATAGAAGCACAGTGTATTATTACCTTTTATACCCATCACAATCGGTTTGAAACATTCTATGCGTAATTTTTGTATAATGTTTATATAGCATTAGTATAAGGTAAGTATATAAGAAATACTAGGATTTCTTCGAAGAAAAGAGGCCCGGCACAATGAAAACAAACCAAGAGCATCGTCTTCTTGTAAAAGAAGTTTCTGAACTTACTGGTTTATCTCCGCAAGTGATCCGCAAATGGGAACAGCGCTATGGACTGATCTGCCCGAAACGGCATAGAAATGGCTATAGGTTGTACACATGCGAAGATGTGGGCACATTGATGAAAGTTTGCAGATTGCGGGACCAAGGCCATTCAATGAAAGAAGCACTGCATTTGTTCCATTCGCATCAAGCTCCAAATCCCGTTCCTAAAATGCCTTTAAGCGAAGATGTGCTGGCCCTTTTAGAGAAAGGCGCTATTTACGATGAGGCCGGTTTATTGCTGTTATTAAAGCAAGCCCTTCACCGTTATGGCTTGGAGAAATTCTTAAGCACTACGGTCCAGCCGTTGATGCGGGAAATCGGGGATTTATGGGCAAGCGGAAAATGGGATGAAAGCCAAGAAACCATCACCAGTTTGGCCGTCCGTGATTTCTTGGTCCAAATCCGAAGAAACTTTGATTTAGCGGAAGGGTCTCCTCTCATGCTCGGGTGCTGCTTGCCCCACGAAACGCATGAAATCCCCTTGCACATTATTTTGCTCCAAGCGATGATGCATGGATGGCAAACGATTGCAGCTGGACCTTCCCCGAAGTTGTCGTCGATTGAATACTTAGTGCAGCGATTGCAGCCACAGAAAATTCTGTTATCCGCAACAACCGCTACGCCGTTCCAGCACAATCTTCATTTGTTTGAACAGTTGGAAGACATTGCAGAAAGAAACGATGCTACTGCATTCTTCATAGGAGGCAGCGGCGTGTTCGACCACAAAATCTATTTCAAGCCGAATAGGATCCAGATTGCTTATTCCATGGCGGATGTTTTCGATGAAAACCGTGATGAAATTGATTAGTAAAAATAAAGTCAAAGATAGCTTATTTTCTATCATGGATGTCATCTTTCTTATTCCCAGCAAAAAAGACGGGCACCGTTTCAAAGTTGAAACGGTGCCCGTCTTTCATTTCCAGTAATTATTACATGCAGTAACATCACTCTCTATTTATGCGCCTAAGTTTATCCTTCTTCATTATCCGGCCATTTCATTGAAAAATAATCAGCTGCCAAATCGGCAGAATGACTTTTCCCGGCATCATCAAATTTCCATCGATAATCTCACAGAAGGGAAATGAATCATTTCAACAAGCTCAATGCACTTCTGAACAGCACATTTGCACCTTTCTCAATATCGGCTGCTTCTACACGTTCTTTCGGGTTATGGCTGACACCGTTCACGCACGGGATGAAGATGATCCCGGAATCCATGACGGCCGCCAGTGAATTCGCATCGTGGTTCGCGCCGCTCATCATCACCCGGTAACCCATGCCAGCTTCTCTGCAAACTTGCTCCACTGTGGCAACTATTTTTTCCGACAAATCGGATGGGTGCTTTTCGATATTCGGCTTGATGGCCACCTGGTGGTAAGTGGAGGCATAGTCCGAAAACCGCTCCGCTATTTCACGCATGGTCTCCATATCCGTCCCTCTGACTTCGAGGGTGAAATCCACTTGCCCCGGCACGACGTTCGGCAAATTCGGATGCACATACAATTCGCCGACTGTCCCGACATTCGGTTCACCATACATTTTGACGAGACGCTCGAATTCCAGCAGGATTTTTGCCGTGCTGATGAGCGCATCGTTCCGCTCTTCCATTCCTATTGTCCCGGAATGCGCAGCTTCCCCGTGGACAGTGACGTCCAGCCGCTTGATGCCCGCAATCGCATGGACGACTCCGATGTCCGCACCATTGTTCTCCAACTTTTTCCCTTGTTCGATGTGGAGCTCCAAGTAATTGCTGTACCGTTCTGCTCCGACGGTCTCTTTCACTTGCTGGAGGCTGAAAGGCGTACTTTCCAGTCGTTTGACAAAATCTTCATCAAATTCGATGGTTCCGCAAAATGCACGGCTGCCGAATGTGCCGCCCAGAATATTCGCTTCTTCACCGCGGAACGAAACGACCGTCACCGGCTTCTCTAATTGAGCACCGTTCTCCAACAGCGTGATCAATATTTCCAACCCAGCTACTACACCAAGTGCGCCGTCGTATTTTCCGCCGTTTTTCACGGTATCAAGATGTGAACCGATCAAAAGCCCTTTTTCAGCTTCCGGTCCGATGGTCCCGAATACATTGCCGATAGCATCGCGGTGCGTTCTAATGGAATACTGCTCACATTTTTCGATGAACCAGTCCAACGCCGATTTTTCTTGTTTCGTGTAAGCAAGGCGTGTGATCCCTTCACCTTCTGAAGTGATCTGGTTCAATTCATCAAGCAGATCCATTAGTCTTTGATGGTTAATCTTCATTTTTGATCACACCCTCCAAACCTTAATTTGGTTTTACAAATTGGACAGTGGCCCGTTCTTCTACATCTTTATCATGGGAATCCAATGTCTTCTCCGGAATCATGGACATCCCGCCCTTCGAGTACTCCGCTGCTTCTAATATTCCCGTTATTTATTCCAATTTCACCTTAGAAACTACTTCAAGGCGTTAAAATCTTTCCTATAATTTTTTTTCGAATTCCATCTTAATTCTCCTTCACTTTATGGGATGCCGCTCCCACAATCAACTCACCCTATTAAGCAATCAAACCGAACAATGACGCACTTAAACTGGACAGCTCAATTAACAAGTGCCGCCATAAGGCTTTTAAAAACAAAGACTCCAACCCCCTGTTTCCATGAAAAGTTTAAACAGGGGGTTGGAGTCTTCTATATTTAGATTGCTTGTTCTAGCTTAGTATGTGGAAGAAACCCGCTTTTGGAGGTTTTCCAACTGTTCCTTGAATTTGCTGCGTTATTCTTCGGCTTTTATTTGCGATAGTCAGAACGTTTCTGCCGCATTTCTTCTTTTGCCCGGTCCTGGAGATTTTTCTCTACATTCTGAGCATGTTCCACTTCTTCCTGGATATCGTTGGCACTGTAACGCACTGTTACCGCACCGTACTTCTCTAAAATCAGATTATAGGATTCTTCAGTCTGCTCTTGGGCGATTGCCACAATTGCCACTTCCCCTTCTTTCATCCGGGTAGAGAGCGCTGTAATGAGGTTCGATTCTTCCCTGGCTTCGCCTGTATCTTTGGCCATTCCGACCACTGACCCAATCCCGAACCCAAGCAGCATGCCAAGCGGACCGCCTAAAATTCCAACAAGCGTACCGATTAACCCGCCTTTCCACGTGTCATTTTGCGTCCGTTTGCCTGTGTCGAATCCATCCTGCATTATAATTTGTTCATTTGATTTTTTTAATAATACCACTTGTGACAACGTAAAATTCTCATTGAACGTACTGGCTTTCTTCAAATCCGATAACGCCTGATAAGCTTCGCTTTCCACTTTAAAATAACTAATGATGACATTTTCCATGTGTTTCATCCACTCCATTTTTTTATTATTCGAAATGCTGCTCCATATAATTCTTCCGTCACCGCCGTTTTTTTAGCAATAACGGCAAGCTTGGAAATACTGTCTACCTAGTAATTTCCAACAATTCAACGCCCGCATCAAACCATTTGCCATCCTGTTAAACAATAGCTCAGCGATGTAAAGGAGTGACAGGAGCACATATTTTATGGCCAGTGTCCATACCAAACAAAAATCCGTTTGATACTCACTCGCTGGACTTTTTTAGCCCTACCTTATAATACATACCCTTTTCCCCGGAATTTACTCTTAAATTTCAGGTGTTGCGGGTTTCCGTCAAAATCGAGCCGGTAACTGGAGCCGCTTTCCGGACCTTAGAGGTATTGCAATTGTGATTCCATTGAAGTTTAAAAGCCCAAATGACAGCGCCAGTAAATCCTGGTTCAATAGTAAATCAACCCCTTTGAGCTGGATATGAAGTAAAATGATTCAATAGGGCATTTTTTAAAAGGTTTTCGAAAGGATGAACGTAGATGGAATTATTGAAGAACGGACACGGGGAAACAGGGGAAAGAACCGTTTGGTGGAGTGTGTTCATTTTGTTGGCCATTGGTACGGGTTATATGTTTGCCAGTGGAGAAAACACAAAAGTGATGATGGGCATTTTCACACTCATACTGATGGGGGCAATCGCTTTTGCGCAAAGACGGCTTAAACATTCGCTGCCGAGCTTTTTTGTGAACATCGTTTATGGTTTTATCTTTATTTCAGTGGGACTGGGTACTTTTGGCGGTTTTTATGATATTCCGCATTTTGATGATTTTCTTCATATTGCATCAGGAGTCATGTTGGCGGTTGGAAGCTGGATTATCCTGCAGAAAATGCTGGGAGAACAGTTGACAGCCCGGCTCCCAAATGCTTTTATCGGCCTTTACATCATTTGTTTTTCGCTTGCTTCTGCAGCGGTCTGGGAATTGATGGAGTTCGCTGGAGATAAATTGCTCAACTTTACGATCCAAGGACGGAACCCGGATGACACCATGATTGATATGATCGACGGGTTAGTTGGAGGAACCGTTACGGCTTTTATTATTTTAAAGCAAAGACAAAAGAAATAAATCAGATAATCTATGTAAGATGCCCTGCAGTTTATCGAAAGCTATTTGAGATAACTCATTCAGAAACGGGGATTCAACCCGATTAAAAAAGCGACAGCCGGACATGCAATGCGTCCAGCTGTCGCTTTCACTTTTTTGAAAAATGAGATGCTTTAATAAAAGAAATGATTCAAAGCAAATTGCTTACACTTAAATTCTAAATAGGTTTTACTAAAATCAATTGGATAAATCCTATCTATTCCCTCCATTTCAGCAGGGTTATTTAAACAAATCCGGCTATTTTTTTACGTTCAGAACAAGAATTCAGTTCCCGATCTGCAAAGCCTGGTCTTTGTTCTGCAATACCGCCAGAATACTTAAAGCAGCGAGCAGGCTCGTTTTCGGGTTGCTTGGCATCGGATTGTTTTCGACTTGCAGCTGCATCTTTCCAAAATCCCCTTCCGCTTCGATCGTGTGGGTATTCCGTTCAACGGCCGGATCAACGATGACGCGCACTTTCGTTTTCTCGACTCCAATGCCAGCAAGTGCGAGCACCAATGCTACGTTGACATTCTTCGGGAATTTCTCGACGGCTTGATATGCGGAGCCTTCGAATAGCACCTTTTCTTCGTCCGATTCAATCCCGAGCGATGCGGGAGATTTCCGTGTCGTAATCTGGACACGCTCTAACCCACCAGCCGCTTTCGCCGACTGCAAGACGTCTAATCCACCGATTGCACCGGATGGCAAGAAGATATGTGTGCCGTTGGACTCCGCCAAACTTTTCAATTCATCCAAGAAGGCGACATCTTTAAACACGCCGATGCTGCTGACGACGAGATCTTTCTGATGGGCGACCACATCTTTTAAATAGATTTTAGCCGCTTCCACCGTCGCTGCCTCCACCACAATATCGAGCGGCAAGCCTAAAAATCCTTGAAGGTCTGTGTAAAAATCGGCTTCAAACTGTTCGCTCAACTGCTGCCCGACTTCCTGGTTGCGCCCGAAAATAGCTGTAACCCTTCCATTGGCTAGATGGCTGTGATTTATCTGTTCCAATAAATACGACGCAATGTTTCCTGTTCCGATGATTCCGATGTTCATGATTGGCCTCCTCATCTATTTAAAACAAAAATCAACACTACCATGATTATGACATACGTATGTAAATTTTAAGGAATGATGATTCTCCCTTTAATTACGCCGTTCCGCACCAGCCAGCTTAACAGCATTCCCCTGAACCTTAATTGTCTGTCCACCATTTCCCAAGATATCTTCAACGACTTGCCCCCCTCGATACATTAAGTATGGAACATTCCAACTTTGTTTATTCAATTTATGTGTTAAATTATATTTTATAAGAAGATCAACAAACAACAAGCAGTTTGATCAAACCTGAATGCGGCAGCCGAATCTCGGTCAGACCTAAAAGAAAGGTGGCAATAAACAATGGACATGAACGAATTTATCGATTTTTGCCGGAAAGGCAACTCCATCCCAGCCGACGATCAAGAATTATATGGATTATTGGTGCAATGCAGCTTTGAAGCGCAAAGGATCACCATGGAACTGAACACTTCCTATCATTCAAAAGAAGAAATCGTGGAGCTTTTCAGTGAACTGACCGGCAGCACTGTCGATCCGTCGTTCATGTGCTTCCCTCCGTTCTACACCGACTTCGGTAAAAATATCACCATCGGAAAGAACGTCTTCTTCAACACCGGCTGCTCGTTCCAGGACCGAGGAGGAATCCAAATAGGCAGCGGTTCACAAATCGGGATGAATGTCACGATTGCCACACTGAATCACGGACTGCCTTTGGAAACCCGGAACACAACCTACTCCTCACCTGTGGTCATCGGCAAAAATGCCTGGATCGGTTCCAGTGCCATGATCCTGCCCGGCGTGACAATCGGTGACAATTCAGTTGTTGCGGCAGGTGCCGTAGTGACGAAAGATGTCCCAGCCAATACAGTGGTTGCCGGAGTGCCGGCGAAGTTTGTGAAAGCGATCTAACGCAGCAACAAAAGCCTATTCCCTCCAGAAACCGCAGAGAATTAGCCGTTCAAAACTATACTCAAATTAAAAATGTTGCTACTCATGTTCAACTATCATTCTTTGGACTAAATTCAGAAACGGAGGGTCAAAATGAAAGGGCTCGACAAAATCAGCAGTCTAGCCGGCAAGTATTTCGCATTGATCGTCATCGTGTGTTCCGTGCTTGCTTTTATGGTTCCAAGTCTGTTTTCTTCATTTGGTGCGTACATCACCCTCTTACTCGGCGTCGTCATGTTCGGTATGGGGCTTACGTTAAAAGCATCCGACTTTAAATTAGTGTTTACAAATCCAATCCCGGTTCTAATAGGAGTAACCGCACAGTTCTCAATCATGCCAACAATCGCCTTTATCATTGCGTACTTATTGAGATTGCCTGCAGAACTTGCGGCAGGATTGGTTTTGCTGGGCAGCGTACCCGGGGGAACTTCTTCAAATGTCATGGTCTATTTGGCAAAAGGAAACGTCCCTCTCTCCATCACCATGACAAGTGCCTCTACTTTGCTGGCGCCTATTATGACGCCTTTTCTGCTGTTAATATTTGCAGGGCAATGGCTGCCAGTTGATCCGATTTCCATGTTCATGTTCATCATACAAGTGATCATCATTCCAATTATCCTAGGCTTGTTAATCAGTAAATTCCTGCCTGTGGTTACCCGAAAAAGCGTATCCGTCTTGCCTTTAATCTCCATTGCGGCCATCACCATTATTGTGTCAGCAATCGTGGCCAACAATAAAGATAATATTGCTGCGGCAGGCATTCTCGTATTTGCAGCAGTCCTGCTGCACAATGGCTTCGGGCTGCTGCTCGGATATTACGCAGCGAAAGCCTTAAAACTGTCTCCTCAGGATCAGCGCGCCATTTCAATCGAAGTCGGCATGCAAAACTCCGGTCTCGGAGTAGCCCTGGCTTCAGCATATTTCACACCGCTTGCCGCATTGCCAAGTGCCTTCGCCTCGGCATGGCAAGTGATAACCGGCACGTTTCTCGCTTCCTACTGGGCAAAACATGAAGTGCCAAAAGACAAGGACATTGCAGAAGTGCAGTCAAATCACAATTCTTTAGCTGATGTAAAAAGACCATCGAAATAGACGGCAATTTGCAGCAGAACAATAACAGCTTTAACTGTGCGCTGCAAAAGCTGATCAGTTCCAGGAAGCATTTCGCGGTCCAACAGACCGGGTCTTATACAGCTGCAAGTTAAAGACCTCCGTTCTAGAATCACCAGATTCGAAAATGGAGGTCTTTCGCAATTTTTATTGAACTTGGTTGTTCGATATCACTCTCTCTACTACCATTATACCGCTAATAAAAAATGATTTACAGACTGTTTTTCTCCGAATCCCTGCCCTATACTGTTTTATACAATGCGAATAGCACAGGAGGCAGATCCGTATGAATGACAAAAAAGATGTCTTAGACCCCGGTCCTTTCTTTCACGGAACAAAAGCCCAATTGAAGATCGGTGATTTATTGGAGGCGCAGAATTTATCCAATTACCAGGACAAGAAATCCAATTACATCTATTTCACGGCCACATTGGAAGCTGCCAAATGGGGAGCGGAACTCGCAGCCTCCAACGCCAAAGAAAGAATTTATCTGGTCGAACCACTGGGCGATTTTGAAAATGATCCGAACTTGACCGACAAACGGTTTCCCGGCAATCCAACACGCTCGTACCGATCCAAATCCCCTCTGAAGATCGTTGCTGAATTGGGATCTTGGGAACGGCATTCCGATGAACAAATCAATCATATGCTGGCTTCTTTAAAAGCCTTGCGGGAACAAGGAAAGGCGATTATATTGGACTGAATTTTTAAAAGGACATTGCTGATTAGTCCTCTCACATTATTGGCTAAAATAAAGAGATGAGCATCAGCTTCGAAATCAACCGATTTCGAAGCTGATGTTTTTTGTTTTGTTTAATTGCAAAATAAGTTCACTGTATTTCTTAAATAGTGTTCAATACCGACAAGCTCTTTTAATGCCTAAAATACGGTAAGAGCGGGTACGGAAAGATATAAAGAATAAATTACTGGAACCATTTCGGATTTTTTCACTCAAGAGGATGTCTATGCCTTGGCATTGATTTTTAATATTGCCATACATTTCATTGTTTTTTATTTACACAAAACAGGCACTGCAGAAATCTAAATAGGAAAGAAGGAGCTGACATGAGAACTGATTCTGCTGTAGATCTTGAACGAGAAATGGAAGAAAACAGGAAAAAGGATTATTCTTTGGACAAAATTCCGCGGGAATACCGGAGAATGGGCTGGCTAAGCATCACGAACATTACATTCGGAATCGCGACGGCCATTTTCTATTTCCAGATGGGCAGTGTTATGGCACTTCAATTCGGAGCAGCGAATGCCCTCATTTCAGCTGCCTATGCGATTATAGCAGCGGGCATTGTCGGTTCCTTTATCGTCTACCTGTCCGCTAAGTCGGGAATGAACGTCAATTTACTATCCCGAGGAGGATTCGGTTACATCGGAGCCTCGCTTACTTCTTTGATTTACGCATCAAATTTCATCATGTACTGTGCTTTTGAAGGCATGATCCTGGTGACCGCTATCCATGCATATTTTCCCGTAATCCCCCAGTGGATTCTTATCGTCATCTTTGGTTCATTGGTTATCCCCTTAAACTGGTTCGGCATCAAACAATTGGACAAACTTCAAAAATGGTCCTTGCCGATTTTCGGTATTTTTTTAATCGCGGCAATCGTCGTTGCTTACAACCGTCCATCTGTCTACGATGGAAGTTTTTGGACGTACATGCCAGAAGGTGCCCAGATCGGCGGCACAGCTTTATTATTATGCATCGGGATGCAACACGGCATCATGGGGCTGACAGCGCTGATCGCTTCCGATTATGCGCGTTTCCTGAAGCCGAAAGATTTGAAAATCGGCTCCATCGCAATCGGTTTTATTCCGCAGATTTTCTGTTTCGGCGTCATGGGCTGCCTCGGCATCTGGTTCGGGGTCCGAATCGGCGAATCGAACCCGGGCGTTTACATCGTCATCCTGCTCGGACTCGGCGGTGTACTGTTTACCGTATTGACGCAAGTCCGCATCAATATCACCAATATTTACAGCGCTTCGCTTTCACTATCGAGCTTTTTTGAAAATATGTTCCGGTTCACTCCAGGCCGGCGCTTCTGGGTAGTCGTGGCAGCTGTTACGGCCATGGCGCTGATGCTTGGCGGCATCATCGACCACCTGCAAACAGCGATGACATTCCAGGGGGTAGCGCTAATGTCGTGGGCTGCGATTCTCGTAACCGATGCGCTCATCGTGAAAAAATTGCTGAAAATCGGCCCCCCCTATTACGACGCAAGGCAAGAGAATTTGTTTAAATGGAATCCCGTCGGCGTAGTTTCACTTCTTGTACCGACTATAATCGGAACCGTTGCTGCACTTGGTTATTTCGGACTTTTCCTCCAAAGCACCGCCGCTTTCTTAGCCGCGCTGATGGCAGCTGTCATGACAGTGGTTTTGGCGCTGATCACAAAAGGTGCTTACTATGAGAAAGTGGAAGCGACAGATGTAAATAAAGATGATTATATTGCCTGATGGATTGAAAATGATTCCTGCTGTGAGGGCTGTCTGGAAAAGTTGTGAATAACGGCTTTTTGGGACAGCTTTTTCTGATGGGGATAACACGAAGAAGCCACATCCTGAAGGTTGCAGGAGTGGCATTGTATGGATTATAAATACTCGTGTGTTGCAGCAACTTAGCTAAAATTTTTTTTACATATGGATAGAATTTTAATGTTCAGTATAGATTGACTCGCATCATCGATTAGCAATGACAACATTCCCCTTCTTCATTCCACTCTCCACATAATAATGAGCTTGGCGCAGCTGCTCCAGCGGGAATACTTGGTCAATGACCGGCTTGATCTTGCCCTCTGCCAACAGTTTACTCAGATAGCGTAAATCTTCGGCTTTATAACTGGCCGCTCCCGCTATGATTTTCCGGTTGCCTTTTTTCGTCGGCAAAAGCCTCCGGAACATTTGGGAAAGGCTCGGATTGCCCATCAGGTAAATGCCTTTAGGCTTCAATGAGTTGATGGTTTTCGAAAAAGGGCTTTTTCCCGCAACATCGAAAATCACGTCATAGGTTTCGCCATTTGCAGTAAAGTCTTCTTGCCGATAATCGATTACGTTGTCTGCACCGATGGATAAGAGCATGTCCAACTTTTCCCCGCTGTCGATGGCCGTCACTTCAGCGCCTGAATTTTTGGCGAGCTGAACGGCCATCGTGCCGATGCTTCCGCCGGCTCCGATAATGAGCACTTTCTGGCCGGTTTGGATTTTCGCTTTTCGAAGAAAAAATAAGGCATTCATTCCGCCTGTCGGGATGGTGGCGGCTTCTTCAAAACTCAACCCTTCCGGCATTCGGGCGATGGCAGAGCTGCTGGGAAGGCAAAGGTAGTCGGCATACGCGCCAAGCTTCAATCCAGTCGCACCAAATACACGGTCCCCTTTTTTGAATAACGTCTGCTCATCTCCCGCAACTTCAACTTCTCCGGCGAATTCCTGCCCCAGCACATTCAATCTCGGTTTCCGCACGCCAAAAAACAGCCGCAGCGGAATCCACAATAACACCGGAAATTTAAAGCTCCGTATCTCGCAATCCCCCGCTGTTACAGTGGACGCATGAACTTTTATCAGAATTTCATCATCTTTCGGTACGGGCTTATCGAGCTGTTGCAGCTCCAAAACTTCCGGTGGCCCGTATCGGGTGCAGACCATGGCTTTCATTTTCCGTCCCCCTTTTTTTCCGATGAAAAGCCACCAGCCATGCTAGCGTCCAAGTGGAGCTTAATCAGACTGCTTTTCCGAACTCTCCATTGGCCCTTCGAACACTTGACACAATTCAATCTCACCTTCGCCATATCCAATCGGGTCCGGCATCCGCATAGCCCATTCGATGGCCTCTTTCCTCGATTTCACATCAATCAAAATGAAACCGGAAATTAATTCTTTTGGGTTTGCAAAAGGCCCTTCTGTAACCACAGGCTTTTCACCAGGCTTCACATATGAAAGGCGAATTCCGTTCGAACTGGGATGAAGCCCTTCTGCCATAACCCGAACGCCCGCTTCCTTTAACTCCTCGTTATACCTGGACATGGCTTCTATCAACTCCGTGCTTGGGCGCTTGCCGCCTTCCGAACTGGGTGAAGCTTTAACTATCAACATAAACAGCATGGAAATTCCTCCTTTTTAAGGCTGCAGCCTTTGACCTTCAACTCTTACTATAATTTTGCTCATCCTTAATAAAATTCAAGACACCCGGTTCCAATCCCTTTTTTAAATAAATTATCTATTACAGGTCCGCGCTTCTTTCTCGTTCTCTTCAAGTTTTCCTACTAAAAAAGCCAAAATAAGGTTATATTTATTAATTGGAGTGAAAAAAATCCATCACGAAACTTCAGAGAAGGGGAAAATAGAATGAACCCAACTGCAACAAAAAGCAAAACGAGTAAAGCTAAAATGCTTTTAAGAGCGCTTCCTATCATCATCGGAGCCTTTATCACCGCATACGGCCTTGAAGCCGTGCTGATCCCGAACAATGTATCGGATGGTGGAATCACGGGCATCAGCATCGTCGGTTCCCAATTATCCGACTTGCCGCTTGGCTTGCTGATTGCTGTCCTGAACATCCCGTTCGTCTATTTAGGCTATAAACAAATCGGCAGAAGCTTTGCCATCTACTCCGTCATTGGCATCGCTTCCCTCGCCTATGCAACGACGGTCATGCACCATGTTCCGACCATCGTTGAAAACGATACCTTGCTGGTCACCGTCATCGGCGGAATCATCATCGGCATTGGCATGGGTCTTGCTCTTCGAAACGGCGGTGCGCTCGACGGCATTGACATGCTGGCCGTGCTGCTGTCACGCAAATTGCCATTCGGAACGAGTGATATGATCCTATTCCTTAATGTATTCGTTTTTATCATCGTTTCCTTCGTCTTCGGCCTGAAAGGCGCTTTCCTTTCCGGAATCGCTTATTTCATCGCATCCAAAGTGATTAACTTGGTCGAAGAAGGATTCAGCGGCTCCAAAACGTATAAAATCATTTCGCGTGAACCCGAGCTGCTCGTCCAGACCATCTACGACCGCCTCGGCCGCAATGCTACTTACAGCATCGTCAAAGGCGCCTACACGAATGAGGAACACAAAGAAATTACTTGCATCATCAACCGGCTCGAAGACAGCAAGATGAAAGAAATCATCTACGAAATAGACAGCAACGCATTCATCGTCGTTTACGACGCAGCTGAAGTCAGAGGCGGAAGTTTTAAAAAGCGCGATATTCACTGATCTGTTAGTGATTGATGCCATTTTTAGAGATAAGTTGCATCAATTCAAGCTTTATTTTGCATTAAATTTTAAAAAACCAGTCACCTTTAATAAGAGGTCACTGGTTTTTTGAATTCTTTAACTCAAATATAAAACTTCCGATTATAGTTTTTTTATGCATACCGTACCTTTGACGAAATCTTACTAAAATACTTCCTCTTCTATTGGTGTTAATTGCTCCCTGTATCAAAGAATAGACCTGTAATTTCAAAGCAGGAAAAACAGGCTGAACGCCGTATTAAGATTAGATAGCCTTAAGGGCTCAGTAACATTTTGTTATTTCGTAATCAGGAAAGGGGAAGACATTCATGACGCAGAATTTTTCTGATGTGCAAGATGTCCTTGAAACGTACAGAACCGCAATTCAAGAAAAAGACGTTGAGAAATTATTGTCCTTGTATGCTTCTGAAATCCACCTCTATGATTGTTGGGAAAGCTGGGAAAGCAAAGGGATCTCTTCATGGAAAGCGAATATATCCGAATGGTTCAATGGCCTGAGTGAAGGGGAAGTTCTCCTTAAAGTCGCTTTTAACGATATCGTAATTGAAGAAACTTCAACCTTGGCTTTTGTACATTGCACGGTGACTTATACAGGATATCAAAAGGAATCAGGTGTGCAGCTTCAGCAGACAACCAACCGGTTCACCTTTGGACTGAAAAAAGTAGAGGACTCATGGGCGATTGTCCATGAACATTCCTCATTGCCGATAGATTTTGAAACGGGGAAAGGCATTTTTGATTTAAAGTAACATAGTGAACAAGAACAAAGGGCTTGCCTCTGCAATCTCTTTAGTCTTTCATATCGAAGGAATCGATTGGGCGGATCTCAATTTCCCACCCAAGTTGTTCTCCTCGACTGACCTGCACAGTCGGGTGTAGAGAAGCCACTTGGATTGCTTCTTCAATGTTCTGGGCTTCTAGTATGAACGCACTTCCAATGAGTTTATCCAGCTGGGTTAAATGGCCATCACCAACTTGTATCTTCCCGCCAACCCGCTGCAAGCTCTTCACTTCTTGTGCAACGCCAGCATCTACCAGCACATGACCACTTTTGTATAATTCCTCAAGATGAGGCTGGCATTCTAGCATGATGGCATCAATTTCTTCCTTTGGCAATGCCTCCATCTTCTCCTTGTTGAAGTAACCCAAGCACAAGTATTTCATCTAAAAGCCTCCTTTTGAGATACGTACTTTTCCTTTTTTTATAAATTTTAGCGAAGGGACTAAAATCAAAATTCGTAAAACCAATTTCCAAAAAAGTTTTCTTAACATCACTCAAAAACTACATTTCCTTTTTCAGATAACTTTCAAGCTCGTCTTTTTGGCGCAAGTGATGATGGGAATGCATCCCCACTAAGTCAAACCATTCTTTTGCATTCAGCCAGCCGAATCCCCCGTGTTCAACTTTACAATTCGGATTGATTAAAGTCACTTCCGCTTCCCAATGCTCCAGCCTACTAATTACCTCTTCCATTCTTTTCGCCAATTTTTCTCTGCCATCTGAATTATTGGGCGGAGCATTCATTTCATCTGGAAGTCTGATTTTAATAGGCGAAAATCCACCATCTTTAAATAATTTCTTACCAGCCATAGTTTTACCTAAAGATTGCTCTTCATTTGATGCAGCACATATTTCTACATTATCGAGATACTCATGCGCTACTACAATGATATGGTCATACATTTGCCCAATGGACCAAACTCCTTCTCCAGGAATATGCCGTAGCTGTTCTGGCGAGTATTTGCTAAGCTCATTTTTGAAAATGAAAAGTACTTCTTTTCTACTCATTTTCTCCCCTCCATCAGCAACTCATAAAGTTTGAATGTTCAGAATTTTATTCATCGATAAGTGTACCATAATTAATCAGGGGACTTCTTTAGGTGTTATTCACCACCATAAAACCGTTCGTAAAAGTACACGTTTACGAACAAAAGGAAGGAAAGAAGCTTATTCCATCACTTCTTTCCTTCCGATAAGCCGTCATATGTAAACTAAGAACTTTATTATAGTTCCTTATGATTCTTCTATACTCAGCATTTTGAATGCCACTTATACTTCTGGATAAAATACCATAGGATTATCATCCTGAATCAATAACATACAAACTAAAAGAAAACAAGGACGTTTGTCATTTGTTTCTTTTTCCTCAAACGAGCCAACTTCTACTCTTCCCTTATAACTGGAAATCCCGTATAATAAACCTACTTGGAAAACAGTAGCGTTTCCAGCTTGGAATTAGACCGAACGAAAAAAAAGAAACACTTTGACTAAGAAATCTATAGGAACTACAATAGAATCTGATTTATGGTAATCTGTTGCAGACAGTAGTGCTGCCAACAAAGCCGGAAAGCATCCTTTTGGATGTTTTTCGGCTTTTTTTCGTCCTTAAGCTTAGTTGAAGAGAAGGAGTGCACACGAATGACTTACTTTGTTGACCACTTGAAAAAACGGATTCATCGCCGGCAATTTGCAGGGGATGCCTGTGGATTTTTGTCTACCCCCATCGGCAAAAGAGAATTTACAGATTCTCACACATATATCCTTCAGTTAGAAGAAAAGGATGCTTATAGTGAATGCCTCAACTGCCAATCCTTTCAGGTTTTAGCAGAACAGGTTTAAGGCAAAATCGACCTTAGTTGAAATAAAAGCCCTTAAAAATAGAACCGCCCCTCCATTGTTGAAGTTGTTTCACAATAGAGAGGCGGTTTTCATTTACATGTAAACTTAATTGAGGACTTGCCCTCCTGGCTTCGCTTCCTCCGGCCCTTTTGGTTCCAAGAGAAACACGATATAGCCCACATCCGCATCGAAGTTCCAGTCAAAGAAGGTTTCACTGACTCGCCGGTTTAATACCGCTTCTACCCGGACCTCGCCAAGCATCCGATGCTCCAGCGGGCGTTTGCACAATTTCAGCTCTTCCTCATAGCCATTTTTGATCAATTCCTTTTCAATCTGGACCAAAATCTCAGAACGGCGGACCAGTAGGACCCGGTCGCTTAGCCAATACGACTCCACACGGCCAGGCACTTTTTCTGCCTTTCGGCTTGCCTCTTCCATCTCTTTCGTGAACGCCTGTTCCACCGCATCATCGGTCCATTTCCCGTCTTCCTGCTCATCTTTCATGACCCCAATGACCAGGCCCGTCTCTTTGATCAGGTCCCAATCGGCGTAGAGCTCTTTTACCTCAAGCGCTGCCACTTCCTTCAGCCCTTGGATGATTTCCTGCTTCAAGTCCACCATCATCAGATCCCTTATTTCCAATACGCGTTTCAATTCATTCTGCTTCACCAAAAGGCGTTCCGTCGGTGCCAGGAGCCCGCGGAAATGAATGGTGACAAACGAACGATTGATGGTGACATAGACCGAGGTCGGGCCTTTTCCGAAGTGCTTGCGAAATACACCGGAGATATAGCCCCCGACTTCCGCTTGGACCGTTTTCTCTTTCGGCATCCAATCACCCCCTTTTTCCTTGAGTAAACGCTTGTTGTGATGGGTTTCATTATACAGGAAGCAGGGTTTCCTGCATGGCCTAATTCGGTTTCGCTTCCAAGATGAAGACCATATAGGCTTTATCTGCTACGAAATTCCAGTCGACAAACAAGTCGTTGATTTCCTGTTTTAATACCGGTTCCAGCTTAAAGAATTCCATCACGCGGTGTTCGAGCGGCCGTTTGGCCACCCTCAATTCTTCGATTACTCCGTTTTTGATCAATTCTTTTTCAATATCCACCATGATGCCTCTCCGTTCCACCACGACCGTGATGTCATTCAGCCAATAGCTCTCGATCGTTTCGGGTGCTTTTTGCGTGATTTTACTAATTTTGATGACGATTTCATGCAGGGCTTCTTTATTCACGCCTTCCGGATAGATGAAAGACACCGGGTCTGTTTCCGCATCCAGCACCACAATCAGCAGACCGCTTTCCTTTTCAAAGTTCCAGTCTGCATAGATTTCCTTCACGTCATATCCCGTGATGGCGGCTAGCTCTTGGAACAATTCCATTTTGACGCTGTTCAGCAAAAGATCTCTTGTCTGGCCCACCCGTTTGGCTTCCATTCGTTTTAAAAGCAATTTCTCACTCGGAAGTGAAAAACCGATCAGATGGATCGCGATAAAAGGGTTTCGGATGGCTGCATTCACGGAACTGGGACTTTCGCCGAATTGGCTCTCGAAAAAAGAAGAGATAAAGCCTTCAATTTCCGTTTGGACCGTTTTATCGTTTGTCATAGCTCAAGCTCCTTTTTGGCGAAATTATTTTTTATTTAGACGGTCACGAAGGACAAGGGATAGGAGACCTGCAAGTAGCTGCATGCCTCCCGTTCAGAATCAGCTTCCCTGTGGCTCTCGCCATCAGCGGAAGTTATGGCTGATCTATGTATATAAGTTGGTTACCCCTGCAGTTCCTACATAAACATGGCATCTTTTGTAGCCGCGGCAAATAGCCCCATTCTTTTGGCTCTATTTTCAGCTATTCCGTCTTTACGCTTACAAGGAAAAACCCGGTTATTAGGGATTCGTCTTCTTTCGTGGCATACTGTATATCTAGCAATAAATGGATTCTTTCAGACTTTTATTAGTCACTTTCCAAAGTCGGAAAGGAGATTCTCCATATGAATTTTAATAACGTCAAGGTTTTTCTTGAAACGATGGTTGAATACCATACGATGGATATTGAGCAGGCATTCACGACAGAGGACGGCCACCGCTTATCCATTCGGTGTTTACCGGGCACGACAACTTTTGAAATTTCCAATTCACAGTCGCAAGAAGTTTTTCAAAATGATTCGATTGATGAAACAGCCCAGTACATTGTGGCGTTTATCGCTTCCCACGATTTATCGATCAACTCCTGATGGCTCAGGAGTTTTTTCTCGGATTAAATGCCCAAGAATCGGGTAAAAACCCTATAGCTCGACCTGTAATTCCCTTATGTCACAGAAGAAAAGAGTGCGGTCGTTATGAAGTTGGAACACATCAAGAGTCTCTTGCAGCTTTCGTGCACCTTCAATTTTTCTTCCATCCGTCATTCCTTCTCGATTGGCGTGGAGGATACGCTAACGGTGAAGTGCCTAAAAGATACGTATATACTCGAAGTGATATCCACTGAAAATCAGCACGTCGAGTATTATACGTCGATTGATGAAGCGGCTGAAGCCCTGTACAAAAGAATTCACGCCCATCAAACAGACTGACTTCTTTTGAAGTGGAGGTTTTACCTGTTGGTTTTGAGTGAACAAAATTTTCCGTGTCCGTAAAAGTACCTTAATATAGATTAGAGAGGAAGAGCAGTGCTAAATCAGCATCGCTCTTCCTCTTTTGTATTTTGCTGATCGAGTCCCTGCTACTGCTGGTATGTAAACTTGCTTTCTTTCGAAATGCCTTTTTCAATGTCTTACGGAATAACAATTTGTATTACATAAGATAGATATTTGCCGAAAACAGAGAAGTTAATTGAAGAGGTAAAGGTTATTTTACTATTTTTCAATGCCCCATCGCTTTAGTGCGAGTAATCTTGTAACAACAACTACTATTGAAAAGATTACTGCTTCTGATCAAACTACTGTTCTACTGCTTCCCTTATCTCTTTTACCACTCCTCTTTCTAGTTCCTCGTAATTCCTGTTCTAACAAAAGAAAAGTCCGTCTTGCACATCAAAAGTCATAAAAAACGATACATTATTTTTAAAAAATAAAAAATAAAAGGGTTAAAAGTTAAATGAGGGGGTACTTTACTTAAGGCACGAACAAAAATGACAGAGGAGGAAATCAGATGAACCATGTAAAAGCCCTTATTATGAAATTCCTAATGATTGCCGTCGTACTTTTAGTCATCCTAACCGGGATTTACGACGTGGAGTTCGAGAAAACGCTTTTGATTAGCCTCGTTCTGACGCTCATCGCTTATGTACTTGGCGATCTGATGATCTTTAGAAAAACCGGCGACGGAGCATCGAATAAACAGACAGGCAACAACCACGCTGCTGGCCACGATCGCCATGAAGACCATAAGAAACGGAACATGATGGCCACGATTGCCGATATCGTCTTGTCGTTCCTGGTCATTTGGCTATTGGGCGATGCGCTGATTGAGAACGCTGAAGACATTGTACAAGCAGCCCTGATCTCTGCTTTGGTGATTGGCGCTGGGGAATGGTTCTTCCATAAATACCTGGATAAGAACGTCTTTCCTGAAAAAGACGGCCGTGCTGTCTCAAAAAATACGCATCGTTAATAATCCAACCAGTGAACTGTTCCCTCTTAAGTTTTTCTTACTCGAGAGGGGCAGTTTTTTCTTTTTTTCATCTTCTTGCCCGCTAATTTGACGATTGGAAGTTTAACCCAAGGAGGAAAAAGGGAAAGACACAAGAATAACCATAATAAAAGAAAGAGGGTTGATACTATGCCAAAAATTGCAGTAGAACATCCGTTTACAGACATCCAACTCGCATTAGAAAAAAGAGGCTATCAGGCAGACATGTTTGACCAGAAAGAAAAAGCATCCCAATACGATGTCCTGGTCGTCCGCAACTCGGAAAGCTACGACCATCTTTCCTTCCAAGGATCCCTCGTGGAAGTAAGCGGCCGCACGGTCAACGAGATTGTGGACGAAGTGGAAGAGCGTTTGCAGCGCGCCGGGAAAATCCCAGGCGAGCCGGATGCAGCGAAAAGTAAAGCCGGCAGTGGATTTTTTGCGGGTCTTTTAAGCGGAGCGGCGATCGGATCAGCCGTAGCCCTTCTTCTGGCACCGAAAAGCGGCAAAGAACTCCAAGTCACCGTGAAAGAAAAATTGGCAAGCCGCAATTCCGAAAGCGACGGAAGCGGAAAATTGAGCCAAGTGAAAGAAAAAGCAGCCGACTTGGCCAACCAGGCAAAAGAAAAAGCGACCGAAGCTACTACGCAAGTGAAAGAGAAAGTTTCCGGCTCGTCTAAAGAGGAGCAAAAAACGGAAACGGTAAAAGAAACGGATTCAGCTTCATCCGAAGACAAAAAGAACTAGCCAACAAGCGAAATCCTGTATAAGGATTTCGCTTTTTCATGGTGTCTTCTATCTTTACTTCCACTGGTGAATTTCAATTCCGCCTTCTTTTTCTTGGACTTGTTCAACTGTAAAGGTTTCTTTTTTCTTGTGGTTTGTATGGGTTTCCCGTTTAGATATAGCTAAAGCAGAGGGGCTTTTGAAGGTCTTCCAATAATTCATGGTATGAAAACCCAGGGCTTTGTTATAGTTCCTTATGATTCTTCTATATTTAGCATTTTGAATGTCACTTATTCTCCCAATAAAACATCAAGTGATTATCAACTAAAATCAATAAAATACCAATTAAAAAACTAGGACGTTTGCCATTTTATTTCTTCTTCCTCAAACAAGCCAACTTCTCCTCTTCCCTTAAAACTGGGAATCTGGTATAATAAACCTACTTGGAAAACAGTAGTGTTTCCATCTTGGAAGTAGACCCTACGAAAAAAAGAAGCACTTCAACTAAGACACCTATAAGAACTACAATAGAATCTGATTCATGGTAATCTGTTGCAGACAGTAGCGCTGCCAACAAAGCCGGAAAGCATCCTTAGGGATGTTTTTCGGCTTTTTTTCGTTTTTATCTTAGTTGAAGAGAAGGACAGTTCGCGGGGCATTCCTATGGATTTTTGTCTCTACCCATCGGCAAAAGGGAATTTTCGGTTGCTCCTACGCATATCCTTCAGTTAGAAGGAAAGGCTCCTTATCGTGAATGCCCCAACTGCCCATCCTTCCAGGCTTTTCATCGTCACTTTCCAAAGTTAGAAAGGAGATTCCCCCTATGAAAGTTGACCACGTCAAGGTTTTTCTGAAAACGATGGTTGAATTCAATACGTCGAAAATCAGTCAGGGCTTCACAACGGAAGACGGCCACAGCTTATCCATTCGCTGCCTGCCCGGCACAACGACGTTTGAACTGACCAATTCACAGACCCAAGAAGTTGTTCAAAACGATTCGATTGACGAAACAGCCCAGTACATTGTGGCGTTTCTAGCTTCCCACGATTTATCTCTTAACTCCTGATTGCTCAGGAGTTTTATTGGATTAAATGCCTGAGAATCGGGTAAAAACCCTATAGCTCAATCTGAAATACCCTTACGTCACAGAAGGAAAGAGCGCGATCGCTATGAAATTGGAACACATCAAGAGTCTATTGCAGCTTTCGTGCACTTTCAATTTTTCTTCCATCAGTCATTCCTTCACAATTGGGGTGGAGGATACGCTAACGGTGAAGTGCTTGAAAGGTACGTCCATACTCGAAGTGACATCCAGTAAAAATCAGCAGGTCGAATATTATACATCGATTGATGAAGCGGCAGAAGCTCTGTACAAAAGAATTCATGCCAATTAAACGAACTGACTTCTTTAGAACAGGAGGCAGTTCGTTTTTTTTTATATTCGTTCACTTCTTTCACGGATTATAATTAATTTAAAGCATTTGTAAAAGTACACTTAAACGAATAAAAGAAGGAAAGAAGCGATATCTTTCACTTCTTTCCTTCCGATAACCTCATGATATGTAAACTGATTTTTGGTTGTTACCTCTTTAGACAAAGAAATGTCAGCTTTCAAACAACTCTTTTTTCTCTTCTTTTGATAATCCACTAAAAAACTTTTTGTGTACCCGCAGTTCTTTTTCCTTCTTCGGAAAGATTCGTTCAAACCAGGTAACAGCCATTGGCGTATGTTCCGGTTGAGAATTCACTTTATCAAGAAACCATTCATATTCCTGTAACAATTCCTCAGTTAACAGAGAAGGATCCTTCTTTCTACTTCTATAATCGAGTTCAGCCAGTTCCTTTGCAGTGATTGGGACTTCTATTTTTTTTTACTACACCAAATTCAGAAGGCATTCGCTGCGCATCTAATGATACGAAAAAGTGGATGTAGTTCGGTAAACGGAAAAGCCCTTTTTTTGTATCCTTTTTATTGGCTATGTACAACCAGCTCCCTTTTGAAGCAAAGCAGTTAAATTCCTCGTCTTGAATAGCAATTAACATCTTTTCATATGTCTTCATAGTAAACCCGCCTTTCTTCTCGTTTGATAGAAGTCTGTTAACCATATTCTCTATTCCTAACTTTAACATTTTAATAAACTGGAAGATAACTTTGCTTTTAATAAATATCGGTACTTCAATAGCGTTCGTAAAAGTACAGGTTTACGAGCACTTTGAAAAGGGCTGAAAAGGATTAAAAACAGCGTTCATAAACGTATCAAAACACTTTACGAAAGTTCGCGGAATTGCATACACTTTTACGAACGGTTTACAGGAATACATAAAGAAAACTCTGCTTTAGGGGTACTTATGAAAGATCATAAATTTAGCTTCAAACGTATTAGCAGCAAAGATCAAAATGAAGGACGACAATTGGATGTCATGAGAAGGATTCAAACCGGTGCGTAAGATACTTGTCTCAACAAGCAAAGTGGAAAGAATTTTGAACGAGCGAATTATCAGTTGCTTAAAGGGATTATCCAAAAAGAAGACATTTTACATATTCACTCGCTGGATCCGGCTTGGCCGGAACATAGAAAAAATTTCAAAAACCTCCTTTGCCATAAGCGGAAAAGGAGGTTTTGAACATGTTTCTAATATCTGATTAAAAATTAAAGCTTATCATTTACTTTATTATAATCCTACTGCACTTGCAGCATTTGTAGCATCAGCATTGCTAAAGCCTTCAAATACTAATTGCTCGATCAAACCAGACCTTGAAAATGAAGAGTAGTCGAGATAGTTCTGAGCCATTTTCACTGCCTGTTCACTCCAATCAACCGAGATATTTTCAACTGCGTAAGTCGCGTCGGCATTGCTAAACCCTTCAAATACTAATTGTTCAATCAATCCGCTCTTGGAAAAAGCAGTGTACTCGAGATAATTTTCAGCCATTCCTACCGCTTGGTTCTGGGAGTTCGTTACCGCGTCTCTCGCAGCTTGTTCTTTTGCCTCAGCATCAGCTTTCGCCTTTTCCTCTGCCTCTTCTTTTTCTTTGGCTTTTGCTTCAGCTTCGGCTTTCGCTTTTGCCTCAGCCTCCACTTTTTCTTTAGCAGCAGCTTCTTCTGCAGCTTTTTCAGCTTTTTCTTCCTCTTCTTTTTTCTTCAATTCGGCTTCTTTCGCTTTTCTTTCTTTTTCTTCTAACAAGAAAAACGGTTCGGCTTCTTTCACCTTAGCTTCCAGTTCTTTAATTTTTGAAAGTGATTCCTCATTGGTTGATTCAAGGTCTTTAATTTTTAAACTTAATTCCTCATTTTCTGATTCGAGCTTTTCTTGTGTTTTCAGATTTTCAGTTGAAGAAGCATCTATGTCAGACTGAGAAGGCCCAAAGCTGCCGCCAATAATTAAAGCAATCACTGCCACTAGTATGTATTTCCATTTACTTTTTATAAATGCTCTTATTTTATCCACTTCTAAATTCCTTCTTTCCAATTCTTTTATATTCATCATAGTATACCTTTTTCTAAATAAGTAAACTTATTTAGAAAAAGCGTGACAAATTACATGTAAATAGTACATTTCAAGATTCACCATTAAAACATTAAAATAGTGTGCACTAGAAAACAGTTGCCTTTCCATTAAAATGAATGATAAAACAAACAAAGCTCCCTAACCTTTTGGCTAGAGAGCTTTCCTGATTCGTATTGGGCCTTAAACGTTTACGCCTTCTTCGATTTCCACCATTTTGTACTGGACGATCTTTTCCCAAAGAGGACCCGGAATATCAAGTTTGCCAATCCGCTCTTTCGGTACGTTCTCATAGATTTCGTCTTCTTTTCCTTGTTTCACTTTTTTCGTCCATTCCGGATCTGCCAGCACTTGGCGTCCCATCACGACGATGTCCGCGCCTTCTTCAAGTGCAGCAATTGCGTCTTGCGGTTTCGTGATACTGCCGACGACCACGAATGCCACGCGGCCAGTGATTTGCTCAGAAAGGATCTCAACGATGCTGCCTTCTATTGCTTCATTATGCGGGCGTTTTTTGAAATCCATGAGCGATACGTGAAGGTAATGAATGCCGCCTTCGATCAACTTGTCGGTCAGGATTTTGGTTTCTTCAATCGTATAACCGATTCCCATTTCACTGTATTCTTCCGGCGACACACGGTAGCCGATAATAAATTCTTCGCTTGCGTAATCAACTGCCACGCGCTTTACTTCCGCTAGAACGGCAAGCGGGAATTTCAAGCGGTTTTCGAAGCTGCCGCCCCATTCGTCTTCCCGGCGATTCGTCATTTCCGATACAAATTGCTGGATCAGGTACGTATTGGCACCGTGGATTTCGACTCCGTCAAAACCGGCTTCGATAGCACGGCGCGTCGTTTCGCCGAAATCACGGATGATGTTTGTGATTTCTTCCGCTGTCAGTTCACGCGGTGCCGGCTTATGAGCAGATCCTCCGACCGCACTCGGTGCAACCGTTTCATTTGCAGCGATCAAATCCGGCTGCCCTTGGCGTCCGCCGTGCTGCATCTGCAGGATTGCCTTGTTGCCATTCGCTTTCATCTCAGTCGCCAGACGCGTCAAACGCGGCATGACATCTTCGTTGAATGCCACGAATTGTCCCGGGAACGCGAGGCCGTTTTCAGAAACCGCGATGCACGCGGAGATGAATAAGCTGCCGATATTTGAGCGGCGGCGGTAATAGACAAGTTCTTCATCTGATACGGTGCCGTCCGGATTCCCTGAATATGTAGTCATCGGCGCAACGCCTAAGCGGTCTTTCAGCATGACGCCATTCGGCAAGGTGATTTCTTCGAATAAAGCTTTATATTGTGGTTTCATATAAATAAATTCCTCTTTTCTTTTGGACTCATTAAACAAAATTAGCACACGCCCCGCCTAACTACAAGATTCCAGCTTACAGGCCATCATCTTTGCCAGAAGCAGAAAGAACACGCCTGGCCAAATGCCAGACGTGTTCTTTAACTTAAAATGATGCACCAGCTATTGAAGCAGCTGCTCAACTCTTCCGGTATTTATCTTCAATCACCCGGTGGTTTTCATGTTGGATTTTATCCCATTCCGTCTTTTTGTACATCCGGCTTTTCAGTCTGCCATTAATTCGGTCAGGATCATATTCTTTGAAGTACTGGCTGTCTGCCCAGGTCTTCGTTTCTTTGTGCTCGGGATGCTGCGGGTCGCGGTAAATTTGCAGGAACTCATAAAATCCGGGAATACCGCCCACATCTTCCGGAGGTACCGTCTCCGCTCCGTCCAGCAGCGTCGGAAACCCGAAATAATAATCATCGACAATCGATTCGGTAGTTGCCGTTCAACTGCCGAGTTTCTACTTCATTATATATACCCAGAGACGCCTCCCCCTTTTTATCAAAGCACAGTTTTTTAATTATTTCATTACTACTTTTCTGTCTCGCTGCAAAAAATAGAGAGAAATCAACGTCACCCAAATCCAAAATATCGTTAACGTGATACGCTGAAATAACCCTCCGTACTCAACAAAACCTGTTACTTGGCCAAAACCCATACTTGTTACAATAAAAAAACAAATAAAAGCAAGTGCTGAAAATTTGGTGTAATTTGCCCAAGCACTCTCTTTCTTTTGCACGAATATTTTATAGAACTTGAAAGCCGCAATTGGATACCCAATGAAGAGAAACGCAGAAAACATATCATGTAATATTCCGGAAATGCTTCTATCTGATCGAGCTGTATGTAATCCTGATGGATAACCGCTCAAAGGGTCGCATACGAACAGCCCTGCTCCGATCAACCCTATTGCACATAATGCGAGAAGACGCGGACCGCCAACTGAAACTCCTTGAGATCTTAAAATTCGGATAAGAGCTAGTGAAAACCCTAAAAGCAGGATGCCAACAATAAGGAAGGTAGCGGCCTGTATCCAGCCGTTGCTGCCGATAGACAATGAGCTGACAGGATGCCGCAGCGGATTATATCCTTCACGGGAAGCGCCATCTATTAACCAAGAAAGTGTAAATAAGGGGCCTGCCATCAGGCCTGCTGTCAAAAGCTTTTTTGTACTAATATAAAACATCCTCATCGTCACCTTCTATATTAGTTTATTTAAGATAGATTATACCGTTCATCGTAACATGCTCTATGCCAAATATTATTCAAACTTCCCGCTCTACTCAAAAAAAGGTGTACTCATTTTCGAAGAGTGCACCTTTTGTATTTTCTCCTAATGTGATACGTTCCCTCTCTTCAACTTTTATTACGTACAATCGTATGGCCGGGTCTGCGGCGTTTTGAATTGGATGATGGGAAAGCGCTTTGGGTCATTCCATGAAAACAGACAATTCCCAAACAATTTATCAGTATGACTAAAACAAATAGCCGCTCGGAAGAATATTGAGTTCCTCGGAGCGGCTATTTATCTGATATAAATTTTAGTGTATGGCCAAACCATTAAAATTTTTCTTTCCCGGGAACGCGATTTTTTTGTCGTTCATTTATTCAGCTTCCAAATTGAGCTGTTCAAGCCCATTGCAAACATTACCCAAGCGAGATAAGGGATCATGAGATTGCCGGCGGTTTGATCGTATTGGTAAAATTCATATGTCGTCCACGTTATCGTGGCGAGTAGCAAAACCATTTCCGCAAGCGCGGTGCCGCGCAGCCCCCATTTGAAGAAAAGGAACGACCACAGGAAGTTCAGGCCCAATTGCAGATTGTAAGGGACCAGCACTTTCCCCGCTTCGTTTTTCAATGCGGCTTTTTGAGCCGCACGGTATTTTGCCATCCCCATGGAAGTGTATAAAGCGGTCCATGCCAAAGGAAAAATCCAAGGCGGCGGAGAAAAGGAAGGCTTTTTCAATTCCGCGTACTCTTCTTGGGTATTGCGGTTTGCGAACGCGCCGGCTAATGAGCCGCCGACAACCGGCACCATGATGCTCACGGCCAGTTTTCCAGGACTGATCTTGCCCTCCACTTTTAAGAACTCCATGCAATTTCCTCCTCTGAATTTAATTGTCTGTCAAGAGCTCCCTTAACCCGCATGTCTCAGGAAAAGGGCCCTTCCATTTTTGATAAATCTCCACACAGCAGCAATAACAAAGATCCCAATCCCGGCTAAAAGAACTCCTTGAATGGCCGAAGACATAGCCGGATCGAGCCGTCCGCTCGTATACGAACTGTAGATCCCAAAGAAAGCCCAAGCTAAAGGAATCGGAAAGGCGGCATTTTTAAACCGCGACAAGTAAAAGAAGACAAAGGCGATCGCAATCCCCAATACGATGATGGTCCAGACGGAATCGGAAATCCCGAATCCGTTCCACTCCAATTGCACTAAAAACAAAGAAATATTGACGATGGTTGCAATGAACACCCACGAACCATAAAAGGTGAAACTGAGGCCTACAAGCGTAGAAGGAAATTCAAAGCGATTTTTGTAAATCCTTTCCACGATGATGAGCAATGAGAACAACATGCCAAATATCAAAATGGTGGATATGCCCAGCCGTTCATAAGAGAACGCGACGATCCATCCCATATTGCATAGAGAGCTCACGATGAATAATGGAGAAATCAATAAAATCAGCCGGCTGACGTTGTTATCTTTTCTTTTTATAAATAAGTAGATCAGCGTAATCAGCAGCAAACTGTAAATGACGCCCCAAATCGAAAAAGTAAAAGGTGCCGGAGATATGAGCGTCGTGTATTTGTCTGAGATATCCTTTTGGGTATTTCCGTTAAAAAATCCTGAAGAGCCGAGATAATTGACGCCGAGCGTTGAAAAATAAACGACCAGATTTAAAACGGTGAATATTTTCGTTTTTTTCAGCGTGTTTTCATCCATAGTAACCGATCCTCTCGATAGCTGTTTTTCTTTCATCCAAAGAATTCCCTTTACAAAATCGGCACCAGGCTATGCAAACATGGAATTAGCCCGCTAGCACTTCACAATGGTCCGTCCCAGATGCTCTCCGTTTTTGATGGCATCAATCGTGCCGGGCACTTCTTCAAGCGAAATCTCGTCTACCAAAGTCGTTCCCGCAATGTTCCAGTCATTCGCCATTTTTGCCCAAATCGCAGGCCGTTTCTCGATAGGCACATTGACGGAATCGATGCCGAGCAAGTTGACTCCTCGTAAGATAAACGGCAAAACGGTTGCTTTTAACTCAACACCGGCTGCCATTCCGCAGGTGGTCATGCTGCCGCCGTAGGAAAGCTGCGGGATCAAAACAGAGGTAACGTCCCCTCCGACGGTATCCAGTACATAATCGAATTTTTCTTTGTTCAACGGCTTTTTCAACTCGCCCAAGTCGTCCGAGAAAATGACAGTATGCGCGCCGAGTGATTTCGCCACGTCCACTTGATGATCTTTCCGGACCAACGCTGTAATATTTTGATAGCCGATTTTAGCGAGCATCTGCACCGCAATGCTGCCGACTCCGCCGTTTGACCCGGTCACTAAGATTTTAGGATCTTTTTTCGGGTCCATGCCGTTTTGTTCCAATGCCAGGATGGACAATGCCGCCGTGAAGCCGGCTGTTCCGAAAACCATCGCGTCCCGCTGGCTTAAACTTTCCGGCAACGCTACCACCCAATCCGCAGGCACCCGGGCATATTCGGCGAAGCCGCCTGTGTGGCTCATGCCCAATTCGAAACCGGTGACGATGACTTCCTGCCCTTCCTGAAAACGGGAATCTGCCGACTGAACAACCGTGCCGCTCAAATCGATCCCGGGAATCATCGGATAGTTCCGGATCACGCCTCCTTTTTTCTGTACCGCCAACATATCTTTGTAATTGATCGAAGAATACGCCACTTTGATGAAGACCTCACCGTCTGACAGCTGGTCCTCGCTTATTTGTTCCACTCCGTAAATCACTTCGTCTTCCTGTTCTTTGACGACAATCGCTTTAAATGAATCCATAGATATACCCCTCCTCCCCTATCTCTTCCCGAATTGGCTTTTTGGTAAAACTGTTATCCTGTAAATTCCAGCCAAGGTACATGAAAAAACACACCCGCCAATATGCTGCAGCGGGTGTGCCATGGGTTGGACTATAAATTTTTGTGCAGGTTCAGAATTGTTTAAACCTGTTTCTTTCCTTGAAGTACGATTGATGGCATGAGGTGCCGCCAATGCTTATGTTAAAACTCTTCATAGGTAGCTGGATCTTGGCTATTCAGTCTGCCGTCCGGCCGGGATAACTCGGCTATTTCAGCCATTTCGGCTTCACTTAAGGCAAAATCAAAAATCTCCAGGTTTTCCCGCTGCCGCTGAGGAGAAGTGGATCTCGGAATCGAAACAGAGCCGATCTGGTAATGCCAGCGCAGTACAATTTGAGCAATTGACTTATTGTGGTTCCCGGCGATTTTACGGATTGTTTCATTCGACAGAATATCAGCAGCCCTGGCAAGCGGGCTCCATGACTGGGTTTGGATATTGTGTTTCTCATGCGCTTGCCGCTGTTCTTCCTGAATGAAGAACGGATGCAATTCAACCTGGTTGAGACTCGGCGTTACCCCGGTTTCCCCAATGATGCGCTCCAGGTGCTCAGGCAGGAAGTTGCTCACGCCAATCGATCGGACGAGCCCCCATTTCTTCGCATCAATCAATGCTTGCCACGCTTCCACATATTGGTTTTGATTTGGAAGCGGCCAGTGAATCACATACAGATCTAAATAATCCAGCTTCGAACGGTACAGCGATTCCTGAATGGCAACCAATGCTTTGTCGTAAGTATGATAGCGGCCTGGCAGCTTGGAAGTAATCCATAATTCCTCGCGGGATATGCCGCTGCGCTTGATCCCTTCCCCGACTGCTCCTTCGTTCTCATAATTGTAGGCCGTATCGATCAGCCGGTAACCGGCATTGATCCCGCTGCTGACTGCGTTCGCCCCTGCATTGCCCCAAAGGCCATATGTACCGAGTCCGGTAACCGGCAGCATGGTGCCGTCGTTCAACGTCACTTCTGGTATTGCTTTTTCCATTCACGTTCACTCCTCTCGTCTCTGCTATAAGATTACGCTTACCCGGTCTCAAACTCAAACTATTCCGTCTTTTGTGCCCAACTGCTAATTTCTGTCCATGTGATAAAGAGATTGTATTTTCCGGATCAGAAGAGTGTAAACCGCTACAAATACTCCTCTTCAGGGCCCATAAAGCAAAAAAAGGAATCCGCTCCATTGGTAAATAGAACGGATTCCTAATGTGAAATCATTGTATAGCTTAAATAATAATTGACGCATGAGAGCGATTTAGTTCGCCAAGGCGATCTTGATATGCTCCAGATGATGCTCTTCGTGCCAGCAAAGTTTCGCCAGTTTCGTGGCGACGCTGATCTCGCCGTTTGTTTCATGGGTGAAGACGCGGCTCAATTGCTCGTCCGTCACATGCTGCCCAAGTGCCACGATCCGTTCGTTCAAGCCTTCCAGTATCCGGATCGAACTTTCCACTGGCAGATCGTTATCCGGAAGTGCCGCCCATTTTTCCTGATCAAAAGCCGGAACCGTCGGATTGTCATCCGTCAAAGCCAGCCGCAGGCGCTGGTACATAGTAAGCTGCGAATCCGCAATGTGGTGCACCAGCTGACGCACGGTCCAGCTGCCTTCCCGGTACTTCTTGCCGAGTTGCTCCTCGTTCAAGCCATCGACCGCTTCCCGCAGCCGCGTCGTGTAACTGCCGATTTTCCCGAGCCATTCCTGGATATGCTCAGCTTTCACGTTTTCAGGAACTTCTAATTCTCCAATAGGAAATTTCACATCCATTTGTCCAACCTCTTTTCCTTATCCGTATTTGTAAACCATCGCATTCACGACCAATATACCAATGGGAATGGGTTTTGTAAACCGATTATCCCTTCATTTAACAGATAAAGTTACTAAATAATACAAATAATTCCAAACATAAATTTACCATCCCCTAGTATTTACCTTCCAAATTGTGTTATATTCATCTTTGGAAAATAGCAATATAGATCTAGAAAGAGAGAAAACAGGGGGAAATAATAAATGGATGTTTTATTTGTTTTATTGCTGCTGGTTGCCTTACTGGCTTTTGCTGCGAGCATCGTTATGTTGCTCGTCAGTGCTTTGTTCAAAAAAGGGCTGACTGTTAAACAAGCTGGTCTAGTGGCGGGTGTTTCATTTGCAGTGATAATTGGTTCTATTGTTGGCGTCGTATCTACAGCAGACGAAGTAGAAACTGCAGAAGGCATTGAAAGTGAACAGACGGCTGCAGAGGAAGATACAGCGGCCGAGGAAAAAGCCGAAGAACAGCGTCTTGCTCAGGAAGAAGCTGCAAAACAGGCGGAGGAAGATAAGAAAAAAGAAGAAGAAGCTCACCTCGCAGCTGAGAAAGAATCCGAAGAAAAAGCAGCGGCTGAGAAGCTTGCGAAAGAGAAAGAAGCGCGTCTGGCGGCTGAGAAAGAAGCGGAAGAAAAAGCGAAGGTTGAAGAGCTTGCGAAACAGAAAGAAGCGCAGGAACTGGCAGCTAAAGAAAAAGCCGCTGCGGAAGCAGCAGCCCAACTAAATAATGAACGGTTCGCTGGATATGACCTTATCGAAGTGGATGGCGGTGATGTGTCTGGATACCGCGAAGCCAACGTCGTCGTTGATATCGGGTATGGGGACCGTGAATACTGGGCCTTTACGAATGAATATGGGCAGCTGGTGCGTGTCATTGCAGACGAACTCGTTCTACAAGATGACAGCAGCGAACCGGTAACATCGTCTGGCAGATATTACTCGGATGAGGCGAAGGTTCCAGGCGTCGAAAGTGACCTTTTAGATGAAGGGCATGTCATTGCGGATTCTCTCGGAGGGGTATCGAATGCCTATAACATCACCCCGCAGGAAAGTACGCTCAACCGGCATGGTGATCAGGCTTATATGGAAAAAGTGATCCGCGATGCAGGCGGCGCAACGAATTTTGAAGCGATCATCACCTATCCAGATACGGAAACGCAGATCCCTTCAAGTTACCAGTATACCTATACAGTCATGGGCAACGAAGTCATTGATACCTTTGACAACGTGAACCCGGATGAAGTAAACGCATCACTCGGTTTAACAGGCAGTGAGCCTGCTGATTCAAGCAGTCCAACCCCAGAGAGTGCCCCTGCAGAGTCAGCCCCTGCAAACACAGGCGGAGATGTTTCCAGTGTCGATACAAACGGCAATGGACAAGTGACGATTAAAGAAGCAGAAGCAGCAGGTTTCAGTATGCCCATCATGAGCGATCATTGGTTATACCCCCATATGCGGGATAATGATAATGACGGCATGGTCGGCGAGTAAGCAGCTGGAACTTTCGAGTGAAATAAGTGAGCGGAAGAATAGTTTATGAGGTGCACGGTTTTTAACCATATGCGAGAGTTGGTATAGATAGAAGCAGAAACGGTGATGCTTAGGCATTGCCGTTTTTATTTGTATAACAGTTTTAATAATCCTGATGTATAGTACCAATCAGCAATTACTTAGGAGGCGTTTCTTCAAAAAAACTCCCGCACCAAATTCCTGTGCGGGAGTCTGCTTTAATTTATTTCACCAACAAGCCGCGTGCTTCTCTGAACTCGGTGATGTTTGGGTCGATGATGCGGCCGTTTTCAATGACGACTGCTTCTTTGACCATGTCGGACCAATTGCCTTCCGTCAAGTCATCAAGCATGCTCCAGAAACCTTCGCTCAACACTTTTGTGACGGTATGCGGGAACATGGCCGGCGTGTTGTCGACTGTGTAATGGATGATGCCGTCAACCGTGTACACCGGATTGTCGATCGTCGACGGGCGTGACGTTTCGATTTCCAGTTCCGGGTCGCAGCTGACATCGATGATCGTGGCGCCTTTTTTCAAACGTTTCAAATCTTCTTTGTAGATGATGCGGTCTGTGCGTTTTGTGTCCCACATAACGCAGTTTACGAGAACATCGTATTCCGTCATTTTCTCGCGGAACAGCGATTCGAGCCTGCGCCCGAACACATCAACTTCTGCGCCAAGTCCGTGGAGGATGCGCATTGCGCCTTTGGCAGTATGCCCGTTTCCAAGGATCGCCACTTTCGTTTCATACGGCATTTTGCCGACATGCTGGTACGCTTGAAGAATAGCCGCTTCGCCCGCTACTTCGCGGTTGCGGTAGAAGATATAACGGCCACCTTCGAACATTTCTTCCCATGCGATGACCGTGTGGTTCCCTGCAAGGACAGCGTCAGTGAAACGGATGTCCTGGACCGCATGGGCCCAGCCGATCAATAGTTTGCCTTCAGTGATTTGGTCGAAATAATCGGCGTCGCCAAGTTTCACGTCAACAATCGCTTCACATTCCAATGCGCGTTCGCGCGAGACGATATGGACGCCATGCGCCTTATATTCTTCGTCCGCTATGCCTAATGCTTCTCCGTATCCCTGTTCAAAATACAGGCGCTCGGGAAACTTGATGCCCGACATATCCTTCGGCAAAATTGCCCGGCGTTTTTCGTTGTTCTTATGGCTGATGACAAATCCCAATGTATAAATAATAAACCCTCCGCTTCAACTTAATTCGTACAGACGGCAAACACAGCGACTTAAGCACTGCGTGAAACACGGCTCTCTTCAAATCATACCATGACCGATGAAAATCGTTTGGATTTTATTGTTATTTATTGAAATCACAGACTTTCAGTGTTCGTAATCTTTCATTTGAATGAGGACGATATCTCCATTGTAGGGGGTTAATCCCTGTGTGCCGCTCCATTATGAATACTTGCCGATCACCCTATAAATCCAGTATGATTGCATATCTTAAATTTGTGTCATGCGCAGGAGCGCAATTTTAATAATACTGGCATCAATTCTTTACTTCAAAATCTGCTTTTCTTTCGCTTCCTTCAGCCACATGGGAAATTCATTCAACAGCTGATCATATAATTCTTCGTCCGATACTTGACTGATGTCGTCAAGATGGAAGAAGTTCGCGTTGTCGACGACGCGCCCGCCCATTGTATCGAGTTTTCGCAAGACATCAAAATTCGAATCGCCAATCCCGACAAACTGCCAGAAAATCGGCTGGTCTGATGATTCCACGATGAATTTCTTGATGCCCGGTTTGCATCCGCCATCATTGATGAAGACAAGGAACACCGGCTCATCGCTCGGGTCTTGCTTCGTATACTTGCGGATTACATCTTCCATCACTTTCGGTTCGTCGTTGCGGCCGAATTTGTGGACGCCAGTATTCGACAGGATGTTTTTTTCCACATAGCCCATGAATGTCGCTTCGGTCGCTGCCGGCAGCCGTGAGAATTCGTTGTCGTAAACCCAGACATCCAGCTCGCCGTCATCATCGAACTGGCTTGCGACAGCCAGCACCCGCTCCACCACATCCTGTACGACACCTTCGTTGTACAATTTTCTCATCGAACCTGAAATATCAAGCACAACACCGACTCTGGCAGAAACCCCAGTCAATTTCTTCTTTTCCAACACAATCGTTGCCGCTTTTTTCTTCAATGAGATGCCACTGATCTTTTCTTCTTTTTCCGGCTTTTTAAAAAGTCCTATTTTATCGAATAAACCCAAGACGTACGCCTCCTGTATGATTCTTTTTATTAAGTATAACGTCTCGGCAACGCCAATGACAGAACTAACACATAAATGTAAACTATTAGAAATAAAAAAGAATGGATGCGTTCTAAGGTGCAGCCTTCTTTTTTTAACTGACCGTTTCGTTTCATCCTAGACTGGGTACATAGGAGGCAACTATAATTCCAGGAGGAATCAGCCGTGAAGAAGAAATGGATTCCGATGCTGCTGGCATTCGGGTTATTGGTTGCCTCTCCCTTCTCCTTACAGCCGGTGGAAGCCACAAGCCATACAGCTGAAGTTCAGGAAGACAAGCTGCCAGCCAACCTTGAAAATCTCATGAATATCGCCCCGGAGCATCAGTTTACGCTGCGTAAAGGCAGTAAGCGCATTGAAGTGGAACTCCTCCAATGGACATTAAATCACTATGGACTAAAAACGGCGGTTGATGGCGTTTTCGGGGCTGAGACCGACAAGAATGTCCGGCAATATCAGGCTGAAAAAGGCTTGACAGTCGACGGCATTGTCGGCGTGAATACATGGGTCGCCATATACGGGGAACATGAAAAACCTGCAGATCCAGAAGGAGAACTGCCAGCCGAACTGAGAAATCTAATGGACATAGCACCGGAGCATCAATTCATCCTGCGCGAAGGCAGTAAGCGCATTGAAGTGGAACTTCTCCAATGGACATTAAATTGGCATGGCCTAAAAACGGCGGTTGATGGAATCTTTGGACCCGAGACAAAAAGAAATGTCCGGCAATACCAGGCAGACAAAGGCTTGAAAGTTGATGGCATTGTCGGCGTGAATACGTGGGTCGCTATATACGGGGAGTATTAGAAGACGATTATTTCCATAGCATTTTTGTACTTAGGGAATATGACAAGCTTGAATGCCCTGTTGCATTTACTATCAATGAATGTTAAATATCCATAAAAAAATCCGCTCTATCATTGAATAGAGCGGATTTCTCATGCAGATTTATTAAATTGTTTTTGACACAGATGGAAGCTTTTTTAGTTGTTATCGCGGTATCTATACAACGATTCATAGGAATGGACCCGTGTATCGGTTTCAAACGAAGAGCGGCTCCAGATGCTTTCCATATCAGATGATTCCTCCGTCTCGACCAACTTCAACTCTCCCGCTTCCAGCGTCATGATATCAGATTCGATGACCTTCAATTCTTTTTGTTTGGAATCCAGTGCCCGAATCCGCACTTGGATCTCTTTTTGTGTATCTAAATTGTTTTTAAGGAAAAATGCGTTTTTATACGTATGGTTAGTACAATTTGAGTTTGTAGTCCGCAAACAGTCCTTTTCAGAGCTCATAAACAGGACGGTGATTTCCTCCTCGGCTTGCTGCTGCTCGGACAGGGCTAAAGCCTTTTCAACTTTATTGATATAGGATGCTTTCTCCGCCAATGGATAAACCCACATGGTGAAAAACAGGATCGTTGCGCAGAACACCGCTGTGAAAATCCATACCGCCTTAGGGTTATGGAAGGATTTCGGGGCGCCTTTGAATAGGATGCTTACAATCACGTTGATGATGGTAATAACAAGCAGAAACGCTGCGGTAACAATGAGGGCCATGGTGCTTTCAAAACCATTCTGAAAAAAAGAAAGCTGGTAGGTATTGGAAAAATAATAGTTTAAGCCAACACTGATGAAGACCACTGCAATAAGAGCCGCTAGGGATATTCTCCAGCGAGATTTCCCGGTTTTGCCGCTTTTCAAACTCATGCTGGTCCAGAAAAACCAGGAGCATGGGAGAATAAAGAGGAAGATGACAAGTGAAACTGTACCCATTAAATCATGCCTTTCGCAAAGAGTAAGTGAGAAACGAAGCTTTAAAAAGTCATTACTTCAGGTGAACCTTTTTAAAGGAGCAGCTGAAGTAATATGAGTGTTCTTTCCATCTTGCTTTAATTATACGGAACACATACTGCAAAAGATTCAAAAGTTTAATGCGTGTTGAATGAGACAAACTCCAACCCAGGATATGCCAAAAAGCTGATCAGGCCATTCCTTGCTTCACCAGGTATTTTTAAGACTTTATGTTTGATGCGTACACTCCTTAATCTCCACGATTCAATGCCAAGTCTGAATTTTCTTCGCCGCGTTTTTTATTCTCCGGAAAAACCTTTTGCCAGCCAATCCATAAAGCTGCTAACAAAATAACGATGTAAATGTAAATGCCCCAATCAGTTGAGGCAGCGATGAAATGCGTACCTATGAAGCCACCTGTCAAGAGTGATAGCCCCAGCATTTTCGCGGTTCCAGCATCTTGGGCAAATTCAAACGACGTGGAAAATGGAAACTCATCTTCATTGACCACTTTATGCGTAACAAGGGTTTGAAGAAGACCACCAAGAAAGACGGCTGCCAGATCCGGCAGAATTCTCGCCGTGAAAACCCAGAGGAATATAAAAGACACCGCAATGAATACCGGCACATACAATTTCACGACAAAGGCTTTCAACGCCCCACTGTAAGCACGGGAAGTCCATTCGATCGGCGCTGCTTTGAAAAGCCAGCCACCTTTATAGCCTTCTGAAAACTTCAGCATGTAGACAAGGGTTGGAATCATGAAATTACAGAAGTAAATGAATAAAAACAGTTGGCCACCTGAAATCTCTTCCATTCCTCCTTCCGCCCGATACGTGAAGACAAAGAGGAACGGGAAGAAAATGGACATCCCGAGTGCCGGAAAGACCTTCAGCTTGAATTCCCGTTCTTTTTTCATCATCGACGCAGTAAAACGGAAAAAGATCCGCTCTTCCTTGGAGCGGCAAAAGAGTTTTGCCCCGGTTTCATCCAGCCGATTTCTTTTCGGCCGACGGGTTTTCGTATCGCTCAACAGCTTTTCGAGATTCCGCTCGAAGGACGGCATCAGTTTGGCATAGCAGTAAATAGCAATGATCGGCACTAGTACTGCCAGCACAGTAAAAGCGATCAAATGGAGGGAAGCATTGCCGGCCAGGAACACTTCAAAAGGCGCTCCGTACCAGAGAGGCGGAATCAGGTAATGCCACCAGCTGAACGTGTACACCAGTTCCAGATTGCTGAATTCAAATAACCGGATCAATACCTGATAACCCACCACCACTCCGACAGACAGCAGGATCTGCACGTAATTGATGATGTCTTTCAGCTTTTCCCCGTCAAAGAACCGCAAGATAACTAAATACAGTAAAGACGTCAGGACGACGACTAGCAAAACGATCAGGACAAGTTCAATCAGAAAAATCAAGGCAAAAAAGACGCCGTGTTTATACAATCCCACAAAAAAGGGAAGCGCTGTAAAAGCCCCGGCCACAAAAGCCATATAAATCATGATATGGACAATTTTCGCCGCAGCAATGGTTTTTTTGCTGACCGGCTTGGTCTGGATAATGTTCTTGTCCCGGACATCGAGCAGCACCGCTGAAAAATCGGAAATCATGGAAGTCATCAAGATAAAAAGAATGATGCCAAAAGCGAGGCTCAGCTGAAAGAGATAATTTTCCCCGATCAGCAAAAACGGGATCAAAATCAGACTATAGAGCCCGTAGATCCAAAGGGATTTCAGGAACTGGTTGCCTTCTTTCTTCTTGCGGGCATCATTGAAAATCGTCGGCACCCGCCGTTCATCCATCGTCAACTTGATTTGCAGTATTTTTTCCATCATTACATAATCCACGCCAAGTTTAGTGAAAATGCCTTTAAATGCGGAAAGAAACTTCAGTGACTGGAATTCACGCATCGTCCCGGTCTCCTTGGACAATCGACACAAAATCCCGGGCTTTGCTGCGATGCTCCGTAAAGCCCGTCAATTGATTGAAAATCCCGGAAAGTGACCCTTCTGCGCTCAGTTCCTGCAGCTCTTCAAACGTGCCGTCCGCCACCACTTCCCCTTTCACCAGCAGGACAATGCGGTTGCTGATTTTCTCCACCAGGTCCATGATATGCGAGGAATAAAAAATGGTTTTTCCCTGTGCTGCCAGCTGCGCCAGAATTTCCTGGATGACCATCACGCTGTTGGCGTCCAGTCCGCTGAGCGGCTCGTCCCAGAACAATAAATCCGGATCATGCAAGAGACTCGCAATAATCATCACTTTTTGCTTCATGCCTTTTGAAAAAGAAGAAAGTCGGGAATGGCGCGCATCCTGCAAATCGAATTGCTGCAGCAGCCGTTCCGCTTTTGCCTGCGCAGCGTCACCGTCCATGCCATAAAGTTCCCCGGTAAACACCAAATACTCCATCGCCGTCAGGTTGTCGTAAGCTTCCGCATTTTCCGGCACATAGCCGATTCTCTTTTTATACGAAGGATTCCCTGAAGAAATATCCTGCCCGAAAATCACCACTTCTCCCTTGTAGTCATCGATCAGCCCCAGCATGATTTTAACGGTCGTACTTTTCCCCGCTCCGTTCGGCCCGATGTATCCGATGATCTGCCCTTTTGAGACTTCAAGATTGATGCCGTTCAATACATTCTTATTGCCATAGCTCATTGTCAGGTTTTTAATTGATAACACTTTGTCGTTTTCTGCCTCCATTTAAACACCTCTCAGCCTAATTGTGTGTTAATTCTAACATCCAATTGGTGTAAATTGGGAGTTTATTCGGATCTAGAGAAAAATAAAAAGCATATGATGATACAGCTTAATAAATTCAAACCGGCTTCTTTACACAAACTCCACAGTCCTTTACAGTGGGGTCACCTTCCAGAAATAGTAGATTGCTAAAATGATAGAGACAATTGAAGTTAGGGAGTGTTTTAGTGAAGAAGGCATTTTCAAGCAAGCTAACCATTTCAACAATGGCTCTATTAATCGGCATTTCGGGCCTGCTGCCGACAAGCCCACTAGCAGTGGAAGACAGTTCTGAATTCACCTTGCGTGAACCAGAAACAGGATTTCGGGTCTTGCCCTATCTGCAGTCTCCAGCGAGTACATCGATGAAGGTCAGCTGGGTATCCGAATTGGATGAACCCAGTACGGTTACGGTCACCGGCCCTGGAATCAAAGGCAAAAAAACCGTCACATCCGATCCCTATTACATGGAAGGGATGGAGTACACGGAAAAAGAGTTAAAACAAGAATTGACGTATAACAGTGGATATGGCAAAACAGAAACCATTCCACAAGGCTCATGGCTGGAATCGAATGCCAATTATAAGCACTCTGTCACCATTGAAGGGCTAAAGCCGAATTCCACCTATTCGTATAAAGTAAAGCAAGGAGAAGAAACGCATCATGCCACGTTTAAAACGTATCCGGAACGCGACAAATGGAACGATTTAACATTGGTCGCTTTTTCTGATGCGGAAACAGAACCATACGGGGCGTTGGAACATCGCGAGTGGGAATCGCATCCGGTGAACACCTATGCACCGGGTTCAGAAGAGCGTCCAGATGAAGGGTCTGCCTTTGATCAGAAATATGGCAATAAATCACGCAATGATATGTTTTTGGTCCGCTATCCGCTTGATCAGCAAACGGCGTTAAATGAAAACTTGGCCCATATTGAGGCGGCTGACCCGGATGCACTGCTTATCGCGGGTGACCTTGGACAAGGTTCAGGATTCCAGCCTGCCTGGGATGAGTTTTGGCGTCATTTTGCAGGTGACTATACCGATCTGGCTTCGCGTACCCCATTATTGCCTGCTTTAGGAAACTGGGAAACGTATGCATCCATAAATGGAGGATATGGCAGTGATGCTGACCGGACCCCTGCCGTGATTTCGCGCAATCGATACCATGAATATTTCGATACACCTGGGGATGCGAATAATCCGCAGTATAAAGATTCTTATTACCGAACAGATATCGGTCCGGTGACCTTATTAACATTGGACTCAACAAACGGTGTTCCTGATGAATCAGCGAAATCGGGAACGTTATCTGGCGAAAAATACAGTGAAAATGATTCTGTCCTGAACGAAGGTGTATGGGCTGAGGAAGGTGCTGCGGGCGATCCGTATTATACGACCGACACACAAAATGAATTTACAGCTGAAGCCTATAACGAAGCGTTTACGGAAGTATTCGAAGGGACAAGCCCCGAAGATTCCGACTTGCCAAACTTTAACCCCGGCACAGAGCAATACAAATGGGCAGAAGAACAATTGAAAGATGCACGCGAAAAAGGACAAATCGTTCTTGTCCAATTCCACCATGCTGCGTATTCAAATGGAGTCCATGGCACGCCGCCAAATCACGAGCATCCGGACAGCCAATCTGGTGTGGCCATGAGAGTGTATACCCCGATGTTTGAAAAATACGGTGTAGCAGTGGTCCTGTCTGGACATGATGAAATGTTTGAACGCAGCTGGGTTGATTCAAATGAAGATGGCACCGGCTTTCATTCGTATGACGTCGGTGTAGCGGGTGATGGCTTACGCGGCGAAAAAATGGTCCGAGATGAAAACGGCCAGCTTGTACCGCTGGACTACAATACGCACAGCGAGTGGAGTGCAAGCCGAAACGAGCCCGAATTATGGAAAACGAATGAAAACGGCGTCAAACAGTTAGTCGATGGCGGATTGCATTATGGCCATTTGCAGATGGACTTCGTCAACACACCAAACGGTGCGAAATTAACCCTATCACCCGTCTATATTTTCCCGATTCTTGATGACAACTATGACTTGGTCAAAACAGAACGCCGTGTCTACGATGATGTTCAAACAATCTATTTTGATAAAAACGGAAACATGACTGCATCATCAGAAGCGTGCGAGAAACCAGGGAACGGAAAAGGAAAAGCGATTGGTGTTTGCAAAGAAGGAAATGGGAATAAAGGAAACAACCAAAAGAATGGCAATCCTCCGGAACACAGCAACGCACAGAAATAACATTAATTTTCTATGGAACAGCGCAGGTTAAACAAAATCCCGAATGGTAGACACTTTAACAAAGTGGGCCATTCGGGGTTTTTTCTATTTCCAGGCCTACTTACATTCGTTTAAAGATAAACCTCAGCCTCAGCCTCCCTACCTGAAACTTTTCCAAGCGCCATCCGTATGCTTGTACAAGAGGTGATGGATCATGAAGAGAAAAATCATTCCATACGCATTAGTTTTTATTTTAGCTTTGCTGGTTCCTGTGCAGGTATACGCGATTGACTTTGACATTAATGAAGTCCGGATCGATGCGCAGTTAAACGCGGACGGCACAGCGGATGTCACGGAACGGTTCACATACGAATTCGATGATGATTTTAATGGCATCACCCGCAGCCTGATCGAGAAAAAAGGAACGGCCATCGAGAATTTCTCGGCTTCGGAAAACGGTAAATCATTAAGGGTGGAAATGGAAGATGGCCTTTACAAGATTTACCGTTCAGGTGAGGACGGCGACACCATTCAGATCGAACTGAGTTATGAAATTGCCAATGCGGTGGAAAAATTTGAAGATGGTGCACAGTTTTACTGGGCGTTCTTTGACGAAAGCAACGAAAGCGAATATGGCGACATGACGATTGCCGTTACTCCGCCCCTTCCGGCTGAAGATGTGGCGGCATTGGGTTACGAGGAAGCTTATGGAACAGAACGCGTCACGGACGACGGTGCCGTAATTTTCGAGTTGGGCTATGTGCCGGACGGCGAAAACGCCAATGTCCGGGCGATTTTTGAACCTGAGCTGTTCCCAGGTGCACCTGCAATGGAAGGTACTGTCCGCGGCGAACTTGCAAAAGACCAGGAGCAACTGGAAAATGAAGCGGCGGCTTTCGCTCAGAATCAGCAAACTGCAAAGAACGTCGGGATTCCAGCCATTGTGATTGGCGGCGCTTTGCTGCTGTCCGGAATTTTCTTGGCATGGATGCGTTCTATTCAGCGGAAACGGCAAATCCGTAAAGTCCCTTATGAATTTTTTGTACCGAAAGAGTCGATGAGCATTCCGGCGCTGCTTTATTTCACGAACTCGGTGTTCCTGTCGCCGAACGCCATCTCGGCAGCCATTTTGGAGCTTATGCGAAAAGGCAATATCCGGCAGCTCACGGAAGATCATTTTGAGCTGATTCACCGAAAAACCGATTATGTACATGAAGCTACTTTGATCGAGCTGTTATTCGACCGCATCGGCGACGGCCAGGAATTCACGCTTCAGCAAGTGGAAGAATTCACGAAAAACGAACTCAATCATGCGGGGTATAACGACGCCATCGCCGAATGGAATAAAGGCGTCAGCCTGGAAGTGAAGGAAAAGAATTACTACGAGAAGCACCCGGATCTGCGCGGAGCTGCCGGCATCCTGGGTGCCATATTCATCGGACTCGCCATCTATACCGGAATCTATCAGCTCTCCCCTTGGATGGCGGCTTCCATCGCTTTGGCGTTGCTCGCGTTCGGCTTTGCCATCGGCTACACGCCTATCACATTCGAAGGGCATGAAATCCGCCATCACTGGCGAAAACTGAAAGCGGCCATGCAAAATTTGCCGGCTGAACAGTGGGAACGGCTGACGCTGAATGAAAAGCAGCGCGCCTATGCCTACTTGCTCGGCAGCGACCCAACAACCGCCGAACGGAAAGTTGCGGCTTTCACTTTCGCCCAAACGACAGCAGACGATTCAAGCTTTGTCATGAATCCGATATTCATGACGGCCGTTTTCGTGTCAGCCGGTTCGACTACTGCCGCTAGTGCAAGCAGTGGAACGGCAGGCTCTGGTTCAGGAGCTGGCGGCGGTGGCGGAGGATCTGGGGCGTTCTAAATTGAAGTGTGCCAGTGCCGGGATCAATTTAATTCTCATCCACTCAATAAGTATCAATAAAAAAGCGCCTCTCCAAGAAACATTTACTTTCTTGGAGAGGCGCTTTTTATAGTTTTACTTTACTGCCTTTTCCACTTCCCCATCAGGTCCTAAATGACCCCTGTGAACGGCTCAATTATGAAAAATTTTTTCCCTCTATAAAAATACAATCGTCACCTAATGAATCAGTGAGAATGGTGTATTGATATGCACCTTTCTTGTATGTTAGAAATTGCGTTAGACACAGGGACGTGATTTAATTTCACAGGCAGATGACATGATTCCATTATGCCGGACTGCTATACTCCTTACTATGCAAACTTGCAATTCAAGAAAGGAAGTTATTATAGATGAAACTAAGCGTATTGGACCAAGCTCCCGTGACGACAGGAAACACGGCAGAAGACGCCATGAAAAAAGCGGTGGAACTCGCGGTTCTCGCCGACAAGTTAGGCTACAGCCGGATGTGGATGGCGGAACATCATGGCTCAGGCGCATTTTCCAGCTCCGCTCCTGAAGTCACTGCTGCTTACTTGAGTGCCAAAACGGAGAACATCCGAATCGGCACAGGCGGCGTGATGATGATGCATTATTCGCCTTTGAAACTTGCGGAGGTGTTCAAGACATTGAGCGCACTTGCGCCAGGCCGCATCGATTTCGGTGTAGGACGCGCACCGGGAGGCGACCATAGTTCCATCTATGCCTTGTCTCAAGGACGCCGGGCCATGACGGATGATATGTACGGGAAATTCGACACGGCGCTGAAACTGATCAATGACGAAGTGCCTGACGATAATATGTACAATAAAACAATCGCTTCTCCAACAAATATCAAGCTGCCGGAAGCTTGGCTGCTCGGCTCCAGTGGCAATAGCGCATTGGAAGCGGGACGAATGGGCGTCGGCTATTCATTTGCCCAATTTTTCAACGGTGGAATGACGAAAGACATTTTGGATTCCTACCGGGCAAATTTCGTCCCTTCCGCTTTTATGGAGAACCCCGAAATTTCGGTGTCGTATTTAGTGACAACGGCTGAAACGGCCGAAGAAGCGGAATACGAAGCATTGCCGCAGGATATTTCGCGCCTGATGCTAATGAAAGGCCGCATTATGCCCCTCATGACACCCGAAGAAGCACAAAACTCGGCACTAACGGAAATGGACCGCATGCAAATCCAGGCAAACCGCAATATCCATTTAGTCGGTTCTGCCAAAGACGTCGCAGATCAACTGCAGCGGGAGCAAATCGAATACGGTTTTGAAGAAGCCATGATCTGCAGCATCCCCCATTCCCAGGAAAAACGGCTGGATGTCTACCGGTTGCTGGCACAGGAGTTGTTTTAAAAACGATTTACAGATTCAAGGAGGAATATCCTGAAGACTTCGAGTGGGAAGCAAATTTCTTTTATTTTACCTTTTATCCACCATTACTAAATGGTCCCTGCGACCGGCATGAATACTGACCAATTCCTTAAAAAATACAAAGCCACCTTCGAAAGTGAACTGACCCAAAAAAGTTAGACAAAAAATTAAGCAGCTTGTTGGACATGAGTCCGGTATTCCACCGGACTCATGTTTTTTAATTTGGCTTTCATCCGTTTTTGGTTGTAATACACCATATAGTCATCCAGTTCCTGAAGAAAGTGTTCCACACTTTCAAAGTCCTGGAGGTACAGGAGCTCCGTCTTGAGAATGCCAAAGAAGTTTTCCATCACGGCGTTGTCGAGGCAGTTCCCCTTCCGGGACATGCTTTGGGTGATGTTCCGGCTGGCCAGTGCTTTCTGGTATTTCGCCATCTGGTAATGCCATCCCTGGTCGGAATGGAGCACCAGTTCCACATTGGGATCCAGACGCTCAAAAGCCTGTTCGAGCATCGTGGAAACCAGGTCATACGTCGGGCGGCTCTGGACCGTGTAGGCAACGATTTCGCTGTTGAACAAGTCGAGAACAGGCGACAAGTAGAGCTTCTGTCCGAACAGGGCGAACTCCGTCACATCGGTCACCCATTTCTGATTTGGTTTGTCGGCCGTGAAATCCCGGCTCAATACATTCGGTGCTGCCTTCCCAACAGTGCCGCGGTAGGAACGGTATTTCTTCAGCCGCACCCGGCAGGTGAGGGCGATCGCGTTCATCAGCTTCAGGACGGTTTTCGGATCCAGCTGGATGCCTCGTTTGCCCAAGTCGATGTGGATATTCCGATGTCCATAACGCCCTTTGTGCGCATGGAAGATTTCGGCGATGTGCGCTTTTGCCTCTTTGTATTTGTCCGGACGTTCCTGGTGTTTGATCCAATAATAGTAGGTGCTTCTCGGAATGGCTACCACCTGGATGAGGTCGATGACCTTGAAATCGTGCCTTAGCTCATGGATCACTTGCGCTTTGAGTTGCGTTGTGACGCTTCCTTTCCCTTCACTAAGGCATTCAACTTTTTTAAATACGCGTTCTCTAGGCGCAGCCGTTCCACTTCTTCCTGGAGTGTTTCGTTCGATTCTTTTGGCGGTACGGGTTTTTTCGGTTTCTCGTTCATGGTTGGACGCCCCTTTTTCTGCGGAACCAGCGCGTCCAATCCTCCTTCGTCAACTGCTTTCTTCCACTTGTTTACCGTATCCCGGGAAGGGATATTGTAGACAGCAGCTGCTTCATAAGGGGACGCACCGGTATCGTTCATAAAGTTCAGTACATCCAGTTTAAACTCGGGGGTGTAGTTTGTATACCGTTTCCGTAGCCCTGCTTCTCCATGATTCTGATACCGCTCAATCCATTGTTTTAGTACACTGCGATCGACGCCATAGCGTCTGGCAATGCCTTTTTTCGAATCATGGCCATCCGCATATTCCCGAACAGCCCTCAACTTCTCTTCAACTGAAAATTTTGCCATAGAAAAACTGCACCTCCATTGTTAGTTGTGTCTAACAATTTCGGTGCAGTTCAAATCGATTGATTTCATTGAAGGTGGCTTTTTTTCTATGCATTTTGAGAGCCACTCCTATATGACCTTTTTCGTAATACTCCGTGAGTTAATTGTGTAGGAGGATTTTATAAACAAATATCGAGAGATGCTCCGGCTAAATGTTCAACAGTTATCCAAGTGGAAAACCCCAGCCAACTGTAAGGCTAATGGTTAAGAAATTCTTTACCACTTCAAATATTTACATAATATTTACTATTATTAACTTTTATATAGGCGTTTTATGCATTACGATTTGGATATAGGATTATTTTATCTGCTGCCTTAACCGCACCATTACACCGAGGCATTAGCATCTCATCAGTTTCAGGATGGATGGTGATACATATAAACTACAAGGGAGGAATTTCTGTAATGAAAAAGTGTTTCTTATTTGCCGCAACTCTCGTTTTGATGTTCAGTTTTTTTCAGTTTAATCCGAATTCTGCATCTGCCGGCTTGCCTCCTGGCATTCCGACAAAAGCTGACGCCCAATCCCAGCTGAACGCCCTGACCGTAAAGGCAGAGGGTTCCATGACCGGCTATTCGCGGGACAAATTTCCGCACTGGATCAGCCAAGGCGGAGGCTGTGATACGCGCCAAGTCGTGCTGAAGCGCGACGCCGACTACTACAGCGGAAGTTGCCCGGTCACATCCGGCAAATGGTATAGTTATTATGATGGTGTCACCGTATATTCACCCTCAGAAATTGATATTGACCATGTCGTCCCGCTTGCTGAAGCATGGCGTTCAGGTGCAAGCAGCTGGACCCAGACAAAACGCCAAAATTTCGCTAATGACCTGAACGGGCCAAAGCTGATCGCAGTGACAGCAAGCGTCAATCGCTCGAAAGGTGACCAGGACCCATCGACATGGCAGCCTCCGCGTGCCGGAGCAAAGTGCGCTTATGCAAAAATGTGGATCAACACGAAGTACAGCTACGACATGAGCTTACAGTCATCAGAAAAAACAGCCTTGCAAACGATGCTTTACTCATGCTCTTACTAAATTTCAGTAGATAACCAGAAGATGGAGGTGGAGATTTGGAAACAAAATCATCGGTATTCACAGCGTCCCATGGAGTCATGACCGAGGAAGTCGGCGTAATTAGCGGCGAACTCGAATTGCGAACAAGCTGCGATGAAAACGGGGCTTTAACACTTTCAATCACGTATGTTGGCGCCGAAGAATGGTATACACTGCCGGGCGGGAAATACATCCTAAACGACCCGCGCGACCATGAAGTCGTCCATCGTATGCTCGCCAGCGTTTTGGAACGGAATTAAGGACTTTATTCTATCGCATAAAAAAGCTGTCCCCTGAGGTTTTTAGGGACAGCTTTTTCTTAGCTGTTTTTATTACAGCAATAATGAAGAAATGAATAACCCACGTCTAAAACACTTATCTACAGGGACAGAAATGTATAAAGCATAAATTGCAGTAAATGGTCAAAATCGTTTGGAATTGTTTTTTATACAGAGAGACGAAAATGCTATAGATACTGTTCATATTTACAAGTAGTGGGGTTTTGAATTATGATAGGACGAATAGGTTAGTTGAAGGAGTGGCAAAATGAACAAATCCGTAACGCAAAAAATGGATGAAATGCTCGAAGTCTTTAACAGTCTTCCGAATTGTAAGATTGAAACGAATGCAGAAGGCAAGATCTTGATTGCCAGCAATAAACCGGTTCCCTGGAGTGGTTCTCTTGAAAAGCAGGACGCGGAATTGATGCATAAAATCGGGTCTATCACTCCCCATAAAGCGGCACTCGGTCTCTATATTGATTTCCCGCATAATCTTTTGGATGTTGATCAGGTCGAGGACATCATAAATCCGGAAGGCACATTGATGTATTACCCGCCAGGCTCCAAGGCTCCCACAGTGAAAAGCTGGTGGAGATTCCGTTCAGATGAAAAGTTCGACAGCATCCATTTGGTTCTGCGGAAGATCGAACTGGATATGTATGATTTTAAGCGAGAAGATTGGATTCAGTTGATGGAAGAGATCACGGGTGTTCATCAATAATTAATAACATAACTTCAAATAAGAAAAAAAGACCTGTCATCCGAAAGCGAATGGCAGGTCTTAAATTTTGCTTTAAATTCAGCTTCCCTAGGAGTGGCACAACTCACAAACAATTTAGATTGATGAATAATATAGAAACCCCATACAGAAACAGTGATTTTATAAGGTTATTAATGAGTGTTGTATAAATGGCAGTACATTGTCAAAATCGTGTAGAATTTTTTCTTTGTCTGGGAAGCGACATTACCATGTATATCTTGAAATGTGTTTGATACAGAGACGCTTTTTACTAGTCCAAACCTTTCAAGAAACAGAAGTCGCAGCAAAATCACAGACACTCATTATTTTTCTTTATTTAATATTATTTGTAAGCTATGCAACGCTAGTGACCAGCGATTTAACCTCACACAAAAACGACAGAAAAGGGGAGCATCTGCATCCCTTTTCTGTCGTTTCACCTGTACCATTGATTCTAAGTTATTTTAGGGACCATCTTCTTCGTTGACTTCATACATTACACTTGAGGCCTACGCGAGGTAGGTCATGGACTTAACTTTCCGATACTTTTGGCTGAGTAACGTGTTTTAATTTCGACACTTGGAACTTATACGCTATCATTAGCAAAATAAACCAAACAGGCGTTACGAACAAGGCAACACGCGTATCTTCCGCAAGTGCAAGAACAACAAGAACGAACGCTAGGAAAAGTAGGATTGCATAGTTGGCAATCGGGTAAAGCGGCATTTTAAATTTGCTTGCTTTCGCTAGCGCTGGTCTTGTTTTACGATATTTCATATGGCAGATAACCGTAATTCCCCAAATGAAGATGAAACATACTGTTGAAATACTTGTAATTAGCGTAAATACGCCTTCTGGCATTACATAGTTCAAAATAACAGCAATTAGAATAACGATACTTGAGAAGTACAATGCACCGGCAGGTACTTTACGTTTATTCAGTTTTGCTAAACGTTCAGGTGCAGATTTGTCTTTAGCAAGGGAGTACATCATTCTGCTTGTACTAAACATCGCACTATTACATGCCGAAGCAGCGGATGTTAGGACGATAAAATTGACGATACCCGCAGCTGCAATGATGCCAACCCCTGCGAAAACTTGAACGAATGGGCTTTCCGTAGGCTTGACTGCAGTCCACGGATAAATACTCATAATGATAATCAGGGCACCAATATAGAAGATAATAATCCGAATAGGGATATTATTGATGGCTTTTGGAATAACCTTTTCCGGATCCTTTGTTTCGCCCGCCATCAGGCCAACAAGTTCAATCCCAACAAACGCAAATACAACCATCTGGAAGGAGAGAATGAATCCACTGATGCCATTCGGGAACATCCCACCGTGGCTCCATAGATTTGTGAAACTAGATGGACCTTCACTCGTTGAAAATCCTTTAAGAATCATTACCGATCCAATTACGATTAATCCTAGAATCGCAACGACTTTAATCAATGCGAACCAGAACTCCATTTCACCAAAAAGCTTTACAGTTGCAAGGTTCATAGCTAACAAAACGATTAGCGCAATTAACCCCGGCACCCACTGTGGAATTGCAGGGAACCAATACTGGGCATAGAGACCAACAGCTGTTATATCGGCCATTGCGATTGAAATCCAGCAAAACCAGTAGGTCCAGCCAGTCATGAAAGCTGCCATATTGCCTAAATAATCTTGTACAAAGTCCACAAACGTATTATATTTCAAATTGGATAAGAGTAGTTCTCCAAGTGAGCGCATAATCAAAAAGCAAATAATACCTGTAATCATATAAGCAAATAAAATGGAAGGTCCTGCTAGATGAATAGACTTTCCTGCTCCTAGAAATAATCCGGTTCCGATTGCCCCCCCAATTGCAATAAGTTGTACGTGTCTATTTTTTAGACCTCTTTCCAATTGTTGTTCCTCCATAAAATGTTTCACTCCTTCATTTCCAGGTTAGTCATAACGAGTCTTCTGATCATACTTTCACACTTCTGTCATTTCATAATAAAGCGTTTACATTTTTAATAATTGTAAATACATAATAGACCGCCGATTAACAATACTAATTGGATAAGTAGATTTTCTCATAGACGATGGTGATGTACCCTCCTATTTATAATTCACCACATTTCACCACAAATAAAAGGACAGAGCAAATATAGGTGTTCACCTATACTTCCTCTGTCCTTTTACCTGAGAGTGTAACTCCTTTGGTGGCACATGGCGCTCTCCAGAGACGCGTCCTATTATGGTCCTTTTACCTGAGAGATTGATTCCTGTTTTTCGGAACTTGCTCCTTCGGTGCTAAACAAACCGTTTAGTCTCTCCCATAATATTCATCCGCTACTATTCGATTAATTAATATAATAAACAACAGAAAAGTAAAAGTCTAGTCAATATTCCGAATTTAGTTATTATTCCACCTCATACACACCTATTGAAATATTAAAATGTAAAATTCAACCATACAACATTAAAATTTACCTATGCATTACACGGAATTATGAGATAATAGGACTTAGACTACTTAATGTATGGTTGTACACAAAAAATTATAAAGCGAGGGATCGATATGACACAAAACAATCTTAAACTCGTATTACCGGAGGGTTTACATGTTAAAAGAAGAGAACGATGACTTAATTGTTGACTTCGAACTTGAGGCATTTGCATGTCCGAGTCATGATGCTGCGTTATTATTTGCAAATCGACTTCCCCACCTAACCGCGCTAGAGCTGTTAATGATTCAAAACGGATATGATTTTGAATTAAGGACAGGGGATCCTCGTATTCTCCAGTAATCGGTACCCACTAGCGTTGCATAGCTGTAAAAATACTTACAAATGATAGTATTAGACCTTTAAAGTGTTTGAAAAATGCAAAAAGAGAGCTCCGTCTGTGAAATAATAACTGACGACTAAACCAGTTTTTATCACACAGAAAGGAGACTCCCTATGGGAAGCATAGACCAAAACTTAGTCTTTCGTCAATATTTATCATTGCTGCCGGTTACTAAATTGGCGTGTCCATTGATGAACTACGACGAAAAAAAGTTAACGGATTTTGCCTTGGTAAAAGCATTTATAATAGGCAGCTTATGCGAATGGGACGGCCATCGAGAAATTGCTGAAAATATTCGTTCCAATAAATCATTACAACGGGAATTGGAACTAAATTCTATTAGCTATTCACAAATTAGTCGTCGACTTATTGATATAAATACAGAGCATCTAGTGGATTTACTCGGCCAGCTAACTAAGCGCTACTGGAATTTACAAAGACATGCCGTTGGCATAAATACAAATGTAGGCATCATTCGTATTATCGATGGTACCTATGTTAAGTTGCCCGATAGCGCCTCCAATTGGACGGCTATATCTAAGGTTTCAAGCGGTATAAAATTGCATATTAGAATTGTAGTCGCCTCATCTGATAGTGTGTTTCCTGAAAAAATGATTGCTTCAACTGAAAGTCAATCATATATTTAGCCAGTCTCCCAAAGGTATCTGGAACCAGATGTACATTACATTAATAGCCTTTGCTTTGATTGAAATTATGCGTTTAATTCACCAACCTAAAAAATCAGCTTGGGAATTTCTACGACAAATGCGAGTCTATTTATTCAGACCCATCAGCAAGCTATTAGCAAGTTTTAATCGTAGGTTAAAGAAGAGTAAAGGCAGACAAAAACTTCCGGAGTGCATTCCAATTCTAATGGATTACGGAGAAAATGTAGCATTCGTCTCACCTATTACTAAAGAGCACTTTACAAATAAAGAGAAGAAAATTTAAAAATTAAAATTCCTATTTTGGTGGAGTGTTTTCTCTTTTGTTTTTGCATTGTATTATTTTTCTTTATTTAATATTATTTGTAAGCTATGCAACGCTAGTGTTCAATTAAAGCGACTACTCGATGTTCGTCGTTTTTAAAGCATGATAGAAACTCGAGATCCCCAGTATACTTCTTTCCTTTTTCAAAGCCGTTCACTTCTTTGATTGCAAGCACCATCGAAATACACCTCATTCCATAGTGGTATGCTTTGAATATAACAGAACTTACGTTCGATTCCCAGTCAAAAGATCAAAAAATTATAATCTTTAGTTAATAAAGCGACAAAAGGATAATTTAAAATAGCTTACATACTTTTTTGCACGTTAAAACCAGCCCTTGCACAAGCAAATCGAAAAGCGCATACTTAATAGTCAAGAAAATTATTAGGAGTTCGGTATATATGGAAAACAATGCAACAACACTTAGCAAAATTACACCGCAATATGATCCGTGGGAAGCGTATATGGATATCCAGGAACACGGTAAACTGACCTTATCCAGCATCGAATTCACCACGACCTATTTATGCAATATGCGCTGTGAACATTGCGCTGTCGGCTATATGCTGGCGCATAAGGATCCGGATGCTTTGCCGATCGAGCTGCTCTTTGCGCGATTAGATGAAATCCCGCATTTACGGACGATCAGTTTGACGGGCGGAGAGCCGATGTTTTCGAAAAAATCGGTCGCCAATTATGTATTGCCGCTATTAAAATACGCCCATGCACGCGGCGTCCGCACCCAGATGAACTCGAATTTGACGATGCCGCTTGACCGCTATATGGAAATTGCGCCTTACTTGGATGTCCTGCACATTTCCCATAACTGGGGCACGATCGATGATTTTGTCGATGGCGGATTTGCCAATATGGAACGAAAACCTTCCAGAGAGCGGCGGGCTGAACAGTTCCAGCGCATGATTGACAACAGCCGTGCGCTGGCGGAAGCAGGCGTGATGGTGTCGGCAGAAACGATGCTGAACAAACGGACATTGCCTCATTTGAAGAGCATCCACAAGCAGATCATTGAAGAAATGAAATGCGCGCGCCACGAAGTGCATCCGATGTACCCAAGCGATTTCGCCAGCCAATTGGAAGTTTTATCGCTGGATGAAACGAGAAAAGCTATTCATGAATTATTGGATGCTCGCGATGACAATGTCTGGATGCTATTCGGTACATTGCCGTTTTATCCGTGTAGCCAAAACGAAGAAGATACCAAATTGCTGAACCGCATCCATGCCAGCAAAAACGTCACCGTCCGCAATGACCCGGATGGCCGCTCCCGGTTAAACGTCAATATTTTCACTGGCGAAGTCATCGTCACTGATTTTGGTGATACCCCGGCGATGGGCAATATCCAGACCGATTCGTTGCCGGCCATGCTTGACCGCTGGCTGGAACGGCCATTAGCCAAGACAATCGGCTGCCATTGCCCCGCAGCAAAATGCCTGGGGCCGAATTTGTTAGTGAAAGATGCCTATTACCCGGAAACCGATTTCACTGTCCAAAAATCGAGAATTACCGTTTAATTTTGAAAGCCCGATCTAGGGGAAAAATCCAACTAGATCGGGCCTTTTCATGTCTTCAACTCTGAATATCAAGTAATGATCTTCCTTGTTCACGCACATACGCATATACTTTCTCGTCATCTGTAATTTCAAACAGCAGCTCGGAAGGAATCTCTTTTGCAGCAAGCTTTTGCTGGCTTATCCTCATCGGTGTGACTTCTTTTAAACCTTCAAGGTTTCTGTATTTCAACGCTTTTACACCAAAGTTCAATTTCACTTTATAGTTTTCTTCAATCTTTTTCACTTTGCTTTCAATCACACTAATAATGTTATTGTTTTCAACCACCACTTCATCTAACGCTTGGGATTTTGAATTCGCTTCTTGATAATTTCTTACTGAAGTTAAATAAGGCTCGTAACATTCTTCGATGAACTTTATGTTCAACAACACCAATTCTTGTTTGTTGTTGAATGTATTAATCAGCCTCTTATAATCCTTTATTATTGCCGCTTCTCCCCAATTCCGAATCATTTCATGTTCCTTCAACTTATCAATATTTTCTCCTATGCCTTTAAGATCTTTATTTAAGACCTTTAAATCTTCAAGAGTAGCCGTATAGAAATCTTCTACTTTTTGATCTTCCACGCCACCAAGCAGGATGCCATTATTTCTGAAGCGTGTGATTACTTCTCTGAAATAGCTGAACCTGGATTCGATTTTCCCGGCAAAATCATTGTCCCTGTTTTGCAATAAAACAGCTAATTTTTCTTCAATCTTTTTTAACGAACTTTGGATTTCAATCAATTGCTGCTGCCCGACAACAGCGGTTAACAGACTGAAGCTCGCATGGGCAACCAGTTTCGGATCAACCTTTTTCAATAAAACAGCTTGTTCATAAATACCTTTCGTGCCGTCTTTTTTTACTGCTGGAAGATACCCTTTCCCGTTCACTCGTTCTATAAGCGTCATGTTTTTGTCCTTTAACCCTTTCACCACTTCAGGGCTGAATTTCACCTTATATTTTTTAGCATCTTCAATTACCAGTGACCCGGCATTAAGCGTTTCCCGAATATCGAATTTCAAAATTGCTGGGATTTCCATCTTTCTATATTGCCTTTCCACTATTTCTTCATCTTCAACTTCTGAAATGTGAGGCATAAAAGGAACATAAGGATCTTCTTCTACTTCCGGCTCACTATTTTTTATTTCCGGTTCGATTTCTGGACTTGATGATATTTCAGGCTCTGCAGGTGTTTCTTTTCTTCTATTAAAATAAAGGAAAAGGCCAACTATCAAAATTAATACTACTGCTGCTGCTATTGGAAGGATATTTTCCACATTATAAACCTCATTTCTAATCAATCTTATAAATTGGTCAAAATGACCGCTTAGTCTTCTTAATAAACATGTACCCGCAATCCGCATTATGAATCAATTCATTATGGAGATTTAGGATTACAGGGACTGCTATTTCCAAATATAAAAAGAAGCACCCAACAGATATTGGACGCTTCTTTCTTTATGATAGTTGCTTGGAATTGTGTCACGATTCTCCGATATTTTTCGCTTCTTCCGTATCGCGGACGTTCTTTTGGACCGTGACGACCGCGAACAAGCTCAGCACGAATGAGATGCCGTAAAAGCCTTTCTCGCTGAGCACAATACTGCCGGCGTTGAATAGGCCGATCGCCATTAAAGCAATCGCCGAAATTAGCGCAAACCAACTGATGCCGTAATACAGATTCGTGACCCGTATTCCTTCATCGCGGTCTCTGACGGCTTTTTGAAGTGATACGGCGGAGTAAAGTCCGAGAATCAGCAATACAATATAATACCCTTTTTCGTTCAACTCCATCGTCGCGTTGTACAACCCGATTAAATACGAAGACACCCCAATCACCAATGCACCCCAAGCCGCGCCTTTGAACGCGCCAGTCGGTTCACCAAGCCTGCGTTTTTCCGCCGGTTTCTTAGTGAACACCTCTTCTTCTCTTTCTCCCAACATACATTCAGCCCCTGTCATTTGATAATGCAGATTTTGCTTTCCCTTTTTGCCTTGCTTTCTCGATCCAGGAAACTATACGAATAAAAGCAGTGCCTGATTGCCGGCCTTCCTGCATCGCTAATACTATTTTATAAAATTCATTATTAGGATTATTCTACCATATGCAATTGGATTTAGAATGATGGTTTAAAGTAAAATTTTAAAAAGATAAATGCGGTTCTCCGTTTTCAATTTCCTGCAAAATTGAAAACCGCCGAATAAATTAATTTTCGCCAGCGGTTTTACAAATTTGCCATTTCACCCTTGTGTCTGGAACAATTATAAACATTTCTCAATGCCCATAAACATACACCAGCCATCCTCGAAACCGACTGATTTCAGTTAGGATGGCTGGTGGCTATGTAATTTTCGTGAATAGATGACATCTTTCGGTACACAGGGGCGCGATTTTAAGCTGGACAACTGCATACGAGGCGTTTCAGGAAGAATTGTTGCACTTAATTCGACAAACAACCATATCATAAAAACAGGAAAAAGCTCTGTAAATGCTTTTTCCTGTTTTTATGTTTACGGGCATATATTTCCTAGGACTAGGGAGTCCGACCTCACCAATTAACTTTTAGGTGTTATAAATTCTTCATCATTCCCAAGTTTATATTCAACTTTTAGGAGTTTCCCTTTAAATTCGAATTCACCTTGATCCGCATATTCTTGACTAACTGGATAGGCAGAATCTTTTCCGACATCCAGGCCTTCAAATGACATTTTGTAGGACTGTGTTTCTTCTAAATTGGTTTCCCCGACTTTTTTATCATCAATGTACAATGTACCTTTCCCCTCGTGTGAGCCTGTCTTATCGAATTTGTAAGTCACTACGGACTCACCGACTGGTACATCAATATTAGAAGTAATTTTATATTCTCTACCGCCTAATATATATTCATACAACAATTTATTATTTTTAATATAAATTGCATAACCGGCTTCAATGCCGCCATGTGCTAAAAGAACACCATCTTCTTCGCTGTTATTACGTTCAATTGGAATATTTATTTCATAGGAACGGTTAATGATTGGTGCGGCTGCCGAGTCTGTTAACCTGCTCATTCCTCTATAATACGTAAAATGATTTTTTGCTCTCAACGTATCATCTGGAATAGATAAAAATCCTTCTATAAAGATATCAGTAAGCGGTAGTGCTCCATACTTTTCCGCTTCATCCAACCACAGTTTTTGTAATTCTTCCAATTTATCGGTATTTTCTTTTGCAATATCCACCGTTTCAGAAAAATCCTCCTCAACATTATACAAAGACCATTGATCCTCTTCGAAGGCTTCCCCTTTTGTATGATTTGCTACCGCTTTCCATCCATCATGATAGATAGCCCTTTGTCCTGACACTTCAAAATACTGTGTTTCTCTCCCTTTAGCTTTAGGGTTTGTAAATGTCTCTTTAAAACTTTCTCCGGAATATTCCATTTGTTTCACTCCATTTATTTCTTCTGGAGGTGTGATTCCTATTATGTCAAATACAGTTGGTGTAATATCATTTACGTTAACGTATTGTGATCTGATGGAACCTGGATCTTTTATTAACTTCGGATGATGGATAATTAATGGCGAATGGGTTCCTCCCTCGAAAGCAGTGTTTTTATAGCTTCTAAAAGGTGTGTTACTCACTTGCGCCCATCCTCTAGGATAGTCCATTCCTGTTTGGTCATTGCCAAAATTTTCGTAATGTTTGTCTACTTCTTCAATTGTTTCACCCTCGCCGTTAAAGGCTAAAGTTCTACTCGACGAACCGTTAGCTCCTCCCCCTCCACTGGCTCCATTGTCCGATATTAATACAATCATAGTATCTTCCAGCTGATCGAGGCGACGTAGATTGTCTACTAATTTCCCGATTTGTTCATCAGTATGTGTTAAGAAACCAGCATACGTTTGTTGAAATCTGATGTAGTTCTTTTTCTCTACTTCGGTTAATTCATCCCAATGTTTTATGTCTTCATTGCTAGGCGATAATTTTGTATCTTTCGGAATAATACCCAACTCTTTTTGTTTCTCGAAACGTTCTTCCCTAACTTCATCCCAACCCTTGTCATATACACCTTCATACATATCTATATACTTTTCCGGTACTTGATGCGGAGAATGCTGCGCACCGAAAGTCAGATACAAGAAAAAGTTTTCGTCTGGATGAATACTTGTATGATTGGTGATGTATCTATTCGAATTCTCAACGATTGCTTCTGAAAAATGATACTCCTCGTCATTAGGAGAAGGTATCTGGGTGTTATCAATCGTTAAATCTGGTCTATATTGGTCTGATGAATCCTCTATAAAGCCATAATATTGGTCAAATCCTTTTTGGAGTGGCCAATTATCATAAGGACCCGCAGGGGTTGTTTGATCGGTTGGAGCCAAATGCCATTTTCCGGCTGCATAAGTATTGTAATCATTTTCCCTTAACACTTCAGCAATCGTTCCGGCTTCAGGTTTAATCGCTCCCCGCTTATTCGGAAATTCCGGTCCCATGTCGAAATTGGTAACTGTCCCAACACCAACTTCATGTGAATTCCTTCCTGTCAGTAATGATGCTCTTGTCGGTGAACAAAGTGGTGTTACATGGGCATTATTATACCTTAGTCCATTTTCGGCTAGCTCATCCATAACCGGAGTTTTTATTTCGGACCCATAACTTCCCAGATCTGAAAAACCTGTATCATCCAGCACAATGTAAATGACGTTTGTATCAGGCTCTATTGCAGATTCTCTTTTTGTGCTTTCAACCTTTTCCCCCGATGAACAACCGCTTAATACAGATGCCGAAGCTAGTAGAGCTACTGTACCAAACACACTTAACTTATTAATATAGTTAGAAAAAATCCTCTTATTTCCCATATGTCTTCCCCCATCTTCCTCACAATAATTGTATTGCTTTTACGGATTCATTCGTTTTTCTTTCACTGCCCTATCCATTAACCTCTATTGATCACCTAGCTAGTTTTGGAACATCTTTACTAAACTATTCAACTAAATCAAGAAGAAAGGAACATATTGGTACCCCAAATAAGTAAAATTTCTTTTTAATCCCGCTAATAGTTTTCTTAGACATCAGCAACGCAGCGAAACCCAATATTGCCTGTTGAACTATCTGGCGTATTCGAAGTTCGTGCCGCGACACGATAGCGATTACAATAAGATTGATGACATAAATAGGATCCGCCGCGCATGATTCGCATGTCGCCTGTTTTAGGCCCTTTTGGGTTTACACCACCGCCCCGGCTTTGAATGTTTATGCTAAACCAGTCTGAACACCACTCCCAAACATTTCCGGAAATGTTATATAAGCCATATCCATTTGTTGGAAAAGACTTAGCCGGTGCTGTGCCAGCATAACCATCCTCCTTATTGTTTACTTTCGGGAAACTCCCCTGCCAAATATTACATTGGTGAATTCCACCAGGCGTCAACTCATCACCCCATGGATACTTTTTTTGTTCTAATCCCCCGCGAGCAGCAAATTCCCACTCTGCTTCGGTGGGTAACCGTTTACCAGACCATTTACAGTACGCTTGCGCATCATTCCATGAAATATGTATTACCGGGTGGTCCAAGCGATCATCTATAGTGGAATCAGGACCTTCGGGATTTTTCCAACAAGCACCCTCTACAACCATCCACCATGGTGTTTGTTGTACTCTCTGCGTCACTTTTTTATCAGTTTCTGAACTCAAAAACTGATAAAAAACAAATGAATTTCCAAATTTCTCGGCTTCTGTAATATATCCTGTTGCAGTTACGAAAGATTTGAAGTCAGCATTTGTTACAGTACATTCATCCATATAAAAGGGACTAACCGTTACCTTTCGAATGGGACCCTCTCCGTCTAAAGGAAAGCCCTCTTTGTCATTTGTTCCCATGAGAAAACTTCCTCCAGGTATATAAACCATATTCTCCCTTGAAAATTTCTTTCCGATTAACTTCGGGTCCAATTTAACATCCTTTTCCAGTTTCCAATCATCAATGTTCCTCATTTTCAAACGACTTGCAGCACAACAATGCGAATTTTCTTTTTGTTCCATTACCTACGCCTCCCAACCTAAAAATCCGTGATCCCAAAAAAATCTACTGTAAATTAATTTTCATTTTTTATAAATATAAAGGGCTTACATTTAATAATATTCAGATTTGTACGAATATCGTACAATATTACTTTATTCGTACAATTTATTATAACAAAGGCGATAAGTAAGTCAATGTAAGTAATAAATAGAATTGTCTAGCTATTGTGATGATTATTCGCAATAATCTGAGCTAGTTTGATTTAATCCATTTAATTGATGAGAAAACCGAGTAAAGTGTCCTTTCTTAGCGAAGGACCAGAACTCTTTTCGTGAAGTTCTTCACTAGGCTTTTTTCTCCATGCTTTGCTACACTGATGGATGGAACTGATTGATTATAGAGGAGCTGTTCATATGCAAAACTTAACAGGAAAAAATGCGTTGATTACAGGAGCGGGGAAAGGCATCGGCCGGGCGACCGCCCTCGCTTTTGCAGCGGAAGGCATAAACGTAGGACTTGTTGGACGTACTGCAGCCAATCTGGAGAACGTGGCAGCGGAACTGGAACAATACGGAGTGAAAACAGTATTTGCTGTGGCTGACGTCGCTGACATGAAAGCCGTCAATGCAGCAGTCGAACATATAACGGAAGAGCTGGGGTCGATTGATATTTTGATCAACAATGCCGGCATCGGCAAATTCGGCAAATTCCTTGAGTTGTCGCCTGACGAGTGGAAAGGCATCATTGATACGAACTTGATGGGCGTGTATTATGTGACGCGTGCTGTATTGCCACAGATGATTGAACGCGAATCTGGCGACATCATCAATATTTCGTCAACGGCCGGACAAAAAGGTGCGCCGGTGACAAGCGCCTACAGTGCTTCGAAATTCGGTGTCTTGGGACTGACGGAATCGTTAATGCTGGAAGTCAGAAAACACAATATCCGTGTCAGTGCCTTGACACCAAGCACAGTTGCTACTGATCTGGCATTCTCGGAAAACCTGACAGACGGCAATCCGGACAAAGTCATGCAGCCGGAAGATTTGGCTGAAATGATGGTTGCCCAGCTGAAGCTGCACCCGCGTGTTCTCTTGAAATCGGCTGGACTTTGGTCGACTAATCCGTAAAAGGATAACGAACTCTATACATATAGAGATACAATGGCTTATCCTAATTCAATGAAATAACTAAATCCCATCCAAGCAGAAAATTTCTGCTTGAATGGGATTTTTTGATTGGCGTCTATTTATAGTGCTGTGGCTGCTTATCATTCATCCTTCAGTAATTTAATCAATCTTATAACTTCTTTATCATCACCTCCATCAATCGCTACGAGCTCTGTATTATCGATGATTTCTGTGTAGAACTCTTCACCCGCCGGATACTCGCCGTCCCAGCGCAGCGGTACGTTGTACACATTAATGGTCCCGTCCCCGTTTCCGCTATACGTTAAAGACCCATCCACTAAGCGGGAACCCGCCAGCTGGATGACGTCTTCCGGATAAGTCCCGCTCGTTTCATCATTCGGGTTGAGCGGTGTATCAGCCGATATGCGTTCCACATACAAGCCGTCGATATCCTGGTTTGGACCAAGCTGCAGCCAAACTCTGGCGTATTCGATTTGCTCGCTGGAATATTGGGATAAAGCATCTTCGTTTTGCTGATTGCCTGCATCTGGAGTGGTGCTATCCGCATCAGTCTTAACAGTTTCTTCTGAAGAGACTTCGTTTTCCTTATTCATATCCGCTTCCTCTCCCTCACCTTTTGATGTATTTTCATCGGTTTCGCGTGTGTCTTTTTCTGCTGATTCATTTACAGAGCTTTCTTCTGAAGCACCTGTTGCAGCTTCTTCATCCGTGTTTCCGACACAACCCGCCAGCAGCAATAACACAGCACTGAAGTAAAATATCTTTGCGACTGTCTTCATTTGTCCCACCTTTCTTTCCTTATTGTTGAACTGATGAAGTTATTAACAAATTTCTTTATTAATTTTAGCTTTCAAAATAAAAGATATAGCCACAAATTCTATATGTGAGATCAGTATTCCTCCTTAAAGATTACGAATCGTTAATAAAAAAGATCAGACAGAATCCATCTCCCTAATCTTTTTTCTTTTATATAAACTGTCTCCGCAGCTTCTGCTGTTTTGTTCAATTAGGATAATCGGTCCTTCAATAATTAATTGCCGGCTGCCTGGATGCCGCTCCAACCGCTTACTTCGCACTGACCTTCCGTATTCCGGCCCGCAGCAACTACCGTGCCATTGGATTTAAGGCAAAGCGTATGAGCGCTTCCTGCTGAAATGGCCACGATGTTTCGCCAGCCGCTCACTTCGCATTGCCCTTCAGTGTTTCTGCCTATAGCCACTGCTGTGCCATCCGATTTCAAACCGACTGTATGATTGCTGCCCGCTGCTATCGCCACGATATTGCGCCAGCCGTTTACTTCACATTGATTATCCTTATTCAAACCGACAGCCACCATCGTACCGTCCGATTTTAATCCGGCGGTATGCAGGTACCCTGCGGCGACTTCCACGATATCGCGCCAATCATTCACATTGCCTTGGCCATATCGATTGTTTCCCGCATTTGTCATCGTACCGTCCGACTTCAGCCCGACGGTATGCCAGTCCCCCGCCGATACCGCTACGATGTCACGCCATTCATCCACATTACATTGGCCTTCATTGTTTCGGCCAGCAGCGACTGCCGTGCCATCCATTCTGATTCCAACGGTACGGCGCCAGCCTGCTGCGATCGCCGCTATATCGCGCCAGTCGTTCACTTCGCATTGGCCGTACTTGTTCCAGCCTATAGCCGCAACTGTGCCGTCGGATTTCAGCCCAACCGTATGGGAACTCCCTATATGGGCGCTGCCCGCGGCTACCGCTGTCATATCGCACCAGCCGCTCATATCGCATTGGCCATATTTGTTGTCGCCTGCCGCAACTACCATACCGTCCGTTTTGAGCCCGACGCTATGGCGATACCCCGCCGCTATGGCAGCTTTGGGCCATCGTTTGATCATCCATGTTCCCCCTCCTTAAAATCGAACTTCACATCAGCTTGTTGTATTGAAGAATTTTATACAGCCACCTTCCACAATAAAGGCAGCCGTTTGGATTTATGTTTCTCATTAGTTATCCATAATCTAACACAGCTATCAGCATAAAATATACAGCTATTCATTCGATGTGATTGCTTAAATGAATTAGGCAGAATCAATTAATCTTCCTTGCTTCTCGCCCACTTTTTTGAAACATTTGGAAGCTTGTTGCGTAGTACTGATAAGGATGGTGATCGATATGAGCAATCTGTTGCTGTGGCCGATGTTCATGATGGTGTTTTATTTCGTGTTATTTGCAGTGGTGATTTATTTGATTGTAAAAGCATTCAGCTTGGCTAAAGAACGGAATGCTCTTTTGAAGGACATTGTGGAAGAACTGCGGAAACGGTAGGAGTTTTAGAAAGGGGTGCGGTTGGGATGGGGCTGTTTCGGTTGTTGTTTATGGAAAAGAAATGCCTGGTTCACTCAGCTTTCGGCAATGAGCCTTATTTTAAGGCGGCCAATCAATTAAGCGAACATGGCATTTCCTATGACGTCGTGCGGAAGTCAAATTACAGCGTCTTTGGCGGCGGTCAAGAAGGCGCCATGCCTTTCGCCAGGACTACTTCAGAAATCACCAATACGCAATACGACTTCTATGTGAAAAAGGAAGATGAGCACCGGGCGGATCAGGCTTTGCGTCATTGAGCCTGCCCGGTGCTTATATTCGATAAGGATTGCCTTTCGGTAAAAACACAGCTTTTGCCTAACTTGGTCCAGGAAATAAAATAAATTTCCGATTTGGCAGCACCCCGCAAAAAAACAGTACCAGCGTTTGCGCGGTACTGTTTCACTGTATTCTTTATGACCAATTATCCCTGCACTTCTTCAGGCAGTCTGATTGGAGTTGGCCCTTGCAGTTTGTTCGGACGGACAGCTGCCCAAACGAGGCCGCCAAAGATAAGGATGACTAAGCCGCTGCTTTGGAAAGCTAATTGAAAGCCCATGGAAACACTTGAAGCATTTTCGACTAAAAGCCCGGTTATGTATGGTCCAACGATTCCGCCAAGCGAAGTGACAGCCATGAACCAGCCTTGGATTTTGCCTTGATGTTCTTTAGAAACCAGATTCACCAAGATGACCGGACCCAGTACCAATGTGATACACCCCAGCGCTAAGCCGAGAGACAATAAAGCAATGGCAATGAAATTGCTTTGGGCCATTGCGCCGAAGAAGTAGCTGAGCGCTCCTGCTACCATCACTGGTCCCAACACAAAGATTCGCCCTTTGACAATGTCCTGGGTTTTCCGGTAGAGGCGATCGGAAAGCGTGGAAAAGAAAAGCTGGGTCAACGTAATGAGAACCCAAGGCAATGCGACCACAATCGTCAAGACTTCAGATTCAAGCCGCCGCACATTTTCCAAGTAATTAGGAAGCCAGTTAAGGCCGATCGTAAACGACCAGTAAGTAGCAAATCCACACAGCGCAATCAAGATGAAGTTCTTGGATTTAAGCACAGAAGAAAACTTCGTTTCAGGCCGGCTGTCTGTAGCTGCTGTCTTGCGGGCTGCAGGCTCAGCCATTTTTTCGTCTTTGCTTTTGACAATCCCGAGCCAAAAGAAAATCCATACAATGCCGATGATGCCTGTAGCGATAAAGGCAGAACGCCAGCCATAATTCAAGATCAGGTGTACGAGCATAGGCGCGGAAATGGCTACGCCGAGCGGCCCGCCGATTGATACTAATGTCATTCCGATGCCGAGCTTCTCTTTAGGCAGCCATTTGGAGGCAGCTGTCATCGCCAGTGAATAAGATGGTCCTTCTCCGGCACCTAGAATGATCCGGGTAGCAAGCAGAAAAGCGAAACTGTTCACAAAGATGGTGGAAAACTGGACAATCGACCAGAGGGCCACCATTCCTGCCATCACCGCTCTGACGCCTATGCGGTCTGCGAGGACGCCGCCTAGAATTGCTGAAATAGAATACAATAGAAAGAAAACACCGCCGACCATTCCCCACTGGGCAGCCGTCAACCCCAATTCTTCCATGAGCGGTACAGATGCAAAGCCTATAATCGCTTTATCGGCGTTGCTGATGACCGTCACCACAAATAGCAGCGCAATTACCAGCCAGGCCTTTTTGGATATACCTGCGTTGTTCAAATTGTTATGCTTCATAGATTTTCCTCGCTTTTCATTTTATTTCATAAATAAAATTTCGAATCCGGTTCAGAAAAATCATATATTCCCCGCATTTTTGTATGCGCTTGCAGTTATCGCAAACTTGAATTTCATTCTTTTTACGGTCAGCAGGGATAAAAATCCCCACTGGCCGCAGATTCCTTCTCAGTTAAAAGAAACTTCCACTTTGCCCAGCTGGGTGAATTCAGCTGTAAACCGATCTCCCGGTTCCGCGGCGACTGCAGCTGACAGTGCCCCGGACAAGATGACTTCTCCTGCTTCGAGTTCCTCGCCGAATTCATACAATTTGTTCGCGAGCCATGCGACACAAGTCGCAGGATGCCCTAAAACGTCTTTGCCATAGCCGGTATTGACATGTTCACCGTTTTTATACAGTTTCATTTCTATTCCTGCCAGGTCCATATCCGTCGGCGAGAATTTTTCCTTGCCTAGAACAAAAAGCCCACAGGAAGCATTGTCTGCGATGGTATCCGGCAGCTTGATTTTCCAATCGGTGATCCGGCTGTCGACAATTTCAAGGGAAGGCATAATATAGTCGGTCGCTTCCATTACTTCTTCCGCTGTAACGGAAGGGCCTTTCAGTCCCTTTTTAAGCACAAACACAATTTCCCCTTCCACTTTGGGCTGAAAAAGAGTGGAAGATGATACGGTTTCTGCATTTTCCACTTCCATGCTCGCCAGCAGATGGCCATAGTCCGGCTGGTCAACGCCTAACAGCTCCTGCATGGCAACAGAAGTCAATCCGATTTTTTTACCGGCAATCCGGTCCCCTGCTTCAATTTTCTGCTGGATGCCTTTTAATTGGATTTCGTAGGCTTCATCTATTGTCAGGTTTTCGTAAGTATCCGTCAGCGCAGCCACAGATTTCTTTTCTGCTTCCGCTGCCATCAGCTGCTCGCTTGCTGCAATCACCCTGGATGTCAATTGCTTGCTCAATATAAAGTCCCCTTTCTGCTTAACCAAATAAAGAAGGGGAACATCCCCTTCTTTATTCAATTTATACGATTATTTCATTTGCTTACCTTACTTTTGCCATGAGAAAATCTGTTAAAGTTTCATTGAAGGCTTCAACTTGTTCCCACTGTGGCCAATGCCCTGCATCGGTGATGACGGTCAGTTCACTGCCCGGAATCATTTCCTGGATTGGCTTGGCCGCTTCCACTTTAGAAGTCGGGTCATGGTCCGTCCACGCCAAAAGTGTAGGTACATCGATCTTCCCGCACCAGGAAGGATCCCATGCATACTTTTGTCTGAATTCCAGATCTTGAAGAGCGACAATATTATAAACCGCTTTCTGATAAGCTGGCTGTGTATAGATTTTGTAGCGGGCTTCGATCAACTCATCTGTTACTTGGCTCTTATCGTACATTAGCCATTCAAGGCGTGTTTTTACATTTTCATAATTGGCTTCTATAACCGCTTTGATGGTAGATTCTTTCAATGCTTTCATGATTTCCGGGTTATTGTTGACATTTCCCGGAGTATTTAGGACAAGCGCCTTGGCGATTCCTGGATGGTGTGCTGCAAACCACGCTGCAACCCAGCCGCCCAATGATTCACCCGAAAGTAAAACTTCCGATAAATCGAGAGCCTTGATCACGTCCAGAAGATGGTCGCTGTAAGCATCGATGCCATAAGCATATTCCGGCTTATCTGTGTAGCCATGTCCCAGCATATCGATGCAGATCACCCGGAATTTCTCGCTCAACCCTTTGATATTCCTCGCGTACGCTTCAATATGTCCACCTGTCCCGTGAAGCAGAATTAACGGTTCACCTGTGCCGGCTTCTAAAACCCTTGTTTTGATGCCGCCCGCATCTAAATAGTAAAGGCTATATTCCACATCTTGTAAATCAGTCCACATTGACATTTAATCTCTCCCTTTCTCGTTTAGCGTTGCTTATTTTTGAACAGGTGTCTTGAGCCATTCTTTATTGACCGGTGTGGTTTTGAAGAAGCTATCCGGTACACTTGGTCCCCACCATAAGCGCCCTTTTTTATCGTATTGTTCTTTTGTCCAGCCGATTGGCGGAAGGTCGGTATCCCGGTTGTAGTCGCCGGAATAGATTTCAAGGCGATGGCCGTCTGGATCTGTAATATATAAGAAGAAGGCGTTTGTTGCCCCGTGTCTGCCCGGTCCGTAATCGATATTGTCTCTATAGCCCGCATCCGCCAATAAATCAGCAGTTCTGATTACGCCTGCAACGCCGTCTACGATATATGCAAAATGATGAAGCGCCGCTTCTTCCTGTTTCACAAGTGCCACATCGTGTGTGGAAGTTTTGGCTCTTGTCCATGCCGCAAAAGTTTCTTCCCCGTCCTGGACGTATTCAGAAATGCTGAAACCGATTGCTTGCCAATATTCCAAGGCTTTATCGACGTCTTTGACGCGCAAATTCATATGATCGATGCAAATTGGCGGAATTCCGTTCTGAAGATGTGATTTCCGCATCGGAAGTGCATCTACACCGCCATTCTGACCGCCGACTTCAATTTGTTCCATTGAATGGTAAAACTCTACCGGATGGCCGTTCGGCTCTGCCACTCTCAATACAGGGCCTTGGCCAGGATGCGTGCCTTTCGGCAAGTATTGCGTTTCGATGCCCATTTCTTCGTGCTTCTTTTGCAGCACTTCCAAATATTCCGGGCTTGAAACTCTTAAGCTGAAACTGCCCAATGCTGCCGTCTCTTTTTCTGTCAAAATCAAGGAATATTTATCGAATTCATCTGCAGCTCTTAAGTATAAATTCGTTTCTGTTCTTTCCACTTCGGTAAATCCGAGTACATCTACATAAAATTCTTTGGATTTGTCTAAATTGGTTACAAAAAGTTCTACTTGCCCTAAGCGCAAAATCATCTTTATCACTCCTGAATTAGTGTTTTTTATTGTTTCGCCCAATCAATAGACCGGTTCAAACATTCACCGCTGCATTTTCCACAATCCGGTTATGCCAGGTAACCGTGAGCGGACCTTCCACAAAGTCTTTTAGCAAGTTGCCGCAGGACAAGGACAGCCCGCCTGCCTGTTCCATGACGCTCAGTTCGGCAAAGGCCGAGCCCCATTCATTTTTCAGCGTGACTGCATATCTTCCGGGCGCAGGCAGCAGGTAATCGGGATCGGTTTCAAGACAAGTCCCGTTCCACTGGCATTTCACTTCATAAGCTTGGCCCAGCAGATGCGGGAGTTCCTCTACATTGCCGCAGAAGAGCTTTTCCCGGATACAGGTCGAGCCAATTTTTTCATTGCGGTAAGTGACTTTGGCCACTTTTGTCGTTTCGACTCTTCCAGCTGAATCGCTTTTTAAGCGGTCCATATTGCCGGCGCCTTTGGAGCCATATGAAAAATCGAATCCTGCGACTGCATGTACGACCTCTAAATCAATCAAATATTTGCCGACGAATTGTTCAGGCAGCAAGCCCGCGAATTCTTTGTCAAATTCAACGATCAAAAATGTATCGACCCCCAGCTTCCGAAGTCTTTCTTCTTTTTCAGAAAGCGGCATCAAATAATGGACCTGCTCTTTTCCATTTGATAAAACCGTCTTGGGATGCGGGAAAAAGCTCATGACCGTCAAAGGCAACCCTTTTTCTTCGGCTATCGAGCGAGCTGTCTCAATCACTTTGCAATGTCCGCGATGAAGGCCATCAAAATACCCGAGTGCCATAACATTCGAACTTGCTCTTTTCTGCCAGCCAGACAAATTTTCTTTGTTCAGGTAAATCGTTTTCATGTAGCCTCAGTCTCCTTTCACACATTTACAGAGGGGCAGGCTGTTTTTCAGTCAATGTCCGGTAGCCGGAATAGAAGACAAGCGGTTCTGCTTCGTCTTCCAGATGGATATCTGTCACTTTGCCGATGAACAAACTGTGGTCGCCTTCAATATGTTCATGTGAAACTTCACAAACCACTTGTGCCAGAGCACCTGGAATGACCGGCTGGTTATCCAAGTAGCCAAAAACGACTTCGCTATGTTCTTTCAGTTGGCCGGCAAAAATCATGGAAAGTTCTTCCTGGTCAGCTGCCAGAATATTGACCGAATACTTTTGGCTTTCTCTGATTTTTTCAAGGATTTTCGCGTTTTCTTTTATTGAAATCACAACGAGCTTCGGATCAAGCGAAACCGACATAAAAGCATTTGCTGTCATGCCATGCACGCCTTCCTGATTTTCCGTGGCGATGACCGTTACGCCTGTCGCAAATTTTCCCATTGCCTTTCTGAACTTCATATCGTCCATTGTGTATTCCTCCTCTGGTTTGCTTTAACATCACTGATTTTTCGTTCCTTATTGCCTGTTTGGTGAACTTATCCTCTGACGCCGCTTTCAAAGCCGAATAGATCCTGACCGTAAGCTGCTACTGAATCTTCGTATAAGGAAGTTTTATGCGTCGCCACGGACAAAATGTCCCTAATGAACAATTCAATCGGGCCGTTTTTGTAAAGTGCTCCACCGCCTAATGTCAGTAAGGCTCTTAAGGCTATTTCTGTACAGATTTTAATGATTTTCGTCCGTAAGGCAAAGAATTCCGAGTTTGGAGTTGTGGCACCATTTTTTTCATAGTCCACCAGCAAGTCGATGTATTTATCCATCAATGCCTCGGCTGTGTGGAATTCTGTCGTGATTTCAGCCAACACTCGCTGGCTTCTCGGGGATTCACTTTCTCTGACGCCATCCATCAAGCGGATCCGTTTTTCAGTCATTTGTTTAAATTCTGCAATTACCCGTTCAGCACCACCGATCGCTATACTTGGAAAGCCTACATAGAAAGTTGGATAGAATGGCACACCGTAAAATGGATAGTCTTTGTCGTAATCTTCTTCGGGAGGCTTTCTCGTAGCTTCTGCAGGATCGGGACGAAGGATCCGTTCCATCGGCACATAAACATTTTCTGCAATAACTTGGTTGCTCCCACTGCCGCGAAGGCCGAACGTGTCCCAGTTTTCTACAATTTCCACTTCAGATGTTTTAAGAATCGGCAGGCAAACTTCAGGTTTTTCCTTATCGGGAAATTGGATTTTCACGCCAACTCCAACCCATTCACTGTGCAGGATTCCACTGACAAAGTTCCATTTCCCACTGATCCGATAGCCATCGCCATCTTTTACTGCTGTTCCCATAGCTGCGAATATATCGCTGATCAATCCTTCGCTGTTGATGATTTCATCTCTGCCTGCCTTTGGAAGATAAGCCGGCAGCATATTATGGAGCGGGTAAAGGTAAGTTAACCATGCTGCTGAAATATTGTAATTCGCTACCTTTCGGACAATGGCGGCGAATTCTTTTATGCTGACTTGAGGACCGCCATATTCTTTCGGGAGCATTATCCGTGAAATTTCCGTTTCTTTCATCAAATTAACGACATTATCCGAAACGCTCGAGTTTTCTTCGGCTTGTTGTGCTTCTTGTTCGGCCAACTTCCCGATTTGTTCTGCACCTAGCAGCAACTCCTCCAGAACTGGACTTTCTTGTTTCAAGATTTGGGTACTCATATGACCGCTCCTTCCTTAATCTGTGTTTAACTTCTGATGATCCCTGAAAACCGGCCTCTAGAAATGTTGTGAAAACTTTTTTGTTAGCGTTTTCATAACTTGTTTCTAAGTCTAAATTAATCAGATTATTTAAACTAGAGCAAATCTTGTCTATGTTTATTCAATTACACCAGCAACTTTTGTCCCTTGGCAGATTGGGTGAAGTTCATTTACTCGCTTTAAAACAAAAGAACAGGCCATCCTAAAAGGATGGCCTGCCTGTTTATCTGCTATTCTATGGTCAATTCGCCTAAAGCAATAAGGCATTTTAAAATCATCAGAAGCTGATATCCTTCGTTCGGATCCCGCAAGTTTTTTCCAAGAAGGTTTTCGATCTTGTCAATCCTGTGCCTTAGCCCGCTCATGGACAGTGCCAAGTCGTTCATCGTCTGCTCAAGTTTTCCGGCGTTCATGAGAAAAATATAAAGTGTTTTCAATTGCTCCGCTTTTTTGGGGTCTTTAGTATCGTACATGACTCCTAATTCCTGGCGTGCAATCATTTTAATGGCTTCTGTATTTTGTGTGTTGATCAGAACCCCTATAATACCGAGAGACTGGAACAGGACAATTTCTTTTTTCAGGGCGAACCGTAAAGCGATCTTTGCTTCTTCCCAGTGATTCGGGGCATTTTCCATGGCTCTCCCTGTATTGCTTATGCCGAACCTGAAAATGGCTTGTGGATATTTCTGCTTTATGAATTCATGGAATTTCTCGATTTCCACACTAATCGAAGTTCTTTTGGTCTTTTCTTCCGTAATGAGCAGCGCCAAAGAGCCGTCATGATTCCCCACCAATATATTTTGCCCATTATCATGGAAGTAGCGGAAAGCGGTTTCGAGAAGCTGTTCCTGAAAAATGAACGATTCCTCCAGCGAGGTTTCCGGCCCCTCATAATTGACCACCGTAATGTGATAAGGCTCTTCCAGATCGACATTCGTATATTGCCCTCTTCTGATGATTTCACCGGCATCAAATTTGCCAGTCAAAATGTGCTCAAGAAAGTTCCCTTTCATTCTTTCGAAAGATTCAAATTTGGTTTTTTCATTCAAGAGAATGATGGAAGCTGCATTTGCGCACCGGTTCAGGAATAAATGATCTTCCGCATGAGGTTCCGTGTCCCCTCTATACACAAATGAACAATAACCGAGCACTTCTTTCTGTACCAGAACGGGCGTAACCAGCCGCTCTTGAACAGCGGTCTTGATCACTTTGTTCTTGATAGAGGGGAGTTGATTTCCTCTGTCGGACTTCAAGTAATGCATTTCCTGTTTCTCAAGATGCTGCTCCAAATCCAGCTTGAGCTCTTCGTGTTCTCGTTCAGATAATCCTGAATAGATTGCCGTCCGGAAATCAAGGCCTACAATCACAACCGGAATTCGGCCAATCTCGTAGACGATATTCGCTATTTCCTGCATTGTATTGCCATTTAGCACTTCTTCGGTCAATTTCTGCTGAAAATCCGCTAAACGGGTGATAATATTCTTTTGTTCAAGCAATTGATCGTACGTATATTCCAGCTCTTCAACAATAGAGGTTTCGTTGTACATCGGCAGATCCGTCTGCGCTTCTTCCGCCCACTCCTTTTCTGTACGGACTATCCAGCGGCATTCCGCATCACCTGCTCCTATGCAGGTAACTTCTTTTGCGAGAAGCGGTTCCCCGAATGCAGTGGACATAAATCCGCTGGAGTACCCAATCAATGTGTGGCAGACGGGTTTCTTGGAGATGCCCAGCATCTTTTTGTGTTCGATTGCCTCATAGGAATCTTTCCATACCCCTCTGCCGAAAACCGATAGAACATTCCCCGACTCGTCGTGTTTCACATCACAGTCATGGACGATTCCTCTAATGTGGCCGCTTTCAATATGCAGAAGAGGCCCTTTCTTGATCAGTTCCTCTAACGACAATCCTTCATCCTTCGCTTTTTCTGCATCTTTGATGCCCATTTCCCATCCAAAATGAAACAAAAAGCTCCCTATTCTTTCCATCCCTATATTTCTGACGAGCTGTTTCCTTAAAATCCCGAAGGAAGAAGAAGAAAGGACAATTGGCCGTTCATTTATCGCCAGTTTTTCGTTGATGCTTTCCTCAGATACCTTGATTCCCATCCCGACACACCTCACCCCAGCTATTTTAAGAGCATATGCCACAAGCTATGCTATATGAGTTGCAGCGTCTCCCTAATGTAAGCGCATTCTCACAATTATACATGAATCCGCCTGGTTTTAAATAGAAGAAAAGGAAGCCCTTTCCCGATAGCGAAGGAGTGCTCCCCAGCCATTCGAAAAAAACTTCCTTTTTCCTTGTTGTCAAGCCTGTGCTTTAGCAAGTTCTTGTGCTACACCCGTAATCCAATCTTCCTGGCCCCCTACGGCGCCCATTTCACTAAGTTTGATCAGAATATCACGGGGATCTACACCGAATTCTTTTCCGGCTCTTTCAGCAAACAGCAGGAAGCTGGAATAGACGCCTGTATAACCAAGTGTCAAGCTGAGGTTATCGATTTGTACCGGCCGCTTCATAAGCGGCTTCACTACATTCTCTGCAATGTCCATTGCTTGGTATAAATCAACCGAATGCGGCAAGCCAAGTTTGTTCATCACCGCTACAAGCTGTTCCGTTGCCGTGTTTCCAGCGCCTGCGCCCATTCCGGCAAGACTTGTATCGATCCGGCTGGCCCCTTCTTCTAAAGCGACAAGTGAGTTCGCGACTGCAAGAGAGAGGTTATTATGGCCATGGAAGCCGATATCGGCACTTAAGTTCTCTTTGAACAATGCGACTCTTCTTCTCGTGTCATCCATCGTCAATGCTCCCGCAGAATCCACCACATAAATGGTGCTTGCGCCGTACGATTCCATCTTCTTCGCTTCTTCCAGCAAGACTTCAGGCTCTGCCCGGTGGGACATCATCAGGAAGCCGACGGTATCCAGCCCTAGACTAAGAGCCGCTTTAATATGCTGTTCGGAAACATCCGCTTCTGTACAATGCGTCGCCACACGAACCACTTGGGCCCCCCATTCTGCGGCATTGTTCAAATGGTGGATCGTGCCGATCCCTGGAATCAACAGCACACCGACTTTTGCGTTTGTCGCATTTTCGACTGCTGTTGTAATGATGTCTTTTTCAGTTTCTTTTGAAAAACCGTATTGGATGGAACTGCCGCCAAGCCCGTCGCCATGGGTGGCTTCAATAATATCGGCTCCCGATTCATCAATCAGCCTTGTCAGTTCCGCTATCTGTTCCACCGTGTATTGATGGGAAATTGCATGCATGCCGTCGCGCAGCGTAACGTCATTGAAGATGATTTTTTTTTCGTTTGTCATTTTGCTGCTCCTTCCGCCATTATGTATTTGGCCATGACTTCGCCTGTTTTTACAGCCGCTGAAGTGATGATGTCCAGATTCCCTGCATATACCGGCAAATAATCGCCATTTCCTTCCACCTCTACAGAAACCGTGACAATATTGTTTTTAATCACCGGATCCGCTTTGAACCGATATCCTTTTACGTACTTTTGAACGTTTTCCACTGTTTTGTTCAACGAAGCGATAATCTGCTCTTCGATTTCCGGAGAACACTCCGCTACCTGCGCATGGATGGTGTTGCGCATCAAAATCGGCGGATCTGCCGGGTTCAAGATGATGATTGCTTTCGCATCACTGGCGCCACCGACTTCTTTCAATGCTTTTGCAGTTGTTTCCGTAAACTCATCAATATTCTGGCGTGTTCCGGGTCCGGCACTTTTGCTGGAAATGGAAGCGACGATTTCTGCATATGTAACCTTGACGACATCGGAAATGGCTTTGACAATCGGCACAGTCGCCTGGCCGCCGCAAGTTACCATATTCACATTGTCCAGCTGTTGAATATCTTCCTCATTCAAATTCACAGAAGGAACCAGGAAAGGACCCACTGCAGCCGGTGTCAGATCAATCGCTTTTTTCCCCAGCTTCTTCAATATTGGTGCATTATAGGCATGGGCTTTTGCGGAAGTGGCTTCAAATACAATATCCGCAAGTTCATGCTGCTCTATAAAACCTTCGATGCTGTTGTAGATCGGCACCATTCCATGTTCTTTTGCCAGCTGCAATCCTTTTGAATCCGGATCGATTCCCACCATGACAGTCGGTTCCAGCATGTCGCTCCGCAATAATTTATACATGAGATCGATTCCAATATTCCCTGAACCGATAATGGCGCATTTCACTTTTTCAGGCATGTTTTATTCCTCCAGTGCTTAGTTTTTGTACTGCGTCACAAAAGTATTCCGATGCTTCTTTCAAATGGATGGTGAGCAATTCCTGCGCTTTTTCAACGTCTCCAGCAACAAGCGCATCCGCCAGTAGGATGTGGTCGTGAATGATCTCTTGCTGCTGCGGCTCTGTATACTCATTGGTGATTTCAATAAGTGTTTCGAGCATCCCGCTTAAAGAAGTCCAAAGCTGGATCAAGGTATTATTTTTCGTCATATGGACCAGCAAACCGTGAAACGCCAAATCGGAATCCACGTTTCTGGATCTCCGTTCGTACGATTCCTGCATCTGATCAACATACCGGTACAGCAAGTCTTTCTTATTCTCCAGCACGTCTTTCTCAATTTGAGTAAGCGCATGGCTCTCCAGTAAAATTCTGCTGTCGTACAGATTGGCAATATCCTTCAAGCCGAATTTTTTAACCACAGTCCGGCCGTTCGAATTTTTCTTCACCAGGTTTTCTGCCTCCAATTTTGCCAGCGCTTCCCGAATAGGGCCTCTACTGACATTCAATTCAATTGAAAGCTCCGTTTCCCGCAAATACCCTCCTTCCTGGATTTCATTCAGCATGATTTTCCTGCGCAAATGCCTAAGGACCTGGTCGCTTATGCCGCGTTTTTCAATCCCCATTCAGTAATCCCCTTTACCGGATAAAATATTCTGAATTGTTAACAGTTAACAATATACAAAAATGAGCTTAACCTTATTCCAAAAAGTTGTCAACGGATTTGAAAGAAAACGTGAAAAATTTAGAACTTTCATTTAACGTTTTCAATAAAATTCAATGAACTTTCACCCATAACTTCTCGGCATTATAAAAGCCCATAATAAAAAAACGATTCCGAAGCCATCCGGAACCGCTCACTTCTTCATATTCCTTTAACACCTGCCCCAGTGTCAGACACTTGCTGCTTTTATGACTCGCCGTCATTCTGGCACAGCAGTTCATTTTCATGCGGATGTTCTTTGTTTTCCATCTGGTTGGTGACATGTCCAATTCCTTTATGTTCGAGTTCATGCTCGATGTTAAACTCAGCGAGCACGGCATTTCCTATGACGTTATGCGGAAGTCGAATATCGATGGCTTGAACGCGTTTTTTGGCGGTGCTGAACGTGGCGCCATGCCATTGGTCAGGAGTTCAAAAATTAACAATTTGCAATATGATTTCTATGTGAAAAAAGAAGTTGAGCATTTGGCACGAGAGGCTTTGCGTTGATTTACTTGTGCAGGTTTTCATCCAATAATAATTTGGAGCAGGACGGCGATAAAGAGCATGCCCATGAGAAACATAGGAAAACTGCTTTCCCTTTCTTCCGGCAGTTCGTCATTTAGGATGTTCAAGACAACGCCGCCTGTCAGGAAAGAAGACAGAAACGCCAAGGTTAAGGGGCTTGCATGCGTCACTTCGTACAAAATCCATCCGATAAGAACCGAAACCGCCAAAATCCATCGGCCCGCCCGTGTATAAAGGTCTTCATGCGTCAACTGGAGAATCCGGTTATTGGCGATGAAATGGAAAGAAAAAACTAGGAAGTAAACGACATAAGCACCAATGCTGTCGCCGCTCAGTTCTTGGAGCAAATAACCGATCAATCCGTTATACAACGCAAAGGCACTGATTTCAAGGACGAAGACCCGTTTGGATGGCCGCGTCAAATTCCTCATACGTCTGTTTTCCCGCTCGGATTTTTCGCTCATTTGATTGATGCCATAAAACACGGCGATGCCAAGCAATGCCGCTACATAAGTCACGTAGTCTACATTTTCAAGCCAAGGAAGTAAACGCGCTTCATGGGCGACTTCCTGATGATGTGTCAGTTCAGGCACAAGATGCAAAAAAACGTAAGCGATTGAACCGCCGGAAACCATTGAGACCAGCCGGTTGGTCATTCGCTTCTCCAAGTACTTAATGGCATCCGTAAAAATATGCACAGTCATGAATCCGATAATGACCAGCAAGCTTGTGATGAACATGGCAATCTCCCCTTTGGAAAATCTTCTTAGCAATTAATTTGGTATACCCTTTTTGCGGAAACTATAGCTCCTTTGATAAACATTTTGCGCAACGGTTTCCTCATTAAGAATACTGAACGGCAAAAACGCCTGGACAAAGTTTGTCCAAGCGTTTTTCAATGCTCATGCCGGTGACCTACTGACTCTCCGTCATTTTGGCACAGCAGATCATTTTCATGCGGATGGTCGTTATTTTCCATCTGGATGGTGACATGCCCAATCCCTTTATGCCCAAGTTCATGCTCGACATTCCGCAAAATTTCCTGGCTGGCCCCGACAGACAGATTGCCATCGACGACGGCATGGCAGGAAAGCGCATTCTGGCCGCTCGTGATGCACCAGACATGCAAATCGTGGATGCTTTCAATGCCTTCCACGTTTTCCATTGTATCGATGATGTCGTCCAAATCCATATTTTTCGGTGTGCCTTCCATTAAGATATGAACAGCGTCTTTCGTGACACGCCAGCCGCTGAACAGAATCAGGACGGCCACAATGACGCTTGCCAAGGGATCGGCCCAGCCCCAATTGAAAAACATGATGAGCAATGCCGCTGCAACCGCTCCGACTGAACCGAGCAGATCGCCGAGCACGTGGAGAAACGCTGCCCGCACATTCAAGTTTTCCTTCGTATCGCCTCCGCGCATCAGCAGCCACGCGACCAGGACATTGACAAGTAAACCGATCGCCGCGATGATCAGCATGCCGGTAGACGCAACTTCAGGCGGATTCGCAAACCGGTGATACGCTTCGTAGAAAATGTAAACGGAAATCCCCACAAGCGTCACGCCGTTGAAAACCGCCGCCAGTATTTCAAACCGTTTGTAGCCATACGTCTTGCTGTAGTCGGCCACTCTTTCGCCTAACGTAAACGCCAATATCGCGACGCCCATCGAAATGGAATCACTCAGCATATGCCCGGCATCCGCCAATAGCGCTAAGCTATTCGTCAACCATCCCCCGATTGCTTCAATCACCATATAAGTCGTGATGATGGCAAAACTGATGATCAAGACCTTTTTATTGGCCCCATGCGTGTGGTCATGTCCATGATCGTGCCCCACTTGAAAAACCTCCTAACTGTCTTCAATCATCTGCTGGATCAATTGTGGCAGGCGTGTTCGATGGCCAGTTTCAGCACACTCATCACATGATCATCATCATGGGAATAAAACAAAGTCGTGCCTTCTCTCCGGAATTTCACCAAGCGCAGATTTTTCAGGAACCGGAGCTGATGCGATACCGTGGACTGTTTCAGCTGCAGCGTCTCGGCAATATCATTGACGGCATATTCCCCTTCAAACAGCAAATTAAGGATTCGGATTCTCGTCGGATCACCCAATGCCTTGAACGTCTGCGATACGACAAATAAAGTTTCCTCGTCCAAATCGTTGCTGGTTTTTAGCGCTACATTTTCTTTATGTTGTTCCATTGGTTCCGCCTCGTTTCCTGATTCTCTATTTCCATTCTGCTATATGCATATATTAGTATATGCTCATATTCTAGTTTAAATAAATAGAATTGTCAATCAATTAAAGGGTTCAAATAAATCCAAGAAAAAAAGCATCCGATTTGAAGATGCTTTCACAGTCATTTTAATTGTTTCGCTTTCTGCTATTAATATAGTCCTTTAAAAACTTCTCCTCTTTCTTTCGATCTACCCAACTCCAAATCAGATAAATGAAAATGGACATTCCGATCACCAGTAACGAAGCATTAAAAACAAATTCAAAATCCATGTCTTTTACCATGCGGTCAACTCCGCCTAACCCGATATGCTCGTTGGTGATCGTTTGATAATCAAAAAAGATAAACGCTAAAATCAGTCCTGCAATTAAACCGCCCGCTATCGAAAAGAAAGATTTTTTCATCCATCAACCACCTCCTGTAAATGATGAACTTTTACAGTTGAATTGAAGACAGTTTGCAGCAAAATTACTTAGTTAAGAGATATACATAAAAAAGCACCCCGATTCGCAATGTTTGATTTTTGAAAACCGGACGAATTGAGGTGCGATTGCTTGTTCTGAAACTGAACGGCTTGCTGTGATCCAGCCATCACGTCATCGGTTTTTGATAAACTCATAATACCCGCTCTTGAAAAATTCGTACCACTCATCAATCTCCGGCTGAGGCGCCGACTCGAGTGCCGTCATCACTTCTTTTCCGAATTCCAGATACGCAGAACCGTTGGCGGTGATGATATTGCCATCGCGCACTGCCTGCTGCTCCACGTAGCGCGCTTCATTCGTATAATTCTCTCCCGCCACGTCCTGCAGTTCAGGCAAATGATTGCTTGTATGCCGGATATGATTCAAGACGCCGTTCATCCCAAGAAAGACCGTGGCATCGCAAATTGCACCGAGGACTTTATTGCCATCCAGCGCTTTTTGCACCAGCTGCTGAACCGCTTTGCTTTCTTCTTTCCGCCACGAATTTCCGCCGATCAGCACCAGTCCCGCAAAATCATCGCCCACTTCATCCACCGTATAATCCGCCACCACCCGGAAACCGCCAATCGAACTCACCGGATCCTTGCTGAGCGACACCGTCTTCACTTCATACTTCTGCTCGCTCTGCTCCGGCTTCTCATTCAACGCCGCAGCGAGTGATGCCGCTTCCCAATCCGCATACTCGTCCAGCACCACAAACAACACTTTCTCTAGCTCCATCCAACTCTCTCCCTTCATTTGAACGCACTTTTCTCCACATGACATATTCTACTTACTCTGCATTATAACACTTCTGAATATTCTGATATATAATAAAATTTAATGATACCAACATACTGAATTCCCATCATTTGAGAATAAAATTAGAAGAAAAAGCGGAAGGTGGCGAGGGCAAACATTGTGCTCCTGCATCACTTCGCGCAAGCCCGCGGAAAGCGTCCACCTGAAGCGAATTCTTCGGCTACCCCAAATCCTGAATATTGTTCAACTCCCCGCCATTAAAAATTGATATTCAATTTATATTCGTCCGCTATGATGATGTGGTTACGATACTTAAATTCGAATGAGGAGTGGCATACATGAACAAACTACTGAACCCGCTCACTGACTGGGTCTCCACAAAACGCGGCATGTGGATCACCATCATCGCCTGGATCGTCCTGGCGATTGGTCTGACATTCGGGCCGACACTGAACGATTACAAAGTGGCCAACTTCCAGTCGCTTCCCGATGACGCCCAGTCGATCATCGCGGACCAGAAACTAAAAGAGTATTTCCCGGACGACCAAGGGACGCCCGGCATCCTCGTCTTCCATAACGATGAAGGTGAGGTGAAGCTGGCAGAAGTCCAGGAAATCATGGCCGGCATTGCGGCAGCCGATATTGAAGGCGTCGACTCGATCGTCGACATCAGCCAATTGCCGCCGCCCGCCCTTCAAGGCTTCTATTCCGAAGACAAAACGACGATGATCGTGCCGATGACTTTGGAAGCAGGTCTTGGCAGCGCTGACTTCGCCGAGATTAACGACGAAGCTTCCGAAATCGGCCGCGATATCGCCGCCGATTTTGACAGTATGCAGTTCTACATCACGGGACCTGCCGGAATTGCCGGTGACACCGTGAAGCTGTTCGAACAAGCGGACTTTGTCTTATTGATTGCGACCGTCTTGATTATCCTAGTGCTGCTGATTGTCATTTACCGCTCACCGCTGCTCGCAATCATCCCGCTGCTTGCGACCGGCATCGTCTATCAAGTGGTCAACCAGGCTCTCGCCTTTATGGGTGCCGGCGGCTTGGAGCTGACCAGCCAGACGACATCGATCATGAGTATTTTATTGTTCGCAGCAGTCATCGATTACTCGCTGTTCGTGTTCTCCCGCTACCGCGAGGAACTGAACCATTTTGAGAGCAAATACGAAGCGATGAAATATGCCATGCGCGCGACCGGCGAACCGGTATTCTTTGCCGGCGGTACGGTGCTGGCGGCGATGCTCGTGCTGTTCTTTGCGGATTTCCGTGACTACGCGAACTTCGCGCCGACGTTCGGCATGGCGGTGTTCGTCATCATGATTGCATCGATCACGCTGATTCCGGCACTGTTCACGTTATTCGGCCGCAAAGCATTCTGGCCGAAAGTGCCGAAATACGGCGATGCGGAAAATGTGAAACACGGCATCTGGGGACCGGTGGCAAAATTTGTCGTCAACAAGCCGCTTCTATCCGGCGGATTGGTAGCCATCTTGATGCTCGTGTCGGCGCTGAACGTGCTGAACCTCGACTTTGAATTTGATACAGTGAAATCTTTCCCGGACGATATGCCGTCGCGCGTCGGCTATGAAATCGTCGAAGAGAAATTCGAAAAAGGCGACATCGCCCCTTCTTCCCTATTGGTCGTCAGCAATGAGCCGATTGCCGAACAAGCGGCGGCCGATCTGTCTGAACAGCTTACTTCTTATGATGAAATCGCTTCTGCCCGTTTGTCCAACCGGACTGATGACGGCCAGGCTTTGGAATTTAACTTGGCGTTGTCGATCAATCCGTATTCCACCGAAGCCCTGGATTTCGTGAAGCAATTGCGGGATGACAGCGGAGCGTTGCTTGAACAAGCAGCGATTGACGGCGAAACGCATTTTGGCGGCATCACGCCGAAACTCGTCGATGAACGCGACGTCAACAACCAGGACATCTACAAGATTGTGATACTGGAAACGTTATTGATTCTCGTGCTGCTGTTCGCATTGACGCGTTCATGGAAAATGCCGATTTACATGATGGCGACGATTTTATTCTCTTACCTTTCGGCGCTTGGCCTCGGGATTTTCCTCATTGATGTGCTATTCGGCTTTGAAGCGATCAGTACGCGGGTGCCGGTCTATGCGTTCGTGTTCCTGGTGGCGCTTGGCATCGACTACAACATCATCCTGATTTCGCGCTTTATGGAAGAACGGCGTTCGCGGAAAGTGAAAGACGCGCTCGAAATTGCCATCAGCCATACCGGCGGCGTGATTTCTTCTGCCGGCATCATCCTGGCAGCGACGTTTGCGGCACTCACCACCATGCCGATCGCCGATTTATTCATCTTCGGCTTTATGGTGTCGATCGGCATTTTGATCGATACGTTCCTGGTACGCGGCATGCTGCTGCCGGCGCTGATTTTGTTTTTTGAAAAAGATTAAGAAACCCGGCATAATAAAGAGAAACTACAATCAGTGGGGTTCTTTATCCCCACTGATTGTTAGTTGATCCAATCGGGCTTTTACGGTCAGTGGATTTCCCGCTTGAATAAGCGGAAATATTACTGAGCGTTAAAGCGGGATAAAGGTAGCTGAAAGCCCGGCCTCTGATGTGCCGGGCTTTCCAAGTGAGGGGGAGGAATTCGCATGAAAATACTCGTCGTAGATGACGATTTCTATATTCAGCAGCTCGTGGCCATCCACCTTGGCCGAGAAGGCTATACCGTGTTCAAAGCCAGTGACGCGGAACAGGCGCTGATGCTGCTTGAAGAAGAAACCGTTGATCTGGCGATTGTCGATGTCATGATGCCCGGCATGGACGGCTTTGAACTGACCCGCCTCCTGACGCAGGACCTCGACGTCCCGGTGATTCTGCTGACCGCGAAAGGCCAGCTGGAAGACAAGGAAAAAGGCTTTTTGTCGGGAACGGAAGATTATATGGTCAAGCCGTTCGAGCCGAAGGAACTCTTATTCCGGGTGGCGGTGGTGCTGCGGCGTTTCGAGCGTTCGATCCAGGAAATCCTGCACGCCGGCAATTTGTCGATCAACCGCCGGAATTTCGAAGTGGCGATCAACAATGAAACCTTGATCTTGCCGCTAAAGGAATTTGAATTGCTGTCGCTGTTGGCATCGCGGGCGAATATGGCGACGCCCCGCTCTTTGCTGCTGGAGCATGTCTGGGGCGAAGACAACCAAAGCAGCGAAATGACGCTGAATACCCATATCAACCGCATTCGCGACCGCCTGAAACGCTACGGCGCGAATGTTGAAATCCATACGCTGCGCGGCATCGGCTATAAACTTGAGGCGCCTAAATGAAAACCTTGTACCGGCAGTTTATCGTTGCCACGCTGTTCATTTTAGCGCTTTCCATTTTGATCGGCTTTACGCTGGCCAATGTCTTCTACCTGAGCGTTACGAAAGAAGATACCATCGAACAGAATATTGGCATTGCCGAGGAAGTCACCGCAACGCTGAACATGGTTCCCCATTCCGACAACAACTTCGACCATTACTTGGAAGCTGTCGCCAATCTCGGCTATCAGATTGCGGTAGTCGACAGCAATGGCCGGAAAAAGTTTTACGGCAAAGCGTTTGAAGACACCACGCTGCCTGAAAAAGCGCAGCGCGCCATAAGTGACGGCGAACGGTATACGGGCCTGGATGATTTTTCGAACCAGATTTTCATGATTGCCCATTTTACCAATAAGCTGCACAATACGGTCGGCGTGCCGTTCACGTATGACGATGAGCGGTACGGGCTGTTTATCCGGCCGGATACCAAGCTGTTGGCGACGGATATCCATTCCGTGTTGATCGGCTTTGTCGGGGCAATCGGAGTCGTCAGCATTCTCGGCATGGTGTGGATGGCCCGCCAACTGACGCGTCCGATTGTCCAGCTGACGGAAGCGACCCAATACATCGCCCGTGAAAACTACAGCTATCCGCTCGAAATCAAGCGCAATGACGAAATCGGCCAGCTGTCGGAAAGCTTCAACTTGATGCAGATCCAGCTGCAGCACAACGACTTGGCGCGGAAATCGTTCATCAGCAACGTGTCGCATGACTTCCAGTCGCCGCTGATGAACATCCAGGGCTACGCCGATTTATTGAAATCGCCGGATTTGCCGGACAGCGACCGCCTGGCCTATACGTCGATCATCGACCAGGAAGCGAAGCGGCTGTCGAGTCTGACGCGCCAATTGCTTCTATTGACGTCGCTCGACCAAGGTGCGTATCCGATGAAAACGGCCGAGTTCCGGCTCGATGAAAGCTTGAAAAGCGTCGTCCGGAAATACCGCTGGCGGCTGGAAGAGGAAGACATCGACATTTCCTATAAGCTGTCGCCGGCCGTTTTCCGCGGCGATCCGGAACTGCTCGAAAATGTCTGGGACAACCTGCTGACGAACGCCATCAAGTATAATAAACCTGGAGGCAGCATTGAAATCGGTTTGAGTGCTTCTGGTGGAGGAGTTGCTGTTATGTTTAAAGACAGCGGCATTGGCATCGCGGAAGATGCCATCCCGCAATTATTCGACCGCTTTTACCGGGTCGATGCCGCCCGCAAAACAGACGGCACCGGACTTGGCCTGTCCATCGTTCAGCAGATTGTGTCGCTGCACCAAGGAGAAATCCGGGTCGACAGCCAAGTTGGCACAGGAAGTGAATTCACCATCACTTTCCCGGTGCCGGAAGCAATACGATAAGAAATTGGAGGATTTATTTAATGGAAAAAGTTTGGAGTTTGCGTTTGATTCAATTCTCGGCCATTTTCGGCTTGATCGGTACATTCCTCGGTTCTCAAATGGCCGGCGAAATGGACTATTCCCTGCGCCCCGTCCACGCCCATATCCTGGTCGTCGGCTGGCTGTCGGTTTTTGCCTGGGGCATTTTTTACCGGGTTTATACCATCAAGTATAAAAAACTGGTCGCCATCCACAGTGTGCTCGCTATGCTTGGCGCCTTCGGCTTAAGTGCCGGCATGTGGATTTACAACTTGAATCCGTTCAACTGGAACGATACCTTGGTGACGATTTTATTCATCGCCGGCGGTTCGTTATTGCTGTTCGCGTTCTTGTTGTTTGCCGTGATTACGTTCGTGACGGAGAAAGAATAGACAATAAAGAGGGCGATCCCGAAAGTCAATTTTTGCTGACTTTCGGGATCGCCCTTTCATTTTTTACATGCGCATTTTATTTAAAACTGTTGTTTGCCGGTTGGAAAAGTCGCTCGGACGCTTTGGGAAAGGCAAAGACGATTGCTCCTGCGCAAGCTCGTCGCAATAGAGGGGCCCAAATCTTTTGGCCCCCTCTTTGGCTCCCGCAGGAAGCTGAGCACAACCCGCTCATCTTCCTGTTTCGCCTAGCCTCTGGACGCGCCTCGCTTGGTGAAGGGTTCGTCCGTATTCAAGCGAAGATGTGACTGCTTTTATCCGTGGCATAAATGAAATTGGGTGAAAGCGGCATGCTGCCGCTTTTGTTCTGCATAGAAATAGCCAAACTATAGCACGATAACCAGTGAAATGAGCGGAAGGCGGCGAGGGCAACCATTGTGCTCCTGCATCGCTGCGCTAGCTTCGTCGCAAACGAATCGTGCAAAAGTACTTTTGCACAATTCGCTTCCAGCGGAATCAGCACGAGCTGAAGACCCTGGACTGAGCGCAGCGAAGGAAGCGGCTGAAGCCGTGCCCGCGGAAAGCGTCCGCCTGAAGCGAATGAAACGGCGTTAATACCTTTCCAAAGGTGACATCTGGGATAGCTCTTTTCGATTTTATTATTTCACTTGTCGTCCGTGGACGAATACCGAGACAATGTTCCGGCGCTGCGTCAAATACAGCAGCTTTTCGAAAATGTCATCCAGTGTATCCATTCCGTCGAAAATCGGCATCGAGGCATCTTCTATCCCCGTGTCGACGATTTGCGCATCAAAGGCGTACCCTTCTGCCAGCCGGCCGATGGGAAGGCTGACGCTTTCGCCGCCTCCCGCTGTAGCAAAATAAAACGCTTCTTTGACAGTGATGCGCGAATGGGCCCGGCCGCGGGATGCCGCTTCTTTTTGCGGGTCGACGCCGTCTTCCAGCATGCGGGAAGACATGACGGCTTGCCGGATCGCTGAATAGACGCTCGGATCAAAGCCGCCCGACAGATCTGTGCCAAGCCCGACTTCCACGCCCATGTCCGAGAAATGCTTGATCGGGATGACGCTATTGGCAAAATAGGCATTGGACACCGGACAATGGGCAATGGCTGTTCCTTGTTCTTGATAAGTCCTGGCATCTTCATCGCTCAGGAAATTGGAATGCGCCATCACCGCTTTGTCGGTCAACAAACCGAAGCCTTTCAAGACTTGGGAGTCGTTTATGCCGAAGCGCTCTTTTACATGGTCGTGCGCCCAGTCGCTCTCGCTGCAATGCGAAGTGACGTGCACGTCATGGGCAGCGGCAATTTTCCCGAGGCCTTCCAGCACGCTGTCCGTACAGCTCGGCACAAAACGCGGTGTTACTACCGGATAGACGCCCTGCTTTGTACCGGCGTTCAGTTCTTTCACTCGTTGGATGAAACGCTCCGTGCCTTCAAGCGCCTCTTTGGCACTGGCATCGCGGTAATAGTCCGGATTTTGCTCGGGGTCGTCCATCACCACTTTCCCGATTAGGCCGCGCTGCCCTTTTTCCGCGCAGATCTGTGCCAGGATATAACTCGCTTCTTCATGGATCGTCGCAAAGTAAAGAGCGGTTGTCGTGCCGCTTTCCAGCAAGGTATCCACCAAATGATGATAGGTTTTGTGCGCGAAAGCTGTGTCCGAAAACTTCGCTTCCAGTGGGAATGTATGGGCATTGAGCCATTCATACAGCGGCAAGTCGAGTGCGGTGCCGCTCTGCGCCCATTGCGGTGCATGGATGTGCAAATCGATAAAGCCCGGCAGCAAGTATTGGCCTTCTTTGAGTTCAATCAGCTGCTCTTCTTTGCGCGCTTGTTGCAGCACCTCTTCGTATTCCTCTTGTTTCGGGGAAATACGCTGGGCAATAAAGCCGTCTTCGTTTATGCAGAAAAGATGGTCTTCCAACATCTCGATTTCCTGTTGAGTGACGCTTGAAAAGCCGGTTCCTTTAATTACTTTTGCCATATTGTCCGATGCCTCCCGGTCCTTGTTAATTGTACAATGACTAATTATAGGAAGATTCCGTGAAAAAGGTCAAACCCTGTTTCTTGTTTTTCTGCTTTATATTTCGCTGTTATTGTGCATTCTGCTCCGAAATTCATTACAATGAGAGTATTATGTTTTTCATTCCATTAACTCGAGGTGTTAAGTTTGTATAAATTACCGAAAAGGCATTTTTGGCACGGTCATATTGACAGCCGGACAGACCGGGCCAGTTTCCGCTTCCACCAGAGCGTTGAACTCTTATGCAGCGATGAAGTTCCGGAACGTTCTTTTTCCATCATCGGCTTTGAATGCGATGAAGGAGCTAAGCGCAGCGGCGGACAAACGGGAGCCGCAGAAGCACCGGACCAAATCCGCAGCCATCTGGCGGACCTTCCCGATCACTTAGGCGGCCGGCAGCTTGTCGATGCCGGCACGGTGATGCAAAAAGGCGGCGATATGGAAAAAGCCCAGAGAGAACTGGGTGAACACATCAGCAATTTGCTGGGCCGCTCCGCAACGCCCATCATTTTAGGCGGCGGGCATGAAACAGCGTATGGCCATTATTGGGGCGCGCGGCGCTTTCTCGGCCCGGATGCAAAAATCGGCATCATTAGCATTGATGCGTATTTCGATCTGCAGGATGCGGAACGCCCGGATTCCCGCACCGTATTCAAACAGATTCTGGAAACCGACAGCAATGCCGGCTATCTCGTCCTTGGCGTCCAGCCGCTCGGCAACACGCGGGCGATTTTCAACAAAGCGGAACAGCTTGGCGCACAGTTCGTCCTTGCCGAAGATTTGGCACTGCGCGATTTGCAAAGCACGCAAAACGTCATTGATGCGTTCTGTAAGAATTATGACCACGTACTCGTCACTTTTTGTATGGAATCGCTATCGTCCTTTTATGCGCCGAGCATTGTCGACGCTTCCCCGTTCGGGCTCGAACCGGTCGTTGTGCGCCAACTGTTGTGGCATATTGTCGCCAATGAAAAAGTGAAGAGCTTTGATATTTCTGAAGTCAATCCGACAATCGATGGCAACGGAAAAACGACGAAGCTTGCCGCTTATCTGGTCGCCGAAGTGATGGCTGCATTTCATTGAATAGGGTTTAAAAAGCGCTTGGATTTCCAAGCGCTTTTTTGTTTGGCTGGGTGACGTAACTTATCTCCTGCCCTTTCCGTCTACGCTATAAGGAGGTTGGATTATGAGAATATCAGCGATGTGGCTGGTTTTATTATTCATCATGGGTGGCTGTACAAATGCGAAACCGCAGATTACGGAGGAACAAGCCATTCAAACCGTCATTGACTTCCACAGCCATCAAATTGGAAAAATGGAAATCCAGGAGGTCACGCATGCCAACCATCAATACTTCATCGAGTGGACGAATGAAGAGAATTGCGAAAGCGGCAAAGCATGGGTCGATGATCAAACCGGCGAAATCGAGAGAAGCGAACAGACGATTTGCTAGTTTTTTAAAAATTCTATGTACTTCATGCCTTTAAAAGCTAAAACGTTTTTCTTCTTTCGATGAAATACGCCCAGTTATGGTTAAAATACGCTCCATTAAAGAGAAAATATGCTCTGTAAGTACGAAAATACGCTTCTGCGCCGTTAATTTTTTCAAATGACTGTCTTCAAACAAAGAAAACTTCCAGATATTGCGAAACTCTTCCTCTTCTCTTCCGTATTATAGGAAAAGGAGGTCTATGTATGTCTGGTGATCTATTTATGCTGCTGCCGATCATTTCTATATTTTTCTACCTCGTTATGATTGCAGTCATTATATATGTTGTCTTCACTTTTTTGAAATTAGGCAAAGAGCGGAATGCTTACTTGAAGCAAATTGCGGAAGAATTGCGGCGCCAGTAGTTCTCTTAAAGGAGTGATCATATGGAAATCGGAATGTTTGCGTTGATTGCTGTACTGGGCCTTGGTTTCTTGCTGCTTATCGGCTTCGACATCAACACAAAAGCAAAGCTCAATTTAGCGAAAATCCAGCTGGAGCGCGATAAGATTGCGTTGGAACAGAAAAAGCTAGAGCTTGGTAGAAAGAACGCTTAATCCTTTTGTACATATGAGTAGAGAAAACACTTGGATTCCGTCCAAGTGTTTTTGTTTGGACATTTTCTCCCTGTTTAAGCAAAACCATTGAGGGAAGATAAGGTAATGAAGCACTTTATATAAAAGCACTTAATTGAAATAAAGAAAGGTGAAGATTCTATGTTAACTTTTGATGCGATTATTATCGGGTTCGGGAAAGCCGGCAAGACATTGGCCGGGGAACTTGCCGCTAAAGACTGGAAAGTCGCTCTCGTTGAGAAAGATCCGGAAATGTATGGGGGCACGTGCATCAATATTGCCTGCATCCCGACGAAAATCCTCGTCCATGACGGCTTGAATGAAATTCCTTATACGGATGCGATTGAACGGAAAAACAAAGTGGTGGAAAAACTGCGGGCCAAGAACCACAAAAGCTTGGCAGACAATGATCAAGTGACGATTTTCAATGCTGCTGCGAAATTCCTTTCCGATAAAGAAGTGGAAGTTACGGGCGACGCAAAGCAAGAAGTGTTGACCGCTGAACACATCTTCATTAACACGGGTGCCACCAGCAACATCCCGCCAATCAAAGGCGACATCAAATCGGATAAAGTCTATACCAGCACCACGTTAATTGAACTGAAACAGCTGCCTAAAAAATTGGCGATTGTCGGTGCCGGTTATATCGGGCTTGAATACGCGTCAATGTACAATAATTTCGGGGCGGAAGTCACCGTCATCACTCCGGAAGATGAACTGCTGCCACATGAAGACCGGGAAATCGTTGCCGAAATCCAGAAAGAAATGGAAGCGCAAGGTGTCCGCTTTGTTTTCGGCTCTCACGCAGAAGAAATTACTGAACAAAACAGTGACTCCGTCACCGTGACTTTGTCGAACGGCGACAGCTTAACGGCAAATGCTGTGCTGCTGGCGACGGGCCGGAAACCGAATGTTGAGGGTCTTGGCCTTGAAAATACAGCGGTAAAACTGACCGATAAAGGCGACATTGAAGTGAATGAACATCTTCAAACAACAGCGGAAAATATTTGGGCAATGGGTGACGTGAAAGGCGGCATGCAGTTTACGTACATCTCGCTTGACGACTCACGCATTGTCATGGATTCCCTGTTCAGCGACGGAGACCGCTCACTCGACAGCCGCAAAAACATTCCTTACTCCGTCTTTATCGACCCGCCGCTTTCTCGAGTCGGCCTAACAGCGAAAGAAGCGGAAGAACAAGGTTTTGATATTATGGAAGGCGCACTTCCGATCAAAGCCCATCCGCGGGCGCATATCATCAACGATTTGCGCGGCCTCTTCAAAGTGGTGGTCGATCAAAAAACCGACCGCATTTTAGGAGCGAGCTTATTCGGGCCGGAATCTCCGGAACTCATCAACCTTGTGAAACTGGCGATGGATTTGAATGCTCCTTCTACATTCCTGCGGGATCAAATCTACAATCATCCGGTGATGAGCGAAGCGTTTAATGCGCTTTTTGACGTTAAATAATAGCTAATTAAATTTAGGCTTCAAGCGGTTCTCATTCCGTTTGAAGTCTTTTGTTTATTGAAATGAATTTTTCTTAATTCATCAGTTTTCGCAATAGTTTGCCTTAATGTTTTAGGGTAAAATATAAGTAATAGAAAGCACGCAGCTTTGTCGCATTTTAATAGTCCCTGCTCCTCTTCAAGAAACTTTCTTATCGCTTGCCTTAGGTCAACCTGAGAGGCGGTGCACAACGATGTTTGAAGAAATGAGGACTCGTGAATTATTTAACTGGATGTTTTGCGGGATGGTTCTTGCCGCTTTTGTGCTAGTGCAGTTTTCTTCGAATATTTTCCTGATGGATGTGGGCATGCAGCTGATGTTCTATGTCGTCGTGCCCGTCTCGTATTTCGGTTCTCAGTTCAGAAAGCAAAAGGTGCCGGTAACCAATGTGGTGTTTCTGAAAGGAGCGTCGCGCTGGATTTTGCCGGCAATCAGTTTGGTGATGTTGTCGATGTTTTTCTCGATTGGCATCCTGTGGCTGCAATTGCGGATGCTGGCGCCAATTGCTCCCCAGATGGTCGACTATCTTCTAAAGCCGGCTTCGCTTCCTGACAATACGGCCTATCTGATCACGGTTTCACTTATCGTAGCGGTCATCGGACCGATTGCGGAAGAATTCATGTTCCGCGGATTGCTGTTGAAGCGCTTGATCGTCAAGACCTCTATGTGGGAAGGCGTCTGGCTGTCGAGTTTGTTATTTGGGATGCTGCATATGGATTTCTTCGGGGCATTTTTGTTCGGCGTGACGGCCTCTATTTTGTATCTTTTGACGGACAATCTGCTGATCCCGATTTTACTGCACGTTTTCCACAACTCGCTCGTAGTTGGCTTGATGTACGTCAGCCCCGGCTGGCCCCAATGGCTGACGGTCGCGGAAAGTGCGGACATTTATGCAAAAGCCGTGCCGAACGCGATTGCCTTATTGGTCAGCGGCACCTTGCTTCTCGCCGTTATCCTGCGGCTCGCCCAAATCTTGAACCAGAAAAAAGAAGACGAGAAGTACCAGGCTGCCCTTAAAAAAGAAGCCGAAGCGATTGAAAATGAAACCAATAATCCCGAAACGCCATAAATGCGTGACGGGATTATATTTTTCGTTCCATAAGGCTAACTACCTGCTATACTGGATTTATTCTACATAAGGGGTGCACGAATGTTCCAGAAAATGAAGTTTCGCTATATTGTCGGGATTACGCTCACTGTTTATCTTTCTATGGTTTATGCTACGACCGTTTTTCCTCTGAGTGAAGATTTGGAAGCGGTTTTGCTGTCGGTTGCTGTTTACGGCATTGTTCCTTTCTGGTTCTTTACGTATCAGTTCCGCTTGCAAAACGTGTCGGTTTCTACTTTTGTTTTTACAGATGGTGCCGAGCGCTGGATTGCTTCCGTGATTGGCTTGATTGTGCTGTCAATCGCCTTTACGTTAAGCTTGTTTTGGCTCCAGCTCTATGTCTTCTTGCCGGTTTCACCGGACTGGGCCGCTTATTTGCTTGAACCGATCGCTTTGCCGGAAGACCCGATTTACCTCGCTATCACCATTGGCCTGCTGATCTTCCTCGAGCCAGTCGCTGAAGAATTCATCTTCCGCGGCGTGCTGCTAAGCCGGATGACCATGAAAACATCCAGATGGGGCGGCATCCTGATTTCGAGTTTGCTGTTCGGGCTCGCGCACGACGATATCATCGGTTCTTTTCTGTTCGGGATTATTGCCGCGTTGTTGTATTTGAAGACCCGCAACTTGCTTGCACCGATTCTCCTGCACATCTTTTACAATGCATTCTTTGCCTTGACGATGGCGTATGCTCCGGCATGGCCTGAAGCAATCCGCATTCAAGAAGCGGCTGACATCGCCGAAAAAGTTATGCCGAACGCCATCGTCCTTGCAGTCAGCACGCTGCTGTTGGGGCTCTTCGCCTTTTGGCTCGCTAAAGAAGAGGTATGGAAAAAGAACCGCAGCGTGGTGTTTATGAATAAAAAAAGCCAAGGCCATTAACTGCAAAGAACCCGCTCAACGAATCGTTGGGCGGGTTCTTTGGTATTTTGGTTTAGATCGCCACTTTCTCGGAAAACTGGCTATTGTACAAATCGGCATAAAAGCCGTTTTTCTCGAGCAGCTGGGTATGGGTGCCTTGTTCAATGACATTCCCTTTATCCATGACCAGGATCAAATCGGCATCTTTGATGGTCGACAGACGGTGGGCGATGACAAAGCTCGTGCGCCCTTCCATCAGGCGGTTCATCGCCCGCTGGATAAATACTTCGGTGCGGGTGTCGACGCTCGATGTCGCTTCGTCCAGAATCATGATCGGCGGATCTGCCAGAATGGCTCGCGCAATGGTCAGCAATTGCTTCTGTCCTTGCGAAATATTCGATGCTTCTTCATTCAACACGGTGTTGTAGCCTTCCGGCAGCGTGCGGATGAAATGATCTGCATGCGCTGCATCCGCTGCCGCGAAGATCTCTTCATCTGTTGCGCCGGTTTTGCCGTAAGCAATATTGTCTTTGATGGTGCCGTTGAAGAGCCAGGTATCCTGCAGCACCATGCCAAAGCTTTTCCGCAGTGAACTGCGGGACAATTCACGGGTGTCGAGTCCGTCGATTTCAATCTTGCCGCCTTTGAGTTCATAGAACCGCATCAGCAAGTTGATTAACGTCGTCTTGCCGGCTCCGGTCGGCCCGACAATGGCCACTGTCTGGCCAGGCGTCACTGTGATGTTCATGTTGTGGATCAACAGGTCATCGCCGTAGCCAAAGTCGACGTTCTCGAACGCCACTGCTCCGTTCGCCCGTTCCAAAGAGACGGTCGCCGTTTCTTTTTTCTCTTCGGGTTCATCAAGCAGTTCAAAGACACGTTCCGCCGCTGCAATGGTCGACTGGATGATGTTTGCAATATTGGCGGTCTGCATGATCGGCTGCGTGAACTGTTTCGAATACATGATGAACGCTTGGATATCCCCAATGGAAATCGCCCGCTGCGTCACCAGAATCCCGCCGACCACACTAATCAGTACATAACTGAAATTGCCGATAAACGTCATCAGCGGCATGATAATCCCTGAGATAAACTGTGCGCGCCGGCCGGCATCGTATAATTCATCGTTCACTTTCTCAAACTGCGTTACCGCTTTTTCCTCATAGCCGAACGCTTTCACGACTGGATGGCCAGTATACATTTCTTCAATATGGCCGTTCAATTCACCAAGTGAACGCTGCTGGTTGGCGAATTGCGTTTGCGACCGTTTCAAAATCGGCTGGATAACGAAGATTGAAAGCGGCAACGAAACAAACGCAATCAATGTCAGCCACGGGCTGATCGTCAGCATCATGACAATGATTCCGACCAGCATGACGATCGACGTGATAAACTGCGTCAAACTTTGCTGCAGCGTGCTGCCGATCGTATCGATGTCATTGGTCATGCGGCTCAAGGTCTCTCCGTTTGGCCGGCTGTCGAAATAATTCAATGGCAGCTTTTCCAGTTTTTTATTGACGTCTTGACGCAGGTCATAAACCGTATCCTGCGCCACGGTCGACATGATGTATTGCATTAAATAACTGAAAAGGCTGCTGAAAATATATAAGGCCGTCAGCAATAACAAAATTTGTCCGATAGCACCAAAATCAATCGCCGCTCCCGGCACTCCCTGCAGTTTGCCGTATGCCCCTTCAAACAATTCCGTAATGGCATCGCCTGTAAGTTTCGGCCCGACAATCGAGAACACTGTGCTTAGGATCGCTGCGAAGAACACCGCAATCAATCGGTTGCGCCGCGGCTTCAAATAGCGGAGCAGACGTTTGAAGTTCGCTTTGAAATTTTTCGGTTTTTCACCTGGCAGCATCATGCCGCCAGGGGGACCGTGCCCAGGTCCCTGTCTGATGGGTCTGCCGCTTTGAGGCCGTTTTTCCGTACTCATGCGATCTCCTCCTCTGACAGCTGGGAATAGGCGATTTCCCGGTAGACTTCGTTGCTGTTCATCAATTCCTCATGTGTTCCCATGCCGGCTATGCGACCATGTTCCAGCACAATGATACGGTCTGCATCGACCACAGTACTGACGCGCTGTGCCACCAATAGCACCGTAGCGTTTTTTGTTTCACCTTTCAATGCTCGGCGGAGCTTAGCGTCCGTCTTGAAATCAAGTGCCGAAAAACTGTCGTCGAAGATATAGATGTCCGGTTTTCGGACGAGCGCGCGGGCAATCGCCAAACGCTGTTTCTGACCTCCGGATAAATTCGAGCCGCCTTGTTCGATTTCGGTATCGTAGCCTTCTTTCAAATTACTGATAAACTCGGTTGCCTGCGCAATCGAAGCGGCATGCTCCAATTCAGCCTGCGTCGCCTCTTCTTTCCCGAAACGGATATTGTCCGCAATCGTACCGGTAAAAAGAATGGATTTTTGCGGCACAAAGCCGAGCTTTGAGCGCACTTCGTCCTGTGAGGCATCCCGGATGTCGACGCCGTTGACGCGGATTGCACCGCTTGAAATATCATAGAACCGTGGAATCAAATTGATCAGCGTCGATTTTCCGGAACCGGTGCCGCCGATGATTGCGGTAATTTCCCCAGGATTCGCTTTAAAGCTTACTCCGGACAGCGCCGGTTTTTCAGCGCCTGGATAGCTGAATGTCACATCTTCAAATTCGAGAGTGCCGGGTTCAAAGTCCGCTGCTTCAGTGCCCAGGTCTTCAAACGCCGGTTTCATGTCGAGCACTTCGTTGATGCGGTTCGCTGAAACAGCTGCACGCGGAACCATGACAAACATCACCGACGCCATAACAAGAGCAAACATGATCATCATGACGTATTGAATAAAGGCCATCAAATCCCCGATTTGCATTGCCCCATTATTGATGCGGATGCCGCCGAACCAAATTACTCCTACAACCGTCAAGTTCATGATAAGCATCATCACCGGCATCATGAACGCCATGATTTTATTGACCCGGATCGATACATCCGTCAGCTCGCGGTTGGCTTTTTGGAGCCGCGCTTTTTCTTCCGTCTCGCGGTTGAACGCCCGGATGACACGGATGCCAGTCAGGTTTTCCCGCAGCACCAAATTCAAGCGGTCGAGGCGTCTTTGGACTTCCCGGAACAACGGCATCCCTTTTTTGAAAATCAATAAAATCGAACCTACCAAAAACGGCATGGCTCCCACAATGACCAGCGACAATTTGGCGTCTTTTGAAATCGCCATGATTAGTCCGCCGACCAGCATGATCGGTGCGCTGATGACCATGCGCAGCAGCATGATGACCACTTGCTGAATCTGCGTGATGTCATTCGTTGTCCGGGTGATCAGTGATGCCGTTCCGACTCGATCAAATTCCTGCAGCGAAAATTTTTCTACATGGCTGAACACTTTCAAACGAAGGTCCCGTCCCATGCCCATGGCCGCTTTTGACGAATAAAAGCTTGCCGCAATCGAAGCGGCTGCCCCCAGTGCGGAAATCAATAACATCCAGCCGCCGATGCTCCAAATATACGGAATATTTCCTTTTACTACGCCGTTGTCAATGATGTCCGCCATTAGCGTCGGCAAAAAAAGGTCCGCCATCGACTGGCCAAAAATAAGAACCGTCACAGCAACTACAAGCCATTTATAGACGCTTAAGTTTTTTAGGATTCTAATCATCTGCGCTGCTCCTCTAAATCACGTATTTCCAAATGCGCCGAAATGTGCTGATGGAGTTCCAGCAGTTTTTCGTATTGTTCATCGGTCAACGATTCCACCGCTTCCTGGAACCGCTGATGGCTTCCGCCTTGCTGGCTGTGGATGGCATGGACCAGCGCTTCGCCTTTAGCGGTCAAAGCCAAGCCCATTTCCCGCCGGTTGTCTTCCACTTGCTGGCGCTCGAGCAGGCCTTCCCGCGCCAAGCCATCAACTGCCTGGCTCAAAGTGCTTTTCGGCAGAAAACTGACTTCCCCTACGGTTTTCTGTGTCATATCCTGACGTTTTGCCAAGGTCATCAAAATGGCGTATTGCGGCATCGACAAGCCGTTTCGCGCTGCTGTTTGCTGGTCTAAGCACATCATATTCTTCTGCACTCGTCTGAACGACCGCATCAACCGGATGGAACGCATTAGTTTTTCATTATCCTGATTCATTGGCCATTTTCATTCCTTCCGTTCTAAAACCGTTCCAAATCGAACAGTTCGTTTTGGATAGATTAAATTTACTCCTTATTGTGCAGGGAGTCAAAGAGTTGGATTGGCAATTGGGGAGCTTGAAACGCGTTTCCCTTTTCCCAAGCTCTCGCTCTATTTTTTTATCTGCTTTATTGATAGACTAAGTAAAAGCATAGTTAAATTGACCGAGGTGGGTAAATTGAAGTTTCATGTATTGGGCAACGAAACAAAATTGGAAATCGACGTATTGCAGCGTAATTATCCGGACAGCCGGGATTACTGGGATGCCAATTGGGTAGCTTCCATCATCCATCTGGAAATCCCGGGATATGTCGTTCATTTTGAAGCGGATCTTAGAACCGATGAACTGAAAGAGTTTGTCGACGGGCTGAGAGATATGAATGAACGGCTGCATGGCACTGCCATCTTAAAAAATCTTGATAACTATATCCATCTGACCGGCTCGATGAATTCACTTGGCAAGATTTCCTGGATTCTTGAAACTCTTTATCCCGTTGGCACGGGTGCGCAGCTGTCTTGCGACTTTGAATCGGACCAGAGCTATTTACGGATTCTGATTGATGAGCTCGATGCTGTACTGGAAGCTTTTCCAGTGATTGGGAAAGCCGATAGTATTTAATGAAACAGAAAGAAAAAAGAAGCAGCGCATTTAGCGCTGCTTCTTCAGGTTGTTGAGAAATTCTTATATTCTTCTTTCATTTCGCTCCAGAGCGGACGCTTTTCGCGGGGGGCGGCCTAAGCCTCCTCGCTCGCTGGCGCTCCCTGCGGGGTCTCAGGACCCACCCTATTCCCGCAGAAGTCGCCGCCTTCCGCTGCATTCAGCTCTCTTTTACCACTTCTAGAGACTCTCTAAAAGTGTGATGGTTTCGGAAAGCTCTCGAATGTTTGTGCTTACTCTTTAGATATGGAGCCAACCAGCGGAGAAAACCGTACTGCTCCTGGATTGTTGCGCTGCTTCTTCTTTATTTAAATATCTGTGCCGCCATTTCAGCGACGTAATCACTACCGCCGTTGTCTTCGACGTTTTCAATCATTATCGCCAGTAGCATATCCGGCTTGTCTTCGTTATACGTCACGAAAAAGCCGTTTTCTTTGCCCCGTTCTTCTCCTGCCGCTTTCAGTTCCGCTGTTCCGGTTTTGCCTGCGAGTGCTAGACCTGGAACGTTCGCCGACTGGGCATAGCCGTCAACGACCACTTTTCGCATGCCGGTGCGGAGCGTTGCTGCGTTTTCCGCTGAAATCAAGCCTTCTTTCCATACTTGCGAATCTTCTTCATCCAATAGTAGGGTCGGCTTGTACATCTTGCCGTCGGTCAGGAAAGGTTCGTACATCGCAGCGAGATGCAGTATGTTCGTCAGCATCTGCCCTTGGCCGAACGAGGTCGCTGCCAGCTGCCCGTCAGAATCGATTGTACCGTCATTGGAAATTTGGGAAGCCGCTAGATTCATGGCAAATGGAATGTCTTCCCCGAAGCCATATTTCTTCAATCCTTCGACAAATGTTTCATTGCCCATTTTCACGGCTTGCTGCGCAAAGTAGATATTGTCCGAGTACACCAGCGCTTTGTTCAGATCAATCGGGTTTGGCGCTTCCGGATGCAGGCGTGAGACATTTTGCCAAGTCTTGCCTTTGATTTCCAGGCCTTCTGCCGGATCCAATGTTCCTGCTTCCATGCCGATTGCCGCCGTTACCGGTTTTAATGTGGAACCCGGAGCATAAGCTTGTGCAAAACGGTTGAATAATGGCGTTTTCGGATCTGCTTCCAGTTCCTTAAAACGATCTCCGCTGATGCCGAGCATAAATTCGTTCGGGTCAAAGCTTGGTGAAGAAACAAGCGCTAAGGTTTCTCCGGTGTCCGGATTGACTGCAGCTGCTGCTCCCGGTTCGCCTTTCATCGCTGCGAATGCTTTTTTCTGCAGTTCCGCATCGATTGTCAATGTAACGGTTTCTCCATCTGTTACCGGCTGTTCGGCAACTGTAATTGCTTCTGCTCCTTCAGCCGGTTTGTCGATCCAGATTCTTACACCGTTCTTGCCGCGCAGCTGTTTTTCCAGTGCACGCTCCAGTCCTTGGCGGCCGATTTGATCCCCCGATGTATAGCCTTCGCCTTTACGTTCTTCCAATTGTTCCGCGGTGATGCTGCCGATATAACCTGTTAAATGCCCCAACGCTTCTGCGTATGGATATTCACGCATCGCCACTTGCTGTGCAGCCACTCCCGGGATGGCAATAGCTTTATCAAGTACTTCCGTATTGTTGCGCGCGATTTTCGCGAGCGGCACAAACAATTCCGGTTTGACCCAGCTTTGCCCCAGTTCCGCGTCGATTTCCTCGACAGTCAGGTTCAGGATTTTTGCCAGTTCCGCTTTCTTCGTTTTATCCGTGAACTTTTCCGGCACAACGCCGATATTATAACCACCGCCGTTGATGGCAATACCCAACCCGTTGCGGTCCAGGATTTCTCCGCGCACCGCTTCAATCGAGTCGATGCGGATTTCATCTTCCGCTTCCAGCTGCGGGAAAATGAATGACGGATCCCATTCAACGAACCAGTCTTCTGCTTCTCCGTGCTTCTCGTGGAGCAGCGTCAAGGTTTTTTCAAATTTCACCGGTCCAGCAATCGTGTCCATTTTGATTTGAACCGGGAAATCCGCCGGCTGTTCCGCTTTCCATTCCGTGTCTTCCGCCGGTTTCGTATAGTTCACTTCAAGGTTCTCGATGCCGAGGTCTTCTTTCAGCTTTTGCTGGCGTTCGACGAACTGCGTTTTGTCATAGGCGTTCTTCGTGCCATCATTCAAAAATCCATCATACATTTCAGTGAACTCGCCTTTATTCCAATGGCCTATGTATGCTTCCAGCCGGTCTTCCGGCGTCGCTTGCTGGGAACAGCCAGCCAGAAAAACAAACAGTCCCAGGATTAATAGTCCAACCCAATTCTTTCTCATTTTTCGCCCTCCACTTCTTGCTTTATTTTACCAATAATTTCCGAATATGAAAATGGATTTTACTCCGCGCACTTTATTAAAACAAGCATAAACCAAATAATCATTCTAGCTTGATTGAAGAAACTTTTTCCCGCAAAAAAGCTGTCCACCAATAGGACAGCTTTTTTTATCTTTTGTTTCATTTTTTCATTTTATCCCGCTTTAACGGGCAGTATGACTCCCGCTTTTCCAAGCGGAAGCTCCACTGTCCGTAAAAGCCCGATTGGTTCAACTAACAATCAGTGGAAACCCTCACTGATTGAGTTTCACTTTATACACGCGTGCTTCGTAAGGGAATAACTGATTGGGATCAATTTCTTTATAATTTGCTAATAATAAAGTTCCGTCTTCCGGTTCGTCCCACCAGCATGCATGCTGTGCCAAGTTTGTCACCACCAGCACTTTTTCGTGTTCATCTTCACGGGTATAGGCGAAAACCGATTCATGTCCGAGTTCGACAAGATCGTAGCGTCCATACACCAGCACATCCATATGCTTCCGCAGCCAAATCATCTGTTTATAAAATGACAGGACCGAATGCGGATCGTTTTTCTGTGCTTCGACGTTCAGCCAGTTGTGGTTCGGATTGACTCCAAGCCATGAGCGCTCAATTGAAAATCCTCCGTATGGGCTCGCGTCCCATTGCATCGGCGTCCGCGAATGGTCACGGCTGGTTGCTTTGACCAGCGTCATGACATCTTCATGCATCATGCCGGTTGCGCGTTTGTAGAAATACAAATTATGGGTTCGCACATCGTTGTAATGTTCAATTTCTTCGAAAGGAGCATTTGTCATGCCGATTTCTTGGCCTTGGTAAATGAACGGAGTACCTTGCATGAAGAAATACATGCAGGCAAATGCCGTTGCACTTTCGCGCCAATACTGCCGGTCGTTGCCCCAAGTTGATACCATGCGGGGCTTGTCGTGATTTTCAATGAACAGCGCATTCCAGCCTTTGCCTTCTACACCTTTTTGCCAGCGTGAACGGATTTCTTTCAGCTTGCGGACATCAACGCCGTGTGTTGAATCTGCGCTCCATAATCCCATGTCTTCAAACTGGAATACCATATTGAATTTGCCGTCATCTTCGTTGATCCATTCTCCGATATCATCTACATTTACGCCATTCGCTTCCCCCACGGTCATGATGTCGTGTTTCGCAAACGTTTCATCGCGCAGTTCGGCAAGCAGCGGCTGGATGCCTTTGACATTCATCATTTTCTCCCAAGCCGGGATATAAGCTCTATCGATGTTATCCGGCATGTCACTAAACTCTTTTTTTATGTGGCTGATGGCGTCCACGCGGAATCCATCGATTCCTTTGGCAAGCCACCAATTGACCATATCGTATAATGCTTTGCGCACCTCCGGGTTTTCCCAGTTCAAATCGGGCTGCTTTTGGGAAAATAAGTGCAAGTAATACTGCTTTGTCTGTTGGTCATAAGCCCAGGCGGGACCTCCAAAAATACTTTCCCAGTTTGTCGGCTCATCCCGCCAAATATACCAGTCCCGTTTCGGATTGTCTTTTGATGAGCGGGATTCCATAAACCAGGGATGTTCGTCGCTTGTATGATTGATCACTAAATCAATAATGAGTTTCATGCCGCGCTTGTGGACTTCATCAAGCAGGCGGTCAAAATCCTCCATATTCCCGTACTCTTCCAAAATTTCCTGGTAATCGCTGATGTCATAGCCATTGTCATCATTTGGCGATTTGTACATGGGACAAATCCAAATGACGTCGATTCCAAGTTCTTTCAGATAATCGAGCTTGCTGGTCACTCCTGCTAAATCTCCAATGCCATCGCCATTTGAATCTTTAAAACTGCGCGGGTATACCTGATAAGCAACCGACTCTTTCCACCATTTTCTGTTCATCTTGCTGACTCCTTTAAAAACGATCACACAATCCGAGTTGATCAACCCGGCAGGTCAAACACAAGTTTCGCGCTCCCGTTTCCTCCGTTTAGTTTTATCTTTCTAGCCAGGGTCTAAGCAACAATTTTAAGCGGCAGCAGTGAATTTAATAGTTTTTAGAACATACCCGCTGATGAATAAGTTATTCACGTTAAACTAATATTTTGTGATAAAAAAACAACAGTTTAAAAAGGGTTTAACGCAATTTCTCTTTCCTTGTCTGTGAAGGGATAATTCCTACCTTTAAGATTTTCCGCATTTCGCCGACTGTCATAATAGCATAATTCGACAGTGCTTTGTCGATTATTCCTCGCACATATTGGTGAACATTTACCTCATTAAAATAGGCAGTTTAAATCTTCCATCGTTCCACGTTCTTCGCTCCTGAAACCTTGATTTTATTTACAGTTTACAACGATTTTAGGCTATTACAAAAGATACAGCTTATATTATAAAATTCTTTGTGTTAACCTAAAAAAAAAATAAGTTGACTCAAATAAAAAGACTTATTATACTGAAAATAGCTTGAAAATATGGAGGGAAACTATGACAACGACCACAACCAGAACGGCCAATCATTCCAAGACTTTGCATTTAATACATATCGCCATGTTTGCGGCACTCATGGCCATCGGCGCGAATATTTCGTCGTTTCTGATCATCGGCGGCGTACCAATCACACTTCAGACGTTTTTCGCTATCCTTGCCGGCCTTTTGCTTGGCAGCCGAATGGGCGCTTTTTCCATGGTTGTCTATGCGTTTATCGGCCTAGCCGGAGTTCCGGTGTTCGCCGGATTCTCAGGAGGAATGGATACCTTAATCAGCCCGACATTCGGCTTTATCTTGTCGTTTGTCCTGATTGCGTTAGTAAGCGGCTGGATTGCCAATAAATTCCCTACCCGCATCGGTTTTGTCATGGCAGCGCTTGCCGGCCTTGTCGTCAACTACGTATTTGGCACCAACTGGATGTATGCAGCTTATAAGCTATGGTTCGCTGCACCCGAAGGCTTCACATACCAAATGGCTTGGGCATGGATGGCCGTACCGCTTCCAAAAGACTTGATCCTGTCAGTGCTTGCCGGCCTCTTCGGATTCCGCCTGCGCCCGATTATTCAGAAGTTCAGGTAACAAAAATAGCTAACTCATTAAGGATTAGCCAGCCTAAACCGTCGAGAAACTTTCGGCGGCTTTTTTCATTTCGCTCCAGGGCGGGCGCTTTCCGAGGAGTGCGGTCCTAAGCCTCCTCGCTCGCTAGCGAAGACCGTGTGCTCCTGCATCGCTGCGCTAGCTTCGTCGCAAAGACTTGGCCTCACAAACCTCGGCCACAAAACAGGTGCTCCTGCGCAAGCTCGTCGCAAAGCCATCGTCCGAAGTAGCTTCGGCCAATGGCTTCGCAGCTGGTTGGCGGAATATCAGCTATACTGGCAACACTAAACTTCCCCAACAAACCAAAACGGCTAATCCACTAAGGATTAGCCGTTTTTTCATGTCCCGCAGAATGTCTGATAGGAATCCGGTGATTCCGGAGGCAATGTGCTGTATTCTTTTTGTTCTTCAGAATGGGCATATGGATTGGCAAGAACCTTTAACAGTTTCTCCATAACGCTGTAGTCGCCTTTTTGCACTGCCGCTTCCAATGCTTCCTCCACCCGATGATTCCGCGGAATCACTGCCGGGTTGCTGTTTCGCATCAACTCATGCGACTGTTCTTTTGACTGTTTCTGCCGTGTCAGCCTTGCCTGCCATTGTTCAGTCCAGGCAGTAAACTCCAGCTTGCCGAACAGCACTGTATCTTCAAGCTGATCAAACGTCAACGCACGGAAAGTGTTGGTGTAATCTGCATCGTATTCCTTCATAAGATTCAGCAGATCCGCCACCAGCACTTCATCCGCCGATTCTTCATTGAACACTCCCAGCTTCGCGCGCATTTCCGAGAGCCAATGGGCGTAATATGTTTTGATGTAATCGGACAGCACTTGCTGTGCCAGCTTCACCGCTTCTTCCTGTTCTTCGTGCAATAACGGAATTAAAGTTTCAGCGAAACGCGCCAAGTTCCAGCCCGCAATCTGCGGCTGGTTGCCGTAACCATAGCGGCCATGATGGTCAATCGAGCTGAAGACTGTTGTCGGGTCGTAGGTGTCCATGAAAGCACATGGCCCGTAATCGATTGTTTCGCCGCTGATGGTCATATTATCGGTATTCATAACGCCGTGGATAAACCCAGCGAGCTGCCATTTCGCAACGAGCGACGCATGGCGCATCGCCACTTCTCTGAAAAATCCGAGGTAACGGTTATCACCTAGATTTACATCCGAGTAATGGCGCTCGATTGCATAATCGGCTAATGCCCGAATATTGTCAATGTCGCCGACTCCTGCTGCATATTGGAATGTCCCAAAACGCAGATGGCTTGCCGCAACACGGGTCAAAACAGCCCCCGGCAGACTGGTTTCACGTCTAACTTCCTCACCGGTCGCCACCACCGCTAAGCTGCGGGTGGTCGGAATGCTGAGTGCATGCATCGCTTCACTGATGATGTATTCGCGGAGCATCGGCCCAAGTGCTGCCCGGCCGTCGCCTCCCCGCGAGTAAGGCGTGCGTCCGGATCCTTTCAATTGGATATCAAAGCGCTCGCCTATCGGCGTGATTTGTTCACCTAACAATACCGCACGGCCATCCCCCAACATGGTTAAATAGCCGAATTGATGGCCAGCATAAGCTTGCGCAAGCGGCAGCGCACCTTCCGGAATTTCATTTCCGGCAAGTACTTCCATGCCTTTTCCGCTCTTCAGTTCTTCTATATTCAATCCGAGCGATGCTGCCAGCGGCTCGTTTAAAGCAGCTAGCTTCGGAGACTTCACAGGATGCGGTTTTACGTTGGTGAAAAATGCTTTTGGGAGGCGGGCATAACTGTTTTCCAAATTCCACCCGGTCTCCGTTCTTTCTTTCCGCTGTGTCATAATATCTCCCTTCCTTCTATATAAATAAAAACTTGTCTGCTTGTTCTATTAAGAGGCTCCCGGTCGGAAACCCTTCTATTTCTTACTATACCCGCTTCAGCAGCGGATGACTCAGCACTTGGCGTTCTAAACTTCTATCTCCCATTCAAACAATCCTCTTATATAAAAAAGCTGCTATAAGAATTGATCACGCATTCACGAATTCTTTGGTTCTAATAAGAACACGATATATCCTAGGTCCTTATCAAAGTTCCAATCTAAAAACGTCTCGCTGATTTGGCGTTTAAGGACTGTTTCCAGTCTGGCTTCTTCCAACACTCTATGTTCAAGTGGCCGTTTAGCCAATTTCAATTGTTCCTCGAAACCGTTCCTGATCAGCTCTTTTTCAATCTGCACTAAAATCTTTGAACGCCGCACAAGGATGGTGCGGTCACTCAACCAAAAAGTATCCGTGCTGCCCGGCACTTTTTCCGCTCTTTTGCTCGCTTCATTTATTTTTTCCTGGAATGCTTTTTCATCTGCCTCTTTCGGCCACTCGATGGTTTCTCTGTTCAAACCTGCATCCAGTACGCCAATAATGAGGCCTGTTTCTTTTTCAAGGTCCCAGTCTGCATAAAGTTCTTTGACATCTATCGCCAAATATTTACTAAGTGAAAGGATGATTTCCGATTTCAAATCATTCATCATCAAATCTCTTGTCTCCAATATGCGCTGTTCTTCCTTTTGTTTCATCAGCACTTTTTCCATCGGCGATAAAAACCCGCGGAAATGGATGGTGATAAAAGGGATTGCAATCGTGGCAAACACCGAAGTCGGGCCTTTTCCGAAATGCTCGCGCAGCAAGCTGGACAGATAACTGCTGATTTCAGATTGAAGTGTTTTTTCCTTTGTCATCTAAACGCCTCCTTTTCTTGAAAGCCGCATTTCACTAATTTGGTTTCATTATACAGGAACAGATACAGGGTTAATATGCCTTACTTTGTATGAAGTTTAAGCATACAGGCTCTTATTCCTCTGTCTGCGTCGAAATCCGAGTTAAGAAATACATCCAGCAGAGGCTTTTTAAAATAATTTCGAAATCAACAGAATTCAGCATCCGGCACTTAAGAACACTTTGCCAGCCTCAATTCTTTGGTGGCTTTATTCTTGAACAATTCCTTTTCAATGTCCACCATATTCCCTTGGCATCAAATCCGATCCTCTCATTAAGTGATTCTGGATGTTCATCAATATGCAGCAAAATTTAATGACCCAGACTGAAATTAGCTAAAAATACCTATTAAAGATTTTATTTTAAGCTGTTTTCTTAGAAAGAAATCTGATTTTTCTAATAAAAATAGACTGTTAGACACTACTCATTCTTTCTTCTATTAAGTAAGCTAAAGATAAGATGTTTGTGGAAAACCTTGCCTTTTCTTATAGAAAGGAGTGCAGGAAGTGAAATATTTGATCGATCACGCGACAAAAACCATTCACCAAAGAGTCTTTGCCGGAGACCGGTGCGGGTTCACGACAACACCGATTGAAAAACGGGAATTCAAAGATTGTCTCGCTTACATTGAATCGCTTCAAACACAAAAAGGTTATACCATCTGTCCACACTGCACTTCTGTGCAGCAGTTGGCCACTCACGAGGAAATTTTCATCAATCCCGCGCATTAGAACAGAAAAGTCCGTTTTGTTAATTTCAGTAAAACGCCTATTCTTTTCTATGCCCAGCGGATAAAGACTAAAACCTTTCGTAACACACAAAAAGGAGCCTGCTTAGTTTCAAGCAGACTCCTTTTCTTTTGCCATTATTTACTTCCGGCTTCCGCCTCTTTTTTCTTCTTAACGCTAAGCAATCCAGCTACAACCACGATTCCAATCAACACGGTCCAGAAGAAGATGGTCCAAGGAGTTGAATGTGGGAAATCATGCGGCAGAATTCCTAGTTTTTCGTGGGACAAGGTCATAACGAGAAGTTTAACCCCTACCCATCCGACGATAAGAAATGCCGCTGTTTCCAGCTGTGGATAGCTTTCCAAAAGCTTCACAAATTTGTGTGCAGCGAATCGCATGATGATAACACCGATCAATCCACCGGCAAGCATGACAAAGAACTGTCCGGAGTTGATGCCGCCGATAGCTTCCATCCCGAATACATCCAAATGCGGCAATGTAACAGCAAGTGCGACAGCTGCCAGCATCGAGTCAATCGCAAACGCGATATCCGCCATTTCAATTTTGAAAACGGTCATCCAGAAACCAGAACCTTTTTTCGGTGCTTTTTCAACGTCAAGGATATGATCGCTTTCGCCTTTTCGCTGATCGTAAATGTGCTTAGCCGAGATAAACAATAGGTATGCAGCTCCTAGTGCCTGAATCTGCCAAATGTTCACCAAAATTGTGATCAAGAACAACGCGGCAAAACGGAATATGAATGCCCCCGCTAACCCGTAAAATAATGCTTTTTTCTGCTGCTCTTTCGGCAAGTGCTTGACCATGACGGCCATAACAACCGCGTTATCCGCAGCCAAGAGCCCTTCCAAACCGATTAAAACCAACAGGACCCATGCGTACTCCAATAAAATTGCTTCCATCTTTCATCCTCCTTCTAATTTTTGCCAGCAAAAAAGACCTTCGCCTAATAAAAGGCAAAGGTCTCGCTAAGCAAAATTGTTTGCTATCACAACCGATGGCTACGAACCATGTATTGACGACTGTGAAATAGGTTTCCCTACAGCTACTCCCCCTTGACATAAAGTCAAAGTCTATTGAGTTGTAATGCTAGTATAACATCTATCCTGCTTGAACAAAAATGATAGGTACCGAATGCCACAACTTTTTTATTAACAAATGGCATCAAGCAATCGATTAGTTAGCCAAATTGATATTCAAAATGTATACCAGCTGCTGATTCAACTCTTCTGCTTTTTGCCGGAAATCCGTTCTGCTCCACTCAATGGCCATGCCGAGAATGGCATTTGCCTGATAAGCGCTCAGCATAGCGAAGTCTATTTCCGGCTTTAAAGCCAGGTTCATATCTTTTCTCAGCAAATCACGAACTTGATCGAATAAGAGGTAGTAATAAGACATCGGCACCGTTTTGGAAAATACAATCCGGTAAAACCGTTTGTACTTTTCAATATGATGAAAAATGCGGATGGTCGATGGATTCAGTTCTCTGGGATTTAAAATTTTTGTGTGACGGTAAGGTTCTTGATAAGAATCCGTTAAGTCTTTCATGATTTCCTTATAATAATCTTCAAACAAATCTTCTATCTGGCCATAATGCAGATAAAATGTGCCTCGGTTGATTTTTGCCAATCGGCAGATTTCCGTGATGGAAATTGATTTCAAGGCCTTCTCCTGCAACAAAATCAATAAAGCTTCTTCTAAGGCTTGTTTGGTTTTGATCACCCGCAAATCGCTTCGCATCTTTCATTCTCCTTTTACTGAACAGATTTTCACGTTTTGTTGTTTATTGAACAGTATGGTTTTATTTGATTATTGAAAACGTTTTCTTCCTTCACTATACTTTTTAATAGACAGATGTTCAATAAAATAACAGGAGGTTTTGAGGATGAGATTAGAAGGTAAAGTGGCGATTGTTACAGGGGCTGCTTCAGGAATGGGCAAAGCGATTGCTGAAGGCTACGCCAAAGAAGGTGCGAAAGTCGTGGTGTCCGATTTGAATTTGGAAGGCGCTTCTGCAGTTGCCGAGTCCCTTAAAGAATCAGGAGCTGAAGCCATTGCTGTTAAAACAAATGTCACTTCTGAAGACGATTTAACCCGCCTTTTTGAAGAAACGAAGCAAGCTTTCGGCAAACTCGATGTTCTTGTGAATAATGCGGGAATCATGGATGGCATGGAACCGGTCGGGGAAATTTCAAACGAACGATGGGAGCGTGTTTTTGCGGTCAACACGACGGCAGTCATGCACGCTATGCGCCTTGCTATTCCAATTTTCCTTGAACAAGGGCACGGTGTCATCGTCAATAACATTTCAGCTGGCGGCTTGTACGGCGCTCGTGCCGGCGCTGCCTATACCGCATCTAAACACGCTGTTGTTGGATTGACTAAAAACACGGCATTTATGTACGCGGACAAAAACATCCGCACGAACGGCATTGCGCCCGGAGCTGTCATGACAAACATCGGCAGCACAATGAGCAATATCAGCGAAGCGGGCATGGGCCGCCAACAGCTTGGCATGGCATTGAACCCGCGTGCGGGGCAGCCGGAAGAAATTGCAAACATGGCCGTTTTCCTTGGTTCAGACGAAGCAAGTTTCGTAAATGGCCAAGTGATCGGTGTCGACGGCGGCTGGACCGCTTATTAAGGATTGGAATTCTCTAATGCTGTTGAGAAGACATTGTATCTCTAAATGTTGGACTCGAATTAAACCAGCAGCACTCTAAATATAAAACAAGCCGCTGTGTGGATACTTAAAGCAATGTATCCACACAGCGGCTTGTTTTGCCTTTACTGATTCTTTTTCCCAAACACTCTTTCTGTCAGCCGCTTGCAGTTGTTCTGGTCAAAAAAATCGATGAACTGCGGTGCCATGCTGTACCATTTGTTAAAGTTGACGCCTTCAACAGCGATTTCTTTCAGAAACTCATAAACTTCCTCAACCGTTTTGGCTTTATAGCCGTACAAATCCTTATTCAAATCCATGTAGATGCCGCGCTTCTTTTCCCAATCTTCCTGATCGAATAAATAAAAGATGATCGGCTTGTTTAAATAGAGAAAATCCCAGGACACGCTGGTGATGTCGGTCAGCAGCATGTCATTTTCTTCAATGGCCTGTGAAATGGAAAGCTGGTCAAAGCCGATAAAGTGGACACGCTCGCTAGTGATTTCATTAAAATGGCTTTCAAAGCGCTGCATGAATGGATGCAGCGCTACGGTAACTTGCATATTCTGGCTTTCCAAAAGCTCCTGAATTCCAGCGTGTTTCAGCAATTCGCTGGTATGCACAAAGTAATCGCTTTTTTCAAATTCTCTGCTGTCCGATTCCATCAGCCATTCCCGCCATGTCATCATCGCCAGTACTTTCTTCACATGTGGTGCCGGCTGATTGGCCGTGTAGCGGTCAAACCGTGGAAAGCCGGTCACAATCAGTTTTTCTTGAGGGATTTTCCACTCGTCCCGTTTGATCCGCATTTCAAACTGGGACGCGCAATTAAAAAAGTCCGTTCGCTTTAAAAGCGGCACATCTTCTTTTTGAATTAAAATCTTTTTAAAGCCTTCAATGCCATGGCTGACATGCGTCATGACCGTTTTGGTATTCAGGAATAGAAATTTATGTGCGGAAGGCGCAAGATCATATCGGATCGAATGGCCATGAAAAGAGTAATCCGCTTGAAAGAACAGGAAATAATTCCGGAAGCTGCCGAGGGCCAATGCATTACGTATTCCTTGTTCTTCCGCATAATTCGTTTTTGGATCGTAAAGCCAGTATACCTCCATGGTATCGGCATATTGCTTGTTTAAATATTGATGCAGGACCGAAGCATTATCTTCGTACTTTTCTCCAAGATTGCCGCCGACCAGCACTATTGGTTTACCGCTTCTGTTTTTCAGCAATTTTGCAGCGGCAAATGCTAAAGCGATTTTAAACGGCGACAAGATCCTTTTCCCTCTCTCTTCTTCCTTCAGCTTCATAACTTCACTCTTTTCTTTAGATGAGATAGTGGCTCTATTTTTTCACACTTTCCCTGCTCTGTCTATGCAGGGAAAGTAGATTTTATTTAATTTTCCAACAATTTAAAAAGTTATAATGGTAACATGAAGACAGCTAAACCAGAAAACTTCAAAGAAATTAGGAGGAAGATTAAACATGAGCCAAACCGCTGCATCGCCTTTTGGAAGTTGGAAATCACCTATCACGGCAGATTTGATTACACGGGGCACTGTCGGAATTGTAAACGCAGTTTTAGAAGGACAAGACCTTTATTGGACTGAAGAGCGGCCTGCAGAAGCAGGGCGCAACACAGTGGTGAAAAAAACGGCAAATGGAACGGCCATAGAACTGACGCCTTCCCCGTTCAATGTCCGCACACGCGTCCATGAATACGGCGGTGCCCCTTTTGTGGTTCATAATACAGACCTCTATTTTTCCAACTTTGATGACAACTTGCTTTATCTCCGGCAAGGAGAACACAATTTCCAACCGATCACCTCGGATCCGCATCGCCGTTATGCCGATGGAGCGGTTGATGCTTCTCGCGGCCGTTTATACTGGATCCGTGAAGACCATACCAACTCCTCCATTTACGCAGAAACAGCCATTGTGGTGATGGACCTTGATGGCAGCAACGAACGCGTTATTCTGTCCGGCAATGATTTCTATTCAAATCCCCGCATCAGCCCAGATTTTAAGCAGCTGGCTTATTTGACGTGGAACCACCCTAACATGCCTTGGGATGATACACAATTATGGCTGGCCGATTTGAATGAAGATGGCTCTGTTTCCAATGCCCGTATGGTGGCAGGCGGTTCGAACGAATCGATTATACAGCCGGTCTGGTCACCGGGCGGCGTGCTCTGTTTTCTTTCTGACCGCTCAAACTGGTGGAACATTATGCGATTGAACGGCAGTGAAGCGGAACCGGTCTGTCCGATGGAAGCGGAATTCGGCGGTCCGAGCTGGGTATTCGGCGAAGCAGATTTTGCTTTTCTGGATGAGTCGACCATTCTTGCATCGTATGCGCAGAACGGCATTATGCACTTGGCCACAATAGATGCCAAAAGCGGCGATGTCACGCCCGTTAAAAACCGGTTCACTTATTTCTCTTCCATCCATTCAAATGGCGGCGAAGCCGCTTTTATCACTGCTTCGCCGACAGACTTTCCGCGTGTCGTGAGGCTGGATGCGAATGGCCAGCTGGAAGAAGTCAAGGCAGCTTCCGATTTGCCATTAAATGAAAATTACCTATCCATCCCGGAAGCCATTGAATATCCAACAGCAGGCGGCAAAACCGCCCATGCCATTTACTACCGGCCTAAAAATTCGGATCACGCAGCACCGGCGGGCGAAAAGCCTCCTTTGCTGGTGTCGGTCCACGGCGGCCCCACCAGTGCCGCTATTTCGGCACTTAATCTGGAATTCCAATTTTGGACAAGCCGCGGCTTTGCAGTCGTCGATGTCAATTACGGCGGATCCACCGGTTATGGCCGTGAATACCGCGAGCGCTTGAAAGGCAACTGGGGTGTGGTCGATGTGGAAGATTGCGCAAATGCCGTCAACTACCTGATTGAAAAAGGAGAAGTTGATGGAGAGCGGGCAGCCATTGTTGGCGGCAGCGCCGGCGGCTACACAACTTTGGCATCGCTCGTCTTCACGGATGTCTATAAAGCAGGAGCCAGCTATTTCGGACTCAGCGAACTGGAGATTTTCGCGAAAGAAACCCATAAGTTCGAATCCAAATACTTGGAAGGCTTGCTCGGTGCCTATCCGGAAGCGAAGCAGTTGTATTACGACCGTTCTCCCATCAACTTTACCAACCAATTATCATGCCCCGTCATTTTTTTGCAGGGCCTCGAAGATAAAGTGGTCCCTCCAAACCAGGCAGAGCTCATGGTAGATGCCTTGAAAGAAAAAGGCCTGCCTGTCGCTTATCTGACTTTCGAAGGCGAAGGGCATGGGTTCCGGATGGCAGAAAACATCAAACGTTCCATTGAAGCCGAACTGTATTTCTACAGCAAAGTCTTCGGCTTTGAGCCGGCTGATGACATTGAGCCGGTTCCTATTGAGAACTTGTCTGATTGAAAGCGGCAATGAGAAAAACTTTAAATCTCTATTAGGTGAACTATATAATTTGATAGTGATAGTGATAGGTATTTCGCAAAATAGCTTCGAAGCAATTGGCTGAACCATTTCGGCTGATTGCTTTGCGACGAGCTTGCGCAGGAGCACATGTTTTTGGCCGGGGACGTCTCCGCTGGTTTGCTCCATATCTAAGTGAGCAGTCATCAAAAGGCTATCTATATGAATATATTTTTACAGAAAGCTTCTCCAGCGCCGGCGCGTCCAGGGGCGAAGCGGAGCGATGAGACGAGTGTCCTTCTCGGCTCATTGCGGGAGCTCTGCCCGAAGCGTCCGAAGCGATATATTTAAGGAACATACTTTAGTTCAACTTATGTAGTCAAGATTTCTTGTTACAACTGAATTAAAAACGGAGCAGCCCTTTTAATGAGGCTGCTCCGTTTTCTTCTATATAAATAAAAAACCACCTTGCCCAAAGGCAAGGTGGTCTCGAAAATTTGCGGCGTCCAAGCCACGTTCCACAACGTGTTCCAATAAAGGATTGCTGGTCCGTCTTACGCAAACGAGCTCATCGCGTTTCTAACAGTAAAGCATATTGAGCCGGGTGTCAATCTATTTCGATCGGCGGGTATTTTGTTCCACCTGAATGTTAATTTAAAAAAGAGCTGCCGATAATAAGAAAATCGCCAAACCATGAGTCAGCGTCGAAGGCAGAATTCCATGCTTCCTCTGAACGAAACTGCAGATGATCCCTTCATAAAGAGTGAACAAAAGAAGGGGCAATCCTAGGCCTGTCACTGTCGTGGCCAGAAAAATATGCCCTGCGTAAAAAAAGAGAGCCGCTAAAAATGCTGCACGGATAGAACTGGTGACTGTTTCAAAATATCCCTGCAAATACCCGCGGAACAACACTTCTTCCATCAAATTACCCGATAACGCAAAAAACAATAAGAACGGCAAAATCACCTTTGGAAAAGAACCCCCTCTTTCTTCCAGCGGCATCCCCAGATAAATCAGCCAAAAAGGAAGCACCACTATTGCGGCGCCTGCCACTCCGACTAAATAGGATTTCAGTTTTTGATCACTAATCCAGAAAAGCAGCTTTTGCCTATCTTTTTGCAGAAAGACAATGCCCCCGGTCAAAATCAATGACATCAATCCTAAAGTTATTAGCACCATTCCATTTTCAGTAAACCGCATCCACGGTAGATTATGTATTAAGCCAAACTCCCAAAACTTGAAAGTCGACATATTGTCTCTAACTAAAATAAATCCTAAGATTAAAACCATGATTTTGATTTCAATGGGTTTCTTGGGAACAAGCAGATACAACACAACCAGAAGCAAAAAAACTCGGTATCACCCAATTAATGTAGCCTAAAAGTTGATCCATATTTCACCTTCTTCTGAGCTTTACTTTTCACCGCTATCCCAATTTACATACCAGGCATCTTCTTCGAACTCACCCCATTCAAGGATAAACCCTTCAGCCTTAATGGCCAGTCCACAAAATTCTGAGGTCTTCCAATCGATTCCAAAAAAATCAAAAATAAATCCTTTTTCATTTGCTTTTTTTGCAGATTTAACTATTTCCATTTGAGCCAAATCAATAAGGGAAACGGGCACTTCTTCAAATTCGGTTTCTTTGCCTTCTATATAAATGGCTGCTGGCTGAGCTTCAATATAGAGAATCGCCTGATGGGTGGAAACATCGGTAAAAGTGGCTTTGCATGGACCTGTTGATTTCGCGACCGGATATGGATTGAGCGGGTGCTGTTCGGAAATATAGACGTATGCAAATTCAAGCACAATATTCCCGTTTTCTTCTTCAATGCGTTTTATATGGCAATCATGGAAGTCGAACAAATTAAAATGCTCTTCAGTCGTTTTGAATTTAAAACCAGTCACGTCGGCTTCAGTTCTCCTCTCCACTCTTCTTTACGCAGCTCATTTTACTTAATTCGTCTTTTGGTTCTTAATTCCTTTGTCTAACTAAAAAAGAAGCAGCCAGAAATCAGCTGCTTTTTCGCACTATTTCTTTAAAAAAGCTGACACGGTCGTTATAATTTTTTCCGGTTCTTCTACGTTCGGTGCATGTCCTGACTGCTCAAATTCGACAAATGTGGAATTCTGAATGAGTGATGCCAGTTCTTGTCCCCTCACTGGAGGATTCAATCCATCGTAAGAGCCGCTGATGATCAGCGTTTGGGCTGTGACAGTCGGCAGCGCTGAACGAAAATCAAATCCTTCCAATGCCTTATTGGCAGCGGCCATTTCCGTAAGGGATAATTCAGGTTCGATTTGCGCCATTTCTTCCTGCCATTTCTGAATGGCGGGCAAGTTATGGAAGACGTATTTCGACAAGTATTCCATTTGTTTTTGTTCTTCGATTCCTTCCAGCTCATCGGCATAGCGGGTCAGTAATTCTTGGGTGGAAGACGTTTTTCCGTGGGCTTTCGATACCACTAATACCAGCTTTTCCACACGGTCTGGATGCGCCAGCACAACGCCTTGCGCGATATAGCTTCCCATGGACACGCCAATAATATGCGCTTTTTTAATGCCCAAATGATCAAGTAACGCAATGACATCTTCAATATGGTCGTTCAGCGTAAATTTCACCGGTTTGTCTGATTTTCCATGTCCCCGGCAGTCAATAGCGATGACCCGGTATTCATTTTTCAAAAAATCCATTTCCTGCCTGAACATGGCGTGGCTCGAACCCAGGCCATGCAGCAGAATCACTGGCATCCCTTCCCCTGCTTCTTCATAATACAAGCGAACTCCGTTTGATATGAATTCCGGCATTTCTTTTCCTCCTTCAGTGAATTAAAGATTTCGCAGGTTTTTCATGCTGTGTCTTTTTATTCTATACCCGCTTTGCCGGCGTCTAGTTTACTTTTTCAAAATCACAGAAACTTTCCTAAAACCTTTTTCGTCTTAGCTTAAAATATATTCTCCTAAAACGGAGGTCTTTCATGAAAAACTTTTTACGCTTCGGTTATCTTCAGGCTCTGTCCTGTATTTTCCCGGCTATTATTTTTGCTGCACTGGCGTTTTCAAAGTTTGTGGAAATTCCGTTTTTGCCTTGCTACGATTTTATTCTGCTCGTTTGCATTGCCGCACAATTTGTCATGCTGGCTTCGAAACTGGAAACCTTTGATGAATTGAAAGTGATTTGTATTTTCCATGTGATCGGCCTTGCTCTCGAACTGTACAAAGTGCATATGGGTTCGTGGGCTTATCCGGAGCCGGCGAACTCGAAGTTTTTCGGGGTTCCACTTTACAGCGGCTTTATGTACGCCAGTGTTGCCAGCTATATTTGCCAAGCTTGGAGACGCATGGATTTAAAAATTTACGAATGGCCAAAGCCCTTTTTTACTATCGCGATTTCATTCCTCATTTACGCCAACTTTTTCACGCATCATTTCACTTACGATATTCGCTGGATTTTGAAAGTGCTGCTGTTCATGATTTTCTTCCGGACGTTTGTGACCTTCCAAGTGAACAGCCGCATCTATAAAATGCCGTTGATCTTGTCGTTTCTGCTGATTGGTTTTTTTATCTGGATTGCGGAAAATATCACAACTTTTCTGGGCGCTTGGCAGTATCCCGATCAGCAAGTTGCCTGGTCGCTTGTCCATATCGGAAAAATCAGTTCCTGGTTTTTATTGGTCATTATCTCAGTCATCATTGTGGCGCAATTAAAGCGGGTGAAAAGTTCAATGAAATACCAAGAAAAAGAACCCACTTCTCTGCCTGTGGCCATAAGGGATACTTATAAATAATCATCTTTAAATTCGAATTAACTTATCTTCGCTTTTAAGTTACGATGAAGAAAACAAGGAGGTGCGCTTATGGATCAAGCAGTTGAATTCAGGCAAGCCACACGACAGGATTTGGACCGCATTGTGGAGATGCTTGCGGATGATGTATTAGGGAGCCAGCGTGAACGCTATGAGCAGCCGCTCCCTGACTTTTATGTTCAGGCATTCAATGCCATTGCGGCTGACCCGAACAACGAACTGGTCGTCGCTTGCCTCGATGGTGATGTGGTCGGTGTGCAGCAAATTACATTCCTTCCTTATATTGTGCGACAAGGAGGCTGGCGGGCTACTATCGAAGGCGTCCGGACAGCATCGTCCGTTCGAGGACGAGGGCTTGGCAGCCAGATGATTTTGTATGCAGTCGAACGGGCAAAAGAGCGCGGCTGCCATTTGGTTCAATTGACTTCGGACAAGCAGCGTGAAGACGCTTTGCGGTTTTATGGACAGCTCGGCTTTGAAGCGACGCATGAAGGGTTTAAACTCAAGCTGACTTGAAGAATGGACTCCTGAATACAAACAAGCCTATTATCCGCGATGGATAATAGGCTCATTTTTGTCGAAAGCATCTTGGATCATGCAAATGCTTTTTCTTATCACCGCATGACTTTACTGGACCAAAATCCAACGATTGGAACTCTGTTTCAGCATTCAACTATACAAGGAGAAACAGCAAAGTAAATACCTCATGTGTTTTCTGTCCCCGTCTTACTTTTTCAAAATTTGGCCCAATGCCTGATCGAGCGTTTCGTATTTAAACTCGAATCCTGCACGTTCCAGCCGTTCCGGAAGGACCCAGCGGCTTTTCAAGATCAACTCGGTTTCAGTGCCCAGCGCCACAGCCCCCATTTCGAGCATCCATTTGGCTGCCGGCAGCCCGAGTTTCCGGTTCATCGCCTTGCGCATCGATTCCATCAGCTCGCGGTTGATGACAGGGTTTGGAGCAGAAGCGTTAATGATTCCACTTAAATCTTTATGGTCCAGCAAAAATAAGATGATGCGGAAGACATCTTCGACATGGATCCAGCTGAACATTTGCTTGCCTTTTCCTTGTTTGCCGCCAAGGCCAAAACGCACCATGTTTTTATACGGTTCCATGACGCCGCCTTCACCAAGTACGATTGCCATGCGGAGCGCCGCTTGACGAGTCTTAGGGAGCTGGAAAGCGAAAAATTCCTGTTCCCAGGCCTGGCCAACTTCAACGGAAAATCCGCTGCCAAACTCCCCTTTTTCTTCCGTCATCGGCCGGTCTTCCGCATGCCGGTAAATTGTCGCCGTGCTCGCATTGATCCAAAGCGGCGGCGGATTTTCACAAGCTGCCACCGCGTTGCCAAGAAGCTGTGTCGTTTTTGTCCGGGATTCCAATATTTCTTTTTTGTTTTTGGCGTTGTAGCGGCAATTGACCGATTTTCCCGCGAGATTGACGACCAGTTCTGCCCCTTCCAGCGCTGCCACGATGCCCCTATGGTCATTCCATAAAATCTGGTTGGATTGGCGAGAGATGATATGAACTTCATAGCCTTGTTCTTTAAATTGTTTCTCTAAATATTGGCCGATAAAACCCGTTCCGCCAGCAATCACAACTTTCTTTTTCAAGCCATTCCCTCATTTCTGTTCAGTTCTAAATTCCCAGTCATTTCTTATTGTACATGACGAAGGGAACAGCTTGAAGGGTGCATAGATTTTATGCAAAGCAACCTATTAGCCATACTTTTTCTGATGCTCTTTTTTACGCTTCAAATAATCTTCATCTTCCCTGATTTCATCCCATTTCTTTTTGAAAATGGCAGCAGACTCAGCTTTGACCGGATCGATTTGCCGCTCCTTGATTGTCCTGTCTTCGTTGTATTTTCGGCCGCCTTTATAATTGGTATAGCGCCGGGCGCGCGTGTAGCCCATCTGGATAAATTTCCGCGCCATGTCCATCCCGACAAAATCATCCTGCTTGCGGTATTCCTCGAACATCTCATAAATCTTGTCGCATGATTCCCGGGCGATTTCCGGCGTCTTAAAACGCCAATGCGGCAAAATCTCACTTTTATACGGCTCTACCAACAGCACGCCTTGCTCTCCTTTGCCGACACGGTATAGTTCCGGATGCTCCCGGAGATCCAAATTTTCGTAGTCTAAATCGTAATCAAATGCCATCTGCATGCACTCCTTTCGGTTTTTATACCCTGTTTGAATGGTAAAATGCCGATGTAAATGCCAACAACAGCGAAAAATTGCCGAGGCCAAAAGCGGCCTTTGTTTAAAGGAGCTGCTGTTTGGAGGAACACCGATTGTACCTCCAGAAACACCGATTAAAGTCCCGTTTAACACCGATAAGGCGTCATGGTCTTAAACGCCTTATCAGCACATTCCTTTACAGCGGCTCTTTTTTCGATTCCTTAATCAATGCTACAGCCAAACCATAAATGGCATAGGAAAAAGCAGAACATCCTCCAGGAATGTTCTGCTTTTATTTATTTTCAGAAGCAAATTGCTGCTTTAAAAGCTCATGCATTTTGTCTGCCTGAAGAGGCTTGCTGAAATAATACCCCTGAACTTCGGTGCATTCTTTTTCAACCAGGAAGTCTACTTGCTCTTTTGTTTCAACGCCTTCCGCGACAATGCATATATCCAGCGCTTTCGCTAATGTGATAACAGCCGATACGATGGCCGCATCGTCCTGGTTCTGTGGAAGATGCCGGATGAACGATTGATCAATTTTAATGGCGTCTGCACGAAATTGCTTTAAGTAAGTCAATGAAGCATAGCCGGTGCCAAAGTCATCAATCGACACCTTCACGCCGAGCTTCTGCAAGCTCTCCACCGCTTCCTGGATCACGGATTCATGGCTGCTCAGCACGCTTTCTGTAATTTCAATTTCCAGACAATCCGGCGGCAGCTCCAGTTCCTGCAATATCAATTGGACAAGAGCCGCCACGTCTTGTTTGATGAACTGTTTGACAGAAACATTGACCGCTACCCGGATATCAGGCCCTTCTGCCTCTCTCCATTCCTTCACTTGCCGGCAAGCATTCCGCAATACCCAAGCGCCTAATTCCAGGATAAACCCGCTTTCTTCTGCCAGAGGGATAAAAGTTGCTGGGCTGATGCTTCCTTTCTCCGGATGGTTCCAGCGGACTAGTGCTTCCATTCCAGTGATGCGCTTTTTCTTCAAGTTGATTTTCGGCTGGTAATGAAGCTCGAACTGCTGCAGTTCCAGTGCTTTGCGGAATTCGCCTCTTAACATATATAGTTCATACGCTTTGTCATCCATAGTGGCCTCATATACTTTGCCGGCGTTTCCGCCTGTTTCTTTGGCTTTGTACATAGCCACATCTGCGTTTTTCATCAGTTCGCCGATTGTTTTCCCGTGCTTGCCGAACAGGCTGACGCCAATGCTTGCGGTTACATGAAACTCTTGTCCTTCAATCATCAGCGGTTTTTCTGTTTCTTTCAAAATCTGATCAGCGACAAGGCGCATCTTTTGCTCATCAGTGACCTCTTGGAGCAGCAAGATAAACTCATCCCCACCCATTCGAGCAATAAAATTCTCTTTACCAATCACCTTTTCGATTCTTTTGGCAATTTCCTGAAGCAGCATATCTCCAAAGATATGGCCGAATGTATCATTCAGCGATTTAAACTGGTCAAGATCTATAAACATGACCGCCAAGTCCTCAGTTTGCCGAATCTTATCTGAAAACACTTCTTTAAAATAACGCAGGTTCGGCAAATTGGTCAGTGCATCATGTTTAGCCAAAAATTGAATTTCCTCTTCATGCCGGCTGCGCTCAATCGCAAGTCCAGACAGATAACTGAACGTTCTCAGCATATCAATCTCAATCTCTAATGGTTGCCGAACTTCGGGATAATAAACACCGAAGGTCCCGAGCAATGCATCATTCGTGGAGAGGATGGGCATCGACCAACAGGCACGGAACCCGTGGCGAAGAGTTTCCTGTCGCCATGGGGACCAGGAAGCAGCCTTCTCAATGTCTGTTACAATTGCAACTTTTTTGGTATAGGATGCATGGCCGCACGAAGCGAGATGTTTGCCCACCGGAAATTTATCGATCACCTTGATAAATTGTTCGGGCAATTTTGGCCCGTAGACAAAACGCAGCCAGTTGTGTTCCTTTTCATAAAACATGACGGAACAAATACCTTTGGATATTTTCTCCACCGTTTCGATGATGTAACGCATGATTTCTTCCAGCGGATCTCCTACTGCAATCTTGGCTAAAATGACAGTTTGCTCGTTTTTTAGTTGTTCTAGCTGGTTTTTTTCTGTCACATCTTTCACCATGCCATGGATGCCGATAATTTTCCCATTCAATTTCGTAGGAAGCGTGGTGATTTGCACATCCCGGGTTTTCCCGTCTTTGCAGCGCAGTTTAGATTCATACCACTGGGATGTCCCTTGTAATACTTTTTCAAAGTGCCTACCGGCTTCATCAAGCGATTCTGGAGCAAGCACTGAACGAAAGTTCATGCCAATTAGTTCTTCTCTGCTATAGCCGCTGATTATTTCGGATTCTTTATTAACGTCCAGAATGTTATCCTCTTTATCCAGAGAATATATTCCATCCGGATGGTCGCGAAATAACGATCTATACATCTGTTCATGTTCCAGTATTCCCGTAACATCTCTGCCCATGACAACAAGTGCGTCGGGAGAACCTTCTGAATTGTAAATCGGTATTTTGACTACGTCGTAAATGCGTTCTATTCCGTCAATTGTGATGGTTTCAGCAGTCTGAATCTGTGTTCCTGACTGCCAAGAGCGCCGGTCGGATTCGAAAAAGCGAGATAAATGTTCTTTGAAATATGGATAGATGCCCTCTATTTCTTTATCCGTCTTGCCAATTATCTCATCTCTATCTATACCAAAAACCTCTAACGTTCCCGCACTAACTTCCATCCACCGGCTTTCCGAATCCTTTAGGACAATGATTTCGTGACTCGCATTGATAATCGTTTGAATAGGCAGATTGCGTTTATGGCTTCCCATTTGTATTCAACTCGCTTTTCTTTTAGAGAGGATAAAGTTTCCTTTATTCAATGTCCAGATCGTAATAAAATATTATTTTTCAAATTCCCCTTTTTTAATGAGCAAGATAATTAGAGTAATTATAAGTTACATATGCAGTGCATTCTATAACTACATTTTCCTGATTTTCAGAAATATGCTAACGAAAGATGTTAAAAAATAATTTAAGGCTTGTTAGGTGGGCCATTTAATATAAGAGGTAATTTTAAACTCGCTTATATCAAAAAAATTAACGTATCTAAAGATTCCAATTTATTTAATTATTAGGTACTTTTATTTAATGTTTTTATATATAATGGAATAAATAGTGATATTAGAACTACCATCATTTCGACAAGGAGGAAATTATTCATGGAAAAGCCTATCTCCGATGCACTTCAGCATGAAAAGGAAAATCAGTCAAAAGTAGAGTTGATGGATCAATGCATTTCTTCATTAGAAGGTGAAATCAACGGCCTCGTAATTTGCAGGGCCATTCAGCAAGCTTTTGGGATGGATTTGTCTAAAGCCCGTATATTGGATAAAGAACTCGCCCTGCAGGCAGTCCATCTTTCCTCTCCCACTCTTCCGCCATCCGCAGCAGCAATAGACATCTACATAGAACAGCATGGCCGGGCTGTGTCCGGTTCTGAAATCCGCGCAATGCTCAACCGAATATTCGGCACGAATCTGGAAGGCATCTCGGCCTTGCATCAGCAGCGAATTTCACTGTACTCGAAAGATCAGTGGATTGTCCGAAATGATAAAGATTTATTTCTCGTCCATACTGGAACAGACGATGTTGATGTAAAAGTCGTACCGACTGCCTATTTCACTGAAAAAACCGGAATAGACAGCTTGCCTGAAGATTTGCAGCAGGAGTTATCCAACCTTGGCTTTGCTTTTGATGAACAAGTGGACGCTTATTACTTTTGCAATCCGAATGGAAAAGCCGTTCTTGATTTGTTCAAACGCCAGACAATGGGCGCTATTCATCGAGCCATTCAAAAATCTTATGCCACTTTATAGAACAATCCCCTTTTCACTAGTGAAAAGGGGATTGTGTTTTTATTTACCAAATGATGACAGGAACTTCACGCGGTCTCCCATTGGCGGTGTATTATTATCGACCAATGCCACTTCAAGGACTGCTGGTCCGTTCATATTCATGAGTTCTTCAAGAATTTCCGGATTCAAATCTTCCATTCCGTCCATTCTGTAACTTGGAATATTCATCGCTTTGGCCATTGCCGAAATATCAATCGGCTCCTGCTCAAATGCAGCGTGGACACGCTTGAATTGCAGCGCATGCCCATGATAAACCATCCCAAGACGTGCGTTGTTCATCACTACAAACAAGATCGGCAGATTGTACTCTTTCGCGGTCAAAATCTCCATGCCGTGCATAAAGAAACAACCGTCTCCGGTAATCGCTACAGTCGGGCGCTCAGGCTCCGCAAACTTCGAACCGATCGCTGCACTCAAGCCGCTGCCCATTGCTCCAAAATGGACATTGATGTCGAACGTCCCTTCATCTTTCACTTCCATATGGTGGATAACATAAGCCATGAATTCACCGATATCGATTGTATAGCGAGTTGAAGCCGGCAAATATTCCTGCAGTTTCAGCAATACGTTTTTGGTGCTGTATTCTTCGAGATTTGCTGGTGCTTCCTTGTATTCTAGAGGCTCTATCGTTTTGGCAGACAAACCGAGCGCCTTCAGTTCTTCAATCAAAAATACCAAACTTAGTTGAATATCGCCTAGAACAGGCACATCCACTTCGTATTTGCGGTTAAAGACCGACGCGTCGAAATCCAGCTGCACCAATAAACGGTCTTTTGCCATATTGGCGTTGTAATTGTTCGTCGCCGTTTCACCCAGGCTCGAGCCAACTACCAATAAAGTCTTCGCGTCGCCTTCATTCATCAATTTTGATGCTCCGTCGTTTCCGGCAAAACCGAAAACTCCCGCAAACAGCGGGTGGTCATGGCGGATGATTCCTTTTGCCTGAGGAGAAACCATAATCGGCCAATCCAACAGCTCTGCCAGCTCGATCAGCTGTTCAATTGAATTTCTTGCTCCCTGCCCTGCAAATATATAACCGCTCTTCCGCTCCGCCATTTCCTTAGCGGCTGTTTTGATTGCCTCAAGATCCGGCACCATATTTTCCCGCTTTACCGGAGCCGGAATTTCCACTTCTCCTACTTGGCTGTGCTGGATGTCGATCGGCATCGCGACATGCACGGGTCCTGGCACGCCAGAAATCGCAATTTCGGTTGCTTTGACAATTTCTTTCAACAAATCCTTGGCATCAGTCACTGTCACGCTGTATTTTGTCACAGATTTAAAGACAGGATCAGCATCCAATTCCTGTGAAGCGTTCAATCCCATTGTGCTGACTGGAACCGCTCCTGTTAAAAACAGAACAGGCAGATGTTCACGCATGGCATTGGCTGCACCAGTCACCAAATTAGTGCCTCCAGGGCCGCTGCTGCCGATGCAAACGCTCAATTGGTTGCTGTATTTCGCGTAGGAAGCGGCCATATAACCAGCGGCTCCTTCGTGCTTTGTAACGACTGGCATGATTTCTGGCATATCGTAAAGCTCGTTGAAGAATCCATTGACAGAACCTGCTGGAATACCGAAAACGTGCTTAACACCCATGCCTTGTAAATACTCTAATACTGAACGAACTGCTTTCATTTTTTAGCCTCCTGGTTTAATGTAATGTGTTGCTGTTGCTGTATAAGTACTTGTTAGCTAAATCTTTTGCTTCGATTGGTCTGCTGAAAAAGAATCCTTGCATGATGTAGCAATCTTTAGACATGAGGAAATCCAATTGTTCCTGAGTTTCAACGCCTTCAGCAATCACATTCAGCTTCAGGTTTTGGGCTAAGGTAATAATGGTGTCGGTTATAGCAGCATTGTCGCTGTCATGTTCAATATCCTGGACGAATGAGCGGTCAATTTTCAGCGCATCGATCGGGAAGTTTTTCAAATAACCCAAAGACGAATACCCGGTACCAAAATCATCGATGGCAATTTTAACACCCAGCTTTTTTAATTGCTTCATTTTTTCAATAGTCACTCCGGTATTGCGGATCAACTGGTTTTCAGTCAATTCGATGTGCAGGTTCTCAGGAGTGATTTCATATTCTTTTATGATGTCCCGGACCATTGATACCAGATTGTCTTCTTCAAACTGGCGGCCAGACAAGTTCACCGAAATACTCAGAGACGTATGGCCTGCTGCATGCCATTCTTTCAACTGCCTGCAGGCGTTTTTCAAGACCCATTTGCCGATTGGAATGATCAATCCTGTTTCTTCTGCTACTGGAATAAAGTCCACCGGTGAAATCATGCCTTCTGTTGGGTGCATCCATCTGAGCAGCGCTTCCGCCCCGATCAGCTGATTGGTCTTGCTGTCTATTTGCGGCTGATAATAAATAACCAGTTCGTCGTTATCCAATGCTTTGTATAAAGCATTCTCCAATTTGATGCTTTCCAGATTCCGGTTGCTCATATCGCTTTCAAAGAAGTGATAATAAGTCCCCGATTTTTCTTTGGATCTGTACATCGCGGCATCGGCATTTTTTATTAAGGTTTCAGCCGTATCTCCATCTTGCGGATACATGCTGATGCCGATGCTCGTTTTGATATAAACTTCGTTTCCTTTTAATGAATAAGGCTTTGCAAAGGCATCCATTACATCTTCCAGAACAGTTAAAACATCTTTTTTGCTTTTCACATTTGGCAGCACAATCGTGAACTCATCGCCGCCTTGCCGCGATACAATGGCTTCATCCGGAACGCTGGCTCTTAAGCGCCCTGCCGACTCCCGCAATAAAATATCTCCGTAGCTATGTCCAAGACTGTCGTTGATCAACTTGAAGCGGTCCAAATCCAAGTACATAATGGCCATTTTTTTACTTTTATACTTTGCAGCAACCAGTTCCTGGTTTAACCGGTCATTTAACAGCACCCGGTTTGGCAAGTCCGTCAAACTGTCATAATAAGCGAGGTATTTAATCTCTTCTTCCAATTGCTTGCGCTCTGAAATATCTTTGAAACTGACTACTTCGCCAAGAATATGGTTGCCGTCTTTTATCGAAGAAATGACATATTCCACTGAAAAACTGGAATGGTCTTTCTTGAAAAATTGTTGATTGGGTTCGAAATAAGCGGTTTCGGAAATTGGCGCTTTCTTTTTTCCGAAAATAACATCGGAAGATTTCCCAATCAGCTCTCCTGCTTCGTATCCAAGCATCGATTCGCTTGCCGGATTGCAGAAAGTGATCTTCCCTTCAAGGTCCAATCCAAAAAGTCCATCTCCGGCAGAGTTTAGAATCAATTCACGTTCACGGCTTAAGTTCCCTAATTCCGCTACAACTCGTTCAAGCTCATTGTTCTTAATCCGGATTTCGGAAGTTCTTTCTTCGATAATGACTTCCTGTTTCTCCATATACAATAGATTGGACAAAGTGGAAGCTGTGGCATCTGCTAGAGACTGTGCCAATTGCATATCCGCTTCTTTGAAGGAAAGTTCGTTTTCCTCGAATTCCGGAACAGCCAAAGCCCCTAAAACTTCACCCATGGCAATCAACGGCATCATAAACATGCCTTTTATCCCAAAGGTTTTACAGACTTCATGGTTTGGCCGGTCATCTTCAAAAACATTAGGAATCAAAAGCCGTTTTTTGGTTCGGATTACTTCCTTAAACACACCATCATTTAATGTGTCAAATTGTGCTTTGCTATGTGTGGCCAACCAGTCTTCTTCTGTCCAATCACTGTCTTTACTCAGATTGGCAGGCTGGATTTTTTTCTCAGCTTGCGGATCCAGCAAATGGACCCCGACATTATAATTGTTCAATACATCCCCGACATAAGAAAAACATTTATCCAAAGCTTCATTCATCGTTGAGCACATCGACAATTCCCGCGTAAAATCAAGCAGCACTTGCTTTTCCGCCAATAAATTTTCTTTGCGGCTTAAGTTGGTGGCATTGCGGATGGCAACGCCTGCCATATTGACATAAGCTTCGACCGTTTGGATTTCTTCATCTTTTAAATCCATCGGAATCCCATAGTCGAATAAAAACACCAGACCGAACAATTCGTCTTCATACGTGATCGGCAGCCCAAGAAGCGATTTAATCTGGAAACTTGAGACAGCCCGTGGATCCGGCCGGGTATCATTGGAAGTATCCGGGATATAAATCGTTTTCTTTGTTTCCATTACTTCTTTTGCCAGCAAATCATATTCCATATCGATAAAATGCATATCCAGCGTCATGCCATTTATAATTTCAGGCTTTCCAACATATCCCCGGAAATCTCCGTTTTCTTCCGGCAAGTAAATCCCGACTGAATCACACTGAACAATTTCCTCAGAAATTGCTGTAATTACATGTTCCAGCACTTCCCTCAATTCGAGTTTCGTGTTTATTAATTTTGTAATTTGTGCAAGCCGAGAATACCGTGTTTGTTCTTTTCGCATTCATACGCTCCTCAGTTCTATTAGTTAATCAGCACAATATAATGGATAATTCCAATAAATGCCTTACTTCCTTTAATTTTAACACTTTTTTGGAATAAATATACTGTTTAAATACAATACTTCTGCATATCCTACCACAAAATCTAGTTATATTGAATTAAAATTCCGTCAGTCTTTTGTACTGATTATCCATAAAAAAAACTGCCCACAAATGTGGACAGTTCTAATTACATTTTTACTTCTATTCCTGAATCTGCCGCCTGTGCTTTCGCAAAAACACCCTTGGCGACTGCCAGATCAAAATATGCCGCTCCGACGGATTTGAAGAACGTGATTTCCTGTTCCGATTCGCGTCCAGCTTTATCGCCTTCTATAAGTTCGCCAAGTTCGCCATGAATACCATCAAACGACCAATTGCCATTTTGGGCGCAGTGAATCAATTCGCCGGCTTCTTCCCGCACGCCTGCCAAATCGTCCGCGACGATTTTATCTGTCCGGGACACCGTGACTTCATCCACTTCCCGCATGCTTGGCAAGTAGGAACCGACTCCATTGATATGGGTGCCTGGCTGCAAATCCCGGCCATCAAATACAGGATCATTCGAACGCGTGGCACAGCAGATGATGTCTGCTTGTTTGACCGCTTTTTGAACGTCCGTTTCGACTTTGAACGGAATATTCACTCCGAAAGCTTCCAATTTCCCCCCGAAGGCTTGTGCCTTCTCAGGCGTCCGGTTCACCAAAATGATGTGCTCGATTGCACGGACCTCGAGCACACCGAGCACTTGTTCAAATGCCATTGCCCCAGTGCCGATGACGGTAAGGATTTTACTGTCCTCTCTTGCCAGACGCTCGGTCGCAATAGCACTCAAAGCCCCTGTACGCAAACGCGTTAAATAGGAAGCTGTCATGAGTGCCACGTGCTGGCCGTCTGTTGCATCCGTCAGCAAAATCATGCCTTGTGTCGTCGGTTTTCCCTGCGCCGGGTTTTCTGGAAAAATCGTCACGATTTTCACGCCGGCAATATCTCCTGCCAAATCGGCGCTCGGCATATAAAGAGATGATGCCTGGCGTTCAGGGAAATCCAGAACGGTGCGATGCGGATTATCAATCTTGCCTTGCTGTTTCGCTTTTAAGATGGCGGTGATGTCTTGGATGGCATCTGCCATTTGATAAGTTTCCTGAATCTGCTTTTCATTGATGATGAGCATGGTTTCCTCCTTTAATGAAAGCGGCTTATACTCGGCTTTCTTTCACTGCCACTTTCGGTGCTGCTTGTTTTCCGCTTAAATCTTTCACTGCCCAAATAGCGGCAAGTGAAATCAATGCGGTGATGATAATATAAATGGCCACTGGTACATAAGAGTTATCAAAGCGCGCCAGCAACGCTGTTGCGACAAGCGGCGCTGTACCGCCTGCCAATGCTGCCCCGATCTGATAGCCGAGCGTTACGCCTGTATAGCGGACTTTGGCCTCAAAGATTTCAGAGAACATCGTGCCGAGCACCGCGGTAATCGGAGCCCAAATGATTCCCAGTCCGATAATCGTTGCTACTACAAGCAACAGCACCGATCCTTGCTGGAGCATCCAAAAATACGGGAAAGCGAATAACCCCATTGCCACAGTACCGGCAATATACATTTTTTTGCGTCCGACTTTATCAGACAGCGAACCCATTATCGGGATTAGAATGGTCGTGATGACGGTTGCGATCATTACCGATCCCAAGGTGGCTGTTTGTGAAAACCCGAGAGTTGTCGTCGCATACGACACAACAAACGTACCGAAAATATAGAATGGTGCCGTCTCCACCACTTTTGCACCAATCGCAATCAGCACTTCGCGCCAGTGGTATTTCAATGTATCAACAATCGGCAGTTTTGGAATTTCTCCCGATGCCTGCACTTTCTTGAATTCCGGTGTCTCATCGATTCCTTTACGGATCCATAACCCGAAAATGACTAAAAATGCGCTCAAGATAAACGGCACGCGCCAGCCCCATGTCATAAACGCCCCGTCTGGAAGCAGCGTCATCACCCATAAAGCGAGGGTTCCCATGACCATCCCGATGGTTACACCCATTTGCGGAATACTGCCGAAGAGCCCGCGCTTTTCAGGAGGAGCATATTCCGTCGCAAGCAACAGTGCGCCTCCCCATTCGCCGCCAATTCCAAGTCCTTGCACCAAACGCAAGGTGATCAATAAAATCGGAGCCCAAATGCCGATTGCCTGGTAAGTCGGCAATAAGCCCATCCCGAATGTCGCAAGTCCCATTAAACTTAATGTAATGACCAAGGTTTTCTTGCGCCCGATGCGGTCACCGATATGGCTGAAAATAATGCCTCCGAAAGGCCGGATGAAAAATGACAGCGCAAATGATGCATAAGCCAGCATCAGTCCGACTGTCGGATCTTCGTTGACAAAAAATAATTGATTAAAAACAAGTGCTGCCATCGTTCCATATAAGAAATAATCAAACCATTCAATTGAACTTCCCACTAAACTTGCCGTTAAAATACGCCTTGTCTGCTTTTTATCCATACTATTTCCCCCTTGAATAAAATAATAGAAATTGAAGTACCACTTCAATTCATCCCCTTTCATCAGTTTAGACAGTTACAAATTTTCTGTCAACAGGTTTTGTTTTTCATTGCTGTGATTCTTTCAAGTAAGGTATGATGAAGCGAGATATCACAATAAAGCGAGGAAATGCATATGCCTACTGGTTCAATAGGTACCACTTTAAAAGACCTTCGCAAAGAGCGAAAAATGACATTAAAGGAATTGGCTGATGAAACCGGCGTATCCATCAGTTTTCTGTCGCAAGTGGAGCGCGGAAAATCGAGTGTCACTTTGGAATCGCTGCGGAAAATTTCAGATGCTCTGAAAGTAGACACGAGCGCTTTTTTTACGGATGGCGATGCCGAACAGGATGACCTGGCTGACCGTCTGGAACGATTCTACTATAAAGATTTATCAAATGGCGTGAAGGAAGCGGGCTTTTCCCCGATCCTTGTCACTTTGCATCCCGGTGACAACAAAGGCAATGCTTTCGCGCACAATGGCTATGAGTTTATCTTTGTCGTGGAAGGTGTGCTGACGGTGGAAGTTGACGGCCAGCGATTTGAACTCACTGAGCAGCAATCCACGCTGTTCGATGCCCGCAAAACCCATTACTGGTTCAACATGACCGAACGGGATGTCCGGTTTCTGGTCGTCTCATCCAAAACGAATTAAGGAGAGTGTCTGATGAACGCACAATTAAACCCAGCAGTTGACCAATACATCGAAGAACTTCCCGAACATGTCCAAAAAATGGCCGTTGAATTGCGCCAATTGATTTTTGAGGTTTCCGAACAAATGAAAGAAGAAATCAAATGGGGGAAACCCAGCTATTCACGAGATGGATTGGTGTGCTACCTGCAAACTGCCAAAAGCCACATCAATTTCGGATTTTATCAAGGAGCTCAGCTGGATGACCGCGATGGGTTACTGGAAGGCGACGGCACGAAAATGCGCCATATCCGCGTCAGAAAGATGGATGACATCCAGCCTCAAGCTTTTAAGAACTTGATTTGGGAAGCGATTGAGTATAATAAAAAACGACAAAAAGGATGACTCCGCGGAGTCATCCTTTTTGTCATTTACGCCCAAGTTGCGGCTGGATATGCCCAAGTTTGGTTGCTTTATGCCCAACTTTAGCTGTTTTATGCCCAACTTCCATCCTGTTATGCCCAACTCACCAAAATCACTGATTTATTTCTCCGCTATCGCTTCAAAAGTGATGCACTGACCTTCTTTAGTCGGGTATTCACCGTATCGGTAATCGGCTGAAACAGTGATATCTTTAAAACCAGTCTGCTCCAATACCATCATAAACTCCTCCACGCCATACCAGCGCATCGGGAAACGTTCTAGTTCGGTGGCGATGAGTTTTCCTTCGCGCCACTTTTCATAGCGGCCGTGGGAAACCGTGTATTGATTCACCCAGTCCACTTCTACTTTCTTATTTTCCAGTGTAATCGTATCACCATTTTCCAGTGTCCATGTACGAGTTGAAATTTTCCCTAAGTCGATTTCCCGCTGCAAATACAAGTCGACAATCAGCTTGCCGCCGTCTTCCAGATGATAATGGAAGTTCCGCAATGCTTTCAAAGATTGTTCCCGCTCATGCAGCAGCAAAAACGTACCGGTCGGAATAATGATGACATTGTATTGCTGATCTGTTGAAAACGACTCCATTCTTCCTTTAAACAAGTTCGGACTCAAGTTTCTTTGACGGCAGTTGTCCCGGCATTTCTCGAGCATTTCCGCGGAAACATCAAATCCATCCACTTCATATCCTGCTTCAAGCAATGGAATAAGCATTCGCCCTGTTCCTACTGCCGGCTCTAAAATGCGTCCGCTTGTTTTCCTCAGACGTTCTTGGTAATATTCGATATCACCGAAAGAACTGCCGATTGGTTTGTCCAGGTCGTAAACTTCTGTCGATAGTTTGCTGTAGTAATTTAGCAATCCATTTCCCCCTTAATTTGTAAGCCCATATCCTTCTATTCTAATAGATGATCGAAGACATACCAACCATTATTCTTCTCTATAACTTTCTATGCCTTTTCAAAACAATATTATTCAACGCAATAAAAACCGCAGCGAAAATCACCAATGCCAATAAATCACCGCTGATTTCATTGAAACCGAGGCCTTTGTACATGACAGCTTTTAAAGCATCGGCCGCGTAATAGATCGGCATAACGCGCCCAATTGCCTGCAGCCAGTCCGCCAGCCCTTCGAGCGGAAAAATGCCGGCAAAAAAGATTTGGGGGACCACTACAAGCGGAATGAATTGGACCATTTGGAATTCAGAAGCCGCAAATGTCGACAGCAAAATGCCGAGCGACAACGCTACCAATGCCAGCAATAAATTGATAAGCAGCACAAGCCAGACCGATCCGACCATCACCACATCAAGCACCGTAATCGAAAACGTCACCACAATGATGGTCTGGATCACCGCAAAAATCCCGAATCCCGCTAAATAAGCGGCAATCAGCTCCCCTTTGCGGATTGGCGTCGCCATCAAACGCTCCAAAGTGCCGGATACCCGTTCTTTCAATAAACCGATGCCTGAAATCAAAAACACGAAAAAGAAGACGAAAAAGCCGATAAGCACCGGTGACAGCACATCGAAAAACTCAGTGTCGCTGCCTCCATAAATATAAGCAGTTTCAAGCTGCGGCGTTGCCTGGTTTTGCCCGGTAGCCAGCAAAACCGTTTGGCTAGTCTGCGCCAACAGATTTTTCGCTAATGTTGGGTCGTCATTCAATAAGATCAGTGTCAGCCGGCCGTTGTCCAACGTCAATAATCCATCCAAATCATCCTCTACGACGGTTTCTTCTACTGCCTTTTCGTAAGGAATGACTATGACTCCCCGTTCTTCCAAGGCCGCCGTAAAGGGTTCGTTGATACCCACTGCAGCGAGTTCCGGATTGACCGTGTTGCCGTTGAAAAAGAAGTACATGAGCGTCAGAACAACAAGCGGTGCAAAAAACAGCAGTGCCAAAGTCCGTTTGTCCCGCAGCATTTGCTTGATGATCCGGCGCACCAATGCAAGAATTCTCATCGCTGCAACCTCCCTGCTTTTAAAAAGGCTTCTTCTAGTTGTTCGACCTCGTAATAACCCTTCAATTCGAACGGTGTGCCGCTTGCTAAAATAGCCCCGTCCCGCACCATTGCCACTTGGTCGCATTTTTCCGCTTCGTCCATGACATGTGTGGTGATGAGGATGGTTTTTTGCTGTTCGTTTTTCAAATGAAACAACTCGTTCCAAATAGACGCTCTGAGTTCCGGGTCGATGCCCACGGTAGGCTCATCCAGGATCAGGATTTTCGGATCATGCACCAAGGCGATGGCCAGCGACAGCCGGCGTTTCATCCCACCAGAGTAAGCCGACACTTTTTTGTTCAGGTCATTCGTTAATTTAACCAAATCCGCTGCGTAAGCAATGCGTTTTTTCATGGCTGATTTTTTCATTGGATACAGCGATGCAAAAAAATCCAAGTTTTCCTTGCCGGTCAATTCCGCATATAAAGCGTCAGACTGCGCCATATAACCAATGTCTTTCAACAATTCCAGATCCGGCACTTTCACATCCAGCACCCGGACCGTACCAGTGTCCGGCGCATCGATGCCGACAATCATTTTCACCAACGTCGTCTTCCCGGATCCCGACGGACCAATCAATCCGTATATCTGGCCTTTCTCAATCGACAAATCGATTGCCTGCAGCACGGTTTTCTTGCCGAAGCTTTTGGTGACGTTTTTCAACTCAATGCTGGCGTTCATGGACAAGCCCCCCATTTCAGAAAAACCGAATGCGTTATTACCTTGTATTTTACTCTTTTTCAATTTGATTCATAGCCAGTGGGGCAATAAAAAAACGATCCCCATCAAGGAGACCGCTGCTTTGTTATTTTATTCGGCTGACACAATACTGGTAAATTTCCGCTGTCACCAGACAGTCGCCTAAGGCATCATGGGCATTGTGCTCAAGCTGCAAATACTGCGCTAAAGTTCCCAGCTTATGGTTTGGCGTTTCGCGGATAGCTTTCCGTGCCAGCTTCACCGTATCGATTACCGTATATTCCGGTATCGGCGCAATCTTGTCTAGTGCGTACAAAAAGCCCATATCGAACGGTGCGTTGTGCGCCACAATTGGCAGACCTTCAATAAACTCGATCAATTCGTCCAGCACTTCTTCGATGGCCGGCGCATCCTGGACAGCTGCATTGGTAATGCCGGTGATGCGCGTAATGGTCGGAGAAATGTATTGTTCGGGGTTGATCAAGAGGTACATGGTATCTTCACGGTTGTGTCCGATGTATTTGACCGCACCAATCTGTATAATTTTATCGCTTCCTGCCCGCAGACCGGTCGTTTCAAAATCCAGGACGACGTAGTTTTCAACCAGCTCCATGCTGGGTTTGTATTTCTTCGGGCTTGGTGCTTGGTTTCTCGCCCATTTTGGCCGGGTCTCTCTCATTTTCTGTTCGAGTATTTGTCTCGGGTCTCGCTTGTCCATGCCGCCCCTCCTTTCGTTATTCCTTTTGCCTCACTTTAATTGAAGTTTCTCTTTATCCCGCTTTAACGGTCAGTAAGGATCTCTCGCTTTTCCAAGCGGAGATCCACTGGCCGTAAAAGTCCGATTGGTTCAACTAACCTTCAGTGGGATAGTGCTCCCACTGAAGGAAGTTTCTCTTTATTGTACCGGAAAACGTTTAGAATTTCCGTTATGGTGCTATACAAATAGTAAGAAAAACTATAGGAGGAGTCTAAAATGGCCCGTGGAGGATTTTCAGATAAACTGAAAGGCGTTGTCAGCAGAACCAAAGGCGAGGTCAAAGATCAAGTAGGTAATGCTACGGACGATTCACGGTTGCAAAATGAAGGCAAGTTCGACAAAACCAAAGGCAAATTCCAAAAAACCATTGGAAAATTAAAACGCGGTTCTTAACATCCGGCTTAACCGCCGGATTTTTTTATTTCGCTTTAACAATCAGTGGAAAGAGCATCCACTGATTGAAATTTCTCTTTATCCCGCTTTAACGGTCAGTACGCCCCCCACTTTTCAAGTGGGAATCCACTGACCGTAAAAGTCCGATTGGTTCAACTAACAATCAGTGGGAAGAGCATCCACTGATTGAAGTTTCTCTTTATCCCATTCTTCAGCAAGCATGCCATAGACGACATGGTCTACGTAATGGTCATACAGCCATTCTGCTTGTCGGATGGTGCCTTCTTGCACGTATCCGAGGCGCTCCGGAATGCTGCGGCTTTTCTGATTGCCGACAGCTGCACGGATCTCCACTTTGTTGAGCTTCAGCTCATTCAGTGCATACTCGGTGAATGCTTTTGCAACGCGGGTCATGATGCCGTGCCCTTGGTATTCTGGTGCGAGCCAATAGCCGATATAAGCTGTTTTATTCGCCTGGTTGATGTTATTGAAACCGCCCATCCCGACGATTTCTCCTTTAAAGAGGATGGCCGCATTCAAGGTTTTGCCTTCTGCGTAATTCCTTCTTCCCGTTTTAATAAAATCTTGGGTGTCTTCCAGTTTCGTCGTAAAATCGAGCCAAGGAAGCCATTCTTTCAAATATTCACGCGAACTGTCGGTCAGTTCGAAAATCCGCTCAGCATCTTTCATTTCAGGCAATTTCAAAGCTAAATCTTCATCAATTTTATGTATAAACATACCAATTCCCCCTCAGATTTACTGTATATCGTAACATAGCCGAGGTTTATTTGCGTTTAGAAATTTTTATTTGCGTTCAATTTGATTTATTTGCGTTCGGCAGAGGTTTATTTGCGTTCATCATATTTTAAGCGCCCCAAGGGTCTATTGCCTTAATTTGGAATGCTGTTAACTAACGAACAAACGAAAGGAGGACTGTCGTTGGCTACTCAAAAAGAATTGCTGATCGAGCTGCCGGAGATATTCGATTTCAGCATCAATTTAGCTTATATGCAGCGCAATCCGAAAGAGTGCATGTATGCGGTTAAAGAAGGAACGATTATGCGGGCGCTTGATGTTGGCGGAGTACGTACCCTGTTCCAGATCACTTGCCCCGATAACCGGTTTTTACACGTTCATTTTCTGACTGGCATTAAACCTGAAAACAAGAATGCCATTGCCGCTTTTATCCGCAACTGGTTCGACCTTGATAACGACCCCACTCTTTTTTACGAAATGGCGCAAAAAGATCCTTTATTAAAACAGACCGTCAGTGATTTCTATGGCTTGCGCAATATTGGGTTCCCTGATTTGTTCGAAGCGCTGTGCTGGGGAATCTTGGGCCAGCAAATCAATTTGGGTTATGCTTATACGCTGAAACGCCAATTCGTTGAGAAGTTCGGGGAATCGGTTGAATACAACGGGCAAGCTTATTGGATCTTCCCTTCGTATGAAGAGATTGCTAAACTGCAGCCTGCCGATTTATCCGATATCAAAATGACGATGAAGAAAAGCGAGTACATCATCGGCGTGGCTCAATTGATGGCAAACGGCGCGCTGTCGAAAGAAAAATTGATGGCATTAGGCGATTTCAAACAGATTGAAAAAGAATTGATCAAAATCCGCGGCATCGGCCCTTGGACCGCCAATTATGTTCTGATGCGCTGTCTCCGCTTTCCGACTGCGTTTCCCATCGATGATGTCGGGCTGATCAATGCCCTCAAATTGCAGATGGCACTTGACCGCAAACCGACGAAACAGGAAATTCTGAACGCTGCTGTTTCTTGGAAAGATTGGGAAGCTTACGCGACTTTTTATCTGTGGCGGCTCCTGTATTAACAAAGACGGCTTAAATCACACTTTCTTCATAAAAAACCCTCAGCCTTTGTATAAAGGCTGAGGGTTTTCAATTTAAGACAATGCCGCAATCCGTTCCCGGTATTTTTCAATCAGCCGGTTGTTGTGATCGTCGGTGCCGTCGATATTGCCGCTGAGGAAAATGGGCGGCTCGAAATGGTTGTCGGCCATTTGCTGGATGGCTTCAGCAAAGATGGCGTTTAAGATGACACTCCCCACTACGGTCGAAGTCGGACCAAAAGGCACTTTGACATTTTCCGCTTTGAGGACAGCGTCGCCTGTTACTGAATGATTATCAATAACGAGGTCTGCCGCGTCATGCAAATGCTTGCCGCTTTGGTGCCTTGAAGGCTGGCTGTTTGCGTATTCGAGTGATGTGAGCCCGATGACAAAGGCGCCTTTGTCACGGGCCGCCAGCGCAAAATCGATCGGTACGGGATTACGCCCGGAAGTGGACATCACAAAGACCACATCTTCCGGCCGGAAATCCTGTTGTTCGAGCAGGTCTTCTGCGTAGTCGCTGCTCCGCTCCAATTGAGATGAGCGGACGGCTCCTTCATGGAGCATCAGCGGTTCGATGAAAACCGGTTTGACCGGTACAAGCCCGCCTGCCCGGTAGAAAACTTCCTCGGCCAGGATATGGGAATGGCCGCAGCCGAACAGCTGTATGATGCCGCCGTGTTGAATAGCAGCTGCCACTTTCCCCGCAGCTTCCATCATCACCGCTTTTTCCTGTTCTTCAACAAGCGCGAGCCTTTCCCGTACCTTCTCAAAATACGAATTCAGCATCGCTGTTTAAACTCCCAGACCTTCGCCGACAATCAATTCATCGACAGCGGCCATTAATCTTTCTTCATCTTTGCCGTCTGCAACAATTTTGATTTCCTTGCCTTTTGAAATGCCGAGCGACATTACGCCCATAATTGATTTCATGTTTACTTGCTTGTCTTTGAATTCAAGCTTCACTTCAGAAGTGAAGGGCGACACGACTTGGACAAGCCGTGAAGCCGGGCGTGCATGAAGCCCTTCATCGCTGGTAATGGTATAGTTTTTCTCAATCATGTTCATTCTCCTTTTCGTCTTTTTTAACGTTGAATTTCCGTGATGAATTTATAGCGGTCCGCCCGGTATGTGCTGCGGACCACTTCAAAAGGCACGCCGCTTGCCAAATAACTGACTCTTTCGATGATCAATATGGCTGCCGGCATGCCGATTTGCAGCAGTTCCGCTTCTTCCTGTTTAACAAGCGCCGCTTCCATCCGCTGCGAAGCGTGGCTGATGACCAGTTTCTGCTCTTGTTCAATAAGGAAATACAGCGATCCGGCAAGTGCCTCTTCACTAAGCTGCGGAAACAGCTTGACCGGAAGATACGTCCGTTCAATCGCCATCGGTTTTTCATTGGCATAGCGGATCCGCTCAACTGTGTAGACTTCCTCGCCGTGCCCTAACTGGAGTTCCTTGGCAATATCCGGCTCGGGCAATCCCTTTTCAAAATTAATGACTTTGTTTCCCGGTGTCAATCCACGCGCTTTCATGTCTTCGGTAAAACTGGTCAAACCGTTCAAGGGCTGCTCGACTTTCGGTGAAGCCACGAACGTGCCACGGCCTTTTTCCCGATACAGTAAACCCTCGTTCACCAAATTGGTAACCGACTGGCGCACGGTCATGCGGCTGACGCCAAACAGTTCTGTTAACTCACGTTCCGATGGGATGGCTGTCCCAATAGGAAATTCGCCCCGTTCGATTCGGCGCTTCAGCTCTTCTTCAATTTGGACATACATCGGTATGTGCGACTGTTTGTCTAGCACCGCATTCACTGCCTTTCTGTTTCTACCAGATGATAAGCATCCTGGTCAACAATAAACGTTACGTCTTCGTGTTTCCACAAAAACGAGGCTGGAAAATCTTCACTTATCGGCTCTTCCATCAACATTTTTACAGCTTGTGCTTTTTCCTTTCCGGATACCAGCAAAAGGATTTTATCGCTTTTCAAAATAGATTCTATTCCCATCGTGATGGCATGGGTTGGCACTTCATCCAATGAATCAAAAAAGCGTGCATTGCTGTTTCGGGTCGATTCATCCAGTTCGATGCAATGCGTCAGGCTGTCTTCAGGAGTCCCCGGTTCGTTAAAGCCGATATGGCCGTTTGTTCCCATGCCGAGAATCTGCAGATGCACAGGCCCTATCCGGTCGAGGAGCGCTTCGTAGCGCATGCATTCTTCATCTACAGAAGCAGCCTGCCCTTCCGGCAAATATGTATTGCGCATCTGAATATCCAAGTGCTTGAATAAATTTTCATGCATGAAGCTGTGGTAGCTGTTAGGATGATTGCGGTTCAGCCCCAGGTATTCGTCCAAATTGATGGTTCGCACTTGCTTGTACGAGATTCCGCGGTTCTTGAATCCCTCTATCATATTGCTATAAAGCCCCATCGGTGTGGAACCGGTAGCCAGTCCTAAAATTGAACGTGGATTTTTCACGACCTGCTTTTCCACTATTTCAGCAGCGAGCTTGCTCATTTCATCGTAATTTTCAACTATTTCTATATTCATGATGTCCCTCCTTGATGTATGCAATCGTTCCCCGGCAAATAGTCATTTGGACATTCAGACTTTCATCTAAAATGACAAGATCCGCATCTTTCCCTGCTCTGATGCTGCCTTTATTGGATAAGCCCAGCTCTTTTGCCGCATTCGCAGATGTCATCGCCACGAGTTCAGAAATCGAACAGCCCGTGCACGACTGGACGTTCCTCAATGCTGTGTCCATCGTTAAAATGCTTCCGGCCAAAGCTCCGCTTTGGAGGCGGGCATCGGTTTCGGTTACCAGAACGTCTTGCCCTGCCAAATCATATATACCGGGTTCAAGCCCTTTTGCCCGCATCGCATCGGTGATTAAAATGAGGCGTTCTGCCCCTTTCTGCCGAAAAGCCAGCTCAACTGACTTCGGATGGCTATGGATAAAATCAGCAATGATTTCCACTGATAAGCGATCCTCTGTCAGAGCTGTTCCAACGACTCCCGGGTCCCGGTGATGAAACGGGCTCATTTGATTGTAGAGATGTGTTACATGGCTTGCTCCTGCTTGAAGCGCCTGCTGCATCTCCTGCCAAGTGCCATCTGAATGTCCGATAGACACCAGCACGCCATCTGCTGTCACTTGTTCAATAAAATGGATGCCACTTTCCGTTTCCGGAGCCATCGTCACCAGTTTAATGCGGTTTCCGCTCAACTTCTGCCATTTCTGAAAAAGCGCTTCAGAAGGTGGTGTAATATGTTCAACCGGCTGTGCACCGGGTTGTTTCTCTGAAATAAAAGGCCCTTCCAGATGAATGCCCACCATTTCTGCCTGCGTTTCTTCCGCTTGAAAAAAGCTGGCGTTTTGCAATGCTTTTGAGATTGCCTCCTTTGATTGTGTCATCGTTGTCGCTAAAAAGCACGTCGTACCTTCTCGCGGCAATGCACTGGCCATGCCACTGAGTGCTTCTTTTGTCGCATCCATCACATCAAATCCCGCAGCCCCGTGGATATGCACATCAATAAACCCTGGGACTACTGTCCAGTTCTTGCCGGATGCATCTATATGGATATCAGCATTTTTTGAAAGCGACGAGGCTGCTTCGGTGATTTTCCCATCTTCCAGCAAAATGTCTCCGATAAAGCTTTTTTCCACCGAATCGGCAATGGTAATATTGGAAATTAAAATGGTTTTCTTCATTAAAATGCCTCTCCTTACGAAAAACCAGGAAAATCATGGATGACATTCCTGGCTTTGTTTTGTCTGATTGGATTTGCTTCTAATAGCGGAATAAAGCTCCTCTATTCAAAGTTTTTCTCGATTATTATTGAATTTTTAAGATGGATACCGTACCTTGCTTTTGTGAACCTGTTTTCAACACTTCAAGTTCCTGGCCTGTTAAGTTTGTAAAAATGACTGGAGTTACAACAGAAGATGCATTTCCCCCAAGGTAGGTAAGATTCAGTTTCAGCAACGCATCGCCGCGCTGGACAAGCTGACCTTGTTCCACCAATGTCTCAAAGCCTTCGCCGTTCAGTTTCACCGTATCCAGACCCACATGGATCAAGATTTCGACTCCTGTGTCCGTCACAATGCCAATGGCATGTTTGGTCGGGAATACAGTGACAACCTGTCCGTCCACCGGTGAATAAAGGGTATTGCCTGAAGGAATTATGCCAAACCCTGGCCCCATCATTTCTTTCGCAAATACTTCATCCGGCACTTCACTCAATGGAATGATTTTTCCATCAATCGGCATGCCAAAATCTTCTGCGCGGATTTCTTTGACCAGCTCCGCCTCCGTTGACAGTTCTTCAGCCGGTACGTCCAAGCTTTCAGGTGTCGGGTTGCCATTCGCCAAACGGTTCTTCATAGCATCCGCCAAGAACTCAACTGCTGTACCGATGACCACTTGGACATTCGTTTTATTGATCTTCATCAGCCCCATTGCTCCGTGGCGCTTCAAGTCTTTTTCACTTACTTTATCCGCATCTTTTACAGTCAGGCGCAGTCGTGTTGTACAGTAGTCGACTGCCGCGATATTGTCGTTGCCGCCTAGTGCTTCAATCGTGTGGTACGCTCTGATATCGATTCCTTTATTGCCTGTATCCGCATTGCCGTCTTCAGCGTCTTCGTCTTCACGCCCAGGCGTTTTCAAATCCAGTTTCACAATCAGGAAGTAGAAAATCGCAAAGTAAATAACGCCGGTTCCGAGCCCCATCACTAATAAAACAAGCGGGTTCTGTGCCAGTCCGTAGTTCAGTATAAAGTCGATGGCTCCCGCTGAGAATCCGAAACCGTGATGGACATCCAGCGCATACGCGATCATCATCGAAACGCCTGTCAATAAAGCATGGACTACATATAATAATGGCGATAAGAACATGAACGAAAACTCGATCGGTTCAGTGATCCCTGTCAGGAAAGAAGTAAAACCGATACTGAACAGCATCCCGCCGATGATTGCTTTGCGTTCTTTTTTAGCCGCTGCATACATCGCCAGACAAGCTGCTGGCAGCCCGAACATCATGATTGGGAAGAAGCCGGAAAGGAACGGCCCCGCTGTCGGGTCTCCTTTTAAGAAACGGTTGATCTCACCGCGCACCACTTCTCCAGTGGCATCTGTAAATGTTCCAAAATCAAACCAGACAATTGTATTGATGATGTGGTGCAAGCCGGTCGGCAAAAGCAGACGGTTGAAGAAGCCATAAGCCCCGACTCCGAACATGCCGGCGTTTAAAATCCAGTCGCCAGCGCCGTCAATCATTTCCTGGACCGGCGGCCATGCATAACCTAAAATTCCTGCCAACACAGTCATTGTCGCCGCCGTTATGATTGGGACAAAGCGCCGGCCTCCAAAGAATGCCAGCCACGCGGGGAATTTCACATTATAGAATTTATTGTATAATAGCCCTCCGACAATCCCCGAGAGAATCCCGGCAAATACGCCCATATTGATCGATTCATTGATTGTTGCAATCGCGGACGTCAATACCAGGTACGCAATGGCACCTGCGAGCGCCGCTCCACCGTTGCTGTCATGGGCAAGCCCGAAAGCGATCCCGATGGCAAAAATGATGGCTAAATTATCAATGATTCCCGCTCCCGCTGCTGATAAGAACGGGATGCCGAGCAAGTCGTCCTGGCCAAAGCGCAAAAGCAGTGCCGCTGCCGGCAAGGTAGCGATTGGGAACATCAATGATTTCCCTATTTTCTGCAGAAAACTGAACATATTCATCCTCCTCTTTTTTCTTAGTCTTAATTTTACTATAAAGATAGTATGTATAGATGTCTATACCAATTTAGGATTTTGATGAAAAAATGTATGCGTTTTCTTTTTCGCCTTTTACAGAAGAAGCTTTGAAGGAAGCCGGATAATCCATGAGGCTCCTTTTGGTCCCATGAAAAACACCTCCTGAAGTCTATCGAATAGATTTACATCAATTCGATAGACTTCAGGAGGTGTTCATTATTCAGATAAATCCTCACTTTATAGTTAGCTCCTTTCTTCTGCTTGAAGAAGGGATGTTCAATTCTTCCCGATATTTGCTGATCGTACGCCTTGATACCCTTATGCCTTTTTCCTCATTAAAATAATCCGTAATTTTTTGATCGGATAAAGGTTGGCATTTATTCTCTCCTTCTATTAAACTTTTTAAAAGCATTTTCACTTTTGTTTGAGCGATAGAATTTCCATCCGAAGTTTCTAATTTAGAGGTGAATAATGCCCGAAGTTCAAAAGTTCCTTTAGGCGTTTGAATAAACTTGTTCATCGTTACTCTGCACACCGTTGACTCATGCATCTCGATTTCTTCCGCAACATCCTTCAATGTCAAAGGAGCTAATGCAATAAGGCCTTCTGCAAAAAACCTCTGCTGTTTCTTTATAAGTACTTGCATAATTTTATTGATTGTCTCGCTCCGTTTTTCGAGGCTGCTTACAAGCCATTGGTAGCTTTTATATTTTTCCTGAAGATACTTAGCTGTCTCATCATTCTGGTTTAATAAGGTTGAATACTGATCGTTAAAATGAATCTCAGGCAAATAACCATCGTTCAGATAAAAAGAAAGGCCAGCTCCATTAGGTTTCACAATAATATCAGGATTTACGTATTGAATTGAAAAATCTGAGATAAACGAACACGGTCGAGGATTAAGTGTCAGCATCAATTCATGGATTTCTTTCACTTTCCCTAAAGGTATACCCATCCGGGCTGCAATGTCTTCCCACTTCTTATTGGCCAGTAACTCCAAAAAATTCTCAATAAGACATTCTATTAATTCTTTATCAGGAAATTCATCATTAACCTGAAGCAGCAGGCACTCTTTTAGATTTCTTGCTCCGATTCCCGCTGGACCGACCGCCTGCAGAAGTTGAATTCCTCTGCTGATTTCGTTTTCATTGAATACCGCTGAAAGTTCTTGTTCATTTCCAGCAAAATTCAAGTACCCATTGTCATCAATATTGTAAATAATGTATTCAATCACTTTGAGGTCCTGTACATCTCTATAGAAAATCTCGGCTTGCTGCATTAATTTATCTCTCATACACACTTCTTTGCTTTGTTTCATTTCAATTGCTGAAGCCGAAGTACTTCTAGTGATTGAACTTCTATTTAAGGTCCCTTCGTATAGATCAGAACTTTTTTGCTCTTTCAATTCGATTAAAGGATTCTCCATTTCTTGTTCCATCAAATACTGATAAAGGTCATAAGTTGAATACTGTAAGAGTTCAATAGCTTGCCTTAACTTATATGTCATAAACAAATTCAGCTCTTGTTTTTGATGAAGAACAAGTTCCATAACTAGCCTCCTCGTCAAGTTCACTATTCTTAAAATCATTTTTGAGGGCATTTAGCAGCACATTCCCATAAAGAGGTCGGAATATTCTAATTTTATTATCAAACATCAAAAAAAGCTACGCAAAAGCTCTAGGCTTCTGCGTAGCTTTTAAAATTCAGATGGGCGGCAACTTATACCCGCCGGTCGCTTGCTGAAAAGCATCGGCTACTTTATAAACAGTTGCTTCATCGTGGTAACGGCCAATAATTTGAAGGCCCACAGGCAAATTTTCTGATGCTGTATTTCCTGCAGGTACCGATATAGCGGGGTGTCCTGAAAAATTAAAAGGAATGGTACGCCGCGACACATCGATATCTCCATTTTCAAAAGAGGGATCTTTCTCCGTAGCTGGGTAGGCCATCGTCGGGCATACCAAGACATCTGCCTGCTTTAAAGCTTCATCGACCAGTTTCTTGAATTGCTTCTGTTTCTCCAGTGTTTCCAAATAACTTACCGCTGAAATGCCAAAACCGGCTTTTAGATTGGCGTAAGTGGCCGGATTATAATCAGCTTCTCTCGTGTCATACCATTCTTTATGGATGGCTGATGCTTCCGCTAAAACGAGTATTAATGCTGCGCTTTCGATTTTCTCGATCCCCGGAATTTCCGCTTCTTGAATGTCAGCTCCCAAGTCTCTTAGACGTTCAATTGCTTTGGCTATTAAAGACAGGACTTCCGGATTGGTGACCGTGTCCATCAAGGCCTGGATGACGCCCACTTTGAGACCTTTGATGCCGCCAGAAAACGCGGAATTGAAATCGAATGCCTTAGAAGAAATGGTTTCCAAAACAGCTGCATTATCGCGCACGGTCCTTGTTAATGGCCCGATATGGTCCAATGACTGGGATAAAGGAAATAACCCTTGTGAGGGCACTGTACCATAAGTCGGCTTCAATCCGACAATCCCGCAAAAAGAAGCCGGGACCCGGATTGATCCGCCTGTATCTGTTCCGATAGAGGCAAAACCGATTCCAGCTCCGACTGAAGCAGCAGAGCCAGTACTTGAACCGCCTGCCGTACGGTTGACGTCCCACGGATTATTGCATTGACCGTAATCCGGATGGACGGATCCATATGCAAATTCCAGCAAATTATTCTTTCCGATGATGACAGCCCCCGCTTCTAGCAAGGCTGTATAAACAAAGGCATCTTCATCGGGAACATAGTCTTTCAGAATCCGGGAACCGACAGAAGTCCGGATTCCTTTTGTCATAAAAATATCTTTGACCGATACGGGAATGCCGACCAGTCTCCCCGCTTCTCCGCCGCTCGCAAAAACAGCCTCCGCCGCTTTGGCTTGCATCATCGCCTGGTCGGCTAGTACCGTGATGAAAGCATTCAACTTAGGTTCTAATGCATACAGCCGCTCTAAAGTTGCTTCTGTCACTTCTACTGGAGAAACTTCTTTTTTTCTATAAAGCAAGCCAATTTCTTCGATTGATTCAAATAATAATTCTTTTATATTGTTGATGGGCAAAAGAATCCCTCCTCTTCAACTTTTCATAATGGCTTTTTCGAATAGTTCATGACTGTCTCGTTGCTAGGTGTACTTCCAACATCCTTGAAAAATGGCTCCAACGCTTTTCTCGACACCGGCTTAGTCAGCAAGCTGACGATAATCATACTCAACAAACTGATTGGTACGCTAATGTATACTGCCTCAATTCCGAAGGGGTTTCCTAACCATAACCAGATAACCGCACTTACTATACCGCCTACCATCGATGTAATCGCTCCTGCAGTAGTAGCTCTCTTCCAATAAAGGCCAAAAAAGATCGAGACTGCGAAAGAAGAACCGATCATGGCAGCAGCGTTAATCCAGATTTGCTGAATTAATGGAAGAGGGTTTAAAGCGAAGGGAATCGGCAGTATACCCATAATCAGCACTACAATTCTTGTCACTTTTAATTGCTGCTTTTCACTCATTTCTCTTTTCATAACCACTTTCATAATGTCATGGGAAATTCCGCTTCCTAACATGAGCAAGATGGCACTAACCGTAGACTGGATGGCTGCAAGAATTGCTGCTAATAGGAGACCGCCGAGTAAGGCCGGCAATAAATCCATTGCAATTGTTGCGCTGGCCAAGTCAGGCGTTGATAAATTAGGATAGAGGATTCGCGCACTGACACCAAGAAGGCTGACGGAAACTGCAATGATTGCTTGGAAGATAAAAGAAACCCCGACCGCGCGTCTGATTGTTTTATTGTCTTTGATCGAATAAAAACGGATGGCGATAATTGGATAACCGATCATCATGATAAAGAAAGAAATACAAACGGCTGTTAAAGTTCCCGGAGGCATGCCGTTTGCTACAATGTTCGGATCAATAGCTGCCAGCTTCTCATTCATCACACTGAATCCGCCGGCTGCCGATATAGCAAATGGAACCGCAATCAAAAAGCCGACGGCAAATATCATCATTTGAAGGAAATCCGTATAAGCAATCGCAAATAGACCGCCTAATACCGTATAAAGAATGAAAACCCCTGCCAGAATCAGCACCCCTATAGTTGCCGGCAGTCCAAATACTACGTTCAATAAATAAGAACCTCCGACCAGTTCCGCTACAATGGTCATCCCAAAACAAATGATTAAAATGATCACCGAGATAACTCGAATCACATTGCTTTCAAAACGTGTTCCAAGCAGATCTGGAATGGTCAATGCGCGATGCGTATTAAAAAAGGATTTCATCTTAGGGGCGATAAATAATGCCATGATTACCCAAGAAGCCCAAATCGATATCCAAATCCAAGAGTAGTTGTAGCCTACTTGATAATGAAAACCTACGGAACCAATTGCGGTACCTGCACTCATCTGAGTCGCCGCCAAAGTCGCTCCCCCAACCCAAACGCCGAGCTTTCCTCCAGCTGCTAAATAATCGGTCTCATTATGGACGCGTGACTTCATATACCAGCCAATCGCTATAACAGAAATCATATAAATTACAAGGACTGCAATAACCATTACTTCTTCTCCTCCTTTTTATTGAGGAATTCTGTTAATGCAAAATAAGCGATGATAAAAACAGCCATTGTCACCCAAATCGCCCAATTAGAAATTGCCAATCCCATTATTTCCTGCATATTTTCCACCTCTGATTTTAATTTTCATTATTTCACTGGTAAAGCCCGGCATTTAGCGACTGCTTCCGTTCGGCATTTGGATTATCATTTTTTCTGTGTTTATATCAAAACATCCCTGGATTTCTCTGCTCCATCAATATTTCTTTTTTGACCAACAAGTCTTTGACAGAGTTGACCGTTCCTGAAGAAATTTTCGGAGGCGAGGGATAAGCCCGTTTTGAATGGGTTACTTCCGCTCCGGCTAAAGCTTCAGCCATTTTAAGGGCGATACGGCCCGGATTGATAACAGGCACACCCAATTCTTTCGACATTTCTTCCGCTACATTCAGAAACCCCATCGACATGCACCCTAGAATCAAGGTATCTGCCCCGTCTTCTTCAATCGCTTTTCTGCCTTCTGCCACAAGCTTCCTCACTGTGTTTTCTTTTTCTTCTGCAAGTGCTAATACCGGCACTTCAATCGCCCGGACAGAAGCGAGCTTTTTGCCGACTCCAGCTTTCTCCACTAAATGATATAGCGGATTGACCATGCTATTGGTAACGGTGATAATCGAAAAGCGATAGCCGCTCATGGCTGCTGCCATTACACCGGCTTCCCCCGGGCCAACCACCACCATTTTTTCAGTCACTTCCCTGATGGCATCCAGCCCTGGGTCACCATAACACCCTAAAATAGCCGCATCATAACCCTGCTTTTCCATTTCATGCATACAGCTGACTGTATTCGGAATGCTTAGGTATTCTTCATACAATGATTCTATCGATGCGGGGCCTTCTTCAATGTCGACGATATCGACATGAGTGCCAAGAGCAGCATATGATTTCAATATGTCGAGTCTTCTGGCCATTTCTAAACGCCCTTTTTCCGTTCGGCTGAGCGGTCCTGGGATGACATAAACAATGTTCAAGAAAACACCTCCTTTACTCTTTTATATATGCAAATTCCATGCCAACTTTATGATCATTGATTTTATTTTCCGACTACCAGCGGACAAGGGATTTTATAGCCTCCATTCACTGTCTGGAAAACATCGGCTGCACGATAAATCGTCGCTTCATCAAAATAGCGGCCAATAAATTGAATGCCTACCGGCAAATTTTGTGAAGGCGTCACTCCTGCCGGTACCGTGATTGCCGGATGGCCTGAAACATTAAATGGCAATGTCCGTTGTGTGTAATCGTACGTTGTATCTTCAAAAGTTGGGTCACGCTCGGTTGCTGGACTCGGTGACGTTGGACAAACCAGAATATCAAAATTGTCAAATACGGCATTCACTTTTTCTGCAAAAGCCCGTTTTTGTGCCAAAGCTTCTAAATAACTTACTGCTGGCACATTGAATCCTTCTTTTAAATTCCCAGCTGTTCCTGCCGCATAGTCAGACGCACGTTCCGGATACCAGCCTTTATGGTAGAAGGATGCTTCAGATAACAGGATTGGAAAGGCAATCTCCATTACTGCATCGATTCCGGGTATTTCAACATCCATCATTTCAGCGCCTAATTCGCCAAGCAGCTGAAATGCGGCATTTACTAAAGTCGAGACTTCCGGATGAGCGCGGGAATCCGTTAAAGAGCGAATCACACCAATTTTCAGCCCTTTGATGGAGCCGCTAAAAACTGCGTCGTAATTTACTTTTTTCGAAGCAATGCTTTCCAATACTATGGCGTTGTCTTTGACCGTTCTCGTCAGCGGGCCAATATGGTCCAAAGAATGCGAAAGATGCAACAAGCCATTTCTTGAAACAGTTTCATACGTGGGTTTCAAGCCAACAATTCCGCAAAAAGAAGATGGCAGGCGGATTGAACCGCCTGTGTCTGTACCGATTGATGCAAAGCCTATTCCCGCTGCGACCGCCGATGCAGATCCCGTACTCGATCCTCCAGCAGTCCTGTTAAAATCCCATGGGTTATTGCATTGTCCATAATCGGGATGGACAAAACCATACGCAAATTCAAGCATATGATTTTTGCCGAAAACAATTGCCCCAGCATCATTCAAGGTGTTATAAAGCGCGGAATCCTCGTCTGGAATATAATCTTTCAAGATGCGGGAACCGGCCGTTGTCTTAATCCCTTTTGTCCGAAAAATATCTTTAATCGAAATCGGAATTCCGTATAGTTTTCCTGCTGTTTCACCCTTCATAAAAACATCTTCCGCTTCATGCGCTTTTTGAAGAGCTTTTTCTGCTATAACTGTAATGAACGCATTCAATTTTGGATTGAGTTCATCCAGCCGCTTCAACGTGGCATTCGTCACTTCAACCGGCGAGACTTTTTTGCTGCGGTATAAGCCCCCGATTTCCGTAATCGATTTAAACACCAGTTCTTCTTCGCCTGTCCCTGCCATTCTCTCTCACCTCATTTTGATGAGCCTTAATCGTTTTCTAATTGTGAATAAGAAAGAACTTCCCTAGCTTCTTGAAGTGCCCAAATCACCCGATTTTGCCCTCGCATCAAATGGGTTTTCAATACTTTATATTGATGTGTACCTTCTTGTGTTTGTCCGAAGGTAAGCGCAGGTGCAATATCTGGAAGAGCCGGCACATTCAATGCCGAATCGTGCCAGAACTTGCCTCTTTTTGTAAAATTGATTGGAATTAAAATTCTCGCTAATTTTTCAATAACTTTATTCGCTTGTTTCACTTCTGGATTAGAAATATCTGATTCCTGCAATTTGGAGATTTTTTGATAAAAAGCTGCCAGATTTTCCCGAAGCCTAGCAACTTCGTCCAAAGCTGACGTAAAATCAAAATGAGTCCCTGCTGCATCTTGGTAAGTTTGAATTGTCTCTGTAAACTCATCAACAGTCCGTGTAAAGTCAAAAGGATAGATGGTTGCATTGGCAGCGCGTATTACACCTGTCAAGTAAACTTTGATATCTTTCACTAAGATATCCAAATCAGCTACATGCATTAAGTCCTCTTCCGTATGCCACTCAATATTCCCGCCGCAGCCTCCGACCGGATAATATCCTTTTTCTTTCAGCACATCTTCCGGAATACTCGAAGACAGCATGAAAAATGAAGTGATGCCGATATTATTGAATGAATAATCACCGGCGCGCAAAGGTCTCTTGCCCGCTGAAGGCTGGTCGACTGCATCTTTCACTACATCTTTGCAGAATTCATCAACTTCGCTCATCCACATCATGTATTCGTAGGAAGTTGCCCAGCGGCATCCCGGAGAGTCACAATTCACAGACGCTATGCAATTCTTTTCTAAGTCCAATCCGAATTGATCCACAAACCATGTCGACCCTGCATAACGCCCGGTTGAATGCCCTGTCCAGACAGCAATGCGAACACTTCTTTTTAATTTGCTTCGGTTCTTATATAAGATGCGGGCCATTTCAATCAATGCCGCATTCCCTGTAGCATTATCCCCGATTCCTTCATGCCATGAATCCAAGTGGCCATGCAAAAGAACATATTTTTCCGGCTCTTCTGTTCCCTCGATAAAAATATCGATAACCGGGCAGTTGAACCATCCTTTCTCCAAAAACGTTTTAAACTCCAACGTCACCGTTTCGCTCTTGCTTAACTCAATCAGCTCACCGCCATCCGGCTTATTGATCGCAAGCACGGGGATCTTCGGCTCATTCTTCACATTATCAAGGTCAGGAGCTCCCCAAATAGTGGTGCAGATCCCTTCATGAATATTGTTTCCTGGACTGATGAACATGATGGCCGTAGCTCCCATATCCGCAAATTCCTGCACTTTTCCTGGCATTGGATAGCCTTCTGTTAAAATGATTTTTCCTCTTAAATCACCCAGGTCTCCCTGTACTTTTGTTCCGAAAATATCATTGATCCCTTTTGCATAACCGGTCGAAATGTAAACAAGCTCCCCACTGACTGCTTCATCCCCAGTAATGACAGAAAAAGAAGGTGATTTGACCCGATATTCTTTTTCAGTAGGAGCTGTTACTTTTAAATACGATTTTTTGGGAATACTTAAATACAATTCCGGGTTATGAACCTGATGCGGGATTTCCCATTTTTTTAAAAAATCGGTTAAGAAATCAGCAGCAATCTTTTCATCTTCACTGCCAGATTCACGGATCAACGTACTAAACCTTTCTAAAATCGCTTTTGGTGCCTCCAGATTGATTTCTTCCAATAAACCTTTCTCCTGTTCAGTATTCGCTAGATTAGCCATTCAATAACTTCCCCTTCCTTTTTTAAGCTTGTTCGTTAAATATCATTGCAAGTAACGTGCCAAAAAAATCTTAAAGAAACTTCAAACGAAAAATAGCTTCCAACTTTTTTAGGTTTTTTTTGGGGGGTTAATAGGTTATTAAAACACCCTATATGAGTTGAATTGTTAATTGTCAGCATTGGATATTTAAAGCGATATACGAATGATTATCTCTTTTTAAAAAAGCTTATCCAGCGTCGGCTCGTCCAAGGGCTAGGCGAAGCCATGAGACGAGTGGTCTTCTCGGCTCATGGCGGGAGACATGCCCAAAGCGACCGAAGCGGTATATAAAAGCAAGATTCTTTAGCTCACCCACATAATAGAGAATCTATTTTACCGCCTAAGAAATCCCGCTTTCTTGCATCACCGCTTCTAATTCCCTTATATTGCCTATGCTCATCTCCCTTTCCCCGTTTTCGATTTCCTGGATTAGAGAAAGAAGTTTACGGGTAAGCGGCATAGCGAGTCTGTGCTCTTCCCCGATTCGGATTACCGGATTCAATTGCTGTGGCACTTCTGTTTTCCGTTTGCGGACCGCCAAATCCCTCCAAATCCCTGTCCTCGTTTTCGTATAACTCCTCAAGAGTTCAGCCAATTGAAAATAACTGGTTTGCAATTCCGGTTCTTTTTTATGGGGATACAGCAAGGCCGGATTCCAATTGTCGAAAGGCTCTGCCGTTATCCCTTGCTTCTCTGCAACCCTTAGCACTTCCGTTCCAATGGCATTCAAAATAGGATGCAGTTCTGCATTGGCAAAAAAATTCGCTATTTCTTCATTCGTAGTGGCTGTAGCAGTGAGCATGGCTCCGTAAGCAAGTTTGCTCCATAAATAACCGAAAATATTGTCCGTCGCTTTCGCTTCTCCCCAGCCTTGCAGTCGCTCTTTCAAATCCAGCACCCGCTCACTTACCGTTCCATCCGTTTCGCCAATATATAAACTTCCCACACCACCGTATTCAATTTTTCCCGGTTCCAGATAATCTGCGAATAGATTAATGAAACAGCCGACGGTCCGATCCGCCCCTACCACTTCAGCTATATCGTATTCACATAACCCGTTTTGAAAACTCACTACATAAGAATCGGGCTTCATCAACGGTTTGAAAGGTTCTATAGCTTCTTTTGTGTGCTGTGCTTTGACTGCTAAAAATATCGTTTCCACCGGCAACTTTGCCGCCAAAAACTCTTCAACGGTATAAGCTTTTGCTTCCACCGTAAACGAATCATCTTTCATTTGGATGGTCAGCCCTTTTTTATTCATCGCATCGACGTGAACTTTGTCCCGGTCTATAAACACTACTTCTTCCCCCGAGCGAATCAAATAGGCTCCGATGACACCGCCAATTGCTCCTGCTCCAATGATTGTGATGGTCATCACTTGCCTCCTTTCTCCTTTTGCAATAACAGATATTCAGCTCTTTTCCCGTATTCCCGCATAGTGGATCAGAAGGCCCGCCAGCAAAGCGCAGCGTTCGTTCATCCGGTCGAGCAGCAAGTGTTCATGATTGGCATGCGCTCCGTCTCCTACAGCGCCAAGTCCATCGAGAGTAGCTGCAAACGGGGCGGTGAGATTGCCGTCGCTTCCGCCTCCTGTTTCTTTTTCCATCAACTCAAAGCTGAGCTGTTCTTTCGCAATGCGCTTGGCTGTTTCAAACATTTCCTGCACTTTTTCTGTTCGCTCCAAAGGCATCCGGTTGATTCCACCTGTCATTTTCAGCTTGGTCTTTTCTTTTAACGGCTCTAAATTGAAGAGCATTTTGTGGACTCTTTCCAATTCTTCCACTGTTTTCCCTCTGACATCAATTTCCGCTTCCGCTTTTTCTGCTATGACATTGGTGGCTGTTCCTCCTGAAATTTTGCCGACACTTATCGTTGTGCCCGTTGAAAAATCGGTTTCTCCATGGAGTTTTAGGATTTGTCTGGCTAATTCATCGATTGCACTGACTCCTTTATCCGGGTCCACTCCGGCATGGGAAGGAATTCCCGTCACTTCCAATCGGTAAATCCCTACGCCTTTCCGAGAAGTCTTTAATGCTCCTTCAAGCGTCATGCCGGGTTCAAGCACAAAGACGTAATCGCTTTTCTTTGCTTCTTCTTCTATATAAGGACGGGAACTTGGATTGCCGATTTCTTCATCCGAATCAAAAAAGACCACCACTTTTTTATCGAGGCTGATGCCCGTATCTTTAAGCGCTTTTAAGGCAAACAAGCCCTGGATCAGCCCACCTTTCATATCAAATATGCCTGGTCCGCTTACTCGGTTTCCCTCGATGCGGAATGGCATTTCGTTTAATGTCCCGATTGGCCAAACGGTATCAAAATGAGCAAGAATCAATACTTGCCCTTCTCCTTGTCCCCATTCACATCTCACGTGATTTCCGTACGTTTGTACCTCAATGATTTCTGATGTTCCGCCAACCAGTTCTTCAAAAGTCTCTGAAAGCCAAAGAGCCAATTGGTCCAGCTTTTCTTTATCTGCAGAAAAAGATTCGTGTTCAACAATCGTCCGCAAGTAGTGAAGCATTTGATTGTGGTTTTTTTCAATGTGTGCCGCAACAGCCTGTAAAACGGCATACTTAACTTTTTTCATACCATCTCATCTCCCTTTGCTGCAAAGCTTTTAAAAACCCTTCCGGCCGAATAACCGCCGTCCACCAATAAATTTTGCCCCGTTATATAAGAAGCTTCCTTGCTCGAAATAAAATAGACGGCAGCTGCAATTTCTGAAAGCTGTGCGGTTCGGTTCAACGGTGCAAAAGACACTTTTTCTTTGTGCTCTTCAATGGCTTTTTCAGTGATCAGCGTATTGAGCAAGGCTTCCGTTTCGACAAGGCCTGGCCCTACCGCATTGACTCTTATTTGGTGAGGGGCAAGTTCCAATGCCAGTACTTGTGTCAGCATCTTCAATCCAGCTTTTGAAGAACAATAATGTGCTACCCCTGGGCGCGCCACTTCACTGGCAGCAGAAGTTATGTTGATGATATTGGCATTCTCCGGCTTTCTTTCAATCATCAGTCTGGCAATCGCTTGCGTTAAAAAAAAGCTTGCGGACAAATTCAAATCAATTACACCACTCCATTCTTTCCGGGAAATCCGCAAAAAAGGTGTACTCGGAAAAATCCCGGCACAATTCACTAATACCGTTACTGTTCCGAATGATTCTTTGCATTGCTCGACAATTTGTTCGACAAATTCCGGTGATGTTAAATCCCCTGAGGCAACTTGGACCTTTACCTCGGGATACTCCTGTAACAATTTTCTTCTTGTTTGATCAAGCGCAGTTTCATTGATGTCCACCAATAAGAGATGATCTCCGCCAGAAGCAAACTTTTCAGCAATGCCTTTTCCAATGCCTGAAGCTGCACCGGTTATAACCGCAACTCTTTTATCCATCTTTTCACCTCCTGCACTGTTATTTTCCTACGGCCGGTTTACAAGTTCCCTTGCTTCCCGAATTGCCGATGCCACCCGATTCTCTCCTCGCTTCAAATGTGTTTTCAATACTGTATGTTCGTGGGAACCTTCTTGAAGTTGTTCGAATTCCCCCGCAGGAGCTAAGTCGGGCAATGCCGGAACATTTAAAGCAGGGTCATGCCGATACTTGCCCATTCTGGAAAAGTTAATCGGAATGAGTATTCTTGCTAACTTTCTTAATTTTGCGTTGGCTCTTTGAACTTCAGAAGCTGTTGCGGGCAATTCCCTTAATCGTTCCATTCCTTTGTAAAACATAAGCAATTCTTGCTCTAGATTGTCGGCTTCCTGCATCGATAGGCCAAAATCAAAATGCTTCCCTGCCTGTCTTTGATAAAACTGAAGTGTGTCTTTAAATTCTTTCGCAGTAGCTGCAAAATTAAATGGATGAATGGAGGAATTGACTGCTCTTAATACTCCGACTAGATAAACTTTGATGTCTTTCGTTAAGATATCCAAATCAGCTACATGCATCAGATCTTGCTCCGTATGCCACTCGATGTTGCCTCCACATCCGCCTACCGAATAATAGCCCTTTTTTTGCAATGCTACTTCCGGGATAGTCGATGAAAGCATAAAATAAGAAGTAACGCCGATATTGTTAAATGAATAGTCTCCTGTGCGAAGCGGCCTCGAGCCTTTGCTTTTTTGGCCAACAGCATCTTTGATGACTTCTTTGCAAAAATCTTCCGCTTCACTGGTCCATGTCATGCACTCATAGGATGTCGCCCACCTGCATCCAGGCGATTTGCAATTGATTTGTGCAATGCAGTTTTGTTCAATCTCAAGTCCAAATTGGTCCGCAAACCATGTCGAGCCCCCATAGCTGCCAGTTGAGTGCCCAGTCCAAATAGCCACACGGATGCTTCGCTTTAGCTTGTCTTTATTTTTTTGAAAGATCCGGATCATTTCCAGCAGCGCTGCATTGCCCGTTGCATTATCTCCTATCCCTTCATGCCAGGAATCCAAATGGCCATGGAGCAGGACGTATTTATCAGGCTCTTCTGTACCTTCGATAAAAGCGTCAACTATTGGACATGCTTTCCAACCTTGCTCAAGATGTGTCTGGCAATCAGCTGTCACATTACCTTTCGCAACCCATTCTTTTAATTCCTCTCCATCGGATTTGTTGACAGCCAGCACGGCTATGGGTGGTTCGGTATTATAGTTGTCTAGATCAGGGGCTCCCCAGATTGGCGTGCATATCCCTTCATGAATCGTTTCTCCCGGATTAATGAAAACAAGGGCCCTTGCCCCTAAAACGGTGAGCTGTTGAACCTTTTCAGGTGTAGGATATCCTTCAGTCAGGACGATTTTCTTTGAAATATTTTGTTCTTCTTCGACCACGAAATCTGTGGCCACATAACTCAGTTCGCCTGACACGGTTTGATGGCCGGTAATTGCAGAAAAAGCAGGCGTCTTAGCGTTAAATTTTTTCGCAAATGGAGAAGTGGTTTTTAAGTACGCTCTTTTCGGGATACTTACATACAGTTCCGGTTCGTGCACTTTATAAGTGACCTGCCATTCTTCTAAATAGCTGATTAAAAAGTCGACAGCAAGTTTCTCGTCTACACTGCCTGATTCTCTGATTAGCGTAAGAAATTTGTTTAAGACAGTTCCTGGCACATTTAGATTAATTTCATCCAGGAAAAGCTTTTCTTGTTCTTTTAATAAGGCGGGCATCCTGTTCTACCTCCTTTACTTCTATAAAATATGCAAAAACTATGCCAAAGTATTTTCTGGGAAATAAGGGCTTCCAAAGCTGTTCATGAATGCTTTATGGTTTAAATTAGGTTTGTTAGGTTTTCTTAGGTTGTTCTGAACTTAAGCACTCCCTGTGAAAGACCTGTTTAGGCCAAAACAAAAGACCCGTGCAAAATGATTTGCACTGGTCTTTTATGATTCAAGATTATACTTTCAAAGTAGGTTCCAGCATTTTTAATAATGCTTCTCCAGTTTCAGAGATTTTACTTCCTTTCCCTTTAACTCCACAGTAGATTAACCCATGGTCACGCAGTATCGCCATTCGTCTCCGCACTTTTTGCTCCGTAAGATTATAGCCTTCGGTCATCACGTTCTCGACAACTTTTCCTCTGCCGATGTTTTTCATCTGTTTTTTTGCTTGGCTTAAACTCGATAAAATTACATAGAACTCTTTTAAATCCCCTTCTTTTTGCAGCGTGGCCAATAAATCATTCTCTTGCCGTTCGTCTTTCTCCATCTTTTCTCTAAATTGCTCCGGCAGGTCGTTTAACGTTATGCAATTATCGTCCATGACCGCTGTCATATATTGCACGACTCCTATCAACTCCCGCACATTGCCCGGCCAATCGTAGTCGAGCAATTCTTTTATCACTGCAGGAGAAATTTCTGGAGTTGCTGTTGAATTATTTTCAATGAAATAATGGAGCAAATCGAGAATGTCTTCTTTTCGCTCTCTCAAAGGAGGGACACGAATCGGCAGAACAAACAGCCGATAATAAAGATCTTCCCGGAACTTCCCTTCTTTCACCAATTGCTTGAGGTCTTTATTTGTTGCCGCAATTACCCTGACATTAACAGGTATTAAATTCCTTCCACCTACGCGCATCACTTGTTTTTCCTGCAGCACCCGCAGCAATAAAGTCTGTATGTGTAGAGGAGCATCTCCAATTTCATCCAAAAAGATTGTCCCGTTATGGGCGATTTCGAAAAGCCCTTGTTTCCCGCCTTTTTTTGCGCCAGTGAATGTTCCATCTTCATAACCAAAAAGTTCACTTTCGGCTAATGATTGAGGCAAGCCAGCGAAATTCACCGGAATCAGTGGGCCATCACCCCGCGCTGATAAATCATGGATGGAATGCGCAAATAATTCCTTGCCTGTTCCATTTTCTCCGAGAATCATAACTGTATGATCCGTTTTCGCTATTTTCTCGACTACATTCATTATTTCTTTGATTTTTCTGCTGCTTCCCAATATGTCTTTGCTTGTATATCTTGAAGAAAAGCCGATTTTCTGCATATCCTTCCGAATGCTTTTCTCTAAATACTGGATTCTGGTAACGTCTTGAAATGCCGTCAGTTCCCCGATTTTTCTATTATTGACAATGATTTCGCTTTTATTTACCACCAATTTTTTCTCATTGACATTTACTATTGCTGTTTCTTTAAGGTCCTTACTCTTTTTATTTTCAATAAAAAGCCTTGGAAACAGTAATGGTGCATTTTTTCCAAGGATCGATTCCGGATTCGAATAATTTAGAATATCTTTTGCTGCTTTATTTATTTTAAGAATATGGCCATGGTCATCTGTCGCTATTAAGCCATCATGAACGGTATTAAAAATCGCTTCCAATTGGTGATTCAAGTTCTTCACGATATCCAATGAAGAAGATAGCTTCTGGCTTAATGAGATAATTTCTTTTACATAGCGAGTCGATTGCGAATTCACTTTTTCGCTATCTAAACCTAGTCTTATTGAAACTTCTATAATAGTGGAAAAGTCCAGGGGACGAATGCCAATATCAATGATATTTTTTATATAAGGGGGAACAAGTTCAATGACTGAGGGCACAATAGCAGTATCTATTCCATCTATTTTTTGATTGGAGCCTGGATAATAGGGGTGCATATTGAATTCAAACCCTAGGCTTTTCAACAAATCTATGATTTCATCCGTATTTTCCAGCAAATTATTCACCACAATGCATTCGGAATCAGAAGGCAATTTAACCAAGTCTTCAAGCTTCGAAATATCCAGTCCTCGTCTTGAAACGATTGTTTTTTCAGCAGGAAATTTTTGAGTGTCCATCAATTTTTCTGACGAAAGCAGTATGAGGTCGCTGTCGCGGCAGTTTTCCTCGTTCAAGGAAACAATCTGCAAATCATCGTCTTTAAAATACTCGGTCAATTGCTGGTGAAAAACTTCAAACGTTTGTCTAGATTTAGTGACTAATAATAATTTAGGTCGTTTCAAAGCTATCTCCTCCTTCCGTCCGTAATTCACTGAATATTTTAAACTATACGACGTTTATAGTCAACGTAACGCTGGTATACCTGGATTTACATAATTAAAAACTTATTTTTTTATCTTAATAAAAAACGCGGCCATTAAAAGGCTCTTGAAAGAAACCCTTTAAGACCACGTTTTTTAATTAGGGCTTACTTTGATGACGATTTTTCCAAAGTGTCGCCTTTTTTCCAAAGCAATCTGGGCTTCTGCAATTTCATCCAACGGATAGACCGAATGAATGCTCGGCTTTAATTTCCCTTTCCAAACCAATTCCGTCACTTGTAAGAAATCTTCCCAATTTCCTAAAGGCGCTCCCAGTATTTTTCTATGCCATTGATAAATCTCACGAATACTGAGATCCGGATTGTCCCCACCTGTGGCACCTGAAAGAACCAGTTTGCCATTCATCTCCAATGTATTGAGGCTCCGCCTCATTGTAGGAGCGCCAACCGAGTCAAAAACGATGCTGACTCCTCTTCCATCTGTCCATTTCATGACATCCGCTTGCCAATCACCGGTAGAGTCAAACACTTCGTCTGCACCTTTTTCAATTACTTTCCTGCGTTTCTCTTCTGTACTGGCAATTCCAATGACAGTTGCCCCGGCAGCTTTCGCAATTTCGACTTGCGCCGATCCCAGTCCACCGGACGCTCCTACTACCAATACACGGTCGGAAGGTTTGACACCGGCTACTGTCATCACTCCTCTCCAAGCAGTCGTGTAGGCTACTGGCACCGCTGCCGCAAGTTCTGAAGAGATATGATCAGGGACTTTCATAATATTCCGGGCAGGAGCTGCTACATATTCTGCCAGACCACCCCAACTATGCTCTCCCAATATGGTGTAATTCGGGCACATGCTCGGTTCTCCCATTCGGCACCATCGGCATTCATTGCAGCCAATCGCAGGATTGATCACTACTCGATCGCCTATTTCGGGCAATTCTCTATGCATTGGTTTGTCCTTGCCGTATTTAACGATACGCCCAACGATATCTACTCCTGACACATGGGGCAGATGGATGGGATGGACGCCAGGTCCTTTCAAGCCTTCCCTTACAAAAACATCTAAATGATTCAAGGCAGTTGCTTCTACTTTTATCAAAACTTCCCCTTGGTTCGGCACTGGCGGTGGTACGTTTTCAATAGAAAGTTTTTCAGGACCGCCATGTTCTCGTATAACAACTGCTCGCATTGTTGCTGGGACTTCACTTTCTTTGCTAAAACTCTCGGATTGATTGGGAGTCATTCTGTCACCTCCTCCAAGTTTAAAATTTATATAATTTGAACTAAAGAATTAACCTTTTTCACACCGCTTCGCCGCTCGATGAGCTTTCTATAAAAGAGTGAATCATCTATATCTCTCTTTAATTATTATTTACTTAGATATGGAGCAAAACAGCGGAGGAAAACATACTGCTCCTGCATCGCTTCGCTGCTTCGTCGCAAAGACATTAGCCTCGCAGGCTTCGGCTAATGTCTTGCCTGCGGGATAGCGAGACAGCCGAGACCCCGCAAGGCGCGAGGAGGCTTGGCGCTCGCCCGCGGCAAGCGTAGCTGTTTTGCGGAATATCGGCAAGTATAAAATATTAGTTTAACTTATACAGTTTAAAGACCTGAAGCTAAAACTTTTCTTCTGCAAATGAGTTTCTGCCAACATAATTTTTGATCAATATAGCCAGCACTTTTGTCGTTTGAACCAAGTCGTCGATATCCATAAATTCATCGTAGCCATGCAAGTTGTTATCGTTTGTTCCAGGACCAAAATTGATTGCCGGAATTCCGTTTTGGATAAACCACCGGGAATCCGATTGGCCCAGCATACCAACAACCGGCAAACTCTTTCCGTTTACCTCTTTATTGGCCTCTTGAATTTGGTTGATCAATGGGGAATCTTCACTTGTTACGGTAGGATCTGTTTCAAAACTTGAAATTCGAGTCACTTTCGCTTTCAGTTCCGGATCTTCATTTTGAAGTTTCTCAATGATTGCCAGTACTCTATTATAAATTTCATCCAAAGTATGTTCAGGAATGACCCGGAAATCCACTTCTATTTGACAAGTTCCAGGAACCACGTTTATCTTGGTTCCGCCTTCAATAACACCAATGTTCACTGTGGTATGCCTCATACCAGTGATGGAAGAAAGTTCTTTCTCAAGGTTTTGTTGGAGCTTTTCCAACTCTAGAATGATTTTCGCCATTTTCTCTATCGCATTTTTGCCTTTCCATTTGAATGCTGCGTGTGCCGGGATGCCTTCTGTTTCAATTTTCAATTGCAGCACCCCGGCCATTGCCCGGACGATTTGATTGCTGTATCCTTCCACAACGACCATGTCTCCTTCAATCAGTTTATTATTTGTTACATACCCGGCTCCCAAAGCACCTCCTGTTTCTTCATCGCAAGTTGCTACAATCGATATTTTTCCATTAAAAGGAATATTTGATTTTTTCAGTGCCAATGCCGCCATCGTGTATGCCGCCAATCGACCTTTAGAATCTGTGGCACCTCTCCCATACAATTTTCCTTCAACAATTTCTCCGGAAAATGGCGGATAGGTCCAATAAGACGGATCTCCTGCTGGCACAGTGTCCAAATGCGCGTTAAACAATATATGGGGCCCTTCCTGTTTCCCTTCAATCGTGGCTATAATATTCTTTCTTGGTGTTTGTAAGCCTGAATTTTTCACTTCTTCCTCCGGCACTTCAATGACCTCTACTTTAAATCCCCATTGCGTTAACCTATCTTTTAGAAATTGACTAATTTCTACATAATTGCCTGCCGGGTTTTCAGAAGGAATTTGAACCATTTGCTGTAAAAACTCGACAAGTTCCGATTTTAAGTTTTCAACAGTTTGCACTACACCGTTTTCCATAAAATCCCTCACTTTATGTTATTAATAATATTAAGTTATATCTTTGAAGAAAGGCCGCAGCGATTCTTGGGGCACAGGTTTTGTAAACAAACTAACGGTTACGTATAAAATACTGCTGACAATTACACCAGGAATAACTTCATTCACTCCAAACGGGCTGCCTGCGATATACCAGGACAATGCTGTAGTAAAACCACCCACCATGGAAACAATAGCGCCAGCTGCTGTCCCGCGCTTCCAGTTCAATCCAAAAAGTACTGTAGCAAAAAAGAAGCTGGCCGAAAGCGATGCTTGCAAAATAACAATAAATTGAACCAAATCAATTTGCCTTAAAGCTAAAAATACAGGAATAATTCCCAGGACCAATACCGCTAATCTGTTCACCCGCAATAATTCTTTTTCAGATGCATGCGGCTTGAGCATGGTTGCATAAAAATCATGGGAAATGGCAGAAGCCGATACGATCATAATTCCCGACACCGTACTCATAATAGCTGAGATAATGGCTAAAATGATTAACGAACCGACAATCGGCGGTAAAATATTGATGGCCATTATTGTAGAAGCTATATCTGGAGTGCTCATATACGGGTACATTGCCCGAATAGTCATTCCCGCAATTGTAACTGACACCGCAATAATTGCTTGAAACACCATCGAAACACCGACTGCCAGTCTTACCGTTTTAGGGCTGCGCAACGTATACATTCTTGCCAGCTCATACGGAGCCACACATATTGATAAACCGAATGCCGCTCCAAACCCAAGCAAATCGATAAAGCCATAATGCCATGTCAGCATATTAGGGCTGAATGTACCTAAAAAGTCACCGACAAATTCAGTTCCTCCCGCTTGGATGAGCAAAATAGGAATGGCAGCAAAAAAGCAGCCTGCCATGACGATCGCTTGAACAAAATCACTATAAGCTGTCGCTCTCATACCGCCAAACATCGTGTAAATTAATGTTACACCAATTGTAATGAACACCCCCCAAAAGAACGGAAGCCCGAATACGGTTTGGAAAACATTCCCTCCGGCTTGATATTGTGCAGTCAAATAAATGGTGTATGCTGTAACAATCAAAAGAGCCGAAATTCCACGAGCCGTTTTGCTGTTATATCGTTTCCCCACATAATCCGGTACGGTCTTCCCTTTAAACGCCTGAAATTTAGGGCCGACGACTGTAGCTGCAATCAGCCATCCTGTCCACATGCCAAGCCAAATCCATATATAGCTGGAACCGGTTAGATAATGGATCCCTAAAGTTCCCACAAATGTACCCGCACTCATCTGGGTAGCTGCAAATGCGGCTCCACCAACAACCGGACCGATCGATCGGCCAGCTACCAAAAAATCTTCCGTATCTTTATTTTTTCGGAAAGAGATATAGCCAATCCCAAGAATTACAATGAAATAAATGACCAAAACGACATAAAATGTTGTACTGACATCAAACATTGCCATCCCTCATTTCCCTTTTATTCTTCGCTCCGAATTGCCCAAATGAAATATCCCCCTATAAAAAGGACTGCATATACCAAAAAGAATGCAAATGGTAGCCCAAAATCAAGCATTGACTGACCCCCCTGTCTTTTTAGCCGGCTTAAACAGGCTATATGCCATAGCTCCAATAAAGCCTAAAATAATCACTAAGCCAAATAGCGTCCATAAGTTAATTGGATTTATAAATCCTGGAGGAGCAGAACTTATTTCCAAATTGACGAAATTCGGAACATTCATCATGTACTCTTCTAAAGTTCCTGTTTCTCCCACATCAATTATCGGAAAGGAGCTTTGCAAATATTGGCCTTCCGGAATCGTTACCCGCAGTAAAACATCGTTCCCATTGCCATCTGTACTCGCAGCAGGTATGACTATTGGAATCCGGTTTTCTGATCCTGTATAGGAGTAAGAAATATTGTAACTAAATCCATCCCCAGCTCCTTCCGGAAGGGTTACAATCACCTTATTTATAATTTCATCTTCAACCACTTCGAAATCCAACTCTTCTCCGTCCGCTGTAATCGTTAAGTCGGAAGTAGAACCTAAATTGGTAAATACATGCTCGACAGTGCCATCTGGAAAACCTGCCAAGTTTGTAAGTGTGAGTTGCTCAGTTACGTCACTTCCCTCTGAACCGACAGTAACTTCAATAATGCCTTTTTCCAATATTGGCGGTGCTTCAGCCGCGAATGCAGGTATAGTAAAAGCACTTAAAAACAGCAAGGTCATTGCTATTATTTTCTTCATTCCGTTCCTCCCCTTACTGATTCGATTGATGAACATTGTTTAGTGGATAATCTACGCATTTTCCGTCTCTTCCCTGGAAGTTCCACTGCCCTTTTCCTCTAGTTTTCCTAAAGAAAGAGCAATCCGTATGGTGAACATCAACAAACACGAAAACCAAATCCATTGAAAATGGCCAGTCCACTCAAAGATTAAACCGTATACATAACCAGATATTGCGGAAGCACTTTGGCCAACTGTATTGATGATGCTAATTACTGCTCCTTCGCTTTCTTTTATCAGTTCTGACGCAATCGTCAACATCGGAGCCATCGCCCAGGAAATCCCTGCTCCTATCAAAACAGCAGCAAAGTAAATCCCTGAATCTTTGAATGCCAATAACCAAACTGAACTGACAGCCATCATGATGGAACCGGCAATTAATGTCGTTCTCCTTTCCCCCATCCAATCGGATACTTTTCCCGATACTGGTCCCATAATAATTTGACTGATCATCGTAACTGCCATGATCCCACCTACTTGATTCTTGGAAAATCCGCCAAGCGTTTCCAAGTAAGTCGGCAACCACGTTATAAACCCATGAAGGCCAAAAAGACCGAAAAATGAAATGCCGACCAATCTCAGAACAATTGGCTTTTTTATTAATTCAATAAGGCTCAAACGTTTTAAGCGGGATCCCTCACTTTGCTTTTCCGCCTCAACTTCTTTCTTGTTATATGCAGGCAAAAACAGGAACGAGATCAAAAGCACAAGCAGCAGAAATGATAAAAAAATAAACAAAATCCGAAAATCAACATACAAAGACAAAATCGGCAACACGGTTAAGGTCATTAACATCCCGAGCCCTGCTCCGCCTTCCATGATCCCGATGCTAACGCCTCTTTTATCACTTGGAGTAAAAGTGGACACCAGTTTTATTCCCGGTGAAAATAACATCGCCGAAGATAGGCCCATAATGAACCTAAGAACAAGCGCTAGCCAAAACACCTCAAGAACCGCAAATAGCAGAGACGCTGCAAACATCACAGAGACACCGATAAAGATAAGCAGTTTCGGTGAGTAACGGTCCGCTAGCATGCCTGCAGGAATTTGAAAAAGAGCATATCCAAGTAAAAAGGCTGAAGCAAGTCCTCCCACTTCCGCATATCCAACATCATAGACATCTCTTAAGTCTACAAGGAACGGAACAATATCCATCCTTTGCGTGAAAGCTGAAAAATGCACCATGCTGACAAAAACGACAACCACCCATTGATAGGTCTTCATCTGTTCAATGCTCTTCCATCAAATGCGTGAAAGTATCCGGTACGCCAAACCCCGGGAGATTAGTTGGTTTATAACTGGTTTTTTTAACATCTGAAGCAAATGGGTCATCCGTCAGGTAATGAGGTCCAACAAGCTCTTGGGCATATTTGTTAGAAAAGACCATGGAAAGATGCCCTCCTGCATGAGTGCCAAGCTGTGTATCCCAAGGACTGATTAATACGCAATCGATTCCCGCTGCTTCTGCTATATGAGCAATTTTCAAAGCATTCGTGATGCCAGCACACTTGATCAGCTTTATGCCAAAAAGATCGACAGCCCTTTTTTTACTTAACTCCATTGCTTGATGAATGGAATGAATACTTTCATCAGCCATAATCGGGATAGTTGAGTATTTCCGCACCTCAGCAAGGCCATCGGTATTCCAGTAAGGAACCGGCTGCTCCATGTATTCAATTGCAAGGTCTTGAATTTCTTCTAATACGGTTAATGTTTCTTTTACGGTATAACCTTGATTTGCATCTACCCGGATCTGCACATCCTCTCCTACAGATTGACGGATATTTTTAATCGTTTTAATATCCTTTTCAGGATTCAGACCCACTTTTACTTTGATCGTCCGAAATCCTTCCTTGGCTTTTTGCTGGGCCATCCTTTCCATTTGTTCAGGAACGTCTTCCCCTAAAGCATAGGCGACAGGAACGGATTTCTGTTCACCGCCTAACAATTGATAAACAGGGGCATTCAGTTTTTTGCCTTTCAAATCCCACAGCGCCATATCGACAGCAGATTTCGCTCCAGTCGCCGGATATAACACCGCATTCATTTTTTGATGGATTTTTTCAACTGAAAACACATTTTCTCCGATGATTGCAGGACCAAGTTCCCTTTCAATTGCCAGTTTCATCATTTGAGCGCTTTCGCCTGTGAAAAAAGGAAGCGGGGACGCTTCACCCATCCCTATCGCCCCATCCTCATCAGTAATTCTGACTATGATATGGGACTGGCTGGTCGGCATAGCCCCATAGCTTGTCCGAAACTTCACATTGAAAGGGGTTGTGATCAGCTTTACTTCAACTTTCTTAATCAGCATCTCATCACTGCTTTCTGCATAAATACTAAGATCCTTCCGGCTATCCCCTAGACTATTTGCTGAAGCACTTGTTCCACAGCCTGACTTGCCTTCTTTAAAGCAAAATTCACTTCATTTCTGCTCCGAAGCAAAGAGGTATACAGGAACTGAAACTCATTTGAATCCTTTTCTGCTTGAAGCAATTGATCCAATTCAGCAAGTTTCGGAATAACTGGTTGTTTAAGTGCAAAATCGTGATCAAAAATGTTTCCTTTTACATAATTTAAAGGGACCAGAATTCGGGAAAGTTCCATTATGGTTTCATTTGCCCACGAAATGCGTTCTTTGTCTTCGCTCTCCAATCCTGCTATTGCGTGCTGGAATTTTTCAGTGGACTGCTTCAGCTGCTGTGCCCGTTCAACAGCAACAGACAAATCGAATCTCCCTTGTGCTTTCTGATGCCACTCTGTTAATCCCTCTTCAATCTCCTTTACGCCTTCCAATATGTTGACTGGAATTAACGGATTGGTTAAAGCCCGATAAACCAGTATCAAATAAATTTCACAATCCCGTTTTAAGAAGTCTGGATCGATTTTATCGATTGTATCTTCAGTCGTATGCCACCACCAGCCAAAGCCGCCTGCTTTTCCTCCGCCGAATAAGTTCTTAAAAGCTGCAGCCGCCGGTTCATCAGAAGGCACTTGTTCAGATAGCCCCATGAAAATTGAAGGTGTACCGGTTCCCCAAAATGATTGATCGCCTGCACGCCCAAACCGGGAACCTTCATATTCTTCTCCAGTTAATGTCCCGATCACTTCTTTTGCAAAACCTTGCGTTTCCTTCATGCAATTCGCTTCCGTTAAAACAACGGCATCCTTTGCGCCTACCGAATCCACATTGACATGAAGAACACAGTTTTCATGCAGCTCTTCCCAATGAGTGTCGCAATACCAGGCCGAGCCTGCATATCGCCCGTGAGAATGCCCGGACCAAAATGCCAGCCGGAGTGTGCGCTTCAATTTTTCTGGATGCTGGGAAAGAATTCTGGCTACTTCTAACATCACTGCATTGGCAGTCCCATTGTCCATAACTCCGTAATGCCAGGAATCAATATGGCCACTGAACATGACGAATTTTTCCGGATCTTCACTTCCTTTGATTTCGGCTGTTAAGGTCGGAATAGAACGGAAACCGGTATCTACTTCTGTTGAAATTCTGCATTCACTTCTTTTATCCTGAATCTCTTTTCGGATAGACTGTCCATTCTCAAAATTTACGGAAACCACTGGAGTATTTGGCAAATAGGGAACAGTTTTTGGAACTGGCGTACCCCAAACGGGAGACACAATCATTTCATGCGTATATCTGGCATTCACAAAAAGTACGGCAGCTACACCATATGAAGCTGCTTTTTGAACGCCTGCTGGAGTTGCTAACCCATCGATCAGAGCAACTTTTCCTTTAACGTTATTGGACTGATAAGCTTCCTCTGAACCATTGCCTAGATCAACAATTTCAGCTACTAAGTCTTTGACGGGTTTCGACATGGCATGTGTGATACAGTCAAATTCCTTACCGTTAATATGAAGCGAAGCGCTCAACGGAATTGAGATGTAAGCATCGCTGAACAACAATTCCGTTTGCAGTCCAAAACTTTCCAACTGGCTTTTTGCATATTCAAATGCTCTTAGTTCTTCTTCAGATCCTGAAAGTCGAACTTCTTTCGCAATTTCTTTTGTAAACTCCATGAGGCCTTTTTTTGAAACATCTGCCCGCAGTTCATTTTCAAATGCCGATAGTTTTTCTGTTGTCTGCAAAATAAATCCTCCTTTAATAAGTTTCTTTTGTTATCAGTGCCATCCTTATCCTTGAAGTAAACTTTTCCTCCTTTCATTAAATTCCTTACTACACATATTGCAATTCTTATGCCAAATTCCGCCTAATTTTAAAAGTTCTCAAACTTTCAAGCTTAATTACCGGCATTGCTATCTTTGAAGCTGCTAAACTTCTTCTTTTGAAAGCTTCCACTCTTTGCTAAAGAAGAAGATAAGCCGATTTCTCTATTTTTTTCTTACCTTAGGGTTTCTTAGGCTATGCGTTATTATCCTAAAATCTTAGAAGCCACACCTCAATGAGAAGTAAAAAAGCTTCACTTTCTTCAATGTTGACTGAAGAAAGTGAAGCTCTTTTATTTCAATTTATTCCTTTAGACTGCAAGTCACCTTTCCCCTTTTGTGAACTCTATTCATTCTTCTTGCCAACAATTTCAAGCTATTAAAGGAAGCGAGTTCCAAACCATATAAAAAGCCCGCCCTGCAAAATGCAGGACGGACATTTTTCGATTAGATAAACAAGCTGAGAAGCAGAACAACTCCAAGACCTACAAGAGAAGTGGTCAATAGAAGAAGACCCCAAGTTCTAAATGTCTCTTTGATCGACAAGTTGAAGTACTCTTTGAACAGCCAGAACGACGCATCGTTCACGTGAGTGATCGTGTTACTTCCTGCAGCAGTTGCAAGCACCATCAACACTGGGTTAACGTCAAATGTATCTATCATCGGACCTACAATACCCGCAGCGGTAATAGCTGATACAACGCCTGTACCGGTAGCAATACGCAGGATGGCTGTAATAACCCAAGCCATGATCAATGGTGAAACGCTTGTGTTCTGCATCATCGTCGCGATGTAATCGCCAACACCAGAATCCAAAATGATTTGTTTGAAGGCACCACCGGCACCGACAATCAAGATGATCATGGCGATGCTTGAGATTGCCCCTGAGAACGAATCCATGACTTCATGCATTTTGCGTCCACGGCGAAGGCCAAAGACATAAATAGCGACCAATACAGCAAGAAGCATTGAAATTTCGGCACTGCCGAAGAAGTTGACGATATCGTGGATCAGAGTTCCTTCTTCAATAAAATAGTTGATGATTGTAGCACTTGTGATGATAATAGCTGGCAATAATGGCACTAAAATACTGATAGCAAAGCCAGGCATTTCATCGTCCGCAAATTCTTTCGGTTTTTTCAAAAGAGGCGGAACCGGTTTATCCAGATTGCGCAGCAATCTTGGCAAAATTACTCCTGCCGCAATAACTGCAGGCACAAATACTACTACTCCAAGTATGTAAACCATACCCATGTCCGCACCGTACGCAGCGACAAGTGCGGTTGGGCCTGGCTGTGGCGGGAACAAACTGTGCGCCATTGTAGCAGCGGCAACCATAGTCATCCCAAGGCGCATATACGAAACTTTTGCTTCAATGGCAATACTGATGACAAGCGGGGCTAAAATAATGAAAGCCACTTCATAGAATACGGAAATCCCGAAGATACCGCCGACGATTAGAATCGCCCATTCAATGTTTTTTACACCGAATTTTTTCAATAAGGTTGAAGCTACACGTTGCGCAGCTCCTGAGTCGACCATCAATTTACCAAGAACAGCACCCAGACCGATAATAAGCGCCAAGCTTCCGAGTGTGCCGCCGAAACCGGCTTTGATCGATTCAATAACAGCCGGCAATCTTAAACCGTTTAAAATCCCGACAAAAATTGCAGAAATCAGTAACGCAAGAAAACTGTTCAGTTTCACTTTCATATTCAAGAACAACAGCAAGGCTACGCCTAGTGCTACCGAGATAATCGGCAGCGAATCAATAATCCAATCCATTCCTTTTTCCACCTATTCTTTAACCAAAAAACCCATTTCCAAGCACGTTAACAAGAACTTCTCTTTATTAAACTAGGATGCAAGCGATGTATGGCAGTTCTGGCTGTTTTGTTTTTTGAGTTAATCTGTGCCAGCAGCAATTCAGTGGCTTTGTTGGCCATTTCAATTGTCGGCTGTGTCACCACCGTCAGCGGCGGTGAGTAAAAGCTGGCGAAAGATACTTCATCGATGCCGATGACAGCGACGTCTTTGGGAATCTTCAATTGATGGTCTTTCATGTATTTCAGCACTTCAATTAGTACAATATCGTTTCCGGCAAGTATGGCTTCAGGCGGTTCCTGTAACGCGAACAACTCTTTCAATACTCCTTGGATCTGTTCGGCATCCGCTGTCCGGATGTATTCCGGCCGCACCGGAAGACCATGTTCTTCGAGCGCCAGTTTATAGCCTTCAATACGTTCGACACGCGGGCTTGTGTTGCGGATAATCGATGTTGTAATAATGGAAATCTGGTTGTAATCGCTTTCAACAAAAGCATCAACCGCCAGTTTCGCAGCTTGGTGGTTATCAAGCATGACGGTATCAATTTCTAACCCGTCAATTTTCCGGTCCATGAAAACGACCGGAAAATTCCGCTGTTTCATTTGTTCATAGAGGTCAAGATTGCCGCCGGTCGGAAAAATGATGAGCCCGTCGACTTGTTTCGCCAACAGCATCTCGATGTAATTCCGTTCTTTTTCCGGCTCATCATCAGCGTTGCAGATGATGATGTGGAAGCCGTTGTCATTGAAATTATTTTCAATGGCACGCAGGATCTGCGTTGAAAACGAATGAAGAATATTGGCGACAATGACCCCTACCGTATACGTCGATTTCTGCTTCAAGCTTCTCGCAATAATATTCGGGTGGTAGTTGAGCTCTTCAATTGCCGCTTCAATTCTTTGGCGCGTGCTCTCACTCATGTACTCATAGCGTTTATTCAAAAATTGGGAGACGGTGCTTTTCGAAACTTTCGCTTGTTCAGCTACTTGGGCTATGGTTACATTTCTCGCCATAAGCCTAGACTCCTGAATAAGCCATAAAGCCGCCGTCAACCGCTAATGTTGTACCGGTGACAAAGGAAGAATACGATTCATCCACCAGGAACAGGAGCGCTCCAAGCAAATCTTCAGGCTGACCGAATTTCTTCATTGGTGTAGCAGCAAGGATTTTTTGTGATCGTGCAGTCAGATTGCCGTCCTGGTCCACCAGCAAATCTTTGTTCTGGGTAGTCTTGAAAAAGCCAGGTGCAATGGCGTTGACGCGTAAACCGGTTTCAGCGAAATGAACCGCCATCCACATTGTGAAATTATTGATCGATGCTTTCGCAGCGCTGTAAGCTGGAATTTTCGTCAAAGGTGCATACGAACTCATCGATGATAAATTGACGATGGCCGGCGCTTCACTTTTCAGCAATTCTTTGCCGAACACTTGGCATGCCAAGAATGTACCCGTGAAATTCAGGGAAAATACATTGGTAAAACCGCTTTCTTCCAAATCGAAGAAAGATTTCCCTTCGGCTTGTTCATCATGAAGTTCAGGTCCGGTAATGGCATCCGAGTGGTTCCCGCCTGCGCCGTTGATCAAAATATCAATTTTGCCAAACTCTTTCAGCACAGCTTCTTTCGCTTTTTCCAAGTCATTGCGATTCAAAACATCTGCTTGGATGGCCAACGCAGCTCCTCCGGCTTCCGTGATTTCTTTAGCAACCATTTCGCCTTTTTCAGCTGTCCGGTTGATAACGGCCACTTTGATGCCTTGGCGTGCGAGTTCACGCGCCATTTCCGAACATAATACACCGCTTCCTCCAGTAATGACCGCTACACGGCCTTGAAGATTTTCATGAATTGGAATCATTTTGCACCTTCCATTCTTTTGGTTTCGTAAGCATCCCATAAACCAAGCAAATACATAATACCGAGTGCCCGGTCGTATAAGCCGTAACCTGGACGGCATACTTCACCCCAGATATGGCGGCCATGATCCGGTCGGACATACCCTGTGTAATCCTGCTCATGCAGCACTTTAACAATACCTTTAATATCGATCGACCCATCTTGTGTGTAATGGGACGTTTCCGTGAAATCACCGTTGTCGTAAACCTTCACGTTGCGGATATGTGAAAAAGGTGCGCGGTTTGCGTATTTCTTCGCAATTTCAACCATATTATTGTTCGGGCTTGCTCCCATGGAACCTGTGCACATGGTGAAAGCATTAGATGGTGAATCCGATATTTCAATCAGTTTTTCATAACTTTCTGCGCCTGTGATGATGCGTGGCAGACCGAAGATTGAGAACGGCGGATCATCTGGATGAATGGCCATTTTAATGCCGGCTTCTTCTGCAACCGGAAGGATTTCTTTTAAGAAGAACGCTAAGTTCTCCCAAAGCTTCGCTTCGTCGATTTCTTTATAGGCATCAAACAATTCCGTGATGCGGTCCAGCTTTTCCGGTTCCCAGCCTGGCAGCGTCAAATCGGATGCTTCGCTGACTTCCCGTATGAGTTCTTTTGGTTCGATGCTGTCCACTTTCGCTTTTTCGAAGAATAATGCTGTTGAACCGTCTTCCAGCGGGTGGAACATCTCCGTGCGTGTCCAGTCGAAAATCGGCATGAAATTATAGCAAATCACTTTAACGCCGAATTCCGCTAAGTTGCGGATTGATTGTTTGTAGTTTTCGATGTACTGGCCGCGTTCTGCATTGCCCAATTTAATGGACTCATGGACGTTGACGCTTTCTACTACATCTATATGGAAGCCGTGGGATTCAATGTATTCCACTTCAGCTTTGATGTCTTCTTTTTCCCAGACTGCTCCTGCGGGTTTGTCATGAAGTGCCCAGACAATCCCTTTTACGCCCGGAATCTGTTTGATATGTTCTAAAGTTACGGTGTCGTTGCCTCTGCCGTACCAGCGAAATGTCATGTTCATCGTTGCCACTCCTTTTACTGCGCGCTTTGCTGCATGTATTTTTGACTCAATTCTACAGCCGCTTCAAATCCGCCTGCTGCATATGCTTTGTTCAGATCGCTGCCGATTCCGACTGCGACTGCTCCTGCTGAAAGCCAGTCCTGGATGTTGTTTAAGTTGATGCCGCCTGTCGGCATGATCCGCACATGCGGAAGCGGTCCATTGACCGATTTAATAAAGGAAGGTTCGAAATTGTTCGCCGGGAATAATTTGATGATATCGCTCCCGGATTCCAAAGCTTTAACCATTTCACGGATGGTCATGCAGCCCGGCAAATACGGAATGCCGTAACGGTTGCAGACAGTCGCGATTTCTTCGTTGAAATGCGGGCTGACCACAAACTTCGCTCCTGCTAAAATTGCGTGTCGTGCTGTTTCCGGATCAAGTACCGATCCTGCCCCAAGCAAAACGTCTTCTTCAGCCAAAGCTTCAAAAACTTTCTGTACTTGAGGAGTTGTATAAGTCAATTCAATGGCTGGAATGCCGCCTTGCACTGCCGCTTTTGACAATGTGATTGCTTCTTCTGCACTGCTGCCGCGGATGACTGCGACCACTTTCGTTTCTGTCAACCGGGATAGGATAGCGTGTTTCAACATATCGGGATTCCTCCTTTATTTAACGTTCAATGATTTTTTCTTTACTGATTAAAGCCTTTACTTCCTGCAGGTACGGAAGCCCTTCGTTATCTCCTGATACGGTTGTTACAAGCGCACCCACACCGTTTGCGAATTCAAGCGTATCTTCAGGCGAGTAGCCGTGGAGCATAGCGTAGATATAGCCGGCATCAAAGCCGTCTCCCGCTCCGACGGTATCGATTGGCGAGACTTTGAATGCTTCTTTCGTGTACCATGTCTGATCCTGATAAAGCCTTGCTCCGTTGCCGCCGTCTTTGATGACAAGCTGCCCAATATTGAAGTCAATCGCGCATTGCTCCAGCGCTGCTTCAGAAGCATCACCGATAATCATTTCGATTTCATCCAGCCCGGTCAATAAAATATCGACATACGGGAAGATTTCCAAATATGCGGCTTTTGCTTGTTCAAGCGTCCACAGCTTCAATCGGATATTCGGATCGAATGATACTTTGATTTCTTTTTCATTCGCAATTTCCAGCACTCGTTTGACAATGGCCAGGTTTTTCGGATCGATTGCCAGGAAAACGCCGGTCAAGTGAATCAAATCGATTTCTTCGAACATCGCTTCTGTAATATCTTCCGGTTCCAGCGTTAAAATTGGCGACTGGTAACGGTAATAAAACGTTTTTCCAGATCCATCTTCACGGATTTCTTTGAAATTCAATGATGTCGGATAGTTTTCGACAAACTCGACATTCGCCATATCGACGCCTTCGCCGCGTGCAAAATTGTAAATGACACGGCCAAATTCATCTCCGCCTAAACGGCTCGTCCATTTGGTATGCAATCCTAAACGGGCGCATCCGATGGCAAAGTTCAATTCTGCTCCGCCTACTTTGCGGGTAAAAGCAGAAACATACCGCAACGGTCCAGTCTCAGAGGGATTGAACGTGATCAGCGCATCACCCAATGTAAAAACACTAAAAGTCTTCGACAACTCAATTACCCCTCTCACACACTTTATATTTAAATTGAAATTTGATAAATCGGTTTAGTAAATCGGTTTAGTAGAATTATATGTGAAAGTGCTTTCAAAATCAAGCACTCTTAAAATATTGAGAAAAATGAGTAATATGAAACAGAAGCACAGAAAGGGGAAGAATAAGCTGTTACATGCGTTTTTGATAGAAAAAAGAAGGCATAAAATTTTCTAGTTTCATTAGAAAATTCCATGCCTTCATAAGCAGCCGTTCTTATTTTTGTTGTCTTGGTCTGATCAATATTTCGTTTACATCCACATAGTCCGGCTGTTCAACTGCATAGCCGATGGCGCGGGCAATGTCTTCCGCTTCCAAAAACTTCATCGGACTTCCGCTTGCGAATCCGTCGAGAATATCTTGATCGGTAATTGTATCAGACAGTTCAGTTGCGACTGCGCCCGGCGAGACGATTGTCGCTCTGATGTTCATCGCCGGGCTCAATTCCTGGCGCAGCCCTTCGGTAATGGCGCGAACCGCAAATTTTGTCCCGCTGTACACCGCGCTGCCTGGTGTAATATCATGTCCTGCAACCGAAGAAATATTGATGATATGCCCTTCTTCGCGCTCTTCCATATGCGGCAGCACAGCAGCGATGCCATACAGTACGCCTTTGATGTTGACGTCGACCATCCGGTCCCATTCTTCGATTTTCAGTTTGTTCATATAAGACAGCGGCATCAAGCCTGCATTATTGACCATCACGTCAATTTGGCCAAATTGTTCAATGGCTGCTTCCCCTAACGCTTTCATGTCTTCAGCTGAAGTGACATCCGTTACTTTGTATGCAGCCTGACCGCCTGCTTGTTCAATTTCGTTTTTCAATTCAACCAGACGTTCTTCGCGCCGTGCCGCCAGCAAAACAGCAAATCCTCTTGATGCTAATTCTTTTGCCGTCGCTTGCCCGATTCCACTGCTCGCTCCTGTAATAATTGCTGATTTCGTTGTTGCCATTATGTGTACCGCTCCATTTCTGCTCGAATCATTAGTTGTATTGCCTTCTAAAACTTTAAACTTGTTGCTACGGGCTGTAAACTGTCATTTAATTAAATGCCCTGCATTTGATTTTCAGTGTGCGTGAGGCTTTATCTGCGCTTAGTATAATTTATCTGCGCTCCAGAAAGTTTATCTGCGTTCAAATCGATTTATCGGCGTTCAGCATGATTTTATCTGCGCTCAAAATCGTTTATCTGCGTTCACCGTCCATTCACCTGAAAACCGCTCCCTAGACTTAGTTCTGAATGAGATGCCAATCAGAAATTTATTTACTATTAATTCGGCTGCTGCCTCGGCCGGATCAACACCTCGTTAACGTCGACATGCGGCGGCTGATCGACTGCGTAGACGATAGCGCGGGCAATGTCTATTGACTGCAGCGGTTCTACGCCGCTTCTACTTTTAAAGTTGGTCAGAACATCTTCGTCCGTAATCGTATTTCTTAATTCCGTTGCTACCGCTCCCGGGGAAATAATCGTCGCCCGGATTTCGTGGGAAGGATCGATTTCTTTGCGCAGTCCTTCCGTGATGGCACGTACCGCAAACTTTGTTCCGCTATAGACAGCACTTCCCGGTGAAACGACATGCCCCGCCACAGATGCGACATTGATAATATGCCCTTTTTTTCGTTCTTCCATATAAGGAAGAACCGCCGCAATGCCGTAAAGCACGCCTTTGATATTGACATCAATCATTCTATCCCATTCGTCGACTTTCAGTTTATTCAAATAAGACAATGGCATCAAGCCGGCATTGTTGACCAGGACATCTATTTGGCCGAACTGGGCAAGCGTGGCATCGGCCAGCGACTGCATTTCAATTCTTGAACTGACATCGGTCACTTGATATTCCGCCCGTCCGCCAGCTTTTTCGATTTCATTTTTCAGTTCCACCAGCCGGTCTTCCCTTCTTGCCGCCAGCATGACCGCAAATCCCTTAGCTGCCATTTCTTTTGCCGTGGCTTGGCCAATCCCGCTGCTTGCACCTGTAATGATGGCTGTTTTCATGTTTTCCACGTCCCATTCATCTCCATTTCTGTTTTATGAACAAAAATCCGCTGCATAAGCTAAAAAGATGATTTATTCCGTTTCTTACTCTACCCGTAAATTCCATGCATCAAAACGCTGCTCTTGTATCAAAATCTTTGACCCCGTCCCAATGGGAGTGTTACGCTTTTGCCAATACATTCCATTCAGAAAATGAAGGAGGAATTGCCGTGATCCCATCTAAGCAACGAGAAATTCATTTGGCCAACCGTCCGGAAGGTTTGCCATCAAAAGAAGATTTTGAGTTTGTGGAACTGGATATGCCGTCACCGGAAGAAAATCAGGTGCTGGTGCGGACATTGTATTTATCCGTTGACCCTTATATGCGCGGGCGCATGCGGGATACCAAATCGTATATTGCACCTTTTCCATTAAATAAAGCCCTTATCGGCGGAGCGGTTGCCGAAGTAGTGGAATCCCGGTCCGAACTTTTCAAACCAGGAGATGTCGTAACCGGCTACATGAAATGGGCAGAGTACAGTGTGGTGAAAGGGGAGAAAATCCGTAAAGTCGATACTTCCATCGCCCCTGTCACTGCATATCTCGGGATTCTTGGAATGACCGGACTGACCGCTTATTTCGGTTTGCTCGATATCGGCAAGCCGCAGGCCGGCGAAACGGTCGTCGTGTCCGGCGCAGCAGGTGCCGTCGGTTCGGCTGTTGGCCAGATTGCCAAAATCAAAGGAACCAAAGTAGTGGGCATCGCAGGCTCAGATGAAAAAATCGATTTCCTGATAAATGAACTGGGCTTCGACCATGCCGTCAACTACAAAAAAGACAGCTTCCAGGATAACTTAAAAGCGGCTTTGCCTGATGGCGTCGATGTTTACTTTGACAATGTCGGCGGTGAGGTATCAGATGCCGTCATCAACTTGCTGAATAAGAATGCGCGGATCCCGTTATGCGGCGCCATTTCTTCCTATAATAAAGAAGAAGATATCGGTCCGCGCATCCAGCCAGCACTGATCAAAACAAGTTCGTTGATCCAAGGCTATACAGTCGGCAATTATGCAGCGGAATTTGAAAAAGGCTCTGCTGACATGGCCAAGTGGCTGCAGGAAGGCAAATTGAAATTTGAAGAAACGATTGTCGAAGGCTTTGACAACACGCCGGACGCCTTTATCGGGCTTTTTGAAGGCGCCAATATCGGCAAAATGCTGGTGAAAGTGGCTGATCCTGAATTTTACTGATTCAAGCAGCGAAAACCAAATTCTCCAAAACAAAAAACGCTCACTGGATTCAAAATCCGATGAGTGTTTTTCTTGTTATTACCAAACCATTTTCTGGCGCCGTTTGTACATCTTATCTTCTTTGAAATTGTTTTCGCCTTCTTTGCCGATCCCCAAATAATGCTCCCGGATTTCTTCATTTGCCAAAAGGTTTTCCACTGCACCTTCCATGACCACACGGCCACCTTCCATGATGTAGCCGTAATCGGCAATCGATAAAGCTACCGCGGCATTTTGTTCTACAACCAAAATGGACATGCCTTCTTCCTGGTTAATCTTTTTGATGTTCTTGAAAATCTCCTCCACTAACAACGGTGCGATTCCAAGGGAAGGCTCATCCAGCAGCAGCAGTTTCGGCTTCGCCATGATGCCTCGGCCAATTGCCAGCATTTGCTGTTCGCCACCTGACAGAAAACCCGCTTTACGGCTTTGAAGCGCTTTTAATTTGGGGAAGTATTCATAGATCTTCTCAATATCCCCTTTTATGTTTTTGCGGTCTTTCCGAGTATAGGCGCCGGCCATCAGATTTTCTTCAACCGTTAAATCTTTAAAGACGCGCCGGCCTTCTATGCACTGAAAAATTCCGCTTTTCACAATGGCATCCGGGGCCATTCCGGTGATTTTTTGTCCTTTAAATTCAATCGTCCCGTCCGTGATCAGTCCATCTTCTCCAGCAAGCAGCCCTGAAATCGACTTTAATGTCGTTGATTTGCCGGCGCCGTTGCTGCCAAGCAGCGCTACAATTTTTCCTTCCGGCACTTCGAGGGAAACCCCTTTAAGCGCAAGAATCATCTTGGAATAAACAGCTTCTATATTATTTACCCGAAGCATCCAAATCCCCCTTCCTTTAATGAAAACAGATAAGGAGAGTACCGGAATACTCTCCTTATAGGTATTTTATTTTTCAGCGCTTAAGTAATCGCTCATTGGTTCCCATTTTCCGTCTACCACTTTGCCGAGGCGCGCTTGGTTTGTGCCGGCGTGGCTTTCTTCACTAAACGTTACCGGTGCTGCTAATCCGCCAAGGTCGAGGTTATCAAGGGATTCAAGACCTGCCAGAACATCTTCCCCGGTAATATCGCCTTCTGCTTTCAGCTCAGCTGCTTCTTTGATGCCTTCTACCATTACTTTTGCAGCTACCCAGCCTGCCACATGCTGCATGTTGATGTCTTCGATTGATCGGCCATCGCCTTCCAAGAAGGTTTTGTACTCTTTCATTCCTTCTACGTCTTCATATGGAAGGGAATGTGTAAGTACTGCCATAAAGCCTTCTGATACTTCACCGGCTTGCTCAACCAAACCTTCGCCTGCCGCCTGGTTCAAGCCGATAAACTGCGTATCGATTTTAAGCGTTTTTGCATCACGCAGAATGGTTGAAGTCGCTCCCCATGTTTGCTGGATAATCGCATAGTCCGGATTTTTCTTTTCCATGTTCAATAATTGAGACTGAGCTTCTGTTGCTGATAATTCGATGACTTGCTCGTCTACAATTTCAACGCCGATTTCCTCACCGTATTTTTTGATGTCTTCAATTGGAGAGCGTCCGAACCCTGTATCGCTGTAAAGCAAAGCAACCGTTGGATTGTCTCCTTTATGATTTTCTTTGATCCAGTTCAACACCATACGGCCTTGATCCGAATAAGAAGCAGCTACGAAAAAGTTGTACGGGCTTTCTTTTAAATCCTTCAAGCTTTCAGAGTACGAAGCGGACATGAAAGGAATTTTATCAGTTGCTACCTGCTTGCGAAGGGCTTCCGTATCGCCTGTTCCCCATCCAAGGATTGCCGATACGCCATCACGATCTCGGTAAGTCTGATAAAGGCGCTGCGCTTCGCTAATTTCGTAGGCGTAATCTTCTCCTTTATGTTCGATATGAAGGCCTTCAATGCCGCCCGTTTTTTCTAAATTTGCGAAGAAGTCTTCTTGCCCTTCAGAATACGGAGTTCCTGTATCGCTGGTTCCACCGGTAATGTCATAAAACGAGCCGATCGTTACCGTTCTTTCCCCTTCTTTTGCGCCGCCTCCGCTTGTCGCAGCTTCTTCACCGCAAGCTCCAAGAACCAATGATAATCCGAGTAATACACTGATCGCTTTCATTCTGTTGTTTTTCAATTTACTTCCCCCTTTGTGTTTATGTAGCTATGTGGATGAAACGGCATGATGGACACTGCAGTTTCAGAAAAACCTTTGTTAATGGGAAAACGGCCATAACTTGAAATAATTTTTTAAATTGGTCCACATGGAGGCGAGCCCCCCAGGCTCAAAAATCAAAAACAGGATGATAACTATGCCAAAGACGAATTCCCGGAATGAAGACAAAATTTGTCCCAGACTTGGCAAATACAGCACCATGAAGTCGATGATCATCGTCAAGCCTACCGGCAAGAGCGTGATAAAGACGGCTCCTAAAATGGAACCCATGACACTGCCGAGCCCGCCGATCAAAATCATGGCCAAGTATTCGATTGAAACGCTGATGCCGTAGAACTCCGGACTGACAATCATTGTGTAATGAGCCAGCAAAGAACCGGCGATTCCGACAAAGAAAGAGCTGATGGCAAAGCCCATCACTTTATACTTAAACAAATTGATGCCCATGATTTGCGCAGCTACATCACGGTCCCGCACTGCCAGGAAAGCACGTCCAGTACGCGTCCGGACCAAATTGGTCGCATACAGCGCGGTCAGCATCAAGATAACGATGCATAAATAATAGTAGCTCGTATTGCTCGACAAAGAGAAAAGTCCAGCCGTCGGGCGGCTAAGCGACATCCCTCCTGTCCCGCCAGTGACGCTGGTCCAGCGGCTGATGATGAAGATGATGATAAACTGGGCAGCGAGCGTTGCAATCGCCAGATACAATCCCTTCAAGCGAAGCGATGGAATCCCGAACAAACCGCCGACAACCGCCGTTACTAAACCGGCAAGAGGAAGAGCAATCCAAAAGCTCAGTCCGTAAGTGGATGTCAGAATCGCCGAAGTATAGCCGCCTACCCCTAAGAATGCTCCGGTGCCGATAGAAATCTGTCCGGTAAAGCCCGTCAGGATATTAAGCCCAATTGCTCCAATTGAAGCAATTGTGCAAAGCGTCAGTAATCCGATCACGTAATTGGACGTAAACAGCGGAACCAGCAGGGCAAGTGCAATTAACGCAAACATTCTTAATGCAGCGCTTTTCGATCCGAATAATTTCATGTCTTTGGCATAGCTTGTTTTATAATTACCGCTTTCATTGACAAACGGATTTCGCATCGCGTTACACCCTTTCTGTTCCGCCCCGGCCAAATAACCCGTACGGCTTGATCATTAATATAAGAAGAACGACGATAAAGGGCGCTACTTCTTTCAGTCCTCCGCCAATTAACGGGTCTAAGTATCCCCCCGCCATACTTTGCAAAATTCCGATGATGAACCCACCGACAATTGCTCCAAGAATGCTGTCGAGCCCGCCAAGGATAACCACGGGCAGCACAGTCAAACCGATGGTTGCCATTGTTGGGCTGACTCCGTTAATATTACCGAGCAGCACTCCGCCTACAGCGGCGACAACTGCGGCAATCGCCCAAGTAATGGCATACACTTTCTTGACGCTGATTCCCATTGAAGAAGCCGCTTGCTTATCATCCGCCACAGCTCGCATCGCGATTCCCATTTTCGAAAACTTGAAGAATACAGAGAACAGAATGAGCAAAATGATTACGATAATGAAAGACCACAGGTAAACCGGTGTAATAATGACTCCGCCCACTTCCAGCGGCGTTGCCGGAAAGATCAGCGGGAATTTCTTCGTCTGGTGCCCCCAAATCATGTGCACGAGCCCTGCCAGCAAGCTTGACAACCCAATGGTCGCCATAATAACGGAAATGACCGGGGCGTTCTGGAGCGGCCGGATGACCAGCCGTTCGACAAGCAGCCCCAGCAGCATGCTGAACACCAAAGTAATCGCCAATGCGATGATGAACGGAACTTGATACGCCGTCATAAGCGTCAAGCAGATATAAGCGCCAATAATGACAAACTCCCCGTTCGCTAAATTCAAAGCATCACTTGCACGATAAATTAACACAAAGCCCAAAGCGACGAGCCCGTAAATACTTCCTACTACAATTCCGGTTATAAGCATCTGAATAAAAAACGTCATTTCCCCACCCCCACTTAAGCTCCTATTGCACAACCTGATGACGGATTGTACCGGTCAAGCTGCTATCATCTTCTGACGTGTTTTTGCCGGTTCCCGCCTCTACGCTGTCCCCGTAAAAACTTTCGATGAGTGAACCGTATTTCTGCTTTATATAGTTTCTTCTGATTTTCAGCGTCCGCGTCATTTCATCATCATTTGCGCTAAGCTGCTTGTGGAGGATGGCAAACTTCTTCACGGCTGCTCCGCCCTCAAGTTCTTTGCCCAGTTCACTGACTTCTTTGCTGATAAATTCAATAACTTCGGGGTTTTGTGCCAGGTCTGAGTAATCCGTATAAACAAGGCGGTTTTTATCCGCCCATTTCCCAACGCTATTCAAATCGATGTTTAAAATTGCTGTAATGTACGGCTTGCCTTCGCCAAAACATACGGCTTCCTGGATATATGGGCTGGCTTTGAGTTTATTTTCGACCATGCTTGGATAAACAAGTTCGCCATTCGCTAATGTGATAATGTCTTCTTTCCGGTCCAATACGTATAAATGCCCTGAATCGTCCAATCTGCCGCAATCACCGAGTGAAATCCAGCCATCCTGTTGCATTGAACTTTCGCTTTTCGCAAAAGCCTCTGCATTTCGAACAAAGATATCGCCTTTTTCGCTAACTTTCATTTCCGTATGCGGGAGCGGTTTGCCTACACTATTCAACTGGAGATCTTCATCTCGCTGGACAAATGCAATGCCGGCAAGTTCCGTTGCACCGTATGTCTGTTTCACGTTCACTCCGATGCTGTGGAAAAAACAATAGGTTTCCGGTTCAAGAGTCGCTCCTGCTATGTAAGCCCGTTTGACGCGCCCAAATCCCATATGATCTCTAATGGCACTGAAAACCAGCCAATCACCAATTCCATACATCAGTTTATCGGCTGCTGACACTTTTTGATGTTGAAGTTTGGCTTTAATCACCTTATCGCCATACTTTTTAAAAGTCAGATATACTTTCTTTTTGAGCCAGCTGCTTCCTTGAATACGTATGGTGAAATTCGATAACAAAGTTTGGTAAACCCGGGGAGGCGCCAATAAAGTCTGTGGACCAATTTCCCTTAAATCCGTAAGGACGGTATGGGGTTTTTCCGGGAAATTCACTGCCATTCCAGTCAATAGCGGAACCACTATGCTAATTACCTGTTCGTGGATCCAGGAAAGCGGCAAAAACGAAAAATAATCATCTTTTTCTTTCATTTTGTCTACAGAGTCCAAATTCTGTGCAGCTGCGATCAAATTGCTGTGGGACAATTTAACGCCTTTAGGATGGCCGGTAGCCGAAGCGCTATAAGCAATAATGGCTGTATCTTCAATTTCGGAAAATTCAAGTTCGCTGCTATAAAATGCTGGCGTTTCCTGAACAAATACTGCACCTTTTTCCAGCAATGCATCAAAACCGGTTAACCAGTCATGTTTGTAATGCCGCAAGCCTTGTCCGTTGCAAAAAATAATATGCTCTAAATAAGGAAGGTCATTTTTGATTTCCAGCAGTTTATCAACTTGCTCCTGGTCTTCTACAATCGCTATCCGCGCTTGGCAGTCATTTAAATAATAAATTAACTGGGCCGGAAGAGAGTCTTGATAGATGCCTGCCGAAACCCCGCCGAGTGCTTGGGCCGCCATTTGTGAATAAAGCCAATGCGGGCGGTTTTCGCCAATCAACGCCAATGTTTCGCCTCGTTTAAATTTAAACTCGGTGGATAAGGCAATTGCCAGCATTTCTACGTTTTTCTGGTATTCCCCCCAGCTGACTTCGTTCCAGATTCCAAGATGTTTTTGTCTGAGAGCCACTTCATTTTTCATTTCAGCAGCGCGCTTTGCTAATAGCTTTGGCAATGTCATTTCACAACTGCCTCCTTCCTAAATGGCTTCTTCTCCGATATAGGCTTTTATGACCGCTGGATTTTTTTGAATTTCTTCTGGCGTCCCAAAACCAATCTGCTTCCCAAAATCCAATACGGCAATATGATGGGACAAATTCATGACTACCCCTAAATCATGTTCGATCAGCACAACCGTCATGCCTTTTAGTTCATGCATATCGAGAATCATGCGCGCCATCATGTCTTTTTCGGAACTGTTCATCCCAGCCATCGGTTCATCGAGAAGAATAAGTTCGGGCTCGAGAGCGAGTGCTCTTCCTACTTCAACTCGTTTTTGCAATCCGTAAGGCAATTTCCCTACCGGTACATTCCGAATATCCTGAAGCTCTAAAAACTCGATCACTTCCTCCACTTTTTCCCGATGAACAATTTCTTCCTTTGAAGCTTTTCCAACATATAATCCACCGCTGAATAATCCTGAATCCATTAAGGCATGCCGGCCTAATTTGATATTGTCGAGGACTGACATATGGGCAAATAAGGCAATATTTTGGAAAGCACGGGCTATTCCAAGGGATGTCCGTTTGTATGGTTTTAGGCTGGTCAATTCCTGTCCTTTAAAAAGGATCGATCCTTCAGTTGGCTGATAAAGTCCGCTAATGCAGTTAAGCATACTGGTTTTTCCAGCTCCGTTAGGTCCAATAAGCGAGAAAATTTCTCCTTCTTCAATGTGGTAACTGACATTATCTAATGCTTTTACTCCACCAAACTGTAAATGCAATCCTTCTATCTCCAGAATTTTTCCCATTACGATTTCCCTCGTTTCATCGCAAAATAATACTGTAAGCGCTTCCTTGTATAGTATATAAGGAGCATAACCTTGTCAATATCAACTTTCTAAATTTTTATAATATTCTTAACTTTTAAGTCAATTTTGTTATTTTAAAATTAAGTTGCTTTTTATTAAGAGAACGAGTCTAGAATTTTTTTAAAGACGTAAATTTGTATTTTATTTTTTCTTGAACCAGTAAAAACCCGGTTGCTTCATGCACCGCATTCAATCGGGTATAGTGTTTTCCCTTAATAACTCCTGGTCCGTATGAATGACCTGATTTTTCCATCTTCCTATTCAGTGTCGCAAAGAAGAAAGCTGCCTTTTGATCTCTCAAGCACCAAATGACAGTTTTTTAAATCAAATCTTATATTGAAAAAACAATAATTTATTGATCATTTTCCGAGAACCAAATTTATATTTGCAAGCAATTTAATAGGTCGAAACTAATTGCTTTATGTTGAAATACTAATTAAATTTGCTTCACTTTATCTCTTTTCGCTTTAATTTTTTCTGCGAAAATCATGTTTTGGAAAATAAAAAAGCGTTCAAAGCGGCAACCCGCTTTGAACGCTTTTTCCAACTTCTTATAGCTCCCGCACCAGACGAATGACGTACCGCGGAATATACAAAAGAATATCCAACATATCGATAAAAAACTCGAACACATCCCAGATCCACCAGCGGTCCTTCTTCTCTTTTTTCTTCACCGGCCATCCCCCTTATCGATTTAATTTATTATACGAAGGAATAATGAAATGGTTTCATTTAACGGTGTATCCAAAAGCCTCTGCCAGCAATTCAATTCCCTTCATCCGGTTTTTTGCTCCTGATACATTTGGGATGATTGTCACTTCATCGGCACCGTATAATTCTGCAATGCGTTCAATTTCCGCCTTCACGGTTTCAGCGTCCCCAATAATCATCCGCTTGCGGTTTTTCGCTACTTTTTCCTGCTCGGCCGCACTGAAGCCTCGGGCTGCCGCCGTTTCAATTGATGGGTAATACGGCGGCGATATATCCGATTCCACAAATAATAGCCACAAGTCAAAAGCTTTCGCAATTTCTTCCGCTTGTTCTGCCGTTTCCGCAACGACGGCAAATACGGCAATGATCACTTTTGGTTTTCCAAGCAGTTTCGACGGCTGAAATCTCTTGCGGTATGTATCCACTACTTCTACGCCTGACATTGCCGGCCGCGCAAAATGGGCATAGGCATAAGCCGTTCCTTTTGCTGCAGCGAGTTCTGCACTGCTGCCACCAGTCCCGAGCATCCACATTTCGGGCGCCGTTTCAACAACCGGTGTGGCAATCAATTCATTCGCATCCGTCAGGTATTGCTGCAAGTCTTCTATTTGCTGATCATATGGAATGCGCTTATTGCCGTTCAATGCCTGATTAACTTTAAGATAGCTGCGCGAACGCCCGATTCCCAGATCGATCCGGTTTGGATGGAGCGCTTCAAGCACGCGAAAATTCTCAGCGACTTTATAGGCGCTGTAATGAGGCAGCATGACGCCCCCCGAGCCAATCCGGATTGAATTCGTTGAAGCTGCCAAATGCATCATCAGCATTTCCGGCGAACTCCCTGCAACTGACATCACTTTATGGTGTTCCGAAACCCAAAACCGCTTATAGCCCAGCTGTTCTGCAAACTTTGCCAGTTCAGTTGTCTGGAGCAATGCTTCACGAGCCGTTCCGCCTTCATCAATCGGTGAATAATCCAAAATGTTTAACGCAATCATTTGACTCCCGCCTCTTTTTTCTAGTTGATTGTAGTTTATCATGATGTAGGCTTGCTTCAGGAGCGATTCGTTTAGGGTCAATGGATGAACTCAGTTTCAAATGAGTCCCACTGCCAAAGTCGGCACTTTTACCTGTCGATGACTCCAAATGAATACCGGGTTTCGCTGCTAAACCGCTCCCCTTTCTTCAATATCGCTGAAGGGAAATGCGGGTGATGGATTGAATCCGGCAATCCTTGCGTTTCGAGGCAAAGCCCCAAGCGGTTTCCTGTATAAAGGACAACGGCCGGTTCTGTCGTTTCGACAACAAGTTGGCGCCCACTTTCTTTGTCCACCAGCATAATCTCTCTTTGCTGGCTGCTGTCCAATAGAAACGGATGGTCATACCCACCGCCTGCCAGTGGACTTTGCGGATCAATGCCGTCTTGCAGCTTCCTGCCACCTCGGAAATCAAATACCGAGTCGTCGACCGGCAAGTATCTACCTGTTGGAATTTTTTCTGTATCCAACTCAAGGAATTTATTGCTGTTTATTGTCAGTTCATGATTGAAAATACCCTGTTTCAAATCTCCACTCAAATTAAAATAACTGTGATTGGTCACGTTCAATAAAGTCGTTTTATCAGAAACGGCAGAATAAGAAATGATCACATCATTGGCCTCATCACGAATCCTGTATGTAACTTTCAGTTCAAGGTTCCCAGGATAGCCTTCTTCCCCGTCCGGGCTCCAATAAGAAAACTCGATTGCGGCTTCACTTTCATTTTGCATCATCTCCGACTTCCATAATTTATGGCTGAAGCCTTTATTGCCGCCGTGCAAATGATGGCCGTTGGCATTAGCAGCAAGTTTGTAGTCCTGGCCTTCAAGTGTAAATGTACCGCCTTTGATTCTTCCGGCAAAGCGTCCGGCCACCGCTCCTAAAAAATGTGGATTGTCTCCATATTCCTCCAATGTGTCAAAACCCAGCACTACATTCTCCAAGTTCCCCCTTTGATCAGGTGCGATTATCTTCGTAATGATGCAGCCCCAATCCATGCATGATACTTCAAAACCATTGGCGTTCTTCAAGGTGTACAAGGTCACCTGACGCCCTTCCTTATAGCCGAATAAGCGTTGTTCCACTTCCATTTCACTTCACTGCCTTTCAAAATTATAGGTCGGGCCCTCTCAGCGAGGCTCGCTTTGCAACAAGGCTTGTTCACTTGGCTCTTTCCCCTCTTACTCGTTCACTTCGACAAGTTCTGGCCCACTCCCTGCATTAGCAGACGAATGGAACATAGTATTGGAAAGCGAACGAGTGCCGCAATAAACGTCTTGAATTTTACTTTTATGCCCAAGTACAACTTGTTTATGCCCAACTGGCACAAAAAAACCATAAAAGGATGGCTCATCCGCAATCCAGCGGACAAGCCATCCTCTTTTCCATCTCTCTATTAATCCACTACGAAATACCGTGCATCCGGATGGGCAAAAACCATAGCCGACACGGAAGCTTCGGGGTCCATCATGTATTCTTCCGTCAACTGGACACCGATGTCTTCCGGCTTGATCAAGCCGAATAATTTCGCTTGGTCTTCCAGGTTCGGACAGGCCGGGTAGCCGAATGAGAAACGCTGCCCTTGATATTTCGCTGCGAAACGATCCCGCATCGAAAAGTCGGTGGCATCGGGGAAGCCCCATTGATCGCGGATTTCCTGATGGATGCGCTCTGCAAAACCTTCTGCCAGTTCCAGCGCTGTCGCTTGCAGCGCATGGCTTTCAAGAAATTTTCCGGTTTCTTTCAAACGAGCCGCTTCATCACGTACGCCGTGCCCTGCCGTCACTTGCATAAACGCGACATAATCCATTTCGCCGCTGTCGACGGATTTTAAATAATCCGCGAGGCATAGAAACGGCTCAGCTGACTGGCGCGGGAAGGTAAAGCGTTCAATTTCAGTCTTGGCATCCGCCGGGCTATAAATAATGACGTCGTCGCCATCACTTTGTGCCGGGAAAAACTGATACATGCCGGATGGCTTTAACAATCCGGCTTGCAAGAATCCGGTCGCCAGTTCATGCAGTTCCACTGCCCGCTGGTCGCCTTGTGCAAGCGATTTTTCACTGAAGCCTTTCAAGCCGAGATGGTGGCCGATCAATGTTCGCATATTGACGTACGGATACAGATGCGCCACTGAATAATCCTTCAGCACATGCCGGCGCAAATCGTTCGGCTTGTAGACCGGCACATCTTCCCGGACTGTCTTGACCGGACGGACTGCTACCGCCAATGCCTGTTTTGATTCTCTTGCCGCTTCCGACACTTTGCGTTTTTCCTGCTGCGCATCGAGTTCTTCCAGCAGCACCGCTTTACCGGCTCCGCTTTGCAGGCGGTTGGCAAGGTCCAAGCCTTGCATCGCATCTTTTGCGTAAATGACCGGACCGTCATATTCCGCGGCGATTTTGGTTTCGGTAAAGCGCCGCGACAATGCCGCGCCTCCGACCAGAATCGGCACATCAATGCCTGCTTCCTTGAAGTCCTGGGCTGTGATGACCATCTGTTTTGCCGATTTGACGAGAAGCCCGGATAAGCCGATCATATCCGGCTTTTCTTTGCGGATCACTTCGATCAACGTCGCTGGCGTCACTTTGATGCCGACATCGATGACTTTATAGCCATTATTGCTGAGAATGATATCCACCAGATTTTTGCCGATATCATGGACATCACCTTTAACTGTTGCCAGAACAATTTTGCCTTTGCCGGAATCGTCTTCTTTTTTCTCCATAAACCCTTCCAGGAAAGAAACCGCCGCTTTCATCACGCCGGCGCTTTGCAGCACTTCCGCCACAATCAGCTGGTTATCATTGAACAGGCGGCCCACTTCAGCCATGCCTTCCATCAGCGGACCGTTAATGACATCAAGCGGCGTATCATACAGGTCGAGCGCTTTTTCCAAATCCGGAATCAGCCCTTCTTTCGTGCCTTCCAGAATATAATAGGCAAGCCGTTCAGGAACCGTTTTTGGAATATCGTCTTCGGTTTTTTCCTTTTTCTTATCGCGGTAAAAATCCGTAAAGTCGGCTAAGGTCTTATCAGTCGTCGTAAACAGCAACTCGTTCGCCATTTCAATTTCTTTTTGCGGAATTGAAGCGTAGCGCTCCAGTTTTTCCGTATTGACGATGGCATAGTCAAGCCCTGCCTGCGTGCAGTGGTATAAATACACCGCATTCAGCACTTCACGGCCGACTGGCGGCAAGCCGAATGATACGTTGCTGATGCCTAGAACTGTCAGACAGCGCGGAAATTTCTGCTTGATCAGGCGGATTCCTTCAATGGTCTCCACCGCGGAACCGATGTATTGCTGATCGCCAGTCCCGACCGGAAATACGAGCGGATCGAAAATGATGTCTTCCGGCGCAAGCCCCCATTTATTGACCAATAAATCATACGATCGTTCAGCAACTTCAAGCTTCCGTTCGCGCGTGACAGCCATGCCCGGTTCGTCGATTGTCCCAACCACAACGGCCGCGCCGTATTTCTTCACGAGCGGCATAACCGCGTCAAACCGTTCTTCTCCGTCTTCCAGATTGATCGAATTGATGATGGCTTTCCCTTGGGAAAATTTCAACGCTGCTTCAATGACGGCTTCATCCGTGGAATCAATAACAAGCGGAACTTTCACTTTTTTGACAACTTCCTTCATAAAGTTGGTCATGTCTTCGAGCTCATCGCGGTCCGGGTTTGCCAAACAAATATCGATGACATGCGCTCCGTTCTTCACTTGTGCCCGGGCAATTTCAGAAGCTTCTTCAAATCGGCCATCGATAATCAGCCGCTTGAATTTACGGGAACCGATGACATTCGTTCGCTCCCCGATAAACAGCGGGCGCATCGATTCATCGTATTGCAGCGGCTCGATGCCAGAAATCACATGGCCATGTCCGGCTGCTTCCGGCTTTCTCGGTGCTAACCCTTCCATCGCTTCCCTGACGGCTTTAATATGGGCCGGTGTCGTTCCGCAACAGCCGCCGACTACATTGAGCCAGCCTTTCTCGGCAAATCCGCGCAGTTTTTTCGACAAAGATTCGGGCGTCTCGTGGTAATGGCCTTCTTCATCCGGCAGCCCGGCGTTCGGATAACAGCTGACATAGCCATCCGAAAGCTCAGCTAAAGAACGGATATGATCCGTCATAAACTCAGGACCCGTCGCGCAGTTCAAGCCGACTGACAGCGGCTTGACGTGTTCAATTGAAATATAGAACGCTTCAATGCTCTGCCCCGCAAGCGTCGTTCCCATCGGCTCGATGGTTCCGGACACCATGATCGGCAGCTCGATGCCGGTTTCTTCAAACGCTTTCTTGATGCCAATCGTTGCTGCTTTGACATTCAGCATATCCTGGCTCGTTTCCAGTAAAATCAAATCTGCGCCGCCTTCGACGAGCGCTGTCGCTTGCACATAGAAATTATCCAGCATTTCATCAAATGTTACGCCGCCCGTCACGGATAAGGTTTTTGTCGTCGGGCCGATTGCACCTGCCACAAAACGCGGCCATTCCAGCGTTGAAAAAGCGGCTGTGCTGCGTTTCGCAATTTCCACCGCCCGGCGGTTGATTTCCGCTGCCTGTCTGCCGAGATCGTATTCATCCAGCACGATCGATGTGCCGCCAAAGGTGTTCGTACAGATAATATCAGCGCCCGCCTCCAAATAAGCATGGTGGACGCTTTCAATCACATTCGGACGAACGATATTCAAATACTCGTTGCAGCCGTCAAGCTGCTCTCCGCCGAAATCTTCTGCTGACAAATCAGCATTCTGAATCATCGTCCCCATAGCTCCGTCAATAATTAAAATTCTTTTTTCAAGTTGTTCAATTAGCTGTTTGGACATGGCTGCGATCGCTCTCTTTCTGTATATCAAGTTGGCGGATATAATCGATCAATTCCAAAGACATATCATAGCGGAAAAATGGCGTAATCAAGTAAATGCCATTGAATAATTCCGCTGCTGTATCAATCAGTTCTTTTGCGATTTGGATGCCTTCTGCGCTGGCACGGTCTTTATCATCGCCGCAAGCGCGCATCCGCTCGAGCGCATCTTCCGACAATTTGATGCCCGGCACTTCATTATGCAGGAATTCGGCACTGCGGATGCTGGTCAAAGGCATTACTCCGAGGAAAATCGGCGTATCCAGATGCTTGGTCGCTTCATAAATTTCAATGATTTTCTCTTTCGTATAAACCGGCTGCGAAATGAAATAATCCGCGCCGCTTTCAATTTTCTTCTCCAAACGCGCCACTGCCCGGTCTAAAACGCGGACATTCGGGTTGAACGCAGCGGCGACGGAGAAGTTCGCTTTTTTGCGCAGCGGTTTCCCGGAAAATGAAATGCCTTCATTCAGCTTTTTGATCAACTGGATCAATTCCAGGCTCGATACATCATAAACACTGGTCGCTCCAGGAAAATCCCCCACTTTTGTCGGATCTCCCGTTACTGCTAGGATATCATGGATTCCGAGGGCATCCAGCCCCATCAAATGCGACTGCAAGCCGATCAAGTTCCGGTCACGGCATGTTATATGCGCTAGCGGACGGATTTGTTCCTGGTGTTTCAAAATGGCGCCCATCGCCAAATTGCTGACCCTGGGAGAGGCAAGCGAATTGTCGGCCATAGTAACTGCGTCCACTCCTGCTGCATTCAGCGCTTTTGACCCTTCGATGAACTTTGTAATATCTAAATGCTTCGGCGTATCCAATTCCACAATAATGGTACGCTCCGTTTTTGCTTTTTCATGAAGCGGCGCTTCTTCAAGTGCTTCCGCTTCCCGAATGACGATTGGCTTTTTCTTCACCACTTCTTTTTCAGTAACCGGCTTTAAATTGCCGATGCGTTTTTTCAGCGCTTCGATGTGTTTTGGCGTCGTGCCGCAACAGCCGCCGATCAAGCGCGCCCCTTCTTCTCTTAATAATAAACCTGCGCGCCCGAAATAATCTGCTTCCGATTCATAAACCACCCGGCCATTTTCAAGATCCAATAAACTGGCGTTCGGATAAGCTGAAAGGAAAGCTTTTTTCGGCAACGACACTTCTTCCAGCGCTTGAATCGTATGGTGTGGCCCCAACCGGCAATTAACGCCGACAATATCAGCGCCTAATTCTTCCAGTTGGTGCAAGGCGTCATTCAAAGCCAGACCGTTTTGCAAGATACCCGGCTCGTGCATGGACACTTGGGCAATCAACGGCACATCGGTCACTTTCCGTAGATGGATGACGGTTTCAGCCAGTTCTTCAAAATCATAATATGTCTCAAGCAGCAAGGCATCCGGGTCTCCTGCCAGCAAATAGCCTGCTTGCTGGTCCACCATCGTGATGATTTCCTGCAAAGTCGCATCGCTTTTCCGGATGCCCCGGATGCCGCCGATTGTTCCAAAGACAAATTGCCCGCCCGGAGCGGCCGCCCGTTTTGCGATGCGGATTGCCGCTTCGTTGATTTCTTTCACTTGATGCTCAAGCCCGTAACGCGCAAGTTTCAAAGCATTGCCGCCATACGTATTGGTCTGAATGATATCTGCGCCGGCCTGAATGTATTCCTGATGGATCTTTTCGATGATTTCCGGCCGCTGCAAATTCAATTCCTCGTTGCAGTATTCAATGCCGTATGAATATAATAACGTTCCCATTGCTCCGTCTGCCGTCAATATTCTCGTCTTTAGCTCATCTAATAAACCCATGCTTTCGCCTCCTAAATATACAAAAAAAGCCATCTTTGAAAAAGAAGGCTTTACGATTAATAAACTCGTTCCTTTTCATCTGCCAGACATTTGCATGCCTGCTGGAATTAGCACCTGACCATAAATGGCTGGTTGCTGAAGCGTCATAGGGCCAGTCCCTCGACTTCTCTCGATAAGAATTCACTATTCAGTTGTTATTCCACTTTAACAGGCAGTTGGATTCCTTCTGATTGAATTTTCAATTTATATTTTTAAATCGTACCTGCATCCAGGCTTCAGGTCAAGTTTATTTGTTGAAAAAGAAAGAACTTTCTGTGTTAAGTCGTCAGATTCTTTATATATAAGTTGAACTGATGGTTTTTAGCTGTGATTATTTCGCATGAGTCATATACCAGTTGTAAGCATCTGAATCTAATGTCTTCAAAGAGTAATCATCAATCTCTTCAATTTTGCAATAGGGTTTAGCAAAGCCGCCATTACCATAGACACACTCATTCCTAACCGAAATATCTGTCAGTAAATAGACATTTCCTTCTTCGTTATACAAAGCATAGATAACCGATTCTTTATTATGCTTCTTAATGAGCATTATTTCCTGCAGCGGTATTTCGTATTTAAGATACTTAAAAACCTGATACATCTGGACCCGATTCTCTTCTTTAATTAAATACTTCATAACAACCTCCATGCTAATTTTAAAGCAAGGACTAAATTTTTAATAATGTCCCCGATTCCTTTCTTCAAGAACCCGCACTATTAAACTATTCCACCTGCTGCTTTAAGTATATTTTTTACCGATCTTCTTTAGCTTATCATAATTTTCCGATTTTTATATTTCTATTATGGAATGAACTTTGCCGCTTAGGAAAAGAAGGGACATCTAAATATATTTTTATCTAATATATTTCTTAGAACCCCGTCCATGGATTAGGCAAAGCTAGACGGGCACTTTTTCTGATGCTTTTACGGAAGCCCAGGCGGCACCGTTCTTCGCTTTCCCTTCAGACGGATTAATCAGCTTCTGAAAGCTCGATTCTGTAGCCCACTTATAGCGGGGTATTTTTTACAGCTTGTATTGGATCAAACTCGGCTGCGTGAACTTCGAATTTATACCAGGTAAAATCTCCTTCTTCCAATTGCCACGTGATTTCGACTTTAGAAGGAACTTTAATCCCGCCCGCGCTGTGATGTTCTTTGATTTCAGCAACACAAGGTACAAGAGGCGCTTCTGGGCTACTGTCCTTATACCGAAGAGCGATAATTTTTTCCAGCTCGCCGTCTTCCTTAAAATGATAGGTCGCTGAACCTGATACTCCCTGATAATCCATTGTCGCCTTGGCCGTGTTTCCATCAATTTCTTCCCACTTGATATACGGGCTGATGGCGGCAGTCGGATACCAGGACACTTCCATTAAGTACCGCTGCAATGCCGACTGATCGGTTTTATCATTATCCGCTTCTCGGGCGACTGGAAATAGCCCCGCCGCTTTAATGAGCAATTCAGCTTTTCCAGCTTCGAAACTGTCGCGGCCGACGATTTGGATAAAAGGCAGCATGTTCATCTTCACTGTCCAAGTGAATGACGGCGGATCGGTTGTAATGGTCTGTTCAGCTTCAGCTTTTGTCCACTCCTGCTGTTCCGGCTTCAACCTCATCCAGCCAGTTTGCCTTAGAAATATAGTGCGGATTTGGTCCTTTCCTACAATCCCTGCATTTTCCAGCCATTTTTGCACAGGTGCCGGAAGCTGCTCCAGCATCTCTTCTGTAACTTTTTGCGGCTCTGCATCCGGCACTTTTGCCAGCTGCTGCTCAATTTGTTTCTTGCTCTGGCTGCTGAAATTCCACAGCGCCCCTTTATATAACGCGGCCACAGCAACGACGGAAAGTGAAATCGCGACTTTCTTCCTCATCTTACAGCACCTCCATTTTTTCGTTACTACTATATACGCCATCGGGCATGTTTTTCCTGTCAGTAAAAAAGCTTTACGCGAGTTATTTCATTCAAAGCATTTGATTTCTACAATTCAGTCCTTCCTGGTGCTCTGATGTCCTAATCAGTTACTGGATTTCAAATGCTCTCCACTGGAAAGAACTCTTTTAACGTATGAAGCGGCCGGGCATTCGGATGCACTTCAAACGGATGGAACTCGACTCTTCCCAGATGCACCCCCATATTGTATTCTCCAATCACCGAGTCTAAAAGGATGAAGACGAGCGGAATAATTTCCTCTTCATTTTCCTCAGTCAGCCCTTTGATATATAGCATCATATTGACTTCTTCCTGCTCTATATCCTGGAGAGCTGTGTAATAAACATCTTCCCAAGTCAATTCCCTGTTTCCATAATGCACACTGAACTCTTCTACTGAAGGCTGCCGGAATGCAATGATTTCGAAACGATCAAGTTCCGGCATCGTTTCCTGCAAATCAAACACTGCTTCAAAAGCTTCCACTATGCCATCCGCACTAATAATGAACTCGCGTTTTCCGCTTTCCAGCTCTGCGCTGAACTCAAAAGCGAGATGCTTATTCACTTTCTGAAGTTTTTGCTGCAGTTCGTTAAAAAGCTCTTCCCGATTTTCTTCAGCCAATTCAAAATAAGTTTCCTCATTCTCCTCAAACCATTGCCAAAAAGCTTCGATTTTGTTTTTACGTGTGGGCAGCCATTTCATATCATTGATCTCCTTTAGTTAACATTTTTCCTTATTAGATAAACTTATTAACGTTTAAGCTTTTTTTAACCTTACCCCAACTAACTCGGCGTGTTTATACGAAAACAATAAAAATTTCCACTTTTCTAATTATAATGAGCAATCAAGAAGGAGTCTATAAAATATTCCGGGAAAACCTTCCATGCCGCCTTTATCGCGGTGTAAAGAATTAGAGAAATTCTGAAACGGCATTGAGGAAATCATTTGATGGTTCTGCTAGCCTTACAAAATAAAAAAGAGTTGCTGAATAAACACATTCAGCAACTCTTTTCTTCTCACCAAATCGCTGCTTGTCAGTTAGATGAGATTTATAATCCAGTTATTTTCTATATTTCAAAGCCAAGCCTTTCAGGAAATTCCGTGCATAGCGGTCGCCGCAGACGCTGTAATTTTTATGTCCCTGCTTTCTCAGGATTCCGCCCATTTCGCTTTTGGACACAGTGACGCCAGCAAGTTTCAAGATGTCGAGCATGTCATCACTTGTCAGCTGCAAAGCGATTTTCACTTTTTTCAATAATAAATTATTGGAAGGTTCATTCGTCAACGGCGGCTGTTCAGGCTGTCCCGGTTTTGGATCCTGTCTGCCTCTTTTGTGGACAATCAAGCCGTTTAAGAAAGACTCCAGCATGGCATTATCCAAAGGAATATGATTTTCACTTTCTTTAACATCCTCTTCTTCCGGCGTTTTCGTCAGCACTTTCAGCACTTCTTCTTTCGACAGCTCAACACCGCCAAGTTTGAAGATTTCCACCATATCAGTATTTTTTATATCAAGGGCGTACCTTAATCTAATCAGTAAGTCATTATTATCCATTTAAAATCCTCCTATTGCATACTTTCAAAATTTCCATCCATATAAGTTGAACCAACTATTTTAGCTGCGAAGCCATTGGCCGAGGGTTGTGAGGCCAGTGGTTTTGCGACGAAGCTAGCGTAGCGATGCAGGAGCACATGTTTTAAGGCCGATGGCTCATCACGGAAGTCCTGCCCAAAACGGCGTAGCGGCTTCTAAAAGTATCCTTCTTTAATTCAACCTATCCCCTATATCCACCCCTAATAATAGCATAAAAAGCCTTCCATCAAAGGGCTTAACTGATGAAAGGCTCTTTATGCTAATCACTTTCCTGCTTCTTGATAAACCTCATCTTTCGAATGAAAGCCATCTGCGATGACTGTATCGACCAAGTTACCAGCATCCACTGCCGTAGGCGCCAGCAAAATCGACGGCACTTCGGTTTTTCCGTTATTGACGCTGACCGATGTCATGACTTCTTCGCCTTTGGCCAGCTGGATTGCGAGCTCCGCCACTTGTGTGGTCAAGTTCTGAATCGGTTTGTAAACGGTCATGGTCTGTGTGCCGGTGACAATGCGCTGTACCGCCGCCAATTCAGCGTCCTGGCCTGCGACTGGAATTTCCCCGCTCAATCCCTGCGCTTCCAAAGCTTTGATAACGCCGCCGGCAGTTGCATCATTAGCGGCAATTACCGCGTCGATTTGATTGTTATTGGCTTTGAGTGCTTCGGCCATATTGGCCAAGGCGTTTTCTGGCGCCCAATCTTCGGTCCATTGATCATAGACGATTTTAATATCTCCCCGGTCGATAGCCGGCTGGAGTACATCAAGAACGCCTTTCTTGATCAAATGGACGTTATTGTCTGTCGGGGCTCCTCCGATATAGACATAATTCCCTTTCGGCACGGCTTCTAAAATTGCCTGGGCCTGCAGCTTCCCTACTTGTTCATTGTCGAATGATACATATAAATCGATGGCGGCATTTTTCACGAGGCGGTCGTAGGCGATGACTTTGATGCCTGCCTTATGCGCTTTATGGACGATGGCTGCTGTAGCTTCAGCATTGTGCGGCACAATTACCAGTACATCGATGCCTCCCTGGATCAGCGTTTCTGCCTGGGAGATTTGAAGAGCGTCATTGCCGTTCGCCGCCACAATCTCCACTTCCGCCCCGAGGGCCTTAGCCGCTTCCCGGAACAAGTCCCGGTCTTTCAGCCAGCGTTCTTCTTTTAATGTGTCCATTGAGAATCCAATTTTGATTGGACCTTCTTTTTCTGTCTCTGAGGGAACCGGCGTTTCTTTCTGCGCTTCCGGTTCACCGCCGTTACAAGCTGCCAGCAAACATGCAGCGAATAAGACACCCAGCAATTTGACCATTCGGGACCAGATAGGCTCCATGGGCTTTTCCTCCCTACTCTTCCTTGATGCCCAAAAGCGTTTTGCGGTATTCTTTCGGTGAAACATCGTACATTTTTTTAAACACCTTGCTGAAATAATTCGGTTCATGATAGCCGATTTCAATTGAAATCTCCTTCAAGCTTTTTTGAGGATCGGACAGCAGGTTTTTTGCCCGTTCCATCCGGCAGGCTGTCAGGAACTCAATATAATTGACCCCCAGTTTTTCTTTGAACATCTTGCTGATGTAAATCGGGCTTAAGTCGACTTTTCTCGCTAAAGTATCCAAAGAGATGTCTTCATCGGAATGCTCCCGGATCCATTGTTTGATCTGATGGATTTTGTCCACTTCGAGCCGCCCGCAATGGCCCATATACAATTGCTTCATCCCTTCCAGCAATTGCTTTGTATCGCCACACAATTGGCGGTAATCCTGAGCCTGGACCGAGTAAAAAGGCGCTGCCGCCTCCACGCCCATTTCTTCCATGACGCGGGAAGTGATCCACAGCACTTCAAGTGCCCGCTGCTGGGCAAGAACGACATTCGCACCTTGCTGTTCGAAACGCCGGATCAAGTCGTATACGATTTGATCTATGCACTCCCATTCTCCTAACCGGACATAATCGAACAGTTTCTTTTCCTGCTGTTTGATAAAAGCAGAATCGCTTACTGTATCAAGGACCGGCACATCGGAATAAAAGCGGTATTTTGAAGGGATAGCCAAATCCATTGTCGCAATCAGCGATTTCTGATAGGAATTCCGGATGTCTTCCAACGAATCGCATTCGATGCCGATGCCTATAAACCAGTCTTCCGGCTGGCACTCTGCTGAAATCGATAAAATGTCTTTAGCCAGTCGAATCGCCTGCAAGCGGAATGACGAGCCCGCTTCACGGAATACGATAATCGGCAGCTGGCGGCCGTATAATGCCCCGACCCAGGCGTTGCCCTTTTGCCGGATATGCTCTTTAATCGCCGAATACGAACTTTCACAGCCTTCTGGAATCAGCACTGTCATGACGAACTTTTCATTGGCTGCTTTAATTTCGAGCATTTCCACCAGCATATCGATATGCACTTCATGGACATGGTCAAAAAGCAATTGGGTCACGACATCCGTTTCGACTATGCTCAATGCCCGCTGGAAATCATCCTGTTCTTGCTGCCGCACAGCTGAATCCTGCTCTTTTTGCTGCTGCTGTTCAAGCAGCTTGCCCACAGTCGCCACAATTTCACTGGCTTTGCTCGGCTTCAGCAAATAGTCTTTGACACCCAGTTTGATGGCTTGGCGTGCATAATCGAACATATCAAAAGCCGTGACCATGACAAACTGAATGTCCTGGCGGCTGCGCTGAATCTGTTCTATCGCCTCCAGACCCGTCATGCCAGGCATCATGATATCCATAAATACCCAGTCCGGCTGCCAGGTTTCGGCTATTTCAATTGCCGATTTTCCATTTTTCGCTTGCCTGAACTCGAAATCCGGATAGGTTTTTTGCAGAATCGCCTGCATTCCATCACGTTCAATCGGTTCGTCATCCACTATGAGAAGTTTGACCATGATTTTGTGCTCCTTTTACTTTTGGTAGTTTCAACGTGATTTTTGTCCCTTTTCCAATACCGCTGTCAATTTCCACCAGGTTTTCACGTCCGTAGAAAAGCTGCAGCCTTTTTAGCACATTGCTGAAACCGATGCCGGTCGAATGCCCTTCTTTCGACACAACAGCTTGTTCAAGCAGCTGGCGCTGTTTTTCTTCGTCCATGCCCTGTCCGTCATCTGCGATTTCAATCCAAATTTCATCTTCGACTTCCTGGATGCGGAACCAAATTTGGCCGCCGTCTTCTTCCGGCTCGATGGCATGGATTACGGCATTTTCAATTAATGGCTGAAGCGTCAGACCCGGAATCTGGAAACCCAGCGAAGATTCCTCTATTTCCGCGTGAAACTGCAGCCGGTCGCTGTAGCGCGCTTTTTGGATGTCCATGTATTGCTGCAGCACATAAACTTCCTCGTATAGAGAAACTGCCCGGTCCATCCGTTTTAAATTGTAGCGGAGCAGCCCGGCCACACTGACCAGCAAATCGCTCGTTTCTTCTGCTCCATCCAAATAGGCCTTTTTCGATAGCGTATTTAAGGTATTGAATAGAAAATGCGGGTTGATTTGGTTTTGCAGGTTTCGCAGCTGGCTTTCTTGAAGCAATAATTTGCTTTCCTGCAGTTCCCGTTCAAGCTGCGCTTTTTTCTGGATTTCCAAAATCAATGTATTGATATTGCCGCGCATATGGTCAAAGGTTTTGGCCAAAAATGAAATTTCATCGTTCGAATCAACTTTGATGGGCTGGTCAAAATGGCCTTTCGCCAACTCGTTAGCCGCTTTTGTCAATTGCTGCACCGGTCTGGTAATGCTGATGGAAAACAAATACGTAAACAGCAGCAAACAGGCAGTAATCAATAACAGCAGCCAGAAACCCAGTTTTTCCAGCTCTGTTGACTGGTCGATGATGCCGCGGTAAAAACGTTCATAGGTTTTCAATTCGGTATCAAAAATCGTCAGCGTCATTTCCGAAATATACATCGAAATGCTGGTAGCTTCCGCAAATTCAGCGAGTGCCGATTCAGCTTCCTCTTGCTCTTGGAACATCACCGAACGATCCACCGTTTCAATAAAACTGTCAATCAAGTGGCTATAGTTTGTCAGTGTTAATTCGTTTTCCACATTGCGGAGGTCATATACTGTCGACTGGACCGTGAGCAGGCGTTCCCGGCTTTCTTCGAGCTGGGCTTTATTGCCATCGGTTGGAATCATCAAATAACGGTTCAAGTCTGCCACGATTTCCTGGCTGGCACTGGTCACTTCATTCATTTGCAAATAACGCTGCAAAATGTCGTTGTACTGCGTCTGCATTTTCTGATTGTAAAAAGTCAGTGTCAGCCAGATGGCGACCATGATGGCAAGAACTACGGAAGCGAGCACCCAAATCTTTTTCTGGATCGTATTCATGGGCGTTCACGCACCCCTTCCAGAATCCGGATATCCGTGAAATAACCATCGGGATTTAACGGGACCTCCTCGTTTTTTATCCATTTCATCATCAGCTCGACACTCAGCTGCCCCATTTTTTCCGGTGACTGGCCAATAACGGCATCCAAGCCTCCTTGTCTGAGCAATGCGGAAATATCGGCACCGTCATCGAACGAATAAATATGGAACGGTTCAAGCTTGGCACGCCGGCTGATTTCCTGCATCATCGTGCCGACATGGTTGGTGTTGAGCGCGATGAAAGCATCCGCTTCCGGCACTTGGTTGAGCACATTCTGAGTCGCTTCAATCACTTCTTCATCTGAATTGCCGCTTTTCACCAGAACTGTGGATATGCCGGGATAAGCCCTCAATACTTCATCCATTCCGCGCATGCGCTGCTGTTGGCTATAAGCCTGTTCGACATCGCTCAATAGGATGGCCTGCCCTTCACTTCCCATATCTTTTACCAATTGCTCAGCAAGCAATTTTCCTGCCTGATAATGGTCAGAACCCACATACGTTTTCCGCAAACTTTCCGCGACTGGCACGTCGTTAGCTATCGTAATTACCGGTATTCCGTAAAATGCCGCTTTGATTTTCGTCAGTTCTTTGAATTCCGCTGTATCAAGTCCTTGAACGACAACACCATCCACTTTTGAATGAAGTGCAATTTCAATCTGCTTTAAAAATTCATCGGAATCATTGCCGTAACTTCCCCACACTTCCAAACTAACGCCTTCTTTTCCGGCTTGTTTGGCTGCTCCTGCCCCTACTTGATTCCAGAACGGCGTTTTCAATTCCTGGGTAATCAAAACCAAGCGATAACTGTCCTGGTCTTCAGGAACAGCAGCAGGCAATTGCCAATCCGAACGGAATGCTTTTCCGGCTGACATAAAAGTAAAAAAACCTAAAACCGCACAGAGCATACAAAGGACAATTATGACTTTTTTTCTCATGTTGTGCAGCTCCTTTTCAACATGCTAATTGCTTTCATCATATCACTTGACAGAAAATTCACAATACTTAACCGGCATATAAAAAGAGCATCTACACCATGAGATGCTCTCAGTTTTTTTAGTTAGAAATCTTAAGCCCGCTGCTTTCTTGTCAACACATCGAAAATAACGGCCAAAGCCAGAACACCACCGCGAATCATGTATTGATAGGAGATTCCGGTTCCAAGCAAGTTCATGCCGCTCGACAGTGAAGCCATGACGATGGCACCAATAATGGCACCGGTCACTTTCCCGACACCGCCTGCTGAAGAAACCCCACCGACATAAGCTGCGGCAATGGCATCCAGCTCGAACAACGTGCCCGCTGTAGTCGTTGCCGATTGCAGCCGTGAAGTGAACAGGATGCCGGAAAGGGCTGCAAGCATCCCCATTGAAGCAAAAACGAAGAGCGTGATTTTCGTGACGTTGATGCCGCTCAAATGGGCGGCTTCCGGATTGCTCCCAACGGCGTAAATATTACGCCCAAGCACCGTTTTCGTCGCCAGGAAATGATACACGACAACGACCAGCAGCATGATGACAACCGTCCAGGAAAAACCATTATAACCGGCAAGAATCCAAGTAATATAACCAATGATAAAGGATACAAAAACCAGTTTTACGATGAAAATCTTAAAGGAAACCACTTCGAAGCCATACTTCGCTTTGTTGCGGCGGTTGGAAATTTCGCTGTAGATATACAGCAAAATCCCTGCAAGCCCCACCAATAGCGACAATAGGTGCAGTTCGTTGATTTCCATGAGCGACGGGATAAATCCATTGCCGAGTGCGTTAAAGCCATCGTCATTGACGATGATCGTCCCGGTGCCTTCAGTGACATTCAATAATGCACCGCGGAAAAACAGCATCCCGGCAAGTGTTGCCACAAAGGCTGGAATGCCGACTTTCGCAATTAAAAATCCATTGAACAAGCCGATAATTACGCCAAATAGCAGTACGAGCGGAATCACCAGAAATACGGACATTCCCATCTGCGAAAGGAAAATCGCGGCGACTGCACCTAAGAATCCAGCTAAAAACCCGACCGACAAGTCGATGTGCCGGATTACAATGACCAATGTCATTCCCACTGCCAGAACCGCGATATACCCTGTTGAATCTAATAAATTACTGATGTTCCGGGACGATATGAACAAACCGTCTGTCATAACGGTAAACGTCAGTATAATGACAAGCAATGCGATATACATACCGTAATCGCGGATATTCGCTTTGATCAGGTGTTTTGCTTCTGCTAAAAAGCCCATTATCCCTACCCCCTATTGCGTCGCAAGTTCCATAATAGCTTCCTGAGTCGTTTCTTCTATTGTCAATTCACCTTTTATGGCACCTTCCGCCATGACATAGACGCGGTCGCTCATGCCGATGATTTCATTCAATTCTGATGAGATCATGATGATGCTCAATCCTTCTTTGATCAGCTGATTCATGATGGTATAAATCTCGAATTTCGCCCCGACATCAATTCCGCGCGTCGGTTCATCCAAGATCAAAATCTTAGGTCCGGTAAATAGCCATTTGCCGAGCGATACTTTTTGCTGATTACCTCCACTCAGTTTTCCAACCGCCTGCTCAAGCGAATTCGCTTTGATGCGCAGTGAGTTTTTATAGTCTGTCCCAACTTTCACTTCCTCATTCAAATTGAGAACGCCTCTTGTCGAAATTCCTTTCAGATGCGCCGCCGTGACATTGTTCTTGATGTCTTTGATCAGAAACAGCCCATTTCCTTTACGGTCCTCGGTGACATAAGCAATTCCCGCCTTAATCGCATCGCTTGTATGTTTCAGTGTTCGCTGTTTCCCGAAGACCTGAAGCTCGCCTTGCAGCCTATAGTTTTTGGGATTGCCGAAAATGCTCAATGCAAGCTCTGTGCGGCCCGACCCCATTAATCCTGCAATACCGATGATTTCCCCTTTTTTCACTTCCAGATTGGCGTGTTTCACCACTTGGCGTGCGAGTTCCGGATCATAAGCCGACCAGTCTTTTACTTGAAGAACAGTCTCTCCTATTTTCTTGTCTGGCCGTTTTGGAAAGATATCTTCAATTTCACGGCCCACCATGTTTTTAATGATGATGCTTTCCGAAAGCTCTCCTTTATGGGCGTCCAAGGTGATAATGGTTTTGCCATCACGCAAAATCGTCGCCTTATCAGCGATTGAAATAACTTCCTTCAATTTATGGGAAATCATAATGCACGTGATTCCCTGGCTTTTCAGTTCCTTCAATAATTCCAATAAATTTTCGCTGTCGTTTTCATTTAATGCAGCTGTCGGTTCATCAAGAATCAGCAGTTTCACGTCTTTACTGAGCGATTTGGCGATTTCAACCAATTGCTGTTTACCTACACCTAATTCCTTGATCAAAGTTTCCGGATCCACTTTCAATTTCACTTTCTGCAGTAATTTTGTAGACTGGACAATGGTTTCATTCCAGTCGACAAAAGGGCCTTTCCGGATTTCGTTGCCGGCAAAGATATTTTCATAGACCGTCAAATCCGGAAACAATGCGAGCTCTTGATAAATGATGCCGATACCGGCTTTAACGCTGTCGTTGATTTCATTGAACTGCTGCACTTTCCCTTCGAACACAATATCGCCTTCATATGTGCCATAAGGATAAACACCGCTCAAGACTTTCATGAGCGTCGATTTACCAGCGCCGTTCTCTCCGATCAAGCAATGGATTTCTCCCCGTTCCACTTTGAAATTCACATCTGACAAAGCTTTTACACCGGTGAATGACTTGGATATATTTTTCATCTCCAGAATATAGTCGCTCATTTCTTCGCCTCCTTGCGCAAACACCAAGGAATGGAGAAATAGTGATAGAAGTTTCTATCACTATTTCTTCCGCCCTATGTGATTTTTTACTCTAAGCCCGTAAACTCATCTGCTTTATAATAATCGGAATCAATCAATTCTTCTTTGGCGTTTTCTTTATCCACTACAATTACAGGTGTTTGTTTCGCTTTTACTTCTGTTGTTCCGTTATCGTAAGAACCGGTCGTTTCAGGTGTATTGCCGTCTAAAACTTCAACAGCCATTCCCATTGCGTCTTCAACCAGTGTACGGACATCTTTGAATACGGTCATCGATTGTTTTTCATCAAGAATGTACTGGACTGATGCTTTTTCAGCGTCTTGCCCTGTAATCATGTAATCAGTCACTGCAGCGTCTGAAGCGAACACGTCCGCAATGGCACGCGCAGTCCCATCATTCGGTGCCAAGATCGCTACATTGCCTTTCATATCGTCGCCGACGGAAGTCAGGTGGGTCTGAGCTTTGTTTTTCGATTCGTTCGGATCCCAGCTGGTTGTTACTTGGCCGATGATTTGGCTCAATTGGTCACGGTCAAGCTCTTTCGTATCTTTTAATGCCTCCGCTTGGCTGGAGTTGGCAATTTTAAATGTGCCGTCTGCAATCTTTGGCTGCAGCACTTCCCATGCACCTTGGAAGAATAAGAATGCGTTGTTATCTGAAGAAGCTCCTGCATACAAGTAAAGCGGTACACCCGTACCTTCCACGTTGTCCAGTAAATATTGCGCTTGTGCAGCACCTACGGCTAATGAATCGAACGTTACATAATAATCGACCGCATCGGTATCAGTGATCAAGCGGTCATACGCGATAACGGTTACGTCATCTTGTTTCGCTGCCTCAACTGCCGCTGCAGCGGCTGCGCCGTCATGCGGGGTGATAATCAACACTTTAATGCCTTTATTCAATAGCGCTTCCACGTTCTCTTTCTCTTTTGCTGAAGACCCTTGGCTGAACAGAATCTCCGTTGAATAATCCGAGTCGGCTAAAGCTGCTTTGAAGCGCTCTTCATCCTGCACCCAGCGCGGTTCATCTTTTGTCGGCAGCACAATTCCGATATCTACGCCTGAACTTGAACCCGAGCCCTCTTCTCCACTTCCACCGCCACCATTACATCCAGCAGCTACCAAGGCGAATATAGCCAAAATCATCAAGAACAAGAAACCCTTTGAATTCTTTCTCATCTTCTTACCCCTCTCCTTTTATGAAAGTTAAGTTCATATTTAGTATAATTCCGCTAAATCTTAATGTAAGCGCTATCATAAGTATTCTTTTAACATTAACTGTAATTTTTTATCTTTTAAACTGTTTATAATAGATGATTTTCTAAAAGAATCGGTTGATTTTCATTGCACCAGAGACTCTAGCGGGCCAGTGTAAGCGACGAGGTTGCCGATTGGAAAAGCCGCTCGGACGCTTTAGGCATGGCTTTCACAGGAAGCTGAGCACAAACCGCTCATCTTCCTGCTTCGCCTAGCCTTTAGGCACGCCTCGCTTGGTGAAGGTTTCATTAGTCTTCAAGAAAGGTGCGACTGCTTCTAACCTTGGAATGATCAATACTAAGTAAAGCGGCATCCTGCCGCTTTTGTTCTGCATAGAAATAACCAGCATACAAGGTGGCAACCCGTGAAATGAGCGGAAGGCGGCGACTCCAGCGGGAATAGAGGTCCAGGCGAGACCCCGCAGGGCGAAGTCCGAGGAGGCTTGCGGACCTCCCGTGGAAAGCGTCCGCCTGAAGCGAATGAAACGGCGTTCATGCTCTCTCCCCCAAAAAAGAGGCTACCTTTTTAGACAGCTCTAGGTGTTTAAATTTAATAATTATATTTGTTGAACTAAAGATCATCACTTGCTAATTCTCTGTAAAACAGCAACGAAGTGCACAACACTGCAACTCACTTGCTTAAAGTGAAAACCATCCTAACTAAAAAACCCACCCGTAAAATGAAACTTTACGGGTGGGTTTGGCTGATAGAGATTAATTTAATTTTAATTCATTCACTCAGGTGTGCGAATGACCAGAACATCGCATTTAGCTGAACGGACGATTGCTTCCGACACAGAACCAAGAAGGAAACGCTCAACGCCGCTCACTCCGGTTGCTCCGCAAATGATCAAGTCCGCACCGGTTAAATCAGAAAGTTCTTTTGTGATCACCGTTTTCGGAGAACCGTATTCGATGACAGCTTTTACGTTTTCAATGCCTTGAAATTCCGCCTTCGATTTGAAGCCATTCAACATTTCTTCCGACATCTTTTGGGCTTTGTCAATGCTGGCGCGGTCATAAGCTTCGAAGGCTCTTGTATCTACCACATTGACCAGGTTCAACACTGAACCTGCATTGCGTTTTGCCACGTCAATGGATTTGCGGAAAGCATATTCCGATTCTGTTGAACCGTCTATTGCTACGACAATATTTTGATAATTATTCGCCATTTTTCTTACTTCCTTTCTCAAACAAATTGAAAGCTGTGAGTTCTATTTAAATCAGTTAATAGTTGCGCTTGGCTTCTTAAGGAATAGCGACAGCACAACATTAATGATGGCAAAGATTAAGCTGACAGTAAAGACAAGCGACGATCCTGAGGCTGCGGCTTCAGCGGGTGCTGCAGACGTTGTTGCCAATAAGCTTCCTTGTCTTGCGGCCATAAGCGAGACCATTACTGCAATACCGATTGCTCCAGCTACTTGCTGGATCGTTTGAGTGATTGCGATGCCATCCGGGTACAAACGTTTCGGCAGAGAGTTCAGCGTGTTCGTCTGAACAGAAGCAAGAACGGCCCCGACTCCAAGCATCATAATGATGAAGGTCACGACAATCAGCCAAACAGGCGTCGCTGTGCCAAATTGTGCATACAGGACATATCCGATTGCGACTAAAATTGTGCCCGGTGTGATAATTACACGCGGTCCGTATTTGTCAAAGAAGCGTCCGATAAACGGTGCTAGTATACAGTTCAGCAAGCTTCCTGGAAGAAGCACTAAGCCTGTTGCAAAAGCAGCCATTAGAAGCGCCATTTGCATATACATCGGCAAGATCACAAGCATTGACAGCATATTAAAGAACGTGATGAAACTCATGAACACTCCAAGGACGAAAAGTGGATAACGGAATGCTCTTAAGTTCAGCATCGGATTTTCCATCTTCATTTGGCGGACTGCAAAAAGAACGATTGCCAGAAGTCCGATGATGATTGACCCCATAACAGTTGCACTTGTCCAGCCGGATTCACCGGCCATACTGACTCCGTACACCACTCCACCGAATCCGATGGTCGAAAGGATGACAGATAATGCATCAATTGAAACTTTACGGATTTCATTAACATTCGGAAGATAAACAATTCCGAAAATAAGAGAGAACAATAAGAACGGTGTTGTCACCCAGAAAATCCATTCCCAAGATAATGTATCTAAAATAAGTCCTGCAATTGTTGGTCCGAGAGCCGGTCCAGCCAACATAACTAATCCCATGACACCCATTGCCGCTCCGCGTTTATTTGGCGGGAAGATGGTAAAAATCACATTTTGTGTTAAAGGCAAGTTGATGGCTAAGCCAGCTGCCTGAATAATACGGCCGATCAGTAATACGCTGAATACAGGTGCTAATGCTGCGATGATTGTACCGCCTAATAGCAGCACAACTGAAGTAATAAACATTTGGCGTGTGGTGAATTTTTGCATCAAGATACCGGACACTGGCACTAATATCCCTAACGTTAAAAAGTAACCTGTTGCTAACCATTGAACCGTTGTCGCGTTGACGCCAAATATCTGGCTTAAATCTCCTAAAGCGATATTTAATGCCGTTTCGCTAAAAAGTCCGACAAAGCCTGCCACTAAAAGGGCTGCCATGATCGGGCCTGTTTTGATTTGCTCTTTAATTTTCGTGCCTGTTGCAGTTTGTGTAGTAGTCACTTATTCATACTCCTCTAATCAAATTGGCCTTGCTGATGAAACACTCGCTTTCAAACGGAAAAGCGACACTGGAAGTTTCTTCATTTTCAGATGACTCGATTCAACGTGCTATTTCCGTCGTGCACCTCTATGTCATCATCAATTGGTTTACTATATCAAAATTTTTCTTTTAATGTCAACCTGGTTGACAATATTTAATTTTTCTGTTTTTATCAACTTAGTTGACAATTTTAAAATTTTCTGTTATCATTAAAAGAATTGATTGCTAAAAGAATTGAGAATGTTTGTTAGGAGGACCAAATGTTTAATATTGGGGATTTGATTATTTATTCCGTACACGGCATTTGCAGAATTGACGATATTAACGAAAAGACCGTTTCAGGCATTACCAAACAGTATTACGAATTGCATCCATTGGAAAATAGCCAGCGTGTAACAATCAGTACACCCGTCGACAATGATAAAGTGGTGATGCTTGAGATGCTTGACAAAGATGAAGCGATGCAGCTGATTGAAACATTTAAAGAGCCGGAGATGGAGTGGAATGATAACTCCAACAAGCGCCTTGCCTTTTTTACAGACTTGCTTAATACAGGTGACCGGAAAGAAATTGCCCGAGCGGTCAATACGCTGATGCGTAAAAAGATAGAAGCTAAAAAGGAAAACAGAAATCTTTATGAGCGAGACCATAAATATTTGAACACTGCACAGTCTATCCTCTTTCAAGAGTTAGCCATTTCTCTAAATACGACATTTGAAGAAATAAATGCAATGGCAACAAAACTGATTCATGAAAATCAGTAACTTAAAAACCCCCGCTTGCCGTTTGATTCGACAGACGGGGGTTTCTATTTTCAGGGATGGCGGCTTAAATACCCCAATCCAATTTTAAGATGTCTTTAAGGACTTGTACTTGTTCCACACCAATCTGATCAGCAATTCTTTTTTCCAGCTGGGCTTTCAGCCCTTCGTTCTTTTCATAGCATCCTTCGCCCCATGCTGTTAACTGGATCCACTTCTCTTTCTTGTTGTTCTCTACATTATTAATTTCAACGAGCCCTTTGGCTTCCAGGTTTTTGATGAACTTATGTATCGCCTGCCGGGAAATTTCAACATTTTTTGTGATATATGAAATGGTCGGCTGCTTTTTATAAATCCTTGCCATGATATACCATTCCGAGTTCGAAATATAAATGTCACTTTGGCTGTTCCAGGCTCTCTCCGAGATTCCACGAACTAAACTATGCCGTTCGCTCAATAAATCTATCAAATCTAAATTCTGTAATTCAGAGTTCGAACTCAAACGATTCACTCCCATCAACTTCTTCGCAACCTAATATACAGATTGTGATTGGGAAAGTCAATTTGGTTTACTTTCAACTCTGTACTAAGAATAGACCTCGTGCACTGAGATAAAATGTTTTAAAAAAGGCAGTTTCAGGGTAGAGAATAAAATTACAAAAATAAAAAAAGAGGTTGATAATATGGTAAAAATTGCAGTTGAACATCCTTTTACAGACGTTCAGCGTGCCTTGAAGAAAAAAGGATACCAGGCAGATATGGTAAAGCGAACAATAGAAGCAATCGATTACGACGCGATTGTTGTACGGAATCAGAATGTTTTCGCCGGTTCGCGTATAGAAGGCTCACTCGTGGAAACCCGTGGGCGCAGCATCAATGAAATTGTCGAAGAAGTAGAAGAACGCCTTCAGCGGGCCGGAAAAATCGCCGGAACAGCAAATGCTGCCAAAAGCAGCTCAAGCGGCAGTTTCACATCAGGCGTAATAACCGGGGCACTGGTTGGCGCAGCCGCAGCACTTCTTGCAGCTCCAAAAAGCGGGAAAGAACTGCAAAGCACAGTGAAAGAAAAAATTTCGGGCGGCAATTCTGATGACACCGGAAAGTTGGACCAAGCAAAAGAGAAAGCTTTACAACTAACTGGCCAATTGAAAGAGAAAGCCATGGAAATAAAAGATAAAAAAGGCAGCAATGGTTCTTCAGCCGGTCAGCAAAAAGGGAAAACCTCTGCGTTTGCAACAGTCCCAGAGGGCTTTCGCGTCGTCACGGTCGGGTCAGGCAATCCCTTAACGGAAATCGGCCGCAATTCCCCGAGCACCTTGGTTCAGTTTAAAGACAAATATTTCTTAGTCGACTGTGGAGCCAATACAACCAGCACTTTATTGGAGCTAGGTCTTCCTGCCGAAAAAATTACGAATATGCTGTTCACTCATCAACACGTTGACCATAACGGTGATTTCTGGACGTTCTTCATTGACGGTTGGCAAGGATCCGATGGACGAAGAGCCCTTAATTTAGTCGGGCCGCAAGTCCAGGAACTGTATGACACAACCGTTAAGTTTTTTAAGAAAGATTTGGAGTACCGTGCAAGTTTAGGCACGGCGAAAGACGGGGCGCTGACGAATGTGAATATCACCGACTTCACTGAAGAACATCATAGCTTGGAACTTGATGGTGTGAAAATCACGGCTATTCCCGTTCCGCATACTGCTCCAACCTATGCGTACCGCTTTGAGGCAGAAGGCCAAAGTGTCGTAATTTCAGGAGATTTAGCTTATACCGATAATCTTGCACCATTTGCAAAAGGTGCAGATATTCTGGTGCTGGATGGTATGATGACCGGGACTTTCTCAGCTCTTTCCGAAAAAGCAGCTAAAAATTTAAGGGACGGCTTAGAAGGATCTCACGCGACTACAGAAGAACTCGCCAAAATGGCTGCAGATGCAGGGGCCAAGAAAGCTGTTCTGACCCATATTGGATTGGGTGGAATAGACACTGAATACGTCAAGAAGGCATTTTCAGATGCGAACTTCAAAGGAGAAATCGTGCCCGCTGAAGATGGCCTTGTGATTAATCCGTAAATATCAGTTTCAAAATAACATGAGCCGGCATCTGTTATCAGGTGCCGGCTTATTCTTTTTGTTGCTCGTAGTTGAATACGTAACAACTGTTCACTGATAAAGGCATCAAAATGAAAGAAGCCACCGAGATTTTCTCGGCAGCCCTGAAGCAAAAGCATGTGTTTATACTTGAAATTTATTAACTTATTTTACTTCCTGCACACGCACTTTTTCTAAGTGGCGTTGCATTTGGCCTAAATGGCCTTCAATATGCTTAACAATGAGATGGTCAATCAAGAACGATAGTGGTTTGCCGTCGAAGTTCGGGTTATAGCTTGGTGCAGTTTTCGCTAAGTCTTCTTCTTGAACTTTCTCAAATGCATCTTCTGTAAGAGGGACAAGCGATTGCAGCCAGAGAACGGCTTCTTCTTTTGAAACAGCTTCCACTTGTTTTTCTTCAACAGCTGCTAAACGTCTTACATGTTCGTGATTGCGTCCCCATTTTGCACCCGGAACAATCAATAGCGCTTCCAAATCGGCTGTCCAGAATTCTACTGCTTCAATGACATGGTTGGCAATTTGCATAACTGACCATTCTTCTGCAGAAGGCTTCTTATATAATAAAGATGTTTCTGTCGTTTCTAATATGCTGACCATTTGGCTGATCGTTGATTTGATGTTTGTTGCACTTTCTTTCAATTTTTCAATAGTCACTGTAAAATACTCCTTAGTTCCGGTTGTAAACCGTTATTTTTAATGCTTTGCAACTAAACAAAGAGAGAGGAATGAATTTCATGTCCAGCAATTCAACAATTGGCTCATTAGCTTTGGGAATTCAAATTATTGATGCCGTTGCGCAAAGCGATCTTCCATTGAAGTTTTCCGATATCCAAGAAGTTACCGGCATTTCCAAAAGCAATCTATACAAATACTTAAATACATTAACGCGACTGGATTTATTGTACCGGGATCAAAGGCGCGGTTCTTATTCTCTTGGTTATAAATTCCTGCAATACGGCACTGCCGCTTTGCAAAATGCTGATTTTATCGACAGGTTGACTCCCTATTTTAAAGAAATCAGCAAAATCACCAGTATGACCACACTCTTCGCTACTTGGGTGAATGAGGGACCGATTATTACAAATATCTGGAATACCAATTACGGGCTGAATATCGGCGCGCAAGTAGGAACCAAACTGCCACTTTATTCGGCATCCGGCAAAATCTTTGCCGCCTATGCCCATTCAATGGAAATGACTAACTGGATTGAACAAGAGCAGCAAGCAATCGAAAACTTCGACATTTCCAAGTTCCAGAATGAGATGAAACAGATAAGAAATAGCCAGTATACATACGCCTACGAACCTCTTATCCGCCATGTATCGTCTCTCGGGTTTCCAATCCTGAACTATAAACGTGAACTGATCGGTTCTTTTTCTGTCGTCGGCTTCTCAGAAGATATCCCTCATGAAAGTGATTCAGAAATCATTCAACGCATTGTTTCAATGAGCAAAGAAATGTCTGCAATCTATGGATACAAAGAGAAAGAGGAATGATCCCTCTTTCTCTTTTTTTATTTTTTAAGCTTTTACTTCGTTTTTACGGACATTGAAGTAGTTGTATAAGTGATCGGCTACTTCATAGTCAGTTGCTTTATGCTGGCTGAAAATCGTATTGCGCAAGAGTGTTGTGATTTCGTCTTCTGCATGGATGATTTCTCCCCATTTGCGTGCAGACGTTTGAACCATAGCACTGCGTGGCAGTCTTTCAGCCTGGTATTTAGTGAAAGCTTCGTTATAAGTCGCTTCTGTTTCCAGTGCTTCCCCTAAGACAAAAGCATCTTCAAGTGCCTGTGCTGCACCTTGCGCCAAGTACTGCAGCATTGGGTGCGCCGCATCGCCCAGCAACGTCACGTTGCCTTCTGTCCAGTTTTCGATTGGCAGACGATCGAACATTCCCCATCGGAACTGTGTAGAAATAAACTCCAATGCCTTCTCAACAAGAGGATGAGCTCCTTTGAAGCGCTCTACCATTTCTTCTGGTGTTCCCCAATCGCCATCTGGTTTGTAGTCATATGTTTTAAAGACGACCACTTGGTTATAAAGTTCACCGCGGCGTACCGGATATTGAACCAAGTGAAGGTTCGGCCCGATCCACATGATGACATCGTCCATCGCGACATCGCCTTTTGCTGTGATTTCTTCAATCGGAATTGTTCCGCGATAAGCTACGTATTCAGAGCAAATCGGCTCATCATCAGAGAATAATTTCCGGACATTTGATTTCAAGCCATCTACACCGATGACAGCTTCCGCGTTGTACGTTTCGCCATTTTGGTTTGTAACGCTCGCTTGGCCTTCTTCTTGTTCAACCGTTTGGATGATCTGATTGTTCATGAATGTGATACGGTCATATTTTTTACATGCTTCGAATAACACACGGTGCAAGTCTGAGCGGTGCAATACCAGGTATGGCTGTTTAAAGCGCTCTTGGAATCCTTCAGTCAAATCTAAGACTGCCAGCTCTTCTGCAGTATAAACGTCTTTTAAGACCAAGCGTTTAGGAGAAACTGAGACTTTCTCGATTTCTTCTTTTACACCAAGTTGATCCAACACATATAAAGCGTTTGCCCCTAACTGAATTCCTGCTCCCACTTCGCCAAATTCAGGTGCTTGTTCCATTACTGTTACGGACTTGTCTGTACGCTGAACAATTGAAAGCGCTGTCGCCAAGCCGCCGATTCCTCCACCTACAATAATGATATCGCTTACTTTTTCCATTTGAAAACCTCCAGAAATATATTTAATCCACAAATAGAGAACTAAGTTTCTTATTAATGAAAACTTTAAGCTTTTCTGTTATGATTGTCAATAAGAAATATAAATTTTCTATCTTTTTGATCAGTTCTTTCTCTTTTTTATGCTTGCGAAGGGATGGAACAGAAAGGAGGAAGAAGAAATGGAAGAAAGAAAGCCGGCAATTATCCAATCGCTTCAGAATGGATTGGATGTTCTGGAAATGATCGCGAAAGAACGCAGGCCGATGAAATTCACGGAAATCCAACAGCTGACGAATATGACCAAAAGCAATATCCATAAATACTTGACCACTCTTTCTCTAGCTGGATTTCTCCACCGTGATTCTGCAACCCATACATATACGCTGGGCAACAGGCTGATTGAAATCGGCAATATGGCCCAAGGCGATACCTCATTTATTGAGATCGCTGATTCGTATATGAAAGCTTTCGCAGAAGAAACAGGGTTGACCGCATTGATTGCACTTCCTTCTATAGACGGTCCGCTGGTAAAAGAAATCTGGAGCGTTACTTATGGAATTGACATTGGCGCACAGCATGGAACCACATTGCCGCTTCTTTCATCGACAGGATATATTTTCTATGCGTTCCAAGAAGGGCTGCAGTTAAACAAGTGGATCAATCAATCCAGTCAAACTTTATCTGTTCATGAACAATTAGCCATCATGAAAGAAATGGAACAAGTCAAAGAGCATTTGTTCGCGGCTAAAACAGAACCGCTCATTGAACACATTTCATCCTGCAGCGTGCCGGTATTTAATCATCAACAGGAATTAGTAGCAGCAATTACAGCAGTTGGTTATAAAAATCTGATTCCACAAAACCATCACCACCCGAATGCGCAGAAAATGCTTGCGCTTTCAAAAAAGCTATCCAATTATTCCACATGACTTTTTCAGAAGAAACAGAAAATTTACGAAAAGTATTGACAATGTACGTACAAATGGTTTATGTTTTCTATAAATAGAGAACTAAGTATTCTATTTAGATAATTAGGAGGTCTATCATGAAATTAATTAACTATACACATAATGGCTTAACACGTGCTGGTGCAATTGTAGACGAGCAGGTGGTTGACTTAAATTTAGCTTACCAAGCGCAGTTGCAGGCAGCTGGTGAATATCGTTACAAAGAAATTGCACACGCTTATGTGCCGTCTACAACGGATGAATTATATCAAGGCGGAGAAAAGTCGCTTCAATTGGCGCAAGAAGCCGTAGATTTCATCTTGGCTAATCCTTCTGTATCTGCTCAAAAAGCTGTTTACAAGCTTGAAGAAGTAAAAGTGGAAGCACCTGTCATCAATCCTGGAAAAATCATTTGTGTCGGACACAACTACCGCGAACACATTTTGGAAATGGGCCGCGAATTGCCGACTCATCCAGTAATTTTCGCAAAATTCGCGAACACGATCTTAGGTCCGGAAGATGATATCCCGTTCTACCCGATTTCAGAGCAGCTTGATTACGAAGCAGAATTCACATTCGTTATCGGCAAACAAGCACGCAATGTTTCTGAAGAAGATGCGCTGGATTATGTAGCCGGTTACACGATCACAAACGATGTGACTTACCGCGACATTCAACGCCGCACGTTGCAGTGGCTGCAAGGTAAAACAGTAGACGGCTCTGCACCAATGGGTCCTTACCTTGTTACTACTGACGAATTGAAAGATCCGTCCGGTTTGGATGTTGTCTTGACTGTAAACGGAGAAGTTCGCCAGAAAACAAATACAGCTAACCTGGTCTTCTCTGTTCAGAAATTAGTTTCTTTCCTATCTAATCTGATGACGCTTGAGCCTGGCGATGTTGTATTGACAGGTACACCTGGTGGAGTTGGAGTCGCGATGAAACCTCAGCAATTCTTGAAAGACGGAGATGTTGTACGCATCGAAATCGACAAAGTCGGCGCACTTGAAAACAAAGTTGCTACTGCAGCAACTACTCTAGTTAACGCGTAATAGTTATTTGAGCAGCTGATGAAATCGTTTCAGGCGGACGCTTTCCGCGGACACGGCTTCAGCCGCTTCCCTCACTACGTTCAGTCCAGGGTCTTCAGCTCGCGCTGTCCCGCTGGAGTCGCCGCCTTCCACTCTTTCAGCTAGAGTTATTTGGATAAGGAAAAACATAAAGCTGATTATCCTTTTAACAAAAGCATCGAAAGATATGAAGCAAAACAGCGGAGAAAACCGTACTGCTCCTGCAGTGCTGCGCACTTCGTCGCAAAGACTTAGCCTCGCAGGCTTCGGCTAATGTCTTGCCTGCGGGATAGCGAGACAGCCAAGACCCCGCAAGACGCGAAGCGGCTGAGGAGGCTTGGCGCTCGCCCGCGGCAAGCGCAGCTGTTTTGCGGAATATCATAGCTATCATTTATACCAATCTACTTACAGAAGGAGTCGAAGTAAAATGGCCGGAGTATCTCCAGAAGTAGCAGAATTTATGAAAAGTCAAACGGTAAAAGATTATAACAAAGAAATTGCTCAATACAACTTAGGGCCTCTTTGGGAAGCAATTCCTGAAATCATGAACAAAACGCCGAAGCCGCAAGCCGAAGCATATTTATGGTCAAAAGAATTGATTGCGGCGAAAATGGCTGAAGCTTGCCAAATCTTCACACCTGACCGCGGTGGTGAACGCCGTGCGCTTTATTTCCAAAACCCTGGCTTGACTTACCGCAAACCTTGGGGCTGGGCTTCAACTTCCCAAACCATTTATGCCGCTGTCCAGATGCTTCTTCCAGGTGAAAAAGCACCTTCTCACCGCCATTCACAATCTGCACTGCGCTTCATTTCTGAAGGGACAGGTGCTTACACAATCGTTCAAGGCGAACGCATTTTCATGGAAGAAGGCGACTTCTTGACGACGCCTAAAAACTTATGGCACGGCCATGAGCATTTAGGTGAAGAACCGATGCTGTGGATGGATGCACTCGACATCCCTACGCTCTATTCAATCGGTGGAACTTTCTTTGAACCATACGAAGGCGGGCTCCAAGAACCGGAAGTTCCCGATAACTTCTCAGAAGTTCGCTACCGCGGCGGCATGATGCGCCCTGTAGGAGACGATAAATACACAGTTGCCCCACTTGCAAACTATAAATGGAACCGCACAGTAGACGGCATCAACGGTTTAATGCAATATGAGCCAGACAAGCACCACGGCTTTGCACTTGAATACATCAATCCATCAACAGGAAAATCGGCAGCTCCTACTTTAGGAACTCGCATGCAGCACCTTCCTGCTGGTATGCATACACAGGCATTGCGCCATACCCACTCAACTGTCTACCATGCACATAAAGGCGAGGGCTATACCGTCATCAACGGTGTACGCTTTGACTGGAAAGCCGGCGATTACTTTGTAATCCCGAACTGGGCTTGGTATGAACATAAAGCAACGAAAGACGCTTACCTGTTCTCAGTCAACGATATTCCAATCATGGATCGCTTTGAGTTGGAGCAGCAACAATCATTCGATTCCAATAATGGCCATCAGGAAGTTACTGGTGAGTTTAAAGCAGCATTCCGTTAATACTTGATGAATGAAAACACCCCGTAAACATGAGACATTGCGCTCGCGTTTACGGGGTGTTTTTATTAGCTATTTATAGGCTTTTAATTTTTTCAAGTAAGACGAAAGGCTTTCATGCTGGTCCAGCATATGTTGCTCTTATGCATTTACTATTTCTATCAGCGATTTACTGAAAATGATAATTTATATCCGTTCGGTATATGGACAGCTTTTCTCCAACCAATCAATTGGTCGGTGCGTGTGTATAATTTAGTTTCTGTAATAAGAACTGGATCTTTGTCTTCTAGTTCCAAAATCTCCACCTCCATTTCGGATGCAACGGAAGCGTAAATTTGATGGTCCTCACGGGAAATATGAGTGCCTTGTTCATTTTCGAGAAGTACAAAAATGCTGTTGGTTTCTTTCAGTTCTTCTGTAGTCGGGTGGAATTTTTCTGGCACATGCAGATAAGTCTGTGTCCAGACAAGCGGTTTGTCTTCAAGCAAGATTAAACGCGAAATTTTTAATACCTCTTTACCCGGATCCAGCCGGAGAATCTTATAAAGTTGTTGAGTCGGCACTACACGGTCCACATTCAATATTTTCGACTTGCAATCCAACCCTTGACTGCGAAGGTAAGCAACCAGTCCTCCTAGCTCCAGCCCTGGAGGCCGTGCCGGCATTTCCTGTACTGGGAAAGTGCCTTTCGCCCGTTCCCGGTAAACATACCCTTCATCTGTAAGCTCCTTTAATGCCTGACGAACAGGCGCCCGGCTCACATGAAACCGTTCAACTAGTTCATGCTCGGTACTGAAAGGCCGCCCAGTTTCGCCGGAAGCTGCTTGAAGCTCCTTAATCAATATCTCTTTGATTTGCTTGTACAAAGGGATAGGTGAACTGCGGTCGATTGTTTGTTTTGGCATCAAACTTGTCATTATTGGACTCCTACTTTCTCAAATGGTTTGCTGGCCTGCATCTTAAGCAGCGCTGCAAGGTGTGCCTGGACATAATCAAATATTACACCAGGGGTAAGTATCCGTAAAACAAGGCCATTAAAACGTTTTCTTATTCGCTGCTGTCATCTGTTGAAAATAAGCATGGGCATGAATGACAAACGCCTGCGAAATTTTGGTTGGATAGGAATACTTGTGCTTTAACAAGCCGATTGTCCGAGTGAACTGCCCATTTTTAATCTTCACGTGCTTAATTTTATCTTCATATAAATTTACCGAAGTTTCAGGTGTAAATGACGCACCTCGCCGTTTTTAACAAGCTGCAAGATTGTCGTCGCTTCTTCCAGTTCCACTTGATAGAACGGTGTATATCCGACGGATTTGCAAAATTGATCCGTGAATTGCCGGAAACTGTATTGGTCGGTCAAGCCGATGAATGGCAAGTTGTCGTCCAAGTCCATGAGGTCAATCGTTTCTGTGTTTGCTTCTTTATAGGATTTTGGCACAGTCAGAAAAATTTCTTCTTCAAATAACGGCACCCATTCCACATTCGAATGATTGATCTTTTCTGTCGTGATGCACAAATCGTATTTTCCATTTTCTATAAACTGCTGCAAATTTTCTTTTGATAATGGAACCTGCTGGCACATGACATTCGGATAGTCATCGAAAAACAAGTCGATGATATTGGTGAACGTATATGGAAGCGTAGTGACAATCGATAAACTCCCTTCTCCTTCCCCTTTTCTCTCTTCCAGTGACCGCTCCAGATTGCCGACTTCTGAAAAGATGCGCTCTGCCCGCTGAAATAAAAATCTCCCATTATGACGGCTTATGGCGCCGATGAAGCGGATGTGAATGCTACTCGTGCAAAAAAAGCACCCGTCAAAGGCGCATCCAAAAAAGAAGCGATCAAATCGCCGGCCTTTTATCTTGTCCTGCTCTTTACGGGACTATTCGGTTTAGCTTCCACGGTCAGCTTCCACGTGCCGAACTTTGTGGAATCCATCGGGTTTACGGCTACCATGGCGGCGATGGGCGTTACATGTGTAACGATTGGCCAAACAGGCGGCAAGTTCCTGCTAGGTGCCATCAATGATAAATTTGGCGTGAAAGCCGCACTATTTGTCGGCATTGGCGGCGGCATGATCGGGGTAGTCGCATTGCTGGTTTCCAATTCATTCGGTATTGGGATGCTCTATGCGGGCGCCTTATTATTTGGCATTGGATTCTCCGGCTCTACCTTGCTTCCGCCTGTCTTGATCCAGGAAGTATTCGGTGGACGCGATTACGCGTCCATCTATACCACCATTATGTCCGCTTCTACCCTAGGCGTTGCATTCGGTACCACCTTATTCAGTTACCTCTACGATACGACGGGTTCTTACTACATCGTGTTCATTATCGTACTTGTATTCTTCACGATTACGATTTCTTCCAGCTTGTTCTCGTTAAAGTGGAAGGCAAAACTGAATTACTAAGCAAAAAGGCCATTCAACAGTTTAAGAAACTGCTGTATGGCCTTTTTCTTTTGCTGAAATAAAAACAGCACCAATCTCCATGGAATGGAAATTGGTGCTTCGTTGCCTTTATTTTGCTTCACGTGATTCTCTTGGCGGTTGGCATACATCGCATTTGCGCTGGTTGTTTTTGTTAAATTTTGTAAAAGTCTTTTCAAAGTTGTTGCCGCATGAACATTTAAATAGCAGCTTCTGGGAAAACCCGTGATATTCCGTTGATAACAATGTGCTGTCTGAATTTTTTTCTACGAATTCTCTAATTTTATCGATCGTCCATCGTTTATTCATCTTGTTACACCTCTATAGTTTATTGGTAGGCGGTTGGCCGTCCGTTCAATTGGAGCAAATGCCGTCATCATCCTAAGTTCCTCATTATAGCACGGATGGGCACAAGATACTTATTTCGACGATAAAAAAAGCACCGGTTTAAAGCACCGATGCTTTCTGTTTTCGAAAACGTTTCACATAAACCAAGAATTCTCTGCTTAGCTTTCCAAGCATTAAATTATTTATTTTTTACAGGATGATAGTAGACATGCTCCGTATAGTCTGTAATGATTCCATCAACATTTAAATCGAATAGACGTAAAGCTTGTTCTTGTGATCTTGAAGTGTATGGATAAATCTTCATCCCCGCTTCATGAACATCACTGACCAATTCATCCGTCACAATGTTCATATTGGGATTGAAATAATCAGCATAAGCAGCGAATTGAGACAATTGTTCTTCCGTTACATTTGCCCAGCTCGCTCCTGCCAGAACGCCATGAGAGAGATTCGGCAAAAGTTCTTTAGATTTTTTCATAGATTCATGGTTAAAGGATTGGATGATGACTTTCCCGTTATTCGATACATCCATATTTCTTTCAATCAAAGCATCCGCAACTTTCTCCTCCATTCCTGGATAAAGTTCTGGTGCCTTTAACTCGATTAAAATGCCAACCTTTCCACGAAACGCATCTAATACTTCCTCAAAGGTAGGAACCTTCTCACCAGCATAGTCTTCACTAAACCAGCTGCCCGCATCCAACTGTCTGATTTCCTCAAACGTTAAATCGCCCACTTTTCCAGTTCCATTGGTTGTCCGATCGACAGTGGTGTCATGAATAACGACAAGCTCCCCGTCTTTTGTCATTTGAACATCAATTTCAATATAGTCCGCCTTCATTTCAAATCCTTTTTGAAAGGCTCCCATCGTGTTCTCCGGTGCGTGCCCGGAAGCTCCTCGATGTGCTACGTTCACCATTTTTTGCTGTTCCTGTTTTGAAATCACCTGTCCTACTTCTCCGTGTCCAGCCGCAAATGTGGGTCCAGTAAAGGATGCCGCCGCCATACTTACTGCTAAAATAGTAATCATTCGTTTCATTTAACCACTCCTTATGTAATATCAACCTTATTATAAGCAGTGACTATGGAGCAGATATTAATAGATCATTAAGAAGTGTAAAGGGAATATATAGGCTTTCCCTGTAACTGTTGTTATGCAATTTTAAAAGCATAAAAAATAACCACCTCTCCAATTTTCCGAGAAGTGGTTATTCCTATATGAATAACATATAAACAAGACAGTTTAACAACCTAGCCTATGATGAAGATTACATCGTGCCTTCCATAAGGTTTATATCGGCAGGTTTGCAACAGAAGATGCGTTTTGATGCGATGAACGCATTACTTTACTTGAATCAATGATTCCTTCATTCTTTGCTCAAACTCATGAAGCAATGCCCGCACTTCGTCCGTCGATTCCGTCTTCAGCAATTGATTTCTGAGTTCATCGGCGTTCGGGATTTCGCTGACATAGATTTTAAAGAAGCGGCGCAGCGGCCGGAACGGCAGTGGTTCTGTTTCTGTGGAATATTGATCATGCAGATCCAGCTGCAGTTTCAGGAGGCCAAGAAATTCCTCGGTGCTGTGCGCCTGCGGCTCTTTTTCAAAAGCGAATGGATTATCAAAAATCCCGCGTCCGATCATGACTCCATCGATGCCGTATTTATCGGCAAGCTCCATGCCTGTCTGGCGATCCGGAATATCCCCGTTGATCGTCAACAATGTGTCGGGCGCCACTTCATCCCGGAGCTTCTTAATTTCCGGAATCAGCTCCCAATGCGCAGGCACAGCGCTCATTTCTTTTTTTGTGCGCAGATGAATCGACAGATTGGCAATGTCCTGTTCCAAGACGTGGGTCAGCCAGCCTTTCCACTCATCCACATCGGTATAGCCAAGCCGCGTCTTCACACTGACCGGCAGTCCGCCCGCTTTGGCGGCCTGGATGACTTCCGCTGCGTTATCTGGAAAGCGGATCATGCCGCTGCCTTTTCCTTTGGTCGCCACGTTCGGCACCGGGCAGCCCATATTAATATCAATTCCTTTGAAGCCTTGTTTCGCCATGCCGATGCTCATCTCCCGGAACTGCTCAGGTTTATTTCCCCATATATGAGCCACAATCGGCTGTTCATCTTCTGTAAATGCCAATCGCCCCTGCTCACTAAAAATACCATCCGGATTGCAGTAACTTTCCGTATTCGTGAACTCCGTAAAAAATACATCCGGCCGTGCCGCTTTTGCCACCACTTTTCGAAAAACCACATTCGTGACCTCTTCCATCGGTGCCAGAATAAAAAACGGCCGCGGCAAATCACGCCAAAAATTTTCTTTCATCTTCAACTTTCAATCCTTTCATTACGGGATGTAAGGCAAGCTCTTCATCCAAAAATCCTTAGTACATCTATGCTGAAAATAAAAAATATCAAATATAATTATTAGGTCGTCTCATTTTTTCTTAACCTTATACAGTTTACACGAGCCGCTCATTTATGGAAAGTGACGGAGGTCAGAAAGCTTTCTTTACCGCAGACTGAACCGATTTTTTCTATACAAAAAGTGCCAACTCAGGGGAAAGCAGTTGGCACTTATCTTCGTTTTATCAAAATCTTGCATTCGTAATTTTGTAAAATTCATTGAGCACATGAATGTATAATACTTCATCCGCCAATCAGGCTTTTTTCCTTCAGGAAATCCTGTCAACGCAATACAGTTTCTCTTTGTGTTAAGAATGGGAAGTTAATAAGCAACCCAGCTCAATCCCGTAGTTCCTTCACCCGCGTGCACGCCTACACAAACACTAAGCGGAACCACTTGTACTTTTAGTTCCGGAAATTCCTTTAAGAGCTCATTCTTCCAGATTTCTGCATCAGCTGCATTATTGCAATGATTTACCGCAACATCTGATACAGTTCCTGCAGCAATACCGGTGCGCAGTGCAGAAACGACGTGGTTCTTTGCCCGTTTATTTGAACGGACTTTCTCTTTCATGACCGGCTTGCCTTCTTCAAACGTAATGACCAATTTGATATTCAGTACATTGCTCAAAAAAGCCTGTGTTCCGGAAACACGCCCACTTTTATGCAGTTGGTTCAGGCTTGAAGGAATAAAGGATAAGTATGATTTAGCCGCCATTTCATTGATCGTTGCCACAACCTCTTCCACTTCTTTGCCTTCTGACAACAGCTCAGTGCCGGTTTCAATCATTTTAACCATTGGAAAAGAACCGATTTTGGAATCAATCGGATACACGTTGAAGTCTGTCATCTTCGCAGCTGCCTGTGCGCTTTCAAATGTGCCCGAAAGCCCACTTGATAAATGTAATGCAATTGCGAGATCGTATCCTTCGGACTGCAATTTTTCATATAAGGAAACCATCTCTCCAATTGCAGGCTGCGAAGTTTTGGGAGAGACTTTCGCTACGCGTAATTTTTCATAAAATTGTTCCTGGGTAAGGTCAATCGACTCTCTGTACTCGCCATCTGGAAACACAACGCTAAGGGGTAGAACGTATACATCATGCTGTTGAATGAACGCTTCATCCAGTTGGGCAGCTGTGTCCGTAATCCAAGCTATTTTCATCATTAAAATTCTCCTTTAAATGCCACTCCATATCGGTAATGGCTCGCTTCTATGGATAACGTACAGGACTAATGAACTGGCACCCAGTGACAGCTGTCATATATAGAAGAAGTTTTAAATGGACTGACATAATTTGAACTTATTTTTTAACCTTACAATAGTTGGAGAAAAAATTGAAAAGACCGTTAATCCACTGAAGGTTTAACGGTCTTTTGGCTGTTTCTTTAAATGGATTGATGTAAAGACACCGATTAAAAGAATTTATACGTGTTCTTTCCTGCTTTTTTTGCCCGATATAAGGCTTCATCCGCATTTTTAAGAACGGTGTTCAAATCATTGTTGCTCCCGCTTGGATAAGATGCAATTCCAACACTTGTAGAGAGCTGATAGTTGTTATCCCATGTACTTAAACTACCGAGTACATGTTCCGCCCGTTCACTCATTTCCTCTTTGCTCAATATGTGCGGAAAATGGACGATAAATTCATCTCCGCCTAACCGGACGGCAAAAGCATCGTCGTAGTCATCTGTAAATTTTTCAAGCTTAGAAGCGACTTCTTTTAACACCAGGTCCCCGGCATCGTGGCCGTATATGTCGTTGACCTTTTTAAATCCATCCAAATCGAGAAAGAATACCGCTCCCCCTGATTCGGAATGTTCTTCAAAAAATCTGGAAAGGTAATGTCTGTTGTATAGTTCCGTTAAAGAATCACGATAGGCAACACGCTCTAGAACCAAATAGTAAGAAAACATCCTGACTATTCTTTGAAGCATGGTGATGCTCTTCTCGTCAAATCGGCTTTGCTCATGATGCACCGCACACAATGTCCCGAACCGTTCTCCATCAATAAAAGAAATAGGAATGCCCAAATACGACTTGGCATTGACACTCTCAAGTGTATTTCTTAATTCACTCGGACAAGTCTGTTCCGTAATGTCTTCATAGACTAATGGTTGTTTGTTTTCAAAGTCAATCCGGTCACAAACCGTGTCGCCAAGGTTAATCATCATTCCTTCCGCCAAGAGAATCCTTGTATCATAATTTGAAAGCTTTAAGATAATTTGCTGGGTATCGCTGAAAGATGTTAAATAAATCAATTGATCTGGCAAAATTTCTTTGGCCAAATCCAGCACATCACTAGCCAGCTCATCAAAATTTTTATACATCTGCAACTCTTGCAACGTGATCGCCATAAAGCACCTCGATTATTATCATAATTTATTGCGATTGATTGATTGGACATTAAGCAAACTGCCTATACTTTTGAATATCAGTTCAAAGAGTAAGACTCTTCAACTAAATTGCCCAATAGTGTAAGTGTATCATTTTCCACGGCACATCATAACAGCTTTTTCCAAAATACAAGTGAATATGTAGGGGAGCGAAAACAAAAAGAACTCTAACCCCTTCATATTAGGGGTTAAGAGTTCTCTTTCAGCGTTTATTATTCCGTCCATTCATGGGTGACTTGAAAACAGAATCTTCATTAGATAACCTTCCAGGATTTCACCTCTCAATATATTCATATAGAAACGACTGTCCCTCACGGTAAAAACGCGGATCATATAACCCCAGTCTCTTCCCATCATCCACTACAACCACAAAAGGCGACCATTCATAGAGTGTTTTCGCTTCAGGACTTCGGGAGAATAAGTAGTCAAGATCGGCACCTTTATCAGAAACTAAAACATATCGTTCTTTTTCTTTCTGGAACAAGTTGTCCTGAAAAATAGTCACGGTATCATCTTGTTTCACGATGACCGAATAGGTCCAAGGAACAAATTCAGCAGAAAGAGCGACCTGATCGTATTTTTCATCATATTGGTTGTAAACGAGAAATCCTTGAATGCTTTGAATCATGAAATGAAGAAGCATCAATATCCAAGCCGTTTTGAAGTCGGCAGGCGCCTTTTGCTTGTTTTTTCTCGATAAAACAAAAGCAATCCCCATTATGGTCCAGAACACCAAATCAATGATGGGAATGGTTCCGAAGGTGATCCGAGCATTTGAAAAAGGCTCCAGATAACCTGTCCCCCATGCATTAAACAAATCACTCGTATCATGGATGAACACAGCAAGCCATCCAAGGAAAAACAGCTTTTTATCCCTTACTTTAAAAACTGCAGCGCAAATCAAAAAAATTATGGCCGCCCATAGCGGCGTCAGGAAAATGGAATGCGTGATGCCCCGATGCCACATCTGGTATTGGCCGGTAGTATCCCACAAACTAGAGATCACATCGATATCAGGAACTAAGCTCGCCCCTACAGCTGTCAGCAAATAAGCGCGTTTATGATTTTTATCCATATTTTTCTTATCCACTGTTCCGTACAATGTGAGTCCGAATAAAGTGTGCGTAATGGTATCCACACTGCTGCCTCCAATAATCTCGTATGCTTGCATCAATGACTTTACTATAAACAACCGAATAGTCGGTTGAAAACAGTCTTCCTCTTTATTCTGTATTATAGAATGATTGAATAGGAATAGAAAAACATTTGAAATCGGTATGCAATGAACGGGGAATAATTGTGGCAGAAGTAAGTCTTGAGCTTTCCTCATACACAAAAAGCGCCAACTCCTTTTGGGGAGTTGGCGCTTTTAAATTGTGGGACTGTGTTACATCATGCCGCCCATGCCGCCCATATCAGGCATTCCGCCGCCCATTGCTGAAGCTGGTTCAGGAATGTCTGCTACAACTGCTTCAGTCGTCAAGAACATTGCTGCAACAGAAGCTGCGTTTTGCAATGCTGAACGCGTTACTTTAGTTGGGTCAACGATTCCTTCTGCCAGCATATTGACCCACTGGCCGTTAGCTGCGTTGAAGCCGATGCCGACTTCTTCTGATTTCAGGCGGTGAACGATGATCGATCCTTCAAGGCCTGCGTTTGTTGCGATTTGGCGAACTGGCTCTTCAAGTGCACGAAGAACGATGTTGATGCCCGTTGCTACGTCGCCTTCTTGAGACTCAAGAAGTTCTGCCACTTGGTTGTAAACGTTGATAAGAGCAGTACCACCACCCGCAACGATACCTTCTTCAACTGCTGCGCGAGTTGCGTTCAATGCATCTTCAATGCGAAGTTTGCGTTCTTTCAACTCAGTTTCAGTAGCTGCTCCGACTTTGATGACTGCAACGCCGCCAGCCAGTTTAGCCAAGCGCTCCTGCAATTTCTCTTTGTCGAATTCAGAAGTTGTTTCTTCCAATTGGCTGCGGAGTTGAGATACGCGGCCAACGATTTTCGCTTGGTCTCCAGCACCTTCAACGATTGTTGTGTTCTCTTTTGAAACAACAACTTTAGAAGCGCGTCCAAGTTGAGTGATGTTTGTGGATTTCAGCTCTAGGCCAAGATCTTCAGTGATCACTTCAGCGCCAGTCAATGTTGCGATGTCTTCCAGCATAGCTTTGCGGCGGTCACCAAATCCAGGAGCTTTAACAGCTACTGCATTGAATGTTCCACGCAATTTGTTTACTACTAATGTAGCAAGTGCTTCGCCTTCAACGTCTTCCGCAACGATCAATAGCGGTTTGCTTTGTTGCACAACCTGCTCCAACACAGGAAGGATTTCCTGGATGTTTCCGATTTTCTTATCTGTCACCAAGATGAATGGGTTGTCTAGGACAGCTTCCATTTTCTCAGAATCTGTTACCATGTAAGGTGATTGATATCCGCGGTCGAATTGCATACCTTCCACGACATCAAGTTCAGTTGTGAAGCCACGGGATTCTTCCAACGTGATAACGCCGTCGTTGCCAACGCGCTCCATTGCTTCAGCGATCAAGTTGCCTACTTCATCGTCTCCAGAAGAAATCGCTGCAACTTGTGCAATTGATTCTTTTCCTTCGATTTGCTGGGAAACAGCTTTCAAGCCTTCAACAGCACTTTCTACTGCCATTTCAATACCGCGGCGGATGCCGACAGGGTTTGCGCCAGCTGTAACGTTTTTCAAGCCTTCACGGATCATAGCCTGCGCTAGAACCGTTGCAGTTGTCGTACCGTCACCTGCGATGTCGTTTGTCTTAGAAGCTACTTCAGCAACCAATTTCGCGCCCATGTTTTCAAATGCGTTTTCAAGTTCGATTTCTTTCGCAATGGTTACACCATCGTTCGTGATAAGAGGTGAACCGAATTTCTTCTCAAGTACAACGTTGCGCCCTTTTGGCCCAAGCGTCACTTTTACTGCATCTGCTAATTTATCAACACCAGCAGCCATTAAACTGCGTGCATCTTCGCTGAATTTAATTTCTTTTGCCATCTGTAGTTTCCTCCTCTATCTAATTACCATTCTAAATTAAAATAGTTTACTAAGTGATATGAAGTAAGGCAGCGTAGACGCCAGCGGGAAAGCGAAGCTGGCTTGCTTCATATCAACACTACAATTTTTTAGCCTAATACCGCTAAAATATCGTTTTCGCGTAAGATCAAGTATTCATTGCCTTCATATTTAAGTTCAGTGCCTGCGTATTTTGAGAAGATGATCCGGTCGCCTTCTTTGACTTCCAGTTCAGTGCGCTGTCCATTGTCACGGATAACTCCATTACCTACAGCGATCACTTTGCCTTCCTGCGGTTTTTCCTGTGCCGAACCCGGCAGTACAATTCCGCTTGAAGTCTTTTCTTCTGCTTCTACAAGCTCAATAATTACGCGATCTCCTAATGGTCTTAACAATTGAAACACCCTCCTCAGATTATCTATATCGTTTCCATTAGCACTCTAACACCGAGAGTGCTAACCCACTTCTCAGTTTAATAAAATCCCTTGCCTTTTGCAAGTCTAAACATTCACTTTTTTTTATTCTTTGCGGTTACGTTTTGAAACCTCTACAATAGTAGTAATCCGTGAAACGAAAGGAAATCTGTGTATGAAAATAAATGTAAAAGCTAAAGCTGATACAGACCGCTCCGGCAAACAGAAGTTTAGCGTTAAAGCGAGCCGGAAAGGCAAAAAGACGCCGCTATATGTATTGCTGATTTTTATAGCTGTGCAGCTGCTACCGATTTTATTTATTGCACCGACACTGAATTATTTCCGTGGCCAAGGATTGGATGAAGCTACCGCATTAGCCTCTACTTCCGGCTGGCTGATTGTGTTCACTATGGGCGTCGGGTTTATTGTGACCATGATTGTCATTTTACGCGACAAGCGGTTTTTCGATATTTGGAAAGGCAAAAAATCAAGCCTTCTTGCTGCAGTCGGCTGGGGTGTCCTCGGCTTTCTGTTATTGCTGATCGGACAATCTATTGCGGCCATGATTGAAATGGCCATCGGCATCGAAGCTGGATCTGAAAACACCATGGCACTCGTCAATATCGCTGAAGTGGTTCCAATGGCAATCCTCGCGGTTGTATTATTCGGGCCGATACTGGAAGAACTTGTCTTCCGCCGTGTCGTGTTTGGTTCATTGAACCAGACCACCAACTTCTTTGTAGCCACTGCTGTCAGCGCCTTGGTTTTCGCCCTCGTCCATATGGAGTTCAGCCATTTGCTGCTGTACTTCACCACGGGTCTTGTGCTGGCATTCCTTTACCAAAGGACAAAACGCATCATCACTCCGATTATTGCGCACATCATGTTGAACGGCTATGTTATGCTGATTCAATTGAATATGGATAAAATCGAGAACTTCCTGAAGCAGCTCGAAAATATTCAGTAATGAACAAAGCAGAAAAGCCTTCCCCGAATTGATTCGGCGGAAGGCTTTTCTATTGCTGCTTGATTTGGTAAATAAGTGTTTGCAGTTCTACAGACAAGTCGATTGTCTGCACACGGATATGATCCGGAACCGAGATGCGGACAGGAGTGAAATTCAAGATGCCTTTAATGTCCGTTTTCGCGAGGCGGTCCGTGACTTCTTGGGCAGAGCGTGAAGGCACGGTCAATATGACCAGTTCAATCCCTAATTCCTTCATCTTTTCTTCAATGCGGTCCGGATGGTACGTATCAATACCACTGATCCTTTCCCCTTCATACGGCGAGTTTGAATCGAATGCCAGAACAATCTTGGTATTGTGGTTGCGCTGGAAATTGTACTTTAAAAACGCACTTCCCAAATTCCCGACGCCAATCAGCGCCACATTGGTCGCTTCGTCCTGGTCGAGGGTTTTCCGGAAAAATGCAAGCAGGTCCTGAACATCATAGCCATACCCTTTTTTGCCGAAAGCGCCCAAATGGGAAAAATCCCGGCGAATGGTCGCCGAGTCGATTTTCATCGCTTCACTTAATTCCTGGGAGGAAATCCGTTTTTGTCCCGCGTTCGCGAAATTCTGGAGAAAACGGTAATAAAGCGGCAATCGTTTAGTTGTGGCTTGCGGAATTTTTGATGGTTCATGTAACATGCAACGTTACCTCCTGCGGTTATATAAGAAACTTCACTTAGTAGGATTTTCTTCATCCTTACTGACCATTAAAGCGGAATCAAATCGATTTTATCTTACATGAGGCGGCTCGATATGTAAAGCTGGCTTGATTGCGAACAACCCGCCCATCGGCTACACTTAGAGAGAATAGAGGTGACCCACATGATTGTATTACAAGTAAACCAAGTCCATAAATCGTTTGGCGCAGATGAAATCCTCTCCGGCGTCAAACTGGAAGTCCAACACCGCGACCGCGTTGCACTCGTGGGCCGCAACGGCGCAGGAAAATCAACTTTGCTAAAAATCATATCCGGTGAAATGTCTTACGACAGCGGCGATATCATCATGCCGAAAGACTTGACTATCGGCTATTTGGAACAACAAACCGATCTGGAATCAGAAGCGACCGTTTGGGACGAAATGATGACGATTTTCAGTCATTTCCGTGAACAGGAAGCAAAGCTTCGCCAACTCGAAGCACAAATGGCAGACCCGGCCGTTTATGATGATTCCGCACAATATGAAAAAGTCATGCAGGAATACGATACATTGCAGCACGATTTCAAAGATGCAGGCGGCTATCAGTTTGAAGCCGACACCCGAGCCATCCTTCACGGCATGAAATTCTATGCCGAAGACTATGAGAAAAAAGTGGTTTCCTTATCAGGGGGACAAAAAACGCGTCTGATGCTCGCTAAACTGCTGCTCAGCAAACCACAGCTATTGATTCTCGATGAGCCGACCAACCACTTGGACATTGAAACCTTGAGTTGGCTCGAGAATTATTTAAAAAACTATCCGGGCGCTTTGCTGATTGTTTCGCATGACCGCTACTTCCTCGATCAAGTGGTAACGCTTGTCTATGAAGTATCCCGTCACCGCGTCAAAAAGTATACCGGCAACTATAGCCGCTACCTCGATGAAAAAGCGAAGCAATACGAACTCGACTTAAAGCAATTCGAGAAGCAGCAGAGCGAAAAAGCAAAGCTTGAAGATTACGTCCAGCGCAACCTGGTCCGTGCCTCTACCACTAAAATGGCACAAAGCCGCAGACGGGTTCTGGAGAAAACCGACTGGATGGGTGCACCGGACGGCGACGAAAAATCCGCGCGTTTCGGTTTCACTATTGAGAAACAAAGCGGCAACGATGTCTTGAATGTCCAATCCCTTGCCATCGGCTACGGCAGCCAGCCGGTTTCTGAGAATATCTCACTGAAGCTGTACCGCCAGGATAGTCTGGCACTTGTCGGACCCAATGGCGTTGGCAAATCGACGCTCCTGAAAACGATTATGAAAGAACTGAAACCACTCGCCGGCACAGTCCATTACGGCACCGGCATCCAGTTCGGCTACTATGACCAAGAACAAGCCAACTTAAAAGGCAACAAGCTCGTCTTGAATGAATTATGGGATGATTATCCGCATATCAACGAAAAAGACATCCGCGGCATTTTAGGGCGCTTCCTGTTTTCAGGAGACGACGTATTGAAACCGATATCCACGCTTTCAGGCGGTGAAAAAGCTCGTGTCGCGCTCGCAAAATTGATGATGCAAAAAGCCAATGTGCTGCTGCTTGATGAGCCAACTAACCACTTGGATCTTGACAGCAAAGAAGTACTGGAAAATGCCTTGCTCGATTACCCGGGTACAATTTTATTTGTTTCCCACGATCGGTATTTTATGAACCGCCTTTCCACTAAAGTTGTGGAATTGACCCAAAGCGGCACCACTGAATACTTGGGCAACTACGACTATTACGTGGAAAAGAAACTGGAAATGGAAGAGCTGCAAGCACTCGAAGATGCAGAAAAAGCTGTCGTAGCCACAACGGTTCCAGTAACCACCACTTCACAAATCAATAAAGAAGCAAAAAAATTGGAACGCCAGTTGCAGCGCCAAACAGATGAAACCGAGCAGGAAATGGAAAAGCTTGATCAGCAAATCGCCGAGATTGAAGAATTGCTGTGTAAGCCGGAAGTTTTCCAGAATCATGAAAAAGTCCTTCCACTTCAAAACCAGCTCGATAGCTTGAAAGAAGCGCATGAAGAAAAAATGCTGGCGTGGCTGGAATTGCAAGAACAGCTTGAAAAAGTCGATCATTGACCGCATACTCATGTATGCGGTTTTTCTTTTTCTATATATAGGTCAATACCTTTTTGTGAAATATTTGTTTCCACAAAGTTGCTCACAATCCCCAAGTGATTAAATCAACTATCAACAGGGTTTTCCACATTGTCCACAGTTTTTTTAAATGTTATCCACATAGTTTTCCCAATTCTAGTACACAAGATATAGAAAAAGGGCTGTTTTTCAGAAAGTTATGAACATGTTATGCACAAATTGTGCATAAGTACAAACGTTCTCTATTGACAGCAAACGTATTTTTTGTCCATAAAATAGTCTGAAAACAACAAAAAAAGCTCAGTTGAAACCTTTTTCCGGTTTCGACTGAGCTTTTATTTCCACGAAGTTAAAGCCATTCCTGGACGGCCGTTCATCGCCATATTTCCCGTAATTCCATTTTCGAACATGACGGTACCTGCCGCCGCAATCATTGCTGCATTGTCTGTACAAAGCGGCAGCGACGGGATAAAGAATGGAATGCCTTTTTTCTCAAAAGCTGCAGATAAAGAAGTTCTAAGCCCTTTATTCGCCGCTACCCCACCGGCTGCAATCACTTGGTTCACCTTGTACTGTTCAGCAGCGCGAAGGGCCTTGGCAGTCACCACTTCAACTACGCTGTTTTGGAAGCCGGCAGCCACATGTTCAGGCGGTACCGCTTCGCCGCGCTGTTTGGCATTATGCATATAATTTAACACAGAAGATTTTAATCCACTGAAACTGAAATCATAAGAGCCTTCTTCCAGCCATACCCGCGGAAAATCAATGGCGCCATCGCTTTGATGCGCCAAGCGGTCAATATGCGGACCACCTGGATAAGGAAGATTCAGCGTTCTCGCCACTTTATCGTAAGCTTCTCCTGCTGCATCATCACGGGTTTCCCCGATCACTTCAAAGCTTCCATGCTCTTCCATATAGATAAGCTCCGTATGCCCGCCTGAAATAACAAGGGCCAGCAGCGGGAACTCCATTTCCTGTTCCAAACGGTTGGCATAAATATGTCCGGCAATGTGATGGACGCCGACAAGTGGCAGGCCATGAGCAAATGCAAAAGCTTTTGCTGCATTCACGCCGATTAACAATGCACCTACTAGACCAGGGCCTTCAGTGACTGCGACGGCATCTAACTGATGCGGCTCCATATTAGCCCGTGATAAAGCTTCTTCAATCACAATCGTGATTTGCTCAACATGATGCCGGGAAGCGATTTCCGGTACCACGCCGCCAAATCGTTTATGGCTTTCTATTTGAGACGCCACGACATTTGAAATGATTTCCCGGCCGTTTTTAACAATAGAAGCTGCCGTTTCGTCGCAACTCGTTTCAATTCCTAGTATATAGATATCTTTATTCATTAAAATTCACCCACATCACTATGGCATCTTCCAGATTGTCGGTATAATACCGCTTTCGGATCCCACCATTTTTAAATCCTAATTTTTGATACAGATTCTGCGCCACGGTGTTGCTGACTCTTGCCTCGAGTGTCATCAGGATTGCCCCGTGTGCTTTTGCAGTTTCTATTGCTGCCTTCATCAACCGCTCGCCAAGCTTCTTCCCTCGTTCTTCCGGATGGATAGCGATATTCGTTACATGGCATTCGTCCAAAACGAGCCACATCCCACAATAACCTACAATTCCTTTGTCTGTTTCAGCAACTACATAATAGGCATTTTCGTTATGCAGCATTTCGTAGAAAAAAGACTCTTTCGTCCAAGGTAAAGTAAAAGACAATTTTTCAATTTCGTATACTTCATCAATATCTTTTACCGTCATTTTGCGAAATATTACATCGGTGCTCATGACACTTGGCCTTCTTGGCTTTTAATATAATTGGCTTCTGCTTCTGTAATGCGCTGGTATTCAGGAACCGCATGATGGACATCCTCTGCCGCTACATCCTTTGCCAGCATGATCAAGTTCACAGCGCGCGGCAACCGGTTCTGAGGGGCGCTGAAAAGAGCCAGATCGCCCATAGCTTCACGAATAACCCCTTCATGTACCGCAATATCAATTCCGGTGAATAAAACCGGTTTGTTGAGTATTTTGACTTTCTCCAAAAACTCTTTCAAATCACTGTGCTGATCTTCAATCACTGACTCCAGACTATGCCCAGCGTAAAGACCAGTAAAGACCGTACCTCTGCGGGCATCCATAATTGGGCAAATCAAGCCGTCAAAATGTTGTCCATTTGCTGCCAGAACTTTTAAGCTCGAGACCAGGTGAAGCGGAATTTTCAGTGACCATGCAAGTGTTTTAGCAATCGTCAAACCGATCCGGACTCCAGTATATGAACCAGGGCCTTCTGCCACTGCAATATGCGTCAAATCTTTTGGGGTAATTTTCGCTTTTTTCATCATTTCTTCAATAGCGGGCATCGCCGTCAAAGAATGATTGATTTTTAAATTAGTGGTTTCTTCTATTAGAACGGTATCATCTGACATCAGCGCAATTGCCAATGGAGAATTCGAGGTATCAATTCCTAAATAAATCATGATAAATTTAGCTCCTTGCACAAAATTTCATATCGTGGTCCAATCGGTCGAAGCTCAATGATTCGGCTTTCTTCCGACTTCCGGATAATGTTGATTTCCAAACGTTCATTTGGAAGGTATTCTTCGATGAATTTAGCCCATTCGATAACAGAAACCGCCTGGCTTTCAAACAGTTCATCAAAGCCAATGTCTTCATCGCTATTTTCTAACCGGTACACATCAAAATGGTTTAAATCCAGATCCCCTTCGTACTGCTTCAAAATAGTAAACGTCGGGCTGTTTACCATCCGCTCTATGCCAAGCCCTTTGGCCAGCCCTTTTGTGAATGTAGTTTTTCCAGCTCCCAGATCTCCTTCAAGCGTCAAAAGATCCTGCGGTTTTAAAAAGCCCGCAAGTTTAGCCGCAAATTCTTCAGTTTCTTCAGGAGAATTAACTTCTATTGTATAAATCATTATAGGCCACCTCGTTTGAGTCTTAACATAGTTTAGCGAAGAAATAGCAGTAAATCAAAATATATTCCTTCAGAAGCGCTTTTAAGAAAAGAAGCACTGGCTTTTTTTATCATTTTTCTATTTAAAACAAAAAAAATAAACACAGCGAGATCGCTGTGTTTACCTTAAAAATAACGGTCCCGACCGGGATCGAACCGGCGATCTCCTGCGTGACAGGCAGGCATGTTAACCGCTACACCACGGGACCAAAAAAAAAACAGACCAGCGACGTCCTACTCTCACAGGGGGAAACCCCCAACTACCATTGGCGCAAAAGAGCTTAACTGCCGTGTTCGGGATGGGAACGGGTGTGGCCTCTTTGCCATCGTCACTGGACTCTTTTTTTAGGAGTGCTTGCGCCCTCAAAACCGGATATGCGACATTGAAAAAACGTATTTGGTTAAGTCCTCGATCGATTAGTATTCGTCAGCTGCACGCGTCGCCGCGCTTCCACCCCGAACCTATCTACCTCATCGTCTTTGAGGGATCTTACTTGCTTGCGCAATGGGAAATCTCATCTTGAGGGGGGCTTCGTGCTTAGATGCTTTCAGCACTTATCCCGGCCACACATAGCTACCCAGCGATGCCCCTGGCGGAACAACTGGTACACCAGCGGTGTGTCCATCCCGGTCCTCTCGTACTAAGGACAGCTCCTCTCAAATTTCCTGCGCCCGCGACGGATAGGGACCGAACTGTCTCACGACGTTCTGAACCCAGCTCGCGTACCGCTTTAATGGGCGAACAGCCCAACCCTTGGGACCGACTACAGCCCCAGGATGCGATGAGCCGACATCGAGGTGCCAAACCTCCCCGTCGATGTGGACTCTTGGGGGAGATAAGCCTGTTATCCCCGGGGTAGCTTTTATCCGTTGAGCGATGGCCCTTCCATGCGGAACCACCGGATCACTAAGCCCGTCTTTCGACCCTGCTCGACCTGTCCGTCTCGCAGTCAAGCTCCCTTGTGCCTTTACACTCTGCGAATGATTTCCAACCATTCTGAGGGAACCTTTGGGCGCCTCCGTTACTCTTTAGGAGGCGACCGCCCCAGTCAAACTGCCCGCCTGACACTGTCTCCCACCCCGATCAGGGGTGCGGGTTAGAATTTCAATACAACCAGGGTAGTATCCCACCGACGCCTCCCCCGAAGCTGGCGCTCCGGGCTCAAAGGCTCCTACCTATCCTGTACAAGTTGCACCAAAAGTCAATATCAGGCTACAGTAAAGCTCCACGGGGTCTTTCCGTCCTGTCGCGGGTAACCTGCATCTTCACAGGTACTATAATTTCACCGAGTCTCTCGTTGAGACAGTGCCCAGATCGTTACGCCTTTCGTGCGGGTCGGAACTTACCCGACAAGGAATTTCGCTACCTTAGGACCGTTATAGTTACGGCCGCCGTTTACTGGGGCTTCAGTTCGCACCTTCGCTTGCGCTAAGCACTCCCCTTAACCTTCCAGCACCGGGCAGGCGTCAGCCCCTATACGTCACCTTACGGTTTGGCAGAGACCTGTGTTTTTGCTAAACAGTCGCCTGGGCCTATTCACTGCGGCTCTCTCGGGCTGTAACACCCTACCAGAGCACCCCTTCTCCCGAAGTTACGGGGTCATTTTGCCGAGTTCCTTAACGAGAGTTCACTCGCTCACCTTAGAATTCTCTTCTCGCCTACCTGTGTCGGTTTGCGGTACGGGCACCTCCCGCCTCGCTAGAGGCTTTTCTTGGCAGTGTGAAATCAGGGACTCCAGGGCATACGCCCCTTGCCGTCACCGCTCAACGTTATGGAAATGGGATTTGCCTCATTTCCCGCCTCACGGCTTGGACGCGCTCAACCAACGGCGCGCTCGCCTTATCCTTCTGCGTCCCCCCATTGCTCAAACGGCGGGGAGGTGGTACAGGAATATCAACCTGTTGTCCATCGTCTACGCCTATCGGCCTCGACTTAGGTCCCGACTGACCCTGAGCGGACGAGCCTTCCTCAGGAAACCTTGGGCATTCGGTGGACGGGATTCTCACCCGTCTTTCGTTACTCATACCGGCATTCTCACTTCTAAGCGCTCCACGAATCCTTCCGGTTCCGCTTCAACGCCCTTAGAACGCTCTCCTACCACGGACATCGTTGATGTCCATCCACAGCTTCGGTAATCCGTTTAGCCCCGGTACATTTTCGGCGCAGTGTCACTCGACCAGTGAGCTATTACGCACTCTTTAAATGATGGCTGCTTCTAAGCCAACATCCTGGTTGTCTAAGCAACGCCACATCCTTTTCCACTTAACGGATATTTGGGGACCTTAGCTGGTGGTCTGGGCTGTTTCCCTCTTGACTACGGATCTTATCACTCGCAGTCTGACTCCCAAGCATAAATCACTGGCATTCGGAGTTTGTCTGAATTCGGTAACCCGGGATGGGCCCCTAGTCCAAACAGTGCTCTACCTCCAGGATTCTCAATCTTGAGGCTAGCCCTAAAGCTATTTCGGAGAGAACCAGCTATCTCCAGGTTCGATTGGAATTTCTCCGCTACCCACACCTCATCCCCGCACTTTTCAACGTGCGTGGGTTCGGGCCTCCAGTAAGTGTTACCTTACCTTCACCCTGGACATGGGTAGATCACCTGGTTTCGGGTCTACAACTGCATACTCATTCGCCCTGTTCAGACTCGCTTTCGCTGCGGCTCCGACTTCTCATCTTAACCTTGCATGCAATCGTAACTCGCCGGTTCATTCTACAAAAGGCACGCCATCACCCATGAACGGGCTTTGACTAGTTGTAGGCACACGGTTTCAGGATCTGTTTCACTCCCCTTCCGGGGTGCTTTTCACCTTTCCCTCACGGTACTGGTTCACTATCGGTCACTAGGGAGTATTTAGCCTTGGGAGATGGTCCTCCCGGATTCCGACGGAATTTCACGTGTTCCGCCGTACTCAGGATCCACTCAGGAGGGCACGCCTTTTCGGCTACGGGGCTGTTACCCAGTGTCGCGGACCGTTCCAGGTCGCTTCGCCTAACGCGTGCTTTTGTAACTCCGTATTGAGTGTCCTACAACCCCAAGAGGCAAGCCTCTTGGTTTGGGCTGTTCCCGTTTCGCTCGCCGCTACTCAGGGAATCGCATTTGCTTTCTGTTCCTCCAGGTACTTAGATGTTTCAGTTCCCTGGGTCTGCCTTCTCATGTGCTATGAATTCACACATGGATCCTGCCCCATTACGGGCAGGGGGTTCCCCCATTCGGAAATCTCCGGATCAATGCTCACTTACAGCTCCCCGGAGCATATCGGTGTTAGTGCCGTCCTTCTTCGGCTCCTAGTGCCAAGGCATCCACCGTGCGCCCTTTCTAACTTAACCAAGTTGGTTACCTAGAAAGTCGACCGATCACTCGGTCTCATCACTTGTGTTGCTTGTTTCGTTTGTTTCAATGTCGTCATATCCAGTTTTCAAAGAACAAGTTGTTGAAAGTCACAAAAAAAGGCATCGCTGCCAAGGTGTGAACCTTCAAAACCGAACGCAAAACGTCAACCGGAACCGGCAGGTTCCGTTCCGAAAGAATCCTTAGAAAGGAGGTGATCCAGCCGCACCTTCCGATACGGCTACCTTGTTACGACTTCACCCCAATCATCTGTCCCACCTTCGGCGGCTGGCTCCCACAAGGGGTTACCTCACCGACTTCGGGTGTTACAAACTCTCGTGGTGTGACGGGCGGTGTGTACAAGGCCCGGGAACGTATTCACCGTGGCATGCTGATCCACGATTACTAGCGATTCCGGCTTCATGCAGGCGAGTTGCAGCCTGCAATCCGAACTGAGAACGGTTTTCTGGGATTGGCTCCCCCTCGCGGGTTGGCGACCCTTTGTACCGTCCATTGTAGCACGTGTGTAGCCCAGGTCATAAGGGGCATGATGATTTGACGTCATCCCCACCTTCCTCCGGTTTGTCACCGGCAGTCACCTTAGAGTGCCCAACTGAATGCTGGCAACTAAGATCAAGGGTTGCGCTCGTTGCGGGACTTAACCCAACATCTCACGACACGAGCTGACGACAACCATGCACCACCTGTCACCGCTGTCCCCGAAGGGAAAGCCTTGTCTCCAAGGCGGGCAGCGGGATGTCAAGACCTGGTAAGGTTCTTCGCGTTGCTTCGAATTAAACCACATGCTCCACCGCTTGTGCGGGCCCCCGTCAATTCCTTTGAGTTTCAGCCTTGCGGCCGTACTCCCCAGGCGGAGTGCTTAATGCGTTAGCTGCAGCACTAAGGGGCGGAAACCCCCTAACACTTAGCACTCATCGTTTACGGCGTGGACTACCAGGGTATCTAATCCTGTTTGCTCCCCACGCTTTCGCGCCTCAGCGTCAGTTACAGACCAGAAAGTCGCCTTCGCCACTGGTGTTCCTCCACATCTCTACGCATTTCACCGCTACACATGGAATTCCACTTTCCTCTTCTGCACTCAAGTCCCCCAGTTTCCAATGACCCTCCACGGTTGAGCCGTGGGCTTTCACATCGGACTTAAAGGACCGCCTGCGCGCGCTTTACGCCCAATAATTCCGGACAACGCTTGCCACCTACGTATTACCGCGGCTGCTGGCACGTAGTTAGCCGTGGCTTTCTGGTAAGGTACCGTCAAGGTGCCGGCAGTTACTCCGGCACGGTTTCTTCCCTTACAACAGAGTTTTACGATCCGAAAACCTTCATCACTCACGCGGCGTTGCTCCGTCAGACTTGCGTCCATTGCGGAAGATTCCCTACTGCTGCCTCCCGTAGGAGTCTGGGCCGTGTCTCAGTCCCAGTGTGGCCGATCACCCTCTCAGGTCGGCTACGCATCGTGGCCTTGGGAGGCCGTTACCCCCCCAACTAGCTAATGCGCCGCGGGCCCATCCAGCAGCGACAGCGTGAGCCGTCTTTCCGTCGGCTCCCAGGCGGGAGCCGAACCTATCCGGTATTAGCCCCGGTTTCCCGGAGTTATCCCGAACTGCAGGGCAGGTTGCCCACGTGTTACTCACCCGTCCGCCGCTGAAAACTTGGAGCAAGCTCCAAATTTTCCGCTCGACTTGCATGTATTAGGCACGCCGCCAGCGTTCGTCCTGAGCCAGGATCAAACTCTCCATTATAGAAGAAATTGATTGCTCAATGTTCTGCTGGCGTCTCGCCATTCCGAAGAATGCGCGAGTCGCTTTGATCTGCTTGCGCTGATCAGTAAAGTTGCGCGGATCGCTTTGCGACGATCCTCGCAGAAAATTCGTTGTCACGCCAAGGCGCTTCAACAATTTTTTTTGACGTTTTGCTGTTCAGTTTTCAAGGTTCAGGTTTTAAGAATTTTGGAGCGGGTGAAGGGAATCGAACCCTCATCATCAGCTTGGAAGGCTGAGGTTTTACCACTAAACTACACCCGCATATAAAAGTTAGAAAGAAAAAATATGGCGCGCCCGGCAGAAGTCGAATCCACAACCTTCTGATCCGTAGTCAGACGCTCTATCCAATTGAGCTACGGGCGCATTGCGTATGGTGCGGCCGAGAAGAGTCGAACTTCCACGGGATTTCTCCCACTAGGCCCTCAACCTAGCGCGTCTGCCATTCCGCCACGACCGCATAAATTATTTTAGGGACAAATTCTATTATAGAACTTCGACACTCTAATGTCAATATCTTTTTACGATTTTCCTTTTAAATAATTATTGCGTTGTCTTCAATTAGATCGGAATAAAAATGGCTGGGGTACCTGGATTCGAACCAGGGCATGACGGGATCAAAACCCGTTGCCTTACCGCTTGGCTATACCCCAATAAAATGGCGGTCCCGACCGGGATCGAACCGGCGATCTCCTGCGTGACAGGCAGGCATGTTAACCGCTACACCACGGGACCATTTTGGTTGCGGGGGCAGGATTTGAACCTGCGACCTCCGGGTTATGAGCCCGACGAGCTACCGAACTGCTCTACCCCGCGACAATATCATTTACTTTTAAGATATGTAAGAAACTCTTTAAGTATGTATTTTAAAATAACAATATTACTCTATTTCTTTTAAAATGATTGGTGACCCCTACGGGATTCGAACCCGTGTTACCGCCGTGAAAGGGCGGTGTCTTAACCGCTTGACCAAGGGGCCTTAATGGCTCCGAAGGTAGGACTCGAACCTACGACCATCGCATTAACAGTGCGGTGCTCTACCACTGAGCTACTTCGGAATAGTGTTTCAAGCACTGTTTAAGTACTTGTCGACTTTTTCTATTATAGAGAGGTATTAAGGAAACGTCAACACTTATTTGCATTTCTTTTTATTATTTCAGAGAAAGCTTTCCGGAACACCGTCCACAGCGATATCTTTCCACATTCATTCGGATCTTCCGCATGTAATTCGCATTGCATGCCACACATTCGTAAACATAGCGTTTAGCCGGCTTTCTTTCTGATCTTGGCTCTACTGAAGAACAGAAGCGCGGAGAACCGGTTTCTTTCAGCAGCATTCTGAAATCGGCATCCCGGTGTTTATAGCCTTTTCCTTCTATATGTAAATGGTAATGGCATAATTCATGTTTAATGATTCCCTCAAGTTCTGAGAAACCGAATTTTTCATATGACTTAGGGTTGATTTCAATGTTGTGCGACCGCAACAGATATCTCCCGCCTGTCGTTCGTAAACGCGCATTGAAAATCCCTTCATGGCGAAACGGTTTATGGAATACTGAATGGGAGATTTCTTTTATCAGTTCTGTCAGTTCTTTATTGGTCATCGTCACTCACCTATTTCTTTTCTCAATTAAAAACAGCCGCTTCTATTTTAACAAGAAGCGGCTGTCTGTGCATGGGCATTTCTTAACCCTATTCGATTTGTTCTTTTGGCGGCAGCATGGTTAATGCAATGCGCCCTTTGTCTTTCTCGACTTTTTCCACCCACGCGGTAACGATGTCTCCGACCGCTACAACTTCCAGTGGATGTTTCACAAAGCCTTTTTTCAATTTCGAGATATGGACGAGCCCGTCTTGCTTCACGCCAATGTCCACAAATGCCCCAAAGTCTACGACATTACGGACCGTCCCTTGCATTTCCATGCCCGGCATCAAGTCTTCCATCTTCAAAATGTCATTCTTCAATAACGGCTGCGGGAATTCATCACGCGGATCACGGTTCGGCTTTTTCAGCGCATCGACAATATCTTTCAGCGTCACTTCACCGACATCCCATTGTCCACTCAACTCTGAAAGCGAAAGAGCTTCCAGTTTCTCCGCCACTCCGGGTTTGCCGACGTCTTTTTTATCCGCTCCGACCAAATTCAATAGCTTTTCTGCGACAGCATAGCTTTCCGGATGGATGCCGGTTGCATCCAGCGGGTTTTTGCCTTCTGGAATCCGCAGGAACCCAATAGCTTGTTCATAGGTTTTTGCGCCAAGCCGCGGAATTTTTTTCAGCTGCGCCCGGGAAGTAAACCGCCCGTTCTCATCGCGCACTTTGATGACATTTTCTGCTACTGTCTTGCTTAATCCTGCCACATACTGCAATAAAGAAGCAGATGCCGAGTTCACGTTAACTCCAACTTGGTTAACTGCCGTTTCAACAACAAACGTTAGCTGGTCCGCTAATTTTTTCTGTGACACGTCATGCTGGTACTGTCCTACCCCCACAGCTTTCGGATCAATTTTCACTAATTCCGATAAAGGGTCTTGCAGGCGTCTCGCAATCGAAGCGGCACTCCGCTCTTCCACTTGCAGGTCTGGGAATTCCGCACGGGCAATGTCAGATGCGGAATATACACTCGCTCCCGCTTCATTGACGATGACATAGGAAATGTCCTGATCGCTTTCAGAAATGAAGTCGGCAACAAACTGCTCGGTTTCTCTGGAAGCCGTCCCGTTTCCAATGGCCATGATTTCAATCGAGTATTTCGCAACGAGCTGCTTCATCACTTTTTTTGCTCCGGCTTGATCGTTTTTAGGAGCATGCGGATAAATAACAGCTACTTCCAACAATTTTCCGGTTTCATTGATCACTGCCAGTTTGCAGCCGGTGCGGTATGCCGGGTCTACACCCAGCACCATTTTGTTTTTCATCGGCGGCTGCAATAACAGGTTGCGCAAGTTCTCCGAGAAAATGTGAATGGCTTGTGTTTCCCCTTTTTCGCTCAGCTCTGTTCTAATTTCACGCTCGACTGACGGCTGGATCAGTCGTTTATAACTGTCTTCAATAGCAGCCGCTACAATCTCGCCCGTTTCTGAAGTTGCTTTGACCCATTTGTTTTTCATCAAAGTTAAAATGCGGTCAATTGGCGGATTGATCGACACTTTCAAGACGTCTTCTTTCTCTCCGCGGTTAATCGCTAAAATTCGGTGAGGCACAATTTTCTGGATTGCCTCTTCGTATTCGTAATACATTTCAAAGACTTGTTTTTCGTCTTCGTGGTTCTTTTTGGCGGCGGTGGCGATGGCGCCGTTTTTACGGGTCATGTAACGAACCTTTTCCCGGATATCCGGATCATCTGCAAATAATTCAGCGAGGATATCCTGCGCGCCTTGGATCGCTTCTTCCGCTGTCGGGATCCCGGCTTCTTCATTGATAAACGCTTCCGCTTTTGCCAGCGGGTTTTCTTTGTGGAATTCCATCAGCCAATCGGCAAGCGGCTGCAGTCCTTTTTCTTTGGCAATCGTCGCTTTGGTCCGGCGTTTTTGTTTATAAGGACGGTATAAGTCCTCTACACGCTGCAAAACCGTAGCGCCCATAATTTCCTTTTCCAGCTCTTCGGTCATTTTTTCTTGTTCCGTAATGGAACGGATCACTTCTATTTTCCGCTGCTCTAAATTCTGGATATATGTATAGCGGTCATCGATGGCTTTTATCTGTACTTCATCGAGCGACCCCGTGGCTTCTTTCCGGTAACGCGCAATAAATGGAACCGTATTGCCATCCTCGATTAAAGCGATAACTTGACCAACCTGATTCGGCCTTACACCCGTTTCTTTGGCGATCAACGCATGAATTTGCTGCATTTCCATAATGACACTTCCCTTCGTTTCCTCTTTATTTTAACACAGAAAAAAGAAGCCAACTTATTTGAGCTGGCTCCCTCCTGCTTCATTCACTTTAAGCATTCCCAGTTATTTATTTACGATTAAATTCTCACCGGTCATCAGGAAGGTCGAGTTATGGGACAGAATATTGCCCATTCCGCCTCCCACATAAATTTTCTGGCCAGTGACGAAGTTCGAGAGGCTGGAGGATAAAAACAAGCAGACACCGGCGATATCTTCAGCGGTTCCCATCCGTTTCATCGGTACTTCTTTTGCCGATAAATCTCGGAAAAACCGGTCTCTGGCATCTCCCGCCGGAAGAAGTTCTTCCCAAAACGGCGTCATAATAGGGCCAGGCGAAATGACATTTACATTTATTCCGGCCGGAGCTAGTTCAAATGCCAAGTTATGCGTTAAACTTTCCACCGCTCCTTTGGCAGCGTGATAGTGAAGAACGACTGTATAGGCATCGAAGGCACCCATCGATGAAAAATTAACAATCCGTCCAAACCCTTGTTTCTTCATATAAGGCAATACTTCAAGAATCGGATAAAGCGTACCGTTCAAATTCAGCTGCATTGTTTTTTCCCAGTCTTCCATATCCAAGTTTTCCGTATTGCCGTTGCCGCCGCCAATCGTACCGCCTGCACAATTGACGAGAATATCGATCTTGCCGAATTCCTCAATCGCCGCTTCAATCGTTTGCTTAATCGTGTTTTTGTCGGTCACGTCGACTTTGTTGTAGGTGCGGGCTGTGCCGCCGGAATGATTGATGGTTGCCGCTACTTTTTTTGCTGAATCAATATCCAAATCTGCAATGACAATTTTTGCGCCTTCTTTCGCAAATAGTTTGGCCGTCGCTTCTCCCATCCCTTTTGCTCCACCGGTGATTAACGCTACTTGATCTTTTAAAAACATCCCTTTGTCCCCCTTAGTTAATTAAATTCCGCGGATGCCTCCATCTGCCACCATCGAAGTGCCCGTCATATAGGAAGAATCTTCAGATGCTAAAAACAAAATCGATTTCGCTTGTTCTTCTGAAGTCGACATCCGGCCCATCGGAATGATTTTTTCCATATGCGGCGTATTCGGGTTATCTGCAATCATTTCTGTGTAGACCACTCCAGGCAACAAACAGTTCACGCGAATTCCTTTATCCGCGTATTCTGCTGCCACCACTTTTGACATATGCGTAATCCCTGCTTTAACAAAGCTGTATAAAGCGTGCGTCGGCATGACGCTGATTGCTGCAAGCGAAGTCACGTTGACAATATTCCCGGACCCTTGCCTCTCCATATGGGGCAGCACAAGCTGCATCATTCTAAAATAAGAAAATGCATCAAGTGCGACAAATTGATCCCAGTCTTCACGCGTCAGTTCAATAAAAGGCTTTTCGATGATCCGGCCTGCGTTATTCACGAGGATGTCTATTTTTCCAAAAGCCTCAATAGAAGAATTAACAAGCTTTTGGATGTCTTCCTCTTGCGTCATGTCTGCTTGGATAAAGATGGCTTCCCCGCCGTCTTTCCGGATTTCGACTGCTATTTGTTCTCCTTTTTCCCGTCTGCGCCCCGCAATTATCACTTTGGCGCCTTCTTCCGCAAACAGCCTGGCTGTCGCTTCCCCTATCCCGGATGTGCTCCCTGTAACAATTGCCGTTTTATCTTTTAAACGCTTCAATGCATCCACCTCTTTCTGTACTGTAAAAAAAGAGATTGCCATTGGAGAATCAGCAATCTCTTTTCAATTTGAGAAACTTACGCTTCTGGAGTTGCTTTTACCAAAGCTTGTTCTTTAGCAACTGATTTCGTTCTTAAGGTTTCGATCAAGCCGAAAGAAATCAGGAAAGCGATAAAGTAAGAAATCGGAACGACGAGCATAACTGCTGTCAGGCTATACGCATCTGCTAAGACTCCTGAGAATCCAATCGAGAAAGCACCAATCAATTCCCCGACCCCCATAATGAGCGCATTAGCAGAAGCCATGACCAGAGGAGAAACGCTTTCTACCGGAATGATGCTTTGGTAGATGGTATTCATTGCCAGGATAATTCCACCAAACAGCACCAAAATCACTAAGCTTGCAGCTGAATTCGGGAAAAGGAAAAGTACGAGCGGCGTGACCATCGCCATTGCCAAGTATCCTGTCATTGCCGGTTTTCTGCCGATTTTGTCGGAAGAATAAGGGATGAAAATTTGCCACATGATTGTCAGCAAACCGAATAATGAGAAGACAATTCCCATTTGCGTAATGGATAACATGCTGATTTGAGTCAAGTAAAGCGGCAGGAACGAGTTGAATGTCCACATGGCACCCATGCAGAAAACACTGATGAGTGTACAGATCAGGATATTTCTGTTTTTCAAGCCGCTTAAAATGGTGCTGACTGTTACTGCGCTTGTTCCTGCAACAGCATTTGGAGAAACCTCAACTTCTTTGACGACTTTCAGCATTAATAAGGCAGCGATAAAACTAGGCACGCTGACAAATAAGAATGCATAGCGCCAGTCAAACAGTTCACCTAATTGCGTAACGACAACCGGCCCAATAGCGACACCGATCACCGCTGCCCCTGCATAGACGAGCCCCATATTTCTGCCAAGAGTAGTCGGACGTGAAACTGCAGCCAACATCGAGATCGAGATTGGAAGGATAATCCCTTCACTTGCCCCAAGCAAAGTCCGTACGATCAGCAAATAGTTGAAAGAACCTGCGAACATGGTAATCAGGGCAAGAATTGAAGTGACAAGTGTGGCCCAAAACAAGATTTGCTTCTTATGCCCCAACCGGTCTGAAAGTACGGCAAAAATCGGTGCAGAAATAGCGAAACCAATTGTTTGCCACATATTGATTTGACCAATTTTAGTATTATTGAGTGCAATATCTTCAATGATCATTGGCATTAACATCGATATGGCTTGTCTATCCAAATACAAAAAGCCCCAAGCTACGAAAAAGAGCATAACCAGTTTTGTTTCGTACTTAATCCCTTTTTTTAATAAACCCATCTCCATCAATCCTCCTCGATTATTCGATTAGTTTCGCGCCGGCCATTGTGCCACCGTCAATAACAAGTTCCGATCCCGTGACAAATCCCGACTCATCAGACGCTAAATACAACACTCCATATGCCACATCTTCAATTTCCCCAATCCGTTTCATCGGCAATTGATCAAACAGGTTTTTGCGGGTATGTTCGTTTTCTAGCGCTTCTTTCACTAAATCCGTGGCAATCAACCCAGGAAATACGGTATTGACTCTAATTTTGTCTTCCGCATATTCAATGGCCGCCGTCCTGCCTAAAGAGCGAATCCCTCCTTTCGCTGCACTGTAGTGGGCAAAACTCCCTCCTCTTAATGCTGCAATAGAAGCAATATTGACAATAGAACCTCCTCCGTTTTCTTTCATAGGGGAAATAACTTCTTGAATCCCTAAAAACGTTCCGGTAAGGTTGACGTTGAGCATACTGTTCCACTCACCCAATGAAATATCGGCCATTTTTGTCTCAGCGTGAATGCCGGCATTGTTCACCAAAATATCAATTCGGCCATACTCTTCAAGAGTTTTTGAAATGACACTCTTCCAATTTTCTTCACTGGCTATGTTGTGCTGCAGGGCAAACGCCTGGCCATTTTCTTGTTTAATCGCCGATGCGGTGAGCTGGGCTGCTTCGTAGTCGATATCTGTCACGACCACTTTCGCTCCTTCTTTAGCGAATAATTCCGCTTCATACTGGCCTTGGCCATTTCCAGCTCCTGTTATAATGGCAATTTTTCCTTCTAATCGTCCCATTCCCGCCCTCCTTTACAGCGTTTTCCCGTCTCCAACTCGCCCATTGCCCTCTCCATTTCCCTAAAGTTTTTTTGCAGTTGCAAGCGCCTGCGGACAATGAGCCATGTTGCGTCGGCCATATCCGAGATTCGTTGATATATAGAAGTTTATGAGAAAGCGCTTTCAATATATAGAAGTAAAAACACTCTATTTTGTCAGAATTTTAAGTAAATTTTATCGGATTTATGAAAGGCTTTTAACGATAAAAGAAGACAAAAAAAAGAAGCCGACTCATTTGAGCAGGCTTCCAGCTATAAACGTTGCGTCATCTCCGGTTTGAATCGAACGCAAAATATCATAATATAAACGTTCGGGAATTCCAGCTTGGCGCATCATTACTTTCGGATTTCGCAGTTCCACTCCATCTGAATGGATCAGGAACAAATCATCTTCCACATAAGTGTAAAGTTGAGTTCGCAGTTTTTGCGGACGTCCAGATAAATAGCCCATTACAGGCAATGGATAAATCATTTCGTCTGTTCCTTTCCGGTATAAATAGAACCGGATGTTTCCAACGCAGCTGTATTCGAGTGTTTTTTTCTTAAAATCCACTTTAAAAATAGCTACAGCTGCTCCGCGTTTTTGGACCATTAAATCATTGAACCGCTTCATCAGTTCATCAATTGTTTCATGGTGATATTCTTCCAGAATTTGAGGAATGACCTGTGAAGATTCCCGCGCCACAGGACCATTGCCCAGACCATCGGCTATGGAGCAAATGAAATAATCATCTGTCAATACGGTATGGTAACTATCGCCAGATTCATAATTTCCTTTTTTTGCTTCATTGAAAATAAAAGCATCAACAAAACTATGCTGTATTTTTTTCACTACGACACTCCGCCAGCTGCCAAAATAGCTTCTTGAAGTTTCTTGATTGCTTTGCGCTGCAAGCGGGAGACGTGCATTTGAGAAATTCCGAGTTTGTCCCCGGTTTCTTTTTGGCTCAGCTGCTCTATGTAGGTATACTGAATGATCTGCTTTTCCCGTTCAGAAAGCACATTCATCGCATTCGCTACAAGCATGCGCTGATCCGCTTTTTCGTATCCATCGTCTTCTTGGCCTACAACGTCAAATAAAGTCACTGTACTGCCGTCAGAATCGGCTTCCAGTGAATGGTCCATGGATAAAGCTTGATAACTTTTGCCCATTTCCATTGCTTCTAGTACGTCGTCTTCATCAACATCCAGATACTCAGCGATTTCCCAGACTTGTGGCGAACGTTGCAGTTCACGTGTTAACACTTCAACGGTTGATTTAATTCGTGGTCCCAATTCTTTGATTCGGCGAGGAACATGGATTGCCCATGTTTTATCCCGAAGAAAACGTTTAATTTCTCCAATAATGGTGGGTACCGCAAATGCTTCAAAACTTCTGCCGAAAGAGGGATCATAACGCCGAATAGCTCCAAGAAGCCCTAGCATGCCCACTTGCGCAATATCTTCATGGTAAGATTTACCATTCGAATATTTACGTGCAATAGATTCGACAAGCCGTTTGTAATTCATCACTAGCATTGTTTGGGCTTCTTCATCTTCGTTTTTCTGGTAAGCCTCGATCCACTCAAGCACCTGCTCTTTAGTTGGCTGATTAGGATGAGATCGTTTCGACATCCTCTTCCACCTGCTCTCCTCCAACATACTTTGTCATGAAGACTGTAACGCCTTCCTGATGATGGACTTTTACTTCATCCATTAAGGTTTCGATTAAGTACAGGCCAAGACCTCCTTCACGAAGAAAAGCGCCTTCTTCCTGGTCATGATAAGGACCTACCTTCGCTTTTGTTTCCTCAAAATCAAAGCTTTGCCCGTGATCGGCAACCATTATCTCAATTTTGTCTCCATATAGGGCACATCCAATGACAACTTCGCCTTCTTCGCCTTCTGAATAAGCATGCTGAACAGCATTTGTTACTGCTTCACTTGAAGCGATTTTCAAATCTTCGATATCATCAAATGTAAAACCTATACGGCTCGCCAAACCAGAGATCGTCAAGCGCGCAACTCCTACATATTGTGATTTAGCAGGTACCCTCATTTCAACATAATCGAAAGGACGCATATCAATTACCACCTTTTCCAACTGATTCGATGTCCATAATTTCGCCCAAACCAGTTATGTCGAATAATCGTTTTAAACGAGACGAGAGCCCTGTCAGCTTTACATGGCCGCCTTTGGCATTTACTGATTTATAGAATGCCACAAAAACTCCCAATCCTGTACTATCCATATAGTTAACGTCAGAAAGATCCAATTCTGCGTTGATGCCTTGTTGATTCTGAAATGCTTCTAATTTTTCCCGAAGAACCGGTGCTGTATGCGCGTCTATTTCCCCGCGTATAAAGCCTTTTAACTTATTGTCCGTTTCTTCTAGTTCCACTTGAATATTCATCTATTTGACACCCCGTTTTTCTTTAATTCGGTTTAACTTAAAAAAGCCATCGTAAGTTTAAATACCACCATAAAGCGGTTCTTAAACCTAGGATTAGACTTTTTTATAAATCACTAGTGTAAAATCATCCCGCAACTCTGCATTTTGCATGCGTTCCAGCTCGTCATAAACGTATTGGACAATCGCTTGAGCGGGTTCGTCTTTTTTCTTTTCGATCATTTCGAAAATCACATCGCGCTCGATAAATCCTTCATCGGTGCGGCCTTCGGTTACTCCATCGGTCATCATGATGACCATGTCATTATCTTCAAGCTGAACCGTATGCTCTTCATAAGTGGCTGCCGGAGAAACACCAAGGAGAAGCCCTTTTGCATATAACTCAACAAATTCCTTTGTTTTTGCACGGTACAAAAGTGCCGGTTCATGACCCGCAGATCCATAAGTCAATGAGGCACTACGGGCATCATATCGGCCATAAAACATAGAAACAAACATGGAATCGTCAATGCTTTTCTCAACGACCCGATTAATAACCCCTAGCACTTCCCTTGGACTGGCAGGAGAATTATTCAGGCTGTCCATCCCGAATTTCACCATAGACATACAAAGCGCCGCTGGAAGCCCTTTGCCGATTACATCGGCAACCGCTATTCCGGCATGGCCGTCTTCATCACTGATAAAGTATATGTAGTCTCCATTCATTTTACGCGCAGGAATAGAAAGCAGCCCGATATCCAGCCCTTTCAAGGCAGGCAGCTTTGTTTTCAGCAATGTTTCCTGGACATTCGCAGCCAGATCCATTTCCACCCGTATTTCTTCCTGGCGCTGCAAAAGGCTTTGCCGCTCTTGAAGCGCCAAGCCGTAATTGATCATCATTTCAATCAGAAAATCAAAGGAGTGCCAGACAACATCCGGCAGGTCCTTATAAATTTCCTGCATCGCCGCTTTATGGACGCTGATTACTTCTTCTGGAGAAATATTTTCAGAGATAAGCTGGCGGCTGAAATTTTGGCCAACATACAGATTTTGTTCCGATTGCCGCTGCATGTATTGATTAAGTATTTCTTTGTATTGATTTTCGATTTTGTGGACCATATTCGCTCCCCCTATCGAAGCCATTTTGTAGCTCGTATATCCGTCCCTTCACCCGGGATCGTTTCAATTTTAAATTCGTCCATTAAGCGTTTGACTCCTGGCAGCCCTGCTCCTAATCCGCCTGAAGTTGAGAAGCCATCTTCCATAACTTTTCGTATGTCTGGAATTCCTGGCCCCTGGTCTGCCGCAATAATCAAAATCCCTTTCACTCCGTTTTCCATAAGCTGTTGGATTTCAATTCTTCCTTGTCCTGCATAAAGGTATATATTGCGAGCAAGCTCGCTGATAGCAGTAGTTATACGAGCCTGATCTACTGTGCCAAAGCCCAGCTCTTTCGCAACATTGCGCCCGAGCTGCCTTGCGGCAACAATATCCCATTCCGTCAATATTTCCACCGAAGACTGGTTGCTCATTTTTAAGCCTCCAATTCCAGTTGAAGTTTATCCAGACCATTTTCTAAATCCAGTGCTGTCATAACATCTTCAAGCCGAATTCCTAATTCGATTAAAGTGATAGCCACTGCTGGTTGGATACCCGTAATAACCACCCGCGCTCCCATTAGACTTGACATACTAATGACGTCTCCCAGGACTTTTGCGATAAATGAATCGATGAAATCGATTGACGTTAAATCAATAACCACTCCCCGTGCACTTGTTTCGTGCAGTTTGGTCAACAGATCCTCTTGAAATTGAATTGCAGTCTGATCATCCAGCTCCCATTGAATAGAGACGATTAATGTATCCCTCAGTTTTAAAATTGGAATTCGAAAATTCATTATTCCTCAACCTCCACGATTTGGCGATTTGTCCAAGCCAATGCTTGTTCTACTCCACGCTGCAATGTACTGGTAGTTGTAAACTCATTTAAGTTGATGCCGAGTGTCACGATTGTTTGTGCAATTTCCGGCCGAATTCCAACCAGCATACATTTCGCTCCTACTAAACGCACCGCATCTGCCGCCTGAATAATATGATGCGCAACCATTGTATCGACAACTGGAACGCCGGTAATATCCAGCAGCACGACTTCGGCGCGATGTTTTACAACACCTTCAAGCAAATTTTCCATTATTAGTTTTGCCCGCTCCGTGTCAATTGTTCCGACAAGCGGCATAACGGATACTTTATCAAATACAGGAATAAGCGACGCAGAAAGTTCCTGCAGCGCAATTTTCTGCAGGCTGACAGTACGTTCCCATGTTTTTGAATATGTATCAATGGTGCTGTCCCGAATCGGTATAATCCAGTTATTGAACTCTTTATAGAAATCCCGGAAGTTCTCTTTCGTGATTATTCCCTTTTCTTCCATTCCTTCGAATACAACTTCTGAAAAATGATTGATTGCTTTCGTTACAAAGGTAACGGACCAGCCGAGGCGCACCACTTTTTCCGCAAAATCGTTTAAGCGGTTTTCGTATGCTTGATGGCTCTCCAATAAATTCGATAACATTAAATCCGCAAATTCCTTGCTTGTTTGGTTCATCAAATCCGTGGGCATCACTTGAAAAGAACGTTCGTCTTTTTCATTCTTCATCAGTTCTTGCCATCTCGATATAATTTCCGTGGAATTTTCCTGAATATAACCGGCCATTTTTTTATTCATTATTTTCTAGAACCCTCCCTGTACCACCATAAAACTCACATTACGTATTGGTTTTTATATACTCTATCCTTTATTGTATCGGAAAACTGTTTTTTTCACATCTATTTTATCGGCTGACACCTTAGTTTCTCTTTTAAGCAATAAAAAAACACTTGAAGTAAGCACTTCAAGTGTTTTAGGAGTATGTATGCTTAAAACTTTACGAGGCCAACACTGATTTCGAGAGCTTCATCTACTTTTTCCATCAACTCGTCATCAAGCTGGGTAATTTTGTCAGTCAAGCGCGATTTATCAATAGTCCGCAATTGTTCAAGCAAGATGACCGAATCACGTTCAAAACCATATTTTTTAGCATTGATTTCAACGTGAGTCGGCAATTTCGCTTTTTGGATCTGCGCAGTGATCGCTGCTATGATAACAGTTGGACTGAACCGATTCCCTATATCATTTTGAATCACCAATACAGGACGGGTCCCTCCTTGCTCAGACCCGACAACCGGTGAAAGTTCTGCAAAAAAAACGTCACCACGTTTTACAATCAAATTGTCACCCTCCGCTTACAAGTCGCACGGTCGTGTGCTCCGCTTCGTACTCGGCATGAGAACATTCACAAGCGATTGATAAATTGATTTGTGACATCTCCACGTAGCCCTTGATCATTGCTTCTCGAATATGATGTGAATCGTATACACTTTTTATTACCCGTTGCGTGGAAACATAAACATAGTCACCGCGCTCTTGAATTTGTTCATCTGAATGAGTAGTCAACTCTGATAACAGTTGTTTAGGCAGTTTTACTACCACTTTTTTTGTCTTTGACTTCTCGTACACAGCCGACACCTCCGATAATACCCTACTTCTCTTTTCTCACCCCTTCATCTTAACATTGAAGCGGTGCGGTGAAAAGGGCCTTTTGGGAATCAGAGCGTTTAATAGTACAAACGCGGGATTCTTTTGGTCAAAATGCAAGGCACTTCATATGGGATAGTGCCTAGTTTCTCTGCCCATTCGTCAATGCGGATCTGCTCATTTCCCTGGCGGCCGATCAGCTGCACTTTTTCTCCGACTGGCAGTTGTTCCTTTAGGCGGACCATGCACTGATCCATGCATATGCGCCCGACAACCGGCATCCGTTCCCCGCGGATCAACACATCCTGGCCTTGCAGCCCGCGCAGCATGCCATCAGCATAGCCGATGGGAAGCGTCGCAATCCATTCGTCTTTTTCACAGCGGTAAGTTGCACCGTAGCTTAAAGTTTCTCCTGCCTTCACTTTTTTCACGTGAACAATTTCCGTTTCCAAGCTGAGCGCCGGAAACAGCTGAAAAGGCATTTCTTGTTCGACATACGGAGAAGGAGCAATGCCATATAGGGAAATGCCCACCCGCACAGCATCATACGCCAAGTCCGGATGCATAATCGCCGCTGCGCTATTTGAAACATGGACCATTACATGAGGGTCATTCACTTGTTCAACAACGGCTTTCATTTCACGCACTTGCTGCTGGAATAATTCGCCCACTTCCTCATCAGCCGTAGCAAAATGCGTAAAGATGCCGGCAAATTCAAAAGGCTGCCGCTTAATGAAATCAATGGCTTCCTTCGCTTCTTCTGTAGCTACTCCTACCCGTCTCATCCCTGTGTCGACTTTCAAATGAATTTTTAACGGCGGAAGACCCGGCTCTATAGAAGCGGCTGCCATTGCCAGCCATTCCAGTGAAATGGCAGCAACCTCAATTTCTTCTTTTTGTGCGACTGGAAGAAAGGCTGCTGGAGTAGCACCCATCACCAAAATTTTTGTTTTAAAGCCGTGGTCCCGGAGGTATAGTGCTTCATCAGGAGTGGCGACCGCCAAAAAATTGACACCTGTCTCTACCGCTCGCTGTGCTATTTCTTTTGCCCCGTGCCCATAGGCATCCGCTTTTACTACTGCTATTACTTCAGCGCCGTTGCTGCGTTCGCGAAAAGAAACCAAGTTTTTTTCGATAGCACCTAAATCAATGACTGCTTTTGTTGGCCGATAATGTTCTGTCATTTAATATCCCCACTTACTTTTAAGATTGCAAAAGAACTTGTGCTGCCGCGTATTCTTTTGTATGTGTAATAGAAACGAGTCCAATTTCCTGCTGCCGAAAATAAATGCTCGGCTTGCCTTTTTCATCTTTTCGTATTTCAATGTCTTCAAACGAACAAAACTCACCGATGCCAGTGCCATTGGCTTTGGAAAAAGCTTCTTTTGCCGCAAAACGGCCAGCCAGAAATTCCACTCGCCGTTTCTCGGACAGCAATGCATATTCTGAAAGCTCCCGTTCGGTTAAAATACGCTCGCGGAATTTGGAGGACCGGCTGTCAAGCTTCTGGATCCGATGAAGTTCAACTATATCCAAACCGATTCCAATAATCATAATTGTTTCTCCTTTCAATCGCAAACACTAAACAGGTATAATAACAGGTATGAAATAGAGGTGACAAAATGTTTATTCGTACAGAAAGCTTCTCCCAATATTTACGGTTGTATCCTGTCGTGTCGACTTTGATCGCACTCAATCTACTGGTGCATATCCTCACCTGGATTCCGGTACTCGGAGGACAGATTTTCAGTTTTGGTGTCGGCTCTAATTTTTTGATTAACGCAGGAGAATGGTGGAGGTTTTTCACGCCGATGTTTTTGCATGGCGGAATTATGCACTTGCTCTTTAATATGTTTTCTTTATTTTTATTCGGGCCGGAACTTGAAAGGCTTACCGGGAAAGTCCGGTTCATCACCATTTATGTATTGTCAGGATTTTTTGGTACGCTTGTCACATATTTTCTGCAGCCGCTGGATTACTTGCATGTCGGCGCGAGCGGAGCAATCTTCGGCATCTTCGGAGCTTTCGCGGCTCTGTTGTATTATGGACGCCGGGCACTCCCTCAGCTTAGACAAATCATACTCCCGATTATCGTTATCAGTATAATCATGACTTTCCTGACGCCAAACGTCAATGCAACCGCGCATATTGCTGGAATGATTACTGGTTTCCTGATTGGACTCAGCTATTTCCATCCGAAACGGATTGTCAGCTGGAAGAAAAGGAAATAACAACAGCGCTGGATTCCAGACACAAAGAAAGGGTCAGCCGGAAAACAATTCCGGCTGCCTTTTTTCATGGTCGGCGGATTTTTGGTCAGATGGTTCATACCAAGCCAAAATTCGGCTGGCATCTTCTTTTTCCATATGGTCGATTCGAGCAACTGCACCCATCATCCCGGATTTGATGGTTGCTTGAATAGAGGCAAGGCTTCTGCGCCGCTGAAAAAAACTTTGCGTGATATCGACTGCCTGTATCCGTCTTTTCATCATATAAGAAGTGTGCTTGCTGATTCCCCGGAATTGCATAGTCAATTGTTTCCCAGACAAGGCATAGCTGGCTGTCCGGTGCTGCCAAACTCCCAGCAATATGATAATCGGCAAAATTAGCAGTGCGAAAAGACCATAAGGGTAGAAAAAGTACCCTATAGCAGCAATGAGGGGCACGAGCCAAATAAGATCGAGCCGATAATAAAAATGGACGCTGCGTTTTGGAGCTTTTGTCAATTCCGCTTCCCATTCCATTTCTGGAAACAATTCGTTCAACACCGGCAGTATAGCGGATTTTTTTGCGAGCGGAAACAGCCGGATTTTTTCATCTTTGTCCCCAATTGAACCTCCTGCGCTTTCCACCGTCACAGTCGCATAACCGAATAATTCCCTCAAAGGATTTTGTGAGATTTTTATTCCCTGCACCCGTTTAAAAGGTACGGAAACTTTCTTTTTCTCAAGCAATCCCCTCGTAAGGTAGATATGTTCTTCATCCGTTTGAATCGTGAAATGATAGTTCGCGAAAATCGTTAATATGACCGAGATAACCCAGGCAATCAAAAGCCCCATAAAAATCACTAAGGCCACTATTAAATAACCGAATCGCAGGAACAGCATGACTTCTTCATAAATTGCATCATAAGGAATCAACTCGGAAAACTGGGAAAAGAAGACAGCTGTCGCTGACAGTACTACTCCAATTCCGCCCGACGTAGTGGCCAGAACCAGCAGTTCTTTCATCGTCATCCGGTAAAGTGTCTTGGTTTCTTTCTTCTCTTCTAATTGCGGTTCTTCCACAACCGCTATATCTGGGTTTTCCTCGGCTTCTCTCCAAATACCGCGTTTCGCTTCTTCCATTTTCCGCTCGATCCGGTCCGCATCTTCCCGGGAAATAGCCGTCAATTCCGCTTCTGCCTGTCCGGCTTTCCCGGAACCGGCAGTTTCCACTTTTACTTTCACTAAGCCAAGCGGCCGGTGGAATATTCCTTCGGTATAATTCAGGCTCTGAATCCGGTCAAATGGGATATAGCGCTTTTTCTTGACGAATAATCCGTATTCGATGCGCAGTTCCCCGTCTTCAAACCAATACACAAAACGTTTCCATTTAATTATTCCAGCAACCAGCACAAATACCAGTACCACCGACCCAATCAGCACCGGAAGCAATCCTTGCCAGCCTTGGTTGAACATTGAGCTGATTCCACCGTCCCGGAAAAGATTAACGCCAAAAACAACAAGAAAAGGAACAATTAGCTCTTTTAGCCCTTTGACGAAGTTAATAAGCGCAGAAACAGGATGCAATTTGTAGTAAGTTTCAGACATCATCTTCCGCCACCCTTGCCAGCACAGAAATTCTCGCTCTCAATTCATCTGCCTCCGCCGTGACAAGTGCAGGAATTATATGCGTTGTAGCAGCTGTGGAGATCGAGATTTCGGCTAAATCGTATTTTCTTAAAATCGGTCCTTGCTCCGTATCAACATGCTGCACTCTTACCATTGGAACCAAAGTTCGCCTTACGATGAATAAGCCATGCTGCAATTCAATTTCCTGCTCCCGCACTTCATAGCGCCAGCGCTCCCAGCGGATTTTCGGAAATAAATAAATCAGCAAAACTCCGAATGCAATAATGATTCCAGCATAAAGGGCATACAGCCACTGGGGCCAGTCAAAAAAGTAAGTGAGCACGCCCACTCCGATAATAAAAACAGCAATTATTGCGGTTTGGATTGTTCCGTACAATCGCCAAACCGTTAGCCCTTTTCTGGAAATCTGGTTTTTCGGTTGATGTTCCATTCGCTTCTCTCCATTCGCGTTTCCTGCTTTCCTATACAATTCAAGCTGTAATGCGTTTGACTTAATTGTACCTGATAACAGCCAAGCAAAAAAGGCGGATACGAAAACAGTTTCCTGTTTCGTATCCGCCTTTCGTTATTAAGCTTTCGCTTTTCTTAATGTCTAGCTGCAGCGCCCAGATTCTAGGGTCATAAGCCGACCCATCTGTACGGCACAAACACGCCGTTTCGATGGTCCGACTTCTGCCCGTCGAATCTACACGGGCACTTCCGCTTTTCTTAAGATTCGTGGCGGCGAGTGCGTCCTGGACGTCCGCCAGTGCTGCTTGCTGCGCCTTCACGTCGACGGCCAGCGCCAGCCCCTGAACCTGAACGACTTGAAGATGGACGGCCTGAACCTGTAGAACGGCTGCCTTTATAACCGCCGCCTCCACTGCTGCGTCCGCCTTTGCCTTTATAACCGCCGCCGCCGCGAGATGGCAACGGGCGTTCTTCTGAAATAGAAACCGGTACATCTTCCGGCTCTTTTGTCATTGTTTTAAGAGCTGCTGCAATCAAATCGACAGCGTCAAACTTCTCAAGCATTTCTTTCGCAAATACGCGGTAGTCGCCCAAGTTGTTTTTCTCAGTCATTTCTTGCAATTGTTCCATTGCAACGCGTTTTTGGCCAAGTACAGCCTCATCAGCAGTTGGAGGAATCAAAGCTTCCATTTTTTTCTTAGTTGTTCTTTCAACGATGGCCAAGTAGCTCATTTCACGTGGTGTTACAAACGTGACTGCAACTCCTTTTTTACCTGCACGGCCAGTACGGCCGATACGGTGGACATAGCTTTCAGGATCTTGTGGAATATCAAAGTTGTATACGTGTGATACGCCTGAGATATCAAGTCCGCGAGCTGCTACATCAGTGGCAACCAAAATGTCGATTTTACCTGCTTTGAATTGCTTCAACACAGACATACGTTTCGCTTGGCTCAAGTCGCCGTGAATTCCTTCAGCTACGTAGCCGCGGATATTCAAAGCATGTGCCAATTCGTCAACCCGGCGTTTTGTACGGCCGAAGATGATTGCAAGTTCTGGTTGTTGTACGTTCAAAAGGCGTGAAAGGATATCGAATTTTTCGCGCTCTACCGATTTAACGTAGAACTGCTCAATATTCTCAACAGTCATTTCTTTTGATTTGATTTTAACGATTTCTGGAGTCTTCATGAATTTCTCTGCGATGCGGCGGATAGCATCCGGCATAGTCGCTGAGAACAACAATGTCTGGCGAGTGTCAGGAACACTTGACATGATTGTTTGGATGTCTTCGATGAAGCCCATGTTCAACATTTCGTCTGCTTCGTCCAGGATCAATGTGTTTACATTATCCAATTTAAGCGTACGGCGGTTGATATGGTCCAAAAGGCGTCCTGGTGTACCAACGATGATTTGTGGGCGGTTTTTAAGTGCACGGATTTGGCGGCTGATTTCTTGGCCACCGTATACTGAAAGAATGCGCACGTTTTTATCTTGGCCCAGTCTGTACAACTCTTCTGAAACCTGTATTGCTAATTCGCGAGTTGGCGCAATAACCAATCCTTGGACGTTGCCATCTTTAGTGTCGATTTTTTCAATCAACGGAATACCGAATGCAGTTGTTTTACCAGTTCCCGTTTGGGCTTGTCCGATAATGTCCTTGCCTTCCATACCTAGACGGATCGTACCTTCTTGAATCGGTGTTGCTTCTTCAAACCCCATACGTTTTACGGACTTTAAAGTTGTTTCGCTAATATTTAACTCTGAAAATTTTACCAAATGTTTTCAATCTCCTTTTGTCTTCATCTTATTTACAAATGGTGTACATTTTAGATGAAATCGTGACAAAGTCGAGCCTTTATGAGGAAGTTTCACGTCGAAAATCATACTCTGTAGTTTTAAGTCAGAGGGGATGTGTGAACAGAAAAAGCTCGGGCGTTGCCGAGCGGTCTGATCGGCGGGTTTTGATGCCCAATAAGTAGAACAAACCGTTTTGCTCAAAAAAATACTCTTCACAGAGAAGAGCGTTCCAAAAATGTATCCATTGCTTTCATTAGAATAACATGATTTCCAAGTACTTGCAATCAATACGCAAAGGTTCCAATAATCAGTTTACTCTGCGCCCTTTTTCATAAATCCGAGAACCTTCATGAACCAATCGTCGCAATCATCACTGTAGCAAATCAAGTGCTTGCCCGACTCGGAATGGATGATGTGTTTCTCGTCAGAACCTACACTGTTATAGATGTGATCAGCAGAAGAAACCGGAACAATCCCATCTTTTCTTCCTTGAACAATGCAAACTGGCACTTTTATTTGCTGGTAATAAGGTTCGATCGTCTTAAGCACTTTCAGAAATTCAGCTGTAGAAAATATAGGCGTGTGCGTCAATTTATATTTATACTGCTGAAAAAACTCATTATCTTTAAGCTTCCTTTTCACTGCATCTGCCATGGTTTCTTTGATTTCTTCCAGAAGCTGCTTAGCGCTGATGTATTTGGCAGCAGCGCTAAGCAGCACCAGCCGGTCCACTTTATAGCGCAACGCCAAATACATCGCAATCAGCCCGCCCATCGAAAACCCGACAATAATGATGCGGTCTGCCTCTTTTTTCAATTCCCGCAATGCCAGTTCCGCTTCCATCATCCAATGCTCCGCCTTCATTCTCCGGAGGCTCAAGATTTCCCCGTGTCCCGGAAGTGTCGGCACTTTGACGATCCAATCTGTCTGCTTTTCAATAAAGTCGGCAAACGGCTGAACCTCATAAGGCCCGCCTGTAAAGCCGTGAATGCATAAAACTCCTGTCTTCAAGCGGCTTCCCCTGCTTTCATTTTAGAATATAAAGAAACAACAATCAGCAGAGATAAAAACCCTCCATTGATTGTCGTTTAGTTAACGGCTGTTAAAGCTTGATAAAAGGTTCGATGACCCGCTCAAGCGCCATGCCGCGTGATCCTTTAACAAGAATAAGCGACTCCGCTGTAATCTTTTTCTTTAAAAAATTGATGATCGGAGCATATTCGTTTTCACTCCATATCAATTCGCCCTGATAGGAGTCTTTCATTTTTTCGTAGAGCCATTTCATACGTGGACCGAACAAGCAGACGCCTGCGATATTATCCGATATGGATGTTTCGAGCGTTTCATGATATTCCCGTTCGTTTTCGCCCAGTTCCAGCATATCGCCCAGAACGAGCCATTTGTCTTCTTTCATCGTCGTTTCACGAAGAAAGTTTAATGCTGCCTTCGTTGAAGAAGGGGCTGCATTATAAGCATCGTTAATAAATGTAGCACCGCTTTCCGCATGGACGATTTGCATGCGCATATCGGTTAATGCCGCATCTTTCAGCGACCGGCGGATATCTTCCTCCGTCAAGCCGGCTTCAAGAGCGACCAAAATTGCCGATAAGGTATTTTTCACTTGATGTTCTCCGAGTACCGGAATCGTGAACGCTGCATCGATAATGCCGCTCACTTGGAAACTGCTGCCATTTTCTGTTGCTTTAATATCCGTAACGGTCAATTCGTTGTTGGTGTCAAAACCGAATGATACCGCCTGCGGAAAATTCTCGACAAAAGGCACAAGCAAAGGCTCGTCGCCATCGTAGAATAATTTGCCATGGCTTTCCAGCCCTGCCGTAATTTCAAATTTCGCTTTGGCAATTCCTTCGCGGGAGCCAAGATCCTGCATATGGGCTTCGCCGATATTGGTGATGATGGCATAATCCGGACGGGCCAGCTCAGATAAAAATTCAATTTCACCAAAGCCGCTCATGCCCATTTCCAGCACTGCAAACTTGGTGTCTTCATCAAGCGATAAAATCGTCAATGGCAGCCCGATTTCATTATTATAATTGCCTTGTGTTTTTTGTACTTTGAAATACGGCTTTAAAACGCTCGCCACTAAATCCTTTGTTGATGTCTTGCCATTTGATCCGGTGATGCCCACCACCAACGTCGACAACTCATTGCGGTATGCTCTCGCCATTTCCTGCAAAGCGGTTTTCGGATCATCAACGATTAACAAAGGCAAATCTTGAGGTGGATCCGGCTCATCCCGCTGCCACAGCGAGGCGGCTGCCCCTGCTTCAAAAGCCTGGCGGACATATTTATGCCCATTGACGTTTTCTCCGCGAAACGGGATAAATAAATCTCCTGGCTTCAGCGTTCTCGTATTGATCGAAACGCCCGTAACTTCAATTCCTTTTAAACTCGTTTTTATATCCAGCCATTTAGCCAGTTGTTCTATAGGTTTTTTCATTAAACTTCTCCACTCAATCTATTTTTACTTGCAGCAATTGCTTTTCTTCATACCGCTCAATCGCCAGAGCAATCAAACGCTCAATCAATTTCGGATACGGCAGCCCTGTATTTTCCCAAAGCAGCGGGAACATGCTGTACGGAGTAAAGCCTGGCAATGTATTCACTTCATTGATCAAAATCTCATTAGAAGCCGTGACAAAAAAATCAGCGCGGACCAGTCCTGAACAGTCCAGTATTTTAAACGCTTTTTTAGCAGCAGCTACAAGTTCTGCGTATACGTCTTCATCGAGTTCAGCCGGAATAATCATCGCGGTATTGCCGTCTTTGTACTTCGCTTCGTAGTCATAAAATGCTTTCAGCGGTTTAATCTCCCCGGCTACCGAACATTCCGGGATGTCATTCCCCAATACCCCGATTTCGATTTCGCGTGCCGTAACGCCTTGTTCCACCACAATTTTGCGGTCGAATTTCAGCGCCTCTTCAACTGCTGCAACCAATTCCTGTTCATTATCCGCTTTGCTTATGCCAACACTCGAGCCCAAATTCGCAGGTTTCACAAAAACCGGCCACTTCAGCTCGGCTGCTACTTTGTTTACCCAAAAACTTTGGTTTTTCTGCCAATCTTGCCGAATAAAATATACGTAAGGCGTTTGTTTCAATCCCGCAATTTCAAACAGCTGCTTCATCACGACTTTATCCATCCCTGCAGCAGAAGCCAAAACGCCATTGCCGACATAAGGTAAATTCATCACTTCAAGCATTCCCTGGACCGTGCCGTCTTCTCCGTTCGGACCGTGCAATAACGGAATAATCACTTCAAGGCCTTGTCCAGCTTCTGCAGGAAGGAATCCAGAAATGTCATTCGGATTGTCCGTTCCATCCGACAATTGAAGCTGCTCGGTTGTTTCAGTCGGCCCTTCAAGCATCGGCCCTTTTTTCCATTCACCTTCTTGCGTGATATAGATTGGATGTATTTCATATTTCTCAAAATTTAATGCTTGTGTAACCGCATGGGCAGTGGAAAGCGATACTTCGTGCTCCGCTGACTTGCCTCCATATAATAAACCAACTCGTTTTTTCATCCCTTATACCTCCGCTAATGTCCAGTCCCGAAACTTTCGGTGCTTTTCATTTTAATGATTTCGTTTCGCATAATGCTTAGTTTATCACGAACCGGGAAAGACGAAAAATTTTTTCCGACCAGCGACACAGAAATTTACGCATGCAGCACTGAAATTATGCTGCTGAGGCGCGTATTTCTGCGATTGGCTAGCAAAATAGCCGCAACATTATTTAATGAAATTCAATGGCAAAAAAAATAACACTCGTTTCCGAGTATTATTTCCATTGCTTCAATTTGCGGTCAAAGATGATTTTTCGGTCAACTTCCTGTTTTGTGTAATCCTGAATGTCCGACCAAAACTCATCAAGGAAAGAAATTTCCTCTACTGAACGAATATGCAGTTCAATGGTGTTCTTCGTTTTTTCCGGGTCAGCCAGCGAAATCAAGGCACCTTCCCGGTAATCATTTTTTAATGAAGACAGAATTTCATAAGGCAATTCCGGAATTAAATCTTTCGACTTCCGCCGCCAAAAGTTTTGTCCATTCGCTTCTTTGCGGATTGCCTGGGTAAAGTAATTGCCCACAAGCTCGTTCAACCGCTCCAAATGCCGGAAGTAAATTTTAGTCGTCTGTTCTTCTTCACTTGATAAGTAGACGAATTCATTTTGCAACGCTGCATAAAACGGCGGCCGCACTGTTTCTTTTTTATGGCCGATGTATAAAAGCTCAGCCTGTTCTTGGGGAGTCAGAGAATTCAATTGTCTTTCACTTTTGAAATCAATCCAGCAAAATTCACTTTTTTTATGTAGAAGCGCTTTCCGAAGCTGCGCAAACTCGTCCTGGCTGACAAATTCCATATAAGTATGCATATTGAACGAGGCATCTTCATACGGATGTTTAAGCAGCAAGAGGTTTTTAGGCATTTTCATGGCGTCCAGAAATTGAGCAAAGGTCAACCCACTGAAAAGAGCAAACTGATCAGCGTCATTCAAATAGATGTATAGATGCTGTATATAATAATCCGCGTTCAACGGTTTTTTGACCATATCCCCCACTCCAATCTCCTTTTTACATTATACGACCATTCTCATGAAATATGAAACATCCTTGCTCTATTTGCGTCATTACTTTTGGTATAGGCACATTCTATAAGAATACGCTATAATGTAAAACAACTCTCAATACTAAAAAAGTACAGGTGAACGCAAATGCAAACAAACAAGAGCATAACCGATCGCATCGATTGGCCGCTCGCTTTTATATTATTTTTATTTTTCGTGGTCTCTTTAATCGCTATTTCTTCAGCACAGACCTCCGGACAATATTTGACGAATTTCGTGCCACGGCAAGGGCTTTTTTATTTTATTTCGGTCTGCATGATTGCAGTACTTATGTACTTTGATCCAGAACAATATAAAAAAATGTCTTATTATCTATACGGTATTGGAATACTGCTTTTGATGGCTTTGATGATTGCACCTGAAGGAGTAGGCCAGATTGGTCAGCGGGTCAACGGCGCCAAAGCTTGGTTCCATACACCTTTCGTTAATCTCCAGCCTGCTGAATTTATGAAGACCTTCTATATATTGGCTTTGGCTAAAATGATTTCTTCCCATCATGAGAAACTTCCATTAAAAACGATAAAGACAGACTTATTTCTATTGGGAAAAATCGGTTTTTTACTACTTATCCCGCTGTTGTTTATCCTTCAACAGCCTGACTTGGGCACAGCACTAGTTTTTATCGCTATTACATTAGCCATTATCGTAGTCGCCGGAATTTCCTGGAAAATCATTTTGCCAAGTTTTGGCGGTGTGACGCTTATTGGCGTTACACTGCTTTGGATGGCAGTCAATATGCAAGAGTTTCTAACAGATACTTTCGGCATCCAGCCTTATGCATTTGCCCGAATTTATACATGGCTGGATCCGTATGCTTACGCAGACGGAGCAGGCTATAACCTGATTGCCGCCATGAATGCAATCGGATCAGGGGAAGTGTTCGGGAAAGGTTATCAAGGAAGACAAGTATATGTGCCGGAAAATCATACGGACTTTATCTTCACGGTCATTTCGGAAGATTTTGGATTTGTCGGAGCCAGCGCAGTCATTATTTTATTCTTCATGCTGATTTACCATTTAACTAAGATCACTTTGCAACTGAAAGATACATTCAGCACTTATGTTTGTGCCGGAATTATTGCGATGATTACATTCCACGTTTTCCAAAACATCGGAATGACCATCCAGCTCTTGCCGATTACTGGTATTCCGCTTCCATTCATCAGTTACGGCGGAAGTTCCTTGATCGGAAATATGCTGGCTATCGGAATTGTTTTCAGCATGAAATTTCACCACCGAACTTATATGTTCGGCAACGATAAAGAAGTTGATTAAAAAACTCCGACGCTTGGCGTCGGAGTTTTGCATCTATTATTGTATTTGCGGTGTTTGGGGCAAAGCCAGTGCTTTTAATAATTCCACACGAGATTTTGTGATATTTGCTTGGATTCCCAGTTTCGATAGATTGGAAACAATTTTGCGAATTTCAACGTCTTTCGCCATCCAGATCACCTCTTTATATTATTCATACTGTTATTGACGTTTTGAACTGGTGCCAGTTTCATCTATAAAGTTAAATAGTTGACTTTTCTGTGTCTATGCATATAATACCATCTTTTGCGAGATTTAAACTTTTCATTTTGATGACAAAGTGAAAAAATTGTAAATTTTTTCAGGATGAAGGAAAAATTAATAAAAGTATTTCTCCGCTTGTTGAGAATGTGTAAATTTGTATTAGTGGCCATTCCTTAACCGATATTCCGCCAACCAGCTGCGCTTGCCGCGGGCGAGCGCCAAGCCGCTTCGTCGCTTACGCTCCTGTTTCTGCATCGCTTCGCTAGCTTCGAAACATGAAAGGGCGTTGCAGGGTCTCGGCTGTCTCGCTTTCCCGCAGGCAAGACATTAGCCGACGCCTGCAAGGCTAAGTCTTTGCGACGAGCTTGCGCAGGAGCAGTACGGTTTTCTCCGCTGGTTGGCTCCATATCTAGGGGATGGGTACAAACATTAAAGTGCTTTCCGAATCAGCTCCCTATTCCAGAGAATCTCTAAAAGTGACAATAGAGAGCTGAATGCAGCGGAAGGTGGGCGAAGGGCAAAGAGGTGCTCCTGCATCGCTGCGCTAGCTTCGTCGCAAACGAACCGCGCAAAAGTGCTTTTGCACAGTTCGCTTCCTGCGGAAATAACATGAGCTGAAGACCCTGGACTGAGCAAAGCGAATGTTTTTTCAATTTGCGACGAGTAATCGCAGGAGCAAAGGAAGCGGCTGAAGCCATGTCCGCGGAAAGCGTCCCACCTGGAGCGAAATGAAAAAAGCTGTCGAAAGTTTCTCGACAGCCTGGAAAACGGCCGACTCATTCAGTCGGCCGTTTTCTTATGGTTTTATTTTCTTCCTCATTCTCGACTACGTGCTTGAGAATCGACAACTTGTTGTGCCAGAATTGGTCAAAATACGACAGCCACTGTTTTAACTCTTCAAAGGACTCCGGCTGCAGGCTATAGATTTTTTCCCTGCCTTCTTTTCGTCCGCTGACCAGCTCAGCTTCTGTTAAGATATGAAGGTGTTTCACAATTGCTGTGCGGCTGATAGGAAAATGTGAACTGATTGCCGAAATAGCCAATTCCCCTTCAGATAATAAGTGAAGCACTTCTCTCCGCGTCGGATCTGCAATCGCTTGAAAGACATCATACTTTTTAGCTGCTAAAGACAATTAAGCTTCAACCACCTTTTCGTTTAATGTTCTAACAATCCCTTCCCAGCCATGGTCCATCCGATCACGTATAATAAAACTTTTCTCGTTTGCTTTAGGAAGAACAGCTTCAGGATGCTTCCATCCTCCGTGGATAAGGGTAAATTCCGTTTTGCCTTCGATTTCCGTTAAAAGAAATGAAACAATCCAGCCTTCAGTATCCCATGTAAACGAAAGGCGATTAGGCGGATCAAATTCGGTCACTTTGCAGGGCGATGGACCGAACGGGGATTGGAGATGAAATTCATTTCCTTCTTCAGGCTGAAAATCGTTCGGCATAAACCAGGAAGCGATCCCTTCTGAAGTGGCTACGAAATCCCATACCTTTTGGACAGGGGCATCAATTATGATGACATGTTTAATATCTTCCAGCATTGCTTGATTAATCGGTTCCATGATCATTCTCCTTCAGTATAAAGTAACACCTTTTGGTTATATTTAATATGATATAGTCCCTCAAGGTTTAATGTCAATTGCTCCAAAGAAGCGACCGTATCGTGTTTTATTAAAAGGCGTAAAGAATTAATTGCCTTTCCTTCATTGTCGTTCTCCTTCAACAGGGGTAAAATGGCACCATAGTCTTTTTAGAAAGCAGGAAATTTCATTATGAAAAAAACCATTCTATTGCTGATGTCAGTTCAATTTTTCGTTTACTTGGGCTTCGGCATTATCATACCGGTATTGCCGGAAGTTATTGTTCAGAAAGGCTATGCAGATATTCATGTTGGCGGACTCATCACCATTTACGCGCTTGCTTCTTTTTTTACAGCACCGCTTTGGGGCCGTTTATCCGATAGAACCGGCCGCAAAAAACTAATTTTAATCGGCTTGGCCGGATTCAGCCTCAGTTTCTTTTTGTTCTCGCTGTTTCTGGATCATCTGATTTTGCTGTATTTATCCCGTATCATCGGCGGCTTGTTTTCCGGCGCCCTATACACAGCAGTAACCGGCTACGTGGCCGATATTACGACATCTGAAGAACGCAATAAATACATGGGTTTGCTCGGCATGTCAATCGGCCTCGGCTTTATTTTCGGCCCAGCAATCGGCGGTTTGCTTGGCGCAATTTCTCTTTCCCTGCCATTTACCGCGTCAGCCGTTCTCATCTTGCTGCTCATGGTCTATGCCGGCATCGTCTTGAAAGAACCGGAGCGCCATGGCGAAGCGGTCAAACGGAAACTGCTGCCAAAAGGCGCCAGCATGCTTTGGCAATACCGGATCCGATACCTATTTCTGTTCTCGTTTACCGTAACCTTTCTGCTGGCCGGCTTGGAATCGACATTCCAGCTATTCCAAATTGACCAGATTGAAATTACGCCGCTGCAGCTTGGCTATCTCTTTATGGCAAGCGGTTTTGTGGATGCAGCGATTCAAGGCGGCGTCGTGCGCCGTGTGAAAGACGGATCGGAAACCAAATGGATCATCGGTGCGCAAATCGTCACAGCAGCCGGACTGTTTTTACTGCCTTTCACTTCGAGCCTGATTTTCGCCGGTATTGCCCTCAGCATTTTCACAGCTGGCAACGCCCTTGCCCGAACGATATTGGTGTCTCTGACTTCAAAAGAGTCTGGCGGAAAGTACGGCACCGCCGCTGGCATGACCTACTCAATGGATAATATGGGCCGCATCATTGGACCGCTGCTTTTCACATGGCTATTGACACTGCAATCCGGATCGGTTTATTATCTTTCCGGTGCACTGGCTTTGTTCAGCATCGGGTTGATCGTGATTTATAAAAGTTCCGGCAAAACTTTGCGGACCAGTGAAAAAGCAAGCCCCTCTTCGTGAGGCGCTTGCTTTTTTCTTTTCATTAAACAGGCGTACCGCCATTGATGTTCAGAACTTGTCCGGTGATGTAAGACGAATCATCGGATGCTAAGTAAACATAGCCCGGTGCCAGTTCATCCGGCTGACCGGCGCGGCCGAGCGGCGTATTCTTGCCGAAACTTTCCACTTGTTCCGCGGGGAACGAAGCCGGAATAAGCGGCGTCCAGATCGGACCCGGCGCTACGGCATTGACGCGGATATTTTGTTCCGCAAGGGAACCTGATAGAGCGCGTGTGAATGACAGAATTGCCCCTTTTGTGGAAGAATAGTCAATTAACGTCGGCATACCTTGGAAAGCCGTGATGGACGTGGTATTGATAATCGAGCTTCCTGACTTTAAATGATCCAGCGCTGCTTTTGTCAGGTGGAACATGCCGAACACATTTGTGCGGAAAGTCTGTTCCAATTGTTCGGCCGTAATGTCTTTCAACGAATCCTGCAAATGCTGCTCGGCCGCATTATTGACCAGGATGTCCAGCTTGCCGAATTCATCGATCACTTGCTGCACCGCTCCTTGGCAAAACGCTTCATCGCCAATATCTCCTGCGATTAAGATGCAGCGTCTTCCTTCTTTTTCAACGTACCGTTTTGTTTCTTCTGCATCTTCATGTTCATCAAGATAAGCAATAGCCACGTCTGCCCCTTCTTTTGCAAATGCCACAGCTACCGCACGGCCAATGCCACTGTCCCCTCCGGTAATCAAAGCCGTTTTGTCCGGGAGGCGCTGCGCTTTCCCAGCGAGATTGCCGGTGAATTCCGGTTGCGGCGTCATTTTTGATTCAAAACCCGGCTGGCGTCCCTGTTCCTGCGGCGGCAGGCTTTCCGGTTTATTTTTTTCCATTCTGCTTCATCCTCTCTGATTCTTTCATGTCTCTGGGATTTTTCCCTTTGTCTGGCAACCTAAACCTGGAACAGAAATAAAGAAAAACCAACAATCAGCAGACCTTTTCGTTCCTCGCTGATTGTTGGTTCATTATTGAAACAAACTTATTTAATTTTTATGATTTCACATCATGGATCTATCTCGAACACTAAGATTCAGTTTCGGATGAGCTTCTTTCCAGAATATCTTCACTATCCGTGCGATTTATCACTTAAGCATGCTAAAATTCCCAAAGAAAATGTTGAACTGATTCCGGATTTGCCATATAAAAAATTTATCCTGGATGTATCTGAATAGAAAAGCCCTTTGATTAGCAGGCTTTCATGTAAGATGATACCTGCTATAAGCTTCTTGGAATTTCATGAACATTTGCCAGTCCTGTTCAAATTCAGGCTGGATGCAGGACACTTGAAATAAATTCCGGTCCTTTAAGTAAGTGCTTTTGGCATGCAGTTCATAGCCTGACAGATGGGCATCGAGCGGAAAATGCTCAAATTCATCTTCTGCTTTAAATGTCAGCAGCACCGGGTAGTCTGCCGTTAAATATGGCCAATCCTGTGTGGAGCTTTTCAAAATTTCAAAGCGTTCGCTTAAAAGCGAATACCTTTCGGGATAAGCTTCAAGCGCTTGCTTGAAGCTTTTCAACAAGGGATAGGATAAGGTGAACGGCACCTTATTTTCATACAATCCCAAATCCAGATATGCAGGAAGTGCAGGATCTGATTCTATTTCATGATGGGAAAAAACGACGGCAATCCCAGTCATTGTACCAATCGCTTTTCCACTTACCGCTGTCGCCAGCCATACCTTTTTCAAAGAAAAAGAGACGGCTCCGAAACTGCTGACGGCATCAACGCATAGTTTCACTTTGTAGGTTTCGCATAAATCGGCGACCGCCTCCAAATCATTCAGCATGCCAGTAGAAGTTTCCCCGTGCACCATCAACATCCAGCCATATTCTCCATGTTCCAATTCACCGCCGAGTTTCTCCATTGAAAAAGAATGGCCCCATTCTGCTTCCAGGACTTCAAAATCCAGCTGCCATCTTGCAGCCTGCCCTTTCAGCCTGTTGCCGAATTCCCCGTTCACCAGAATCAGGCCTTTTGCTGGTTCCTTTTTCAACTGGGCGATCATGGCTTCATTCGCCAATGTGCCGCTGCCAACTAATAAATGTGGAAAAGACTCCCCCAGTTCTACAAGCCGGTCCCTTACATCTTCATAAAGGGCTTGGAATGTCGATGATCTGTGCGAGACGGATTCTTCTGTAAAAGGGGCAGCCAGTTCTTTAGTAAGATGCACCGGTCCTGGATGAAATAATTTCCTTTTGGTCTGCAGCCGTGAAGCAACGGATTGTCCATACTGTTTGCGCGTAGTCACCATTGGTATAAATACAGCTTCTCCTTGTCCGACCGGTTCCGCGAAAGCGCGGAACCCAATCTGCCCATAGAGCTTTAATTGGCGCGTGGTTCCGGAAATAACAGCAGCTCCGTAGCCTCGCTCATAGCAATAATCGGACAACGCACGGGCAAGCAGGAAAAATACGCGTCCGTTGCGATGGGCTTTCCTGACAGCCATTAACCGGATTTCGCACATCTTTTCAACGTCTGGAAGGAAGTTTTCCACTGGACCGATTTTCTTGTCCAGCGAAAAAGGCCGCTCTTCTCGAAGCGCAATCATTCCGACAATGGCAGTATCCGCCAACACGATCAAATACGTATTCTGTTCATGGAATGGGTCTACTCGTGTACCGGAAGGATCCGTCTCATGCTGGGGGATTTCTTCCACAAACGTTTCGTAATTCAATTTAGCGATTTCATCAAACTCGAATTGTGTCCGCGCGATTTTGCACCAATACACGAGCTTCTCCCCTTCCTACTTTCCCCGAAAGACTTCGTCTATCTTATAAAGACTCAAATCAATGTCAATAGGTTGCCCCATCGCCAGCTTTGCTAATTCTTTTCCCAAATACGGCCCCGCCGTCAATCCTGAAGAACCAAGGCCGTTTGCCATAAATATATTCGGATGTCCCGGAACTTGTCCGATTACCGGCAAAGCACTTTGTGTGGATGGTCTGAATCCTGTTCCCGCTCCAGTAACTTCGGCTGCTGCCAACCCTGGAATGGCGTCCAAAGTCTTATCAAGAATATGATGGATTCCGCCTGCCGTCAGCTTCGTATCAAATCCAGCATCGTTCTCATGCGTTGCCCCTGCCATAATTCGCCCTCCTGAAAAAGGAACGACATACAAACCGAATGGCACCATGGCGACCGGCCAATCGATGATCGAATCACTTTCTACATGCATGTGGAGAATCTGAGCTTTTTGAGGAACGATGTCGAGTGCTAAGCCCAAGGGTTCAAATAATTCAGCAGCCCAAGCGCCTCCAGCTGAAACGATGCTGTCAGCAAAAAATTCTTTTGTTTCCGTCTGGACACCGACAACTTTCTCTTCTTCTACGATGAACCGGGCATTGCCGCTGACTTTTTTCGCTCCCAACTTCAACGCTGCCCGGATCAAAGCATCTCTGACTGCATGTCCTTCTACACGTGCTGCGCCGCTGACAAAAAGCGATCCATATTCATCGGAGGCATAAGGAAATAATTCTTTGGTCTGCACAGGAGAAAGCCGGCAGATTTCGCCCATTTCCGGGGCGTCTTCCCGGCGTTCATACGCTTTTTCTTCCATTTTATCGAGCTTGCTTTCCTCGTGGATGCTGACAATCCCGACTTGTTTATAGCCTGTATCTTTTTCCCCGAGCTGCTCCAATTCAGAAATTAAATCCGGGTAGTAAGCCGCTCCGCTTTTAGCCAGGCCATACCATGCTTTATTTCTGCGCTGCGAAATCCAAGGACAGACAATGCCGGCTGCCACACCGGTCGCTTGTCCGACATCCTCCCGGTCAATCAATGTAACATCCGCTCCGGATTTTGCTGCGTGATAAGCAACAGAAGCACCTAAAATACCAGAGCCGATAATAATTATTGAATTCATGCATAACACCCAGTTCCTATATTTTTGTATCTTCATTTTACTGGAGATAAAGCCTTTACTCAAATATAGCCTCTCTGAAAGCAGCTGGACCGTGATTTGAAATTCAGTTTTAGGGTAAAGCAATATAGAAACGATACGAGGAAACCCGAAGGAGGAATCTGTATGGAGAGAAGTTCTTCAACTGAAAAAGTATTACCGGTGACTTCCATTAAAGATGGATCAGGTATTGAAGTCGTTCCAGGCGTCTACTGCTACACGATCCAAATAGCCAATGTCTTTTTTATCGGCAACCCCGCTATCAGCAGCGATTGGGTTCTGGTCGACGCCGGAATGCCAGGCTCAGCGCACCGGATTTTAAAAGAAGCGGAAAATCGTTTTGGCCCTGATCATAAACTGAAAGCCATTATTTTAACGCACGGGCATTTTGATCATGTCGGCGGCCTAATCGACATTTTAGAAACGCATAAAGTTCCCGTCTATGCACATCCTCTCGAATTCACTTATTTAAAAGGAATTACGGATTATCCGGAACCCGATTATAAAGTAGATGGTGGAACAGTGGCCAAGATGTCATGGGAGTTCCCGCATCAAGCAATCGATATTTCAGCACATCTCCACCAACTGCCGACAGATGGCACGGTTCCACATATGCCGGGCTGGAAATGGATCCACACTCCCGGGCATACAGAAGGCCATGTATCTCTTTTCCGCGAATATGGGCGAGTGCTGCTTGCTGGCGACGCATTTGTCACCGTCAAACAGGATTCACTTTATAAAGTGCTGACACAAAAGAAAGAAGTCCATGGTCCCCCGGTTTATCTGACGCCAGACTGGCGCGCAGCATGGGAGTCTGTTGTTAAACTTGTTGAATTGCGGCCATCCATCGCTGCAACCGGACACGGAAAACCAATGCGAGGTGCTGCTTTGGCTAAAGGTTTAGTGAACTTGGCGAATAATTTCCAAGAAGTCGCTGTCCCTAAATACGGAAAGTTTGTAGACCAGCCGAAAGCTCAATAAACGCTCTCCCCTGAAAGCGTTGCTATCAGGGGATTTTTTATGGTCTAGCCCCTATTCCTAACTCCCTTAAAAAATAATTACAAATTAAATGTTTTAATAATTCCGGCTTCGGGTATACAAATAGTCCAGTCTCGTTTTTTTTAGACACTGTAATATACTGGAATGGAGATGAGCACGATGATGAAAAAAGCGCTATTCGTCTCTGACCACGGAGATCCGCTGGCCAAACTAGGCGGGAAACAAGCCGGTGGCCAAAATAATTACGTTAAACAATTAGCTCTTGCCCTTGAAAAGAAAGGTTGGCAAATAGATGTTGTCACACATTGGTGCGATGCTTCGGCCCCAAGAATTGAAAAGTTTGGAACTGCTTGCCGTGTTATTCGCATCGAAGCGGGCCATAAAGGGTTTGTATCAAAAGATGAAATGTTCACGATGCTTCCTTCATTCTATACAGAATTGAAAAGCACCCTATCCCTTTCTTCATATGACATGGTCCATACGCATTATTGGCTATCCGGTTTAATCGGAAAAAGGTTAAAAGAAGAATTCGGTTTGCCATTTGTCCATACTTCACATTCTTTAGGATGGGCAAAAGCGAAAGCGACAGGCATCCGCGATGCACGCCGTGCAAAAGCAGAAAGAGCGATTTTAAAAGCCGCTGACCAAATATTAGCTACAACCAATAACGAAAAACAGTTGATCCAGGAAAATGTCGATTCACCTTCTCCTATAAAAGTGATCCCCATTGGGGTTGACCAAGCATTTAAAGTGCGCGGAATCCGTAGTCACCTAAGAAAAAAATCCGGTTATGACACCCCCCTCTTTGTTTTCGCCGGCAGACTTGAAGAAACGAAAGGCATCTTCACTTTATTAGAAGCTTTTCAATTGCTTGTGCAAAAAGGAAATGCCGGCTTTACTCCGCGTCTCTTGATTGCCGGAGGGGAAGAAGATGCTATTGATTCTGTGGCGCGTCTGCCATATGACGAGAAATTGCGTGCGGCGGTCAAAGGAATCGAAGAGCATGTGGAGTTTTTAGGGCCGCAGTCTCAAGAACAGCTTGCCTTGCTGTTTAATATCTCTACTGCAACGATTGTGCCAAGTTATTACGAATCGTTCGGCATGGTAGCCGCTGAAGCACAGGCTTGTGGAAGTCCGGTTATCGCTTCTGATGTAGGTGGATTAAAAAATGTTGTACAGGACGGAATTACTGGGCTATTGGTTGAGACGAAAAACGAAATAGACCTTGCCATCGCAATGGAAGTCCTATCAATGAACACGTTACTGGTAGAACGCCTTAGCCGTCAGGCAGTGCGTATTGCCAACCGCGATTTTGACTGGAGTTCTATTTCAAATCGTGTCAATTCAATGTATGAGGTGATTATGAATGAAGGAAGCAAAACATATATTAGCAACCGACCTGGACGGGACGCTGGTTGGTGATCCAGAAGGTTTGCAGCAATTACTGAAGTTCTATGACGAACAAGTTTACGATGTGTCTTTGATTTATATTACCGGCCGTTACTGCGATTCCGCTTTATCACTCATTGAAACGGAGAACCTGCCGATTCCTGATATTTTGGTTACGGATGTTGGCACCAGTATCTATATTGGCGAAAAGTTCGAGAAAGACCTTGAATGGGAAAAGCGGATGAAAGAAAATTGGATGCCAGATGAAATCGATGCACTCGCTTCATCCATCCCCGGTTTGACGAAACAGCCAATGATTTTGGAAAACCGCTGCTCTTATTATGTCTCAGAAATTCAGCCCGTGGAGGAATTCAAACGTAAATTGGCTGTTTCTGCTATTCCTCATAAACTTATCTTTAGCGGAGGCAAAGATGTCGACGTCGTCCCTAAAGGCAGCGGCAAAGGCCAAGCTCTTCAATATATTTTGAAAAAATACGATATCAAAGACCCGAACCTGCTTGTAGCCGGAGATTCCGGAAACGATTTGGAAATGCTGACGCTCGGATTTCCTTCCGTGATCGTGGGCAATGCCCAGCCTGAACTCCTGGAAAGCGAGGCACATCCAATGATTTTCCGTGCTAAAAAAGGATTTGCCGGCGGCATTCACGAAGCATGGGCCCATTTCCATTCCAAATAACCTTCTCCAGCCATCCGACAGTGGCTGAAGAAGGTTATTTTTATACATAACAATTTTGCGGATTCAAGTAAACATTTGTTTTTTTAGTTATTTCGTTTATATTTAGTAGAAAGACAGTTTCGTGTTTTTAATCCCTTTACCACATTAAGTGTACGAAGCTTATGTCTTGCCTATGAACAGGAGGAATTGAGATGAGTAAAGTCGCGAATTTGCAAAAAGAGTCCATGGTCATGTTAAAAGAAACAAGCCGGACTTTTTTCATCCCAATCAATTTTCTAGAACCGGCTTTAAAAAAGACGGTCGCTTCTGCTTACCTGTGTATGAGAGCAATCGACGAAATTGAAGATCATCCGGAATTAGAAGACGAAGCAAAGCAGCATCTATTGCTCGCTGTCAGCCAAATGTTACATACGACATTTGACGGGGACCGCTATCAGGCCTTGCTTCAGCCTTATGCCCATATTTTGCCGCCCGTCACTAAGCGTCTTGCTGACTGGATCAGTGTATGCCCTCCAGAAATTGTGGGCAAAATAAATGAATCCACAGCCATTATGGCAGGCGGAATGGCTAAATGGGTCGAAAAGAAATGGATTATTGAAACAAAAGAAGATTTAGATGACTATACCTATTATGTTGCCGGGCTGGTTGGCACAATGCTCTCCGATTTGTGGAAATGGCATGACAACACTGAAACAGATCCCGAACTGGCCATCGCATTTGGACGCGGACTTCAAGCGGTTAACATGCTCCGCAATTACGATGAAGACCTGGAACGCGGCGTCACTTTTGTGCCGAATGGCTGGGACCGGAATGATATGTTCAATTACGCCAATGATAACTTAGCGAAAGCAGATGAATACGTCAAGTCCATCAAAAATAAACGCATTATCATGTTCTGCAAAGTACCTCTTGCTCTTGCCCACAGCACTTTAAAAGCTTTGAAATCTGGAAAAGAAAAAATTACCCGCAAAGAAGTTGAAAGCATTGTGGAACAGCTGAAACAGGAAGAAAACGTAGAATAACGGATTAAAAACATTCAACCTTTCGTTGAGTGTTTTTTTCTTTTTAGTTTACAATGGGAAAACTTACTTAGTTGAAGCTGCTCTTTCCTTCTTCATTTCGGTCAAATAGTCTATACTGGTTATACAGATATTTTTAAAAAATGAGGGAAAAAGATGACTATTTCTATTATAAGTATAGTAACTACCGCAACTCTCATTCTCAATATTTTCTTGGCCATCACGCTCATTTTCTTGGAACGCCGTGATGCCAGTTCTACCTGGGCCTGGCTTTTAGTCTTGTTTTTCATTCCCATTTTGGGATTCTTAGCTTATCTCTTGCTCGGAAGACAACTTCGAAAAAAAACACTTTTCAAATGGGAAGGCCGCCAGCGTGTCGGGATTGAGAATTTAATCGCCCACCAAATGAACGCGCTGCATGATGATGAATTTCATTTTGCTGATCCGCATGTAAATGATTATAAAGATTTAGTGTATTTACATTTAAGAAACAACGGAGCGGTTTTGACTCAGGACAATGCCGTTCAGATTTTTAATGATGGACGCGAAAAATTTGATTCCTTGATCCACGACATTGAACAGGCGAAGAATCATATACATATGCAATATTATATTTTCCGTTTGGATCAACTGGGCATCCGTATAATGAATGCTTTGACGGCCAAGGCAAAACAAGGAGTCAAAGTCCGGCTGCTATACGATGATATGGGATCACGGCGGCTGAGAAAAAGGCATTTCAAAGAATTTATCAAAGCGGGCGGAGAAGTAGAAACATTCTTCCCTTCGATCTGGCCATTGATCAATCCCCGGCTGAATTACCGGAACCACCGGAAAATCGTGGTCATTGATGGCCGGGTCGGTTATATCGGCGGCTTTAACGTAGGGGAAGAATATCTTGGCTTAAGCCGGAAGTTCGGCTATTGGCGCGATACCCACCTTCGTTTGGAAGGCAGTTCCCTGCATCCGCTGCAAACACGTTTTATATTGGATTGGAACCAGGCTTCCGCGCGGAATGACATTGAATACGACGAAATCTATTTTCCGGCTATCCCTAAAAAAGGGGATACGACGATGCAAATTGTATCAAGTGGGCCAGATGAAGAGTGGGAACAAATAAAAGATGGTTATTTGAAGATGATCAATATGGCCAAGAAATATATTTATATTCAAACGCCTTATTTTATCCCGGATCCCAGTTTTTACGATGCTGTCCGGATTGCTGCTTTGTCAGGGATCGATGTCCGCATCATGATTCCCAATAAACCGGATCATCCTTTCGTGTACTGGGCTACTTATTCTTATGCGGGGCAAATGCTTAGAGCTGGAGCCCGTGTATTCATCTATGATAACGGCTTTCTGCATACGAAGATGATTGTGGTGGACGACAAAGTCTCAACAGTCGGCACAGCCAATATCGATGTGCGCAGTTTTAAATTGAATTTTGAAGTGAACGCTTTTATATACGATCACAAAGTCTCCGCTGAACTTGCCGATTTATTCCATCAGGATATGGAGCTTTCAGAAGAATTGACGCTCGGGCTGTATTTTGCAAGAACCCGGCTGATTAAAACGAAAGAATCAATTGCCAGATTACTGTCGCCTATTTTATAAGGATAGGCCAAGTTGAAATGAACATAAAAAAGTCTCCCTCGGGAGACTTTTTTCAGCTTGTTGAGAAAGTTGAAATTTGTATTAGCTATCATCCCTTAACCGATATTCCGCCAACCAGCTGCGCTTGCCGCGGGCGAGCGCCAAGCCGCTTCGTCGCTGCGCTGCCCCGCAGGCAAGACATTAGCCGACGCCTGCGAGGCTAAGTCTTTGCGACGAGCTTGCGCAGGAGCAGTATGTTTTCCTCCGCTGGTTGGCTCCATATCAGGAGAGCAGGAACAAAGAATAGAGAGCTTTCTCAAACAATCATGATTTTAGAGAATCACAAAAGGTGATAAAAAAGGGCTGAATGCAGCGGAAGGCGGCGACTTCTGCGGGAGCAGCGAAGCGAGTCCTGAGACCCCGCAGGGAATGAATGGGGCAAAAGCAGTTTGCCTCGTTCATTTGCGACGAAGCTAGCGCAGCGATGCAGGAGCATACGGTCTTCGCCAGCGAGCGAGGAGGCTCAGGCCGCCTCCCCACGGAAAGCGTCCGCCCTGGAGCGAAATGATAGAAGAGCATACGAGTTTATCGAAAGCATAAAAAAAAGTCTCCCTTGGGAGACTTTTTTAATTTACACCTAAATATTCTTCTAACGTAATGCCTTTAGAATAAATCTCTGTGGCTGCTTTTTGGCCAACGAAGCGATAATGCCACGATTCGTGCATATAGCCTGTGATTTTTTCGGCGCCTTTTGGATAACGCAAAATAAATCCGTATTTATGAGCGTTCTTCATCAGCCATTTCCCGCCTTTGGTTGCGCCAAAAGATGCAGAAGCCCAGTGCTGTTCTTGGCCAGATTCGCCGATATCAAAAGCGAGCCCTGTCTGGTGCTCGGAAAATCCCGGACGGGCACTGTACCGGTCAGCAGCTTCTTGCCCATCTTTTGCCACGTATCCTGCATACAATACTTTTTGGCGGGCGAAATCCCGGTAGGTACTGAACGCCGTCAAATCTATTCCCGCTTTAAGCGCATCTGCCCGCATCGCTTCAAAAGCGGTCCGCGCTTCTTTTACTTCTCCAGGCGCATACGTTTCCGGCAATGGATGCTGTTTATTGGCCAATAGAATGTTGTTGATGACCGTCGGTTCTTTTGGCAGCGCAAGAGTGTCAGGGTATTGAGTAGCATCTGTTTTTTCACCTGCAGCTGGTTTTTCGGTTTTAGGCTTTCCAGGAGCCGTCTTTGCTGGCGCCTCTTCCGGAGGGGCAGTAGAGACTTCCGGCTTTGCTGGATCTTCTGCTTTGTCTTCTGGTTTGCCCGACTTTTCTTCCGGTTTCGCAGGCTGCGTTTCCGGGACTTTTGTTTGCTGGTTTTCAGATGGGTTGACTGCACGGGTTGCGTGTTCAGCATCCCAGTCATGGGCGTACAACCATGAAGCAGCAGCAATGAGCAATAACGCCAGCACTCCAATAATTGTCCATTTTATATAAGGTTTTTTGTTTTTCTGATTCGGTGAATAACGGGATTGCATAGCATGCCCTCTTTCTCTCAAGTTCTTTCTTATTCTATCATTACTGGCATTGAAATTCTCCAAAAACACATGAACATTCGTTATACTTTAAATAGACTTTCAACTGGATACGAGGTAAATACTCATGAACAATCAAAAATGGCTGTCTCTTAATTTTTTCGCCTTCTTTTTCACATGGGGTGTTTTTCTGCCGTATTGGACCGCTTGGTTGACCAATGAAAAAGAATTGAGCGTTTCATCTGCAAGCCTTATTCTCGGAGCTGGCATGGTCGCCCGTGCCTTGTCGACTTTACTGTTCTTCCCTTTATTGACACGCATTATGTCATTAAGGCGGTTGATGCAGCTGCTTGCCATTGCCTCTGTTGCCATTCTAGCTTTATACATACCCGCAAATTCCTACTTTATGCTTTTCGCCATAACATTCGCCTTTAATATGGTTTATCCCAATATATTGCCGGGAATGGAAAGTGGAGCAACCGTCCTGATGCAAATGGAGGGAATCCATTATGGAAAAAGCCGGTCATACGGCTCGCTCGGATACACGATTGCTTTATTGATTGTAGGGGGCGCTACTGCGCTTTGGCAGGAAAGCGCCATATTGTGGGTCATGCTCGCAGGGCTGGCTTTTATGGCTGTGTCTTTATCAGCCACTTCCCCGCCTCCTTTGCGAATCAAACCCAAACCCAGAAATCCAGACGGCGAGGCTGCAACTGCACAATTACTGAAATCCAAGTCTTTCCTGACACTGCTCGCCGTTGCCACTTTACTCCAAGGAGCGCATGCAGCTTATTATAGTTACGGCTTTCTTTATTTACAAGATGTAGGTGTCAACAGTTTCTATATTGGCCTTATCCTGAATATCGCGATTTTATTTGAAATTCTTTTTTTCGCGAAAGCGGATACTTTGTTCAAGAGCTGGCCTGTCTCTTCGATGCTGTTGCTGGCAGGTGCTGGTTCCACTTTACGCTGGATTTTGATTTTTCTATTCCCTTCGGTTTGGGTATTCATTTTTTCACAAGCGCTTCATGCTTTGTCATTTGGAGCAGCCCATTTTGCATTTATCCAGTATATATTCCAAAAACTTGCGCCATCCCAAATTCCAGCGGCCCAAGGAATGTATGCGGCGATTGCAATGAGTTTAAGTGTTGCCTTCTTGACTGTAGCCGGTGGCTTCCTGTATGAAATTTCTCCCGGTCTTTCTTTTTTAGGCATGGCCAGTTTTTCATTGCCTGCTATCATTGCGGTTTTATTGACCCGAAAGAAATTTTATTATTAATATTATGACCCCCAAAAGACCTACAAGATATACGAACAAATACGTGTAAACTGCAACAAGGAGTTGGGTATTTTGAAGCGAATTTCAGAGAAAGACATCCTCAATCTTATGCGCCAGCTGGATGTATTGCTAGAACGCCGACAAAAAGAAAAATACGAATATAAAAAATAACCCTCTTTAGGGTAAACAGTTTCCGATAAAAAAACAGCACCAGCCAAAAGGCGGATGCTGTTTTTTATTGTAATTTATATCAGAATCATAACCAGCACTACTACAAATAATACCGCAAAAATAGTAGCCATTCCGAGCATCCATTTTGCTTCTCGCTCCATTCCCTGCTCTTTCATTTGGCGATAACGGAAACTGTTCGTTAAAACAAACAGCAAAGTCATAAACAAAACAGCTGCATCCAGATTCCCCCTAATCAGAAAGACAAGCGAGGTAATGCTAAGTACGGCTATTGCCAATCCTTGTATTATTTTTTTGTTCAATTTTTTCAACTCCAAAAAAGAAAGCCGGCAAGTTTGCCGGCTGGTCTTTGTTATTTTTTCTCTTCCACAGATTCTAATGCAACTTCTGGATGATTCGAGTAGAATTTGCGTCCGATGAATGTCTGGATGATCAACAGGATACCGCCGACTGCCCAATAAACAGGCAATGCCGCCATCGAGGTAAATGACACAAACATGATCATGATCGGCGAGATGTAAATGAACATCTTCATTTGTTTTTGCTGTTGTTCCGGCATTGTCCATAACGACACGCGTGCCTGGAAGAAATAAACTGCTCCCGCAATCAGTGTCATCAAAATATCAGGAGACCCTAAATTAAACCAAAGGAATTCATGAGATTTTACATCAGGAGAATACAAAATCGCAAAATAAAGTCCCATGACAATCGGCATTTGAATAATTACCGGCAAACAGCCCATATTCAGCGGATTGACATCGTGCTTTTTGTAAAGGCCCATCATTTCCTGCTGAATTTTCATTTGTTCTTCTTTGTCTTTTGTCTCTTTTAAACGTTTTTGGATATCTTCCATCTCAGGACGCAAACGGTCCATTTTCACTTTCATTCCTTGCTGGCGCTTGTATGTGCGCAGCATAAACGGCATTAACACAAGGCGGATAATCACCGTAATGGCCACAATCGCCAACCCATAGCTCCCATTAAACAAAGCCCCTAAATAATCGAGGGAAAAATCAAATGGTGCAACAAAAATTGTATAGAAAAATCCTTCTTTGTTCTCGACTGCGGAACAGCCGCTCAAAATTAGTACGGATACCGCTAATAACGACAGCAATGCAATTTTCTTTTTCACTTTAGTCACCTTCACCTTTTTCAACTATAAAGAAGTATACCTATATGCCGGGAAAAATTCAATCGATGGACCAAAAAGCAGCCACTTTCTTGTGCTCTGTGACAATATTAAGACTGGAGAAGTTAGCGCAGCAGCGATTGGCGGCAAGAAAAAGAGAAGGGATTTTCCCCTTGCAGCTTGTAGACAAAGGACAGATTTTCAAGCTTTCTTGTAGATGCCAAAGAAAAGCACGACAGGTATTGGGCACGCTATTGAAAATCGAAAAAGTGTCCCTGCAAGCGATGCTTGCATTGGTTGACATAAACTAGAAAAAACTTTAGGACAGGGCAAAACTTCAACTCAGCATGAATAATTCTTTATAAAATCTTGGATGAAGAACAACGATTGTCGAAGCAAAGTTTATCTATGGACCGAAACGCCCTAGTGGGGTCTTTTAAATTTTATGGATTTATTCCACTTTAATAATTAAACCGTATTCATTATAAATGTTCCTACAAGGAAATACACTAAGTCTCCAAATCGCACTATCCTATACAAAAAATTCAGCTTGTAGAGCCGGAGTCAAACTCTGTCCCAAATCTACAAGCTGAAAAGATTTTCTTTATTTCGCATTTGGCAAATTATAGCGGAAGTACGGAATATGCTGACTGTCACGGAACTGCTTTGGCGTGACCGTCGTGTATTTTTTAAAGATTCTCGTGAAATAACTTTGGTTGCAGAAATGAAACTGCTTGGAAATATCAGAAATTCCTTTATCCGAATGGCGCAGATAATACTGCGACTCTTCAACACGCCGCACATTCAAATATTCCACTAAGGTTATACCTGCGTGTTCTCTGAAAATCCGGGACAAATGGCTTGTGGAAATACTGAAATGCTTTGCAATATCTTCCACTGACAAGTCGCGCTCTACTTCATCATTAATAAACATCACGACTTTGTTTACAGTCTGATGGCCAAAAGAAGGCTGTTTGCGCTCAGAGATTATCGAAGTAAAGAACTCGATCAATTCATCTGCTACGTAAAGGAACTCCGAGTCATTCATATGGTTTTCCACTAGCTCTACACAGGCCACATTAAAAGCGAACGCTTTCTTTGGCGGAACTCGCATTTCATATAATTTGCGAGCCATTACTGAAGACAGCACAATATAGTAATTGCGGACTTGGCGGATGGTATCTTTTCCAGAACGCACCGCGATTAAATCGATCAACACTCTCAATGTTTGCTTAGCGCGTTCTTTTTCTAAGTGATGTATTTCATAAATCAGTTGAGTTTCAATTTCGTAAAACTTTTCTACCCCTTCATATTGGCTTAAAGTTTCGTTTTCATTCATGAAAATCTTAGAAATAGTTTCTTGAATAGTTGGCACTGCGATAATATTCATCTTTTCCCCGTCTTTCTTTGTACAAGTTTTTGCAGCCATTATTTCCACTATATACTGAAACTGCAAAGAATAACATAGTTATTACCATATTTTTTAAAAAAATATGTAATAAACAGTAATATTTTTTTACCTATATTACCTTATTAAAGGAAATATATTCCCTAAAAGTATACTATATATAACGGATAAATGCTAAATAAGTTTCACGAAATGACTATGTATTTACCATTTTTTAAAAATAAAATTTAAAACCAGCCACTCTGCGGAGAATGGCTGGCCACTTCGCTTTTACTTGCTTAGTTCTTCTTTGTCCGGCGGTACTAGAGCCCGGATATGCCGTGGAAGCACTTCAATCAAGAATGGGGTAGCGCAGCCCTCATCGCCGTCAATATTGCAGGACATCGGTTCACGTGTATCAATCGATACTTTAGTGGTATGAATGACTTCAACAGCCGGATCTTTTTCAAGCTTGCCAATCATCATGGCACCGGCAATACGGACAAATGCGGGCAAAGCCGCATTTTCAACAATGTAAACATGCAGCAATCCATCATCTGTCAATGCTTCCGGGGCAAGCTTTTCAAACCCTCCAACGGAGTTAGTGAGCGCCACTAATACCAGTTTAGCTTCACCTTCCCAAAATCCATGGTCATGCTCAATTGTAAAGTACTCTTCAGCCTCTGACGTAATGGCTTTGATCCCTTCAACAAAATAAGCAAACGCACCGAGCCTTGTTTTCTGCTCAGGAGATACTTCATAAGTCGACTCTGCAATTTGCCCTAATGCCAATATATTCATAAAATATCGGTTGCCTACCTTGGCAATATCTACCCACTTCTCCGAACCGCTCTTTAATGCTTCGATTGCTTCTGGTGGATCCAGTGATATCCCAAGGGCACGGGCAAAGTCGTTCACTGTCCCAAGAGGTATCAAGGAAAACAATGGCTGATGGGGCTGTTCCGCAAGTCCTGACACCGCCTCATTTATAGTGCCATCCCCTCCCATCGCCACAACAAAATCATACTTCTGCTCCGCTGCTTCCCTTGAAAACAATGTGGCATCCCCTTGCTTTTCGGTCTCTCGTGTATCTACTTGATACCCCATTGTTTCTAATGTAAAGATGACATCTTCGCGATACTCGGACGCCTTCTCTTTGCCAGAAGATGGGTTTAGTATAAACATGGCTTTTTTCATGTAGTTACCTCCGGTGCTATAATGTGAATATAACTATCTTTACCCTTGCATGGGGTAAGGTTAATCCATAACGATTATATTTTTGAGAGTGAGGGACTTCAGTGCGTTTTTTTATCTTGATCATCATCTTCTTCACTTTCTTTGACCTTTTTGCTCAATTGCCCATTATTAGCCCATTTGCAGTTTCCTTAGGTGCGACGCCCTTTTTAACTGGCATTGCCGTAGGCATGTACTCTTTATCCAATATTATTGGAAACATCCTGTCGGGTGTAATTTCTGACAAAAAAGGTCCTTACGTTATTCTGGTAACCGGTTTAACATCCACCGGTATTGTGCTGTTTTCTTATGGCTTAGCAAACGATCCTTACAGCTTGCTCGCCATCCGCTTTTTTCATGGCTTGGCCGCAGGGCTGACAGTGCCAGCCGCTTTTACTTACTTAGCCAATAACACCGTCCAGCACAAACGGGGCAAAAGCGTTGCCATTTCTGGAGCTTTTGTAGGGCTTGCCGCCATCATCGGCCCAGCCTTCGGTGCTGTTTATGCGAGCCGCACGAGCACTCCGGATATGATGGCTATCACCGGTATACTGCTTTTGTCTTTAGGCTTAGCGGCTTTCTTCCTTTTAAAGAAACAAAGAACTTCACAAAAAGCAGAGCCGGCAAAGTCCGAGCACGACTCTAACATAGCTTGGAACCGCGGATTGCTGTTGGCCTTTTCAGGAGCCTTTTTCCTGATGTTTTCACAAGGGGTCCTGGCTTATATGCTGCCATTAAAAGTGGAGGGCCTAAATTTCAAAACTGAAATGAGCGGCTTACTATTAAGCACTTTCGGCATTTCTGCCATCTTAGTATTCCTTCTCCCCATCAACCGGATTTTTGATCGAATTCATCCGCTTCGCACCTTGATCATCGGTTTTCTATTAATGGGAAGTTCGCTGTTTCTTCTGAGTGCGGTTTCCAATGCCTTCTGGATGTATGCCACCATGTGCATCTACGGAATCGGGTTCGCTTTTTTATTTCCTTCGATCAATTCACTGCTGATCGACTCAACTCATCCTCATTCTCGTGGAAAAGCTTACGGTTATTTTTATGCGTTTTTCTCATTGGGAGTAGTGGGTGGATCTAGTTTTACAGGGGCTCTGGAATTGAGCCCAAATGAAGGTTTTATGGTAAGTGGCGGATTATTGCTTACAGTAGCAGCAGCAGCCACTGTATTCAGAAGAAATAATCGGCATTAAAAAGGATGGTCCGAAAACCATCCTTTTTTCATCCCGTTTTATAGATTATCTGTACTGATCCGTTGTTCTGAAGCTATTGAATCCGTATTCTCCGACTTTTCACGGCTAGTATCGTTTGAAGACAACTTGGCATTTACGTCATCTTCTTGAGCGTCTTCATTGTAATATTGGACGCTTGGCTTTGATACTTCTGTCACCTTTTCATCTTCACGGGAATCTGTGGTATTCAGTACTGCCTCTGATTTATTAAGCTTGTCCAAATTTTGAGACTCCATAAAAGAATTCACTTTCGTTTTCGCATTATTAAAAGCCACAGTTGCTTTTTCGCGATTTTCCGGCTTTTTGAAGTATCTGTATGCTCCAGCTGCCAGTCCTGCAAGCAATAACCCTCTGCCTCTCGCCATCCGCTCCACTCCTTTATGATTTCTAGTCTTTGTTCTATATACCCTTATTCTATTAAAGTATGCATAAAAAACATGACATGAGGATTACATTTTATTTTTCGTGAATTTCATGTCTACATGCGGGATTCCATCTTCATCATATGCTTCTGAAATTGGCATAAACCCAAAAGACTCGTAAAAACTTTGCAAATATACTTGGCCTTGCAATTGAATTTCGTTCACTTGCCATTCGGCTAGAATATAATCTACCGCTTTTGTGATAAGCTCTTTTGCTAATCCGCGACCCCTTGCTGAAGGATGGACAATTACCCGTCCGATTGAAGGCAAATCGTATTTCACTCCAGCCGGAACGAGCCGTGCATAAGCCAGAGTTTGTCCATTTTCCATATATGCCATATGAACGGATTCTTGATCCAAATCATCCAACTCCGGATAAGGGCAGTTCTGTTCCACAATAAACACATCGACACGCAACTTTAAGAATTCGTATAGTTTTCCAGCTGTCAATTCATCAAAATGATAGGTATCCCAGTTCAAAACTTATCTCCTCCCTTTCTTTCCATTATTCCACATCAGTAGCTATTCAGGTAATTTTTTGTTATGATAGCGGAAAGAATTTTAGAGGTGATTACATTGATTCGTGCAGGCACGATTGAAGATATAGCATCAGTCCAGGAAATAGCTTATATTAGCTGGAACGATACTTATGAAGGCATTATCCCCCCTCCCGTCCAAAAAAGTTTTTTAGATAAATCATACTCAACCCCCATGATGGAGATGCGTTTAAAAAAGACGATTGTACTTTTGGCCATGCATGAAAATGAGCCCATCGGCTTTGCCAACTTTACTAAAGTCGACCAAGATGGCGACTCAGAGTTAATCGCCCTTTACCTGAAACCTGAATATCAGCGGAATGGATACGGCAGACAACTATTGAACAGTGGCCTTTCTTACTTGCTTGATGGTTCCCAGTTGTCAGTTTATGTAGAAAGCGAAAACACAAAAGGCCGAAAGTTTTACGAAGCCACGGGATTCAAACTTGTCGAGGAATTTGAAGAGTTTTTTGAAGGCCATCTGCTGCAGACGGCTAAATATGTCTACGATTTGAAAACACCCACTTTATAAAAGTGGGTGTTTTTCTTTATAAAGGACGGCGCGGTGTATCGTCGCTATCCTTTCGAAGACGCTCGTCCGCACGGCGCTTTAAATCTTCGCGCTGTACCATATCTTCTTCAGACAGGCGCTGTTCTGTCTGGCGTACTTGCCGTTCCCGTTGAAGTTGTTCTTCTTTTTCACGAAGCTGATCCTCTTTTTCACGAAGCCTTTGTTCATCCCGATGAAGGTTTTGGTTATCGTCACGAAGCCGCTCATTTTCACGGCGCAGCGTTTCCTCATCCTGAACTCCTCTGCCATTATCGCGCGGTTTGCGCACAAAGCACATAATTGCTGCAATATAGAAAAGAATCGATGTGAGAGACAGCAACCCAGCAAACAAACCGGCGATAATAAAGAAAATCCCCGCTAATTTAGGATTTCGGTTTCTTCCAAGTTTCGCAATCGCTAATAAGGCAAGAACGGTACTGATTGCCAAAAGCCCTACGATGATCCATCCCACTACTCCAAAGCTTGCCAACAATCCATCAATCAACACTTGAGCTTCTGCAGGATTTGTAGATAATGCCGGGTCATTCAGCATTTGATCTTCCAAATACTGACGGAACTCCGGATTGTTCTGGACATTGCCAAAGCTCAAAATTGAAAAAACGATAAGTGCAATAGCCAAGATGTTAAAAACAATGCCAATGATGCCGAGCGCTTTTTCCCCGCCTCTACTTACATCTCTTTGTCCGTTCATCCAATTCACCTCTTTCCAAAATTCTCCTTTGCCGAGCGCGGCTAAGGAAGATTTTTGTTATCACCTATTCCATTCCCCTAATAAAATTAATAAAACCTGTTTATATTTAGGCTATTCGGGTAATTTAATAATATCAAAGTTTTGAAAGGAGTTCTATAAAATGGAAAACAAGTTAATATTTAATCAAGCGGATTTCATGTATGGCATTGGCGGAGCATCCCTCTTAACAGCCATCGTTTTCTTTATGACATCTCTGTAATGCGGGGGACCAAGATGAATAATTACATAAATTCAGCATAAAAAGCAATCCCCTATTAAGAATTAGAGGATTGCTTTTTGCGTTGTTTATTCCGCTGCTAGAAGCTGTTTTTAAACTTTGACATCGTCATATTCTTTGTAGCGTTCAAAAGCGACTGCCGCATATGAACAAACAGGCTCCATTTTATACTGGTTGTCACGCGCATAATCTGCCGCTTTATCCAATAGTTTTTTCGCAAGGCCCTGGTTCCGCATGGATTCGTCCACAAAGGTGTGTTCAATGACCATTACATCAGCCATTTGTGTCCATGTAATTTCTGCTTTCAGTGCACCGTTCTCTTCCAAGCGATAAGCAAATTCATCATGTCCCAGTTCCGTTAGTTCAAAATCCACTTTACTTCCTCCTTACGTTTATTTATTGATTGCCAGCGGTCGCAATGACGCTTCGATTTGTGCGCGTTTTGGCTCTAGAAAAGGCGGCAAAGCCAAGTTTTCGCCCAAACTTTCCAGCGGCTCATCTGTGGCAAATCCCGGTTCGTCTGTTGACAGTTCAAATAAAATGCCATTTGGTTCGCGGAAATAAATCGCTTTAAAGTAATAGCGGTCCACTTCACCGGACGTCATAAAGCCGTTTGAACGCAAATAGTCGTTCCATTTACTGTACTCTTCATACGTCTTAACGCGAAAGGCAACATGGTGGACGCTGCCTCTGCCCGGGCGTTCTGGAGGCAAGTCTGTGCGCTCCTCTAAATGTACTTCGCCAGCAGGACCGCCTTTTCCTGTTGAAAACACTAAAATATCCTTCATGCCTTCAACTTTTGACGGGTAGGAGCCGATTTGTTCAAATCCTAAAACGTCTGTCAGCACCTTTGAAGTTTTGTCGTTTCTGCGAACCGTCAACCGCACGTGCCCCAGTCCCACAATAGCGAATTGTTCCGGCACGTCTGCTTTGGTCCAAGGAATGCCGTATTCAATTCCTGAGCCATCGTCCACTACCAGCATCAAGCGGGATCCTTCAAAGTCTTGGAAAGTCAGAGTAAGGCGGCCAAACAGTTCTTCAACCTCTCCGTGAGGAACTCCGAATTCTTTAAAGCGTTCGATCCAGTACTGTAAAGCTTCCTCGCTTTTCACCCGGAAAGCCGTGTTGCTGATGCTTGAAACCCCTGGATAAGTTCTTCCTGCCATCGGAATATCAAAATATGTCATGTCAGTTCCAGGAGTGCCGACTGCATCTGCATAAAATAAATGGTACGACGAAGTGGAATCCTGGTTGACGCTTTTCTTTACAAGCCGCATACCTAAGATGCGTGTAAAAAAATCATGGTTTTTATCCGCATTGGCAGTAATAGCGGACACGTGGTGAATGCCTTCTAATTTCAATTTTATAGCCTCCTTTTAAATTATCTTGAATTCGAGATATTAAAGTCATAATAGCATGTTCTTTTTGTTCTTGCAAGAAACTGAAACCGGCTTATCTCAGGCAAAAAGGCATCTTCTATTGAGGTGCTCCGAATGCACTTTCCACTAGTATGTTTACCCATATAAAAACAGGTGAACCGCATTTCCACTGGTTCACCTGTTTTGGTTATTAACTTACTAAGCCACGGACTCCATCGATTAGTTTATTGAAAAAGTCTTTAACACTTTGCCAAAAGCCTTCATCATTAACGACCGTGCCAATTTTATCTTCAATTGTTTTGCTCAAGTCTTCCAGTTGAGTTGACCATTTGGAGAAATCAATATCCAATTGGCGAATGCGGTCCATTAAATCCACCAATAGTTGGCGGTCTTCAGGACTTAACTCGATTTGGAGTTTGGTCAATTGCTCTTCGACAATCGTTTGCACTTCTTCTTTTGTAGCCGGATCCTGCTCAGCAATTTGCTTTTTAATTTCAGTCAAAAGTTCGCTGACTTTCGCATCGTCGACCCCACTGTCTGCAATTTCCGTTGCCACGGTCAATTCATCGTTGGCGACGTCTGTGCGTTCAGGGTCCAGCTGTTCACCGTTCACTTCATACGCTTTATAAATGCCAACAAGCGCCGAATGGCCAGTTACCGGTTTCGGTGCAGCCACTTCTACTGTTGCGTCTTCAATTCCTGCCGTCAGCATAGCATTGGCATACATTTCGTTGGTTACTTGTGTGATATTGTCAGGAGTCACAATTTCAATGACCAGCCCTTCACCTGCGTCTTTGCGGGTAATTTTTGCCGAAGAATACATACGGGCTCTGGAATCGCCGTCTTTTATGTAAGTGATCAAGTCTTGGCCTGTCACTTCGATTTCTTCCACTTCAGTTTCTCCCGCTACATCCAAATCTTTAGCGACACTTTCTTTTTCAGCATCGGACAAGTTGCCGCCATAGACGACAATCGGCACCCCGAATTTTTCATTTATTCCTACATTTGCTGAACCGGCTTGCGGCAGCATAAATGCTAAAGCGAAAGTTAATGTAATACCCGTTATTATTTTTTTCATAGTTATTTGCTCCCTTCATCAAATTAATACGCTTTTAATTTGAAAAGGTTGCATCAACGAGTTAATTTTGTCCAGCCTTCTTCTTGGACAATTTTGCGGTCTTTATACAATCGGCCTAGGGCACGCTTGAATGCCGCTTTGCTCAAGCCGAATATTTCCTGGATTTCTTCTGGCGATGATTTGTCTGTAAAGGGCATTTGCCCGCCTGATTCATTCAGATAGCTCAGAATCAACTCAGCGTCATCCGATAACCGCTCTTGTTTCCGCGGCAATAATGACCCGTTCAATGTCCGGTCTTCTTTTACACCGATTATTCGGACGCTTTTTTCTTCTCCAAGGCGCGGCTCTTCTGTCCGTTCTGTCTCATGCACAAAAATCCGGTACATGTCCGGAACCGACAGCATGAACGTGCCGACCGGAAGCAAACGGTATGCCCGCGCTTTCAAATCTTTGTTAAACACTTCTTCAGGTGCCGGAACACTCAGTTCCTGCACCTTTTCTTCCGTAGCCAAGCGTCCATACAAATCGCCGTAGCGGTCCGTCCGGAGTGTCATGAAAATATGATCGCCTTGCTGTGGCCACAGTTCTTCAATTTGCGGAAGGTCAGCCGGAAGGACGTACACTTCTCTCGTAGTTCCGATATCCACTACCAGCCCTTCACGGTTTGATGCTTTCAGTACTTTCGCCCAGCCATAAATGCTAGGAAGAATATGAGGAATCATTGGTGTGGCTGATATTCCGCCTTGGCGGTTGCGGTATAGAAATACTTCGATTTCTTCCCCGACTTCCTGTCCTTCTTCTAATTCAGACGCATTCATCAAAACCTCGTCGCCTGAACTGTTTGTCAAAATCCACTGTGAGCTTGACCGGTCAATTATGCTTAATGTTGTTTTTTCTCCTGGATGCAATGCCATTGTGAAGCCTCCTTCAATTAACTCTCTTTTTGTTCGTTCTTTAACTTTTCCAGTTTCATTAGTAAATCCGGGTTTTCTTCCAGCACTTGAACCAAATCAGCGATCCGGTTAATTGAATTCCAGCTTAGATGATGCTCAATTCCTTCAACATCTTCGTAAATGCGTTCTTCATCAACCCCGATCAAGCGAAGAAATTGTTCAAGCAGATCATGCCGCTTTAACAGACGTTTCCCCAGCTTTTGCCCTCGTGGCGTCAAAACAAGCCCGCGATAGCGCTCATAAATCAAATAGCCATCTTTATCAAGCTTTTGAACCATCTTCGTGACTGAAGATGGCAAAACCGATAAAGCTTCCGCAATATCAGACACGCGCGCATATCCTTTTTGTTCGATTAATGAATAAATGATTTCGATATGGTCTTCCATACTTGGAGTAGGCAAAGTCGGTTCCTCCCTAACGTAACTGCTTTAAGTTTACTATACCCCAACAGCGGAAACAACTTGCCTCCGGATGGCTTGGAATTATTCCAACTTTCTGGATGTTTGACATGAAATTATTAGGGGTACTTATTACTATCTGAACGGAAAGGATAGGTGAGGAACATGGGACGCATACTTTGGATTATTTTAGCAGTTATTATTGTTATTTGGTTAATTGGATTTTTAATGGACGTCGCCGGCGGTATGATTCACATTTTATTAATCATCGCGGCAATCATCTTAGTTATTAACTTAATTTCTGGAAGAAAAGGCGTTTAGCTAAGAAAAGCGGAAACAGCCGCTATCGCTAGACATTAATAAATAAGCCGGGGACAAATTGTCCCCGGCCTTTTTATTGCTCTTTTATTTTCGCGTAAACACATGTATCCCGCAGTTTACTGTCCATTTTTGAAATGGTATCTTTGCGCAGGATGCCTTCCAGTTCGAATTTCAAGCGTTCAGCAACTGCACGGCTTCTCACATTTTCCGGGTCACATCGGATTTCCACACGGTTTGCTTCGAGCTCTTCAAATGCGAAACGGGTAATGCGCTCCACCGCTTCTGAAACATAACCTTTCCCTTCAAATTGGTGATCCACCCAATAACCGATTTCAAATTTCCGCACTTCCCAATCAATGCGATGCAAACCAGAAGATCCAATAAATTCCCCAGTCTCTTTTGAGAAGAAATGCAATCTTAAATCTTTGCGCAGTTTAAAATCCGCTTCTGCTTCTATTAAATTGGATTCCATTTCCGAAAGGACCGGTTTTTTTTGAGCAAACGGCATCCAGGGACGCAGCGACTCCATCGAACGGAGGACAGCTTCGTAAATATGCACAGCATCTTCTCTTCTTGGCGCACGGATCAATAGGCGCTCCGATTCAAATTCACTGGAAAAATCAAATAGCAATGGATTGAAATGAGATTTTTTCTCTTCCAGTATTTCGTCATCCCAATGAACCGGTGTGATGATGCCCGCTTCCCAGTCTTCCCGAGTCATGCCGTAAGTCACTGCATCGTAATAACGGTTTTCCCGCGGTGAAAACCAGGCTTGGCGAATATGGGCTTCTTTAACGAATCCTGTGCGCTCAAAAGCTTTGCGCATGGCAAAGTTGTCATGGCGTGTATTGCCTTCGAGGCGAATTTTCTTTTCAGGCAGAGAAAACACGAAATCCGCAATCATTTTAAGCGCTTTTGGACCGTACCCTTTACCGCGGTATGGATCAGCAATCCGCAAGTCAAAAAGCGGAATGTCATCCTGCAAATCAAAAATCTTTACTACTCCAACCTGTTCACCTTCATCATTTTCAATCCAAAACGTTCTTACTTGATCCGACTTATAGCCGCCTTCTACAATCGTCTTCTCGATTAATGCGCGGACCGGATGTTCCTGGCCATGAAAAGGCCAGGAGTTGTTTGTCATAAATTCAATGAGCTGTTCCTGCTCTTCCATCGACCATTCTGTCAACTTCAATACAATATCCCCCAAGCTATTTGCTTACTTCTGAATTTTTACGAGCCGCAGAGCATTCATGATGACCAACAGCGTAGCACCCATATCCGCGAATATGGCAATCCACAGAGTTAACCAGCCCGGAATGATTAGAAGCAATGCGATAATTTTTAAGCCTAATGCGAAAACAATATTTTCTTTTATTATACGCAATGTTTTCCGGCTGAGTCGAATTGTATAAGGAAGTTTTTCCAAATCATCAGCCATTAAAGCGATATCTGCTGTTTCAAGCGCGGCATCGGTACCCGCTCCTCCCATGGCAATGCCAATTGTGGAAGCGGCAAGAGCCGGCGCATCGTTGACTCCATCTCCTACCATCGCGACGCGGCCATAGGCGTGCTGAAGTTTCTTGATGGCTGACAACTTATCTTCGGGCATCAATCCGGCACGCACGTCCTTAACGCCAATTTGAGAAGCGATGGCCCGGGCCGTCACCGGATGGTCTCCCGTCAACATGATGGTTTCTTCAATACCCATCTCTTTTAATTTACGGATAATTTCCGGGCTATCCTCTCGGATGGCATCGGCTACTGCAACTGCTCCGATCAGTTCCATTTCTGAAAAGACTGCCATCACGGATTTGCCGCTTTCCTGCAATTGGCGGTATTTGTCTGGAACCGTAAAGCCGAATTCCTCTGCCCAGTTGAAGCTGCCGACATAGATGAGCAAACCATTGATGACAGCATGGGCACCTTTTCCAGTTACTGATCCGAAATCGGCATACGGATAAACTTCTTCCGCTTCAAGTGTAATGGCACGAGCCAATGGATGCTGGGACATCACTTCAACAGACGCTGCAATTTTCAGCACTTCTTCATTAGTATAGCCGTTTTCTGCATAAACATCCGTCACTTCCGGATAACCTTTCGTCAGTGTTCCCGTTTTATCGAATGCAATTGCATTAATGCGGCCTGTCTCTTCCAGATGGATGCCGCCTTTAATGAGCACACCTTGCCGTGCAGCATTCCCGATGGCTGTGACTATTGCCACTGGAGTCGATACAACCAACGCACATGGGCAACCAACGACAAGAACCGCCAGTCCCTGGTAAACCCAGAGTTCCCAGTTGCCTGTGATCAAACCGGGCACTATCGCTACTAAAAATGCGATTGCGATGATTGCCGGTGTGTAATATTTAGCAAAACGGTCAACAAATTTTTGAGAAGGTGCTTTTTCTGCTTGTGCTTCTTCAACTAAATGAATGATTTTGGCAATGGTTGTATCTTCCACCCGCTTGGTGACGGTGACCTCCAATGCACCTTCTTCATTAAGCGTGCCCGCAAATACTTCATCGCCGGCTTGTTTGGCTGCCGGAATCGATTCTCCGGTAATGGCCGCTTGGTTCACAGAACTTGTTCCTCTTAATACCGAACCGTCCATGGCGATCTTTTGGCCCGGCTTCACGATCAAAACATCACCAATGCGGATATCTTCTGTATCCAGCTCCAGCAATTCGCCTCGCCGCTGGATAAGAGCGCGCGCCGGCGCTAAATCCATTAATCCACGGATCGACTGGCGTGCTTTGTTCATCGAAAACGATTCCAGCGCTTCACTGACCGCGAATAAGAAGACTACAACGGCCCCTTCCCGCCACTCTCCGATGATGACTGCTCCAATGATGGCAATCGTCATCAATGTTTTCATATCAAATTGGAGCTTTGATAAGTTTCGAAGGCCAGTCCAGAACATTTGGTAGCCGCCGACCAACATCGATCCAGCGAATAAACCTATAGCAACAGGATCTGTTTCTGAGGTTTGAAAAGAAACAATAACTCCTGCTATCAACAATACAAGTGAAATTATGGTCTCAATGGATTGGCGCCGCTTGTAGAACGGGATGTATTCCACTCTTTCTTTTTCAGGAAAAACCCGGATATGGTCAAACGCCCCCGCTTTTTCCAGTTCTTCGATGGATACATTGCCATCGACCGTCATTTTAGAAGCGCCAAAATTCAAGTTGACCTCATTGATTTCCGGCAATGCGCGGACATTTTTTTCGAATTTAGCTGCACAGCTGGTACACGATAAATTTTCAAGACGATATGTCTTTTGCATCCTCTACACCCTCTTTCACATGTTCATGGGCAATGGTAACCAGCTGGTATACATGGCTGTCGGATAACGAATAATATACTTGCTTCCCTTTGCGAACCGATTTTGCCAGTCCGCGGTCTTTCAAATAACGCAAATGATGAGAAGCGGTAGCTGTTGAAGATCCAATCACTGCCGCAATATCGCACACACACATTTCTTCTTCAATGGTCAAAGCATAAGCGATGTTCAATCTTGTTTCGTCTGCCAGTGCTTTGAACAGATTCGCGACTTCCACTAAATCTGTCATATGATTTTGAACGTTCTCCACCACTTCAGGATGGACTTTTGTTACTTCGCACAGTTCTCTCATGCCTGTTCCCACTTTCATTCAAATGTCCATTTGATTGTTACTTACAGTATAAATCTTCCGACAATTATAGTCAAACGCGCGTTTGAATGTTGCCATATTTACACCTTCCCAAAAAAATGCTAAAGTTTTAGCTATTGCCAATGTACCGGGACTTCTCTGAGAGTGGGAAGTCAAAAAGAAAAGCGGAACCGCCTGTTTCAACTCCGACAAGCGTTGAAGCTTAGATGCAAAACTATATAAAGGAAGTGAAATTTTTGAATACCTTGTCGTACAAAGAGCAATGGTTCGGCAATATCCGCGGGGACATCCTCTCCGGCATTGTGGTAGCCCTTGCTCTCATACCAGAAGCCATCGCTTTCTCCATCATTGCTGGAGTTGACCCAATGGTCGGCCTTTACGCTTCATTTTCCATCGCTGTCATTATCGCTTTTGTCGGCGGCCGACCGGCTATGATTTCAGCGGCAACTGGTGCCATGGCGCTGGCTATGGTGTCGCTCGTCCGTGATCACGGTCTGGATTACCTGCTGGCAGCAACCATCCTGACAGGCATTCTGCAAGTGATTTTCGGCTTTTTGAAAATCGCGCGTTTCATGAAATTCATCCCCAATGCTGTTATGATCGGTTTCGTCAATTCATTGGCCATTCTGATTTTCCTGGCGCAAGTGCCGTTCATTTTCGGCTTAAATACGGTGACTTATATATTTGTCGCCGCAACACTTGCCATTGTCTATATATTGCCGCGGTTCTTTACGGCTATTCCGGCGCCGCTTATCGCCATTTTGGTATTATCCGGAATTGTCATGTATATCGGAATCGATATGCAGAATGTTGGAAGCCTCGGTACCATATCTCAAACTTTGCCGACGTTCTTCATTCCGGATGTTCCATTCAACCTTGAAACATTGCAGATCATTTTCCCGACTGCTTTGGCGCTATCCATCATCGGCTTGCTGGAATCGCTTTTGACGGCTTCCATTATTGACGATGCCACGGAAACGGATTCAGACAAAAACCAGGAAGCCCGCGGCCAGGGCATCGCCAACTTTGTCACCGGCTTTTTCGGCGGCATGGCCGGCTGTGCAATGATTGGCCAGTCCGGCATTAACGTCCGTTCCGGCGGACGAGGACGTTTATCGACTTTCGTCTCGGGCGCTGTATTGATGTTTTTGATCATTGTGCTTGGCGAATGGGTCGTCCAAATTCCGATGCCTGTCCTTGCTGGAATTATGATAATGGTCTGCATCGGAACATTTGATTGGGGCTCGTTCAAGTATTTGGTGACCGCCCCTAAATCAGATGCCATTGTCATGCTGGTGACCGTAGTCGTGGTCGTATACACGCATGATTTATCAAAAGGCGTTTTCGCCGGAGTTATTTTAAGCGCCCTGCTGTTCGCAGCTAAAATTTCAAAAGTGGAAGTCCGCAAAAAAGGAATGGACACTGCTGCGTCGAATATTTATACCATACATGGCCAATTGTTCTTTGCTTCCACGCAGGATTTCGTTGCTGCGCTTGACCACGCAGAACCGGCTGACCGCATTGTCCTGGATTTCTCGGATGCCAACGTTTGGGATGAATCAGGTGTAGGCGCCATCGACCGCGTCATGGGACGCTTACAAGCGAAAGCGAAAACTGTTGAAATTATCGGGCTCAACGCATCAAGCCAAAAACTCGTCAACACATTGGCCACCTATGGCAATACTGGAGAGAATTCAAATCAACATTAAGGAGGGACTCGGATGTACCAGAAAATTCTTGTTGCAGCAGACGGCTCCGACCATTCAAAACGGGCCGCACAAGAAGCGGTCAAGATGGCGAAGTCAAATCCGGATGCTGTCGTGACGATTCTTTACGTAATTGATTACGAAAAAGCCCGGACTGAAATTCTTCACGGACAAAGCAGTGATGAAGTCCACTTTGAACGCCGCAAGCATTTATTGCCGCTTGAAGAAATTTTCCGTTCAGCCGGAGTCGCCTTTGAAACAAAGACCTTGCACGGTACGCCAGGGCCTACGATTGTGAAGCATGCCAATGAAGTGGGCTACGATGTTGTTTTCATCGGCAGCAGAGGCTTGAATTCTTTGCAGGAGATGGTCCTTGGAAGCGTCAGCCATAAAGTGGCGAAACGCGTACAGGCACCGGTTATCATAGTGAAATAAGACAAGCGCAGGAGACTAGATAGAGTAAAGAGCTGTTCCGAAAATAATTCGGGGCAGCTCTTTTTGATATAATCAAACAAAAAAGGAAATGGTGATGTCAGTGGAACAAGGGAAATTGAATTCAATTGCGGATGTGGAAGGTGTAACTGTCGGCCATGTCACACTGGAAGATGATTTGTCGGAAACGGAAGTGATCCGTACGGGAGTCACGGCCATTTTGCCGCATGCCGGCAATTGGTTTGAAGAGAAAGTACCCGCCGCCAGTTTTGTTTTAAATGGATTTGGAAAGACGGTCGGCCTTGTCCAAGTGGATGAACTCGGTCTTCTGGAATCACCGATCATGCTGACCAATACATTCAGCGTGGCGGCTGTGCTGCAAGGAACGATGAACTGGATGCTGTGTGAAAATCCGGCAATCGGAGACTCGACCAGTTCGCTCAATTTAGTCGTCGGTGAGTGCAATGACAGCTATTTGAATTCGATGCGCAGGATGGCTGTCACTCCTCTCCATGCCGAACAAGCGATTGATAATGCCCAGAAACAATTTGAACAAGGTGCAGTAGGAGCAGGCAAAGGCATGATCTGCTACGGCGTCAAAGGCGGCATCGGCTCTTCTTCCCGCATTGCCCGAATTGAAGATCAAGCTTTTACAGTTGGCGTGCTGGCCTTGACGAATTTCGGCCGCAAAGAAGACCTCGCTATCGCCAACTGGAAAACCGATGCACCCGCTCCCGATAAGCCGGATGGTTCTGTCATTATCGTCGTTGCCACTGATGCACCGGTCGACAGCCGCCAGTTGAAGCGTTTGGCCAAGCGGGCAGCCATCGGCCTTGGGCGCACCGGCACTTCCATCAGCAATGGCAGCGGAGATATCATTATCGCTTTTTCAAATGCTCGGCGCATTTCCCATCAGACCAGCGAGGCCTTTTACTCTTCAGAAATTTTAAGGGACGATCATCCCTTAATGAATGAGCTATTCCAGGCAACCGTTGAAGCCACAGAAGAAGCGATTTACCAATCGCTGTTTCATGCAGAAACAACCACTGGCCGGTTAGGCCGAGTGGTTGAAAAAGGCCTATTCAATTAAAAAAGGAGTTGGCGCCAATTTTCATTGGGCCAACTCCTTTTTCAGAACAACACAAAAGCTGCGCTGAACAACACAATTCCACTGGCCAAAGTAGCTGTAAGGTATCCAAGCCCTCGCAGCCACTTGCCGTCTTCAAAGTCTTTCACCGCATCAAGCGCCATTGTCGAGAAAGTTGTGAACGCCCCTAGAAATCCCGTCAGCCAAAATGCCGATTGATTGCCTGTCCCTATTAAAGCACCTATAGCAAATGAACCGCTGCTGTTGACGAACCAAGTTGCCAATTTCGGGTGCTTGGAACGGCTTTCGGCCACCCAATAAAAACCGTACCGGGCAATTGCCCCCAAAAAACCGCCAATCGCAATCGCAATCATTGAACATCCTGCTTTCGGCCAATCATTAATCCAATAGCTGCTGCAGCAACTGAAAATAGTGTCATAGAAACAGCAAATACGATTCCTAAAAGAAATTCCCTATCCAGCAGGCGAAACCATTCAGCTGAAAAAGCGGAGAATGTGGTAAAAGAACCAATCAATCCAGTCGACGCAAACAGCCTGAATTCAGCGGATTTATGAGAATAGCGGGCCGCGATAAAACCAATCAGCAAACTGCCGAATAAGTTCACTGTCCATAACCCTATTGTGGAAGGCATTATTCCGTAAATGCCGGCTCGAAGCAATGAACCGATCATCCCCCCGAAGCCGACCGCTAAGAGTCCTTTCAAAAAACCGCCCCATATCGTTTTCTTTCAGTATAACTTAATCAGCCGACAAAATTAATGTTGTCCCTTCCGCGTCTTCTTCAATTTCCGTTTCATGGTAATCGCCTTCGACCCAGTCATCCACTTGGTTATGGAAATATTCTGATTTCATATGGCCACTGAGCCCTGGGCCGACAATATGATAGGCACTCGATAAATCGCTTAAATCGGCAACGAACCGCCACGATGCTCCGTGGTCCACATTACCTTCCCCATCAAAAGCAGCGGCTTGCACGGTAATATTGGAACCGCCAATCGGAACTGGATCGGGATTCAGGAATTGGGCGAAAACCGGAGATGCGCCAGCTAAAGGATGTGGGAATGTCAATTGATGGCCGTCTCCCCATTTCCAGTCTTCCATGTCGCTGCCGAATTCCTTTTCGACTTCTTCCAGACTTGTTTCCAATGCATCGGTCAGCCATTTTCCTGTATCGCCGTATTCAGTGATCCACGCACCTTCTTTTCCGCTGAAAGCCTCCCGCATCATCTGGTCAGTAATGTGGTTTTTCCCAGGAAGCAACTCGTAGACGTCTTCAGGAAAATCATTTGCCAGTAAAGTCTTCGGTAATTGCTTCATCCATTTATGGAAAACGAGCGGTGCTGCCTGGTCTTCACTATCCACTTGATTCCAGGCTTTCATCATTCTAAAAATTTCATCATAGTCGTCCGTTTCACTCTGAACTGCTGCTATCATATCAGCCAGAAATTCAGCGGCGTATAAATTCTTCTGATCCATCTGAAGTGCCATCATGTCTTCTGCCGTCAAATCGTCTGAAGCCTCAAGTACTTCCGCAATCCGTTCATAGCGGTATGGCTGTGCCCAAAAATCAGTGATATGGTAAGGATAGGAATCTTCGACCACTCTATTGTTCGCTGTAGCAATAAATCCACTTTCCGGATTCACGACGGTTGGCAGTTCATCAAACGGCACATAGCCGTCCCAGCCGTATTCTGCAGAATCTCCCGGAACCGGCAGCTGGCCATCTCCGGATTTGCGCAAAGGAATGCGCCCATTTGCTTTATAGGCAATCGTGCCGTCTGTCGATGCGAATACAAAGTTCTGGGCAGGCGCCTGGAAATCTTCCAAAGCCGCTTCAAACTCCTGCCAATTAGAAGCTTTATTGAAGTCCAGTACTGCCTGCAATTCAAGCGTCGGCTCGAGAGCTGTCCATTGCATAGAGAACAAAGCATCCGGATCCTCCTCCTCGTAGAGTACATTTGAAATGATTGGACCATGGCGAGTTACCATAACTTCAAATTCTTCCGTTTCTCCGTCTTTCACTTTGATTGGCTCGTCCCGCACTTCCGCTTGCTCCCATTTGCCTTCATACAAGAACTGAGTCGGATTGTCGGGATTTGGTGTTTCAATGTAAAGGTCCTGCACATCCGGTCCCACATTTGTCACGCCCCAAGCAATTTCTTCGTTATGCCCGAGAATAATCCCTGGAACTCCTGCAAAGATGACGCCGCTGACATTTTGTTCTGGAGACTCCAGATGCATCTGATACCAGATCGATGGCGTGCTGAGCCCGAGATGCGGATCATCAGCGAGCAACGGCTTTCCGCTTTCGGTTTTCTCGCCTGACACTACCCAGTTATTGCTGCCATTGAATTCTGGTGGAATGACTGACGCCTCAAACTCACCAGCCACTTTCACCGGCTGCTTTAAATTCGCCTCGATGATAGACGCTGCATTTTCCGGGTACTTGATGAACAGCTCGCGTGCTTTGTCTTCCGGAAATTCGTTCAGCGCCCAGTGGCGAATGGCCAGCGTCGACCAGTTGCCGCCCAGGTCATATGCCATGAATTTTCCGATGGTCAGTGAATCGACCGGTGTCCATCGTTCCGGTTCATAGCCAAGCAGAGCAAACTCATAACTTAAAGTTCCTTCCGCTTCCGCTTCTTCCATATAAGCATTGACTCCTTCGGCATACCACTCGAGCACTTGTTTTGCTTCATCGTCGTAACCTTCCCAAGATTTTTCAGCTGCATCGCGCAAGCTGAATGTCCGGAAAAATTTGTCTGTATCGATGGCCGCTGCACCTACCACTTCCGCCAATCGTCCACTTGCCTGCCGGCGTGATAAATCCATCTGGAACATCCGGTCCTGTGCCTGCACATACCCTTGCGCCCGGTACAAATCCGCATCGGACTGCGCGGTTATATGCGGAACGCCCATATGGTCCCGTATAACTTTGACATTATTGCTAAGGATACCGACAGACGTTTCACCTTCAATCTGCGGGCTCGACTTCGATATGTAAACGCTCACAAAAACAATTGCTGCAACCCCCATCACCAATAAAACACCTATTATCCCCAAGACCCATTTCAGCCATTTCCTGCTCTTCATTTTTCTCCCCACATGCCGCTCCCCCTTCAACTTCTGCACTTTTCTTAAAGTATCTTTTTCGACCGGCAAGCGGGAAATTCCTTTATCAGGAAAAAATAGCCCACTGCAGTGGGCTATTTGACAATATATTCTTCTCCAAGCACCATCTTCACTTTGGTAACCTGCTTTTTTTCAGTTAATACATAAAGCACATCTCCGGCTTTCAGTTTCGTTGTTCCGGTAGGCATGACTAATTTTCCAGAACGGATAATGGCACTAATCAAAGTATGCTTCGGCAAGCCGATTGTCTGCACGAGCTGGCCGGCAAACGGCGATTTATCTGTCAGTTCCACTTCCAGCATTTCCGCATTCGCCCGGTCCATCGAGATAAGCTCCAGCGAATGAATCCGTTTTTGCGACGGCCTTCCATTCAATGACAGCTTTCTCGCAAAAAATGGAATTGTTGAGCCCTGCAGCAAAGCGGAAGTAATCACGATGAAAAAGACGATGTTAAAGAATAAATAGCTGTTTTCAATCCCCGCCAGCATCGGAAAAGTGGCCAGCACAATCGGAACTGCCCCTCTTAACCCGGCCCATGACAAAAATATTTTTTCTTTTAAAGTGTAATCAAAGAACAGGGTCGAAACAAAAACTGCAACCGGACGTGCAATCAATAACAGCACGAACGCCAGCACTAACCCTCTCCAGATCAAATCCCATTCCGCTAATTGACTTGGGAAAACCAATAAGCCAAGCAAAACAAACATAATGATCTGCATCAGCCAAGCCATAGCACCATGGAAACTGACGATTGAGTAACTTTGCGTCAATTGCCGTGTTCCAATCACTAAAGCCGCCAGATAAACAGCCAGTAAGCCGCTGCCGTGGAGCATGGCAGCCGAGCTGTAGATGAAAATCGCGAATCCTGCTGATAAAACCGCATACAAACCGGATGTGTTCAATTTGATGCGATTAAGCGTCCAGGACGCCAAAAACCCTAAAGCCAAGCCTATGATCGCCCCTAGCCCCATTTCCAGCACAAAAGTGCCGACCATCGAACCTACCGATACCTCAGGCGATTGGATCAAATGAATAAAAGCGATTGTAAGGAACATCGCCATCGGATCATTGGTGCCCGACTCCGCTTCTAAAGTAGAAGATATCTTTGATTTGATATTTTGGCCTGCAAGCACTGAAAACACTGCCGCTGCGTCAGTTGATCCTACAATAGAACCTAATAGAAAGGCTTCCAGCCAGGTAATGTCCAAAATGTAATTTGCTGTGACGGCCACGATCACAGTCGTAATCATAACTCCAACAGTGGCGAGTGCAATGGAACCGCCAATAACAGGACGGATATGTTTCCAATTCGCCTGCAATCCCCCTTCAAACAAGATGAAGATGAGCGCGACGATTCCGACCAATTGAGCTATTTTTGCATTAGTAAAATCGATTAACCCTGATATATCACTGCCGAGAGCCATCCCGATGATCATGAATAATACGAGAGAAGGGACGCCTACGCGCGAGGATACTTTGGTCATAAGGACGCCGGCTAAAAGAAATATTCCGCCCATAAGAATTAAACCGTTTGTCGAAAATTCTATCATACTGTGCCCCTTCTCTTTTTTGATAATTCAGTATACCATATTTTATTCGCATAAAAATTCGCGCAAAAAAAGCGTGGGCTCTGTAGTAGAGCCCACGCTTAAGATTACACCAAATCTTCTCCGACAATTTTTACTTCCAGTTCCAGGTCAATGCCAAACTTTTCATAAACGGCTGATTTCACCATTTCAATTGTCTGAATATAGTCGTTCGCGGTAGCATTGTTTTTATTGACGATAAAACCGGCATGTTTTGTGGAAACTTCCGCTCCTCCGAACCCCTTGCCTTGCAGCCCGCTTTCCTGAATCAGCTTGCCCGCGAAATTCCCTGGCGGACGCTTAAAGACACTGCCCGCTGAAGGAAACTCAAGCGGCTGCTTGGATTCACGCTGGTATGTCAAATCACTCATTTTAGCGTCAATGGCAGCTTGCTTGCCGTGTTCCAAGTTAAACTCAGCTGATAAAACATAATACCCTTTTTTTACAATGATGCTTTTACGGTAGCCAAGTTCTAATTCTTCTTTCGACAGCACCAATTTTTCACCTTCACGCGTCAACACGGTGGCTTGGCGGATAACGTCTTTGATCTCTCCGCCATATGCTCCGGCATTCATCGCCATTGCGCCTCCGATTGAACCCGGGATGCCGCAAGCGAATTCCAGCCCTGTCAGCCGGTTGGCCGCAGCTATTTTGGATACTTCTTTAATATTGGCGCCGCCTTGTGCATAAACGGTTATCCCATCTATGCGGACCGTGCGCAAACTTTTCAGGTTCAACACAATCCCGCGTACGCCTCCGTCACGGACAACCATATTTGACCCATTGCCCAGCAATAATAATGGAATTTTATTTTCATATGCATATTTAACTGTATAAGCAGTTTCATCTTCAGTAGTCGGTGTTACAAATATATCAGCAGGCCCACCCATTCGAGTCAATGTATGCAGGTGTAGCGGCTCATTTATTTTCACGTGATCGTCAGCCAGAAAACGGCGCAAATCACTTAACCATTGTTCTTTCGTCATCCAAAGCAAATCCCTTCTAACTTTTCGCTTCTATTAGTATCTAATTTTATTGAAGGTTTGACAAGCGAAAGCAGTATCTTCCGTTCTAAAGACCGATAAAATAATATCTCGAATTCGAGAATTATTAATTAAAGCCTATTGACATTGAGACTTTTTTTCGCTATAGTTAAGATAGATAGAATATTTAGGAGGAATTATACATGAAAAAATGGACAATCGACGCAGCTCACTCAGAAATCGGCTTCTCAGTAAAACATATGATGATCTCTAAAGTAAAAGGCTCATTCACTTCATTCGACGCAACAGTTGAAGCAAACGAAGAAGACTTGAATGGCGCTTTGATCGACTTCAAAATCGACGTAGCAAGCATTAACACAAACAACACAGACCGCGACAACCACTTGCGTTCTGCTGATTTCTTTGATGCTGAAACATACCCTGAAATCACATTCAATGCTAACGAAATCACGAAAAAAGGCGACGAATACGAATTGACTGGCGACCTTACAATCAAAGGAATCACTCGCCCTGCTACTTTTGAAGTAGAATACGGCGGCAAAGGCACTAACCCATGGGGCGTAGAAGTTGTTGCTTTCAGTGCAGAAGGCAAAGTAAACCGCAAAGATTTCGGCCTTACTTGGAACCAAGCTCTTGAAACTGGCGGCGTTATGGTCGGCGAAGACATCAAGATTTCACTTGAACTAGAAGCTAACCCGGCTTAATCACTGAAAAGCAGAAGCGAAAAGCAGAAAGCAGTACGGAGAAACTCTCCGTACTGCTTTTTTAATATTCCTGTTCAATTTTCTTAAGCGGCTTTACTGCTGGCCCTTCCAATACATCTCCCGTATAAGAAAAACGGGAACCGTGGCAAGGGCAATCCCATGAACGTTCGGCGTCATTCCAATGAGTCGCACAGCCCATATGAGTGCAAGTAGTGTCGACCAAATGCACTTGCCCGTATTGGTCTTTATAGCCTCCCGCTTTCCCTTTGCCGTATTTGACCAGTCCGCCTTCGCCTTTCGCAAGCGTCTCAACGGTTTTTGACGGCATCTTCAATTTTCCTTTGACCAGTTCTTTTGCCACTCCACCATTGTCTTTAATAAAACTCAATGCATCGACCGCTTTCATCTTCGTGCGGGTCGGATTGAAAAGTTCGGCATACGGATTTAGGCTTCCAAGAATTTGATCAGCTAATATCATCCCTGAAACTGCGCCGTTTGCCATGCCCCATTTATGGAATCCTGTAGCGACGAGAATATTATCGTATCCTGCAGTAATCGTTCCGACGTATGGCACTTTATCAAGTGTGGTCAAATCCTGGGCCGACCAGCGGTATGGGATTTCCCGAATCCCAAAATATTTGTCTCCGAATTTCTCTAGGTTTTCATAATGCTCCATTGTTGGAGTTTTGCTTTTCCCGGTCGCATGCCCGTCACCACCGATCAACAGCAGCTTTTCACCATTTTCATCTGTCGCATAACGCAATGAACGCGAAGGCATATCCGCGCTGACATACATATCTTTTGGAATTTCCCCCGTTGTCCGGGCTGCGATTACATAAGAGCGGCTAATGTTGAGTCTCGTGAAGTAAAAGCCATCCGAACTATTGAACGGGTAATGCGTTGCCACAATTACTTTATTGCAGGAAAGATGGGACATGTTTTCTGTTTGGATGACCGGATCATTTTTGCTCAAAACTTTAACTGCGCGTGTTTGTTCATAAACTTTGCCGCCCAGCCGCTCAATTTCACTGACCAGCTTCGCGAGGAATTTCACTGGATGGAACTGGGCCTGGTTTCGCATAATGATGGCTTCTTCCACTTCAAACGGCAATTCCACTTGATCTTTCGCCAGTCCTCCGTCTATTCCCAATTGCCCGTAAGCTTCCGCTTCTTTTTCAATCAGCTTTGCCCCAATTGCTGTATTGGCATAGACAAAGGCATTTTGATGAGCAAAATCACAGTCAATTCCAAGTTCAGAAGCTGTATCTTTGATAAAGTTCAAACCAGCCATATTGGCATCATAATACAGTCGGGCTTTTTCTTGTCCCATAATTTTAATGAGTGGGAAATAAAAGACCCCATGCTGTGCGGTAATTTTTGCAGTTGTGTGGCCTGTAACGCCATCTACCAATTTTCCTGCGTCAATCAATGTGACTTTCCGTCCCGCTTTTGCCAGCAAATAAGCGCTGATTATGCCGACAATCCCGCCTCCGATTATTCCAATATCAGTGGACTCATTTCCTTGAAGCGCCGGAAAACTCGGAACATCTTTAAACTCTCTCCAATACGATTTAAGCTGCTCCGGAACACGACTGAAATTCTCTTCTTGAATCATGCCATCCCTCCTACAATCTTTTTATAAGATATCTACCCTGTCCCCCTTACTTTTAACCAAAAAGAAAAAGCCCAAAAGCGGAATTCCGCTTTTGGGCTTTCGGATAATTATTAAGCTTTAATGCCTTGAAGTGAATGGGCAGCTTGTTTTACGCGCTCCAAGCCTTCTTCAATGATGGCTGGTGCTGCATTTGGATCTAGAGCATGGCCTTCAATGATTACTTCTTTGATATCCTGGATACCAAAGAAGTTCATGATATTGCGGACATACGTAACGCTCATTTCAGCAGGAGCCATTTCCGGAGTGGAATAGACGCCGCCGCGTGCATTCAGGATAATAACTTTCTTCTCTGGAACAAGTCCTACCGGGCCTTCTTCAGTGTATTTGAATGTTACACCCGCACGGTAAATATAATCAATGAACGTTTGAAGAGCTGCAGGGATTGTCATATTCCATAACGGGAAAGCAAATACGACTACGTCTGCTTCCATGAATGCGTCCATTGCTTTAGCAGAGGCCGTTAAGATGCGTTGCTCTGTTTCAGACATCGGTTCAGCTTGAGCCGATTTCTGCATGGCATCAAAAAAGTCTTGCCCGAAATAAGGCATATCTTCTTTGAACACGTCAAATGTTTTTATGTCTAAATCAGTTCCGATTTCATTCATGAATACCTCATGCATTTTGCTTGAAACCCCTTCGGAAGCTGGTCGATTATTGGCTTTTACGACTAATACATTCATTCTTCAAAAACTCCTTTTATGCTATTTTTATACCTCTCTAATTCGAGACGTTTTCATCTTAACAAAAAGCAGAGTGAAAGTCTATCACTCTGCTCATCCATCACAAGAATCTCCCGTACAATAAGTGGTTTGCTTTCTTCCCTTCGGTTTAAGAGCCGGCCGGATGCCTTCTTCTTCACCAATTTGAATAAGCGAATCGACAAACGCCTCCAACGGCTGGGCACCGGAAATTGCATATTTTCGATTAATAACAAAAAAAGGAACACCTTGGACGCCAATTTGATGCGCTTCAGCAATATCTGACTGCACTTCAGCTGTAAAGCGATCAGAAGCAAGCATTTCTTGCGCTTCTTCCCGCGGCAGGCCTACTTTTTCAGCAGTGGTCAATAAAACTTCATGATTCCCGACGTTTTTCGCTTCGATAAAATATGTGTGCAGCAACTGTTCTGTCAGCTCTGCATCTTTCCCTAAACCTTCCGCCCATTTCACCAGACGATGAGCTGCAAATGTATTGGCTTCCACCATTTCATCAAAATTATATTCAAGACCTACTGTACGCGCATGCTCTGCAACGCCATTGGTCATTTCTTTTGCCTGGTCTATTGTCCGCCCCATCTTTTTTGCTAGATGCTCATGTGTTGAAACCGTCGAGTTGAGCGGTGTATTCGGATCCAACTGATAGGCTTTGAATGAAATTTCCGCTTGGCTTTCATATCCTGATTTTTTTAACGCCTGTTCCAGTGTTCGTTTGCCTATGTAACAAAATGGGCACACATAATCTGACCAAATCTCTATTTTCATTTTATCCACCTCTTGGCATTACTATAACAACGAAATAAACATGCCTCAATTTTTTTGCTTGAACAAAATAAAAACTGACTCCAAAAAGGAGTCAGCTAAGTGCTTCAGTAATGACCGGAACAATTTGTTTTTTGCGTGATACCACGCCTGGCAGAAGAACACGGTTGTCGACGACGCTTGATCGGAAAGCACCTTCAATAATATCTGCTCTTTTCCCAAGAACAATCGCCACAGAATTATTGTTTAAAATATCTGTCACAACGAATGCAAACAAGTCCAGGCCTTTTTTGCCGATGACTTGCTGCATCAAAACTTCCAATTCCTTTTGGCGCGTGATCACTTCATTGACATCAATGGCGTTTACTTGGGCTACTTCAAAACGATGATCGCCGGCTTCAAATTCCTTGGAGTCCAATGACATCAAGTCTTCAAGAGTTTTGTTGCTTAAATCCGCTCCTGCTTTCAGCATGGCCAAACCGTATTCTTGTGCATCAACGCCTGCGATTTCTGCAAGTTCACGTGCTGCAGCAATGTCTTGCGGTGTGCAGGTTGGTGATTTGAATAATAGAGAATCTGAAATGATAGCAGACAGCATAAGGCCGGCAATATTGGCAGGGACTTCAACACCGTTTTCCTTGAACAATTTCAATAAGATCGTCGTAGTGCAGCCCACTGGCTCGGCACGAAAATAAAGCGGATCCGTTGTTTCAAAATTGGCAATCCGGTGATGGTCAATTACTTCGATGACTTGAACTTCACTGATATCTTCAGCACTTTGCTGACGTTCGTTATGGTCGACCAGAATGACTTGCGACACTTCTTCAGATACACGTTCAACCAGTCTTGGATGATCAAAAGCGAATTTCTCCAAAGCATAAATCGTTTCATTGTTCAGTTCACCTAAACGGATCGGTTCTGCATTCATTCCAATCTGATTTTTTAAATATGCATATGAAATGGCGGAGCAAATTGAATCCGTGTCGGGATTTTTATGCCCCAGTACAAAAACGTTTGACATAGTATAGCCTCCTGAATGAAGTTAGTTTCCGTGATAATTTTAACATAACTTTGTGCAAATGAGTTTTTCCAGTTTATTTAATCCCTCACTTTTCCAAAAGCATTCTAATGGAAATTCAAAAAACTGAGTTATTGTCCAAATATTCAATTTCATCTCTCCCATTTAACCCAACAGGTACTAAAGTAACTATTATTTTGAATATATAGTTAGTAATTACCCGGGTTATTCTATTATTAAAAAAAGTTTTTAGAAAATAGAAATAATTATATACATTTTAATAGGACAAATGGTATAATTCTCATAACCAATTTATTGCTTTTCAAAAAAGGAGCGAATTTAATGACCATAATTTTGGAAAAAAAATACATCCCACTTGCCGACTATTTCGCCTCTGCTTCCTCATCTAAGATCACTTTGTCATTCAACGAAATCGAACAAATCATGGGCCAGCAATTGCCGAATGCTGCTTACTTGAATAAAAGCTGGTGGAAAAAAACAAAACCGCCTGCCAAACATTTTCATGCCTGGATGGACGCGGGTTACCACGTCAGTGAAATTATCACTAACCGGTACGTCACTTTTGAACGGACAGATGCTTCAGGAGCCCCTAATGCCAATGCAGGCAACGAAGACATTTTGCTGATCCGTGCTGCGGAACACGGTGATGCGCGTTCTCTGGTCACTTTGCAGCGCCAGGTTGAGTCGGAATCCGATTTTATGCTTTACGGAAAAGACGAACGCATCCAATCGACCCAAAGCATGAGAAAACAAATTATCGATTGGAAACAGAAAAGCCATTCCACCATTTTTATCGCCATTTTGAACGGTGAACATGTTGGATATTTGATGATTATCGGAAATGCCGCTAAACGGGCAGCACACCGGGCTGAGCTTGTATTAGGCGTCCAAAAAAGCGCTCAAAACAAAGGCATCGCTACTTCTCTTCTTCAACGGGCTGAGGAATGGTCTGCCACAAAAGGAGTTACTCGCCTGGAACTGACCGTTGTCGAAGAAAATACAGCCGCCCGCAAGCTATATGATAAATCCGGCTATGAAAAAGAAGGCATCCGCAAAAAATCATTGATTATTGACGACAAGCCTTACGACGAAATTTATATGGCTAAATTTTTGGATTAAAAAAGCTCGCCGCTGCGAGCTTTTTTAATTTGAATTTATTTAGTTTAAAAACATCAGCCACAAGTATAAACCGGTCAATGTGATAAACAAAGTCGGAAGTGTTAAAATGATGCCGATTTTGAAATAATAGCCCCAGCTGATGGTGACTCCTTTTGCTTTTAAGACATGAAGCCACAGCAGCGTAGCCAGTGAACCGATTGGCGTGATTTTCGGCCCCAGGTCCGAACCGATTACGTTGGCATAAATCAGCGCATCCCTCATGACTCCGGTCGTATTCGTTTCTGCAATAGCGAGTGCATCAATCATCACCGTTGGCATATTATTCATGACTGACGACAAAATTGCCGCAATAAAGCCCATACCGATTGCAGCGGCATAAAGGCCATGACTTGATGTCCATTCGATAACCGATGCCAAGACAGACGTTAATCCCGCGTTCCGAAGGCCGTAAACGACCACATACATACCAATGGAGAAAAAGACAATGTTCCAAGGCGCCCCTTTTAATACCGCTTTCGTATGGACGGATTCACTGCTGCGTGAAATGGCCAGGAACAAAATTGCTACCGTACCCGCGATAAACGATACCGGAATGCCAAAGGGGCTGCTGATGAAGTAGCCTGCCAGCAATATGGCAAGAACCGCCCAGGACAGTCGGAACAGTTTCAGGTCTTTGATTGCTGAAGCCGGCGTTTTTAATGCACTGGCATCAAATTGCTTCGGTATATCTTTGCGAAAATACAGATACAGTACGAGCATGCTCGCCAGAATACTGAATAAGTTTGGGACTACCATATGCAATGCGTATTCAGTGAAACCAATATTGAAAAAGTCGGCGGAAACGATATTGACAAGATTACTCACAACAAATGGCAGCGAAGCCGTATCTGCGATAAACCCTGACGCCATGATAAAGGGCAAAATCATCGTTTCTTTGAATTTCAACGCACGCACCATGGCGAGAACGATCGGCGTCAAAATCAGCGCGGCTCCGTCATTCGCAAATAATGCCGCCACAATAGCTCCGAGCATGATGACCAGGAAAAACATGCGCAATCCGCTGCCTTTGGCAAAACGCGCCATATGTAATGCTGCCCATTCAAAAAAGCCGATTTCATCGAGAATCAATGAAATAATGATGAGCGCAACAAACGTCAAAGTGGCATTCCAGACAATTCCAGTAACATCCCAGACGTCGCCTAAATCCACAACTCCCATGAGCAGTGCAATAGCTGCCCCCGCCATTGCCGACCACCCGATCGACAAATTTCGCGGCTGAACAATAACAAAAAACAACGTCACAATAAAGATAAAACCCGCTAACCAAACTTCCACCATTACCTCTCCTTATTCACAAACAACTTTTTTTCCTTCTGCAACCAAAGTTTCAACCGTGCGTTCCGGTTCAGGAAGCAGGCTTAATAAATGAATCAGTATTGGATACTGCGGATGCCGGATATTCAGTCCCCAAATGGTCCAGCGCCCCCGCTTTTCCTCGGTAACCAGTTCTGCCTGCTTTAATTTGCGCATATGCTGGCTGATTGCGGGCTGCGTCATATCGAGTAGCTCTGTGAATTCACAAATGCATAGCGGATCTTTCATCAAGTATTTCAAAATAAGCATCCGGTTATGATCACTGATCGCCTTTAAATATGATTCCATCTGCAAATAGTCCATTATTTCACCTTCTTTGGCTTAGTCTTGCTAATTATATAAGTGTTTGCTTATTGATTCAAGAAGATAAGTTGGATTCACTTGCGAAAATCATTGCTTTACTTGCAGAAAACTGAAGATTTCTTGCAGAATCAGGCTGTCGAGAAACTTGTATGTTCTTCTTTCATTGCGCTCCAGGACGGACGCTTTCCGCGGGCACGGCTTCAGCCGCTTCCTTCGCTTTGCTCAGTCCAGGGTCTTCAGCTCGCGCTGTCCCGCTGGAGTCGCCGCCTTCCGCTGCATTCAGCTCGCTTTAACCACTTTTAGAGACTCTCTCAAAGAGTGACGGTTCAAGAAAGCTCTTTCTTGTTTGTTCCAATTCTCCAGATATGGAGCCAACCAGCGGAGAAAATCGTACTGCTCCTGCATCGCTTCGCTGCTTCGTCGCAAAGACTTAGCCTCGCAGGCTTTGGCTAATGTCTTGCCTGCGGGGCAGCGTAAGCGACGAGACAGCCGAGACCCTGTAGGAGCGCAGCGACGAAGCGGCTTGGCGCTCGCCCGCGGCAAGCGGAGCTGGTTGGCAGAATATCGGTTAAGTGATGAAACCTAAAATGACTTTCAACTTTCTCAACAAGTTGAGAATATAATGACTTACATCTCGAAGCTTTTCTGCACAAAAAAGCCCCGGCAGCCAAAACTGCCGGAGACTTCGTTTTAATAGATTAAGCTAATTTCTCCAGAACTTTCAATGCTTCACGGTTGAATGCCGGAATGTCGTCCGGCTGGCGGCTTGTCACCAATTGATTCTGGCAGACCACCACTTCTTTGTCGACCACTTTTGCACCAGCATAATCCATATCAACTTGAATCGATTTATAGCCGGTTGCATCGCGGCCTTCAAGCGCTTTCGCCGTAATCAGCAGCTGGGGACCATGGCAAATCGCAAAGACTGGTTTTTTCGCATCCATAAAGGCTTTCGTAAATGCCACAAAACGATCATCCGCACGCAACTGGTCAGGCGAGAATCCACCTGGCAGGAACAGTGCATCGTATTCATCTGGATTCGCGTCGTCAATTCCTTTGTCAATTGTCACGACGGCTTCACCTTGTTTGCCCGTCACTTCTTTGCCAGCTTCTTTCTCAATCGTAAAGACTTCATGGCCAGCATCATTGAACGCTTTTGATGGATCCGTATATTCTACATCTTCAAACATATCTGTGATCAGTGTTGCAATTTTTGCCACTATCTTTCACTCCTTCTGTATAAGTACTCTCTTTTAGTATTCCACACCTAAAAAAGATTAAACACGGAGCTTACCGAAACTTCGAGACGAATGGATTGTCACTTTCCCAAAAACGGTATGGATAGTGGACTGCTTCCTGTGAATTGCCAATGCCGACGCGCGGGCCAACTGCCACCGCGTGGACCGGATCGCCTTCAGCGATATAGAGCGGGCGTTCAGTAAAATGGTGACCGTAATAGTCCATTGTGATGCCCATCGCTTTTGTCAATTTCCCAGGGCCGCTCGTCCATTGCTTGATCGGCATATGTTTGCCGCGAAGCTTTGCCATCAAATCGATGCCTTCGACCGGCTCCACTGCGCGGATCAGAATCGCCCGCGGCGTATCAACCGGACCGCTGACTACATTGATCAATGTGTGAGTGTGCATTTGATACGTATAAACAAGTCCGGGTTTGCCGAACATCACTTCCGTGCGTTTGGTGCGCCGATTTCCAAAGCTGTGTGCGGCGCGGTCGTCCGCTCCCATATACGCTTCTGTTTCCACAATGCGCCCTGCGACGATTCCTTCCGGCAATTCGTGCACCAAAATCTGGCCGAGGAGACTTCTGGACAACTCAAGTGTCGGAGCTTCAAAAAACTTTGCCGAGACTGGCGTAAACATAGATACATCCCTCCTAATCCGTATTATACCGGATCAAGAGCGGTTACTGCCTGTATGAGCGGTTCGATTTCCCGGATTGTACCGTCCTGGAAAGCCTGTACAATGGCACTTCCGACAATAAACCCATCGACATCTTCACGCAGTGCATCAACATGCTGCGTCTTGGATATGCCAAAACCGGCATAGACCGGCACCGGACTTTTCTCGCGGACTCGCCGCATGAAAGCCTGGACTTCTTCTGGCATCTCATCGCGCGCTCCCGTGATTCCTTTTACCGTAACTGCGTAAACAAATCCCTCCGCTTCACTCAAAATGGCGTCAAGCCGATTTTCTGTCGTCGTTAACGTCACGAGCTGGACGAGTGCAATCGCTTCTTTCTTGGCATACGGTTCCACCAGCAGCCGGTGTTCATAAGGCAGATCTGGAATAATCAAACCGGAAACACCCGCTTTTTTGGATTCTTTCACAAATCTCTCAACGCCGAACCGCAGGACCGGATTCAAATAAGTCATAATGAGCAGCGGCACTTTCACTTCAAATGTCCAGCTGCTCATCTCATCTACTACCTTTTGCAGCGTCACGCCTGCTTTCAATGCCCGGTTGCCCGCCGCTTCGATTGTTGGTCCGTCAGCAACGGGATCCGAAAATGGAATACCGATTTCAATGGCTGTAACGCCCGCTTCCTGCAAATACTGCACTTGTTCGCTCAAGCGCTCCAGTCCGCCGTCACCTGCCATGATATATGCCACAAATGCTTTGCCGCCGGATTCTTTCAAATCTATAAATCTCTTCATGACAAGCCCTCCAATCTTTCCGCATATGTCGCCATGTCTTTATCGCCGCGTCCGGAAACACAGATAACCAGCAGTTCATCCGCTTTCATTTCTTTAGCGGTTTTCTCAGCTTGGGCGATGGCGTGTGCCGACTCAAGAGCCGGGATGATGCCTTCGAGACGGGAAAACGCGACAACCGCTTCCAGCGCTTCCGCATCCGTAATGGATACATATTCCACTCGGCCGATGTCTGCCAAATGAGCATGTTCAGGCCCTACCCCCGGATAATCCAATCCTGCTGAAATTGAATGGGCTTCCAGTACTTGCCCTGCTTCATCCTGCAGCAATTTCATAAAGGCTCCGTGCAGCACACCTTCTTTTCCTTTTGCCATCGTGGCCGCGTGTTTTTCCGTGTGCAGGCCTTCGCCTGACGCTTCCACACCAATCAGGCGGACCGCTTCATCTTTGATAAACGGATAAAACATGCCAATGGCATTGCTGCCGCCGCCGATGCAGGCAAGAATGGTATCCGGCAAACGCCCTTCATGCGCCAAAATCTGCCGCTTCGTTTCTTCGCCGATGACGCTTTGGAAATCACGCACCATCGTCGGGAAAGGGTGAGGGCCGAGCGCCGAACCGATCAGGTAATGCGTGTCTTCGACATTGGTCACCCAGTAGCGAAGCGCTTCATTGACCGCATCTTTTAAAGTGGAACTGCCTTTTGTGACACTTTCCACTCGGGCACCGAGCAGTTTCATGCGGAACACATTCAATTGTTGGCGTTTGATGTCTTCTTCTCCCATGAAAATGACGCATTCTAAATCGAATAATGCACAGACAGTAGCCGTTGCTACGCCGTGTTGGCCCGCTCCGGTTTCTGCGACAATTTTCCGTTTGCCCATGCGCATGGCAAGCAATGCCTGCCCGATTGCGTTGTTGATCTTATGAGCACCTGTATGGTTCAAGTCTTCACGTTTCAAATACACTTTCGGACCGCCCCACGCTTCTGTTAAGCGTTTCGCAAATGTCAGCGGCTGTTCCCGGCCGACATATTCAGACAAATAATGCTGGTATTCTTTTATGAATTCCGGATCTTGCTTGGCTTTTGCATACGCCTCTTCCAATTCCTTGACCGCTTTCATCAAAGTTTCCGGGACAAATTGTCCGCCGTACTTGCCGAAAAACCCGGTATTTTCTACTGTCCGCTGCATCAAATCACCCTTTGCCCGCTGAATAAATCGCTGTATTTTAACCGCATCTTTTCTGCCTTCTGTTTCCACACCGCTTGACACGTCCACCATATAAGGGGTGGTTTGACCAATAGCTGCCTGGACATTTTCTGGGTTCAAGCCTCCTGCCACAATGAGCCGAGACGGATCAATCTGTGCTCCTTGCAATAAGGTCCAGTCAAACACATGGCCGCTGCCGCCCCGATAATCCGTACCAGGCGCATCCACTAAAATAAAATCTGCTTTTGAACCCTTCAGCTTTTCCACATCTTCTTTGCTGCGGATTGAGAATGCCTGAATGACCGGCACTCCAATTGCCCGAACCAATTCATCCGGCTCATCGCCGTGCAATTGAACCATCGTCAGCGGCACTTTTCGGACTGTTTCCTGTATGGTTTCAAGCGGAGCATTAACGAAAACTCCTATTTTTTCAGTGCTTGCCGGCACATGCTTTGCCAATTCTGCAGCCTGTTCAATGTTCACTTGCCGCTTGCTCGGTGCAAAAACGAATCCAATCGCGTCGGCTTGTTTTGCCGCCTCGACATGTTGTTCTTCCATGAGTCCACAGATTTTCACTTTCGTCATTTGATTGCCTCCCTAACTGTCGCTTCCTGTATCCAAACGCCCGGATTTTCAGAACGCATCAATGCTTCTCCGACCAATATTCCGGAAGCGCCGCAGCCAAAAACAAATGCTGCATCTTCTTTAGAGTGCAGCCCGCTTTCGCTGATCAGCACCCGCTTGCCATCAAACGGAAAGCTTTTAGCCAGTTCCGCCGTACGTTCTAATGATACTTCGAATGTCTTTAAATCACGGTTATTGACGCCGATCAATTCTGCATCGAGCTCCAATGCGCGTTCAAGCTCCTGTTCGTCGTGCACTTCTACCAGCACTTCAAGTCCGAGGCCTGCAGCATAATCAAACAACCGGCGCAATTCGTCTTTTTCAAGCGCTGCAACAATCAGCAAAATGATGGTAGCGCCGGCATTTTTAGCTCGGTCAATCTGGATTTCACTGATCATGAAATCTTTGCACAAAACAGGAATCGCTACGTTTTTCGCCACTTCCTGCAAATCGTCGATTGATCCTTTAAAGTAAGTTTCATCGGTCAAAACGGAAATGGCTGCTGCCCCGGACACTTCATATTTCCGGGCTTGCGCGACAATATCCACTTCTGTCTGGATATCGCCTTTTGACGGCGAAGCCCGTTTGATTTCAGAAATGACGCCGTTTTTCTTTCGTAAGCGCTCGGCTAACTTTTCTTTTTTCGGAAAATTTTCGCCGCTCGGTTCCACTTGCGTGTAACTTTTAATTTCCATTCGTTTGGTTTCAATGATTTTATTTAGAATCGTCACACCAGCACCCCCGATGCCAAACGATGAAGTTCAAATACTTTTGCCGTTTCTCCTGACACGATTGATTTGCGTGCCTGTTGCACGCCTTCAGCGATGGACTCTGCCCGGCCGCTGACATAAAGCACTGTTCCTGCATTAAGTGCCACTGTATCCAAATATGGGCTTTCTTTCCCAGCAAGCACTTCCAGGAAAATTTCTGCATTGCGTTTCGGTTCTCCTCCGCGAATAGCTTCAATCGGCGCCATCTCAAGCCCAGCTTCATTTGGATGAATTGTCATATTGCGTTTGCCATGTTCATCAAAGACGATCAATTCGTTCACACCAGCCAAGGATAATTCGTCCAACCCGCCAGCTCCATGGACGATGGCTCCGCGCGTTCTGCCAAGGCGCATCAACGCTTCGGCCATCGGCTCCATCATGTCGCGACGGTAAACGCCGGTCATTTGGACGGTTATTGGAAGAGGATTTGCTAAAGGTCCAACCAAATTAAAAATCGTCGGTGTACCGATGCCTTTGCGTACTTCACGCAGAGCGCCAAGCGCCGGATGAATGGCTGGCGCAAACAAAAATGCAATTCCTGTACCTTCAAGCATTTCCGGTATCCGTTCTACTTCTGCTTTGGTGGAAATACCGAGCTCTTCCAGTACATCGGAACTTCCGGTTTTGCTTGAAACACTGCGATTGCCATGTTTAGCTACCGTCATTCCACACCCTGCCAAGACAAACGCGGTTAAGGTGCTGATGTTGAAGCTGTACGAACGGTCGCCGCCAGTTCCGCACACATCAACCAGCTCGCCGTTTACTTTCGGAAGAGCCACAGCTTTTTCCCGCATCGCTTTGACCATGCCTACCAGCTCATCGGCTGTTTCACCTTTTTCATGAAGTTCAATCAGAAATTGCTTGATGCTCTCCTGCTCTACTGTTCCACTCAATATGTCCAATGATTTTTCCAACATGCTCTGCTCTGTTAAATTCTCAGCTTTTCTCATACTCTTCTCTCCTCAGCTCGTATTTAAATGCAAAAATCCCCGCAACCAGATTGATATCCGGTTGCGGGGACGGGGTTAAACCGCGGTACCACCACGCATTAATGCAATTTTGCACTCACTTAAAACAGGCTCTTCGCCTTTCCCTTTAACGCAGGGCCTACGTCTCCCTTACTCGCTTCCGCTTTCAGGCCAGCTCTCCTAAGTCCATTCGCGCAAGTAATCCAATCAGCTTCCACCAGCCGCTGACTCTCTAAAATGGATTTTCCTGCCTACTCGTCTCAATCCTCGATTTAAACACTCTTCTATTCTAATCTCTTCTGGGCTCTTCTCTCAAATAGACTTGTCGCTCGTTCAACAAGTTGACACTCATATTAAATTGTTTTGTATATTCTGTCAAGTCGTATTAATTAAAACAATTCGAAAAAATGTTTTTATCTGCTGATATTCCACAAAACAATTCCACTTGAATTGGGCATCTCTACTGTTTCGTCCCATATCAGATTTTTATTTTGCCACTCAATCAAAACTTCTCTGCTGCTGGTAATGGTGATCCAGTTCTTTACGCAACGCGGCTTTCAGGAATTTTCCGACAGATGTTTTCGGCACTTCTTTCAAAAACACCACATCATCCGGCACCCACCATTTGGCAAATTGCTTTTCAAGATAAGCTAAAAGATCCGCTTTCGTTCGTTCGCTTTCTTCGTAGCCTTCTTTTAAAACCACACAAGCGAGCGGGCGCTCCAGCCATTTTTCATGCGGAATCGCCACTACTGCGGCTTCAAATACCGCTTCATGTGTCATCAACGCATTTTCCAGATCGACAGAAGAAATCCACTCGCCGCCGCTCTTGATCAAGTCTTTTGTGCGGTCAGTCAGTTTGATGAAGCCATCCGGTTCAATGACCGCAATGTCGCCTGTGTACAACCAGCCATCCCGAAAAGCATCTGCCGTACGCTCATCTTTGTAATATTCGTCGGCAATCCATGGGCCTTTGACATTGAGTTCGCCCATCGTTTTGCCATCCCACGGCGCCTCGCCTTGTTCATTGACGATCCGCACTTCAAGGCCTGGCATCGGAAGGCCAGCCATTGAACGGCGATCGATGCGCTCTTCCAATGACAAATCGGCCATCGCTGAAGTCGTAATTGCCAGGCTGACGAGCGGCGATGTTTCGGTCATGCCGTAGCCGGTGACAAACGGCACATTGTATTTTCCTTCAAACGCCCGAATCAACCCTTTTGGTGATGCGGAACCGCCGCAGATAATCATCCGCAGCGATTCTAAATTGCGCGGATTCGCTTCCAGTTCTTTTAAGATGCCAAGCCAGATGGTCGGCACTCCAGCTGTCAGTGTGACCTTTTCCTGTTCAATCAAATCCAGCAGCATGCCCGGCGCAAATCCCGGACCTGGCAATACTTGAGTCGTTCCGAACAATACCGCCGCAAACGGCAAGCCCCATGCATTGGCGTGGAACATCGGAACAATCGACATCGCAACATCGCGTTCAGACAGCCCCATCGAATCATTCATTCCGAGTGCAAAACTGTGAAGCACGAGTCCGCGATGCGAATAAACAACGCCTTTTGGATTGCCTGTAGTCGCCGATGTATAACACATGCCTGCCGGTGTGTTCTCATCCAAATCTTGCGGGAATTCATAATTGCCGTCTTCTGCGTTGATTAGTTCTTCATACGAATGGACGTTTTCCAAGGAAGTTTCCGGAAGATCCATGCCGTCTTTCATGACAATAAAATGTTTGACAGTTTTCAGCTGCGGTGCAATTTTTTCAATCAGAGGAAACAAATCATGGTCCACCAGCAAAATTTCATCTTCTGCATGGTTGATGACATAAATGATATGTTCAGGAGACAAGCGGATATTGATCATATGCAAAATCGCCCCTGCACCCGGCACGCCAAAATACAGTTCCAGATGCCGGTGGTGGTTCCATGCAAAACTGCCGACTTTGGTTCCGCGATCCATGCCGATTTTTTCCAATGCACTTGCCAGTTGGCGCGTACGTTTGGCAAATTCCTTGTATGGAATGCGGTGAATCGTCTCGCCTGTATGCGAAATAATCAGTTTTTCAGGGAAATACTGCTCAGCACGTTTTACAAAAGAAGATAACAGAAGCGGGGCATTCATCATTGGACATCGAGCTCCTTTTTCATTTCGATTTTTTGCACGATACAGCACTTTAATCAGCGGAAGCTTACTGCCTCCCGGCGAGCTGCAAAATGTGGATGTTCATGGCGCTCAAACGCTTTTAGGACCGGTGCCAAACAACAATCGACCGTCATCGATAGGCTGTACCATTCCTGCCACTCTTTCGTTTTGAAAAAAGCGGCTATTTCAGCGTGTTCGGCACTTCCCACCACCTTAGCGCTCCAGCTTCGCCACTGCGGTTTTTTTGCTAAATCACAAAAATTGTGCCAGAACTTTTCTTCAAGCGCACCCAGAGTGACGTAACGTCTGTCTTTGGTTTCGTAGATTGCATAACTGATGCGGCTGCCTGAAATTTCTGGAATACCGCAGTCTGACACTCGCGCTTCATGATAGGCATCATGATTGCCTTGAAATTCGGCCATCGCTTCGGCCAAGGCGATATCTAAATAAACACCTTCGCCAGTCCGGAATTTCCGCAGCAAGGCTGCGGTGATTTTTTCAGACGCCAATAGCCCTCCTGCGTAGTCAGCTAATGTATTGGTCGGATGCACAGGACAGCCGCTGCTGTCGGACAGCTGTTCAAGCACTCCCGACAATGCTAAATAATTCAAATCGTGGCTGCCAAGTTTTGCGAGCGGCCCTTCTTGCCCGTATCCCGACAGCGAACAATACACCAAATCCGGTTTTAGCGCTTTCAGGCTCTCGTAATTCAACCCCAGTTTTTTCATGACACCCGGCCGAAATGTCTCAATTAACGCATCGGCAGTTTTTACCAATTCCAGCATCTGGGCATGCCCTTCTTCTGATTTCAAATCCAGCTGAATGATGGTTTTTCCTTTGTTATTTGCTTTGTGTACATAACCACCGCCCATATAACGCGCTGGGTCACCCATTGGCGGTTCGATTTTGATCACTTCTGCCCCCATCTCTGCAAGGCGCATGGCGGCATAAGGACCAGGCAAATAATACGTGACATCCAATACACGGATTCCTTCCAATGCTTTCACCATCTACAAGCCCATCCTTTTGGCAATAATGGTTTTCATGATTTCATTGGAGCCGGCATAGATGGCAGCGACCGGCGTATCACGGTATCGGCGCGCAATTTTATACTCTTCCATATAGCCGTAGCCGCCATGCAGCTGCATGCATTCACCTGAAATCTTTTTCGCCGTATCGGTCAGCCAGTATTTCGCCATCGATACCTTTGAAACAATGTCTTTTCCAGCCATATGATCTTCAATCAAAGATTCCAGAAACGAATGGCCGAGTTCAATTTCTGTTGCCATTTCGACAAGTTTAAATTGCGAATTCTGAAACGAACCGATCGATTTGCCGAACGCTTTTCTTGACTTGACGTAATCGAGCGTCATTTCCAGCATATCTTCTGAAGCGGTTTGAGCGGCAATAGCGACGACAAGGCGTTCCTGCTGCAATTTTTCCATCAAATATGTAAAGCCTTTATTCTCTTCGCCGACCAGATTGGCCACAGGCACCTCACAGTCCTCAAAATACAATTCAGAAGTATCTTGCGCATGAAGGCCGACTTTATCGAGTTTCCGGCCTTTTGTAAATCCAGGCATCCCTTCCTCAATCATCAAAAGCGAGATGCCCCGATGTTTCGGTTCTGCTTTCGGGTCTGTTTTCACGACCACCAATGCATGGGTACAGTTAATGCCATTCGTAATAAAAGTTTTTTGCCCATTTACGATATAACGGTCTCCGTCGCGTACAGCAGTTGTTGAAATATTGGCGAGGTCTGAACCCGCCCCAGGTTCTGTCATGGCAATCGCCGTGATAAAATCTCCGCTGATGCAGCCGGGCAGCCAGCGCTGCTTCTGTTCTTCGGTTCCGTAAGCTTCGATATAAGGCACAGTAATATCGTTATGGAGACTGACTCCTGTCAAGCTGGTGCCCACACGCTCCATTTCTTCCCCGATAATGACGGCATAACGAAAATCCAAGCCTAAGCCGCCGTACCGCTCTTCTGTTTGCGGACATAAAAACCCCATTTCCCCTAGACGTTTCCAAAACGTTTTTGGAATGATGTGATCTTTTTCCCATTGCTCATATTGCGGCACTGCTTCTTTTTCCAGAAATTTCTTTAAAGATTTCCGGAACAATTCATGCTCTTCTTCTTCAAAGCGGTATTTCCCCATTGCCTGTCTCCCCCTTACTTTGGCTGCATGCGGATTGCACCATCAAGCCGGATAACTTCACCATTCAACATCGAATTTTCTATGATGCTTTGGACAAGCTGTGCATATTCAGCTGGCCGTCCGAGGCGGGCAGGAAACGGCACCGAAGCTGATAAAGACTGCACAGCGGCTTCTGGCAGACCATCAAACATCGGTGTTTGCATGAGTCCTGGTGCAATTGCCATCACCCGGATGCCGTCTCTTGCAAGTTCACGGGCAATCGGCAACGTCATCGACACAACGCCTCCTTTTGAGGCGCTGTAGGCTGCTTGCCCAATCTGGCCTTCATAAGCAGCAACGGATGCTGTCGAAATAATGACGCCGCGCTCCCCTTCAGTGTTTGGTTCGTTTTGTTGCATGGCTGCCGCTGCCACACGGATGACGTTGAATGTGCCAATCAAATTAACTTTAATAACTTTTTCGAACTGGCTGAGTGGAATCGGTTCGCCTTTCGAGACGACTTTTCCAGGCGTCCCGATGCCCGCACAATTGACTACAGCCGTAATGGTGCCCCATTTTTCAATCACTGTTGCTACGTTTCGTTCTACTTGATCGGCCTCTGTAACGTCTGTTTTAAAATAACAGACCTTCTCATCGCCTAATTCACTGATGATGGATTGAGCGCGTTGTTCATTCAAATCGAAAATGGCGGCTTTCCCTCCATTTTCAACTATTCGGCGGACAGTCGCTTCGCCAAGCCCCGATGCTCCGCCTGTCACAATTGCTTTTAAATCCGCTAATTTCATATTCAGTTCCACTCCCTTATAATCGTTCAATAATCGTTGCGTTTGCCATGCCCATTCCTTCGCAAATCGCGAGCAGCCCGTAACGCCCATTACTGCGTTCAAGCTCATGGAGAAGCGATACCAGCAATTTGGTGCCGGTTGCCCCTAACGGATGGCCGAGGGCAATGGCGCCGCCGTTCACATTCAACTTTTCAAGATCTGCACCCATATCGTTCAGCCAAGCAAGCGGCACAGGGGCAAATGCTTCGTTGACTTCATAGCGGTCCATATCTTCAATTCCAAGATCTGCTTTCTCCAGCACTTTGCGGGTTGCAGCTATCGGGCCGGTCAGCATCAATGTCGGGTCTGAACCCACCACTGCACGCGCCACAATGCGTGCTTTCGGTTTCAAGCCAAGCTCATCCGCTTTTTCACGAGACATCAACAATACCGCTGAAGCACCGTCGCTCATCTGGCTAGCGTTTCCAGCAGTGATTACACCGTTTTCATCAAAGACCGTTTTCAACCCGCCAAGCACTTCCGATGTCGTTCCTGGCCGCGGGCCTTCGTCAACCGCAACGAGGCGCTTTTCTCCGTTTTCACCTTCAACTTCAACCGGCACAATTTCTTGTTCGTAATAGCCGTTGCGGATTGCCTGCTGTGCCCGTTCGTGGCTTTGGACCGAATAAGCATCCAGTTGCTCACGGCTAAATCCCCATTGGTCGGCGATGCGTTCAGCAGATAAGCCTTGGTTGATAATTTCATATTGATCGGTCAATTTCTTGCTTGGTTTAGCGCCTTGCATATTGGAAAACATCGGTACGCGCGTCATGCTTTCCACGCCTCCTGCTATCACAATATCCATGTCTCCAGCCAAAATGGCTTGGGCCCCGAAATGGACTGCTTGCTGGCTCGATCCGCACTGGCGGTCAATTGTGACACCCGGCACATGATCCGGGAACCCGGCAATCAATGCCGCTGTTCGCGCCACATTGCCCCCTTGCTCAGCGACTTGGGAAACACATCCCAAAATGATGTCCTCCACGGCACTTTTCTCCACGCCCGCCCGGTCCACCAATTCTTCCAGCACTAAAGCTGCCAGTTCATCCGGGCGAGTATTCGCATACATCCCTTTTCTTCTTCCAACTGCTGAGCGCACACCTTCTACAATGACTACTTCTCTCATTTTTTCACCCCGTTTTTTTATTTTCCCTTCTATATATAATGTAATCGCTTTCAATAAATAGAATTGAATGACTATTCACTCATTAAAGTTATTGTACAAGAATTCCCAACTAATTACTATAGAAAAAATCCCACAGATTTTTTCTGTGGGATTTTTCGGTCATTCTTCTATCAGCCCTTTTTCAATAAGAAAATCACGTGCTACTTCACTCGCTTCTTCTTGATCGACATCAACGCGGGAATTCATTGCAAGCATTTCTTCTTCAGAGATTTTTCCGGCAAGCCCATTTAGCACATCTTCCAGTTCCGGATATTCTTCCAGGGTCTCTAACCGCACCACAGGAGCTGCATCATATTTCGGGAAAAACGACAAATCATCTTTTGTTGTTTCCAAATCAAACAGCCCGATCCGGCTATCAGTCGTGAATGCCGGAATCACATCAACTTCGCCACTTTTCACTGCTTCGTACATAATGGCAGGATCAAAGCTTTCGGTCGCTGAAAATTTGAATGGATAAGTGGCAATCAAGTCATCATACCCATCTCCTTTGCGCTCATAAAATGGATGGGGCGCACCAAACGACATATCTTGCGTTTGGGAAATTTCCGCTAGATCCGAATAAGTTTCAGCATCAAAGCCGCTGTCTTTTGAAAATGCCAATGTATAACCGTTTTCAAATCCCAGCGGTTCCAGCCAAGTGGCATTCAAATTTTCCTCGTATCCCTGGCGGACACGTTCGAGCACTTCTTCTGATGATTGGCCCGGCTTCGATTCTTCTTTTAAAACATCTTTCAAACCGGTTCCCGTGTATTCAACGTATAAATCAATATCGCCTTTTTCAAGAGCTGGCGTTAAAATGGACACTTCGCCAAGTCCGTCTTCGTATTCCACCGTATAGTCTGAATTCGCTTCAATATATTGCCCTAGAATATGCGGCAATATGTATTGTTCTGTCCACGGTTTGCCTCCGATGACAATCGGCTCCGATCCTTCACTACTCGCTCCACAGCCGGCTAAAACAATCACCGCTCCCAACAGAATACCCATAACTGATTTTTTCATCGCTTTCTTCCCCCAATCTAAAGTTTTAAGCCTTTTGGCGTCATGCGTTTCTCAATTCTTTTCAAAATCCAGTCAAACCCGATGGCAAGCAAAGCTACCGGCAGCGCGCCGGCTAAAACGAGAGCATTATTATAGGACTGCAGACCGCGGTAGATAATGTCGCCAAGACCGCCTGCGCCGACAAATGTCGCCAATGTGGCAATTCCAACTGTCAAAACGGTTGCCGTACGGATTCCTGCCATGATAAAAGGCGAGGCCAGAGGCAGTTCAATTTGCCGCAATATTTGCCCACGCGTCATCCCCATGCCGCGCCCCGCTTCGATAACCGACCCGTCAACTCCTGTAATGCCGGTATATGTATTGCGGAGAATAGGCAAAAGCGCGTAAATAATAAGGGCAACCAGCGCTGTAGGAGAACCGATTCCGAGAATCGGCACCAAAAATCCGAACAAAGCCAAACTTGGAATTGTCTGAAAAACAGCTGTGACACCGATGATGGGTTCAGCATAGCGGCGATAACGTGCAATCAGGACACCAGTTGGCAAAGCGATGGCAATACCAATGCCCACTGCTATAAAAGACAAATAAATATGCTCCAGAAATGCAGCCTGAATCATGTCCTGGCGGCTGATAAATGTATCGATGACATTCGTCAAAGTGATGCACCCACTTCCTTATGGAGGGCTGCCTTCAATAATTCGCGTTCACTGGCATAGGCAATTACATGGCCGTTTTCAGTTATTGCCAAATGGTCATGTGTACTTTCTGCTAATTGATCCACCGCTTCGCCAATGCTTGTATCTGAGGATACTTTTTGAGCATCTCCCCGCCAATCCCGTTCAAATAACGGAATAAATTCTTTCAGTTTCTTCTCGCTGAATGTCCGCTGCCGGCTGATGCGTTCAGTACCGATAAAGTTCCGGACAAAATCATTGGCTGGTTCAGCAACCAATTGCTGTGGAGTACCAATCTGTTCAACTTGCCCGTTGCGCATCACAATAATCGTATCAGCAATTTTTAACGCTTCATCCATATCATGCGTAACAAAAACAATCGTTTTCTGGATGCTTTGCTGCAAATTCTGCAGTTCGTCCTGCAATTGCTCCCGGCTAATGGGATCCAATGCTGAAAAGGGCTCATCCATTAAGATGATGTTCGGATCTCCAGCCAAAGCCCTCACAACTCCTACCCGCTGCTGCTGCCCGCCGCTTAGTTCCAGCGGATAGCGATGAAGATAGGTTTCCGGATCCAATCCCGTCAATTGCAGCAATTCACGGATTCGCATATCGATTCTTTCATTCTTCCAGCCCAAGAGTCTTGGTACGAGTGAGACATTATCTGCGATAGTCATATGGGGAAACAATCCTATTCGCTGAATGACATATCCAATAGAACGGCGCAGTTCAATTTCATCCAGTTCCATAATCGGTTTCCCATCTATGGAAATCATTCCTCCTGTTGGCTTTTCAAGCTTATTGATCATTTTCATGAGCGTAGTTTTCCCGCAGCCGCTAGGACCAATAATAGCTGTCAGCTGGCGGGCGGGCAGCACAAGCGAAATTCCTTTTAATGCTTCCGTGCCATCCGGGAAACTTTTAGTGACGTTGTCAAACCGAATCACTGCATCCACTCCTTTCCATCTCTTTTCAGCCTACTTTCTAATTTACCCTTAACACAAGGCAATTACTCACTTTTATCAATTACTTTGAAGAGTGGGCAGAGACAGCTTTGATAGCAGCTGTCAATTCATTAAAACGGCGATCCAGCTCACTGTATGCTTTATCATTTGGCTGCATAAAACTAAGTTTCCCAAGGACTGCCTGCCGTTCTGTTTCCAATTGCAAAAGATCGGCTTGCAAAAAATCATCAGACTTATTCGTCCACTCGGCATAACTTCCTTCATATTTAACTAATTTCCCATTATCAAAAACCAGCAATTTATCCGCCAGTTTTTCCATAAAAAAATGGTCATGGGTAGCAATCATCAACGTTCCTGTAAACGTCTCTAAGGTTTTTTCCAATTGCTCCCGGGAAGGCAGATCCAAATGGTTGGTCGGTTCATCCAGCAACAGCACATTACAATCGGCTGCCATGAATTCCATCAGCTTCAGCTTCACTCTCTCCCCCATGCTCAGATGCTTAATCGGTTCAGTCCAATGATGTTTTTCAAACCCAAGGTTAATCATCAGTGTCCGCATTTGTCCCATAAGCTCATAACTCTCCGCTCTAAATAATTCAGCCGGCGTTTTTTCTTCTGGCAAATCAAAAACATTCTGGCTTAAATAACCGATTTTCATTCCGGCCGTTGTCCAAAGTTCGCCCGTATAACCAGTTTCTTTTCGGAGCATACTAAAGAAAGTTGATTTCCCGCTGCCATTTTTGCCGACCATTCCAATGCGCTCGCCATGCTGCACTGTAAAAGAAGCTCCTTCAAAAAGAAGGCGTTCCCCAAACCCTTTGCTTACACCTTTTAACTCGATGACGCGTTTTCCCTTTTTAGCCCCCCCGCTGATATCGAATTTCACATCAGTTTCTTTTTTCGGCTCCAGCACTAATTCCTTTTCGAGCTCGGCTTCAAGCCGCTTTCGCTTGCTGCGGATTTGAACATCCATGCGCTTCGCCTTGGAACGGTAAAACTCTTTAAAGCCCTCTTGTTTCGTTGAATCTGCATGCGCTTTTCCTGACCAGGACTGCAATTCCAAAAGCTGCTGTTCGACATGGGCAATTTTCGCCTGCTGTTTGTCATACTTTCTTTGCTGCGTATGCCGGCGATGTTCTTTTTCTTCTCTAAAGGCAGTGTAATTCCCTTTATAAACCGCCAATTTCTGTTCTTCAATTTCCCAGACATGAGTGGCGATTTGATCGATAAAATGCCGGTCATGCGATACCACAAGCAAGGTTCCTTCGTAATTCGCCAACTTTGCAATGACCGATTGGACACTTTCCGTATCCAAGTGGTTAGTCGGTTCATCGAGCAAGAGCACTTCCGCTTTTTGCGCCAGCGTTTGGGCTAAGCGCATTTTCATCGCTTCTCCTCCGCTTAAGCGGGTGCGCACTTCCGGTACATGCCATATTTTCTCAAGCTTTCGGCTTTCAGTCTCCTCCAAAACGGTATCCAATACACTGACCTCTTGTTTCATATAAGCAATTGCCGGTTTTGAACCAAGCCACTGTATTCCAGGTTCCCCGCTTGCAATAGCGTCGAGCAGCGATGATTTCCCAGTGCCGTTCGAACCAATGATGGCAATTCGCGCACCTTTTGGAATATCTGCCTGCGCTTCTTTCAAGACAATCCGATCACCGTAGCCGATTGTTAACTTGTATACTTTCCCTCTGATGGTCAAAGCCATTCCTCCTTGCCGGAGAAATAAAAAAATTCCTCCGCGTCATTATCGGAAGAATTCGCAAGCCCAAATAACCTGTTATCATACAGGCATTTCACTTCGTTAAAAATGGGCAGACGAATCCAATTTCTGTTACACCAAAATTCCCGGTTGCGTAGAAATAGGATCAGTTATCCATCGGCCACCCATCTTCCCTTCAATTTAATGTTTATATTGTATCACATTATTCAGATATTTTTTCGTCAATTTTCAAATGGACCGGCGTCGCAATCTGTTCAAAGCCAATTTCCTTATAGATTTTGTTGGACGTCGGGTTCTTCAGATCGGTGTACAGCATGACGAAGTCATATTCGCCGAGCAGTTCTTCTGTCACTTCTGCAACTAATGTTCGCGCATAGCCTTTGCGGCGATGTTTCATCGGAGTAAAAACGAACGATACCGTTATGCCGTGTTTGGATGGCCGGGATTTTTTCATGCATGAAACCACTTCATTGTCCACTTCCCAGACATACACTTCTTTTTGCTCAATAAAAGAATCGATTTTACGGGCAGCTTCGGCAGGGGTGGACATCGTAATGCCGGTTTCCTGCTCAAAAAGCAAAATCCATTCCTCGAGGAGAGGCGCATCTCTTTTATTGGCGACGCGCCAAGTGCCGGGGCTTTTCTCCAAGCGGGTATTCACCGAATCCGCCCGGTAAAGCCCCTGGTGCATCAATATGCGGATTTCGCCGCCGGCTTTGGCAATCCAGGCCTTGGCAAAGCGATGAGCAGTTTCCTGATCTCCGACCACTGCGTCTACAACAATTCCCGAAATCAATAGCCGTCGGGCAATCTCTTTTTCAATATCCGGAAGTTCCCGAAAGACAATCAGCTGCAGAGGATGGGGAGGGGTCATCAAACAGGCCGCCGCAACTTCACCGTCCTCTTCCAATGTCGCTAAAAAATAATCTTCATAGCGGCCTTCTTGTATCTGGTTCAGTATTCCCAAAAACAAACTATAGATGTCTTCATTTTGATACAGCAGCTTTTCTACCTTGCCTGCAAAAGCAGAAGAATTTGCATAAACTATCCACTCCATTTTTGCTCACTCATTTCTGTCATTGTCTCTGACTATAAGATATTTGCTAAATCAGGAAAAATATCCTGCATGAATGTTCCTTTTTAAGAAATTAATTTTTAGTTTCCAGAATTTGAAGAAGCAAAAAAAAACCTCTTCGCAATGAGCGAAGAAGCTTCTTTTTGCTTTTATTCAAGTTCCATTTGTTTTGTTTCAGTGCCTAAGAACGCCACGGCTAAGGCTCCAATAATGATCGAGACGCAGAATATCCCGAAAATCCATCCGATTCCGTAACCAGCCGTCAGCATTGACCCTACCAATAGCGGTCCTAAAATTCCTCCGATTCGGCCAAACGATGCCGCCATACCCGTTCCGGTTCCGCGGATAACCGTTGGGTATTGCTCTGGTGAATACGCATAAAGCGCTCCCCAAGCCCCTAAGTTAAAGAACGACAAGAATGCCCCGGCAGCAATCAGCATTCCGATAGTTTCAGCATTCCCGAATACCAATGCACTGGCAGCCGTCCCAATTAAATATGTAACAAGGACGAATTTCCGCCCCGCCTTTTCAATCAGCCATGCTGCCGAGAAATACCCCGGCAATTGAGCAAGCGTCATAATAAGGACATAGCCAAAACTTTGTATAAGCGTAAATCCTTTTAACACCATGACGCTTGGCAGCCATAAGAACATGCCGTAATAAGAGAAGACTACCGTAAACCAAACGATCCACAACATCAATGTGGGCTTCCGGTATTTCTTAGACCATACATCTTTTATATTTGTAGAAACAGATCGCAGAACGTCCTTTTTCGCCGAGAATTGCGGAGAATCCGGCAGTTTGATCCGCAAATATAATGCGTATAAAGCAGGCAGCGCTGTCAGCAATAAAGCTACGCGCCAACCGAATGACGGAATAACAAAATATGAAATAATAGCGGCAAGCAGCCAGCCGCCAGCCCAAAAGCTTTCAAGCAGAACGACTACACGGCCGCGTTCATGAGCAGGCACACTTTCAGAAACGAGAGTTGAAGCGACTGGAAGTTCTCCACCCAGCCCCATGCCAACAAAGAATCGAAGCAGCATGAACGCAGCAAGTGATGTAGTGAATGCTGAAACTCCACTTGCCAATGAAAATAACAGCAAAGTAATAATGAAAATTTTCTTGCGCCCAACTTTGTCTGCATAAATGCCAAAGATGAATGCCCCTACCGCCATCCCGATAGAATTGACACTGCCAATCCATCCCATCTGGGAGGTGGTTAAATTCCAATCCACTTGCAAAGCCGCAATGACAAAGGATAAAATCCCCACATCCATCGCGTCAAAAAGCCAGCCTAGTCCCGCAACGCCAAGCAATTTATTTCTTGAAAGCGGCACGGTAGTGTTCTCAGTTAAAGTAGCCATCCTAACTCCCCTGTCTTTACAGTTGTAACTTAATGTCTTTACACAATACTATACGCTTTCAATTTAAAGGTGACAAGACACCTTTAAAAGTTGGAGTTTTCAAACAATTCAAAGTCAACCCGACCCATTATTAATCGAAGAAATAATGGCTGTATTGATGCTGGCCATCATTGCCGCCTGCTGGACTTGCATGATCATTTCGAAGGAAGTCGAAAATGCTGCAGCCGCCGCTTCCCGGTTTCCAATTAAATCTGCTATTTCAAATTGGACGGCTGTTGCGAAAGCAGCATCCTTATACCATTTGAACAGTTTGGTGTTTTCCAATTTCTTTGTATTGTCAATGATTGTTTGCAGTATGGCACCGCTGGCTTTTGTTATTGCTAGAAAACCTAAAATTTGATATTGGACCGGCTGTATTTTAATTTTTTCATTTTGAAGAAAGTCACGTACGGCCAATACCCGGCCCACTACTTCCGGATCATATGCAGAAGAATTGAATGTCATAATCTGCGACAGCCATTGAAGATCATTTCCTATGCTGAAGCCATGTTCCCGCAGCTCTCTGTAATAGGCATTCATCGTGGCAGCCCGCTCTTCAGCTCTTCCTTCCCGTTTGCCTAAAAGCACGGCATAAGGCACGTCTTCACCCGAAGTGAGGAATTTATGGTGCTGCCGCATTTGATCGTATAATTCTTTTGCGCGCGACGCTCCGTTCTCATCTTGCATCAGAAACGCCGCCAAAAACGTATAAGAGGATTTGCGAAATCCAGCTTCGTTCAGTTTATGCTGGTTGACATTCAGTTTTTCCAGCCCGGTTTCCGGATTTCCCTGAAGCGCCAGAAAGGCAGCAGCAATATGAAACATATAGTACTTCAGCGGAGAGGTCCACCCTTCTTTTTTCTTAATGACTTCAGCTGCTTCTTCATGTTCTTTTTTCCGGAAGCCGGAACCTTGGGTGAGATAAAAAGTAGTGATAACGAGGGCCACCCGTTTATCCACTGCCCAGCCGAGCGTCTTAGCCACTTCTTTATATGTCTGTTCAATGACTTTTATATCCATAAAAAACGCCTCCTTGTCTCATTCTTACGAGACAAGGAGGCGTAAAGTTTCAATTATACAATGAGCACAAGGCTGACGGCCATTACGGCCATGCCGGCCACTAATCCATAAATGGACAAATGGGCTTCGTCGTACCTCTTTGCGGCCGGAAGCAACTCGTCCAATGAAATGAAAACCATGATGCCGGCTACTCCAGCGAAAATAATGCCAAACATCGTGTCGCTAAGGAAAGGCATCAAAATCAGCCAAGCCGCTATTGCACCGACCGGTTCTGAAACCCCTGATAAAAAACTATATTTGAAGGCTTTTTTCCGGCTGCCTGTAGCATAATAAATCGGAACTGACACTGCAATCCCTTCCGGTATATTATGGATTGCCACAGCAATGGCAATGGCTACCCCTAATGCAGGATCCTGGATTGCTGACATGAAAGTAGCAATCCCTTCCGGAAAGTTGTGGATTCCGATTGCTAACGCTGTAAAGATGCCGAGTTTTCGGAGATGGGCATATTCAGCATTAGTTGGCCCATCATCCATATCTTCTACGGTACGGACTTCATGCGGATTCCCCATTTGCGGCAGAATCCTGTCTAATACAGCCATGAAAATCATCCCGCCGAAAAAACCGGCAATCGTCAGCCAATATCCGATCGATTCGCCATGGGCATCCGTCAATGCATCTTTTGCTTTCACAAAAATTTCAATCATTGATACGTAAATCATGACACCGGCTGAAAATCCGAGGGAAATCGAAAGAAATTTAGTATTAGTGCGGGAAGCAAAAAAGGCAATCAAGCTACCGATTCCAGTTGCTAGTCCGGCAAAGAGCGTTAATCCGAGAGCAAATAATACGGTACTGTCCATAATCCCAACTTCCTTCCATTCCAGTGATTATGGTAATTGTACGGCAAAAGTTTCCTAAGAGCAACTTTTTTTAACAAAGAAAGATTTTCCATTATTCTTTTATTTCCTGATGCGCAGCAATTCCCCTAGCTTTCTCCAATCTTCATCCTTCAATTCACGCACCGGCGGGTTATAAAAAACACTGGCTGGATGAAAAGTGGGAAATATATGATAAATCTCTTCCGTTTCTATAAAGGTTTGTTTTTCTTCATTCCATCTTAAAATAGGCGTTTCCATCAGGACTCCATGAAGCTGAGTCACTTTTGCTTTCGGGCCTACAAGACGCTGTAGGCCAATATTTCCTAAAGTAACAATCAGCGGAGGATGGATATCTTTGATCTCCGTATCAAGGATAGGAGCATGTGCAATGATTTCCTTTTTTGTCGGTGCGCGGTTGTACTTCCGTTCTGCCAGGCTTCCGTCGCGTTCTTTTTTAGTTCCCCATTTATAAGGGCGGCTGCGGACCGCACTCGTGATGTAAACATCTTCCCTTGCCAGTCCAACACTTTCAAGCGACGCCATTAATTCTTTGCCTGCTCGGCCAGTAAAGGGAATGCCGGTTTCCACTTCATTTTCTCCTGGCGCTTCCCCTACCAACATAATTGCCGGATTTAAAGGGCCGCTGCCCCGTACAAAGCCTTCTACCGGAAAGTCTTTTATTCTTTCGATGCCTTGTTGAACCAGCTCGTCCGATATTTTATACATGTCATCACCTCATTTTCATTTTAACATAATCTTTATGTTAGGTTTTCTAACATTATTTTAAAAATAACTTGATTTTTCAGAATATAGCGTTTAATATGTTAACAAACCTAACATTAAGGAGGAGGAAACATGAAAAAGATTGAAACCATTATTCGTCCCTCTGTTTTTGCAAACGTTCGCCAAGCCCTTGCTCTCGAAGGAATTGACGGCTTAAGTGTCACGGAAATAGCAGGAATCGGCAAACAAGAAGGCCGGGTCGGATTATTCAGGGGCAATGCCTACACGATGGAGTTTTCTCCAAAATTAAAACTCGAAATGGTGGTAGATGATTCCAAAGTAGAAGATATCGTAGAAGCATTGCTTGAATATGCTTCCACAGGAGAAGTTGGAGATGGCAAGATTTTTATCCTGCCAGTTGAAGAAGCCATTCGGATCAGAACGAAAGAACGCGGCGTTATCGCCATCGGATAAGGAGGAGATTAGATGGAAGCAGTTCAAAGTTCAGTCGATATGATGTGGGTTATGCTTGGCACCATTCTCGTGTTCTTTATGCACGCCGGATTCGCCATGCTGGAAACGGGTTTTACCCGTTCTAAAAACACCTTGAACATTTTGATGAAAAACCTGATCACGGTCGCTCTTGGCTCTATTCTTTATTTCTTTGTGGGATTTGCACTTATGTTTGGCACTTCGGCTTTTGGCGCTCTTGGAACAGACGGTTTTTTACTGGCAGGACGCGACGACATCGGATTCTTTGTGTTCCAAGCGGTTTTTGCGGCAACTTGCGCCACCATCATTTCAGGGGCAGTGGCTGAACGGATGAGATTGTCAGCTTATTTCATGCTTACGATCGGCATGACTGCCATTATCTATCCAGTCGTTGGCCACTGGGTATGGGGTGGCGGCTGGCTATCGCAAATCGGCTTCATTGATTTTGCCGGATCCACTGTTGTGCATTTAACTGGGGCTACAGCCGCTTTTATCACCGCTTGGAAAATCGGACCCCGCATCGGCAAATACAGCGGAAAAATTGTCAACTCCATTCCCGGCCACAACTTGCCGCTTGGTGCCTTGGGCGTTTTCATCCTATGGGTAGGCTGGTTCGGTTTTAACGGAGGCAGCACCTTGGCAGCAGATCCAGAATTAGTGCCGCCTGTCATCTTGAATACATTGCTATCGGCCTCAGCGGCTGTGCTTTCTACGGCAGTGTATACACGATTCCGCTATGGCCGGATTGACCCTTCTTTAACGATGAACGGCGCACTTGCCGGCCTCGTCGGAATTACGGCCGGAGCTGCCAATGTATCGTTTATCGGCGCCATCGCCATCGGTCTTCTTGCCGGTATCATCATGACAGAAGCAGTTCGTTTACTGGATGCGAAAATCCGGGTGGACGACCCAGTCGGCGCCATTGCTGTCCATGGAGTGACCGGTATTTGGGGAACATTGGCACTTGGCATTTTCGATACAACAGGCGGCCTTCTTTACGGAGGCGGCGCTGAGATTCTCGGCATTCAAACAATCGGCATCTTGGCAGTAATTGCCTGGACAACTGTGTCAGCAGTTGTTGTTCTTGCAATCGTCAATTCGATTGTCCCGCTCCGCGTCACCGCGGAAGACGAAGAAAGCGGGTTGGACTTCTCGGAGCATGGTTCCCAAGCCTATGCGATGCAAGACGTTTTAAGCGGCGCTTCACCGTCACCCGAATCTTTCGCACAGCGGCTGAACCAATTAGGTGAACACCCCGCTGCTCAAAAACCTTAAAAGAAAAGATTAAAAAGCATGGACTGATTTTCTAGTCCATGCTTTTTATGGGGTCCGGTTTCTTTTAAATGAGCGTTCTCTTATTTCATACCAAAAAACAACAGCCGCAAACAAAGCAAATCCTGAAGTCCATCCAGCCAAAATGTCCGAGAAATATTGCTCCCCTCCCGCAATCCGCGACAAGCCGATAACAATCGACAGGCCGGCAGCAGCTAACCAAACAAGCCATTTAGCAGTTCTGGAAACCAGGGATCCTATAATAAAATAAGCAGCTGTAAAGAGATAAAGGACCGCTCCCATCGCATGCCAGGAAGGGAACCCGTAGCTTTCAAGCCCGTGCAGCAAGTCCGGCCGCTGCCTCTCGAAAAGGTTTTTTAACCCTTGATTCAACGCCCGCCCTGCACCGATTGTCAAGAAAACGAAAAGCATCCCCCGATAATCTCTCCGGTGCAGCCATAAATACAACATCATGGCCATTCCCACAATAAATACAACCGCTTCATCTGCCAGAAGTGAAAGGCTGTCCAGCCATCCGATACCTCCAAACAACTCTGCAGCTTGCCGGTCTAATTCTTCAAATGCCGCGTTTTCAAAAGTGGATCCAATTCCAATAAAACCGATCAAAGCAATGATCCCAAGCAAATACAATAGACGTTTCATAGCCCTACCTTCTTTCCATGAGCTCCTCCGTCTATTATAGTCTAAATTTTCCATCCATTCAAAAATACTTTGTTTTAGACAGTGAAGCGGGCATCTAGCAGAGTGCGCAAGGATTAGGAAAGCATTTAATGTCGAAAGGGAAATAAATGTACGGGAAAAGAAAGTATTTCACGCCGGACAGATAGTATTTTCGTGCGGAAAGGTTCTCCATCATCAACCCATAAAAAAAAGCCACCAATGATGGTGGTTTTTTAAGTGAAGAAGTTTGAAACGCCCATTATCTTGCCTCAACTTATTTCTAAGGCGAAACAGACATAATTTGCACCCGTTTTTGCAGCAGAATCGTATTTTTTAGTCTACTGGTCGTATTTCAGCCACTACTGGTCGTATTCCTTCAAAACTCCAACTGAGTTTGTTGTTCCAATACGCCATCGACCATTTTATAGACTTTATCACAATACTCGATCAGGCGGGTATCATGCGTCACCACAATAGTAGTGGTGTTTTTGTTTTTTGTTTCATCTTTCAATAATTGCATGACTTCATAAGCGCGGTCAGAATCGAGCGATGCTGTCGGTTCATCCGCTAAAACAATGGATGGATTGCTATAAAGTGCCTTGGCAATCGCCACACGCTGCCGCTCGCCTCCTGATAAGTCCGAAGGATATTTATTGCGGAGGTCACCAATTCCTAAATCCTTGTAGAGCTGTTCCTTCTCGCCCTTGTTCATATTGCCTTTTTTCACTTTATCCAACAACTTCATTTGTTTTTCAACCGTCAGGAAAGGCACTAAATTCGATGCCTGCAGAATAAACCCAATTTCTTTTAAACGGATTTTCGAACGTTCTTTTTCATTTAGCGAAGTGATGTTTTCGTTATTGATAATAATCTCACCGCTTGTTGGCGACAGCAAGCCGCCTGCAATCGTCAAAAACGTACTTTTCCCTGAACCAGATGGTCCAATGACAGCAACCATCTCTCCTTTTTCTGCATGAAAGTTGGTCGGCTTTAAAGCATCCACTTTTTTATGGCCGCTGCCAAAGGTTTTCTTTACTTGAGTTAATTCCAACACTGCCATCACTTACCCTCCAATCGCTTTTAACGGATCTATTTTTACAATGGTCCATACCGAGAAGACAGCTCCCGCTATCGCAACTGCTATCAATACAGCTCCGTAAACCAGCATCGTCGGAATATCGAATGCAACCGGCACAGCACTTGGCAGGAAGATTCCTGTTGCAAGCGTCAGCGCAAAACCTACGGCGACGCCGATAGCTGCCAGAATAAAGGTCTGGGCGATGACGGAACGCGCCAAATATCCACTCGGCACCCCTTGCGCTTTCATGACACCAAACATGCTAATTTTCTGGACAGTTAAAACGTAAAGAAATATCGCCACAATGACAGATGAAATAACAAACAGGAAATAAATCATGAAGTTCAAGGTCAAACTTTGTTCAGTATAACCCGGTAAACTCTCGATAAAAGTCTCCACTTCAATTGCATCTAATTCTTCATCTTTTGTGATAGCAGCGATATCATCCGTGCGCACAACTACACCATTAATCTGGTCTTCGTTCACTTCAGCTGCTTCGCCGAATTTCACTCGCTGAAAAGTCGGCAAGTCTCCGTAAAGGACCGGTGCGGCATTAAAGCGGGCGTCCTCGGTAAATCCGACAATTTTTAAGGTTTCTTCAGTTGAAGACAATTTCAACTCGTCCCCCAATTTAAAACCATCTTCTTTTAAAGCATCGCTTGCAATGACTTCATTGCCGCCAGCAAATGCTTCACCTTCCACCACTTCCGGCATAATGAATTCATCTTCTTTGATGCCGAAAATGGAGACATTGGCTTTCTGATTTTCATTGCTGGCAATGGCGCTGATCTGGCCCAAAACGGCTATTTCGTCCACTGCCATCTGCCCCGCATCCTCAATGCTCATTGAAGACGATACAAGGCTCTTATCCGATTCCTCGGTCAGCACCACGGCAGTCGCTTCCCATTTATCTACTGCTTCGCGGTTCAAACTGGCTAATCCATTGGCCAGACCGGATAAAAAGAACACCAGATACGCTACAAGCATTAAAACGCCGATGATTAAAACAAAACGCAGTTTGTTTTTTTGTATTTCATTCCATGCTAAAAACATCTAATCACTTCCTGATTTTTAATATGCAGTCTTTGCTTTTATTTTACCAAATAACTTATACAAAACATATATATTATTTATATAACCACAACATTTTATTTTATCCCTGGAACTCCAAAAATAAAAGGCGAACCGGTGTCGGTTCGCCTTTCATTATCTTACTGCATGGACGTGGTAAGTGCTTTGGGAAGTTTCAATGATATGTTCAGGCTTCGGTTTGCCAAGATTCGCTTTGTGGCCGGCGATATGGTCGGGATGCTTCTCCCAGTTCTTCCAATCACTTTCCGAATCCCAGCGCACATAGACAATCACTTCTTCGTCGCCGCGGCGGACATTTTTCTTCATCACTGTACGATCAATATAACCCGGCTGTTTTTCCAGTTTCCCTTCTCCTGAAAAACGATTTAAAACCAAGTCTGAGAAGCCTTCTTTTACAACAATTCTCTTCATTTGCACAAACATGTTTCCCACTCCTTCGCTTTTGTTTAATTGCTAATTAAAACTCCCGCTTTATAAAAAGCGGGAGCGGAAAATTCTTTACTTCTTATTCAAATGCAGCTTGGATGTCCATCACCATTTGGCTTACAGATTGCAATCCGCCACCTGATAGATACCAGTAGTCCGGATCCAAGTAAATTATTCTGTCATTTTTATAGGCGTTTGTTTTTTGCACCAATTCATTTTCAAGAGAATCTTTAGCACTTGCGTCTCCGCCAACTGCTGCATTACGGTCAACTACGAACATCAGATCCGGATTAGTTTCCAGAATATACTCAAAAGAAATGCTTTGTCCGTGAGTTGAAGCTTCAATTCCTTCATCAGCTTGTTTTACACCGAACACGTCATGGATGAGACCGAAACGTGAAGCTGCTCCATACGCACTTACTTTGCCTTCATTTGCTAAAGTAATCAAAGCTTTGTCATCTGATTTGCTGACGGTTGTTTTTACATCTTCAATCTGTGTTTCAATTGCAGCCAATTCTTCTTTCACTTGATCTTCTTTACCGAAGATTTCTCCAAGAGTTGTCATATTGCCTTTGAAAGAATCCATGTATTTAGTTGTGTCTACTGCCATGTGGATAGTCGGCGCGATAGCCGCATACTCTTCGTACATATCAGCTTGACGAGCAGAAATGATGATCAAATCCGGTTCTAACGCATGGATTGCTTCGAAGTCCGCTTCTTTCAACGTTCCTACATTTTCGTATTTCTCTGTGTCGCCATATTTATCAAGGTAAGCCGGCAATGATTCTTGTGGAACACCCACTACAGAATCAATACCTAATTTGTCCATTGAATCAAGAACGCCAAAGTCGAATACTACTACTTTTTTAGGATTTTTATCAAAAGTCGTTTCGCCAAGTTCATGAGTGACAGTCATTGTTTCTTTTTCTTCTGCACTTGCTGTATCCGCTTCAGTTGCCTCTTCTTTTGAACCACAAGCCGCTAGAAAAGCAACCATCATTAATGTGAATGCTACCAATAACCATTTTTTCATATTATTTGAGCTCCTCTTTATTAAGAATTAAAATAAACGCAAATTCTGCAATTGTTCATCTGCTGGATTGGAATATCCATATCGTAGATTTCTTTTAATGCATCACTTTGGATGATTTCTTCTGTCGTTCCGTCTTTGACGACACGGCCATTTTTCAAGGCCACAATGCGATCGGAATAAACCGATGCAAAGTTGATATCATGAAGGACGATGACAACAGTTTTACCGAGTTCATCCACTAAACGGCGAAGGATTTTCATAATCTGAACCGAATGCTTCATATCCAGGTTATTCAACGGTTCATCAAGCAGGACATAATCTGTATCCTGGGCGATAACCATGGCGATAAACGCGCGCTGGCGCTGCCCTCCGGACAATTCATCCAGATAAGAATCTTCAAGTTCTTTTAAATCCATGTAGCCGATCGCTTGATCGACCATTTTTTCGTCTTCGTCATTCAGGCGCCCTTTTGAATAAGGGAAGCGGCCAAATGATACCAGTTCGCGAATTGTTAAGCGTACATTCATGTAGTTGGACTGCTTCAGGATGGATACACGTTTTGAGAACTCATTGGACTTCAACTTTTTCGTATTGGTCTTGTCAATAAGCACCTCGCCTGTATCCGCATCCAACAAACGGCTGACCATGGAAAGAAGCGTGGATTTCCCTGCCCCGTTCGGCCCGATAAAAGAAGTGATCTGGCCACGCTGAATATCAACGGAGACATTTTCCACAACTTGCTTCTTGCCGTAAAGCTTTGTCAATTCACGTACTTGGATCATTTAGATCGACTCTCCTTTAATAGTAGGTAGATGAAGTAAACTCCACCGATAAAGTTGATGATGACGCTCAAGGTAGTATTGAACGTGAAAACCCGTTCCACTACCCATTGCCCACCAACTAACGCAATTATACTAATGACAGCAGCACCGAGAATAAGAACCGAGTGTTTATAGGACTTAAAGAATTGATAGGATAGGTTGGCGACGATCAAACCGAAAAATGTAATCGGTCCGACCAGCGCCGTTGCAATCGCAATGAGAACTGCAGCAAGCACCAGCATTCCTCTGACAAGCGAATCATAGTTGACGCCCAAGTTGACCGCTGTATCCCGGCCAAGCGATAAGACGTCCATCGACCCGTTATGCCGCCAGGCAAATGCAATCAGAAGTGCGACAATCGCAAGTGACGTCCAGACAAGATCGGCGTTGACATTATTGAAACTGGCAAACATCCGGTCCTGCACGACCTGAAACTCATTCGGATCGATCAGCACTTGAAGGAACGTGGAAATGCTTGAGAAAAATGTGCCGCAAATGATGCCGACAAGCAATAAGAAGTAAATTGGCTTATCTCCTTTAAAGAGCAGCCGGTAAAACAACAATGCGAAGATTACCATGACGGCAATTGACAGCATGAAATTCACTTGTTTATTCAGAATGGTGATGTGGTCTGAACCAAGGAAGAAAATCAGCAATGTCTGAAGCAGCATGTAAAGCGAGTCCAGACCCATGATGCTCGGAGTCAAGATGCGGTTATGGGTGATGGTCTGGAAAACCACCGTCGCATACGCAATCGCGACACCGGTCAGAACCATAGCAAACACTTTCACTCCGCGCCTTGGCAATGCGTAATCGAAACTCCCGTTCAAATCCTGGAATAGATATAACCCACAAGCAGTCAAAGCTAAGGCTGCCAGTATCAGCATCTTATGTAGATCACGCATACGCTCTCCTCCTAAACAACAAGAAGAGGAAAATGAAGCTTCCGATGACACCGACCATTAAACTGATGGAAATTTCATACGGATAAATTAAAACTCTTCCTAAGATATCGCACATCAGCAAGAAAATTGCTCCAAGCATAGCTGTGTGCGGCAATGTTTTTTGCAGATGGTCACCTTTGAAAATCGATACGATATTCGGAATGATCAACCCTAAAAACGGGATAACGCCTACTGTCAAAACAACCGTCGCTGTTATCAAAGCGACAAGAACCAAGCCGATGTTGACAACGCTCCGGTACTTCAACCCTAAGTTTTTAGAGAAATCCTCACCCATTCCCGCAACCGTAAATCGGTTGGCGTAGAGGTACGCGATGACAAACACCGGAACGCTGATGTAAAGAAGTTCATAACTTCCTTTCATCACCATTGAAAAGTCGCCTTGCAGCCAAGCAGACATGTTTTGAATAACATCCGCCCGGTAAGCGAAAAAGGTAGTGATTGAAGATAGGATATTTCCGAACATCAAACCGACTAAAGGAATGAATATAGCATCCTTGAATTTGATGCGGTCAAGAATTTGCATAAAAAGGAACGTTCCGGCAAGTGCAAAAGCGAACGCTACCGTCATTTTTTCCAACATCGATGCATTGGCAAACAATAACATCGATACGAGAATTCCAAGCCGTGTAGCATCCAATGTACCTGCCGTCGTAGGAGACACAAATTTGTTGCGGCTCAGCTGTTGCATAATGAGTCCTGCCATACTCATTCCAGCACCTGCCAGCAGAATCGCAACCAGCCTTGGCAGACGGCTGATTAAGAAAATCTGTGTTTCTTCCGATTGATAGTCAAGCAGATCGGTGATGCTGATACTGCTTACTCCGACAAACAGCGAAATAACTGACAGTATGATCAGTGCTGGTATTAAATATCTTTTTTTCATTACTGTCCCTCATTCGTGTTCAATAAAACTATTGATTAATCAAACAGTGATAATGATTATCACTTAACTCACAAGTTTTAGTATAGCAGTTTGGTGAGAAGAGTCAATGAATAACTGAGAATTATTTTCAACTAGATGAGAATAAAAAGAATTGTTTATAACTTTGACATATTTGAATGGTTTAAGGGATTGTTCAGTCAGTGGACTTCTGTTATTTTGCGAGAAATTGATGATAAAGGAGAAATAAGGTTTGAATTTTAATCAGTTCACTGATATTCCGCAAAACAGAAGCAAAACAATAAAAAAACACATACCGGAGTATGTGCGAGTTCTCAATCAAAATGACATTTCCTTTGCTTGTTCAAGTACTTCTTCCGGCACGGTGATGGCTTCAATTTCATTGTATTTGCTGTAAGCAGCTTCTACATCCGATTTAATGCTCATCGTGTCACCTTCGATATTCATGTCTATGTCCATATCGACATTCATATCATTTGGCAGGAAGGTTTTTTTATCAATGAAAAGCTCGTAAGCTACCGCATTGATTTTCATTTCCTCTAAAGCCGTCTGGGCTTCCAATTCCATTTGCCCTACTACTTGTTCCATTTGCTTGTGAATCAAAGCCTGGAATTCTTCTCCTGCTGCATCCAATTTCAAGATGTATTCATCTTCTGTTTGTTCAAATGTAAAATCATCCTGGAATGCCTTAAGGTCTTCCAGCTGCTGAGACGGATCGGCAGTCTGCTGCTCCATCATTGCCTGCAAGTCTGGAATGCTCTCTTCCGGCATTTTAATCCATGAACCAATCGTCGGGTCATTCATATACATGCCTTCTTCTGTCATATACATTTCCATGGTCATCGGTTCCTGGTCTCCCATTTCTTCAGAGACCATCGAAGTTTCAGATGTCTGATAAAAAGCAAGTGGCTCTATTGTCATATCCATCCCGATATTCATTGCCATTTCCATTTCCATCCCGACTGATTCTATGCTCATCAATTGGTTGGTAATCATATCTGCATGGAAGCTCTTAATTTGTTGCGACGCTTCAGTCGACTTTGTAAATACTTCTTCCAGAGTCAGTTCACTATCCGCTTCTTTTTTATCTTCACTGCCCGCTGCCGGTTCCGCAGTCTCTCCGCAAGCAGCTAATCCCATTGCCAGTGTTCCGGCACCAATCATCATCATCCATTTCTTCAAACTTCTCACCCTTCCAAATTTGTCTTTCCATGTAATACGGCTTATGTTGGAAGAAGTTTCAATTAATTGAAGCCTTTTGAAATATATTTCGATTTCAGAAATTAAAATTCGTTTATTTCCCCGCTTTCCATTATACTTTTCCATATGATCAAACTTCTTGAGGTGACTTTCAGTGAAATTAAAACATTTTTTCAAGTACTATAAACCGCATAGGCGGCTTTTCGTTATCGATTTCTCCAGTGCCGTCATTGTCGCTATTTTGGAGCTGGCCTTTCCAGTTGCCGTCCAGTGGTTCATCGATGATCTGCTGCCGAGAGGTGAATGGAATACGATTGTAACAGTCAGCGTGCTGCTGCTTGCCGTATTTTTGTTAAGCACATTTCTGCAATACATCGTCAGTTACCTGGGACATAAACTCGGCATCAATATCGAAACCGATATGCGCGAAGAGCTGTTCACTCACGTCCAGCGGCAATCGTTCCGCTTTTTTGACAATGTGAAAACCGGCCATGTCATGAGCCGCATCACCAATGATCTTTTTGATATCGGGGAACTTGCCCATCACGGGCCAGAAGACTTTTTTATTGCCATCATGACGTTCTTCGGAGCTTTCGGCATTATGTTCTGGATCAATCCGAAACTGGCGCTTGTTACGCTGGTTGTCATTCCTTTCCTAGTCTGGCTTATCACATTCTGCAATATCAAAATGAACCAGGCATGGAGCAGCATGTACGGAAAAATTGCAGATGTGAACGGCCGCGTGGAAGACAGTGTCTCCGGAGCTCGTGTTGTCCAATCGTTCACGAACGAGGAATTTGAAATCAGCCGTTTCAAGAATGACAACGGCCGCTTCCGTCTAGCCAAACTTGTCGCGTATAAAGTCATGGCTGCTACGCATTCCAGCATTTACATGATGACGCGCTTGCTCACTCTGATTGTCCTTGTCTATGGAGCTTGGTTGAATTTCCAGGGCGAACTGTCGTACGGAGAACTTGTCAGTTTTGTCTTATTTTTAAATGTCTTGATTAAACCGATCGATAAAATCAGTGCCTTGCTTGAATTGTATCCGAAAGGAATGGCCGGATTTGGCCGTTTCCGCGAACTGATCGAGCAGGAACCGGATATTCTGGATCGCAAAGATGCTGTAGAGATTAACGGCTTGAAAGGCGATATTACGTTCAATGACGTCCACTTCGGTTACGACGACCATAAACAAGTCTTGAACGGCATTGATTTGAAATTAAAAGCCGGTGAGACCGTAGCTTTTGTCGGCCCATCCGGCGCTGGTAAAACGACAATTTGCTCATTGATTCCCCGCTTTTATGATATCCAGGAAGGATCGATTACGATTGACGGCATCGATATCCGCGATATGACGAAGCATTCCCTGCGCTCGCATATCGGCATTGTGCAGCAGGATGTGTTCCTGTTTACCGGCACTATCCGTGAAAACATCGCTTACGGGAAACGCGGAGCCACCCATGAAGAAATCTTGGCAGCTGCTAAAAAAGCCCATTTGGAAGACTTCATCAGCAAGCTTCCAGATGGCTATGAGACACAGATCGGGGAACGCGGATTGAAATTATCCGGCGGACAGAAACAGCGCCTCGCCATCGCCCGCATGTTCTTAAAAAATCCGCCAATTCTTATTCTGGATGAAGCAACGTCAGCACTTGATACCGAAACGGAGCGCGTCATCCAGGAAGCACTGGGTGAACTGGCTGAAAACCGGACGACACTTATCATTGCCCACCGCCTCGCCACGATTCGTGATGCAGACCGGGTGATTGTGGTTACTGAAGACGGCATCGCTGAGCAAGGCGGCTATGCTGAACTTCTTGAACACGACGGCATTTTCGCTAATTTACACCGCATCCAATTTCAACAGTCTTAATAGCTGAAAGCCGGCCCAAACTTACTGGGCCGGCTTTCGTTTTGGGTGAGTTGGGCATAACGAATAAAAGCGCCGGAGTTTTCATACTTTATTCATCTCAAAAAGCCAGTTGCTCGTAAAAACAAAAAGAGAGCTTGCCCACCCGTCTAAAACGGCCTGACAAGCTCTCTTTTATTATCTTCCAATCACATATTGCTCAAAGCGGTCATAATCAGCGCGGCCCAGTTCCACTTTCATCAAAGTGCCGTCTTCTTCATATTCCGTTTCGAGTATGGTGGCGGAATCATTTAAATAGGCAACTACATCTCCGCGTTCGAAAGGAATGATCATTCGGCAGGTAACATAATCCACAAAGATATGCTCCTTGATCATCTCCAGTAATTCGTCTAGCCCCATTCCCTTTTTAGCGGAGATCCATAATTCTCCTCTGCTAATTTTAGGGTACGGGATGCCTGCTAAATCCGCTTTATTGTAAACGAAGATGGTCGGAATGCCTTCCACACCGACATCTTGCAATGTTGAGTTCGTAACATCCATCATGTACCGGTACTCTTCATTGGAAACATCCACTACATGCAGCAGCAAATCGGCATTCCGCGCTTCTTCGAGTGTAGAACGGAAAGCCTGCACTAAATGATGCGGAAGCTTGCTGACAAAGCCGACTGTATCTGTCAGCAGGAAGTTTTTATTGTCTTCCAGGCGGATTTGACGAACTGATGTATCCAGCGTAGCAAACAACATATCTTTTTCAAATACTTGTTTTTCTTCTTGCTGTCCAGACTTCGTCAATAGCCCGTTCATAATGGTAGATTTTCCCGCATTCGTATAACCGACTAGGGAGACGACCGGTGTACCGGTTTTCGTCCGCTGCTTTCGCTGCGTCGTGTGCTGCGCTCTGATCTGCTCCAATTCTTTATGGAGTTTTGATATTTGCTCTTCAATTTTCCGTCGGTCGAGTTCCAGTTTAGTTTCCCCAGCACCACGGTTTGCATAGCCCCCGCCGCTGCTCCCGCCTTGGCGGCCAAGAGATGCGCGCAGGCCAACTAGCCGCGGCAGCATATATTGAAGCTGCGCCAGCTCTACTTGGACTTGAGCTTCACGCGTTTTAGCGCGGCGTGAAAATATATCCAAAATAAGCATCGTGCGATCGATTACTTTACATTCCAAGTCTTCTTCAAGATTCCGAATTTGTGACGGCGATAGTTCGTCGTTAAAAATGACCAAGTTCGCATCCGCTTCTTCATAAAACGCTTTGATTTCTTCGACTTTTCCTTTCCCTACGTAATGGGAAGGGTTGATGCGCTCCAGATTTTGGTATACTTCACCGACCACTTCAACATTGCAGGCTTCTGCCAAATTGCGCAGCTCTTCCAGTTCATACTCAAAATGAAGATCTTTCTGCAGTTGAACGCCTACTAAAATTGCTTTTTCTATCAAGATGTCCATCTATTTTCCTCCTCTATCCCGCTTTAACGGGCAGTAAGACTCAATGGGGATGAAGCTCCCACTGAGTGAAGTTTCCCTTTATCCCGCTTTAACGGGCAGTAAGACTCCCGCTTTGACAAGCGGAAGTTCTACTGACCGTAAAAGTCCGATTGGCTCAACTAACACTCAACGGGGATGAAGCTCCCACTGAGTGAAGTTTCCCTTTACCGCAAGTGGAACATTCGCCTTCAATAAGACAAAAAAGAAGAGCATGGCACTCTCCTTTTGCAAATTCCCGCTCAGTTTAGTTGCCTTAATACTATTATACATCCAGGTGCTCTGTTAAGCGATAAACTCCGCCTTCAAAAGATAGTCGTTTCTCACCTTGAGCAAAACAGACTTCTTCCAGACGTTCCCTCTTCTGCTCTGTATGTCGGAATTCAATCCGGCAATTAGGCAGTTCCAGCGAACCGCCTAAAATTTGAAGCCATTTTCTTTTCGCTGTTTCCGGATTTTTCACTCCAAAGATAAGCCGTTCGATTGCCAGTTCTTCATTAGCCGGCGCAATGGCTCCTCTTTTCCGCAGTGACTCATACCGCTGCTCATCGCTTTCCTGCCATTCAATGAAGAAAGGATAGGGCAGTTGATCCGTCACCTGTTCTTTGATGAAAAGCATCTTCCACTGGATCAACTCACCTGAATCGGTCTTCCGTTCCGCATCCAGAACTCCTGAAGTTTCAAAACCCTCCCCGTTCAATCGGTTGTTTAATTCAGCCATCGAGTCTGTCCGCAGGCAAATGGTACCGAATCCAGTTTTATCGTGCAGCAACAGTTCCGTTAGGGGATGGTTAGCTGATTCTGCAACTTCCGGCTTTTCTACCGCCAGCCATTCAATATAGCTGTCTTTAGTATAGAAAAGAGCGTTATGCGTGCCCCAGTTTAAATGCCGGCCGCCTAAAGCCGCATGCATTCCTTGCTTTTTCCAATAGTCCACCGCCATCTGCGGCGGCTCACTTATAAAATGAACGACATGATCCAAGAACATACAGCACCTCTTTTTCAATTTCTTAATTTTATTTGCTTTAAAGCCCTAGGAAAATAAAGCTCCACTGACTCAAAGCCCTTCTCTAATACCTTTCGCCATTACTATCCTTATCCCTTTTCAGCATAATAAAAAGGCTTCAACCTTCCACTTAAGAAGGTTGAAGCCTTTTACTTATTTTGCTGGTTTTTCTTTGATCAAGCGTTCTGTTTCAGTAAATTCTTTTTCAATCTGGTCATTCTTCTTGTACGTAACTAAACTTACAATTACCGCTACAAGCAAGCATAGGAAGAATCCTGGAATGATTTCGTAAAGGTTGACGGCGAATTCTGCATCGAGGCTATCCCAGATGATAACTGTAGCCGCTCCAACGACCATTCCGGACAATGCGCCCCATGTCGTAAGCTTACGCCAGAATAGAGCCAGCAAGATTAGCGGGCCGAATGCAGCACCGAATCCTGCCCAAGCGTAGGCAACCAAATCCAGAATAGTGTCATTTTGCTCCCATGCAAGGAAGCCCGCAATCAAGGAAATCACAAGCACTGCTAAGCGGCCTAAAGTCACGTACTGCTTATCAGTTGATGATTTTTTAAATGCGATTTTGTAAAGATCTTCTACCAAAGCAGATGAAGTTACGATCAACTGTGAAGAAATCGTGCTCATGATTGCAGCAAGAACAGCTGCTAACATAAATCCTGCAATTAATGGATGGAAGAAAATTTGTCCGAGGACGATGAAGACGCCTTCCGGATCTCCAAGATTCAGGTTCGGATTTTGCTGGAAATAAGCAATACCGACAAGTGCAGTTGATGCAGCTCCCAAAAGACTCAAAATCATCCAGCTAATGCCGATACGGCGAGCTTGGCGCACTTCTTTCAATGTGCTGATCGCCATAAAACGAACGATGATATGAGGCTGGCCAAAGTACCCGAGGCCCCATGCCACAGCAGAAATAACCCCGATAAGAGAGGCTCCGGTAGTGAAGTTCAAAAGAGCCGGATCCACTTCACGGATACTTGCTGCCGTTCCGCTGAACCCTCCGGTAGCGAATATTCCGATAGCCGGCACCAGGATAAGCGCCAAGAACATCATAAGCCCTTGCACCACATCCGTGTAGCTAACAGCCAAGAATCCACCGAATAATGTATAGGCGACAACTACTCCAGAAACAATGATTAAACCTAAATGGTAGTCAAGGCCAAATGAGCTTTCGAAAAAGACGCCACCGGCCACCATCCCTGATGAAACATAAAACGTGAAAAAGATTAAAATGATCGCTCCGGAAACAATGCGCAACAAGCGCGATGAATCCTTCAAGCGGTTTTCCAAAAAGCTGGGAATCGTAATCGAGTCACTTGTAACAAACGAGTAGACACGCAAACGCGGTGCGACAAAGAACCAGTTTAAGTAAGCTCCGATTACTAAACCGATCGCAATCCAGAATTCTACAAGTCCACCTACGTAAATTGCTCCTGGCAATCCCATTAAAAGCCAACCGGACATGTCCGCTGCTCCAGCACTTAAAGCTCCAACTGCAGCTCCAAGTCCACGTCCTCCCAGCATATAGTCTGTAAGGTTAACGGTTTTTCGGTAGGCATACCAGCCGATGAACAGCATGGCTGCCATATAAATAGTTAATGCAATAATTTGAAACGTTGAATCTGACATTTCTCCACCTCCGTTTTTTAGTTTATCATCTTCTTGATTTTTTACCAGAAAAATTTTGTTTTGTTCCGGAAGTGAACGGGGAAAAGAAAAAACAAGGAGGCGATGATCGTGCCATGGAGCAAAGAAGATTACCCGGATTCATTTAAAAACTTAAACTCCGAGGTGAGGAACAAAGCGATTGAAATTGCCAACGCACTGCTGCGTGACGGTTATGAAGAAGGACGCGCCATCCCCATCGCACTTGATCGCGCACGCAAAAGTGTAGAAGGCGACGAAGAAAAAGTGATTTTTGAAATCAAAGCGCATGACGAAGGCTGGCAGCTTAAGAAGAAGAACAGCAAAAAAGCGATTTTAATCGAAGAGACCAAAGAAGATTTGATGGGCGAAGCAAAGCGCTACGCCAATAAAAACAATGGAGAACTGCACATCTATACAAAAGACGGTTCGCTTGAAGACATCCTTTATGGACAATAGTTTGAACGTAAAAATCCGCTGTCCTGAGACAGCGGATTTCTTTTCTTATCTCACGTCACCGACCAGCAAGTCCCCGCTTTTCAAGCGGATCCACTGCCCGTAAAAGTCCGATTGGTTCAACTAACAATCGGTGGGCATACCCCACCGATTGAAGTTTCACTTTATCTGAACCAGCCTTTGTCTTTAAACTTGGAAATGGCTTCAATGCGGTTGCCCACTTCCAATTTGTCGAGAATGACGGAAATATAATTGCGGACTGTCCCGGTTGTAATAAATAACTCCTTGGCGATTTCCTTGGTGCTTTTGCCATCAGCAATCAACTCCATTACTTGGCTTTCCCGCTCGGTCAGCGGATTGGCTTCAGCATATGCCAAATCCACCAGTTCCGGCGCATAGATACGGCGGCCATCCATAATCGTCCGGATTGAAGCCGCTAAATCTTCACTTGGACTGTCTTTCAAGAGATAGCCGCTGACGCCTGCTTTTCGCGCCCGCTCAAAATAGCCAGAGCGTGCAAAGGTCGTTAAAATGATGATTTTGCACGGATGGTCTTTCAGGACTTCCGCTGCATCCAACCCGCTTTTCAAAGGCATTTCAATGTCCATGATGACGATATCCGGCTGGTGTTTCTCAACCAACGCAATCGCTTCTTCCCCGTTTCCGGCTTTGCCGACCACTTCCATGTCTTCTTCTAAATCAAGTAAAGAGCCCAAAGCCCCGAGCATCATCCGCTGGTCTTCCGCCAATACAATCCGAATCACATTAACTCCTCCTCTTTCTCTTTGTAGAGAATCACATTTGGAACCCGGATGTTCAAAGTGGTGCCGTCCATCGTTTTAATATCAACACTGCCGTTGACAAATTCCAGCCGCTCCCGCATTCCTGCCAATCCATTTCCCTGCTGTTGGCTGCCGCCTTCGAGACCAATGCCATCGTCCTGCACCTGCACCAGAACTTCTTCAGGTTTTTGTTTGATCAAAATGCTGCAGCGTGTTGCTTTGCTATGTTTGACCACGTTTGTTACAGCCTCTTTTAAACACATGCTGAGCACATTCTCTACAAGCAGCGGAGTATTCTGCAGTTTAGCAGAACCGTATAAGACAAAATCAATTTCTGCCGCTTTTAAAATTTGCTGGATCCGGAGCAATTCATCTTCCAGTTTCGTTCCTCGCATATCCGACACAAGCTCCCGGACTTCTTTTAAAGCCGTCCGTGCAGTTTGCCGGATATCGTTAATTTCAATCAAGGCAGCAGCGGCATCGCGCTGGATCAATTTCCCGGCCAAATCACTTTTCAAGCCGATCAACGACAGTTTTTGGCCTAAAGTATCATGCAAGTCCCGGGCGATGCGCTCCCTCTCTTCGATGACAATCAGCTGGGAAATCCGTTTATTAGCATCTTCAAGCTGCCCTTCCAGCTTCTCGCGCTTATTGCGGTTGTAAGTGTTGAAAGGAAGTAAAATGACACCCAAAATGCTTAACACGATGAACGGAAGCTGCGATACATATAACGTACTATGTTCAATCATGCCAAGTACCACTGCCAATATCGTCGTGCCGATATGAATACCATAAACAATGAAAAAGCCTACTTTATTGCGTATATTGCCAATGAAAAAAGCTAAAAAGATAGCCAGGTAGACATATCCGAACAAGAAAGTCATGCCGATATTGATGGCGATTTCTATACTGATCCATACATAGGTAAAACCGGTACGGGAGTTGAAGGATAGCCGATACGCAATAAAAAACAGAAGGAGCAGAACAATCCCTGCCACGATTTCCAAAACTGAAGAAGATCTGAAAATGAAAAAGAAAGGCAAGATACAGAAGATAACCCATGCATATACACTAAGCCAAGGGTTTTTCGGAAAAATTTGATACCAGCTTTGCATAATCTCGCTCCTTGTCCATCTATTATTCTTCATCATACCAAAGAACGGCAAAAAGAAAAAACCATTCAGTCAGGAATGGTTTTTTCTTGAAATCTCCGTTATGCTGCCAATTTTTTTTGGTCATTCAGCAAATGCTTAATGTCGCCAAATGTAACAAACGTTTTGTTTTTCGCATCGTATAATTTATAACGCAATGATTTAAGGCTAGATTTGATATCAATCGTTGTCGCCTGTTGAAGCGGCGGAGTAGATTCATGCGCTTTTTCCAAATTATAGTTTGGAACACGCGGGCTTAAATGGTGAACGTGATGGAAACCAATGTTTCCTGTTACCCATTGAAGCACTTTTGGAAGTTTGTAATATGAACTTCCTTCCACAGCAGCTTTTACATAATCCCATTCGCTTTCATCTTCAAAGTATGAATCTTCGAATGTATGCTGTACGTAGAACAACCAAATGCCTAGTGCTCCGGCGATAAACATTGTTGACCCTTGAACGATCAGGAATGCCTGCCAGCCAATTGCCCAGATAAGCAATGAATAGATAACCACTAGAGAAATGTTGATCAAGTACGTGTTGTTGCGCTCTTTTTTACGTGCATCTTTACGGTTGAAACGGCTAGAGATCAATACTAGGAATAATGGTCCAAAACCGAACATCACCAACGGATTGCGGTACATACGGTATTTGAAACGTTCCCATTTAGAAGCTTCGACATACTCTTCAATTGTCATGACCCAGATATCGCCGACTCCGCGCTTATCAAGATTTCCACTTGAAGCGTGATGGATGGAATGCTCGCGTTTCCACTTTTCATAAGCAAACAATGTCATAATCCCTGTGATGGTTCCGACTACTGCATTTGCTTTTTTATTCTTGAAGAATGATCCGTGTGTGCAGTCATGGAAAATGATGAACGTACGAATTACAAAACCTGCAGCTACTGCTGATAAAGCGATTGTCAGCCAAATGGAGACATCCAGTGCCTGGTAGGCTAAAAACCAAAACAAGATAAATGGTGGAATTGTATTTGCTATTTGTCGGACACTTGCTTTTACATCGGCTTTTTCGAATGGCGCTACAAATTTACGTAATTGGGCTGTCTTTTCTCTGCTCATGTTCTTCCTCCTTATGCGAGCTTTGTCCGCTCGTATAACTTATTATCCTTATCATAAAAAAAATGAAGAGATGAAAAAAGTCATAAACGTTTGGTTTAGACATGACACTTGTCATATCTTTTAAATTTTATAAGTGGAAGTCTGGAGAATCCGTCCTGCATCTTCCTTCTCGCCCAAGTGTATAAAACCCGCCGTAGCATTGGCTTTGAAGCACAAAACGAGGCACATCACTGAACAGACTTTGATGCAAAATGGCCGAATCACCTCAATAGAACTATGACATGTCCTATCGCTTTTAAATTTAGAAGAAATTTGTTTTTCATTGTCAGGTAATCATGTATACTAAAAGTAATCAGAATTTTCAGGAAAGAGGTGGACGTCGTGACTGGTCTGGTAGCCGTCATTATGGTATTTTCGATTCCGCTTGTTGCCATTATTACCTCTCACTTCCAAACGCAAACCAAGTTAAAAAACAGATTGATTGAAAGTGAAATCGAACTGGAAAAATTGAAACACGAGAACTTTGTTATTGAAACTCAGAAGATGCGCCTCCAATTAGAACAGATGAAATTAGAAGATGCCAAACAGGGAAATAATCTGCTATTAAAATAAAACCGGAAGACTTCCTTTTAATTCAAAGGGGAAGTCTTCCGGTTTTTCTTTTTCGTGCTGCCAGCTCTTCATGAAAAAGATTTAACGCTGTTTGACAGTATTTTTCATTTGCCGACAGTATTTTAAGCTTTTCGGACAGTATATCCGATTAAATGAAGAAAAAAGCATGAAGAACATCCTTACTTATGCGAATATGCTTTTCTCAATCTGTTTAAGTGCAAAAAAGTGGCCTTGTTTTTCCATGATTTCTTCATATGTTCCAGCCTCTACGATTTGTCCTTGTTCCATGACAATGATCTGGTCCATTTGTTCCAGGCCGGTTAAGTCATGGCTGATAATGACGAAGGTGTCGTCTTTTCCTTGTTCAAACAATTGAGAGTATATATCTTTTGCTGTAATCGAATCAACTGAAGAGACCGGTTCATCCAACAGCCAAAGTGTTTCTCCTCTCAACATGGCCCGCGCAATGGCAAGCCGCTGTTTTTCGCCTCCGGACAAGTTTTCACCTTTTTCATTCACTTTTGTGTCTGGTGAAAATGCACTGAGCTGTACCCTTGCCAAGGCTGTTTCCATTTCTTCATCTGTCGCATTTTCATTGGCAATCAATAGATTGCTTCGAATTGTGCCGAAGAAGAAATGATTTTCCTGCAGCACCACATTCATCCGTCGCCATAATTTTTCTGGATGGAGCTTTTCCAGAGGTTCTCCTCCAATTGAAATCATGCCGCTATCCGCTGGCAAGACATTCAATAAAAGCTGGAGCAACGTAGATTTCCCTGAACCGCTCGGCCCTACAATCGCTGTTTTGGATCCAGATGGAAGCTGGAGAGAAATATTGCTTAATGCCGGACGTTCTTCTTCCGGATACGTAAAGGAAACATTTTCAAAAGCAATTTCAATTGGCTTCACTGGCAAAGCTAGATCGCCTGGTTTTCGAACCGGCTCTGTCACTACCTGTTCAAGGCGGACAGCCGCTTTTCGGTTTTCTTCAAAATGCGCTGGAAAAACAGCCATTGGCGCCACGTTTTCAAAAACAGCGATGGATACCATCACGAGCATTGCTAAATACAGACCGTCCAGTTCTCCTGCTGAAACGAAATAAGCTCCAAGTCCCAGCACAAAAAAGGAGGCCAGAAGCGCTACAAAAGCATTGACTGATTGACCGAAATTTTCTTCCAGCCCCTCTTTCTGCTGCTGTTCTGCATAGCGTTCTGAAAACACCGTTAAGTCTCGTTCTTTACGTTCCAGCTGCTGGTATATCTTCAAATCCCTAAAGCCAAATAGAAATTCTGTCGCTTCCGTTGACAGTGCTGCCCGGCTGGTCCGCACAGCACTGTCAATTCTGCGCTGGCGCCAGGCAAAAATAGCAGGTACCACTACAATTGTCAACAGCATGCCTGCCAATATGACCATGGCGATAGCCAACGAGAAGAAAGAAGCAAAGAAAATGGTGCTAAGGAAAACGAGGCCGAGCACGACCGGAGGATAAAAGACCCGCAGCATGAAATTCTGCAGGCTCTCTACATCCCCGACGATGCGCGCCAGCAAATCCCCGCTCCGGTATTTCTGAAAAATTCCCGGCGCCAAAGGAGACAGTTTCTCAAAAAAAGACACGCGTAAATTGCTCAGCATTGTAAACGTTGCCCGGTGTGAAAACAACCGTTCCGCATATCGGCTTAAAGCCGATACCAGCCCGAATAACTTTAAACAAGCACCCATGACAATCAAAATGGTTATTTGAGAAGTCAGAGCCGCTTTTGAAATTAAATAACCGCTCGAAGCCATCAAGGCGGCACCGGCAATCCCTGCAAGAAAACCGAAGAAGATAGCAATCGCTACATCTCTTTTTTCATGAAGGGTCAAAATTAATATCTGTTTTAGTTCTTTCATTGCACTATACCTCCATGCTGCACTGCCAGCATTTCTTCATAAGGCGCATAAGTTTCCAGCAATTCGTTATGGCTGCCGGCTGCCGCCAGCTTCCCTTCCGACAATATCAGAATGACGTCAGATTGTTTTATGGTATGCAATCGGTGCGCAACGGTTATAATTGTCGCCCGTTTTCCAAGTTCAGCTAATGATTCTTGCAGGATTTTTTCAGTCTGAAGGTCAAGGCCGGTTGTCGGTTCATCAAACAGGATAACGGAAGGCTGTTTCAGAAATGCCCGGGCAAGCGCAATCCGCTGCTTCTCGCCGCCAGACAATCCTCTTCCTGCTTCGCCTACCGGTGTATCCAGCCCTTCTTTCAAAGACATCACCATTTCTACTATTCCAGCCTTTTTGGCAGCTTCCCAGACCTCTTCATCTGTTGTTTCTCTGCTGGCACCGATCGCAATATTTTCTTTAATGGTCCCTGCAAACAAATAAGGATTTTGTGAAATGTAACTCAATTGTTCAAACCAGGACTTTTCATCGATTTGATCACGAGGCACTCCGTTCACTAACACATTGCCGCTTTCCGGAGGCAACAGACCTGCAATAGCATGCAGAAGCGTCGTTTTTCCGGATCCACTTTTTCCGATGATCGCCGCTTGGCTATAAGGCGGGATTTCCGCTTGAATCGGTTCTAATTTAAAACCTTCACCGTATTGAAACGAAAAACCATTCAATGTCAGATGCGGCGGCTCATTTGATAATATGCCTTGCCCCCATTCGACCGAAGGTGCTTCTTTTTCAAAATGTGCTGACAGCCGGTTAGCTGCTGCCGTACTTCCTTTTCCTGTGTGGAAGGCACTGCCGAAATCTTTCAGCATATTAAAGAAATCCGGAACAAGAATCATCACAAAAAATGCGGTGAAAAATGTTAGGCTATCAAACACCACTAAACGTAATCCGATTTCCAAAGCGATAATCCCCATGCTTAGCATTGAAATATACTCCAGCATTAGTGAAGATAAAAACGCTGATTTTAGTACTTCCATCGTAGCGTCTCGAAAATCCAGGCTGCTTTTTTTGATGGTCTGCTGTTGCCGCTCGGCTTGACCATATAATTTAAGCGTTGTCAGCCCTTGCAGCACATCCAGGAAAGTACCGGAAAACTGTCCCATTTTCTCCATTTGCTGATCCGCTTTTTCTTTTGTTTTTATACCGACAAGCGCCATAAATATCGGAATAAACGGCGCCGTAATCAATATAATCAGACCTGTCACCCAGTGCTGAGAAAAAATGACGATCAGCAACAGAACAGGAATAATGTAACTTTGAATCATTTGTGGAATATATTTACTGTAGTAGCCATCCAGTTCATCCACAGCATCAAGAAGCAAACTGACTTTTTGTCCAGATTGCCCTTGAATTGACGCTTGAAGCGGATTAGCCGCAAATGACTGAATCAACTTCTCACGCAAATGTGTTTTCACTTCCGTTGCTAAATTTACACCTGAACGGCCGATTACATAACCGCATAGCACCCGCAGGAAAATAACACCAAGCAGCCCAAATAAGTAAGGGACCATATCTTGGAACGAAGCATTTTTGAGAAAAACACTATCTGCGATTAATACAAAAAATAAGGCTTGCCCAATCATTGCCAGTCCTTTCAGGAACGATGCTATGATTAAGAAAACCATAATATTTTTACGTTCATAAGCCAGTTGCTTTAAATCAACCATGCTGTTCTCTCCTTTAATCGCTGTTGCTTTCATTATAAAGCAAGAGAGGTGATTTTCCGTTCTTGGCGCCCGGTTTCAGCCCATTTAAAGCCGTGATTGTTACAGCATTGTTCACAATGTCCAACTGCGTTTCTATTTAATAAAAACAATAAGCCCGCTGGAGAAATTCCAGTGGGCTTATTGATTGAATATATTCATCTTCACACTTTTTTGCTGAAAGCTTTGGAGAACCGACTGCAGAAAAGAAATATCTTCTTTTATTTGTGATTTCAAGGAATCGTTCGCACAGTTCTGATATTCACGGCTCAACTTATTCAGTTCGTATTCGAACACTCGCTTTTCTTCAGTTGAAATCATCTTTGACACCTCAAAGAATTGTAGTTTTTAAAACCTCGTTCTATTTCATTATAATTATCTTGTTAGCATAGCAAAAAAAGCGGTTTATTGCTATAAAAAAAGCATTTTTTATAACAGCAGCAGTAAAATCGAGTAGCCTATAATGCCGCTGCAAAAAGCAGAAAAGCTGCTTTCCCGTTCTTCCGGCAATTCTTCTTTTAATACATTTAACACTATGCCTCCCGCAAGCAATGCAGTAAGCACCGAAACGATCAACTCATTTACTTCTGTTAATAAGCCGACTCCCCAACCGGCTAAAATAGCGAGGGCCAGCAGCCATCTTCCGTATTTGTCGTACTCTTCCTGATGGGTGGCACGGAGTGCTTTATCGTTTGTGAGAAAGTGGACACCCATGGCAATAAAGAAAAGCAGCATGCCCCAGACCGTTTCATAATCTTCACGGATAAGCAAATACCCAATCAAGGCATTATAAATTATGAAAGAACCAATATGGACCCAAAAAACCCCATCTTTTGAATGCTGCCGGTTTGATTTTTCATGCCTTCTCTTGGTGGACTTGACCATTTGTTCCAAACCGTAAAAAAACACCAGTCCGAGCATGGCAATTAGATAGATGTGATGTTCAAGAAAGCGCCATGCCGAGTCTTCTAATTCACCTTGCAGCTCATCTTGAAAAACGCCAAGTTCCGGCAATAAATGCAAAAATACATAAGCCACTGAAATACCGCCTGCAAGCGAAAGAAAACGGCTGCGCGGAAGCACTTTTAAAAACTTCATGCTTTTAGAAAATAGATGAATAAGAATAAATCCAACCACAAATAAAAAACTGAGCCACACCATGCTTCCTTTGTCCCTCCTTATCAGAAACATACAAAGCAGGCGAGATGTTCTTGACTCTGCCTGCTTTGTCGGAATGTATTTATTGAGTTTGTCCGTTTTTAATCCACTGAGCTACTTCGATCGTGTGGTTCGCCTGGTATTTAACTGCATCTTCTACGTCTTCGACCATGCCTTCTGGACCGGCTGTAACAGTTGTGCCGTATGGGTTTCCACCTGCTTTGAACAAGGCAGGGTTGTTGTAGCCCGGTGCCGCAACAATGGCTCCCCAATGAAACATTGACGTATAGACGGATAAAACTGTCGCTTCTTGGCCGCCATGCGGATTTTGGGCAGAAGACATCGCACTTACGACTTTATTCGCCAATTTACCTTCTGCCCATAACCCACCGGTTGCATCCAGAAACTGTTGAAATTGGGAAGGTACTTGACCGTAACGCGTGGGAATACTGAAGATAAAGGCATCCGCCCATTCAAGTAAGCTGGGTTCAGCCTCCGGCACATCTTGTGTAGCTTCGAAATGCGCTTTCCAAGCCGGATTGGAATCGATAGCTTCTTGCGGAGCAAGTTCCTTTATTCTCGCTACCCGTACTTCGGCACCTGTTTGCTGCGCGGCTTCTTCCGCCCATTTTGCCATTTGATAGTTGGTTCCCGTCGAGCTGTAATAAATAATCGCTAATTTTACATTCGCCATGATTTCCTCTCCTTTTCGCATCGAGTCCGTGACTGCTACTATGAATTCGAGAAATATCCTGAACTTAAGGTTTTTCTTACCTTACTCGTTTCCCCTTTTTAAATCTTCATTAAACAAAAAAAGACCTACTTGGAGCTTCAAATCCCGCTCTAAGTAGGTCTTCATCTGTTTAAACCGGCTATCACACTTCCGTCTTTTCGGTCCGTTCCACTGACATTTCCCGCAGTTTGAACTTCTGGATTTTCCCCGATGCAGTCATCGGATATTCCTTTGTAAATTCAATATAGCGCGGGATTTTATGATGCGCAATTTTTCCTTTGCAGTAATTGCGCAGCTCGTCCGCAGACAAATGCTGGCCTTCTTTTAAAATAATCCATGCCATTAATTCTTCTCCGTATTTCGGATCCGGCACGCCGACTACCTGGACATCCTGCACCGACGGATGTTGATACAAAAACTCTTCGATTTCACGCGGGTAGATATTTTCCCCTCCACGGATAACCATGTCTTTGATCCGCCCGGTAATCGCGATATAACCGTCCTCGTCTTCGACAGCGATGTCTCCTGTATGGAGCCAGCCCTCTTCATCAATGGCGCTGCGGGTCGCTTCTTCATTTTTATAATAGCCTTTCATGACATGATAACCGCGAGTACACAATTCACCGGGAACGCCCGTCGATACTTGCTCATTAGTGACGGGATCCACGATTTTCACTTCGACTTCTGCGTGAGGCTTGCCAACAGTTGACACCCGCTTTTCAATATCGTCATCCGCACGTGTCTGCGTGATAACCGGCGATGACTCTGTCTGGCCATACGCAATTGTAATTTCGGATGCCCCCATATCATTGATCACTTTTTTCATCACTTCAATCGGGCAAGGTGACCCTGCCATAATCCCCGTACGCAAAGTGGAGGTATCAAAAGATGCGAATTCCGGATGGTTCAGCTCTGCGATGAACATCGTCGGCACACCATGAAGCGCCGTGCACTTCTCGTCCTGGACCATTTGCAGCACACGTTTCGGCTCAAATTGTTCTGCGATAACCATGGTCGTGGAATGCGTAACAGCAGCCATCGTACCAAGCACACAACCGAAACAGTGGAAAAACGGCACCGGAATACAGAGGCGGTCTTGTTCCGTCAGGTTCATCGTGTCGCCGATCAGCTTGCCGTTATTCACGACGTTCCGATGCGTCAGCATGACCCCTTTCGGAAAACCGGTTGTTCCGGAAGTGTACTGGATGTTGATGACATCTTCCGGATCCATCGACGTAAAACGCTCTTCCAGCTGTTCATCCGTCACTTGATCGGCAAAGGCCTCAAATTCACTCCAAGTGAAAATGCCTGGATACTGATTTTCACCCATGACAATGACCCGTTTAAAATGCGGCAGCTTTTCGCTTGCAATAGCCCCTTTTTCAGCGGTTTTCAGTTCTGGAGATACGGCATTCAAAATCTCGATATAGTTGCTTCCTTTAAACTCTTCGCCTAGAATCAGTGTGGTTGAATCTGATTGCTTCAGGAGATATTCCAGTTCAGCCGACTGATAGCTCGTGTTGACTGTGACAAGGACTCCCCCCATTTTGCCAGTGGCATACTGGCTCAGCAGCCATTCACGCTTATTGTCCGACCAAATAGCGATATGTTCCCCTTTAGCAATGCCAATTCCCATAAATGCCTTGGCCAAAAGGTCCGTTTCTTCATCAAATTCCTTGTACGTTTTGCGGATGTTCCGTTCCGGATAAACATATGCTTCTGTTTGTGGATGCAATGCTGCCCGTTCCCGCACAATCTGCCCTACCGTTTTTTCTACAATTGCCATATCCATCCCCCTCTATATGTAAACGGTTTCAATCTTATTCCATATTATCACAAAATTCAAAACATGTTGAGAGGAAACCGGCTGCAAACTGTGCAGTCGCCCTTTCTCCTCTAGCCATGATAAAATACAACTATCATGGAATACGAAAGGATTTGCAATGGAATTACACACAATGCATGAACAACTATCCGAGCGCCTGCAAGAACACACGCTTGTCTCGGCAACCATCAGCCAACCGCGTTTAAAATCGAATGAAATAAAACGGGTGAAATTGAAGCCGGTGGAAATTAAAAATGATTATTTTATTCAATTTGAATATCAGTATGAACATGTCCTCAAGCATGAGAATCTCTCAATTGAAAATGCACTTAAAAAACTGGAAAGCTTGTTTGAAGAATTCCGCCAGGCTTTGTTCCAGTTCACAGAAGAAAAAATACAAATTCAGCTCTCCAAGAAATTCAAAGTTTCCTGGAAAGCAGAGCAAACCGCAACAAAATCCGCAGAGCTGTCCCATAACCGAAAAAAACAGTATTTGCTGGAAGACGGCATCGCTTATCCATTCTTGGTCCGTCTCGGCGTCCAAAGTCCGGATGGCAAAGTGAAAAAGCAGAAATACGATAAATTCCGCCAAATCAACCGCTTTATCGAATTTATTGATGATGCGCTGGTGCATTTGCCAAAAGACCGGACTGTCCGGATTCTCGATTTCGGTTCTGGAAAATCCTATTTGACGTTTGCCTTGTATCATTATCTTCGGATCGAAAAAGGGCTTGATCTTCGAGTTACGGGCTTAGATCTGAAAAAAGAAGTGATTGAAGAATGCCAGCGCATTGCGGAAGATTTGGAGTATGATCAATTGGAGTTTTTAGTTGGAGATATTAATGACTATAACGAAGAATCAGCGGTCGATATGGTCGTCACGCTTCACGCTTGTGACGTGGCAACGGATATGGCATTGTCCCGGGCTGTAAAATGGAATGCCAAAGTTATCTTAAGCGTTCCTTGCTGCCAGCACGAACTCAATAGCCAAATTGCGGCACCGGAACTTGGCATCATGCTCCAAAATGGTTTGATCAAAGAACGCTTTAGCGCGCTCGCTACTGATTCCATCCGTGCCGAACTTTTGTCATTGGTCGGCTATGAAACACAGCTGGTAGAATTTATCGATATTGAACACACACCGAAGAATATCTTGATCCGGGCTTACCAAACCGGCAAAAAACCGGCACCTGGCCAGTTTGAACGCTATAAGGCATTTACTCAGTTATTGTCTGCCAAACCTTTCCTTGAAAACGAATTGAAGGAATTGCTATGAAACGAAAAAATCTAGTCAACGGTATGATCCTTGCGTTTTCGGTGATTTTCATCCGCTACTTGGATGTACACGTCTACGACATGAATTTGGTGGTTACGCTTATATTGATTGTCGTATTGATTGCCGGCTTGATGAAAATTGTTGATCGCTTTCCTTCTCTTGAGGAACCGGTTGGAAAACGGGCAGCGATGATCACCAACTTAACAGTCGTAATTGTGATTTTTTTATGTTTCTTTGGCCTTAACTTGTAAAGATGGTGTCAGCAGCGCCAATCGGCAAGCCCATACGAAAAGCCCGCCGGTTTCAATTGAAACCGGCGGGCTTTTCGTTTACTTTGTCTATTGTCACTTAAGAAATCTGATCGTCTTCTAATTTAGCTGCTTCTAATTCGATTTGATAACTTTTCTTGTATTCGCGTGTTTCAGCGAACAAGATTAAACTGAAAACACCTGCCAGAAGAAACGCCGGTAGCGAATCTTGTAAAAATCCCCAAACGAGTGAAACAAGTATTGCAGCGAATACAAAACCAATGGCTTTTGCTGATTTACTGTTTTGTTCTTTGATTTCTTCTATCTTGTATCGATTCATCCAATCACTCCCCCGATATAAGCATTATACGCAATTCGTACAAAAATAAAAGGGGAAAATGTTTTTTTCACACATTCTTAACATTTGAAATCTCAAATCCGTTAGAAAAATGTACTTATTTAACCAAGTCCGGGCAATAAAAATAACGCCTCACTGGATGAGGCGCTAGTTCTTGTTTTATTTATTCAGAGTTAGGTTTGCCTGGAATTCACGGCTGGTTGGAATTGGGTTTTTCTTCAGCCTGCAGCCGGATCGATTCTTCAACGTACGCTTGGACCGGTTCCAGTGTGAATTCCAATTTGCTTGTTTTCAAATTGTTGTCTAAATAGCCCAGCTGGTGTTCTTCTACGGTATCGGACTGCAGATTCAGCGTATTATTGATATAAAGCATACCTTCGTTGGTCGCCATCGGAGAAGGCGCACCTTCTTTCTCCCTTTGTTCAACCTGTTCCATGCCGATAATCAGTCCTTCTTCCAGCAAGGCGCTCATTGCTTTATCATATCGCTCTTTTCCAATTTCCTGTGACAGCCGCTGGTCCAGCGCTTTTATATCTTCAGTTGTGGCTCCGCGGTAATATTGCACATAATAAGCCAGCAGCACCTGTTCTTTGTCTTCAAATTCTTTCATGGCAATCCCTCCCGTTTCCTGTTCTTCCCCTCTTATTCCCTAATTTTCATGATAATATGCTTTTTAAGCACCTTATAAGTTGCAGGGATTTTAAACTTCATTATCATTAGAAGCTTCGACCGCTCCCGTGATTGCACGAAAGGCAAAAGCGGCACAAGCTTGGTTGCTTGTGCCGCTTTTTCATGATTTTTATGAGGAGTTGCCCGTGTCCGATTTCAAGCCGCTCGCAGCGGACAATTTCCCTGCTCAATATGCGATGCCGACCCGGCTGCGAATAAATGCAGTGTCTTTAAGCTGCCGATAAGCAAATTCAGCCGTATCGCCAACCGTAATTTCCTTGCTGCCTTCCGGCAAATAGTCTTTTTCTGTCCGGTAACCGCCGCGCTTCTCGCCGTCCGGTAAATAAGTCGGGCACACAATCGTCCAGTCCAGGTCAATGGCTTCCAATAACCGAAAAACCGTTTCATGTTCTTCGGCGGCAAATGTCAGTTTGCGGTTCGAGTCCCCGCCTTGGTAGCGGAGCTTGCCAGGTGTAAGCCGGCTGTTCAAAATTCCCGCAGTGCCAATGGTAATGAGACGCCGGATCCCTGCATTTTTCATCGCGCCGATGATCAGCGGCATAGCTTCAGACAATGTCGTAGTCCGGTCTGTTCCAATTGCGCTGAACACGGCGTCTGCGCCTTCAAGCGTCCGTTCGACATCTTCCGCTTTCCGGACGTTCCCAGTAATCACTTCAAGGTTCGGATGCTCGTCCAGTTTTGGAGAACGCACAAGTGCTTTCACTTGGTGTCCGTCTGCCAATGCCTGCTTCAGAATTTGTCCGCCAACCCGGCCCGTAGCACCAAAAATTGCGATTTTCATTGCCATTCCCCTTTTCTGGTTCTGTTATTTGAATAAAAACCCTTTTTTCGCCAATACATCCTTGATATCCTGGCGGCGCGGTTTTTTAAGGAACGAAGCCATCTGCTCGGTCCAGTTTGCAACTTTTTGGTTAGTGCTGCGTTCTTGATAATAGCGCTGAATGGTTTCATCGTATTCCGGCAGCAAAGTTTTATATTTTTCTTCATCGTATTCGTTTTCATGTAAAATCGCTTCGACCGGCAAGCGTGGTTTTACTTCATTGGCTTCGTTAGGAACGCCGACTGTCAAGCCATATACCGGGAAAACACCTTCCGGCAAGCCGACCAATTCACTGATCACTTCCATATTGTTGCGCACGCCGCCGATATAGCAGATGCCATATCCCTTCGATTCTGCTGCAAGCGCCAAGTTCTGCGCCAGTAAGGCAACATCGGTGACAGCCACAATCAAATTCTCCGCATGGTCATAGACAATCGTTTCGCCTTGCAAATCACCCGCGTGCTTCAAGCGGTTATAATCAGCGCACATTAAAAAGACCGCTCCTGCGCCTTCCATTTGCTGCGGATTACGCGACAATTCCCCAAGTGCTTTGCGTTTCTCGGGATCTGTCACCCAGACAATTGAATATGCCTGAACAAAATGGGATGTCGCTGCATGCTGCGCCGCCGCTATCAATTCGCTGACCTCTTCCCGTGTCAGCTGCTTTTCTTTATAGTCACGCACAGAAGCGTGAGATTTCATTAATTCAATAACCATCATCGATATCCCCTTTCCATTCTTTCTTCTATCGTATCAAAAATTTTCCTGCGGTACTCTTTTAACGATTTTAATTTCAGTCAATGCCGGGTCTTCGCCTCATTTATGGCAAGTTGATCCAACTGGACTTTTGCGGCCAGTTGATCATCCAGTTGAAAACGCAGGAGTCGTACTGAGTGCCAAAATAAGATAAAATAAATGCTGATGAGGTGAAATGATTTGAAAAAGTTCAAAACCGCTTTTTCCATTCTTTTTTTATTGGTGATCGGCGGTTTTTTCTTCATATGGATACAAAATGAAAAGGAATTCCGTGAAGAGTTGCAACAGCGCCCTGCACCTTCCGGACTGCACCCTATTGTTGAGGAAAAAAGCAATGAATTGATAGCAAAGGCAGCGGATATCGGAATTGACATAATCATTACCGACGGCTTCCGTTCCGCTAATGAACAAAACGGCCTGCATGCAAAAGGCAGAAGCACAGCCGGCAACGTGGTGACGCATGCACGCGGCGGAGAGTCTTACCACAATTACGGGCTGGCAATCGATTTTGCGCTGCGCCTCGATAATGGCAAAGTCGTCTGGGATACGGAACGCGATGACAATAATAATGGAAAAGCCGATTGGTTTGAAGTGGCCGCCATCGGAAAAGAACTCGGGTTTACGTGGGGCGGCGACTGGCAGCGCTTTAAAGACTACCCGCATTTGGAAATGACGTTCGGCTTGTCGATTAAAGAATTGCAGCAAGGCTATCGGCCTGAAGATGTAAAAGAATAAAATGCAAAAGCCCAGTTCAAGTTGAACTGGGCTTTTTCAGGCTGTCTAATGATTAGCGAGGGGTTTTCTGAAGAAATTCTTAAGATGAGTTATAGAAATGAAGAAAGAGGGTATTTTCACAATAAGCATTTCGGCTTAGAAAAATGCTTATGTCACTCTTTTTATTGGAGAAACTTCAAACAGCGGGATAAGCCAAAATGCTTTATCATGCAGTTCTCATCATTATTTTTAGTCAGCTGGAAATTGAAAGGAGGCCTTTTGTGAAACAATTCGCAGTTATCATTCCGGCTTATAAACCAGATACAAAATGCGGGTCTTTGATCAAGGAAATACTGGCAGCAGGATTTCAGAAAATCATTGTCATCGATGACGGCAGCGGCCCTGAATATGCCGGTTTTTTCGAAACGCTTTCTCCCATTCCTGAAGTGACGGTGCTTCGCCATGCGGTCAATCAAGGCAAAGGGCGGGCATTGAAAACCTCTTTCCATTACATACTCAACCATCAACTTTCCTATGATGCGGTTATCACAGTAGATGCTGATGGCCAGCATTTAGTATCGGACATGGTTAAAATAGCCAGGAAACTTGCAGAACTCCCTGGCCATGTAGTGCTTGGCGCAAGGGATTTCAGCCAAGAGCATGTGCCTTTCCGAAGCCGGTTCGGCAACCGCTTTACACGTTTATTATTCCGGCTTGCCACTGGTGCGGTTCTAACTGATACACAAACCGGCTTGCGCGGCATTCCAGTCCAGCATCTCACTCCTTTGCTGAGCGTAGCAGGCGAGCGCTTTGAATACGAAATGAATATGCTGGCGGCGCTGCGCGCTCAAAAGATTCCCCTTTCGGAAGTGCCCATCGAGACGGTTTACTTGGACAACAACAAATCCTCCCATTTCCATCCACTTCGGGATTCTTATCATGTCTACAAAATCTTTTTGTTATACGGTTTATCCGGAGGGGCGTCCTTCGCTTTGGATATCGGTCTGTACTGGCTGTTTATTCAGCTTTGGCGGAACGAAGAGCCGCAATTGTTCATTATTTTCGCAACAGTTGCAGCCCGGATTCTTTCTTCACTATTCAATTACTATATCAACCGCAACAAAGTTTTTGGCCAAGGTTCCAGAAAGTCCTTTATCCGCTATTACATATTGGCCGCTTTCATCATGATGATGTCTGCCGGTTCTGTTCACTTTCTTTACGCTGAATGGCTGGGACGTGGGGAAGTCATTCTCAAAGTATTTGTAGACACGATCCTCTTTATCTTCGGCTTTGTCGTTCAGCGCACCTGGGTTTTCCGAAAAGAATAAAATCTCCGCGTCCTCTTTTGAGGCTGCGGAGATTTTTTAATAAAGGCAGTTTTCATAATCGTGTTATCTCCCGTGCGCCCAGGAAATGCGCGGATCAATTTGCCGGGACATGCGGACCATGACAGGCTGGAACCCCAGTTTCGGCCAGAAATAGGAAGCCAAATGGTTAGGTGAATGCCAGTCGGCGAAAATATAATCAAACCCTTCTTTTTTCAGTTCCGAAAAGCAGTAGTTGGCCATGACTTTCCCTACCCCTTTGCCACGCAGGTCCGGATTCGTTGATGCAGCAGGCAACTCCACACAATTCATCGGCGCCACCAGGCTTAAAGGATCCGCTTTCCGGAAATACACGTGAAACCCGGCCACCCGTTCGCCTTGCTGGCCCAACCATAAATAGGCATCTCCGTCTGCAGATAATTCTTCATAGCTGCTCTTAATGTCTTCCATCGTCTCTTTCGTGATAGGAAGCCAGGACGGGGCCGATGCTTGATGAATGCTGTTCCATAAAGCCATCTTTTTCAGTAAAGGCCCGTCTTCGCCGCTTCCTTTTCGAAAAACCAGATTCGGCAAAGGCGTTAATGTTTGCGGTTCAAAATCTTTGAGCGGCAAGACAGCATATTTTTGTTCATAGCGAAAAGACTGATCCAGCCACTCAGCTACGATTTTCCGGTCTCCCAGCGGAACCATCATTACATGATGGAAGTAACCGTTTTTCACCCACTCCGCTCCTGCATCAGCATACAAGAGCCGCAGCAGGCGGGGGTGCTCCGATTCCTTGATGGCGATGGATTCATAGTCCATCCAAACATAGCGTCCTCTTTCCACGCTTTCTTTAAATTCATACAGCAAATAGCCGATAACATCGATGCCTCTCACTGCTACAATCCCACTGATATATGGCCGCTCCAGAATCTTACGGAGCACCGTCTCTGCTTCATCAAATTCTTCGAACTCTGCAGGGAAATAAGGGAAAAATTTCCGTTCTCGTTCATGGCGCTTAGCCAAAAGCACGGCCATTTGCCGAATATGCTGCTCTTCAACACCCATAAATTGAATCATCCAAATCACTCCTCAGATTGAAGTTTCACCTCGAGTATACGATAATGTCCAGCCTCCAGCTTTTTGCCGAATTCCACTGGAACCGGTTCAATAAAAATCGGTCCATCGATGATAATGGTATGAAATTCCCCTTCTTCCCCACAAGCATCAATTCCGAGCGCTTCCAATTCTTCAATTAATTCATGGGTGAATGCACGTCCAAGAAATACTTCATCCAGACGCGTCGTATCCACAACTGTAATAACCGCCTTAAATCCTTCTTCTATTAATTCTTTCAACAAGTCTTTTCTCGGTTCCTGCCAAAGCGGATGATTTACTTCCATCCCGGCTTCCGCACTTACTTTTTGGATCCATAACAAATGGTCTTCTAAATCGATATCCCCGTAAACCCCCATTTCAATGCCTTGCGCTTTAAATATTTTCAAGTGCTCAATAAATTCTTTTTCGTATTCTGCCCAGCTCGCTTTTCCAATCATGAGCGGCAAACCCATCCGGACTGCTTGCGCTTCCATCACCTCTAACGGCAAGCCATGGGAGCGTGATTTAGAGCCATCTTCTTCAAACATTGTAAACAGCGCAACCGGCACATGGCCGTCCATCACTGCCCGGTAGTACGCAAGCGCTGAATCTTTCCCGCCGCTCCATGACATGACAAATGTTTTTTGCATAATGCACCTCTTTTAATGATTTCGTTCTTCTTGTATGTACTTCGACATTTAAGGAATAAAACCTTTTGTAAAGCCGGATTTGTGAAGAATGGTTCCAGTCGCCATTGCAGTTTATGCCAGCTTTTATTTCATTATGCTCAAGTTCGAACTAGTTATGCCCAACTTACTTTTGTTGATGCCCAGCTTAGGTCAATTATGCCCAACTAAAGCAAAGCAGCTGATTTCGCAGCATATTCACTACAGAATCCCACCCAATCACACACGCTAAAAAAAAAGCAGCCGCGAATTCGCGGCTGCTTGCTTTCCATCTTATTATTTTCCGACCATGTTCTCCGGGCGTACCCACTCGTCGAACTGTTCAGCTGTTAAATGTCCGCTCTTAACCGCAGACTCTTTTAATGTCGTGCCTTCTTTATGTGCTTGCTTGGCAATCGCTGCCGCTTTTTCATAGCCGATATGAGGGTTCAATGACGTTACCAGCATCAATGAATTGCTTACATGGCTTTGGATAACGTCAAGGTTCGCTTCAATTCCTACTGCACAGTTGTCATCAAAACTGATTAAGCTGTCTGTCAACAAACGCACCGATTGCAGGAAGTTATAAGCGATCACTGGTTTGAAGACGTTCAATTCGAAGTTTCCTTGGCTTGCTGCAAATCCGATTGCTGCGTCATTGCCCATGACTTGAACAGCTACCATTGTCAAAGCTTCACTTTGAGTCGGGTTGACTTTCCCTGGCATGATCGAGCTGCCCGGCTCATTTTCAGGAATGGTAATTTCACCGATGCCGCTGCGCGGACCACTTGCCAGCCAGCGTACATCATTGGCAATTTTCATTGCGTCAGCTGCAAGCGCTTTGATGGCACCATGCGTATAAACCATTTCGTCATGGCTTGTCAGTGCATGGAATTTGTTCTCAGCAGAAGTAAATGTGGTGCCGACCGCTTCTGAGATAAACTCGGCAACTGATGGTCCGAATGTTGGGTCAGCGTTGATGCCTGTCCCCACTGCCGTACCGCCGATTGCCAATTCGCGCATTTCTTCAACGCTCGCACGGATCATGCGCTCGCTTTTCTCAAGCATATGTCTCCAGCCGCTGATTTCCTGGCCAAGCGTCAATGGAGTCGCATCCTGTAAATGCGTACGGCCAATTTTGATGATGTCATCGAATTTTTTCGATTTTTCATCAAGCGTCGCTTTCAATTTCTGAATAGCCGGAACCAAGTTTTCCGTTACTGCCAAAACACCCGCTACATGCATAGCCGTCGGATATGTATCATTTGAACTTTGAGACATATTGACATCATCATTCGGATGCAATTTTTCTTCAGAAGACTGCTCAGCCAGAATTTCGTTTCCACGGCGCGCCAATACTTCGTTCATATTCATATTAGACTGTGTACCGCTTCCTGTTTGCCATACAACTAACGGGAAATGGTCATTCCATTTGCCTTCGATCACTTCATTGGCAGCTGTTTCAATCGCTTTCATTTTCGCTTCAGAAAGTTTTCCAAGCTTATGGTTCGCTTTTGCTGTAGCTTTTTTCAATTGGGCAAATGCCATAACCACTTCGTGCGGCATGCGCTCAGTTCCGATTGCAAAGTTCTGAAGACTGCGCTGTGTCTGCGCTGCCCACATTTTGTCCGCTTCTACTTGAATTTCGCCCATCGTGTCTTTTTCAGTACGATATTGCATTCCATTCACTCCAATTCGCTTTTCTTTATGTAGTCTTCTCTTCTATTAAACACAAGCCGCAGAAAAAAAGCGACCTTTCCATACGAAAAAGCCGTTAATTTTGCTGCAGGAAAAACCCGGCAATGATGTCTTCATCCGAATGCGGGACAAACTCTCCCCGAATATTCTGGGCGCCGTTGATGCAGCCGCTTGATAATAGAACTATATCATTAGGGCCGCTTTCCTGCAGGGCCGCCACTACCGCTTCATGCCGGGTAGGCGCTGTCAATACTTGCTGTTTATACGGAACGGTAAACCCTTTTAACACTTCATTGACCACATCATTTGGATCATTGAAACCGGGATGGTCAACAGTCACGACGAGAACATCCGCTTTTCCTTCAGCTGCTTTGGCCATTTTCGGCATCTTGGAAAAATCCCGGATGCCGATTCCGGCGATCAAAGCGATTAAACGGTTATGGGGCAGCTTCTTCACTTCTCTCATCACCAAATCCAAAGCCACCGGCGTATGGGCATAATCCAGAATGATTTTTCGGTCTTCCGGGCCTTCAATCAGCTGGAAACGTCCTTCGACTTGCGGCATTCGCGGCAGCACCGAAATGATTTGTTCCATTGTGCTGCCAGACAGCAATGCTGCACCTATTGCAGCTGTCAGATTTCCGGCGTTATATTCTCCGAATAATGGCACTTCCACTTTAAAAGTCTGCCCCAGGTACTGCAAATCAAACTGCATGCCGCTTTCTCTGACCTGGACATCCGTCCAAATCAACCCTGCACCTGAATCCGGCTTTTGGCTATAAGTGAGTGCGGGATAATCAACTGCCGCTAAAATCTCTTTTGCCATGCCTTGGTCATCCAAATTGATAACTGCATTTTTCGTCTGTTTGAATAAACGCAATTTACATTCTAAATAATGCTCAAAAGTTTGATGATATTCCAAATGTTCCTCAGAAATATTGGTATGGATGGCTACATCGAACAAAATGCCTTCCACCCGTTTTTGGTCAAGTGCAATCGAAGACACTTCCATGGCAGCAGCCCGGTCGCCAAAAGAAACCAATTGGGAAAAGATTTGATGGATATCAGATGAAAGAGGTGTAGTTGGTGTGCTTTTTTTATAGGGCAATTTTCCAGCCGAATTATAAATTCCCGTAGTCCCTAGAAAGCCGCAGGAAATTCCGAGTAAATTGAATAAATTATAAACGTAAGTTGCCGTCGTCGTTTTTCCGTTCGTCCCTGTGACCCCTACTTTTACCAGTTGGTCCTGGGCTCTTCCAGAAAAATGACCGGAAACTTGTGCTAAAGCCTGGCGTGAATCTTCCACTGCCACAAATGTTTTTGTTGGATATTTGTCTGCATAGTTTTTTAATTTCGGCAGATCGGATCCAATGATGGCGACAGCACCTTTATCAATTGCTTCAGCAATAAACAAATGGCCATCCGTGTTTTCTCCGATTATACAAAAGAACGCCGAACCGCCTATCACATCAGCAGAGTTATAGGCGATGGAACTGATTTCCTGAGTCTCAGGCCCAAAGAGGCCTTCTTCCGATAAATACAGGCTGCGGCCGAATTGTATATTCATTGAACACCCCTTAATCTTTGAATAATTAATCCTTATGAATTTTTCCCCATAAGCTCGTATTAATATTCTATCATTTTAACTAAAGTCCGCAAACCCGTTTTCACTCTTCTATTGTTAATTTATTATATTTTCGGCCTATTCGTTCTTTTATTCGGCTTTACTTCAAATAAAAATGGCATAAAAGCGATTAAGCTTTTATGCCATCCAGCTGGTTGTCAAACTTGCTGTTGTTTAATTTCCTTTTCTTTTTCAGCTAATTCGTAGCGCAATTGTTCAATCGTTTGCGGATAATCTGTTTTACCCGTTAGGTTTTCCAGCATTTCACGGACATCAATCCCTGACGATTCTTTCAAAGTTTCCTGCAGGGATGACATTAGATTCGTGGCGTAAGCAGTGACCTTGTTGGCTCCGCCGCCTTCTCCGCCTCCCGTGTCCACCACGGTGATTTTGTCAATGTTGGCAAGCGGGCTGGCAATTTCTTTCGCATACTCCGGCAACATCTTCACAATCATGTCAAGAGTTGCAGCTTTTCCGTACATCTCAAATGCTTCCGCAATCTTGCGTTTTGCTTCCGCCTCAGCCAAACCTTTCATACGGATAATATCCGCTTCTGATTCACCCTGAGCGCGAAGAGAATCGGCTTTCGCCAAACCATCCAGGCGCACTTTTTCGGCTTCCGCTTTTGCCATTGCTTCGACGCTGTATTTCTGTGCGTCTGCAACCGTTAATTGTTTCGATTTTTCCGCTTGCGCCGCTTGTTCAACCGCATAACGGTCGGCGTCCGCTTTTTTCTTCACTTCAGAATCATATTGGCGCTCGCGGCGCTGAATTTCTTTTTCTTCCAGCTCAATCTGCTTCTGGCGTTCAATGATGCGGATTTGCATTTCCTGTTCGACGACTTCCTGTTTCGAGCGCGCGGTTTCAAGCTCATACGCCTGGTCAGCCCGAGCTTTCGCGCTGTCCTGCTCCCGCTTGTATTCCGCCACTTTCAGCAAATTCTCTTTTTCTGCTTCAGCGATTTCAGTAGCACGTTCGATTTCAGCGCGCTGTGCATCTTTTCCGGCTTCTGCCCGTTTGATGCGTGTCTGCATTTCTGATTCTGCTGTTGCGATGTCTGCATCCCGTTTTACTTGGGCAATCCGCGCTTTACCGAGTGAATCCAAATAACCGTTTTTATCCCGCACATCTTTAATCGTAAATGATACGATGATCAATCCCATTTTCGCCAAGTCATGTGAAGCGACACGCTGGACTTCTTGGGAGAACTTATCACGGTTCTTATAAATTTCTTCTACTGTCATGGATCCCAGAATCGAGCGCAAATGGCCTTCGAGCACTTCTTTCGCTTCGTTTTCCCGGTCTTCTTTTGATTTGCCCAAAAACTGCTCTGCAGCAGTGGCAATTTCTGAAATAGAGCCGCCAATCTTGATGATGGCCGTTCCATCTGCCATAACCGGGACACCTTGTTCCGTATAAACTTCCGGAGTTGTTACTTCCAACTTGCTCGACAACAAACTCAGCGGCGCCGCTTGCTGAAATATCGGCAGCAAGAAAGTCCCTCCGCCGCGAATGATTTTTATCCGGTTTCCTGAATCATCCGTGTGAACATTTTTGGTGCCCAAATAACTTCCCGTCACAATCAATGCCTCATCTGGCCCTACGGTCTTATACTTAGTAATGTAGACCCCAATTATTGCTAATACAACAAATGCAGCAATCCCTAATGCAATCCAAGTCATTTCCATCCTAACCCCTCCTCATTGTCATTTACTTTTGCTAAATAGCGGTTCATAATCCCTGACATACAACGTGCCGTCTTTTACTTCAATGATCAATACTTGCCGATCTTGGCCAATTGCTTCATTGTCGAACCCTGTTGCCCGTTTTGAAATGATTCCTCCGTAAGTTTCAATAATGACTTCCCCGTAGCCGTCGACTGGAATCGGAATAATCACTTTCGCCACTTGGCCCAGCAGCGATTCGTCCGTATAGGCAATCGAAGATTCTGCGGATGACAATGGCAGTAAAATAAAGAAATATAACAAAATATCAAGCAACAGTGCCACAACCGCAGCGATTCCCAATATCGCAAAACTATCCAATTTCGTCGTCACTTCGAGCAAATAACCGGCCGCAGCCAGCAAAGTGATGAATGCCAGAATGATCGTCGGGTTAAAAAAAGGAAGCCCATCCCCTGCATCCGCAATATCGCCGAAAAAGACGTAAAGCAAGGTCAATGCACCTGCGAAAAGAAGAGTATACATATACAGCTGCTCCATGGATAAACCGAACAACTCCATTCCAAAACCTCCCATCCCGTCCATTCTTTATCATTCTACTTAATATACGGCATAAATCCACAAAAGTTTCAGAATTCTTTAGGAATATAAAAAAACCTATTCTTTTTAAAGAACAGGTTTTGCAGCTTGTTGAGAAAGTTGAAATTTGTATTAGTGACCTCCCCTTACCGATATTCCGCCAACCAGCTGCGAAGACATTGGCCGAAGATTGTGAGGCCAAGTCTTTGCGACGAAGCGCATAGCGCTGCAGGAGCATAGGTTTTCAGCCGCGGGCGAGCGCCAAGCCGCTTCGTCGCTTACGCTCCTGTTTCTGCATCGCTTCGCTAGCTTCGAAACATGAAAGGGCGTTGCAGGGTCTCGGCTGTCTCGCTTTCCCGCAGGCAAGACATTAGCCGAAGCCTGCGAGGCTAAGTCTTTGCGACGAGCTTGCGCAGGAGCAGTATGTTTTCCTTCGCTGTTTGACTCCATATCTGAAGAGCAGGAACAAAGAATAGAGAGCTTTCTCAAAAGATCACTCTTTTAGAGAATCACAAAAGGTGACAAAATAAAGTTGAATGCAGCGGAGGGCGGCGACTTCTGCGGGAATAGGGCGAGTCCTGAGACCCCGCAGGGAATGAATGGGGCAAAGTAATTTGCCCCGTTCATTTGCGACGAAGCTAGCGCAGCGATGCAGGAGCACACGATTTTCGCCAGCGAGCGAGGAGGCTTAGGGCCGCCCCCCGCGAAAAGCGTCCGTCCTGGAGCGAAATGAGAAAAGGCTGCCGAGAGTTTCTCGACAGCCTGAAAAACCTGTTCTTTTTAAAGAACAGGTTTTACAAATTCAATTTCATGGAAACCTTTGACTAACTGAAAGCCAATGCCGACATAGCCATGGTCCAGAAGTTGGCGCTGCTTTTCTAAATCATCCAGTTTTACGGTTATATGATTTTCATACCGGATAGTTGGATGCTCCAAATCTTTCACCAAAATATAGCGGTCCATGCCATTGTATTTTTCTTTTAACGCTCCAATATGCATTTGCTGAAGAAATTTGTCTTTTAAACTGGGAATGTTCATAGGCGCTACGGTGCAGCATACATAGCGGAACTGCTGTTCCAGATTCGGCAGTTCTTTCATAATCACTTCAGCCAGTTTCTGCTGCAGCCGATTGCCTCTGTATTCCGGCAGCACGACAGAAATTTCCTGATAAATGACATTCGGCAGTTCTTCTTCCGGAAGGCCAAGGTCCAACCCCAAATGTTCATCGTCAATTTCCGGAATGAGAAGAGCCCGGAATCCAATCAGCTGATCCTCCACGAATGCCCCAATAAGAAGTCCACGCTCATTCAAAATGAATAGAAATTCTTCAGTTGATAATGGTTGAAGCGCCGCTTTCTCTGGAAGCGATTCAATGACTTCTTTTTGCACTTGTTCAATAATAGGCAAGTCCTCTAAGAACAGCCGTTTCATATACATAGACTCCGTTTTCCGAAGCGCTTGGTTTGTGACGGTTCCTTCGTACAAGAACTTCATCGTTTATTCTCCTAGTCGTATAATTTTTATAGCTCTAGAATACCACTTCAGTTCCTGAAGATGTTGCAGTTTTTAAAATTATTCATCGTTTTCTATTAATGGGCAATGCTTTTCAAAAATCCATTAATCTGTTTTTTATTTCCTAAAAAGATTATTTGATTTTCCGGTCGTACTTCCTGAAATTTCCTCATTCGCTCCCGCATTTTCACTTTGCGTGCTGCATATGTAGTAACGATGAACTTCAGAAATTCCAAATCCATTTTTTCAGGACAGCCTTCCGCCATATCCGGCCGTGTATTGCCGATATTTGTCAGCCAGCGTTTTAATACCCGGTACAAGCAAACCCTTAAAGGCAGCTCCAAGTAAATAAATGTATCCGCTTTTGCAAAACGGATATCAAAGCTGTCGCTGTAATTCCCTTCAATAATCCAGCTTTCCCCTGCCGTAACTTTTTCTTGCGCCGCTCTGAATTCTGCCGGTTCCGCTTCTATCCATCCTGGTTTCCAGTAAATCGAATCAAGATGATGCACTGGCAGGCCCAGCTTTTCCCCAAGCTCAGCAGCAAAAGTCGACTTCCCTGCCCCGGCAGATACCCCTGTCACCATAATTTTTTTCAAAGCCCTCCACTCCCATTCCCATGCGATTCTTATAGTATATATATAAACGGTTTCTGAAGATAGATTAGTTAATTTTAAGATTGGGCTTGCAATTTCTGTAACCTCATGTTATTCTAAGGAAGAATTATTTTTGTTCGGATAACTTTGTATAAAGTGTCAGATGTTCATCTGCAAGATTTGAGCAAGGATAGTAATACAATGTATGCAATTGCATACGAGGAGGAAACACACATGGAACAAGGTAAAGTAAAATGGTTTAACTCAGAAAAAGGATTCGGCTTCATCGAGCGCGAAGGCGGAGACGACGTATTCGTACACTTCTCAGCTATCCAAAGCGAAGGATTCAAATCTTTAGACGAAGGTCAAGAAGTTACTTTTGACATCGAGCAAGGCCAACGCGGTCTTCAAGCTACTAACGTTCAAAAAGCTTAATCTAACCTAACTATCTTATGGGCTCTCCTCACGGGGAGCTCATTTTTTGTGCTTTTTTATCCTTGCCTCAACTAGACTAACCTACGTTACGGATTTTATTGCCTGTGATCTGCTTTCATTAAGCATGCATAAACTTCTAATTTAATTGAATCTTGCTCTTAATCAAAAGAAAACAGGCTGCAGATTTTCCGCGGCCTGTTTTCTTTCATTTATTGAGTCGGGTTCATGTCGAAGTACAGCTGAAAGCCGAAAAAAATCAACGCGCATACTACAAGGGTGCCGACTACTATTATGATTGCCAAATTTCGCCCACTCATGCCCTCACCCCTTCTTAAAAGTTCCTTCGATTAACTTCAATGCTTCAAAAGCCCCTTCGCTTTTATTGGACAGAACCGTCAGGATTGTTCCATCTTGCGGATAAAAACCGGAATGGAAACTGACACCCGGGTCGTATCCCGTGATATGATATTTCCAGACAAAATCCGCTTTCTGCATAATCCAGACGCCGTAGCCATAATCGTTTTGTCCCGCCGAGACATGGGGCGCCAGCATTTTTTTGGTCATTTCTTCAGAAAGCAATGTATAATCCATCAGCCGTTCCCAAAAAGCGGTCATATCACTGGCCGTCACAAATGCCCCGCCATCTGCACCGCCTTGGATCGGGATGGCATATTGGTTGGTGCGCCATGAATCTCCTTCATCAATATAGCCGTAAGCTACTCCCTTAGGCAAGTGGTCAAGGCTGAAAAACCCTGACTTCTCCATCCCCGCCCGTGCAAAAATTCTCTCTTCTGCCATATTGATAAATGCCTGGCCCGCTACTTTCTCTGCAATAAGCCCAAGAGCAATAAACCCGGCATTGTTGTATTGGAATTTTTCCCCGGGCGCAAATTTCATCGGTTCATCTTTAAACAACGGCACAAAATCCGCTCCGGACTTCATTAAATACATTGGCTTCTTTACCCAGAGCTCTTCAAAATTCTCCATCGTTTCTTCGTCAAAATAATCCGGTATTCCAGAAGTATGCGTCAGCAATTGATGGACAGTAACATCAAAATCCGGGAAGAAATCCGGCAATAGCTGCGATAAACGATTTTCAAACGCCAGTTTTCCTTCTTCAACTAATTGACAGATGACCACTGCTGTGAAAATTTTGCAGCCAGATGCAATCCCGAATCGGGTGTCCAGTGCATTCGGCCGCTCATTTGAACGGTCTGCCCATCCCTTGGCAGTTGACCAAACATCTTCTTTTTTCAGCAAGGCAACTCCTGAAAAGTCCATATTTTCCAAGCCTTCAGAAATCGGATTAGTCGGTTGGACTTCCTGAAAATCTCCTTCTTCTGTGATGCCAATCTGCCGTCCATCCATCAGCTCAATCGATAAAGGATGGACTTCGCTCTTTTGCTTCGAGAAGTACCACGTCCGTTTCGGAGCTACCAGTAAGATAAATGCATCTCCTTGGCCTAGAAAATTCAATGCATGTGGTTCGATTCCTTTATTGCCCCGCACTGGAATGTCCATGGCTTCGATTTGTTCTCCTACTTCTTTCACATGTTTCGTTGTAATACTCACTTCACTGATATTGAGCAGGGAATCAACAGTAAAATTGCCCATACGGTCGATATGGCGCCGGGCGATAAACTCGACCACGTTGCCAGCAGGATCCTGGAAATAAAAAGCATCCGCGTTGAAATTTGCATAATAGACTTCGTCCATGCCTTCCTGGCGGTTCAGTGTGACACGCGAACTTGCCCAGCCTTTCGCCAGTGTAAACTGGTTGCCTGGAATATTAAATGCAAAATGGTAAATCGCTGGCCGTTCTGATGCTTGAAAGACCAATTGAGAATCACCGACAGCCAGCGTAAAGCTGGTATCGTCTTCTTCTACGATCCGAAAACCCATTTGATACTCATAAAACCCTTTCATTTCCTTTAGCCGATTTGTATATAAGGTCACTTTTTTGAACATGTGATCACCTCTTGCTTTTAGCATACCGAAATCTTTCCTTTTTTTCCTCTTTTAAATTTAGTCCAGATTGAATTTCATTAATTTGCAGTTGCTAATGCACATATAAAACCAATAAAAAAAGGAGCACAAGGCTCCTTACAATGTTCCAATAAATTGCAATTCTTTCAATTCCTTTGCATCTGTCTGGCCATTTAGAATGGCTTCCACATCGTTCAAAGTTTCTGCCAGAGAAACGGCTGCGCCTGCTTGGCCGGTAAGCTCTTCAGCTACAAACAGAGGTTGGGTAAAATATGCTTCCAGCCGTTCTCCACGGCGATACGTTTCGATTTCCACTTGCGGCACGCGCTCCATTCCGTGAGCATTGACGATGGACCGAAGCTCCCGGTAGCGGCGAAGCGTTTTTTGCGCACGTTGGCGAAGCAGAAAATGGCGTTCATCCAAACCGGCTTCTTCCAACAAAGAAGACGTGGAATGAAGCGGACTCAAAGCCGGATACTGATGGCGCGCAGCTAAGTCTGCATCCAACTGCCAAACGGTTTCAAGCGGGCCAAACGGAAAATCGTCATCCACTACTTCGCCGGACAAATCCACCAGCAGCGTCGTGACTTGTTTGCCGCCGAGCGCTTCCTGCAATTCGAACAGCTCCCCTGAATCTACTCTTCCTTTTTCCGTAACCAGCACCGTTTTGTCACCATATTCCCTTAACCATTCCAAAGTTTCTGCAACAGAGCGAGTCATGTGGTCTGCCAGTTCAACTATTCCCTCCAGTTCCGGATGATCGTTTTCCGGAATCAGATAAACTGTTTTTACTTCCTGTTCTTTAAAACGATGAAGCAATTCAGCTATAATCACCAGCTGCCCCATCCCTGGACGTGCAACAATGCCGGTTGTGCCGTACTTTACTAATGGTGCGAAAAAATCCAATGCTTTAATCTTAGTTTCGATCATTGCCATCTTCTCCCCCCGGATAATGAGTTCATCCACTGTACACTTTGCCAGTTTAGCCAGACCAACCAAAGTTTTCACTTCCGCTTTCCCCAAATCGATTTTGCCGGTGCATAAATTGGAAACTGTCGCCGGCCGAATGCCTGCTTCTTTAGCAGCGGTCGTTAAATTCGGCACCCGCTTTCTCAGTAATGCGACATTCAATCTTATATCGTCCATTTCATTCCTCCTCCCTAATTACTTTTAATCGTAATTCATTTTACTTTTAAAAGCAATATTATTTTTCTTTCTAGAGTAATTTAATTTACTTCGAAAAGAAAAACCCTTCAAAATTGAAGGGTTTCATCTTATTTTGTATTCAAGGCGCACCATGTCTTGGCACAAGATGCCATTTTCGATAATCGGCTCAAGATAATGGCGGGTAAAAAAGCCCCGATCAATCGAGGTCATTCGGAAACCGCATTTTTGATAGAGTGCCAACTGATCAAAACTCGAGTTTCCCGTGCCGATTTCGACCGTTTCAAAACCAAGCCGCTGCGCTTCCGCCAACGCATGCTGCACCAGTTTTTTGCCGCAGCCTTTGCCTCTTTCAGACGCTGCAACGGCAATATTCTTTATTTCCACTTTGGTATTAGAGATCGGCAATAACACGTAAATCCCAATCAGACGAAAATCTTTCTCTGCGATAAAAGATATCCCTTTTGACACGTATTTACGCACCAACTTTTCAGAAGGATCCGCTTCAAGCAGTAGCTCTATCGGCAAATCTTCGTCTTTTTCCAGTTGCCGAATATCCATCACTTCGGTTCTTTAAAGCCTTGGTCAATCAGATAATCTTCTGCGTCACTAAATGTGCCGAAGCTTTCTTCCAGGTTTTTGCCCGTATAGATGTTCCAGAAAGGCTCTTCATAGACAAGGTCCAGTTTTTCGTTATCGCGGTTCGTCCACGTTTTGTCATACGGAGGTTCAGGCTCTAAAGACAAGTAATCCAAGGCATCTGCGACAATGCTGCGAAGCTCCTTGTCGGAGAAATCACGGATATTGACGAAGCCTTTCGCATCCGCTTCATAGTGCGGCAAGTTGCCTACATACACAAATCCATTGCCGTTCGGGTGAAGGTGATAGACAACGATTTTTTTGTCATACAGGCTTTCTTCGTAATGGAAGTTCACACGTTTCATTGACACATCTTTACGTGTCAGTTCCGGAAACGATTCAATTATTTCTAGTTTTTGTTCAAATGTAAGCACGTTAGTTACCCCGTTTCATTATTGTTGATTCTTAGCCTAGTATAACATGGCATCAAGCAATCCTACATTAAACAGAAAAAAGCTGCACCGAGGCAGCTTTTCCGTCACTTATGAATGTTTTTTATTGCCGAATGGCCACCAGACTCCGCGGTCAAATGAAACTGAGATTGCCGGGATCAATAGAGGCAAGACAATCAAGCCGTAAAGCAAGAGGCCAGTAATAACAATCGTCGCAATCTGAACCAAACTGAGGACGCCAGAGGGCATCATTGCACCGAATGTACCTGCCAGAATAATGGCTGCTGTAATGATGACCGTACCCATTTTCGCCATGGACGTTCTCATCGCATCGCGGACAGTGCCGCCATTTGCCGATTCTTCGCGGAAGCGGTCGAGAAGGAAAATCGAGTAATCGACACCGAGCGCTACCAGCATGACAAAACCGAAGAATGGCACAGCCCAGCTGATGCCGTCATAGCCAAGGCCATTGACGAAAATCAATTCCGCAATCGAAATCGATGTGTAATAAGTTAACAGCAAAGATCCAATCATATATAGCGGCATGATCAATGAGCGGAAAAGTATTGATAGAATCACGAACAAACTGATCAGCATAATGGTAACAGTTTTCGTGAAATCACTAGAAGAAACTTCCTGTAAATCGCTGTTGATGCTAGCAATGCCGCCGAATGCGATTTCCGTTTCTTCAAGCGGTGTATCTGCTATTGTGCGTTCGACTGCTGCTTTGATTTTTGCAGTTGTAACAATTGCGTTTGGAGAATAAGGGTCGTCCGACAAGATGACTTCCATTTTCATGCCGGTGCCTTCCGCAAAAGCATAGCGGTCCAGTACTTGCGCAAATTCTTCACTTGCAAGCGTGCCTTCCGGAATAAACAGTCCGGTATCGCGAACGGTTTTGCTGTCGCTCATTTTTTGCATCATGCCTGCTGCTTCGGCTAGGCCGTTCTGGATTTCCACAAGTCCTGCATTCGAAGCGCCAACGCCATCAGACAGCTGCATTAACCCTGCACCCAGTTCCCCGGTTTGCCCTGCTGCTCCAGCCAATCCTTGCTGAATTTCAGTCAGTCCACCGCTGATTTGCGGCAAAGCACCTACCGTCTGCTGCACATTTCCCGTTTGCTGCAGCCCTTGCGTCACAAGGCCCAACTGGCCATTTAATTGCTCAAGTCCCGCAGCAGCTTCACCAATGCCGTTTGCACCACTGGTTTGTTCACTGATTCCCGTCAGATTGGTCTGGATGTCATTCAGCCCGGCCTGCACTTCGCCCAGGCCGGTACCTGCTTCAGTCAATCCAGCTGACAACAGACCCAATTGTCTGTCTGCATAAAGGTCTTCAATTACTTCACCTGTAGGGCGGGTAATGGAGCGAACTCCTGCTACGCCGTCAATTTTCTCGATTTCCTGGCTAATTTTTTCAAAATAAGGCACGACAGATTCTGCAGTTAAATTTTCATTTGACTTAACGATAACTTCGACGGGCAGTGAATCCCCTTTGCCGAAGCCGTCTTCAATTGCACGCAATCCTTTTACCGACTCAAATCCCGAGCCAATTTCATCAACGGTATTGAATGACAGTGAATTATTGTATGTAAACAATAAAGGTACCGTAATAACCGCAACAACCAGCATCGACAAAAGTGGACGGTTGATTGATAGTTTGCTCATCGCAATCCATAAATTACTGTCTTTGTGGCTAGCTGATTTTTTCGCCGGCCAGAACAATTTTTCTTTCAGCAATGCCATAAAAAATGGCACAACAGTATATAACACCAGCAGCAACACAAAAATCCCTACTGCTATGGCAACTGCAGACTTAAAAATTAGAAATTCCGCAAAACCGATTGCAAAAAATCCGATAAATACAGCGATTCCGCTGACCAGAAGCGTGCGTCCAGCAGTTTTGTACGTATTAAAGATTGCTTCCTCCACTCCATGTCCCGCTGATAATTCCTCTTTATAGCGGCTCAGCAACAGGATGCAGTAGTCTGTTCCGATTCCGAAAAGAATCGCCACCAAAAAAATCTGGGTATAGTTCGATACCGGGAAGCCAAACCAGTCAATCAAATAAGCAACAATGGACTGGCTCAATAAGTACGAAATCCCAACAGCGACAAGCGGGATGAACGGTGTGACGATTGAACGGAACACCGCGAGCAGCAAACCGAAGATCAAAACGACCGTAATTATTTCTGTTCGTTTCAAGCCTTCTTGAGCGCTGATATTGACGTCATTATTGATGATTGCTTCACCGGTTACATAAGCCGTCATGTCTCCCGGGATAATCGATTCGCGGATGTCTGCCGCTACAGCATTCACTTCTTCATCGGTGCCATCAACTGTAACTGGCATCAAAACCGTTTTCTGATCTTCTGAAACTAATTGTTCTTCAAGCTCTGCACTTTCTACCGGATTCAAAACGCTCGTCACCGGTTCTCCAAGCGCTTCAATTTCGGAAGCCATTTCCGTCAGTGTTTCCCGCATCGTCCCTTCCAATTCACTTTTGAGGGGGATGACTAAAGAAATCGTTTGTTCTGCAGCCTCCGCATCCGCTAAAATCGTTGCTGCCTTTTGGGATGAAGCTTCTTGTGAAAGCTGGAACGAACCCGCTTTCTCTGCTTGCTCCGTTAAGTTTGGTGCCAGTAGGAATAAGGCAACGGTTAGGAACATCACGCCAATCGCAATCGGCCATTTCAGTTTTAAGACGGTTTTCATTTACGACACTCCATCCGCTTTAATAATGTCTTTCAACTTCCGGAAAATCGTCAAGAACTGATCGATTTCCTCATCGTTTACGTGCTGTGCCAATAAATTTTCGATATAATCCGTTAATACTTTATCCGACTGCACCAGGACTTCTTTTCCCCGGTCCGTCAGTTCAACCAATTTTTCGCGACGGTCCTGCTGTTCCGTCTGAACAAAGCGGATAACATCTTTTTGCAGCAATTTTTTGATGCGGCTGGAAATCGCACTTTTATGTACCGCCTGCAATGCAGCTAGCCTGCTGGAGGTGATGCGCTTTTCTTTGCTGACCAGTTTCAGCATTTGAATCTGTTCCGGTGAAAACTCTTTCCATAGCGGATCATCGATGGATTTGATGACGCGTTCTGTTCCGTAGAACATCACTTCTTGAAAGAGATCGACCGCCTCTTTTATTCGAATATCCAAAATAGTATACCCCCTCAACTAATAATAATTAGTTTAGGGGGTATACTATTAATCGTCAAGCAATATCTATTCACGAAAAAACCCCCTGCAAAATGATTTGCAGGGGGTGCAGCCCTATATTTCTTTTGTTGCGGTATCGCGTATTTCTTCACGGCGTGCATAGACGTTTTTGGCAATCGTCTTGATGACCGCATAGACAGGGATAGCGAGGATAATCCCCCATAAGCCGGCTATATTCCCAGCGGCTAAGATCAAGGTGATGACGGTCAACGGATGCACGTCAAGCGCGTTCCCCATAACGTTTGGCGTAATGAGGTTGCTTTCAATCTGCTGGGCAACAAGCATAATGATTCCCACGTAAACTGCCATAATCGGATCTTGGACAAGCGCAATGATAATGGCCGGAATTACGGCGATATACGGTCCAAGAAACGGAATAACGTTGGTCGCCATTCCAATGATTGAAAGCAATAATGCATATTCTAGTCCGATAATCAGATACCCGATCAGCAGCATGATGCCGACTAAAAAGCTGACAAATAACTGCCCTTGAATGTAGGACTTCAACGTATGGTCGACGTCACTTAACGTTTTCCGAATCCACGTTTTTCGCTCTCCTTTAAAGAATCCGGCAACAAATGGTGCGAACTTCTGATGGTCTAAAAGAAGGTAAATCAAGAAGAACGGCACAAGAACAAGCGTAACGACACCTGAAATAAAGCTTGCCAGGAATGAAAGAATCCATCCCCCGATATTGCTGGCCCACTCCCCTATACTTCCGGACATGCTATTGACCTGTTCTTCAATTGATGCAGGCAAACGATTACGCTGATCGAATAAATATTGAGTATAATCTTCTACGCCTTGAATAATTGCCGGTGCATTTTCAACAAGTGCATTGACTTGTTTTGTTACCATTGGGCCAATCATGGCATATAGCAAGTAAAAAATAAGGACAATCAGCAGCAGAATTGTAAGGACTCCTGCCCATCTTGGAAATTTACGCTTCTCTAAAACATGAAGCAGCGGCCGGCTGAGATAAAAAAGAACGCCTCCGAGCAGCAAAGGCACAAATATAGTTTGCGCAATAATGAAAAATGGGTCAAAGATGGCCTGGACTTCTATAAATAAACGAATAATGACTAAAGCCAATATAATGCCTACACCCGCTTGAAACCAAAGCTTGTTTGTCACACAGCTCACTTCCTTTCTTTTTTCTGTATACCCAGTTTACCATGAATATGCGACACTTTATTTATTAGCAATCCCAAACTTTTTATACCGCTATACCGGATGCTCTAACAAATGAAAAAACATCCATAAAAATTTTACGGATGCCTTTGTGTTATTTATTAAAGAAGTTAGCTGTGAAATATGGCTGATGATCAGAATTAAAGGCTGCTCCGACTCCTAAATAACCAAAGTCGGGTTTGACAATATTTTTACGGTGTCCCATCGAATTCATCAATCCTTCATGAGCGAAAATACTGCTGTACTGCCCATAAGCCAAGTTTTCGCCGGCTACAAAGAATGTAATGCCGTCGTCGCTCATGCGGTCAAACGGTGATTTCCCTGCCTGGTTTGTATGGCTGAAGTATCGGTTCTTCGCCATATCAGCACTATGTTTGCGGGTCGTCGTCCGGGCGGCTTCATCCCACTTCAATAATGGCAGTTCTCTTTGAATCCGTGCTGAATTGGTCAACTCGAACAACAAAAATTCAAATCCTTCTTTTAGCTCTTTGCTTGGTTCTGCATAAATCTTCGGCCGCTGCTCTTCCATTTCTCCGTCAATCACTTGAATAGCCGTGACCGTATCTTCTTCATGAATATCGTAAAATACAGTCACATAAATAGAGTCGATTTTGAAGACGTCATATTCTTCCCGGGTATCCAATATGTACTGGACATTCCCTTTTTGAAGGCTTTTCAAAGGAACGCCAAGTGCTGAACGAACCTGAGTTTTATTAGATTTCATAGTAATATCTTTTGTAGACGAGATAAGGTCCTGATTGGTAAACATGCCGTTGACTTTCCCATTTTGATCATATGACAGCAACACATAATTTTGATAATTTTGATGGTAGCTGTGCCAATCAGAGCCATATTCATTCTCCATCAAACGGAGAGGCAAACCGACTTTCGCTTGTGCTTCTTCTTTGGTCATTCCAAGTGTCACATTGTGGACAGCGAATAGCGATTCCGTTTGAGCCAGTTCCGGTTTTTCAACAACAGCAGGCATTTCCGCAGAACTTTTACTGACAAAAGACTGCAATTGGCCGCCCACTTGAACAGTAAACTGTTTGGCCTGATCTAACGCATCAGTTACTGTGGGACCATTTGCCACTTGATCGATTCTCTGGTCAACTGCATCCAAAAAGCTCAAATCCACATATTCACTTGCTTTATCTTCCCAAAGCGGCCGTGCGAAATATACAAGCACAAGCAATATAATAATCCAAAATACTTTTCGCACGTGCCTCACCTCTTCCCTACAGTTTAATCTTAAAAACAAGTTCTATAAAGTATTAAGTTTCTCTATTAAAAGAAAAAATCCTTCTGCTCGATAAGCAAAAGGATTTTCCTGTTTTTCATTCTAGTCCTTCAATCGTCATTTCTTTTACCGGCAAGAATAAGTCTGCTGTTTTTAAATACGTCACTTGCACTTGATCCGCTTCTTTTAAGTAAATGGCTAATGGAACATTCTCGGAAGAAACAATAAAGTTCGTTCCATCTTCCAATAAAAATGATACAACCGTAAAGTCTCCAGCTTTTTCTTTAAACACTCGCTCGACGGCGCCTGATGCCGTTGCTTCTTCAGCGTCAGAACTGCCATTGACTGTGCTGCCGCCTCTTTGAAGCGCAGTTTTATACAATTGCAATGCTTCATTTGGAGTAGCAGCAAAAACGGAAATTTCTGGATTGGCGGCAGAAACAATAAAGTAATTCTGCAAAAAGCCGTTCGAGTCAAGAACCGGTGTCAGCCAGCTCGCTTCCCCGTAGAAATTGTATAGCACCGGCATCTCGCCTGCCCACTCTTTTTCGATAAATTGCTTTTCAATAATCTGCAGATTTCCTTGTGAATCCATATAGGAATCTTCCATATTCCCTGTAAAGTAAGTGGAATCTCCTGTGCGGGCATTGGTCAATGAATATCCAAGCATTGAATCGACGCCTTCCTTCGGACTGGTAAAATCGGTGAAGTAGTACATGTCGCCTTCTGCATCAAAGATGGGGCTGACATTTGCTTCTGTCCCTTCATTTGATGGCAGTTTCACATCTTTTTTGCCGAATTTGCTGTTCCAAAAGCCATGGACATAGTTTCCGTAATAACTGTTTTCCAGACTGACTGATTCCGGTGAAACTGCTCCATCGATAAACGCTGGAACTTCTTCAAGCGGATAACTTTCCGCTTGGCCTGTAGCCGGATCTACGGCCATTATTCCTTTTACAGCAAAACCGTTTCGGGCAGAGATGAATTCACCATAGGAACGGATATAAAACGGCTTTCCGCTGTCATCAATCTCCAACTGTGAATCCCCATAAAAAATCGCCTCCGGTTTTTCCAGGCGCATATGGCGCTCGATGTTTTTATTAAAATAAGAAGATGGCGTATAAATCATTTCCGCCTTAACAAATTTAGGATTTGCTGATGCATCGGTTGCACTCATGGTGAAATAGCCTGGAGTCGAATCTCCGTTCCACCATTTGAAAAATCCTGAAAATTCCACAGGTGCGATATAGACATATTCTCCTTCAACCTTTTGCACTTGCAAGCTCCCAAGTTCATAATAACTCGTATCCGGCACTTGCCCGAATGCTTTTTTCATTTTGTTGCGCGCAAACTTTGGCGGGACACTGGCAGGGGTTTGCATTTCATCGAACGCCTCAATTTCCACTTGCTCATCCATCGCTACTGCTTCGTATTTTTCAGAAGCATTAAACAAAGGGGCGGTCAATACATAACCTGCGAAAGCCACTGCCCCTACAAACAATAATGATTTCACTTTCTGCTCGTTGCCGCGTGAAAGCAGCGCACCAAAAGCTGAAGTGATTAACAGTACCGGCCACAATGACATTATATTTCTATCGAGATTTGCAAAATAATAATACCCGGCCACAATTAGCGTTCCAATGATGAAAACAAAAATGATTCCCGGCACGATAAATGATTGGGCAGGTTTGTCATTTCCTTTTTTCCCACCGCCTATTCCTGTCAGAGGCACAACAATAAAAGCCGCCGCGAGCGACACTGCAGCTGCAAACAATAATATACTTCCCATAATGAATTCCCCTTTAACTTCCGGCTATTTTTCTTATAGTAAGTATACGGACATTCAACTTAAAAGTTTCATTTCCTGGCAACCATAGGCATCCACCTATTCTACATATTGGTTCTGAACAATAAAAATCCGATTTCCTTTGGGAGAAATCGGATTAAAACAGACACTAAGGATATTTAGAAATGAACCATTAGCGGAGAATTTGCCGGGCCTGCTTTATGATAGATTCTATTATTTCCGCTGCGCTTTGCTCTTCTGTCAACGAACGGGTTGACTGGCCTGCCCATAACGACATAAATTCCGGGTCATTGTTTCGGGCGGCAGCAGCACGGATATCTTTAGTAATGGTATTTTGGGAAGGAAACGGCAATGGATCAATCTTTGTCTTTTCGAATTCTTCGATAAAGCGATTTTTAATTCCACGGGCCGGTCTTCCTGAAAAACTTTTGGTGATCACTGTACTTTCTTCATCGCTGTCCAAAATTGCTTGCTTGTAGACCCGATGTGCGCCCGACTCTTTAGAACTCAAAAAGCGGGTTCCGACTTGGACCGCCTGCGCTCCTAAGACAAGTGAAGAAATGAGTCCCCGCCCGTCTGTAATCCCTCCTGCCGCAATTACAGGAATCCGGATAGCATCTACGACTTGAGGGACCAATGACATCGTTCCAATCAATGCTCCACTAGGATGCTGGTCCATTGAAAATGTACTGCGATGCCCTCCCGCTTCGCTTCCCTGTGCAACAACCGCATCAGCGCCCGCTTGCTCGGCCTGAAGCGCTTCTTTTACTGTAGTGACCATTGTGATCACTTTTATTCCCCGTTCTTTGGCTATTTTCATTTGATCAGGAGACAAACAACCAAAAGCTGTACTGATGATTGGCACGCCTTCTTCGATGCAAATACGAAACTGCTCTTTGCTCCAGTCAGGAGAGGAATAAGATGATGAGACTTCTTCAATTTTCAATTCGGAACGGAAAGGGCGTAATGCTTTTTGCACTTCTTCCAATCGGCTAAAATCGTCTTTTTCATTTGAAGCAAAAATATTTACCGCAAAAGGCTTTAGCGTTTTCACCTTAATATCAGCAATTGCTTTTTTCATCGCCTCCGGTGCCATATAAGCCGCTCCCAGAGTCCCAAGGCCGCCCGCTTCACCCACAGCCGTTACCAATTCCACAGTAGTTGGGCCGCCAGCCATACCCGCTTGAATAATCGGATGTTGGATGCCAAAGAGCTGGCAAATTTCCGTCTCCAATGCAATCATTCTCATTCCTCCTTTTTTGATTCATTCTACAAATACTTTTCTTCCTTCTAGTATCGCTATAACAGGCATCTTCAGCAAGAGGGAACTTTCTGTTTTCAGATTCGTTCTAAATCATAAGCAAATAGAGCAAATATAAAAAGGCGGGATTTATCATGAAGGGATTCCTTTCACTTTTGGGCATCACTTTAATCGTCGGCGCATTTGGATTAATCCTTTTATCTTATTCCGGCAATCCACTCGAAGAGTTGAAAAGCCAGGAAAGAATGTATGCATATATGGAAACACGGCAAAATCACCCTACAGAAGAAACAGAAGTTTTCAACACAACAGCTAGCCCTGTTAATACAGCGACAGCAAAAAATGAAAACCCCTATCGCAATTTCGATGAGAGTTGCGAAAAACCTTTTCCGCCAACAAAAAAAGCCGACTCTGATTGATAGAGTCGGCTTTTTTTATTAGACCGTCAAACGGATCAAGTTTCCGGATGGATCTTTTGTTTCGAGGTAATCTGGATGTTCAATAATTTCTGCTCCCATTGCTTGGAGATGTTCAGCCAAGCGGCTGCGTTTTTCTGCGTTTTCCAAAACCAATGTATAGTAATGCAAGCCAGCTTCTTTTTCCGGGAGCGCTGGGATGCCGACGCCGTTCCAAACATTCAAGCCAATATGGTGGTGGTATTTCTGATCCGCGATAAACAGTGCCTGTCCGCCCATTGATGTAACGATTTCAAACCCGAGACCATCCACATAGAATTTTTGAGCTTCCTGCAAGTTTGAAACATGAAGATGGATATGTCCCATAACAGTGCCTGCAGGCATTCCCTGCCAAGCTTCTCCCGCTTCCTGTGCTGTCTGCAAAAGACCTTCTGCATCAATTGGGTCAACCGCCATATCCACTTGACCGCCGTTCCAATTCCATTCCTCTGGTTCCCGGTCCCGGTATATTTCAATGCCGTTGCCTTCCGGATCACTCAAGTACAATGCTTCACTGACCAAATGATCAGAAGATCCAAGACGAATTCCCTGGTTATGAAGGTGAATCAGCGATTTCGCCAATTCTTTCCGGTTGGGCAGTAAAATCGCTAAATGATAAAGTCCAGCATAACGGCCTCTTTTTGGAATTAATCCGTCAATGGCTTCAAGCTTTAACAACGCGTTTCCGCCTGCTCCTAAAACTGCTGTGTTTTCTGTTTCATCGATTACTTCAAGCCCGATAATATCTTTATAAAAATTAGTCATATCTTTTAAATTTAATACTTTTAATCCTACTTCTCCAACATACGTTACCGGTTTCTCATGAAAGTTCATTATTAATATCCCCATTTCATTGGTTACTTTATGTAACTAATTATATTAAAAGAAGTTAAATATGTCAAGTAACCTTATTCTTTTATTCTACAAGCTATTTGTGCTATTATATAAAAAAGGAGTGATCTGAATGGATACTACTGTCATTTGTCCCCGATTCGAAAGTGCAATTTCGCTTCTAAGCCAGCGATGGACCGGTTTGATCATTTATCAGCTGTTATCCGGACCTCAGCGTTTTAGCCACCTAACTGAGGTTATCGGTATTAGTGGCCGTCTCTTGTCGGAACGATTAAAGAATTTGGAAGCTCAAGGACTCGTCACCCGCACCGTTTATCCTGAAACTCCAGTCCGGATTGAATATGAGTTAACCGAAAAAGGATTTTCTTTAAAACCTGTAATGGATGAAATCCAAAACTGGTCACAAACTTGGGTCGAACCGGCCGAAACATCAGAAATAAAATAAAACAGCTTATCCTCTTTTGGATAAGCTGTTTTATTTTGGTTTAAAGCCTATCTGAGCTGGACACGCGTTTCCGCTTTTCGTTTTCATTCTGTTTTTGCAGTTCGATGATGTGTTTCAACCCTGCATAGGCCGAACTGAATGTACGGGTAGTGCTTTCAAGCGATACAATAGACATCGCCAATTTCGGGCTGATTCCTACTAAAATGCAATTTGTTCCTATCAGTTTCAGGCTGTCTGTCATCATTTGAATTTGATAACGAATCTGTGTTTCAAACTCCGTAATGCCGCTTAAATCAACCAGCACATGCTCTATATTTTTGTCAGCGCATTCCATTAATACAACAGCTATCAACTCGTCAGATCGGTATCTATCAAATTCCCCGATTAGCGGCAATGCGATGGTTTTTTCCCAAATGTGAAGTATTGGAATAGACAATTCTTTAATCAGCTTCTCACTACGCTTCTGTTCTTCCGCTTGCGTGGTAACATCCATTAACATGACGATATATCCGGAAATTATTTCACCATTATCTTTAATCGGTGTAATCACGATGTCAGTGACTATTTCATTGCGTATATTAATCCGCGCCCGGTGCGTTTCTGTCAAGTTGCTCATCATATCTCTTTGACGCGCCGGATAAGCATGAAAAGCATCCATATTCATCCCGATGAATTCTTTGCAATCTTTTATGCCATACAACGGGGCAATTTCAGCCAGCAATCTGCATGCTTCTGAATTCATCCATCTTATTGTATATGTGTTGTCGGCAATTAAAATCGTTTCGCCGATATGATCTAAAGCATTCAGCATGGATATATTATCAGGTATTGTTCCTATAGCAGCCATTAGGTTCCACCTTATTAGTAAGTCATTGATCTTTAATTATACCCCTTCCCTTGCAACTTTAAGCTTTCTGGCTGAATATATGAAAATACTTTTTATCCCGCTTTAACGGCCAGTATGACTTCCGCTTTTTCAAGCGGAAGATCCACTGTCCGTAAAAGTCCGATTGGATCAACTAACAATCCAAGAGGAAAGACCCCCTTGGATTGAAGTTTCTCTTTATCCCGTGCTGACGGGCTGTTTTTTTTCTTTCGCAAAAGAATAATTCCCATCAAAACGTTCAATTGACTGATTATGGAGCCAATAAGTTACAGGAAACAGCTTATCCAGGAAATAGCGGTCGTGGGAAACCGAGATGATTGTTCCGGGAAAATTGGACAGTGCTTCTTCCATAACTTCTTTCGCTTCCAGATCTAAATGGTTTGTCGGTTCGTCTAAAATCAATAGATTATGGTTCATGTGCATCAATTGAGCAAGCCGGAGCCGCATGCGTTCTCCTCCGCTTAGCTGGCGCACAGGCTGGAACACCATATTGCCAAAAAACAAGAACTGCGCCAATATAGGGCGGGCATCGTATTCTGACACTGGCACAACATCCCGGAACTCTTCTAACACGCTTCGGTTATTATCCATTTCCAATGTATGCTGAGATAAATAACCGATGGATAAACTGTTCCCAAGAATGATGTCCCCGGCATCCGGCTTTTCTGTATCCAATATCATGTTCAAAAGCGTTGTCTTTCCCGTGCCATTGGAGCCGACAATCGCTACCCGCTCCCCGAATCGGACATGCAGGTTTAGTTCGTGGAATAATATCCGTTCTCCAAAGCCTTTCCAGATACTTTCCATCCGGACCACATCTTTTCCGCTTCGGTCTGCCATCTGAAAATCGAGAGCCATCTGTTTTCTGGATAGGACAGGACGATCGAGCAACTCAATACGAGCTAACGCTTTTTCTATACTTTTTGCTTGGCGGTGCATTCCGGCATTTGGCGGATTCGCCCGATTTGCCCATTCTTTCAAGCGCTTGATTGTTTCTTTCATTTTCCGGATTTTCTTTTGCTGGTCTTGGTATTGCTGAAATTCAATCAGCAGACGGGCTTCGCGCTCTTTTACATACGCTGAATAATTTCCTTTATATTGAATCAAATCTCCTTGGTCCAACTCCCAAATTTGAGTGACTGTTTCATCCAGGAAGTACCGGTCATGTGAAACCAGCACAATGGTGCCTTTATAATGGCTAATAAAAGAACCAAGCCATTCAATCGCCTCTAAGTCTAAATGGTTTGTTGGTTCATCCAGCAGCAGTAACTCCGGTTCCTGTAAAAGCAATTTGGCCAAACCTACTTTTGTCCGTTCGCCGCCGCTCAAATGTCCCCATTGTTCTTCTTTTAATGATTTGATTTTCAAGCCATTAAGAATCTGATCGATTCGGACTTCAATTTCGTAACCGCCCCGCTGAATAAAATCGTCCTGCATGGCACCATAACGCCGCAAGATCCGTTCCATTTCTTCCGGAGCTGCCATGCCCATTTGTTTCTCCATATCCTCGAGCTGAAGTTGTACGGTAAGCAATTCTGAAAACACGTTCCTCAGCAATTGATGGACTTTTTGTTCTCCGTTTTCATTCGGAGACTGCTGTAAAAGTCCGATTGCGCAGCCTTTTTTCCAGGTAACTGCGCCTTCTGTCGGATGCAGTTTTCCAGCCAAGACATTCAGCAGCGTCGTCTTTCCTTCGCCGTTCCTGCCGACAAGTCCAATCCGCTGGCCTTCGGCAATTTCCCCTTTAATATGATTAAATAATTTCTGATTCGCAAAATGGCACATAATTTGTTGGAATTGGCTGATGATCATTGTTCTCTTCCTTTCGGTTGAAGAGACACATACAATGCAAAAAAGGCATGCGCAGACGCATGCCTTTGGTAAAATCCGTTTGCAGGCAGATGTCTCTCACTGGTTTTTCACTTCATGCAATTGTTTAAAAAAGGACAGACTTATCCCGTGCATGTTTTTTGTGAAAGTAACGCCATGAAGAATGTAGAGATACTCCTGACATTCAGTCATGCGCTTACCAGTTTGATTCATCTTACCCACCTCCTTCATCATTTCTTTCATCTTAGTTGAATCATCATAAAACGTCAATTGAAAATCAGAAAATTCTCATTTATAATAAAGAAAGAATACACAAAAGCTTATATTTCAGTTAATTAGGGAAAAGAATACTTAATAAGAAGTTTCTATGAAGGGCGGGTGGGTACCTTGTCAATGTACTCAAAAATGGCTTTTGATAATGAGACTAAAAAGATTGAAAAAGCGCTGAAAAAGTACGATGAAAAGAAAAACTCTGCGCTTGTACTGCTTGCTGAAATTGATATGTTTGAGAAAATGGATGATGTGAAAGAACTTGAGCTGTGGAGACGTCAAACGCTAAAAGAGAAACTCGTCGCCGTTGAACGCCATCGGAAAGAACTGAAAGAACTTATAGCCTCCTATATCGAAAAGCATGGAGATCAAGACCTTCAGCGCTATTCCGATTTGCTGGAGGAACTTGAAAAAGATAAATTCCGTTATTAAAGAGTTGAAAAACAGCGTCAAGCTATACTCCATTAGCTATTCAGTTTATTTGCAAACAAAGGAGCCGCCCCAATGAATATGGGTTGGCTCCTTTGTTTTTCTTTTACGGTAATTAGGACTCTTGGTTCTTCAAACAGGACATCCATTCGCTTTTACTGTTTTTTCAGTTTGGAACTTTTGCTTAAAGCGGTTTTTAATATATCTCCTGTCCATCCTCGGTTTTTCAAATAAAAATAGAGAAAAACCGTTGAAGCGACAATCACAATCAACGAGCCTAAATAACCATAAGTCCAGCTCAATTCCGGCATTTTTTCAAAATTCATTCCCCATAACGCACCAAATGCCATCACTGGAGTGAAAAGCGTCGTTAGAACAGTTAATGTCTTCATTATTTCGTTTCCGCGGTAATTGGCCACTACATTCTCCATATCCACCATATTATTGATCTCGTCTTTATACGACCTAATCAACATAATGCAGCGGTCAATGCGCGCCGAGGTCCGTATGTATTCTTTCTCTTTTTCTACATCTTTGCCGAACGTTTCAAAAATAGCCATCCTTATTTCTAAAAATCCCATCACTAAGTTTTGCCATAAAAGAATTTCATGGCGTACAACTTCAATTTTATCTAAGGTTTTTTTATCATTTCTTTCTCTTATTTCCCACAACAAGTTGCGGAGCTGTTCTTCGAACACATCAATTTTATGGAGAATTGAACTGATCATATCTCCCAGCAAAATCATCATTAACTCAGTTGTGGATTCCGTTTCTTTCATTTGCCTAAGGACAGAATCTTTATCCAAGTCCTCATCTGTCTCAAAATCCAATTCATTTGTCACCAAAATATCTTTCGATAAATAAAAATGAAATACCTCCAAGTCATCTTTCTTTTTTGGGTTTTGGCGATAAATAAGAGATCCCCAGATTGCTTCATTTCCGCTTTCTGACGTTTCTGTATGCAAAATATTAACGGTTATGTCGCGTGAATCCTTAATCCAAGAATGCATTTTTTTATTGTTCGGCAAAAATTTAAGGAAATCTTTATCTTCAATATCTCCTTCTTCTTGCCAAATCGCGTTTTCAAATAAATATTGCGGCATGATTATTCCCCCTTACAGCTAAGCAATGATAAACACTTATGTAAAAAGCAAGCCGCAAGCGGCTTGCCTCATTTTTCATGCGGTGGATTATCTCTATACTTTTCATTCGAATTTTCTTCATACTCTAGTTCTCTGTCTGGCATCGGATCTATTTCTTTAGTGTCTGGCATATCGCGGCGCGGCTCGACTTCCGGAATCAGCTCTTCACCTTCGTGATCTTCCCGATCTTTTCTCATCGAATCCCTCCTATATAAAATCTTATTCATATAATACCCTTTTTCTTTATGATATATGCTTTTATCAGTGTTGGATCAGCGATTCTATCAATTTTGCATCGTCTGGATACGCCATGTCCAACTTGGCAAGCTCGCCTAACGATTTCCATGCCACATCCGAAATCCATTCATCGCCTTCTTGAAGCGTAATTTCTCCGCCTGTAACTTCCACTTTGAAATAATGGACATCAAAAGACACAGCGGCGTTTTCGTACTCTCCACTTCTAACTTTCAATTCATCGGTAACTTTCACTGTAAGACCCGTTTCTTCATAGAATTCCCGCTCAATGCATTCACGCAGGCTTTCGCCTTGTTCGATGCCGCCTGCAGGAACCGTCCATTTCTTCTCTTCTCCTGGAGGACCTTGCAGCACCAGCAACACTTCATTTTTTTCATTGATGCAAACTCCCGCTGCACCTTTCCATTCCGACATTTCCATTCGTAATTCCTCCATTGCCAGCTTTTCAATTTCAGCCGCTATTTGTTATTTTCTTTCTATAATATAGCCCTCAACCTCACCAGGATCTGCTTCAGGCAATTTCTTTTTTAAGGTACCATATCTTTGATCTTCTATGGAATATTTCTTCAAATAATTGCGAAAAGCCAGAGGTGACTTAATCCCGCCAAAAAGCGGCTTGCCATAGCAAGCCGCCATTGAATAGCACAGTTTCTCTTCACTCTGCTTTAACTGTCAGTCGGATTGGTTCAACTAACAATCAGTGGGAAGAACATCCACTGATTGAAGTTTCACTTTACCGTGCCGTTTCTTTTACTCCGTTGTCCAGTGTTAATCCGTGGGTTGCTTCCGGAAGTCCAAGATCGGCTGAAAAACCATTGGCTCGATAGAAAGCATCTGCAGCGGCTGAATCTGTCCGTACCACAATTTCTTTGAAATGATCGCGCCCGTGATTGATGATTTCTTTCAGAAGCAACGTGCCAATTCCCTGTCTTCGGGAGTTGGGAGAAATGTAAAAGCGGCGCAGCCTGCCGACTCCTTCTTTATTCGAATATGGGTCCCGGTTTAAGCCGCCGATGGCTATTAAATGGCCATGCTGATCCCATACGCCGTACAATGCTTCTCCAGCCTGATTAAATGTATTGGTGCCATCTTCGTATTGGCTAACCAGCCGTTTGAGAAAGCGGTAACCTTCCGCTTCACTTTCTTCTACTAATTTTGAAACATCTACAGTCTTCAGATCTTCAATTTCTTCTACATTGATCGTCATGCCGCTCCTCCTCCTCTTGGTTTCCCGATTCTGTTTCTGCGGGATTTCCACCTATACTTATACTTCCTTACCCCTTTAGTGTATAGAAGTTTTAAAAGGAATGCCATTTAATATCGGAATTTTCTTATAAATTAAAATATAAAAAAACTGCACCGAAATGCAGCTTTTCCTTTTCATCGTTTCACATGGCAGAAGATTCAACATTGGCTTTCTTCACTTCTATTCTTCTCACAATATAAATGCTTACTTCGTAAAGAACAGCCATTGGAATCAGCACAATTAATTGGCTGATGAAATCTGGCGGAGTAATTAAAGCCGATACAATCGCAATCACTAAGTACGACCATTTCCGTACGTTTTTCATTGATTCAGACGTCAGTAATCCGATTGAGGACAAGAATAAAGCAACAATCGGCATTTCAAAAAGAAGCCCCAACGGGATAGTGGTCATAATCAGAAAATGAATATATTCATTTGCCGAAATCATGACTGCGAAATTCGCTTCACCCATTCCGATTAGAAACTGGAAACTCAAAGGATTGACAATAAAGTAGCCAAACGATATGCCAAGAAGAAACAAGATCAGCATAGCCGGCGAATACAGGCCAACAAACCGTGCTTCTGTCTCCAGCAAACCAGGCTTAACGAATTGCCATAGAAAATAACAGAGAAATGGCAAAGAAAGACCAAGCGCCAGCGTTGCCGAAATTGAAGTATAAAATTTAATGACTTCCAAAGGCCCTAGAATCACCAGATCATGGCCTTTTACGATATAAGGAAACCAAAAATTCAAGGTCGAAAAAACCAACAGCAAGAAGAATAAAAAGACAAAAATGCTCTTTATCAACTGCTTTCTCAATTCACCTAAATGATCCACCAAACTTTCTGCCTGTTCTTCCGGTTGCTCTATTTTAGGCGGCTCCGGTTTGACCGGCGGCTCTTCTAAAATTTTTTCAGCACTTTCTCCCAGAAGAGCTGCTTTCTTGCTGAGCGGGCTAATTAGTTTGCGTTCTCCATACGGATCCATTTAACCACCTTCATAATTTTTCGGATTTTTTCTCTTGCTTTTCAACCGTTTCGTCTTCGTCATCATCCATTAGCCCTTTTGTGGACCGTTTGAATTCCGAGAATGTTTTTCCGACTGCTCCGCCAATTTCCGGCAGCTTTTTCGGACCGAATAAAATAAGTACGATGACTAAAATAATGATTAATCCAGGTACGCCAATTGATGCTAAACCTCCCATAAACTTTCTCCTCCTTTGTTATACGAGCGCTCCGCCATTTTTACTGTAATTGATAATACCTTCCGCACAGCGATAAGCAAGTGCCCCCACTGTTCCAGTCGGGTTGTAACCGCCATTATGTGGGAAATTGCCAGCACTTACGACAAAAAGGTTTTCAGCGTCCCAATGCTGCAAGAAATTATTCACCACACTGGTTGCCGGATCTGCCCCCATGATAGTGCCACCTGTATTATGAGTTGTCTGATATGGAACAATATCATAGTCAGAAATTGGGCTGCCACCAACTACTGTTTTGGCGCCCATTTCCTGCATGATGCCAGCAGCTTTTTCGGTTAGATAAGCGTGTAAGGCCTTGTCTTGATCAGTAAAATTATAGGTGATCTGAAGTAATGGTACGCCATAAACATCCTTATACGTACTGTCTAACGCCATGTAGTTTTCTTTATGCGGCATGGAAGCCCCTTGTCCTCCAACACTCAAAGTTCTTGTAAAATTTTCAATCGACGCTTTTTTAAATTCCGCTCCCCAAGATGGCGTGTCAGGCGGAATTGGGTTTGTCAGAATCGGCCGATTTCCTGTTTGTGTGATGGAAAGACTGGCCCCATGAATAAAATCCAGATCCGCATGGTCGAAATTATCTCCATTAAAATCATCCACTGTCATTCCAAGAGCCCCAGCCCCCATAAAGGTGTTCATTTTTTCCTCAAAGAAGCCGGATGCTCCTGGCAAAATTTGATATGCATAATTCTTGCCAAGCGTTCCTCTGCCGGTTGCAGGATCATACTGTTCACCAATTTTTGATACCATCAATAATTTAGCATTATTCATCACATAGCTTGTCAACACGACCACTTCCGCCGGTTGGATAAATTCTTCAAAAGTGACCGTATCAAAATAGCGGACACCGGTGACTTTGTCCCCTTGTTTCATGATTTCCACTGCATTGGCATTGAATTTAATGTCGAAATTCCCCGTATTGCGGGCTGTGGGTATGACCGTAATTTCCGCAGAACTTTTGGCCCCATATTCACAGCCAAAACGTTCACAAAAACCGCAGTATTGGCAGGCGTTGATTTTCGCTCCATCCGGATTTTCGTAGGCTTCTGATAAATTTGCAGACGGCAACATAAAAGGTGAGTAGCCTAGTTTAGTTGACGCTGTCTCGAATTTCTTTAAAATAGGTGTTTTCTTCATCGGAGGAGTCGGATAGTCTGCTGACCGTTTGCCCCAGAATGGATTTTTGTCTTCGCCCGAAATACCGGCTGTTTGCTCAAACTTGGTCATATAAGGCTCCAATTCATCGTAGGTAATTCCCCAATCTTGAATTGTGTAGTCAGGAGACAGCTTGTTGGCCCCGTATTTTTGGTCTGTCAGTGTTTTGATTTCAAAATCATATGGCAAAAAGCGCCAAGTATGGCCATTCCAATGAGTTCCAGCTCCCCCTAAGTGTTCACCCAACAAAAAAGATCCCATTTGGCGCATTGGCAATGCCCGCTGATTCCGATTATTGCGGAAAGTAACAGTTTCTTTTGATAAATCCTGCATCAATTCATAACGGATTGCATAGCGGAGTTCGTCGTGGACACTTGCGAAATCTGCAGTGCCTCTTTCCCGTCCGCGTTCCAAACCGACAACTTTCAATCCTTCTTTCGCACATTCTGCTGCAATAATGCCTCCAAGCCAGCCAACTCCTATTGTCACTACATCTACTTTATCCAAAGTCGTGACCATTATGACTCCCCCTAGTTTTATTAATGCTTCATTCCCAGTGATTGCGGTTCAATTTCCTGGAATTCTTCACTTTCAATCTGATTGATATAAGCTGACTGGTGGCCTGGAAATCCTTTCATCCGCCAACCTTCCATATTGCGGTTGCCGCCGTATATCGGATCGGAATAGGCTCCTTCCAATGTGGCACTGCGCAAAATCCGGAAAAAGAAAAGAGCAGAAACCCCTTTCATTTGAATCTCATCTTCTTGGAATGCGGTTAAAATCTCATCCATCTGTCTGCCTTCCAAATCTACAAAATTTGCATTGAAACGCTTCTGCGCTTCTTGCTGCATTATTTGAAGCCCTTGCCGAAACATTTCGTTCCTTCTTAACCGGCTTTGATATCCCTGCGTGCTTTCCCCTTCCAAAAAAGGTCCTTGCATATACTCTTTGGAGTTTTCACCATAAGCCCCGGCTAATTGCTGGTCGATGTAGTAAGGAACACCCAGACCGATAGCACCAGGCCCTAAATCATCTTCTGGAAAAATCCGCTCTGTAGCTTGGGCTAAAATCTGGAACTCTGCATCATTCTTGAAGAACATCAACCCTCTGGCTCCGCCTGCCGAACCTGCTTCTCCATCAGTAGCTGGCGATGTACCAGGCAAAGCATTTTGGGTCCCTGTATTGGAAGCGATTAAGCCTCCGATTATGCCACCGCCTACTAGGGCTCCAGCAGCTATACCTGAGGTCTTTAGAAAGTCGCGTCTGGAAAAATTCTTTTCTTTTTTTGACATTCCGCCTGCCTCCTTATATGATAAAAAAGAATAGTGGGAATATTTCAATATTATAACCTAACACATCAAATTTTACACGTGAAAACCAAAATATTATTATCCTAAGAAAGGATGGCTCCAATGGACCTAAAAGTATCCTTAAAAGAAGTTCCCCAGTATTTGAAATGGAAGGATTCTTTATTGGATTTACGCTATTATTTCGACACGGATACCCGGTATATCACATTGACACGTGTCTTTGGCCCTCAGCTTGAATATGATTTGGAGCGTTATCAAATTATGGATGTGCAAAGGTTGAAACAGCATTATTCGGTGGAAATCGAAAAAGCGGAACAGCAGGTCTATTTCTATCGGGTAGCCAATATGATGTTTTTATTCCTGTTTATATTAGCTCCCGCCGTTGCTTTATACTTTCTTCAGGATGACTGGTTTGCTCTCGTCTTCGCTCTCTTGTTCATCTTCCTCATGATTTTTCTGGTAGAATGCTTTAACCAGGCTTACTTAAACAAATTTCAGAAGCAGTTGAAAGACGAAATCGGATTGGAAAACGCTGTACACAATAAGGTTATTCCTTTCCAGCAGGATGAAGTAAAAATCCAAGGTTCCTCCGCGACTGTCCTGACAAACCTGTATCCGGAAATTACAGATCCGGATTACAAAAAAGGCAGAGAAAATATAATCCGTTTCGGGTTGAAGGAAAATTCGATTCAGCCGCTTATTACAGTAAATACTTCAGGAAAATAAAAAAATCATTGAATTCGGGGTAACAAAAAAGAGGCAATCCGCCATGGATTGCCTCTTTTTGGAGCAATAAAAAAGGCCAAGGGAATGGTCACCTCGGCTTTGTAGCATTTTTCTATTAATCTAAGATTTTGATATTAACTGTTTTGCGGCCCCAGTCAAGAGCTGCACCTTGTGATGGAATAAATACATCAATTTTGTTTCCTTTGATTGCGCCGCCAGTATCTCCAGCAATTGCTGTACCGTAGCCTTCAACCCAAACTTTTGATCCTAATGGAATAACTGTCGGGTCCACTGCGATTACTTTTTGGTTCGGGTTAGAACGCAAGTCTTGTCCAGTTGCCGTAACGCCTGAGCATCCTGCGCAAAATGCTGTGTAAGCTGTAGCCGATACAGTCATTTCTTTACCTGATTGAGTTGATGCAGCCGCTTGTGCGGGTGCTGCTGCTTTGGCAGGTGCTTTAGCCGCTGCTTGAGCAGGCGCTGCTGCTGGTGCTGCTGGTGCTGCTTGAGCAGGTGCTGCTGCTTCTTTTGGTGCTTTAGGAACAGAGATTGGTGTTCCGCCTTTGACAACTAATTTGTCTCCAGGATAAATCCAGTGGCCTGTAATCCCATTCCAGCTCATTAGTTCTTCCAATGAAATATTATGTGCTTGAGCGACTTTAAATAATGTATCGCCGCTTGCTACTGTATATGTAGCTCTGTCTTCCGATACTGCTGCTTCTTTGCCTTCTGAACCAAGTTCAAGCTGCTGCTGCGGGAAAATAAGGTCCGATGATAAGTCGTTCCACCCTTTTAATTGTTCTACTGAAACGTTCTGCGCTTGTGAAATGCCCCAAAGCGTGTCCCCTGAATTTACTGTATACGATGATTGAGCGCTGGCTTGACCGGCTGCCCCTACACTTAACGCTGCGATTGCAGTTAGTGCAATGATATGTTTTTTCATAAATGAAATTCCTCCTTTTCACTAACAAGGAGCATCATAACACCTAAACATTTCATTCAGATGACAAAACGACAGTTATAAAATAACAATTGCGTTACGTCATTTCAATCCGTATTACATTTTGTAATGAAGCAGATTCTTTCAATTATTGGGTTTATGTGAATCATATTGGGGAATTATTGTTTATTTGTAAGCTTTTTTAAGGAAAGAGGGGGAAAAATGAAGAAAGTCACATCAGTTTTTTGGATTTCTCTTGTACTGTGCCTAGGCATGGTAGTATGGGGACTTGTTTCGCCAACAACATTCAATGGGTACACCGGGTATCTGACAGCTGTCATTTCAGATGTTTTTGGCTGGTATTACTTAATTACGGTATTTGTTATTTTAGCATTCTGCATCTATATGATTTTTTCTAAATATGCAAATATCAAACTGGGAAAAGCAGATGAAGATCCAGAGTTTTCATTGCCGACCTGGTTTGCGATGCTATTCAGTGCCGGAATGGGAATGGGGCTGGTATTTTGGACAACAGCAGAACCGATATCCCACGCATTCACCAGCACGCCGCGTTCAGAACCTGGTTCGCAGGAAGCGATATCGGAAGCCCTGCAGTTCTCTTTTTTCCACTGGGGTGTGCATGCATGGGCAGTATACGGGATTGTCGCACTGGTCCTTGCTTATTTCAAGTTCCATAATGGCGCTCCCGGTTTGATCAGCGCCACATTGGTGCCGCTATTCGGAGAGAAAGCCATGGCAGGAACTCCAGGAAAACTGATTGATATCCTGGCTGTTTTTGCTACAGTCGTCGGTGTTGCTTCGACTTTAGGCTTCGGCACTGCGCAATTGAATGAAGGGATGTCCTTTCTTTTCGGAACGCCAAACACTTTTACTTTCCAGCTCCTTATCTTAGCTATTTCCACTGTTTTATATGTAGGTTCAGCGTGGTCAGGAATAGGAAAGGGCATTAAACACTTAAGCAATATTAATATGGCCGTAGCAGTTGTATTGCTTCTTATGATGCTTTTCGCGGGGCCGACTTTATACATATTGAATTCGTTTACCGATGCATTCGGGGGTTATCTTAATAATTTCTTTAATATGAGCTTCAACCTGGAATCTCAGAATCCGGAAAAACGGGCATGGGTCAATTCCTGGACTATCTTTTACTGGGCTTGGTGGGTTTCATGGGCACCGTTTGTCGGAATTTTTATCGCCCGCATCTCAAGAGGGCGTACGATCAAAGAATTTATGATTGGTGTATTATTCGCACCGTCGCTCGTCTGCTTCATCTTTTTTGCCGTCTTCGGTGCCTCTGCATTGAACCTGGAACAAAACGGTGTTGCAAAAATTTCTGAATACAGTATCGAAACAGCAACATTCGGAATGCTTCAGCATTATCCATTCGGCACGCTGATGGCATTCTTCACTTTGTTTGTTATCGCTATTTTCTTCATCACCTCCGCCGATTCCGCGACATTCGTGCTGGGCATGCAAACAACAGGCGGTCTTTTGAATCCGCCGAATCTTGTAAAAATCACATGGGGGTTTATCCAGGCAGCAGTTGCAGCCATCGTCCTTTATACCGGTGGAACGCAAGGCCTTCAAAACGCATTGATCATTGCGGCCTTGCCATTCTCGTTGGTCATCCTTCTGATGGGTGTGTCGTTTTTTAAAACCATACAGAAAGACCCGCTCGTCAACAAACCAAAAAGAACATAAAAAAATGAACCGGCCAAATGGCCGGTTCATTTTTTATTTGAATACGCTGGTGCTGTGCAACGGTTGGATTTTCGATTTTGGATCAAGATATGCTTTTGCATTATTAATCGCTGTCGGCGCTTCACCGAAACCTACTGCAATCAATTTTACTTTACCTTCGTAAGTGGCAATGTCTCCTGCTGCGTAAATCCCTGGAATGCTCGTTTCCATTTTCGAATTGACGACTACAGAATTTTTCTCCATCTCCAAGCCCCATTCTTTAATCGGGCCAAGCGAAGTAATATTGCCATAGTTGACGATTACGTGATCGGCATCAATATGCTCTTCATTGCCTTCTTTGTCGACCAAAATGATTTCACGGACTTGGCCGTTTTCGCCAACCAGTTCCTTTACGCCGAAAGGTTTTTTCACTTCTACTTTTGACTGGAGAAGTGTGTCGATGTTTGCTTCATGTGCCGTCATCTTTTCACGGCGATGGCTTAAGATTACATGTGAAGCTACGTTTTCAAGCATCATTGCCCAGTCGACAGCTGAATCTCCGCCGCCAAGAACTACCACTTTTTTATCGTGGAACATCGTTAAATCTTTGACGCCATAATGCAGCGTTTTGCCCTCAAAAGGTTCGGAGTTTTCTACGCCGATTTTACGCGGCTGGAATGCTCCAACTCCAGCTGTCAGCAAAATGGATTTTGTATAATGCTCATCTTTATCCGTACGGATCATAAAATGGTCGCCTTCACGTTCCACTTCTGCTACAGTTTCTTCTAAGCAGATCGCTGGATCGCCATAGTTTGCCTGACGAACCAAGTTGTCCACCAAATCTTTTGCCAGTACCTTTTCGAACCCACCGACATCATAAATGAATTTATCCGGGTACAGTTCAGTTAGCTGTCCGCCCAGCTGCGGCAAGCTGTCAATGATTTTTACTTTCATTTTGCGCATACCGCCGTAAAAGGAAGCAAACAGACCTGTTGGCCCGCCGCCAATAATCGTTATATCAAAAATTTCGCGTTCTTCCATTTATAACACTCCTAATCTAATCAGTACCTATATCCTATCATATTTCCCCCTATTTCACGCAATCAGACTAATGATTGAACTTGCAAAAATAAAAGTTTGAATTTTCTACATTTCCACTGCATTTTTTGCTTTCTTTCAGTACACTAATACTTGAAGAACAATCGAGAGGATGAATGGTATGGATTTAGGAATCAAAGACAAAGTGGTAGTTGTGATGGCTTCAAGCAAAGGGTTGGGCAAGGCAACAGCACGGGAATTTGCCAAAGAAGGAGCAACTGTCCTCATTTCCAGCCGCGATGAAGAAGCACTTCAGGCAACAGCAGAAGAAATCAAACAGCACTCTGGAAATGACAATGTCCATTACCGCGTATGCGATATGTCGAACGAAGAAGACATCGCTTCCTTATTTCAATTTGCGGGCGAAAAGTTCGGTCGCATTGATATCCTGATCAACAATACCGGGGGCCCAAAAGCAGGCGGGTTTGACGGTGTAACCGACAGCGACTGGCACACCGCTTTCGATCGAAACTTGTTGAGTTATATCCGGGCATCGCGCGCTGTTCTTCCTTATATGAAAGAACAGCAATTTGGCCGCATCATCAATATTTCTTCTTCTTCAACAAAAGAAGTGATTGATGGACTGATTTTGTCGAATACATTCCGCGCCGGCATGGTCGGCTTTTCAAAAACCTTGGCCCGCGAAGTGGCGAAAGACAATATTTTAGTGAACACAATTGGTCCTGGCCGTATCTCGACTGACCGCCTTGAAGAACTTGATCAAATTTCAGCGGAGAACCAAAATGTATCTATTGAAGAAATCGTTGCGCGCAGAAAAGGGCAGATTCCGATTGGGCGTTACGGAAAACCAGAAGAATTTGCGAAAATCGTCGTTTTCCTGGCTTCTTCTGCCAATTCCTATATGACAGGCCAGTCTCTAGTAATAGACGGCGGATCATTAAAAGCCTTGTAATATGCCAAATGATTATACAGTTACGTAAAAAATCGATATACTGATGAATGTACAACTTGAAAAGGAGATGTTATTAATGGCGAAAAAAGGACACATCCACATGGAAAACGGCGAAATCATCGAATTCGAACTTTTCCCGAACGAAGCACCCAACACAGTAAAAAACTTTGAGGATCTTGCAAACTCCGGATTCTATAACGATGTAACATTCCACCGTGTTATTCCAGGTTTCGTTTCTCAAGGCGGCGACCCTACAGGTACTGGCGCCGGCGGCAGCGGCAAAACAATCAAATGTGAAACTGAAGGCAACCCACATAAACACCAAGCGGGAAGCTTGTCTATGGCACATGCCGGAAAAGACACTGGATCAAGCCAGTTCTTTATCGTTCATGCACCACAACCCCATCTTGACGGGGTTCATACAGTTTTCGGCCAAGTCACTTCAGGCCTTGAAACTGCAAAAGCAATGAAAAATGGCGATAAAATGACGAAAGTTCATGTTTTCGACGAAGAATAAGATTTTTAAAACCGGTTTGGACTGTTGTCCAAACCGGTTTTTTGATGATTATTGAAAATACGGCCAGTTGATTATGAAATGCGACCGGTTGCAGCAGAAATACGACCACTAGCGGCGAAAATACGGCCAGCAACGGCATAAATACGATTCCCTGCTGACCGTTAGCTGATTAAAAGCAAACCGGCCTGGCATTAAAGCCAGACCGATTTTTAGGAAACTTACATTTCAGCTCTTAATGTATTTAGTCACAATCTCTTCGTACGTACCATCGTCCCGCAATTGCTGAAGCCCTTCATTGATTTTCTCCAGCAATTCGCCATGCTTCCCTTTCAAAACTGCGATGCCGTATTGTTCACCTGTCAAACGCTCTTCGACCGTTTTCAGCTCAAGGTTTCGTGTAGTAATAGCGTAAGCGATAACCGGGTAATCCTCCACCAAAGCTTGGGCATGCCCATTTGCAACTTCCAGGAACATAGAAGGGCTGTCATCAAAATAAGCGATTCTATAACCATATTTCTCTCGGTTTTCGCCGACAAACTTTGATCCGGTTGTCCCGCTTTTAACAGCGATGATTTTCCCATCCAAATCTTCCAAAGAGTTAATTTCCGTATTGTCTTTTGTCGTTACCAGCGCCAATCCCGCATCGAAATAAGGATCAGAGAAATCCAACACTTCTTTTCGTTCTTCTGTAATGCTCATCCCTGCAATTGCCAGATCCAATTCACCTTCTTCAAGTGCCGGAATGATCCCGATAAAATCCATTGGACGAAATTGAATTTCAAATCCTTGGTTTTCAGCAATCGCTTTGATTAGTTCCACGTCAATCCCTTGATATTCTCCGCTTTTTTGGAATTCGAAAGGCGGATACGTGGTGTCAATGCCCACCGTATAAATCCCTTCTCCTTCGCTGTTTTCAACGTTTGCTTCTCCTTCGCTGCCACCTTCTCCTTCAGATTCAGATTCTCCACCCTGCTGCACGCACGCTGCTACGATAAGAATCAGTGACAAAAGAATCAGTAAGAAACTGAACTTTTTCATTTTTCCCACCTCTCATCGTATCGCTATCTGTCCTTTTAATTTAACATATTTCTCTTATATTTTGTATTAATTTGATTGAATTATCTGAAAAAATTAATCATTTGTGAAAATATCAACGCAACAAAAAACACGCCCAAAAGGACGTGTTTTTGACTATTATTTATTGTTTTCAAGTTAGCATTTCACTCATTCAGTTTCGCTTTTCTTATAGCACTTTACTCAAGAAAGCTTTTGTCCGTTCGTGCTGAGGATTACCAAATAATTCAGCCGGCACATTTTCTTCAACGATAAAGCCGCCATCGATGAACATGACACGGTCGCCTACTTCACGTGCAAAGCCCATTTCATGCGTCACGATGACCATCGTCATCCCTTCAATCGCAAGCTGCTTCATAACGTCCAGCACATCTCCAACCATCTCCGGGTCAAGAGCCGAAGTCGGCTCATCAAAAAGCATGATTTTTGGGTCCATTGCAAGCGCACGCGCAATCGCCACACGCTGCTTTTGGCCACCCGACAATTCTCCCGGATACGCATTCGCTTTCTCGCGCAGCCCTACTTTATCAAGCAAAGCATATGCTTTTTCAGTGACTGCCTTTTTATCGCTTTTCTTTAATTTCATCGGTGCCAGCGTAATGTTTTCCAATACACTTTTATGCGGGAATAGGTTAAATTGCTGGAACACCATGCCGACGTCTTGGCGGACTTTGTTGATGTCAACTTTCGGGTCTGTAATATCAATGTCTTCAATATACACATGGCCGCCGGTAATGTCTTCAAGGCGATTCATGCAGCGAAGGAAAGTACTTTTCCCGGAACCCGACGGACCGATTACACAAATCACTTCTTTTTCTTTGATTACCGTGCTTATATCTTTTAAAACTTCTATGGGGCCGAATGATTTTTTCAAGTTTTCTACTCTGATCATAGTCATCGCAGTACAAACTTCCTTTCTACAAAGCTCGCTAACAATGAGAGCAAGTAAATGATGATGAAGTAAATGACTCCAAGCGTTAAGTAAATCGTAAACGCTTCAAATGTCTGGCTGGCCTGGATGCGGCCTTCTTGCGTCAAATCAGCGATTCCGATGACCGACAGAAGCGACGTATCTTTCAACGAGATGATTGCTTGGTTGGTGATAGTCGGCAGCATTCGGCGGAACGCCTGCGGCAAGATGATATAACGCATATTTTGCGTAGCATTCAAACCAAGGGAACGCGCCGCTTCTGTTTGCCCTTTATCAATGGACTGGATACCTGCCCGGATAATTTCCGAGAAATAAGCTCCAGCATTGATCGCTACAGTGACAATACCCGCTGTTGTATTATCCATTGAGAAAAAGCCAAGAGAGTTCAAACCAAAATAGATGAAGAATAATTGAACGATAAATGGTGTTCCGCGGATTGCATCAACAAAAATCTTTGCAATCCAGTTTAAGATTTTAATCGGCGCTAGACGGAATAGGGCCACAATCAATCCGATAATAAAACCAAGAACAATCGCAATGGCAAAGATATAAAGAGTAACTTGCAATCCATCCATTAAAAAAGGCAGGGCATTCACAACAGTATCCATTTTCACATCTCCTTTACATACAAAGAAACTTCAATCCATAGTGGGCCTCACCACTGTGGATTGCCAGTTCATCCAATTACACTTTTACGTCCATTGGATCTTTCACTTTAACAAATGGAAAATCCAATGGCCGTTAAAGTGGAATCATAAAAAAATGCAGCGCGCTGCTGCGCGCTACATGTAAGGCGTTTATTCAGCAATATATTTACTTAGAATCTCATCGTATTCCCCGCTGTCACGCAATTCCTGCAAACCTGTATTGATTTTTTCGAGCAAGTCAGCATTTTCGCCTTTCAGCACAGCAATTCCGTACTGATCTCCAGTCAAGCGATCACCAGCTGTTTTCAAATCCAGACCACTTTGCGCGATTGCATAAGCAATTACCGGGTAATCTTCCAAAAGTACATCGGCGTTGCCATTTGAAACTTCCTGGAACATAGATGGGCTATCCTCGAATTGTGCTACTGTGTAGCCATATTTCGATTCGTTATCCATTGCGAATTTAGAGCCTGTAGTCCCACTTTTCACTGCAACAGTTTTGCCTTTCAAATCATCCAATGTCGTGATGTCGGTGTTGTCTTTGCTGACTACCAATGACAAACCTGCATCAAAATACGGATCAGAGAAATCCACTACTTTTTTGCGTTCATCTGTGATACTCATTCCTGCAATTGCTACATCCAACTGGCCAGCTTGCAATGCCGGAATGATTCCACCGAAGTCCATCGGGTTAAATTCAATTTTAAATCCTTGGCTTTCTGCAATTGCATTGATGATATCAATGTCAATTCCTGTGTACTCCCCATTTTCTTCAAACTCAAACGGCGGATACGTTGTATCAATACCGACTTTGTAAGTTTTGCTTTCACTTTCCCCACCAGATCCACTTGTATCATCAGCAGATTCATTCGATCCACATGCTGCAAGAACCAGCATTAATGACACAAGAAGAAACAATAAACTGAACTTTTTCATTTTGGTGCCCCCTTTATTCTTTTCATAAAATACTACTACATAATATATCATAAACTTTTAAGATTCAGAACCTTCCTAAGAAAATAAACTCATAGTTTTTTGATTCGTGATTCTTTTTACCCTTCTTTAGCAATTTCCCGCTTTTTTCTCAAGCGGATAAATAGGCGGAAATTATGTATCAGGGTTTTGAGGACCGCATAAAGCGGAATGGCGATTAAAATACCGACAAACCCATAAAGAGCAGCTGCAATCAGCAATAATAAGATGATGGTTAAAGGATGAATATTTAAACGGTTCCCCATGATATTAGGAGTTACTAAGTTCCCTTCCAACTGCTGCACGACCAGTAAAACCACTAATACTTTTACAGCCAAAAAAGGTTCTCCACTCATCAAGGCAACGAAAATAGCCGGAATGACGCCAATGATCGGCCCTAAAAATGGAACGATGATGAGGAACATAGCAAAAACAGCGAGCAAGAGCGCATAATCAAGGCCAATGATCAAATAGCCGATAAACATGAATACTCCTACGACCACCGCTACAGTAGCTTGGCCTAGTATATAATTTGAAAGAGTTTGATCTACATCTTTCAACAGTTTTCTGCCTTCCGGTTTGTGTTCTTCTGAAAGATATCTCATCAAATGAGGAATCAGTTTTTCATCGTCTTTTAACAGGAAAAACAAAATAAATGGCACAACAATCAAAACAACGGCTATATTCATCAAGGTTGTCAGAATCGTCATGACGTTCTCCATTAAATTGCTCGACACATTCTCTATGTATGTTACTATCCGATTTTTTATTTCATTTCCAGACAGGCCGGCAAATTCAAAATCCGACATCGCGTCTCCTGATTCTTCTGTTACTTCTTCTACGGTTTGAGGTGCCAGTTCTGCAAGACTCGCCACCTGGTCTTTTATTGTAGGGCCGAAATAATAAACCACTGCAGAAAGAGCAATAAAAACAATTGAAAACACAACTGTGATTCCAGCCACCTTTGGCATATAGCGCATTAATAAATGAAGCAATGGGCGAATTAAATAATATAAAAGTCCAGCAATCAATATAGGAGCAAAAACCGTAGCGATGATGACTTTGAATGGCCATAGTGCATAATCGATTTTGCCTAGAAAAAAGAGAATAATAACAATCAGCAAAACGGCTGTCGCATATTCAAAAAAAGGTTTTTTAATCCACATAATTTCACTTCTTTCTTTAATGGTTGCACATTTAAAAAACAACAGTAAAAAGAGCAGAAGCAAAATCGTACCAGCTTCCGCTCTTTTGTCAGATCATTATTTTTCTTCTTCCAGTTCTTTCATTTCTCTATGCGTTTGTGGGAAAGCATTGGCTTGCCATTCATCGCGATAAGCCGAATCCAGTTGTGTAAGCCCTTTTTCAGCGGGGTCTACATCAGCTTCCACACTTTCACGCTGATCAACTTTTAGGCTATGTCTCATGTCTACGTCGGCAGCCACTGATACGGTATTTTTTTCTTGATAAGCACGGTACACGAAGATTCCCGCTGCTGCAGCAAGTGCGCTTCCTATTACTGTGTTCATTGTTGATTTTTTCATCAAAATCCCTCCAAATAGAAACATGATAGATACGTATACTCTTCTGTATACCCTATAACTTACTTTTTAACTACAAAGTCAAAAAAAAATTGCTTTTATTTAATCTTCCAATTCCTGTAAAGCTTTTTCTTCAGCAGGAATTCGGACAAAAAGCAGCAGAAAAGCATTCGCAATTGAAAAGACGACAGCTGTACGCCAGGCTCCGAATATGAGTGGAAGGGCTGCAATCTCCAACGAAACAACAATATAATTGGGGTGAGGGAGCCATCGGTATGGCCCCTTTTTCACTTTTTCCGCTCCAGGCAGCACAATGATTTTGGTATTCCAGAAACGGCCCAATGATGCCAATGCCCATATCCGGAGAATTTGGGCGATGATCAAGATTACTAGAAATGCAGCCCAAGCTTTTCCAAGCCCTTTTTGTATAAATAGCACTTCAGCTATAAGCGAAACAAAGAACAAGACATGGAGCAACACAATCCACTTGTAATGGTCCGCACCGGCTTCTATCGCACCCTGACTTTTCATCGTCCGCTCATTGGATTTGGCATACATCACTTCAAGCAGCCGCTGCACGATAACAAATCCGACTAATAGGTAGAAAAATGTCATGAGCCGGCTTCTCCCCATTCCAGCCAAAGCATTTCGGAACTGAACCCGGGACCAAGCGCTGTCAAAAGCCCTTCTTCCCCGCTCTTCGGATTTTTCTCCATAAAATCTTTCAACACAAACAACACAGTCGGCGAGGACATATTTCCATACTGTGCCAGGACGTTTCTGGAGATGTCCGTTTTTTCTTTGGCAATGCCGAGTGATTTTTCATAGGCTGCCAGTACTTTTTTGCCGCCTGGATGAGCCACAAAATGCATGATGTCAGCAGACGTTTTCCCGATCTTATTCAAAAATAGATCCACGTTCGGCTTCAGCCAGTTTTCGATGATTTTTGGGATATCCCGGGAAAATACCACATGCAGCCCTTCATCTTTGACGTCCCAGCCCATGACATCTTCAGAATCCCGCATTAACGTCGATTGGGTTTCTCTAATAAAGAAACCAGACCCTGCTGTCCGATCATTTTTTCCTGTCACCAAAGCACAAGCTGCACCGTCAGCGAACAAGGAAGTAGCGATTAAATTGCTTTTGGATGTGTTGGAGCGCTGGAACGTCAAGCTGCATAGTTCCAAGCACAGCACAAGCACTTTGGCATCTGGATAAGCCGTGCAATAATCGTGGGCCCGGCTCATGCCGGAAGCTCCTCCTGCACATCCCAAGCCCCATAACGGAAGGCGTTTAATATGAGACGGCAAGTGCAATTCGTTCATGATACGGGCATCGATGGTTGGAGTGGACATGCCGGAGCTGGAGACGAAAACAAAAGCGTCGATTTCCCCTTTATCCACTCCTGCTTCTTCAAGGCAGCGCTTTACTGCATTGCTGCCCATTCGCACGGCTTGTTCTATATACAGCAGATTTTTCTCTTCAAGTCCGCGTTCCCGTTCAAACCATTCGAGTGGAGCCGCAAAATAGCGCCCTTCAATTTGCCCATTGCCAAATACTCGCAGCAACCTTTCAATATCGTCATAATGCCCTCCGAATAAATTCCTGACGACGCTAACGATTTCTTTTTGATCTACATAGTATGGAGCGTTTTCTGTCACCACTTTCCGAATAAACGACATATTCTTTCCCCCTTTTTAAGTTTTTGTCAAAAAAACCACCCTTTTCAGAGGATGGCTTACTTTCATATACTATAAAACACTTCTATTCGCTCGGCCCAGGGTATCTTTGTCCCTGTCATTGTCATCATCCAGCAGCACTAAGATTTTGCCTTTATTGAAATGGGTTTCATATGCTTTAGCTTCTTCTTCGGGAACCCCCATGCCGATCAAAGCGCCCGTGAGTCCGCCAATGCCAGCACCTGCAGCAGCTCCAGTTAACCCTGCCGCAATTGGTCCTGCCGCTATGATTGGACCAATCCCCGGAATTGCCAGCGCACCGATTCCTGCCAGCACTCCTCCTAAGCCGCCAAGTGCACCACCCGTTAAAATACCGGTTGCTGCGCCTTCTCCAGCATGAGTTCCTGTTTCTTCAATGACTGTTTCGGTTTCTCCCTTGCTTTTGCTAAGCACTGAAATGTCTTCAGGCCGGTAACCTTGCAACTTCAATTCTTCTATTGCATTAATTGCTTCTTTCTCATTGTCGTAATATCCTATCACCGATCTTTGAGCCATTTCAAAACTCCTCCTAAAAAGTAGTAATTAATTGAAAATACCCTGTTATTATTTGGGTTAAACGTTGTGATTAAGGGGTATTGGAAAAGATTGTGTTATTAGATTCTTCTATTGGAGGGGTGGCTAATGAGTGAAAGAGGGAAAACATCGGCCTTAACCTTTGACAATTACTCGGAATTTTTAGCGGCACTGCAGCAAAAACAGCATCCTTTTTTCGCTGCAGCTCACCGCGGCCTCTGGGGAACTGTTCCTGAAAATTCGTTGAGCGCTTTTCAACAATGTCTGGACCAACGGATTTATTTGATTGAACTGGACCTTCAACAAACAAAAGATGGCAATTTAATAGTGATGCATGATTCTACCGTTGACCGAATGACTAGTGGCAAAGGAAAGATTGCAGAGCTGACTGTGTCTCAAATCCGTTCGCTGACCTTAAAAGAAAAGAATGGTGGAAGACAGGCCAAGCTTACAGATGAATTAGTTCCTACTCTTCGGGAAGTGCTTTCCCTGGTCAAAGGAAAAGCCATGATCAACGCAGATAAAGCATGGCTTTTCCGCGAGAAACTATATGGCTTGCTGGAAGAATTGGATGCTTTTGACCACGTTTTATGGAAAAGCGATGAACCAGTTGAAAAAGTCCGGAATTTTTTCCATTCCAAAAAGAAGCCTTTGTATTATATGCATAAAGTTCAGGACAGCAGCTTGAATCAGCTCGATGAATTGCTCAGCTGTGTTTCTCCAATCGCCATTGAAATCCTTTTTTACAGCGAATCGGATAAAGTCGTTTCCAAGCCAGTCATGCAACAAATGCGAAGCCAGGCAAATGTTTGGAGCAATTCCCTGGATAATGCTGAAAATGCAGGTCATTGTGATTCTGTCTCCCGCACCGATCCTGATAAAGGATGGGGATGGCTGGCAGATAAGGGCTTTAACATTATCCAGACAGATTTCCCCCTGGAAGCCCTACAATATATGCAGCAGCGAAAAAAAGATGGAAGCTGAATTACGCTTCCATCTTGTAATGATATTCTTTTTCTTCCTGCTGCCGGCATTGTTCAATCACTTTCAACGCAACTCCTCTTGCTGATGCTGGATTTTGGCCTGTAATCAGGCGCCCTGACAGAATGACGCAAGAAGTAAACGGCAGTGCCGCTTGTTTAAAGAGCGTTCCCCGTTCCCTCAAGCTATCTTCCAGTGAATACGGAATATCCTTATAGAGTCCCATGATCTTTTCTTCCTGATTCGAGAAACCGGTCACCACATGCCCCGACAATAGATAACGTCCATCAGACAGCTGAACATTCAGCAAGCCGCATGGCCCATGGCAGACCGCGGAAACAATGCCCCCTTTTTCGTAAATTGTTTTTGTCAGTTCCTGCAATTGTTTATTGTCCAGGAAATCCCACATGGTTCCATGCCCGCCAGCAAAGTATATGGCAGCGTAATCCGTTCCGTCCACTTGGTCTGGTGTAAGCGGATGCCTAATTTGATCCATCAGCTCATCATTCATGTAGTAGGCCCGCGTCTTTTTATTGGTCAGCACTTCCAGCAAACTTCTCGGATCTAGAGGTACCCGCTGTGGGGAAGTGCTGATAATGTCTACCTCAAATAACTCTCTTACTTCATGGTAAAAGTCCGTTAATTCTCTTAGCCAAAGTCCCGTTTTCTTTCCTCTTCTGCCTAGAGCGGAATGATTGGTGACGACAATCAGAATTTTATCCATAAGGTTCTCCTTCCTTGGATCAATCTCTTTATCCTTGGTATTCCCCTACCCTCTAAAAATATTCATCAAAGGCATCTTAAATTCATATTATTGTTGTCAGAAAAAACAGTTTTTTATTTATCTGTTCTCGATTTTGTGGTAAGATCGACTTAACTAGGGAGGGATAAAAATGAAATCGATTTTGTCTCTAGCAGCAGCGTTCATCCTTATATTTACTGCTTTTTCTGCTCCCGTAAAAGCTGTTGTGACTTTTGATGACCTTTTCGCAAACGACCCATTTGCCCCTGAGATTATTTACTTGCATCAAGAAGGGATTGTGTCCGGTTATCCGGACGGAACTTTCCGCCCCAATAAACCGGTTTCCCGTGCTGATGCCATGATCATGATCGGACGCGCCCTTGAACTTGACGGCACCAAGCGTGCCACGCCTTACAAAGATGTACCTGCCAGCCATCCCGCTTCAGGCTATATCGCTTCAGCGGCAGCGGAAGGAATCCTGCTGGGTTACAAAGACCGGACGTTCCGTCCGGGACAGTTCATCACCCGAGGTGACACTGCTGTCATTCTGGACCGGGCCTTTGATTTTCCTGAAGCGCCAGGCGCAAAATACAAAGATGTGAAGCCAGGCTCGTATTCTTTTGATGCCGTGTCCCGCGCTTCCTATCAAGGTGTGATCCGAGGTTACCGGGACAATACGTTCCGTCTGCATCCGCGGGTGACCCGCGCCGAATTCTCGGCATTCCTGGCACGGGCCGTTGAACCGTCTTTCATCCCTGACAAACGCGCCTTGCTTGAAACCGCCAATGACATTTTAGTGGATTTGAAAGAGAAGGACTTTGCAGCGGTTTCCAAGTATGTCAGCAATCAAAAAGGCTTGACGTTCTGTCCGTATAGCGGCGGTTGCCTTAATGACGGAGGAGTAACCTTCACTAAAGCCCAATTGCAAGGATTCATGGAAAGCAAAAAAGTCTATGAATGGGGCCATCAGGATGGCAGCGGCTTTCCGATCAAGTTGACACCAGCCGGCTATTATGACGAGTACTTGATGAATGCCTCTTATGAAGAAAAAGAACGATTCGGACGCACCAAACAGCCAATGACACGTGATCAAATCAGAGAACGTTTCCCAAATGGCCAGATTGTGGAATTTTATTATCCAGGAACTGAGCAGTATGACCATATGGATTGGCAGAACCTCAACATGGTTTTTGAGAAAGGCAGCAATGGAAAGTGGGTATTAATTGCTTTGGTTAACAACCGCTGGACAATTTAATAATTGGCAGAAAAATGGACCCGGCAATTTCAAACCGGGTCCATTTTTCATTGAGCTATTAACTTACTCAATAACATAAGCAAGCTCTCTTCAAACTTTTCATTGTCTTCTTGTCTGCGTTTTTTAGGGCCTTTCGTGCGCCCTCCGCTTTGCCGGACTTTTTTAGAAATGTGGCGGCTATAAAGCAGTTGATCGATGTTCTCTTCGGAATAGACACGGCCATTCTGATCAATCGGAAAGCCCCGTTTAGCAAGCACCATAGCAGCAAGTCCGTAATCCTGGGTTACTACAACGTCCCCTTTATCGACCCGATTCACCAGCACGAAGTCTACTGCGTCCGCTCCTTTTGAGACAATGATGGTTTCCGCTCCCGGCCGCTGCATATTATGGGTTGTATCGCACAGCAGCAAAACAGGAAGCTGAAATTGATTGGCAATTGAAATTGTCAAATCCACTACTGGACAGCCATCTGCATCTATCAGCACTTTCGTCATTCAGCTTTCCCCCGCTCTTTCATATCATCCACCAGTTTTTCAGCAGCCCTTCGGTAAAGATTGCTGGTATGCACCAATGAAGCAATCAGCAAAACTTGTTCAAGTTCTTGCGCATCATCTGCATTCGGCACTTGTTGCCCAACCCGCTTGCTCTGTTCTTTCAGTCCTTCTGTAAAAATAGTAATATTTCCTTGCTGGAGCTTCAAATAGCTTTCATAGAAACTTTCTAAATTTAAATCTTGCTGCAAGGCTTTTTTATTGAGGCCATCCAGCACCTGTTTCACATCGTTGATGGATAAAGCGCTTTTCATCTGATAAATCAGACTAATCAACATAATATGATTACGTGTATACTTTTTATTTTGGACAGGATAAAAGAGCTTGCCTTTTGCATAATTGTTAATCATGGTTTTCGTCAAAATCTTCTCATCTTCGTTTCTCTTCGCATCAGCAAAGCTGGTTTCAAACAGTTGAATGATTTGGTCGATATACAAGTCGATTTTCGGTATATCTTCCAGCAACACTCCACTTTGGAGGCCTAAATTTTTAATAAGCTGTTCTGCGTCTTCCATGGCTTTCACCTTCAATGCCTTATTTGATACTGTTAATTTTACCTCACTATTGAATATTCTCCAAGCTTGACCACCAAATAAAACAAGAGTATCATCTTATGTAGTTTCAATAACTAGATAGAAAGAGGTGTACGTTCCAATGACTGCTTACATAAGAGAACCTTTTAATGCGCTGTCCCATTTGGCAGGAGCCATTTTATCCTTTATTGCATTGCTCGCCATGGTCATCAAAGCCGCCTATGCTGATGCACCGCCACTTCATCTTGCTTCAGTCATTATTTTTGGCGTCAGCTTGATTTGCCTGTATTCGGCTTCTGCCATTTACCATACGGCAATAGCCGATCCGCGTTTAATTGCTTTTTTAAGAAAACTCGACCATTCCATGATTTTTGCTTTGATTGCGGGCTCCTACGCCCCTTTTTGCCTGATTGCGCTTGAAGGTCCGCTCGGCTGGTCGTTGTTTGGTTTTGTGGCGGCTATTGGCTTGAGTGGCATTTTCTTTAAAATGGTATGGTTCCATTCGCCGCGCTGGCTTTCCACAGCCTTATATATCGCCATGGGCTGGATTATTATTTTCGCCGTTGTTCCGCTTGCTGACAGTTTGCCTCTTCCAGGATTGATGTTGCTGATTGTAGGTGGTCTTTTGTACACAGTCGGCGGCATCATTTATGGTTTAAAACCTGGCTTCCTATCTTCAAAGTATTTAGGTTTCCATGAAATATTCCATATTTTCATCTTGCTTGGCAGCCTATGCCATTTCTTATCTGTTTTTCTTTACGTATTATAACGAACAAATCCGTTGTCTTTTAAAGGCAACGGATTTTTTTTTTTTAAGGAAGTTGGTTTTATATACTGATCTTGAGCTATTCCCAACTAATATCTATTTCAAAATAACAATTCAAATGGTATGATTATTCAAAAGATTCGAAAGGAGATATCCAATATGGAATCCATTGACTTCAACAGCCAGAAAATGGCCGATATTCTTTACGACGCTTATTTACATAATAAACAAATCGCAAAAGAGCTGATTCCCGCTTTTTTGAAAAAAGACGATGCTTACAAACTTCAGCACATGTTGACAGCTAAAAAAGCAGTCGAAGCCGATGAACAGCTGGCGGGCTATAAAATTAGTTTAACCAGCCCCGAAACTCAAAAATTATTTGGTTCAGAGACACCTTTATACGGTGCCTTGACCACTTCAGCATTAAGCGGCGGAACCGTTAGCCTGGAAGCGATGTCTTCTCCTTTAATCGAGATTGAATTGATTTTTCTTATTAAAGAAGGTTTATCCGTGGAAGACGATGTTCAAACTATTCTAGAGAAAACACTAGTTGCTCCTGGCATCGAAGTGCCCGACTCCCGTTTCGAGGACTGGTTCCCTAAAATCACTCTAGGGCAAGTTATCGCAGACAGTGCAGTAGCTGGAAAGATTATTGCCGGAAAACCAGTAGAAGGTTTGACGTACGAACAATTAACAGATCTCAAAGGAACCTTGCGCTTTAACGGGGAAGAAATCGCATCTGCTAATTCTTCAGCGGTCCTGGACCATCCCGTAAATGCTGTAAAATGGCTCATAACTGAATTGGAGGGACATGGCTTGAAGCTTGAAAAAGGCATGTCTGTTTCATCCGGCACTTTCATTCTTCCTCATAAATTGGAAAAAGGCGTCTACACTGCCAGCTATGAAGGCATTGGAGAAGTCACATTAAATGTTATTTAATAAAAAACAGCCATCCCGATACGCGGGATGCCTGTTTTTGATTTTAAGAAAGTATAAAATTTAAAGCTTCTTAAGCACTAGACGCTTGGTTTTTTGCGCTGCCTAGCTCCAACGGCTAGGTTCTCAGGTCATAAGTCAATCCAGCTGTGTGGCAAAGAACGCCACTTCGCGGGTCCGCCTAAACCCCTTATTGCTCCTGTCTCTGCATCGCTGCGCTAGCTTCGAGACATGAAAGTGCGTTGCAGCACTTCGTGCTTCGTCGCAAAGAGACGGCCCAAACTGCTTTTGGTCCATCTCTTGCCTGTCGAACCTGAACAGCCGTTTCCGCTTTTTAAGCTGTCTAGCTGCAGCACCCAGATTCTAGGGTCATAAGCCACTTCGACTGTGCGGCTGAAAACATGCCGCTTCGCCGAATCGTCTTATGCCCGTCGAATCTACACGGGTGCTTCCGCTTTTCTTAGCTGGCTGCAGTTTTTTGCTTTTTCATGATCCACATATAGTAGAAGACGGTGCATAAAACAAAAACAGACAGTATTAAGTATAAATTCGAATAGCCGAATGCTGCGACAATGATTCCGAGCGAAATGGAACCGATGGCAATTCCGAAATCGTATAAAGCAAAAAACGTACCTGTCGCATAACCGCTCCGGTGTTTGTCGGCTGCTTGAATGGCCAGCGTCTGAAAGCTTGGCAGCAATGTGCCGTAACCAATTCCGACTAAGGCACCGGATAGCAGGAACATCCATGCAGATTCGGTTTGGCTAAGCGCAAACAGGCCAACGGCAAACATGATCAGAGAAGGGATTATCACAATATTGGGTCCTACCGAATCGAAAAGCCGACCGCTAAAAGGTCTGACTAACAGCATAGCCACTGCGTATACCACAAAGAAAAAGCTGGCCGTTTCGATCAAGCCCAACGATGCTGCATATACTGAGATGAATGAGATGATACTGGCATAGGCAAATGAAGCAAAAAAGCTGACGCTTGCAATGGGCACTGCTTTTTTCTCTACAAAATCATTGAATCCCAGTTTGCGCTTTTCTTCTTTGGCTGCTATCGGAGTTTCGTCTACCTTAACCCATAAAGCACAGAAGAACCCGATGGCCATAATGACCCCGAGAACAGCAAAAATGCTTCGTGCAGCCATAAAGGGCTGTAAAGTTAACGCGATAAAAGGCCCCGCTACAATAGCCAGGTTCATAGCGATCCCATAATAGCCCAGCCCTTCGCCACGGCGTTCCGGCGGTACGATATCCGCTGCAATCGCACCGGCAACTGTAGTTACTAAGCCAAACCAGATGCCATGGAAAAAACGCAGAAACAATAGAGCTGTGAACCCTCCTATGAAAACGTAGAGAATGGTGCTGATGGTGAACATCAGTACGCTGATAACCAAAATCTTTTTCTTTCCGTATTTCTCCAAAATCAAACCTGCAAAAAAGCGCATGATAATAGCTGAGATCAAGAAAGCTGATACAGCTAAGCCTCCTTGTGTTGCAGTGCCTTCCATGTCAGTCAGAACATAAATGGGGATAAACGTTAATAAAGCATAAAATACAATAAAAATAAAAAACGTACTTATTGATATATTGATAAAACTTTTTGTCCAAATAGGTCTTCTTTCAGTCATTCGTTACATCCTTTTCTACTGACACTTATTTCTTTATTTTTTTAAGCAATTCAATCAGAAGCTTCTGCTCATCTTCCGATAAAGAAGAAACCAGGTTCTCTTCCACTTCTAAAACCCGCTTTTCGATTTTCGGGACAACTTTCTCTGCCCGTGCGGACAATTGAACGATGCGTTCCCGCTTATCTGTTCCTTCTTTCCGGATAACCCATCCACTTTCTTCCAGCCTCGTTAAAGTTCTCGTAACCGTGGGAGCTTCTACATTCAAATACTGCCAGATTTCTTTTTGCGTCATAGAACTGAATTGCTTTAAGCAAAAAAGAATCGACCACTGGGAACTATACAAATCAAATTCTTTCAACGCCTCATTTACTTCTTTAACTGACAATCGTGACTGCTGATGAATTTCATGGAACAGTAAATTCTGCATAAGCATCCCCTTTAAATTACTTACTTAGGTAAGTATATATGATTTATTGTCCTTAGTAAAGAAGCCTGCCTAGTTGTTCATATGAAAAAGGGCTGTCCAATAAGTCTGTTATTAGACTTATTGGACAGCCCCTTGCTTCTAATAAAGCGTAAGTTAATACTATTGCTCCTGTTTCTGCATCGCTTCGCTAGCTTCGTCGCAAAGGAGTTGTCCCAAATTACTTTTGGAACAACTCCTTTTTTGTTCTATTAAATTATAATACCGTTCTTTTTCGCATCAAACAGCAGCTCTTCTCGGAAATTTGGATGGGCGATGGCAATCAGCCGTTTAGCCCGTTCTGATATGGACACACCATGGAGACGTGCGATGCCGTATTCCGTTACAATGCTGTCAACGTCATTTTTTCCGGTCGTCACTACTGATCCCGGTGCGAGTTGCAATTTTATCCGTGAAATGGTTTCGTTTTTAGCAGTGGACTGCATGCAGATATAACCTTTTCCGTTTTCCGCAAACCGTACACCCCGTGCAAAATCGATTTGGCCACCGCTTGAAGAATAGTATTTTCCGCCTACGGTTTCGGAAGCGCATTGCCCAAACAAATCCACTTCAGTCGTCGCATTAATGGAAACGATATTTTTTTCTTTAGCAATTTCACGCGGATCATTCACAATGCTCACCGGCAGGAATTCGACTACCGGGTTGTTGTCGATAAAGTCGTATAATTTCTTTGATCCATACGCGAACGTCGCCACAATTTTTCCCGGGTTCGTGAACTTCCGAGTACCATCGACTGCTCCCGCTTTAACAAGATCTACGATGCCGTCCGGAAGCATTTCCGTATGGATGCCGAGATGGCGATGGTCCTTCAACATCGAGATGACTGCATTTGGCACAGAACCGATTCCAATTTGCAGCGTATCGCCGTCTTTAATGTCTTCGATGACGGAGGCAGCGATCAATAAATCTTTATCACTCACCGCAGCCGTTTGTTCTTCAGTCAATGGCGCATTATGTTCCACAAAGCCGGCAATTTGGCTGATGTGGATTTGATTGCGTCCGTAAGTCCTTGGCATTTGATCATTGACCTCCAAGATAAATGGCACTTTGCCGACAAACTCTGAGACGTAGTCCGCTTGTGTACCGAATGTAAAGTAGCCATGCTCATCCATTGGAGAAGCTACCGTCATAATCATCGACATTTTTGTCACTTTCTGAAGCATGCGCGGAACTTCATGGAAATTATTGGGAACAAGCTCCATTTTCGCTTGCTGATAGACTTTTCGGGTTGCGCCGCTCAGAAAATAGGAAACGTGCTTAAGCTGCTCGTATTCACCTTGGATATATGGGCGGCTACGCAGAGCCAGCATCTGATGAATTTTCACGCCCTGTAATTTGTCCACGTTTTCTTCCAATATATCTAGCAGACGGACCGGTTCGCCATTTGCGATGGGAATAATAATGTCCGCCTCTTGATCAATCAATCCAATTACTTCTTGAGGATTCAGCAATTTCGTCATATCATTTTCACTCCTGATTTTGAAATCTTCTTAAACTTTACCATAGCTTTTCCAAATTTCCCACGAATCCAAAGTATCCACTTTATTCCGTTTTTTCTGCAAAATAAAAAAGGCCGTCACTTTGGATGACGGTCCTTTTTGGCCACACTATAAACGATTCCGGCTATCCCAAAGACAACCATTATTCCCCATAAAATCAGCAAGACGACCGAGCCGGTTCCTCCTGGACCATTCAGATGCGCATATAATTGCAGAGCGAAAAATGCCAAACTGACAAAAGCGATTACTCCGAAATAAATCATCCGTGTTTTAAAAGAAAAATTTTTCATATTCTTGGCTCCTTTAATTTCGTTCTTCTGACTCCAGATGAACTTTTGTCCATACCAATGTAAACAGCAATATCAATTCAAAAGCATTCGTTACAGCTGAGCTGTCTACTGGAATCGGCACAGCACTGCCTATTGTCATAAGACCCGCGCCGATCAGCATCCATTGACATCCAGCTTTTTTCCATAACAGAATTCCTGCTGCAATCAATACTACTGTAACCAGCAAAATCATAGTCGGCGGACCTTCGGCTGGTTCAGCCGATGCGTATCGCAGTACACCATACTGCTGCTCGGCTTCCAGTTCCAGGCCCCAAGCTTCAAGGGTAACCTCGATTATAATCAGCGCTACCGTGTAAATCACGGCAGCTGCAAAAACTGCTTTTTTCTTTACCCAGCCAATTCCAGCCTAATTTAATGCTCCCCATGAAAACAGCACAAGCGTCGGAGTCAAAAAAGCATGGCTCCAAAAGCGCAGTAAATTCAAGTTTTCAAGCAATGGCCCTTCCCCGATAAACTTGCCAATCGCGATAATGCCATTGTCATAAATTAGGCCGAACAGCACCAGGTATATAAAGGCCATAAAATTCCTAGATTGCTGCTTTGCAAATGCCCACACCAGAATCAATGTATAGGCTGCTGTAAATCCAAAATAAAGAAGCGTATCCACCCACATCTTCCTTCCGAAAATTCCCTGTTATTGTTACCATTCACCATTCAATGGCTCTTTAAACAAAGGAAGAAGAGATGATAACTTCATTTTGTTATTTAAGCAGGAATTTTGTCTGGCTAAAGCCTTCTTTCGATTTTCTCACTTCCAAAATGGCTGGTATCGCCGCTTTCAACTCCTGGACATGCGAAATGACCCCGATCATGCGTCCTGACTTCTGCAAGTCAATCAGCGTGTCAATTGATTTATTCAATGATTCCTCGTCAAGCGAGCCGAACCCTTCATCAATGAACATGGTATCGATCGCCACATTGCCTTGGAAACTTTGGATTACATCAGCCATGCCCAGTGCCAAACACAGCGATGCATTAAACTTCTCGCCGCCCGATAAGGTTTTCACATCGCGCGTCTGTCCGGTATAGGCGTCATATACATCCAGGCCAAGGCCGCTTTGCTTGCCGCGGGCTTCTTGGCGGTCGCTGCGAATCAAATAGAATTGGCCGTTCGACAGATTTTTCAGCCGTTCGTTCGCTGACTCGATAATCTGTTCCAGGTATTCAATCTGCAAATACCGTTCGAACGAAATCCGCATGCCATTTTGTCCGCGGATCATATCGTGCAAGTCCGCAATGCGGTTGAATTGCTGTTCAGCCTGTTCTGCTTTTTCATGGGCTTCTGCAATGTTTTCTGCCAAACTGAGTGCTGAAACTCTGTAATCTTTCGACTGGTTCCAAATTGTCAGTGCCGCTTCGTACTCTGTTTTCAATTGGCTAAGTTCAGCTTCAAGCAGGCTCAAATCGGATTTTGCCCGTCCAGAAAGCATTTCCTGCAATTCTTTTACTTGTTGCGTTAATGTATGGAGGTTTTGCTTAAAGTTCTGAATTGATGCCTTTAAAGAGTTCCGTCCTGATTCTGAAAGTTTGGCTTGCTGATAGAACTGCTCCGAATCGAAGCCGGATTTTTGCAGTGCTTCTTCAAATTGCTGACCGGCATTGCTAGTTTTCTGCAGACTTTCTGCAGCAGCATTTCGCGCGTGCCGTACACTTACCGTTGCAGAGGTAAACTGTTCTTTCGCTTCTTGAAGACCTTGCTGAACTTTCCGCCAAAGGCTTTCAAGCTGTCCTTTATTCGCGATAGCCTGGCTAATTTTTTCCTGCAGTACAGACAGTATCCGAACTTCTTCCGGAATGGTCCGCAATCCCTGCTCGAAAACCGCTTTTGCTGTCTCGAATGCCGCCTGCTGTTTTTGCACATTTTCAGTAAGCAAGTTTTTCTCAACTTCCAGCTTTTCAGCTTGTGCTGTTTGGCTGGCAAAGTTCTCTTTTAAGGCACGCAAGTTCTTCTTGTCTGCCAGCAGCAGGGCCACTTCCCGTTCCAACAAACTTCTCTCTTGTTCCGTTTTCGGATAATCAGCGGATGCCGAAAACGGATCTAAACCAATTTTTTTCGCTTCTTCTTTTTTCTGCTCAAGCTGCTCAGCCAAAGCATTCAATTTCGCCAAGGCATCCCGGTATTTGCCGTCCACTATATCCTTTGCGGCTTTTGCGCGGTCCAATTCTTCTTTTGAAACTGCTATGTGATGTGCGCCACCGGCCTTGTCTGGATGGTCGAGGCTGCCGCATACCGGACAAGCATCTCCATGATCAAGAGCAGCAGCCAACACCTGCGCTTGGTTGGCGAACCAGGCGGATTCAAGGTGGATATACTCTTTTGCCGCTTCTTGGTACGCAGTTTCTTTCCCTTGATGCTCTTCTTGCTGCTGCAGCCAATTCTTCTCAACAGTGAGCAGTTCCTTCAGTACACGGCATTGTTCATTCAGGGCAGTAAGCCTTAGGTTCTTGTCATCAAAGGTTTCGAGCTTTTGATCAAAAGCTGCCATCTTTTCGGCCAGTGACTTGCAAGCCTCTCTTTCAGCATGCCATTGGTTTTGCATGGCCAGAAGTTTTCTTTCAGATTTTTGGGCCGCAAGTTGAAGTTGTTGCAGCTGCGCCTTTTTTCCATCCAATTCCTGTACAGCCGGCAATAATTTCTCGAACTCGATCACTTGCTGGCGAACTTGCTGGCGTTCAACTTCTCGTTTTTCTTCTATTTCAAAAGCAGCTTCTGCTTGCGCTAAGTTCTCTTGTGCCATTTGTTCACTTTTCAGTGCATTCTCCAATAAAAGTTGTTTCTGCGCTGCTTCTTTTTCCAGCTCTTTATATAAGTTTTCTATTCCTTCAATAAAACTCGCCCGTTCAGCGTTTTGCAGGTGCCGTTCTTGGTCGGCAATTGCCGGCAGCTGTTCTTTCGCTTTTTCGAGGCGCTGCGTTTTTTCTTTCAGCTCACTAAAGCGGTCATTCCATTTTTTCACTTCGTGGAAAGCATTCAGTTTCTCATCATGCTTTTTATAGGCGCTTAAATAATATTGTTCGTCTTGAAGCACCTTTTCCTGATAAAAGGCTGACTCGCTTTGAAGTCCTGCCAGCACTTGATTAACGTTGTAATGTTCGCGGCTCAACAGCTCGAACAGCTCAGAATCACGTTCAGTCAACTGCCCTTTGATGCGGCCTACGTGCCCCGCCAAAACTTGTTCTTCCAGTTGAAGGGCTTTGGATGCCCCATCTCTTTTTTGCTTTAATCGTTCCGTGATCATTTTATAAGGCTCAGTTTTAAAGATTTTCCGCAGAATTTCTTCCTTATTATCTGTCTCAGAAGTCAGCAGTTTACGGAATTCGCCTTGCGGCAGCATCACAATTTGGCTAAACTGATTTTGCGTCAGCCCAATGATTTCTTCGACTTTCCGGTTGATTTCCGATACGATCTGCCGTTCTACGCATGGGATTTCCCCGGTTTCCGTCATCTCGAAAAATTCATAGCGCTCACCTGTCGCACTTTTGTTCCCTGCTTTGACATGGCTCATCTGGCGCAGAATCCGGTAAGTTTTTTTATGTATTTCGAATTCCATTTCAACACAGGTATGAGTTCCATCTTCCGCGAAATCACTTCTTAAATGGCGCGTTTCAGCACGGTCTGAACCGCTGGCAGCACCGTACAAAGCAAAACAGATGCCATCAAAAATCGTTGTTTTCCCCGAACCTGTACTGCCGGAAATGACAAACAGCTGATTGCCTTTTAAATCAGCGAAATCAATTGTTTCAGTGTGCTTATAAGGTCCAAATGCAGTCAACTTCAATTTTAAGGGTCTCATTGTTTTACCCCTTCTTTCTCGTCAGTTTCTTCGCGCAAAAACTCCTGAAGCACTTCTTTGAAAATCACTTCAGTTTCTTCCGTCGCTTTTTCTCCTTTGACTTCTTCGTAAAAAGCATTGAATAAAACCATCGGATCCATTTCGCGGCGTGATTCCACACCGCCTCTGCCAGTTGTCCGGCCAAAGCTTTTTCGTTCAACATGCATCGCATTCGGATAAACCGACCGGATCTTTTCTATTGGATACAAAATCGGCGTTTCATCGAGCAGCTTCACAAATACATAATCTTCATTGGTCTCATGGCTCAGAATATCTTCCATAAACCCTTCCACTGTCCGCATGTCCCGATTTGGATTAAGCAATTGCTTTTCAACGGCGACTTTGCCGCTGCCATCCATTTCAACGATAAGAAATCCTTTTTGATGCCGCTCTTCTGAAATTGAATACTTCAATGGTGAGCCTGCATAGCGGATGGTTTCATTCAGCACATGATGCGCTTGGTGCAAATGTCCGAGCGCCGTGTAATGGAATCCCATGAAATGGCCGGCATCGACATGTTCCACTCCACCAATCGACAACGGGCGCTCCGAATCGCTGGTATTTTCCTGCTGTTCTCCGTGAGGCGTCACAAATGCATGTCCTACTGCAATATGGCGTGCTTCAGGATTCAGTCTTTGCTTTATATTTTCTACGATGGCTTCTGCCGCATCGTTATGTGATTTAATGTCCGGAAGGCCAAGCGTATGGCGGACTTGAGATGGATCTGCATAAGGAATCAAATGAATATGCACTTCCCCAAATTCATCGGCCAATACGATCGGTTCATGCTCTTTTTGGAAATGGCCGGCGATATGGATGCCGTTCATCTTCATGACCCGACTTCCAAAATTCAAACGTCCGGGGCTATCATGGTTTCCGGCTACAGCAAATACAGGTGTCTTCAGTTCCAAAACAATTTTCGCCAGTACTTCATCCAGCAGATTGACAGCTTCCGTCGGCGGAACTGCCCGGTCATATAAATCTCCCGCAATGATCACTGCGTCGGGCCGCTGTTCTTCAATCGCGGCGATAAACTGATTTAAAACAAAGCGCTGTTCTTCTGTCATATAAACGCCTTGGACAAGTTTGCCTAAATGCCAGTCAGCGGTATGGAAAAATTTCATGGTCATGCCCCTTTCTTCATTGAAAAGAATATATGTTCGTTCCATTATACATGAAAACGATTTGCTTGTTTTCTACAATTTTTAGGATTATAATAGGAACAAACGTTCTATTAAGGGAGTGAAAATTGATGAAAGCACAGATTCTTAAAGCTTTTAAGCATCAGCAGCTAATCGATATGATGTATATGGCGAACGATGGAAGCTTCAGCAAACGCCGCATAAAAATTTTAAAAGTAAGCGGCGACTCGTTTCAAGCATATTGCTTTCTCCGGAACAAAAAACGCACGTTCAAAATAGAAAATGTGCTTTCATTGATTCCGGTAGAGCGCAAAGAGCGCCAAATAATCTGATAGATGCCCTCCCAATTCCCGTCTTATGATACACTGAAGGAAATGGATTTTGGGAGGTAGCATCATGCGATTAACTGTTTATCTTGCTGGAGAAATTCATAGTTCGTGGCGCGAGGAAATCAAGAAAAAATCACTGGCGCTAAAGTTGCCGGTCGACTTTGTGGGGCCGATGGAAGACCATGAGCGTTCTGACAACATCGGCGAGGAGATTCTAGGTGAACAGCCGAATGCTGTTTTCAAAGACGAAGCCGCCTCAAGCTTCAATAACCTGCGGACCGGCGTCCTGATCCATAAAGCAGATCTCGTCATTGCCCTTTTCGGCGAGCAGTACAAACAATGGAACACAGCAATGGATGCCAGCAGCGCAATTGCATCCGGCAAACCGCTGATTCTGATCCGTCCAGAAAAATTGCACCATCCACTTAAGGAACTGTCGCGCAAAGCAAGCGCCACCGTCGAGACTGTCGACCAGGCGATTAAAGCTTTGGCTTATATTCTCGAATAATAGAAAACCCGGCCATCTATACTCATCGATGGCCGGGTTTTCTATTGGTTTTAGAAATGCGATTCATTCATCTAAAAATACGACCAGTAACAGATAAAATACGACTCATTACTCGTAAAATATGACCAGTAGTGGCAAAAACACGACTCTGGAGAAGTTTCCCACAAAAAAGCCCTTAAAAGGGCTCTTTTTTATTGGTACCAAGATCCAACAATCGGATAATCGAATTTGTCGTTGTTCAATGCTCTGACAATGCCCATAATCGGCACAATAACTGTCATTAAACCGAAGATGATTAGCATCGGAATTCCAATGACCACAAACATCAGCAAGAACGAAATAAACAACAAGACACTCATCACAACTTGAAACAGCAAAGCTTGGATTGCCAACTTTTTCACTTCACGGTCTTCGGTAATGAGAAACACAATAAACGGCACCAAAAATGGGGCAAAGAACGCACTGGCATGGACAAGTACTTTCAAACCGGTATTCTCCATTACATTCATCTCCAGTCTTTTTCTAATAATATACTTACGGCTGACTGGCTGAAAAGTTTCAAAAGTTGAACATTATTTAATGTGCAAAACAACTTTGCCGAATTGTTTTCCACGGCTCAAATGGTCAAACGCCTCCTGCGCATTTTCCAGATCAAAAACCTGGTCGATCACTGGATGCGTATTGTGTTTTTCCATATGCGCCAGCATGTCGCGCAGTTCTTCGCGGCTGCCCATTGTTGAACCGAACAATTGGTATTGCCCGTAAAAGAAACTGCGAAGATTAAAATCGACGTTGTCATCCGTTGTAGCACCAAAAATGACAATGCGGCCGCCTTTTTTCAAGACATCCAACGACCGGTTGAATGTTGCTGCACCGACACTGTCAATCACGAGATCGATGGTTTCATCCGCCAGTTCCTGCTTCCAGTCGCTGTCTGTCGCAATGGCACGATCCGCCCCGATTTCAAGTGCGTGTTTTCTTTTTTCATCGCTTCTTGACGTGACAATTACCCGAGCACCTTCATTTTTAGCAAATTGAATCAAATACGTTGCGACACCGCTGCCGGCACCGGGAATAAAAAGCGTCTCCCCTTTTTTCACTGCGCCTTTTGTAAACAACGCCCGGTATCCTGTCAAGCCTGCCAGCGCCAAAGAACCGGCTTCTTCCCACGATAAATACCCAGGCTTTTTCTCAACTTGTTCCGCAGACAACGCTACCTTTTCAGCAAATGTTCCGTGATCAGGCATCCCCAGAATGTCAAACTCGGCTGGCGGCGCTTCACTATTCTCATACCAACGGAGCGCCGGATTGATGATCACTTCATCTCCAACGGAGAGTCCACTGACTCCTTCTCCGACCGCTTCAATAATGCCTGCTCCATCAGAGCCGATGATGAGTGCTTCCGGCCGGTTGCCATAACGCTTCGGCAGCCCTAAATCGCGCCGATTAATGCCTGCGGTCTTTAACCCAACCACCACTTCGCCGGCTTTCAATTCCGGCTCCTTCATATCTTTCACTTTCAATTCACCAGATTCTATGACAAATGCTTTCACTTACATCACCCTTCCTCTGTTATCAACTTACTCTATCTTCAGTTTAACAGTTCTCAGGATGCTTTTTCCTTTAAAAGCCTTTTTTAAACAGGTATGCCTTTTTATATCAGCATTGTTCCGGCTGGACAGCTTCCGCTAGCAGCTTCTGTATCGCCAAACTTTATTCTCTATTTCCCGTTCACATTCTCCTGCATGACGCAGAAACTCCAAATGAGCCAAGGTTTCACCTACCGCAAAACGCATTTCATGAACCGTCAATGGCCGCTTGAAAAGCCGTTCACATGTTTCGTAGACTGTCGAAGCTGCTTGAATTGCATCGAACGTTTCTTCGAGCCGCTCGCTATGATGTCTCTTCAATTCCTCAATACGGCTATTGGCGCCGTAAAACGGCTTGCCGTGCGACGGGATCACAAATTCAGCATCCAGTTTTTTCATTTTGTCTAAGGATGCTAAATAAGATGCCAGCGGATTTTTATTTCCATGGTACCAATAAGAAATATTCGGCGTGATTTTCGGAAGAATATGGTCTGCGGAAAGCAGCACATTTTTATCTTTATTATAAAAGCAAACCATGCCGTCTGAATGGCCTGGCACAAAGATTACTTCATATTCAAAGAGCCCAATCCGGACTTTTTCGCCTTCTTCGAAATAGTGGCCAATTTTCGGCAGCGGATTTACAAGCTCTTGAAAACCTGCAGTATTGCCTGCCAGTTGTTCTGACATCTCATCCGGCACTCCAGAAATGCTGTAATGCTCAGGCATCGTCTCTAAAAAACGAGACTGCCAAGAAGACAGACCCAAATCGGCATCTGTCTTCGTCATTGACACTTTTGCTCCCGTCCTTTCCTGAAGTCCTCCGGCATATCCAAAATGATCCGGATGGTAATGGGTAATCAGCAAATTCGTCACATTCCGCTTTCCAATGGTCTGCTCCCATAACTTTCTTGTATAGTCATTGTTCAATCCAGCATCGATAATCGTCCAGCCCGTCTCATCTTCTGCCATAAAGCAATTAACATGGTTCAAGCGGAATGGCAAATCGATGCGGACAGCCTCAATCCCTAATTGGTCAAGCATGTAACCCCTTCTTTCCAGAAATTACGGTTTTAACACCAGTTTGCCGATGGTTTTTCGCCCTTGCAATAATCGATGTACTTCTGCTGCTTCTTCAAGCGGATAAGTCCCGCCGATTGTCAGTTTCAAATCGCCGTTCGCCATGTAGCCAAGCAATTCTTTAAAGCTGCTTTGGAACAATTCGGGTTTGCGCATGATCTGCGGCAGGAAAAAGCCGATAACGGACTGGTTTTTCCGCATCAACTGGCCGGGATGGAACGTTGCCTGCTCGCCGCTGGCCGCACCGAAAATCACCAGCCGGCCGAACGGAGCAAGACATTTTACTGTCTGATTGAATACTTCACCGCCGACCATTTCAAGCGCTACGTCGACGCCTTTGCCTTCAGTGATTTCTTTTACTTTGTCCACCCAGCCGTCTTCGGAGTAATTCACTAGATGTGTCGCTCCCATGGATTTAGCATGGGCAAGCTTTTCCTTGGTACTTGCCGTCGCAATGATTTTTCCCGCTCCGAATAGCTTCGCGAGCTGAACCGCAATCGTGCCCACTCCGCCGGCAGCCGCATGGATCAAGACACTTTCTCCCGGTTCCAGGCGCCCCATCGTTTTCAAGATGTGATAAGCGCTCAAGCCTTGAAGCGGCAAAGCGACCGCTTGTTCATCATCCACCCCGTCCGGGATAGGCGTTAATATCCGTTCATTTACTGCGACGTATTCAGAGTAGCCATCGGATTCAACCAACGCCACCACCCGGTCTCCTTTCCGGAATTTTCTTACGCCGCTTCCGGTTTCCACAATAACGCCGGCTATTTCTGATCCGGGCACATACGGAAGCTTCGTCGGCACTACATATTTCCCTTCGCGCCTTGCGGTATCAGCATAATTGACGCCGCTCGCCTTCACTTCGATCAGCACTTCATTTTCTGCCGGCTGAGGCTTGGCGGTTTCTGTCCACTGCAAGACCTCCGGACCGCCAAACTTCTCAAATTTTATAACTTTCATCCATGTTCCTCCTAGGAAATATATTGTTCTGCAGACAGTATTTTTTCTGCAATGGCTCGTTTTGCCGCTTTTCCGCCTGCCCGCTGCAATCGGCTCAGCTCACCCGAAAGCATCCGTACATTGTCGTGAAGACCTTTTTCTGAAACAGTTCCTTGAAGCAATTTTCGGGCATTCATTTCCACTTCCAATAACGCATCATCCACCAGCGATTTTACCAGCTGTATTTTAAAGGCCGCTGTTTCCTCACCTTGTGCTTTAACGGATTTTACTGTTCTGAGCACGGCCGATTCTACTGCAAACAGGGTGATGCCAATGCCTGCAAGTTTCATCAATGTTTCCTGTTCTTCACTAAGTGCGCTTCCATATGTCTCGTAGGCAGCTCCTGCGCATAGCAGAAACACTCGCCGTATGGCACGGACCGCCTCTATTTCCCGGGAAATAACGCCAATCGACTCCACTTTCGGCGACTTGAGTTCTGACAGTGCCTGTTTGACCGCTTCTGTAAGCGGTGCTTGGCCTTTCACAGCTGCTTTTAGAAGATTGCCTGGAATGATCAGGCGATTCACTTCATTGGTCCCTTCAAAAATCCGGTTGATGCGCGAATCGCGGTACATTTGCTCAATTTTATACTCTTTGATAAAACCGTAGCCTCCATGCAATTGCAGCGCTTCATCGGCAATATAATCAAGCGTCTCGGAACCATACACTTTGCAGACAGCACATTCAGTGGCATATTCCGTCATCCGTTTCGCCACGAGCCCCTGGTCCTCGGATTCATATAATCCGCCAAGCGCTTCCTCTAAATAACCAGCAGTCCGGTATTGGAGCGATTCAGAAGCATAAATGCGGAGCGCCATATCGGCAATTTTCTCCTGAGTCGCTGTAAAGTCGGCAATGGCTCTGCCAAACTGGTGGCGCTCTTTCGTATATGTGACCGTTTGCTCTAGGCCGTATTTTGCTGCCCCCATCGTTGCAGACCCTAAATTATAGCGTCCGAGATTCAGCACATTCAAGGCAATGACATGCCCTTTCCCAACTTCCCCAAGAAGGTTTTCAACGGGCACTTCACAATCGTCAAAAATCACTGTCCTGGTGGATGAGCCTTTGATGCCCATTTTCTGTTCTTCCGCTCCAAGCGATAAACCTGGAAAATCTTTTTCCACGATAAACGCTGTAAATGCCGTGCCATCCACTTTTGCGTACACGATGAATGTATCGGAAAATGCCGCATTGGTGATGAACATTTTCATGCCATTCAGTATGTAATGGGTCCCAGCTTCGTTAAGCTTTGCAGTGGTCTTTGCCGCCAAGGCATCCGACCCCGCATTCGGTTCGGTTAAGCAATAGGCTCCGATGAATTCTCCTGAAGCAAGCTTTGGCAGATATTTTTCTTTTTGCTCCGCTGTTCCAAAATAGGTAATGGGCAATGTCGCAATGCACGTATGATTTGAATGCGCTACACTATAGCTTCCTGCTGCCCCCAACACTTCCCCGACAATGCCTTTGCTTATTTTATCGAGACCCAGGCCTCCATATCGCTCTGGTATGCTATGCGCCAAAAGCCCAAGTGCGCCGGCTTTTTCAAGCAGCTCTTTAACTGCTCCAAAATCCTGCTGCTCGATTTGTTCATTACGGGGGCGCACTTCAGTTTCTAAAAACCGCTTAGCAGTCTTTGCAATCAGCGTATGCTCTTCCGTGAAATCCTCTGGTGTAAAAACCGACTTCGCGTCTGTTTCTTCATATAAAAAGCTCCCACCCCGGTGAGTCAATGTTTTATGCTCCATGCCGTCCAATCCCCTTTACGTTTTCTTCGCGGTTGCAAGTGCATGCTGAATAAGGCTTTTGACAAAACCGCCAAAATGGGCGAAACGCGGATCCGATGTCTGGCCCTTCTTATACCGGTAATAAATTTGCTGGCAAATGACTGCCAGTTTGAAATATGCGAATGTCAAATAAAAATGGATATTTGAGACATCCCGGCCACTTTTCTCTGCATAACGCGCAATAAACTCTTTCCGCGAATAAAATCCTTTCCCTACCGTTACGGGAGCCTTGCCAAAACCTGTTTTCAAGAGTTCAGGGTCATCGGCTTCAATCCAATAACTCATCGCCGCTCCTAAATCCGCAAGCGGATCCCCCACTGTCGTCATTTCCCAATCGAACAAGCCGGTAAGCTCTGAAAAATCGTCTGCGAACATCACATTGTTAAGCTTAAAATCATAATGGATGATGGTCGGTTCCGGCGATTTCGGAATGTTCCCAAGCATCCACGCTGACAAGTCTGCCACTTCCGGGATATCATCGGTTTTGGAACGATCATAGCGCCCTATCCAGCCGTTGACTTGGCGTTCCATAAACCCTTCCGGCTTCGCCAAATCAGCTAATGCAGTTTGGGTATAATCGATGGCATGCAGTTTGACCAGCGTATCCACCATGAGTTCTGAAATTTTGCGGCCCAGTTCTTCTGACGGTTCTGTTCCTTTTGGAAATTCTGTATCAATCACTAGGCCGTAACGCCTTTCCATGATGAAAAACGGGCTACCGACGATTGCTGAATCTTGCGAGAAAACATACGGTTTCGGTGCTGCCGGAAAAATCGGATTTAGAGCAGACAGGATTTTGAATTCCCGTTCCACGTCATGTGCTTTTGGCGCAACTGGCCCAAGCGGCGGCCTCCTTAATACTGCTTGCCATCCATTGATGGAAAGCGCATAAGTCAAATTCGAATGGCCTGCACCAAACTGACGGATTTTCAGTTCGCCATCCGGCAGCCCTTTTATATGCTCTTCCAAAAACTGCTGGAGCAAGACGCTGTTCAGCTCTTCCCCCGATCGTACAGGAATCGTGTCACGTGTTCTCCCAGCCATTTTTCACACCTCTTTTAGATGCATCTCAAGTTTTTCACGGATATGGTCGGGAAGCCGTTCACTTTTTTGCGTAGTAAAGTCAAAATAAACCGCTCCGGCATCCCCTTCCGCAATCAATTCGCCAGTTGCTGCATCCGTGATCCGATGACCGATCTTGAAACTGGAGTTGCCGATTTTCGTGACAAAAGAAGTGATTTTCAAGCGCTGATCAAAATAAGCTTGCTTGTAAAACAGGCAATTCGCTGAAATCATGATGACATTCCATTTATCAATTGTTATTTCCAGCCCCAATTCTCTAAAAAACTCAACCCGTGCTTCTTCCAGATAGATGAAATAACTGATATTGCTGACATGCCCTAATGCATCGGTTTCACTGAAGCGAACTTTTACTGTGATGTCATGTGCCATCATTCTTCACTCCTTTATCTATTCTGAAATGCCGGTTTTCTTTTTTCGATAAACGCTTTTACTCCTTCCTGCACGTCTTCAGTCTGGAAGACTTCTTCAAAAAGTTCTGCTTCCAGGTCAATCCCTTGGTCAAGCGGCAATTCCAGGCCTTGGTCAACCGCTTTTTTGATGCGCGACAAAGCCGGCAATGAAAAACGGCCAATGCGATTCGCCATCTTCCGGGCCGTTTCCAGACCTTCTCCGCTGGCGGCCACTTTATTGACCAATCCAATACGCTCCGCTTCCACTGCAGAGACCGCTTCTCCCGTAAACATCAGTTCTTTTGCTTTCGCTTCTCCAACAAGCCTCGGTAAACGCTGAGTTCCACCACCGCCAGGAAATAGCCCAAGCGTAATTTCCGGCAACCCAATTTGTGCATGCTCTTCTGCAATCCGAATATCACAGCACAGAGCCACTTCAAAGCCGCCACCGAGCGTCAATCCGTTCAGCATAGCAATCACCGGCTTCTCAAAATGGTCAATCCGGTTTAACACAGCATGCGTTTCAAGAAATTCCTTCTTAATTCCTTGTTTCCCGATCAATTGCGGAAACTCTTTGATATCGGCACCGGCCGCAAAAATTTTCTCTCCTTGTCCCGTAATAATCACCGCATTGACTTCTTCATCTTTTCCCAGCTCCTGAAACGCTTTGTCCAGTTCTTTGAATACTCCATTGCCGATGACATTCATCGGTGGATTGTTTATCGTGATGACCGCATAATGGTCTATCTTTTCAATATTCAGCAGTTGTGTCATGGCGCTTTCACCTCATCTTTTTTATAATCATAAAAGCCCTTTCCGGTTTTCCGGCCAAGTTCCCTAGCCTTTACTTTCTCTTCAATAAAAGCAGGAGGCTTATCCGCCGGGTCTCCGGTTTCCGAGTATTGCTGTTGCATGACGTAATAAACCACGTCTATGCCGGACAAATCCATTAATTCAAATGGACCGATTGGATGCCGAAGTGCTTTTTTTACAATTAAATCAATTTCCTTGAAATCGGCAATGCCTTCTTCGTACAAATGAATTGCTTCTTTTTGAAGCGCTCCGAGAATCCGGTTCGCGACAAAGCCTGAAATTTCTTTCCGCAGCAACACTCCTGTACGGTTGATCCTTTTGCATAATTCGAGTGAAATTTGTGCAGTGTCTTCGGATGTTTTTTCGCTCATGACCACTTCGACACAATCCATGACCAGCGGCGGAAAAAAGAAGTGCATATTGCAGACTTTCTCAGGGCGACCTGTCACTTCTGCCAGCAATGAATTGACGATTGTTGAACTGTTTGATGCAAGGATGGCATGTTTCGGAGCAATATGATCCAATTGCTTGAAAATCTCACGCTTTACCTCTAATTTTTCGGTCACAGCTTCAATCACGTAATCGGCATCGCCAGCCGCTTTTTCCAAGTCACTGGTAAATTGCAGCCGATTAAAAGCTTCTACTTTTTCGGGTTCCGTGATTTTCTGTTTCAGCACCCACTGGCCCATGAGTATTTCCAATGCTTTCCGAGCTTTTATCAAAGCTTCTTCATCAATATCAAAAAGCGCTGTATGAATGCCGCCAAGTGCGCATAGCATCGCAATTTGATGTCCCATCTGCCCTGCTCCGATTACCGCTATTTTATGGATCCGCAAATCATTCACTGCTGTTCTCCTCCTTCAAGTTAAGTAATCCCGTTCAATATCAGGTCGCTGTAGATTGCTGCCAAACGCTCGGCGGATATTTCGCCGTTCGGGTTGAACCATTGGTAACTCCAGTTTGTGACTCCCAAAATAGCGAATGCCACAATATCAGGCGGCATTTCATTCCGAAACTCCCCTTCCTCAATTCCCTGGGAAATCAGCTTTTCAATATTCAGCCGGAATTGTTCCCGTTTCTTCTTCACTTTTTCTGCATTTTCGGAAGCCAAATGCCTCATTTCTCTGAAAAAGACCCGGGCGCTCGGCCCATGATCTTGGATGTCGCCTATCAGCAGTTCCACAATCGCTTGAAGCTTTTCCCGATTGTACATCTCGGTTTCCTGGATTGCTTCCTGTCTTCTCAGCAAATCGTCGATATAATTTGAATGGATATCCATTAAAAGCTGCTCTTTACTTGGAAAGTAATAATAGAAAGTTCCCTTTGTAACTCCGAGAACATCCACGATATCCTGAATGGATGTCTCACTAAAGCCCTTTTGCTCGAATAGCAGTATGCTTTGCTGTTTGATTTTTGCTTTCATGCTTTCCCCCGCCATTCTTTATCTCGCTTAATATTGAAGTTTCTCTTTATCCCGCTTTAACGGGCAGTAGGACTCCCGCTTCAGATGGCGTGCATGCCGCCGTCTACAATCACTACATCTCCGGTCACATAATCCGAAGCCTTTGAAGCTAAAAACACTGCTGCCCCTTTCAGGTCTTCTTCCGTGCCAAACCGACGCAATGGCGTCTGATCGAGCAATCGGTCGCCGCCTTGTTCAATCAGCGCTTTCGACATTTTTGTCGGGAAAAATCCTGGTGCTAGTGCATTGACGTTTATATTGAACTGGCCCCACTTGGCTGCTAAATCCTTTGTGAAAGTGATGACAGCCCCTTTGCTGGTATTGTAGCCAATAGTATCCATCAAGCGCGGATCGATTCCACCAAGGCCGGCTACAGACGCAATGTTGATGATCTTGCCGCTTTTTTGCCGGATCATCGTTTCTCCCACTTCACGGCTCATGAGAAATGTACCGGTTACGTTGACTTCCATAACTTTATGCCAGGCATCCAGCGGCATATCGAGGACAGGAGCCCCCCATGTAGCCCCGGAATTATTGACTAAAATATCGATTGTGCCAAACTCCTCCAGCGTTTTTCGGACTACTCTTTTAACGTCTTCGGGATTTGTAACATCACAGACAAGCGCAAGAGATTTAACGCCTTTTTGCTTCAACTGTTCACTGATTTCTTCGCAAGCGTCTAATTTTCTTGAGCATACAACTACATTTGCGCCTGCCTCTGCGAAACCTTCAGCGATTTGTGCTCCCAATCCCCGACCGCCTCCTGTTACAATTGCCGTCTTGCCTTCCAATTTGAAAAGATCCAGTACGTTCATCCCATCATTCCCCCATCCGTCTCTTATAGCGTTCCGTTACTAACCGGTCGGTATGTTCAGAATACTTAAATATATGTTAACGCTTTCATTTTTAGAATGCAAGACACGGTACGAGGATTTTCTCCATAAAAAATAACCGATAGACTGGCTCTTCACCAATCCATCGGTCATTCCGGCAAAAACGTTTGAATTTGCTTTAAATCCACATTGCCTCCAGATAAAACAATGGCAATTTTTTTGCCGTGAACTCCTAATTTCCCTGCCAACATAGCAGCGACTGCGGCAGCACCCGAAGGTTCAACCAATTGCTTCGTCCGCTCCAGCATGAATTGAAAAGCTTCTTTGATTTCTTCCTCCGTGACTAACACCAAATCGTCCAGATATTCCTGCAAAATAGGAAACGTCAACTGTCCAGGTTGTGAAGTGCGCAAGCCATCTGCAATTGTCGAGGTTCTGGAAATGGCAGTGATGTGTTTGTTCGCCAGAGACAAGTATGTATCGTTGGCGGTATCCGGCTCAACCCCAATGACCCGGATATCCGGATTAATTCCTTTTATGGCAATCAAGATTCCACTGATTAATCCACCGCCGCCGATTGGAACGACAATGATATCGAGATCCGCTACTTGCTCCAGCAGTTCGAGGCCAAGCGTTCCTTGACCGGCGATTACATGCGGATGATCATACGGCGGGATGTAGATGCCATTGTTTTCTTCTGCCAATTGCGTGGCTTTTGGAATCCGTTCAGCCGAAGTCAGCCCACAGTAAATAACTTTTCCGTTATACCCTTCAATCGCCAACACTTTTGCCCGGTTCGCGTCTTCCGGCACAACGATAGCCGCGGGTACTCCAAGCTGATCGGCAATGTACGCCACTGCTTGTCCATGATTCCCGGAAGAAGCCGCTGTAATGAATTCCGCCCCTTCTTTGACAGCTTGCTTCACTGCATTCGCAGCTCCTCGTATTTTGAATGAGCCCGTTTTTTGCAGATGCTCCGATTTTAAATAAATTTGGTTTCCAGTCCGTCCATTTAAAAGACTAGACGTTAAGACAGGCGTTTTGTGGATCATCCCCGCAATCTCATTTCGTGCTCTTTTTACATCATCAAGGTTTACCATATAGTCCCCCTCCTTATAATGGCCCCATCTTATCACAGTTAGCAAAAGCAGTAAGACTTTTCAGTTTTCACAAGCAGGCAGCACGGGTACAAATAAGGGAAAGAGTGAGGTAAAATGATAAGCTAAGCATTCTGCTTGAAAGGAGAATTATAAATGCTGAAACGATTGGTTATTACCGGATATAAACAACATGAACTTGGAATTTTCGACGATAAGCACCCCGGCGTTCAATTTATCAAAAAAGCGCTTGAAAATCGCTTGCGTGTTCTGCTGGATGAAGGTTTGGAATGGGTCATAATAAGCGGCCAACTTGGGGTAGAAACATGGGCAGCAGAAGTCGTTTTGGATTTGCAGGAAGAATTCCCTGAATTAAAATATGCAGTGCTCACGCCTTTTCTCGACCAGGAAAAGAAATGGAATGAAGCGAAGCAGGAAAAATACCAAATGATTCTTGAAAATGCAGATTTCCACCGCAGCTTGACTAACCGCCCATACGAAGCGCCGTGGCAATTTATCGAGAAAAACAAGTTTTTCTTGCGCAATTCAGACGGCATTCTGATTGTTTATGATGAAGAAATGGACGGCTCTCCTAAATATACCAAAAAAGAAGCTGAGCTTTACGCTGAAAAGAATGACTATGAAGTCATGACAATAACTGCCGACGACTTGCGGGTAGTGACCGAAGAAGAGCAGATGAACGAATGGGACTGAAGAAACTCTTCTTTCAGGAACTTCTGCGCTTTCCGGCAATTAGTTGACCCAAACAATTATTTTCGGTAACCTTATGAACTATGCCTTATAAAAACCTGAAGGAGGAATTATGAAGAAAGCTTCGAAAGTATTTTACATCACGTTTGCTTTAGTTATTTTGACTGTCGCCTTTGGCGTCATAGCACCTGGAACCTTTGAAAAAGCGACTGGCAGCATCCGCAGTTTCATCGATGCAAGCTTTGGCTGGTATTACTTGATGTTAATGGGAGTAATTCTGATTTTAGTCTTTGTTATCATCATCAGTCCTTACGGAAAAATCCGGCTTGGAAAAGATACGGACCGGCCGGAATTCTCGACAATCTCCTGGGTCTCCATGCTGTTCTCTGCAGGGATGGGAATCGGACTTGTGTTTTATGGCGCTTCTGAGCCGCTCAGCCATTTCGCGGTGCAGCCGGCCACCGCTGAACCTGGAACCGATGAGGCTTTTAAAGAATCTCTTCAGCGCACTTACTATCATTGGGGAATCCATGTTTGGGCGATGTACGGAATCGTTGCATTGGCATTAGCCTTTTTCCAGTTCCGCAAAGGAGAACCTGCGTTAATTTCATCAACACTGAAGCCGATTTTCGGTAAGAAAATGGAAGGGCCATTAGGAACACTTGTTGACGTGCTTGCTGTTTTTGCTACCGTCTTTGGTGTTGCAACTTCACTCGGCTTTGGCGCTGCTCAAATTAACGGCGGACTTGCATACCTGTTCGGTGTGCCACAGGAATCATGGGTCCAATTTATCATCATTTTTATCGTTACTGTCCTTTTTATCGCTTCAGCTTGGTCAGGGTTAAATAAAGGCATCAAGTATTTATCCAACACTAACATGGTGCTGGCTATCATCCTGCTAATTGCGGTCATCATTATTGGACCGACTTTGCTGATTCTCAATTTGTTCACTGAAACATTTGGAATCTATATACAAAACTTGATCGGTTTGAGTTTCCAATCAGCGCCGCTAGATGCTGAAAACCGCTCATGGCTGAATATGTGGACTATTTTCTATTGGGCTTGGTGGATTTCATGGGCGCCATTTGTCAGTATGTTCATTGCCCGGATTTCCAAAGGAAGGACCATTCGCGAATTCTTGGTTGGCGTTGTATTGACACCGACCATTTTCGGTGCTTTCTGGTTTTCTGTTTTTGGTACGACAGCAATCGATATTCAAAAAAGCGGCGTCGACTTGACTGTATTCCCTACTGAACAAACTCTGTTTGCGATGTTCAATGAAATGCCGCTTGGCTTCACGATGTCACTTTTCGCTATACTGCTGGTCGGTACGTTCTTTATCACGTCTGCTGACTCAGCTACCTTCGTTCTTGGCATGCAATCAACCAACGGTTCACTTTTGCCAAGCAACCAAATTAAAATTCTTTGGGGCATTGCACAGTCGCTCGTTGCCGCCATTCTATTATCTGTTGGCGGATTGGCGGCTGTCCAGAATACTATCATTGTGGCAGCTCTTCCATTCTCTTTTGTCATGATTTTAATGATTTTCTCCTTATTCAAAGCTTTGAATGAAGAAGTTAAGCACAGCAAACCCGCAAAAAAGTAATAGCAACTCCCCTCTGGTTTCATTGCCTGGGGGCTTTTTTGTGCATAAATACTGGCAGGATGGGTATAGAGAGAATAATTAAAATATTTTGGAGGTGTCTGACAAATGGATGGAAACATTAAATCAGCTGGTCCCGGAACAGAAAACCCAACCGGTGTAGAAGAAATCGAAGGGCAGACGCGGGCGATTATCCAGAGCTCGTTGAATGCATTACTCGACAGCAAAACTTTCTTGCCGGAACTCAAAGACAGAATGCGGACACAGGCCTTCACCTCGATGAGCGCAATCCTTTCGACTCCGAACAAAATACATAAATCATTCCTTCGTATTCCGCTGGATGATGGCAGTGTAGTTCGGATTCCTTCTTTCCGTGTTCAGCATAATGACGCACTAGGGCCTTATAAAGGCGGCATCCGGTTTCATGAAAGCGTAAACGAAGAAGAAGTCGTCAATCTGGCTTTTTTGATGACTTTAAAAAATGCGCTTCACAATGTCCCATTCGGCGGAGGCAAAGGCGGCATCATCCTGAATCCGAGGCATTATTCGGAAAAGGAACTCAATCTGATTTGCCGCAAATACGTCCGTTATTTTTCAGATGTCATCGGCCCGGACAAAGATATTCCTGCACCGGATGTAGGTTCCGGGGAACGTGAAATGGACTGGATGATGGCTGAGTACAAGAAAATCAAGCATGGTTCTCCTTATCTTGGCAGTTTTACCGGAAAAAGTGTTGCTAACGGCGGATCGTTAGGGCGAAGAGAAGCCACCGGCAAGGGAGTTTACTTTACTTTCCGCTATTTGTTTTCCGACTACGTAAGGGATCACGCGGAAGAATTGGCAGCATCGGACAACCCTTTCGCTGCTACTGCCCTTGCTCACTCAAATCGGCAGCTTAAAGTGGCTGTTCAAGGATTTGGCAATGTAGGCTCTATTGCAGCATGGGAAGCTTATAGCAGCACGGAAATTGATAACCGGGTTGTCGCAGTCAGTGACCGCAATGTCACACTTTACAACGAGGACGGCTTAGACATTCCTGCGTTGATTGCCTTTGCCAACACGAATCGCGGAGATTTGCCGTCTACAATGGACCAAATAGCTCAAGCCGGGGTAGCCGCAACCCTTAAAGGCCGGGATGAGCTTCTAACATTGCCGGTTGATGTCTTGATTCTCGCCGCTTTGGAAAACCAGATCCACGAGGGAAATATGCGGGACATCCATGCACGCATTATTGTGGAAGGTGCGAATGCCCCTACCACTCAAGAAGCAGATGAATACTTAAGTGACCAAGGCGTCATTATCGTTCCGGATATTCTCGCCAATGCGGGTGGCGTTATCGTATCTTATTTGGAATGGCTGCAAGGCCGTGAAACGCAGTTCTATACCGAAGAAGAAGTATTCCGGCTGCTTCTGGCAAAAATGAAGTCGACGATGGATATCATTTTGCCGCAGTTTTTCGGAGACCCCTTCCCGCTTCGGCAAAATTGCTTTATCCATTCCGTCATGAGACTGACAACTGTCTTATACCGCCAAGGAAAACTGTACTAAACGAAAAAATGTTGAAGCCTTAATTGGCTTCAACGTTTTTTATTTTTCGCTGTTTCTCCGTTCATGGGAAATGGAATATGCGGCTCTTCGAAAATTGAGGATTTGGTCTTCTGAACATTCTATTCCTTCTGTAACAACGGTCGGATCAAATTTCAGTGAATCTGCACGCTCTGCCAGCTGAGTAAGAGTCAATTGGCCAATAGTGACTTTGCGCCGGTCTTTTGGCCAGGCAATCGTCGGATCAGCCGTTGGATCGCCTTCTTCCCCCAGCACGATATTCAACCGGAAACTGACAGGTTCTTTCTGCAAGCGGTCTTCAATTTCCCATTCATAATAGCCAAAAGGCAATGAGCCAGCATCCTTAGGCGATAAAGTTTCCATTCCTGCATCCGGCTCCCATTCATACTTGATCGGAATGCGTTTACCTTCTTGATCAATAAAGTAAAAAGCATGGATTGAATGATAGCGGCCTGTCGCAAAACTGGCAGGCGCATGCATTTTCTTAATCACTTTGATGGCAGCCCGGCTTTCCGGATATTGAATCAGCAGCTTCGCCAATTCACGAAGACGCGGCTTTCCTCTTTTGAACGATGTCACAATACCCAAAATCTTAGTAAACGCTTCCGGTGTTTTGGCAAGAAAGATTGGAGAATTGACGCCTACAATATTGGTTATCTCTCCTTCAGGCAGTTGAAATTGCACGGCCAGTCCTTTTACGGGCGACATGATATCTGTCCAAGTAGGATCCGGCGAACTATGGGAAAATCGTGCAACGGCTTTTATCTCCCCGCCTTGAAGATGCGGAGCTGTCGTATACTCTTTTGCAAGGCCATTTGCTGAAAATATTGCTTCGTATATCACACCTCTCGCATGCGCCCGCCGGTACTCAGGGTGTTCACCAAATACTTTTTCAATCCGGTCCACTGCTACTCCAGCTAGTTGTTTTTTTTCCATTTTCTCACCTCTTAACCTATGCTATACCCTTTTGATATGTAAATATCCATTAGATGGCTTCTGTTATTGCAGTAAAAAACTGATAAACAAAATACCCGGAAAAACCAATTAATACAGCTCCTGCAATGACAGAAAACCCTTTAATCATGGACCGGCTCATTACTTTCCGAGTAGTGGCCACAATGGTCAATAACCCTATATCGTGCAATACAATGCCTGTTAAAACACCTGTTGCGATCATTATAAAACTGCTTGGGTCTGCTGCATCATACGAGTTAGTCAGTACTGCTCCAAATACACTTAACCAAAATACGATGTTGCCCGGGGATATGGCCACAAGAAATCCGTTTCGATAAGAAGAGCTTAACGATTTAGCAGACTTCTCACCTGCTAACGCAATGTCGCTATCGGCGTTTTTAATTGAACCCCAGCCTATTAAAAATAAAAACACAGCGCCAATGAGCCACATCGGTATTTGAATAAAAGGAAGCTGCAGAAGAGAAGCTAATCCAAAGTACAAAGCGACGATTAAAACAAAATCAACAGTGAGACCGCCTAATCCAACTACCCATCCATGCATGAATCCATTTTTCAGGCCTTGTTTTGTCATTTCTATTGTAATTGCTCCTACTGGCATTGCGATAGCCAGCCCTGCAATAACATATGTAAAAAATAACACCATCACCTTCACTCCTCCAGCCAAAATTCAATCTTTTTTTATATTATCATAAAATATCAAACAATTTATAATCATTCTATTAACTTAATAATTATTAACATCTCTTTCATAAAGATAAAAAAATAGAAGGAAGAGAGGTTGCCGGTTTGAACTGAGCACCTTCTCTTCCTTTGTATTCAAAAAATCATTAGTTGGCATTTCAACTTAACAGAAAAATCATTACTGTGGCTCCACATGAACATGCACGTCAATGACATCATGTTCCTTCATCAGCACATTTTCCACATTTTCGGAGATATCGTGAGCCGCTCCTATTCCCAATTTGGAATTAACCAGTATGATGACATCCACTACAGGATTGTTTCCATACTTGCGTGCTTTTATGCTTTTAATTCCCTTAACACCGGATACTGTATAGATGGATTCCTTATACACTTCCAGCTGATTCTCATCAAATCCGTCTGTTAAATCATGGGAAGCCTGCCTGAAAATATCCCATCCGGTTTTACATATCAGCAAACCTACAGCTAGAGCTGCGACCGGATCCAGCCAAGGCAATCCAAGCTGAGAACCGAGAATCCCGATTACGGCTCCGATACTGACCCATGCATCGGATAAATTGTCCTTCGCCGCAGCCATTACGGATTGGCTCTGGATTTTCAAAGCCAGTTTCTTATTATATCTATATACTAAGTACATAATGGCAGCGCTAAACAACCCGATCCAGGCTGCAATCGGATCCGGCTCTTCCACTTGTCGGAAAAATACAGACAAAGTAGCACCGTATAGCACTTGAAGTCCTACTGCTACCATGACAAAAGCTGCTATTAAAGAAGCAACGGGTTCCGCTTTCCAATGGCCATAACGATGTTCTTTGTCCGGAGGGCGCTGGGAAATCTTTAAACCAACGAGAACAGCTACGGAAGCAACAATATCAGTAGTATTGTTCAGTCCATCTGCTTTCAATGCTTCAGAACCTGCTATATGGCCAACCGTTAATTTTAATGCTGCTAAAAAGAGATACACAATAATGCTTAGACGGGCTCCCCGCTCGCCCATTTTTAAATCAAGGTATTTTTGCTCCACATGCTATCCCTCCAACATCATTCCTAAAACAGCATACCAGAGGGCTATTGAGTGGGTCTACAGCAATCTTCTTTCCCGAGTTAATGAAAATAGTTCTCCTAAAATAATGTTTCCTGCGGGAAACAGCTTAAAGATTTCGACTATATCATTAACTATCCAGATACTTGTCTTGTTAAATTTTTAACGCAAATAACAATAAAAAAACCGCAGGAAAGCTGCGGCTTTAATGTTTCTTCTATTTAATAGAAATCTTTTCGTATTCCTCATTGATGTTATCCATCGTTTGGGATAGTTGCTCTCCCCACTGATCATTGGCCTCATTAAATACAACAGTGATTCAATCACGTAGTCGATCCGCTTATTTTATCGGTTCCACAACTGGAAATTACTACAGTAGAAATCAATAAAAGTAAAAGCAATTTGAAATTCATTTATAATATCTTTTCTCTTTACGGACTGGCCATGAATTTGTTCAAATATATCATCTGCCCATTTAACCCCCTCCACGCTACTGGTGGTCCGCCCATAACCACCAGCCAAAAGTCGCTGCAATGCCCGCCAAACTCGTTCCTAAGACAACCAGCAAACTGCCGAACGGCAAAACCGGCTCATCCCCTGCTACTCCACTATACAAAGCCGGAACAGCCCAAGGAAAATAGTGGCCATAACCGATTGCTGCAATAATTTGAGCCACCACCACCATAAAAATGACGAAACCGAGTGGAGCCAGATATCCTCTTCCAAAGCATGCAAAAAAAGCTGCAGGTGTACTTAACGCTATAGTTAGAAGGGTGGTAATAAGCAGAACGTATAAGCCGTTGCCTAGGATATTAGCAGACCATCCAGGAAGCCCAATAAAAAAGCCGATTAAAATACCCAGAATTATTACATGCCCGCTTAATAATAGAGTCGCTATAAAAACAGCTAAAAATTTTGCAATTACAATGATTGAGCGGTGGTATGGAAGAGCCAATAAATCTTTTAAGGTCCGGTCTGCATACTCTCTTCCGAATATCCAACTGGTGACAAAACCAAAGATCAGAATGCCTCCAACAGCAATGATTTGCGCCAACATACTGAAATAAGCCGGCCAATTCGCTTCACCCAGAATTTGAGCTTTTTCCCCTACCAATCCCGAACGTTCCGCAAGTTCAGGGTTTTTCAAAATGAACATAAAAAATCCGCCCATTAAAGGAGCAACAGTAAAAGCCGCCAAAGTAATCCAAATCATTTTCGACTTGCGCACCTTCAGATTCTCGATCCAGAATGCTGTAAGTAAATTATTCACTGCCTCCCTCTCCTTTTTTGCCAATCGCCCTTAAGAAATAGGACTCCAGATTCTCTTCCTCCACCGCTAATCGAGTTGGAGGACATCCTTTATTGACGAGTAAACGAGCGATATTGTCGGGATTTTGAATAGCAGATTGATCATAGCTTTCGATTAATCCTTCTTCATTCAGGAAGCAGTTGGTTCCCGCTTCCGACAAAGCCGATATAGCTAATTTTTTATGCCGGGAGTCGAGCAATAGACGCTGTTTCAAAAGCCGGCTTAGTCGGGCTGATTCCACTTCCTGAAGCAGGCAGCCTTCGTGGATGATGCCGATTTTGGTGGCGATTTTTGCAACTTCATCCAGTAGATGGCTTGAGATGAAAATTGTCTTATTCTCATTCACGGCTAAATGCTGAAGCAGTTCCCGCACTTCGACTATGCCTGCTGGATCAAGTCCGTTGACCGGCTCATCCAGAATTAAGATATCGGGATTGTGCAAAAGGGCTTTAGCAATTCCGAGACGCTGGGCATTGCCTAACGAAAGGTGTTTTGCTTTCTTGTCTGCATATGCCGCTAATTTAAGGTGGTCCATCACCCGCAAAATTGCCATAGGGTCGGATATCCTACGAAGCCGGCAAAATATATCCAAATTTTCTTTGACGGTCAGTTCTGGATAAGCATACGGCGTTTCCACCATATAGCCCACTTTTTCCCATAAACTGAAATTCGACAATTTAACTTGCTGACTATTGAGAAAACAGCGCCCATGTGTCGGCCGGATTAATCCAAGCAGCATTCGGATAGTTGTCGTCTTTCCTGATCCATTCAGCCCAATAAAGCCATAAATTTCCCCTTCGGCTACTTCCAAAGAAACATTATCCACTGCTCTGATTTTTTGATAATGTTTTGATAAATGCTCCGTTTGAATGATTTTCTTCATAAGCCACCTCTTTCATAATTCAAAAACCTGAAATTCTCCTGTTTGAATTGAGGGCTTTATGCACACATTATGATCTTATTAACAAGAAAATTCAATTTATCATTTGCTGATCCGCCGCAGATTGAATATCTTGTATAAAAACGGGAATACAGAAAAGGAACTTTAAAATTAAAGGAGGCAGCTGCATGGATATCAAACATGAAAACGATCGATTCGTGGTAATGGAAGACTCAGAGGAACTTGGATTTATCTCTTATGTTGCAAACGGGGATGTATTGACCGTGGACCATACCGAAGTTTCACCTCAACTGGAAGGCCAAGGTGTAGGGAAAAAACTGGTAGAGCGGGTTGTCCAGTATGCCCGTGAAGAAGGCAAAACCATCGATGCCCAGTGTCCGTTTACCAGCGCCGTTATTGAAAAAAATCCAGAATTCCAGGACATCCTGGCAAAATAGCTCGAGCATCCGCGAAAGCGGGTGTTTTTATTTTGTCCGCTGCCCTGTTTCAGACGTCTCAGTGCGGGAACAATAGGAATAAGTAATTGAAGAGAAAGGGGTTTTTTAAGTGGAACAGTCACTGGAAGAGGCAGTGAAAATACACGCTCGTCCCTTTGATTCAGATGAAGATTTATCCCCAATTATCGAAGCGATCGGAGACGCGAAAATTGTCATGCTTGGTGAAGCAAGCCACGGGACGTCGGAATTCTATACGGTTCGAGCCGAACTATCCAAACGCTTGATTCAGGAAAAAGGTTTTTCGATTATCGCCGTAGAGGGAGACTGGCCATCAGCCCAGCAAGTAAACCGCTATATTAAAAGCTATGGGGATGCCAAAAAAACTCCTCATGACGTCTTGCAGGCTTTTACCCGCTGGCCGACCTGGATGTGGGCCAACGAAGAAATCGTCAATTTTATCGGCTGGTTAAAGAAGCATAATGCGCAAAGCGCCCACAAAACCGGATTTTATGGAATTGACATTTACAGCTTATGGGAATCTATGGACGAAGTTGTCCATTATTTGACTCATACCAATCCCGCCGGTGGGGACTTAGAGCTGGCAAAAAAAGCATTTTCCTGTTTTGAACCATTTAATCGTGAACCGGAAGGCTATGCCATTTCATCTACTAATTTCTCAACCGTTTGCATCGATGAAGTCACTAAGCTGCTGTCTTCCATCCGGGCCAACGAAGAACATTATAGGGATGAGCAAGAAAGCGATTTGAATCTGGAAATCAATGCATTAGTCACAAAAAATGCGGAGGATTATTACCGGGCAATGGTAAAGAGCGGCGAAATTTCCTGGAATATTCGCGATGAACATATGGTGGAAGCAATCAATGAAGTTCGCGATTATCATGGAAAAGATGCCAAAATCATTATCTGGGAACATAATACGCATATCGGAGATGCCCGGGCAACGGATATGAGAAATGATGGCATGCTCAATGTCGGGCAGGTTCTCCGTGAACAAAACCGGCCGGAAGATGTTTTCGCAGTAGGGTTTGGCACTTACGAAGGGACCGTAATCGCATCGGAAGCGTGGGGTGTTCGCTATAAGGTGATGGATGTTCCGCCTGCCCGCCTCAATTCCTGGGAAGAAATTCTGCACCGCACCGGAGCTCACAATAAATACCTCATTTTTGATGCCAACAACTTTTCGTTGTTTGATCGATGGACAGGCCACCGGGCTATCGGAGTGGTCTACAACCCTAAATACGAAGCACGCGGCAATTATGTGCCCTCAAGAATTTCCAGCCGCTATGACGCTTTTATATTCATTGACCGGACTAAGGCGTTGACTCCTTTAGAAGTTAGAAACCCTATTCTTTAAATAAAAATTGATGAAATCAATAGCATAGCAATACACGAAAGGAGACCAAATAGCGATGAAAAAAATGATGGTTCTCTTATTGTTTGCTGCAGCCGCCATTCTATTGATGCTATTCAGTTTTCAAAACGGCATAGGAACCTCTTGGGACAAACTTCTTAAAGAGAATGGGCAATCTGAAAAAGCGATTCCGGCTGCTGGACAGAAAGCCCAGGCAGAAGAAGAAAAACCAGCAATCGAGGAAATGTTTGAAGCGGAAAAAGAAGTGGTCATCCATATCGAAGGCATGGAAGAGAAAGTGAAAATGCAGTTGAACAAAGGAAAAAATGAAGACTATGTGATTTACATCGATGAAGAGCGCTACAAAATGATTAAAGGTGAAGGCGATGAACCGGATGTCATTACTACAAAAGAACCGCTCCCTGAACAATATCCGGAAGTGTTGATGACAATCGAACAAGTGCCGGAAATAGACCCTGACACCTTGGTTGATCAAGTTGAAGCTGATTTAAAAGAAGAGTTTCCGGATCTTCGGGAAGTTGAACAAGTGACTGAACCGGTGGAAGGCTATCAGCTCCATGGCATTGCAAACGGAGGACAGAAATGGGATGATCCGGTCGTCCATGCATACGTCATCAGCAATGGCCAATCCGGCAGTTTCGTCATTACGGAACGTTACTTCCTTGAAGCTGCAGAAGGGCATGGTGCCCGTTTCTACGCTATGCTGCAGGAATTCTATATTGTGGAACTTGAATGATCCAAAAAGGATGGCCTGGAACTGTGTCCCGGCCATCCTTTTTCGTTTAGTTAGTTTAGCTATCCGTACTGTTGATGGAGTACAAGTAATTCCAACTGTCCGACTTGTATAAAGCATGGAAAGTCAGTTTGTTTCCTGTTCCCAATGTCACCATATCCTGTTCAATAGCCACGACCATTGCCGTCGAACCATTGTCTAAGTTCAAGTAAACATCCCCGATAGAAGGTTTGATCGCATTTTCTTCTCTCAGCTTATCTTCCAGCTGGGCATCTTCTTCTAAATGGGCCTGTGAAACTTTTGATTTATCCAGATAAGTGATATCATTGCTTCCCGGTTCCTCTCCCGGAACCATAACAAAAAACTCTTTGGCTTTCACTGTGTTTTGGCGAGTTGTCACGACATCCCGGCCTTCTACAGATTCAACTTTCTCAAACTCATTCAATGAATAATGATCCATGTAATCGGGATCCGGCTTCACTATGAGGATATAGCCACCTGGCTCTGCCGGAATATCGCCCCGGAGTGTGTACCTGGCACCTAAGAACAGGAAAGAATCCAGATGCTTCGGTTTGTAATAAGTGATATCTTCCGCTTTGCTTGCGACTTGCTCCATGTCCTTTATGCGGAACATCAGTACAGACTGCCTTGCTAACGGCTTCACTGAGTAGACTTTATGCAGTTCATTATTAAAATAAACAAGCTGTCCCTTTCTCACTTGAAGTAATTTCATTTTTTAGCCTCCGATACTATCATTGCTTCTGGGTTCATTCTAGAGGAAAAAACAAGAGAAGTCCATGCATCCACTCGAATTGTCTCGTTCAATGTGGTATAACGGGAAAAGAAACCTGCAAAGGAAGTGACCGCATGGAATATGAAAGCCGTGATGAATATATTATTAAAAAGTACCAGCAAGATGAAAATACCATGATCCAGCTTTTCGTCCACTGGTGCATCAACCACCAATTGGACCCCGTCTTGCTCTACACACGCGCTTATCCTTATCAGGAAAAAAACGAAGCGCTCTTAAAGGCAGCAGAAGAAGCGGCAGCTGAACCTGAAGAAATTGAAATTAGCACTGGTACTTTGCTGGAAATTTTGCAGATGTTCGGCAATGACGATCTCGCTTTTGTGGTATCAGAAGAAATTGAAAAAAGTAAAGATTGAGTGCAACAGGCACCCAGCTTTACTTTTTTCTTTTCCGAAGCTTTTTCGCTTTGATTTCAATATAACTGGTGCGCAAGTTTTCATAACGGTTGGACGCTACATTGCTGTAAATTTTATCGAACTTCAAATCATCTTCCGTAGCTTCATTTGCTTCTGTTCCGGTTTCCTCGGGGTTCAATTGCTCTTCTTTCCGCTCTTTTTCCATACTCCATCTCCTCTTCTGTACTAGTATTGTCATTAAATTTTTCCCTTAAGCTTGCAGTCTTAAACGCGTATAAAAATGGACATCACTGATCATTCGTGATGTCCATTTTATTTTATGCAGTTACTTTTGCGCCTTTTAATTGTTTGCCTAGGAATTTCGCCAATTCCAGCATACCATACGTTCCGTAAGCCGCTTCGGCATCGGAATTATAATTGGTATTCGTGTTTACATCATAAGTGAAAACTTCACCGTCCGCATTGCGAATAAATTCAATCCCTGCCACTGCGATATGGTTTTGGCGAAGAAATTCTTCGTATTTCGAGATGATCGGATCATCAAATCCTTTAACCACTTGGAATTTTGGTTTTTCTTCCACTTGTTCACCGACCGGGCAGAACAAGTCATCAATGCGGCAAGCATCTGCAGGACAAAGTTCAAAGCCTTCAGAAGTATCGACCTGCACTGCATAGACGAATTTTCCGCCGACAAATTCGCAGCGCGTGATAAACGGTTCCGGCGCCTGAATATACTGTTGGACCAGCGTAATGCCATCGATTGATGGTTCAAAACCACCGCCGTTCAAGTATTCATGCAAAGCTTCCATGGAATGGAATAATTGCACGCCCAGCCCTTTTCCAGCGCGATTGTGTTTGATGATGAAAGATGATTCACCCAGTTTTCCCGCAGCTTTCACGATTTGTTCCTTGCCGTTGGCTGCAATCGTTTTAGGCGTGCGGATGCCTGCAGCATTCAAAGCCATATACTGGTTCACTTTACTGACTTCGAGGCGCAGCGCACGGCTGCCGTTAAAGACTTTGCGGCCATGATGCTCCAGCCAGACAAGCAGCGACTCTGCGAGTTCCGGTGCGTAGCGATGGCCTCTTGTATGGGAAGAAGCACTCATTCGGCTATAGAACACACCTTCCGGCGGAACTTCGTTCAAGTCGACAAGCCCTTCGTTGATAAACCAGTTTTCATATGGTAATTCCAGTTCATCGAGACGTTTGAAAAGATGGGTTGTCCATTCTTCGTTTTCATGAATTACATATATTTTTTCAGTCATTTAAGTTCCTCCTAGTTGGAAAGTGTTTCGATGGTTTTGCGTTTTTCTTCCACCAGCGGCATCACTTTTTGTGAAAAGCGTTCCATCTCTTCCAGTTGCGGCGAGAATTGCAGCAGCAATAAATCCAGTCCAGCTTCTTCATAAGCAAGAATGCGGTCTGCAATCTGCTCTGGCGTGCCGATCAAATCCGGGCGCAACCCGCGATTTGAAACCGAATAGTCCTCCAGCTTCACTTGCTGTTCCAATTGCGATTTTGAGACAAAGTCATTGTAGCCGACATAGCCGCTGGCATCTTTCATATCTACGATACGGGCATATTCCGCCTTCACTTCTTCTTCCGTATCACGGCACACGATATAAGCGGCCATGCCGAAAGATTGCAGCGGAGATTTTCCGGCTTCTTTGCGCAGCTTCTTCATGTCTTCGATTTTCATTTTGATTTCTTCGACGGTGCCGCCATGCATAACATAAGCATCACACGATTCCACAATCGACTTTTTGCCCCGAGGGCTTTCTCCTCCTGCATATAAAATCGGGTTGGGCTTTTGGACCGGTTTTGGTTCTAAGCGGGCGTTCTGGATATCGTAATACTTTCCTTTAAACGAAAATTCCTTTTCAGACCACATGCCTTTGACGACTTGGAGGAATTCATCTGTCCGGTCATAGCGCTCATCATGCTCTGTAAACTCACCGCCGTATTGGCGCGCTTCTTCTGCCCACCAAGCGGAAACGACATTGAGAGTAAAGCGGCCATTGGAAATTTGGTCAATGTTAGCAGCCATTTTTGCAGTAACAGCGGGATTATGGAAGGCAGGGCGAATTGCCGTCATGATTTCGATTTTTTCTGTTACAGCAGCGAGTGCCGCAGCAGTAGACCAAGCTTCAAGCGAATCGGCTTCCATCCCTTTTATATCATTCAAGTTCAGTTCAGCGATCAATGTGGTATCGTACCCCCACTTTTCAGCTGACTGCACCACTTGTTTTGCATAGTCAAATGTTGCCGGCATCTTCTCATCTTCTACATTGCGCAGCCATCCACCGAAAATCGGCAGCCAAAAGCCATATCTCATCTTGATTCGCTCCCTTTATCTATGAAGTTCTAATCCTTGAAACTTTCAATTTATTCAAAAGAACTTCTTGATTATACTATAAACCCAGGTATTCTTACCAGTAAACTAGGTTATAAAATTTCACTCTCTTAAGACGGTAATATAGGCTTTTTTTCGGCTGCTCATTAATCTTTTATGCACTTTCTTATCACTATTTTGAAAACGATTCCGGCATTACGACTGCTTTTACTTCGCCTGTTGCGCAAAGCGTTTCATCGGCGAACACTTGTACCGCCACTTTAAATTTCTTTGGATGTATTTCTTCCACCGTGCCGATTGCTTTTAAAACTACCCCTTCAGGAGTCGGTTTTAAAAAATCCACATGTAAAGAAGCGGTCACAAAACGCGGTGGTTCTTCTCCGCTTCCAGGTTCAAAACCATTTTTCCGGTGCAAGGCAAGCGAAGCCGAACCGGTTCCATGGCAATCAATCAGGGAAGCAATCAACCCTCCGTAGACAAATCCCGGTATCGCTTTATGGGCAGGATCCGGCTTGTATAACGTAACCGTTTTTTCTCCGTCCCACCTTGTCCGGAAATGATGCCCTTCTTTGTTTAGACGGCCACAGCCATAGCACCAGGCAAATTCTTCCGGATAATCGTCTTGTATCGCATTCATGATTGCTTCATTCATTTGAGTCCCTCTTTTCTATGTATTTATTGACTTTAATCATCTTTTTTTAGTTTATCACATTGTTTTATGAACATAAAAACTATTCAGATTTTGAATTCCGCTTAGCAGATTTAAAAATAAAAAGGAAAAAGCATGATCCTTTTCATCAGATCATGCTTTTCCTTTTTCTGTCCCTCAATAAACCGTAGAGGGATTTCGCACGCGGAAAATTTTTATTCAATTCCTTCTACAACTTGTTGATGCTCTGACGAATTTTAACTCTCGCCAATGCAATTTGTTGCGCTAACTGTCATTTGCCATTAAGGCTGGTGCTTCGCATATACATCTCAGCGAATTTTTGTTTCTGCAGTTAGACGTTTAGGTGCACTTCCACAAAAAACTTACTTTTTTTACTGATTTGATACACTTCTTTCGGAGAGAAACCATCGGTACTATCGGTCTCTGACAAGAGTAACTATCGCCAGTAAAGCAAAATTTTCCGCCAAGGCTGTGCAATTCATCGTTTGGATGCGTTCATAAACTTACTTCGTTTATACGCTTTTCCCTACGTTAGTTCCGCCTTGTACTATATATATTCCACATCTTTTTATTCTTAAACCTGTTTTTTAAAATTTTTAAATTTATTTTTAATTTTTTTTACTTTTTCTGTACCGAACTATATACTGGACATTAGTTCGATAACCGTAATAAAAAGGAGAGATATCATGGCCAAAAGTTTACCGTTGCGTTCAGAAGTGCCTGTAGAAGAGACGTGGAATTTGGAGAGCTTGTTTGCATCTGATCAAGCTTTCAATAAAGCTTTGGACAGCCTGGAGCAGGAAGCTGCTGCGTTTCAGGAACAACATAAAGGAAACATCCAAAATACAGCGTCGGTCATTGAAGTGCTGACAGCTTATTTAGCGCTATTAGAAAAGCTGGTTCCCATTAGTACGTATGCAAGTTTGGCTTTAAGCACCGACCAGACAAACGACGTGGCACAAATGCGTGCCAGCAAATATAGCTCAGTCGCTGCAAAGATCAGCAGCCGTTTGTCGTTTGTCACCAGCGAACTTTTGGAGCAGCCGGAAGAAACACTGAAGGCTGCCATGGAGCAATCAGCTGAGTTCGAAGTTTACTTGAAAAAACTGATCCGCAAAAAGCCTCATCAGCTTCATCCGGAAGTTGAAAAAACATTAGCCGCCTATTCTTCTACATTCAGTGCGCCTTACGGTTTGTATAACACCACTAAAATGGTCGATATGGCCTTTGAAGATTTTGAAGTGAACGGCAAACGCTATCCGCTCAGCTATGTATCTTTTGAGGGAGACTGGGAAGCAGAACCTGATGCGGAACTTCGCCGGACAGCCTTTACTGCTTTTTCGAATAAATTAAAAGAGTATCAGCATACGACAGCGAAGACTTATGATATGCAGCTGCAGATGGAGAAAACAACTTCTGATCTGCGCGGCTATGAAACGATTTTCGATTATTTATTGTTCAATCAGGAAGTGGATCGCTCGCTGTACAACCGCCAAATCGACTTGATCACAGAAGAACTGGCTCCGCATATGCGGAAGTATGCGAAATTGCTGCAGAAAGCACACGACCTTGAAAAAATGACGTTTGCTGATTTGAAAGTTTCGCTCGATCCTTCCTATGAACCGGAAATCACCGTGGATGAATCCAAAAAATACATTAACGATGCACTTGGCATTATGGGCGGCGACTACCTGGAAATGGTGGAACGCTCGTATTCAGAACGCTGGATTGATTTTGCTCAAAACACTGGGAAGTCCACCGGGGCCTTTTGTTCAAGCCCCTACGGCCACCATCCGTATATCCTGATTTCCTGGACCGGTCGCATGAATGAGGTATTTGTTCTGGCTCATGAACTTGGCCATGCCGGGCATTTCTACAACGCAAACCGTGAACAAAATCTATTTAACGCACGCCCGTCTCTTTACTTTATCGAAGCACCTTCAACGATGAACGAGATGCTGGTGGCAAACCACCTGCTTCAAAATTCCGAAGATCCGAAATTCAAGCGCTGGGTCATTTCATCGATCGTTGCCCGAACGTATTACCATAACTTTGTGACGCATTTACTGGAAGCCGCTTATCAGCGGAAAGTATACGATCGCATTGATGCCGGACAAAGCGTCAATGCTGGTGTCTTGAATGCCATCAAGCGGGGCGTTCTGGAAGAATTCTGGGGAGACGCAGTGGAAATTACGCCAGGCGCCGAACTGACTTGGATGCGCCAGCCCCATTACTATATGGGACTATATCCATACACTTACAGTGCAGGGCTTACGATTTCCACACAAGTTTCAAAGCGGATTTTGAAAGAAGGACAGCCTGCGGTTGATGAGTGGCTCGAGGTATTGAAAACTGGAGGCACAAAAACGCCGGCCGAACTTTCAAAAATGGCCGGAGTCGACATCACCACCGAAGAGCCTTTGCGCGATACGATTGCCTATATCGGTGAATTGATCGATGAACTGGTTGTTTTAACAGAAGAAATTGAAGAAGTAGCAAAATAAGAAATGGAGGAGCACCGTCTGGATGCTCCTCCATTTTTTTATTTAGCGCGATCTTTTTCTCCAAAGCAGATACTGTTCTACAGCAATCGCAGCTAATGTCCCTGTAATCAGTCCGTTTGAAAATGTGGCAGCAACTACCGCTGGCAGCTCGGCTACGCTTTCCGGTGGTAAAAACATGAAGCCTACTCCAATCATTAAGCCAAAAGCAGAGACTTTATAAGCTTGCTGGCTGTCACTTTCTTCCGTTAGTTCATCAAAAGCCATTTCCACCATTTTTGTAAAGATGGCAAAAATCACTGCATAAGCGACCGGTGCCGGAAGTGCCGCCAGCAGCGTCATCAAATTCGGAAACAGGCTGATGAAAGCAACAATCAATCCACCTATGATAAATGGCTTTAAGGAAGGGTTCCGGGTTGCACTGACAAAGCCTGCGGCGCCTGAAATTGGTACAGGTCCAATTGCAGAGAACACCCCGGCCAGAATATGATTGATGCCGGATGCTACAGAAGCCTGCTTAACGCGGTCTTCCTGCTCAATGGAAAATGTATTTTTCAGCACCATTTCCATTACCCGTACGGATGCCATCATATTGGCAATGAGCAGGATGGTGAGAAACAGCGCAGTAACGAACATGCCGCTGTCCCAAATGAGCGGACCAAACACAAGCATTTCTGGAAACGCCACTACCGCATTCGATGTAAAAGTAATTTCCTTTGTTTTACCTAACAATCCAAAGATCAGCCAGCCTGCTGTAATTGCAAGCAGAATTGAGTAGCGGTTGACCCAGGCAATTTTGTGTCCCATCAGAAAAAATGTGATGCCTACGACTGCAATACCTCCAAGCAAAACTAGGAGATCCACCGGCTGTCCTTCCTCAACTATGCCAAGCAAACCGCTTATAATGGATTCGCTCAATTGCAAAACAAGCAGCACCAAGTAAACAAATGTGATAGTTGGCGTGAGCAGGGATTTCATCTTCCTTACCACTCCGGTATAAGCGAAAATGATGAACAACAAACCGCTGTAAAGCAATCCGCTTTGCAGCGCTTGCAATGACGTCTCCATGGAAGGGTACATGACGCCAACCAGCCCGGCATAAATAACGAATATCCCCCACCATAATCCCGCTGGTCCTTCATTAATGGGCATTCTGTGCCCAAGCCATGCTTGCACCAGACAAGCAATGCCAAGGATAAAAATCGTCCGCTGGACAAATAAAGCGGTATCTCCGCTGTCCATTCCAAATACATTAGCGATGGCAATCGGAGCTGCAATAGACGAAGCCAAAAGAAACACCGCCCATTGTACTCCCCCAAATAAATTTTTCATCATCTCATTGCTCCAATTCCTGCTGTCTGCTATTTCATTTCAGTATACCCACTTTTTTCCCCATTAAAAAGAAGCCCTGATTGACTCAGGACTTCTTATCGCGTTCACTATTATTTTTTCCAGCAGAAATTTTGCGTTCTTCCGGTAATTCAATCTGGTTTTCCTGTTCACTGACAGCGTCGCTATTTTTATGATAAACAACAGGATACCCTTTTTCCTCCAGCTGTTTCACTTGTTTTCGAGATGCTCTTACTAAAAGCCATACGATTAGAATCGACAAGAGAAAAATAATGACTACTGAGATAATCCCAGGAATGTATTCTGATTTATCTTCAGGAAAATATAAAAATTCCATCGCTTTGTTTCCCGCCTTTATATGTTAAAGTTTCTCTTCATTATACAGGAAAGCAAATTCTACTTTAGAAAGGAACGTGAACATTTAGTGGCGAACTTTTGGCAACTCGCGTAACTATCCGGACATAACTTGCCAGGTTCCCTTTAAGGAAACGGACAGGTGTGCAAAGCGCGACTGCTCTGCCGTAATAGAACTGGCTGCATCGCATGCATTCCTGTTAAAATTTCAGGATACTTTTCTGATCCTTGCAATGCTCCTGATATCAAAACCCTAAGCTTCCGTTGTTCCCAGCATTTTCATTCATCCGTTAAACTCCAACATAAAAACCGGCTGCCTTCCGGAAAATTTCTCTTCCTTAAAGCAACCGGTTTGTTCAAAGTTCTTTAGTTGGACTCTGATACAACTGTAAATCGTTTGTTTATGTGTTTAGGATTTTCAATTTCATCCACCAATGCAATCGCATAGTCCGGATAGCTGACATAACTCTTGCCTTTTTTGTTGACCATAATGCTGTCTTCACCAATTTGGTAATGGCCTGTACGTTTGCCTTCGGCATCAAAAAATGCAGCAGGGCTTAAGAAAGTCCAGCGAATTCCTTCAGCCTCTTCCAGATCAGCCAGGTTTTGCCCTTGGTTTGATGCGATCGCTTTAAAAGCATCCGGGAATTCTGGTGTCTCAATCAAACGGGTAGTTCTGGCTTCGTCCACGAATAAGCTTCCGGCCCCGCCAACTACGATCAATCTTGTTTCCGGTGCGTCTTTCAGCGCCTGAATTAACTTTCTTCCTGCTTCTACATGCTGTTCCGCTTTTTCAGGCGGTACACCAAAAGCATTCACGACCACGTCGAACTGTTTTAAATCTTCAGCTGTCAGACTGAATACATCTTTTTCCAGATAAGCAATAGCCGCGTCTTCCATTTTCGAAGCATCTCTAACTATTGCTGTCACTTCATGCCCTCTTGAAACTGCCTCTTCTAAAATGAGGCCACCTGCTTTTCCTGATGCACCGATAATTCCAACTTTCATCCTATTCGCCTCCATTGTTATAGTTGCTCTACCGCTTCTTTCAATAATTCAAATGAACGCTTTCTCTTTTCCTGATCGTAAATATAAGAAACTGCCATCAATTCATTGATTTGCAATTCTTCAATAAATGGCCGCAACTGGCGACTGATTGTCTCGCGGTCGCCTATAAATGTATATTGCGACATACTGCGCGCTATGTTTTCTTCATACAGGCTCCATTTGCTGTCCATTGTATCAACTGGCGGCTGCAGAAGGTTTTTCGTGCCTCTCACCACATTCAAATAAAACAATTGGCTGGAAGTCGATAGTTTTTCCGCTTCTTCGTTTGTTTCTCCCGCCACCACATTCACACAAACAATGACGTAAGGTTCTGCCAAGTATTCAGAAGGCTGGAATTGGCTGCGGTAAATCTGAATGGCTTGTTTTAGCTGCTGCGGCGCGAAATGGGCCGCAAAAGCATAAGGCAGACCGAGGCGTGCAGCGAGCTGCGCACTGGAAGTACTGGAGCCAAGAATAAAGATCGGCACTTCCGTTCCAACTCCTGGATAAGCATGGACCATGCCTTGGTGCTCAATCGGCTTCAAGTAATTCTGTAGTTCCACTACATCTTGCGGAAAGGCATAGGCTGTTTCTTGAGTGGTTCTGCGCAGCGCATGAGCCGTTTGCATATCCGTCCCCGGCGCGCGGCCAAGGCCTAAATTGACGCGATTCGGATACATCGTTTCCAATGTTCCGAATTGTTCCGCTACCACAAGCGGTGTATGGTTCGGCAGCATAATGCCTCCGGATCCCACTTGAATTGAGTTGGTATGATCCAATACTTTGGAAATCAAAATCGATGTTGCGGAACTTGCAAGTGTCGGCGAATTATGGTGTTCTGACAGCCAAAACCGGTGATACCCAAGTTTCTCGACATGCTGTGCCAAGCTGACCATATCTTCAAGTGCATTTTTTGCCGTTTGGCCTTCTGAAATGGCCACTAAATCCAGGACGGACACGGACAATGTATTTGTATTTTGGCCCATCAAATAACTTCCTTTCCATTAAAGCTGCTATTTAACCATAGAATCAAAATATCTTGAATACAAACTATCTGCTCGCCTTGTCTGTAACGCCAAAGTTTATTGAATCATTGAATCCAGGCAGGAGCACTCCGTTCACCTGACAAAACCCTTCAGATGAAGAAAGTACATTAAAGCGATGACATCCTTCAAAACTCTTCTTTAATTTATTGTTCCCGGTTTTTCATTGAAAACACATGAATGAATTTCCAAAGCCGGTTTTAATTTAAATTTCACTAGAATAGCCAATCTTCGCAAATTGCACTTTCCCAGTATATGAAGTTTGGGCGGCTCCAAGAATCTCTCGGATGTCGCCATATTGCGGCAGATGAGTCAGCCATAATTCTTTAACTCCAGCCTTCTCAGCAAGCAGACCGGCTTGGCTTCCGCTCATATGCCCTTTGATAATGCCCACATATTTTTCATATAAATTCGCTTCTGATACCAGCAAATCCGCATCTTTAGAAAAGGCAACCAACTCATCTTTCCATTCCGTATCTGCTGTGAAAACGACTGATTTTCCTTCTGCTGAAAACTTTAGTGCTAGACAATAAACAGGGTGGATTGTTTCGCAAAAAGACACTTCCCACGGCCCAATCTGCATCTTTTGGGATGCGTCGATCACTTGCCCTTCTGTGACTCCTTTATAAGATAAGTTCTGAAACATTTCCGGATCCCGGTCATGGCCATAAATCGGGAAGGGCGTTTTCCACTCCTTCAATTGCATTCCGACCATGGCCGCATGCTGCAGCACCCCGATATCCGCAACATGGTCCGGATGGTAATGGCTGATAACCGCTGCATCCAAATCCCGCAGTTGCGTATAATTCTGAACAGCAGCCAAAACTCCGCTGCCGCAGTCCACAAGACAGCGGAACCCTTCGTGTTCAAGCAAGAAAGAAGAAGTGGCCTCGTTTTTATTCGGATAGCCTCCCCAAATGCCAATCGTAGTGATTTTCAAAAGAATCGCTCCTTTGCTGTTGTTTCTTTAGTATAACGGATTCGAAGACTATTCATCTTGTTTAATTCAAGCACCTTAGTGGTATGTATAGTAGTGAGATTAAATTTAACCATAAAATCTGGAGGGATTATTTTGACAGTTAAAATGACCGTAGAAAATGCATTACAAGCAAAAGCAGAAATCGAAAAATTAGAGGCCCAGGGCTTTACGCATGACGATATTTACGTTTTTGCCCACGATAAACGCCGAGAAGCGGATATTGCTGATGCTCTGGATACTGAAAAAGTCGGCATGGCAGAACAAGGATTTTTAAATAACTTGAAGAATATGACGGTATCACGCGGTGATCAATTACGCGCCGAAATGGCAGCGGCTGGCTTAACCAAAGAAGAAGCCGAAGAGTATGAAGAAGAACTGGACAAAGGCAAGCTCGTTATCATTGCCAATAAAAATGCTTAATGTTTCCTAACAACCACCTTTCTTTTTGAAAGGTGGTTTTTTTGTGGACATTAAAGGTTATATTAAAATAACTCGACAAATACAGCTTTGATATTTATTTCCCCTAACTTTAATGGCTATATCCTATGGAATCGCAATTCCATATCTATAGTTGTATTGCATTATAAAAGCGTTTTCATTTTATATCTTATTCTGTATTGTAACACTCATTAAGTTTTGTTATATTTGAATAAGGTTAATTTTCTAATTATAAAAACAATAGTTTTTTATAATTTAGTAAATAACTTCAAGGGGGATATTTATGAAAAGTTTGAAAATGGCAAGTGCATTCATCGGTATTATTGTCGGAGCAGGTTTTGCGTCCGGCCAAGAAATTCTGCAGTATTTTACAAGTTTTGGAATCATGGGAATTTTTGCTGCTTTTATCTCGACGGTTATGTTTGCTTACTTGGGAATGAGCTTGACTCGCCTTGGGAGCCGAATGCAAAAAACTTCCCATAAAGACGTTATTTATGGCATTAGCGGCAAAGTTTTGGGCACCATTGTAGACTATATCATTATCTTCACGTTATTCGGCGTCGGCGTGGTGATGGTGGCAGGGGCTGGTTCTATTTTCACTCAGCAATTCGATCTTCCTGCTGCTCTGGGAAGTACTGTCATGATTGTTCTAGTGATTCTTACCATTATGCTTAATGTCGATAAAGTGATTGGCATCATCGGCAGTATTACGCCTTTCCTTGTACTGACGGTTGTTATTCTAGCTGTTTACAGCTTATCTACAATGGATTCTTCGTTTTCAGTATTAGATCCCATTGCGAAAGAACAATTGAAAGCAGTTCCAAACTGGTTCTTGTCTGCACTGAATTATGCATCTTTCAATATTGCAGTTGGTGCTTCAATGGCCATTGTTATGGGCAGTACTGAAAAAGATGAAAAAGTTGCTGCACGTGGCGGGTTGCTTGGGGGCCTTGGACTCGGGGCTTTGATTATTTTGAGCCATCTGGCGATTTTTGCGAAAATCGACGAAGTCGGTGGTTCTGAAATGCCTATGCTTCAAATCGCCAATGACATCTCCCCGCTCATGGGCTGGTTCATGTCCATTATCTTGTTCGGAATGATTTTCAATACAGCGGTTGGTATGGTGTATGCGTTTTCAGCGCGTTTTATCCAATCCGGCACGCCTAAATTCAAGATTTTCGTAATCATCGTGGGAGTCGTTTCCTATGTATTAAGTTTCCTTGGCTTTACTGAACTTGTAAATATGTTCTATCCAGTTGTCGGCTATCTCGGGTTCTTCCTGGTTGCGGCTTTGATCTGGACGGATATTAGAAATTCAGGAAAACCTGTTGGTGTAAGTAACAGCTTGAATAGTAATTGAGCAAAAGCCGTCAAAGCATAGAACTCCCGCTTTGGCGGCTTTTCATGTTATGGTTTTATTAAACCATGATGGAAGGAGTAATTTTCATGGACACTTTTATCAAAACAACCGAACAGCAAAAACTGCTCGCTCAAATCCGGAAATTGCAGCCAATCTTTCAACAACGGGAACCGGAATTGGACGCACTTGGCTCTTTTCCTTATGAAAACATACAAGATTTGAAAAACATCAACTATCATACCTTAACGCTGCCAATTGAATATGGTGGGCAAGGGTTTGGCTTATATGAATACATACTGGCGCAAGAAGCGATCTCCGAAGCTTCCGGCCCAACCGGTTTATCGATTGGCTGGCATGTCGGAATTGTGCTCGAGTATGCCGAAAACCGGCATTGGCACCAAACTTCCGCAAATTGGCTGATGAAAGAAATTTCCAAAGGAGCACTGATTAACACCGCTGCCACCGAAAGCAATGCAGGCAGCCCCGCTCGCGGAGCGTTGCCGCGGACAACGGCTGTACGCGACGGTGATGAATGGATTATCAATGGAGAAAAAACCTACACGTCAATGGCTCCCGCCCTCGATTACATTTTCGTAACAGCTGCTACAGAACACTATGAAGTGATTACGGTTATCATTCCGCGCCAAGCACAAGGCGTTTCTTTCGATGAAACCTGGGACATGCTGGCGATGCGCGGGACTGCAAGCCACACACTCGTTCTTGAAGATGTGCGCATTCCGGTTTCTTATGTACTGAAGCTTTCAGACGCCCATGCGGCCGGAAAGGGGTGGCTGCTCCATATACCAGCCTGTTACATCGGGATCGCAGCAGCAGCACGCACTTACGCAATCAAGTTTGCTACTTCCTATGTTCCAGCTTCCCTGGGAAAGCCAATTGCTGAAACACCGAATATCCGGCAAATAATCGGGGAAATGGAATTGGAACTCGCAACCGCGCGCCATTTGTTATATGGCACTGTCGAACGTTATGAACATGCGCATGACAAAGCAGCGATGGACGAAGCGCTCAATGTGGCGAAAATAGCTGTGACCCATGCAGCAATGGGCATTGTCGACAAAGCGATGAAAATTGTCGGTTCCCGTGCCTTGTCCGAATCCAGCCCGATGCACCGCTATTATTTGAATATCCGTGCGGGCCTTTACAACCCGCCCATGGAAGACATGGTCAAAGCGCAAATGGCCGGAAAAGCCATTGAATTCTTCAAAACCAAAACCGGAGGCGAATCAAACATATGAGCATTCAAATTCTCATCAACGATAGAGTCATCGACGCTTTCAGTTTTTCACAAGAAACAGTGGCTGATCCTGCTTCCCAGCGGGATTTACATAAAATTATTTTTGACTTTAAAGTAACCAGCAAAGAATATCACGACATCGCTGTGCTCCTGTATGAAATGGATTTTCGCATCCGCGTGCCTGAAAAAGGCCTGGATTTCCCTGCTTCCATTTCCAATTATTCAACTTCCGTTACCAACCTGTATCACGAAGGGGAAGTAGCTGATTATCATTTGGAATTGATTGAAAAAGCATAAAAGAACGCAAAAAAATGGCCGGAGACTCTCTCCCGGCCATCTTTTGCGTTTATGCCCAACTTTTTGATTTTATACCCAACTTCAAGCTGGCTATGCCCAACTCCCCTTATTCCCGTTTAAAGCGGCTGCTCCGGCGCCGGGATCTTAGTTTCTGCATCAAATCTTCTGCTTCGTTCATTTTCGACTCGGCCGTTTCTTCATCCAATGCAATGGAGATGATTTCCTCTCCGTCCATCACTATCTCAAACCATGAATGCACTCGGCTGCCTTTCGGCAAATACTGGACGGGCAACACAATTTCCCGCTGTTCTTCTTCCAGCAGAATGACGGCTAACTGGCCATCCTCGATCCGGTCTAATGTCCCTCTCATCCAATCACTCCCCTACACAGGCAAGGCCTTGTTCTTTGATCGCGTTAATTTTTCCTTTGCCGATCCCTTTGATTTCATCCAATTCTTCAATCTCTTCAAAAGGCCGTTCCTTAATGATGGAATCAGCCAGAGCCGGTCCTATTCCCTCGATTTCCTGAAGCTCAGCAGATGACGCCGCATTGATATTGATGCAGCGATTCTTCCCTTCAACTGCTGTCCCTTCTTTTTCAGTACTTATTTCATACGTCTTGCCATCAGTCTCAAGTACGATCGTTCCATTGATATCGGTGCCGTATACTTCGGCTCCGGCATTTTCAGTCGCCGCAATCACTTCCGCATGCGGGTGGCCATAGGAATTATCCATTCCGGCGCTGTAGACCGCCACTTCAGGTGATACCGCTTTTAAAAATGCCGTGCTTGTGGAAGTATTGGACCCATGATGGCCGAGATGCAGAATTTCCGCGTCCAAATCTGCTCCATTGTCGATCATCGCCTGCTCTTCCTTCACTCCGGCGTCTCCAGTAAAGACAAACCGGACATCGCCGTAAGTCAGCTTCAGCGAGATGGATTCTTCATTGGCCTTGCCCGTGATTTCTTCGGGGTACAGCACTTCAACCTGTAAACTTCCGACATCAAAAACTTCTCCGCTTCGCGGTTCATAATAATCCGTTCCGGTTTCGTCAATTGCCTTTAACGCATCAATAAAAGTATTCGATGTACTGGCATTTCCAGACATCCATACTTCACCCACTTCAAAGTCCTGGACGACTTGCTCTAATTGGCCAATATGGTCGGAGTCCGGATGGGTCCCCACCACGATATCCAGTTTTTCAAGTCCCAGTTTTTTTAAATAGTCGACTGCAGCTGTGCTGTTCCAGTCACCGGTATCAATCAATAATGCAAATTCTTCAAATTGCAGCAGCGTCGCATCTGCTTGGCCCACATCAATAAAATGAACCGTTAAACCGCCTGGCTTTTTCTCAGAAACAGCAGTTTTCGGGGGTTCAGCAGAATCCTCTTGCGGTGTCGGGGTTTGCAGACATCCCGCCAGCACAAGTGCCAGCACTAAACTAGCTATCAGCAAAAATCTTTTTTTCATCTTCCCTCGCCTCTTTCTATAGTGAATTTTACCATATCACCTACTATCCGTTCTCCAATGAGCTTATTCTGTGGTAAAATGAGGGAAACAATCTGCAGAAAAGGAGGTTGCCTGCATGGAGGACTTATTAAGGCAGATGCTTACTGAATTACGTGAATTCCGGGAAGAAACAAATGGCAAACTGGAGAAACTGGAAGCTGGCCAAAAAGAGCTTAAAGACATGCTGCGGCATAATTATGCCCTGACGGCTGAAAACCTGACAGCTATCCGGCAAGATGCACGTGTGAAGCACCAAGATGTCCAGGCAGACGTTGACCTTCTTTTCAGAGAAGTAGAAGCCGTTAAAAGACAGGCCAATAAACAGAACTTCCAATCACCGGAGGATTTCTCTGCGTTGCAATAATTATTATGGGGTAATAACAGAAATGGAATCTTGACCTATTCTTAAAATGGATCGGATTATGGTGTCCATCTTTAACTTAGAAAACCTAAAGAGGCTGGCCGGGGTTTCCCCGGCCAGCCTCTTTTTCAAGTTTATTCAAGTAGACATATAGTCTCCGCCATTCATATGCAAGAATTGCCCGGTCATATAAGAGTTTTGCGGATCCGCCAGAAAGACAAAAGCTTTTGCCAGTTCATACGGTTGGGCTGGCCGGCCGGCCGGCACATCTTTTCCGAACCCTTCTTCCAGGTTCGGATCCAAGTGGCCGAAAGTTTTGGTAATCAACGGCGTCCAAACCGGTCCCGGTGCAATGCCATTCACCGCGATTTCTTCACGGACAAGGCGACGGGCAAGTGAACGCGTCATTGAGACCATGGCACCATTTGCTCCTGCGTAATCAATCAAATCTGAATGTCCGCGGTACGCATTGATAGAGGCAGTATTAATAATGCGAGCCCCTTTTTTCAAATGAGGAAGAGCAGCCCGCACAAGATAAAGCATCGCAAACGCTTTGATTTCGAATGTCTTCAATAAGTGTTCATCCGTGATGTCCACAGGATTGTTTTGTGGATATTGATAACCTGCATTATTGACCAGGATATCAATTTGGCCAAAAGAATCCAAGGCGAATTGCACAAGCTGATTGCAGTTTTCTGATTTTCCAAGATCACCGCTCAATGCTTTCGCTTCCCCACCGTAGCTTTCAATGGTTTCAATCGTTTTAGCAGTTGCTTCTTCGTCATCCAAATATCCAATGACGACTTTTGCCCCTTCTTTAGCATAGGCAATGGCTACCGCTTGACCAATTCCGCTGTTCCCTCCTGTAATAATAGCCACTTTCCCTTGAAGGGCTCCGCTTGCTTTATAGCCTTTCAAATCGGTATTGTCGAAGTTTCCTTCAGCCATAGTCCCCATCCTTCCCAGTATCCTTATCTGCTGTATATTTTTTCTAAATCCCAAACTTCATCCGAATATTGCTGGATGGTCCGGTCGCTTGAAAAAATTCCGGACTGGGCGATATTGACCGCCGACATTTCCTGCCAGGCAAGTGTATCTTCATAAACTGCCAAAACCCGGTTGTGGGTTCTGGCATAATGCTGGAGATCTTTTAGCACAAAATATGGATCGTTTTCGTCAATAATCTGACTTCGGATAAAATCGATGTTTTCCAGGCCTTTTGACAGCTTACCGCTCAATAGCTCGCTGATCAGCTGCCCAATCTCCCGATCCTTTTCAATTATTTCCCGCGCATGATAGGTTTTTTCTTCTTCAAACTGCATGACTTGCTGCGCCGTCACGCCAAATATAAATGCATTGTCATCTCCTATTTGTTCGACGATTTCTATATTGGCTCCGTCGAAAGTGCCTAAGGTAATGGCACCATTCATCATGAATTTCATATTTCCGGTGCCGGAAGCTTCTTTTGAAGCGGTCGAGATTTGTTCGCTGATGTCGGCTGCCGGAAACATTTTCTCTGCTCGGCTCACATTATAATCTTCCACAAAGACAATATGGAGGTGTTTGCTTGCTACCGGATCGTTATTGATTTTTTCAGCAACTGTATTGATCAGCTTAATAACTTGTTTGGCGAATCGGTAACTTTTGGCTGCTTTACCGCCAAAGAAAAATGTACGGGGATAAGGCCGGTATGCCGAATCTTCTTTGATCCGATTGTAAAGCATTTGGATATGAAAAATATTCATCAGCTGCCGTTTATAGCCATGAAATCTTTTGATGTGCATGTCAAAAATGGATTCTGGATCAATTTTTATTGTTTGGTTTTTCTCTAGATATTCGGTGAGCTGGTTCTTTTTTTGTTGTTTCACAGATTTGAAATCCCCGAGAAAAACCGGATCCTGCACAAATTCATTCAATTGATGCAGTTTTACCGGGTCCTTTGTCCACTCATTTCCGATAACTGAAGTGATCAGGCTTGAAAGTTCGGGGTTTGCTTTCATCAGCCAGCGCCTGTGAGTAATGCCGTTGGTTTTGTTGTGAAATTTATGCGGAAAATGCTCATTCAGCTCTTTCATCTCCCGCATTTTCAGAATTTCCGTATGCAATTTTGCGACTCCGTTAACTTTGTAACTGCCCACTACAGCAAGTGTCGCCATTTTGACTATCCCATCCTCAATAATGGAAAGTTTCTTCTTCGCTTCTGAATCTAAATTTTCCTGATGGCATTTTTCCTTGAAACGGCGGTCAATCTCTTGGATGATCATATAAATACGAGGGAGCAGCTGTTCAAGCATGCTGCTGTCCCACTTTTCCATCGCTTCTTCCAGAATTGTATGGTTTGTGTATGAAATCGTATGAGTGGTGATACCCCACGCTTCTTCCCAGGATAACCCTTCGCCATCGAGCAAAAGACGCATGAGTTCAGGAATGGCCAAAGCCGGGTGGGTATCGTTGATTTGGATGGCTACATGCTTCGGCAAGGCGGAAACTGGAAAATCACGGTTTTTTAATATCGTCTGAAGGGAAGCACTGCACAAAAAGTATTGCTGCTTCAGCCGGAGAATTTTCCCTTCTTCAGTGGAATCATCAGGATACAGGCGATCAGATATGGCTACTACATGTTGCTTATAGGTTTCTACGTCAGCCTTCGGAAGCAAATGCTGTTCTGGAAGTTCCGCTTGCCAGAGCCTTAATGTATTGACCGTTTTCCCGTATGCTCCGACAATCGGCATATCGTATGGCACAGCTTTGACCCACTCGGCATTCGTGAGTGATGCTTTAAAGCGTTGTCCATGCTCAGGCTGTACTTCTCCAAAGAACGGGATATAGGTTGCCAAATCCTCTCGTCTGATATCCCAACCTGCAGAATCATTGATCCAGTCTGTCGGATGCTCGGTCTGGAAACCATCTTTCAAAACTTGGCTGAACAGTCCGCCTCTGTAACGGATTCCACAGCCATGCCCAGGCATCTGCAATGATGCAAGAGAGTCCATAAAACAAGCCGCAAGCCGTCCCAGACCGCCGTTGCCAAGGCCTGGTTCCGGCTCCTGCTCTTCCAGTTCCGCCAAATCATAGCCCAATTCTCCGAGACCTTCGTTTACCAGCTCATAAATCGTTAAATTCATTAAATTCTGGCCCAGCATACGGCCGATTAAAAATTCAATGGAAAAATAGTACAATTGTTTCCGCTGTTCTTTTTGATAAAAATGATTTGTCTCATCCCAGTCCCTTTTGACAAATTCCCGCACCATTCCGGCAAGAATTGAGTAGGCGGTTTGAAGTGTTACTGGCTGTTCTTGCTGTTCCAAGCGCATTGAAAAGTTTTCTTTGAATTCCTCTTTTGAATAAAACATCCGCCACCTTCACTTTCCGGCGAGTCTCTCATATACGTTAGCATATTCTTTTGCAGAACGTGACCAAGAGTAATCGCCCTGCATGCCGTTTTGTTTGATTGTTTTCCAGTGTTCCGGCTGATGGTACAGGGATAAAGCCCGGTTCATTGCTTCCGCGAAGCTTTCTTGTTTTGAAAAATCACTTAAAAACCCATTGCCACTCCGTAAAATCAGATCATATTCCGCTATGGTATCCTTTAAGCCTCCAGTCTTGTTGGCTACGGGTACAGTGCCGTATCGCATCGAGACAAGCTGGCTCAACCCACATGGTTCGAAATGGGAAGGCATTAAAAAGATATCTGCACCCGCATACAGCAAATGGGCAAGTGATTCATCAAAACCGATATGGGCAACCACTTTTTTCGGAAATTCTGCGGCAAGTTCCCGAAAAAATTGCTCATATTGGCTTTCGCCGGAACCAAGCAAGACAAATTGCACGTCTTGTGTTTTCAGTATCCCCGGCAATGTTTGTTGCAAAACATCTATTCCTTTTTGGCCTGCCAGTCTGGAAATCATTGTTAGAAGCGGTACATCTCCACGCTCTGGAAGTCCGAAACGCGACTGGACGGCCCTCTTATTTACCGCCTTATTTTCTATCGAAGTCTGATCATATACCATTTCTATGGCCATATCAGCGGCCGGGTTATAAACCTCTGTATCCAAGCCATTCAAAATGCCAATTAAATCCGGCTCTCTTTCACGCAATAGTGAATCCAGCTTCTCACCATATTGTTCGGTTAAGATTTCGTTCCGATAAGCCGGGCTGACGGTCGTGACTTTATCTGCGTGTAAAATGCCTGACTTCAAGAAATTCAGATTTCCGTTCCGAGACACGGCATCGCTATTAAAATAAGATTCATTCATTTCAAGCTCTTCCAGCAGAAGCGATTTGGGAAACCAACCCTGAAACTGGAGGTTGTGAATGGTTAGAATCGTCTTCAACTTCCCTTTCAAAGAAGCATAGCGCGCATCTTCCTTCAGTAAAAATGGAATCATTGCCGTATGCCAGTCATGTATATGTAAAATATCCACGCCTTCTTTTAGGGATTCCACTACGGCTAAAACAGCCCGGTTGAAAAATGCAAAACGTTCACCATCATCAGGCTGGCTGTATATCTGATTTCGTGCAAAATAGCCTTCATTTTCTACCAGCATATAGTGCACGCCTTGCAGTTCATATTCAAAAAGCTTACAGCTTGTACTTCCACCTTTAAAGGGGACTTCGACTTCTTCCTTTAACGAAAACTCATTTTTATATTCTTCGGGAATCAGGCTGTAATTAGGAAGAATTACCAGGACTTCGTGGCCAAGCGCCACTAACTCTTTTGGCAATGCGCCCATCACGTCTGCAAGCCCCCCAGTTTTCACAAAAGGCACGCATTCCGCGGCAGCCATTACAATCTTCATCGGACTTCCTCCTTTGATACTCGCTCTCCTTTACGGAGAACCACCGGTTTTTCCGGTGTCCCTCTGAGAACTACACCTTCTTCAATATGAACGTTTTTATCGGCAATCACATACGCCAAGTCGCAATTTTCCTCAATCACCGATTTTTGCATAATAACACAATGGTCTAGCCGCGAATTTTTCTTTATGACAACCGCTCGGCTAATTATGCTGTTTTCTACAGTGCCTTCAATCGTACTGCCGTTTGCCAGTAAACTCCGATTTACTTGCGAACCTGGCAAATAGCGGGTAGGCGGTTCATCTTTCACTTTTGTATAAATCGGATGTCCAGGCAGGAACAGCCCGTTTCTTTTGTCGCTGTCCAATAAGTCCATGGATGCCTGGAAATAGCTTTCAATGGAATTGATGATGGCGTAATAGCCCGTATATTCATATTTTCCATATGAGTAAGGGGCTTTTTTCAGTTTAACTACGTCTTCCACACTGATTACCTTTTTTTCACGGTAGGTCTGAATCAACTCCATCAACAGGCTTTTCGCTAAAATATAACTATTCAGCCCAACATCTCTACTGACTGCTTCTGTAATGTCAGCGCCGGAAGCGATGTGAGCATCGAGCATCTCTTCATAATCGATTTGGCATACAGTGGAGCAAGTTGTCACAACTACGTATTTCTGGCGGCTTTTCTCGAAAAACGCTGTATGCTCTTCAAGTGCTGCAAATGCTCCGACTGTAACTTGCCCACCGGCTTTTTGGGAAACGGGCAAAAAGAACAAACCATCTTTGCGGCGGTCCAAGTCCCAGTTTTTCCCTACACCGATATGATCCAGCAAAGAAACGAAAGGATAGGAAGCAAATACTCCTACAGCGTTGATATTGGAATTTACGATATTCGATAAAGTAAAGTCGACCAGCCGGTAACGCCCGGCAAATGGAACTGATGCGGTTGTGCGGTACATCGTCAAATCTTCCAGGCCAGGCTTCTTAACAGCAGCATCAATGACTGCAACTAATCTCATATTCCTGCACTTCCTTTCCATTCATCTATGATGTCTTGGGTCAATAAGACGATTTCGCCATTCTGTTCTTTCAACTCGAAGTTTTCCGGAATTTCAAGATTCGGCTCAATGATGACTCTCGATAATTTCGCCCCTTTGCCGACAACAACGCAGCTCATCACTACACACTCATAAAGAGAAGCGCCCTCTTTCACCTCGACATCCTGGAAGATGACGGATTTCTCCACTTTCCCGTCAATGACGCATCCTTCGTTGATCAGTGCTTCTTGCAGGTAACCAGTTTCGCCGATTACTTGAGGCGGCAGCTGAGGATTTGACGAAAATATCCGCCATGCCGGATCGTTCAAATTCAACCCAGAGTTTGAATTCAGCAAATCCATATTGGCTTCCCATAAACTTTCTACTGTCCCCACGTCTTTCCAATAGCCTTTGTACGGATAAGCCATCATTTTCTCGCCTTGTTCAAGCATCAAAGGAATAATGTCTTTCCCAAAATCGTGAGAGGAATTCTTATTATCGTTATCCAGCTGCAAATACTTCTCCAACTTCTTCCAATCAAAGATGTATACACCCATCGAAGCCAGATTGCTTTCCGGCTCTGCCGGTTTTTCTACGAATTCTTTAATTTGCATATTCTCATCTGTATTCATAATCCCAAAACGGCTGGCATCTTTCCACGGCACTTCAATCACGGAAATCGTCGCTCCTGCATTTTGTTCAATATGAAAATCGAGCATCGTCTGGTAATCCATTTTGTAAATATGGTCTCCGGATAAAATAATCACATATTTCGGATCTTGCTCCGTCAGGTATTTGATATTCTGATAAATGGCATCCGCCGTGCCGTCGTACCATTTGATGCCTTCCATTCCGGCATATGGCGTCAGCATAGTAACGCCTCCAGAGCGTCTATCCAGATCCCAAGGTGTACCCAACCCGATATAATTATGCAAAACGTGCGGCTGGTACTGCGTCAGCACACCTACTGTATGAATCCCGGAATTCACGCAATTCGATAAAGGAAAGTCGATGATCCGGTACTTTCCTCCAAACGGGAGAGCGGGTTTGGCAATCTCATGTGTCAGCGATTTTAAACGGCTTCCCTGTCCTCCTGCCAAAAGCATTGCAACTACTTTTCTTTTCATGCTTCTACACTCCCATCTTGTTTTTGTTTCCAAATGCTCATGGTAAACGCCGGCAATTCTATTTCCATTGAATATCGCTGCTTGTTCCACGGAACTTCCTGTGCCGCAAATTCTGTTTCTCTTCCATTCCCCGGCCCTCCGTATGCAGCATCTGCAGTTGAAAATATTTGCTGGTAAACACCGGCTGCTGGCAACCCTACTTGATATCCTTCATATTTAAGATCAGAGAAATTACAAACGACAATGCAAGTATCTTCAGCCGAATGCCCTCTTCTGATAAAAGAAATTACGCTTTGCTCGCTGTTATCAGCTTCCAGCCATTCAAATCCTTTGAGCTCATAGTCCAACTCAAAAAACGCTTTTTCCTTTTTATAAAAAGTAAGGAGCTCTTTGGTAAACAGCGCCATCTGTCTGTGAACCTTTAAATCGAATAAATGCCAGTCCAGCTGCGGGCGGAAATCCCAAGGCTCAAAATGGCCAAATTCCTGTCCCATAAACAACAGTTTTTTTCCCGGATGAGCAATCCAAAAACCAAGAAGCAACCGTAATTGATGAAACTTTTCTTCTAGCGTTCCAGGCATTTTTCCTAATAACGACCCTTTTTCGGGAATCAGTTCATCATGGGAAAACGTAGAAATATACCGCTCTTCATGGTAATATACCATCGAAAAAGTGATTTTCCGATGAACTTCGGAACGTTCAGAAGGCATAGTTTTCATATAGGCTTGAGCATCGTGCACCATGCCAAAGTTCCATTTATAGTGGAATCCGATGCCCCCTTCTTCCACTTCTCCCGTCACTTTAGGGTAATGCCAAGCATCTTCCGCAATCAAAATAGCCTCTGGATAGTGGAGCTTTAAGCTCGTCGTCAGAATCCGCAAAAATGCTGCCCCTTCTTCGTTATGCGGCCTTTCCGGCCGGTTCGGGATGAACAGCAGATTTACGAGTGCATCCATCCGGCAGCCATCAAATTTATACTCATCAAACCAATAATGCGCACTCGATAAAATGAAACTGACGACTTCACCTTTTTGGACATCAAAATTCAATGTGCCCCAATCGGGATTACTCCTGCGCTCCGGCCGTTTTTCTTCGTAAAGATCTGTGCCATTAAACGAAGCCAAGGCATGAGTATCAACACAGAAATGTCCGGGCACCCAATCGGAAATCAATCCAATGCTGTTTTCAGCACATTTGGCGATAAAATATTTTAAGTCATCCGCTGTTCCATAACGGCTGGTCGGCGCAAAAAAGCCGGTCGTTTGGTATCCCCATGATTCGTCCAGTGGATGCTCGGTAATCGGCAAAAGTTCAATATGAGTAAACCCCTGCTTTTTTACATAAGGAATCAATTCCGCAGCCAACTCACGGTAAGTTAGAAAACCACCTTCTTTGTTCCGCTTCCATGTTCCAATATGTACTTCGTAAATAGCCATCGGTTTTTCAAAATGATTTTTCACGATATTCTTTTTTTGGTACAGCGCAGCCTTTGACCATACATGCTTTGACTTAGCAGACACAATTGACCGGTGCTGCGGCCTTTTTTCATTTGCCCGTGCAAAAGGATCCGTTTTTCTGATCACATCCCCATCTGCGGTTTCAATTTCATATTCGTAAATGAAACCGGCTAATTTCTCCGGTATCCGGACTTCCCAAATAGTTGTGTCGAGCGAAAGTGGAGCCATTTGATGACGCTCTTCATTCAGTTCCTGCGGATCTATAATGACGACTGCCACGCTTTTCACATCCGGTACCCAAACTGCAAAGAGAGTCTCGTTGTGATGAATATGCGAGCCGAAATATAAATAGGCATCTATCATCTTTCCATTATGAAAATCCGACAATGTTTCAGGTGTAAAAGAAACCAAGGTATCGCTCAAAAAGAACACCTCCAAAAGTACTGGCAATTTTCTTGTTCCTATTACCATTATTCTACATTAAACAATAAAAATCCTTGCAAAAAATCGGAATATTTAAAAATTGAATCAAATAAGTAACAAACACTTGTATTAACTTGGGGGGTGTTCGCAATTTTTACACAAAATTGATGACACAAGCCCTTGTTTGCTGGCTTATTTTCTACTAGGCTTATGGAGGCAGGTCATTTCAGAAAGGAAGAGGAATCTTGCGGAAAACCTTTTGGATTTCGTCACTTTTGCTATTCAGCTTATTGCTTGCCGGATGCGGCCAGGCAATTGAAGATCCCCTTAACTGGGAAATAGAAGATTTTACTTTTACAAATCACGAAAACGAAGAATTTGGGTTAGCCGATTTAAAAGGCGAAGTATGGCTTGCTGACTTTGTCTTTACGAACTGCACCACCGTTTGTCTGCCGATGACATCGAATATGGTGGATCTGCAGCAACAGTTTAAAGATCAGGGGCTGGACGTGAAAATTGTTTCATTCAGTGTTGATCCTGCTGTCGATAAACCGGAAGTCTTGAAGTCCTATGCCGAGAATTATGGAGCGGATTTATCTTCCTGGAATTTGCTGACCGGTTATTCTCCTGAAACCATTGATAAATTCGCTATGGAAAATTTCCAGACACTCGCCCGAAAACCCGAAAATACCGACCAGGTCATTCACGGAACTTATTTTTATCTGGTTGATCAAAATGGAGTGGTGATGAAAGATTACGATGGTGTAAATCTTTCAGCTGGAGATATAATTGCGGACGCAAAAATCCTGCTTTCGGAGGAATAGAGGATGAACAAGAAAATTTGGATAGCAGTTTCCTTACTCGCAGCAGCCTTACTCGCTGCATTGATTTTCATGCCGCGTGATAATGAACCCCCTCCGAATACACGCATCGTGCTTGAACACACTTACCGGACATATATCGCACCCTCTTGCTTTGATGAAGCAGATGCCACAAACTTCTTAGAAGATGCAACTTTGGCGGATGCCAAAGAACTTGGCTATCTTCCCCATTCAACTTGCACTGAAGAATCGCTGCAAGGCAATAATGACAGCTTTTTTATCGATTTGATGAAAGAGCTTGGCATTATGGAAAGAGATTCCAAAGATTGGTGATTAGAAAAAGCAGGCAGAGAAATTTCTCTGCCTGCTTTTTCTTTAGCTAACCACTTTTACACAAACCGGCTTGTTAGTAGGAATTGGTTCAATAAACTCTTTTGGAATCCCGGATGCACCAATTTTCAACATATTTATAGAATCCGATTTTTCATTTGCAACTGCCAGCCATTGCTTGCCGGGCAAGAGTGTGAAGTGGCGCGGTCCTGCTCCTCCTGTTGTTGCATAATCTTCAAACTTCAATATGCCTTTTTCTTGAATTGCAAAAACAGCAATACTATCATGGCCCCGATTAGAGGCATAAAGATGCTGTCCATCTTCAGACACAACCACTTCTGCACTCGTATTTGTGCCGGCAAACTGCTTCGGTATCAGCTCAACCACTTGCACAAATTCCAAGAAATCCTCTCCCCCTATTCCATAGACCGATAACGTCGAACTCAGTTCTTCAAGAGAGTACACTACAGTCATTTCCGGATGGAAAGCCAGGTGGCGCGGTCCCGATCCCGGGGTAGTTAAAATCGATTTCTTTAATTTCAGCTTGCCCGTTTCTCTATCTAATTCATAAACAGAAATCATATCCGCTCCAAGATCAGAAACGAAAAAATCATTGCTTCCCGGCTGCTGAAAAACGGAATGGGGGTGGGGAGCATCCTGTCTTTCCACATTGGCTCCACTGCCTTCATGCTTTATCGAATCTGTCCTTTCTCCAATTGAACCATCCTCCTGAATGGGATAAACATTCACATTGCCGCCTGAATAATTGGTGGACAGCAGCCATTTTCCGGAAACATCAATACAAACATGAGACGGATGAGCCCCGTTAGCCGATTGACGATTAATCTCTGTTATAAGATGGTTCTCAAGATCCAGTCGATAAGACACCAGTTCGCCATCTTCCACTTCACTTGTGGCGACAAAGTTAACACCATTTGGATGTGCCGCAATAAACGATGGGCGTTCAATGCCTCCGATGCCTGTTTTCTCTATACATGTCGCTTCTACTGGATTGAATTCCCAAAGCTTGATTCCTTGTTCATGTGAAGATGAGTAAGATCCAGTGAGCAAATATATACCAGTCATAAACTTCCTCCTTATTTTTTGAAAAATGAATGAATTTTTATACAAGCTAGTGTAAAGTAAAGGTTGTAAACTCAGCAATTCCATTTACTAATTACAAAGAAACGAGTGGTTGTCAGTGAGAAATTTTGGATTATCAATTCGTGAAAAAAGCATTGTTTGCATCGGCTTTATGGGAGTAGGAAAAACGACTGTCGGAAAACTGCTTGCCCAAAAGCTTTATCGGAATTTTGTCGATATCGATGCGGAAATTGAAAAAGAATTCTCGATGCCGATTCCTTTAATATTCGAGACATACGGTGAAAAAGCCTTCCGTAAAAAAGAGAAAGAATTAATCGAGTATTATAGCCATCAGCCCCTTTATATCATTTCTGTCGGAGGCGGCGCTTTCTTACAAAAAGAAATACAAGCCATGTGCCTGGCAAACTGCATTGTGCTATTCTTGGATATTTCCTGGGATTCTTGGAAAGAACGAATCCATATTCTTTCCGGCAACCGGCCATTGCTGCAGGGCAGGTCTATCGAAGACATCAAAGAGCTTTTTCTTGAACGGCAATCTATCTACTCACTCAACCATTCAAAATTTCAAATAGATCATTTTGAAGCAGAAGAAGCAGCGGAATACCTGTCAGACGCCTTAAAACTATCATGGGAAATCCATGCCCCTCAACGTTGAAAAGCGGAAAGAGCCGTTTAGCTTCGATAGGCATAAGACGGTCTGGCGAAGCGGCGCTTTTTGCCGCACAGCCGGAGTGGCTTATGACCCGAGAAGCTGGCTCTTGCAGCTGGACATTAAGAAAAGCGAAGGCGGCTCGTTCAGCCCCGACAATCATTAGAGAATTCAAAAGGAATGGCGCTCTTTGCCATTCCTTTTGAATTTCAAAGCGGAGAATTTAGATTAAGGTGCATTATTTCTAAAATCGAATTCAACACCCTGGACGTTTTGAGTCGGTATCCTGCTTATAACCGCTATTAATTTTCCCAATATTCCCTCTATTAAAAAGCAAGCCAGTAAAGAAAACCTCATTTAGCAGGAATTATCTTTATCCCTCCCTGACCGCTAAAGTAGAATAAATCGATCTGGGGATTTCAGTGGCTTCCATGTTAATTGATTTAATTTATTCGAAAGCGTGAATTTCATTAAAGTTTTTTCTATCTTTGAATTTATTTGTCTTCTTCCCTGCTATATAACGTTAGGAGGAATTTAAACTATCGATTATAATGAGAAAAGGAATGAATAAAGTTCCTTTTTTAAATTGCTCTAGTGGATTTCCTTATCGATAATCTTTGCTTAGTAAGTAAGCTTGGATAAAATATACCGTCTTTCACATCATTTAAAGCTTGCCTTGAATACGTTTTCATTAGCATAGGAGGAAAAACAGTGAGTTTGACACGAGATTTTTTTATTGCTTTATCTAAAAATCAATTATTGAATAACGGGGCAAAAAAATGGGGCTTAAAATTAGGCGCTAGTAAAGTTGTCGCTGGAACTGATATTAATAGCATGATGAAATCCGTGAAAGAATTGAACGCCAATGGCATTGGAGCCACAATTGATAATCTCGGTGAATTTGTCTACAGCAAAGAAGAAGCACTTGAGGCAAAGGCGAGTATTCTGGAAACATTGGAAGCAATCCAACAGCACGGTGTGACAGCCCATATGTCGATCAAACTGACACAAGTCGGATTGGATGTCGACTATAAATTCTGCTTAGAAAATATGCGGGAAATTGTAGCGGCAGCTGCAAATTACGCGATTTTCATCAATATCGACATGGAAGATTACAGCCATTTGCAACAGACACTTGATATTCTCCATGCGCTTCTAGAAGACTATGACAATGTCGGCACTGTGATTCAATCCTACCTTTACCGTTCCGAAAAAGATTTGGAAAACTTGCAAAATGTGCGCTTGCGCCTTGTCAAAGGAGCGTATAAAGAACTCTCGGAAGTTTCCTACCAAAGCAAACAAGATATCGACATGAACTACTTGAAGCTGATTAAACTTCGTTTGCAGCAGCCCGCATTCACTTCTATCGCGACTCACGACCATCATATTATCGATGCTGTGAAGAAGTTTGCTAAAGAAAACAGCATTCCGCGTGATCGTTTTGAATTCCAAATGCTTTACGGTTTCCGTTCTGATATGCAAAAAGAACTTGCTGAAGAAGGTTATGCGTTTACTACCTACGTTCCATTTGGCCAGGACTGGTACGGCTATTATATGCGCCGTTTGGCTGAACGGCCGCAAAACATCAATCTGGCTTTGAAGAGCCTTGTATCTAAGTAAATTCCCTAGAAAAGAGCGTCCGGAGGAAGAATAACTTCCTCCGGACGCTCTTTCTTTTTTATCTCAATCCAATTCTTTAACGTTAATCGGCATCAAATCATCATTCAGCCGTGCCCGGTAATGCTCGTACTGTTTCGGCAGCATCAAACCTTCTCCCAGGGCCTCAGGTGCTTCGTCAATAGCAAAGCCAGGTGGGTCTGTGGCGATTTCAAATAATAGATCGCCATATTCCCGGAAGTAAATCGCATTAAAATAATTGCGGTCTTGGACTGGGGTTACCTGCAGGCCATAATTTTCAATATGCCGCTTCCAGTCCAGCTGGTCTTCATCATCTTCTGCCCGCCAGGCGATATGATGGACGGTGCCAACTCCCATTTGCCCTCTGCCGACAGAAGTGAGTTTTACATCAATCACATTTCCAAGGTCTGCAGGAGCGTGGAAGCGCATCAAATCGTCTTCTTCTCCGATTTTTTTCAAACCCAGTCCTACCTCCAGTAATTCTGTTGTTTTTTCGGGGTAGGAAGTAAGCAAAGTTGCTCCGCCAAACCCTTTGATTGCAGTATTCGGACTGATTTCACCAAAACTCCAGGCACTCGGTCGTCCCGCTTCCCTCGCTACCAATTCCAAATGCAGCCCATGAGGATCCTCAAAAGTTAGAAATTGCTCCCCGAAACGCTCTGTTTTTTCAAAAGATACACCAAACTTCGATAATCGCTGTTCCCAAAAACGCAAAGCCCCTGCGGGTACAACATAAGATATTACACCAACTTGGCCATCGCCAATTCTGCCTTTATAAGCATTGTCCCAAGGGAAAAAGGTGATAATTGTTCCCGGTTCCCCGGTTTGATTGCCGAAATAGAGATGATATGTGCCCGGATCGTCAAAGTTGATGGTCTTTTTTACAAGCCGCAACCCCAGTACTCCAGCATAGAAATCCACGTTTTCCTGGGGATTCCCTACAATTGCCGTAATATGGTGAATTCCTTTTGAACTTTTCGCCATACTGCATTTCCTCCAATTCAAGTAGTCTTCTTTTATAGTATCACTCACTTATCTCAAACTAAAGATAGTAAGCGCCATTCCTATTTCTCCTTTTTCTTTTCTTTTATTTCTTCTTTTTCCTGTTCTTTCTGCTCTTTCAATACTTCCTTTTCTCGTTCTTTTTGTTCTTCAACTTGTTCTTTTTGATGTTCTTTCAATTCTTCTATTTTCTCCATCTCTTCTTGGTATTCTTCTTCTACCTCTGTTGTCGATGGAATAAAAGGTTCCTGATTATAATCAGTGCGCCGGCCATAGCGCAGCATTTCATAAATAATAAGGCCGTTATTGGGCTTGCCATTTGCCGTCTTCATAGGCACTATATCAAATAACACGTAATAAAAAGCATAAAAAACAAACCGGTCCCAAAACGTTTTATATTCTTCAAGATAGCCATTTGCTATGAGGGCGTTGATGACCAATGCCAGCACAAGGTTGACCAGAATCGGACCGGCATAAATGCATACGTAGACAAACTTGCTTTCCCTTTTTAAAGAATCGTAAGAATACCAACTATATAGATGGTAATATTTCCGAATATCAAACATTCCTAGTTTAATAAGTCGGGGGCCTGAACCAATTGTCAGTCTCGGATTGTTAACCCCAAATATTACACTGACAAGCAAATAACCAGTTTCACGCAGAAACACCACCACTGGCAAAATTATAAACGCAGAAATGATTAATGACAGTAAATCAGCGAGACCGAACATTTATTTCACATCCCTTTAAAAGCTTCAACTCTTTAGATACCCTTTGTTTAGCACGGCAAATCATTCACAATGCAGAAAAATGTTCTTATTTCCACTTCATACAGGTATTTAGTATCTATCTTTTTACCGTTCTCACTCGATAATATAAAGCTATTGTTCTATCCAAAAATTTATTTATTAAAGGATGCTTGCCATGCCAGCCACTAAGAAACTTAATATGCAAAAAAAATGGATAGCCCTTTGGTCTTTTATTGCCTTTTTAACGTTGATTATTATAATGGAACAAATACCAGCACCCCTGGACGCCTCTGCCTCTAAGCAGAGTCCTGACGCTGCTTTGTTTGATCTTGAAGATATTTACCAAGAAGTTCAGGTAGTCAAAAATCTAGTGTATAGCAACAAAAAAGATAGCCTCTTAGACATTTATTATCCAAAAACAGGAGGACAGAACCTTCCCGTTATTTTATGGATTCACGGCGGCGGTTATGTCGGTGGCTCAAAAGACAGCCGGCAAGAATATGGTATGGCTTTGGCACATGCCGGATATGTCGTAGCAAATATTGATTATGCCTTGGCACCTGAACAGAAATATCCAGGGCCGATTATCCAAGCTAACGAAGCCCTCAACTATTTGCAATTGCACGCCGCGAAATATGGAGGCGATATGGACAAGGTATTTATCGGCGGCGACTCAGCCGGAGCTCAGATATCAAGCCAAGTTGCGGCCGTCATTTCAAATAACGACTTATCCGAAGCAATGCAGATTGTTCCGGCCGTTCAAGCAGCGCAACTCCAGGGAGCTCTCCTTTTTTGCGGTTTATTTAATATGAAAACCGTAAGAGCAACGGAATTCCCTAATATTGACGGGTTTTTAAATACATATACCGGAGTCGAACCTTTCGAAACTTTTGAAGACATTGATCAATTATCAACAGTAAACCAAATCACTTCAGCTTACCCGCCGGTGTTTATCACGGCTGGCGATGCTGATCCTCTTGTATCACAATCGGTTGAATTTGCCGAAACACTTGAAACCACGGGCATTGCGGTTACTAGTGTATTTTTCAATGGCACGGACAAAGAGCTAAAACATGAATTCCAATATGCTCTGGATACGCTGGAAGCTCAAGAAACTTTAGCAAAAGCCCTGGACTTCCTATTTGTTAACAGTAATTGAATGAATAGCAAAAAACGAACCGTTGCTTATACAGCGGCTCGTTTTTTAGATTATATTGAACTGTGATTTACGGCAGCACTTTTTTGTACTGGAACCGCAGCTTTCGCTTTTCTTTTAGAAGGAATCATATGGAAGAGAATGTTCAGGACGATTGCCGTAACGCTCCCTGCTACAATCCCGTTGCTTGTCAAAATTTGAAGGCTTCCAGGCAATTGGGCGAAAATTTCAGGCACTACCGTAACACCAAGACCGATCCCAACCGAGCAAGCAATAATCATTGAATTCTCTTGAGATTCCGTAATGACTTTGCTGAGCATTTTAATGCCTTGCGAAATGACCATACCGAACATAGCAATCATTGCTCCGCCGAGAACAGCTGTTGGAATAATGGTCGTAGCTGCTGCCACTTTCGGCAAGAAACCAAGAGCAATCAGCATCAATCCGGTGATTAAAATAACTTTTCTCGATTTGACGCCAGACATTTGAATGAGTCCCACGTTCTGAGAGAAAGCTGTGTACGGAAAAGAATTGAAAATTCCTCCAAGAATAATGGCAAGCCCTTCGGCCCGATATCCTTTTGATAAATCTTTCTCCGACAGTTTCTTTCCGGTGATATCACTCAGCGCAAAATAGGTGCCCGTCGATTCAACCAAAGAAACTAACGCAACCAAGGTCATTGTAATGATGGCAGACCATTCAAATGTTGGTGCACCAAAGTAAAAAGGTTCCACCATGTGGAAGTAAGAGGCTTCATTGATTGCAGTGAAATCGACAACTCCTATTAGGGTTGCTGCAATTGTTCCTGCTGCCAAACCAAGTAAAATAGAAATGGCTTTTACAAAACCAGTAGCAAATTTATAAACCAAAATGATGAACAACAAGGTACCGAAAGACAAGCCAATATTGGTTAATGAACCAAAGTCGCTCGCTCCTTGTCCACCGCCCATATTATTGACAGCAACGGGAATCAGCGTGATACCAATAATTGTTACAACGGAACCTGTGACAACTGGCGGGAAAAACCGAACAAGGCTTCCAAAAAATCCGCTGATCAGAACTACGATCAACCCTGAAACCAGAATGGAACCGTAAATAGCTGAAATTCCGTATTCCCCGCCAATAGCAATCATCGGTCCAACTGCTGTAAACGTACAACCTAATACAACGGGAAGGCCTATACCGAAAAAGCGGGTGTTGACAATTTGCAAAATAGTGGCGACACCGCAAAGCAAAATATCTATAGCTACTAAGTAAGTCAATTGTTCTGATGTAAGTCCAAGGGCTCCTCCGACAATTAACGGCACCAATACTGCCCCTGCATACATTGCCAGCAAATGCTGCAATCCTAAAGCTGCACTTTTCATTTCGCACTTACCTCCCCAATGAATTCTACTTTTCCATTGGCTAAAGAAGAGATGATTGCCAAAGATTCTACTCGAACGCCTCGGTCCCGGATCATTTTACCGCCATTCTGGAATCCCTTTTCAATTACAATGGCAACTCCGCTAAGTGCTGCGTCTGCTTGTTCGATAATATCAATCAAGCCAAGGACTGCTTGTCCATTTGCCAGGAAATCATCCAATATCAAGACCACGTCATCACTTTTGATATAATCTTTTGAAACAGAAATGTCGTTCGTTTCATTTTTAGTAAAAGAATGTACACTTGCCGTGTAAAGGTCACTGATCAATGTCAGAGACTTACGTTTTCTGGCAAATACAACCGGAACTCCTAGTACAAGGCCCGTCATCATTGCCGGGGCAATTCCCGAAGACTCAAGCGTTAAAATTTTTGTGATGCCCTCATCCGCGAACTTGGAAGCGACTTCTTCTCCTATTGCTTGCATGAGCACCGGGTCGATCTGGTGGTTCAGAAACGAATCCACTTTTAATACCGAATCCGATAAAACCTTTCCGTCTGTTCGTATTTTTTCCTGTAATTGTTTCATGCTGTCAGCACTCCTTTCGTCACGCTGAAGGCATAAAAAATAGCCCTCAGAACGTGCATCCATTCATACCATGAGCGGAGCAATGTCCTTCGAGCTAAAAATTCGAAAGGAAACGAAAAAGAAACATGCCTATATACAAAAGGCACTTCCCCATCATTTCGTTGCTTCTCATAGTCAGTTTGTTTACGGCAAACCGGTAGAAACTTGCGGACCATATTTCCGCTATTATATGAGTGAATATTATTAGAATGGTCTTATTATAGCACGTCAAAAAGCCATTTCAAGACACTGTAAAATAAAAGAGAATTCAATTAATTCCACAAAGAAACAGCACGAGTTTCAATGATGGCTGCGCTAATCCAGCAAATTAAAAATTGCAGAAACAAAAAAGAACGGCTCATCAACTGAGCCACTCTTTTGCAGGCTGTCGAGAAACTCGTATGTTCTTCTGTCATTGCGCTCCAGGACGGACGCTTTTCGCGGGGGGCGGCCTAAGCCTCCTCGCTCGCTGGCGCTCCCTGCGGGGTCTCAGGACTCGCCCTGTTCCCGCAGAAGTCGCCGCCTTCCGCTGCATTCAGCTCTCTTTTATCACTTTTAGAGACTCTATAAAAGTGTGATTTTTTGAGAAACCCTTCTCTTATTGGTTCCTGCTCACCAGATATGGAGCCAACCAGCGGAGGAAAACATACTGCTCCTGCGCAAGCTCGTCGCAAAGACTTAGCCTCGCAGGCGTCGGCCAATGTCTTGCCTGCGGGGCAGCGTAAGCGACGAGACAGCCGAGACCCTGCAACGCCCTTTCATGTTTCGAAGCTAGCGCAGCGATGCAGAAACAGGAGCGTGAGCGACGAAGCGGCTTGGCGCTCGCCCGCGGCTGAAACCCTATGCTCCTGCAGCGCTGCGCGCTTCGTCGCAAAGACTTGGCCTCACAAACCTCGGCCAATGTCTTCGCAGCTGGTTGGCGGAATATCGGTTAAGGGATGATCGCTAATACAAATTTCAACTTTCTCAACAAGCTGAAAAAGAACGGCTCATCAACTGAGCCGTTCTTTTTGAAGACCTTATTTCACTTTTTTGCTTTTGGAAGTCAAACGGCCCAATACAAAAGCTCCGGCAAAAATGCCAAGCGCTGTATTTGTGCGTTTATTGAACACTTGTTTTGCCACAAGATTCAAGTTTTGCGGACGTTCTGCCAAGCGGCGCATAAAGTAACCATACCAGTCATCCCCAAAAGGAACATATGTGCAGAAGTTATATCCTTGTCTCGCTAAATCCAACTGCATATCTTTACGGAAACCATAAAGCATCTGGAATTCGAATTTCTCGCGTGGGATATTGTTTTCTTCTACAAAATCAATAACATGGTTGATGATATGGTGATCATGAGTAGCGATTGATGTGAATTTCCCATTCAGCAAATGGTATTCGATTAACTGGATGAAATTCGCATCAATTTCTTCGCGCGTTTGGTAGGCGTATTCAGCAGGCTCTTTATAAGCTCCTTTTACAATACGCAAACGCAGATCTTTATGTTTTTTGATATCATCTTCTGCCCGGTAGAAATAGGCTTGGATAACTGTTCCGACATTGTCGTAGTCTTTCAATAGCGTTTCCAACAAATCGTATGAAGGCTGAACGTGGCCGTAATCTTCCATGTCGATGTTGATATGCATATTGTATTTGTGGGCAGCAGCCACGATTTCTCTCAAGTTTTCATAACAGAAATCGTAATCGATATCCAAACCGATTTGGGTAGGTTTTAAGGAAACGTGCGCGTCCACTCCATTGGCATGGATACTTTCGATAACTTCAAGAATACTTTCTTTCGCTTTTAAAGCTTCTTCTTTTTCGAAAACGAATTCCCCAAGGTTATCCACTGTGCAGCTGATTCCTTGAGCATTCAGTTCCCGGATGCTGTTGATAGTTTGTTCAATATTGGTACCAGCAACGACGGTTTGAGCACCTAATTTCAAACCATACTTTTTCGCCGCGCTCGTTAAAAATTGGTTTTGTGACAAGCTGATGAAGACATCTTTTAACATTATTTTCCCTCCTGATACAATTCACCTAAAAGTCGCTTATAAGAGTAGACAACAGTGTGGGACTTTATCCTTCGATACAAGCAAGTCTTATTGTAATCCTTTTTTTGAAAATCTGCATTAAGAAAATTGAACAAAATAAAGAGCCTCAAATTTATTGAGGCTTTTTATCTTTGAAAATTAAATTGTTTTGTTATAGAACGTGATGAAGTTGTCGACAACCTGGTCCAGGAACCCAAGTGTACCGGAATCGATAATCTCATTGTTTTCATTCAATTTCTCATGGACCGATCCAATGTAAACTTCATTGCCCGGAAGCAGCAAGGGTGATAATGACGGATTTGACAGCACTTCCCTCAAATGGATCTGGGCTCGGACACTGCCCAGAACCCCCATGGAAGAACCGACGATAAACGCCGGCTTTTCACGAAGTACAAAGCCTCCCCGCGACAGCCAGTCAATGGCATTTTTCAATGACCCCGGAATCGAATAATTGTACTCAGGGACGGCAAAAAGAACAGCATCTGCTTGTTTTATCTTATTTCTGAAATCCACAACTTCCTGTGCTACATTTTCTTCAACATCCGGATTAAATAATGGAATATTGTTGATGGTTACAGGTTCGATATCCAGACGGTCTGCATATCGCTTTTTCATAAATTCTACGAGCCTTAAATTCATAGAATCTTGTCTTACGCTGCCAATAACCGCTGCCACTTTTATTGCCATGATCATCTCTCCTTTATGGTAAGTGATATGTAACCAGAAAATTACCTCTAGTCAAAAAACTTTTCTATAATTCAGTTTAACATGAAGGTATTTTTGTCACCGAGATTAGGCATCAGAAAATTTTAAAAGAGTCTTTCTTCCTTCTTCCGCTAAGAAGAAAGACCCGAACCAGCTCAATTGTTTATGTATTTTTCGAAAACATCCCCGAAATCTTTTACATGGTATTGGTTGCGCACTGAAGTCATCCAAGTAAATCCGAAATCCGTCAATTTCGAGTATTGCACATCTAATGCTACATCGTTCGGCCGTGAGTTTTGCAAAACGGTTACTGCTTTATCCAGGCTTTGGTTCGCCATAGAAATGAGGATGGCGTTTTCATGCGTCATTTCCGCAATGCGCAACAGCGACTTATAAAGATCTTTTAGCCGTTCAATCTGGTTTTTCTGAACGTCAATTTTAAAAGGGATCTGCCCCAGTGTAAATCCGATTTCAATATCCAAATCGATTTTACCTGCTGTTTCCATTACTACCTCCGAGATAGAATGCTGAGAATACGGATATCTTTTTAATGTACGTTTAGAGGACATCGCACTGTCGCCATCTACATGGATCAATGCAAGATTGGTAAAGCAATATTCATCTGCTTTTGTTTTAATCAAGAAAAAAATCTTCTCTTCATCTTCATGCATCACGTAATCATCTGCATCGGTCTTGTCGTAGTCCTGAGGATCGATGATTTTTCCTACGTCCGATAAACCTAAAGCATCTGCTGCCATTTTCTTAAACATATATACTCCTCCTATTGGAAAATATTAGTTTTCTTCTATATATTAGTTTATCAAAAAATCGGTGGGCCAACATAGATGAATATAAAATACTCAAAACAACCAGAACTCCGAAGCGAGTATTCTCTTCGAAGTCCTGGTTTGGGTTTTCAGCAATTTCATTAACGCCAAAAAGTTGAACAGCCAGCTTTATCCAAAATATTAAAATCAATCATTTTCTCAAGCAATATAAAATCAATTGGATGCTTCCACTGAATGCGCATTAACTCTTTCGTGTGATCATAGCCTGCCTGTACAATCTCATCTGAAAAACGCTCCATTGCTGCCCTTTCAGGAGCAACAGACATATGCTTTTTAGCTACGCTAAAGCCGATAATATAGGTGCCATGGTCGGTAAACATAGGTTGATTCCACTTGATCACTGGTGTTAAGTTCGGGAATTTCTTAATTATCCAGGCAAATACTTCTTCCATTCGATTCCGTTGTTGAAGGTCGTCAATACCTGATAAAAATTCTTCAAAAACTTCCATTGTACTCTCTCCTAAGAAAAATTCTTTTTGATCACTGTAATTCTTCTAGTTCGCATGCTAAAGAATCAATTCTCTATTCTTCAGCAAACCACTTGTCTAACAGTTAGTAATCAACTGCAGGTTCTCTCATTTAAAAAAAGATCCTCTATAGGCAATCATAGCTAACAGAGGGAAACGGCGCAAACTTTTAAAAACGGCTTCTTTCTCACATCCATAAAAACCCCGGAGACACGATGCTCCGGGGTTTGCCTAAACTATGATTTTTCAAAGAATTTATGGACGCTCTCAATATGCTGCTCCATCAACGCAGATGCTTTTTCACTGTCTTGCGCTGCAATTGCCCCATAGATGTTCTGGTGAAAATCCAATGATTCTTCCATTACCCCTGGCACCAGAGCTGCTTTTGTCTGAGCACGCAATACGAGGCTCGTGATGGAATTGTACAAATCAATCATCACCCGGTTATGAGAAGCTTCAGCAATTTTTTCATGAAATTGCATATTCGAAGAAACGTATTGGGTGCCGTTATTTTCCTCAATTGCTCTTTCCATGTCGCCAATGGTTTGTTTGATTTGGATCAGATTTTCAGGAGTAGCCCGTTTGGCAGCCAATCCAGCCAATTCTTTTTCGATAAAGCGTCGAGCTTCAAAAAGATCTGCCCATTCTACTTCTGAAAAGTACAGTTGATAAATAAGAGAATCTGAATAAACATCATTGAAGCTGGGTGAGATGAACGTTCCTTTCTGGGAGCGGACAATTAGCCCTTGAGATTCGAGCACGGCCAAAGCTTCCCTTAAAGACGTTCTACCCACTTCGAACATTTCCATCAATTCTCTCTCGGGCGGCAATTTATCACCTGCCTTTAGTTTACCGTCCAAGAAAAGATCTTTGATTTGATTCACAATATTATCTCCGACATTTACACGCTTGATTGGTTCCATCATGGGTTTCACCTTTTCATTTTTGAATATAATACCATATTAAGGCTTGTTCGCTTCTAGCGCCATACTGCTTGCCCCGGCTTTTTCTCGGGCTTTCACTAACGCAAAGACTATGAGCGCCAGAGATATCAGCATCGCAGCAAGGCCGACAAAGAGGTTCTTGGTTAAGCCAAGCGTTACATAACCGATGATCGAGACAAAACTTGAAACCATGGCATATGGCATTTGAGTCATCAAATGGTCAATCGGGTGGACGCCCCCGCCGATGGCTGCAAGGATGGTCGTGTCAGACAAGGGCGAACTATGTTCCCCGAAAATACAGCCGGCAAGAACTGCTCCGAAAACCGGGATTAAGTAAGCAATATCCACGATTGCCACAATTTCAGCACCGATCGGCAGCATCAAACCGAAAGTCCCGAACGTACTTCCCATTGAAAATGACATGAATGCCGAAATGACGAAGAAAATAACGGGCAGCCACATGAGTGATAAGTTGCCGTCGATCAAGGAAGCCAAGTATTGCCCTACCCCCAGCAGCCCGATGACTTGAGCTGTCATCAACGCCATGAACAAAATGATGATGCTTGGAAATACTGATTTCGCACCGATAAACATGGCTGTCGCAACTTCTTTGCCCGCTGTTTTTCTAAGCAGCAGGCGTATAACGGAAACTGCACAAGCGACTAGACCGCTGTAAACCAGAGCGGTGATGACCTCTGCGTTCATTAAAACGTTTAATGGGGTTAGGGCTCCTTCCGCACTTGTAATGCCGCCCCACCCAGCAATGATAACCGTCAGCGCCACCAGAATGCCTACCGGTAAAAATAAATCAAGGAGGTTCCCGCCTTCTTTTGTCGGAAGCTCTGCCACGCTTTGTCCAGGCACGATGCCTCTTGAAGTATCAAATAAAATCCCTTCTTCTTTTGCCCGTTTTTCATCCCGCTTCATTTGCCCAAGATTGATATTAAAATAAGCTACTGCAAAAACCAGCAAAATGGTGGAAAGTGCATAATAGTTAGTTGGAATCGTCAATAGGAACGCTTCATAACCCTGATATTGCGTAATGCCATTATCCACAAAAATGGTCGCCATCAACGCTGCGATAAATGCCGCCCAAGCTGAAATCGGCATTAAAATAATGACAGGAGCTGAAGTTGAATGCAGCAAGTAAGCTAATTTGGAATGCGAGATATTATGTTGGTCAGTCAGCGGTTTAATGACACTGCCGCGGAACAGACAGCTGAATGCGTCATCAAAAAAGCTGACAAACCCCAGCAGAAGAGTCACAAGCTTTGCTTGGAACGGTGTTCTTACTTTCGTGACCGCCCATTCAGAGAAAGCTTGAATCCCTCCCGACAGATAGATCAATGCACTCATAGCTCCTACAATTAAGATAAAGACAAAGATATTGCCTTCGCCAAGCACTGTACCGATAATACTTAAGATCGTGCTTACACTCGCTGCAGCATTCCAGCCGTTTGCAAGCAGCGCACCAAAAATGATCCCCACCCCTAAGGACAATAAAATTCTTTTTGTAATAATTGTTAAAGCAATCGTAATGACTGGCGGCAATAGTGACAAAATCGAACCTTCCATTTACAGGACCCCTTTGTAATTTAGTCACAAACTTTTCTTTCACCGGAACCAGCAACATAAATTTGGTAAGCGCTTACATTTTTATTACAGAGAGAAGTCTCTCTGATTTTACAAAGATACAGCTTGTTCTTTTTTTTCTCTGCTTTTCACAGCGACCAGACGGTTCTCAAGGCGCCCCAAGCCTTCCACTTCACAAGCAACTTCATCTCCAGGTTTTAACCAGACGGGTTCTTCCATTCCTAAGATAACGCCTTCTGGAGTGCCTGTATAAATTACATCTCCAGGTTCAAGAGTCATGATTTGAGACAAGTCACTGATAATTTCCGCTATAGGGAAAATCATATCTTTTGTATTAGCATGCTGTCTCAGTTCCCCGTTCACCCAGCAGCTGAGCGTCAGATTTTGAGGGTCAGCCACTTCTTCAGCTGTCACCAGATAAGGACCGATTGGCGCAAAACCATCAATCGCTTTACCAAACATCCATTGATTGCTTCTGAACTGCTGTTTACGGGCGGATAAATCATTCCCTGTGGCATAACCATAAACTTTGGCCAGCGCTTCTTCCTGTGTCACTTGATGCGCTTGCTCGCCGATGACGGCGACCAATTCCACTTCGTAATCGCCTTGGTCAACAAACTCAGGCAGCACGACTTCTTCTTCATGAGCGGCTAAACTATTCGCAAATTTAGCAAAGTAAATCGGATATTCCGGGGCAGCCATATTGGCTTCTTCCGCATGGGCTTTGTAGTTGGCTCCCACACAAATGATCTTCCCTGGATTTTGTACAGCCGGAGCATATTGGAACTCTCCTTCTTGCACGATGGCGGCAGTAGCTGAAAGAACCGCTTCAAGTTCCCGGCGTCCTGCTTCTTCTTTTGAAATCAACTCTTGAATGTTTTGGCTGACCGGCAAGCCGGCAGCTTCAGCAGTCGCTTTTACATCCACAATACCTTGCTCTGTTTTAACCCCGTAACTTAAACCCTTGGAAGTAGTAAATGACAATAGCTTCATTCTTCTTCACACCCCTTTTAGTTTTTTAGCATCGATGGATAGTGAGGAAAGACTCCTCCTTTTGGTCAAACTGTATTTTCAGGTACTCATTGTCGTATGGTCTGACCATCATCTTATCGATAGTATAAATGAATGTTCTACTTTTGCAAGTTGTTTTTTAAATTTTCTGATTACTAATGTTAAAAGTGTTAAACTACTGATAAAAAGCGGAGGAACGAAAGGCAGGCAAACGGGATGGATATACAGTTGAGGTTAGTGACAAGAGATAATTGGGAAGAATGCCTGAACCTGAAAGTCAGCAGATTACAAACTAAATTTACTCCGACTGTAGCGGTTTCTTTAGCCAAGCCTTATATCAAGCCGGACGGAGAACATGTGGAATATCTTCCATTTGCCATATATTACGGCGAAGTGATTGTCGGGTTCATCATGCATGCTTTTGAAAAAGAGACAACGGATATGTATTGGATCAACGGGTTTATCATTGATGAAAAATATCAAGGAAAAGGGTATGGCAAATCTGCTTTAGCGGAAATGATCCGCTGGATTGCCTCCCACTCCCCACAATGCAAAGAAGTCCGGCTGACTGTCTATCCAGAGAATCAGATAGCCCGTCGCCTTTACATCAACTTTGGATTTCTTCCAACCGGATATTTTCACGGAGAAGAAGAAGTGCTGGCTTTTTCGATGAGGCAATAGTTGGCCAGTTTAAAAAAGTAGCTGCTGTTCCTCTGAATACACAAAAAAATGCAGAGCTTTTCTCTCCGCACTTTCCTTTATTTCTTATTGGTGCGGTCATCCACTTTATAAGTGAATTCCACTATGGCCGACTTACCGGCAGCCATTCGTACACTAAATTCTACTTCACTGGTATTTTTGACTTCGTAATCATGGGATGACGATTCCATTTTCCAAAATGATTCATAAATGGCGTGGCTGATATCGATGCGAACATTTTCGTTCTTTCCGTTTCGCAATCCATAACGATGCGTCACGTATTCTATCCCATCACGTTTTTCACGTACAGTTTCCCGGCTCTCCGAGACAATATCAAAAGCCTCTCCTATGGTCAGAGATAATTTCTCCTTTACCGGAGTATGGCCAATTGCATCTTCCCCGGTAAACTCCAGCTTTCCGTCACTGTCAAGCTCATAAACTTTCGCAATACCTTTAGGCAAAGGAACGCCAAGGCCGTTTTTCCCCGTATTTTCAATCAGTATGCTGACTTTAGCATGCTTGCTTGTCTTTTCTACTTTATAGACTTTCTTGAAAGAGCCCTCTTGTGCAGATAAAAAGCTGATTTTCTTAGATTGCCCATCCACTAAATCCACTTCCCTCTCAAGCGTATATACATGCTTGTCTGCAAAACGGCGCTCTTCAAAAGATTCTCGGGCAGGCATGCTATTTTGAAGCATCATACGCGCTTCTTCGTATAAATGAGCCGGCCTATGCCGGCTTACTTGGCCCGCAATCAATTTTAGCCGTACACCGCGAAAATCAGTCCCTGTCTCATTCGCGATATTGATCCAACCTGCAAGCCTAAAATTCTCCCCTCGAATCTCCATTATATAAATCGCTTCCCAGTCCAATCCGTCCGTTAAATAAGATACCTGCACTTTGTGGTTTAATAGTTTCGGCATTATTTTCCAGACAAGCGCCGGCTTCATTCTGAATCCTTCCGGCAGCGGCGGAAGGATCAATTCACCCGACGGATTCAAGAGGATTTCACGGGTATCAACACGCTCTCCGATGATGCCAGCCACTGTGCTCAATAACCGGATTTGCGTTTCATCTCCCAGCTCCGGATTGCGCACGGTCACGACATCCCCGATATACGATTCCAGCAGTTTCCCGCTATCTGCAAGGCCGTAATCATATACTTGTTCCAGCACCTGCAGACCATGGACAACAATGGAATCCGGTTCAATCCGCTTTGCGACATCAGAAAACTGGACTTCTTCAACCGCTGACTCTGATAAAAGCTCCCGCACTTCTTTCACAACGCCAAACCCATCCATGTAGACAGTCAAACTGACAGATTTCTGCGCTTTTCCAGTAGATTCAAATTTCATCTCAACACATCCTTCTAGTGGTATGAATGCTTATTTCCATGGTCTCCATTTTCTTCATGCTACCATAGATGGAATCCCGCATCACGATTTATCTGAATATTTACATGCTTCAAATTGAAATTAACAGAATAACTATCCGAGGCAGAAAATCTGTTTTAAACTGTAGAAAGGAGGCGAATGCAATGACGAAGAAAATGTTTGCAAGTGACAATAATTCAGGCATCCATCCTGCTATTATGGAAGCAATTGCCGGGGTAAATGACGGACATGTCCCAGCCTACGGAGACGATCCTTACACGGCAGCAGCCCGCCATAAATTCAAAGAACATTTCGGTGAAGAATGTGAAGTTGCATTTGTTTTCAACGGCACCGGGGCCAACATCACGGGGTTAAAAGCGATGGTGCGCTCTCATCAAGCAATCATCTGCACAGATGGTGCTCATATTCATGCTGATGAAGGCGGAGCAGCTGAAGGCTTTATCGGCGGAAAACTGTTGACTGTCCCTTCTGCAAACGGCAAGCTGACCGTCAACCAAATTGCGCAGCAGCTGCACCATATCGGCAACCAGCAGCGAAGCCAGCCAAAAGCCGTTTCCATTTCCCAATGCACGGAACTCGGGACGGTTTATACGCTTGAAGAAATTAAAGAAATCACTTCTTTTGCCCATGACAACGGTCTCTATGTACATATGGACGGTGCCCGGCTAAGTAATGCCGCTGCCCATCTCGGCTGCAGCTTTGCGGAAATGACAGTGGATGCCGGCATCGATATGCTGGCATTTGGCGGAACTAAAAACGGCCTGATGATTGGCGAGGCAGTGGTCTGCCTTAACAAAGAGCTGGAATCTGAACTGAAATACATTCGCAAGCAAGGCATGCAGCTCGGATCGAAAATGCGCTTTATCGCCGCTCAGTTTGACCGTTTGCTGACGGATAATTTGTGGCAGGAAAACGCCAGCCACGCAAACCGTATGGCTCGTTTGCTGGCAGACGGCCTGCAAAATTTCACTGGCATCACTGTTACTCAGCCCGTTGAATCGAATGCTATCTTTGCTTCTATGCCAAAATCCCAAATTGAAGAGCTGCAAAAAACCTATGCGTTTGCTCTTTGGAATGCAGCCATTAATGAAATTCGCTTGGTAACATCGTTCGACACGACAGAAGAAGACATTGAAACCTTTCTTTCCCATGTCGAGAAAGCATACTCCTAAGCACATAAAAGCCACTTCAGCGATTGAAGTGGTTTTTTAAATATTCTATGACAACCATACGACAGCTTTCCGATAAAGGAGATTTTTCAGCATGTACCAGTTCGCCATAAAGCAGTTCAGCCAAGAAGCGGACTTCTTCCTGATGTCTTTTTCCTGTTTGCGCATCCCATATGTCCAATTGAATGTAAAGAGAGCTTCCCCGCTCCGCATAATCAATGATGGAAATCCGATGATCCATTTGATCACCTCCTTTATGTGGTTATGAGCGGCTTCCTCTCCCATACGAGCAAGTCAGCATCCAAAATCAAAAAAGCCCAAAAGCTCAACAGCTTTTGGGCTTTTTCCTTTAAAACAAACCGATCGCTTCTCCGTCTGCTCCTACATCCATTTTCAAAGCAGCCGGCTGCTTCGGCAAACCGGGCATCGTCATGATGTCACCTGTTAAGCAAACCAGGAAACCTGCGCCGAGTTTCGGTATAATCTCGCGTATCGTAATCGTAAATCCTTCCGGACGGCCAAGCAGTTTCGGCTGGTCGGACAATGAATATTGGGTTTTTGCCATGCAGATCGGCAAAGCATCCCAGCCATATTTCTTCAACTCCACTAATTGCTTTTGAGCACTGTCCGTTAACTGGACATCCGCACCTCCGTACACTTTCTGCACAATAGTACGGAGCTTTTCTTCTACAGAATCGGCTTCGTCATAAAGATGGGCAAAGTCTGTAGGGCGCTCCAATTCTTGCTTTACAAGCTTCGCCAGAGCGAGCCCGCCTTTACCGCCTTGTTCCCAAACATTTGTCAAAGCAATTTTCACGCCTTCTGTCTCAGCCCAGTGAAAGATTTCTGTCAGTTCTTCCTCCGTATCTGTTATAAACCGGTTTAACGCCACGACCGGTTCAATGCCGAATTGGCGAATGGTGTCCACATGTTTCGCTAAGTTGACCATGCCGCGCCGCACTGCATCATGGTTCACTTCTGCCAATGAATTCTTTTCGACACCGCCGTGCATCTTCAAAGCCCGCACTGTTGCCACGATCACCACAGCATCAGGATGAAATCCACCTTTCCGGGATTTGATGTGCATAAATTTCTCAGCACCCAGATCCGCGCCAAAGCCGGCTTCCGTTACAACCACATCAGCCAGCTTTCTAGCTGTTTGCGTCGCCATCAGCGAGTTGCAGCCATGGGCAATATTAGCAAACGGTCCACCGTGGATGATTGCCGGTGTTCCTTCGATGGTCTGTACCAGATTAGGTTTAAAGGCATCTTTCAGCAATAGCGTTAAGGCGCCTTCTACACCTAAATCACGAACTGTTATAGGCTCTTTTTGATACGTATAACCGATGACCATGCGGGCAAGGCGCTCTTTCAAATCTTCCAAAGAAGTTGCCAGGCATAATACGGCCATAATTTCAGAAGCAACGGTAATGTCAAAACCGTCTTGACGCGGAACGCCCTGCGCAGGACCACCGAGGCCGATTGTCACTTGGCGAAGCGCCCGGTCATTGATATCGAGTGCCCGTTTCCAGGTGATGCGCCGAGGATCAATGTTCAAAGAGTTGCCTTGGTGCAAGTGGTTATCAATAAATGCAGCTAACGCGTTGTTTGCCGACGTGATGGCATGGATGTCTCCTGTGAAATGGAGGTTGATGTCTTCCATCGGCAGCACTTGGGCAAACCCTCCGCCTGTGGCTCCTCCTTTTACGCCCATCACCGGCCCTAAAGAAGGCTCGCGCAAAGCGACAACGACCGATTCGTTCAATTGTCTAAAAGCATCAGCAAGCCCTACCGTTACGGTTGATTTCCCTTCTCCTGCTGGAGTCGGGCTGATGGCTGTCACTAATACGACTTTTCCAAGGCTTCCTGCAGGCGGCACTAAATCGACATTAATTTTTGCTTTATAATTTCCGTATAGTTCAAGAGCTTCGCCTGGAATCCCAGCACGCTCTGCAATTTCCTGTATCGGTAAAATTTTTGCATCCGTAGCTATCGATAAATCCGTCAATGCCATTCATTCCCCCAACTTTCAATTTTTCTTTTATTATAACCCGCTGATTGCAAAAACAAAAAAAATAACCGCCCCTCGCATCAGCAAGGGACGGTTCATTAAAGATATTATTTTTTCGTTAATTCTACTTGTTTTTCTTGGTTAGGCTCTTCGACCACTTTAGTCTCTTCTGGTGTATCGTCTATGATGCCTTTTGTCGAGTTTTTGAACTCTCTCAAAGTTTGTCCGGCAGCACGGCCCAACTGTGGCAATTTAGCTGGCCCAAAAATGATCAAAGCAATGATAAGGATTAAGATTAATCCTGGTACGCCGATATTTGGCATTAGGTTCCCCTCCTGTCCGTAAGTAATATTATTCTTTTAAAGCCATTTCTGCAAGTCTTTTGTTTGAACGTTTCAGCGTCCAGCTCGAAATGACAATGCTGATTTCAAACAAAATAAAAAGCGGGACGATAATCAGGATATCCGAGATGAAATCCGGAGGTGATATGAGTACTCCGATTACCACAAGCGCAAAATACGCAACTTTCCGCATTTTTCGCAACGATGTTGGCGTCACAATCCCCAATTTCGTCAAAAACATAATGACGATCGGCATTTCAAAAACGATGCCCACCGGTATCACCAGATTAAACAGAAAACTGAAATACTGGTTCATCCCATACGTTTCAGTCGCCCCAATGGATTGGTTAATGTCCGATAAGAAATTCAACATCATCGGGAACATAATGAAATAACTAAAGCTCACACCTGCCAGGAACAAAAAGAAAGAAGCCGGAATGAACCATACCGTGCCTTTCGCTTCCGCTTCTGATAATCCCGGTTTTACAAAAAGCCATATTTGATGCAAAGCGATCGGCAATGTGATTAAAATAGCCACCAGCAATGCACACTTGAAGTAAATCATGATGCCGTCCGTAAAGCCAAAAACGTTCCATTCTACATTTACGGCAGTAGGCTGCATTTTAATGAAATTTAACATTTTCGTCGCCGTGGCAAATCCGATGCCAAGAGAAACGATCAAGGCTGCTGCAATAATGACCAGGCGCTTTCTTAACTCGGCCAAATGCTCAACAACGGTATATTCTTGCTCCATATTTGTTAACCACCTATTTTGCTAAATATAAAATTCAGTCACTGGGCATCTACAAAACAGCTGTATTTTAACAAAACTGATCTATCGTCGTCCATGCTTACTAAAATTTTGATTTACTCTTTAATTCAATTGTTATTATACTCCACATGGGCTATTTGTAAATCATCTAACCCGTATTTCCTCCAATAAACAATTGCAGCTGTGAACAAAATGACAAAATATAACAACAAATGCATTTGCAGCGCGCAGCAAAAAGATCTTTCTCTTGCCGCTGTCGATAATTGCTGCGAACTCTCTTCTTTATAATTCACATTTATAAAGCACAAAAATAACCGTCCCTCAATTTCTTTGGGCGGTTATTTTAACCTTCACAAGTCTCTTGCTTATTTTTCTTTTTCTGTCTTTTCTTCAATTTTAAACTCTTCTTTCACGTCTCCCATTATTCCTTTAGTGGAATTTTTAAACTCTCTCAGCGTTTCTCCAACAGCACGGCCTAGCTGCGGCAACTTGGCTGGCCCAAAAATGAGCAAAGCGATGACAAGTATTATGATCCATTCCGTTGCACCAATATTCGCCATAATGGTTCCTCCTTGAGAAAGAAATAAATTTATACCGGCAATTACGCATTTAAAACAATGGCGCCAAATATAATCCAAATAATCCTTACCGCATCGACCAAAGTAAGTCCTTCATAGATAAGTTATACCATGAATAGATAGATTATTAAAACTTTTCCGTTAATTTTATATTAAAACCTGAAATCTCTGTTCATTCCTAATTCCGGGAAGTCTTTCTCTATTACATTGTCCAAATCGTGTTCTTCCAGGTGCTCATATAGTTCTTCTTCATCCGCTATGTGTACGCTTGGATTTTCTAAATGCTCATTGGCATGGTATTTCAAAATATATTTTTTATGCCCATTTTTCCCCACTATATATACATCGAACGGTTCATACTTTTTCACGTTCCGGAGGTTCTGGTTTTCAATCACAGAAGCGGCATCCATTTTTTCCAAATGGGTATACAGAAAAGCTTCCGAGCGCACACGTTCAGCCGAGATAAAGCTCATTTTTGCCTGGTGGCGGTTAATGAAGCGCTCCGACAAGTCCTGATGGAAAGATATTGTTTCCCATTCCACACGGCTCCGGTGTTTTTCGATAAACCGCTCTGAAAGCGCCTGAACTCTTGTAATCGCATTCCAATCCACCTTATCAGAATGCCTGTCGATCAATGACATGGGCAAAGTTTGGCACAGCGATAAGCAACTCCACGATAGCTTCTCTTGATGCTTTTCGATGAACGCAGGCGATAATCCTTTTGAATTCGACAACTCCTGTTTCCTTGAAACAATCGTCCAATATACCGTTCCATCAAAATCCCGGTTTTCTCGTTCCGATGTTTTTAACTGGCGTTTACTTAACTTCTCTTTGGCAGGGTTCCATTTCTCTTTTTTCGCAAACTCTTCGATAAACTGCTCCGACACTTTTTGCTCTGCCATAACCGGCTCCCAGAATAACCTATCGCTGAATTCCCTAATAAAGTCTTCTGTCAGTGATTGGTATGTTGAAACCAGTTTCCAGTTGACTTGGTCCTCGTTTTCCCGAATAAACGGTTCGGACAGTTTTTCTTCCTGGCAGATTTCATTCCACCGAACACCCCGTTTATCCTTATATCCTTTCGCTTCCATCAGTTCCTTTAAAGAATTGAACATGGCAACCACTCAACTTTCTATGTATAGATTGTGTACATTCTATCATCCTGATAAACCTTTTCAACAAAAAGCCCTGTATGCCGGCAATCCGGCATACAGGGTGTAATGAAAGATATTATTTTTCTTGTTTGTCATCATCTAAATCATTCTGTTCCCGCCGCTCGTCAGGAAAACGTGTCTGCTCTTTTACTTCCTGTATTTCTTCCCTGAACTCCTGTTTCCGTACACTGTCTTTTAGTTCTTCCAAGTTTTTATCTCTAGCCATGTAATCCCTCCTCTTGCTTTTATTATTCCCCATTCCGATTTAATAAAACTGTCAAAAAAACTTTATTTAAGAGTTTCGTTATCTTGCTTTTCCATCATTAAAAGGTTATTTATCCGGCGTTAAAGTATATACTATTTATAGAGGTGAACGGTTCATGACAAAACAAAAACCAACCGCTATTCCTGCTGCCTACTGGAAAGCCATTATGGAAAATGACGCCTCATTTGATGACAAGTTTTTTTATGGAGTCCGGACCACCAGAATTTTTTGCCGCCCTTCCTGCAGCTCGCGTATACCGAATAAAGAAAATGTGCTTATCTTTAAAAATGCCTACGCCGCGTTGGACAAAAATTTCAGGCCATGCAAACGATGCAAACCGGATGGATTGAATTTGCCGGCCGAAGAATGGATCGGCCAAATTACCGAGTGGATCGATGAACATTTTACAGAACCCGTTACATTGGAACGGCTGGCGGACATTTCGCACGGCAGCCCCTACCATCTGCAGCGATTGTTCAAGCGCCTTAAAGGCAGTTCGCCATTGGAGTATATCCAGCAGCTGCGCCTTGAAAAAGCAGTTTGGCTGCTTGAAGAAACGGATTATCCAATTGCAGAAGTTGGCCGACTAGCAGGTTTTCCGAATGCCTCTTATTTTATTACGTTATTTAAAAAGAAAAATGGACAAACACCGGCAAGTTTCCGGCAAGCACGAAAGGTAAAGAAAGGAGAGAACATGCATGAACCTTTTAATTGAATGGTCAATTCTAGAACACAGCCAGTGGAAGTTATATGTTGCCAAAACTTCAAAAGGGCTTTGTTACGTCGGTTCTCCAGGCCAAACATTTGAGGATTTTCAAAAGTATATCAATAAACGGTTTCCGACAGCCGAACTGCGGGAAAACCGAGACGCGCTGTCTCCTTATATTCAGGAACTGAATGACTATTTTGATGGCTTCCGAACTGCTTTCACCTTGCCCATTGACGTTAAAGGAACACCTTTTCAAGAAGAAATCTGGCAAGCTCTCCAAGAAATCCCTTACGGCCAGACCGTTTCCTACTCGGAAATCGCTGCACGCATCCAGCGTCCGGCAGCTGTCCGGGCAGTCGGTACGGCGATTGGTGCCAACCCTGTACTGATCACCGTGCCTTGCCATCGGGTTATTGGAAAAAAAGGAACCATCGCTGGTTATCGGGGCGGTTTAGAACTTAAGAGCTTTTTACTTGAATTGGAAACTGCCGATAAAGTTCATCATTAATTTGAAAACCTCCAACCGCCTTTTAATAAGCGCGGGATTGGAGGTTTTTTAATCGGACGAGATTTCTTGCCTCTATTGAGAGCCGCTGGCCACTTTTAAAGAAGCAAGGAAGCTTTGGACAGACGGTATAAAGCTATCCTTCTTAGCTGCGGACCACAAAGAACAGGACGCTGAATTTCGCCATTGAACCGTCCACCTTTTATCTATCGGCTTTTTTTAACAATCGCTACTGTGCACCTTGATACACAAATCAGCTTCTCTTCTTCATCGATGATTTTTATGTCCCATATCATTGTCGTGCGGCCTTTATGGAGCGGCGTTCCGATAGCCGTAACAACCCCTTCTTGTTTACCGCGGATATGGTTGGCGTTTATTTCTAAACCGACCGCAATTTCGTTTTCCTGGTCGATTAAATTCCACGTTCCGAAACTCGCCACTGTTTCCGCTAAAACAACCGATGCCCCGCCATGCAAAAGGCCTATCGGCTGATGGGTGGCATCATGTACCGGCATCGTCGCTGTGACACGGTCGGCTGTTGCCTCTCCCATCTCAATGCCGAGCGCTCCCATAATCGTTTTATCATAGGATTTCTGTTTCATAACATCCCCCCTCCTTTTTCTTAATATTCCAAACTTACCATATTGAGTATCAACTGCCCACTATTTACTAGGACCTTCAATCACACAAGAACTTGAATGAAAACCTGGACTGTCATTACTTCGAAGCCTTCTCATTACCCCCTAGTACTTGGTTTTAAACTGAGACCTTTCGCTTTGTAACACAATTGTAATATTAAAACTTATTGCCTATTCATTTGATAAAATATACAATTAACTACACACAAAGGATTCAGGATATTTTTACTATATTCAGACAAATAACGTACTAAAAGGAGATAATAATGAAGAAGATTGCTTTCTCGCTACTTGCTACCAGTTCTTTAGCCTTATTTATTGGAGTTTCAGATGTTGATGCAAGTTCATACACGATTAAACCTGGTGATACTCTTTGGAAAGTCGCTTCAACGAATAACGTCTCGGTGGCCAATATTAAAAAGTGGAATAACTTAACATCTGATACTATCCGCCCAAACCAATCCTTAAAATTAACAGCTCCGGTGCCGGCAAAAAGTTCCACTTCCATCAGCAAACCAAGCACTTCTTCACCAACTGCGAGTGCAGCGAATTCTTACATAGTGAAATCCGGTGATACGCTATCCCGAATTGCAACTTTACATAAGACCACTGTGAAAGATCTTCAAAAACTAAATGGCCTTTCAAATTTCTTGATTTTCCCAGGCCAAAAATTAAAAGTAAGCGGAACAGCGACAGCACCAGCTGCTTCAAAAACTCCGGCTCCCGCAAAAACAGCAGCTCCTGTAACTGCTCCTGCAGCACCCGGCGGCACATACAAAGTGGCAAGCGGCGACACATTGACCAATATTGCACATCGCCATGGCATCTCAGTTACACAAATCATGAATTGGAATAACTTGAGTTCAAGTTTGATTCGCGTTGGCCAAGTGCTGAAAGTAAATAATTCTTTGGTAGCAACACAGCCAAAAACGACCCCTGTTTCCAAACCGACCGTAATGGCAACAGGAGCGGCAGAGAAAGTGGTTTCTACAGCTACATCACTGATCGGTATACCATATGTCTGGGGCGGCGCTACAACTAGCGGTTTCGACTGCAGCGGATTTATCTATTATGTATACAACAAAGCTGGCATCAATCTTCCCCGGACTAATACAACCGGCTATGATGCCCGTTCATATGATGTCAGCAATCCGAAAGTCGGCGATTTGGTCTTCTTCAGCAATACTTACCGTGCAGGCATCTCTCACATGGGAATTTACTTGGGAGACAATAAATTCATCCATGCCGGTGGAGACCGTGTGCAAATTACAAGCTTGAGCGACAAGTATTGGGGCAAGCATTTCGACGGCTTCAAGCGCTTGTATGCAATGGATTAAAAGACTTCCCCGCAATTCTTCTGAATTGCGGGGGTTTTTTGTCTTGTGTCATTCCTTAAACACAAAGAAACAACACCAGAAGATTAATCCGGTGTTGTTTCTTTGCGTTTTATCGGGTTAATTGAATAAGTTCATCAAGCATTTCGTATAAGGCTTGCTACGCCTTCCTCATACTCCGCTATTAAAGTGTCCACAATTTCTTTGGTGGTTTCCCTTTTCGTAATCGTTGTCACACCATGTCCCGCTGACCAGATATCCCGCCACGCTTTGGCATCAACCAAATGGGACAAATCGATGTCCTCTCTTGGCTTGAGCGTTTTTGGATCAATCCCTTCCTTTATCAGGCTCGGGACCAGTACGTTTACCGGCACGCCACTAAACGAATCCGTGTACAGTACGTCTTCAATCGTAGAGTCGATGACCATTTGCTTATACTCTTCCGGCGCATCGCTTTCCTCCGCGGCCAAAAACCGTGTTCCCATATAAGCATAATCGGCGCCCATTAACTTTGCCGCTGCAACATCTGCTCCTGTTGAAAGTGCTCCCGATAAGATAATCGTCCCGTTGTAGAATTTTTTCACCGCCGCAATAAACGCAAATGGATTTAATGTACCGCCATGTCCGCCGGCTCCGGCACTCACCAGCACAAGACCATCAACGCCGCTGGCGGCAGCTTTTTTCGCATGGCGCACATTCGCCACATCTGAATAAACGAGGCCTCCATAGGCATGGACAATGTCAATGACATCCGCCGGCGCCCCTAAAGAAGTAATGACAATCGGAGGTTCGTATCGGCGAATCATTTCCAAGTCGTCGCTGTATCGTTTATTGGAACCTCTATGGCAGATAAAATTGACTGCCCAAGGTTTATCTGCAAGAGCCTCTTTTACTTCAAGCAGCCAATCAGCACAAACTTCAATCGGCCGCGCATTTAATAATGGAAATGAACCAACGACCCCTGCATTGCCTGCTTCAATCACCATTTTCGGTGTAGATACCAGGAACATAGGAGAGATGATGACAGGCAGTTTAAGCATATGAAATTTCCTCCCTTAACTTTTCAACGAATGGCTCACAATTCTCATTTTCCAGACACGCATTGCTCATTCTTTATGATCTCCTTTCTTTTAACTTCTTAAATTTTCCGGTACACGCAGCGTATGTTTCAGCACTTTACCAGAAGCATTGCGAGGCAATTCTTCCATAAACTCCACTTCCAGCGGCACTTTGTATTTCGCCAACTTTGTGGCACAGTACGCTTGAATTTGTTCTTCTGAAACATCCTGCCCCGGCTTTTTAACGGCATATGCTTTCGGCACTTCTCCGTAAACTTCATGGGGCACACCGACAACAGCCGCTTCAAGCAATTCCGGGATTTGATACAGCACTTCTTCCACTTCCACCGGATAGACATTTTCTCCGCCTCGGATGATCATATCTTTTTTCCGGTCCACGATATACAACAAGCCGTCTTCGTCGAACTTTCCAAGGTCTCCGCTGTATAACCAGCCATTTTTAATGGCTTGGCGTGTTGCTTCTTCGTTTCTCAAATAGCCTTTCATCACTTGCGGGCCTTTAACGACGATTTCGCCGACTTGACCGGTTGGCAGCGGCTCTCCGAATTCATTCACTACCCGGATTTGTGTCTGAGGCAGCACTTCGCCGACTGACCCGATTTTATCAAGCGCAAAACGATCTTTTAACGACGAAGCAGCAGGCGCATTTTCAGTTTGCCCATAGCAGTTTTGGACGCTTACATTTGGAAACGTCTCTTTCAATTTCTTCACGAGCTCATACGGCATCGGTGCAGCACCGTAACAAAATAGACGCAGAGACGGCAATTGGACTTTTTGGATATCCGGAAGGTTCAAAATGATACTGTACATCGCCGGCACACCGAAAAACATTGTAGGCTTGGCAGATTCCAGCATCTTTAGCGTCTTATCGGGCGAAAAAGCTTCTTCTATAACTAAAGATCCTCCTTTATGCGTCACCGGCACCACGAATACATGAGCTGCAGCACAGTGGAAAAGCGGCGTCGATATCAACATGCGGTCTTGTTCCGTAATTGCCATCGCCTCGGACCAGATCTCAGCGCATGCTTGGATATTGGCATGGGTCAGCATAACCCCTTTCGTTTTCCCGGTTGTCCCGGAAGTATACATGACCACAGCCGTGTCTTCTCCTTCTAACGTAACCGCAACAAACTCCAGTGATTCATCGCCAATCACTTGGCCAACCGTATCTTCTCCGCCAATCGCTAAAATATCCTGGAACTCATGGGAGGTGCCTTTGATTACTTCCTCAATCCGTACATCATAAATCAAGGCTTTCGCTTCTGAATTCGAAAAAATATATTCCACTTCAGGCGCTGCCAATTTGGTATTGACCGGCATCGCCGTGAAGCCACCCAGCTGAATGCCGAAATAACAAACAAGGAACGTATCAGAGTTCAAAGCATATAATGCGATGATGTCATCTTTTTTATAGCCTTTCTGCTGAAAGTAAGCAGCAATCCGCTTGGCTTTTTCATAGAACTCACTGTACGTCCAGTCTCGTCCTTGGTAAGAGGTATACATTTTTCCAGGCTGATTCTTGGCGTAATTGCTTATGCTTTCCGTTATCAACATTTTCTCTCTCCCCTTTTCAGTATTTTGCTTTTATTAAAATGTTTAACCATTAAAAACCGAGAACAATCAAAAGCTCCATTCAGCTGCTTAAGTTTGAAGCCCCATTTAAAAGTTTTATTTTTCAGAAAATTTATACTTAAATTTTATATTATCCATTTTTATTTTTAAATGCAATCTCTTTCTATATAAGGTTCAAAATTCAAACGAGAGTTTAAAATTGAATTCCGCCTCCTTTTCCTTCAAAGTAAAAATAAAGATTTTTCGATTCTTCTTTCCAATTGAGAAAGTCTAATAAATACAAAAACATTTCGTATATACTCCTTATTGATTTCTCCTCTTGTTTATAATGATTATCATTAAGTATTGATTTTAATTTGATAAATGTTATGATAGTGAATGTAGTCTTTTACATAAATAATGAAAATGAGGTGTTCGATTAATGAGTACAGATAAAAGATCTTTAACAACAAGTTGGGGTGCCCCGGTAAGCGACAACCAGAACTCACAGACAGCTGGACAGCGCGGACCCGTATTGCTTCAAGATGTTCATCTTCTTGAGAAATTAGCGCATTTCAATAGAGAACGTATTCCTGAACGCGTGGTTCATGCTAAGGGTGGTGGCGCTCACGGTTACTTTGAAGTCACACAAGATGTTACCAAATATACCAAAGCTGCTTTCTTATCAGAAGTTGGCAAGAAAACTGATATGTTCGCACGCTTCTCTACAGTTGCCGGCGAACTTGGATCTGCGGACACACTTCGCGACCCACGCGGTTTTTCCTTGAAATTCTATACTGAAGAAGGAAACTATGACTTAGTCGGAAACAACACACCAGTTTTCTTCATTCGCGATGCAATCAAGTTCCCTGATTTTATCCATACACAAAAACGCGACCCAAAAACCCACTTGAAAAACCCTAACGCAGTGTGGGACTTCTGGTCGTTATCACCTGAATCGCTGCACCAAGTTACCTACTTGATGGGCGACCGCGGCATCCCTGCAACATGGCGCCATATGCACGGATTTGGAAGCCACACATTCAAATGGACAAACGCTGAAGGCGAATCTGTTTGGGTGAAATATCATTTCCTGACTGAACAAGGCATCAAAAACATCACGCAAGAAGTGGCTGACAAGATTGCCGGTGAAAATCCGGACTTCCACACAGAAGATCTTTTCAACGCAATCGAAGAAGGCGACTTCCCAGCTTGGAAATTATACGTTCAAATCATGCCATTGGAAGATGCGAACACATACCGCTTTGACCCATTCGATGTAACAAAAACATGGTCTCACAAAGACTATCCATTGATCGAAGTTGGACGCATGGTGCTTAACCGCAATCCTGAAAACTATTTTGCAGAAGTTGAGCAAGCTACATTCTCGCCTGGCACATTGGTTCCTGGCATCGACGTGTCTCCGGACAAAATGCTGCAAGGCCGTTTGTTCGCCTATCATGATGCACATCGCTACCGCGTAGGCGCTAATCACCAAATGCTGCCGATCAACGCAGCGAAAAACCAAGTCAACAACTACCAGCGCGATGGCCAAATGAACTTTGGCAATAACGGCGGCGGTTCTGTTTACTACGAACCGAACAGCTACGGCGGCCCTATTGAAACTCCTGCTGCGAAACCGGCTCCGCTTGCAGTTGAAGGCTTCACGGATGCCGTGCCTTACCGTGAAGAAGATCATTACACACAACCAGGTGACCTTTACCGACTGCAATCTGCAGAAGAACAAGAACGCCTGGTAGCAACTTTCGTCGGCGGCTTGAGCGCGGTTACGAAAGAAGATATCAAACTTCGCCAAATCGCTCATTTGTATAAAGCGGATGCTGATTTCGGAACACGTGTCGCAGAAGGCCTCGGCCTTCCAGTTCCAGGCCTTACTGAAGTTAAATAAACAATTTTAAACAGCCGCTCCTTTGGGGGACGGCTGTTTTTTCGTTAATCTCATGAGTTGGGCATAAAGGCGAATTGCCCGAAAACAAAAAAACAGGAGAGCAGCCCATCAGCCGCTCTCCTGTTTTTCATTTACTTTTTCGCTAATAGCTGTTCTGCAATCTTGTCCGCTAAATTTTTGCCGTTTTGGATACAGGCACCGATGCCGACGCCGTAATAAGAAGCGCCGGCCAGTTGGATGCCGGGAACGAGCTCAGCCATTTTCACTTCTAATGCATTAACCGCTGATTTATGCTGCATCGTGTAATTCGGCATCAGGTTTTTCCAGCCCGTCACTTCAACTGACGTTGGGTCAGCCTCGATACCCAGGCTCTTCTCAACATCATGTAAAGCAACCTTTGTCAATTCCGCTTCCGATAAATCCTTCAGCTGTTCAAAGGACGGATTCGAACTTTTGTAGAACAACCGGACCAGTAAATTGTTATTGCGGGAAGTATGGCTCCATTTCCGGCTTGTCCAAGTGCAAGCATTGCACAGTAAATCACTTTCCTGAGAAACGATGAAGCCCGTGCCGTCTGCCGGCAATTGTGCATCCGGCAATTCAAAACCGATATAGACGCTGATTAATGAAGAACTTAACAGCCGTTCAAATTCTCGATCGAGCTCTTTTTCATTCAGCAATTTCTGCGCTGTTTCATGCGGCGTCGCCAGTATGACAATATCAGCCATCACCATTTTCCCATTGGCCAATTCCACTTCATATTGACCATCTTTTTTCTGGAGCTCTGTCGTTTCCACACCTTTGAAGATGCTGACTTCGTCTAACTCTTCTTCCAAGCGATCGATCAGCACCAACATGCCTTCATCGAAAGAAATAAATTTTTTATTGGCAGCACCTTGGAAATGCGCTTTATTTTCTTCGAGGCCTTTAATAATGCTGCCATACTTGTTTTTGTATTCGACCAAATAAGGCAACGTCGAAGAAAGTGTCAATTCATGCAAGTTCCCAGAATATACACCCGATAATACGGGGGCAATCTGGTTGTCCACCAGTTCTTTTCCAAGAAACGCTTCAAGAAACTCACCAATTGAACTGTCACACGTAAAGGTCTCGTTCTTAGTTTCAAAATCCCGCAGAGCCGCTTTTTTTCCTTCTTCTGAGACAAGCGTCGAACTGAACAAAGCTTCTTCACTCATAGGAATGCCAAAAACCGTATCCGCCGGAATGGCATGCAGCTTATTATTGGCATATAAATAGGAAATGCCAGTTCCGTTATAAACAACTCGGTCCTGCAAGTGCAAGTCTTCGATTAAAGGCATCACACTGGCATGGCGAGCTACAATCGAATCCGCTCCGGTTTCCATGATGAACTCTGCATCTTTTACCGTCCGGATTTTGCCTCCCAACACCTTGTCTTTCTCAACCAATACCAATTCCAAATCAAGGCCATGTTCTTTTTTCAGCTTCTGCAAATAATGCAATGCAGAAAGACCAGTAATGCCTCCGCCTACTACTGCCACTGTCGTCATTGTGTATCCACTCCTTATTATTACTTTCATTTTACCAACATTTCACCGTTAAATCAGAGTAGAATATGTCATTTTTTATACGCTTCGACCAATGTACCAAGGATTATTTCCCGGGGAATAAAAGCTTCAATGATTGCGTTTCATATTCGGGTCTGGTTTGATAAAGAGAGAAGCAATATTGTGTGATAAAAGGAGAGAATATAGATGCAGAATCCAATAGATCAAAACATCATGGAACGCCGGACCATTAAGAAATTCAAGAAAGATCCAGTTGATGTGGAAGAAATTATCGAGTTATTGAATATTGCCAAATGGGCACCGAACCATAAAGTGAACCAGCCTTGGCGTTTCCAATTGTATACAGGAGCCGGCAAGGAGAAATTTGTTCAAGCTTTTATCGATTCCATGCCAAAAATAGATGGTGCGATTTCACCGAAAGTATTGAATAAAGCCCAGTACTTCCGTGACATTCCCTTGCATTTGGTTGTCATCATGCCGGAAGATCCCCGGCAAAGACGATGGGACGAGGATTACGGCGCGATCTCTTCGCTCCTCCAGAATTTCCAGCTTGCAGCTTGGGCTCGAGGCATTGGCATGATTTGGCGTTCTAATGACTGGATTTATGATCCAGTGTTCCGGGAAGCCGTCGGAGTAGCGCCTGGAGAAAAAATTGTTGCCACCATGATGATCGGCTATCCAGATCATATTCCGGAAAAACGCGAACGCACAGACATCCGGGAAAAACTTGATATTATCAGTGAGTAAAATAAAAAGATGGCGCATCGTGCGCCATCTTTTTTATGTTAAGCTGATCATCGCGCCAACTGCTCCTGAGAATTCTCCGTTTTCCAGGAACAACGGCTTTGAACCTCGTAAAATTGTATAGGTCTCCACCACTTCTTTTAATAACGGATTGTGGATAAAAGACGAGCCAATATAAATAACAGTCGAACTCTGGCACTGGCGAGCTGCTATGACACTTAAAGTACTCACAGTTTCCCCGACAAGCCCGACAACCGTTGCTAGCAGTTCTTCTTTGGATAACTCTCCGGCAACAGAAAATAAATCATTGCCAAAATTGCTGGCGGTCAGATCGCCCGGTATCGGCGGTTCTTTGTCTTCATAAATGTGTTTTACTTTCAAATCGATACGATCTCTCGAACCTTTGCTTGCCAATTCCACAATTTCTTCAAAATCAGTTATACCTGTCAGCAAATGGCTCAGCCCGACCAACGTTCCACCGCCGACTCCAGTGCCTCCAAGGCGCTCCTGTGCGTTGTTTTGGATGCAATGGATGGACGTTCCTGTGCCAACGTTTGTGACTACGTAGACCGCTTCCTCGCGGCCCATTTGGTCAAGCAGGAATTGGACGCCTTGGTGTGTAGCTTCAAACTCCACCATTTCCTTTGCTTCTTTAGTCAAAAGGGAACGCAATACACCAGATTTCCCTCCAGTTAAACAAACTTCTGGATTATCCAACTCATTAACCCAAGCGGCAACCTGCTCAATTTCTGCAATTGGATACTTTGTGAATTGCGACGAGCCGTTCTCCGAGTACGCCACTTTAATCAAAGTTCCGCCTGCATCTATACCGACAATCATCTTTGCACCTGCTCTTTCTAAATAAAAGCTCGTATTAAACGCATATGAAGAAATTCTACCATAATATTTTATTGAATGGGCTAATTTTATATTAGTTTACCTTGCAGAAAGTTAGGAGATAAACTGCCATTACCAAATATTTTATCTTGGAGGAAGAATTAGGGCTAAAGGAACGATTATTTTATAAAATGAATAGCCAGCTCCGGTAAAACGACTTTATCAAAAAAGCTGATTCTACAACTGCCAAACTATTTTGCTTTAAGCACCGATAGTTTTGACCGGGTTGTCAAGCAGCTGGAAGACCTTCATAACGTCAGCTTGCCCCCCCTCCCCAACAGAACATTATTTCCATAGAGTGATTGCGATGTTTTCAGGCAGGGCCATCAATTTGCCGAACCTCTAGCTGATGCTGACTTTTAAGCAATCGTTTTGTTTCGAAACTTCAATAGACGGGGTATAAACTTGTACCACCCGTAAAGCGAACTAATAAGCCTGTCTTTCAATCATTCCGCTTATGCCTTTACCCTATTCTATAATAGAACGGAGCCTACCAATGCCATATGCCACAATTGAAGACTCAGTGTCCTTGTACTACCGTGTAGAAGGCGAAGGAGTGCCCATTGTTTTCATCCATCCGCCTGTGCTGGGTTATAAAGTTTTTAAACACCAGGAAAAACTGGCACATTCCTGGCAAACCATTTTTTATGACCTTCGGGGCCATGGCCAAAGTTCACGTGGAAATACGTCGCTGTCGATTGATCTTTTAGCTAATGATTTAAAGAAGTTGTTAGATAAAATCGGCATCTCCAAAGCGGTGATTTGCGGATTTTCCAATGGCGGGACGATTGCCCAGGAATTCGCTTTGCTTTATCCGGAGCATACCTCTGCCTTGATTTTGTCCGGAGGCTATCCAAAAGTCGATCACCTGAGCTTAAAAAGCAAAGTTTATTTTGGAATGGTGATGGCGAAACTTCGTCGAATTCCGACAGTCGCTAAAATGCAGGCAAAAACTCATAAATACTTTAAAAGGGATGAACAAGAACTTTTTGATTATGCCAAAAAAGCGGATGGTGAGAAAGTATATGAATACTGCAAAGCCGGGTTGCATTACAATGCCACGCCTTTCCTCCATCGTTTGACTATGCCGATTCTACTCATATACGGCGATTTGGAAAAGACGATGCATCGCCATCGCAAACCTTATCTCAAAGCGGCTCGCAACGTCGAAGTTATCTATGTCAAAGGGATATCCCATGAAGTGCCCCCAAAGAAATTTCCGGAATTTAATGAAATTGTCCATAATTTTCTGCAAAAAAATAAACAAGCCGGCTTCCTGGATTAACAGGAAACCGGCTTGTTTTTATTAAAGCTGTCTAAAGCCGCCTGTATTGGCACGGACTTTAACTTCTGCAAATCTCTTGAGGTCGCTTTCTTTAGAGACAAGCGTGCCGACCAAGCCGCCGATAAAGCCAAGCGGGATTGAGACAATAGCCGGATTCGTCAATGGGAAGATCGGGTTGCCGGTCAAAATCGCAGCTCCCGCTTCCGGATTCATAACGCTCGGGCTGATTGATACTAGAACCAGCGCTGAAATCAAGCCTGTTAAGATGGCAGAAACAGCTCCAGTAGTATTGAATTTTTTCCAGAAAATTGTGTAGACAATAACCGGCAAGTTTGCGCTTGCTGCAATACAAAATGCCAATGAAACTAAAAACGCTACATTCAAGCTTTGCGCAAAAATCGCTAGCAAAATGGATAAAACCGCCACTCCAACAGATGCATAGCGGGCAGCCAGCATTTGCTGGCGCTCGGTCGCTTTTCCTTTTTTAATAATCTGGCCGTAAATATCGTGAGCAAATGCTGAAGCACCCGATAGTACCAACCCGGCTACAACCGCTAAGATGGTAGCAAATGCAACCGCTGAAATAAAGGACATCAAAATGTCTCCGCCTAATGCTTGGGCCAGCAGCGGTGCCGCCATATTTCCGGCAGCATTTGTGCTGATGATCTTTTCTGACCCTACAAAAGCAGCAGCACCGAATCCAAGGAAAATCGTCATAACGTAGAAGATTCCGACAATCCAAGTTGCCCACATAACGGAACTTCTGGCAGTTTTCGCATCCCTAACGGTAAAGAAGCGCATTAGGATATGCGGCAAGCCTGCTGTACCAAGCACCAAAGCCAGCATTAGCGAAATCGTGTCTAACGGAATTTTGTATTTTACTCCAGGATTTAAGAAAGCTTCTCCATGCGGAGTTGCCGTTTTCACTTGAGCAAACATTTCCAGGATACTGAAGTCGAAGCGCTGCAGCACCAAGAACGACAGGATGACCGTACCAACCATCAAAAGGACGGCTTTAATAATTTGAACCCAGCTTGTAGCTGTCATACCTCCGAAAAGGACATAGATTGTCATCATAATACCAACGAGCAGGACCGCCCATAAATAATCGATTCCAAACAGCAATTGAATAAGTGCACCGGCCCCTACAAGTTGGGCGATCATATAGAAAATAACAATGGTAATTGAACTTAATGCAGCAGCGCCGCGTACTTTCTTGGCATTAAAACGCGCATTGATCATATCCGCCAAAGTAAATTTTCCAAGGTTTCGAAGTGGCTCTGCCACAACGAACAAAACAACTAAATAAGCAACTAGATAACCGATGGAAAACAGGAATCCGTCAAAACCGAACAATGCAATAGATCCGGCAATCCCCAGAAATGAGGCAGCTGACAAATAATCCCCTGCAATCGCCATTCCGTTTTGCCAGCCCGTCAAGCCGCCGCCTGCCGTATAAAAGTCGCTGGTAGTGTTGGTTCGCTTTGCGGCAAAGTAAGTAATGACAAGGGTCATGCCCACGATGATTAAAAAGATAATGATTACTGTAGCATTCATCGATTTTCCTCCTTGTCATAATTGAATTCTTTTAACGTTTCCCAAGCCATTTCATCAAACTTGGCCGCTCTCTTCATGTATACGGTTACAAGAATCCAGGTCATAGCAAATAATCCAAAGGCAAATACCCACACCCAAGAAATATCGCCGATAAACTTGGCATCCAGGAGATTGGTATATGAAATAATAATATTAAATAATAGATATAGTCCTAAGAACAATATAGTGGTTGGAATAAGAAAAGCTTTTTTCTTCTTCATCAAATCTTTGAAACCTGCTGATGATTCGATTTCTTCAAAATCCGGGATATGCCCTTCCTCCCTTGCTTTTGAAGAAGCTTTCCCGTCTTTTGTCTGAGTCTTTCCTTTCGACTGAGCAATGCGGTCTTCACTTCCTGCTATCGTCTTTGCCAAATTCAACACCCCTTTGAAGTTTTATTTTTCTGAATCTAAAAACAATTAAATCATTTAAGCAAAGGAGCGTCAATACAGAACAACCATTAAGTGGTATAAAGTCCCAGATTCTGGGCGGTATTCTCCCGAAATCTCCTGACACAATAAAAACTTGATCTCTCATATAGAAGAGACCAAGCTTTTTTAAGCCCAATGCCAAAGAGAGGACTAGCTGTTCTTTCTTAGTGCGGCTCACAGCCTCCAAACCCTATACAAGTGAAAAACGGAACCATCAGCCGCTGTTTTTCTGGTCTGCCCGAATGTTAGATGAGTTCACTTGTTTAAACAGCTGCTCAAATTTTTCCAGCGCATCCAAAGCAAGCAGCCCATTTCCTTCGGCTGTTTTCGGATAGCCAAGCGGAATCGTCCGGCGCACAAGCTGAGCGTAAAGTTCGGCTTCCGTCAGTTTTCTGGCAAACTCTTCTTCTGCTATATTTTTAATCAAAGCCAAGGCGCCTGTCACATGAGGGGTAGCCATCGATGTGCCTGACAGCGTGGCATACTTGCCGCCCAGAAACGTGGAATAAATACGAACGCCAGGCGCAACTAGATCGATTTCATCGTTGGAGTTGCTGAAGGAAGCAATTTTGCGGTTAAAGTCGACTGCTCCTACTTGAATCACTTCTGGGTACGCACCCGGATAGGCATATTCATCCGTCGCCGGACTATTGTCTCCTTCGTTGCCTGCTGCGCATACAATCGGGATTCCCGAATCAACCGCCCGCTTCACAGCTCTGTGGAGTTCCGCAACATCTTCCGGCCCTCCTAGCGACATGGAAATCACGCTTGTCTTTTCTCCATTCGGCCCCTCCCAATCGATTGCATAATTGATGCCGTTGATAATCCCTGCATAATCTCCGCTTCCTTCGCTGTTTAATACTTTTAAAACCAACAGCTTTGCTCCAGGTGCAACTCCAGCGATACCGCCTTCCTGCCGTAAAGATGCCGCAGCGGTCCCAGCAACATGAGTGCCATGGCCATGATTGTCTTCAAAATTCGCTGTGTCGCCGCGATAATCCGGTGTAAAGTTTCTGCCATCAATAATCTGGCCCTGCAAATCCGGATGATCGCGCTGGCAGCCGGTATCTAAAATGGCAAGCACATTGCCTCTGCCATGCCTTGCCTGCTCCCAGACAGCTGGCGCTTGAATCATTTGCACTCCTTGTGGAATCTGCGCAGCCGCAATGGTGATTTCTTCAACACGGTAAGGAATTAAATGAACATTATCCATCGGTACGCCTCCTTTTGAAAAACGCCGCTTTTTATCATTAGCATGCCCCTTTTTGTTTCTTAAGAAACATTAGGCGAAAAGCTCGCAATTCCACTGGAGAAATGCCACTATATTCACTAATACGATATCATTATTCAAGTCTAATTTATGGAGCCAAACAACGAAGAAAACCGTATTGTTTCTGTCTGATCATCGCTGCGCTAACTTCGAAACATGAAAGAGCGTTGCTGTTTGGCGGAACAACTACTGCTATAAATTATTAATTCCTCTTATATAAATCAACTTAATAAAGGGAGAACATCTTTTAAGACACAAATTTGCCTGTCCGGAGAATTTTATAAACTCCGCGAAATGAAAGGCTCAAGGAGGAAAAATTGGATGAAGAAAAATTGGCTGCTTTATGGAGCTTACGGTTATACTGGCGAACTAATTGCACGCGAAGCGGTAAAGCGCGGGATGAAGCCGATACTTGCCGGACGAAATCTGCAAAAGCTCAAGCCCCTGGCAGAAGAATTGAATCTTGAGATGCGCGTATTTGCAATCGACGAAAAAATTGCAGACAGCTTATCCGGCATCGATGCCGTGCTGCATTGCGCCGGCCCTTTCAGCGAAACAAGCGCTTTGATGATTGAGGGCTGTCTTTCGGCCAAGGCACATTACATGGACATCACTGGAGAAATCCCCGTATTCGAACATACGCACGCTCAGCATGACCGGGCGAAAAGAGCCGGAATTGTCCTTTGTTCAGGCGTCGGTTTTGACATCATTCCAACAGATTGCACAGCGCTGAAACTAAAAGAGCTGATGCCTGATGCCACCCACCTTGCTCTTGGTTTTGAATCAGACTCCGGCATTTCTCCAGGAACTTATAAAACTATGATTCAAGGGCTTGGCTCCGGCAGTGCCGAGCGCAAAGCAGGCAAACTAACAGCCGTGCCGCTCGGCAGCCAGCGCCGGACCATCGATTTTGGCAGAGGGCGGCGCTCTGCGATGGGCATTCCGTGGGGAGATGTGGCAACCGCTTTTTATACCACCGGAATCCCAAATATTTCAACATGGGTGCCGTTTCCTAAAGCGCTTGCTGCTGGAGCCGGATTAACGGCTGGCCTGCAGCCTCTGCTGGCATCTTCCTTTTTGCAAAACCTACTCAAGGATTGGGTGGAACGGCGGGTAAGCGGACCGGATGAAATATTCCGTGCAAACTCACCCGCTTATATTTGGGGAGAAGTGCGAAACAAAGCTGGAATTATCAAAGTAGCCCGGATACAAACTGCCAATGTTTACGATTTAACCGTTTACGGAGCTCTTGAAGCTGTCAGCCGTTTGATGGCCGGGGAATTTCCCGGCGGCAGTTCCAGCCCCGCACTGTTATTCGGATCTTCTTTGCTTGAAAAGTTGCCTGGGTCAGAAAAATTTGAAGTTGATACTTTCTTTCCTTCTTAACGATACGAAAAAAGCTGACCTGAAATTCAGGTCAGCTTTTTAAGAATTGCATGCGTTGGTTAAACAATGTCGGGTAAGACAAAAACCCAAGAAAAACACTCGTTACCGCAGCTGTCGTCAACAACAGGAACATAATTAATAATTGAAATTGTACCGCTTGAATCGGATCGGCACCCGCAATGATTTGTCCGCTCATCATACCGGGCAACTGGACGAGCCCAACGGTCTTCTGGCTTTCAATCGTAGGAATCATACTGGCTTTGATCGACTGAATTAATTGTCTATGGATCGCTTGTTTCGGTGTTCCGCCAAGAGACAGAATCAGTTCCGTCTGGTCTTGATTTGCTTCTACTTCTGCAGTAAAGCGGTTCAGAAACAGGATAGACAGCACCATCGAGTTGCCAATGACCATACCGCTAATCGGGATGATGTACTGGGCGGTTGGCGGTGTAATATTAAAGCCGATTAAAATGCTTTGAGTCAGCACTTCCACAAGCACTAACGTGACTGCAATCTTTACAACAATGCCTTGTATGGCCGCTCCTTTTTTCTGTGCATTATGTGTTGCCGCGACGATCATCAAGGTCACCATCAGGAAAATATAGATAAGGCTATCGGAATCGAAAACGAACTTCAATACATAACCGACTGCCAGCAATTGAATAATAGAACGAATAGTGGCGATCAGCGTGTCTTTTTCGAGCCCTAGATTAAAAGTCTTGGACAGCACCAGCGGAATCAATACAAAAATCAGCGTCAGCGATAAAGTAAAATAACTCATCCCGCTTCCCCCCTAACGAAGCGTTTGACTTGGTCATTAACGGGATTTTTCAGCAATTCACTTTCACCGGTTTCAATCACTTCTCCGGCCATCATCACCCATGTGTAATCGCCGATTTCCAGCGCTTGCTGGAGATTATGTGTAATCCAGATAATAGTCGTCTTATACTTCTGGTTGATTTTTGCAATCAGTTCTTCAATTTCCTTTAAAGAAGTACGATCCAAAGACGATGTAATTTCATCGAGCAGCAGCACTTCCGGGTTGTTTACAAGTGTACGGGCTATTGAAACTTTCTGGCGCTGGCCGCCGGACAATTCTTTTACATTGCGGTTCAGAAATTGTTCTTCTAAACCAACATCATGCAACAAAGCCGCTGCATCTTTTTCTGCCAGCTTTTTTCCCTGCAGCTCCAGCGGCAAGTTTAAATTATCATAAACCGTTCCGCTCACCATTGGGGCCCCTTGCAAAGCCATTCCAATAAGCCGGCGCAGTTCCACCGGTTCATAATTTTCGATCGCTTTGTCTTTTATATAAATTTCTCCAGACTTAGGAGATAATAAGCCATTGCATAATTTCAATAAAGTAGTCTTGCCCGCCCCTGACGGCCCTACCAAAGTGGTGATTTTACTTTCGGGAAAAGATCCAGTAATCCCTTTTAATATATGTATATCGCCAACCGAATAATGTACATCATTAAAATGGATAGCTGGTTTGTACGGGATGGTCATGCCATTCACTTCCTTAAAAATAAAACAGCACACAGTCAGCCGTGTGCTGTTTTAAACTAATCATTCTTCCAGTCTGCGTGCTGCAAAGTCATCATTCATTTTCAAGAAGTATTCTCCGCCTTCTTCGATATGGGTCATACGGGTGATGATGTCACGGAACATTTTTTCTTCTTCCATTTGTTCTTCAATAAACCAGTCCAGGAACGACAAAGTTGAATGTTCCTGCAGTTCGTCAGCCAACGTCACCAATGCATAAATATTGCTGGTCACGTCTTTTTCCTGGGCCAGTGAACTGTGCAGAACATCCATGGCATTGACGTAATCATTTTTCGGTTCTGTTAATGCCTGCAATACCGGTTTTTCATCCATCGTCACTAAGTAATCATAAAATTTCATGGCGTGTTCATGTTCTTCTCTTGATTGCACTAAATAAAAATTGGCAAATCCGTGATATCCTTTTTTCGAAAAATACGCCGCCATTGCGGTATACGAATGAGCCGCTTGTAATTCATTATTGAATTGATCATTTAATGCCAAAGTGAGTTTTGGTGGCAACATCATAAATCCCTCCACTTTCTTATTTATAATCATTCTAATGTAGATACTATACCATACCCGTATTTTAAATGCAAAACACATGAGAATACTAATAATTAGTTGAGAATTAAAATCATTAAGCTCTCAAAGTCTCTACGTTTAATTGATAATAATTATTGTTTAATGGATAATGGTTTTTATATTCGAATATCTTGCAAACTAATCACTTACTATTAGTAACTAATTGTAGTATAATAACTTCATGATTTAAAGAAACTCTTACTATAGGGGGAATAGAAATGACATCAATTAAACTTGAACCGAAAGTGTTCGACGTTCTAAAAGATAAAATTAATTTGATTACAATGGATAATGAAGCGATATACGTAGTCGGCCCAATCCGGCTGCCAGTGAACTTATATGGAGAAACAGTGGTATTCCAGTGGTATAGCTGGTTAAAACAAGATGAAATAACTAGTGACTACGAGAGCATTATCGAAAAATTATCGTCTTCCAATCTGGCTGAATATCAGCAGTCCAGTGTATTGGTATATGGGGATTTTGAAAACAGCGAAGAAGCTTTGATCCGTATGCATTCCATTTGCCACACCGGGGATATTTTCGGCAGCAAGCGATGCGATTGCGGCTTCCAATTAAAGCAATCGATGAAACAGATTGTCGACCACGGAACCGGTGCGCTATTTTACTTGGCGAACCACGAAGGCCGTGGCATCGGTCTGTTCAGCAAAGCGATGGCTTATGTTCTCCAAGAGAACGGCTATGATACCGTTGAAGCAAATGAAAGCCTTGGGTTTGTTGATGATTCACGTAATTATGAAGACGCCATTGCGGTATTGAAATCATTGCGTACAAAGCCGGTTACATTAATGACTAATAACCCGAAAAAAATAACAGCACTGGAAAATTCGGACCTTGAAATAGCCGGACGCATTTCACTTTGGGGAGATAAGTCTGAATATAATTCTGAGTATTTGCAAACAAAAATCAATCGCTCAGGCCACTTGAAAGACGAGGAGGATGCGGTCCATGTCAAACCATGAATTTTATATGGACTTGGCGTTGAATAATGCACGGACCATGAAAGGCCAAACAGATCCTAATCCGTTAGTCGGCTCGGTCATTGTCAATGACAATCGCATTGTCGGCATTGGCGCCCATTTGAAAGCAGGAGAGCCACATGCAGAAATCCATGCGCTGCGCATGGCTGGAGATGCTGCACGCGGAGGGACAATTTATGTCACATTAGAGCCTTGCTCCCACCACGGCCGCACCGGCCCTTGTGCAGCCGCCATCGTTGAGGCAGGCCTTAAGAAAGTGGTCATTGCGACTCTTGATCCTAATCCGATTGTCGCTGGAAACGGTGTGAAAATGCTGGAAGAAGCTGGCATTGAAGTGGTTGTCGGAATCCGTGAAGAAGAATCTAAAAAAATGAATGAAGTCTTCAATAAATACATCGTTACGCAACTTCCTTTCGTAACCTTAAAAGCAGCCGCTACATTAGACGGCAAAATCGCATCGCATACACTCGACAGCAAATGGATCACATCGGAAGAAGCGCGCCATGATGTCCATGTGCTGCGCAGCGAAAACCGGGCCATTTTGGTAGGAGTCGGCACAGTCATTGCAGATGATCCCGAATTGACTTCCCGCATCCCGAATGGCCGCAATCCGATTCGAGTTGTCCTGGATTCTACATTGCGGATTCCTCTTGATGCCAAGCTGGCAACAGATGGCTTGGCGGAAACCTGGATTTTCACCAGCAAACAATACGACCAGGGAAAACGCCTCGCGTTGGAAGCATTGGGCATCAAAGTTTTTGAGACTGGCGGTGAAACCCGTGTTGATGTCCGTGATGTCGTGCGCGTCTTAGGCGAGCAATCCATCTCTTCGTTATTCATCGAAGGCGGTGGCACAATCAATGCTGCATTTTTAGAAAATGATTTGATTGATAAAGTGGTTTTGTATTTTGCACCCAAATTAATCGGCGGCAAAAATGCACCGACCTTTTTGGAAGGTTCCGGATTTGACCTGATGAAAGAAGCGGTTGAATTGGAAGACGGGGAATTCTTCAAAATGGGGAAAGATTTTAAATTCACCGGATATCCGGTGAAAAAAGGAGTTTAATCATGAAATTTGGATTTGACATTGACGATACATTGATCAACTTACGCGAATTTGCTTTTAGGCTGTATCAAAAGAAATTAGGGCGAGAAGTGGCCATCGATCTTTTTCACGCACTTGACCGCGTGGAAATCCATGAACTTTTTGATATGAGTGATGAAGAAGGATCTGTCATGTGGAACAGCGTTTTGGATGAACTGTACTATACCGACTGCCCCACTTATCCCGGAGCCGTTGAACTTTTGCAGCAGCTTGACCGGGAAGGCCATGAAATTTTCTACATAACGGCCCGTCCAGCAAAACATGCAGAAAAAACAAAAGCTTGGCTGAAGCAGCAAGGCTTTCCTGTTCGTGATGATCAGTTTTACTGTGGCATGAAAGACGCTGAAAAAGTGCATATTATTGAAGAATTGCAGCTCGATTACTATTTTGATGACAAGCCCGCAGTGGTTGATACATTGTCACGCAAAACGCTGAAAGTGATGGTCAAAGACCAGTCCTACAACCGCCACGTGGAATTGCCGCGCATTAAACAATGGGCGGATTTAAACGAATTGATACAAAACGAAATAAAATAAGTCAGCAAAACCAGTCAGCAACCGGGACTGGTTTTTTTATGTTTATAGAACATTAAAAAGTGGCTCCTGGTTTTGGAACCACTTTCAAAAGATTAAATTTCATCTTCTTCGCTCAATCCGCTGTCGCCAAATGCGTCATCCAATGTGTCGAACCGGGAAATCCTCACCACTTTACCGTTTTTGACCTCCATGAATGTGAAGACGGTGACTTTGCCGTTTTGGTCTTGCCATGTGCCTTCTTGTTCAAAAACCACTTTATTGCCTTTTGCATAGCGGGTGACGGTAGTCAAATGAATGCCGGATTCCTCTGCCCACTGCTGCAATGTGTCATGTCCGACTGCCGATCCCCTTGGCCCCATCAGTTCGATATTGTGATCTGAAACTTCCAGCATGCCTTCAATGTCTTTTGCATTTACCTTGTCGACCCATGCATCTGCAGTCTTGATAGTTTCTGTCATGTTCATCGGCTCCCTTCATAAGGCAATTTTTCAAAAACAACCAGCACCAGTGTAGCAAACGGGCCCATTAAAAGAGACAACAAAAACCAGTTGAGTCCGCTCCGGTTTTTCCCCTGCGCAATGCCTGCATTAATGAGTGCCAGCGTACCCCAACCGATTGCGTAATCATTATCCATTCATTCAGCCCCCTTTTTTCTAAATTTTAACACAAAAGAAGACAAGCTAAGAGCCTGTCTTCTTCAGTAATGCGCATTTTTTAATTTTTTGAAAGTCGTCACAAATCGCCCGGGATCTTCGTACACTTTATACGTCACTACGCCTCGGTGCGTGTGCAGATAAAGCAAATTAGCATCCTCGGAGAATGATTTATATGAAATATCCCATACATTCTCCAAATGGTAGTGGGTGGTGGGAGCGACCAGAGTATCTTCATATAAATGGAGGTCATACTTTGTATGGATGAGTTTTATTTCACCGGCTTCGATTGAACGTTCCGTGTCAATGTAAGTGATAGAGGACAATAAATTTTCACGGTCCATATCTATTCGCCTCCTGTCTTACGGTTGAGTAAAGTTTAACTTATTTTTAATTCAACAAGCAAAGGTTTGGTGTTCCGAAAAAAAGTTAGACGAAAAAACGGATCAGGTGCTACAATTTCCATATAATAGTTATATGCTTAAAGGAGGATCCATATGGACAACTGGTTTGGTGCCACGTCTACTTCAATTTTCTATCCTTTTTCGATAAGCCATTTACTCATGCTTGCGATAGCTGCTTCCGGCCTTTTTTTCCTGATCATCCGAAAAAAACAGCTTCGTGAATCCTCTTCCTTCTTCTCACAGCTGCGTTGGGCTTTGTTTATGCTGCTGCTTTTTTCTGAAATCTCTTATCAAACTTGGGCAATCTCAAATGATGTTTGGAGTGTTAGCAGACACATTCCTCTCCATTTATGCGGCATTGCATCGATCACGGCAATGATCGGGCTTGTGACACTGCACCGTACATGGATTCAAATCTCCTTTTTCATCGGCATTTTCCCAGCGGTTCTAACACTCATTACACCCGATCTTCCTTATGATTTTCAACATTACCGGTTTTGGAAATTCTTTATCCACCATATGTCCATTCCTTGGGCTTGCTTGTTTTTGGCGCTATGGAAGCCATCCTCTATCACACTTCGTTCCGTTTTTATGGTCTATTCCCTGCTTCTCCTTTATGCAATGATAATCGGCTTTATCGTCAATCCGCTTACCGGCTCTAATTATTTATATCTTTCCCGGCTGCCTAATGCCACAACACCGCTAAATTTCTTCGGCAGTGGAATCTGGTATTACCTAAACCTAGGATTTACTGCGCTTCTGCTGTTTTTAGGGCAGTATTTTCTTTGGAGGAAATTTTTTATCAATCAGCAAAAAAAGGCTGCCGTATAGGCAACCTTTTTACGTTCTCGCTCTTATAGCTAAAAGAAGCTATCACGAAATGCAGCTTTACTTTATTCTTCGGCATCAAAGTATTCATTCGTTAAATCGCCATTCACGCCGATTGCCGCTGCACTTCCTTCGCCCGCTGCAATGACCAGCTGGGCCGGAACAATGAGCGAAGCATCTCCTGCGGCATACACATTCCACACATTGGTGCGGCCATATTCATCGGTTTTGATGCCGCCATACTGGTTTTCTTCACAGCCTAGCTCTTTGCCAAAGTCAGCAGCGTGGTTCCAAAGAGGCGTGACAAAGCCGCCTATCCGGTCAACCAGCGTGCCGTCTTCAAGTCTGACGCTTCGTAATTGTCCATTTTCTCCTTCCAGCCCATCTATGAGATCTTCACGGACTTTAATGCCTTTAGCGATAAGCTTGTCGCGGTCTTCCAGTTCAAGCCGCCCTTCCCCATTTGTGAAAACCACTAAATCCCGGCTCCACGTATAAACTTTTTTCGCCAGTTCAAAGACGCTTTTATCTGCGATAACCGCCAGCGGCTGGTCGCGCAATTCCCATCCATCACAATACGGGCAGCTGAATAAAGAAGTCCCATAAAACTTTTCAATATCCGGTATATTGGGCTGCTGTTCTTTTAAGCCGGTAGCCAAAATAATTTTGATGCTATGGTATGTTTTTCCGCTGGAAGTGGTTAATTCGTAATGGGTTTCCGTGATGCGGTTAATTGTCATAACCCGGTCTTGCTTTATTTCAACGGAATCGTATTTTGCAATGTCTTTATGCGCCAAGCGTTTGAATTCAGCCGGTTTAATCCCATCTCGTGTAATAAACCCATGAGATTCCCTCGTCACCAGATTCCGGCCGCTGTCATCATCAAACAGGATCACATTCCTTCTTGATCTTCCAAGTACCAATGCCGCATTCAATCCAGCTGGTCCGCCCCCGATAATAGCGCAGTCATATCGCATAGTAAATCCATCCTTCATTTAGTTGATTTTCTCCTACACCTTCCCGATTCATCACTTTAATAAACGCCTGTAATCGAGTTGAATGGAGGCAATAAAGACACTCGGGCTTTTCAAAAAAGAGCTGCTTCCATTTTTGGAAGCAGCTCTCAGACTGGGGACAAAGTGTGCTTGAAATGAATAAGACGGTATTACCCCCAACCGGTCCGGCCACTTCGCTTTCCGTGGGCACGGCCTCAGCCGCTTCACTTGCTCCTGCGATTACTCGTCGCAAATTGAAAAAACATTCACTGCGTTCGCTCCAGGGTCTTCGGCTCGTGTCGCTTCGCTGCTCCCACAGGAGTCTCGTGGCCGGATCGGTTGAGGGTGTCGCTTTACTTCAAGGAATCCCTTCCATCCAAGATGCCGCTTTTCACTTCACGCCAGGTTCCGCAGCAGAAACCGGCGTCTCCTACGGGATAGCGAAGTGCCGAAATCCACTCGGGCGCCAGTCCCGAGTTAGTTCGGCGCGAGCCCGCGGAAAGCGTCCGGTTGAAGCGCAGGAACCGACGGGAGAACTTTGTTTTTGATAGTTATTCACTTGATTGACAGTATATTCTTTTGTCTACAAGCTCAGAGCTGCTTCCATTTTTGGAAGCAGCTCTTTTTTATACTTGTTTAGCTAATAGTCCTGTCAAAACTTCGATAAAGAATTCGTTTTCTTCCGGAGTTCCTACAGTGACCCGGATATATTCCGGAAGACCCCAAGTTTTTCCGTAACGGACGATGACGCCTTTGGCCATTAATGCCTTGTAGATTTCTTCGCCTTTAGGGCCTATATGGACAAGCACGAAATTCGCCATGCTCTCCGTGTAGTTCAAATCAAGCTCTTTAAAAGCTTTGTATAGCTGCTCCCGTCCAGCTTTATTGGCTTCTTGGGAAGCGCGGACATGTTCTACGTCCGTAATCGCAGCCGTCGCAGCAGCTTGCGCCAATGCATTGACGTTAAATGGTTCTTTCACTTTCAAGATCGATTGGATGACCGATTCCGGTGCTATGCCAAAACCAACGCGAATTCCTGCAATTCCATAGATTTTCGAAAAAGTCTGCAGCACTACAACTGGGTATTCCGCCTTTACAAATTCAATGCCATTTGTGTATTCAGGCGCATCGGCAAAGTGGCTGTATGCCCCGTCGATAACAATTAAAACGTCCGAAACAGCATTCAGCACTTTCTCGATGTCAGACTGCGAGATGATTGTCCCAGTCGGATTATTCGGCGTGCAAATGTAAAGAATTTTTGTTTTTTCAGTGACTGCTGCAATGATGGCATCTACATCAAACTGAAAATTTTCTGCAAAAGGCACAGGTACAACAGTTGCTCCCATGATATGGGCGCCGAAATCATATTCGCTGAAAGAAGGAGATGGAACGATGATTTCGTCACCTTGCTCCAGGAACGCTTCAGAGACCAGCGTGATCAATTCGTCAGCGCCGTTTGTCGCAATCACTTGCTGTGGGTTTACATCATATGCGGAAGAAATCGCTTCTTTTAAAGCAGTTGTATCTGCATCCGGATAGCGGTTCAATTCAGTTAAGCTTGCTTGAATGGCTGCCACCGCTTTTGGAGAAGGCCCAAGTGGATTCTCGTTTGATGCTAATTTAATAACACGGTCTAAGCCTAATTCTTTTTGTACTTCCCAGATTGGCTTGCCCGGAGAATAAGGTTGAATCGTATCCAAAGTTTTGCGTGGTTGAATGTTTTTATTGTTTCCCATATAGTAGTCCCTCCAACAGTTTCGTTTCAATTGCATGAATTTTTATTTAAATACATATATAACTATACCAGTCATCTCACGAAATCGGCACTTTAAATTGTTACATCTATGTTTCTTCTGTTAAATCAGACGCTTTTTTTCGTAGGAATTAAACCAGCTGCATTCGTAGGCTTGCGATTGACCAGATAAATGCTTAAGACGATCAACACCAACCCGACAACCAGTGTGGCCGTTACCGGTTCATCCATAAATAAGGTACCGGTCAGAACCGCAACCAATGGCACAAGAAACGTAAATGCCGCCACTTTGCTTGCTTCGCCGTTGTTCAGAAGATGAAAATAGATGACAAACGCAATCGGCACTCCAAGTGTCGCTCCAAACCCTAAGCCAATCCAGTACGGAAAGTTCCATGCAATGTCGGACCAGCTTTCAAATGCACTGCCTCCTGCCAATAAAACTGTTCCTCCAATGATAAACTGCATCGCCACCATCCACATCGAATCGACTTTATTGCCCACTTTCTTCACATAAATAACCCCAAGCGCCCAACTGAGCGCAGCAAAAAGCGCCATGACAATACCGGTTATTGAAATATTTCCGGTTAAGCTATCGGCGCTGATGACCAGAATTCCCAAGAATCCTATGAGCAGCCCAGATATTTTAAAAGCGGTCATTTTCTCACCCAGCCACATCCAAGCGAATATACCGATCAGCACCGGCTGAAAATAAATCAGGACTGAAAACAGCCCACCCGGCAAATATTCCAATCCCGCGGTCTGCAATCCATAGAATAAGACGGCATTTAATAAGGCGGAAATCGTATAAGCCTTCCAATTTTCCTGCCAGCGGATGCGCCGCCACGCTGGCAGCAGCACAAGTGCAAGCAATATCCCTCCAATGAAAGAACGAAGGCCAGCAAATAATATGGGCGGTGTATAATCGAGCGCCATTTTATAAATGGACCAGCTGACTCCCCAGATGACCACTAACAAAAGCAACAATCCCATCGGCCGTGTCATGTATTTATTCATTATTATCTCCTTCAATAGCTTTTGTGGTAGATACCGTTTCATTATACAGAATTGCGATATTATTGAAACAACCCCGTCGAACTATTTGTATCGGATCCTCAAGTATGGTTTACTGTAACGAGACTGACCAAAGAGGAGTTTACATATGATAAAAAAAATGAAATATGCAGCAGCCCCCCTTCTATTAGCTTTGGCACTCGGAGCTTGTTCCGGCAACGAAGAAGCGGCCCAAAAAGAAGAACCAGCAGAAGCGGCTGAACAAGCAACTGCAGAGCAGCAGACAAAACTTAAACTGCCAGCCGAAGAAGATGTGGTCGTCGTCGTAAACGACGAAGACATTCTAGGCAATGTCTATAATAGTGTTGCCCGCCAGCTGGAATCTTCTCTTGCTACACAAGGGAAAGATACAGCGGAAGCTGAAAATGCCGACTTGGTGAAAGAACAAGCGATCACCGTTATTGTCGGCAATAAGCTGATTTTGCAGGACGCTGCCAAAAAAGGATATGAAGCAGAGGATGCAGCAGTTGAAGAACGCCTTGAGGAGTTAAAAGGTCAATTCGAAAGCGAAGAAGCTATGAACGACGCTCTCAAAAAAAGCGGATACACGATGGAAGATATGAAAAGCCAGCTCCGCGAACAAATCACTTATGAAAACTATGTAGCCAAAGAAGTGAAACCAGCTGAAGTGACCGACAAAGAAGTCCAAGCAGCATATGATGGTTTTGCTGAAACAGCAAAAGAAGAAGCTCCGGCTTTCGAAGAAATGGAACCTACCATCCGCCAGTCTTTGGAACAGCAAAACACACAGCAATCAGTTGCTGACCGTATTGAAGAATTGAAAAAAACTGCCAAAATTGATGTGAAAATCTAAATAAAAATCCCAGCCGAATCCGGCTGGGATTTTTTCTTGATCACCTTATAGTTTGTCGTGGCAAAAAGCTGATACTTCCGCCTCTTCATCTTCTTCAAGGCCGAATTCCAAGGTTTGCCGAGTCGCTTTGTCAGCGAAATTATAATGGGCAATCCTTGCTCCATTTTCTTCTACTGCCAAAATAACACGCAATTCCAAGCCGCCTTCTGTGAATAGCTCGTCATCTTCATCCACTTCCACGTCCAGCAAAAATTCATAGCGGTCTCCGACTATAATGCCTGTCGGATCTTTTATTTGGTGAAAGCTAAAATTTGTAATTTTCATTGTTACACCTCCGTTTCTCCATTCTAGCCTTTCCTAACGATTTTTGGTAGCATCTGCCTGAAATTGCTTGCACGTTTAGTCTGGAAATTAACGGGAATATTAAGTAAATCGTTACTTTAAAGGAGTGGACATGATATGAAAGTATTAGTTATCGGCGCAAACGGACAAGTTGGGCGGCGGGTTGTCCAGGAATTGGCGGCCTCCCAGCACGAGGCAGTCGCCATGGTCCGCAAAGAAGAACAAGTGAATCATTTAAAAGAGCTCGGTGCCGAAAACGTGGTATTAGGTGATTTGGAAAAAGATTTTAGTGAAGCTTTTGAAGGTATAGATGCGGTTATTTTCGCTGCCGGTTCCGGAGGATCTACAGGAGCGGATAAGACCTTGACCATCGATTTATGGGGTTCTGTAAAAGCGATGAGATACGCCGAAGAAAAAGGTGTGAAACGCTTTGTGCAGCTGAGTTCCGTGGGCACTCCGGATCCTGATCAAGGAGGCGAAAAAATGAAGCCTTACCTTGTGGCAAAAAGAGTGGCAGACGATCTGCTGAAAACAACGGATCTCGATTATACAATTGTGCGCCCTGGGGCTTTATCAAATGATGGTAAATCCGGAAAAATCGAAGTCTCTGCTGAAGGCTTTGCTTCGCTAAAAGACCGGTCGATTCCAAGAGCCGACGTGGCTGCGCTTTTAGTAAAAGTCCTGGATCAGCCAAACACTTATCATAAAACCTTTGAAGTCCTGCAGGGACAAGCTTCGTTTGATGATGGGTTGGCTTCTTTATGAAAACCATTCTTGTTCATTAACAAAAAGAGCGAATAGATTTCCGCTCTTTTTTATGGTAAGATAAGCAATACGATAATAGAGGACGTGATAAGTATGATTAATATTCAACCACCTAAAGCCGATATCACCATTACACAGCGCAAACAGGAAGTTACAGGCGACGAGGCGATCATTAAGCCATTATACGGTTTTATCGACTTGCATGAAGTTCCGCGCGATAAAGGCGGCATCATTCAATTCTTCAACCATAGCGGCGAATTACTGTTTGTCGGCAAAGCTCGTAAACTTCGCCAGCGCGTGAAAAAGCATTTCGAAGATAACGTGTCACCATTGAAAAACCACCGCGATGAAGTTTACCGCATTACGGTTTCGATTGTAGAAGATCCGATGGAGCGCGATATTTACGAAACATATTTGATTAACACGCATAAAGCAAAATACAATATCGACAAAGTATTTTACAAAGAACAGGACTGATTTAAAAAGGACGCCTTTTGGGCGCCCTTTTTTTATTGCCTTTAATCCATCAACCGTTTTTCAAAATAATGTTTGCTATGCCCTTTTGGATGATTTTCCAATACGCCGAATTCACAAAATCCTTGTTTCTTGTAAAACCCCGGCGCCTGGAAACTGAATGTCTCCACTACCATCAGGTAGCATGCCTGGCTTCGCGAATAATGCTCCAGCTGCTGCATCAGCTCTTCAGCAATCCGTCTGCCGCGGGCTTCTGGATCTACCCAGAGAAAATCGATATGCATGTGCTCCCAGTAAGCGGTGCCAGTGATTCCTCCAATTATTTCCCCTTCATCATTGCGGGCAATAAAGCTGACTTGTTCTTTCGGTGACTTCTTTTCGCCAGGCAAACTGGCCACATTATGCTCAATCACCTTATTCCGGATAAAATCGCGGTCTTCTGGAACTTCTTGTTTGACGATATTCATATGATTCCTCCTATCCCTTGATTGGACTGCAGTTTTCAATTGCTTCTCTGTTGATTGTACTTTATCTCTATGTTTTATTCTGCCTCCCAGCAGGGAATAGGTATATGACTATGAGGTTTTTTTGGAGGAGAAAATATGACATCTTATGCAAAAGAAGCACCGTTTGCCTGGTGCAGAAGCGAATACGATACACTTCAATCGGTTTTGTTATGCGCTCCGCATTACATGGAAATCAAAGAAGTGATCAACGATGTGCAAAAACGTTATCAAAAAGAAAATATCGATACTGAAAAAGCCATGCAGCAACACGAACAGTTTGTAAAAGCTTTGCAAGAAAACGGCGTTGCAGTAGAGATGCTTGAATCGGCTGAGCATTTCCCTGAACAAGTTTTCACGCGTGATATCGGATTTACAGTAGACGATACTGTCTTTATCGGTGGAATGGCTTCAGCTATCCGGCAAGGCGAAGAAGCTGAGTTGGAGAAATGGCTGGAAAGCCGGCACATTCGCTTCAAGCCGCTCGGCTCTAACCGGGTAGAAGGCGGAGACGTTATCATCGACCAAGATACGCTTTATGTCGGCATCAGCAGCCGGACATCTAAAACCGCTATTCAGGAACTGCAGGAAAAATTGCCGCGCTTTAATGTGGTGCCCATTTCATTTAACGAAAAGTATTTGCATCTTGATTGCGTTTTCAATATCCTTTCCCCGACGGAAGCGTTGATTTTTCCTGAAGCATTGGATGCAGAAACCATAAAAATGTTAGCTAAACGCTATACTCTGATGAAAGTGAGTGCTGAGGAACAATTTGCACTCGGCACCAATGTACTGTCGATTGGAAACCGCCGGGTCTTCAGCCAACCGCAGAACAAGAAAGTCAATCATATGCTCAAAAAACGGGGATTCCATGTAATTGAAGTGGATTTTTCTGAGATTATCAAATCCGGCGGGGCCTTCCGCTGTTGCACGATGCCACTCGTTAGAAAATAGAAAAAGAGAGCGGCCTGGCATCAAGTCCAGGCCGCCCTCTTTTCTTTATCGCCTATTTAACAGCGATTTCTTGCTCAATCTCTATAAAAAAACGTTCCAACAACTGCACTCCTTCAGGGGTTCCAATTGATTCGGGATGGAATTGCATACCATATACCGGAAAAATTTCGTGCCGGATAGCCATTATGGTATTGTCATCCGAAGCAACTGCGTCGATATTCAAGCATTCCGGAACAGTCGCCGCATCGATTACAAGCGAATGATAGCGCATAACAGGCAATGGCTTTGGCATTCCAGCAAAGATTCCTTGCTGATTATGCGTTATGGAAGAAACTTTGCCGTGCCGGATCACTGGCGCCTGGATGATATTCCCTCCAAAAGCTGCGCCAATCAATTGGTGGCCCAGGCAAATCCCAAGAATCGGAATGGTTTGGTAAACCTGTTGGATCAACTGGATTGAATCCGGCAAAGCTTCCGGATGCCCCGGTCCCGGAGACAAAATGATGGCTTCCGGCTGTTTCGCGATGATTTCTTCAAGCGATAATACTCCATAGCGGACAACTTCCACATCTTTGCCCATTTCCGCTGCAGCTTGATAAATATTATAAGTGAAAGAATCGTAATGATCGATTAAAAGAATCATCCGAACACCTCCGTAAGTGAACGTGCTTTGTGCAAAGTTTCTTCAAATTCTGCCTGGGGATCCGAATCATAGACAATTCCTGCGCCCGCTTGCACATGGACTTGCTGGTCCTTAACCACAAATGTCCGAATGGCGAGAGCCACATCCAAATTCCCGTTAAAGCCGAAATAGCCGATTGCCCCTCCATAGACTCCACGCCGCTCTTCTTCAAATTGCTGGATCAGCTGCATCGCACGCACTTTCGGAGCGCCTGATACTGTGCCTGCAGGGAGACATGATACCAGTGCATCAAGCGGATGCATGGCGCTATTCAACTCCCCCGTTACTTCCGACACGAGGTGCATAACGTGCTGATATTTCTCGATAGCCATGTACTTCGGGATTTTCACAGAACCGATTGCTGCCACACGGCCCACGTCGTTGCGGCTGAGATCGACCAGCATCTGGTGTTCTGCCCGTTCTTTTTCATCGTTTGCCAATTCATCCGCAAGAAACGCATCTTCTTCTTCTGTACGCCCTCTTTTTCGAGTCCCCGCTATCGGATTGGTTATCATATGGCCATCCCGTATCGTCAATAAACTTTCAGGTGACGCCCCAACTACAGCATAGTCGCCAAAATCGATGAAAAACTGATAAGGTGAGGGATTCTGCTTGCGCAGTTTCCGGTACAACTGGAATGCATCTCCCCCATAACCAGCGGATAAGCGCTGCGACAATACCAATTGAAAAACATCGCCGTTTCGGATATGGTCTTTGGCTTGCTCTACTTGAGCACGAAACTTTTTAGCATCGGTTTTAGAAGAAAACAGGAGCGGCTGTTGTTTTTCCTGCTCTGCAACAGTCTCCGGCAAGTTCAGCTGCGCTTCTACGTCTTCCAATTTATCTTCAAATGAAATGATTGTGATATCATTTTTTACATGGTCAAAAACCACAATCGTCTCATACAGATGGAGATGGATATCGGGCATCTGAAGGCTATTCTTTACAGCTTCTTCAACCGGTTCATAAGCCTGGATGGCGTCATATCCTATGTAGCCGAGCGCTCCTCCTGTAAACGGCAGTCCTTCCACTTTTGCATCATAAACAGGCAAAAGTGATTTCAATAATTCGAGCGGTTTGCCTATATGATTCGTTTCCTGTCCAGTGCGGAAATCTACTTCTTTTAACGCATCTCCATCTCCAATAAACGTTTTCGATGGATCAGCCGCAATAAAAGAATAGCGGCCGGTCACACTTGTCTTCAAGGAACTTTCCAATAAACATTTCCGTTCGCCTTGCAGCCGGTTGAACACCATAATCGGCGTCAAAGAATCTCCATCAATTTTTCTCATCTTCATCTCTGCTCATCTCCTTTGATTTAGAAAAGCGGAAGCGCCTGTGTAGCCCCCTGGTACCCCAGACAATAAAAAAGCCCCCTGCAAGGAACAGAAACATTCCTTGCAGAGGACGGATTGACCGCGGTACCACCTCTTGTTAAAGCTGAAACAGCTTTCCCTTAGCCCCCTGTAACGCGGGAGAAACGGACTCCTCTACTCTTGGTTCAAGGAATCTCTCATAAGCCCATTCACGCACAATCCCCGCCAGTTTCCACCTGCCACTGGCTCTCTTTGAGAGGAACTCTATACGCTACTCTTCTTATTCATCGATTTGCTCTGCTATGCTCAGCTCTACTGTACTGTGGCGATGCCGCTTCCGACATCTTCTGCCATTTTCCGTACAAAAAGGTTGAACTTATCTTATGGGACTTTTCTTCTTTTGTCAATGAAAAAATGGCTAAAATTCGATAATTCAGTATTATTTGTGTTTAATAGTACTTTTACGGTATAACTAATAATAAGCAGTTCTATCATTATAAAAAGGGGTGGGCACAGGGATGTCAAAAAAGTATATTTCAATGATTGCCGGAATTTTAGCAGTGTTATTAATTCTTTCGGGGTGTGCCGGTGAAAGCAACAGCAGCAACGAAAGCGGCGGAGAAAGCGGCGAGAAAACACAAATCAGTTTTATGCATTGGCGTGGGGAAGATAAAGCCGTCTTTGATGAAATTATCACGGAGTTTGAAAAAGAAAATCCTGATATTTCTGTAGAAATGAATATCTATCCTTCCGATCAATATTTGGGCACTGCTCAACGCATGCTGCAGGAAGGTTCCACGGGCGATGTCTTCGCTTCATTCCCCGGAGCACAATTCCAGTCACTTCAAGAAGCTGGAATTTTTGAAGATTTAAGCGGTGAAGAATTTGTTTCTAATTTTGATGAAAACTTGATCAGTGTCGGACAAGTAGACGGCAAACAGTATGCTCTTCCATATCAGCTTGTTTTCAATATGCCGGTTTACAACAAAGGCATGTTTGAAGAACTCGGGCTTGAAGTGCCGAAGAGCTGGACTGAATTCCAGGAAATGTGTGATACGCTGTTGGAAAACGGCATCACGCCTATCGCTTTCCCTGGAGCGGATATCGGTCCTAACCAATTTATGAACAGCATGGTGATGAACAATGCACCTGATGAAGAAATCTTTGCGAAACTGTTAAGCGGTGAAGAGAAGCTAACGAACGAATGGTGGGTAAAAACACTGGAGGATTTCCAATTGCTTGAGCAAAAAGGTTATATCCAGGAAAACGCACTTGGCACTAACCAGGATGCTGCAATGGCTATGGTAGCGAACGGTGAAGCTGCAATGCTTGCGACCGGCTCATACCATATGGCATCTTTATTGGGCTTGAACCCAGACCTTCAATTAGACTTGCTGGCGCCGATTACGGTCGAAGAAAGCGAAGCAGTATATGAAGGCATCAACACCGCTACATTCATGCTTGCCGTGAACAGCAATTCAGAGAAAAAAGACCAGGCAAAAAAATTCATTGAATACTTGAGCCAGCCGGAAGTTGCTTCAAAATATGCAAATGAAACTGGCCAGCATTTGACTGTTACAGATGTCAATTATGAATCAGAAGCTTTAAAAAATACCGCGTACTGGATTGATGAAAGAAAAACGAGATTCCAGCCGCGCTATTTGATCACCAATGCGCAAGTTGAAGATGCTGTACTCAGCTCGATTGAAAATGTTTTAGGCGGAGAAGAACCGATGGCAGCTGCAGAAGCTGCACAGAAAATCGTAGACGAAAACAGGGAATGATGTTATGAAAAACTCAAAAACTATTTTTCTATTTTTTGTACCGGGATTTCTCCTGTACAGCATTTTCTTCCTCTATCCAACAATCAGTGCGTTGTTTTATTCATTCACTGATTGGGATGGATTTAGTGATGCCTTCGCATTCATCGGTTTCGACAATTTTGAACGGGCTTTTACCGGTGATTCGATTTTCAGGAAAACAATTGGCAATAACTTAAAATTCATGCTAGTAGTAGTTATCTTCCAAACACTAGTGGCGCTTGCTTTTGCAATGATTTTGTTAAAAAATACAAAGACCACCATTTTTCTGCGGGCTTTGTATTTTTTCCCTACCATTCTGTCATCTGTTTCCGTGGCGTTTATCTGGGCGTTTGTTTACGATCCGTCTTTAGGCATCCTGAATCAAATCCTGGAAGCGATCGGCCTTGGATTCATCGCGCAAAACTGGCTGGGGAATGCCAATATCGCGATCTACTCTCTAGCTATTACACAGGTTTGGTTCCATGCAGGCCAAATGCTCATCGTCTTTGTTGCCGGCCTTCAAGCCATCCCGCAGGAAATGTACGAAGTGGCTAAAATTGAAGGGGCTTCAAAATGGCAGACGTTCCGGGCGGTTACGTGGCCGTTGCTGGCTCCTTCCGCTACGATTGTTGTTGCTTATACAACCATTCAATCGTTCAAAGCGTTCGACCTGGTATTTGCGATGACAGGCGGCGGACCTAATAACTCAACAGAAATCATCGCCACTTATATCTATGACATTGCTTTTAGAAGTTACCAGTTTGGTTACGCAAGTGCCATTTCTGTAATTTTTATGATTATTATCGCGTTTATCACGTTCCTGCAATTCAAAGCATTGCGATCGGATCGGGTTTCCTATTAATGAAAGGAGGAAAACAGTGTGCTTTTCCGAAGGTTTTCTCTAATCGTTTATGCTTTGCTTATCTTGATTCCTTTGCTGGTGGTTGTACTGACATCGATGAAGACTTTGCAGGAAACCTTTGCTAATCCACTTGGACTTCCTGCAAATGGTCTAAATATCGATAATTACGTAGCTATTTTCCAAGAGCAGACGATGGCCGGCTATTTTATGAACAGTGTAATCGTCACATTGTTTTCCGTAACATTCACTTTGCTGTTCGCTTCCATGATTGCTTTTGGCATCACACGCCTCAGCAGCTGGCTCGGAAACATCCTATTTACATTGTTTACGCTTGGTATGATGGTGCCGGCACAAGTGATCATGGTGCCGCTTTACTCATTAATGCTGGACTTGGGGCTTACAAATAGTTTGGTTGGGCTGATTCTCGTCAATGTATCCACCACATTGCCGATTGCCGTATTCATTTTGACCGGCTTTATGAAAACATTGCCGAAGGAATTGTTTGAAGCCTCAACAATTGATGGCGCTGGAAACTGGCAGATGTTCACGAGAGTAGCCATACCTTTGTCGTTGCCTTCCCTCTCGGCAACTGCCATTTTCCTGTTTGTGATGCATTGGAACGATTTGCTGTATCCATTGCTATTCATCACAGACAACGCGTACAAGACCTTGCCGCTCGCTTTGCTTGAGTTCCAAGGCCAATATTCCACAAACTATCCAATGCTCTTCACAGGCGTCATTATCGCTTCTGCTCCAATGGTAATCGCGTACGTCTTCCTGCAGCGCTTCTTCGTTGCCGGCATGACAGCTGGTGCTGTGAAAGGTTAATGGTATAGAAAAAGCTGATGTCCTAGGACATCAGCTTTTTTTATTTACCTTACCACAGCTCAGGTTTAGCTACCATCAGCCAAAGCATGGCCACAAGCAAGCCAATATACAGCCAGACGGATCGGTTTAATTTATTAATTAAAGCAGCCCGGTCTGCATGCGGTTCATCAAACTTTTGCAAGATGGGCTTAAAGGCACGCGCCAGGAAAAAAATCGACCCAAACATGATTACAAGTGTCATCACGATCCACGGTGTCGTCCATTGCCAGTAACTTTGCCATATCAATAACACACCAGTCGTCACCAGCACATGTCCCGCATGTTTAACGAGCCGGGTAGCTGAACGAAATGTCGAGATTTGTGATTGCAGCACTGCATCCGGAACATCCCTCATCTGTTTGACTAAGGGCACCAGGACAAAAAAAGGGCCTATGGATAAAACGGCGCTCATAATATGAAGGAATAAAATCAACGTGTACATAACTTACCTCAATATCGGAGTAAATTCATGAACCCAAACGGTCATATGCGGGAGCCAAGGCATACCTGGATGAAACTTTAGAATCGATTGCTTATATTCTTCAACACTGTCATACCCTTCTTGCCGGGCGAATTCATCGGTTAAATCGCCAAGAGTTTGCAGATAGACATTTTCCACTTTAAATTCTCTGTCTTCCAGCACCATTATTTCGCCAACATCTGCGTAGCGTCCATTTCGTCGAGTTGCCGTTTTTTGTCCGGACAGCACTTTCGCTACATCCTTTTTGTTTGTCACCAATTTTTCGACGCTGCATGTTTTTGGTGGTAATTCATTGTTGTGTAATTCAGCCATTTTCATTCCGCCTTTCTGTGATTCCTTCTTCATTATATACAATGCAGTGAAATAGCATACTCTTTCTTCCAAAGGCAACTGCATCTTTTGACGCTAATTTCCACCTATTCCACAATTATACCAGCTATAAAAAAGAGTCTTGGAAAATCCCAAGACTCTTTTCTCTATTTCGCAAAATAATGTTTACCGATTTTTGTAATGACTGTACGCGAGTAAATCCACTTATCGCTGACGCCCGCTGGATTGTAGTAATACGTGGCTCCTCCAGAAGGATCCCATCCTAAGTAAGCATCACGGACTGCCTGGTAAGCGGAAGCGTTAGGTGCAAGCCAGTACTGTCCATCATTGACTGCTGTAAAAGCATTGCGCTGGAAAATGACGTTGTATGCACTGTTAGGAAATTGGTTCGAATCCATACGATTCAAAATGACTGCCGCTACCCCTACTTGGCCTTTGTAACTTTCGCCTCTTGCTTCTCCGTGCACTACACGTGCCATCATTTTAACTTGATCAAGCTTGCTGCGTGTCAATGAACCCGTATACCCTGTAGATGGAACATTGAAATCGCGCTGGAACTGGCTCACTGCAGTTTTTGTCAAAGAACCATAATAGCCTGTTGGATTGACTTGTAAATAGCCGAGTTTCTGCAATATTGACTGCAGTTCTGTAACTCCTTGTCCAGTAGAGCCTTCATGAAGATCAGGTGAATGTGCTTCAGCCTCTGTTTGAGAAAAACTTAAGAATAGTACAACAAACAATCCGAATGCTAATGTTTTGATGCTTTTCATGCTTTCTCTCCCTTCTATCAGCGGAATTGTTAAAACAATCCCTTCCCCTAGTATAGGTTTAGTATAGTGTACATTAAATCCAACAGACCTACTTAATTTCCATTTAATAAAAGTTCAAAAGTCGTATGTAACTTTTTTATGGAATAAAATTCTACTCTATTAGCAAAAAATATGAGAAAATATGCTTAGATCCTGCAAGGAAAAAGGGTTCAAGCCCCATTAAAGCGAATAAAATAACCATGACAATGTTTCGAGGGGGAAATAACTTTGTTCATCCAACAGCCTTTTGATGAATTTCTAGAAATCAAGTATGAACGGATAGCCGAAAATAGCGTTAAAGTGACCTTACCCATTAAGCCGTTATTCGTTAATAGTGTAGGGGTGATTCATGGCGGCATTATTTCCACATTGGCAGATATAGCACTTTGCAATACGGTAGCCCCTGATGAAAACGGCAAGCAAAAAGTGGTGACGGTCGAATTGAATGTCACTTTTTTAAAAGGAGCCAAATCTGAGTTTTTAACGGCCCGGGCTTTTGCCGTAAAAGAAGGGCGCAATCTGACGCATGCTGATTGCATTATTCACGACGATGAAGATCAAGTAATCGCTAAAGCAAGAGCCATTCTCTTCAGCCGCTAAGTAAAGCCAAAAGAAAAAGGACCTATTAATGGTCCCTCTCTTGTGGCTTCTTCTATCTTAATTGCAATTATTATTGTTTAATATGGGCATCCGGCGCTTTATCTGCAATAAGATTTAAAACAATGCCATGTTCCAGATAGGCCTTTAATCCGCATAACACAATCGTAAATCCTCCCATAGAGTCGATGGCTTGTCCAACTATATCATCTCCATCACCTTTAAAGCCCGAGTTCGTAATCTCTACGATAGTTTCCTGGGCTGTACGTGGAGTAAACGTCCAGTGCACAGTAGAATAGCCGTAAGGTTCTTCCCATTCTATCAGGATGCTTTTGTTTTCCTCTATTTGTTTCACATAGACATTGGCAGAAGCACCATACATCTCCCATTCCCATCTGATGTGCTTGCCGAACTCCAACTTCCCGCTGCTTTTAGTAAACCAGAATTTCGTCGTAATTTCAGGGTCGACAAATGCCGCAAATACTTCTTCAACAGGCCTTCTAATGTTCATTTCCGTCTTAACAACCGGTTCTTGGTTTAAGCTAACCATCTTCATTTCCCCTTTCACTTGCGGACTAAATGCATTTGCGTAAACTGTCCTGATTGCTGAGCGCTTTTTAATGTAAATTCTGTCTCAAAATCAAGTTCTTGAAAAAGCGGAATGCCTTGGCCGATCATTGTAGGAGCAATGGAAATCAGAAATTCATCAATCAGTTTTTCCTTCAAAAAACTATGGAGAAGATTTCCTCCTCCGACCACCCAGATATCTTTGCCTGGCAGGCTCTTTTCTCTTTCTACAAAGGTTCTGATATCTTCATTGGTAAAAATTACATGTCCTTCCTGGCCACTTTTCGAGTTTGAAAATACATAACATTTTTTATCTGGATATGGAACTTTTCCTTTTTCCATTTCCAATATCCAATCATATGTGCGGCGTCCCATGACAACCGTATCAATTGTCTCCATGAATTCCGCATAACCGGCATCTCCTTCCATTTCCACTTTGAAGAGCCAATCCAGCGAGTCATCTTTTGTAGCGATATATCCGTCTAAACTGATAGCTATATAACACGTGACTTTCCGTTCCTGAACCATTGTATCCCTCCTCTTTTTTGGCATCGAAAGCTTTTTCATTTATTTTTGCTTAAAGATCAGCGGGGTGGAAGAACCCCCACTGATTGCAGTTTCTCTTTATCCCGCTTTAACGGGCAGTAAGATCCCCGCTGATTGCAGTTTCTCTTTATTTTCCCCGCTTTTTCGCTCTGTTAATCATTTCGACAACCACTTACTTTTATCCAGAATGAGACGCGGTCAGAATTTTTTGTTAAAGTGAAGGAAAGTCGAAGAATGGGAGGCGTTTACATGCAAAAAATCGTTATTGTCTCTGATACCCATATCCCGGCCCGCGCCAAAAAGATTCCCCAGCGTTTGGCAGATGAATGCCAAACTGCAGATTTCATCATCCATGCTGGAGACTGGCAGACGTTGGATGTCTACCACGAATTGGCCGCTTACACGGAAACAGACGGAGTCACAGGCAATGTGGACCCATGGGAAATAGCAGACCGGTTTGGCAAAAGAAAAATTTTTACTTTCGGAGATGTGAAAGTCGGAGTCATCCATGGGGACGGTATTCAGAAAACGACCGAACAGCGCGCTTTTGAAGCTTTCTCAGACGAACAAGTTGATATCATCGTTTTTGGACATTCCCATATTCCGTTGATGCGTGAAGTAGATGGCATTACATTGTTTAATCCAGGTTCTCCCACTGACAAGCGTATGCAGCCGCAATACTCATTCGGCTTGCTCGAAATTGATGAGACCTGGGAGCTCAAACATGTCTTTTTTGATAAAGAAGAATAAAAAATGAGCCGGTTTTCTCATCGGCTCGTTTTTTTATCGCATTCTTTTATCAACACAAATCCAAGTTGCTTCAATGCCATTTCAAGATTTGCTTCAATCATAATACCTTTTAAAGCTGTGGCAAAATGCGGCACTTTTAAAGCCATGAAAGGTTGGATGCCGGTAACCACCGGTGTTACGCCAATAATTTTTAAAATATTGACCAGCTTCAGCAAATACTCTCCAACGACAGCGTTGATTTGGGAAACACCGGAAACATCAACGATTAAATAATCCAGTGCATTTTCCCCACATTTTTGTAAAACATGATCGATGATCGTTTGGGCACGCTCTGCTGTCACTTCTCCAATAACCGGCAAAATAGCGACTCCTTGAGTAACTGGAACCAATGGGGATGAAAGGGATTGAATTTGTTCGTTCGCTTTTGCAAGTTCCAAAACATATGTCAGCAAAGACGACATGGTGGCAAATGCTTGTTCATGCTCTTCCGTAAACTCAAAAGGCACTTGGTCAAGACCGCAAATGGTGCCGTAGACTTCGCCGCTTTCATACAAAATCGGTATGCCGATAAATGACCTACTTCCGAAACGGGATGCAATCTCTAATTTATTGGCACGTACGTTGCTGGAAATATCTTTGATAACCAAGGGCTCTTTTCCAAAACCAATGCTTAAATTGCAAAAAGTTTGTTCCAGAGGAGATAAGCTGCCTTGTACGACCAGTTCATCACCTGCATTCAAAGCCTTAATAATTTCATTGGTCTGTCCATCATTTTTCGCAATAAATAAGGTATTGATTTCTAGCTGTTGACTGAGCAATTTTAAAATTTGCTCCGCCGCATCATCAAAACTTTTAAAGCTGCCTGCTTTTTTAGTTTCCGCAAAAGCCATTCCCCAACCTCCCGTTGTCGTTTTTTCTCTTTAATCCGTTATCCATATTCTTTCTTTAACATACTATTTGTGATGCAGCTTTGCAAATCTATCAACAGCAAAAGCCGGCCCTCGATAAGGACCAGCATTCATTCAATTTAACGGGCGGGATGAGTCATAGAGAACGCCTCCTGCTTTCATTCTTTTCCTATATTATACATTTATTTTTTTAATCTATTGTTTTAATTATGTAACAAATATATCGTGAATCAGAAAGAAGGGTTCAGGAATTTTAAGAACCGGGTATAGCTTAACATACCCTTGTAAGGAGATGATTCAATGGCTGCGTTGGAGAAACGCCTGGAAATTGATTTGTTGCAGCAGACAGATACAATGATTTACTTTAAATGGTCCAGTACAGGAGATACTTGTGTAGTAAAAAGAGATGCAGATGCCATCTATACTGGCATAGAAAACAGCTTTAAAGATGAAAACCTGCAAAGTGGTGAGCTGTATACCTATACAGTCGAGCGCCTTGACGAAGAAGGAGAAGTAAAAGAACGGATCAAAATGCAAACCAGCACAGAAGACCATACGGAAGACAGCATCAATTATCTTCAGCAAATTGCCTTTACGACAATTGTTTCGGATTCAAAAATCATTTTGGCATGGGGAGCCATCGATGGTATTGATGAGTATGAAATTTACCGGGACGGCGAATTTTTGGACACGATCAAAAAAACGCAGTTTACTGATCGTGGTGTAGAAATGGACCGGGAATATTCATATTGGATTCGGGCAAAGCGTCCGCTGGAAAAGTCTGAAACGGGTTTCAGTGAAGAGAAGTCGGTAGCTGCCCATCTTTTTGGTTTTTTTAATATTAAGTCTTCGCAAGAAGCAGCTTCCATGGAAGAATTCTGGATCACTAAAAAGATTGCCCCTCTGGAGCGATTGCTAGCTGATTCTCCACAAGTTAACGTATCGGAGTTTAATAGAGTCTGGGATTTCCGCTATACCACTTTCCTGTCTGATAAATTTCTAGCCAACCCGAACCTGTTGTCGCTCAACCGCTATTTTGCTGGAGATAACCGAACGTTCACTCCTGATTCCTCTCATTACCGTACGCAAGTAAATTTTTCACTGCAACTCGGAAAAGAGGATTCTGCCTTAGAACTTCAAAAGGACGTGGGCATGAGCGTTGCCTACGATTGGCGGAAAAAATTCCGGAAAGCAGATGTGGCTTCTTCTGAAGGCATTCAGCTGGAAAAAGTGAAAGAAGACGAACGAAACGTTAAGGTTATCCTGAAACATAGTGTCGGCAATCCCTTAACAACTTCCCCCAATATTGACTATGATGTATCTGCAACATTTTATCGGGATGGCCACTACGATATCGTAGGGCTGCATGACCAAGCACCCAATCATGAAGTTTACTTGAAAAACGATAAAATGAATGAATGGCTTCAAATTCACGAAGCGGAAAGCAAAGGATTAGCGTGGATGTCCCGTTCGATTGCGAGCCAATACTGGCGGATTTCCAATTTTGAATAGGAAAAGCGAAAGCGGCCGTTTAGCTCCGACAAGCGCTGGAAGAATTTCCGACGAGGGGTGAGGCTCTGCAACTGGACAATGAACAGCGGAAGCAACACAACGCACAAAAAGCTCTGATACGCCTAGGCGCATCAGAGCTTTTACTGTTTATCAAGAAATCTTTTTCGGATATGCGGAGGCGGCAGCATACAGCTATTGAGTTTCCCGAATACCTTGTAGCGGTTTTTAGCGACCACATCATAAGCGCCATCGCGCAATGGACGAGGAAATGATTTTAGATAAAACGCCATTTTCCATAACCCGGTCAAGTGGCGGGAAATCATCAATGCCCCTTCGGATTTAACATAGGCTTTGCCGTCTTGTATCAATACCAGGCTGTCTACGTCCTCCGGCACTTGATGCTTTCGTCTAAGCTCCCGTCCAATATCGCTTTGCAGCGAAGCAAATTGATAATATCCTGCAGGATCATGGTTTATGATGAACTGGACACTGCTATCACAGAAATTACAATCGCCATCAAATAATACAACCGCATGTTCCATCTGAATCCTCCTTTACTTTAAAAAGTACTAGTTATTCCATATCCTCTTTTTCTTCAGCATAAACACTTTCATTCTGAAAGCGTTCCTTGATGAAAAAACAGCTTCCAGCCACTTCCCCGATTTTTCCAAATGGAACTGCGAAGAGATACTTTTCCGCTTGTGTGATTTTGGAGGCGGTACGTTGTTAGTACAGCTTCTGGTCCCAGAATATGCAAGGCAAATTCTGAAATCTCCATCCGGTCCGGGGTTAACGGATGATTTGTGTCATAATCCCTCCGCCTCCAGACTTTCCCTGAACTCCCAAACTCAAAAAATTCCTCATCGAGCACTTCTCCAAGTTTTTGTTTTGAAACCCGGACATCCGGTTGAAGGTGGCTGCATTCCAATTTAAAGATTTCCTTCTCTAATCCCTCCAATACCTTCGCTCCCTATCTGTCATTTCTTTTACTGCAGGCATCTGACAATCCAAGGTCAATCGTATTTTAGCCAAAGAAAACCCCATGCTTGGAAAAGCATAGGGTTGAGGATCAACCTTTTTCTTCGTAGAAATCTTCCATATCTTCATCTTTGCCAGGCTGGTCCTGTGGACTGTCCGAAGAACCAAAATCTTCGACTTCCTGAAATGAATCCGCATCATCCCGAAGCCTGCTGTCTTCTTTTTCCACTGGCTGGCTCGTGGATCCTCTTAACACATCTTCCTCGGGAGGACGTGACGTCATATCAGTATCTTGCTGAGCATGATCAACACAAGTTAAAGCAGTCGGCAATACTTCTAAACGCTCGTACGGGATTTCTTTGCCGCACACTGTGCATTTGCCGTAAGTCCCGTTCTCAATTGCCTCAAGAGCAGCATTTGTATCATCCAATTCGTTTTCTTTAAATTGGTTTAACGCGAGACCGCGTTCCTGATCAAATAAGTCCGTTGCATTATCGGCTGGGTGATTATCATAATTAGACAGTTCGGTTGTATCAAACTCTTCCGTATGCTCCATCCGTCCTTCAAGAGAATTCTTTTGTTTAATCAATTGGTCTTTCAATTGCTTCAATTGTTCCTCAGTCATCCGGGTTCCTCCTTAAAAACTTGCTTGTTCTGTATATTTCCTTTTTCAGAGAAATCAAACCTGATGAAATGCAGCGCCCTTGTATCGCATCAATAATCGTCAAAACGATCAAGCAAGTTGAGCAAATAATCCTCTAATCGATGCTTCATCAATTCGTCTGTTAAACCGGGCATCCCAAAAAGGGTGATATGTAAAAGACGTAAAGGTAAATAGCTGCAGCTGCCGAGGCGTCATAAGCGATATAAAAAGCTGCTTACCGTGCTTATGCCCTTCATCATCCATCGTCTGTTTGGCTTTTTCTCCAACCATGCAAATCGTTGTCTGGCCAAGCAATCGCGTTTGGAAAATGTCCGACTTCAGTTCTATCGCACGATTCCGGATGAATCGATAACTTTCCGTCATTAATGCTAATGTATTGTCCATACCTTTATCACGAGAAATTGATTTTTTCTTTCAGGAGTAACAATGCCTCCTTTGATTGCGGCACTTTTTTGGAAAAAGAAGAGAATTGACAGTGAACGGAAAGTCTTTTACTATAAGTGAGGTTAGTAAAAAATAAATAACCCGGTGACGGGAGAGGTTCATAGCATTATACCCTCTATAAAAAACTATGGATTGACGAAATTCAGCCGAATCCACATGCGATTTGGCTTTTTCTTTTCCTGTTTTTTATACGTCCTCTCTTAAGCCGTATACTTGAAGGAGGCCTTTACCTATGGCAGGAAGAAACGAAGACACATTAGACCATTTGTCGCTGCTCGGCAATCAAAATACGAAGTATAACTTTGAATATGACCCGGACATTTTAGAAGCAATCGATAATTTGCATACACGCGATTATTTTGTAAAATTCAATTGTCCGGAATTTACTTCACTTTGCCCACAGACCGGACAGCCTGATTTCGCGACGATTTATCTCAGCTTTATCCCGGACAAAAAATTGGTGGAAAGCAAATCTCTGAAATTGTATTTATTCAGTTTCCGCAACCACGGCGATTTCCATGAAGACGTCGTCAACATCATCATGAACGATTTAATCAAATTGCTTGAACCCCGTTATATCGAAGTATGGGGCAAATTCACACCGCGCGGCGGCTTGTCGATCGACCCTTACACAAACTATGGAAAACCCGGCACAAAATATGAAGAAATGGCTTCGTACCGCATGATGAACCATGACATGAATCCGGAAACCATTACCAACCGCTAATCGTAAAGCATACCCTTAGCAACATTTGTTGGAATAGAAATAAAAAACTGTAGATAAACTCATTTTACTGAGTCTATCTACAGTTTTTTGATGTGGAGAAAAATATTCTCCGTAAAAGTTCAATTGCTTAATAAAATTTCATTTAAACAACTTTAATTGTTCCGCTTGTGCTGATGATTTCATCGCATTGGCCGTTCTCGACAGAACCAGATCTGCTGCAATCGGCAAATGATCCGATACAGCGGTTTCAATTACGGTTGCCTTTGCAGGCTCCAGATTTTGATCCGTAAAAATATAATCAATCCGTGTCACCGGCTTTAACTTCACTCCATCTGCCTCATGTGTATAAGGAGCCGGGTACGTATAAGAGTTGTCTTTATCCATTTTCAAGAAAACATCATCGTAATGGTTTTCCAATCTTTTGATTTGCAGGTGATCCGGTGCCGCATTAAAATCTCCTGTAATGATTTTTGGAAAACGGCTTTTTTCTGTAATCTCCAAAATTTCATCAATGCTTACTTTGAGTTCTTCTTCTTTCAACGATAAATGTGTGTTAAAGAAGCTAAGATATGTCCCTTTTACTTCGAGAACAACTTCCAGCATTCCCCGCTGTTCACTGTTGGCAATCGGAGAGACCACTTTCGTCAGGAGGTGATTTTCAACATACTTGATCGGATGCTTGCTTAAAACCGCGTTGCCGTACTGGCGCCTGGGCCTTTCAGGTTCATTTGGCTCTAAATCTAAGTTGGCTCCGAAAGCGCCGTACATGCCAAGGCGGCTGCTGAGCCAGTCTACTTGATCGATAAATTCACTGCGTTCAGTAAAATGCCGATCGAGTTCCTGCAATCCGACAATTTCTGCTTCTGATTGCTCAATGACACTTGCTGTCTTTTCCAAATCGACGACATTATTCATACCTAATCCGTGGGCAATGTTGAACGACATCACTTTTATGGGCACGGTGGGGGGGAGTTTTTCTCTCTCCATAAAAAACATCTCCTTTTAAGATGAAACGAGTCCTTGGCAAGGGTTATTGGATGCATTGATTGTAGCAAAATAATACAAAAAATGCTGTTATTTATGTGCTCATTTCAAATAAAAATTTAAGCTATTCAAAAGCTGAAGATATCAGGTAACTTTTTTTAATAGAAAATCGGAAACGCACTTAAACTTTCTGAAGGACTGTTTGTGCTGCTTCTTGTGCATGAGTTTTTGCTGTAGAAACAATGAAGTCAGCAACAATTGGCAAATGGTCTGATGTATCGGTTTCCATTACTGCTACCTGCACCGGATCCAGTTCAGGGTCTGCAAAGACATAATCGATGCGTGTAACCGGTTTGAAGTTTTCACCTGTTTCCGCGTTTCGGTAAGGAGAAGGATACGTATAAGCGTCTCCTCTTTTCATTTTTAAAAAGGTGTCCGCAAAATGCCTATTCAGCCTTCTGATTTGCCCGTCATTAGGAGGAGCATTAAAGTCACCCATCACAATACGGGGAAAATGACGTTTTTCAGTGATGCCAATCAATTCGCCAATGCTGACTTTCAATTCTTCCTCTTTTAAAGAAAGATGCGTGTTGTAAACTGTGATTAAATTTCCTTTAACTTCTATCACTGCTTCCAAAACACCACGCTGTTCATTCTTTCCGAAATCTGTCAGCACTCGGGTCAATTGATGATTTTCCGCATACTTAATCGGGTATTTACTTAAAATCGCGTTGCCGTATTGGCGTCTCGGCTCACCCGCAGCAATCGGCTCAAAATCTAGATTTGCTCCAAATGCCACTTGCATCCCCAGCCGTTCACTTAACCACCGTGCCTGGTCAACAAAAGCACTGCGGGAAGAAAAATAGCAGTCGACTTCCTGCAATGCAATAATATTGGCGCAAGAGTCCTCAATAATACCAGCCGTTTTCTCCAAATCCACTATTCCATTCATTCCCAAACCATGAGCGATGTTAAATGACATGACTTTGACAGAAACAACTGGTTCTTTTCCTTTTTCAAGCATGCAACCCTCTCCTTTTTGAATGAAGCAATTTACCGTTCACTTATCTTTGTCACTTTGATTATAGCAAAGCAAACAGCAAAATTTTATTGTTAATATGTAAATTTCTGTTAAGTGTTTGTAAAGGGATTGAAATGCCGTTAATAAAATTTTTTACATTAAAAGGCGGGTTCAGCCAAATGGCTGGACCCGCCTATCATAGAACCGCTTATAAATTGGCTCCAGTATAAATTAAAATTGCATCCCGCAAGAATTCAGTGGCGTTCGGATGCACTTTGTTGTAATAAGCGGCAAAGCGCTCATCGTCTACGTACATTCTGGCAAGTCCCGCATGTGCTTCTTTGCTGTACGACGGCCATGTGAAGGTCAGCCACTGCTTGTGCAAGTCTGCTGTTTTTTGGGCAATTTCACTTGCTGGGTCTCCGGTTTTGCAAGCTTCGGCAAGTGCCTCCATCAGCTCTTTTTCCAAACGCATGAATTCTTCGTATTGTGATTCGCTCATATTCAGCATTTTGGAATTGGAACGGTCGACTACATCATCACCGTATTTCGCACGGACTTCTTCACCGTATTGCTTTTCATTGTCGTCAACTAATTTCTGCTTAAAACCTTGGAACTTTTCCTTGTCAGCCATGTGGCTCTTCCCTTCTGCTGCGGAAATGGTTTTTTCCACATTATTGATCAGGAGGTCCAGTTGTCGGCGTTTTTGCAGGAGCTGCTGCCAGTGTTTTCTCAAAGCCGCCGGTCCGTCAAATGCCGGGTCGTTGACAATTTTTTTGATGCTTTCCAAATCGAGTCCGAGTTCCCGGTAAAAGAGGATTTGCTGCAGCTTATCCACTTCGTTCCGGCCATAAATACGGTAACCTGCAGAATTTTTTCTCGCCGGCTTCAGTATTCCTATTTCATCGTAATATCGCAATGTTCTCGTACTGACTCCTGCTAAACTCCCCAGTTTTTGAACAGTGTATTCCATACGCCCACCTCCTGATACCTCCACTCTATACCTTGACGCAGCGTCAAGGTCAAGCTGAAAGTTCAAGTTAATTGCTGCTCCGCAAATTCGCTGTAAAGTTCGTGGGAATGGCTTAATTCAAGGTGTGTTCCTATACCGGTAACTTGGCCTTTTTCAATAAAGACAATTTTATCAGCATCGACAATCGTCGATAACCGATGCGCAATGACCAGCGTAGTGCGTCCCTCCATTAAGCGGCTTAAAGCCTGCTGGACAATTCCTTCTGACTGGCTGTCGAGGCTCGCTGTTGCTTCATCCATCATGAGAATTTTCGGATTGCGGAGAAACGCCCGGGCAATGGCAATACGCTGCCTTTGGCCACCGGATAATTTCACGCCGCGTTCCCCAACTTCTGTGTCTAGCCCTTCTGGAAAGCCCTGAATAAATTCTTCAGCATAAGCCATACGGGCGACATGCCACAATTCCTCATCCGAGATACGGTCTGCATCCGGCAAGCCGTAAGTTAAGTTCGCACGGATTGTACCACCCATCATGGCACTTTCCTGGGACACATAGCCGATTTGGTTTCGCCAGGAAGTCATTGACAACTCGTTGATTGGAATGCCGCCAATTGTAATGATTCCTGCAACCGGTTCATAAAATCGCTCAATCAAGCCAAACACGGTTGTTTTCCCACCACCGCTCGGCCCCGCAAAAGCAATCATTTCACCTGGCTGTGCTTCGAAAGAAATTCCACGAAGAACCGGATTTCCTTTTTCATAAGCAAAATCCACGCTTTCAACACGTAAAGGTTTATTGGCGATATCGATTTCCATACCTTCCTGGCCTTCTTCAAGCGGCAGCTCCAATATCTCGATGATTCGTTCGGTTGCACCTTTTGCTTTTTGGAGTTCAGTAAAAAACAACGCAAACGTAGTCATCGGCATGATGATTTGAAATAGGTATAAAAGGAATGCTACCAGAGAACCCGTCGACATTGTCCCTTCTGCTACACGAATGCCGCCGTATCCAATAATCATGACAATGACCGCCATTACGACTGTATACATTAATGGGGCAATCAATGCATAGATTTTCGCTTCCTTCAAACCGATTTTAAACAGCTTTTGAATACCGCCCAAGCCTCGGTCTTCTTCTATCGCTTCGGCGGTTGAAGACTTCATTAAGCGGATTTCGCTTAATGTTTGCTGGACATGCCCAGTAAACACTGCTGTCTCATCTTGTAAATTACGCGAAACCTTCGCCATTCGGCGCCCTAGCGGAATCATGATCGCAATAGTGACAGGCACAGATAAAAGCATGATCACTGTCATTTTCCAATCCATCACCAATAAGATAATGACAGCTCCGATAATGGAAATGATGCCGGTGATAAACTGTGGAAAATGATCTGTGATCAAGTTGCGGACAATTCCCGTGTCATTGACGACCCGGCTGACCGTTTCCCCACTCGTTTGCTGGTCGAAATATGGGACACGCAGGCGGATTAAATGAATCCACATCCGGTCCCTCAGCCCGGCTACTATTTTTTGCCCTACCATGCTCAGTAAGTAAATCGATACTCCATTGATAACCGCTTGTAAGATAAATGCAGCGGCTAGACCGCCGATGAGCCATGGACTGATCCAATCCACTGAAAAACCATCCACTAAATCCCTTGTTAAAAGCGGCACTGCCAACCCTACTAAAGTTGTAATAACGCTTGACGCTAAGCCGGTGACCAGCGCCCATTTTGGTATCTTCAACGACAGGATAAGTGAAACAAATGCTTTCAATCCCATTGTTGTTTGTTGTTTTTCCATAATTGAAAGCTCCATTCGAAAAAAATTAAATTCCCGCTTTCTTTAATGCTTAACTGAACTTCGCGTAAATGCATGTATCGGTCAGGTTTTTGCCATCTACTGATAACTCGTCGTTGTGGAGGACGCCTTCCAGCACAAACCCGAGATTTTCAGGAATTGTCCGGCTTTTGACATTTTCTGCGTCGCATCTGATTTCCAGGCGCTTGCAGCCAAAATCATCCAGCGCCAGTTCAGACAGAGCAGATACCGCTTCTGCCATGTAGCCAAAACCGCTCCATCTCGTCTCAATCCAGTAACCGATTTCCATTTTTGGAATGTCCCATTCAATCGCATGAAAACCAGTGGAACCGATAAATTCCCCGGTTTCTTTGTTAAAAATGATATAACGCAGGACTTCCCGTTTCAAGAAATTGATATGAGCTTCCAGCACATCGATTTCAGTCTCTTCTACAGAAGGCACTTGCTGTGCAAACGGCAGCCAGGGCTTCAATTCTTTGATCGAAGAACGGATAGCGGCATTCACTGCTTTGCCGTCCCCTGGTTTCGGCATGCGCAGCAGCAAGCGCTCTGTTTTAATTTCAGCAGGTATCTCCGGCACTGTATTGTTCATGTCCATCATCCTTTTCAGCAGATTAAGCAGCAGTTATTTTCCGGTCCTTTGGCAATCCTAAACCGACGAGTCCAATAATAGGAAAAAATGAGACCACAATCATGGTTTCGTAAACACCGATAGAATCCATTAAAATGCCGATCACCACACCGCCAATGGCTCCCATGCCAAATGCCAGCCCGACAGTCAGGCCGGACATCGTGCCGATTTTACTCGGCACCAGCTCCTGCGCATAGACCACAGTGACAGAAAAGCTCAGCATGATGAAAAATCCAATCAACACAAGCAGCACAATGACAGCAAACAAAGGTACATAAGGCAAAGCAATGGCCAGCGGAATCGGTACAAAGAGCGACAGGACAATGACATTTTTCCGTCCGACTTTATCCGCCATCGGCCCTCCAAAAAATGTTCCTGCCGCACCTACTGCTAAAAACAAGAAAATATAAAGCTGTCCCGTCTGGATGGTCAGTCCATATGACTCCATCAAATGGAAAATATAAAAACTCGTCATGTTAGTCACATAGAAAGACCGGGCAAAAATGATAATCATCAATAAAGCCAGCGCTATTCCTACTTGTTTTTTCGTCAATTCCGGCAGCGAAGATAAAATGGCTCTTTTGCCTTTTTGCAATTTCTCCTTGGCCAACTGGCTCTTATACCATGCTGAAATTTTCGAAAGGATGAATATGCCGATAGCCGCAACAAATAAAAAAAGTGCAGCGCCATGCTGCCCGAGCGGCACTAATATAAATGCACTGATCAACGGAGCCAGCGCTTGGCCAGAGTTCCCTCCCACCTGATAGATTGACTGCGACAACCCGCGTCTTGTTCCTGCAGCCATATAAGAAACGCGTGAGCCTTCCGGATGGAAAATGGCAGACCCAAGCCCAAGGAACATGACGGACACCAGAATCATCCAGTATTCAGGAGCAAATGCGAGCCCCGCGATTCCTACAAATGAGCTGGCCATGCCGAGCGGCAATGCAAAAGGCATCGGCTTGCGGTCACTGATAAACCCTACGACCGGCTGCAACACAGAAGCTACAATATTCAGCGCAAAAGCGATCAGTCCCAATTGGGTAAATGTTAGTCCAAGGTTGGTTTCAAGAATCGGGAACATTGCCGGTATGACCGCTTGCAAAGAATCATTCAACATGTGGCAAGCACCCATAGCAAACATTACTGGGTAAACTGGATTTCCAGCCAAGGGGGAACTTATTGCTTTCGTCATCAAACTGCCTCCAATGAAATAATATATTCAGATATTTCCATTATAGAGCAGTTTTCCATTATTCGATATTCATTAACGCTAAAAACACCTGCGGAATAAATTCCGCAGATGCCTCAGTGTTTTCTATTATAAAGGAAGATAGTTGCCTGCTGCTTAAACCAATTCCACAAATAGCACTTTTAAATAATCGCCTTCTTTAAACTCTTTTCGTACACGGAAATCGGAAGGAAGCGTGAATTCTTCCACGATGCGGTATTTCTTCCCTTCTTCTTGGAACGCCTTGTCGATAAATCCTTTAAATTTCTTCATGCCGAACGAAGCATTGTTTGTCGACGCCACAATAGTTCCTTGCTTCTCAGTGATGGCGATGGCTTCTTTCATCAAGCTTGTATAGTCTTTCGCTGTACTGAATGTGTATTTCTTGGAACGCGCAAAACTTGGCGGATCAAGAACTACTAAGTCGAACTTCAACTCTTTGCGTTTGGCGTACTTGAAATAATTGAAAACATCCATTACCAGAATGTCCTGATTCTCATAATCAATGCCGTTGACGCTGAATTGTTCAATGGTTTTTGCGGAGCTGCGTTTCGCTAAATCAACACTTGTAGTTTTTTCAGCTCCGCCTAAAGCTGCGGCAACCGAAAAAGCACCTGTATAAGAAAATGTATTCAACACCGTTTTTCCTTTGGCATACTTTTCTTTAATGGCATTCCGTACATCACGCTGATCCAGGAAGATTCCTGTCATCGCACCGTCATTCAAGTAAACAGCAAAGTTTACGTTGTTTTCTTTAACAATCAAAGGAAATTCGCCGCGTTCTCCTGCAACAAAATCATCTTCTTCGATATACTGGCCTTTCGTATCAAAGCGTTTTTTCTGGTAAATCCCTTTAAAATCTGCCACGTTCTGTAATGCTTCAACCACTTCATCTTTAAAGGTATAAACGCCTTCGCTGTACCAGCTCAGCAAATAATAGCCATCGTAATAATCGATTGCCAAACCGCCGAATCCATCGCCTTCTCCGTTGAATACCCGAAACGCGGTGGTGTTTGGATTGCGGAAAAAGTTTTGCCGTTCGGCAATAGCAGCTGTAAGTGTCCGCTCTATAAACCCTTGTCCAATTGCTTCATCTTTATTGCGCGTCAGCACCCAGCCGTAACCTTTGTTCTGTTTGCCGTAATAACCTTTCGCCAAAAACTTGCCTTGCTTATCAACCAAGCTCACAATAGCGCCTTCTGTAATCAGGCTATCTGCATTTTCAAGTGCCTCTTTCGAAATCAACGGCATTCCCCGTTGAAACTCCGCTTTGGCTTTGTCTGTTACTGTCAGTGAAATTTCTTGTCTCATTATTATTCATCCTATCTGCAATTGCCCGATTGTCTTGTTCTAAGTGTAATACAAAGACGTCTTCATTTATACCTGTGGCCATTGGAAAGTTTCAATGGCATAGAAAAGCGCTTCGCATCAATTTTCAGTTCTTCAAGCACTGCTTTAACTGTGCCGCCGTCCAAGTCGTGGACAATCATATATACATCAAAACTCCTTTTATCTCCAAACTTTCCTTCGACTTCTTGATCAAAGTTAACTAAATCTTCTTTGCCGCTTTCCGTCAAACTCTGAAAAAATGGTTTTTGCATCTTTACTTGGTACAAAAACCAACATCGTCTTGCCTCCTTCTTCTGAACTCTCTTTCCCTGTCATTCGCTTCCATAAGAAAATAAAACAAAGCACCGTGTTTGCGATATATTGTATTGAGAATATTTCATTTTTCCACAAAATGGTGTATAATTATGCTATCTTGGACACCATAGAAAGGGTGAATCTGCAATGCCGATTCCAGTAAACCATGCGAAACCGGTTCGTGTTACCGCCAAAGAAAGTGCCTATGAACAATTACAACAATGGATTATTGATGGTACGTTGCAGCCTGATGAAAAATTAGTCGACACCGAACTCGCCCAAGCCCTTAACCTCAGCAGAACCCCTGTCAGAGAAGCTTTGCAGCTTCTAGAAGTACAAGGCTTTGTGGAGATGTTTCCCGGTAAGGCAACACGTGTAACGAAAGTGGAAAAAGAAGATCTTAAAACCCTCTTGCCTCCGCTCGCTGCACTCCAAGCTTTAGCCGCTGAACTTGCGATTCCAAATTTAAAAGAAGAGACAATTGAATTGCTTGAAGATACAAATCGGCGGTTTGCCGAAGCTGTTGAAGCGAAAGATCATTATTCTTCTTTGAAAATTGATGAGGAATTCCATCGGCATATCGTAACAGCGGCTCAAAACCCTTATGTTTATACGCTTTTGGATCGCCTTCAAGCTCATGTAAGAAGACAATTTTTCCATAACTCGCTTATTCTGACTCGCCATTCGGTTGAAGAACATATTCATATTATTAATGCTCTTAAAGAAAAAGATAGTGAAAAAGTCTCAAAACTCATGAAATCCAATTGGATTCGGACTGTTGAAGAATTGTCCCTGTAGCAATGCCTTCACCTATAGCCAATTGAAAAAAGCTGTCTCAAAAGCAAATTTGCTTTTGAGACAGCTTTTTATAATAGAAGCCAGCCCAATTTTTTGGACCAACCAGTACTAATGTTTTCAGCCTTCGTTTTGAGCCGCTTGAACATTGACACCTTTTCTATTGCGGGCAATCAACCCTGTAACTGCAATTACAATCACTGCCGGCAACAACCAGCCAAGACCGTCTGCGTATAAAGGCAACGATGCGGCATAAAAGTCAACAATCGCCTGCAACCAGCTTGGATTTGCTACACCTAGTGAGCCAGTCAATGTTTTTAAGCCGTCGATAACAGCGATAAAGAACGTCACAGTGATAGCCGAAACATAAACAAGGCGATCATGTTTGAATAGTGGTGATGTGAAAGCTAATATGATCAAAACAATTGCAAGTGGGTATAGGAACATCAATACCGGAATTGAATAAGTAATGATATTTGCCAGCCCTGCATTTGCTACGACAAACGAGAATACTGAGAAAATAACGACATATGTTTTGTAGCTGATTTTAGGCGTCAGCTTATGGAAGAACTCCGCATTGGCTACAATCAACCCGATAGCAGTTGTTAAACATGCCAGCGTGATGATAACTGCCAGCAGCAATGTGCCGAACGTGCCGAAGTAATGAGAGGATGCTCCGCTAAGTACTGGACCACCTGTATCTAATAGGCCAAGCGTACTTGTGCTTGTCGCTCCCAAGTAAGCAATTCCCGTATAAACTACTGCCAATAATGCAGCTGCTACGATACCGCTTTTCAATGTAGCCGCTAAAATTCCTTTGGATGAAGTGACTCCAAGCTTACGGACTGTCGCAATGACAATGATTCCGAACACTAATGACGCCAAAGCATCCATGGTGTTGTAGCCTTCTGTGAAGCCTTTCAAAAAGGCATTTCCTGCATATGCTTCTTGTGGTGCTTCCGGTGAGCCCATCGGATTGAAAATAGCAACAATCAATAATGCCCCTAATGTCACTAAAATAGCTGGTGATAAAAATTTTCCGATGCTATCAACCATTTTTGACGGGTTCAAGGAAAGCCAAAGCGAAAGTCCGAAAAATACAGCTGAAAAAATAAGAAGACCGATTGTCATGTATTCTTGGCCAATGAAAGGTGCAATCCCGACTTCATAAGAAACTGCGCCAGTTCTTGGCAATGCGAAGAATGGCCCGATTGTCAAATACAGCAATGAAGTGAAAATCAATCCAAAAATCGGATGAACACGGCTGGAAAGATCTTGAAGGTCACTGCTTTTCGAATAGCCGATCGCTAAAATACCAAGCAGCGGCAAACCAACGCCAGTGGTTAAAAATCCTGCGACGGCGATCCATACTTCCGAACCGGCGTACTGGCCCAGCTGAGCTGGGAAAATCAGGTTTCCTGCTCCAAAAAATAATGCAAATAACATCATGCCAACTACGGCATATGCGCTGAACGACAATTTAGTGTCCATTTTGTTTTCCTCCTAGGTGTATGAAACTCTGGCAGTTGTATATCCTGTTTCATCAAAAATAATCTTGCTATAATACTTCGTGTCCCTAATTCAGGTATGCAATATATCGCTTAAGGTAATAATACAGGATTTAAACGAAAATGCAATAAATATTAAATATAATTTTCAAAAAATCTGTCTATTGTGTGAATTAAGGAAATATAAGTAATTTTTTCAGAATAACTTCTCCTAAAAAATGAGAGTGCATAAGGGTTTAAAAAGAAAATCACCTTAAAAAAAGGCGTAGCCAATTTGGCTACGCCTTTTTTTCATTTCAATTGCGAAGGGTATAAAGTCATACCGCCATCTACAAACAAAGTCGTGCCAGTCACATAATCTGCTTCCGAAGATACAATCCAGGCAGCCGCGGCTGCAATTTGTTCAGGCTGGCCTATCTTTTTCATCGGTATTTTTTCAAGCGTCTTTTGCTTTTCTTCCGGATCTGCATCTTCAGCCGGGTTAGCGGGCGTATTGATTGTGCCAGGAGCTATCGCATTGATGCGGATGCCTTGTTCCGCATATTCAAGTGCCAGCGTTTCCGTCAGCATCTTAAGGCCCGCTTTGGTCACGGCGTAATGCGCATTGTCCACTTTCGGAATAACCTGATGAACACTGGTGATGTTAAGGATGCAGCCGGGTCTGCCCTTAGCCAGCATTTGTTTGATCGCTTCACGGCTGGCAATAAACGCTCCGGTTAAATTAACGTCCAACACGCGCTGCCAGTTTTCCAAACTCAATTCTTCTGACGATTCGCTTTTACTGAACCCAGCATTATTCACTAATACATCAATCGAGCCGTATTGATCGAGTGCAGCATTAATTAGCTTCTGAACGCCTTCTTCATTCGCAACGTCGGCTTCTACGAATACAGCATTTCCGCCATTTGCTGTAATCGCCGCAACCGTCTCTTCAGCCCCTCTTTTATCTGTATGGTAATCCACCACGACGTTCATTTTCTCTTTCCCAAAACGTTCAGCGATTCCTTTGCCGATTCCTTTTGAAGCACCCGTAACAATGGCTGTTTTCCCTGTTAAATCCGGATACATCCAATCACTTCTCATCCTTTTGAATTAATATCTAAGGGCAGCGACCGATTTACTGATCGAGATTTCTTGCATATTATAACCTTTGCTGTTTAGATAATGCTCCATGCCTCTTTTGGCAATATCAATATTGTTCTTCGGTCCGATGGTGATATGGCTGATCGGCAGCCGTTCTTCAAAATCCACTGCAATATATGGAATAATTACTCCATTTTGCGCTCGAAACCGTGCTTCCGGCTGTGTTTCACCACTGGTATTCATATAGGCAATCCGATATTCCTCTTCGCTTTGAAAAGCAGGGTCTTTAAAAAAGATCGCACATGTGGCAATAACTGAAAAAAAATGAGCCGGCAACGCTTTTTTTACTTCTTCCACTTCGTATTGCGTAACCAGTTTGAAGGTTTCTATCAAGAAGTTCATAAGAACCAGCTCTTGTTCCTGGCGGTCATATACTACAAGGCCGTGGACGACGTTTGATTCATCGGGAAAGACGCTCGTTTTTTTCAAAAGATCTTCCACATAGAAGCCAAGATTATAGCCTTCCCCTTTTGCATAGTTATACCAAAGAGCAAGCGAATCTTGGGAATGTGACATTGAAAAGATGTAAACTTCAAAACCGCTTTCTTCAATTTTTTTCAAAAACCGGTTCATTGAAAGTTTCAATTCCCGGATGAATAGCCGCCACAGTTCTGTCTCGTTTTGGATTTTCATTTTGCTGATAACGCTTTTTAAGACATTCGAAAAGTAAACCAATTCACTGGAATCATTCAAGAAATTACCTTTGCTCATCCATAGATTATTCGTCTCGACCATCCCCATCAGACTCTGAAGACTGGTGTAATGATAGAGCGTCTGGCCGGATTCATGGGTTTTCCTGACTTGTTTATCGACTTCGTTCCGGAACTGCCATTCCAATGCTTCTGCCAACTTTATATGTTCTGCCATAACGGCAGCTCCTTTCTTTGAAATGATACAGTTGATTGGTCTCTTTATTCCCGATTGCCCGGCATTCAAACGACTTAAGACAAACCGTTTCCAGCTGTATATACTTCTTCAAAGGGCTGGACGATTACAAAGCCCTCTCCTTTAAATTCCATCTGGACTGATTCCCCGCTGCCCCGGCCAAGGAATGTTCTGATGCTGATATCTGTCCGGAATTCAGGTGTTAAATCGCCTGACCAGGCAACAGTTGCCCCTGGGTCTGTAATCACCGATTCACCCGGTTTCACAAGCAGCGTCAGTGGTTCATAATGGGAGGTGATGGCCACTCTCCCTTTTCCTTTCAAAGTAACGTTGAATAATCCGCCAGCCATCATCCCCGCTACTTTTCTCATCATTTTAATTTCCCATTGGATGCCTGGCTCAAAAGCGAGAAGATCATTGCCGTTAACTGTGATGGATTCGCCATTCAATTCGAAAATGGTGATTTTCTTGCCTTGGTCTGCCAAATACAAACGTCCTTGCCCCGTAGCTTTCATCAACGAAGTGCCTTCGCCAGTCAGTGCCTTCTTGAACATCACTCCGACGCCATGCTCAAGCATGCGTTCCCGCTCAAATTTAATCTGGCCCGTATACGAAATCATCGAGCCGACTTTTGCCCATACCATATCCGTTAAATTCACTTCCAGAATACGCGGTGTTTCCAACTCAAAATAATCATTCTCTCTCTCGTCCTGTTTGGTTTGGCGAATAAACTCTTCAATCGTGTAATTGCCCATTGTCCACTTCCCCTTTCTGTGTTGGTGTATTTACGTCATTGGCTGTCAAAAGTTTCAATTCATTAAAAGCATCAGGTTTTTCATAGCTTGCCAGCCAAATGATAAACCAAATCCAATTAAAGCCAATCCTGCTATAACCGAAAAACTTTTCATAAAACGGTGTCCTGTAAAACTTTTGCCGATATGCACAGAAATGGCAATCACCAAATCCCAAATTGCGATGCCAATAAAAATGGCGATGCTGTACAACAGTACTTCTCCACTGCTTGCATTCTGCAGTGTGCTGGTTAAAACCGAACCATAGATGCCGATCCAGAAAATGATATTCAACGGATTGGAAATCGCAATCACAAATCCCGACAGATAAGCTCCAGTCAGCGGTTCTGTTTTTACTGGGTTCATAACATCTATTCCGGTGATCCGAAATGCATCTTTAATGCTTTCGGTTCCTAAGTAAACCAGCACGACAAAGCCGAAGAGCCAAAGGACAGTTTGTGCAGCCATGCTGGTTAAAAAACCGGAAACCCCAAAGTAAATGAGCAGCATCAACACAACATCTGCAGACATGCCGCCAACGCCAACCATCCAGGCATGCATGAATCCCCCTTGAATCCCTCTTTTCACCATTTCGATTGTAATAGCTCCTACGGGAACAGATAGCGAAAAACCTAAGATGATAAAACCAAGTAAGCCACTGGCCATAACATCCTCCCTTCCTAGCGGTATTGATCGGATGTTCTCCCTTTACCCGCTTCTGTAAATTTAAAAAGAAGAATTTAATTTTTAACTGTTTGTCCCTCTATATGCGCGTTGCTCGCTTTTCAATAAAAATGCTGTAAAATAGCTTATTATGTCAAAGATTACCGTTTCACTTTTCTATTTGAAGAAAGGCGCGATTACATATGAAATTTCTGCTGGTTTTTGCTCAACTTGTTGTTTTGTATGGCTTTTATCTGTTCGGTGAATGGTTGCGCGAATTTTTCAACTTGCCGCTTCCCGGCAGCATCATTGGATTTTTACTGCTGTTTGCGGTCCTTTTGCTAAAAATTTTTCCGCTGAAATGGATTGATTCGGGTGCGCATTTCCTTTTAGCTTTCCTATCGCTCTACTTTATCCCGGCAACTGTCGGCGTCATCGATTATGCAGATGTTTTTACTGGAAAAGGCGTCTGGCTGATCGTCATTGCAGTGTTTAGCACGTTTCTGACTATGGCGGTTTCTTCTTTGTTGAGCCAGTGGTCCAGCCGTTTATCCGGCAAAAGAGAGGAGCATTAAATGTGGTAATCTTTCTTCTGTCTCTGCTGTTTGCAGGGCTTACAATTGTGGCCTATCTCTTTTTGAACAGCCAATATAATAAATACCGCTGGACGCTTTTAAATCCTGTGCTAACCACTACTGTCGTCTTGGTCATTATTTTACTGGTATTCGATGTTTCTTATGACAATTATATGCTCGGAGGAAAGTGGATCGGAGAGTTGCTCGGTCCTGCTGTAGTGGCTTTGGCTGTTCCCCTCTACAAGCAGCGTGATTTATTGCGGCAAAATCTATTGCCAATCACTATCGGCGTCTCTGCAGGAGCGATTGTCGGGTTAACCAGTGGCGCTTTGCTGACGAAGCTGTTCCAGTTTTCCAACGAAATGGTTCTGACGATGCTGCCGAAGTCGATTACGACGCCGGTCGCCATGCAAATGGCGGAAGCGCTCGGAGGCATCCCTTCATTAGCGGCGGTATATGTCATGACTGCAGGGTTTACCGGTATTATTGCGGGTCCTTGGCTATTGAAAATTTTGCGTGTCGATTCTTCCATCGGGGTCGGCATTGGCTTGGGATCTTCTGCCCACGGTCTTGGTACAGCGAAAGCTTTCGAATATGGTCCGGAAGAAGCTTCTATGAGTTCTGTCGCTATGACCTTAAGTGCTGTCGTCGGGTCATTCCTCGGTCCGGTTATTGTCTGGCTGTTCTTTTAACGAAGAACAGCCTTTTAGTCTGCCCAGAAGACGGGTCGCGTATGTTTATCACAGCCTAAAACAAAAACCTGCATGAAAATGAACAAAGCCATTTCCATACAGGTTTTATCAATTTCAGTAATTCAGTTGCCAGGATACGCCGAACCGGTCCACCAGCCAGCCGAACTTTTTGCTGAAAGGATATTCATCTAATGGCATCAAAACCCCTCCGCCTTCCGAAAGCTGGGCGAAAACACGGTCAATCTCTTCTGCGCTGTCGCACGTGACATACAAAGAAATCGCCGGTGTAAAAGTAAATTCGTGATTGACGGGGCTATCGATGCACATCAACATCTGACCATTCAACGTAAAAGCAGCCTGCATGACAGTACCATCTTCATTATGGACAATATTTTCGATACGCGAGTCTTCAAACAGCGATGTATAAAATTCCATCGCTTCTTCTGCCTGTCCTGAAAACATCAAAAATGTGGTGATTTTCGGGATTACTTTTTCCACTATACATACACTCCTTTTTCAATTGCTAATGTCCCTCCGGTTAAAGCCGATAAAGCCGGCAATCAACAAAAATACCGCTACGGCTGTCAAAAGTGCCAGTACCGCAAAATTCTGCTCTTCAACCGGAAGCTGCGGAATATGGCCAAATGGCGTTGCTTTTTCTACCCAATCCGGAAACTGAAACAAAGCCCCCAAATAAACAACGACAAATGAGAAAACCAAATAGAGCCACACCAGACTGGATAACTTTGGCATCCATCCGATAAACACAGCAGCCAAGCCTGCCATGATCCAGGCAGCCGGCAGATAAACTATTGCCGCTTCGTAGAACATCCTAAGCGGAAGCCCTTCCACCATCATCGCATTGCCCACTGAACCAAGCCCAAGTCCCGCAAGCGACAACATGATAAAACTGGTTATAAGAGAAATCAATACATAACTACCCATTAAATGGCTTCTGGAAACTGCACGGCTTAAGAAATGTTCTAATCGGCCATTCTTTTCCTCTCCTTTCAGCCTTAAAACAGCCAGTAATACCGGGATGGTGCCAATAATCGCCATAACCGACATCAACATCGGAATAAATTGTTCGGTCAATGAGCTCCCTGGAGTTGCTGCTAAAAATTCCTGCATGATTTCAACATCGGCAAAAAAGGACTCTAAATCGCCGAGCACTGAACCGTAGGAAGCACCTATCAAGAAAAGCCCAATAGTTCATGCAATAAGACCTGTGCGTTGTAGGCGAATGGCCAATCCCAAAGGACTCTGCAAAATCGGCGAGGCATGGGATTTGCCGGTTCTTGCTGGCAAAAACCCTGAACCCAAATCACGGATAGAATTCAAATAAAGTGCCAGAAGCGACAGCAAAAAAGCGGCAGCCACAGTAAGCCAAATCGGCCACCATATATTTTGGACATATACCTCAGACCGCAAAATCCAGCCGAGCGGAGAAGTCCAGGACAAGGCTTCATTCCCAATATCTCCAATGGCACGAACTGCATAAGCAAACAAGAGCACAGCGATAGACAAGCTGATTGTGCTTCTCGAATTTTGTGAAAGCTGGGCAAAAACGGCTGTGATAGCTGAAAAAATCAAACCGGTTGCTCCCAAGGCGGATCCGTAAAGTAAAGAACCTTCCAAATCCATGCTGGCAATCCCTAAAACATAAAGACCACTTCCTGTAGCCGCTGCGAGCAGCACATTGACTCCGAACATGACAAGCAGCACAGATTGGAGATTCGATAATCGCCCTACCGGCAGCGAACGGATCAACTCGAGCCGGCCGTCTTCCTCATCGCTGCGCGTATGGCGGGCCACTAGCAAAATACTCATCAGCCCGACCACCACAGCTGTCATCAAGAGCATCTGATGGGCCATCATGGCGCCGACAGTATAGTTGTCCAAACCATATCCAGGACCAACCATTGCAGTCATTGCCGGATTTTTCATTGTTTCGGCTATAGCCTGGCGTTCTGCTGCATTCTGATATAAATCCTTAAATGCAATGGCTGTCAACATCGTTGCTATAACAAAAGAAAGCAGCCAGACAGGAATGCGGATGCGGTCCCGGCGCCAGATAAAACGCATTAATGTGCCTGTTTCGTCAAACAAGCTTTTGTCCATGGTAGGCCGCCTCCTGTTTATCTGCTGAACTTCCTCCTTCATAATGGCGCATGAACAATTCTTCAAGAGTCGGCGGAGAACTTTCCAGCTTTACAACGCCGAATCCGCTGATATAGCGGATTACCTGATCCAGTTCTTCCGCATCCACTTGAAAAGACAGAGTCCCTTGTTTCTCCTGTATTCCCTGTATGCCTTTTAATTCGTGCAGCGAAGGCATCGGCCGTTTTGTCTCCACCGTTAAAACAGTTCCTGTCAGATGGCGCAATTCCTGCAAAGTGCCTGTTTCAATAATTTTCCCTTGGCGGATGATGGCGACTTTATCACAAAGCTTTTCAACTTCAGACAAGATATGGCTTGACAGCAAAATGCTTTTTCCTTGTGCTTTCGCTTCTCTCACCCATTCTTGAAAAACACGTTCCATCAATGGATCGAGCCCTGAAGTGGGTTCATCGAGAATATAAAGATCCGCATCTGTCGACAAGGCGGCAACCAATGCCACTTTCTGCCGGTTCCCTTTTGAATACGTCCGGCATTTTTTGGTCGGGTCCAAATCAAATTTCCGTATCAATTCTTCCCGCCGGGTTTTTCCATTGCTTCCGCGCAATTTTAAAAACAAATCAATGACTTCTCCCCCCGTTAAATTGGGCCATAAATTTACATCTCCTGGAACATAAGCCACGCGCTTATGAATATCCACTGCATCTTCCCAGACGTCTTGACCGAAAATTTCAGCTGTTCCCGAAGTCACTTTTAAGAGGCCCAAAAGTACACGGATGGTTGTCGACTTGCCTGCGCCGTTCGGTCCGATAAATCCGTATACTTCTCCTTTGGCGACTTCAATGTCCACACCGTCCAACGCTGTAAAATCTCCGAACTTTTTGGTCAAAGCTGTGGTTTTCAAAATGCTCATGCCAAATCCTCCTTTTCTATATAAAAGCTTTTCTTTAGAATCTCGAGGTAGCCATAGAACTCTTCCCAATACGGTTCAAAATCAATAGAAGCTATTTTTTGGCCTTCCAGCCGCTGCAATAATTCATTTTGATATCCTTCAATGGACCAGCGGATTAATTTGAATGCCTTGTCCGCATCTAAATCCTTTCTGATTAATGACTGATCGATGCCTTCATACATCAAAGCAGCACCTAAAGCGTGCAGCTCCGCGTATTTTTTCTGCAAACGCTCTGGCAGTTCCGCGTCTTTCGCAAGCACAAAAGTCCCTAAGAAATCAAAGACCTGCTTATTTTCCAACTGAGCTTTCATTTTGACTTGTGCTGCCTGTTTAAGGCGCTCAATCAAATCAGTTTCGCTTGTGTCCACCTGCATAAAATACTCATCCATAATGATATCCATGCTGTACTCAATCAAATATTCATACAGTTCCCGTTTGCTTTTAAAATAATAGAACAGCATCCCTTTGCCGATTCCCGCTTTTTTGACAATACGATTTGTGGAAGCTTGCTGATAGCCATTTTCCGCAAATTCCTGAAGCGCAGCATTTAATATTGTCAGCTTTTTCTTTTCTTCGAGATTTGTGAATTTTTCCATCTTCTCCAGCCTCTCCACTATTTTAGACCACATCGGTCGACTACAGAATACTCCCTTAGACCGTACTGGTCAATACAGTTTTCAAAATTATCTATTTTGAATTTTTCAGAATTAAACCTTTGCTCCGTGACTAGGATAATGCTATGTTCTTAGTGAAATACATTATGGGAGGAATAATAAGTGAGAAATTTATTCAGCAAAAAAAGCGGCTCTTTGTTCGCTGGAATATTGGCATTGACCTTACTTGCTGGCTGTGGAAACAGTGTTGAAAACGCAGCTGAAGAAGAGCCGTCGGAATGGGATAGAATCCAGGAAGAAGGTGTCTTGACCGTCGCCACTTCCGGTACGCTGTTCCCGACTTCGTACCGCGCGGAAGGCACCGACGAATTGACTGGCTTCGAAGTTGAAGTCGTACGTGAACTTGCTGAGCGCCTGGAGCTTGAAGTTGAATTTAAAGAGCTGGGCTTTGATGAGATGCTGACGTCCGTCCAAACAGGTCAAGTGGATTTGGCAGCAAACGATATCGAAGTAACGGAAGATCGGAAAGATAAATTCACATTTTCTACACCGTTCAAGTATTCCTACGGCACAGCCATTGTCCGGAAAGACGATTTATCCGGAATCGAGACATTAGAAGACTTGAAAGGCAAAAAAGCAGCAGGTGCTTCCACTTCTGTTTACATGGAAACTGCGCGTGAATACGGAGCGGAAGAAGTGGTTTATGACAATGCCACAAATGAAGTCTACCTGCGTGACGTGTCCATTGGGCGCACAGATGTTATCCTAAATGATTATTACCTGCAAACACTGGCTCTTGAAGCTTTCCCTGAACTGAACATTACAATCCACCCGAATTTGAAGTACAGCCCTTCTGAAGTAGGGGTTGTGATGAACAAAGACAATACCGAACTTGCTGAAAACGTGAACCGGGTGATTGGAGAAATGCTGGAAGACGGCACCATTGCCGAAATTTCCGGTGAATTCTTTGCTGGCGCCGATGTAACCCAGAAAGTTGATATTGAAGAATAAGAAAAAGAAGCTGTCCGCGTGTGCGGGCAGCTTCTTTTTATGTCTTTAATGAGGATCTGCATTTAAAATGATTTATTTGCGCTTAGCCCACTTGATCGGCTTTCCGTCGATTTTGCATGATTAAATAAAAACCAGTAAAGAAAACGAAAAATGAGTGGCCAGCTTTTAAGCCGCCCTCCATAAAACACTCTCCGTCATCGCTAATTCGCTTTCATCGCATACAAAAGTTCCCCATCTGAATTCTTTGAAATAAACTCTGCATCATAAATAGTGTCATCAGTGGCTTCCAGAATACCGAACCCTTTTGCAGGGCCAGACTCTGCAACGGATATTTCAATGGTTGTCGTTTGGCCGTCTGCTGTTTGAATGTCCACACTTTTTATCTCTTCATCAAACGTCCGGATGATTAAAATCACCGGATCCTCTTCACTGTAAGTCGAACTGGAAAACGTCAGATGAATCGGCTTTCCCGATTCTATGGCTTCGTGAGTGAATGCTTTCTTGACATTCCACTCAAACCAGTTTTTCTCAAGAAACACCTCTTGTTCAGTTCCTTCGTTCGTGCTGACAAAAGCTACAGCTTTTTGCCGGTCGTCAAAAATTTCAATGTATTCCCATTGAGCGACATGCAACTGGCTTCCTACAGCCGCTTCCACTTTTTCTGAATCATTCCCAGATAACAAACTGATGATTCCTGCACTCAGTAAAAACAATGATATCAGCAAAACTAACTTGGTTTTCATTTTGCTTCATCCCCTTTTGCGTTCCTATATTTTACTAAGTATTCGTCCTATCCCTTTAAAATTCCTTTTCTTGTCTAAATTCCTTTCATTAGAAAAGATTGAGGCAGATTGCTTTTATTATTAATTGCCAGATGTTTGCAAGGAAAACTTTCACCTTTTGAACTAAAGCCTTATACTTAATTTAGTAGTCAGAATAATCAGAAGAAGAGGTGCCGCCATGAACTTTTCTTTTTCACCGCTTGGCGACCAAGCGATTGTTATTGAAGTCGGGCAGGAAATCAATGAAAAAGTACAGGAGCGTGTACGTGCCATTGCAGCGCTGCTGGAAGCCGATCCGCTTCCTTGGATGGTAGAAATCATACCGGCTTTTACCACTGTCACGGTTTTTTATCATCCACTGGCCACCCTATATGAAACGGTGCAGCAGGAACTCGAAGAACGTGTCCAGCATATATCCGAAGCTGTCGCTGGCGAGTTTCGTACCGTGGAGATTCCAGTTTGTTACGGAGGCGATTTCGGACCGGACCTGGACTTTGTGGCACAGCATAATGGGCTGAGTCCTGAAGAAGTAATTGAAATCCATACCAGCGGAACTTATACGGTCTACATGATCGGCTTTGCTCCAGGATTCCCATTCATCGGCGGAATGTCTGAAAAAATTGCAGCTCCCCGCCGTGATTCACCGCGGCTACGAATTCCTGAGCGTACAGTAGGCATTGCCGGCATGCAGACAGGCGTTTACCCAATCGAAACTCCAGGCGGCTGGCAGCTGATTGGCCGCACGCCTATTCGGCTGTTTCGCCCTGAGCAGGAAATTCCGAGCTTGCTGCGGGCTGGAGACAAAATTATCTTCAGACAAATATCAGAGAGTGAATATCATTCACTGAAGGAGGAGCAGCATGCTGAAGATCATTAAAAGCGGACTTCAAACGACCGTGCAGGATCTCGGCCGCTTCGGTTTCCAGAAATACGGCGTCATCGTCAGCGGCGCTATGGACCCTTTCGCACACCGGACAGCCAATTTGCTGGTGGGCAACGAAGAAAACGCTGCAACATTAGAAATTGCGATGGTGGGCCCTGCCATCCAATTTGAGGAAGATACGTTCATCGCACTTTGTGGAGGAGACTTGTCACCGGAAATCGATGGCACCGCCATTAAAATGTGGCGTACGGTCGCCGTCAAAGAAGGAAGTGTCTTGAAGTTCGGAGCTCCCCGCACCGGATGCCGGGTCTATTTGGCGGCAGCAGGCGGCATTGACGTTCCAGACGTTATGAACAGCAAATCCACTTACCTGCGAGCTGGAATAGGCGGCTTCCATGGACGGGCATTAAAAGCAGGCGACCTTATCCCGACGCACCCTGTTTCACCAGGTCATGCTGCTTCCTTGCTCCATGCCACTGACAATGAACTGGAATGGAAGATTGCCGCTCCTCGTTATTTTAACGAGCCGATCGTCCGAATGATGAAGGGCCGCCAGTATGAGCTGTTTAACAATGACAGTAAAGAGAAAATTTTCAGCGAAGCTTTTTCAATTTCTTCCCATTCTGACCGAATGGGCTATCGCTTAGAAGGAATTAAGTTGTCATTGGAAGAACCGAAAGAATTGATTTCAGAGGCGGTATCGTTCGGTTCGATTCAAGTGCCGGCGGATGGCAATCCGATTGTTCTTTTGGCAGACCGCCAGACTACCGGCGGTTATCCGAAAATTGGGCAAGTGGCTTCCGTCGATTTGCCGCTCATCAGCCAGCTGAAGCCCGGGGACCGGATTCGCTTCAAGGAAATTTCTGTTGAAGAAGCACAAAAGCGTTATATCGAACAAGAATATCAAATCCGCCAATTAAAAATTGGCATTTATTTAAAAAGGGAGGAATGGAAATGACGTTTAAAGTGGACTTGAATTGTGATATGGGCGAAAGTTTCGGGGCTTATAAGCTTGGAAATGACGCAGAGATTTTGAATTTTGTGACGTCTGCCAATATCGCCTGCGGCTTTCACGCCGGAGACCCGGCAACAATGCGAAAAACGGTAGCAATGGCGCTTGAGAGAAACGTCGGGATCGGCGCCCATCCGGGACTCCAGGATCTGGTCGGTTTCGGCCGCCGGAATATCGCCATTTCTCCCCAGGAAGCTTATGACCTGACGGTGTATCAAATCGGAGCCCTGTCCGGCTTTGTGCAGGCGGAAGGCGGACGATTGCAGCATGTGAAAGCGCATGGCGCCTTATACAATATGGCCGCTAAAGACGCTGCCTTATCAGAAGCGATTGCCGAAGCGGTCTATAAAATAAATCCCGAGCTGATTTTATTTGGCTTGTCCGGCAGTGAATTGATGAAAGCAGGCGAAAAAATTGGCCTGCGCACCGCTAACGAAGTGTTTTCTGACCGCACATACCAGCAAGACGGCACCTTGACGCCGCGCACTCAGCCAAACGCTCTCATTACTGACCCAGATACCGCAATCAGCCAAGTTATCCGGATGGTCCAGGAAAATAAGGTCCATACCGTACAAAACCAGGACATCGGCATTAAAGCAGAGACCATCTGCATACACGGTGACGGAGTTACGGCGCTGGAATTTGCAGCAGCCATCTCTAAATCATTAAAGGAGGCGAGGATTAATGTCGCAAAAGTAGAGGAGTTTATGTAAGCCATGAATTCAAAGGGAGGGAGAATCATGAAGAATACGAACCGCAGTATTTTGCTTGGCGCTGCTTTCCTGATGGCGACTTCCGCTATCGGGCCGGGTTTCCTGACACAGACCACCGTTTTTACAGAACAATTATTGGCTTCATTCGGTTTTGTTATCCTTATTTCCATCATTATTGATATCGGAGCCCAAACGAATATCTGGCGCATCATTGCCGTATCTGGAAAACGGGCCCAGGACATTGCCAACGATGTCCTTCCCGGCCTCGGTTATTTTTTAGCCCTTCTCGTGGTCATGGGCGGCCTTGCTTTCAATATCGGAAATATTGCCGGAGCAGGTCTTGGGATCAATGTATTGTTCGGCTTTGATCCTAAGGTAGGTGCCTTGATCAGCGGACTGATAGCAGTCGGCATCTTCGTCGTTAAAGAAGCGGGACGGGCGATGGACCGCTTTGCACAAATCCTTGGTTTCGTTATGATCGGTTTAACCCTGTACGTTATGATCACCGCCCAACCGCCTATTGGAGAGGCCGTAGTTAAAACATTCGTTCCCGATACGGTCAGCATTTTCGCTATTGTGACGCTGGTCGGCGGTACCGTTGGCGGATACATTACATTTGCCGGCGGGCACCGTCTCATTGACGCAGGGCTTACCGGCAGAGCTGCAGTTCCGGAAGTTACCCGCAGTTCAATCTATGCCATCGGGATTGCTTCCCTCATGCGCATCATTCTTTTCTTGGCTGTTCTTGGAGTCGTTTCACAGGGACTTTCGCTGGATCCCGCCAATCCACCGGCCTCTGTATTCCAATTGGCTGCCGGCAATATCGGTTATAAAATATTCGGTGTTGTCTTGTGGGCCGCAGCCATCACTTCAGTGGTGGGGGCAGCCTATACATCCGTATCCTTTATCCGGACATTCAGCCCGGTTCTCGACAAATACAACCGCTGGCTGGTCATCACTTTTATCGTCATTTCCACTACGGTCTTTGTCATTATCGGCCAGCCGGTACTGATTCTCATTCTTGTCGGTTCATTAAATGGATTGATTTTGCCGATTGCCCTTGGTATTATGCTGATTGCTGCACATAAAGCAAAGATTGTCGGCGACTACAAACATCCGCTGTGGATGACGATTTTCGGTATCGTCATTGTCGTCACAATGGCTTGGATGGGCATTTACACATTATTCAATGGCATTCCTCAGTTATTCGAATAATAGCAAAAGGCGCTTGGATAAAAGTTGACCCAGGCGCCTTTTCCTTATTTTATGGATTTTCATTGCCATGCTTGAAATGTCCTGTCGCCTTCGCTAAACCAGCTGGACGCTTTATTGGTTTCCACTTGCTGAATCCGTCCAATCAGCCTATCCGCATTTTTTCCTTTAACGCTTTTGATTTCCTTGCCTTTATACGAGACAAAAAATGTTTGGCTCTTGCTGACTTTATATGTGTAGGGCTCTTCATCCAAACGGCTTCGTTTATCAATGTTGCCTATTTTGAAACTCCTTGATCCAACTTATTTCAAGAACCCATCTTTCTCCAGCACCTGCTGGATTCGAATAGCTACTTGTTCCAAATAACTCGAACTATGCGGCACTAAGTCGTTTTTGCTGATCGTCTTAGTTAATCTTTCTACTGTACCATCACCTTCTATCTCAAATCCTTCAACAGCAATTCGCTCTCTCTTGCCCTTGCATAAATCCGAGAAGGCTTGAAATTCTGCCGACACCATGCCGGTTACTTCTTCTATCTGCAACTCAAACCTTAAGTCAGAGTTTTCGTTTACGCGGTATAAAAAATTATGGCAATGTTCGTTGTCGATAAAACCTGCCTGGTGAATCTGGTCTTTGATGATGCCAAGCGGCACAAGGTCTTCAAATTCCACCGCAATCCCGAGCTCTTCTTTCACTTCTCTTACTCCATCTGCGACTGTTTCCGTCGATAAAATATGCCCTGCGGCCGTGATATCGAACAGGTATGGGAAATCCTTTTTGGCCCCGCTCCGCAATTGAAGATGAATCCAGGTTTTCCCGTCCCTTCGGCTGATGAACCAGCAATGGAAGGTCTGGTGCCAATGCCCTTGTCTGTGTATATCTTCGCGCGCGGCTATTCCAAGATACCGGCTGTCCTCGGTGTAAATCTTAATCTTTTCAGATTCCATCCAATCCCGCCTTTTTTCTGTCCTTGTTTTATTATACCCAAAAAGAAACCGGCCAATGAACATTGGCCGGTTTCTTCAGGCTGTCGAGAAACTCTCGGCAGCCTTTTCCATTTCGCTCTAGGACGGACGCTTTTCGCGGGGGGCGGCCTGAGCCTCCTCGCTCGCCGGCGCTCCCTGCGGGGTCTCAGGACTCGCCCTATTCCCGCAGAAAAGGCATCAGCCAACCATAGTTGGGTGGTGCCTTTGCGACGAAGCGCCTGGCGCTGCAGGAGCACATCTTTGCCCTTCGCCGCCTTCCGCTGCATTCAGCTTCCTTTTGCTACTTCTAGAGATTCTCTAAAATTGTGATTGTTTTGGAAAGCTTTCTAATGTTTGTGCTTGCTCTCTAGATATGGAGCCAACCAGCGGAGGAAAATATACTGCTCCTGCGCAAGCTCGTCGCAAAGACTTAGCCTCGCATGCGTCGGCTAATGTCTTGCCTGCGGGGCAGCGCAGCGACGAGACAGCCGAGACCCTGCAACGCCCTTTCATGTTTCGAAGCTAGCGCAGCGATGCAGAAACAGGAGCGTAAGCGACGAAGCGGCTTGGCGCTCGCCCGCGGCTAAAACATATGCTCCTGCAGCGCTGCGCGCTTCGTCGCAAAGACATGGCCTCACAATCCTCGGCCAATGTCTTCGCAGCTGGTTAGCGAAATAACGGTTAAGGGATGATCGCTAATACAAATTTCAACTTTCTTAAAAACACGGTACATTTCTTTTATTCCGTAACCGCTGCTTCGACTTTATAAAGGAATTGTTTTGTTCTTTCTTCTTTCGGATTTTGGAAAATTTCTTTCGACGTCCCTTGCTCTACGATGACTCCTTCATCCATAAAAACGACACGGTCAGCCACTTCTTTTGCAAAGTTCATTTCATGTGTAACGATGACCATCGTCATGCCCTCTTCTGCCAGGCTTTTAATGACGAGCAGCACTTCCCGAACAAGTTCCGGATCCAGTGCTGAAGTGGGTTCATCAAAAAGCATGACGAGCGGATTTAAGGCAAGCGATCTGGCAATCGCTACGCGCTGTTGCTGGCCGCCTGATAATTGGGCAGGAAAATGGCCGCCGCGGTCGCCTAATCCAACTTTGGCTAGCAAAGCTTCAGCAATCACCTTCGCTTCTTCCGGCTTTGCACCGTGAATCGTAATGGGCCCTTCCATAACGTTCTCCATGGCGGTCTTATGAGGAAACAGATTGAACGACTGAAACACAAAACCGGTTTTTTTCCTTAATTCCCGAATCACTTTTTTACGGTGCCGATCAATTTTTCCGCCTGCATGCACTTGGTATTCGCCAATATGAATAATGCCATCGGTCGGTTCTTCCAGGAAATTCAAACAGCGCAGCAAAGTGGATTTTCCGGAACCGCTCGGCCCCATAATGACCACCACTTCACTTTTTTCAATTGTCAGATCGATGCCTTTTAGCACTTCATTGGCGCCAAAAGCCTTTTTTAAATGTTCGATTTGGATCATTGTCATAACCCTCTCCTAACTCGTCAGCGGACTAGGTATTTGGAGCTCTGCACTTCCAGCTTGTCCAGCAGCTTGGTGAAAAATGAAATCAAGATCCAATAAATTGCAGCGGCGACTAAATAAATAGTCAACGGTTCAAAGGTTTTTGCAATGATCAAACTCGACATCTGCAATAATTCTGTGACGGTGATCACTGAAACGAGCGATGTGTCTTTGATTAGCACAATAAAGGAATTGGACAATGTCGGAATGGCTATCCGCATACTCTGCGGCAAAATAATCCGCTTCAGCGCCTGGGGATAGGTCATGCCCATCGACATCGATGCTTCCATCTGCCCATTATCCACTGCCAAGATGGAGGCACGGAAAGATTCTGAAAGGTAGGCCCCTGCATTTAAACTCAAGGCCACTACTCCCGAAGATATCGGGTCCAGGGAAATTCCGATTTGCGGCAATCCATAATAAATGACGAAGATTTGGACTAAAAGCGGCGTTCCCCGCATAAGGGAAACATACGTATTCGCCACTTCATTTAATACTTTTACTTTTAGTATGCGAATGATTGCTGTGAAAAATCCGATTACCAGCGCAATCAGGATGGAAATCGCCGCTAAGAAAATCGTCATAAGCGTCGCTTTTAGCAAGGACGGCAATGAATCAATAATAATGGTAACGTCCATATGTCCTCCATTCAGACAAGTGCTATGCTGTTATTCCACTTAAGCGAAAGTTTCTTCCTTATAACCAATATCGATTCCCAAACTTTTCAGCTCTGCTAGAAACGGCTGGAACCGATCCCGGATAATTAGACTTTCGATTGGAATAACTCCTGTCTCAGTTATTTGTCTTGTAGCGATCAGTTTCGCAATAAGCAGCGCTGGAAGAGCCGTTGTTTTAGCCATCGATGTAATGTTTCGTTCATGGTCATATAAATCAACCATTTCCCATTGATGCTTTTTGCGTTTCCCGTCTTTTATACCCGTCACTTCGACTCTCAGAACGGTAATGTCCTTGTGCGAGTCTCCTTTCATTTTCGCTGCCAGTATCTTCTCGGCAAAAGCACGCGGGGTAGTGGTAATTCCATCGATTGCGACCGGTGTATCGTCTAAAAAGCCAAGTTCGCCGACCACTTGCATTTTTTCCCAATGTCCGGGATAGCGCACTGTTTTTTCATACAGATTCTTTACTTTTCCTTTTAAGATGAAAGCAGTGCTATGGGCATCCGTGATGACAGTTTCGCATAGTCCGACCGGCTCTGGAAAAGTGATTTCCTGCAAATTCGACAGCGGGGCCAATTCGACAATTTCTCCATCTTGAATGGCAACGGCCGGTTTTGTATAGAGCCTCAATAGGCTTTCAAGCCGGTAGACCACTTGATACCAGAGAGGCGGAATCGGATGCATGGGGATTCCGCCGCACATCATAATTGCTTCGTCCGCTTCATCGAGGAGCTCGATGCCCTGCGCAGCTAAAAAATTGGTTATTCCTGGAGCCACTCCGCACCCTGGTACAATGATGACGCCTGCATTTTTTGCTTGCTCATCTAAATCCATTTTCTCCATAAACTGTGAACCGACGAGGTCCACTAAATGGCAATGAGAGGAAATAGCTGCTTTAACGGCCGATAGGCTAAGAGAATGAGGAAGACAAGCTACAGCTACGTCAGCGTCCTTCAATACGCGCGCGATGTCTTCTTCCGTTTGGAGAGCAGCCACTTTGCCCATCACTTTCGGATTATCAGCAATGGCCAAGCATCTATCAATGCTCACTTGGTTAACATCCACAGCGGTAATGCTGTCGACTTCCGGAAATTTCACCATTTCCGTAACAACTGTTGTGCCGATCATGCCTGTGCCTAAAACGAAGATATGCAAGCTTCTTCTCTCCCTTCTCCACGCTCCTGTCCATAAAATTGAAGAATAAAGTGATCAAAGACGTTCCTTTGACCACTTTATCCGCCATTAATTTGCTAATGGCTCTGTCCCAAACCATTTTTTATAGATTTCATCATAAGTTCCGTCTTCTTTCATTTCGCCCAATGCCACGTTCACCTTTTCGATGAAGTCTTCATTGCCTTTATTGACCGCCATGCCGATTTCATCTTTATTTAAAATATCGCTGGCTATTTTGATTGGGAGGCCTTGTTCCTTGATATTGTAGCTGATGAGCAATTGATCATTGATAATCACATCCAAGCGTTTATTTGTCAGGTCCTGGATGTAATCTCCGACAGCTTTATATAACTTCACTTCAGCCCCGTCGACACTGTTTGCCACTTCTTCAAACGTCGTGCCGCCGCCGACGCCGACTTTTTTGCCTTTGATATCTTCAAGTTTTGTAATATCATTCGTATCTTCACGAGTCACGAGCACTGAACCGGTGATGACGTATGGATCTGTAAAATCGACACTTTTCTTCCGTTCTTCTGTTACCGTCATCTGACCAATGATGATATCAAATTTATCGGCCTTCAATCCGCCAATCAATCCATCCCATTTAGTTGCAATAAAATTTGCTTTAACGCCAAGGCGCTCCGCGATTTCATTTGAAATGTCTACATCAAATCCTTGGTATTTATCATTGTCGTCAATGAAGTTAAAAGGCGGATAAGTGCCCTCAAAAGCCACATTCAATTCCTTTGATTCTTCAATCCGGCTAAGAACGCTGTCTTTATTGCTTTCTTTTTCCCCTTGCGCTGTTTCCTTGGCATCTCCTGAACCACAAGCTGCCAGCATACTGATAACCAGTAAAATGACGAACACCCATACAGCATTTCTCTTCATTCTATTTTCCCCCTTCTTTTGTAGAACTGCTTTTTTCTTTTGACGCGGAAAAATAACGTTCAGCCGATTGCATATAAAAAGTCAATCAACGATCGATCGGAGAACATAGACGAGTGGAATTTTCTAAACGGGGAATACCAGTGAATAAGTATGGCAGAGACTACTTCAGCGTCTCATTTCACTTTCCTTTTTCTAGAAGGTATTCCATTCATTATTCCTTACTGAGAGTGCAAAGTCAATTTAATTTACAGACTTTTCTAAAAACTGAAAGCGAATTCTTTTTTTGTGAATTGAACTAAAACTCCTTTTTACACACTGCTTAGACCGTTTCTCATGGTTGAATACTTTAAGGATTTATGGCCGCAAAAAAAACTGCTGGCCCCTCATCTTTCGAGGTTGCCTGCAGTCTTTTTCATGCAGCCGAATGATTTCTACAGTGATCCATCCATTCGTTTTTTAGTGCTATTTACGTCAGTTAATAACTAGCATTTCCTCCGGTTCCGCTTTTGAAGTCCGCGGGTCCTGCAGCCAGCAAGCCGCCGTATGGTGGTCATTTCCTACGACCGTTTCAGGCGGAGTAAATGTATGGCAGACTTTCATTGTATGCGGACAGCGGGCTGCAAACGCACAGCCTTCCCCGAGCGTCGCCAGGTTTGGCGGTGACCCTGCAATCGGCAATAGCGGCTGAGAGCGGTCTTCGTTCATTTTCGGCATTGATTGCAGCAAGCCTAACGTATAGGGATGCTTCGGATTATAGAAGATTTCATCCAATGTGCCTTGTTCAACGATTTTCCCTCCGTACATTACTGCTACCCGGTCCGCCATATTCGCTACTACACCTAAATCATGGGTGATTAAAATAATCGCGGTATCAGTTTTCTTTTGCAGATCTTTCATTAAATCCAAAATCTGTGCTTGAATCGTTACGTCAAGAGCTGTCGTCGGTTCATCCGCAATCAGCACTTTCGGATTGCAGGCAAGTGCCAAAGCAATAACAACACGCTGCCGCATTCCGCCAGAAAATTGATGCGGATAATTATCCAGCCGCATTTCAGCTTTTGGGATGCCGACGAGTTTCAGCATTTCCAGCGCCCGTTCCCTTGCTTGGGATTTCGACATATTTTCATGGCGCAGCAGACCTTCCATAATCTGTTTGCCGACTTTCATCGTCGGATTCAATGAAGTCATCGGATCTTGGAACACCATTGAAATCTCTGAACCGCGGATGTTGGTGATTTCTTTATTGGAAAGCTTCAACAGGCTTTTATCGCCATACAAAATGTCGCCTTTTGTGATTTCCGTCGTACTTTTTGGCAATAGGCGCATGATCGATTTGGCCGTCACGGATTTCCCGGAACCGGATTCGCCTACAATCGCCAAGGTCTCGCCTTTTTTCAATTCAAAATTAACGCCCCGCACCGCCGTGATTTTGCCGGTTTGGGTCTTAAATGAAACATGCAGGTCTTTAACTTTCAGGACAGTATTTTTCATAACGGACCCTCCCCTATTTTTTCATTTTTGGATCTAGCGCATCCCGCAGGCCATCAGCGAGCAAATTGAAGCAGATCATGATTGCACTGATGACCAATGCAGGATAAATCAGCTTATACGGAAAATAACGCATGGATTTATAGCCATCTTCAATCAGCACACCAAGGGACGCGAGCGGCGCTTGCAGTCCAAGCCCGATAAAGCTTAAGAAAGCTTCAAAGAAAATCGCTGTAGGTATCGTGAACATAACTGTAACAATAACCGGACCCATTACGTTCGGCATCAGATGTTTCCAAATCAGCCGGCTATTTGAAGCTCCAAGCGTACGGGAAGCCAAGACAAACTCCTGCCCTTTCAGTTGAAGGATCTGTCCACGGACAACCCTCGCCATTCCTACCCAGCCTGTAATGATCATAGCCAGGATAATCGAACGGATGCCTGGTTCAAGCACCAGGATAAAGAGGATAATAACAATCAAGTTCGGTATCCCCATCAAAACCTCAATAATCCGCTGCATCACATTGTCGACTCTTCCCCCGTAAAACGAAGAAATCCCGCCATAAATGACACCGATGATCAAATCGAGTAATGCGGCCACTAAAGCGATAAACAAGGAAATCTGCGTTCCTTTCCAAACCCGCGTCCATAAGTCCCGGCCGAACTCGTCTGTGCCAAACCAATAATTGGTCGCAACATCACGTTCGGCATACTGGTTCACACCGTTGGCATCCACGCCGTCAAAGCCCATCCACTCCAAGCCTGCCACTTTAGGCGGCATATTGGAATGGGCCAAATTTTGTTCTCTATACGTAAATTCGTTCATGCTCGGTCCGATAAGCGCCACCACAATTAATAAAATTAACAGCACCAAAGAGATCATGGCCCCTTTGTTCTTCGCTAGCCGCTGAAAAGCTTCTTGCCAGAAAGAAACAGAAGGTGTTGAAATTTCTTCGCTCTTTTTTTGGTCGAGCGGAGCTTTTACAAACAAGTCGGATGGAATATCGTCCGGAATGTAATTGTTTTGCGTATGGATATCCTGCTGCATGGGCAGTTTCGCGTCGAATTCTTTCATGTTGCTTCCCCCCTATAGTTGATGCGGGGATCCAAGAAGCCATAAATGATATCAACAACGAAAACTACGAATATGAATAATGCGCTGTAAAAAATCGTAATCCCCATGATGACGCTATAATCCAAAACCAGAATGGATAATGTAAACTGCTCTCCAAGCCCCGGAACAGAGAATATTTTTTCAATAACCAAAGTTCCGGTCATGATTGAAACCGCAAGTGGCCCGAGCATCGTAACTACTGGAATCAGGGCATTGCGGATGACGTGCTTGACGATAACCTGATTTTCCTTCATCCCTTTAGCCCGCGCGGTTATGACATAGTCCTGGCCAAGCACTTCGAGCATTTCACTGCGGATAAAGCGGGCAACGGTCGCAGTGACCGTAACCGATAACGCAATGGACGGCAGCAAGGTACTGGAATACCCTTCCCATAACGCAACAGGCAGCCACTCTAATTTAACGCCGATATAATATTGAAGCAATGCCGCAAAAACGAACGAAGGAATCGACATACCAAGGACCGCTAATGTCACTGACCCGTAATCAAATATTGAATTATGTTTTAACGCCGAAACGATGCCAAGCACTAAGCCGAGGATAGCCCCAATGATCAAAGCCTGCAGGCCGATAAAAGCGGATGGTCCAATGCGGGTGCTGATCATACTGGAAACGGTTCTTCCTTCATGCTGGAAAGAATAACCTAAATCGCCTTGCACTAAATTCCCCAGGTAGCGTATGTATTGCATAGCTACCGGTTGGTCCAATCCATACTTCGCATTCAATACGGTCAGCTGCTGTGCCGTCAATTTTTCAGGGTTTGTGAAAGGCGTACCCGGCAAAAACTGCATCAGAAAGAATGTTGCAGTGACGATGATAAAAAGAGTGATTAGCATATATCCAATTCGCTGCACTAAATACCGCTTCATGGAAACACCTCAATTCTGTAAGTTGAGTATCCTTCTGGATGAAAAATACGAGGGGGCCAAAATTCCGGCTACACCCTCGTATCTATAGCTGTATAACCTTTTGATTATTCCTGGATAGAGGCCCATTTATAAGAATGGGAAGCACCAGTCGGGTGGACAATTAGATCTTTAATTTTTTCTCTCATCAAGATTGACGTTCCGTCTTGGTAAAGAGGCACAATCGCAGCATCTTCTTCCAAAAGAATCTTCTCAATGTTCAAAAGCATTTCAAAACGTTTTGAAAGGTCTGTCTCAGTTCTTGCTTGATTAACCAATTCATCCAGTTTCGGGTTGTGGTACTCCATCCGGTTGGCAGAACCGCCTTTTACCCACATATCCAAGTAAGTCATCGGGTCGCTGTAGTCAGGTCCCCATGAAGACAATGACAAATCGTATTCAATGGCTTTTTCGATTTCCAGGCGCTGGGCGAAAGGAACCGCTTTGATTTCCAGTTTAAATCCTGGAAGGTTATCTTCCAATTGAGCTTGAAGGTATTCTGCTACTTTCTTGTGGTCTTCAGAATCGGAAATGTTGATGGAAACCGTTACATCAGATGCACCTGTCTCTTTCAATCCCGCTTCCCAAAGTTTTTGAGCTTCCTCTACTGTTCCCGTGTTGAAATCCCCGTTCAAATCACGGTAGTCTTTGCCTTCCGGCGACTGGTAGAATCCTTTAGGAACCACTCCGTTCAAAGCAGTCGAGCCATCTTTCAAGATAACATCTGTCAAACTTTTCTTATCGACGGCCATATTGATTGCCTGGCGGATATTTTTGTTTCCAAGTACAGGGTGGGTATGGTTAAAGCGAAGGAAAATCATGCTTGGCTCCAAAATGGTGTCAAAGTTTGCATCACTCTTGTACTGGTCAACCGACTCTGAACTCAAGTCAATGCGATCCACTTTATTTGTTTCATATAAGTTAACGCCGGTAGTTGGATCTTTTACAACAAAAGCGTTGATCGTATCCAACTTAACTGCTTTTGCATCCCAGTAATCTGCGTTCTTTTCATATTTCCAGCCTTGATCATGTGTCCATTCAACCAGTTTAAATGGTCCGTTGAATAAAATATTCTCCGCTTCCAGAGCGTATTGATCCCCTTTTTCTTCAACAAATTTCTGGTTTTGCGGCAAGAATGTTGGGAACGTCAACAATGACTGCAGCAATGGGTTGGCGCTTTCCAATGTTACTTCCAATGTTTTCTCGTCTACAGCTTTTACCCCAAGTTCAGCTGCATCTTTTTCCCCGTTCATAATCGCTTCAGCATTTTTGATGCTTGCCGTTACGAACATGAAATTATATGGGCTTGCATCTTTCATGACGCGCTTCCAAGCATATTCGAAATCCTGGGCAGTCACAGGGTCTCCGTTGCTCCATGTAGATTCACGCAATTTAAACGTATGAACTGTTTGATCTTCGTTCTCTGTATGTTCTGTTACTAATGCTTCAATTGGCTGATGCTTTTCATCTTGGCGATACAACCCTTCATTTACGTTATTCAATACTGTAAATGCAACGCCATCATGCGCTTTTGTAGAATCCAATGTAGGAATATCTGCTGTTGCAGAAATATTCAATACTTGGCCTGCTGCCCCTTCTTTTTCGTCTGCAGTTTTGCCTTCTTCTTTTGAACCCTCAGAAGAGTTAAAATTACATCCGGATAATATTAAAACGAACGCCATAAGAATCATTAATGCTTGAGCTTTTAATTTTCTCTCCATTTCCCTACCCCCTATTTTTTCTAATAATTCCTTTTAATCATAATAGTAATTTAATTAATAGGCAACAAGATATTTTAATTTTCAAAAACTATGAAGAAGTGGTAATCTTTTAATAATAAAAGAAAGGACTTCCATCTATGACTTTCAAACTCCTCTTGATTTTTCTATCGCTGTTAAGTTCACTTTTAATATCGTTCCTGTTTGACTCCAGCTGGAATTTCTTAAAATGGCTTGATGCCGCTTTCCTTGTCGGCCTTCTTCTTTTAATGATCAGCTCTGCGATGATTTTAATCGAAGGCAGGTTTTTTGTGGCCTTTATCCAAAGCACCAAAAACTTTTTTGCAAAAATTAATAAACAAGAACAACTGATCAGGGAAAGTGAAAAACGGTCGGCGCAACCAGTTATATACGTAAAACGATTTCCTTCTCGAAAAGCTTTTTTCCAAGTCGGGATGCTGTTTTCTATAGCAAGCCTGCTCGTTTCATCAGCCATTTATTTCTTTTAACAGTTAAAAACCTTCAGCTCATAAAAGCTGAAGGTTTTTTTAAGATGCCTCGTATATGGTTACTTGGTTTTTTCCGCGACGTTTGGATAGATAAAGGGCCTGATCGGCTTCTTCGATCATTTGCTCCAGCGTTCTGTTTTCGGATGAAAAACTCAACCCCATCGAAACTGTCAACTTTCCTCCCGGCTGCAATTCTTCTCCTTCAAATTTATGTTCCTCCACTTTTTTGCGGAACCGTTCAGCCAGAAAAATTACTTCTTCCGGTTTTGAAACATTCGTATAGCAAATGATGAACTCTTCTCCACCGTACCGCGCTACAATATCTTCTTCTCTTGCACTTTCCATTAACAACTGTCCGAGAGTACGAAGAACCGAATCGCCTTTTTGATGTCCATGCGTATCGTTGTAAACTTTAAAATAATCAACGTCAATCATGGAAACCAGCATCGGCGTGTTTTTAGAAAGAAGATCTCCAACTTTATTTTTGAAAAAGCGGATATTCGGCAGACGGGTTAGCGAGTCTTGATTTGAATACATCTCCAGCTCTTTCCGCAAAAGAAGGGTTCGATTTTCTTCATTCAATATCATGGCCATGGCCAACACTGCAATCAAGGCAAAAAAGAAAATCGGCACGATAATTGCCAAATTTACCGGTGTATAAAAAAACATCCAAATAGACTTTAAAACTTCAAATACCACAAATCCGGTTATCATCCGCTTCAAATCAATAAGAGGGAAAAATTTGTCGACTGGCCGTTTGTCATGAAAAAGAGCTCCTATTAGAACTGGAAACAAAATCGATTGTAGAATGCCAATCTCTGCAGTTGGCCCTCCCATTGATGCCCGGAAACCAGCTGGAATAATCGCTGACAGAACTCCGAATTTCCAGCCGCCCACGTACGTGATAAAGAATAGTGGAACTTCTCTCAGGTCCAAGCGCATCCCTTCGAAGATGTATGGATTATACATAACAGAAAAAGTTAAAAAACTGATAAAAAGTGAAGACAGCAGCAGCAAATGAGAGTGTTTGCTCATTTCCAGTAAAAATAATTCCTTCATTTTCAAAGCTAAATACATCAAGGCGATAATCAATGCCATATTCTCCACAAAGAAATAAAGCAGCAGATCCATTATTTTTTACAACTCCTAAGTATTGCGTCACTTCACATTCTAGCAATTAAAGTAAATAAATTACAGGCATATTTTCTAATTCTGAACACTATGTTCTTTACTGCCTCTTCTCCCATTAAGAAAAGCTAATTGGTTCATGGTATCTGCTTATTTACCAGGTTCATGATCATAGAAGCAGCTTACGAAGTTTTAGCTTTGCAAGGGGATTGGTTTACAGAAACTACTGCCAGAATACCTATCTATTAAAACGATTAAAGATTATAATGGCGCTAAGCAGGAGGTGTGAAAATGGATATTAAAGAAAAACTCTCGCATTGGCAAAAAGAAGGCTTAATCGATGAGACTACCGCTGAGAAAATCCTGGCTTATGAACATCGGCAGCCTATACCCACGAAAATACCGCTGTTGCTGATCATCGGTCTTATTTTCTTTTCACTCGCCGTCTTCAGCTTTATCGCCGCCAATTGGCAGGCAATCCCGGCCGCCTTGAAAATCGGTTTGATGCTGTTGTTAATGTGGTTATTTTATGGCCTTGGACACCTGGCACAGCGGAAAAACTTCGGCTGGCCGCACATTTTCCGGCTGATTGGACTCGCCATGTTCGGAGCGGCAATCATTGTGGCTGTTCAATCGTTCCATTTGCCGTTGTCAGGCTCTCTAATTGGATGGGCCCTTTTCCTGGCAGCGATTGGCCATTATTTTTATTGGCGTCATGTTGCGTATGCAGTGGTGGCATTTGTTTTTGGAATTCAAGTCTTGATGTCTTCTGTTGTTACGATGGGGTGGCTCGAATGGATTGTTTTTGCCGCTGTAGCTCTCGCTTGGCTATACTTCAGCAAAGACCGGCTGCCTGCAATTTTCAGCTGGCTCCTGCTTTTCGGTACAGGACTGATGCTATGGGCAGTGGCCGATTATGACAGCCGGTTATGGCCGATTTGGACTTTATTCGTTTTAGTGGCTCTCTTATTCCTGGTTTCTCCAGAAAAAAAGAAGACATTGCAGCCGCTTTATTTACTGGCGGGCGGAGCGCTGTCACTTATTTATTTGTCAGTCCGCGGTTCTTCTTTAGTTGTCTTTGATGAACTGAATATGATTGAGTCTGTTATGCTGTTATTCGCCGGACTAGCGGTTCTTGCGCTTTGCTATTTCCGTGTGCGTCCAGTCAGTTGGGTCTCAGCTTTAGGGACAGTCGGGTTGTTGCTGTATGACAGTTCGGCAATCGGGCTTGCCATTTTAACCGAAGCCGTAGCACTAAGCTACCTGGCTTTTAATCACCGCCAAAATCAGCCGCTTGGGCTCGGTTTTGTTTATTTTATCCTGGTGCAGGTCGTGCTTTATTTTATCTACGCTTGGGATCGGCTCGATATGTCGCTGTTCTTCTTGATCGGCGCACTTCTTCTATTTGCCTTGTCGGGAATTGCCTGGTGGTTTAACCGCAAGAAAGCGAGGGTTGCGTCATGAAAAATTACCTATTTCCTTTACTGCAAACAATTCTGGTAGGGTTGGTTGTCTTGAGCTTTTACGCAGCGTCATGGTTTGGAGACCAATTCGTGCTGCGGGCTGAACCGTACGACCCGTTTGATCCGTTTTACGGTGAATATGTCCTGCTTCAATATCCCGATTTAAAACCGGCTGAGCCCGTGCAAAACGGCGATGTTTACTTTACATTAAAAGAAAGTGCGGACGGTTATGCTATGCTGGAACAAGTGTCGAATAAACCTTTTTTCGGAGCCATTCACGGCTCCTATTACGGGGACACTCTAACAGCCCCTCAGTTGGAGCAATATTATGTAGAACAAGGAACCGGTCCGGGGCTTGAAAAAGCACAAAAACTGGCGGTTACGGTAGATGTCGCGCCGTGGGGCACTATCCGGCCGGTATTTTTGGAAGCCAGGCAGCAATAGGGAAAAACTATAATCAGTAGAAGATTTTCCTCCCTCTTGAACTTAAAGACAATATAAAAAACTTTCTTCCGCTAATGGGAAGAAAGTTTTTTCAACATTTTATAATTCGGCATGGCAATTCCTTTTCGCTCCACGGACTGTTTTTTAATAACCTGGTACCCCCGCTCTTCAAAAAACGGCTTGGCTGTGAGGCTCGCTTCCGTACTGATTGCCTGAAGCTCCCGTTTCCCAGCCTCTTGTTCAAGCAAATCAGCGAGTTTCGAAGCAACGCCTTGCCGCTGATAATTTTTATGGACATACAGGCGGTTCAAGTAGCCGGTTGTTGCCATATCGCAGAAACCGGCAATCGTACCGTCGATGTCAGCCACATAAGTTATATTCCGCCTCAGAGATTCTCCCCATACCGCTTCTTTTTCCATTCGTTCTCCAATTGGTGCCCAAGCTGCCAATTGTTCCTCAGAATAATCCGCCGCATTGACTTCATGAACCGTTTCATAGAACAACGAAACAATCTCTTTCACATCCGCATCCCGGAACTTTCTAATGACGATATTCTGTTTATTGACTATGCCCATTATTTCATTTAACTCTTCAATGATGTAATCCGCTGCTGCGCCGCTCCACTGCGGATCTTTTTTCCAGATTGTTTTCATGCCCACGCTTTTCGCAGCTAACACATCATTGTCCGGATGGTCTCCTACATAAAGAGTCTCTTCCGGTTTTGTGCCAAGCTCCGCTAATGCTTTCATGAATAGCCGGGGATCTGGTTTTTTCATGCCTTGCCATTCGGAAATCAATATAACGTCAAAATAATGTTCAATCCCTAATGCCTGTATCGCATCCAGTTGGAATTGGCCCCGGCCGTTTGAAATGATGCCCATGTGCATCGGCTTATCCTTTAATTCTTCCAGCATGGACTTTAAATGTGGAAAAGGCACACAATGCTGTTTAAAGACATTCAAGTAATCAGCCAGCAGCTCTTCCCAGGTGATGCCCTGAAGCTGGAATTCCTTCACCAGCTGCTGGTAAACCCGGTCTTTCCAGACCATTCCCCGGGTGTCCAGTTCGATAAAGCGCTCCATATACTGATGTTTCGGAATAAAATCCAATTGCGGCTTTAATCGTTCATACTGTGAGTTAATAAAAAGCTTTAAAGAAGCATCCCGATTTAACAAGGTGCCGTCCAAATCAAAAACCACCGCTTTAATCATATAGCCTTCACATCCAGTGCAATCTGCCGCACTTCACTTAACTTCATGTCTTCAAAAGCCAGGCAGTAAACAGCCGGCATCCCAAGCTGCTGCCAGAATTGAAAACCATAGCGGCTGTCAAAATAACTCATGATCAGCACCATGATATTGCCATGCGTTCCAATGGCAATGCGTTCTCCTTCATAATGCCGAAGGATCTCCAGTACTTCTTTTACGCCGCGCGCTCTTGCCGTTTGATTTGATTCGCCGCCTTCAAAGGCGAACTGTTCGTCTTCCCATGCCTTTAAAATAGCGCTCTGGAAATCAGCAGCCGGTTCACTGCTAAGTAAACGTTCACGAAAGCCATCCAGCAGTTCAATTTCTACGTTTATTTCCCGGGAAATACCTTCCACAGTCTGTATCGCTCGCTTGTAGGGACTTGAGATGACCCTGCTGATCTTTTCTCCTTTCAGCGCCTCTGCCACTTTCTTAGCATCTTCTGCGCCTTTTTCCGACAAAGGCCGCCCCAATTCATCCGGCGTATAATCGGAATGGGCATGCCTGACAAAATACAAATGAGTCTGCAATTTCATCTCCTGCTTCCATTGTTCAGCTGTTTGTAAAAATTCAATGACTCTATCAAGAACTGCCGATCAAAACCGGTTTTTTGTCCGATTCTGTCCACCCATTCTTCTATTGTGGCAACGGGTTTATCCGGAAAAAGACCTTCCGTTGTACTTAGAAAACTTTTCCAGTTGTCGAATTCCCAGTGTGCCGTTTCATTTTTATAAGAAAGCCGCACTTCTACAAGTGGCTTTGGATAGACATGATTTTGTGAAAACTCACCCGCTTGCCAAAAATCCGTTTCCATTACTGGTTGGGTGTCATACGTTTGACGCGACTGTTTTCCGTTTGGACGATGATAGATGATTTCCACTTCGTTTTGCCGCGCCAGAATCTGTACATCAGCAGCAGGGTAAAAACCGCTTAGTTTATCTCCCATATACGCATCGTCTCTGCCTTCAATCAGCACCGGTTGCAGCCATTGATCACCGAGGTCGCATAAATAGCGGTTGCCTTTTCTATCAAGCGCGATGAGTGCCGCATGCGCTTCTTCCGTTCCCAATTCATTGCCTATGGGATAAGCCTTAATCCCGGCTTTTTTAAATTCATCCAATAGCCAAAGGGCCAAATCAAAACAATTGCCGGTTATCCCGTACTGCGCTTTATGTTCTTTCATCAACTCTACGCTGCGCTGCTTTTTGTCTTGCGATCGTGAATAATACCAGGCTTTCGTCAATGTCTCCATCGGAAAATCATGAAATTTGCTCCATACAGCTAAAATTTCTTCAGGGGCTTTCATCTATTACTCACCTTCTTTTTCAGCTTGCTATTCTAATTCGATTTTTATTTAGCCGATTCCTTCACTATTTCAGGAAAAATAAAACCCAGCAGTTGGCTAAGCAACTGCTGGGTTTCTCTGTTTTTAATTATTCGTTTTTCAATCCGTATGAGTAGAACTGGTTTCGACCAGCTGTTTTAATCCTTCAAACATTTGGCCCCATCCTTCTTCGGATTGGGTACTGTATTCGGCTTTTGCTCGTTCAATATCTTCTTCTGTCCATACTTCTTCATGCAGAACAACGATTTCCTGAGAAAAAGTCATTTCGCACATTTCCTGAACTGGAGAGATGAAAACTCTGATGACATCTTCCGTATCACTGAATTGGGGCATTTTGAAGGTGAACACCAGCTTATTCGGCTTTATGATGTCTACGTATTCTCCGATTGCCCGGTAATCGACGCCGTCCCGGTGATCGACAATCTCCCAAGTGCCGCCAAGGCGTAGATCGCTCTTAGCAACTTTGTTGGTCGATTCCTGTGTAAACAACCATTTTTTCATCATTTCCGGGTTGGTCCATGCTTCAAATACCGTTTCTGATTTTGCATTGAAACGACGGGCCATATTCAAAGTTACAGTTGAAGTGATTGCCATTTTGCTCATCCTCTCCAAATCAAGTAATGTACAAATAGTTGAAGCACTTCTTGCTCTTTACTGCCACTTTACCCCAAAAGTTTTTTTCAGGCAATATAATCTTCTTTTGGAATATCGTTAACTTCTCTTTTTGTATAATAGCGGCCTTTAGTCAAAACAGCCAGAACGACTGTCAAAATGGCAGCTAAGATAGCTGCAAAAAACGCTGCTGTACTTTGCAGGAATAAGCCGAAATATCCGAGTGCTGCAATGGTCCCCAAAGCAGTTGGCACCAAGAGCGATACCACGCCGACAGGATTCCATTTATATAAATTCCTCTGCCTAGACTCATAATAGCCAGGCCCGATTTTCAGCATTTTCTTTACAACAAGCGCATCGGTCACCAATATGGATGCCCAAGTCATAAGCGCTACGCCTTGGAAAGTCATGGCTACACCTAAATGATCTACAATGCCGCCAAGCATCAGCATGATGGCAACAATGCCTGAAACCACTACCCAGAAGCGTCGGCCCGGTGAAAAGTTGAACATATTTTCAAAGAAACTCGACAATGACAACGAACTGCTATAGATATTCGTGATGTTAATGCGCACTTGAGTCAGCATCGTAAACAGCACACCGCCAAGACCTAATAAGACAACGATATAAACACCGGGATTGGATTCACCCAAAGTAACGCCAAACCAGATGCCAAGGCCACCCATTACCCCGAAACAGAAAATCTGTGGAATAAATCCGATGGCGATTGAACCGATTTTTATATCTTTTGGTTTTAAGAAACGTGCGTAATCAGAGGCGATCAAAGCAGTCAGCCCCATGATGCCGTGTTGCATACCTATGCACAACAGCAGCGCCGTTCCGCCTATTTGAACCCCTTCAGGCATGTAGGTCCAGAAACTTCCTTCATACAGAGAAGGGCGATTAAACGCTACCACAATAGCAGCGATTAAAAACAAACCAAAAATGGGCAAAGACCATTTTTGCAACTTATCCAATTGCTTGATGCCAAACCAGTTTAACGGAATGACGATTGATCCAAAGATGACGATCAGGGCCCACACGGGGATTGCGGGGAAAAATGCATGGACAGCTGCCACAAGTATCATGCCTTCAAACGCACAGTACATGATAAAGTTGGAAGCGTAAATTAACGAGGTTAATGAGGCGCCGATATAACCGAATCCTCCGCGGGATAATAAGTTGACGTTCATGCCGGATTTAGCCGACAGGTACACAATAATCGTTCCAAGTATTCCTGCTACGATAATCGCGTAGATAGCTGAGATAATGGCATTGGCCGCTCCGAATTGCAAAGCCATGACACTTCCCATCTGAAAATAAAAAATAGCGGTAGCAATCCCGAATGTAATATTGGTGATGCTTAACCAGCCCATTTTCCTTTCCTCTCTTGGCACACGGTCAAATGTGTAATCTGCAGTTTTTTCTGGTTTGTGTTTGTTTACAAATTCTTTTTCTTTCAATCTTTGATCTGCAGTAATGTCAGATCTCATAAAATCATCTTCCTTTCTTTCACAAATATTTGGTTTTTCATCTCGAACAACATGTTTTAAGCAAAATAAATCATACTGCTTTATCCTAATTGACAAGCAAAGACTGTTTAGTAAGTATGCGGTTGATGAAGGAAAGTTTTTGTTATTTCCTTGCGGGGCGAGCGGGAGTTTTAGGGAGGATAAAGCAGGCTTAAAACCAGCATTCAAAATAAAAAAAAAGATGAATTCCGCCCATCAGCAACAGTTGCTGAAACGGGTGAATCACTTCCTTTTATATTTTAACATAATTTTTGTTTTCTTGTAGTTTTTATAGGCAAACTCATTCAAAGGGTCTATTCAATATCCATTAATTTGATTTTTTCTAAGAATAGAAAAATGAAGGATTTATTATTATTTTCATATAATTATTTCCAGCTTTCACTTAAACAAAAATATAAAAAATGCCACTTACGGCATAATGTCGTAAGTGGCGTTTAAAGAACTTATTTTATTCAACCGTAACCGATTTCGCCAAGTTACGTGGCTTGTCTACGTCACAGTCGCGGTGAAGCGCTGCGTAATAGCTGATCAACTGCATCGGAATAACCGATACAAGCGGGGACAGCAATTCATGGACTTTCGGAAGAACTAAGCTATCGCCTTCTTCTTGCAAGCCTTCCATAGAAATGATGCAAGGATTTGCACCGCGAGCCGCCACTTCTTTAACGTTTCCGCGAATGCTGAGGTTAACCTTTTCTTGCGTTGCAAGCGCAATAACCGGAGTGCCTTCTTCGATTAACGCAATCGTACCGTGTTTCAGTTCGCCTCCAGCAAAGCCTTCCGCTTGGATATACGAAATCTCTTTCAATTTCAATGCGCCTTCAAGGCCTACAAAGTAATCCATGACGCGGCCGATAAAGAAGCAATTGCGTGTAGTTGAAAGGAAATCGCGGGCAATTTGCTCCATTTCTTCTTTCATGTCCACTTGTGCTTGGATTGCATTCGCTACAATTCCCAGTTCCTGCACCAAGTCAAAGCCGATGTCGATGCCTTTGGACTCTGCAGTTACCGCAGCCAGAATTGAAAGAACAGCAATTTGTGCTGTATATGCTTTTGTAGAAGCGACTGCGATTTCTGGTCCTGCATACAATAACAATGTGTAATCTGCTTCACGTGAAAGTGTAGAACCGGCTACGTTGGTGATAGTCAACGACGGATGCCCCAATTTCTTGATCTTCACCAATACCTGGCGGCTGTCAGCAGTTTCTCCTGATTGGGAAATAAAAATAAACAATGGTTTTTCTGAAAGAAGCGGCATGTTGTAGCCAAATTCGCTTGATACATGCACTTCTACTGGAATTCCTGCCATTTTCTCCAAGTATTCCTTGCCGATCAATCCAGCATGATAGCTTGTTCCTGCAGCGATGATATGGATACGATCCGCATCTTTCAATGCTTGGATGATTTCAGGCTGGATCGTTAATTTATCATCTGCGCCTTGGTAAGCTTGAATGATTTTGCGCATCACTGCCGGCTGCTCATCAATTTCTTTCAGCATATAATGAGGGTAGGTGCCTTTTTCAATATCGCTCATGTCGATTTCAGCTTTGAACGGCTGGCGGCTAACTTTTTCGCCGTCCAATGTCAAAATATCCACGCTGTCTTTGCGCACGATGACGATTTCTTTGTCCATCAATTCCACGAATTGATCTGTGATTTGAAGCATAGCCATGGCATCACTTGCAACGACGTTAAAGCCATCTCCAAGTCCCACTAGCAACGGGCTTTTGTTTTTCGCGACGAAAATTGTATGCTCTTCTTCAGCATCCAATAAAGCGATAGCGTATGAACCCTTTAGCAAAGTCAATGTTTTGCTGAATGCTTCCCGAGTTGTCATGCCTTCTGCTACAAATTTGCCAATCAATTGTACAATGACTTCTGTATCTGTGTCTGATTCCATTTGCACTCCAGCCAAGTAATCGCGCTGAATGTGATGATAGTTTTCGATCACTCCGTTATGCACCAATGTAAAACGGTCGTTTTCATTTTGATGAGGGTGAGCGTTTACGCGATTCGGTTTTCCGTGAGTGGCCCAGCGTGTATGGCCGATTCCGCTTGTTCCAACCACTTCATCTTCCACTACTGCGCGCAAATCAGCAATGCGCCCTTTTTCTTTGAATACCGTAATGCCTTTGCCGTTGCGTACAGCAATCCCTGCTGAATCGTAACCTCGGTACTCCAATCTTTCCAAACCTTTTAAAAGAATTTCTTTTGAATCATTTTCTCCAATATACCCGACAATTCCACACATAATCTAATTCCTCCATTTTCCTATAAGTCAAAATGAGCGTTTGCCCATTTTGGCAAACACTTGTCATGAGCCCATCCGCATCGTTGTACAACTGATCACTCAACTGCTTTAAATGCTGGATATTACGACCGGGCTTCGCGGCCGGGAGGTATCCGCCGAAATCTCGATACTCCTCCTCCTCGTCTACTCGGAATTGATTTGTCCATCCGATTTCCCCAGTACTGGCGCTTTAACTGTTTTCCTTGTACGCATTACTATCCCCCTTTTTTAGCGGCCTAAACCTAGGCAAGTTTATCATACCTTTTCGTTTAACGCACGTCAATAAAATCTTATTAAAATTACTCCTTATAATACCAAAAAACCGGTTCAAAAGCCGTCTAGCTTTTGAACCGGTTTCTTATACTAGTTTAAGCCCATTTCGGCTCTTACTACTTCAGCAATTTGCTCAACATATCTCTCGCAGTCTTCTCCAGAAGCTGCTTCCACCATGACCCGGACAAGCGGCTCTGTGCCAGAAGGACGCACTAAGACACGGCCATTTCCATTCATGTCGCTTTCCACTTCAGTGATGACAGCAGCCACTTTTGAATTCTCTGTAACAGCATGTTTATCCGTTACACGGATATTGACAAGCTTTTGAGGAAAAATTGTCATTTCTGCTGCTAAATCGGATAATTTTTTGCCCGTAACTTTCAGGATATTCACCAGTTGAAGACCGGTCAACAAGCCATCGCCTGTTGTATTGTAGTCTAAGAAGATGATGTGGCCGGACTGCTCGCCGCCAAGGTTGTATTCGTTTTTCTTCATTTCTTCTACGACATAGCGGTCACCAACAGCTGTCTGCTTGCTTTCCATGCCGTGCTCTTCCAATGCTTTATAAAAGCCCATATTGCTCATCACAGTCGACACAACTGTATTTTTCTTTAGCCGGCCTTCTGAATGCAAATGTTTCGCGATTATGTACATAATCTGATCGCCATCAACGATTTGGCCTTTTTCATCCACCGCAATCAAGCGGTCGCCGTCGCCGTCAAATGCCAAGCCGATATCCGCTTTTTTAGCGATAACCAGTTCAGCCAATTTTTCAGGGTGGGTTGATCCTACTTTATCGTTAATATTCAAGCCATTCGGAGAAGCGCCCATTGATGAAATGTCCGCATCCAAATCAGCGAATACATGCGTTGCAAGAGAAGATGTTGCTCCATGTGCGCAATCAAGTGCCACATGGATGCCCGTGAACTCTTCATCCACAGTCTGTTTCAAATACTGGATGTACTTTTGGCCGCCTTCAAAATAATCGGTGATGCTGCCTAAGTCTCCTCCAGTAGGGCGCGGGAGTGTATCTTCTTCGCCATCAAGCAATGCTTCAATTTCCAGCTCCTGCTCATCGGATAATTTAAATCCATCCGAACCAAAAAATTTAATGCCATTGTCTTCTACCGGATTGTGTGAAGCTGAAATCATGACGCCTGCTTCTGCACTCATCACACGCGTCAAGTATGCTACTCCAGGAGTGCTGATAACGCCAAGGCGCATTACTTCTGCTCCAACAGACAGGAGTCCTGCCGCAAGTGCCCCTTCAAGCATTTCTCCTGAAATCCGGGTATCCCGGCCAATTAATACTTTAGGCTTTTCTTTCGAGCTTTTCGTTAAAATATATCCGCCAAAACGTCCTAATTTAAATGCCAGTTCAGGTGTCAATTCACTGTTCGCGACGCCCCGCACCCCATCAGTTCCAAAATATTTTCCCATTCTTTTCTCTCCTTCAATCTATAGCATTATCTCGCTCCATTATACATGTTCCATCCCAAATTCATATCCTCGCCTTAGCATTACGAAGAAGAATTCTCTGATACTTCTGGTTTTTCCACTCCGTCAGGCGCTTCAACTGTCTCATCCACTGTAATTTCAGCTTCCACTGTCATATCAGCCGGAGTGACGGATGTAGTCCCTTTCGGTGCTTTCAACTCCGTTTCTATCGTTGTATCTGTCGGAGTAATGACGCCGGTATTTACTTCCACCACGTACTCATTCAATGGATCAACTGCATTCTTCGGACCGTATACCCGAACAGTTTTGCTGGATGGAATAAGCTCGTCAATCCTTATTCCGGTTGGCGGTGTTCCATTCTCTTTGATAACAACTGGCACTTCTTTGCTGTATTCCTGTATTTCAACCGAAACCTTTACCACTTCAGGTTCAATCTCTACATTTTCAAGCTTTGTCAAATCGTTTGCGAGTACCCGGACCCGGGCTTCTGTTGTAAACGATTCATTAACTCCCTGCTCACCTGTAACAGTGGCTTTTACAAAACTGATAGCATCAATCACGCTTTTCGGCCCTGTGACAGTGACGCTATTTGGATCCGCTGTAATTTCCTCCAACACAAACCCTTCTCGCAATAAGCGTTCATTCATTTCAGGGTCAATGCGGAACTCCTGTGTGACCCGCTCTTCAATCGTAATGTCCACAAACGCCGGATTAATTTGAACCCGCAGCTGTTCCGAAAAATTTTCAGTCTGGATTGGCACGCGGTGTTCACCAATCGTCATATTGCGCAAATCCACAAACAATGTAAAATCCTTCAGTTGCCGTGCAGTTTGTACAGTACTTGTAGGACCTGAAATTGTTAAATCCACTGTCTCAGGCAACCCACTGACCATCAAGTTGGTGTCCCCATAAAAAACCTCAAGCTCTACGTCTTCAATTTCTTCGGTTATCGTGCCATTATTCGCTGAATTTACAGCGTCTTCATCTGCTTTAACCGAAAAGAACAAAAGAAATGCCAGCAGGAGGGCCATAATCCGCAAAAACCAAGGGCTGTCCATCAATTTATCCATTTTTTTTCCCCCTCCAGTTCCATCGGGAAGAATCAGCTGGCTGCTGGACGGCTCCAAACCAGATTCGGCGCAATTTCACTTCAAAATCTTCGAGTGACAAATTGCGATGCAAATCTCCGTTTGCCGTAAGGCTGATTGCACCCGTTTCTTCTGACACAATAATCGTAATAGCATCAGTCACTTCACTGATTCCGAGTGCTGCACGGTGGCGGGTTCCAAGTTCTTTTGAGATAAAAGGACTTTCTGACAACGGTAAATAGCAGGCAGCAGCGGCAATTCGGTTTTTCTGCACAATGACAGCACCGTCATGCAATGGGGTATTTGGAATAAATAAATTGATCAACAACTCTGATGTAATGTCTGAGTTCATCGGGATACCGGTCTCTATATATTCACTCAAGCCCGTTTCCCGTTCAATAGAAATAAGCGCACCAATCCGGCGTTTCGCCATATAACTTACGGATTTTGACATCGCCTCAATCAACCGGTTGCGTTCAGATTCCTCATTCAGCTGGCTGCTTGAAAACAGTTTGCCACGGCCAAGCTGTTCAAGCGCCCGCCTCATTTCTGGCTGAAAAATAATAATAATTGCCAGGAAGCCCCAATTCAACACTTGTTGCATGACCCAGCCAAGTGTTTCCAAATTGAGTGCTTGTGTAATCAGATACGCAATGACGATAAAAAATATTCCTTTTAATAACTGGACCGCTTTCGTCCCTTTAATAATCGTAATCAGCTTATATATAACGAACCATACTAATAAAATATCAATGACATTTACTAAAAGTTCGAGTGGTGTCTGGTTTGTTAAGTTCTCCAAAAACGGCATCTGCAACCCTCGCTTTTCCACATCTGCATATAAATCAGTATATCATAAGTAAATTCTCCTTGCCTTCATTGAAAAAACCTATCCTTCAATGAGGATAGGCTCTACTTTTCATTCTCTTTATCGCCTGCGTTGAAAATGGAGGCAGCGTCTTTAACGCCATCTTTAATCGTAAACCAAAGCCACTCGAAGGCTTTATCAATTTCTTCGATTTCTCCTGTAATCACGCCAGAAGAAGCCATATACTGACCATTGACAATAGTCGCGTCGCCGTGCAATTCGCCTTCTACACGCAAATCGCCATTGCGGATCGTCAAATCCCCGGTGACCACTTCGCCTTCAGGGACCACCACTGTTTCACCTTCTACAACTAAATTAGGCTGTTTTGTGAAAGCAAACTGCTGATCATTATTGAAATTCGAGAACAAAGTTGCGCTCATCAGCAAACAAAAAAGTGCGGCAGCTGTTAGCAGCGGGTGTTGTCTGATCCAGCGCTGGATTCCGATGCGCTGCCTTTCTTTTGGCAGCCGTTGCATTGTCTTTTGAACAAAATCAGATGATGCTTGTATATGTGATGCACTTTGGACAAATGCGATCGTTTTGGTTAACTCGTGGTATAGTTTCCGGCAGTCGATGCAGCTTTCCAAATGCTCTTTCAGAACAGCTTCATCAGCGGGGTTAAGATCCCCATCTAAATAATCGTCCATGAAATGGATGATTTTTTCCGGACACGTATTCATGGTGCTCGCCTCCTACAAATTGCTCAATTGCTTCCGAAGAGCTTCTCTTCCCCGGTGTATCCGCGTTTTCACGGTACCTAGCGGCAAATCCAAAATTTCGCTGATTTCCGCCAGCGGCAATTCTTCGATGTACTTTAATACAATAGCGGCACGGTACTTATCTGGCAAGCGGCTTATCTCGTACTGCACCCGCTCCTGCACTTCCATCCGCATCAATTCTTCTTCAGGAAGCTGGTCATCGCTGGCAATAGACGAGTACATGTTCAAGCCTTCCGTCCCGCGCACTTCCGCATCCAGATGAAAGTCCGGCTTTTTTTTGCGGATCCGGTCAATGCATAAATTCGTGGCTATACGGTAAAGCCATGTCGAAAATTTGCGGTTTTGATCGAATGTATGAAGATTCACATAGGCACGCGTAAACGCTTCCTGTGCAATGTCTTCTGCCTCATGCTTATTGCCAAGCATGCGGTAACAGATTTGGTAAAGTTGATGCTGATACAGCTCAACGATTTCGGCGAATGCGTTCTGATCGCCTTTTAATACTTTTTTTATTCGTTTATTGACTAACGCATCCATGATCTCATTTCCCTCCGCCTATGCGGCTGTCTTTTATATACGGATTGCTTTTCAAAAAGTTTCATTTATTTTTTCTCTTTCTATCGTACCAAATTCACGTCAAAAAAATCCAACTTATTTCCAGATAGTTTACCTTTAGGCATATAAATAATAAAAACGTATTAAAACACAAAAAAAACAGGCTTTCGCCTGTTTTAGAGTGTTACAGTAATTTTTCGCCAAGCAATGAACCGATAAGCGCAACTGCTACGTCCGCAGTCCGGTTTTTTTCATCAAGAATCGGATTCACTTCTACAAACTCAGCAGAAGTAATAATTTCGGCATCATGCAGTAATTCCATTGCCAAATGGCTTTCCCGGTAAGTGATGCCGCCTGGAACCGGCGTCCCAACCCCTGGAGTATACATCGGATCAATACCATCTAAATCAAGTGATAGATGTACGGCATCTGTCCGGCGTTCTTCTTTTAAATATTGAATTGCATCATCAATTACAGCATTCATTCCCATTTTATCAAGTTCATGCATGCTGTAGACGCGAATGCCGCGCTCTTTGATCAATTCGCGTTCTCCTGGATCGACAGAACGGGCACCAATGATTACGATGTTTTCCGGCTTCACTTTTGGTGAATACCCACGGATATTCGTTAATTGTTCATGCCCAAGCCCAAAGCTGGCTGCTAAAGGCATTCCATGAATATTGCCGGATGGTGATGTTTCACTTGTATTCATATCAGCATGGGCATCATACCAAATAACACCCAAGTTTTCGTGGCGTTCAGAAATGCCTGCAAGCGTCCCGATTGCAATGCTGTGGTCTCCGCCAAGAACGAGCGGAAAATTCCCTGCTTCTGCAACTTCAAACACTTTTGCTCCTAACGCTTCAGTAGCATCTGTAACCACTTTTAAATTGCGCAAATTTGTATCTGTATCAATGGATCCGTCTGCATGGCCGATTTGGATGTCCCCTTCATCTTTCACCGTATGCCCTAAGTTCTCAATCCGTTCCACAACTCCTGCATAGCGGATAGCACTTGGCCCCATATCGACTCCACGGCGGTTTTGGCCATGGTCCATTGGAACTCCTATAATAGAAACGTTTAATTTATTCATTATTTTATCCCCCTTATCAAGATGAATCTATTGTACCTGCTAAGGAAGCATTGGCTCAACCAGACAAAATCAAGTATATTTATTCATTATTATTTCTAATCTGTTTTTTATAGCCGGCCATTCCGATTCAATAATCGAATAAACTACCGCATCTCTCGGCTTTCCGGTAGAGCGAATCCGTTCATTGCGGAGCGTTCCTTCTTTTACAGCTCCTATTCGCTCCAGCGCTTTCTGTGAAGCGATATTTTCAGCATCCGTTTTAAATTGCACACGAATCATGCTCTGCTCCTCAAAACAATAGCGGAGTAAGGCGTATTTAACAGCTGTATTCACATGAGTCTGCTGGGCAGCTTCTGCATAAAATGTAGAACCAATTTCACAGCTTTTATTCGCTTCATCGATTGCATAAATGCGGGTCGTTCCCATAATTTTTCCTGTATTCGGATCTTCCACCACAAAAACCATTGCATTGGGTGCTTTCAGACCTGATTCCAGCCATTTGACAAGCTCTTCATAGCTTTTTACTTTCGTCAGCATATGTTCAAAAATCCGGGGCGTATACAACTCCCATAGAGCTTTAAAATCTTCTCGTTCTAATAATCTTAAGCGAATATTCGGCCGTTCAATTATCATGTCGCATCTCCTTTTCAATTAAAGTAAACCGATTGAATTCTTCTTAAAAATTCTTTCTCAAGTTCTCCAAATTCTTTTGCCAAAAAATAAGTGGAGACGGTCGGCAGCGGAAACAAATCAAAATGGGCATCCATTAAACGCCCTTCGATCAATTCCCGCCGGACCATCGATTTCGGCAAAAAGGATACTCCAAGCCCTTCTTGGATAAAGCGTTTTGCAATATGGGCTTGCGTAACTTTCATCGTCCGTATGCCGGTTACATGGAGACGCAATTTCAATAGCAATTCATCCCAATAAGCCGGATGGTGATGGGTAAATAAAAAAGTGGACTGCAGCGCTGCTTCCCCTGATACAGCAGGACCAGTTTCATCGTCGTATGCATCCCTCGGCAAGATAAAAAGAATCGGATCGCTGTAAACTGTCTCATGGACAACGTTATGGCGTTTAGGAGGCAAGGCAGAAATACCAGCCGATACTTGTTCCATTTCGACTAGACCTTCAATCAGCTCCGACTCTTCCACTTGAATGACCAGTTCCAAATCCGGGTGGTCTTTCGTAAATGATTTTAAAATATATGGCAAAATGGTTTCCGCCATTAAAGGAGAAATGGCAAGTGTCCATTTTTTCCGATAACCCTGGCAAACGCTTGGAGTTCTTCTACACTTTGATCAAGCTGCGCCAATATAAGTTGGGCTTTTCCGTAAAAATGGCGCCCTTCTTCTGTTAATGCAACCCGGTTCTTTTCCCTTTTGAATAACAAGAGGCCTAGACTTTCTTCTAACAATCGAATATGAACTGTTACACTAGGCTGGGACATCAACAATCGTTCAGAGGTTTTTCTGAAATTCAGCGTTTCAGCAGCATCCACAAAAGTTCTTAGCCAGGATATTTCCATACTGTTCTCCTTTTTTAATTAATAATTTGAATTGTTTTAATTATATATCTTTAATTTTCATTATCAATAGTTAGCAGTATGATAGAAAAAAAGGAGGAATTAAAATGTTTCAGAAAGGATTAAAGGGAGTCACAGCTGTTCAGACAAAAATCGCTTCTGTCGATGGGGAAAAAGGAGAATTGCGCTACCGCGGCAAAGAGGTGGACGAAGCGATACAGGGGAAATCATTTGAAGAAGTGGCTTATTTCTTGTGGCATGGCCACAACGCTTCGGAACAGGAACTGAAGGAATTGAAAAGCCAACTCCACAAGCATCGCCAGATCCCTGTTCATATAAGTGAAACAGCAAAGCTTTTACCTCGAGAAGCTTCATTGATGGATGGCTTGCGTACCTTAATCTCCGCATACAGCCATGATGACTTTACCCGCTTGCCGATTGAAGAACAAGCAATAGCATTAACTGCAGCCTTCCCTGTGCTGACAGCGCTTCTTTTCCGGTTAAAGCTGAAAGAAGATTTTATTGAGCCGCGCAGTGATTTAAGCCATACCGCCAACTATCTATGGATGATAAACGGAAAACTGCCAACTGAAGCGCAGACAGAAGCATTGGAGACTTATTTGAAGTTAACGATGGAGCACGGAATGAATGCCTCTACCTTTGCGGCACGGGTTACCATATCGACAGAGTCGGACCTTACTTCCGCTATCACTTCTGCCATCGGTACCATGAAAGGCCCTCTCCATGGAGGGGCGCCTTCCGGAGTAATTGATTTGCTGGAAGAAATTAACGTTCCTGAACAAATTGAATCCATCATCTTAAAGAAACTGGAAAACGGTGAAAAAATCATGGGTTTTGGCCACCGTATTTACCGCACCGAAGATCCACGTTCGATTATCCTAAGAGAAAAATGTCTCGCTTTACAAGGAGCCGATCCATGGCTAGATTTAGCTGTGGCAGCAGAAAAAGAAATTATTCGCCTCCTGAACCAGCACAAACCCGGCCGAGCGCTTTACACGAATGTAGAATTCTATGCCGCTGCCATCATGCGTTCGATTGCGATGGCACCTATACTTTTCACTCCTACCTTCAGTGCGGCCCGAATCGTCGGCTGGACAGCTCATGCTATGGAACAGCAACAAGATAATGTGATATTTCGGCCGCAATCGGAATATATCGGTGTATAAAAAAAGCCCGTATCCAATAAATTGGATACGGGCTTTTTACACATGGATAGTACAAATACACATGGAACAATGGAGCCTAGGGGGCTCGAACCCCTGACCTCGACGCTGCCAGCGTCGCGCTCTCCCAGCTGAGCTAAGGCCCCGCGCTGAACTGGCGCAGGAAAATAAAATGAGCCATGAAGGATTCGAACCTTCGACCCTCTGATTAAAAGTCAGATGCTCTACCAACTGAGCTAATGGCTCAAAATAAAAAATGGCTGGGGTACCTGGATTCGAACCAGGGCATGACGGGATCAAAACCCGTTGCCTTACCGCTTGGCTATACCCCAATGGCAAATATAAAACTGGTGGTGGGGGGCAGATTCGAACTGCCGAACCCGAAGGAGCGGATTTACAGTCCGCCGCGTTTAGCCACTTCGCTACCCCACCGAAAAAATATGGTGGAGGATGACGGGATCGAACCGCCGACCCTCTGCTTGTAAGGCAGATGCTCTCCCAGCTGAGCTAATCCTCCACTTTAAATATAAAGAATGGTGACCCCTACGGGATTCGAACCCGTGTTACCGCCGTGAAAGGGCGGTGTCTTAACCGCTTGACCAAGGGGCCTTAAAAAAAAGTGTTTTTCCCGTTTACAGAAACCTTATAAAACAAAAGCTTCCAACCGGGTTCGAACCGGTGACCTCTTCCTTACCATGGAAGCACTCTACCTGCTGAGCTATGGAAGCAAGGCAAAAGAATCATTACGGCATAAAAAAACATAAAATGGCCCAGCAATGTCCTACTCTCGCAGGGGGAAACCCCCAACTACCATTGGCGCAAAAGAGCTTAACTGCCGTGTTCGGGATGGGAACGGGTGTGGCCTCTTTGCCATCATCACTGGACATGAGTGCTTGCGCCCTCAAAACCGGATATGCGACAGTTGAAACAAACAGTTTGGTTAAGTCCTCGATCGATTAGTATTCGTCAGCTGCACGCGTCGCCGCGCTTCCACCCCGAACCTATCTACCTCATCGTCTTTGAGGGATCTTACTTGCTTGCGCAATGGGAAATCTCATCTTGAGGGGGGCTTCGTGCTTAGATGCTTTCAGCACTTATCCCGGCCACACATAGCTACCCAGCGATGCCCCTGGCGGAACAACTGGTACACCAGCGGTGTGTCCATCCCGGTCCTCTCGTACTAAGGACAGCTCCTCTCAAATTTCCTGCGCCCGCGACGGATAGGGACCGAACTGTCTCACGACGTTCTGAACCCAGCTCGCGTACCGCTTTAATGGGCGAACAGCCCAACCCTTGGGACCGACTACAGCCCCAGGATGCGATGAGCCGACATCGAGGTGCCAAACCTCCCCGTCGATGTGGACTCTTGGGGGAGATAAGCCTGTTATCCCCGGGGTAGCTTTTATCCGTTGAGCGATGGCCCTTCCATGCGGAACCACCGGATCACTAAGCCCGTCTTTCGACCCTGCTCGACCTGTCCGTCTCGCAGTCAAGCTCCCTTGTGCCTTTACACTCTGCGAATGATTTCCAACCATTCTGAGGGAACCTTTGGGCGCCTCCGTTACTCTTTAGGAGGCGACCGCCCCAGTCAAACTGCCCGCCTGACACTGTCTCCCACCCCGATCAGGGGTGCGGGTTAGAATTTCAATACAACCAGGGTAGTATCCCACCGACGCCTCCCCCGAAGCTGGCGCTCCGGGCTCAAAGGCTCCTACCTATCCTGTACAAGTTGCACCAAAAGTCAATATCAGGCTACAGTAAAGCTCCACGGGGTCTTTCCGTCCTGTCGCGGGTAACCTGCATCTTCACAGGTACTATAATTTCACCGAGTCTCTCGTTGAGACAGTGCCCAGATCGTTACGCCTTTCGTGCGGGTCGGAACTTACCCGACAAGGAATTTCGCTACCTTAGGACCGTTATAGTTACGGCCGCCGTTTACTGGGGCTTCAGTTCGCACCTTCGCTTGCGCTAAGCACTCCCCTTAACCTTCCAGCACCGGGCAGGCGTCAGCCCCTATACGTCACCTTACGGTTTGGCAGAGACCTGTGTTTTTGCTAAACAGTCGCCTGGGCCTATTCACTGCGGCTCTCTCGGGCTTTTCACCCTACCAGAGCACCCCTTCTCCCGAAGTTACGGGGTCATTTTGCCGAGTTCCTTAACGAGAGTTCACTCGCTCACCTTAGAATTCTCTTCTCGCCTACCTGTGTCGGTTTGCGGTACGGGCACCTCCCGCCTCGCTAGAGGCTTTTCTTGGCAGTGTGAAATCAGGGACTCCAGGGCATACGCCCCTTGCCGTCACCGCTCAACGTTATGGAAATGGGATTTGCCTCATTTCCCGCCTCACGGCTTGGACGCGCTCAACCAACGGCGCGCTCGCCTTATCCTTCTGCGTCCCCCCATTGCTCAAACGGCGGGGAGGTGGTACAGGAATATCAACCTGTTGTCCATCGTCTACGCCTATCGGCCTCGACTTAGGTCCCGACTGACCCTGAGCGGACGAGCCTTCCTCAGGAAACCTTGGGCATTCGGTGGACGGGATTCTCACCCGTCTTTCGTTACTCATACCGGCATTCTCACTTCTAAGCGCTCCACGAATCCTTCCGGTTCCGCTTCAACGCCCTTAGAACGCTCTCCTACCACGGACATCGTTGATGTCCATCCACAGCTTCGGTAATCCGTTTAGCCCCGGTACATTTTCGGCGCAGTGTCACTCGACCAGTGAGCTATTACGCACTCTTTAAATGATGGCTGCTTCTAAGCCAACATCCTGGTTGTCTAAGCAACGCCACATCCTTTTCCACTTAACGGATATTTGGGGACCTTAGCTGGTGGTCTGGGCTGTTTCCCTCTTGACTACGGATCTTATCACTCGCAGTCTGACTCCCAAGCATAAATCACTGGCATTCGGAGTTTGTCTGAATTCGGTAACCCGGGATGGGCCCCTAGTCCAAACAGTGCTCTACCTCCAGGATTCTCAATCTTGAGGCTAGCCCTAAAGCTATTTCGGAGAGAACCAGCTATCTCCAGGTTCGATTGGAATTTCTCCGCTACCCACACCTCATCCCCGCACTTTTCAACGTGCGTGGGTTCGGGCCTCCAGTAAGTGTTACCTTACCTTCACCCTGGACATGGGTAGATCACCTGGTTTCGGGTCTACAACTGCATACTCATTCGCCCTGTTCAGACTCGCTTTCGCTGCGGCTCCGACTTCTCATCTTAACCTTGCATGCAATCGTAACTCGCCGGTTCATTCTACAAAAGGCACGCCATCACCCATGAACGGGCTTTGACTAGTTGTAGGCACACGGTTTCAGGATCTGTTTCACTCCCCTTCCGGGGTGCTTTTCACCTTTCCCTCACGGTACTGGTTCACTATCGGTCACTAGGGAGTATTTAGCCTTGGGAGATGGTCCTCCCGGATTCCGACGGAATTTCACGTGTTCCGCCGTACTCAGGATCCACTCAGGAGGGCACGCCTTTTCGGCTACGGGGCTGTTACCCAGTGTCGCGGACCGTTCCAGGTCGCTTCGCCTAACGCGTGCTTTTGTAACTCCGTATTGAGTGTCCTACAACCCCAAGAGGCAAGCCTCTTGGTTTGGGCTGTTCCCGTTTCGCTCGCCGCTACTCAGGGAATCGCATTTGCTTTCTGTTCCTCCAGGTACTTAGATGTTTCAGTTCCCTGGGTCTGCCTTCTCATGTGCTATGAATTCACACATGGATCCTGCCCCATTACGGGCAGGGGGTTCCCCCATTCGGAAATCTCCGGATCAATGCTCACTTACAGCTCCCCGGAGCATATCGGTGTTAGTGCCGTCCTTCTTCGGCTCCTAGTGCCAAGGCATCCACCGTGCGCCCTTTCTAACTTAACCAAGTTGGTTACCTAGAAAGTCGACCGATCACTCGGTCTCATCACTTGTGTTGCTTGTTTCGTTTGTTTCAATGTCGTCATATCCAGTTTTCAAAGAACAAGTTGTTGAAAGTCACAAAAAAAGGCATCGCTGCCAAGGTGTGAACCTTCAAAACCGAACGCAAAACGTCAACCGGAACCGGCAGGTTCCGTTCCGAAAGAATCCTTAGAAAGGAGGTGATCCAGCCGCACCTTCCGATACGGCTACCTTGTTACGACTTCACCCCAATCATCTGTCCCACCTTCGGCGGCTGGCTCCCACAAGGGGTTACCTCACCGACTTCGGGTGTTACAAACTCTCGTGGTGTGACGGGCGGTGTGTACAAGGCCCGGGAACGTATTCACCGTGGCATGCTGATCCACGATTACTAGCGATTCCGGCTTCATGCAGGCGAGTTGCAGCCTGCAATCCGAACTGAGAACGGTTTTCTGGGATTGGCTCCCCCTCGCGGGTTGGCGACCCTTTGTACCGTCCATTGTAGCACGTGTGTAGCCCAGGTCATAAGGGGCATGATGATTTGACGTCATCCCCACCTTCCTCCGGTTTGTCACCGGCAGTCACCTTAGAGTGCCCAACTGAATGCTGGCAACTAAGATCAAGGGTTGCGCTCGTTGCGGGACTTAACCCAACATCTCACGACACGAGCTGACGACAACCATGCACCACCTGTCACCGCTGTCCCCGAAGGGAAAGCCTTGTCTCCAAGGCGGGCAGCGGGATGTCAAGACCTGGTAAGGTTCTTCGCGTTGCTTCGAATTAAACCACATGCTCCACCGCTTGTGCGGGCCCCCGTCAATTCCTTTGAGTTTCAGCCTTGCGGCCGTACTCCCCAGGCGGAGTGCTTAATGCGTTAGCTGCAGCACTAAGGGGCGGAAACCCCCTAACACTTAGCACTCATCGTTTACGGCGTGGACTACCAGGGTATCTAATCCTGTTTGCTCCCCACGCTTTCGCGCCTCAGCGTCAGTTACAGACCAGAAAGTCGCCTTCGCCACTGGTGTTCCTCCACATCTCTACGCATTTCACCGCTACACATGGAATTCCACTTTCCTCTTCTGCACTCAAGTCCCCCAGTTTCCAATGACCCTCCACGGTTGAGCCGTGGGCTTTCACATCGGACTTAAAGGACCGCCTGCGCGCGCTTTACGCCCAATAATTCCGGACAACGCTTGCCACCTACGTATTACCGCGGCTGCTGGCACGTAGTTAGCCGTGGCTTTCTGGTAAGGTACCGTCAAGGTGCCGGCAGTTACTCCGGCACGGTTTCTTCCCTTACAACAGAGTTTTACGATCCGAAAACCTTCATCACTCACGCGGCGTTGCTCCGTCAGACTTGCGTCCATTGCGGAAGATTCCCTACTGCTGCCTCCCGTAGGAGTCTGGGCCGTGTCTCAGTCCCAGTGTGGCCGATCACCCTCTCAGGTCGGCTACGCATCGTGGCCTTGGGAGGCCGTTACCCCCCCAACTAGCTAATGCGCCGCGGGCCCATCCAGCAGCGACAGCGTGAGCCGTCTTTCCGTCGGCTCCCAGGCGGGAGCCGAACCTATCCGGTATTAGCCCCGGTTTCCCGGAGTTATCCCGAACTGCAGGGCAGGTTGCCCACGTGTTACTCACCCGTCCGCCGCTGAAAACTTGGAGCAAGCTCCAAATTTTCCGCTCGACTTGCATGTATTAGGCACGCCGCCAGCGTTCGTCCTGAGCCAGGATCAAACTCTCCATTATAGAAGAAATCGATTGCTCAATGTTCTGCTGGCGCGATTGCCGCACGAATGCGCACAATCTCGCTTGATCTGCTTGCGCTGATCAGTAAAGTTGCGCGGATCGCTTTGCGACGATCCCCGCAGAAAATTCGTTGTCGCGCCAAGGCGCTTCAACAATTTTTGTTGACGTTTTGCTGTTCAGTTTTCAAGGTTCATTGTGCGTCGCCGTTTTTGTTTGTGTTGTTCGTTGTTGCTTGGCGACTTTTATTATATTAAAGCATGTTTATATTCCTGTCAACACATTTAAGAAAGTTTTTTCTGAAGTTCTTTTTTCTTTTTGCTTTCCTTTCACTCACCTGCCGTTAAAGCCCGTCCCTATGCGCTTCTTCTACAAATCCACACCCAACTTTTCTCGGCTATAATTCGATCATCAGTGAGCTTTATCATTTTCTGAAATTTTATTCTTTATTGCATTTTCATTATTACTCTTCCTAATCACTTTCCCTTGCAACTTAGCAAATAATAAAAAAGGCCTTAAACTTCTTCTATATATTAGAAAAGTTTAAGGTCTTTTTTTATTTTTTCGCTTTTGCTTGCGCCCCAGCTTTACGTGCCGCTCGTCTTTCTTCCAGTCTCTGGCGATCAACATCTGACTGTGCATTGTATTTCGGCAAAACTAATAACTGATAAGCATTGACTGCTAAAAAAGGGAACAGCAATAATGTAACCCAGCTATCAATATTTCCTTCCTCAACCATTAATGCCGGAAGCCATTCAACTGTCGTAATTACAATCATAAAGAATAAAGCCGAGATAAACGTTTCTTTATTGGTCCATTTCGCTTTGAAGTATGCTGTTATAAATGCGGTAATAAGCAGAATCGCTAACAACACTCCATACAGCCAAACCTGTCCAACCGTTTCTGCATTCGGTGCAAACCGGAAAACGATTAAATCTAAAACCACTACCACAATAATTAAAACTTGGACCCAATTCCATAACCGCAGCGTGCGGAAAATATTCATCCCGATTTGATGCACCGTCAAATAAGCGAAGAAACACAATTGACTGATAATACTCATTGTCAGTCCAATAATGACCATCCAGACAAACCCGGCAATCACTTCTCCCCATTCTCCGTTTGCTACCGGCTTAGAAAATATATCGTTCCAGCGGATGAATATGCCCAGGATACCGGTTACTCCCCCACCGATTAAAAGTGCTTTAAAGAAAAACTTAACCCAGTTTCGTATTGTCACGTTAATGCCTCCATTGTTTGAAATCCTCTTAAGATTGTATCAACCCGCAATAAAAAAATCCATCGGCCGCACAAGTTTGATGTGAACAATGCTTGAAAGTCGTGACAATTTGTCAAATATCAAAGAAAAGCCCGGAAGTCGACTCCGACTCCGGACTTCTAATTTTATTTTTTAGCGAATTGAGCGAGAATCTGTTCCGCAATTTCACCATAAATTTTTCCTGTTGGATGGTCTTCCAAGTATACCGACGGAGCAAAGTCTGCTTCATTCCAATCTGGTTGGCCTAAAGGAATTTGTCCAAGCAAAGGCACTTGCAATTCTTCAGCAAGTTTTGGGCCGCCGCCTTGGCCAAATAGATATTCTCTTTTGCCTGTTTCTTTGCTCTCAAACCAAGACATGTTCTCGATAACCCCTAGTACTTCGTGGTCTGTTTGAATCGCCATAGCGCCAGCACGCGCAGCTACAAAAGCAGCCGTCGGATGCGGAGTGGTAACAACGATCTCTTTGGATGCCGGTAGCATCTGGTGGATATCCAATGCTACATCGCCTGTTCCTGGTGGCAAGTCCAATAGTAGATAGTCGAGATCTCCCCATTCCACGTCACGGAAAAATTGATCCAGAACTTTTCCTAGCATTGGGCCACGCCATACCACGGGCATATTGTCTTCCACGAAGAAGCCCATCGAAATAACTTTCACACCAAAACGCTCTACCGGAATAATCGTTTCTCCACGGACTACAGGGACTTTATCAATACCCATCATATCCGGAACACTAAAACCGTAAATGTCAGCATCAATCAAGCCGACTTTCTTGCCAAGGCGCGCTAGTGCAATCGCCAAGTTAACGGAAACCGTTGATTTTCCGACGCCGCCTTTTCCGCTCGCAATCGAAATGAATTCTACTTTGTTCAAGGGTGAAAGCAAGTCCTGCGCTTCCGATTCGCTTGCTGTTCCGCGGAACTGAGCTAGCGTCTCCGGTGCCAGTTCTTCAAAACGGATGCCGACAGAGTCTGCTCCCGCTCCTTTCAGCACATCAACCACTTTCATTTGCAATTGCATTTGTTCAGGTGTATTGGTTTTTGCAATCGCCAATTTAACACTCACGTGATTTTTTTCTTCTTTTATTTTCACAGACGTTATGCCGTTTGTTTCCGTCAGCGATCTATGTAAAAACGGATCTTGTAACTCTCCGAGTACTTCGCGAACTTGAATTTCAGTTAACATATCCTACACTCCCTATCACTTTTGCTCACCCTAAAGTATAACATAGACATTTTCATTTTAAATCTATTCTGTCTTTTATAGAAAACGCTTTTTGCCACACAGCTGGGTTGGCTTACGATCCGAGAAGCTGGCTCCTGCAGCTGGACCTGAAGAAAAGCGGAAGGGCTTGCTCCATTTCAAAGCCGTATAAACAAACAAAACCCCTTTTCTCCAGAGAGAAAAGGGGTTTCTGTAAAATTAACGTTTTGAGAACTGAGGTGCACGACGAGCTGAACGAAGACCTGGTTTCTTACGTTCTTTCATACGTGGGTCACGAGTTAAGAATCCAGCTGATTTCAAAGCAGCACGGAAAGCAGGATCTACAGTAAGTAGAGCGCGTGCAATTCCGTGGCGTACTGCTCCAGCTTGACCTGTAAAGCCTCCGCCTCTTACGTTTACAAGTACGTCATAGCTACCTAGAGTTTCAGTAGTTACTAGTGGTTGTTTGATGATTTGTTCAAGTGTTTCGTATGGAACGTAATCCGATACGTCACGGTTGTTGATTGTAATTGTGCCGTCTCCTGGTACTAAACGTACGCGAGCTGTAGAGTTTTTACGGCGACCTGTACCAATATATTGAACTTGTGCCAAAGGTGTATCCTCCTCTTATTTACTAATTATTATCCGCGAAGTGTATAAGCTTCTGGTTGTTGTGCTTGGTGGTTATGTTCTGATCCAGCATAAACGTGTAATTTTTTGAACTGTTGACGACCTAAAGTGTTTTTAGGAAGCATCCCTTTAATAGCCAATTCAAGCATTTTTGTCGGGTATTTTGTACGCATTTCAAGAGCTGTACGTTGTTTCAAACCACCTGTGTATTGAGTGTGGCGGTAGTAAATTTTGTCAGCTAATTTGTTACCAGTAAGGTGAATCTTTTCAGCGTTGATGATGATCACGTGGTCACCTGTGTCAACGTTTGGTGTGAATGTTGGTTTGTATTTACCGCGTAGGATTGAAGCGACTTCAGAAGCCAAACGACCAAGAGTTTGCCCTTCTGCATCGACAACCAACCATTTACGCTCTACTTCGTGACCTTTAGCCATGAATGTTGTACGCATGTATATTGTCCTCCTAAAATATCATCTCTTTTATAATCATGTTCCTTTGTTCCTTTGTTGCATGTTCGTTCCGTTGTTCCGTTTTTTCGTTATCCCTTAACACTAATAACCTTCCGGGGCATATCGTGGGGGTAATGAAAATACCATACATCATCATATAACGAATGGTGTCTAAAGTCAAGGGTTTTTCCAAAAACACCTGGAAAAGTTGCTTCAGCTTTCGTACTCCACATTTTCCAGGTATAAACCATGTGCAGCTGCCGTTTTCCCGGCTCTGCTCCGGTCCGCCGCTCCAACAATTTCCGCCAGCTCTGAAGCGTCTCTTCTGCCGATTCCCACTTCCATCAAAGTGCCGGCAATAATGCGGACCATATTATACAAAAACCCGGAGCCTTCAATGACCATATGCAGTTCTTCGCCATGCTCTTCAAACTCCAAGTGACGGATTGTCCGGACTTTATCCACTACTCCAGTATTCGCTGCACAAAAACTTGAAAAATCATGCGTACCAAGAATCGCTTTTGAAGCAATCCTCATTTGAGCAACATCCGGCAGCTGCTTTACATGTACCAGATAGTTCCGCGTAAATGGGCTGATGACTTTGCTGCGGTTCCATTTATAGCGATAGGTTTTTCCGCTGGTATGATACCTGGCATGAAATGCGGGGTCCGTTTCTTCAATATCATGTACCCGGATATCTTCAGGCAGAAGCACATTGAGCGCTTTCAGCCAACCGTTCAACGGAATATCAAGCGGACTGTCAAAATGGATCACCTGTCCTGTAGCATGCACTTTCGCATCGGTGCGGCCGCTCGCCACCACTTGAATGGCTTCGCCTTTATGGATTCTCTTTAACACCGTCAACAATTCCTGCTGAACAGTACGTGAATCAGGTTGGATCTGATATCCTGCAAATCCAGAACCATCGTAAGCAATTTTCGCTTTATATCGTTTCATACATTCTCTCCTTACGTGCGGAAATACCAGAGCACTGCCGTTAATCCGACCAGCAGCATTAAGCTCAGTGTATCTTTCATCCGCCAATCTAGCTGGCGGTATCGCGTTCTGCCGGCACCGCCGCGGTATCCCCGGACTTCCATCGCCGTTGCCAAGTCTTCGGCTCGCTTAAAGGCGCTGACGAACAACGGGATCAATAGCGGCACTACCGCCTTGATGCGTTCTTTTACTGGACCTGAGCCAATATCCGATCCTCTCGCCATTTGCGCTTTTAAAATCTTGCCCGTTTCATCCATTAACGTCGGGATGAATCGCAGCGAAATGGACATCATCAGCGCCAACTCATGGACCGGAAGCTTAAACCGCTTAAATGGACCAAGCAGTACCTCAATGCCATCCGTAATTGATATCGGTGAAGTTGTGAGCGTTAAAATACTGGTAATGAACACCAGCACCAAAAACCGGATGGAAATAAAAATCCCTTGCCGCAAACCTTCCTCATAAATTTCAATAAAGCCAAAATCAAGTAAGATTTCCCCTTCTTTTGTAAAGAAAATGTGCAGGAGGAATGTAAATATCAATAAAATGAAGACCGGCTTTAACCCATTTACAAGGAAGTATAAGCGAATCTTTGATAAAAACACGATAAAAAACGTGAATGACAATAAAACAAGATAAGTTAAAGTATTATTCGCCACAAAGACGATTCCAATAAAAATAAAGACGAATAGGATTTTTGCTCGAGGGTCCAGTCGATGGATAAACGAATCTCCTGGTATAAAGCGGCCAAAAATCATTTTTTCCATCATTCGGATTCACGCCCTTCCGAAAGCGCCAGCGCCAAGTTTTTTGCCAACGCTTCTTCTGTCAGGGAAATCCCGTCCAGTTTAATGCCCATCTTTTCTTCGAATTTCCGCTGAAGCCGGACCGTACGGGGCGGCTCTAAGCGATAGTCCAGTAATTGTTCTTCATTGGCAAAAATATCTCTAGGCTCTCCCGTCGCTACACATTTCCCATTGTGCATGATAGCCACTTGGTCTGCGTAGCGGGCTGCGTCTTCCATGCTATGAGTAACGAGCACCGTCGTTAAACCTTTTTGTATATGAAGCTGATGAAACAGGTCCATAATCTCCCGGCGTCCTTTAGGATCCAGACCGGCAGTCGGTTCATCAAGTACCAGAACTTCAGGATCCATGGCCAGTACACCCGCAATTGCGACACGGCGCATTTGCCCTCCTGATAAATCAAATGGCGATTTCTGCAATACTTCCGGCGGCAAACCAAGCTGTTCGACCAATTCATGAGCGCGTCGGCTTGCTTCTTCTTCAGAAACGCCGTAATTCAATGGACCAAACATGATATCCTTCAAAACGGTTTCGTCAAACAACTGCTGCTCTGGAAACTGAAAAACGATGCCTACTTGCCGACGGATTCCACGTAGATTTTTAGCTTTTGTCTTCGCTTCAATCTGCTGTTCCCCGATGACAACGGACCCTTCAGTCGGTTTTAACAAAGCATTCAAATGCTGCAAGACGGTTGATTTTCCAGACCCCGTATGGCCAATGATCGCTGTATATGAGCCTGACGGAATATGCAAACTGACATCATGCAAGGCTCTTTTCTCAAAAGGCGTATTAACTGCATAACTGTATCCTACTTCTCGGAGTAAAATGTCCATAAATCCTCCACTAGCTCGTCTTCTGTCATATGTTCTCCATGAACTTGAATTCCTGCTTCTCTCAGCAAATGCGTCATGCGCATCGCAAAAGGCAAATCCAAGCCGAGCTTTGTTAATTCGTTGCCAGTTAAAAATACTTCTTCCGGCGTACCTTCTTTATGCTTATGTCCTGCATTCATCACAATGATGCGGTCTGCAAGCGCAGCTTCTTCCAAATCGTGAGTAATCGAAATAACCGTTAGACCTGTTTCTTCCCGCAATTCACGGATCGTTTCTATAACTTCCATGCGTCCCTGCGGATCAAGCATCGAAGTCGCTTCATCCAGAATTAGAAGCCTCGGCCTTAACGCCAAGGCACCTGCTATCGCTACTCGCTGCTTTTGTCCGCCGGAAAGATGGTGTGGCTCATGATCCAAATAATCTTCCATCTTTACTTGGCGCAGAGACTCTTTGACGCGAACCACCATTTCCTCGTGCGGCACTCCATTATTCTCTAAGGCAAAAGCTACGTCATCCTGGACAGTTGCGCCTACAAACTGGTTGTCAGGATTCTGGAATACCATTCCCATCTGAGAACGGATACTCCATAGACTTTCTTCCGACATCGTTTGGCCCATCGCTTCAACTTTGCCTTTCCCGGGAAACAACAACCCGTTCATTAACTTGGCAATTGTCGATTTTCCAGAGCCATTGTGACCAACCAGAGCAATCCATTGTCCTTCTTCAATTGTAAAAGACAGATCTTCTACTGCAGGTCTTACCGTTTCATCTTCTGGCATATATGTAAATGTCACATCTTCAAATGACATAATAATCGAATTCATCTCAGCTAACCTCCTCTAATCCAACTCTAATCTCTACTCTACTCGGTTTTATAAGCATATGTAAAATAAATAAAAAAAGCGCGCACCTCATTCAGAGAAATGCGCTTTTCTGTCTATGGCTCCCCCGATTGCTTAAGCCGGAGTTGAATGAGGTGCGTAGAGCTAGACAAGACGCCGCCAGTAAAGGCTCGCTCATCATAACACTCAGCTTTTCATATATTGTCGTATAAATCGTGATGCTAAAAGAAGAGGGTGTTTACCCTCTTCAAGTGATTAAACTAATTCAATAATTACGATTGGTGCGCCGTCTCCGCGACGAGGCCCCATTTTCATGATGCGAGTATAACCGCCTTGGCGTTCTGCATAGCGTGGTGCAACGTCATCAAACAATTTTTGCAAAGCAAAGATTGTGTTTTCGTTACCTTCTGCATCCGTAGATGTTACTAGCTCACGACGAATATATGCTGCAGCTTTACGGCGTGCGTGAAGATCTCCACGTTTGCCAAGCGTAATCATTTTTTCTACCGTTGAACGCACTTCTTTCGCACGAGCTTCAGTCGTTTGAATGCGCTCATGTACGATTAAGTCTGTTGTAAGGTCACGTAATAGTGCTTTACGTTGAGAACTTGTACGTTGAAGCTTTCTCATTGAAGTTTCCCTCCTTTGTTAAATAGTTCGGATCAGATTACTAGTGTTCAGTCTTCTTTGCGAAGCCCTAGCCCTAGATCTTCTAACTTCACTTTAACCTCTTCAAGTGATTTGCGTCCGAGGTTGCGTACTTTCATCATGTCGTCTTCCGACTTGCTTGCCAGTTCGTGTACCGTATTGATACCCGCACGCTTTAAGCAGTTGTAAGATCGAACCGAAAGATCAAGTTCTTCGATAGTCATCTCTAAAACTTTTTCTTTTTGGTCTTCTTCTTTTTCAACCATGATTTCAGCCGTTTGTGCCTCATCTGTCAATCCTACGAAGATATTTAAATGCTCAGTAAAGATTTTAGCACCAAGTGCAATTGCCTCTTTTGGACCAATGCTGCCATCTGTCCAAACATCAAGAGATAATTTATCGAAATTAGCGAGTTGACCCACTCGTGTATTTTCTACTTGGAAGTTAACACGTGAAACAGGAGTATAAATAGAATCAATCGGGATAACACCAATTGGCAAATCATCACGTTTGTTTTGATCAGCCCGTGCATATCCACGGCCTCTATTCGCATACATGCGCATACGGAGGTGGCCGCCTTTAGCGATTGTTGCAATATATAAATCCGGATTCAGAATTTCAACGTCACTATCGTGCGTGATATCTGCAGCCGTAACCGTTCCATCACCTTTGACATCAATTTCAATGACTTTTTCTTCGTCAGAGTAAATCTTCAGAGCCAGTTTCTTAATATTCAAAATGATAGAGGCCACATCTTCTTCTACACCTTCAACAGTGGAGAATTCGTGTAATACACCGTCAATTTGAATCGAAGTAACAGCAGCGCCTGGTAAAGATGAAAGTAAGATTCGACGTAAGGAGTTCCCTAAAGTGGTTCCATATCCACGTTCAAGCGGTTCAACAACAAATTTTCCAAACTTGGAATTGTTGTCGATCTCGACCGTTTCAATTTTCGGTTTTTCTATTTCGAGCATTCATTTTACCCTCCTTCAAAACGTCGGTGTTTTTTTCGTTTCATCAAGAATTCGATAGTCACAGACTTTCGCTACAATTCGGAACACATTCAGTAAGTCGTGATGTTCAAAAATCCTATTCAGATTAACGATTACACGCGGCGGCGTTTCGGTGGACGGCAACCGTTATGAGGTACTGGAGTTACATCTTTGATAGCTGTAACTTCTAGTCCGGCAGCTTGAAGCGCACGGATTGCAGCCTCACGACCTGAACCAGGACCTTTAACTGTAACTTCTAAAGTTTTAAGACCGTGTTCGATTGAAGTTTTAGCAGCGGTTTCAGCAGCCATTTGAGCAGCGAAAGGTGTAGATTTACGTGAACCTCTAAATCCTAATGCACCTGCACTTGACCAAGATACTGCGTTACCTTGCATATCTGTAATCGTAACAATTGTGTTGTTAAATGTTGAGCGGATGTGAGCAATACCAGATTCGATATTCTTTTTCACACGACGCTTACGAGTTTGTTGTTTACGTGCCATGTTAAGAAGAAACCTCCTTTACTGATTATTTTTTCTTGTTCGCAACTGTTTTACGAGGACCTTTACGCGTACGCGCATTGTTCTTCGTATTTTGACCGCGTACAGGCAGTCCACGACGGTGGCGGATTCCCCGGAAGCTAGCAATTTCCATCAAGCGTTTGATGTTCATAGATACTTCACGGCGAAGGTCACCTTCGATTTTGTATTGGTCTAATTGTTCACGGATATTGTTCAACTCGTCTTCAGTAAGATCGCGGACGCGAGTATCTTCAGAGATACCAGCAGAAGCAAGTACTTTCTGAGCAGTAGTTTTACCAACACCAAAAATGTAAGTTAATGAAATAACAACGCGTTTGTCGCGCGGAATGTCAACACCAGCAATACGTGCCATGTGTATGATGCACCTCCTTCATATTAGCCTTGTCTTTGTTTGTGTTTCGGATTTTCACAGATTACCATTACTTTACCGTTTCTGCGAATAACTTTACATTTTTCACAGATCGGTTTTACAGATGGTCTCACTTTCATCTAACCCAACCTCCTTAGTAGTCCGGAGTGCAAAAGATTATTTAAAACGGTATGTGATACGACCGCGTGTTAAATCGTAAGGAGAAAGTTCCACTGTTACTTTATCTCCTGGCAGAATGCGGATGAAGTGCATGCGAATCTTGCCTGATACATGTGCAAGAATCGTATGGCCGTTCTCCAATTCCACTTTAAACATCGCGTTAGGCAAAGTCTCAACGACTGTTCCTTCAATTTCAATTACATCGTCTTTCGCCATCGACCCAGTCTCCCTTCTGTATACAAATCAGGTTCTCATCTTCAAACAGTATTTGCTGATTGAATAGTTGTATTATATTCATTCACCAGGAATGCATGAGTGACATTCGAAAGACAGGCTCCGAGTTCCACTGCCCGCAAAATGCGGAGAGGGGGTAATCCGGTTTATCCAGTCTGACTCATGTTTCCTCGACCGTCCGGACTGCCTTGGATGAGTTCCAAACCCGTTACACAGATGCTTCCACGAAACCCATTATACTATTTCCAGTGCTTAAATGCACTTTATGCACTCGGCACCGGACTTCATATAATAAGCCTTGTTTGCTTTTGCAGCTCTCGAAAATTCATATCTCCGGTGCTCCTTAAAGCCACATGGAGGCAACTAACTGCGCCCGGCGCCGGGGATTAGCCTCGGTCGCCCTTTAGAAGAGCATCAATGTCAGCAAATACTTTTTGAATGTCCTGCTGTCCATCTATATTTTTCAACACGCCTTTGTTTTCATAGAAATCAAGAAGCGGCTGTGTTTGTTTAATGTTTACTTCTAAACGGTTTGTGACGGTTTCAGGATTGTCATCTTCACGCTGGTATAGTTCGCCGCCGTCTTTGTCGCACACACCTTCAACTTGAGGCGGGTTAAACACTAGATGGTAAGCAGTTCCACACACTTTGCAAATCCGACGACCTGTTAAGCGTTTAACAAGTTCATCTTGTTCAACTTGGATATTTACGACATGCTCGATTCTTTTGCCAAGATCGGCAAGAAGAGATTCCAGCGCTTCAGCTTGTGGGACTGTACGCGGAAAGCCATCTAACAGAAAGCCTTCGTTGCAATCCACTGCGCTAAGACGCTCACGGACGATACCGATAGTCACTTCATCGGGCACTAATGCCCCTTGATCCATGAACGATTTTGCTTCCAAGCCTAGTTTCGTACCACCTTTGATAGCAGCACGGAACATATCACCTGTAGAAATATGAGGGATGTCGTACTTCTCAACTATTCTGTCTGCTTGAGTGCCTTTTCCGGCACCTGGTAGACCCATTAATACGATATTCATACGGTTTTGCCCCCTCAGACAAGTAGCAAGGAACGTTTTACCATTCCCAAGACCCTTGATTATTTCATAAAGCCTTTATAATGACGTTTAACAAGTTGTGATTCCAGTTGTTTCATTGTTTCAAGCGCTACCCCTACGATGATCAATAAACTAGTCCCGCCGATTTGAGCCGATTGGGGCAAGCCCGCAAGGTTGATGAAGAAAATCGGCATAACTGAAATAACTGCAAGGAAAATAGCGCCGACAAATGTTAAACGGTATAACACACTTGTTAAATAATCTTGTGTATTTTTTCCCGGACGGATTCCTGGAATATAAGCACCTTGCTTTTTCAAGTTATCCGACATGTTTTCAGGATTTACCTGAATGAATGCATAGAAGTACGTGAATGCAACAATCAAAGCGACATAAATGATCATGCCGACAGGACGGGTGTAATCAAACGTATTCTGTACTGCATCCGTAAACGCGTTGGCTCCAAAGAAAGAAGCGATGGTTTGTGGCGTAATGATAAACGCTACTGCAAAGATTACCGGAATAACCCCAGCCGAGTTTACTTTCAAAGGTAAATGCGTTTGTTGTGCACTTGTTGTTTGGCCGCGGCCAGCAACACGTTTTGCATACTGAATTGGAATTTTGCGCAGCGCTTGCTGTACATAGATAACCAAAACAGTAACAGCAACAACTGCTAACGCAAGCAATGCCATGATGGCAAGATTGATTGGAAGTTGATCTCCAGCTCCTTCAATCTGCTGTGCATATAATTGGTTGATAGCTCCAGGTATTGCAGCGACAATCCCAGCGAAGATGATAATCGAAATACCGTTCCCCACACCTTTTGCCGTAATCTGCTCACCAAGCCACAGTAGAAAAGCTGTACCGCCCGTTAAAACAATCGCGATGACTGCATAAGTTGCAATCGTATCGTTCTGTATTAATGTTCCACCATAAATTTGGTTGAAACCGTAAGACATTCCGATCGCTTGTATAAAGGCAAGTACTATTGTGAAGTAGCGAGTGAATTGAGCAAGTTTCCGTCTTCCGACTTCCCCTTGTTTCGCCCACTCAGCAAATTTCGGTACAACGTCCATCTGCAATAATTGCACGATGATTGACGCTGTAATGTATGGCATAATTCCCATCGCTAAAATCGAAAAGTTAGCAAGGGCGCCTCCACCGAAAGTATTTAAGAATCCAATCAAGCCAGCTTGATCGGTAGCTTGCAATACATCCGCATCGACATTCGGCACCGGAATGAAAGTTCCGAGGCGGAAAATGACGAGCATCAGTAATGTAAAGAAAATTTTATTTCGAATATCAGTCACGCGCATAAAATTGGAGATTGTCTGAAACATTAAAGCACCTCGGTTTGTCCACCGGCAGCTTCGATCGCTTCTTTAGCTGATCCAGAGAATTTGTGAGCTCTAACAGTCAGTTTCTTCTCTAAACTACCATTGCCTAGAATCTTGATTCCAGAACGTTCGTTGCTCACAACACCTGATTCAATCAGCAATGCAGGTGTAATTTCTGTGCCTTCGTCGAAACGGTTCAATACATCAAGGTTCACAATAGCGTAGTCTTTGCGGTTTATGTTCGTAAATCCGCGTTTAGGCAAACGACGGAACAATGGGTTTTGACCACCCTCGAATCCAGGGCGAACTCCGCCGCCTGAACGTGCGTTTTGACCTTTATGACCTTTACCTGCTGTTTTACCAGTACCTGAACCGATACCGCGTCCGATACGCTTTCTAGAACTGCGTGAACCTTCTGCTGGTTTTAATTCATGAAGTTTCATTTGGTTGGCACCTCCTTCTATAGAAATCAGGGATTAAACTTCTTTAATAGTTACTAAATGAGCGACTTTATCAAGCATACCGCGAACGGCTGCATTGTCTTGCTGCTCAACTGTTTGATTCATTTTGCGTAGTCCAAGTGATTGAACAACTTTACGTTGTGTCGGTTTTGAACCGATCACAGATTTTGTGAGGGTAATTTCTAGTTTAGTAGCCATGTAATTTTCCCTCCTTATCCTAATAGCTCTTCTGTAGTTTTGCCGCGTAGTTTTGCAACTTGTTCAGCACTTTTCAGTTGAGTTAAACCGTTGATAGTTGCACGCACCATGTTGATTGGTGTGCTTGAACCTAAAGATTTAGACAAGATGTCTTGTACTCCAGCAAGTTCAAGTACCGCACGGACAGGTCCGCCTGCAATTACCCCAGTACCCGGTGAAGCAGGTTTGATAAGAATCTGGCCAGCACCAAAGCGGCCGATTACTAGATGTGGAGTTGTACCTTTAACCATAGGTACTTCAATTAGGTTTTTCTTCGCATCTTCAATAGCTTTACGGATTGCATCTGGAACTTCTTGTGCTTTACCAGTACCAAAGCCGACATTACCATTTTTGTCGCCTACAACAACTAATGCGGAGAAACGGAAACGACGTCCACCTTTTACAACTTTCGCTACGCGGTTAATCGTAACTACGCGTTCTTCAAGTTCAAGTTTGTTTGGATCAATACGACGCATGAAATGTGTCCCTCCTTCTTTTAAAATTGTAAACCATTTTCACGTGCAGCTTCTGCAAGAGCTTTAACACGTCCATGATATAAATAACCACCGCGGTCAAAAACAATCGATGTAAATCCTTGTTCAACAGCGCGTTTTGCGATAGTTTCGCCAACTTTTGCTGCAGCTTCAAGATTTCCTTTTGAACCTTCGAAGTCTTTTTCCATTGATGATGCGCTAGTTAATGTTACACCATTTACGTCATCGATCAATTGTGCATAAATGTATTTATTTGAACGGAATACGTTTAAACGCGGGCGTGATGCTGTACCCGTGATTTTAGAACGTACACGAGCATGACGCTTTTTACGAGATGCGTTTTTATCGAGTTTCGTAATCACTGAGGTCACTCCTTTCAGACTGCCTAAGCAGCATTATTTACCTGTTTTACCTTCTTTGCGGCGAACTTTTTCCCCTTCGTAACGAATCCCTTTGCCTTTATATGGCTCTGGCGGACGTACTTGGCGGATGTTTGAAGCAAGTGCTCCAACCCGTTCTTTGTCAATACCTCTAACGATAACGCGAGTGTTAGCTGGAACTTCAACTGAAACTCCTTCTTCCGGAGTAAATTCTACCGGATGTGAGTAACCAACGTTAAGAACCAATTTTTGTCCTTGTAATTGCGCACGGTAACCAACACCAACTAATTCAAGCACACGCTCGAATCCTTCAGAAACTCCATGAACCATGTTCGCTAGCAAAGCACGAGTTGTACCGTGAATTGTGCGGTGTTCTTTTGAATCTGAAGGACGTGTTAGAGTTAGCACGTTTTCTTCTTGTGTAATTGCGATATCTTTGTTAAATGTGCGAGTCAACTCGCCTTTAGGACCTTTAACAGTTACGACGTTGTTGTCTCCAACTGTGATCGTAACGCTTGCAGGAACCTCGATTGGTTTTTTACCTACACGTGACATTCTGTTGCACCTCCATTCGTTTGTTGTCTATTACCAAACGTATGCTATGATTTCTCCGCCGATTTGTTTCGCGCGGGCTTCTTTATCAGTAATTAATCCTTGGGATGTCGATACTAAAGCGATTCCTAGACCGTTTAGTACACGTGGCACCTCATTAGTTTTAGCGTATACACGCAATCCTGGTTTTGAAATACGTTTCAATCCAGTAATAACGCGTTCGTTGTTAGCTCCGTATTTTAAGAAAATCCGGATCATGCCTTGTTTGTCGTCTTCAACATATTCAACGTCACGGACGAAACCTTCACGCTTAAGAATTTCAGCGATGTCTTTTTTCACGTTAGAAGCTGGAAGCTCTAATTTCTCGTGACGTACCATATTCGCATTACGAATGCGTGTCAGCATATCTGCAATCGGATCTGTCATTGTCATTACTTTTACCTCCTTCCCAAATTAGGGGATTACCAGCTGGCTTTTTTGACGCCAGGAATTTGTCCCACATATGCAAGTTCACGGAAACAAATACGGCAAAGTTTAAATTTGCGTAATACTGAATGCGGACGCCCGCATCTTTCACAGCGTGTGTACTCTTGTACTTTAAACTTTGGCGTGCGTTTTTGTTTTGCGATCATAGATTTTTTAGCCACGTTTACGCCTCCCTCACGTTTACTTTTGGAACGGCATTCCGAATTGTGTTAATAACTCACGAGCTTCTTCATCAGAGTTCGCAGTTGTTACAATTACGATGTCCATACCGCGTACTTTAGAAACTTTATCATAATCGATTTCAGGGAAGATCAATTGTTCTTTCACGCCAAGTGTGTAGTTACCGCGTCCGTCGAAAGATTTTTTCGAAACGCCACGGAAGTCACGTACACGTGGAAGTGAGATAGCAATTAATTTATCCAGGAAGTCGTACATACGCTCTCCGCGTAGTGTAACTTTACATCCGATTGGCATTCCTTCACGAAGACGGAAACCAGCGATAGATTTCTTAGCTTTAGTAATAACTGGTTTTTGACCAGTAATCGTTTGTAATTCTTCAACAGCCGAGTCAAGAGACTTAGTGTTTTGAACAGCTTCACCCACACCCATATTGACAACAATTTTATCAACTTTAGGAGTTTGCATTACTGATTTATATTCAAACTTGCTCACTAGAGCAGGAGTGATTTCATTCACATATTTTTCTTTTAGGCGGTTCATGTGTGTACCTCCCTTCATTCAGGAATTTTATTTATCTAATTTTTCACCGGATTTTTTTGCAACACGAACTTTTTTACCATCTTCAACCTTATATCCTACACGAGTCGGCTCGCCGGATTTAGGGTCAAGTAACATAACGTTAGAAACGTGAATTGCTGCTTCTTGGCTGACAATTCCACCTTGTGGGTTTGCCTGGTTCGGTTTTGTATGCTTCTTGATGATGTTGACACCTTCAATAAGCACGCGGTCTTTCTTAGGTAGAGCAGCTAAAACAACACCTGTTTTGCCTTTATCTTTACCTGAGATCACCTTAACTGTATCGCCTTTTTTAACATGCATTCTGTCGCACCTCCTTGGTATGGCACATTGATTTATTAAAGAACTTCAGGAGCAAGTGAAACGATTTTCATGAAGTTGCTGTCGCGAAGTTCGCGTGCAACAGGTCCGAAAATACGTGTTCCGCGTGGACCTTTATCGTCACGAATGATAACACATGCATTTTCATCAAATTTGATGTAAGTACCATCTTTACGGCGAGCTCCGCTTTTCGTGCGAACGATGACAGCCTTAACGACTTCACCCTTCTTAACAACGCCACCTGGTGTTGCTTTCTTCACGGTACAAACGATTACGTCACCGATGTTTGCAGTCTTACGACCAGAACCACCAAGTACTTTAATCGCTAGTACTTCACGAGCACCCGAGTTGTCTGCAACTTTTAAACGACTTTCCTGTTGGATCACTTAGGTTACCTCCCTCCGGAATTTCTTAGGTTCCGAACTTATTTAAATTAGATAATAACCGCTTTTTCTACAATTTCCAATACGCGGAAACGTTTTGTAGCTGATAGCGGACGAGTTTCCATGATACGAACGATGTCGCCCATTTTCGCTTCGTTTAGCTCATCATGAGCTTTAAATTTCTTAGAGTATTTTACACGTTTGCCATAAAGTGCATGCTTCTTTTGAGTTTCAACCATTACTGTAACGGTTTTGTCCATTTTGTCAGACACAACACGGCCTGTGTATACTTTGCGTTGGTTACGCTCAGTCATACTTGCAAACCTCCTCTCGAATTATCAGTTATTGCCACTGATTTCTCTTTCATGAATCACAGTTTTCATACGCGCGATCGCTTTACGAACTTCGCGGATGCGAGCAGTGTTTTCTAATTGACCAGTAGCCAATTGGAAGCGAAGGTTGAAAAGCTCTTCTTTCAGTGATTTCACTTTTTGTTCGATTTCAGCAGTGGTTAAGTCACGGATTTCATTAGCTTTCATTCGATTCACCACCAATTTCTTCACGTTTTACGAACTTCGTTTTGATCGGAAGTTTGTGAGATGCAAGGCGCAATGCTTCGCGTGCCACTTCTTCAGATACTCCTGCAAGTTCAAACATAATTTTACCTGTTTTAACAACCGCTACCCAGCCTTCAGGCGAACCTTTACCGGATCCCATACGAACCTCAAGAGGCTTTTTCGTATATGGTTTATGCGGGAAAATTTTAATCCATACTTTACCGCCACGTTTCATGTAACGAGTCATGGAAATACGTGCTGCTTCGATTTGGCGGTTTGTGATCCAAGATGATTCTAAAGCTTGGAGACCAAATTCACCGAATGCGATTTCTTTGCCGCCTTTAGCTTCTCCGCGCATTTTTCCGCGGTGCTCACGACGATATTTAACGCGTTTAGGCATTAACATATTATTTGCCTCCTTCCTCAGATTTCTTCTTAGTTGGAAGGACTTCACCGCGGTAGATCCATACTTTTACGCCAAGCTTACCATAAGTAGTGTCTGCTTCAGCATGCGCATAATCGATGTCAGCGCGTAGCGTATGGAGCGGAACAGTGCCTTCACTGTAGTGTTCAGCACGCGCAATGTCAGCGCCGCCTAGACGTCCAGATACTTGAGTTTTGATCCCTTTAGCGCCAGAACGCATAGTGCGCTGGATTGCTTGTTTTTGTGCACGACGGAAAGACACGCGGTTTTCCAATTGACGTGCTACGCTTTCAGCAACTAGTCTCGCATCAAGGTCAGCTCTTTTGATTTCGATGATGTTGATGTGTACACGCTTGCCAGTCATAGTATTAAGCTGTTTGCGAAGTACTTCTACTTCAGAACCACCTTTACCAATTACCATACCTGGTTTCGCAGTGTGAATCGTTACGTTTACACGGTTTGCAGCGCGTTCAATTTCAATTTTTGAAACTGATGCTTCTTTCAAACGTGCTTCGATGTATTCACGGATTTTAATATCTTCGTGAAGAAGTGTCGCATAGTCTTTTTCAGCGTACCATTTGGACTCCCAGTCACGAATGATTCCGATACGCATCCCTATTGGATGTATTTTTTGTCCCACGAATTATCCCTCCTTCTTCTCAGATACCACTAATGTGATGTGGCTTGTACGTTTGTTGATTGCGCTTGCGCGTCCCATTGCACGTGGACGGAAACGTTTTAATGTTGGACCTTCATCAACGAATACTTCGCTAACGATCAAGTTGTCCAGGTTCATTTCGTAGTTGTGTTCAGCGTTAGCAGCTGCAGATTTTAATAACTTCTCAATAACAATCGATGATGCTTTTGGAGTGTGTTTTAAAATCGCAACGGCTTCGCCAATTTGCTTGCCTCGGATTAAATCTACTACTAAACGGACTTTACGAGGAGCAATACGTACTGTTCTAGCAACAGCTTTTGCTTGCATGGGGAAATCCTCCTCTCAATTAACGTCTTGTTTTCTTATCGTCTGCACCATGACTAGCGTATTTGCGTGTTGGAGCAAATTCACCTAGTTTATGGCCTACCATATCTTCAGTTACGTATACAGGGATGTGCTTACGGCCATCGTATACTGCAATTGTTTGTCCGATGAATGTCGGGAAAATTGTAGAACGGCGAGACCAAGTTTTAATCACTTGTTTTTTCTCAGAATCCTTTTGCGCTTCAACTTTTTTCATAAGATGATCGTCAGCAAAAGGTCCTTTTTTCAAGCTGCGGCCCATTTGGGATCCTCCCTTCGTGATCGCACCACGGTTCTTATGCTGAACCGTAGCGGAATCAAATTATTTTTTACGACGACGCACGATGAACTTGTCTGACTTGTTCGTTTTCTTGCGTGTTTTGTATCCAAGAGTCGGTTTACCCCATGGAGACATTGGTGATTTACGTCCGATTGGCGAACGTCCTTCACCACCACCGTGTGGGTGATCGTTAGGGTTCATTACAGATCCGCGGACTGTTGAGCGTTTGCCTAACCAGCGGTTACGGCCTGCTTTACCAATGTTAATCAATTCGTGTTGTTCGTTCCCTACAGCACCGATAGTTGCGCGGCAAGTAGCAAGAATCATGCGAACTTCACCTGATTGCAAACGCACAGTTACGTATTTGCCTTCTTTACCAAGCACCTGAGCTGAAGTTCCTGCAGAGCGTACTAGTTGTCCGCCGCCGCCTGGCTTCAATTCAATGTTATGGATTGTAGAACCCATAGGGATGTTTGAAAGTGGCAAAGCGTTACCCGCTTTGATATCAGCTTCGATTCCTGACATGATTTGAGTTCCAACTTCAACGCCTTTTGGAGCCAAGATGTAACGTTTCTCTCCATCAGCGTAATGAATCAATGCGATGTTTGCAGAGCGGTTTGGATCGTATTCGATCGTAGCAACGCGTCCTGGAATGCCATCTTTGTTACGTTTGAAATCGATGACACGGTATTGGCGTTTATGTCCACCACCGTGATGGCGTACAGTTATTTTACCTTGGTTGTTACGGCCGCCTTTACGCTTCGTTGGTTGTAGAAGCGATTTCTCTGGCTTGTTCGTAGTGATTTCAGCGAAATCCGAACTAGTCATGTTACGACGACCGTTAGTGGTAGGTTTATATTTTTTAATCCCCACGTTGTTTCCCTCCTTCTTTGATTAGTTCTATCAGAACTTTAGAAAATTAAATTTCGAATAATTCGATGTCTTTTGAGTCAGCAGTCAATTTAACAATCGCTTTGCGGCGTTTGTTAGTGTAGCCTGCATGTTTGCCCATGCGTTTGAATTTCCCTTTGTAGTTCATGATGTTGACTTTCTCAACTTGAACTCCGAAGATGTCTTGAACAGCATGTTTTACTTGTGTTTTATTAGCGCGAGTGTCCACTTCAAAAGTGTACTTCTTATCTGCCATTACTTCAGAAGAACGCTCAGTAATGACTGGACGCTTTAGAATATCACGTGCTTCCATTAACTAAGCACCTCCTCAATTTTCTCTATTGCCGCTTTTGTCATAACAATTTTGTCATGTCCAAGCAAATCTAAAACGTTAATACCAGTTGCTGCTACCACTGTCATACCTTGAATGTTACGAGCAGACAATGCTACGTTTTCATCCGGGTCAGCAGTTACGAACAAAGCTTTTTTACCAATCGAAAGATCTTGGATCAATTGAGTAAATGCTTTTGTTTTTGGTGCATCAAATGTCAAACCTTCAAGTACCATCAATTTTTCTCCAACTACAGTTGATGAAAGTGCAGAGCGAAGTGCTAAGCGACGGACTTTTTTAGGTAATTTATAGCTATAGCTACGTGGTGTTGGACCGAATACGATACCGCCTCCACGCCATTGTGGCGAACGGATTGAACCTTGACGGGCACGACCAGTTCCTTTTTGGCGCCATGGCTTTTTACCACCACCAGCTACTTCAGAACGGTTTTTTACTTTATGGTTACCTTGACGAAGTGAAGCGCGCTGCATCACAACTGCGTCAAATAACACGGCTTCATTTGGCTCGATACCGAATACATAGTCGTTCAATTCGATGTCGCCCACTTGTGAACCTGTTTGATTTAATAAAGCTACTTTAGGCATTCGTGTTTCCTCCTTCCTCTAAAAAATATTAATTCGATTTGATCGCTGATTTTACGCGAAGCAATGCTTTGCGTGAACCTGGAACATTACCTTTGATTAGAAGCAAGTTACGTTCAGCATCAACCTTAACGATTTGAAGGTTTTGAATCGTAATTGTCGTTCCACCCATTTGACCAGGCAATTTCTTCTGTTTGAATACGCGGTTTGGAGCAACCGGACCCATTGAACCAGGACGACGGTGGTAGCGTGAACCGTGAGTCATTGGTCCGCGTGATTGTCCGTGGCGTTTGATAACACCCTGGAAACCTTTACCTTTTGTTGTTCCTGTAACATCTACTACATCGCCTTCTGCGAATACATCTACTTTGACTTCCTGACCAATCTCGTAATCAGCTAAGTTTACATTGCGAAGTTCGCGAATGAAGCGCTTAGGAGCAGTGTTCGCTTTTGCTACGTGTCCTTTAGCTGGTTTGTTAGAAAGCTTTTCGCGCTTATCTTCAAAACCTAACTGGATCGCTTCGTAGCCGTCAACCTCAACTGTTTTCTTTTGAAGTACTACGTTTGGAGCAGCTTCAACTACAGTTACAGGGATTAAATCACCGTTCTCAGCAAAAACTTGCGTCATACCGATTTTTCTACCTAAGATTCCTTTGGTCATGTTGTCACACCTCCTGTGATTATTTGAGTTTTTCTATTTCGTTTGTCGATTAAAGTTTAATTTCAATGTCGACGCCGGATGGTAAATCTAATTTCATTAACGCGTCAACTGTTTGTGGTGTTGGGTTAACGATATCGATCAGACGTTTGTGCGTGCGCATTTCGAATTGCTCACGTGAATCTTTATAAATATGCACAGAACGCAAGATTGTGTAGACTGACTTTTCAGTTGGCAACGGGATCGGACCCGATACACTTGCACCTGAACGTTTTGCAGTTTCTACAATTTTCTCAGCAGACTGATCTAAAACTCTATGATCATATGCTTTTAAACGGATACGAATTTTCTGTTTTGCCATTACTTTCCCTCCTTTTCGCCTATTTTGGATAGACATTCTCCACGAAAATTTTCCAATCACTCGCCATGGCAAAGCGGCCGGGTGTATCGGTAACCTCTCGCTTCATCGCAGTCAAAGACCAACATTCACCATTATACATAAGAAAAAAGAATTCCGCAAGACTTTCCACGAAATTCTTTTCAATTCGCTTTTATTAGTATAACAGGATATTTCGGATATTCAACTCATACGCGAAAAGTCCGAATTTTTTTTTCTTAAGCCATAAACATTACCGCAAACCAGCCGAACACGACAAGCGGAATATTGTAATAAATGAACGTCGGTACACAAGTATCCCAGATGTGATTGTGTTGGCCATCCATGTTAAGGCCTGCAGTCGGTCCGAGCGTCGAGTCTGATGCAGGCGAACCGGCATCTCCTAAAGCACCTGCTGTACCTATTAATGAAATGATGGCGATCGTCGAGAATCCAAATTCCATACTTAATGGAACGAAGATGGCTGCAATGATCGGAATGGTAGCAAATGAAGAACCGATTCCCATTGTCACCAATAGCCCTACTACTAACATGAAGAATGCTGCAACTCCTTTGTTGCCATTGAACGCATCCGCCACACTGGCAACGAGCGGCTCGACTGCTCCAGTTGCTTGAATAACAGAAGCAAAGCCGTTAGCCGAAATCATTACGAAACCGATGAATGCCATCATACGCATCCCAGCACTCAAGACATCGTCCGCCTCCCGCCATTTCATCGCTCCGAAAATATACAGCACCAAAATACCTGCAAGCGCTCCGATGATCATTGAATCCGTTTGGATCTGACCGTACAAAGCAGCAAACAAAGCAAGAATCGTCACAATGATATCTTTTTTCGAAGCCACCTTTTTTGGAGTTTCTTCTATAGTAGTACTAATTTTTGTATGGTAGTCTCTCGGTTTTCGGTAAGCGATGAAAACAGCAACCACTAAACCGATGACCATGCCTCCAACCGGAATCACCATCGCTTTCGGAATATCTGCCATATCGATCGGCAATCCCGCCAGCTCCATCTGAGTTGCAACGATTTCATGGAAGATCAACCCGAAGCCATACGGCAGTAAAATATAAGGCGCCGTTAAACCGAAAGTCAGTACAGTAGCAATCAAGCGACGGTCAATCCGCAGCTCATTTAAAATATGCAATATTGGCGGGACTAACAACGGGATAAACGCAATGTGAATCGGAATCAAGTTTTGCGAAAAAATCGCCATGACAAGCAAGGCAAATATGATTAAAGCCTTTGCCAGATTCTCTCTTGTCGCTTCCCCTTCTTTATTGACCAGTTTCAAAACTTTTGACACAAGCAATTCAGGAATGCCGGTGCGCGATATCGCTACTGCAAATCCTCCGAGCATGGCATAACTGAGCGCAATGGTCGCTCCTGCTCCCAACCCATCAGTATACGCTGAAACGGTATCTATAAATGATAAGCCGCCGCTCAATCCCCCAGCAAGCGCGCCGATCAATAAGGCGAAGACCACATTGACGCGCAACAGGCTTAAAACTAACATCACTAAGACCGCAATAATTACTGCATTCATATTATAAAATCTCCTTTAGTTTGCTAAAGCGTTAAAGTACACACTTAAAATTAACAAAACTCAAAAAGGATGTCAACCGCAAAAGCCGGTATCGCTGAAAGTAGAAAAACTCAGAAAATAGATGAACCAGAAAGATATAAATTTTACTGCAATAAAAAATCCCTCGCTGACTGCGAAGGATTTCTACTACATATGAATCGGTATTAAGTTTGTTGCTGCTTTTGTTCATACGCTGCGATGTAGTCATCGTATTGAAACGTCAAAGCAATCTCATCCCAGCCTTTGAGCAGCATTTCTTTCCAATACGGATCAATTGTGAATTCATAACGGCTTCCGTCTTGCGCGGTTACCGTCTGCTCTTCCAAATTGACTTCCAGCTGAAAGCTTTCTTTTTGCCCTTTTTGAATCAATTCATCGACTTCCTGATCCGTTAAGCGAATAGGCAGAATGCCGTTTTTCACACAGTTATTATAGAAGATATCTGCATAGCTTGGTGCTATAACAACATTAAATCCATAATCTTGAATTGCCCACGGAGCATGTTCGCGTGAAGAGCCGCAGCCAAAGTTCTCTTGTGCGACCAAAATTTCGGAGCCCTTGTAACGCGGTTCGTTGAGGACAAAGTCTTCTCTCGGTGTGCCATCCTGATGGAAGCGCCAATGATAAAACAAATATTTCCCGAACCCTGTACGTTCGATGCGCTTTAAAAACTCTTTAGAAATAATTTGGTCCGTATCCACATTTTTTCGGTCAAGCGGCGTCATAATGCTTGTGATTTTGTTGATTGGCTTCATGTACTTTGCCTCCTTGTCCACTTTATCTATGCTGTTGGCACTGGTTCTTTCATAAAATTACGAACATCTGTCAAATGCCCTTCAATTGCAGCAGCTGCTGCCATGACTGGACTGACCAAATGCGTCATAGAACCCGCTCCTTGGCGCCCTTCAAAGTTCCGGTTTGAAGTGGAAGCACAGCGTTCTCCTGCAGGCACAGAATCTTCGTTCATCGCCAAACACATACTGCATCCTGTTTCCCGCCATTCGAACCCAGCTTCTAGGAAGATTTTATCCAATCCTTCTGCTTCTGCTGCCCGTTTCACCGATTCTGATCCTGGAACAACTATGGCAGTTACCGATGGATGCACTTTTTTCCCTTCGACAATTGCACTCGCAGCTCTCAGATCTCCAATACGTGCATTGGTGCAGGAACCGATAAAGACATGCTGGATATCGATAGAAGATAATGGTGCACCTTGTTCTAGCTGCATATACGCTAAAGCCTGCTTTAATGCATCACGGTCCGCTTGTTTGTCATAGTCCGCTTCGTGAGGCACTCGGCCTGCGATGCCTGATCCCATCGAAGGGTTCGTTCCCCAAGTGACAAAAGGAGAAATTTCATCTGCATGAATGCTGAGCGACACATCGTACGCAGCTCCTTCTTCAGTTGCCAATGCTTTCCACCTAGCGGCTTCCTGTTCAAACGCTTCACCTTTTGGCACATGTCTGCGACCTCTCAAGTATTCAACGGTCGTTTCATCCGGACTGATCAATCCGGCACGAGCGCCCGCTTCAATTGACATATTGCAAATAGTCATCCGTTCCTCCATAGAAAGCTTGCGAATGGCATCTCCTGTGTATTCCACAATATGCCCAGTCCCCATATCAACCCCGAACTTCGCGATAATCGCTAAAATTACATCTTTAGCAGAAACTCCGAAGCCCAGTTCGCCGTCAATGCGGATTTCCATCGTTTTTGGTTTTGATTGCCATAGAGTTTGAGTTGAAAGGACATGCTCTACTTCACTGGTGCCGATTCCAAATGCCAAAGCGCCAAACGCTCCGTGAGTGGAGGTATGACTATCTCCGCAGACAATTGTTTTGCCCGGCTGTGTAAGCCCCAGCTCCGGTCCGATAACGTGGACAATTCCTTGGTCCGGGTGATTGATGCCGGCAAGCGGAACGCCGAACTCATCACAATTTTGCTGGAGAGTCTTAATTTGCTTGCGGGAAATTGGATCTGTGATCGTTTCTCGGTTTCTCGTCGGCACATTGTGGTCCATTGTCGCAAAACACAAGTCCGGCCGGCGCACTTTGCGGCCATTTAGCCGAAGCCCTTCGAATGCCTGAGGCGAAGTGACTTCGTGCAATAAATGAAGGTCGATGTAAAGGAGATCCGGCTTTCCTTGCTCTTCGTATACAATATGCTGTTCCCAAATCTTTTCGATAATCGTTTTCGCCATGCAAACCTCTCCTTTCAATCAAACATAAGAATACATGATATGTTCTGAAACAAATTCTCTTTCCAACTCTTCAATCACTTTTGTAACGAATCGATCCGTTGATACTACATGCTTGCCTTCAACCGACAAATCACCTGTGCAATAACCATCCTCCAACACGCTCATAACTGCTTCTTCGATTGCCGCCGCTTCCGTATGCATGCCGAACGAATGTCGCAGCATCATCGCTGCCGATAAAATAGCAGCGGACGGGTTAGCTTTATTCTGCCCCGCGATATCAGGAGCTGAACCATGTACCGGCTCGTATAGACCAAAGCCATCTGAACGCACACTTGCTGAAGGCAGCATACCAAGTGAACCTGTGATAACTGAAGCTTCATCGCTTAGAATGTCACCAAACATATTTTCAGTAACTACGACATCAAACTGGCGTGGATCCGTGATCAGTTTCATCGCTGCTGAATCGACCAGCATATGTTCTACTTCAACATCCGGATAAGCTGCTTTCCGTTCTTCCACTACTTCGCGCCATAGTTTGCTTGTTTCCAGCACATTTGCTTTATCAACTGAAGTTACTTTCCCTCTTCGTGTGCGGGCAATTTCAAATGCCTGATCGACAATCCGTTCAATTTCTTCGCGTGTATAAACGAGTGTATCGATTCCCGCCTTTTCTGTCCGGCGTTTCGGTTCTCCAAAATACAAGCCGCTTGTCAGCTCACGCACAATTACCATGTCCACTTCTTTTGCCACTTCTTCTTTTAATGGAGAAGATCCAAGCAAAGCAGGAATTGCCTTGACCGGCCGGATATTTGCAAACAAATCGAAATGCTTACGGATGTTCAGCAAACCTTTTTCCGGGCGAAGATGCCCTGGATTCTGGTCCCACTTCGAACCTCCGACAGCGCCGAGGAGAATCGCGTCGCTCGCCGTGCATGCGGCAATGGTTTCGTCAGGCAGCGGATTGTTATGCGCATCGACTGCACTGCCTCCGATCAACGCGTGTTTCAAATGAAAAGTATGTCCATAACGCATTGCAATGGATTGCAGCACTTTTACTGCTGCATCTGTTACTTCTGGTCCGATTCCGTCTCCTGGCAATACCGCTATTGTTTTTTTCATTTTAAATTCCTCCTCTTTCGATTGCTTTGCTTTTTATATCGCTGGGACTTTTAGTTTTTGCCCTGATTTAACCAATTGACGATTGACTGTGTTCAAATATGCTTTTGCTGTTGCTTCCAAAACATCTTGTGCTACGTCGCGTCCTGTTACTGTTTCGCCGTCATACGTCATATTGATGACCGCTTCGCCTAGTGCATCGCGCCCTTTGCCGATTGATGTTACCCGGTAATCCAGAATATGGACTTCGCCGGCTACAATGCGCTCTAACGTATTGAATATCGCTTCCACCGATCCTGCGCCTGTTGCAGCTTCTGTTACCAATTCGCCGCTCGGCTGATAAGCAGAAACTGTAGCTGTCGGGATATTTGCTGTACCGTAATGAACTTGTACATTTTCCAATTTATAGACCGGTATTTCGCTGTCATTAATCTGCTGATCGGTTAATAAAACTAGCAAATCATCTTCCACTATTACTTTTTTGCGATCCGCTAGTTTCTTAAATTCCACAAAAGCTTTTTTCAGCTTTTCATCACTCAACTCAAAGCCCATTTTAAGTGCGCGGTCTTTGAAGGCATGTCTGCCGGAATGTTTACCTAGCACCAATTCAGTTTTTGCATCACCAATCAATTCCGGCGTAATAATTTCATACGTCAACGGATTTTTTAGCATGCCATCCTGATGTATGCCCGATTCGTGGGCGAAAGCATTTTTTCCGACAACAGCTTTATTCGGCTGAATCAAGCTGCCTGTCAACTGGCTTACCAATTGACTTGTGCGCTTAATTTCTTTTAGCTGAATGCCGGTTTCAGTTTCATAAACTTGCTTGCGAATATGAAGAGCGACTGCAATTTCTTCAAGAGCTACGTTTCCGGCGCGTTCTCCAATGCCGTTAATCGTGCCTTCTATTTGAGTTGCACCATTTTCAATAGCAGCTAGTGTATTCGCTGTAGCCATTCCTAAATCGTTATGGCAATGCGCTGATAGCTTAACGTTTTCAATACCGATAACATTTTCCGATATATAGCGGAATAGCGCACCGTATTCATGTGGTGTGGCGTAACCTACTGTATCCGGCAGATTAATTGTAGTGGCGCCCGCTTTAATAACTTCACGGATGATGCGTGCCAGAAATTCCGGTTCGGAACGGGAAGCATCTTCTGCCGACCACTGGACCAGCGGGAAGAATTGCTTGGCGTATTTAACAGAAGCAACAGCGGTTTCGATTACTTGTTCTGGTGTTTTCATCAATTTATGTTCCATATGAATCGGTGAAGTTGCCAAGAAAATATGGATATGGGGCTGTTCGCCGCCTTTTAATGCTTCCCATGCAGTGGAAATATCACTTTCAACCGAACGGGCCAAGCCCGTCACGATTGAATTTTTCACTGTGCCTGCGATGCGTTGAACTGCATCGAAATCTCCTGGTGAAGCTGCTGGAAATCCTGACTCAATGATCGTAGCCCCAAAACGTTCGAGTTGGCGGGCGATTTCGATTTTCTCAGCAGTATTCAAGTTGATCCCGGCCGACTGTTCTCCGTCCCTTAGCGTTGTATCAAAGATGTCAATTTTGCGCACTAGCAACCACCTCTTTTGTTTTTGTCTTCTTGCCTTCATTTACAAACGGCATCATCTCACGAAGTACTCGGCCTACTTGCTCGATTTGATGATTTTCTTCCGCTTTTTCGATAGCTGTGAATTCCGGACGGTTCAATTGGTTTTCAAGCAACCAGCCTTTTGCGAATTTTCCTGTTTGGATGTCAGTCAAAACATCTTTCATACGTTCTTTAGTTGCTGCATCGACAATGCGAGGGCCTGAAACGAAATCTCCCCACTGTGCTGTATCAGAGATTGAATAACGCATTCCTGAAAGTCCGCCTTCATACATCAAATCAACAATCAATTTCAGTTCGTGCATGCATTCGAAGTAAGCCACTTCCGGCTGATAGCCCGCTTCCACTAATGTTTCAAATCCAGCTTTCACAAGTGATGTCACACCGCCACAAAGCACTGCTTGTTCGCCAAATAGATCTGTTTCTGTTTCTTCTTTAAATGTTGTTTCAAGAACACCAGCGCGCGCAGCACCGATTCCTTTTGCATAAGCAAGAGCCACTTCTTGCGCTTGTCCTGTAACGTCTTGATGGATGGCGATTAACGCTGGAACGCCTGCTCCCGCTTCGTATGTACGGCGAACAAGATGACCTGGACCTTTTGGTGCTACTAAGAATACATCTACATCTTCTGGAGCAACGATTTGGTTGAAATGAACATTAAAGCCGTGAGCAAAAACAAGTGATTTTCCAGCAGTCAATGCCGGTTTGATTTCTTCATTGTAGATTTTCGTTTGTTTTTCGTCCGGCACCAAAATCATGATGACATCTGCTGCTTGTGCTGCTTCTGCTACTGTTGTTACGTTCATGCCGTCTTCTTGTGCTTGGTTAAAAGATTTCCCTGGTCTTACGCCAACGACCACATCAAATCCTGATTCTTTTAAGTTTTGTGCGTGTGCATGTCCCTGAGAACCATATCCGATAATTGCGATTGTTTTTCCTTCTAATACCTGCTCGTTTACGTCTTGGTTATAATACATTTTTGCCATTTTTAATTTCCTCCTCGATTTTTGGTTTTTTATAAGATGGATAATTGTTCTGAATGTGTTTTTTGGGTTTCCCGCACAAAGGCGGATACACCGGTTCTTGTAATTTCTTTAATGCCATAAGGCCGCATTAAATCAATAAATGCTTCAATCTTCTCCGGATCGCCTGCTACCTGGAAAGTAGTGACATTTTTACTCATGTCGACTACTGTTGCCCGGAAAGGTTCAACGATGGTATAAATTTCATTTCTTACTGCTGGCGATGATACTACTTTCACTATTGCCAGTTCTCTCATAACCATTGCTTTGTCTGTAATGTCATGCACTTTGATGACATCAATTTGCTTTTGCAGCTGTTTTAACAATTGTTCAAGCTTTGCTTCATTGTCTACATTGACAACGAAGGTCATTTTCGACATTCCTGGCTGTTCGGTATGCCCTACCGAAATGCTTTCGATATTGAATTGACGTTTCATCAAAAGCCCTGTCACCCGGTTTAACACGCCACTTTGATTGAGTACCGTTGTTGTTATGACTCGCTTCATTCGCCTTTCACTCCGATCATCTCATCCAACCCCTTGCCTGGCGCGACCATTGGATAAACATTTTCCATTTGCACCACCCGACAATCGATCAATGCCGGTTCAGTTGAAGCAAATGCTTCTGCAAACACTTTTTCCGCTTCTTCCATCGTTTCCACTTTATACCCTTGAATATCATAAGCTTGCGCCAACTTCACGAAATCCGGCTGCACATGAATCAATGATTGGGAATAACGCTCTTCGTAAAATGTTTCTTGCCACTGCCTCACCATTCCAAGGCTTTGATTGTTTAGAATAACCACTTTCACTGGAAGTCTTAATTCCTGCAATAGTGATAATTCCTGCAAAGTCATTTGGAATCCGGCATCTCCGACTACTGAAATTACCATATCGTTTGGCTTTGCCAATTGTGCTCCAATAGCAGCAGGGAATCCGAACCCCATCGTGCCTAACCCTCCGGATGTTACCCAGTTGTGGGGGTGGTTAAATTTGTAATATTGAGCTGTCCACATTTGATGTTGTCCGACGTCCGTCGTAACGACTGCATCCCCTCCTGTTAAGCGGTGAATCAATTCGACAGCTTGCTGAGGAAGAATTCCCCGTTCCTTGTCAGCCTTGTAATGCAATGGATATTCCACTATGTTGGCCGATAAGTGCTGCAGCCAGTCGATTGTATCTGGAGATTCAAAGCTTTGATTTAACAGCTCCCGTAATGCTTCTTTAGCATCCGCTACAATCGGAATAGCTGTTGGTACATTCTTTCCGATTTCAGCAGGATCAATATCAATGTGGATCACTTTCGCATTCGGTGCAAAACTTGCGAGATTACCAGTGAGCCGGTCATCAAACCGTGCCCCAATATTCAAAAGAACGTCACATTCACAAATTGCGGTGTTGGCTGTATATGTTCCATGCATTCCAGCCATTCCGAGAAACAGCTTGTGACTGCCTCCTATCGATCCCAGTCCCAATAACGTGTTAGTAACTGGAATTTGGTGGCGCTCTACAAAAGTTTGCAATTCTTTTGTCGCTTGAGCGGCTAATACGCCAGCTCCAGCTAATATCAATGGCTTTTTCGCTGTCGATAAAGCTTCGATTGCTTTTTGAATCTGCAAGTAATTCGGGTTGGTAGTAGGCTGGTACCCCGGCAAATGGATTGCCTTATCTTGCGGAAAGTCTGTTAAAAACATTTCCGTTGAGATGTCTTTCGGGATGTCCACCACAACCGGCCCTGGCCGTCCTGTCGAAGCGATATAAAATGCTTCTTTGATGATTCTTGGAAAATCCTCTACATTTTTCACTTGATAGTTATGCTTAGTAATTGGTTGCGTAATTCCGATAATATCCGCTTCCTGAAAAGCATCTGTGCCAATTACCGTACTGGCAACTTGTCCGGTAAACACCACTAATGGCAGTGAGTCGAGCATTGCATCTGCAATTCCGGTTACTAAGTTTGTTGCTCCAGGACCCGATGTGGCAATAACGACTCCGGTTTTACCTGAGACCCGAGCATATCCTTCAGCGGCGTGTATAGCACCTTGCTCGTGCCTTGCAAGCACGTGCCGAATTGGGTTTCTGTGCAATGCATCATAAATTGGTAACACTGCCCCTCCAGGGTAACCGAAAATCACATCTACACCTTGCTCTTTTAACGATTGAATCAGGACATCAGCACCGCTGCCTTTTAGTTTCTGCTTTGTTACTTCTCTTACTTCAACATTTACTCCCAATCTGTCCGCCTCCTTTTGGATTATGTCTTTGGTAGAATAAAAAAAGCTTTTTCACCCTACACAAAGAAACTTGTTCTTTGTATAGGGATGAAAAAGCTTCATGGTACCACCCTATTTCGCCGCGCAACCGCAGCCTCACGGATAAGCTATGCTTATCCTTTGCTAACGGTAACCTAATCGAGCCGGCTACCGGGAATGCCTAAACGGTAAAAACCTTTCAGCACTCCACTCAGAGGGGATGTCGTAAATGGGAGTATTGCCGGCTTCCACCTATACCGGCTCTCTGTGAATACAATTTCCATTTACTTTAACCTCGTCATTGAGTTGACGTTATATAATTTTAGTTATTTTGATGGCTTTTGTTTAAACTACATTCAAGTGTTCTGCATATACCTTTACTCCATCTTGCTGAACTAATTCACGGAAAGATACGAGCAAATCGTTTGTCACAGGACCTGGCTTTCCGTCTCCTATCACTCGTCCATCCACTTTAACGACTGCAATCACTTCTGCAGCTGTTCCAGTTAAGAAAACTTCATCAGCGACATAAACATCGTGTCTTGTGAAAACAGCTTCCTGTACTTCATAACCTTTTTTAGCTGCAATCTCCATAATAGCGTTTCGGGTAATTCCCTCAAGCGCTCCTACATAACCAGGTGGTGTGAGCAATTTTTTCTTGCGTACGATGAAAATATTATCCGCTGATCCTTCAGCTACATATCCTTGATCATTAAGCATGAGTGCTTCTGATACGCCAGCTAAGCTCGCTTCTATTTTAACTAGGATATTGTTCATATAATTTAATGATTTAACTTTTGGACTTAAGACATCTGAACGGCTCCGTCTTGTCGCAACGGATACAATTTCAATTCCTGAATCATATAGAGCTTTTGGAAATAAAGATAATGGTTCTGCAATTACAATGACATTAGGTGTTCCACAACTTAAAGGATCAAGGCCAAGATTTCCAACTCCTCTTGAAACCACCAGACGGATGTAAGCATCTTTTAATTTATTCTGGCGGAGAGTCTCTACAACCAAGTTGGTCATTTCTTCGAAAGTATGTGGAATTTCAAGCATCACTGATTTTGCTGAATCGTAAAGACGTTCTAAATGTTCCTCTAATCGAAATACGTTTCCGTTGTAAGAACGAATTCCTTCGAACACTCCGTCTCCGTATAAAAACCCGTGATCGTAAACTGAAACTTTAGCGTCTTCTTTTCTAACAAATTCACCGTTCATATAGATTACTTGTTGTTCCATACTTCCCACTTCTTTCTCCAAAAGTTTATTCTTGCTCCTTAAATTCTTATTTACTTTCTGTAAATTGTTGTTATCATATCGCCTATTTTAAAAGGTGTCAACAGCGTTTGTTGGACTTTTTGCTCTATTTTGAATATTACTTCAAAATGTATCCGCTTCCAATGTTGCAGCATCAAGGTTTTAAGAGTTTTTAAAAAAGTATGAAATTTTTTTGGATGCAGTATATTACATTCTCCTGAAGTACAAAATAAAAGCAGATATTTGCTTGCTTTACTTCCACAAAAAAAATCCCCTGACTCATAAAATGAGTCAGGGGATTTGAAGTTTAAGAAAAAATTACTTCTGAATTGAAGCAACTACTCCAGCGCCTACAGTACGGCCGCCTTCGCGAATAGAGAATTTAGTTCCTTCTTCAAGAGCGATTGGAGAAATCAAAGAAACTGTCATTTCGATGTTGTCTCCTGGCATAACCATTTCTACGCCTTCAGGAAGGTTACAAACGCCAGTTACGTCAGTTGTACGGAAGTAGAACTGCGGACGGTAGTTTGTAAAGAATGGAGTGTGACGTCCACCCTCTTCTTTTGAAAGAACATAAACTTCAGCAGTGAATTCAGTGTGTGGAGTAATTGTGCCTGGTTTAGCCAATACTTGTCCACGTTGTACGTCGTCACGAGAAACCCCGCGAAGAAGAGCACCGATGTTGTCACCAGCTTCAGCATAGTCTAACAATTTACGGAACATTTCTACACCTGTTACAGTTGTAGCTTTTGGTTCTTCAGTAAGACCAATGATGTCAACAGTATCACCGATTTTAACTTGTCCACGTTCAACGCGTCCAGTAGCAACCGTACCACGGCCAGTGATTGAGAATACGTCCTCAACTGGCATCATGAATGGTTTGTCAGTGTCACGTGGTGGAGTTGGAATGTACTCATCAACAGCGTTCATCAATTCCATAATTTTTTCTTCCCACTCTGCTTCTCCTTCAAGAGCTTTAAGAGCAGAACCTTTGATAACAGGAATGTCATCGCCAGGGAAGTCATATTCAGTAAGAAGATCGCGAACTTCCATTTCAACAAGTTCAAGAAGTTCTTCGTCGTCTACCATATCACATTTGTTCATGAATACTACTAGGTAAGGAACACCAACTTGACGTGAAAGTAGGATGTGCTCACGAGTTTGTGGCATTGGGCCGTCAGCAGCAGATACTACTAGGATCCCGCCGTCCATTTGTGCAGCACCAGTGATCATGTTTTTAACATAGTCAGCGTGTCCCGGGCAGTCAACGTGCGCGTAGTGACGATTAGCAGTTTCGTACTCAACGTGTGAAGTATTGATAGTGATACCACGTTCTTTTTCTTCAGGTGCGTTATCGATTTGAGCATAAGAACGAGCTTCCCCACCTGATGCTTTAGCAAGAACTGTAGCGATTGCAGCAGTTAAAGTTGTTTTACCATGGTCAACGTGACCGATTGTACCAATATTCGCATGTGTTTTAGAGCGATCAAATTTAGCTTTTCCCATTAGAAAAATCCTCCTCAAAATATAAGTTGATTGGTTGTTTGAAGCGCCGGAATAACAGGGCCCTATTATTCCAGGCATACAAACTATTTATACTTTATTAAAGGTCAAAATTCAATTATTGACCTTTATTTTTTTTGATAATTTCTTCAGAAATTGATTTTGGTACTTCTTCATAATGATCGAAGTGCATTGAGAACACACCACGGCCTTGCGTGTTAGAACGCAATGAAGTTGCATAACCAAACATTTCTGCAAGAGGAACCATAGCACGGACAACTTGTGCGTTTCCGCGAGCATCCATACCTTCTACACGGCCACGGCGTGACGTGATGTCACCCATGATATCTCCAAGGTATTCCTCAGGGATAACAACCTCGACGCGCATAATTGGCTCAAGAAGAACTGGGTTAACTTTAGAAATAGCGTTTTTAAGAGCCATTGAAGCAGCTACTTTAAAGGCCATTTCGTTGGAGTCAACATCATGGTAAGAACCATCGAACAATTTAGCTTTGATATCAATCAATGGATATCCGGCAATAACACCGTTGTCTAGAGAATCACGAAGACCCGCTTCAACAGCTGGGATGTATTCACGTGGAACAACACCACCAACGATCGCATTTTCAAATTCAAAACCTGCACCTTCTTCGTTTGGAGAGAATTCAATCCAAACGTGTCCGAATTGTCCGCGTCCACCAGATTGGCGTACAAATTTACCTTCGACTTGTGCAGAGCTGCGGAAAGTCTCACGGTATGATACCTGAGGAGCACCCACGTTAGCTTCTACGTTAAACTCACGGCGCATACGGTCAACAAGGATATCAAGGTGAAGTTCACCCATACCAGCGATGATTACTTGACCAGTTTCCTGATCTGTATGTGCACGGAAAGTCGGATCTTCTTCTTGCAGTTTCGCAAGGGCTTGACCCATTTTGTCTTGGTCCGCTTTTGATTTCGGCTCTACTGACAATGAAATAACTGGTTCCGGGAATACCATGCGCTCTAGGATTACTTGGTTTTTCTCGTCACTCAAAGTATCTCCAGTAGAAGTATCTTTTAAGCCGATTGCAGCAGCGATATCTCCACAATACACTTCAGAGATCTCTTCACGAGAGTTTGCGTGCATTTGCAGGATACGACCTACGCGTTCACGCTTGCCTTTTGATGAGTTCTGAACATATGATCCAGATTTAAGAGATCCAGAGTATACGCGGAAGAATGTTAGTTTCCCTACGTATGGATCTGTCATAACTTTAAACGCAAGCGCAGAAAATGGCTCGTCTTCGCTAGGACGGCGAATTACTTCTTCTTCAGAATCCGGAATTACACCAGTCATTGGTGGTACGTCAAGAGGTGATGGCAGGTAATCAATTACTGCATCAAGCATTAATTGAACCCCTTTGTTCTTGAATGCAGTTCCGCATACCACTGGGTAAAACTCAACTGCCAACGTTCCTTTACGGATTGCTGCTTTAAGTTCTTCTACAGTGATTTCTTCCCCGCTAAGATATTTTTCCATCAAATCTTCATCTAGCTCAGCAACAGCTTCCACTAGTTTAGTGTGCCATTCTTCAGCCAGTTCTCTATACTCTTCAGGAATCTCTCCATCAGTAATTTCAGTTCCCAAATCGTTTCCGTAGAAACGTGCATTCATTTCAACAAGGTCAATAATCCCTGTGAAATCTTCTTCTGCACCGATTGGTAATTGAATTGGGTGAGCGTTTGCTTGCAGGCGGTCATGTAATGTACCTACAGAATAAAGGAAATCTGCACCGATTTTATCCATTTTGTTGACGAATACAACACGCGGTACGCCGTATGTCGTTGCTTGACGCCATACTGTTTCAGTTTGTGGTTCAACACCCGATTGAGCATCAAGAACTGTAACAGCACCATCAAGTACCCGCAATGAACGTTCAACTTCAACAGTGAAGTCTACGTGTCCAGGAGTATCGATGATATTGACGCGGTGTCCTTTCCAAGAAGCTGTTGTAGCAGCAGAAGTAATCGTGATTCCACGCTCCTGCTCTTGCTCCATCCAGTCCATTTGAGAAGCACCTTCATGCGTTTCGCCGATTTTGTGAATACGGCCTGTGTAATATAAAATACGCTCCGTAGTAGTCGTTTTACCGGCATCGATGTGTGCCATGATTCCGATATTACGTGTTTTGTCTAAGGAGAACTCTCTCGTCATGTTGTTTTTCTCCTTCCGTTTCGGATTAAGATTTTAACATCTTGAAGGAATTACCAGCGGTAATGAGCAAACGCTTTGTTCGCTTCTGCCATTTTGTGAATATCTTCACGTTTTTTAACTGAAGCTCCAGTGTTGTTTGCAGCATCAAGAATTTCGTTAGCCAAACGCTCTTCCATTGTTTTTTCTCCACGCAGGCGTGAATAGTTTACAAGATAGCGAAGACCAAGAGTTGTACGGCGTTCAGGGCGAACTTCAACTGGTACTTGATAGTTAGCTCCACCAACACGGCGAGCGCGAACTTCAAGAACTGGCATTACGTTTGTCAACGCTTGTTCGTATACTTCAATTGCATCTTTACCGCTGCGTTCTTTAACTAACTCGAACGCTCCGTATAGAATTTTTTGTGAAGTACCTCTTTTTCCGTCAACCATCATTTTATTAATTAAGCGTGTCACCAATTTGGAATTATAAATCGGATCTGGCAACACGTCACGTTTCGATACAGGACCTTTACGAGGCATGTGTGTTCCTCCTTTCAACGAAATTACTTCGTTATTTCAAATAATTATTTTTTTACTTTTGGACGTTTTGTTCCGTATAAAGAACGGCTTTGCATACGGCCGTTAACTCCAGCAGTATCAAGTGCTCCACGTACGATATGGTAACGCACACCCGGTAAATCTTTTACGCGTCCACCGCGTAGAAGAACTACACTGTGCTCTTGAAGGTTGTGGCCTTCTCCTGGGATGTAAGCATTAACCTCAATTTGGTTTGTTAACCGTACACGTGCGTATTTACGCAAGGCAGAGTTAGGTTTCTTTGGTGTCATTGTACCAACACGTGTACAAACTCCGCGTTTCTGTGGAGAGCTTACATTAGTCTGAGACTTTTTGAAGCTGTTATATCCTTTGTTCAACGCTGGTGAGTCTGATTTAGTGCTTTTTGGTTTACGAGGCTTGTTAACTAATTGGTTAATTGTAGGCATCGATTTTTCCTCCTCTCAAAAGGTGTTCTAATTCCACATATCCAGGTGGATCATTTTTTGGGTAAAAACAAAGTCTTTGTGTTTTCTACACAAAAACTGTCATCCAGTAATCGCTACAGCAGCTGCTCCGACATGAATGCCGTATGCTTTGCCAAGCTTTAAGCGTGATTCTGCAAATCCGACCGGAATACCTTTTTCTCTAGCTAGTTGAATAATCTGTTCGGTCATTCGATCGTCCGCGTCCTTTGCCACTATTACCTCTTGGACAATACCGCTTTTTAAAGCTTTTACTGTTTGCTTTGTACCTATGATTGTTTTACTTGCCTGCTTTACTTTTTCATAAGACATTTGCATATCCTCCAAAGTGTCAGACGGTTAAACCATCAACCCTCAACATATTATCATTGTATGAATTTGATGTCAACAATATTCTTAAAAAATCCCGGGGAGTTTGGAAAAGGCTCCCCGGAAAAGATTAGTTTATGACTCTGTGCCGACGATTTCTTGTTGTGCTTCTTTTTCACTTCGCGCAATTTTAATTTGGCGATAACGCTGCATTCCTGTTCCAGCTGGAATAAGTTTGCCGATGATGACGTTCTCTTTAAGACCTAACAACTCATCACGTTTCCCTTTAATCGCTGCATCTGTGAGGACGCGTGTCGTTTCTTGGAATGATGCGGCTGATAGGAATGATTCTGTTTCAAGAGAAGCTTTGGTAATACCAAGAATAACTGGGCGGCTCGTTGCTGGCAAATTGCCTTCTAAAACTGCCTTTTTATTCGCTTCTGAGAACTGGTGAATATCCAAAAGCGAACCTGGCAACAAGTCGGTATCGCCGGCTTCAATAACACGGACTTTACGGAACATTTGACGAACCATAACTTCTACGTGCTTATCGCCGATTTCAACCCCCTGCATACGGTATACTTTTTGAACTTCTTTCAGTAAATACAGTTGAACAGATTGAACATCTTTTACTTGAAGCAATTGTTTCGGATCAATCGAACCATCAGTTAATACTTCACCTCGGCGGATAACATCATCCACTTGGACTTTCAGGCGGGCATTATATGGCGCCAAGTACTTACGTGTTTCGACATCCCCTTGAATTGTGATCTCTTTTTGGCCTTCGCGAATTTCATCTACTTCGGTAACGGTACCGTTAATTTCAGAAATTACTGCTTGACCTTTTGGATTCCGCGATTCAAAAATTTCCTGGATACGTGGAAGACCTTGTGTAATATCGTCTCCCGCAACCCCACCTGTATGGAAAGTACGCATTGTAAGCTGAGTTCCCGGTTCACCGATTGATTGAGCAGCAATGATTCCAACTGCTTCGCCCACTTCAACTTCGTCACCAGTCGCTAAGTTAGTGCCGTAACATTTCTTACATACGCCGTGTTTCGTATTACATGTAAACGCTGAACGGATTGTTACTTCCTTGATTCCTGCCTCCATAATCAAGCGAGTCAAGTCCTGAGTAATCAATTCGTCTTTTGCTACAATTACTTCTTTTGTTTCAGGATGGCGGATTGTTTTCTTCGCATGGCGGCCTACAATACGCTCGTCCAGCTCCTCGATTACTTCCGTACCTTCCATCAATGCCCCAACAAGCAGCCCTCGATCTGTTCCACAATCGTTTTCTCGGACGATAGCATCTTGTGCCACGTCAACCAAACGGCGCGTCAAGTAACCTGAATCGGCAGTTTTCAATGCAGTATCGGCCAGACCTTTACGTGCACCGTGAGTAGAGATGAAGTATTCGAGTACCGTCAGACCCTCACGGAATGAAGATTTAATCGGAAGTTCGATAATGCGTCCAGCCGGGTTGGCCATAAGTCCGCGCATACCAGCAAGCTGAGTAAAGTTGGATGCGTTACCTCGGGCTCCGGAATCACTCATCATGTAAATTGGGTTCAATTTATCAAGAGAAGCCATCAGTTTTTCCTGAATGATATCTTTTGCGTTGCTCCAATGTGAGATGACGCGTGCATAACGTTCTTCCTCAGTAATCAATCCACGTCGGAACTGTTTCATAACTTTATCTACGTTTGCTTGCGCTTCAACAAGGATTTCATTTTTATCAGGAAGTACGACAATATCTGCAACTCCAACTGTAATACCAGCTTGTGTTGAGTATTTGAATCCAAGGGTCTTCATACGGTCAAGCATTCTTGAGGTTTCAGTAATATGGAAACGTTTGAATACTTCAGCGATGATTTCTCCAAGAATTTTTTTCTTGAATGGCGTTACCAGCTCAGCTTCCGCAATATGAGTACGGATATCTGTTGTAGTTGGCACGAAATATTTAGCTGGCGTTTCCACCTGCAAATTATAATCGGTTGGTTCGTTAATATACGGGAAAGATTCCGGCAGAATTTCATTGAAAATAATTTTACCGACAGATGTCAATAAAAGCATTTTGTTTTCTTCTTCTGTAAACGTCGGATTCTTTAAAGAACCAGCAAGAATTGCAATTCTTGTGTGCAAGTGAACATGTCCTGTCTGATAAGCGACAAACGCTTCTTCAGGCCCAGAGAATGTTGCACCTTCACCTGTAGCACCTTTACGCTCAAGAGTCAGGTAATAGTTTCCTAGAACCATATCCTGAGATGGAGTTACAACGGGTTTCCCGTCTTTCGGGTTCAAGATATTCTGAGCAGCAAGCATAAGAAGTCGAGCTTCAGCTTGTGCTTCAGAAGAAAGCGGTACGTGAACAGCCATTTGGTCACCGTCGAAATCGGCGTTGTATGCAGTACATACTAACGGATGTAGACGGATTGCTTTACCTTCGACAAGTGTTGGTTCAAATGCTTGAATACCAAGTCTGTGAAGAGTCGGGGCACGGTTCAATAGAACCGGATGCTCCTTAATTACGTCTTCAAGTACATCCCAAACCTCTGAATGCAAACGCTCAATTTTACGTTTCGCGCTCTTAATATTATGCGCAAGACCTCGCTCAACAAGTTCTTTCATTACAAAAGGCTTGAATAGCTCAATTGCCATTCCTTTCGGTAATCCGCACTGATACATCTTCAAGTTCGGTCCAACAACGATAACGGAACGGCCAGAATAGTCAACACGTTTACCAAGAAGGTTTTGACGGAAACGCCCTTGTTTCCCTTTCAACATATGAGAAAGAGATTTTAACGGACGGTTACCCGGTCCAGTAACAGGACGGCCGCGGCGACCATTGTCGATCAATGCATCTACAGCTTCTTGAAGCATACGTTTTTCGTTTTGAACAATGATGCTTGGTGCACCAAGATCCAATAATCGTTTAAGGCGGTTGTTCCGGTTGATTACCCGGCGATACAAATCATTCAAGTCAGAAGTTGCAAAACGTCCGCCATCTAATTGAACCATTGGGCGAAGTTCCGGTGGAATTACCGGCAAAACGTCCAGAATCATCCAATCCGGATTATTTCCAGAGTTGCGGAATGATTCCACTACTTCAAGGCGTTTGATTGCACGAGTACGGCGTTGGCCTTGAGCAGTTTTCAACTCTTCTTTTAACGAATCTGTTTCGCGTTCAAGGTCAATTTCCTGTAGAAGTCGCTTGATTGCTTCAGCACCCATTGCTGCTTGGAATTTTTTACCGAACTTATCGCGATAAGCGCGGTATTCTTTCTCAGAAAGAAGCTGTTTCTTTTCAAGCGGTGTGTCAGCAGGATCGATTACTACATAAGAAGCAAAATAAATAACTTCTTCCAACGAGCGCGGGGACATATCTAATATAAGGCCCATGCGGCTCGGAATTCCTTTGAAATACCAAATATGTGATACAGGAGCTGCAAGTTCAATATGGCCCATGCGTTCACGGCGTACTTTTGAACGAGTGACTTCAACGCCACAACGATCGCAGACTACACCTTTATAACGGACACGTTTGTATTTACCGCAATGGCATTCCCAGTCTTTTGTAGGACCGAAAATACGTTCACAGAACAAACCGTCTTTTTCTGGTTTTAATGTACGGTAGTTAATTGTTTCTGGCTTTTTGACTTCTCCATAAGACCATGAGCGGATTTTATCGGGTGACGCTAATCCGATTTTCATATACTCAAAATTGTTAACATCTATCAAGGAGCCTACCTCCCTTTTGTCTCGAGTTTCTGTACGGCTTGTCCTCGTTTAAGACCAAGTGATTGGAAGCCGGACGGTAGGCTTGGACCGTCCGCTTCCAAATTTTATCAATCAACTGTTCCAACAGGTGCTTCTGTATCTGCAATTGGCAAGATATTTAATGAATCAGCAGGCTGAAGGTCTTCTTCTTCGTCCAAATCACGCAATTCAATTTCTTCATCGTCAATTGTCAGCATCTTAACATCCATACCTAAACTTTGAAGTTCTTTGATTAAAACTTTGAACGACTCCGGAACGCTTGGTTCTGGAACACTCTCACCTTTAACAATTGCTTCATAAGTTTTGACACGTCCAACTACATCATCCGATTTCACCGTTAAGATTTCCTGAAGGGTATGAGCTGCACCATATGCTTCAAGCGCCCAAACTTCCATCTCTCCAAAACGCTGTCCACCAAATTGCGCTTTACCACCAAGTGGCTGCTGCGTAACTAGTGAATAAGGACCCGTAGAACGAGCATGCAATTTATCATCGACCATGTGCGCAAGTTTGATCATGTACATGATTCCTACAGACACACGGTTATCAAATGCTTCCCCTGAACGACCATCATAAAGAATAGTTTTTCCGTCGCGAGGCATGCCAGCTTCTTCCATTGTTTCCCACACATCTTCTTCATTGGCACCGTCAAATACTGAAGATGCCATATGAATTCCAAGTGAACGGGAAGCCATACCTAAGTGAAGCTCAAGTACTTGTCCAATGTTCATCCGTGATGGTACACCAAGCGGGTTAAGCATTACGTCAACAGGAGTTCCATCCGGCATAAACGGCATATCTTCTTCTGGAAGGATGCGGGATATTACACCTTTGTTTCCGTGACGTCCAGCCATTTTATCTCCGACTTGGATTTTGCGTTTTTGAACGATATAAGCACGCACCAATTGGTTTACACCAGGTGGCAACTCATCACCATCTTCACGGTTGAAAATTTTCACATCAAGCACGATTCCGCCAGCGCCATGAGGCACTCTTAATGACGTATCGCGGACTTCACGCGCTTTTTCACCGAAAATCGCATGCAAAAGACGTTCTTCAGCTGTAAGTTCAGTAACCCCTTTAGGCGTAACTTTTCCTACCAAAATATCTCCATCTTTTACTTCTGCGCCGACACGGATGATTCCACGGTCGTCGAGGTTGCGAAGAGCATCTTCTCCGACATTCGGAATGTCGCGTGTGATTTCTTCCGGTCCGAGCTTTGTATCACGTGAGTCTGATTCATATTCTTCGATATGGACGGATGTGTAAACATCGTCTTTTACCAGACGTTCACTCATGATGATTGCATCTTCATAGTTGAAGCCGTCCCATGTCATGAATGCCACTAATACGTTGCGTCCAAGCGCCATTTCCCCACGCTCCATTGAAGGACCATCCGCTAAGATATCACGAGCTGATACGCGGTCTCCCACTTTAACAATTGGACGTTGGTTATAGCTTGTTCCTTGGTTTGAGCGAACGAACTTCTGCAATTTGTAAGATGTAACATCGCCTTTTACTTCTCGGCCATCTACTTCTTCAATGTGGCGAACTTTAATCTCTCTTGCTTCTACAGACTCAACAATACCATCATGTTTAGCGATTACTGCTGCCCCTGAATCTCGTGCCGCCAAATGTTCCATTCCTGTCCCAACGAAAGGTGCTTCAGGATTTAACAATGGAACTGCTTGACGCTGCATGTTTGCTCCCATCAACGCTCGGTTGGAGTCATCGTTTTCAAGGAACGGAATACAAGCTGTCGCTACTGAAACTACTTGTTTCGGAGAAACATCCATGTAGTCAATACGTTCGCGTTTAATTAAAGTGTTTTCTCCGCGGAAACGTGCCACTATCTCTTCTTCTACGAAAGAACCGTCATCAGTTAATCGAGAGTTAGCTTGAGCTACTACATAATTATCTTCTTCGTCGGCTGTCAGATAGTCGATTTGAGGTGTCACAATTCCCGTTTCCGGATCAACACGGCGATAAGGCGTTTCAATAAATCCGAATTTATTCACTTTCGCAAAAGTGGAGAGCGTATTAATCAATCCGATGTTCGGACCCTCAGGCGTTTCAATCGGACACATACGGCCATAATGCGAGTAGTGAACGTCACGCACTTCAAAACCAGCACGTTCACGCGTCAGACCCCCAGGCCCTAAAGCTGATAGACGGCGTTTATGCGTCAATTCACCGAGAGGGTTTGTTTGATCCATAAACTGGGAAAGCTGAGAACTACCAAAGAACTCTTTAATTGATGCAATAACTGGACGGATATTGATCAATTGCTGAGGTACGATAGCTTGCGTATCATTAATTGACATACGCTCACGAACCACGCGTTCCATACGGGACAAACCGATACGGAATTGATTTTGCAGCAACTCCCCTACTGAACGTAAACGACGGTTACCCAAGTGGTCGATATCATCTGTGTTTCCCACTCCGTAAAGCAGGTTAAAGAAGTAACTAATAGACGAAATGATATCAGCAGGCGTTACGTGTTTGATTTTGTCTTCCACGTAAGCATTGCTAATTACATTGATTTCTTTTTGATTTTCATCGTTCGGAGCGTAAATTTTAACTGACTGCAATGTAACGTCATCTTCAAGAACGCCACCTGTTTGAGAAACGGTGTGGAAATTCACTCCACTTTCCAAATATGGAATCAAACGATCCAATACCCGACGATCAATAACCGTTCCTGCTTCAACCAAAATTTCACCAGTTTCTGGATCAACTAATGTTTCAGCGATTGTTTGATTAAAGAGACGATTTTTAATGTGGAGTTTTTTGTTCATTTTATAGCGGCCCACATTTGCTAAATCATAGCGTTTCGGGTCGAAGAACCGTGAGTACAAGAGACTCTTAGCACTTTCAACTGTCGGTGGTTCACCGGGGCGCAAGCGCTCATAAATTTCAAGCAACGCTTTTTCTGTGCTCTCTGTATTATCTTTTTCAAGCGTGTTTTGCAGGTATTCGTTATCTCCAAGCAAATCAATGATTTCCTGGTCGGATCCGAAGCCAAGCGCTCTTAAAAGAACAGTTACTGGCAATTTACGTGTGCGGTCGATTCGGACATACACCACATCTTTTGCATCTGTTTCATATTCAAGCCAAGCACCACGGTTTGGAATAACCGTAGCTCCAAAGCCTTTTTTACCATTTTTGTCGGTTTTGTCGTGGAAGTAAACACTTGGCGAACGTACTAATTGAGAAACGATAACGCGTTCAGCGCCATTGATCACAAAAGTTCCGGTTTCAGTCATTAATGGGAAGTCACCCATAAAGACATCCTGTTCCTTCACTTCGTCTGTTTCTTTGTTGTGAAGACGCACTTTTACACGAAGCGGAGCTGCGTAAGTAACATCCCGTTCTTTCGATTCAGAGACTGGATACTTTGGTTCTGCGAGACTGTAATCAACAAACTCAAGCGATAGATTTCCAGTGAAATCTTCAATCGGCGAGATATCTCGGAACATTTCGCGCAATCCTTCTTCGAGGAACCACTCATAAGACGCTGATTGGATTTCAATCAGGTTTGGAAGATCGAGCACTTCTTTAATTCTCGAAAAACTTCTACGTTGACGATGTTGCCCGTACTGAACTAGTTGACCTACCAACTTATTCACCCCTCAATAAAACGATTATAGGTCTTTGCGATTTCCACCAAATGGTGTATGATATCGAAAAGACAAAAAGAAAACGAGTCTAAATTTAGCCCATTTTCGGTTTACCCGTGATTGTTTCTGCCGCCATGCCATGCCCAAAAAAGGGCAAACGACCTCAAAATAATAAATTTTGCATTTAATTATAATAACATAGTCGTTTTGTCAAGTCAAACTTTTCTCGCTTCAAAAATAAAGTAACCTTTCTTTTTGTCAACTGTGCGACAATTCCCAAAAAGTTCTTCTAATTTTTGCTGAGTCGAAGGAGCCCCTTGCTTTTTTTGAATAACTACCCACAACGAACCGTTATCCTCTAATTTTCCATAAGCCTCTTCATAAAACCGGAATATCGTTTCTTTCCCCGCGCGAATTGGCGGGTTGGTCAATATTGCGGAAAAACCTTCTGTTTTAACCGAAGCCAGTCCATCACTTTCATAAACGAGAACATTTGAAATGCCATTCTTTTCGGCATTTTTTTTTGTCAATTCAATTGCCCGAGTATTTACATCTACCATATGAATTTCTTTTTGAGGAAATGATTTTGCGATCGCCATTCCGATCGGTCCATACCCACATCCCACATCTAAAATCGGTCCAGCAAGCTGTGAGTCTTCAAATGTTTCAATCAATAATCGCGAACCGAAATCGACTTCACCTTTACTGAATACCCCTGCATCTGTTCGAAAGTGGAATTTCTCGCCTCGCAATGTGTACGTCCATTCTTGAGGTTTACTTGCTGTCTGAGGATTTTTGGAATAATAATGCTGCGACACCTGAAAGCCCTCCTTACATTTATCAACTTACCCCGGATTTGCTTGGCATTATCAAATTTAGAAAGAAGAAAAAGCCCGCCGATATATACGGACGAGCTTTCTTTCTTATTCACAAATTGATGAAATTACTTAACTTCTACAGAAGCGCCAACTTCTTCAAGTTTGCCTTTGATTTCTTCAGCTTCTTCTTTAGTAGCGCCTTCTTTTACTGCTTTAGGAGCTTCGTCAACTAGTGCTTTAGCTTCTTTCAAGCCTAGGCCAGTAACTTCGCGTACTGCTTTGATAACTTTGATTTTTTGATCTCCAGCAGAAGCTAGGATTACGTCGAATTCAGTTTGTTCTTCTTCAACAGCACCGCCAGCAGCAGCTGCAGCAACTGGAGCTGCAGCAGTAACGCCGAACTCGTCTTCAATTGCTTTTACTAGGTCGTTAAGTTGAAGAACTGTCATTTCTTTGATTGCGTCTAAGATTTGTTCTTGTGTCATTATAATTTCCTCCTAGGAAAGGTATTTTTTTGGTCGTGCTTTATCCGGCTAACTTATTAAGCGCCTTGTTCTTCTTTGCTGTCTGCAACTGCTTTTGTAATAGCAGCGAAGTTGCGGACTGGAGCTTGTAGTACGCTGAGTAGCATAGATAGTAGACCTTCGCGTGATGGAAGTTCTGCCAATGCTTTTACATCTTCAGCAGATGCTACAGTTCCTTCGATAACACCCGCTTTAATTTCAAGGGCTTCGTTCTTTTTAGCGAAATCGTTGATGATTCGCGCTGGCGCTACTACATCTTCGTTTGAAAATGCAATCGCGTTTGGTCCTGTAAAGTGTTCGTTGATTGCTTCAAGTCCGTGCATTTCTGTTGCACGGCGAGTCATTGAGTTTTTGTAAACTTTGAACTCAACGCCTGCTTCACGAAGCTGTTTACGAAGTTCTGTCAATTGAGCAACATTCAAACCACGGTAATCAACAACTACAACAGAAGCTGCAGCGTTAAATTTATCAGCGATCGTTTGCACAACTACTTTTTTCGTTTCAACTGCTTTAGTCATGTGGGCACCTCCTATAGATATTTTCATTCATACCGTCCGTCCATAAGAAAAGCCTCTGGTCTTTTAACAGACACAGAGGCATAAAGTCAGCATCAAAAAGATGTTCACTGATTTCATCATGTCCTCGGCAGGGATAAATTAAGCGGCTGGCGCCCCTGCTGTCTGCGGTACAAATATACATTTCACAACTTCGCTATTATAGTGAAGCTAGAACGATTTGTCAACCTTTTATTTACCTACAGTGTTAGCATCTACTTTTACAGCAGGTCCCATTGTAGTTGTTACGTTAAGTGATTTGATATAAGTTCCTTTAGCAGCAGATGGCTTAGCTTTAAGAACTACATCGTAAATCGCTTCTAAGTTTTCGGCAAGTTTGCTGTCATCGAATGAAACTTTTCCGATTGGAGCATGGATAATACCTGTTTTGTCTGCACGGTATTCCACTTTACCTGCTTTGATTTCTTGAACAGCTTTTGTCACATCAAATGTAACCGTGCCTGTTTTAGGGTTTGGCATTAAGCCTTTTGGTCCTAAAACGCGTCCAAGTTTACCAACTTCACCCATCATGTCAGGTGTTGCTACGATCACGTCGAAGTCAAACCATCCTTGTTGGATTTTTTGGATAAATTCAGCATCGCCAACGTAATCTGCGCCAGCTGCTTCAGCTTCTTTAATTTTATCGCCTTTTGCGAAAACCAATACGCTTTGAGTTTTACCAGTTCCGTTTGGAAGCACTACTGCTCCGCGGATTTGCTGGTCGTTCTTACGAGTATCGATTCCTAGACGGAAAGCTACTTCTACTGTTGCGTCAAAGTTAACTGTGCTAGCTTTTTTCGCAAGTTCGATTGCTTCTTTTGCTTCATATAATTTTGAACGGTCAATTAGTTTTGCTGCTTCTTGCAGCTTTTTGCCTGTTTTAGCCATTTTAAAACGTCCTCCTTGTTGTGGTCTAACGGAATGAACCTCCCACGATTAAAGGCTGCGTGGTTCATGTGAACTCACGCAACCCATCCAAAAACAACTGCTGTATTAGTCTTCGATTGTAATGCCCATGCTGCGAGCAGTACCTTCAACCATCAACATTGCAGCTTCTACTGAAGCAGCATTTAGATCTGGCATTTTAGTTTCTGCGATTTCGCGAACTTTATCGCGTTTTACAGTCGCTACTTTATTGCGGTTCGGTTCGCCTGAACCTGATTCAATACCGGCTGCCACTTTAAGTAGAACAGCTGCGGGTGGAGTTTTCGTAATGAAAGTAAATGAACGGTCTTCAAATACCGAAATCTCAACTGGAATGATCAGTCCTGCTTGATCTGCCGTACGCGCGTTGAACTCTTTACAGAAGCCCATGATGTTAACACCTGCTTGACCCAATGCTGGACCAACTGGTGGCGCTGGATTAGCTTTTGCTGCAGGGATCTGCAATTTTACAACTTTAATCACTTTTTTAGCCACGAAACACACCTCCTTAAGTCCGTGATGTGGTAATAGGGTTTCCCCTCCCACTCAATATCTCTGTCAACTATGTTGATAGAATTAGTTATCTTGCACAAATTGTCCTATGACAGTCTGACCTATGAAATAATACCACTTCCACGCTGGAATAGCAAGTGGCTTTTATACTTTTTGTACTTGCTCGAAATCCAGTTCCATTTTTGTTTCGCGCCCAAAGATATCAATCGATACTTTGACTTTGCCTTTGGTCTCGTCGATTTCTTCCACTTTTCCTTGGAAGTTCGCGAATGGCCCTTCCATCACTTCCACTGTATCACTAACCGCAAAGTTGATTTCCACCTTGCGTGAAGTCATACCCATCTGTTTCAAAATGAATTCGACTTCTTCATCCAGTAGAGGCGTCGGTTTCGCGCCACCGCCTGATGACCCGATAAAGCCGGTTACACCCGGAGTGTTTCTGACCACATACCAAGACTCATCTGTCATAATTAATTCAACTAAAACATAGCCTGGGAAAGTTTTGCGCATGACTGTGCGTTTTTTGCCATCTTTAAAATCTGTTTCCTGCTCTTCTGGAATGATGACGCGGAAGATAAGATCTTCCATACCCATTGTTTCAACACGCTTTTCCAAGTTCGCTTTAACTTTGTTTTCGTAACCGGAATACGTATGGACCACATACCAATTTTTCTCCATAATCGTGCGGACTGTACGTCCATCCCTCCTTTTTTTACAAATGAAAAAACCCGTTCTCAAAAACTGACGGGCTATTTTTTACGCGATATTCTTATTGACCGCATTAAAGCGCTAAGAACCATCGGAATAATTCCGAAATAACTGTATCAATCAATGCGAAGAAAAGAGCCATGAAGATTACAGTTGAAAGAACAACGATCGTATAACGAGTCAATTCTTTCCTTTTAGGCCAGCTTACTTTTCTCATTTCCGAAACGACGTTCTTAAAGAAACTGCCAATGTTGCCCATTGTTTAAAAAACCTCCGAAATTCAAAATTACTCTATATCGTTCGGCTTTCACTTAAAATTCATAACGTTTGTTTATGCACGGTATGCCCATTGCAATGAGCACAGAATTTTTTAAGTTCCAAACGTGTGCCAGATTCCTTTTTAGCCGGAATCGTATAATTGCGGGATGCACATTTCGAGCAGCTTAAAACGATTTTTTTAGCCATTTTTCTCACCCTATTCGAGTTTCCAGCTTTTTCAAGGGTATCACCTTAAAAGTCAACTGTCAACTGCACTCTAAGACATACGCGTCTCATCAAATTGCAGGTGCCGTTCCAACTTTCGCTTCACCCGCTGCAAGGCATTGTCGATTGATTTCACATGGCGTTCCAGCTTCATGGAAATTTCCTGATAAGACTGACCATCCAAATAAAGGGCCAATACTTCCCGCTCAAGGTCGCTCAGAACTTCTCCCATTTTAGCTTCCATATACAAAAATTCTTCATTATTGATCATCATCTCTTCTGGATCATCAGCACCATTGCCAGTCAGTACATCCATTAAAGTCCGATCCGATTCTTCATCGTAAATCGGCTTATCAAGAGACACATAGGAATTTAGCGGAATGTGTTTTTGCCTGGTGGCAGTTTTAATAGCTGTAATGATTTGGCGAATGATGCATAGTTCAGCAAATGCCCGGAAAGAAGATAATTTTTCACTTCTAAAATCCCGGATGGCTTTATATAAGCCAATCATTCCTTCTTGGATAATATCTTCTTTATCAGCACCAATCAAAAAATAGGAACGGGCTTTCATACGGACAAAATGCCGAAACTTCGTAATTAAAAAATCCAAGGCTTCAGTATTTCCGCTGTGGACTAAACTAACAAGTTCTTCATCTGTCATTTCTGTGAATCGCTGGGCTTGAACTTGCTCATGATTTACCACGGCTATCCCTCCGGTTGCGCGAGCCTCGATACCAACAGTATACAGGAAGGAAAAATTGAGCGTCAACCTATCATTTCTGTCCTCGACGCCATTTTTCGAAAATTTCAGCTATTTCGTCCGAAAGTGAAATCTTGGAAAATGCACGCTCCTCCTGGATTTCTTTCACTTTTTTTGAAATATTCTGTTGAATTTCATCCATTTCAATTTTTAATTCTCTGGCGGAAATTCGTAACGCTCCTTTTCCGAAAATTACTCTTTGTTCTGTCATGTCAGATGTAGCTACATGAATCTGATCCCGCCGGTTGCTCAGGCTAGTTGCCAATTTTTCAATTCGTTCATCTGCCGTTTCGCTTTCTTTGGTATAAATCACTTCAATGTCATGCCGCATATTTTTCGCTTCGATTCCGGGAACCAAATGGGCATCAAATACAATAATGACACGCCAGCCCTTGTAGCTTTGATATTCGGCCATTTGTTCAATCAGCCGGTCCCTGGCATCTGCAAGCTTCTCTTTTTTCAGTTCTTTTAGTTCCGACCAGTCTCCAATGATGTTATATCCATCAACCAGTAGAATGTCCATGGCATCAACCGAGGGGATTGCGCTTCCGATAGACTTCATACATCAGAAGACTTGCTGCAACGGATGCATTTAATGATGTCACATGGCCAATCATCGGCAACTGGTAAAGAAAATCGCATTTATCACGTAGAATTCGGCTCATGCCTTTTCCTTCACTGCCAATAATAATAGCGAGTGGCAAGCCGGCATCCATATTCCGGTAATCCATTGATTCCTTAGCGTCTGTTCCGGCAATCCACACTCCGCGTTTTTTCAACTCATCAACAGTTTGCGACAAATTATTAACCCGGACGACTGGCACATGTTCAATTGCTCCAGTTGAAGACTTTGCCACAACGGCTGTCAGGCCAACCGCCCGCCGCCTTGGGATAATCAAGCCATGAACCCCAATGGCATCTGCTGTTCTCATAATGGAACCCAGGTTATGCGGATCTTCCAATTCGTCCAGTATTAAAAAGAACGGATCTTCCGAGCGCGCTGCTGCAGCGTTGAACAAATCATTCAATTCCGCATAGTTATAAGCCGCCACCGCAGCTGCGATGCCCTGGTGATTTGAATCCGTCAAGCCGTCAATTTTCTTTTTTGGTACAAATTGGACTAAAACACCTTTTTCTTTTGCCAACTGCAATAATTCTGTTATTCCTTTTTTCTGGACACCTTCAGCTACCCAGATTTTATTAACATCCCGGTCGGCGCGCAATGCTTCCAGTACGGGGTTTTTGCCGCCAATAATTTCCGGTGTTAAATCCTCGCTCATTTGATCACTCCTCTCAGCTCTTCTACGATATTGATGGCATACGTAATAATTTCATCCACTCGCTCTTGCTGCTCTTTTAAATACAGCCAGCCAAGAACCGCTTCAAATGCGGTACTGAAATTATACGTTTGGACATCGGTATTTTTTGGCACCGAACCCGACTTCGCGTTACGGCCTCTTCTCATAACAGCCAGTTCCGCTTCCGTCAAAAATTCCTCTTCCGTCAACCGCTTCAGTACCATCGCCTGCGCTTTAGCAGAAACGAATGCCGTCGACTGGCGATGAAGAATGTTCGGTTTGACGCGGCCTGAGCGCAAGAGATGCTCACGCACAGCCTGTTCATAAACCGCATCTCCCATATATGCGAGAGCCAACGCGTTCAATTGGTCAACGTCGCTGTTTCGTAAAACGTACACGCCGTTACCCCCTTTTCCAACGCGTGCCTTGCGCTGTATCTTCTAAAAGAATATTCTTTTCCTTAAATAAGTCGCGGATTTCATCCGCTCTTGCGAAATCACGGTTCTTGCGCGCTTCAATTCGTTCGGCCATCAGCGCTTCCACTTCCGCATCCAGCAATTCCTCTTCCCGCTTGAACGGCAAACCTAATACGCCAGCCAGTTCATCAAACATCGAAATGAACGCTTCCAGCACTTCCGTTGCTGTCTGCTTTTCCAATAGATAGGTATTAGACAATCGCGACAAATCGAATATCTTTGAAATGCCGGCTGCTGTATTAAAGTCATCGTCCATCGTTTCAATAAAAGCTTCTTTGATTTCGTTGATTTTTGACAGCCAAATATCCGAATGGTCACCTAAATCAGCAGACGTTTCCAGACGATGCTTCAAATTCGCATAAGCCGTGCGCAAACGTTCAAGGCCTGCAATCGCGTCTTCCACTAAGTTCTGTGAATAATTGATCGGATGGCGATAATGCACTGACAGCATAAACATGCGAAGAACTTGCGGATCCAGCTCTTTCAGAATGTCATTGACCAATACGAAATTATTCAACGACTTAGACATTTTCTCATTGTCGATATTGATATAACCGTTATGCATCCAGTAGCGGGCAAACGTCTTTCCAGTCAGCGCTTCGGATTGCGCAATTTCATTTTCATGATGCGGGAATGTTAAATCTTGTCCGCCTGCATGAATGTCAATCGTATCACCCAAATGCTCTCGTGCCATGACGGAACATTCAATATGCCAACCCGGACGACCTGCTCCCCACGGGCTTTCCCATGAAATCTCACCCGGTTTTGCCGATTTCCACAAAGCGAAATCCAATGCATCTTCTTTCTTGTCGCCAGTTTCAATACGCGCACCAACTTTTAGTTCATCAACCGATTGATGCGACAATTTTCCATAGCCTTCGAATTTACGGGTCCGGTAATAGACATCTCCTTGCGATTCATAGGCATAGCCTTTTTCAATCAGCACTTCGATAAACTCGATGATTTGCGGAATATGGTCCATCACACGTGGATGAATATCCGCTTCTGCACAGCCAAGCGCTTTCGTATCTTCAAAATAAGCTTTGATAAAACGTTCGGCGATTTGCGGAACTTCTTCGCCCAGTTCATTTGCCGCACGAATCAATTTGTCATCCACATCTGTAAAATTCGAAACGTAAGTCACATCATATCCGCGGTACATCAAATAACGGCGTACCGTGTCATAAACAATTACCGGTCGTGCATTGCCGATATGGATATAGTTATAGACCGTAGGCCCACATACATACATTTTTACTTTTCCCTCTTCTAACGGGATAAACTCCTCTTTTTGGCGCGTTAACGAATTAAAAACTTGAATCGTCATTTCGGGCATCCTTCTTTCTTCTGAGCATTTTTCAATTGTTCAATTTCATGCTGCAGCGCAGCGATTTTCAATTCCATCGACTCGCATTTATCCATGACCGGGTCCGGCATATTTTGGTGATTCAAATCCGGCTTCACTTTAATCCCGTCCTGGATGACCACTTTCCCTGGAACACCGACGACTGTTGCATTTGCGGGAACATTTTTCAAGACCACTGAACCGGCTCCCACTTTCGAATTGGCCCCAATAACAATGGATCCAAGAACTTTCGCTCCTGTTGCCACCAGCACATTATCTTCCAAGGTCGGATGGCGCTTCCCGCGTTCTTTGCCTGTCCCACCGAGCGTCACTCCTTGATACAGCGTTACGTTGTCACCGATGATACATGTCTCGCCAATGACAACCCCCATGCCGTGATCAATAAAAAAACGTCGGCCAATGACTGCGCCCGGATGAATTTCAATTCCGGTGAAAAAGCGGCTAATTTGCGAAATGACCCGTGCAATAAAGAATAATTTTTTCTTGAAAAAGAAATGCGCCAGCCGGTGTCCCCAAATGGCATGCAGACCAGAATACGTCAGGATAACTTCTAAATAGCTCCGGGCCGCAGGATCTTGTTCGAAGATGACATCGACATCATCTTTTAGTAATTTCCACACAATTTCCGACTCCTTTCTTGGGCAAAATAAAAAGCGCCCCTGTCAACTTAATGACAGAGACGCATCGTTGCGCGGTTCCACTCTGATTAGAAAGGCACAAAAGCCTTTCTCTCTTGACACCTTTAACGCAGGCAATACGTCTGGTCTACTTGATTCGACTCAGCACTCGGAGAGGCATTTCGATGCAGCAGCGGCCCGGATCACTTTCAGCCGGTGATGATCCTCTCTTTAGAGCTTGCTGCATGTACTTCTTCTCGTCAACGATTTCCTAATAGTAAGTCCATTTTACACTTTTGGACCGATAAGTCAATTTATCTCACTTTACTCTGCAAGAACACTCGGCTTACGCTTTTACGAATTGAGAAACGCGGGCAATCGTTTTCTCTTTCCCCAGCAAAGCAATCGAATCCGGCAATTCAGGGCCGTGTGTCTGGCCTGTCGTTACAACCCGAATCGGCATGAACAAATTCTTTCCTTTATGCCCCGTTGCTTTTTGTACCGCTTTGATAGCCGCTTTGATTTCTGCCGGTTCAAAAGCTTCCAGCGCCTCAAGCTGCTCCTTGAATGAAGCCATCACTTCCGGCACTTGCTCTCCTGCAAGCACTTCTTTTTCCGCTTCGCCGTAAGACAGTTCATCGGCGAAGAATAAATCAGACAGTTCCACAATTTCAGCACCAAAGCTCATTTGGTCGTGGTACAACGCAATCAGTTTTTCTGCCCATACGGACTGTTCTTCTGATAAAGTTTCAGGCAGTTTGCCCGCTTTCTGCAGATGAGGCAGTGACAATTTCACTACTTCTTCAAGCGGCAATTGCTTAATGTATTGGTTATTCATCCACATTAATTTCTGCTTATCAAACATGGATGGTGATTTTGACAAACGTTTCACGTCAAAAATACGAATCAGCTCTTCTTTTGAAAAAATTTCTTCTTCGCCTTCCGGAGACCAACCTAAGAGTGCAAAGAAATTAAACAAAGCTTCTGGAATATAACCCAGGTCTTTGTATTGAGAGATGAACTGCAAAATTGATTCATCACGTTTTGACAGTTTCTTGCGATCTTCATTAATGATTAATGTCATGTGGCCAAAAGTAGGATACTCCCAACCGAAAGCATCAAACACCATCAATTGTTTCGGAGTATTCGACAAATGCTCTTCGCCTCGGAAAACATGAGAAATCTTCATCAAATGATCGTCCACTACAACCGCAAAGTTATATGTGGGAATGCCGTTTGTTTTAACTAGCACCCAGTCACCAACGTCTTTCGATTCGAATGAAACCGTGCCGCGCACCAAATCTTCAAACTCATACGTTACGTCAGTTGGCACTTTCATACGGAGCGTATACGGCAAACCAGCCGCTTCTTTTTCTGCAACTTCTTCAGCCGTCAGATTACGGCAAGTGCCAGCGTATTGCGGAGCGGCAATACCAGCCGCTTTTTGTTCTTCACGTTCTGCTTCCAGTTTTTCCGGTGTACAGAAGCATTTATAAGCCGTCCCGTTTTCAAGCATTTCCTCTGCATAGCCTTTATAAAGATCCAAACGTTCCATTTGGCGATAAGGGCCATACTCGCCGCCGATATCCACTGATTCATCATAATCAATGCCCAGCCATTTTAGATTATCCAGCTGCGACAGCTCACCTGCTTCAATGTTCCGGGCAATGTCAGTATCCTCGATGCGGACGATGAATTTGCCGTTATGATGGCGGGCAAACAAATAATTGAAAAGCGCAGTGCGGGCACCGCCGATATGTAAATGGCCAGTTGGGCTCGGTGCATAGCGTACTCGTACTTCTTGTGTCATCTTTTTTCCTCCTAAGTGAATAACAGTATCTCTTATTCTATCACTCTGGTACATCCAGCGAAAGCGGACGTTGTACCAATAAAATCACAGCAAGCGCTGCAATTCCTTCTTCGCGTCCTACAAACCCAAGATGTTCAGATGTCGTTGCTTTGACATTGACTTGGGAAACATCAGCTTCTAATAACTTGGCAATTGACTCACGCATTTCTTCAATATAAGGAGCCAGTTTCGGTTTTTGGGCAATCACTGTGCAATCCACGTTGCCTAATTCATAGCCTTGCTCCTTTACGTATTGCCAAATATGCGTCAATAATTTTTTTGAATCCGCATCTTTAAACTCAGGATCGGTGTCCGGGAAATGTTTGCCGATATCGCCGCCGCAAATCGCTCCGAGTGCAGCATCCGTAATCGTATGAAGCAGGACATCTGCATCCGAATGACCAAGCAACCCGCGGTCATGAGGAATTTCAATCCCCCCTAAAATGAAAGGTCTCCCTTTCGCTAATTGATGTACGTCATATCCTTGTCCAATTCTAATCATCTTTGCCCCTCCTGTATCTGGCTTTCCAAAATAGCTTTGCCATAAATCAAATCTTCCGGCGTTGTCATTTTTACATTTTCATAGGTGCTTTCTACAATTTGCACCGGATGGCCCAAGCGTTCCACAAGCATGGCTTCGTCTGTCCCAAGGAAATCATCTTCAACTGCCGATTTCGCAGCTTTTAAAATTAAGTTATAATCAAACGCTTGTGGGGTTTGAACCATCCACAATTGGTTGCGGTCCACCGTTTCGGTAATAATGCCATTTGCCGCTTTTTTAATTGTGTCTTTTACCGGTACTGCTGCAATCGCTGCACCGCAAGTTTTCGCGGTTTCAACTAGTCGCGTAATAACATCACGTGAAATGAATGGCCGTGCCGCGTCGTGCACCAGCACAACGCCACAAGGCGGAATCGCTTCAAGACAAGCTCTTACACTGTCTTGCCGCTCCATTCCACCGTCTGCGTAGCCATGAACTTTGGTGATGCGATATTTAGTAACATAATGATCGATGATCGAACGTTCTTCTTCTTTTACCGCAAGCCAAATAGCCTCACACTGTGGGTCTTGCTGAAATACTTCCAAAGTGTAAAGGAAAATTGGCTTGTCAAAAAGCTCAAGCAATAATTTATTTTTATTTGCTTTCATCCGTTTCCCGCTGCCCGCAGCAGGCAAGACGACTGTATATTTCATATTGTTACATCCTTTATCCATTCATTGAGGCTTGGCGGCCTTCCCGAGGCTTGGCAAAAATCATCCGTCCTGCAGAAGTTTGCAGCACGCTAGTAACCGTAACATCAATTGCCTGCCCAATAAAGCCTTTGCCATCTTCGATGACAATCATTGTACCATCATCTAAATACGCAACGCCTTGATTTTGCTCTTTGCCGTCTTTGATGACGACAACATGCATATCTTCACCAGGTATAACTACTGGCTTCACTGCATTTGCTAAATCATTAATATTCAAAACAGGGACATTGTGCAGTTCACAGACTTTATTCAAGTTAAAGTCATTGGTCACCACTTGGCCTCCCATTTTCTTAGCAGCGCGCATTAATTTCAAATCCACTTCACTGACTTCATCAAAACTTTCTTCTGTAATCATAATAGCACCTTCGCGTTCACTTTGGAGACGTTTTAAAATATCCAAACCTCTTCGGCCGCGCGTCCGCTTTAATGTGTCGGATGAATCGGCAATATGCTGCAATTCAGACAAAACAAATTGTGGAACTACAAATGTACCTTCCATGAAACCAGTGGCTGAAATATCAGCGATTCGTCCATCGATAATAACGCTCGTATCCAGTAATTTATACGACACTTTTTCAACCGGCGCTTCAATCTCCGGCTTTTTATTGGCCACAGCCAGCCTTTGGGGAACCAGCATGGAGATAATTTCTTCCCGCTTTTGAAAGCCTACCGCAAAACCTAAGTAACCAAGCACTACCGACAGAATAATAGGTGCAGCTGTAGCAACAATCGGAATTTCAATGGTATTTAAGGCAAACCCAATAAGGAACGCTACCACTAATCCGATGATCAACCCGATCGTTCCGAACAACAAATCCGGCGTCGGGGCATGGAGCAGTTTTTCTTCCATCCATTTCATAAACTTAACAATTAAATCAGCAAATAATAGAGATAATAAAAAGAAAATAATTGCGCCAATAACAGCTGATACGATTGCATTATTGACCCATGGGCTGTCGAGAATAGGGATAAGTTCAAATACGTAAGGTAAAAATATGATTCCAACTGCAGCGCCAATTAGTAAAAACAAAATTTGGATAATCTTCTTTAACATATACTCCACCTCCTTTTTTATAATTATACACATTTTGCATGAGAAACGCTTTTATGACCCCTGTTATAATTAGGAAAACAAAAAGGAAGCACCAAGTGCCTCCTCATTGTGGAAAAATTTCTTTTAATGCATCATTTACACTTTCAACACCAATTACCCGTATTCCTTCTGGGTAATCCCAGCCTCCTAAATTAGAAGCTGGCACTATTGCCCGTTTAAACCCTAACTTAGCCGCTTCCTGGACGCGTTGTTCAATCCTCGATACACGGCGAACTTCACCAGTCAGCCCAACTTCACCGATAATGCAATCATAGACATTCGGCGCTTTATCCCGGTAACTTGAAACAATGCTTGCGAGCACTGCCAAATCAATTGCCGGTTCATCAAGCTTTACCCCACCCGCGACTTTGATATAGGCATCTTGGGCCTGTAACAACATGCCGACTCGTTTCTCTAGCACCGCCATCAACAGCGATACGCGGTTTTGATCAATTCCTGTCGCCATCCGTTTTGGATAGTTAAAGCTCGAAGGCGTGACGAGCGCCTGGATTTCCACCAAAATTGGGCGTGTCCCTTCCATTGAAGCCACTACCGTTGATCCGGCTGCTCCGCTCGAACGTTCCTGCAAAAACAATTCAGATGGGTTCAGCACTTCCTTCAACCCGCCTTGTAGCATTTCAAAGATTGCAATTTCGTTGGTTGAACCAAAGCGGTTTTTCACACTTCGCAAAATGCGGTAAGTATGATGGCGTTCCCCTTCAAAATACAGTACCGTATCCACCATATGCTCGAGAATACGTGGTCCCGCAATTTGTCCTTCTTTAGTTACGTGCCCTACCAAGAAGATCGCGATATTTTTTGTTTTTGCAATGCGCATCAATTCCGCTGTGCTTTCCCGGACCTGTGTCACGCTTCCCGGAGCTGAAGTCACTTCTGGATGGTGAACTGTTTGAATCGAATCCACAATAACAAAATCAGGTGCAACATCTTCAATTGTATGATGAATCAATTCCAGATTGGTCTCTGCATAGATGAACAATTCTGAAGAAGAAGCATTTAAACGCTCTGCCCGTAATTTAGTTTGGCGAATAGACTCTTCTCCGGAGATATACAATACGCGGCTGCCGCTATTGGCAAGCATGGCAGACACTTGGAGAAGCAAGGTGGACTTCCCGATTCCCGGGTCTCCTCCAATCAAAACGAGAGAACCTGGTACAATACCGCCGCCCAGCACCCGGTTCAACTCGCCCATCTCAGTCTCTACGCGTGGTTCTTCCTCTGTTTTAATGGAATTAATCGGCGTCGCTTTTTGGGAAACAGCAGCGGAATGCTGAAACGCACCACGTGTCCCTTTAGGCGCCGCTACTTCCACTTCTTCTACCATCTGATTCCATTCTCCGCATCCTGGGCATTTCCCCATCCATTTTGCAGATTCATAACCGCACGACTGACAAATAAACTTCGTCTTTTTCTTAGCCATGGGGGCCTCCTTTTTCAAATAAAAACGCCCGCCGGAGTCCGGCGAGCGGATTTTTATATAGTTATTTTACTTCGGTTGTAATTGGTTCATTTGTCCGGATGACAAATTCATCATCTTCTACATCAAAAACAATCCGTTGGCCGGCAATCGCTGTGCCTTTTAATAATTCTTCAGACAAACGGTCTTCTACGTGTTTTTGAAGAGAACGACGAAGTGGACGTGCTCCGTATTCCGGATCATACCCTTCTTTTGCTACTTTTTCAAGCGCAGCTTCTGTCAATTCCAACTCGATATTTTGCTCTTTCAAGCGATCTGTCAATTGTTTTGACATCAAGTTGACGATCTCTCTTAAGTTTTCTCTTTCAAGTGAATGGAACACAATCATGTCATCGATACGGTTCAAGAACTCAGGGCGGAAGGCTTTCTTCAACTCAGCCAACATTTTGCTCTTCATGTCTTTATAATCTGTTTTCGAATCATCCAAGTTGAAACCAACATATTTATTGTATTTCAGCTCTTCAGCACCAACGTTCGAAGTCATAATGATAACCGTATTGCGGAAATCAACTCTGCGTCCTTTAGAATCTGTTAAACGTCCGTCTTCAAGCACTTGCAAAAGGATGTTGAAAACATCTGGATGCGCTTTTTCAATTTCATCTAGAAGTACAACAGAGTAAGGTTTTCTGCGGACTTTCTCAGTCAACTGGCCGCCTTCTTCATACCCCACATAACCTGGAGGTGAACCTACAAGACGTGAAGTTGAATGTCTTTCCATGTACTCAGACATATCAATACGGATCATTGCATCTTCATCACCAAACATCGATTCAGCAAGCGCACGTGCAAGTTCCGTTTTACCAACTCCAGTAGGACCAAGGAAGATAAATGATCCAATCGGACGTTTTGGATCTTTCAATCCTGCACGTGCACGGCGAATGGCTTTAGAAATCGATGTGACTGCTTCTTCTTGGCCAATTACACGGTTGTGAAGAATTTCTTCTAAGTTCAACAGTTTTTCAGACTCAGTTTGCGCTAGTTTAGAAACTGGAATTCCAGTCCACATAGATACCACTTTCGCAATGTCTTCAACAGTTACTTCGGATTCTTCTTTACCTTGTTTTTCTTTCCATTCTTTTTTCGTTTTATCTAATTGATCTTTTAATTTTTGTTCTGCATCACGTAAAGAAGCTGCTTTTTCAAACTCTTGGCTTTGAACCGCTTCATTTTTCTCAGAACGCGCTGCTTCTAATCTTGTTTCAAGCTCTTTCAAATCTGGCGGAGTTGTATATGAACGAAGTCTTACTTTTGAACCCGCCTCATCTATCAAATCAATCGCTTTGTCCGGCAAGAAACGGTCAGAAATATAACGATCCGACATTTTTGCTGCCGCTTCAATCGCTTCATCTGTAATTTTTACCCGGTGATGCGCCTCGTACCGGTCTCGCAATCCTCTGATGATAAGAATTGTTTCATCAACAGATGGCTCATCTACTTGAATTGGCTGGAAGCGGCGTTCAAGTGCAGCGTCTTTTTCAATATATTTCCGATATTCATCTAGCGTTGTAGCTCCGATACATTGCAACTCACCACGCGAAAGAGAAGGTTTTAAAATATTTGAAGCATCAATTGCTCCTTCAGCTCCACCTGCTCCAATTAATGTATGGAGTTCATCGATAAAGAGAATGACATTGCCAGCTTGGCGAATTTCATCCATTACTTTTTTCAAACGATCTTCAAACTCACCGCGGTATTTAGTGCCCGCTACAACGGTTCCCATATCCAAGACCATAACGCGTTTATCGCGCAATGTTTCCGGAACTTCATTATTTACAATTTGTTGTGCCAAACCTTCAGCAATAGCTGTTTTACCAACGCCTGGCTCCCCAATCAAAACAGGGTTGTTCTTAGTCCGGCGGCTTAATACTTCGATAACACGAGTAATTTCCTGGCTTCTTCCAATAACCGGATCCAGGCTGCCTTCACGCGCTACTTGAGTTAAATCTCGTGCCAAACCATCAAGTGTTGGTGTATTTGCAGAAGCGTTCGGGCTGCTTCCAGTAGAAGCTTGCTCATTGCTTCCTAATAGCTGCAAAACTTGCTGACGTGCTTTATTTAAACTAACACCTGCATTTCCTAAAACACGGGCAGCTACGCCTTCTCCTTCACGGATTAGTGCAAGCAGCAAATGCTCTGTTCCGATATAGGAATGTCCTAATTTACGTGACTCATCAACAGATAATTCAATGACTTTTTTCGCTCTTGGCGTATAATGAACGATTGGACCGACATCTTTTTCACCTACCCCAACAAGTTCTTTAACACCTTCTTCGATTAATTGAGTATTTACTTCGATAGCTTCTAAAGCCTTTGCAGCAATTCCGCCACCTTCACGAATCAATCCAAGCAAAATATGCTCCGTTCCTATTGATTCATGTTTCATACGAATAGCCTCTTCTTGAGCTAATTGAAGCACTTTCTGTGCGCGTTGTGTAAATCGATTAAACATCATGCGAATTCCTCTCCTTCATTAGTTGCATTTTCTTTATTTAAACGCTCACGGAATAATTTCGCGCGGGCAAAATCACGTTCTTTTGGTTGCAGCGGTTTTCCAGCATATTGCTGAAGAAAGGCCGGCTGCATAAAAATCATCAATTCATTCAGAATCGACATATCCATATGGGCAATCATTTTTAAATCAATACCTAACCGAACATCCGATAAACAAGTTGCCGCTTCTTCTGTAGTTAACAATCGGGAGTGAGTCAGCGTACCAAGTGAACGGTAAATACGGTCCTCTAAAACGATAGGAGAATTATTTAAAATCGCTTCTCGTGCCAGGCGCTCTTGTTGAATGATCTGTTCCGTCATATTCTGTAAATCTTGTAAAATATCATATTCTGACTTTCCAAGAGTCATTTGATTAGAAATTTGATACACATTGCCAAGTGCTTCACTACCTTCTCCGTAAATACCTCTTACAACCATTCCTAAACGTGAGATCGCTGGAATGATACGAGCAATTTGATGTGACATCGTAAGTGCAGGCAAATGAAGCATGACTGAGGCTCTCATTCCTGTCCCTGTATTAGTAGGGCAACTAGTTAAATAACCAAACTTTTCGTGGAAAGCATATGAAAGATTTTTTTCAAGCAATGAATCCAATTGGTTGGCTACTTGATAAGCTTCTTGTAGATGAAAACCTGATTGCAGACTTTGGATCCGCAGATGATCTTCTTCATTAACCATAACACTGAGCTCTTCGTTCTCTGACAATAGCACTGATCCCGAATGAGTGCCTTTCGCTAAATAAGGGCTGATCAAATGCTTCTCAACCAATACCTCTCTTTGCAGCTTAGGGGTTTCCTGTATATTAATATGGGTGAACGAATGATTCAACTCATGACCCTTATCAAGCAATGCAGAGGAAACTTCTTTATCTACTTTTAGTGCTTCATCTTCCGAAAACGAATAAGGAAATTGAAAATCACTCAAATTGCGAGCAAGCCGGATACGCGTACTCATAGCAATATCGACATTTTCGCCATCATTCGCCATCCAACTACTGGCTCTAGGTTGAAGAAAACGTTCAATTGCCATCAGAAGCACCCCCTTCAAGCTGCAGATTTAATTCTTTTATTTCATCTCGAAATTTTGCAGCTTCTTCAAAATTCTCATCCTCTATAGAAACTTGCATTTGTTTACGTAATTCTTCTATTTCTTTTCTTATTTTCAGAGTGCTTCCATAAGATGCAGGTATTTTTCCTGCATGTTCGAAATTCCCATTATGCAGTCTCTTAAAAATATTTTCTAACTGTGAATCAAAAGCGTCATAGCAAGTTGCACATCCGAATTTACCTAATTCCAAAAACTTAGTAAATGTAAATCCGCAAGAAGGGCAAACGGCCACTTCTTTTTTAACTGGACTCATTGATGTTTGTTGCTTAGGGAACCAATTAGATAACAATTGATGAATGGCTAAAGGATCTTGCTCGAAAACGAAATTTAAATTGTGGTTTTCAGCGGCACAGACGTGACATAAATGACGTTCCGTCATTTGTCCTTGCACTTTTTGTTTTACTATTACCGATGCAGGACGTTCTCCGCATTGATCGCAAATCATTTTATCACCCCTTATGTGTTCGACTGATACTTTAAAGTAAAGAGCATAGCAATAAGAATTCTTGCTCTTACTTCATCGCGTACCGGTAATGGCAAAAGTAAAGTTGAGCGGTCGATTGCGCTAAAAATTAATTTCGCTTCTCGTTTAGAAATAATTTCTTCATCTAAAAGCCGAAAAATAATATCTTCAGCCATACTTTGAGTAGCTCCATTTTCTAAACGGCCAATTACTTCTGAAATCACATCAGACTTCTTATGAAGCCTAATACGCTTGATGCGAATATAGCCGCCCCCACCTCTTTTGCTTTCTACCAAATAGCCTCGATCTACAGTAAACCTTGTGTTAATTACGTAATTTATTTGAGAAGGCACACATTGAAATTTTTCTGCCACTTCGTTTCGCTTAATTTCAATATGGTCTCTCTCGCTTAATTCGATAACCTCTTTTAAATAACCTTCAATCACATCTGAAATATTCCGCATCGCCTTCACCTCTTCGATACATAATACGTCAAAAGCTGACTTTGACTATATTTGACTTAATTATACACCATGCTTTTTAAGGATTTCAAATAGTACGATTTGGAAAAGGCGTTCTATAAAAAAAGCCTCGAGAAAGAACTCCCGAGACATTCATACATATTACTCTTGTTCCATTATTCTTTTTAAAAAGTCTTTTGCATGACTCGAGATTGATTTAGTTTCCTCTTCCCGGTATTTAGTCATCCATTTTGTTCCTTCCCGCCATACCTCTACAACATCACCTTCTGTTACATCATGCGTAAAGTCAGATACCGGAAAAGTGTACTGATCACGATCTTCATTGAGAGGTATTAATAAAGCGGTTCTTTTATCAATGGTTTCTACTTTATACAATCCAGGTTTCATACTTAATCACCTCTTTATAGCTTTTCCCTTAAACAAGAACGTTCAATCCTTTAAAGAAAATTTTTCGAAAATGATTACTTCGGCTTATATAGATATTTTTCTCTCTAGAACTTATTTAACGAAAACACAAAAAAGCCGTTGCCGGATAAACCGGCAACGGCTTCTTCTTACAGGGCCCAGCAATGTCCTACTCTCGCAGGGGGAAACCCCCAACTACCATTGGCGCAAAAGAGCTTAACTGCCGTGTTCGGGATGGGAACGGGTGTGGCCTCTTTGCCATCATCACTGGACTGTTTGGTTTTTAAAAGACAAGGTTTATTATACCAATCCCCGATGGGATTGCAAGCTTTTTTTGAAAAAAACTTGTGCCTTGCGCCTTCAAAACCGGATATGCGACAGTTGAAACAAACAGTTTGGTTAAGTCCTCGATCGATTAGTATTCGTCAGCTGCACGCGTCGCCGCGCTTCCACCCCGAACCTATCTACCTCATCGTCTTTGAGGGATCTTACTTGCTTGCGCAATGGGAAATCTCATCTTGAGGGGGGCTTCGTGCTTAGATGCTTTCAGCACTTATCCCGGCCACACATAGCTACCCAGCGATGCCCCTGGCGGAACAACTGGTACACCAGCGGTGTGTCCATCCCGGTCCTCTCGTACTAAGGACAGCTCCTCTCAAATTTCCTGCGCCCGCGACGGATAGGGACCGAACTGTCTCACGACGTTCTGAACCCAGCTCGCGTACCGCTTTAATGGGCGAACAGCCCAACCCTTGGGACCGACTACAGCCCCAGGATGCGATGAGCCGACATCGAGGTGCCAAACCTCCCCGTCGATGTGGACTCTTGGGGGAGATAAGCCTGTTATCCCCGGGGTAGCTTTTATCCGTTGAGCGATGGCCCTTCCATGCGGAACCACCGGATCACTAAGCCCGTCTTTCGACCCTGCTCGACCTGTCCGTCTCGCAGTCAAGCTCCCTTGTGCCTTTACACTCTGCGAATGATTTCCAACCATTCTGAGGGAACCTTTGGGCGCCTCCGTTACTCTTTAGGAGGCGACCGCCCCAGTCAAACTGCCCGCCTGACACTGTCTCCCACCCCGATCAGGGGTGCGGGTTAGAATTTCAATACAACCAGGGTAGTATCCCACCGACGCCTCCCCCGAAGCTGGCGCTCCGGGCTCAAAGGCTCCTACCTATCCTGTACAAGTTGCACCAAAAGTCAATATCAGGCTACAGTAAAGCTCCACGGGGTCTTTCCGTCCTGTCGCGGGTAACCTGCATCTTCACAGGTACTATAATTTCACCGAGTCTCTCGTTGAGACAGTGCCCAGATCGTTACGCCTTTCGTGCGGGTCGGAACTTACCCGACAAGGAATTTCGCTACCTTAGGACCGTTATAGTTACGGCCGCCGTTTACTGGGGCTTCAGTTCGCACCTTCGCTTGCGCTAAGCACTCCCCTTAACCTTCCAGCACCGGGCAGGCGTCAGCCCCTATACGTCACCTTACGGTTTGGCAGAGACCTGTGTTTTTGCTAAACAGTCGCCTGGGCCTATTCACTGCGGCTCTCTCGGGCTTTTCACCCTACCAGAGCACCCCTTCTCCCGAAGTTACGGGGTCATTTTGCCGAGTTCCTTAACGAGAGTTCACTCGCTCACCTTAGAATTCTCTTCTCGCCTACCTGTGTCGGTTTGCGGTACGGGCACCTCCCGCCTCGCTAGAGGCTTTTCTTGGCAGTGTGAAATCAGGGACTCCAGGGCATACGCCCCTTGCCGTCACCGCTCAACGTTATGGAAATGGGATTTGCCTCATTTCCCGCCTCACGGCTTGGACGCGCTCAACCAACGGCGCGCTCGCCTTATCCTTCTGCGTCCCCCCATTGCTCAAACGGCGGGGAGGTGGTACAGGAATATCAACCTGTTGTCCATCGTCTACGCCTATCGGCCTCGACTTAGGTCCCGACTGACCCTGAGCGGACGAGCCTTCCTCAGGAAACCTTGGGCATTCGGTGGACGGGATTCTCACCCGTCTTTCGTTACTCATACCGGCATTCTCACTTCTAAGCGCTCCACGAATCCTTCCGGTTCCGCTTCAACGCCCTTAGAACGCTCTCCTACCACGGACATCGTTGATGTCCATCCACAGCTTCGGTAATCCGTTTAGCCCCGGTACATTTTCGGCGCAGTGTCACTCGACCAGTGAGCTATTACGCACTCTTTAAATGATGGCTGCTTCTAAGCCAACATCCTGGTTGTCTAAGCAACGCCACATCCTTTTCCACTTAACGGATATTTGGGGACCTTAGCTGGTGGTCTGGGCTGTTTCCCTCTTGACTACGGATCTTATCACTCGCAGTCTGACTCCCAAGCATAAATCACTGGCATTCGGAGTTTGTCTGAATTCGGTAACCCGGGATGGGCCCCTAGTCCAAACAGTGCTCTACCTCCAGGATTCTCAATCTTGAGGCTAGCCCTAAAGCTATTTCGGAGAGAACCAGCTATCTCCAGGTTCGATTGGAATTTCTCCGCTACCCACACCTCATCCCCGCACTTTTCAACGTGCGTGGGTTCGGGCCTCCAGTAAGTGTTACCTTACCTTCACCCTGGACATGGGTAGATCACCTGGTTTCGGGTCTACAACTGCATACTCATTCGCCCTGTTCAGACTCGCTTTCGCTGCGGCTCCGACTTCTCATCTTAACCTTGCATGCAATCGTAACTCGCCGGTTCATTCTACAAAAGGCACGCCATCACCCATGAACGGGCTTTGACTAGTTGTAGGCACACGGTTTCAGGATCTGTTTCACTCCCCTTCCGGGGTGCTTTTCACCTTTCCCTCACGGTACTGGTTCACTATCGGTCACTAGGGAGTATTTAGCCTTGGGAGATGGTCCTCCCGGATTCCGACGGAATTTCACGTGTTCCGCCGTACTCAGGATCCACTCAGGAGGGCACGCCTTTTCGGCTACGGGGCTGTTACCCAGTGTCGCGGACCGTTCCAGGTCGCTTCGCCTAACGCGTGCTTTTGTAACTCCGTATTGAGTGTCCTACAACCCCAAGAGGCAAGCCTCTTGGTTTGGGCTGTTCCCGTTTCGCTCGCCGCTACTCAGGGAATCGCATTTGCTTTCTGTTCCTCCAGGTACTTAGATGTTTCAGTTCCCTGGGTCTGCCTTCTCATGTGCTATGAATTCACACATGGATCCTGCCCCATTACGGGCAGGGGGTTCCCCCATTCGGAAATCTCCGGATCAATGCTCACTTACAGCTCCCCGGAGCATATCGGTGTTAGTGCCGTCCTTCTTCGGCTCCTAGTGCCAAGGCATCCACCGTGCGCCCTTTCTAACTTAACCAAGTTGGTTACATAGAAAGTCGACCGATCACTCGGTCTCATCACTTGTGTTGCTTGTTTCGTTTGTTTCAATGTCGTCATATCCAGTTTTCAAAGAACAAGGTCATTCCAACGGTATGGAATGATTGGTGGAGCCTAGCGGGATCGAACCGCTGACCTCCTGCGTGCAAGGCAGGCGCTCTCCCAGCTGAGCTAAGGCCCCAAGAAGGTATGGTGGGCCTAAATGGACTCGAACCATCGACCTCACGCTTATCAGGCGTGCGCTCTAACCAGCTGAGCTATAGGCCCTCTTGGGAATTCAATTGAGATAAAGAAGGGTTCAACGAACCTTCAAAACCGAACGCAAAACGTCAACCGGAACCCGCAGGTTCCGTTCCGAAGTAATCCTTAGAAAGGAGGTGATCCAGCCGCACCTTCCGATACGGCTACCTTGTTACGACTTCACCCCAATCATCTGTCCCACCTTCGGCGGCTGGCTCCACAAGGGTTACCTCACCGACTTCGGGTGTTACAAACTCTCGTGGTGTGACGGGCGGTGTGTACAAGGCCCGGGAACGTATTCACCGTGGCATGCTGATCCACGATTACTAGCGATTCCGGCTTCATGCAGGCGAGTTGCAGCCTGCAATCCGAACTGAGAACGGTTTTCTGGGATTGGCTCCCCCTCGCGGGTTGGCGACCCTTTGTACCGTCCATTGTAGCACGTGTGTAGCCCAGGTCATAAGGGGCATGATGATTTGACGTCATCCCCACCTTCCTCCGGTTTGTCACCGGCAGTCACCTTAGAGTGCCCAACTGAATGCTGGCAACTAAGATCAAGGGTTGCGCTCGTTGCGGGACTTAACCCAACATCTCACGACACGAGCTGACGACAACCATGCACCACCTGTCACCGCTGTCCCCGAAGGGAAAGCCTTGTCTCCAAGGCGGGCAGCGGGATGTCAAGACCTGGTAAGGTTCTTCGCGTTGCTTCGAATTAAACCACATGCTCCACCGCTTGTGCGGGCCCCCGTCAATTCCTTTGAGTTTCAGCCTTGCGGCCGTACTCCCCAGGCGGAGTGCTTAATGCGTTAGCTGCAGCACTAAGGGGCGGAAACCCCCTAACACTTAGCACTCATCGTTTACGGCGTGGACTACCAGGGTATCTAATCCTGTTTGCTCCCCACGCTTTCGCGCCTCAGCGTCAGTTACAGACCAGAAAGTCGCCTTCGCCACTGGTGTTCCTCCACATCTCTACGCATTTCACCGCTACACATGGAATTCCACTTTCCTCTTCTGCACTCAAGTCCCCCAGTTTCCAATGACCCTCCACGGTTGAGCCGTGGGCTTTCACATCGGACTTAAAGGACCGCCTGCGCGCGCTTTACGCCCAATAATTCCGGACAACGCTTGCCACCTACGTATTACCGCGGCTGCTGGCACGTAGTTAGCCGTGGCTTTCTGGTAAGGTACCGTCAAGGTGCCGGCAGTTACTCCGGCACGGTTTCTTCCCTTACAACAGAGTTTTACGATCCGAAAACCTTCATCACTCACGCGGCGTTGCTCCGTCAGACTTGCGTCCATTGCGGAAGATTCCCTACTGCTGCCTCCCGTAGGAGTCTGGGCCGTGTCTCAGTCCCAGTGTGGCCGATCACCCTCTCAGGTCGGCTACGCATCGTGGCCTTGGGAGGCCGTTACCCCCCCAACTAGCTAATGCGCCGCGGGCCCATCCAGCAGCGACAGCGTGAGCCGTCTTTCCGTCGGCTCCCAGGCGGGAGCCGAACCTATCCGGTATTAGCCCCGGTTTCCCGGAGTTATCCCGAACTGCAGGGCAGGTTGCCCACGTGTTACTCACCCGTCCGCCGCTGAAAACTTGGAGCAAGCTCCAAATTTTCCGCTCGACTTGCATGTATTAGGCACGCCGCCAGCGTTCGTCCTGAGCCAGGATCAAACTCTCCATTATAGAAGAAATTGATTGCTCAATGTTCTGCTGGCGTCTCGCCATTCCGAAGAATGCGCGAGTCGCTTTGATCTAGCACGCTTGATCAGTAAATTTTTGCGCGGGCCGTTTTGCGCGGCCGTTGCGATTTCGTTGACGTTTTGCTGTTCAGTTTTCAAGGTTCATTGAATATATAGTTGGTGGAGCCTAGCGGGATCGAACCGCTGACCTCCTGCGTGCAAGGCAGGCGCTCTCCCAGCTGAGCTAAGGCCCCATTGAATGGTCGGGAAGACAGGATTCGAACCTGCGACCCCTTGGTCCCAAACCAAGTGCTCTACCAAGCTGAGCTACTTCCCGAACTGAATTGCTGAGTGGTGAAAAAATATGGCGCGCCCGAGAGGACTCGAACCTCTAACCGCTTGATTCGTAGTCAAGTACTCTATCCAATTGAGCTACGGGCGCATATGATGAAAACCTACGGTTTTTGCAAAACCAAATGGTGCCGAGGACCGGAATCGAACCGGTACGGTAGTCACCTACCGCAGGATTTTAAGTCCTGTGCGTCTGCCAGTTCCGCCACCCCGGCATAGGGTCGGCTATTGGTGCAAAAAAATTGGAGCGGAAGACGAGGTTCGAACTCGCGACCTCCACCTTGGCAAGGTGGCGTTCTACCACTGAACTACTTCCGCAAAAAATGGTGCGGGTGAAGGGAGTCGAACCCCCACGCCCGAAGGCGCTAGATCCTAAGTCTAGTGCGTCTGCCAGTTCCGCCACACCCGCGTGGCAATGAAATTGTGAAAAAATGGTGAGCCATGAAGGATTCGAACCTTCGACCCTCTGATTAAAAGTCAGATGCTCTACCAACTGAGCTAATGGCTCGAACAGGAATGGTGCCGGAGAAAGGACTTGAACCCTCAACCTACTGATTACAAGTCAGTTGCTCTACCAGTTGAGCTACTCCGGCGACAGAGAAAAATGGTGGAGGATGACGGGATCGAACCGCCGACCCTCTGCTTGTAAGGCAGATGCTCTCCCAGCTGAGCTAATCCTCCGTTATGTATGCCCAGCAATGTCCTACTCTCGCAGGGGGAAACCCCCAACTACCATCGGCGCAAAAGAGCTTAACTGCCGTGTTCGGGATGGGAACGGGTGTGGCCTCTTTGCCATCATCACTGGACTGTTTGGTTTTTAAAAGACAAGGTTTATTATACCAATCCCCGATGGGATTGCAAGCTTTTTTTGAAAAAACTTGTGCCTTGCGCCTTCAAAACCGGATATGCGACAGTTGAAACAAACGTATTTGGTTAAGTCCTCGATCGATTAGTATTCGTCAGCTGCACGCGTCGCCGCGCTTCCACCCCGAACCTATCTACCTCATCGTCTTTGAGGGATCTTACTTGCTTGCGCAATGGGAAATCTCATCTTGAGGGGGGCTTCGTGCTTAGATGCTTTCAGCACTTATCCCGGCCACACATAGCTACCCAGCGATGCCCCTGGCGGAACAACTGGTACACCAGCGGTGTGTCCATCCCGGTCCTCTCGTACTAAGGACAGCTCCTCTCAAATTTCCTGCGCCCGCGACGGATAGGGACCGAACTGTCTCACGACGTTCTGAACCCAGCTCGCGTACCGCTTTAATGGGCGAACAGCCCAACCCTTGGGACCGACTACAGCCCCAGGATGCGATGAGCCGACATCGAGGTGCCAAACCTCCCCGTCGATGTGGACTCTTGGGGGAGATAAGCCTGTTATCCCCGGGGTAGCTTTTATCCGTTGAGCGATGGCCCTTCCATGCGGAACCACCGGATCACTAAGCCCGTCTTTCGACCCTGCTCGACCTGTCCGTCTCGCAGTCAAGCTCCCTTGTGCCTTTACACTCTGCGAATGATTTCCAACCATTCTGAGGGAACCTTTGGGCGCCTCCGTTACTCTTTAGGAGGCGACCGCCCCAGTCAAACTGCCCGCCTGACACTGTCTCCCACCCCGATCAGGGGTGCGGGTTAGAATTTCAATACAACCAGGGTAGTATCCCACCGACGCCTCCCCCGAAGCTGGCGCTCCGGGCTCAAAGGCTCCTACCTATCCTGTACAAGTTGCACCAAAAGTCAATATCAGGCTACAGTAAAGCTCCACGGGGTCTTTCCGTCCTGTCGCGGGTAACCTGCATCTTCACAGGTACTATAATTTCACCGAGTCTCTCGTTGAGACAGTGCCCAGATCGTTACGCCTTTCGTGCGGGTCGGAACTTACCCGACAAGGAATTTCGCTACCTTAGGACCGTTATAGTTACGGCCGCCGTTTACTGGGGCTTCAGTTCGCACCTTCGCTTGCGCTAAGCACTCCCCTTAACCTTCCAGCACCGGGCAGGCGTCAGCCCCTATACGTCACCTTACGGTTTGGCAGAGACCTGTGTTTTTGCTAAACAGTCGCCTGGGCCTATTCACTGCGGCTCTCTCGGGCTGTAACACCCTACCAGAGCACCCCTTCTCCCGAAGTTACGGGGTCATTTTGCCGAGTTCCTTAACGAGAGTTCACTCGCTCACCTTAGAATTCTCTTCTCGCCTACCTGTGTCGGTTTGCGGTACGGGCACCTCCCGCCTCGCTAGAGGCTTTTCTTGGCAGTGTGAAATCAGGGACTCCAGGGCATACGCCCCTTGCCGTCACCGCTCAACGTTATGGAAATGGGATTTGCCTCATTTCCCGCCTCACGGCTTGGACGCGCTCAACCAACGGCGCGCTCGCCTTATCCTTCTGCGTCCCCCCATTGCTCAAACGGCGGGGAGGTGGTACAGGAATATCAACCTGTTGTCCATCGTCTACGCCTATCGGCCTCGACTTAGGTCCCGACTGACCCTGAGCGGACGAGCCTTCCTCAGGAAACCTTGGGCATTCGGTGGACGGGATTCTCACCCGTCTTTCGTTACTCATACCGGCATTCTCACTTCTAAGCGCTCCACGAATCCTTCCGGTTCCGCTTCAACGCCCTTAGAACGCTCTCCTACCACGGACATCGTTGATGTCCATCCACAGCTTCGGTAATCCGTTTAGCCCCGGTACATTTTCGGCGCAGTGTCACTCGACCAGTGAGCTATTACGCACTCTTTAAATGATGGCTGCTTCTAAGCCAACATCCTGGTTGTCTAAGCAACGCCACATCCTTTTCCACTTAACGGATATTTGGGGACCTTAGCTGGTGGTCTGGGCTGTTTCCCTCTTGACTACGGATCTTATCACTCGCAGTCTGACTCCCAAGCATAAATCACTGGCATTCGGAGTTTGTCTGAATTCGGTAACCCGGGATGGGCCCCTAGTCCAAACAGTGCTCTACCTCCAGGATTCTCAATCTTGAGGCTAGCCCTAAAGCTATTTCGGAGAGAACCAGCTATCTCCAGGTTCGATTGGAATTTCTCCGCTACCCACACCTCATCCCCGCACTTTTCAACGTGCGTGGGTTCGGGCCTCCAGTAAGTGTTACCTTACCTTCACCCTGGACATGGGTAGATCACCTGGTTTCGGGTCTACAACTGCATACTCATTCGCCCTGTTCAGACTCGCTTTCGCTGCGGCTCCGACTTCTCATCTTAACCTTGCATGCAATCGTAACTCGCCGGTTCATTCTACAAAAGGCACGCCATCACCCATGAACGGGCTTTGACTAGTTGTAGGCACACGGTTTCAGGATCTGTTTCACTCCCCTTCCGGGGTGCTTTTCACCTTTCCCTCACGGTACTGGTTCACTATCGGTCACTAGGGAGTATTTAGCCTTGGGAGATGGTCCTCCCGGATTCCGACGGAATTTCACGTGTTCCGCCGTACTCAGGATCCACTCAGGAGGGCACGCCTTTTCGGCTACGGGGCTGTTACCCAGTGTCGCGGACCGTTCCAGGTCGCTTCGCCTAACGCGTGCTTTTGTAACTCCGTATTGAGTGTCCTACAACCCCAAGAGGCAAGCCTCTTGGTTTGGGCTGTTCCCGTTTCGCTCGCCGCTACTCAGGGAATCGCATTTGCTTTCTGTTCCTCCAGGTACTTAGATGTTTCAGTTCCCTGGGTCTGCCTTCTCATGTGCTATGAATTCACACATGGATCCTGCCCCATTACGGGCAGGGGGTTCCCCCATTCGGAAATCTCCGGATCAATGCTCACTTACAGCTCCCCGGAGCATATCGGTGTTAGTGCCGTCCTTCTTCGGCTCCTAGTGCCAAGGCATCCACCGTGCGCCCTTTCTAACTTAACCAAGTTGGTTACATAGAAAGTCGACCGATCACTCGGTCTCATCACTTGTGTTGCGTTGTTTCGTTTGTTTCAATGTCGTCATATCCAGTTTTCAAAGAACAAGTTGCTTGAAAGTCACAAAAAAAGGCATCGCTGCCAAGGTGTGAACCTTCAAAACCGAACGCAAAACGTCAACCGGAACCGTGAGGTTCCGTTCCGAAATAATCCTTAGAAAGGAGGTGATCCAGCCGCACCTTCCGATACGGCTACCTTGTTACGACTTCACCCCAATCATCTGTCCCACCTTCGGCGGCTGGCTCCCACAAGGGGTTACCTCACCGACTTCGGGTGTTACAAACTCTCGTGGTGTGACGGGCGGTGTGTACAAGGCCCGGGAACGTATTCACCGTGGCATGCTGATCCACGATTACTAGCGATTCCGGCTTCATGCAGGCGAGTTGCAGCCTGCAATCCGAACTGAGAACGGTTTTCTGGGATTGGCTCCCCCTCGCGGGTTGGCGACCCTTTGTACCGTCCATTGTAGCACGTGTGTAGCCCAGGTCATAAGGGGCATGATGATTTGACGTCATCCCCACCTTCCTCCGGTTTGTCACCGGCAGTCACCTTAGAGTGCCCAACTGAATGCTGGCAACTAAGATCAAGGGTTGCGCTCGTTGCGGGACTTAACCCAACATCTCACGACACGAGCTGACGACAACCATGCACCACCTGTCACCGCTGTCCCCGAAGGGAAAGCCTTGTCTCCAAGGCGGGCAGCGGGATGTCAAGACCTGGTAAGGTTCTTCGCGTTGCTTCGAATTAAACCACATGCTCCACCGCTTGTGCGGGCCCCCGTCAATTCCTTTGAGTTTCAGCCTTGCGGCCGTACTCCCCAGGCGGAGTGCTTAATGCGTTAGCTGCAGCACTAAGGGGCGGAAACCCCCTAACACTTAGCACTCATCGTTTACGGCGTGGACTACCAGGGTATCTAATCCTGTTTGCTCCCCACGCTTTCGCGCCTCAGCGTCAGTTACAGACCAGAAAGTCGCCTTCGCCACTGGTGTTCCTCCACATCTCTACGCATTTCACCGCTACACATGGAATTCCACTTTCCTCTTCTGCACTCAAGTCCCCCAGTTTCCAATGACCCTCCACGGTTGAGCCGTGGGCTTTCACATCGGACTTAAAGGACCGCCTGCGCGCGCTTTACGCCCAATAATTCCGGACAACGCTTGCCACCTACGTATTACCGCGGCTGCTGGCACGTAGTTAGCCGTGGCTTTCTGGTAAGGTACCGTCAAGGTGCCGGCAGTTACTCCGGCACGGTTTCTTCCCTTACAACAGAGTTTTACGATCCGAAAACCTTCATCACTCACGCGGCGTTGCTCCGTCAGACTTGCGTCCATTGCGGAAGATTCCCTACTGCTGCCTCCCGTAGGAGTCTGGGCCGTGTCTCAGTCCCAGTGTGGCCGATCACCCTCTCAGGTCGGCTACGCATCGTGGCCTTGGGAGGCCGTTACCCCCCCAACTAGCTAATGCGCCGCGGGCCCATCCAGCAGCGACAGCGTGAGCCGTCTTTCCGTCGGCTCCCAGGCGGGAGCCGAACCTATCCGGTATTAGCCCCGGTTTCCCGGAGTTATCCCGAACTGCAGGGCAGGTTGCCCACGTGTTACTCACCCGTCCGCCGCTGAAAACTTGGAGCAAGCTCCAAATTTTCCGCTCGACTTGCATGTATTAGGCACGCCGCCAGCGTTCGTCCTGAGCCAGGATCAAACTCTCCATTATAGAAGAAATTGATTGCTCAATGTTCTGCTGGCGTCTCGCCATCCCGAAAGATGCACGAGTCGCTTTGATCTAGCACGCTTGATCAGTAATTTTTTGCGCGGGCCGTTTTGCGCGGCCGTTGCGATTTCGTTGACGTTTTGCTGTTCAGTTTTCAAGGTTCAGGTTTTCTTTTGTGAACGCCGCGCTCATTGGCGACTTTTCAATATTACCAACTTCTCATTTAAAAGTCAATAACAAATTTAATATTTCTTTTTGTGCGTTTCACTTACGAAAAACACGACATCAATTATTGTATCACCACTTCATAGGTTATGCAACACTTTATTAATAAAAATTAAATCGACTCAAAACTAAATTAGTTTTGAGTCGATAGTTTCTTCCATAGAACTAATTTGCAATCAATCACGCGGACGCATTTGAGGGAATAAAAGAACGTCTCTGATGGAAGCAGAATTAGTTAACAGCATTATCAAGCGGTCAATGCCGATTCCAAGACCACCCGTAGGAGGCATTCCATATTCTAACGCTTCAATAAAGTCATCATCCATTTCATGGGCTTCATCATTACCTTCAGCTTTCTCGACAAGTTGTGCTTCAAAGCGCTGTCGCTGATCAATCGGATCATTTAACTCTGTGAAAGCATTCGCATGTTCACGGCGTACAATAAATAACTCAAAGCGATCAGTAAAACGTTCATCCTCTGGATTTTTCTTTGCCAAAGGAGAAATTTCTACAGGGTGTCCGTAAACAAAAGTAGGCTGCACTAATTCCTCTTCTACTTTTTGCTCGAAAAATTCGTTTAAAATATGTCCTGTTTCCATAGTAGGTTTAATTTCAACGTTATGTTCTTTGGCTAACGCTTGTGCTTGTTCTTTTGTAAGCTGCTGCCAGAAATCTACACCTGTGTACTCTTTTACTGCATCTGCCATATGAAGACGTCTCCAGCCTGGAGCTAAATTGATTTCATCTTCTCCATATTGAACAGTAGTTGTGCCAAAGACTTCCTGGGCAACATGTGCAATCAGATTTTCTGTTAAAGCCATAATGTCATTATAATCTGCATAGGCTTCATACAGTTCAAGCATGGTAAATTCCGGATTATGCCGAGTAGAAATTCCTTCGTTGCGGAAAACACGGCCAATTTCATAGACTTTCTCCAATCCGCCGACAATTAATCTCTTCAAATGGAGTTCAATTGCAATACGGATATATAACTCCATATCAAGAGCATTATGATGAGTAACGAAAGGACGCGCTGCCGCTCCCCCTGGAATTGAATGCAACATCGGGGTTTCAACTTCTAAGAATCCCTGGTTATCCAAGTAGCGGCGCATTGATTGAATGATGCGGCTGCGAAGAATGAACGTTTCTTTGCTGGACTCACTCGTGATCAAATCCAAATAACGCTGACGGTAGCGCTGTTCAATATCTTTTAAGCCGTGGAATTTTTCAGGCAGCGGCCGAAGAGCTTTAGTTAAAAACGCTACTTCTTTCGCTTTAACCGACAATTCGCCTACATTGGTTTTGAAGACAGTCCCTCTTATTCCAAGAATATCTCCTAAATCCACAGTGTTGTAAAACTCATAAGCTTCGTCACCAATTGCATCTTTGCGAACGTAAATTTGAATTTGCCCTTTTAAATCTTGTACGTGCGCAAATCCAGCTTTTCCTTTTCCTCGTTTCGTCATAATACGGCCAGCAATTACAACTTCATGAGGATTTTCTTCAAGCTCTTCTTTTGATAAGTCTCCATATTGGTTGATAATTTCTTCTGAAGAATGAGTTCGTTCGAAACGAGCGCCAAATGGATCTATTCCTTGATCACGGAAAGCTTGCATTTTTTGACGTCTCACCAATATTTGATCATTTAACTCTTCTGACATGTCCTACACTCCTTTATCTATAAAAACCATTCTCGTTCGTGTATTTCTCTATTGTACACAATTTCTGTTGGCTCTACATAAAAAAGCTGCCACAAATTTGTGACAGCCTGTCTATCTAATTAAACTGCACTGCTCACAGCCTCATGTTAAATCAATTTTGTCGCAAAAATGTGTCGACTCCGTCGTAGGATTTCCAAAGCTGGACGCCTTGTGGATCCGGAAGATTAAAACCTTTTAGTGACGGGTTCACTTCCAATAATGGAATGAGAACAAAAGCCCGTTCGTGCATCCGTGGATGCGGAACGATTAGTCTCTCTGTTTCCATAGCGTCTTGATTATACAGCAAAATGTCAAGATCTATTGTCCGGGGACCCCACCGCACGAGTCGTTCGCGATGCAGTTCCAGTTCTATCTCTTGGCACACATCCAATAATTCAAGTGCAGATAATGTAGTACGGATACGGACGACCATATTGAGGAAGGGATCCTGTTTGGTAAATCCCACAGGTTCCGTTTCGTATAAAGAAGAAATCGCCACTACTTCAATCGACGTGTGTTCCGCAAGTATTCGGACAGCTTGCTTCAACATTTCTAAACGATTTCCCATATTGGATCCCAGCGACAAATAACTTTCGTTCATGCAAATTCTCCTCGCGTCAGTTCAATAGCAACTGACTTGTAATGGCCAGGGATTGGCGGATCAGGTTTGATCAGTTGCACCCGGACACCTTTCACAAGCGGAAATTGAGTTAAGAGGCGCGCAGTTACTTCTTCAGCGACTGCTTCCACTAGTTTTTTCGGTTCTCCTTCCACGATCGCCTTACACGCTTCATAGACTTCTCCATAGTGGACAGTGTGCTTCAAGTCATCCGTTTCTCCAGCAATCTTCAAATCGACCGCGAGTGAAACAGTCATACGGAAACGCTGGCCTAATTTTGTTTCTTCCGGAAATACCCCGTGGTACCCGTAGAACTCCATATCATTTACATGAATAAAATCCATTACTCCACCCCTTTATAAATTTGCTTGCCAGTCAAGATGTCCATCATACGGACAGCGCGGCTTGTTTCTTTCACATCATGAACACGGACAATATGGCAGCCTTTTTCCAATCCATAACATACAGTCGCAAGAGACCCTTCCAATCGTTCGTTGACCGGGACATCAAGGACTTTGCCGATTAACGACTTTCTCGAAGTACCGAGGAGGACCGGGTAACCAAGTGCCACAAATTGATCTAAGTGCTGCATCATCTCGATATTCTGAGAAGTTGTTTTCCCAAAGCCAATACCCGGATCCAACCAGATCTGTTCACGGCTAACGCCTGCATTTAACGCAATTTTAATACTTTCATCCATATCCCGCTTGAAATCTTCCCAAAAACTCGTGTATGACGTATCGTTACGGTTATGCATCAAAATAATAGGAACATTCCACTTTGCTGCTACTGCGGCAATTTCCGGCTCGTACTTCGCTCCCCAAATGTCATTAATAATATGCGCACCCGCTTCAACCGCTGCTTCAGCAACAGCTGCTTTATATGTATCAATTGAAATCAAGGCACCCACTTCTTCCACGAGCGCCTTTATCACAGGAACAATCCGCGCGATTTCTTCTTGATCTGAAATTAACGAGTAACCCGGCCGAGTTGATTCACCGCCTACATCGATGATATTTGCTCCATCTTCAACCATTTTCTTAGCATGAACCACTGCCTGCTCGACCGTAGTATAGCTTCCGCCATCCGAGAAAGAATCCGGCGTGACATTCAAGATGCCCATTATCCATGTTTTTTCATTAAAGTTGATTTTCATCAGGTACACTCTCCGTTCTTTGTTCTGGCTGCTAACAAACTATTTCCCAGGAAATAGTGCAGCTTTGTAATTAGACTGCCTATATCTTAACGCGTATTAATGGTTTCTTGCCACAATAAAAGAGTATGCACGAGGCATACTCTTTTAAAAAACCATTTAGTTGTTTTCTTCAAACTGATAAAGTGGTGTGCTGAGGTAGCGCTCTCCGTTTGAAGGGATAATCGCTAATACTTTTTTGCCTTTTCCAAGGCGTTTCGCTACTTGTAATGCAGCATAAATAGCCGCTCCTGATGAAATGCCGCCTAAAATTCCTTCTTCCCGCGCCGCTTTGCGGGCTGTTTCGAAAGATTGATCATTGGTCACTTGAATAATTTCATTGTAAATTTCCGTATTTAAGATTTCCGGAACAAATCCAGCGCCAATTCCTTGAATTTTATGAGGCCCTGGCTTTCCTCCAGAAAGCACTGGGGAGTCGGTCGGCTCCACTGCGACAATATGGATATCCGGATATTTTTCTTTCAGCACTTGTCCGGCTCCTGTAATTGTGCCTCCTGTACCAATCCCGGAAATAAAAGCATCCAGTTGATCTCCCATCGCTTCTACGATTTCAGGCCCTGTAGTTAAACGGTGCACTTCTGGGTTCGCTTCATTTTTAAACTGCTGTGGCATGAACCAGCCGTTTTCAGCAGCTAGTTTCTCAGCGGTTTTGATGGCGCCGTTCGGACCGTTCATGCCGTCTGGTCCTGGAGTCAATACAAGCTCTGCCCCGTAAGCACGCAGCAGATTGCGGCGTTCTGTACTCATTGTTTCCGGCATAACAAGGACTGATTTATAGCCTTTTGCAGCTGCAATCATAGCAAGCCCGATTCCAGTATTTCCGCTAGTAGGCTCGATAATGGTGTCGCCTTCTTTTAAATCCCCCGCTTTTTCCGCAGCTTCGACCATCGCTAAGGCAATACGGTCCTTTACACTGCTGCCAGGGTTAAAGTATTCCAATTTCAAATAAACTTCAGCATCTTCAGCACCGGTCATACGGTTCAACTTTACAATAGGTGTTTGCCCGATTAAATCAATTACGGAATTTCCAATACGCGCCATTTTTCAACACTCCTAATCCCTAGTAATTTTATCTGTATTATGTTCTCTTTATGGTATCAATGTTCTTTAAACCTTGTCAAATTGTACGAATTATTTAAAAAAAGACATTTCCAAAGGAAATGTCTTAGCTTTTATTCACCATAAAACCATTCGGCATCAAATTCTTTCCAAAAGGCTTCTGGCGTGACCGACTGTGGCAACTGCTCCAGGGCAAGTTCCCGGCTGATATGGCCTTTCACTTCTTCAAATGAAAATTTTTGCCCGTCCGCTTTTTCTGTAACTGAAATGATGGCTTTCCGTCCGTCTTTCAATGTCAGAGGAGCAGACCAATCATTTACGTCAAGGGAAGCTGCTGCTTTCGCAATAGCTGGATCTATAGAAGATTGACCAGCAGAAACATAGCCGACATCGCCGCCTAAACTTCCGGTGGCTGTATCAAGGGAACGTTCACGTGCCAGCGCTTCAAATGAAGAACCATTTTCCAGCTCTGCCATCGCGTCTTTCGCTTCTTTGTCTGAACCCACTATAATCATGCGTGTCCGGTAAGCATCTTTAATGTCGTAAAGCGCCTGGTTTTGTTTATAAAACTCTTCGATCTTGTTTTTTTCAATAACAATATCTTTAGTCAGAACTTTTTCCAAAATCAATTGTGCTTTCACTTTATCTTTCAGCCGCTTAGGATCGGCCGCATACAAAGTTGTTTCTGTATCATCCTGCACCGAGCGAAGCATAGCCAGCTCCAACTCTATTTCTTCTTCACTTACTTTAATATTGTATTCTTTCGCTGCAGTTTCCATTACTTCTTGATTGACCAGTTCAAGTAGCATATCGCGGCCATGCTGCTCTTCCATAGCAGCCATCCACTCTCCTCGTGTGATGGCTTTGCCACTGACCGAAGCTACTTCTTCGCCGCTTTCTGGACTATCTGGAATCAGCCATGCTATTAACCACAGAAGGTTTCCAATTAGCAAAAGAAAGATTAGAAACAGCAGCGGACCTGATTTAAGTTTTCTTTTAGGGCGTCCCACATTTGCCGGTGGTGGGGTGGGACGCCGGCGATTATTGTTGGAGTTCATCGATGAACGATTTTAACTCCTCTTTAGAATAGCGGTAGGTTTCCAAACAGAAATGGCATTGCGCTTCCGCCATCCCATCCTCTTTAATCATTTCCCGAATTTCCTGTTGCCCTAATCCAAGAATCCCATTGGCAAACCGTTCTTTCGAGCAATTGCATTCAAATTTCACCGGCATTGTATCTAAAATTTTCACATTTCCTTTTCCAAGCACTTCTTCCAGGATTTCTTCAGGCGACAAGCCGCGCTGAATCATTTTTGAAACCGGCTCTATATTGGAAAGGCGTTCTTCAATTTTCAAAATGGTTTCGTCATCCGTGTCCGGCATTAATTGAACAATAAAACCGCCGGCAGCCAAAATGGAATTGTCTGTGTCTACTAGCACACCGAGACCTACCGAAGAAGGCACTTGTTCAGAAATCGCCAGGTAATACGTAAAATCTTCAGCAATTTCACCTGAGACGATAGGCGTTTGACCAGTGAAGTTATCGCGGAGCCCTAAATCTTTAACAACCGAAAACATTCCTTCAGTTCCTACAGCGCGACGCACATCCAGCTTGCCTTTTTCATTTAAATCAAAATGAACATGCGGATTCGTAACGTATCCCCGCACTCCGCCTCCGGCATTGCTGTCCACCAATATGGTGCCAAGAGGACCGCCACCGTCCACCTTAATAGTCACTTTGTTGTCCCCTTTTAACATTGCGCCCATCATAACGCCGCCAGTCATGGCTCTTCCTAATGCTGCAGAAGCAGTCGGCCATGTTATATGGCGCGTTTGCGCTTCGGCTACAGTTTGAGTTGTATCTACTGCAAAAGCGCGGACACTGCCATTAAAGCCGAGTCCTCGCACTAAATAATCTCCCACGTCCATCGTTCCTCTCTTTACGCTTGATTGCGTTTATAAATTAGATAAAGTCCTTTTAAAGTTAGAAACGGGTCTACTTTATCAATCACTGATGATTCATTGGCGATTAATGCAGCCATTCCACCCGTTGCAATGACTGTCGGTTTTTGCCTACTCTGGGCCTTCATGCGTGACACTATGCCTTCAGCCTGCCCTACATAACCATAGACAATGCCGGACTGCATAGCGGATACAGTATTTTTCCCCACAACACTAGAAGGCCGTGCAATCTCAATTCGCGGCAACTTTGAGGCCCGGGTGTACAAAGCTTCCGTCGAAATATTTATTCCAGGAGCAATGGCACCACCCATGTATTGCCGATGCTCATCGATGTAACAATATGTAGTCGCTGTGCCGAAATCCACAATGATCAATGGCGCTCCGTATTCATGGATTGCAGCGACTGCATTGACAATGCGGTCTGCCCCCACTTCGCGGGGATTTTCATATTTGATATTCAGCCCCGTTTTAACTCCCGGTCCTACAATCAACGGTTTTACATGAAAGTATTTTTGGCACATCTGTTCCAATGCATACATTATGGGCGGAACAACTGATGACATGATAATGCCATTTATCGAGGCAAAGCTTAAATCGGCATCGTTTAACAGCGCCTTAACCTGCATACCAAATTCATCTTCAGTTTTATGGCGATCCGTTTCCAGCCGCCAGTGATACAAAAGTCGATCTTGGCCATAAATCCCCAAAATAATATTAGTGTTTCCGACATCCATTACTAAAATCATGATTGGCCCCTCACTTATTCAGGTTTTTCCAAAATATCATACCATATATCCAAAGAAATAAGAAAAACGTAATGACCACTTACGGCTTACTCACTTCGAAAAGCAGTAAAAATAAGTTGAACAATAAAAAAAGCTGCCCATTTCCTAAAGGAAACAGGCAACCAACTTTTTAAGACTACTTATTTGTGTTCTTCTTGAATCGGACCAGAACCACGTCCAGAAACGGTGCCTTCTTTCGGCAAGTCACCTGCTGAAGGATCGTTCGGTGCACCTGTTACATCAGGCGTTACGTCCTTCTTCAAATCAACGCTTTCTTTTTCAAAATCGCCATTCAACGCTTCGTATGAACGTTCAGGAAGTGTGCCATGCTCTTTCAAGTGAAGAATTTGGCCAGCATCCAATGTTTCAACTTCAAGCAATGTCGTTGCGATCAAGTTAAGAAGATCTTTGTTTTTAGTGAGAATCTCTTTTGTACGAATGTACTGTTCTTTGATAATGCGTTGGATTTCTTGGTCGATTTCGAACGCAATAGCATCTGAATAGTTTTGTTCCGAGTTAAAGTCGCGGCCCAAGAAGACATTTCCGCCTTGTGCCTGACCAAACTGAATCGGTCCAATCTTGTCACTCATACCGTATTCGGTAACCATGCTGCGGGCAATTGCTGTTGCACGCTGGAAGTCATTGTGGGCGCCAGTTGATACTTCGCCAAAAATGATGTCTTCCGATACGCGTCCGCCAAGCAAGCCAGAGATTTTATCCAGCAATTCAGGTTTTGTCATAAAGTAACGGTCTTCTTTCGGCAGCATCACTGCATAACCGCCAGCTTGTCCGCGTGGAACAATCGTTACTTTATGCACAGTTTCTGCATCATCCAGCACTAAGCCTATAACGGTATGACCCGCTTCGTGGAATGCCACGATATTGCGTTCTTTTTTCGAAATGACACGATTCTTTTTAGCAGGACCTGCAATAACGCGGTCTGTGGCTTCATCGATATCTGACATGTCGATTTTGAGTTTGCTGCGTCGAGCTGCCACAAGGGCCGCTTCGTTTAATAAGTTTTCCAAATCCGCACCCGAGAATCCAGGTGTGCGCTGGGCAATTGCTTTCATGTCCACTGTCGGATCAAGCGGCTTGTTGCGCGCATGCACTTTCAATACTTCTTCGCGACCTTTAACATCTGGACGGCCAACTGTGATCTGACGGTCGAAACGGCCAGGACGCAGAAGGGCAGGATCCAAGATATCTGGACGGTTTGTTGCTGCAATGATGATGACGCCTTCGTTAGCTCCGAAACCATCCATTTCAACAAGCAATTGGTTCAATGTCTGTTCACGTTCATCATGTCCGCCGCCAAGGCCAGCTCCACGCTGACGTCCAACCGCATCAATTTCATCAATGAAAATAATACAAGGGGAATTTTTCTTAGCATTTTCGAAAAGATCACGAACTCGGGAAGCCCCGACTCCAACGAACATCTCAACAAAGTCCGAACCACTGATAGAGAAGAATGGAACCCCTGCTTCGCCCGCGACTGCGCGCGCCAGCAAAGTTTTACCAGTACCCGGCGGTCCAACAAGCAAAATCCCTTTTGGAATGCGTGCGCCGATGTCGGCAAATCTGCGCGGATCTTTTAAGAAATCAACAACTTCCACAAGTTCTTGTTTCTCTTCGTCTGCTCCAGCAACATCGTTGAAGCGGACTTTATGTTTTTGATCGTCATACAGCTTCGCTTTACTTTTCCCGAAGTTCATCACTCGGCCGCCACCGCCGCCTTGTGATTGGTTAAGTAAGAAGAAGAAGAGGATGAAGATAATGATGAATGGAATGATCCCCGTGAAGAAAGAAACCCAGCCGCTTGTTTGCGGAGCTTTCAGGTAATTTACCTCAACACTTTGATTTGCCGCAACTTCATCAATCCGTGCAATCAACGCTTCGTTTTCCATCGGAATATTCGTGACAAACGACTCACCTTCTTCATAGCCGGTAAGCTTGCCTGTTACTTCATAAACCTCAGCATCTGGCTGGATGGTCACTTCAGTGACGGTCCCATCTTCCAATGCCCCCAAAAACTCGTCATATCCTATATTTTCAGTCGGTTGGGCGCTGTTATTGAACGTTCCCAAAATCCCGATAATCACTAGGAAAATCAGTAAATAAAATATGGTGTATCGAAATATTCGATTCATTCCAAGCCTCCTCACAAAGTTTCCCAAAACTATACTAAATACTAACATAGGAACATTTCAGCATACAACGAAAAGCTCTCAGCTTCCCTGCTGAATTAACGGTTTGTGAACTTCTGTTGACTATTCTTGATCTTCGCTATACACCGACGGTTTCAAAATTCCAATATAAGGCAAGTTACGGTATTTTTCTGCATAATCCAAGCCATATCCGACAACAAATGCATCCGGGACTTCAAATCCGATATAATCCGCTTTCAAATCTACTTTTCGACCAGAAGGCTTGTCTAGAAGTGTAACGATTTTGATCGAATTCGCTTTACGGTATTTAAACAGGTCCACTAAATAACTAAGTGTCAATCCACTATCAATAATATCTTCGATAATGAGAAGATCGCGGCCTTCCACGCTGGCATTTAAATCTTTAATGATTTTTACTTCTCCTGAAGAAACTGTCGCATTGCCATAGCTTGAAACATCCATAAAGTCCATTTCAACATAGCTATCCATGCGCTTCATCAAATCTCCCATAAATGGCATAGCGCCTTTCAATACCCCAATTGCTAACGGGTATTTGTCCTGGTAATCACGGGTTAATATAGCTCCTAGTTCCCGTGCTTTCTCTTGCAGGCGTTCTTCTGAGATTAATATTTCTTCAATGTCTTTCTGTAGCATGGTGGACCTCCTATAATCCTCTTTTTGCGATCTAAACTTTCTGTTCTATCAATACCCAATTATCTTCATCGCGTTTTATACGACTAAAGAAATTTGACGGCCGCAAACCTGGCAGAAACAAAACTTCATCATTCTCTGCTGCAATGACCGGCCAATCCTTTCTTAAAGGGACAGGTACTTTTTCATCAATCATCAAACGCGCCACTTTTTTTGAACGTTCCATACCCGCCAGCTGTATGCGATCTCCCGGCTTGCGGTTTCTTACCAGCAACTTCATCTTTTCAGATGCAGAAAAATACCAAAACCTACTGTTTTTTTCAAGTTTAGCTTGGGATAAAGGGACTGCTTTGTATCGAAAACCGTTCATTTCCTTTGACCATTCATTTGAAACGATTGAAACATTTTTTACAGCGGCTTCACCAATCGGTTTCATGCTTAAAAGAACAGAGTCGTATTGGCGAACTATCATACAATTTTGCGGCAAATGTAAAAAAACGGTGCCGGCTGAACTTTGCATCATTTCCTGCACTTGCTCGACCAACTGTTTTGTTATTTCCACTTGCCGTTCATTATATAGATAGTTTAATAGTATTAGAACCATTCTTTTTTGTAAAGCAAGTGCTTCTCGGCTGAAACTTTTAGCTGACAAGCTGATGCCGGTTTCCTCAAATCGGATTATCTGCTTCACTTTTTCTCCTGCCAAGTCCATTAAAAATTGCTGGTCTTGCTGCATTGTTTCAGCTAATTCGCCAAACTGCTCCGACACCGTATTGTTTTCCATTTTTAATAAAGGAACAATTGTTTGACGAACACGGTTTCTCGTATAAACTTTTTCTGCGTTGCTGGAGTCTTCTCTATGCACGAGGCCGTTTTCCTTAGCATATTGTTCAATTTCTTCCCGTGTCACGGCCAGCAATGGGCGAATCAATTCACCCTTGCCAAATGATCGGCGCACCGGAATACCAAAGCTCCCAAACTGCAAGGTCCCTCTTATGCCCGACATTAGAATAGTTTCCAGCTGGTCATCTGCATGATGAGCTGTAACAAATTTTCCAGCTTCAGTCTGCCACATCACTTCCTCGAAATAAGCATAGCGCTGTTCCCTGCAAACTTGCTGTTTATTGCCGCCCCTTGCTACTAGAATTTCAGGGATGGGTATATCCTGGCTATGACACGGGATTTTCCATTGCCGGCAAATTCCCTCTGTAAATAAGCGGTCCTGCCGCGATTCTTCTCCGCGCAGCATGTGGTTAACGTGGACCCCGTGTACCGAAACGCCGAGATAGTCTTCATTTGTTTTGAGGAAATGCAATAGAACCAGCGAATCGATTCCCCCAGAACATCCGGCAAGCACCCGATCACCCGGTACAAGCAAACGATGCTTTTTGATATACTCCATCATTTTCTTGTGAAACGTCTTCATTTGCACACCTCATTTAGCTTTTCTTGCAGTTATCACGCTTTAAGAGAAAACTGGGCTCCCATTTTCCAAGTAAAAACTTGCGGATTAAATTTCTGCTGATCAAAATTTCTTTTTAATTATATGCTTTCTTAAAAATTATTTTCAAATTGTAATTGACACTTTATCAGTTCAATAGTATGATTTAAAATGTTCGTTTGAACAAGGGCGGCGTAGCTCAGCTGGCTAGAGCGTACGGTTCATACCCGTAAGGTCGGGGGTTCGATCCCCTCTGCCGCCATTTATGAATATGAATAGGTATTAAAAGCAGCATCCTTTTTAAGGATGCTGCTTTTTTTTATGCAAAAATCCATTGAGTTGGCTGTAGTGATAAGCATTAGGCAACACTTCTTCAAAATCAGAAGCTGCTATGTTGAATATGCCTGCATAAAAAATTTCAGTCTTAGGATCTTTTGCAATCGGCTTTATCGGTGGGTTCAAAGAGGCTGAATAACTTGCATACTTCTCAATACACGTTTAGAACTTGCTCCTTTTCAAGAATCATCACTTTCTTAACATTTTATAAAAAAAACGCTTCCCAGGTGAGAAGCGTTCTAAATTTAAATTGTTAAGCTGTGCTGAAGCATTTTCCTATGCTATTGAAACAGCTAGCAAGTTATCCTCTTCTTGCGCCGCGGCCACCGCGCTTCGATTCTGTTGCACGTTTCAATGAAGTCATGTTTTCTTCACTTTCCTTCAGGAACTTCGCCATTTTTGTCTCAAAGTTCTCTTTAGGCGCACGCTCGAATGAACGGTTACTGCTTGGGCGAGGACGCTGCGGGCGATCTGGACGCTGGGGTGCGCCTTCCGGCTGAGGTTTCGCTTTACGGATGGAAAGGCCGATTTTGCCATCAGCTTCTACATTCATCACTTTCACTTCAACCATTTCGCCTACTTTTAGATGATCGTTGATATCTTTGACATAATTGTCGGCGACTTCACTAATATGCACAAGGCCAGTTGCACCAGTTGGAAGCTGAACAAACGCTCCAAAATTTGTAATACCTGTAACTTTACCTTCTAACTTGCTGCCTACTTCAATCGACATAAAAAAAATGCTCCTCCTTAAAAATTAAGATGACTCCAATTTGGGCCATTTGCTTGTAATAGCGGGACTCTTCCCACTTTTATTATAACCATCAAAAAAAGAGTGTCAACTGACTACTCTTTTTCTTCATCGTTTTCTTTGCTTTTTTCTTTGTCTTCTGGAACCGTGAAAATGATATCGCCTTCCTCAGACAAGAAATAATCTTTGCGTGCCAGCTTTCCGACATACTCGTTGTCATTCAGCAAAAGAATCTGTTCTTGCAGCTTCGCTTGCTCTTTTTCGACTATCTGAAGTTCCGCCAGCGCTTCTTCACGCAGCTGTTCTTTTTCTGAAATGGTTTGTGATTGGGCATAAATAGTAGTACCGACCCAGATGCTCACCATGGCCACAAGAACTCCAAAGACTGCTAATCTCCTGAACAAACGGACCTTATGTGCCTGGTGGCGTTTTTCCTGCTGTTCCACCGAGCGGACATAGTCATTGCGAATTGAAGTGACTTCACTATTGTCCGCCTGTTTTTCTCTCTTCGAATTCAAGACCTGTTTCCCCCCTTCGGCTTACTTTGTTGTCATTATACATGAAAACATGCTGAGGGGAAAACCCTAAATCCAATAAGGCTTGCTGCAATTTGCATTCTTTCGCTCTCTGTCATTTAGAATCGTGGTGATTTTATTCACCAGAATTAATAAAAATACTATTGACTTAATTTTTATGCAGTTTATAATATGAGTTACTATCTTAAAAATCTAGCTTTCAGTAGCTAAATTCAATATTTTCTTTTCAAACTATTAATAAATATACATTTTGAACGCATAAATGAATGGAGTGTGAAGTTATGGCAGGTATGTTATCACTTTCGAGCGGAGAATCATTTAAAGGGGAATGGCACGGCGGCATGAGCGGCGTTCAAGGAGAGATTGTATTTTTCACCGGGATGACCGGCTATGAAGAAGTGCTAACAGACCCTTCTTACAAAGGGCAAATTGTTGTATTTTCGTATCCTTTGATTGGCCAATATGGCATTCAAGCAGCCCATGTCCAATCAGACAAAATTCAGGCGGCCGGCATTGTGGTGGCAGCGTTATACGACGGTCCTGTCGAAAAAGGGGCAATGACCTTGGCGGAATTTGCGGAAGATAACGAAGTTCCTATTTTAAGCGGAATTGATACACGGTCCGTCATCCAAACAGTCCGGGAATTCGGGACAATGCAGGCGTTTATCGGCCCCGGCCATTCTTCCCCCGCTTTCTGGAAGCCGATGAAAACCAATTTCTTTTCCACTGAAGCAACGGAAAAAGCAATAACAGCAATCGGCGAAGGCGACATTCATATTGGCTTGGTTGATTTTCAATATAAATCTTCTATTTTGGACGAGCTGCTGAAACGGAATTGCAAAGTGAGCATTATTCCGCATACGGCATCAACAGAAAACTTGGATGCTCTCCAATTAGACGGCTTATTATTCTCAAACGGGCCTGGTGATCCTGCTGCTCTTGCACCCTTGTTTCCTACATACCGCGATTGGGCAGAACGGTACCCGACATTTGGCATTTGCCTCGGCCATCAAGTATTGGCTTCCGCATTTGGAGCAAAGACGACAAAACTTGCATACGGACACCGGGGAGCCAATCATCCAGTCATCAATTTGAAAACGAAAAAAGTCACCATGAGTTCCCAAAACCACAGCTATGTAGTGGAAGGTGCGAGTATCGAAAAAACTCCGCTCTCCATTCTTTACAAAAACGTCAACGATGGCAGCATTGAAGGACTCCTGCATCCATCGCTTCCCATCACGACGGTCCAGTTTCATCCAGAGGCAGCCCCAGGACCTGCCGAGCACCTTGAATTGTTCAATCAGTTTCTTACAGTAATCCAACAGAAAAAGAAGGTGAAAATCCATGCCTAAAAAGCAGGACATTAAAAAAGTACTGGTTATCGGCTCAGGGGCCATCGTTATCGGCCAAGCAGCTGAATTTGATTATTCCGGCACGCAAGCTTGCCTTGCTTTAAAAGAAGAAGGCATTCAAGTCGTTTTGGTCAACAACAACCCAGCCACGATCATGACGGACAAAACCGTTTCAGACAAAGTTTATTTTGAACCACTCACTGTAGACAGTGTTGCAGCCATCATTGAAAAAGAACGGCCAGACGGCTTGCTGGCAACAGTTGGCGGCCAGACCGGTTTGAATTTGGCGATGGCTCTGTCCGATTCAGGAATTTTAGCGGAATACAACGTATCGCTCCTCGGCACCAATATTAAATCAATCAAACAAGCAGAAGACCGCGAACAATTCCGGTCATTGATGAACGAGCTTGGTGAACCGGTCCCGGACAGCGACATTATTTATTCAACAGACAGTGCATTGGCATTTGCCGCACATGCAGGATATCCGCTGATCGTTCGTCCCGCTTATACATTGGGCGGCTTCGGAGGCGGCATTGCCCAAGACGAAGCGGCGTATTTGTCGCTCGTCATGCAAGGTCTCAGCGCCAGCCCGATTAACCAATGCCTGGTTGAGAAAAGCATCGCCGGCTATAAGGAAATTGAATATGAAGTGATGCGGGATGCGAACGGCACATGCATTACCGTCTGCAATATGGAAAACATGGATCCGGTCGGCGTTCATACAGGTGACTCCATCGTAGTAGCGCCAAGCCAAACGATGAATGACCGGGAATACCATATGCTGCGCACCGCTTCGATTAACATTATCAATGCGCTAGGGATTGTCGGAGCCTGCAATGTGCAATTTGCTCTTCATCCTGAAACGTCAACGTATTATTTGATTGAAGTAAACCCGCGGGTCAGCCGTTCTTCGGCACTTGCTTCTAAAGCAACGGGGTATCCGATTGCTAAAATCGCGGCAAAGCTGGCCCTTGGCTATACGCTCGATGAGTTAAAAAACCCTGTGACTGGCACCACTTTTGCAAGTTTTGAACCCGCTTTGGATTATGTTGTAGTGAAAATTCCGCGCTGGCCATTTGATCAGTTCCACAAAGCGAACCGCAAGCTTGGAACGCAAATGAAAGCAACTGGAGAAGTGATGGCGATTGAACGCAGCATGGAAGCGGCTTTCCAAAAAGCCATCCGTTCTCTGGATATCCCGCTTGACGGGTTTCGCTTGCCTGCTCTTTCCGGCATGCCGCAAGCCCAATTGGAAAAACTGGCAATTGAAGCAGATGACCGCCGGCTGTTTGTCTTATTCGAGTTATTGATCCGAGGCAAAAGCATTAAAGAACTGCACAGCATGACTACCATTGCTCCTTATTTCCTGTTTGTGCTGAAACGCATTGTAGATGAATGGCATAAACTGCATTTACTGACTTGGAATGATATGACTCAAGAACGCTTGCTGATTGCCAAAACGCTTGGCTTTAGTGATCAGCAGCTGGCTGATCTCTGGTCGATTCCGGTTTCTGAAGTTTGGGGACAGCGGAAAAGCTGGGGCTTGCTTCCCGCTTATCGCGTGATTGATACTTGTGCAGCAGAATTCCGTTCACAAACGAATTATTTATATTCCACTTGGAATGGGTCTTCTGATGGACGCGCGCTCAATGCTAAAAAAGTGGCAGTGATCGGCTCCGGCCCCATCCGCATCGGCCAAGGAATTGAATTTGATTATTGCTGCGTCCATAGTGTATTGGCATTGCAAAAATTCGGCTACGAAGCTGTGATGATCAATAACAATCCGGAAACCGTCAGTACCGACTATGAAATTGCCGATGCGTTGTATTTTGAACCGTTGACTGCAGAAGATATTTTGAATGTGCTGGATTTCGAAGGCATTACGCAAGTGATCGTTCAATTCGGCGGCCAGACTTCGTTGAATGTGGCGGCCCAGTTGGAACAAGCAGGCATCACTATTCTTGGCTCAACGGTAGAACTGCTGGATCAAATGGAAGATCGCGATCGTTTTTATTCTTTTTTGGAGTCGATCGGCCTTCCGACTATTCCAAGCTATACAGCAGCAAAACCGGAAGAAGTTCCGCATTATGCAGAGCTGCTGGGCTACCCTATACTCATTCGCCCTTCTTATGTAATCGGCGGCAAAGGGATGACGGTGCTGCATAATGAACAGGATTTGCAGCACTGGCTGGAGAATACGAAAATGGCTTTCCCGGTGCTGGTGGACCATTTCGTTACCGGCAAAGAAGTGGAAGCGGATATTTTAACGGACGGTGAAAATGTCTGGGTGTCTGCTATTTTTGAGCATATCGAAGGTACGGGCGTCCATTCAGGCGACAGCATTTCCATTACGCCTCCTGTTTCCCTGACAGCTGATGCATTGGAGAAATTGACTGATACCGCCAAGCATATCGCCCGCAATATGGATTACACCGGGTTATTTAATATCCAATTCGTTTATGAGCAAGATCAATTGTTTGTCATGGAAATCAATCCACGGGCTTCTCGTACGGTGCCAATCAGTTCGAAAGCAACAGACGTCCCGCTTGTCCAGCTGGCTACTGCATTGATGCTCGGCGTACCGTTCAATGAGCTGGGAATTGAAGAGCAGTACAACGGGCAGCCGGATTATACAGTCAAAGCACCTGTGTTCTCCCATATCAAATTGCCTGGCTTATCACCTATCCTGTCTCCCGAAATGATGTCGACCGGAGAAGTGATCGGCCAAAGCCCGGATTCCGTCATCGCCATGCAAAAAGCCTTGGACGGAGCTTCCCAGCAGCTGGCCGCTTTGCAGGGCGGAGGCACGGTCTTTATAACAGAGCTTTCGCTGCCGCTCATTGATCAGGCCTTTTGGAAACAGCATGGTTTCACATTCTGCACGGAAGCCTCTCTGCCTTTTGAACAATGGTTAAAAACTGATCATAAAAAAGCTTATATCGATTTGACACCGGACCCGGATTCCATCCAAGCAGCACAAGCGGCTATCCACCGGCTTCATGTATGGACTCGCCAAGAAACCATTGCCGCTTTTCAAGAACATGTCAAGGCCATTCATGGACCAACGAAAGGAGTGCTTGTTAAATGACAATAGCTTTACCGATAGCGCCGCAGCTTGTTCAAAAGCATCTTTTATCTTTAAAAGATTACAGTTCCTCGGAAATCCTGGATTTGCTGTCTTTGGCGGCAGAATTGAAAAAACCGGAAAACAAATACCTGCCTTTATTGGAAGGCAAAGTACTTGGCATGATTTTTGAAAAATCTTCGACTCGCACACGCGTTTCCTTTGAAGCGGGCATGCTTCAGCTCGGCGGGCATGCGATGCATTTGAGCACGCGTGATATCCAAATGGGGCGCGGGGAAAGTATCGCCGATACAGCGAAAGTTTTGTCCGGTTATTTGGATGGCATCATGATCCGCACATTCCATCAAGCGACTGTTGCAGAACTCGCGGATAATAGCAGCATTCCGGTTATTAACGGCCTGACCGATGATTTCCACCCTTGCCAGGTGCTTGCTGATTTACTCACCATACAGGAACATTTTGGAACAGTGGCCGGCAAAAAAATGGCTTATATCGGCGATGCCAACAATATGGCCAACTCGCTGATGATCGGGGCGGCTAAAGTGGGCATGGACATTTCCATCGCCGCTCCGGCCAAATATGCACCGAAAGCTGAAATGGTGGCACTAGCCAAGGAAATCGCTCATCATACCGGCGCCAACATTCACGTAACGGAAGACCCTGTTGAAGCCGTGAAAGACTGTGATGTCATCTATACGGATGTATGGGCCAGTATGGGGCAGGAAGCTGAAGCGCTTGAACGCATGGAGCATTTTAAAGGCTTCCAAGTGAACGAAGCACTTGCAGCGCATGCGAACGAAAATTACATCTTTATGCATTGTTTGCCGGCACATCGAGAAGAAGAAGTGACAACCAGCATATTAGAAGGCCCTCATTCTGTAGTCTTCCAAGAAGCTGAAAACCGCCTGCACGCACAGAAAGCCTTGCTTGTTGCACTTATGGCTAATTAATTCCATACAGAAAAAGCTGTTCCGGGAGCATAGGCTCCGGAACAGCTTTTTGTTTTTATCAACGCTCACGATTCGTCATCGATAAATTCAGGTTCTACTTTATCCAGTTTCTCTTCTTTCAAGATAGTATACATATTGGCGGTTTCTTCTTTTTTTGCATTTTCTTTTAATTGGTCTACCCGTACTGTTACCACTTTTTGGCCAAAACGAATTTGCAGTTCATCGTTTTCTTTTAAGACCGAACTGGCTTTTGCTTTGCCGCCATTCACGGTGATGCGGCCTTGGTCAGCTACTTCTTTTGCCAGCGTCCGGCGTTTGATCAATCGTGATACTTTCAAGAATTTATCAAGTCGCATAAGTCAGTCTTCCTTTCTTGCCATTTCTTTGGCTTCATTCCAAAATTGGTCAAGCTGTTCGAGCGAATAATCGCTGAAATTGCCGGTTCCTTCATTGACGCGTTTTTCCACATGGCGGAAGCGCTGCTGGAATTTGCGGTTGGCATGCACCATCGCTTGTTCCGGAGACAACTCATAGAAGCGGGCAATATTCACTAAAGTGAAGAGCAAATCGCCGAGTTCATCCAATTGGCGGTCTGTAGAACCTTTCGCCAATTCCGCTTGAAACTCCTGCAACTCCTCTTGGAATTTCGCCCATGCCCCCTCTGCATCCGACCAGCTGAAACCAACCTTCGCAGCTTTCTTCTGGAAGTTATAAGATGTAATCAGCGAGGAACTGAAGCGCTCCTGGTCATCTAATATTGACCCGGCTGCCGGTTTTTCCTGCGCTTTGATGGCTTGCCAGTTTGCCATCACTTCATCGGCATTATCCACTTCTACGTCTCCAAAAACATGCGGATGGCGGCGGATCATTTTTGAACTCACGGCCGACAAGACATCTTCAAGCTGAAAATAGCCATTATCCTGGCCAATCTGTGCATGCAGGAACACTTGCAGCAACACATCCCCAAGCTCTTCGGCAATCGCTTCGTCATCTTGCTCTTCAATCGCCTGGAGAAGCTCATGAGCTTCTTCCAGCAAATAAGGCCGCAGCGACTCATGTGTTTGCTCACGGTCCCAAGGACAGCCTTCAGGGCTTCTCAGCTGAGCCACGATGCTGCGGAACGTCTGCCATTCCTTTAAACGGTCCAGCTGGTCTTTTGCCGGCGGCACATAAACCGTCGTTAAATTATTGACTTCCGCTGCACGGTCGAGCTCATAAAGCGGAACTGTACGCAACACTTCGTCCGCAGAACCAGCGGCAGTGACAATCGTCACCGGGTAATCTTCCGGGTATTTTTCCATCAGTGTCAGCTTTACTTCAGAAGCGCTGAAGGAATCGTATACTTGGGCGATCAAAATATGCTGGGTCATGTTGACATGGTCACTTTTCATTTCAGTTCCATCAAGCAGCTGAAAGCCTTCGATCGGATCGATGCGCAGCGCGCCAAATAGGGCGTCCAGAAAACTATGTCCGCCTTCAATCGACAACTGGCATGATCCAGCCTCTTCAGCTTTGATCAAATTTTGGACCGTCTGTTCGGCAACAAGCGGATGTCCCGGCACGGCGTAAATGACAGATTGTTCATTTGCCAGTGCCATCAATGTATCGGCAATTTCCGCATATACCGGTGCAAACGTATCGTGTTTTTCGTAAACCGCATCGAAAGACGTGAACTCCACACCTTCTGCTGCCAGTTCTTTTAGCACTGGATGATCGTTGGTCCGTACATATAAATTAGCTGCTTGTTTCAGTTTTTTATAAACGCCGAGCGGCAATTGATCCAAGTCTCCTGCACCCAGTCCGATTACATGTATGGTATTCATCTTTACCCTCTTTTCTGTTGTCTGATTCTTAGCTGGAGGCCGGCCAATTTCCGGCCGAACGGGATAATATACCACTCTTTTTCAGTAATGATCCGGCTCTTTGCAATCAGCAGCAAAAACACAGCTGCCCCGAGCGGCACGGCGGTCAATGAAGTCAGCATAGCCGAAATTCGGCTCGCTGCCCCGTCAAACAGCACGATGTCCGAAAAAAGAGCCCAGCCGGCAACGACAATGCCCATAGCAGCAGTGGAAACGGCGATCCAGCCATAATAACGGGACGGGGCAAAACGGATCGGCCAGACTTTTTTAAAGTATTGAAGCAACCCGATCACAATAAAAGCCAATCCCAAGTTTCCGGCAACCGCCGCTCCCGTCACATCCCAAATCGGCACCAATAGCCAATTGCCGAGTATTTTAATCAACAAACCGCCGGTCAAAAGCAGCGCCGGCACTTTTACTTTTCCTAAGCCATGCAGCATCGCAGTCATGACCAGAAGCAGCGACATCCAGACAATCTGCCAGCTGAAAATAATCAGCGTCAGTGATTCATCCCGCGTCTGAAACAGCATTTCATTCACATATGGCATGACGAACGTCAAGCCGGCTGCCGCTGCGAAAGCAAATAAAAACGAAATGCGGAAAGCGAGGCCGGCATACATCTGTGCCGAACGGCCGCTTTCTTTTTTTGACATATGGGCAACAAGCGGCACAATTGTCAAAGCGAGTGATGTGGCGATCAGAATGCCGAACTGGACAAGTGGCTGGCCACGGTCATAAACCCCTTTTTGCTCCATCGCTAAAGTTCGTTCTATTCCGCTTTCTGTCAATAGCCGGAAAATGGTAAAAGAATCAGCCAGTTGGAAAAAAAGCAAAATCAATGAGCTCATGCTGATACTAAGTGAAATGGCCGTCATATTTTTAATGACTGGCCAAACACGCAGCTTGGATGGTGAATTGAATTTGAAAAGGCGTTTGCGGAAAAAGGTGACCAGCAGGATAACACCGGCTATTTCACCGGCAACAGCCCCAAACATTGCCATTTGTCCTGCCGCATATAGTGAAAAACCGCTGGAGATTACAATCCACGTGCCGAGCAAAATGATCGTCACCCGGATTCCCTGCTCGGTTATCTGGGAATAAGCGACCGGCGCCATTTCATTATTCGACTGGAAAAACCCTTTTAAAACTGCAAGCGGCGGCATCAGCAGCACTGCGAAGGCACCGACTTGCAATAAACTGCTCAACTGTCCGTCTCCCATCCATCCGGCAAGAAAATCCGCTCCAAAAAACAGAACCAGAAAGAACAACGTGGATATTACGGCAATAAAACCGAAAGCAATCTGCAAAATAGAGCCATGATCCCGCTCTTTAGAATCGGCCATCAGTTTAGAAACCGCAACGGCAAAGCCGTACGATGTCCATGTACTGAAAATGCCGATAAAAGGATAGACTTGCTGGTAAATATAAAATCCTTGGTCGCCTACCATATTCTGATAAGGCACCCGGTAGACGGCGCTGAGCAATTTTACAATCAAGCCCGCCATCGTCAAAAGGACAGCGCCTTTCATGAATGTCTTCATCGTTCCTTCGTTGTTCAACGGGCTTCACTCATTCCCTCTTCAAGATTAACTGACCGTTTTTTCTTCGCGGAGCGACTCGGGCAGCAGTTTCACCATGCCTTCAAGCACATCGAACGGATGGTGTTTGCCAGTTTTGTTTTCATCGATGGCCATGACTAATTGCTGGCCCGATATACTGAAGCCGACAGCACGTCCGAAAGCAGCTGATTCTTCCACCAGTTTTCCGCCATTGACAGCAGATGTCCCATTCTCAGACAACCGGATGGAAATCACCTTGCCATTTTGTTTGATGGACTCTACACCGACTTGGCGTGCCCATACTTTCATGCGCGCGATGCGCAGCAAGCGATCGGTTTCAATTGGCATATCGCCGAAACGGTCGATCAATTCATCTTGCAGTTCTGCCACTTCTTCCACACCTTCAATGCCTTTGACGCGTTTATACATCTGGATTTTTTGATAACCATCGCCAATATAGCTGTCTGGAATGTAAGCATCAACATTAAGCGAGATTTCAATTTCCGGAATCTCTTCTTTCTTGATGCCGGTGCGCCGCTCTTCGATCGCTTGTTCAAGCATCTGTGAATACAAGTCGAAGCCGACCGAATCAATAAAGCCATGCTGCTGCGAACCGAGCAGATTGCCCGCCCCGCGAATCGATAAATCGCGCATGGCAATCTTGAAGCCCGATCCAAGTTCAGTAAATTCCTTGATAGCCATCAAGCGTTTTTCTGCGACATCTGTCAGCACTTTATCCCGCTGATACATGAAATAAGCATAGGCCACTCGGCTTGAACGGCCAACGCGCCCACGCAATTGATAAAGCTGCGACAAGCCCATGCGGTCCGCATTATGGATGATGAGCGTATTGACGTTCGGGATATCGATGCCGGTTTCAATGATGGTCGTCGTCACTAAGACATCGTAATCACCGTCAAGGAAACCAAGAATCACCGATTCCAGTTCCGACTCCGACATCTGTCCATGGGCATAGCCCACTCGGGCTTCCGGCACTAATGCTTGGATTTCTTCTACTTTACGGGTCATGTCATCCACCCGGTTGTACAAGAAAAATACTTGGCCGCCGCGAGCCATCTCCCGTTCAATTGCTTCACGGACAAGCGCGCCGTTGTATTCCATGACATAGCTTTGCACCGGGAATCGGTTTGCCGGCGGTGTTTCGATAACGGACAAATCGCGGACTCCAATCATCGACATATGGAGCGTCCGCGGAATTGGAGTAGCTGTCAGCGTCAATACATCGACATTTGTTTTCATTTGTTTGATCTTTTCCTTATGGGTAACGCCAAAACGCTGTTCTTCATCTATGATCAACAAACCTAAGTCTTTGTAAGCCATGTCTTTTGATAAAATCCGGTGTGTTCCGATCACCACATCAACTGAACCGTTCTTCAAGCCCTTAACGGTTTCCGTCTGTTGTTTTTTCGAACGGAAACGGCTCATGAGGCCGACTTCTAGCGGGTAATCTTTAAAACGTTCACTCATTGTTTCATAATGCTGCTGTGCAAGGATCGTCGTCGGCACCAAAAATGCTACTTGCTTGCCATCGAGCACCGCTTTAAAGGCAGCGCGAATTGCCACTTCCGTCTTGCCATAACCTACGTCTCCGCAAATCAAGCGGTCCATCGGCCGTTCTTTTTCCATATCCCGCTTTACTTCATTGATCGAGCGCAGCTGATCGACGGTTTCTTCATATGGAAATTCGGCTTCAAACTGCCGCTGCATGTCTTGTTCTTCAGAAAATGCATAACCTTTTAATGCTTCGCGTTCGGCATAAAGTTTAATGAGATCATCCGCTATGTCCTGAACGGCAGCTGAAACTTTCCTGTGTGTCTTTTTCCATTCCGCGCCGCCCATTTTATGCAGCTTCGGCTCTTTTTCTTCTGAGGCAATGTATTTTTGGATGAGATCAATCTGGTCGACCGGCACGAACAATTTATCATCTGCTTTATAGACGATGTGCAGATAATCCTTGTGGACTCCGCCGATTTCCAGTGTCTCGATTCCGATATACCGCCCGATTCCGTGGTGGATATGGACCACATAATCCCCCGGTTTGATTTCCGAATAACTTTTGATCCGCTCGGCGTTGGTCAATTTTTGCGGACGCGTCTTTTTCTTCGCCTGCTTTTGGAACAATTCACCGTCGGTAATAATGGCCAAGCGCTGCAGCGGCATTTCAAAACCAGCAGACAAATCGCCATCAATCAAATACATGTTGCCGCCTTGGGGCTGAGTGGATGAAGTAATGATTTCTGCTTCCATGTTATAGTCTTCCAGCACCGAACGGACTTTTCGCAGCCGCTCTTCACCTTCCGCTACGATAAACACCTGGAACTTCCCTTGTTCCCAGCGTTCCACTTCCGCTTTCAATAAATTCATCTGGCCATGGAAAGATTGCATAGGCCTGCATGAAAAAGTAATGGAGTTCTTAATTTGGACTATTGGAAAAGTCCGGACGAATAGCGACAGAAATGCCATCTTTTGCTTGGTTTTAGCAAGCACTTCCCGAAAAGCATAAGACAACCGGACCCCTTGAAGAAATTTTCCTTCTTCCAGAAGTGAGACGATCCAGTCGCCTTCTTCACGTTCCAGCGTTTCAGTCATTTCCTGAATCCGTCCGAGCTCATCAAACAGAACAATGCCCTCGGCCGGGAAATAATCACCTAAAAAAGCGGATTGGGATTCGACCAGCGCCGCATACTTAGCCACTTGGTCCGGCATATTGCCTTGTCGCAGCATATCGATGTCATGCTGAATATGCTGCAGCAACGCTTCTTTTGTATCTTCCGCTTTGATTTTCTTCAAAGAAGCCGCCAGCTGCTCTTCCAGCTCGTCAGCTAAATCCAGCTTTTGCTCTCTCGATAGCACCAATTCAGTTGCCGGCAAAATGCATAGCGACTTCATTTTTTCGAGAGAGCGCTGATCTTCCGCTGAAAAAAGACGAATTGAATCCACTTCGGTATCAAAAAGCTCAATACGTGCCGGATGCTCAAAATTTAGCGGATAAATATCAAGGATACCGCCGCGCAAGGCAAATTCGCCCGGCGTTGTTACCATCGGCGTACGGGAATAGCCCATCGCCACTAATTTCGACAGCCATTGCTGAGTATCAATTTCTTCACCTTCTGCTACCCGCAGCGTTGATAACTCCCATTGGTCTTGAGTAGGCATCAATTTTCGCATACCTGCGACTGGCGTGATGTAAATTCCTTTTCCGACACTGTACATATGATTGAGCGTATCGATGCGGTGAGCTCTTAGTTCTGGCCCTGAAAACGAAACATCTGCCGCTATCAGCTCATCCGCCGGATAAAGATGAACGAGCTCTTCTCCCATCAGTTTGACCAAATCATCATAGATGCGCTGTGCATTCAATAGATTAGGCGTTACAACCAATAATGGCGACCGGGAATCGGACCAGACAGTTTGATAAAAAACCGGCCGCGCACTGCCAGTAAGTCCGGAAATCAACTGATGGTCACGGCCTTTTTTCAAATCCGCTATGAATTTCTGTATATGGGAATCCTCTGAAAACGTCTGCAAAATCTGTTCCATTAAGATTCCTCCCTTCAAATTAAATAAGGTGGTGTCATTATTTATCATACAAGAAACAGAAAAAAGCCCTGAACGCCCTCAGCGCCAAAGCAAGTTTATGATCCATTAAAATTATTCATTACTTCCAGATACGGTTTCGACAGCCATAACTCACATGCTTCCGCACTTTGTTTGACCGCTTCTGCAACTTCCGGAATTTCACTTTCCGAAAAGCGCGACAGCACGTAATCCGGCACTTTCATGCCTGCAGGAGGGCGGCTGATGCCAATGCGGATGCGGTTGAATTGCTGAGTCCCTAAATGCTGGATCAGTGACTTAATGCCATTATGGCCTCCCGCACTGCCTTTTTGGCGGAGCCGCAGCTGGCCAGTCGGCAAATCCAAGTCATCATAGATGACGACAATATCGTGGATGTCTATATCGTAATAGTCCATTAAAGCCCCGACACTTTCACCCGATAAATTCATATAAGTGAGCGGTTTTAACAGCATCACTTTTCCTTCAGGGCGGTGGATGATGGAATACATGCCTTTAAACTTGTTTTGCGTCAAAGGCGCATTCCACTTAGAAGCCAGGTAATCAATCACTTTAAAGCCGATATTATGCCGTGTCTGCTCATAGGTTTTGCCAGGATTCCCCAAGCCGATAATCAGTTTCATAAGAATCTTCCTTTACTTTTTCGCTGCTTTTTATTTTACCATATTGGTACATGAAAACAGAAAAATAGGGGCTGTCCTGAGACAGCCCCTTTATTTTGCTAACTTAATCCTTCTTCTGGTCATTCGCTGGCTCGCCGCCGATTACTTCTGGTTGAGCGCCTTCACCGGTCGGTGCTTCAAGCTCATCCAATTCATCCTGCGTACGAGGAGCGGTTACGGATACAAGGATAAAATCATCTTCATCCAAAATTTCATAAGAAACAGTTCCGCGAATGTCGCCGACTGTCAAGTGGTCACCAATGGCAAGATTGGATATATCCACTTCAAGCGCATCGGGAATATCAGCAGGTTTAACTTTAATCAAGACTTCACGATTCGGCTGGTTAACGACTCCGCCTTCTTTTTCTCCCGGAGATTCACCGATTACATGAACAGCTACGGAAATTTCAAGCTCATCTGACATATTGACTGCCAAAAAGTCTACATGTTTGAAACTGCCTTTTAACGCATCGCGTTGGAAATCACTTAATACGACATTCAGTGTTTTTCCTTCTACTTCAAGGTTAATGACCCCGTTGCGTCCAGATTCGCGCAATGTTTTAATCAAATCAATTTCTGAAACTGATACAGGAATAGTTTCTGTCTGATAGCCGTAAACGACTCCAGGTACGATTCCTTTATTGCGTAGTTCCGTTAATGCAGAGTGAGGTGTAGCGCTGTCTCTTTTTTGTACCGATATTTTTGACGTCATATATTCTCATCCTCCAGTATAATTGTCCATAACAAGTATTTACCCTACTCCAGGAAAAACAAACCTAAAGGAATTTTAAGTATTTATTCAGATCAATCAAACAGCGTGCTGACTGATTTTTGTTCATGTACGCGGACAATTGTTTCCGCCATTAATTTTGCAACAGAAAGCTGTTTGATCTTCGCAGTTTTCTTTTCTTCCGGCAACGCGATTGAATTTGTCACAATCAATTCTTTGATGACAGACTCGTTGATCCGTCCGACTGCAGGGCCTGAAAGCACAGGATGTGTACAGCAAGCATACACTTCTTTTGCTCCGCTCTTAACCAGCGCACTGGCTGCAATGGTAATGGTGCCGGCTGTATCGATGATGTCATCGATGATGATAGCCGTTTTTCCTTCCACGTTCCCGACAATATTCATGACTTCTGCTACGTTCGGACGTGGACGGCGCTTATCAATAATAGCGATCGGCGCTTTCAAACGGTCTGCCATTTTACGTGCACGTGTTACACCGCCGTGATCCGGTGAAACGATAATGACGTTATCCAAATCGATGCCGCTGTCATTCAAGAAATAATCCGACAGAAGAGGCACTGCCAGCAAGTGATCAATCAAAATATCAAAGAACCCTTGGATTTGAGGCGCATGCAGGTCCAGTGCGATGACACGTGTTGCTCCTGCTGTTTCCAGAAGGTTTGCTACCAATTTAGCTGTGATTGGTTCACGTGAACGCGCTTTGCGGTCTTGGCGGGCATAGCCGTAATAAGGCATTACAACGTTCACAGTACGGGCAGAGGCACGTTTTACTGCATCAATCATGATCAGCAGTTCCATCAAATTCTCATTGACCGGCTCGGAAGTTGATTGCACGATAAAAACGTCACAGCCACGGATACTTTCTTCAATATTAATCTGGATTTCACCATCACTGAAGTGGGTAACTGAACTTTTTCCAAGCGGTAAACCGACGTGCTTGGCAATTTCTTCCGCCAGTTCCGGGTTTGAATTTAATGCAAAAATTTTCATCTTAGTGGTTGCTGCATCAATTTGATAACTCATTTCGTGTGTAGCCTCCTATTATTTTCTTGAATTTAATTTGTTTACATAGCCTTCTTTGTTTTCTTGACGTGCGCGTGCAATCGCTAAAGCATCGCTCGGCACATTTTTAGAAATGGTAGATCCTGCGGCTACGTATGAGCCTTTACCAATAGTAACAGGGGCAATCAGGTTTGAATTACACCCGATAAACGAGTCATCTTCAATCGTAGTGAGAAACTTGTTCTTGCCATCGTAATTGACAGTTATGGTGCCACAGCCGATATTGACGTTTGTGCCAACATTTGCATCTCCGATATAGCTTAAATGCGAAACTTTACTGCCATTTCCAAGCGCCGATTTTTTCACTTCAACAAAATTGCCGATTTTCACTTCATCGCCTAATTGCGACTGCGGGCGCAGATGCGCGAAAGGTCCTACTGCTGTATCATTTCCGACCGTGCTGTCGTAAACATGCGATGAACGGATAACCGTCCGGTCGCCGATGATACTGTTTTCAATATGGCTATTTGAAGAAACGAGGCAGTCTTCTCCAATTTTAGTGTTTCCTTCGATAATTACATTTGGCTGAAGAACTGTATCTGCGCCGATCTCTGCTTCGGCACTGATATAAGCTGTAGCTGGATCGATAATGGTAACACCGGCACGCATGTGTTTTTTCGCGATGCGTGCGCGCATGATGCGTTCCGCTTCACTTAAAGCTACACGGTCATTGACGCCCAGCGTTTCATCAAAACTGTCTGTGGCATAGGCAGCCACTGTTTCTCCCTGCTTTTGCAGAATTTCAATGACATCCGGCAAATAATACTCGCCTTGAGCATTATTGTTCGAAACCAATTTTAACGCTTCGAATAGTGCCTGGTTGTCAAAACAGTAAGTGCCTGTGTTGATCTCTTTCACTTTTTGCTCTTCGGCAGAAGCATCTTTCTGTTCAACGATTTTTGAGACGCTTCCAGCTTCATCGCGCAAAATCCGCCCGTAACCTGCTGGATTATCCGCAATAGCTGTCAAAATAGTGGCTTTTGCGTTTGTTTCTGCATGGTGGCTAAGCAAAGCCTCCATCGTTTCAGGGCGGATCAAAGGAGTATCCCCGCACACCACTAATGTCGTGCCAGGCAGCCCTTCAATCAATGAAGCAGCTTGCTGTACCGCGTGCGCCGTTCCCAATTGCTCTTCCTGAAGCGCATACTCGCTTTTCGATCCAAGTTGTTCTTGCACTTTTTCAGCACCGTGGCCAACAATCGTCACAATTTTTTCAACGCCCAGCTGTGCTACGTTATTGGTGACGTGTTCAACCATCGGCATGCCGCAAACAGGGTGAAGCACTTTATAAAGTTTAGACTTCATTCGCGTCCCTTGTCCGGCGGCTAATACTACTGCGTATGTATTCGTCATGTCATCCGGTCCTCCAATCGATTCGTCTGTTATCTATTTCATTATAGTAATGGATATTTTAGCTTTTCCTTATTGACTATATCCGAAAAACCTTGATTATTCAAGGTTTCCGAGCATGACAATACCATGACATTATCAATTGGCCATAAAAAAAAGAGCCCTATCTATAATAGAAGGCTCGTGAGGTGGCGCGTTTAAACTCCAGCTTCTTCAAAGACCGGGTCATTTTCGCTTTGGTGATATGCAGTCAAAATAGCTTCTTGAAGCTTGTTGCGTGTGCCCGAATTGATTGGATGCGCAATGTCCCTGAATTCTCCATCAGGTGTCCGCTTGCTTGGCATAGCGACGAATAATCCCTCATTGCCGTCAATCACCCGGATATCATGCACAACAAACTCGTTGTCCAGTGTGATGGAAGCGATTGCCCGCATCCGGCCATCTGTTTGTACACGCCGAAGCCTTACGTCAGTTACTTCCATTGTGTCACCACCTTTCCTCTTAGATGCTTTTTATGTTGCTAATATATGTAATTCGCCGCAGGGGCCTAATCTCCTTCATAAATTACATAATTTATTAGAAAATTTACTTAATGGCTTTTATATAAAAAGAATTAAAGGAATCGACTTTTAATACCGTTTTGGGCATGGCTCTCTTCCGCGGCAAGCGGAGCTGTTTTGCGAAATAGCAACAAGTGAAGCTAATTAAGTCAACATATAAAATAAAAAACCACCCCGAAGGATGGTTTGGTTTACTCTGTGATTTTTGCAATAACTTCAATTTCCACTTTTGCATCTTTCGGCAGACGAGCCACTTCTACGGTAGAACGAGCCGGCTTATGATCACCGAAGTAAGAAGCATAGACTTCGTTCAGTGCTGCAAAATCGTTCATGTCTTTAATGAACACGGTTGTTTTAATGACGCTTTCCAAAGAAGAACCTGCTTCGGCCAGAATGGCTTTGAGATTCGCGAAGACCTGGTGCGCCTGATCAACGATTGAGCCTTCAACCATCTCTCCTGACGGCGTCAACGGAATCTGCCCTGAACTGTAAAACAATTCCCCAAAAATAACACCTTGTGAATACGGTCCGATAGCTGCTGCTGCTTTGTCTGTTGCTACAAATTTCATGTTAAAACCCTCCATTAGTAAAGTAGTTTCCTTCTTCCAACGCAATGGTCCGCTCTTTTTCGCTGACTTCATGCAATTTGACAAGTGACAAGTATTTTTCAACGAGGCGCTCGTCGGAATGCTCCGCTTCTACCAACACGGCTACTCCTGCAAGTGTGCATTCGAATTCTTCGAGTAAATTTTTCATGCCGTTCATCGTGCCGCCGACTTTCATGAAGTCATCGGTAATTAATACCCGCTGACCACTCTTCATGCTGCGCTTAGACAGCACCATGGTCTGAATGCGGCGCGAAGAACCGGAAACGTAGTTGATGCTCACAGTCGAGCCTTCCGTCACTTTGCTGTCTCTTCGGACAATGACGACTGGAACATTGAGATGGCGGGCAATGGCATGGGCAATCGGAATCCCTTTGGTGGCGACAGTCATGATAACATCAATTTTTTTATCCGCAAAAGCGGTAGCAAAAACCTTGCCGATCCGGTTCATGATATCAGGATTGCCCAGGACGTCCGTCATGTACAAGTATCCGCCCGGCAAAAGCCGGTCTGATTGGCTTAACTCTTTTATTAGTTCAGCCATAATGCCTTTGATTTCTTGTTGGTGAAGTTTCGGTATATACTTCACGCCGCCGGCCGCTCCCGGTACGGTCATCAATAACCCAATCCCTTTTTCTTCAAACGTCTCTTTGACAATTCCTAAGTCTTCACTGATTGAAGACTTGGCCGATTCATAGAGATCTGAAAAATATGTAAGGGGAATCAGTTTATGTGGATGGTCCAAAAGATAATGTGTCATATCAACTAACCGTTCACTGCGCTTCCACTTCATCTTACCCTCTCCTAAACACGAATGATTTATAGAAAATTTACCATAAATGTACGTATTTAAGCAAGTGACTCTCGTTCTCCAATCAAACGCACCGCATAAACTTCTGTACAGAATCCTCTTAATCCATTGTAAATACGGGGGATCCGGGCTTCTTGCTGGACTAGCCCAAAAACTGTTGGACCGCTTCCGCTCATCAACACCGCATCTGCTCCAAATTTCTTCATCTGGTCTTTGATCTGGGCTACTTCCGGATACAGATTCAACGTCACACTTTCCAAAGCATTGCCTAAATTAGCACACATGGCATTGTAATCGCCTTTAGCGAGCGCTTCAATCATTTCTTCTGTATTAGGATGCTGGGCGTTTTCCACATCAAAGGCACCGTAAACTTCCGCTGTGGAAACACCGATCGTCGGTTTGGCCAGAATCACCCAGCAATTAGGCGGAACGGGCAGCTCCTGGATAATTTCCCCGCGTCCTTTTGCAAGTGCTGTACCGCCATAGACACAAAAAGATACATCCGAACCGATTTTCGCACCCAGTTCAGCCAGTTCATCGAGCGACAAATTCAATTGCCATAATTGGTTTAATCCTTTTAAAGTGGCAGCCGCATCGCTGCTCCCTCCTGCCAGTCCAGCCGCAACCGGAATTTGTTTGTCCAAGGAAATAATGACTCCCGATTTAATGCCGTATGTTTCTTTTATCAACTGAGCTGCCTGGTAAGCTAAGTTGCGGGAATCATTCGGAACAAAGCGATCAGCGGATTCAATATAGATTCCGCTTTCCGTTGCTTTCAACCCGATCCGATCAGCCAAGTCGACTGTCGTCATGATCATTTCAATCTCATGATAGTTATCGGGGCGCTTATGTAAAACATCTAACGTTAAATTGATTTTGGCAGGCGCCTTCACGTAGAGCATCCCACTGCCTCCTTTTTATATTCTGATGAAGACTATTTTAACACACACAGGGCGCTACGGGAAAAATGGCGAAAATAAACAAAAAAACTCACAGTCCGTTAAGCCAACGGGCTGTGAGTTCCAAAAATCATATAAATGCCGTTCATTATTTAACAAAAAGTGCTTCTTCTGTTCCTTCATGCACAATAATTTCTACTGCTTCTGTTAGAATGTCTGCGTAGCTGTAAGACACGCGTTCAAATGAATGCTCATCTTGATCAAGTTCAATTACGAACACCGAGTGATACGTTTCTCGTAAGATTCCGGCGCGTTCGACCGTTTTCTTACGTCCTCCATTTGCCTTTAAAATCAATCGCTTTCCCAAATGCAGGTCCAACGACTTTTTAATATCCGCCAAAGTTTTGGGCATCTTGTCTACACCTCACTATAGACAAAGTCTACCAGAATTTGACCCTACGGTCAAGTAAATTCCTAATTTTATCAGCGTTATATAGCAACTGTCAATATTTTTTTATTCGAAATATCAGGATTGCTCAAAAAACAGCTTAAAATTGTAACATAATGTTAAATATTACCCGAAATAAGCATGCAGTTTATCGGCAAGCAAACCGAATTCTTTTATAGAAAGAGTTTCTCCTCGGCGTGATGGTTCAATTTCTGCTTCTTCCAACGCTTTTAAAATCAGCTCTTTTTTTTCTTTGCCAAGAGGCATCGCCGACTGTAAATTGTTCAAAATGGTTTTCCGGCGCTGAACAAACGACCCTCTAGTTACCGTGAAAAAGAAATCTTCATCAATCACCTTTACTTGCGGTTCCGGGCGTTTAATCATCCGAATAACAGCGGAATCAACATTTGGTTGTGGCATAAAGACGGTCTTCGGTACAGTCAGAGCCATTTCTGCTTCGGTGTAATACTGGATAGCAATCGACAACGATCCATAGGCTTTTGTGCCAGGCTTTGCTGTGATGCGCTCCGCTACTTCTTTTTGGAGCATAACCACTAAACCTCGAATTGGCAGTTTTTCAAGAAGCAGCTTCATAATAATCGGTGTTGTGACATAATAAGGCAAATTTGCTACCACCATGATGTCTTCATATCCTGCAAGTTCTTCCTCAATGGCTGTCTGAACATCAGCTTTTAAGATATCTGAATGAATAATGGAGATATTGTCGTATGGAGATAAAGTGTCTTTCAACACCGGCAAAAGGCGCTGATCAATTTCAAACGCCAGCACTTTGCCTGCTTCACGAGCCAAATGTTCTGTCAAAGCTCCGATTCCAGGTCCGATTTCAATAACGGCTGACTCTTTTGTTAGCTTTGCCTTGCCGACAATTTTCCGGAGAATATTTGGATCAATCAGGAAATTTTGGCCGAGGCTTTTCTTTACAGTCAGGCCATGTTTTACCATGATTTCCTGAGTGCGTATAGGTGTGGCAATATCTTTAGTCATGAAAGTTCCTCCTGGTTTAACGCTTGTACAGCTTCGATAAATTGAGTTTTGGAGATTCCAAACATATGAAGCCTTTTTTGAAGCTGTTTTCCATTGGTATAGCCTATTTGGAGCAGAGCTCCTAGGCGGATTCGGCGCATTTTAGCTTGAGGGTGCGCAACTAATGCTGCGTCCATCAAATCCTCCATGGTAATTTCAACCGCATCTTCTGTTTGACGTGGCGTATACACAGCGGATAATGCTTCTCGGATATCTTCGTCTTTGGCATGTTCTATCCCAAGCCCTTTGCCGTTTTTCGCAATGGTCTTTTCTTTTGCTAAAAAGGCATGTTTTACACCCGGCACATGTTCTTCAATAATAGCACGGATTCGCTGTCCAGGATAATCAGGGTCTGTAAAAACGATGACTCCCCGTTTTTGCTGGGCATGGGCAATGCGCACCAGCGTTTCTTTAGAAATTGCAGAACCGTTTGTCTCTAGCGTATCTGCATTTATAGCACGTTTGACTGCTACTGTATCGTCTTTTCCTTCAACTATGATTATTTCTTTGATTTTCACTTTTGTTCCTCATTTCCAGCACTTCTTGTTTTCTCCCACTTTAACGGATGTGGCTTTAAAGTTCCGTTTAGCCAAGCTACTACTCACAACACATAAAAAGCTTCCCTGAGTAAAGTATCTCTTTATTCTACACGCAGCCGGGCACATAAGTAAAAGGCTTTCCCGGGAACTCCCAAGAAAGCCTTTGCTGGTACCGCTATCTTCATTAGTTAAGGACTGTAACTTTTAGCTGCTGGCGTCCAAATGCGACAGCATCTGAATGATTGGCCATAAACAAATCAATCTTGTTTCCTTTGATCGCTCCGCCTGTATCTCCAGCAACCGCATAACCATATCCTTCTACGTAAACTTTAGAGCCAAGCGGAATGACATTCGGGTCTACCGCGATGACTTTAAGACCTGGATTCGCCATTAAGTTAATGCCAGTAGCGGTAATGCCTGAACAGCCTGCACAGCTTGCTGTATACGCTGTAGCGGATACATAGAACTCTTTGCCGCTAGTTGGCGCAGCCGCTTTAGTTGAAGCAGCCGCTGCTTTTCTTGAAGGTTCAGCTTTTTTAGCCGGTGCTGCTTTAGGTGCGGCCGCTTTTTGAACTGGCGCAGCTGAAGCTTGTTGAACCGGTGCTGTCGCAGCTTTTTTCTCGGGAGCTTTAGCAGTGGCACCGCGTGAAACGCTGGCAACAACTACTTTTGTTCCAACTGCTGTAACTTGTTTCGTCGGTTCTTTAACCGTTTTTTTACTCTTAAGATCGCGTTTTACTTCTTTGCCGTTTTCTTTCACAACTTCATAAGTTTTAGAAACGACACCATTCTGGCCTTTTTGGACAAGTTTTTCCTGCCCTTTTAAAAGCTTAGAATCTTTTTTCGTTTCTGCTGCGAATTTCACAGAATCCTCCACTACATCGGTGACCTTTTCTACACGAACCACTTGGACTTTGGAATTCGGAACAACTTTTTCATCCATTCCGTTTTCAACCCGGTCAAGTTCGCCTAGCTTAATTTTGTTCTGTTTTAAAAAGTCAGCGACCGTAGTCGAAGTGGACCATACTTTTTTCTCTTCCAAGCCATCTAGCAGAGTTACCTCATATGCTTTTTCAACAGAAATCGCTGTATCCTCATCTACTTCTTCATTCAATGCGGGTGTAACTTTATCATGTTCTGTAACTTCAACATTCGCTTTCGCTAAAATATCTTTTACTGTATTGGCTGTAGTCCAGGCAGCTGTCTCTTTGCCATCAACCGATACTTTATATTGCTCTGCCTGATCCCATTCAAGTGCAGTGTCTTCTTTAATAGCGCTATCTGCAGATTGGCTTAAATAATCATCTTTAGCCACTTGTATTTGTTGTTCTTCTAAAAACGCTCCTACTGTATTAGCGTGCGTCTTAACTTCTGTTGTTTCACCGTTTGCCGTCATCTTCACCGTATTTTTCGTTCCTTCGTAAATAGCGAACGTCAAAACAGCAGCAAACATCAATACAGTAGCAATTGCAACAAGCAAAGATTTTCCTTTATATATATTAACTGGCTTGCTATTTTTTTCTTGTTCTGTCAAAAATAACTCCTCCTCATTCACTTGAGTGATTATATAGACTCGATTTCCTTGTGTCAACTTAAATAGGCTTTTCTTATTTTGACTCTTGCTCTGTTAGTTTGAAAAACTGTTCTGCGTTCCGTGTCGTAATTCGGGCAACTTCTTCTATGGAGATGCCTTTCAAGCGGGCAATCTCAGCTGCGACAAGAGGGACATAGGCTGGTTCATTCCGTTTTCCGCGATAAGGATGCGGAGCCAGGTACGGTGCATCCGTTTCAATCATTAAATGATCGAGGGGAATTTCTGCTGCGACTTCTTTCGGCTTTTTGGCATTTTTAAAAGTGACTGGTCCGCCAAGGGAAATCATGAAGTTCATGGCAATGCTTTCACGTGCTGTTTCTACACTGCCGCCGAAGCAATGCATCACGCCACCGACTTCATGTGCTTCTTCTTCTTTTAGTATGCGCAGCACATCCGATGTCGCATCCCGATTATGGATAATGATCGGCAATTTGACTTTTTTGGCCAGTCGAATTTGTTTGCGGAATACTTCTTGCTGCACTTCTTTTGGAGATTTGTCCCAGTAATAGTCCAAGCCGGTTTCTCCAATTCCCACCACTTTTTCATGAGCCGCCAACTCTTCAATCCACTTTAAGTCTTCTTCTGTGCAATCAATGGCATCTACTGGATGCCATCCAACTACGGCATATATAAAATCATGTTTCTCGGCAAGCTCGATAGCACGTTCGATCGTTTTTCGATCGAACCCAATGACAACCATTTTTGTAACATTGTTTTCTAAAGCTCTGTCGATTACTTCATTTAAATCTTCATCATACTGGTCTGTATTTAAATGCACGTGGGTATCTATGAACATCAGGCATTCTCCTCACATTACACCTTATTCTAATCGTTTCCTTCGTTTCTTTCTTCACACCAATATTACAGTTGTATAACAAAACATGTTATTTGTATAACAATTCAATCCATTTATTGGCATATTGAGCCAATAAAATACAAAATAAAAAAGGGCCTGTAATTTCTTACAGGTCCTTTTAAAATCAAAACATCCTTTTTTCACTCTATGGAATGAACTATTATGGATAATTATTTCTCTTTATTTAATTTGAGCGCCATTTGGCAATTTCTCGTCCACTGCCGCTAAAGTCAAATATCCGTTTTTCTCCCCAGCCAAAATCATCCCTTGAGAAAGCTCGCCGCGCAGCTTAACCGGTTTCAAATTGGCCACGACCACTACTTTTTTGCCGACTAAATCTTCTGGTTTATAATGCTCTGCAATTCCAGAAACCACTTGGCGCTGCTCATAACCTAAATCCAGTTGCAGTTTCAGCAATTTCGAAGTTTTTGGAACTGCTTCGCTGGCAGTTACCGTCGCTACCCGCAGATCCACTTTCATAAATTCATCAATTGTGATCTCTGGGACATCGGGTACTTCTTCAATAATCTCTTCCACCAGTTCTTCTGTTTCTGCTGGGGCATCAGTTCCCCGCATTTGCTCGCGGATATAGGCAACTTCTGGTTCTACTTCAAGACGCGGGAAAATCGGTGTACCTTTTGATACCACTTTAATGCCTTCTGGGATCTTACCGAATTCCTGCAATGTGTCCCATGCTAAAAATTCTTCAGACAAGCCCAGTTGTTCAATAATCTGCTTTGGTGCATTCGGCAAGAATGGCTGAAGCATGACGGCGGTCATCCGCAGGCTTTCAGCTAAATGAGCCATAACCGAAGCCAGTTTGCCAACAGCGTCTTCATCTTTTGCCAATACCCATGGCTGTGTTTCATCGATGTATTTATTGGTGCGTGAAATCAATGCCCATACTTCACTTAGCACAATGCTGAATTGCATTTTTTCCATATGCTGCTCATAAACTTCCACTGTATGTTTAGCTACTTGCTGGAGTGTCGCATCAAACTCCGTTTCTTGCCCTTTCACTTGCGGAACTTGTCCGTCAAAGTATTTATTGATCATCGATATCGTACGGTTCAACAAGTTGCCTAAGTCGTTGGCCAAATCAAAATTTGTGCGTTCCACAAACGATTCAGGCGAGAAGACGCCATCTGAACCAAATGGCAGCTCACGCAGCAAGAAATAACGGGTCGCATCGAGTCCGTAGCGCTCTACCAGCATTTCCGGATAAACCACATTGCCTTTTGATTTCGACATTTTGCCGTCTTTCATCATGATAAAGCCGTGGGCGAAAACTTTCTTCGGCAATGGCAACTCCAAAGCCATCAAGAAAATCGGCCAATAAATGGTATGGAAGCGGACAATGTCTTTGCCGACTACGTGGACATCGGCTGGCCAATATTTATTAAATGCTGACTCGTCATCTGAACCGTAGCCAAGCGAAGTAATATAATTCGATAAAGCATCCACCCAAACATAGATTACATGTTTGGGATCTCCAGGAACCGGAATTCCCCAGTCAAATGACGTTCTTGAAACGGATAAATCTTCAAGACCCGGTTTGATAAAGTTATTGATCATTTCATTTTTGCGGGATTCAGGTTCAATAAATTCGACATGGTTCTCATAATAATCAAGAAGGCGATCCGCATATTTCTTCATATTAAAGAAGTAGGACTCTTCTTTAACTTTGTGGACTGGCCGGCCGCAATCTGGGCAATTGCCATCCACTAACTGTCCTTCAGTATAGAAAGACTCGCACGGTGTACAATACCAGCCTTCATATTGTCCTTTGTAAATATCGCCATTGTCTAAAAACGTTTTAAAAATCTTCTCGACGCCTTTTTTATGGCGATCTTCAGTAGTTCGGATAAAATCATCATAAGTAATGTCCATAGTGGACCATACCTTTTTAGCAGCGTCAGCCATTTCATCCACATATTGCTGAGGGGCTTTTCCAGCTTCTTGAGCTTTTTCTTCGATTTTCTGGCCATGTTCATCCATGCCAGTCAAGAACCGAACGTCAAAGCCGCGCAAACGTTTGTAACGGACCATAGCATCCGAAGCCACTGTAGTATAAGCAGTTCCAATATGGAATTTTCCGCTCGGATAATAAATCGGTGTTGTCAGGTAAAAAGTATTGTTGTTAGCAGTCACGAAAAATTCCTCCAGTTTCTTTGTATAGTTCTTATTTTAACGAAGTCGCCAATATTGTACAATCTTTCAATTCCAAGACCCTTTTTTCGACATTGACGAAGTAGCGTAAATATTTAAAAAAAGACCCGGTTTTTTTCATATCTCCTTAGTCTGGCAGATTAACAATAAAAATAACTTTAAACATCAATTTTGCGTCATATAATGTAAAAATTTATTATAATTTCGATAGTTTTATATTGACCAAATTGCCAGTACTTGGTATGATTTATGACAGGAAGTGGTAAATGTCGAATTTTGACGAAAAACATCCGACAAATTTGAAGGGAGATTATTATTATGAAATCGACAGGTATTGTACGTAAAGTTGATGAACTAGGCCGAGTGGTAATTCCAATTGAATTGCGCCGCACTTTAGGAATCGCAGAAAAAGATGCTTTGGAAATTTACGTTGACGACGATAAAATTATTCTAAAAAAATATTTACCTAATATGACTTGTGCTGTGACAGGAGAAGTATCCGATGACAACATGCAGTTGGTTGGCGGTAAGCTGATTCTAAGCCCAGAAGGCGCAGAAATGCTAGTAAAAGAGATTCAAAACAACTTGAAAAAATAAGTCAAGACGGTAAAAAACCGGAACGCTTCCAGCGCTCCGGTTTTTTATATATGATATGCCTGATAAACATCCCGTTTTGCTAGATTGCGTTCCTGCGACACTTCTTTAATTGCTTCTTTAGAAGTCAATTGTTTCTTCTCCATCAGTTCATCTACATGAGCGGCAATCGATAAATGCTCCCACCATTTCTCTTGTTCAACGATATCGGGAGAATCGTTTCCTTCTATAATAATGCAAAATTCTCCTCGAATAGTATTCTCTTCTGCCCACTCTACAGCCTCTTCAATGGTGCCGCGTAAAAACTCTTCAAACTTCTTTGTGATTTCACGGGCTAAGGTAATTTTACGTTCATTGCCGAAAGTTTTTTGCACGCTTTTTAAACTGTCTTTTAATCTATGAGGCGCTTCGTAAAAAATCAAGGTTTCTTCTTTTTGGCTCAGTGTTTCCAGTTCAGCATGGCGCTCTTTTTTATGGCGTGATAAAAATCCATAAAAAAGGAAAGGCTGCGGGCTGATGCCAGAGGCAATCAATGCACTAAGCGCGGCATTGGCACCAGGAACTGGCACTACCGGAAAGTCTTCTTCTACCACACGCTGCACGATATCTTCTCCTGGATCTGAAATGCATGGCATACCGGCATCACTAACCAATGCCACCGACTTTCCTTCATGCAAATAAGAAAGAATTTTATAGCCGCCGCTGTCTTGATTATGCTCATGATAGCTGACGAGCTTGGTTTGAATATCAAAGTAATTGCATAAATTTTTCGTGTTGCGGGTGTCTTCCGCTGCAATGATGTCCACTTCTTTTAAAATGCGGATGGCTCTTACGGTCATGTCTTCCAAATTGCCGATCGGCGTTGCTACTAAATACAGTGTCGCTTTGTTTTCCACAAAACTTTTCTGGGACTTCATTTGCCATCTTCCTTTCCTTCAGCAATATAGCGGATTTTTTTCGGTTTCGATAATTGCTTGAAGGCATATTCCGCTTTCATCGCTGCGGGCTTTGCATCAAAACTTTCATGGTGAATCATTTTGACCGGACCTTTGGCTCGTGTATATTTCGCGCCCTTTCCACTGTTATGAGCTTCCAGCCGTTTCTGCAGGTCATTGGTATAACCGGCATAGTAAGAACCGTCGGCACATTCAAGCACATAAAAATAATGCTTATTCGCTTCCATAAAGCAATTCTCTCACTTCTTCTGTATATTCCCCGTTCTCTCCATAAACAATCAGCGGCGGCAGGATTTTCAAATCCGGCTTGCCGTCTTTTATGCCTTCAATTAACAGTGTATTCGCTTCTTTCCCGGCTTTTGGGTAAACCAAACGAACCCTTTTCGGCTCCAGCCGATTCGCACGCATGGCTGTGATGATATCAATGAGGCGTCCAGAGCGGTGCACAAACGCTGCTTTCCCGCCTTGTTTCAGAAGCTTGCTGGCGGCCTCGACAGATTCATCCAGGGTTAAATAGAGTTCGTGGCGGGCAATTGCCATATGTTCACTGAGGTTTTTATCACTCATTTCATGCGCAGGAAAATAAGGAGGATTACAGGTTACTACATCGAATTTCTCAATTCCAAGCTGAGCCGGGATTTCCTTTACATCGCCTTCAATAATGCTGATTTGCTGGTGCAAACCGTTATATTCCACGCTTCTGCGTGCCATGTAGGCAAGCCGTTCCTGAAGTTCCACCCCAATGATGGAAGATTCCGTTCTAGCGCTTAAGAACAACGGAATGGCTCCATTGCCCGTACATAAGTCCACGATTTTTCCGCGTTTTAGCGGCACATAGGCAAACCGAGCAAGAAGTACCGCATCCAGCGAGAATGAGAACACGGATGGACTTTGGATGATCCGCAAATCTTCCGCCAATAAATAATCCAGTCTTTCGTCATCCAATAACATCTTTCCACCTCCTTATACATAATAAAAGGCTGCCGCCACAAAAAGTGTCGGAGCCTTTTTTTATTGTTGTCCAGCTGCAAGAGCCAGTCTCTCGGGTCATAAGCAGCCCAGTTATGCAGCAAAGAACGCCGCTTCACTGGTCTGTCTTATACTTATCAGAGCTGAACAGGCGCTTCCGCTTTCTTTCAGTTTTGCTTGTTTAAAAACGACAGGCAAAACAGGCAATCATCGCCTTTTCGTGAACTGCCAAAATGCACATGGCATACATGGTAACCTTCATGGTATAAACGTGCCAAGTTATCGTAGCCTTCTCCGATATCCATAGCTGCTTTTTTCAGTTTTACCGGATCCACAACTGCTGTTTCCGGAACCGCTTTATGAAGTTCATCCAAACGTGCCCGCAAATGATGATTTTCAAGCTGCAGGGCATGATGTTCTTCCATCGTATGGGCCACTACCGCTTTCAATTCACGAAACTGCTCTTGCATCGATTCTAATTGCTGTTCAAAATCCATGACCGTGTCTAAAAAGTTCTTCTCTTTCACTTAAAAACCACCTCACGCTCTCGTTCCTTGGCCCATTATCTCACTTAATGAGTATTCTAATGTCTGTTCTTGCTCAGCTAAGCGAATTTTTAACACACGCTCTAAAATATTCATGCCAACAACGCGGCCTTCCCCGTCTGGAGTTGTGACACGGGCACCAACATCCGGCATTTCTTTTTTAGCAGTTTCATATTCGTCGTTCTCGTATTTCAGGCAGCACATCAAACGTCCGCATAACCCGGAAATTTTCGATGGATTCAGAGACAGATTTTGATCTTTTGCCATTTTAATCGATACCGGCTCAAAGTCGCCCAGGAATGTTGAGCAACAAAGCATCCGGCCGCAAGGGCCAATACCGCCCAGCATTTTCGCTTCATCTCTTACCCCAATTTGCCGAAGTTCAATGCGAGTCCGGAAAATGGAAGCTAAATCCTTAACCAAATTGCGGAAATCGACGCGTCCTTCTGCTGTGAAATAAAAGATGACTTTATTGCGGTCAAATGTATATTCCACATCTACTAATTTCATCTCCAAGCGATGCTCTTCGATTTTTTGCGTGCCCATTTCGAAAGCACGTCCTGCTTCCAAGCGATTTTCTTCTACTTGCTGGCGGTCCCGGTCAGTCGCTACGCGTACCACTTGTTTCAATGGCAGCACAACATCATTTTCCTCAACCGTTTTTACCGGCACAACAACTTTTCCGTATTCTATACCCCTTGCAGTTTCTACGATGACATAATCGTCTTTTTCAATCGCAAATTCTCCTGGGTCAAAATAATATATTTTACCCGCCTTTTTAAAGCGGACACCAATGACATTATACAATTGCTTATCCCTCCCGCAGGTTCAGCATTAACTGCTCCATGAGCAGCGTTCGATTCATATTGCGCGGCAATTGCTGTTTGGCTTGTAAAATCGCCTGCAATTGCTTAGATAATACTGGAAACGAACGCTGAAGCGCCAACTGCTTCCATGTTTCTTCCATATCTGGATATGTTCGCGCAGTTTCAAGACCCGCTTTTACCGAAGCGATGTCCCGATATGCAAATAATAACATGTCGAGCCCTCTTTCGGTATCCTCTTTTTCTTTAAATACTGGAAGCCATTCAGATTGCAGCAATAAAAGAGCCTCGTGGACATTGCTGTTAATGGCTTCCATTAATTTTAACACAATTTTGCGCTGTTGGATAAAAGCTTCATCCGAACTTAAGCGCACCGCCTCTTCGGTATTTTGTGTCACCATGCTAACAGTCGAAGCCATTGAAGCAGTCATGCCACCGATAAGCAACTGCTCCATCATTTTCGGCCGCGACAGCGGCTGAAACGATACAATCTGGCAACGCGACCGGATTGTCGTCATGATGGCATTGAGTCGTTCCGTCAACAAAATGGCGGTAACGTTCATTTCGGGTTCCTCTAAAAATTTCAATAACGCATTAGCTGAGGCATTATTCATTCGGTCTGCATCTTGAATTACATATATTTTACGGCCGGTACTAAAGCCCGTTTTATTCATATTAAAAATCAATTCACGGATCTGATCGATTTTGATATTTTGTCCATCCGGCTCAATAAAGACGATGCTTGGGTGGTTGCCTGTATTATAGAGATGGCAACTATGGCATGTTTCACATGGAACATTTTTTATAGGAGCTTCGCAAAGCAGAAGCTTTACAAAAAAATGAGTCACTTCTGTTAATCCGGAACCGGCTGGCCCTTCAAATAAATAAGCATGCGCCAACCGATCTTTTGCATAGGCACCTTGCAGTCTTTTCATCACAACCGGCTGCATTTCCTGAAACTCTTCGATTGTCTTTTGCATATTTTCACCTTCATTCAGCCTTTGTAAAAAACCCCGTGTTCCAGTGGGAGCACGGGTATCTCATCTAACATATATTACTTAACGCGTTTTGCGTCTTAAGGGATGTTTAAAAATGATGGAACTGTTCAATTGGCAAGACAAAAATTGTCGCGCCTCCTACTTCCACTTCAACCGGATATGGAATATAAGAATCTGCATTGCCGCCCATTGGTGAAACAGGAGCAACCATTTGTTCACGTGAACGGCAATTATCCCGGATTAAATCCATCAATTTCGGTACGAGGCCATCCTCGACACCAATCAAAAAAGTGGTATTCCCTGAGCGCAAGAACCCTCCAGTACTGGCAAGTTTGGTAGCCCGAAAATCATTTTTTGTCAACGCGTTGGATAAGCGATTACTATCTTGATCCTGCACGACTGCAACGACGAGTTTCATCAGCACTCACTCCTTTTCTGTATTCCTTCTATATAAGTATACCATGAAGAAAAGCCTACACTGCATATCTTCCCAGCGTTTATCAAATTCTGGGTGGATTTATAAAATCAGTGACTGTCTGGAAAGCGTACTGGAACACCGTCTCGATATCCCTTTCAGCATCAATCACTTGAATCCGGTCTGGATACTGTCCAACAAGCAATTGATAGCCTTCACGCACCGCTTCATGGAATTTTAACGATTCCACATCCAAACGGTTGACTTCCCGGCCTGCATCTTTTTCAATGCGGGCAAGCCCTACTTTGGGGTCTACATCAAAATAAAGCGTTAAATCCGGCATGTATTCATCTATGGCAAACTTATTGATAGCATAGATTTCTTTTATGCCAAGGCCTCTCGCATGTCCTTGATACGCCAAACTGCTATCTATGTAACGGTCACATAAAACCACTTTTCCAGCTTCAATGGCTGGAATAACTTTCTCGACTAAATGCTGCCTTCTTGCTGCGGCATATAGCAAAGCTTCTGTCCGTGCATCCATTTTGACATTGTCACGATCCAAGATGACTTTCCGGATTTGTTCTGCAATATCAATCCCGCCCGGTTCTCTTGTACAGACAACTGAAAGTCCTTGTTGCTCCAATGCAGAAGCCAGACGTTTTAAAATACTGGTTTTTCCGGATCCTTCTCCGCCTTCCAGCGTAATCAAATAACCCATTCTTTTCTTCACCTGATTTCTTCATGTTTAATCCCTTTAACTATACAGGAAATGAATCTCTTAGAACATGGTAGACACAGCCCGGCTTCGAGCATCTCAAAGAGGCAGCAGTACGAGCTTATTCCTCATCTTCTGCCACTTGATATGCTTCTTCATACAACACAAGCTGGCTATTGATTTCCGGTTCTCCGTCTTTCTTTTTGACATAACGGTACTGCCCTGTTGCATCTTGTTCCCGCGCCTTCATATTATCTTTTAACGCAATCTCCAAAACATGCTCTATTTGAGCTTTGATTCGATCGCTGTAAACAGGGAATAAAATTTCAATGCGGTTTTCCATATTTCGCGTCATCATATCCGCCGAAGACAAAAACGTCTTTTCTTCTCCATTATGGTAGAAATAATAAATTCGGCTATGTTCCAAAAGGCGGCCGACAATGCTTCTGACACGGATGTTTTCACTCACGCCTTTAATCCCTGGGCGCAGGCAGCAAATTCCCCGGACGATCAAGTCAATTTTCACTCCCTCGATCGACGCTTCGTATAATTTCTTGATGAGTTCTTTATCGGTCAAAGAATTCATTTTAGCGATAATGCGGCCATTGCCAAATTTCTTATGGGATTGAATTTCCGCTTCGATCAATTCAAGAAAGTCTTTTCGAATGCTGAACGGTGCTACGGATAAATGATGGAATTCCGGCTTTTCGGTATAGCCGCTCAAAAAATTGAAAAAGTTGGTCGCATCTACCCCGAATTCCCGTACGGAAGTGAATAGGCTCATGTCCGTGTAAATCTTCGCTGTCTGATCGTTGTAATTGCCCGTCCCCAGATGTACAAAACGAGCTATTTCTCCATCCTTTTTGCGTACAACCAAGGTAATTTTGCTGTGAGTTTTAAGATGGGTCATACCATAAATCACATGGCATCCAGCTTGCTCCAGCTCTTTTGCCCATTGGACATTGTTCTCTTCATCGAAACGCGCTTTGAGTTCCACCAAAACAGTGACTTGCTTGCCATTTTCAGCCGCTCTTTTTAATGCTTTAATAATCGGTGAATCCCCACTAACCCGGTACAGGGTTTGTTTAATCGCCAATACATCCGGATCATCAGCCGCTTTTGACATAAAATCCACGACCGGTTCAAATGATTCGTATGGATGATGAAGAAACACGTCTTGTGCAAGCACTTTATCAAAAATGTCTTCATGAGAAGACAAGTCGCGAGGCGGTTGAGAAATCCGGCTTTCGTAGACAAGTTTCTTATGCGTTTTAGCCATTTTTTTATAAAAATTGAAAAACAGCGTTAAATCCAATGGACCTTCAATTTCATACACATCTTTTTTGCTAATTTCCAAGGCTTCTGTTAAATAAGCCAGCATTTCGGGATCTATGCCTTCTTTTTGCACTTCAAGACGGACCGCTGCCCCCCATTTACGCTTCCTCAGCTCTTCTTCAATCTCTTTCAATAAGTCGCGGGCGCCTTCCTCATGAATTGTCATGTCGGCATTGCGAGTGATACGGAAAATCGATGTAGAAGCCACTGTAAAGCCTTGAAACAGCTTGCCAATAAAATGCCTAATAACATCTTCTAATAAAACAAAGCGCTCCTTGCCTGCCTTGGTGTCCAAATAAACAAAACGATCGAGTACTGCCGGCACTTGAACAATCGCTGTTTTAAATTGATTTTTTGCTTCTTCATCTTGATCTTTTAGCAGGACTGCCAAATTGATGCTTCTATTCAAAAGCATGGGAAATGGCCGATACGCATCAATTGCTAATGGCGTAAGGACAGGAAAAATCTGCTCATCGAAATATGTTTCTATTTCTTTAAGCTCCCGGTCCGCCAATTCCGCCATTTTGAAAATCCGGACTCCTTCATGCCTCATTTTTGGAATCAATAAATTGCGCAATGTCTGATACTGCAATTCTACTAATTGATGAGTTTTATTGCCGATTTCTTTCAATTGCTGCCTCGGAGTCATGCCGGCTTTATTTTCCGGCCCTGCAAAACCTACTTTTACTTGATCTTGGAGACCAGCTACTCGTACCATAAAAAATTCGTCGAGGTTCGAACTGAAAATTGACAAAAATTTGAAACGCTCCAGCAATGGATTGCGTTCATCTATTGCTTCTCTCAGCACCCTTTCGTTAAAAGCAAGCCAGCTAAGTTCTCGATTGTTGTAATAAGAAGGATTATCCAGATCAACGGTATTTTTTTTCGTCGTAATCACATTCTCCGCCATCCTTTGTCTTCAAATTCTCGGCCATTTTTATACTTGATTACTGTGGCTGCCGGGCTAATTCTTCATGGAATTGCAGTTCAATGGACTTTTTCAAGTGCTTTTCAAGATGTTTTTTCTGTTTTTCTGCCTGGTATTGTTCCGGCATCCAGTCACTATTGCACTCTATTTCAAACACAAGTTGTCCTGCTGTCGGCTCTTCAATTCGAATGGCTTCAATAATATTCCGCTTGGTTGCATTCAAACTGTAAGCAAGTTTGACGATGGCTCCAAACAGACTGTATTTTGCCAGTTCATCTTTCGTGAACCAGTCTTCATAAAGCGAGGCATTCCGTTTGAAAACTTCCCGGTTTTTAAAAGAAGCAATTAATGCTACTGTCATGCGGTCTTTATGCAATAACCCATCAATTGTGCGGTTTGCCAATAAATAAAATGTATGTTGATGGCTTGCTTCCGCGTCAATATAGGATCCAAGATTATAAAGTGCGCTGCCCAAACGAAGGTACTTCAGATCTTTAGAATCCAGAACAAAGACTTTGCACTTTTCCAGTTCATTGAAAATCATCATGGCATTCTTGCTGACATGAGAAGCATGATTCAAATTGATGTCAAAATCACTTGCCAATTCATAAAAACTTTCCTCCAAAACGTTCGGGAAAATGGAAAGCTCAAATTCTTTCGTCATTTCTTCATAAAATACGCCGTCTCTAAGCCCTTTTCTGCTTAAAGCAAATTTATTTGTTTCGATATAATCCATCAAATAAGAAAAAACCTCAATAGCCGGTATAATGATGTCTGCGCGGTCTCTTGTCAGGCCTTCCAAGCGCTGGATTTCAGGAAAATCCATGCTCAACAGCAGATTTTGCACACCTTTAACGTTTTTAGCCGTCATCATATATTGGTGAATACCTGCAACCGGGTAGCCGATATATTCCTGATGGATCTGGGCTAGGTTCCGTGCACTTCCCCCTATTCCAATCAGCGGCAGCTTTTTATTAGCAAGCCATGGCAAGGTTTGGAACTGTTCTTTTAAAAATTTGCGAAGCGTCTTTAGTTCTTGCGAAGTGGGGAGGTCCTCTTTGATAAATTGCTGTTTTAAAGACAATGCTCCAAACGGAAAACTATAGAAAAAGATTAATTTCCGATTTTGAAAATAAGTGATTTCCGTGCTTCCTCCACCAATATCCACTGTAATGCCATTTTCAAAAGGCGTAGAATTTACGACTGCCAGAAAGCCGTAATTTGCTTCCTCATATTCAGACAAAATCCGCATCGAGAAATCTGTTTCTTTTTCAACACGCTCTAAAATTTCCTCTTGATTAGTAGCTTGCCGAATCGCTGCAGTAGCTACACATCTAATTTCCTTCAATTTATGATGTCTCGTTACTTCCTGGAAACCTTGAAGAGTATGTATCAATACATTGATTCCTTCAGTTTCCAGATGTCCATTCTCCGACAAATAATTGCGCAAACGGGCAACAGCTTTAACGTTTTCACTTTCTGTCAATTTCCCACTTTTGTCGCGTGTGTAAATGACAAGCCGCATTGTATTTGAGCCGATATCTACAATTGCATACTTTTCCTGATCCAACATAATTTCCACATCCCGCCCCTGTAAAATTTCGTATACTATATCATACCCATTTTTCAGAAATTATGACTAATTTGTTGCAGGCAGTACACAGATTAATTTTTCTTCTAAGCGAAGGTCTCCTTGAATCTGAGCCCCTGTCGACAGATAATCCATCAATCCTTCCAGTTTATCCATGGTCCATTTTTCACCAGGAACAATCAAAGGCACGCCAGGCGGATAAGGAATCACCATGCCAGCCGAAATCCGGCCAAACGCTTTTGTATAAGAAATCCACTCCCGTGCTTCCATATCGAGTTGCGCATAAGAGATTTCAGGAACGCTGATATTCTGTTGGATGGGCATTTTCACTATAACCGCTTCACGAGGTGCTTGTGTTAAAGCTTGCACCGCTTCTTTTATACGGCTGCGGACCTCTGCAAAAGGATAGCTATGCGGCTGTTTTAATAAAGGCAAAATCAGCAGAACCTGATAAGGATCTGCCAGTTCTGCATGGATTCCCACCTTTTCCAATTCTTTTTTTAATTGAAAGCCGCTATTATATTCGCTTCTAAGCATCAGTTTTAAAGGATCGTCCGATTCAAAAACTCCAAGTTTTGGAATGCTCTTTAACCCCTTCACAAACTGTTCTCTTTTATCTTCAAAATGCCGCATGTCCGGCTGCGTATAATTTTGAACAAATGCCCGTGCATCGTCCAGCGAAGCCATAATAAGATAAGAGGGGCTGCTGGATTGCAGCATTCTTAAATACTTCTTGATTTTTTCTGCATTTACTAAATTCCCTTTTACATGTAAGAATGACCCCATTGTCATAGCTGGCAAAGTTTTATGCGCTGAATGCACCACTACATCCGCTCCAAGCGCCAACGCTGAAGCAGGATAGGGTTCGCCGATTTGAAAATGGGCACCATGCGCTTCATCGACTAATACCGCGATGCCTTTGGAATGGCAAAGAGCGATAGTTTCTTTTAGTCCTGCTGTTGCCATACCGTAATAATTAGGATAAGTCAGAACCACCGCCTTTGCTTCCGGGTAAGCTGTTACCGCTGCTGCAATATCTGCAAAGGCTACTCCAACAGCAGTCAACGATTCATCGTCCCATTCAGGCGCTACATAAACCGGCCGTGTTTTTGCTAATTCAAGTGCATGAAAAACTGATTTATGGGAATTTCGCTGAACAATTACTGTATCGCCTTCTTTGCAGACGGCATGTATCATTGCCAAATTGCCTACTGTCGACCCATTAACGAGGAAAAAGCTTTCATCCGCTCCGTAGGTGGCTGCCAGCAGGCTCTGTGCGTCACGAATAGCTTCTTCGGGATAATGAAGATCATCTAAACCGGTAACTTCTGTTAAGTCATAAGAAAGGGCTGTACGGATTGCTTGTGGCAAGCCAGATAACTCGCCGTTCTTATGGCCTGGCACATGAAATGAAATCGGCAGTGGCTGCTGAAATGCAGTTAAAGCTTCTACTAAAGGTTTTCGATGCGTCATGATTTTCATCCTTACGTTTTTTTTCATTATGTTTAGTATATATGAAAGCAATAAGTTACGCTGTGCATCTGATGAGCGTCAATCAAAAACTTATTTAACGAAAACACAAAAAAGCCGTTGCCGGGAATGCCGGCTACGGCTTTTTCTTCTTACAGGGCCCAGCAATGTCCTACTCTCGCAGGGGGAAACCCCCAACTACCATTGGCGCAAAAGAGCTTAACTGCCGTGTTCGGGATGGGAACGGGTGTGGCCTCTTTGCCATCATCACTGGACATGAGTGCTTGCGCCCTCAAAACCGGATATGCGACAGTTGAAACAAACAGTTTGGTTAAGTCCTCGATCGATTAGTATTCGTCAGCTGCACGCGTCGCCGCGCTTCCACCCCGAACCTATCTACCTCATCGTCTTTGAGGGATCTTACTTGCTTGCGCAATGGGAAATCTCATCTTGAGGGGGGCTTCGTGCTTAGATGCTTTCAGCACTTATCCCGGCCACACATAGCTACCCAGCGATGCCCCTGGCGGAACAACTGGTACACCAGCGGTGTGTCCATCCCGGTCCTCTCGTACTAAGGACAGCTCCTCTCAAATTTCCTGCGCCCGCGACGGATAGGGACCGAACTGTCTCACGACGTTCTGAACCCAGCTCGCGTACCGCTTTAATGGGCGAACAGCCCAACCCTTGGGACCGACTACAGCCCCAGGATGCGATGAGCCGACATCGAGGTGCCAAACCTCCCCGTCGATGTGGACTCTTGGGGGAGATAAGCCTGTTATCCCCGGGGTAGCTTTTATCCGTTGAGCGATGGCCCTTCCATGCGGAACCACCGGATCACTAAGCCCGTCTTTCGACCCTGCTCGACCTGTCCGTCTCGCAGTCAAGCTCCCTTGTGCCTTTACACTCTGCGAATGATTTCCAACCATTCTGAGGGAACCTTTGGGCGCCTCCGTTACTCTTTAGGAGGCGACCGCCCCAGTCAAACTGCCCGCCTGACACTGTCTCCCACCCCGATCAGGGGTGCGGGTTAGAATTTCAATACAACCAGGGTAGTATCCCACCGACGCCTCCCCCGAAGCTGGCGCTCCGGGCTCAAAGGCTCCTACCTATCCTGTACAAGTTGCACCAAAAGTCAATATCAGGCTACAGTAAAGCTCCACGGGGTCTTTCCGTCCTGTCGCGGGTAACCTGCATCTTCACAGGTACTATAATTTCACCGAGTCTCTCGTTGAGACAGTGCCCAGATCGTTACGCCTTTCGTGCGGGTCGGAACTTACCCGACAAGGAATTTCGCTACCTTAGGACCGTTATAGTTACGGCCGCCGTTTACTGGGGCTTCAGTTCGCACCTTCGCTTGCGCTAAGCACTCCCCTTAACCTTCCAGCACCGGGCAGGCGTCAGCCCCTATACGTCACCTTACGGTTTGGCAGAGACCTGTGTTTTTGCTAAACAGTCGCCTGGGCCTATTCACTGCGGCTCTCTCGGGCTTTTCACCCTACCAGAGCACCCCTTCTCCCGAAGTTACGGGGTCATTTTGCCGAGTTCCTTAACGAGAGTTCACTCGCTCACCTTAGAATTCTCTTCTCGCCTACCTGTGTCGGTTTGCGGTACGGGCACCTCCCGCCTCGCTAGAGGCTTTTCTTGGCAGTGTGAAATCAGGGACTCCAGGGCATACGCCCCTTGCCGTCACCGCTCAACGTTATGGAAATGGGATTTGCCTCATTTCCCGCCTCACGGCTTGGACGCGCTCAACCAACGGCGCGCTCGCCTTATCCTTCTGCGTCCCCCCATTGCTCAAACGGCGGGGAGGTGGTACAGGAATATCAACCTGTTGTCCATCGTCTACGCCTATCGGCCTCGACTTAGGTCCCGACTGACCCTGAGCGGACGAGCCTTCCTCAGGAAACCTTGGGCATTCGGTGGACGGGATTCTCACCCGTCTTTCGTTACTCATACCGGCATTCTCACTTCTAAGCGCTCCACGAATCCTTCCGGTTCCGCTTCAACGCCCTTAGAACGCTCTCCTACCACGGACATCGTTGATGTCCATCCACAGCTTCGGTAATCCGTTTAGCCCCGGTACATTTTCGGCGCAGTGTCACTCGACCAGTGAGCTATTACGCACTCTTTAAATGATGGCTGCTTCTAAGCCAACATCCTGGTTGTCTAAGCAACGCCACATCCTTTTCCACTTAACGGATATTTGGGGACCTTAGCTGGTGGTCTGGGCTGTTTCCCTCTTGACTACGGATCTTATCACTCGCAGTCTGACTCCCAAGCATAAATCACTGGCATTCGGAGTTTGTCTGAATTCGGTAACCCGGGATGGGCCCCTAGTCCAAACAGTGCTCTACCTCCAGGATTCTCAATCTTGAGGCTAGCCCTAAAGCTATTTCGGAGAGAACCAGCTATCTCCAGGTTCGATTGGAATTTCTCCGCTACCCACACCTCATCCCCGCACTTTTCAACGTGCGTGGGTTCGGGCCTCCAGTAAGTGTTACCTTACCTTCACCCTGGACATGGGTAGATCACCTGGTTTCGGGTCTACAACTGCATACTCATTCGCCCTGTTCAGACTCGCTTTCGCTGCGGCTCCGACTTCTCATCTTAACCTTGCATGCAATCGTAACTCGCCGGTTCATTCTACAAAAGGCACGCCATCACCCATGAACGGGCTTTGACTAGTTGTAGGCACACGGTTTCAGGATCTGTTTCACTCCCCTTCCGGGGTGCTTTTCACCTTTCCCTCACGGTACTGGTTCACTATCGGTCACTAGGGAGTATTTAGCCTTGGGAGATGGTCCTCCCGGATTCCGACGGAATTTCACGTGTTCCGCCGTACTCAGGATCCACTCAGGAGGGCACGCCTTTTCGGCTACGGGGCTGTTACCCAGTGTCGCGGACCGTTCCAGGTCGCTTCGCCTAACGCGTGCTTTTGTAACTCCGTATTGAGTGTCCTACAACCCCAAGAGGCAAGCCTCTTGGTTTGGGCTGTTCCCGTTTCGCTCGCCGCTACTCAGGGAATCGCATTTGCTTTCTGTTCCTCCAGGTACTTAGATGTTTCAGTTCCCTGGGTCTGCCTTCTCATGTGCTATGAATTCACACATGGATCCTGCCCCATTACGGGCAGGGGGTTCCCCCATTCGGAAATCTCCGGATCAATGCTCACTTACAGCTCCCCGGAGCATATCGGTGTTAGTGCCGTCCTTCTTCGGCTCCTAGTGCCAAGGCATCCACCGTGCGCCCTTTCTAACTTAACCAAGTTGGTTACATAGAAAGTCGACCGATCGCTCGGTCTCATCACTTGTGTTGCGTTGTTTCGTTTGTTTCAATGTCGTCATATCCAGTTTTCAAAGAACAAGGTTGAAAGTCACAAAAAAAGGCATCGCTGCCAAGGTGTGAACCTTCAAAACCGAACGCAAAACGTCAACCGGAACCGTGAGGTTCCGTTCCGAAGTAATCCTTAGAAAGGAGGTGATCCAGCCGCACCTTCCGATACGGCTACCTTGTTACGACTTCACCCCAATCATCTGTCCCACCTTCGGCGGCTGGCTCCACAAGGGTTACCTCACCGACTTCGGGTGTTACAAACTCTCGTGGTGTGACGGGCGGTGTGTACAAGGCCCGGGAACGTATTCACCGTGGCATGCTGATCCACGATTACTAGCGATTCCGGCTTCATGCAGGCGAGTTGCAGCCTGCAATCCGAACTGAGAACGGTTTTCTGGGATTGGCTCCCCCTCGCGGGTTGGCGACCCTTTGTACCGTCCATTGTAGCACGTGTGTAGCCCAGGTCATAAGGGGCATGATGATTTGACGTCATCCCCACCTTCCTCCGGTTTGTCACCGGCAGTCACCTTAGAGTGCCCAACTGAATGCTGGCAACTAAGATCAAGGGTTGCGCTCGTTGCGGGACTTAACCCAACATCTCACGACACGAGCTGACGACAACCATGCACCACCTGTCACCGCTGTCCCCGAAGGGAAAGCCTTGTCTCCAAGGCGGGCAGCGGGATGTCAAGACCTGGTAAGGTTCTTCGCGTTGCTTCGAATTAAACCACATGCTCCACCGCTTGTGCGGGCCCCCGTCAATTCCTTTGAGTTTCAGCCTTGCGGCCGTACTCCCCAGGCGGAGTGCTTAATGCGTTAGCTGCAGCACTAAGGGGCGGAAACCCCCTAACACTTAGCACTCATCGTTTACGGCGTGGACTACCAGGGTATCTAATCCTGTTTGCTCCCCACGCTTTCGCGCCTCAGCGTCAGTTACAGACCAGAAAGTCGCCTTCGCCACTGGTGTTCCTCCACATCTCTACGCATTTCACCGCTACACATGGAATTCCACTTTCCTCTTCTGCACTCAAGTCCCCCAGTTTCCAATGACCCTCCACGGTTGAGCCGTGGGCTTTCACATCGGACTTAAAGGACCGCCTGCGCGCGCTTTACGCCCAATAATTCCGGACAACGCTTGCCACCTACGTATTACCGCGGCTGCTGGCACGTAGTTAGCCGTGGCTTTCTGGTAAGGTACCGTCAAGGTGCCGGCAGTTACTCCGGCACGGTTTCTTCCCTTACAACAGAGTTTTACGATCCGAAAACCTTCATCACTCACGCGGCGTTGCTCCGTCAGACTTGCGTCCATTGCGGAAGATTCCCTACTGCTGCCTCCCGTAGGAGTCTGGGCCGTGTCTCAGTCCCAGTGTGGCCGATCACCCTCTCAGGTCGGCTACGCATCGTGGCCTTGGGAGGCCGTTACCCCCCCAACTAGCTAATGCGCCGCGGGCCCATCCAGCAGCGACAGCGTGAGCCGTCTTTCCGTCGGCTCCCAGGCGGGAGCCGAACCTATCCGGTATTAGCCCCGGTTTCCCGGAGTTATCCCGAACTGCAGGGCAGGTTGCCCACGTGTTACTCACCCGTCCGCCGCTGAAAACTTGGAGCAAGCTCCAAATTTTCCGCTCGACTTGCATGTATTAGGCACGCCGCCAGCGTTCGTCCTGAGCCAGGATCAAACTCTCCATTATAGAAGAAATTGATTGCTCAATGTTCTGCTGGCGTCTCGCCATCCCGAAAGATGCACGAGTCGCTTTGATCTAGCACGCTTGATCAGTAATTTTTTGCGCGGGCCGTTTTGCGCGGCCGTTGCGATTTCGTTGACGTTTTGCTGTTCAGTTTTCAAGGTTCAGGTTTTGTCGTTTTCTTCAGCGACAACTTTATTAGTATAACTTATTTCGAAATCATTGTCAACCACGAATTTCGTTGTATGTTTGATTTCATTAGCCGCGTTTCTTAGAAGTATTATTGTTACTTCAAACGACAACTATATTAGTATAACTTAATTACTCATCAATGTCAATTGCTTTTCACACATTTTTATTCCCTTAGTTTTTTGGGACGCTTTTTAATATACCAGGCATGAAAAGCTGAGTCAAAGATTTTGATTTATCCATTTCAAATAACTTGCCTTCTTTTAAGTTCCTTCTATAAGAAGAGCCCAATTCAATCCATAAATAAAAAGCAATGCTGGAGGAGCCATTGCTTTTATTGGAATTTCAAATTACGGATTCGCGCTTCCTTTAATTAAGAAAAGACATTTGCTTTCAGCAATCTTCGGGTCGACACTGCCAAACACTTCATGGTTGCCCCCAGCTTTTCTAATGCCAGCGCACTTCCCCGTTCTTCTTTTGTTTCAACAAACCGGCGAATCAATTGTTCATCAAACTCTTTTTTCAATTCCCTCTTTTTGAAAACACGCTTGTCGATCTCTTCTTTACAACTCACGTCTGCCTTCCATTGCTTTAGATAGCGTAACTTCATCCGCATACTCTAAGTCTCCCCCAACTGGCAGGCCGTGAGCGATGCGTGTAGTTTTGATCCCGGAAGGTTTGACTAGGCGGGAAATATACATGGCCGTTGCTTCTCCTTCGATTGTCGGGTTCGTTGCCAAAATCAACTCTTCCACAGTTTCATCCTGCAGCCGCTTCAATAGAGAAGGAACGTTGATGTCTTCCGGGCCAATTCCGTCCATTGGAGAAATTGCTCCTTGAAGAACATGATACAGACCTGTGTAATCGCGCATTTTTTCCATTGCGATGACATCCTTTGGATCCTGCACTACACAAATCGTTGTCCGGTCACGTGATTGGTCTTGGCAAATCATGCATGGATCAACATCGGTGATATGCCCGCACGTTGAACAAAAACTCAAATTCCTTTTCGCATCCACTAACGCTTTAGCGAAATCAAGAACCGTGTCTTCTTTCATCCCAAGCACAAAAAATGCCAGCCGGGCAGCTGTTTTCGGCCCGATTCCTGGCAATTTCATAAAGCTTTCCATAAGTTTCGATATTGGCTCTGGGTAATGCATTCTGTTTACCTCCTAGAACATGCCAGGAAGATTTAACCCCTTAGTGAATTTCCCCATCGTGGAATTCGCATGTTCTTCCGCTTTTTTAAACGCTTCGTTTGTCGCAACGATCAATAGATCTTGAAGCATTTCTACATCTTCCGGGTCTACTACTGATGGATCTAAAACTACATCAAGCACTTCTTTGTGTCCGGATACAGTGACTTTCACCATTCCGCCGCCAGCTGATCCTTCAAATTTCAATGTTCCCAGTTCTTCTTGGGCTTCCGCCATTTGTTTTTGCATTTTCTGCATTTGTTTCATCATGCCTTGCATATTTCCGCCACCGCGCATAATAGTTTCCTCCTTTAGGTTGTTTATTAATCGTCGTGAATTTCAACAAAGTCTTTGCCAAATAACCGCTCTGCTTCAGAAATAAACGGATCTTCTTCCGCCACTGATCCATCAGCAGAGAAAGGATGCTGTTCTTCAGCTTCCGAATGCTTCTCTTCTGACCCTGATTTCAATCCGCTGTTTTTAATAAACTCTTCACGGATTTTCAACCAGCTTTCATCCGGCACAAAAATTGGTGTGTAAGCCTTACCCGTATACTGTTGAAGAAGCTGGCTAAAAGCGACAGCAAAAGTCTGATTATCTGAAGCCATCTGGCAATGAATATCATACTTGAATTTTAACACAAAAGCATCTGCTGAGGCCGCTACTGGCTCCGCTTCATTCAATAAAGCCGCATGTGATTTCTGCAATTGCCCCATGACCGTCGACCAGTTGGTTTTGATCGCTTGGATATCCGGCTTCGTCGCATTCTTCAATACATCCTGAATGCGGCCCACCGGGATTTTATAACTGCTTTGAGACCGCTGCCGGCGCTTTGGTTCAGCGCCTGCCGCTGGAGTTGCCGCAACAGCCCCATTTTTCAATTGTTGTTGAAGTTGAATAATCAGTTGCTCCAATTGATTAACTTTTGCTTCCAGTTCCGGAGATGCTGATCCTGAAGAAACGGCGACCGGTGCATCTGCCTGCACCATTTTCAATAATGCTGTCTCCAAATAGATTTTTGTATGATTGGAGAACCGCATTTCCTGCTGAGTTTTCGTCAATACATCAATCCATGCATAGAGAGTTGCTGATTCGAATTGCTTCGCCAACTCTTCAAACCGTTCTTCGTGCGTAGCAAGCTCCAGCATATCGTGCAAATCCGGAGCCGTTTGAATCAATAATAAATCCCGGAAAAAAGTGATGAAATCTTCTACCAGCCGGACTGGGTCTTTCCCGTCACGGACCAGCTGTTCCAGTAGAGTCAACGCTTGGCCAATATCTTTTTCGACCAATGCTCCCGCCATCTCATAGAATACATCCTGGCTTATGGAGCCGGTCACAAGCAGTGCATCTTCAATCGTCATTTCATCACCGCTGAATGATACTACTTGATCCAGCAAGCTGAGTGCATCCCGCATTCCGCCCGCTGCTGCTTGGGCAATAACTTTCAACACTTGCTCGTTATAAGGAAGGCCTGCGTCCGTTAATACTTCAATCATCCGTTCCACAATATCCGCTTGCGACAACCGTTTAAAATCAAAGCGCTGACAACGGGAAATAATGGTAAGCGGCAGTTTATGCGGCTCTGTAGTCGCCAAGATAAATACAACATGCTCCGGCGGCTCTTCAAGCGTTTTCAATAAAGCGTTAAAGGCACTATTGGAGAGCATATGCACTTCATCAATAATATAAATTTTAAACCGGGAATTTGCCGGAGAAAACCGGACTTTTTCAATGATTTCCCGCATTTCTTCCACTCGGGAGTTGGATGCGGCATCAAATTCAATGACATCTGTATTGGATCCTTCGGTAATGCTTTTACAAGAACTGCATTCATTGCAAGGTTCTGCCACAGGTGCCTGTTCACAGTTGAGTGCTTTCGCAAAAATTTTAGCTGCACTCGTTTTCCCTGTCCCCCGCGGACCTGAGAATAAATAAGCATGAGTTGTCTTATTGTAAAGGAGAGCATTTTGAAGGGTTTGTTTAATATGCGACTGACCTGACATTTCAGAAAAGGACTGCGGCCGGTACACACGATAAAAAGCTTGATACGCCAACGTTTTTCTCTCCTTTTGTTAAAAGTGTTTTCCGTCCTTCAATTATATCATAAATGGTGGTTCCTTCTGAATGATTACTTCCTGGCTAATATACTGGCATGAATAAAACGCCAGTAAAAAACCTGTCCGCATATTTGCGGACAGGTTTTATTTTAAAGTTAATGCCGTGCACCTTTCTTTGACTGCTGCACACAAGCGTTACCCTTGTCGTTAGCTCGATCTAGGCAATCCCGCGGCACATGAAAAGTTCCACTTAATGCTGCTTCCTTCCGGACCTGACATGGTTCATGGGTTTCCATTGCGCAGGACCCAAACGTCAACACTACGTGCAAGGGGCAGACCCTGCACACAAACAGCCTAGGAAAGGGATTCAGTCCTGCTAAAGCGGATTGCAGGTTACAGGACACCGCTATCTTCCCACCTAGCACGGCATTTATTAGTATACGAATGTTTTCTGAAAAAATCAATCCGTAAGCCTTAAAGAATATAAATTCATTTTAAAGCTGGGCTCCGCATAAAAAACAAGCTTATATAAGTTGGACTAAAATATCCTTTTATACACTGCTTTGGCCGCTTTGTGCAGGGCAAAGACTCGTGCTCCCGCGATAAGCCGGCGCTGGATAAGCTTTCTAAAAGAGAAGACCATTTGATTGCTCACTTAAATATGGAGTTGTTTTGCGGAATACCAACGGCTACAACTTATACCATTAAAAAATTCTTTTTTAAAAAGATTACCGAAAGTGTTGACAGCAAGTTTCTCTTTATGATAAATTAATTCTTGTCTGATACGGAGGAATACCCAAGTTTGGCTGAAGGGATCGGTCTTGAAAACCGACAGGGGAGTCAAATCCCGCGGGGGTTCGAATCCCTCTTCCTCCTCCATTTTTTGAATTTACACGCGCATATAAATTCGAGATTGGATTCGTTACGAAAGTAGCGAATTTTTTTAGGACTTACATGTCTGAAGATTTCGATACATAAAAGATGACTTAACAAGCAGAAGGCTTACCGCCTTCTGCTTTTTTTATTGCCTTTATTATTTCCCGGGAAATAATAATACCCCAGCCTACAATAGACTGGGGTATTAGCTTATTTTTTCAATAAAGATGTTTGCTGCATGAAGTTGCCGATTCGTTCTACGATGCGTTCCTTGCAGTCTGGATCATTCATTAAGTCATATTCATTAATGTTTAAACGCAGAACCGGACAGCCGTTAAACGAGTTAATCCACTTCTCATAGCGCCCGTGCATTTCAATCCAATATTCAACCGGCGTCTGCTGCTCCATCAGACGGCCTCGTTCCTGGATGCGGCCTAAAATATCTTCAATCGACCCTTCTAAGTAAATCAACAAGTCCGGGTGCGGGAAATAAGGAGTCATAACCATCGCTTCGAACAGATTCGTATACGTTTCATAATCCACGTCATTCATTGTGCCTTTTTCCCAGTGCATTTTTGCAAAAATGCCAGTATCTTCATAAATCGAACGATCTTGGACAAAACCGCCGCCGTATTCAAACATGCGCTTTTGCTCTTTGAAGCGTTCTGCCAGGAAATAAATTTGAAGATGAAAACTCCATTTCTCAAAATCATCATAAAATAAATCCAGATAAGGATTGGCATCCACTTTTTCAAAAGAGGTGCGGAATTGAAGTGCGTCTGCTAACGCCTTAGTCATCGTTGATTTGCCGACACCTACCGTACCGGCAATTGTAATTACGGCATTTGCCGGAATACCGTATTTTTCACGTAAATTCATATTGTTAAACTCCTTTGTTTTAAGGTTTCATCCACTTTGCTTAAAATCAGACGTAAATCTGGTTCATTCTGGACGAAATCCATGTCATCGCCATTAAACCGCAACACCGGAATTTCCGGATGTTCGCGTTCAAAACGTTCAATAAATTCATGGTAATCAGCCAGCAGCTGTTCCATATAGGCCGGGGTAATCATTTTCTCGAATTCACGCCCACGCATTTTGATGCGTTTCATCAGTGTTTCAAGGCTGGCATGCAGGTAAATCACCATATTGGGTGCTGGCATATCTGCTGTTAGGATCTTATAGATGGCTTCGTATTTGGCATACTCAGCTGCCGGCAATGTGCGCTTCGCAAAAATCAAGTTCTTGAAAATATGATAATCCGCTGCGACAGGCTCACGTTTAGAGATGAATTTCTTTTGAATATCAGACAACTGCTTATAGCGGTTGCATAAAAAGAACATTTCAGTCTGGAAACTCCATTCCTCAATGTCTTCATAAAATTTAGTAAGAAACGGATTTTCATCGACAATTTCTTTTAACATCTGAAATTGATGGTGGTCAGCAATTGCTTTTGCCAGTGACGTTTTGCCAACGCCAATCGGACCTTCTACCGTTATAAATGGCACCGGCATGGGAAGTTCCCCTCTTTCTGTTCAAGTGTTGTACAGTGCCATTCATTTTAACACAGACTTCCTTTTAAAAATAGAAAAAAAGCATGCCCTAATTTAATGGATAGACGCTTTCAAAGTTTTCCCTCGCTGATCTTAGGCTTTGCTTAAGTGGCCAACACTTTTTATTCTTTTCCCCTCTGTAAGAGAAGACTTCTTTATTTTTGCTGTTCAAAAAATGATACACTTGCAAGTAAGGAGAGATGAATGATGAACGGAATTGAACAAGACCATTATTATATGGGCCTCGCGATTGAAGAAGCCCAAAAAGCGGCAGCAAAAGGAGAAGTCCCGATTGGAGCGGTTATCGTGCATGAAGGAAAAGTGATTGCACGGGCACATAACTTGCGGGAAACTACCCAAAACGCAGTAACGCACGCCGAACTTTTAGCTATTCAAGAAGCCTGCCAGCAAATTGGCAGCTGGCGCCTGGAGAACACCAATCTTTACGTAACGTTAGAGCCATGCCCAATGTGTGCAGGTGCCATTTTGCAGTCCCGCATTCCAAGGGTCATCTACGGGGCACGCGATGCCAAGGCCGGCAGCGTCGATTCACTGTACCGGCTGCTTAACGATGACCGCTTCAACCATCAATGTGATGTTACTGAAAATGTAATGGCTGAGGAATGCGGAGGGTTGCTTACCCAATTTTTCCGTACACTTAGGGAGCATAAGAAAAAGAAAAAGCGGGAGCTCTTATAGGGCTGCCGCTTTTTCTTTGGTTAAAAACTGCTCAATAAGCAGATTGAGGATATAAGCTTGTTCATGATGGATCCAATGGGTCGCTTCTCCGACAAACACCAATTCAGCGTCTTCGCAAAAGTTCAGGCTTTCCTTTGCCAGTTCCGTTGACAGGAATTGATCGCCGATCCCCCAGATGATGCGAACAGGGACGCTGATTTTTTGTTCCGGTACTTGCAGGACGTTGCCTTGCCGGATCGCCCGGTACCAATTGAGCATGGCCGTCAACGCACCTGGCTGATCCCATGCCTCCTGATAAGCGGCCAGCTCTTCCTCACTAAATGTATCCGGATTGCTTGTTGATACCAAGCTCCCTACCATCGTCTTGAAATAATCCGCAGCCAGCATTTTCTCCGGTAAATCCGGTAATTGGAAAAAAGCGATATACGAGCTTCTTGCCCATTGCAATGGATTGCGCTTCAGTACCCTCGGCATAGCCTGGGGATGCGGAATATTGACTGCAATCATTCTTTCAACGTACTGCGGCTTCGTAGAGGCCAAATGCCAGGCTACTGCCCCTCCCCAGTCATGGCCGATGATGGCCGCATTGGTTCTGCCGAAATGCTCGATTAATCCAACTACATCGTCCCGCAGTAAATCCAAGCTATAGCTTTCGATGTCTTGGGGCTTGTCGCTTAAATTATAACCGCGCTGATCCGGTACTGCGACGCGGTAGCCCTTTTTGGTGAGCGGTTCAATTTGCTTTTTCCAGCCAAACCAAAATTCCGGAAAGCCGTGCAGTAAAATGACAAGCGGCCCCTCTTCAGGACCCGCTACTGCCGTATGCAAGGTAATGCCGTTCGTTTTAATCCATTGAAATGATAGGTCCTCCATATCAACAACTCCTCTCAAATGGCTTTAGCTGTTCTTTACCCGTTCTGGCGAAAAATAAAAAAAGACCCAAAAGCATTTTGCTTTTGAGCCTCAGTTTTTATTTAATAACGTCTTTGCCGCCCATATACGGACGCAGTATTTCCGGAATTAAAATCGATCCGTCTTGTTGTTGGCAATTCTCCAGCAAAGCCGCTACTGTCCGCCCAATAGCTAACCCGCTGCCGTTCAAGGTATGCACAAATTCCGGCTTGCCATTTGGTTCGCGGCGGAATTTGATATTGGTGCGGCGTGCCTGGAAATCTTCGAAATTACTGCAAGAAGAAATTTCCCGGTACATTTCCTGACTTGGTATCCAAACTTCAATATCGTATTTTTTTGCAGCGGTAAAGCCCAGATCCGCGGTACACATTTTCAAGACGCGGTAAGGCAATCCAAGAAGCTGCAATACTTTCTCAGCATGTCCCGTCAATTTCTCCAATTCATCATAAGAATCCTCCGGCTTTACAAAGCGCACCAGTTCGACTTTATTGAATTGATGCTGTCTGATTAACCCGCGCGTGTCACGGCCCGCAGAACCTGCTTCAGAGCGGAAATTCGCGCTGTAAGAGGCAAAGGCCTGAGGCAGAATTTCCCCATCTAGAATTTCGTTGCGGTAAAAGTTTGTAACCGGCACTTCAGATGTCGGAATCAGGAAATAATCTTCTTTTTCAATCAAGAAAGCATCTTCTTCAAACTTTGGAAGCTGGCCCGTTCCAGTTAAGCTTTCGCGATTAACCAGATACGGCGGCAGCATTTCTTCGTAGCCGTGTTCTTCCTGATGCAGATCCATCATGAAGTTGATGAGTGCGCGTTCCAAGCGTGCACCAAGACCGCGGTAAAACACGAAACGGCTGCCCGTCACTTTTGCGGCCCGTTCAAAATCGATGATGTTCAAATCTGTTCCGAGATCCCAATGCGGTTTGATTTCGAACCCAAACTCCGGTTTAGTGCCCCAAGTGCGGATTTCCACGTTATCGTCTTCAGAATCGCCGACCGGCACACTGTCATGCGGAATGTTCGGCACGCGCATCATGATGTAATTCAAGCGCTCTTCCACTTCCCGCAATTGATCATCAATCACTTTGATTTCGTCGCCGACTGCACGCATCTTCGCAATGGCTTCATCCGCATTTTCTTTATTGCGTTTCATGGTCGCGATGTTTTGTGAAGCTTCATTGCGTTCTGCCTTTAACTTTTCTGTTTGGGCAATCAATTCACGGCGCTTTGCGTCCATTTCTTCGAAATCATTAAGAACGGAAATATCTTCCCCGCGTTTCGCTAGTTTTGTTTTTACTTCTTCAAAATTGGCACGTACGTATTTAATGTCTAACATGCTGGTTCCTCCTTCAATTTTCGGTTAATGGAAAAAAGACAACAAAAATAGCCCTCATCCCTTGGTAAAGGGACGAGAGCTACCCGCGTTGCCACCCTGATTGATCGGCAAAAGCCAATCCTCTTCATTACATAACGGCCTTTAAACCGGCAATGGCTTGTGTCGCCATGCAACTCAGGAGTGGATTCACACGCGCTTTTCACCGGTTTGCACCAATCACCGGCTCTCTTTGGAAAAACAGACGTATTACTATTCCCCATCAACGTTTCTACTTTTAAATTAATCATACTTTACTATAAACTGATTAATTTGGCAAGAGAATACCAGTTTCTGAAGGGATCATGCTTAAAAAGTATTCGGTAATCCGGTGATCCTTTGTCAACTCCGGATGGAATGAACAGCCAAGAAACTGGCCGCTTCTTGCCATGACGATTTTCCCATCATGTTCGCACAACACTTCAGTGGTTGGACCAGCGCTGACAATATGCGGTGCCCGGATAAAGACCGCTTCAAACGGATTATCAATGCCTTTAATGGATAAAGATGCTTCAAAACTGTCGACTTGGCGGCCGAACGAATTGCGCTCTACGATGACATCCATGACGCCCAGATGAGGTTCGTCATATCCGACGACCTTGCCGGCGAGCAAAATCAACCCTGCGCAAGTGCCGAACATCGGTTTTCCAGAAGCTGCAAATTCACGTAACGGCCCCATCAAGCTATAGCGGTCGATCAAGCGGCGCATCGTCGTACTTTCTCCACCTGGCAAAATCAAGGCATCCAAAGCTTCCAGATCTTTTGGCCATTTCACCAAGACCGCTTCCGCTCCACTTGCTTCAATTGATTGAACATGCTCGCGTACAGCTCCTTGCAATGCCAGCACTCCGACTCGTTTCATCTTACCAGCCCCGCTCCTGCATGCGGTCTCCTGCTGCAATCGTGGAAATTTCAATGCCTTTCATAGCAATGCCCAGGTCTTTCGACAATTCAGCGATTAATTTGTAATCCTGGTAATGCGTCGTCGCTTCCACAATCGCACGAGCGAAGCGTTCCGGGTTTTCCGATTTGAAGATACCGGATCCGACAAACACGCCGTCTGCCCCAAGTTCCATCATTAACGCAGCATCGGCAGGCGTCGCAACACCGCCGGCCGCAAAGTTGACGATCGGCAAACGGCCAAGGCGTTTCACTTCTTTCAGGAATTCGTAGGAAGCACCTAAATTGCGCGCTTCCGTCATCAATTCATCATCGCTCAGCGTCACGACTTTACGCACTTCTGCGTTTACTTGGCGCAGATGGCGGACCGCTTCTACAATATTGCCGGTTCCCGGCTCGCCTTTTGTACGAAGCATCGAAGCCCCTTCACCAATGCGTCGCGCCGCTTCGCCCAAATTGCGGCAGCCACAGACAAATGGCACGGTATAAGTGTCTTTTAACAAGTGGAATTCTTCATCGGCCGGCGTCAGCACTTCACTTTCATCTATGTAATCAACGCCCATCGCTTCTAGTATACGCGCCTCCACAATATGGCCAATGCGTGCTTTGGCCATCACCGGAATGGATACAGCTTTCATCACTTCTTCTGTAATGCGCGGGTCTGCCATGCGGGCTACACCGCCGTCTCTGCGGATATCAGAAGGGACACGTTCCAGTGCCATAACAGCAGTAGCACCAGCAGCTTCTGCAATACGCGCTTGCTCTGCATTGACCACGTCCATAATAACACCGCCTTTTTGCATTTCTGCCATTCCTCGTTTGACACGATCTGTTCCATGTTCACTCATCAATAATTCCCCCTTTTCATAATATTTTCAGTATAATAGAGTTTGACCATATAGAAATACTCAGATTCATATTAATTCATAAGGTCAGTTAGGAGAAAGAATGATGGATATGCTCATGTTTCAACTTCAACGGCAGAATAGCACCCCTTTATATAAACAGCTTTACAAGGAAATAAAACAAGCCATTATTTCTGGTAAAATTTCCGTCGATACCAAGTTGCCCAGTAAACGGAAGCTTGCTGAGTTCCTGGACATCAGCCAAACTACGGTTGAACTCGCCTATGGCCAGCTGGTTGCTGAAGGGTTTATTGAGTCAAGAGCCCGTAAAGGATTTTATGCACAGCCGGTAGAAGAATTGGCTTATCTGGACATGCCGCAGGATGAACCGTTGGCTAATGAACGTCTTGAGTACCGGTACGACTTTAATCCAGGAAAAATTGATACCCATTCGTTTCCTTTTTCCACATGGCGTAAATTGTCAAAAGTTGTGCTGGATGAGATAAACCATGAATTGCTATTGACGGGGCATCCTCAAGGTGATGAAGCATTGCGCCATGAAATTTCCCGTTATTTATTTCAATCACGGGGAGTAGTGTGTAGTGCGGAGCAAATCATTATTGGCTCCGGAACCGAACAATTGATGCCTCTGCTGATCCGTTTGCTTGATAAAACGGTCGTGTTTGGCTTTGAAAATCCGGGCTATCCATTAACCCACAGCATTTTTGCGCACCATGACCGAAAAGCAGTGCCAATCAGCATAGAAGACGATGGCATTAATGTTATGGAACTGGAGGCTTCAGAAGTGGATATCGCCTATGTCACACCATCTCATCAATTTCCAACAGGCTCTGTGCTCAGCGCTACTAAACGCGCCCAATTATTGAACTGGGCAGCTGCAAAGCCGGAGCGCTATATCATTGAAGACGACTACGACAGTGAATTCCGTTACACGAGCCGTCCTATCCCCGCCCTCCAGAGCATGGATTTAAGCGGCCGGGTCATTTATATCAGTACGTTTTCTAAATCGCTCATGCCATCTTTGCGGCTTGCTTATATGGTTCTGCCAAAACGCTTGCTGCGCGCTTATCAGCGGACTTTCCTTCATTATTCTTCGTCCGTGCCGCGTATGGACCAGCAGCTGGTATCGGAATTCATGAAAGAAGGGCATTTTTCCCGCCATTTGAACCGGATGCGCAAACTTTACAAAAAAAAGCTTGAGCATTTAACATCGCTTTTGCTGTTATTTGCACCAGCTGTGACCGTATCCGGGCAGCAAGCCGGCATGCATATTGTCTTAACCATTCAAACCTCTATCACAGAAAGAGAATTGGTTGAACGAGCTAAACATGCAGGCATTCGCGTCTTTGGCTTAGGTTCATACGATGTCGAAGGGAAAACAGTTTCTCCTCCGCAAATTGTCCTGGGGTTTGGTGGATTGACGGAAGATGAAATTGAACAAGGCATCCTGCAGCTTATGGAATGCTGGAACATCCCATTGAAAAAAGCAGTTCATCCCAAAAGATGAACTGCTTTTTATTTAGAATAATCCTTTTACAAAATCAAGTGCGCCTGTCCACATACTGCCCATAAAGCTGCCGACAGCTTGCATAGACAACGAGAACCAGTTGGCCCGTTCTACTTTTTCTGTCGCAATCACTTCTACAGCATCAGTGGTTTCATTCAAATAGCCGTAATCCTTGCCTTCTTCTTTTACAAGCTTCACAGTTCCAATCACTTGGTCTTTCTCAATTTCAGCTTCAATCTTGCCATCTGTCATTAACGATTCATCAATGACTAATTCAGGCTTATACGAATCTTTATCACTTGTGCGGATCATCATCGTAATTGGTTCTTTAACCGCAATCTTAACTTCATCTTCTTTTCCTTTGATTACCGGCAAAGTTTCTTTTCCTTTAAACTGATAACCTGCAGGAACAACTTCCTCTGTTTTAAACTGGCCGAAACCAAAATCGAATAATACCCGGGTGGCATCAAAACGTGCTTTATAAGAACCGATGCCTTTATCATCAACTGCTTTCATGACAACGGCGATCAGGCGAGTGTCTCCGCGTTTTGCAGTGCCGGCAAAGCTATGGCCAGCAAAATCCGTACTGCCGGTTTTTAAACCATCAACACCTTCGTATTCATAAGCCAGACCTGGAAGCATTGAATTCCAGTTCAACATGCCTGTTGCATCGGCCGTTCCTTCACGGAACACCTTATAAGGAATTTTTGTCGTCTCTAGCACTTCCGGATACTTGTCCAACAGCGCTTTAGTTAATTTCGCCACGGACTTGGCCGACATAACGTTTTCATCATTAGGACCCGTATTTTTCGGGTGCATTCCCATCAAAAGCGAATTGCTCAAACCGGTTGAATTGACCAATTTGGCATCTGTCAGACCCAATTCTTTCGCTTTCTCATTCATCAGCCGGACGAATTCTTCTTCAGTCCCAGCGATCGTTTCAGCAATTCCAATTGTAGCCGCATTTGCAGAATAAATAGCCAGCGCTTCATACAGCTCTTGAATAGTGTACGATTCCCCTTTTCGCAACGGCACATTGCTTAGGCTCATGTCCTGTGAAATTTTATAAGCATAATCTGTTACCGTATACTCCTGATCCCAGGACACTCGGCCATCTTCAATCGCTTCAAATAACAGGTATTCTGTCATCATCTTGGTCATACTGGCAATACCTAAAGAAGCCTCAGCATTTTGTCCATATAATATTTTGCCCGAATCAGCATCTACTAAAATGGCAGCATCTGCCTTTATATTCAAAGAATCTGCCGCTTTGGTTGGCTGCGGTATCCCAACAGTTAAAAATACAGCCATTACAGTCAATAAAATCGTTATTTTAACTACATTTCTCACTTAATTAAATACCTCCATCTGTAAGTTTCCCCATGCCATTTTATCATATTATATAAGTCCCGTAGCAAAAATATGAAAAAAGCACCCTTCACGCCTAAATTTAGGCGATTAAGGGTGCTAAAAGGTACGATTCAGATTTAACTTCTTCATTAGGAAAATTCCTTCTTTAGAAAAGTTGGCAATCTACTATTTTTTAAAGACTGATTTCAAGTTTTTATGAAATCGAATAGTTTGGAGATTCTTTCGTGATTTGTACATCATGTGGATGGCTTTCACGAAGCCCTGCGCCAGTCATACGGATAAATTGTGCTTCCTCGCGCAATGTTTTCAAATCCGGGGTGCCGCAGTATCCCATTCCGGCACGGATGCCGCCAAGCAATTGATGGATGGTATCTGCTAATGGCCCTTTATAAGGCAAGCGGCCTTCAATTCCTTCTGGAACCAATTTTTTCGCTTCATCTTGGAAATAACGGTCTTTAGAACCTTTTTCCATAGATGCAATAGAACCCATTCCCCGATAATTCTTAAATTGGCGTCCTTGGAAGATTTCTGTTTCTCCCGGGCTCTCAGTTGTTCCGGCAAGAAGACTTCCAAGCATTACCACATGTCCGCCTGCTGCCAGCGCTTTAATGATATCACCGGAATATTTAATCCCGCCATCTGCAATAATGGTTCTGCCATGTTTGCGAGCTTCTGTTGCACAGTCATAGACCGCTGTAATTTGCGGAACTCCTACACCTGCTACCACGCGTGTTGTACAAATCGAACCTGGTCCGATCCCTACTTTAACGACATCTGCTCCAGCGTCAATTAAAGCTTTTGTGCCTTCAGCAGTAGCCACATTGCCTGCAATAATAGCCAATTCCGGATACTCTGCACGGATCTGTTTAACCATTTCCAGCACGCCTTTTGAGTGACCATGAGCCGTATCCAGAACAATCACATCTACAGAAGCTTTAACCAAGTATTCTACCCGTTTCATTGTATCTGAAGTAACACCAACCGCTGCACCGACAAGTAACCGGCCATGAACATCTTTTGCTGCATTTGGAAACTCGATTACTTTTTCAATATCTTTAATCGTGATTAAGCCTTTTAAGATGCCGCTGTCATCGACGATGGGCAGTTTTTCAATTTTGTATTGCTGCAAAATCTTTTCTGCATCTTCCAGCGTAGTGCCAACTGAAGCAGTAACTAACTGTTCTTTCGTCATAACATCATCAATTTGCAGGGAATAATCTTGAATAAAACGCAAATCACGGTTGGTAATGATACCGACTAATTTTTGCTCTTCTTCATTATTAACAATTGGAACTCCAGAAATGCGGTATTTCCCCATTAAATGTTCAGCATCAAAAACCTGATGTGTAGGAGTTAAGAAGAAGGGATCTGTGATAACGCCGTTTTCTGATCGCTTAACAGTCGTTACTTGTTCCGCTTGTTCTTCAATGCTCATATTTTTATGAATGACTCCAAGACCGCCTTGACGAGCCATGGAGATTGCCATTTTCGCTTCTGTGACAGTATCCATCCCTGCACTAATAATAGGAATGTTCAATTTGATGGTTGGCGTTAATTCCACTGATAAATTTATATCCTTTGGCAAAACTTCCGATTGCGCTGGAACTAACAAAACATCATCAAATGTTAAACCTTCTTTTACAAATTTTGACTCCCACATTATTGACACGCCTCCTGCTTCCTTTTGAATATTATTGTAAGGTTATCAGCGTCGGTATACGGTGTCAAGAAAACATGAATAAGAAAAAATATTCCGAATAGTGCATTACAAAAGCTTTTTAATATCTTCTTCCATCTTCTTTGGTGTTGTTTGAGGAGCATACCGTTTTACTACATTTCCTTCACGGTCTACAAGAAACTTCGTGAAATTCCATTTGATGCTGTCCGTCAGTAAACCCTTTTGCTTAGAAGTTAAATATGTGAATAAAGGATCGGCATCGCTTCCTTTTACATCTACTTTTGCGAACATCGGAAAAGTGACTCCATAATTCACTTTGCAGAACTCCATTGTTTCATCTTGGTTGTGGAACTCCTGATCATTAAATTGACCGCTTGGAAAACCTAATATTTGGAGGCCTTGATCTTTGTATTTTTCATAAAGGCTTTGCAATTCTTCAAATTGAGGAGTAAGCCCACATTTGCTGGCAGTATTGACAATAATTAAAGGCTGCCCTTTAAATCTTGCTAATGATTCCTTTTCCCCATTTGCTTTAGTTACTTCATATTCATAAAGAGCGCTCATTCAATCCACCCTTTCAATTTTCTTTAGATTATAACTTAGAAGATAGATATACAAGAAATATGGTCATGTAGCTAGTAAAATATAAACAGTTTAATATTTTTTAAGCCTTAGCTCTGTTGTAAAAGAAAACACAAAAAAGCCGTTGCCGGGAATGCCGGCTACGGCTTTTTCTTCTTACAGGGCCCAGCAATGTCCTACTCTCGCAGGGGGAAACCCCCAACTACCATTGGCGCAAAAGAGCTTAACTGCCGTGTTCGGGATGGGAACGGGTGTGGCCTCTTTGCCATCATCACTGGACATGAGTGCTTGCGCCCTCAAAACCGGATATGCGACAGTTGAAACAAACGTATTTGGTTAAGTCCTCGATCGATTAGTATTCGTCAGCTGCACGCGTCGCCGCGCTTCCACCCCGAACCTATCTACCTCATCGTCTTTGAGGGATCTTACTTGCTTGCGCAATGGGAAATCTCATCTTGAGGGGGGCTTCGTGCTTAGATGCTTTCAGCACTTATCCCGGCCACACATAGCTACCCAGCGATGCCCCTGGCGGAACAACTGGTACACCAGCGGTGTGTCCATCCCGGTCCTCTCGTACTAAGGACAGCTCCTCTCAAATTTCCTGCGCCCGCGACGGATAGGGACCGAACTGTCTCACGACGTTCTGAACCCAGCTCGCGTACCGCTTTAATGGGCGAACAGCCCAACCCTTGGGACCGACTACAGCCCCAGGATGCGATGAGCCGACATCGAGGTGCCAAACCTCCCCGTCGATGTGGACTCTTGGGGGAGATAAGCCTGTTATCCCCGGGGTAGCTTTTATCCGTTGAGCGATGGCCCTTCCATGCGGAACCACCGGATCACTAAGCCCGTCTTTCGACCCTGCTCGACCTGTCCGTCTCGCAGTCAAGCTCCCTTGTGCCTTTACACTCTGCGAATGATTTCCAACCATTCTGAGGGAACCTTTGGGCGCCTCCGTTACTCTTTAGGAGGCGACCGCCCCAGTCAAACTGCCCGCCTGACACTGTCTCCCACCCCGATCAGGGGTGCGGGTTAGAATTTCAATACAACCAGGGTAGTATCCCACCGACGCCTCCCCCGAAGCTGGCGCTCCGGGCTCAAAGGCTCCTACCTATCCTGTACAAGTTGCACCAAAAGTCAATATCAGGCTACAGTAAAGCTCCACGGGGTCTTTCCGTCCTGTCGCGGGTAACCTGCATCTTCACAGGTACTATAATTTCACCGAGTCTCTCGTTGAGACAGTGCCCAGATCGTTACGCCTTTCGTGCGGGTCGGAACTTACCCGACAAGGAATTTCGCTACCTTAGGACCGTTATAGTTACGGCCGCCGTTTACTGGGGCTTCAGTTCGCACCTTCGCTTGCGCTAAGCACTCCCCTTAACCTTCCAGCACCGGGCAGGCGTCAGCCCCTATACGTCACCTTACGGTTTGGCAGAGACCTGTGTTTTTGCTAAACAGTCGCCTGGGCCTATTCACTGCGGCTCTCTCGGGCTTTTCACCCTACCAGAGCACCCCTTCTCCCGAAGTTACGGGGTCATTTTGCCGAGTTCCTTAACGAGAGTTCACTCGCTCACCTTAGAATTCTCTTCTCGCCTACCTGTGTCGGTTTGCGGTACGGGCACCTCCCGCCTCGCTAGAGGCTTTTCTTGGCAGTGTGAAATCAGGGACTCCAGGGCATACGCCCCTTGCCGTCACCGCTCAACGTTATGGAAATGGGATTTGCCTCATTTCCCGCCTCACGGCTTGGACGCGCTCAACCAACGGCGCGCTCGCCTTATCCTTCTGCGTCCCCCCATTGCTCAAACGGCGGGGAGGTGGTACAGGAATATCAACCTGTTGTCCATCGTCTACGCCTATCGGCCTCGACTTAGGTCCCGACTGACCCTGAGCGGACGAGCCTTCCTCAGGAAACCTTGGGCATTCGGTGGACGGGATTCTCACCCGTCTTTCGTTACTCATACCGGCATTCTCACTTCTAAGCGCTCCACGAATCCTTCCGGTTCCGCTTCAACGCCCTTAGAACGCTCTCCTACCACGGACATCGTTGATGTCCATCCACAGCTTCGGTAATCCGTTTAGCCCCGGTACATTTTCGGCGCAGTGTCACTCGACCAGTGAGCTATTACGCACTCTTTAAATGATGGCTGCTTCTAAGCCAACATCCTGGTTGTCTAAGCAACGCCACATCCTTTTCCACTTAACGGATATTTGGGGACCTTAGCTGGTGGTCTGGGCTGTTTCCCTCTTGACTACGGATCTTATCACTCGCAGTCTGACTCCCAAGCATAAATCACTGGCATTCGGAGTTTGTCTGAATTCGGTAACCCGGGATGGGCCCCTAGTCCAAACAGTGCTCTACCTCCAGGATTCTCAATCTTGAGGCTAGCCCTAAAGCTATTTCGGAGAGAACCAGCTATCTCCAGGTTCGATTGGAATTTCTCCGCTACCCACACCTCATCCCCGCACTTTTCAACGTGCGTGGGTTCGGGCCTCCAGTAAGTGTTACCTTACCTTCACCCTGGACATGGGTAGATCACCTGGTTTCGGGTCTACAACTGCATACTCATTCGCCCTGTTCAGACTCGCTTTCGCTGCGGCTCCGACTTCTCATCTTAACCTTGCATGCAATCGTAACTCGCCGGTTCATTCTACAAAAGGCACGCCATCACCCATGAACGGGCTTTGACTAGTTGTAGGCACACGGTTTCAGGATCTGTTTCACTCCCCTTCCGGGGTGCTTTTCACCTTTCCCTCACGGTACTGGTTCACTATCGGTCACTAGGGAGTATTTAGCCTTGGGAGATGGTCCTCCCGGATTCCGACGGAATTTCACGTGTTCCGCCGTACTCAGGATCCACTCAGGAGGGCACGCCTTTTCGGCTACGGGGCTGTTACCCAGTGTCGCGGACCGTTCCAGGTCGCTTCGCCTAACGCGTGCTTTTGTAACTCCGTATTGAGTGTCCTACAACCCCAAGAGGCAAGCCTCTTGGTTTGGGCTGTTCCCGTTTCGCTCGCCGCTACTCAGGGAATCGCATTTGCTTTCTGTTCCTCCAGGTACTTAGATGTTTCAGTTCCCTGGGTCTGCCTTCTCATGTGCTATGAATTCACACATGGATCCTGCCCCATTACGGGCAGGGGGTTCCCCCATTCGGAAATCTCCGGATCAATGCTCACTTACAGCTCCCCGGAGCATATCGGTGTTAGTGCCGTCCTTCTTCGGCTCCTAGTGCCAAGGCATCCACCGTGCGCCCTTTCTAACTTAACCAAGTTGGTTACATAGAAAGTCGACCGATCACTCGGTCTCATCACTTGTGTTGCGTTGTTTCGTTTGTTTCAATGTCGTCATATCCAGTTTTCAAAGAACAAGGTTGAAAGTCACAAAAAAAGGCATCGCTGCCAAGGTGTGAACCTTCAAAACCGAACGCAAAACGTCAACCGGAACCGGCAGGTTCCGTTCCGAAAGAATCCTTAGAAAGGAGGTGATCCAGCCGCACCTTCCGATACGGCTACCTTGTTACGACTTCACCCCAATCATCTGTCCCACCTTCGGCGGCTGGCTCCCACAAGGGGTTACCTCACCGACTTCGGGTGTTACAAACTCTCGTGGTGTGACGGGCGGTGTGTACAAGGCCCGGGAACGTATTCACCGTGGCATGCTGATCCACGATTACTAGCGATTCCGGCTTCATGCAGGCGAGTTGCAGCCTGCAATCCGAACTGAGAACGGTTTTCTGGGATTGGCTCCCCCTCGCGGGTTGGCGACCCTTTGTACCGTCCATTGTAGCACGTGTGTAGCCCAGGTCATAAGGGGCATGATGATTTGACGTCATCCCCACCTTCCTCCGGTTTGTCACCGGCAGTCACCTTAGAGTGCCCAACTGAATGCTGGCAACTAAGATCAAGGGTTGCGCTCGTTGCGGGACTTAACCCAACATCTCACGACACGAGCTGACGACAACCATGCACCACCTGTCACCGCTGTCCCCGAAGGGAAAGCCTTGTCTCCAAGGCGGGCAGCGGGATGTCAAGACCTGGTAAGGTTCTTCGCGTTGCTTCGAATTAAACCACATGCTCCACCGCTTGTGCGGGCCCCCGTCAATTCCTTTGAGTTTCAGCCTTGCGGCCGTACTCCCCAGGCGGAGTGCTTAATGCGTTAGCTGCAGCACTAAGGGGCGGAAACCCCCTAACACTTAGCACTCATCGTTTACGGCGTGGACTACCAGGGTATCTAATCCTGTTTGCTCCCCACGCTTTCGCGCCTCAGCGTCAGTTACAGACCAGAAAGTCGCCTTCGCCACTGGTGTTCCTCCACATCTCTACGCATTTCACCGCTACACATGGAATTCCACTTTCCTCTTCTGCACTCAAGTCCCCCAGTTTCCAATGACCCTCCACGGTTGAGCCGTGGGCTTTCACATCGGACTTAAAGGACCGCCTGCGCGCGCTTTACGCCCAATAATTCCGGACAACGCTTGCCACCTACGTATTACCGCGGCTGCTGGCACGTAGTTAGCCGTGGCTTTCTGGTAAGGTACCGTCAAGGTGCCGGCAGTTACTCCGGCACGGTTTCTTCCCTTACAACAGAGTTTTACGATCCGAAAACCTTCATCACTCACGCGGCGTTGCTCCGTCAGACTTGCGTCCATTGCGGAAGATTCCCTACTGCTGCCTCCCGTAGGAGTCTGGGCCGTGTCTCAGTCCCAGTGTGGCCGATCACCCTCTCAGGTCGGCTACGCATCGTGGCCTTGGGAGGCCGTTACCCCCCCAACTAGCTAATGCGCCGCGGGCCCATCCAGCAGCGACAGCGTGAGCCGTCTTTCCGTCGGCTCCCAGGCGGGAGCCGAACCTATCCGGTATTAGCCCCGGTTTCCCGGAGTTATCCCGAACTGCAGGGCAGGTTGCCCACGTGTTACTCACCCGTCCGCCGCTGAAAACTTGGAGCAAGCTCCAAATTTTCCGCTCGACTTGCATGTATTAGGCACGCCGCCAGCGTTCGTCCTGAGCCAGGATCAAACTCTCCATTATAGAAGAAATTGATTGCTCAATGTTCTGCTGGCGTCTCGCCATCCCGAAAGATGCACGAGTCGCTTTGATCTAGCACGCTTGATCAGTAATTTTTTGCGCGGGCCGTTTTGCGCGGCCGTTGCGATTTCGTTGACGTTTTGCTGTTCAGTTTTCAAGGTTCAGATTTTCTTTTGTGAACGCCGCGCTCATTGGCGACTTGATTAATATACCATGCTTAACTTTCCGCGTCAACTGTTTTACGAAAAAACTTCTGCTTAAAGTAAATTCTTTTTCTTTCGAGAAACTTTTTGGATTTTATGAGCGTTTTTCTTTAGCGGCTGCGATGAAATTCTCAAGCAGATTTGCTTAAGCCCAATAGTTGAGCTGCAATAAAACTTTCATCTGTAAAATTCCGCCTATGCCTATAATAGAAGGAAGAGCGCAGAACATAAATATATCATTCAAATTTACCGGTGCAGATACTATTCGCTAACTCTGTCATTCTATTGCATCTTACTCGCCCTTTCGCAAAAAAGACTTGGGTTAGCTGCTTACAGGAATTTAGATACTCTTTCGTGGTATCACCAAAATCACAAAGACATAACCAATTAAAATACCGTCACTGAAAAAGAGAAGAATTCATTTTGCCCAAATAAAAAAGCCCGCTGACAAATCAGCGGGCCGAAAATTATTCTGCGTCTTCTTCAATTTCTTCTTCTACATGATCGATCTCTTCATTAGCGACAACTTCATCTTCAGTATAGACATCCGCTCCAGCACTTTCTTCAATCAATGCTGCATCGGCATCTCCTTCAGCTTCTTCTTCCTCTTCAGGAATTTCAATATCTTTTTTCACTCGTGCTACTGTTGCAACCGTTTCTTCTTCAGCCAGTTTGATCAACCGGACGCCTTGCGTGCTTCTGCCAGTCTGTGAAATATCATTAACATCCATACGGATCAAAATACCATTGATGGTGATCAGCATAATGTCTTCTGTTCCATTGACTGTCCGCACAGCTACAAGCGGTCCGTTTTTGTCTGTAATCTGGCAAGTCTTGATACCCATACCGCCTCTGGACTGAACACGGTACTCGGATTCTTTCGTCTGTTTGCCATAACCTTTTTCCGTGATGACCAGAATATTATCTCCTGGATTCAAAACTTCCATTCCCACAACACTATCGCCTTCACGCAATCGGATACCACGCACACCGCTAGCTGTCCGTCCCATGCTGCGAATATCGGTTTCAGGGAAACGGATCAGTGCACCATCACGGGTACCGATGATCATTTCCTGGTTGCCGTCTGTCAGTTTAACAGAAATCAGTTCATCTTCTTCACGCAGACCGATGGCAATCAAACCATTTTGGCGGATATTGGCATAATTTGAAACCGGTGTCCGCTTGCTTAGGCCTTCACGCGTTGTAAAGAAGAAGAACGCATCTTCCTTAAACTCTTTGACACGGATTACGGCTGTTACTTTTTCATCTTTGCTGATTTCCAGCAAGTTGACTAATGGAAGGCCCTTCGCTGTTCTTCCATATTCTGGAACTTGGTAGCCTTTTTTGCGATATACTTTTCCTTTGTTCGTAAAGAACAGGATTGTATCGTGCGTAGACGTATAAAGCATGTGCTCAACGAAATCGTCTTCATTGGTGCCCATTCCCTGTACGCCGCGGCCGCCGCGATTCTGGCTGCGGAACGTGTTTGCCGGCATCCGTTTCACATAACCGTTATGAGTTAATGTCAATACAGAAGCTTCTACCGGAATTAAATCTTCATCTTCAAACATCTCAGTTCCGCCTGTAGTGATTTCAGTTCTGCGGTTATCGCTGAAACGCTCTTTCACTTCAGTCAATTCTTCACGGATAATTTCAAGAATCCGATATTCATTCGCTAAAATTTCGCGCAGCTCATCAATTAACTTAACCAGACCTTGATACTCTTCCTCAATCTTGTCGCGTTCCAAACCAGTCAAACGCTGCAGGCGCATATCCAAAATCGCTTGGGACTGGCGCTCTGACAAATCAAAATTACTCATCAAGCCGTTGCGGGCTTCTTCTGTCGTTTGAGAACTGCGGATCAACGCAATAATTGCATCGATATGATCCAAGGCAATGCGCAAACCTTCTAAGATATGAGCGCGGTCTTCCGCTTTTGCCAAATCAAATTGCGTACGGCGGCGGATAACTACTTTCTGATGTTCTAAGTAATGAAAAAGCACTTCTTTTAAGCCGAGAACTTTCGGATGGCCATCTACAAGCGCCAGCATATTGATTCCAAAGCTTGTTTGCATCGCCGTTTGTTTATATAAATTATTCAACAAAACACTTGCGCTCGCATCTCGGCGGACTTCAATAACAATGCGCATGCCGTTGCGGTCAGATTCGTCCCGCAAGTCCGTGATGCCGTCAATTCGTTTATCGCGCACAAGTTCCGCAATCTTTTCAATCAAGCGAGCTTTATTCACTTGGAATGGGATTTCATTGACAATGATGACTTCTTTGCCATTCGGTTTTGTTTCGATATCAACCACTGAACGGATCATGATGGAGCCTTTGCCTGTTTCATAGGCACGGCGGATACCGCTTCGCCCTAAAATAATGCCCCCTGTCGGAAAATCAGGGCCAGGGATAAATTCCATTAATTCTTCTGTAGTAATCGCTGGGTTTTCAGCTAGAGCTAAAACTCCATCAATGGTTTCTCCCAAGTGATGCGGTGGAATATTTGTAGCCATTCCGACGGCAATACCAGAAGTTCCGTTAACCAATAAATTTGGGAATCGGCTTGGCAGAACAACAGGTTCTTTTTCTTGGCCATCGTAGTTATCTCTATAATCAATTGTATTTTTATTCAGATCCCGCAATAATTCCATCGAAATTTTCGACATTCTGGATTCCGTGTAACGCATCGCAGCTGCTGAATCTCCGTCGACTGACCCGAAGTTTCCGTGTCCATCAACCAGCATATAGCGGTAACTGAAATCCTGGGCCATGCGGACCATAGTTTCATACACAGCTACGTCACCGTGAGGGTGGTATTTACCAATAACATCTCCGACGATACGTGCTGACTTTTTATAAGCTTTATCTGAAGTAATCCCTAAATCATGCATTGCATATAGAATGCGGCGATGTACAGGCTTTAGACCATCACGCACATCCGGTAAGGCACGGGATACGATAACACTCATGGCATAATCCAAGAATGACGTACGCATTTCCGTACTTATATTTATTTCTTCAACACCACTGCTAGGCCGTTCAGCCATATCCGCAGCCTCCTCTCAACTCTACATCGCTTAAACGTCTAGATTTTTAACGTATTTCGCATTTTCTTCGATAAAATTACGGCGCGGTTCGACGTCGTCTCCCATTAAAATATGGAAAGTTTCATCTGCCACCATTGCATCGGTTAACGTAACTTGCAGCAATGTCCGGACATCCGGATCCATTGTCGTATCCCATAGCTGTGTAGCGTTCATTTCTCCTAACCCTTTATAGCGCTGAATATTCGGCTTTGGTGTTGGAGACAATTTTCCAAGCGCTTCTTTCAATTGCGCATCGGTGTACACATAATCCACGTGCTTACCTTGCTTGATCTGGAACAATGGCGGCTGGGCAATATAGATATAGCCTGCTTCAAGCAATGGCCGCATGTAACGGAAGAAGAACGTCAGCAGAAGCGTACGGATATGGGCACCATCAACGTCAGCATCCGTCATGATCACAACTTTATGGTAACGCGCTTTCGCCAAATTAAACTCTTCACCGATTCCAGTACCAAGTGCTGTAATGATATTTCGAATTTCAGCATTGGTAAGGATTCTGTCAAGGCGTGCTTTTTCAACATTCAGGATTTTACCGCGCAGAGGCAAAATCGCTTGGAAATGCCGATCACGGCCTGATTTCGCCGAACCTCCCGCAGAATCACCCTCAACGATATAGATTTCACTGATTTTCGGATCCCGAGAAGAGCAATCCGCCAGTTTACCAGGCAAGCTTGATACTTCAAGGACCGACTTCCGGCGTGTAAATTCACGGGCTTTTTTAGCAGCCATGCGGGCATGGGAAGCCATAATGCCTTTATCGATAATTTTGCGTGAAACAGATGGATTCTCCAAAAGGAATCGCTCAAAACCGCCTGAGAACAAGTTATTGACGATTGTGCTGACTTCCGTATTGCCAAGTTTCGTCTTAGTTTGGCCTTCAAATTGAGGATTCGGGTGTTTAATCGAAATGATAGCAGTTAACCCTTCCCTAACGTCATCACCTGTCAGATTGGCGTCTTGTTCTTTCAGCATGCCATTTTTACGGGCATAATCGTTCACAACGCGAGTCAAGGCAGTTTTAAAGCCGGATTCGTGCGTTCCGCCTTCATGGGTATTGATATTATTGGCAAATGAAAAAATATTGGCAGCGTAACCTGCATTGTATTGCATGGCCACTTCTACAGAAATGCCGTCTTTTTCAGCTTCCACGAAAATCGCTTCATCGTGGAAAGGATCTTTGGATTTATTTAAATGCTCGACATAAGATTTGATGCCGCCTTCAAAATGATAGACTTTCTCTTTCTCTTCGCCTTCGCGTTCATCTCTTACAATAATTTTCAAGCCGCGGTTCAAATAAGCGAGTTCCCGCAGGCGGTGGTCCAGAAGATCAAACTCATAAACAGTGGTTTCTTTGAAAATATCGGCATCTGCTTTAAACCGGATCGTCGTTCCTGTAGTTTCGGCTTCGCCGATCACGTGCAGCTCTTCAGTCACCGCTCCGCGTTCAAACTTGATGTAATGCCGTTTCCCATCACGGTTAACGTAAACTTCTGTCACTTCAGACAATGCGTTTACAACCGAAGCACCTACACCGTGCAAGCCGCCGGATACTTTATAGCCGCCGCCGCCGAATTTACCGCCTGCGTGCAGAACAGTCATAATGACTTCTACTGCCGGACGGCCCATTTTTTCCTGCATGCCGACGGGAATTCCACGGCCGTTATCTTCTACGCGGATCCAGTCACCGGGTTCAATTGTCACTTGGATTTCGTCACAATAACCTGCCAGCGCTTCATCGATACTATTGTCTACGATTTCCCACACTAAGTGGTGAAGCCCTCTTGAACTTGTTGAACCGATATACATTCCGGGTCTTTTGCGAACAGCTTCCAATCCTTCTAAAACTTGAATCTGATTTGCATCATATGATGGTTGAAGATCTTTTTCTTCCATTGCCATTGCGTTCACCTACTCTTCCTTACAACATTCTATTTCTACTGGCTAACTTATAATTTGTGTTGCTGAATTTTTTTCAAGATGGCTTGGGCCCGCAAAGGCGAGCCATAAGTAAAATCATCCGTGACAATATATGATTTTACTTTCTCTATAGGGACAAGCAGCTGGACAAAAGCAGCCGGCACCCGGTTTTCATAAGTAATGACAGCAATTATGTCGATTATGCGGATGGTCTGCTTTTTTCCAATCTGGATGTAAATAGCCGGTCACTCCTTAACCATCCCTTGTGCCACTTCGAAAAGACGGGCATTTTGAATGGTTTCATGCTGGATTCCGTCTACACTCGTCGTTGTGACAAAGGTCTGGACAGAACCATGGATGGTGTTCAACAAATGAGATTGCCGATAATCATCCAATTCCGATAAAACGTCATCCAAGAGAAGCACCGGTGCTTCTCCGACTTCCTGCTTAATCAATTCGATTTCCGCTAGCTTTAAAGACAGCGCAGTGGTTCTTTGCTGGCCTTGCGAACCGTAAGTCTGGACATCATAGCCATTGACAAAAAACTGTAATTCATCACGGTGCGGACCGACAAGTGTCAAACCACGCTCTATTTCCCGTTTTCGTACTTCAGCCAGTTTTCGCTCTAAAAAAGACGCCATCTCTTCAGGCGTCCATTCGGGCTTTAGACCGCTGATTGGTTGATAGCGGATTTGAAGTTGTTCCAGCCCGCGAGAAATGCCGTGATGGATGGGTTCAGCCCATTTCTGCAATAACTCCATGAACTGATAGCGTTTTCGGATAACTTTCACAGCTGCTTCGATAAACTGATCCGTGTAAACATCAAACATGACGTCATTAATGGCTTGTTTACCGTAGTTTTGTTTCAATATATGATTTCGTTGCTTTAAAAGTTTTTGATACATTGACAAGTCATGCAAATAGACGGGTGAAATTTGGCCGATTTCCATATCAATAAAGCGCCGACGAACTTGTGGACTCCCTTTTACTAAATTCAAGTCTTCGGGAGCAAACATCACTACGTTCAATTGGCCAATATAATCACTGAGCCGCCGTTGTTCCAAGTGATTGACTTTTGCCTTTTTCCCCTTTTTGGACAAGATGATTTCCAAAGGCAGTTTACCGTATTTACGGAAAACATCAGCCTTTATTTTACCATAATCCGCTTCCCAGCGTATCAATTCTTTATCATTGGTTGTTCTGTGGGATTTCGCCATAGATAAGACATACAATGATTCCATTATATTGGTCTTTCCTTGAGCGTTCTCTCCAATAAAGACATTGATTTCTGGGGAAAAAGACAAATCCAATGTTTCGTAATTCCGATAATTCAAGAGTTCAAGGCGGTCAATCCACATCGAAGCTCATGCCTTCGGCTACAACTATACGAAACTCCCCGTTTTCAGGAATGTTTACCGTATCGTTTGGACGCAGCTTGCGGCCTCTCCGATCTTCAGCTTCTCCGTTCACAAATACTTCATGTTCACTGAGAAACCATTTTGCCATTCCTCCCGAACTAATAATATCGGTCTTTTTAAGTAGTTGGCCAAGTGTGATAAATTCTGTGTCAATTGCGATTTCTTTCAAAATGCACTCATCCTTCAATTCGTAGTCTATCCCTCTACTTTACCCTATTTAGGGTAAAAAGTAAAAAGGATAGCCTGTATGGCTATCCTAGAGGGTGGTTTCTCTTTTTAATATGTTCGGACAGGAAGTATTAATTGCAAAATGGAATCATCCAATGCCGATTTCAAAATGAAGGGACGCATAGCCCCAGTAAATTGAATTAGAACGTCCTGGCCATCGATTGCTTTTAAAGCATCCATCATAAATTTAGCGCTAAAAGAAATTTTCAGCTCTTCGCCTTCAATGCTTTGTGCTAGAAGCTGCTCTTCTACTTTACCGACTTCCGGAGAATTAGAAGAAACTTCTACTTCGTTGCCGGAAGTGGTGGAAAAACGCACCACGTTATTGCGTTCTTCGCGGGCTAATAGTGAAGCACGGTCAATCGCTTGAAGCAATGAACGTCCATTAACGGTCACTTCTGTTTTGTATTCAGATGGGATCAGGCGGGATGTGTCCGGATAATTGCCTTCAAGCAGCCGGGAGAAGAACAAAATGTGTTTGGATTTAAACAACACTTGCTGATTCGTCATAACGATTTCAACAGGGTCTGAGTTGTCATCCAGAATTTTATTCAATTCAGTCAAGCTTTTCCCAGGAATTACAACACTGTATTCCCCTTCAGGCAATGTTTCCAATTTTGTTTTGCGGCGTGCTAAACGGTGGCTGTCTGTCGCTACACAAACCAATTCCCCTTCTTTTACTTCCCAGTGAACACCAGTCAATACAGGGCGGGTTTCTGAACTTGATACTGCAAATACCGTTTCACGATTGATTGTTTTTAATAAGTCAGCTGGAATGGTGAACAAACGGTCATCTTGTATGTCCGGAAGCTGTGGATAATCCAGTGCATCCAAACCGATCAAGTGGAATTCAGATTTTCCAGAACGAATATGTGTTTGGAAATTCCCTGTAATTTCAATTTCCACTTCATTTGTCGGCAGTTTGCGAATAATTTCTCCAAATACTTTTGCCTGGAGTACAATGCTTCCGCCTTCAGTAACACGAATGATTTGTTCTCCATCTTCTTCAGCCGGGATGAACGTCTGGATGGTGATATCTGAATCACTGCCAGTTAATCTCATACCTTCTGAAGAAACGTCCATTTTAATTCCCGTTAAAATCGGAATTGTTGTTTTTGAACTTACCGCTTTCATTACATCATTTAAACCTTCGACTAAACGTTCACGCATTATCTCGAATTTCATTCTCGAACCTCGCTTATATATATATTTTATTTAGAGATCTTTAAGTAATAATAGTAGTAGGGGCTGTGAATATGTGGATAACCCCGATTTACTGAATAAAGGCAGCTTATCCACATGTAGATAAGCTGTGCACAAGCCGCCCTTTAAAATATTGGGTTATCCACAAGTGGATTACCCTTTGCCAAGCGCACTTCTGATATCTTTTACATCTTGCTGGAGCTGCTGATTGTCTTTCAACATTTTTGAAATCTTCTCATGGGCATGAATGACCGTCGTATGGTCGCGTCCCCCGAATTCTTCTCCAATTTTAGGCAAAGAAAAATCCGTCATTTCACGGGATAAATACATAGCCACTTGACGAGGGTATGCAATATCTTTCGTGCGGCGTTTTGTTTTGAAATCCTCTAATTTAACATTAAATTGATCTCCGACTGCATGCTGGATGTCCAAAATCGTGACAACTTTAGGCTTGGAGTTCGGCATAATATCTTTTAGCGCTTCCGCAGCAAGTTCTGCACTCATATCACGGTTTATCAAAGAGGAATAAGCTACAACACGGATTAAAGCCCCTTCAAGTTCACGGATATTCGAGTCGATCGAATTAGCGATATACGTCATAACATCGTTCGGGATATCAAGGCCGTCTGCTTTCGCTTTTTTGCGCAGAATTGCAATCCGCGTTTCCAGATCCGGCGGTGTAATATCTGTGATTAATCCCCATTCAAAGCGGGATCTTAAGCGATCTTCCAACGTCGGAATTTCTTTTGGAGGCCGGTCGCTCGAGATGATGATTTGCTTTGATTCTTCATGCAGTGTATTAAAAGTATGGAAAAACTCTTCTTGCGTCTGTTCTTTACCGGCCAAAAATTGAATATCATCAATCAAAAGAATATCGACACTGCGGTACTTATTGCGGAAATCAACGGTTTGGTTATCACGAATCGAGTTGATGAATTCGTTCGTGAATTTCTCCGAAGACAAGTAAACCACTTTGGCATTCGGGTTGTGTTCGAGGACATAATGTCCTATTGCGTGCATTAAATGTGTCTTGCCAAGTCCTACTCCTCCATAGATAAACAGCGGATTATACGCTTTTGCAGGGGCTTCAGCTACTGCCAATGAAGCAGCGTGAGCAAAGCGGTTGCCGGATCCAATAACAAATGTGTCAAATGTATATTTTGGATTCAACATGCCAGGAAGAAATTCCTGATGCTCATTTTGCCCTGGTTTTATGCGAGGGGCAGGAAGTTGAAAATCGTCCATATCCTGATCTTTTGGCACAACAAATTTTATCAGCAGATCATTGCCTGTAGAATCCGAAAGAATTCCAGTAATTAAATGCACGTAATGGTTTTCCAACCAATCACGTGCAAACGAATTAGGCGCTGAAATTGTCACTGTGTCATTCTGATAGGATAAAAGTTTTGTTGATTTTAACCATGTTTCAAAACTGGGTTTGGAGATTTTAGTTTCAACTTGGGCTAAGACACTCGACCAAAGTTCGTCTAAGTGTTCCAATAGCTCTTCTCCTTTATATGTAAAATATTTTTTAAGTATATCATACACAAAATCACAGCTTGTGGATAACCTTTATAAACAAGCCCGTGAATAACTATCC